>CAVZIP010000003.1:0-1032780 GCA_963775475.1 uncultured Solirubrobacterales bacterium | reverse complement strand
GAAACCGGCGATTTCCGCGTCTTCGAGCTGATCCTGCCGCCGGAGCTGGAGGAGAAACTCCTGGCCGAGGCCGCCGAGCAGCAGGAGGAGCCCGAGGTCGACCCGGAGACGGGCGAAATGCGCGAGCCCGAGGACCCCGAGCTCGACCCGGAGATGATCGCTCCCTACGAGGACCAGATCGAGACCCGCGACGTCACCCCCGAAGACTTCGGCCGGATCGCCGCCCAGACCGCCAAGCAGGTGATCCTGCAGCGAATCCGCGAGGCCGAGCGGCAGATGATGTACGACGAGTACCAGGACCGGGTCGGCGAGCTGATCACCGGGATCATCCAGCAGTCCGACAAGCGCTACACGCTGGTCCAGCTGCGCGAGCGGGTCGAGGCGCTGCTGCCCAAGTCCGAGCAGGTCTACAACGAGCGCTACGACCACGGGATGCGGGTCAAGGCGGTGATCACCGACGTCTCCGACTCGACCAAAGGGCCGGCGATCGTCGTCTCGCGCCGCAGCCCGGAGCTGATCAAGAGCCTCTTCGAGCTGGAGGTGCCGGAGATCGCCGACAAGCTGGTCGAGATCGTCGGCGTCGCCCGCGAGCCCGGCTACCGCTCGAAGATCGCCGTCGATCTCCCACGCCGACGGGGTCGACCCGGTCGGCGCCTGCGTCGGCCCGCGCGGCTCGCGGGTGCGGATGGTCGTCTCCGAGCTGCGCGGCGAGAAGATCGACATCATCCCCCACAACGACGAGCCCGCCCGCTTCGTCGCCAAAGCCCTCTCGCCGGCCCGCGTGCGCGAGGTGATCGTCGACGACGAGGAGCGCCAGGCGACCGTGATCGTCCCCGACGACCAGCTCTCGCTGGCGATCGGCCGCGACGGCCAGAACGCCCGCCTCGCCGCCCGCCTGACCGGGTGGCGCGTCGACATCAAGTCCGAGACCGAGTTCGCCTCCGAGGAAACCGAGATCGAGTACGAGGGCGAGGAGCAGTCCGACGGCCGCTGCCTGGCGGTGCTCTCCAACGGGCGCCGCTGCCCGAACGCCGCCGTTCCCGGCTCGACCTACTGCGGCCTGCCGTCACACCAGGCGCTGACCCGCTTCGAGACCAGCCAGGTGGCGATCCTCGCCGACGTCTCCGAGGCCGAGGTGGCGATCCTCGCCGATCCTGACGCCGATCAGGGTCAGGTCGACGAGATCGTCGAGCGAGCGGCGGCGACCTTCGTCGAGGAAGAGCCCGAAGAGGAGGACCTGGCTGAGGAGGATGGATCGGCTGACGGGCAGGCCCAGGTCGTAGAGGATGAGGTTCCCGAGGAGGCGGAGCAGGCTTAGTGGCTAAGAAGCGGGTTCACGAGATCGCGAAAGCGCAGGGCGTCAGCTCGAAAGAGCTGCTGGCGGCGCTGAAGGCCGCCGGCGTCGAGGCGAAAGCGGCCGCTTCCAGCGTCGAGGAAGCAGACGCGCTGAAGGCGATCGCGGCGGCCAAGGGCAACGGCGGCGCCGGGTCGACGAAAGCTCCCGCGAAGAAAGCCGCCGCCGAGAAGCCGGCGACGGCTCCGCCGGCGCAAGCCGAGGCCCCCGCCGCGCCCGCGACGAGGAAACCTGCGCCCGCGCCGGCCGGGAAGCCGGCCCCGACGCCCAAGGCTCAGGCTTCGACCAAACCGGTCCGCCCCGCCGGCGGTCCTCAGCAGGGCAGCGGTGGGACCGGCGGCGGTGCCGCCAAAAAACGCCGCGTCGTGATCGATTCGCAGGCGGCCCGCCGCGACCAGATGGGCGGTCCGCCGCCGCAGCGCCCGCCGCGCCGCCGCGGCGGTCGCCGCCGCCGTCCGCTGCTGGAGGAGCCGCCGACCCAGCCGGAGACGCCGGCCGAGCCCGAGGCGACCAAGGTCAACTCCGGCGCCACCGTGCGCGAGGTCGCCGAGTCGCTGGGCCTGGCCCCGGCCGAGGTGATCAAAAAACTGATGATGATGGGCGAGATGGCGACGCTCACCCAGACCCTGACCGACGAGTCGATCAGGGCGATCGCCGACGAGTACGACCGCAAGCTGGAGATCGTCACCGCCGCCGACGAGGAGCCCGAGGAGCCGCAGTTCGCCGACGCCGACGAGGACCTCGTCGCGCGTCCGCCGGTGGTCACGATCATGGGCCACGTCGACCACGGCAAGACCTCGCTGCTGGACGCGATCCGCGAGACCGAGGTCGCCGCCGGCGAGGCCGGCGGCATCACCCAGCACATCGGCGCCTACCAGGTCCATAAAGACGAGAAGACGATCACCTTCCTCGACACCCCCGGCCACGCCGCCTTCACGGCGATGCGCGCCCGCGGCGCCAAGGTGACCGACGTCGCCGTCGTCGTCGTCGCCGCCGACGACGGCGTCATGCCGCAGACCAAGGAGGCGATCGACCACGCCCGCGCCGCCGACGTGCCGATGCTGATCGCCGTCAACAAGATCGACAAAGAGGGCGCCAACCCCGAACGGGTCCGCAACGAGCTCGCCCAGGAGGGCATCACGCCCGAGGAGTGGGGAGGGGACACCGTCTTCGCCGAGGTCTCGGCAAAGACCCACGAGGGCCTCGACAACCTGCTCGACATGATCCTTCTGGTCACCGAGCTGGAGGAGCTTTCGGCCAACCCCGACGGCGCCGGCCTCCGGCACCGTGATCGAGTCCCAGCTCGACCCCGGCCGCGGCCCGGTCGTCACCGTCCTGGTCCAGCGCGGCACCCTCGAGGTCGGCGACTCGCTCGTCGCCGGGCCGCAGTGGGGCCGGGTGCGGGCGATGCAGGACTTCACCGGCGAGCGGGTCGCCGAGGCGGTGCCCGGGATGCCGGTCGAGGTGCTCGGCTTCGACGGCGTCAGCGACGCCGGCGAGTTCGTGCAGGCGGTCGAGAACGATCGCCAGGCTCGTCAGCAGGCGCAGGAACGCGCCAACCGGCTCAAGACCGAGGCCCTGGCCCGGCGCCAGGCCCGCAAGGTCAGCCTCGACGAGGTCTTCGCCCGGGTCCAGGAGGGCGACATCAAGGAGCTCAACATCGTCCTCAAGGCCGACGTCGCCGGCTCCCTGGAGGCGCTCCAGGACGAGATCGCCAAGGTCCCGCAGGAACGCGTCGGGATCAACATCATCCACTCCCAGACCGGCGGCATCAACGAGTCCGACGTGATGCTGGCCTCGGCCTCCGACGCGATCATCATCGGCTTCAACGTGCGACCGCTCGCCGATGCCCGCCGCGCCGGCGAGCGCGAGGGCGTCGACATCCGCACCTACTCGGTCATCTACAAAATCACCGAGGACCTGCGCAACGCGATGGAGGGTCTGCTGGAGGCCGTCGAGGTCGAGGAGGCGGTCGGCGAGGCCGAGATCAAACAGACCTTCAAGGCCTCCAAGGTCGGCCGCATCGCCGGCTGCATCGTCACCGAGGGCAAGGCCACCCGCACCGCCAGCGTCCGCCTGGTCCGCGAGGGCACGGTCGTCTGGACCGGAAAACTCGGCTCGTTGCGGCGTTTCAAAGACAACGTGCAGGAAGTGGAGGAGGGGCAGGAGTGCGGCGTCGTGCTCGACGGCTACGCTGACGTCAAGGAGGAAGACGTGCTCGAGTTCTTCCAGACGAAACAGGTCGAGCAAACGCTGGAGTAGGATGCCCGGCGCTCGCATGCGTCGCATCAACGAGGTGCTGCGCGAGGTCGTAGGCGCCGCGATCTCGAGCGACTTGAGCGACCCACGCATCGGCTTCGTCACCGTGACCTCGGTTGAGACCAGCCCCGACCTGCGCACCGCCAAGGTGTACGTCAGCGTGCTCGGCGACGAGGAGGAGCGCGAGGCTACGCTGAGTGGCCTGCGTTCGTCCCACGGCGTGCTCCAGACCCGGATTGCGGCCGAGACGCGGATGAAGCGGACCCCGACCTTGAGCTTCCATTACGACGACACGATCGAGCAGGGGGTGCGGATCTCCCAGCTGCTCGAGGAAGAGCCGCCCGCCGGCGAGCGGGAGAGGGACGTATGAGCGAGGCCACCGGCGTCGCCATGTCCGACATCGAGCGGGTCAGCGCCGAGCTGCGCGCCCGCGACCGCTTCCTGCTGACCGCCCACGAGGGCCCCGACGGCGACGCCCTCGGCTCGCTGCTGGGAATGCACCAGCTGCTGACCCAGCTCGGCAAGGACTCGGTGATGTTCCTCGCCGCGAAGGAGTTCCCGCTGCCGATCGAGTACCGCTTCCTGCCGCTGGAGGAGGTCTTCCACGAGCCGCCGGCCGACATGGCCGACCGCACGGTGGTCTTCCTCGACTGCGGCAACATCGACCGCATGCCGGTCGACTTCCTCACCGCCGGCGGCAACGACGTCATCAACATCGACCACCATCACGACAACACCCGCTTCGGCGACTTCAACCTGGTCGACGTCGAGGCCTCCTGCACGGCCGAGATCGTCTACGACCTCGCCGTCCTGCTCGGCGCCCGGATCACCCGCGAGATGGCCTCCGCGCTCTACGTCGGCCTGATCACCGACACCGGCAAATTCATGTACGAGAACACCGATGCCCACACCCACCGGGTGGCGGCCGATCTGATCGAAGCCGGGGTCGACATCGACGACACCTATCGGCGCCTCTACGAGCACGTGCCGATCGAGAAGCTGCGTCTGGTCGAGCGCGCGCTCGGCGGGATCCAGCGCCACTGCGACGATCGCCTCGTCCTCACCTACATCACCGCCGCCGACTACGAGGCAGACCGGGGCCGGGGAGGAGATGACCGAGGGGGTGATCGACCACCTGCGCTCGATCGACGGCAGCAAGGTCGCCGCGGTGATCCGCGACCTCGGCAACCGCGGTCGCGCCGCCCGCAAGGTCAGCCTGCGCTCCAGCGAGGGCGACGTCGACGTCTCGGCGATCGCCCGCAGGCACGGGGGAGGGGGGCACAAACGCGCCGCCGGCTTCTCCACCGACCTCGAGCTGGACGAGCTGGTGACCTTCCTCTGCGACGAGGTCGCCGCGCAGCTGGGACCCTGAGCATGGCCGCCGGCGATCCCGCGGGGGCGGTGCTGCTCTACGACAAGCCGGCGGGAGTCACCTCGCACGACGTCGTCGCCGCGGTGCGCCGCGAGCGGGGCTGCAAGGCCGGCCACGCCGGCACCCTCGACCCCTTCGCGACCGGGCTGCTGCTGATCCTGCTCGGCCGTGCCACCCGCCTGCAGCGCTTCCTGGTCGGCCTGCCGAAGACCTACCTGGCGACGGCCCGGCTGGGCTGGCGCTCCAGCACCGGCGACCCCGACGGCGAGCTGACCGAGACCGGTGTCGTGCCGGAGTCCCTGGAGCTGCCGACCGGCACGGTGCGCCAGCGGGTGCCGATGACCTCGGCCGTGCGGGTCGGCGGCGAGCGCCTCTACAAGAAGGCCCACCGCGGCGAAACCGTGGAGACGCCGGAGCGCGACGTCGAGGTCCACCGGGCCGAGCTGCTCTCCGCCGAAGCCGACCTCGCCCGCTACGAGATCGAGTGCTCGGCCGGGACCTACGTTCGCACCCTGGTCGAGACCTTGGACGACGCCTACTGCGCCGAGCTGCGCCGCACCGCGATCGGCCCCTTCCGGGTCGAGGACGCCGGCGAAGTGGTGGAGTCAGCTCGGGTCGCCGAGCTGGTCCCCGCCGTGGAGGCGGCGCTGCGGTGAGCATCGAGGTCACCTCCCTGCCCGACGCGCGAGCCGCGCCCCCGCCACGTCGCGATCGGCACCTTCGACGGCGTCCACCGCGGCCACCTGGCGGTGATCGACGACGCCGACACCGTCCTCACCTTCGACCCGCACCCGCTCGAGATCCTGCACCCGGCGGCGTTGCCGAAGCTGATCATGCCCTTCTCGGTCAAGCGCGACGTGATCGAGGGCCTCGGCGTCGAGGAGCTGGTGGTGATCCCCTTCGACCGCGAGTTCGCTCAGCGGACGGCGGAGGACTTCATCGAGCACGTCCTGGTCGAGAAGCTCGGCGCCACGCGGGTCTCGGTCGGCGAGAACTTCCGCTTCGGGGCGAAAGCGAAAGGCGACCCGGCGATGCTGGCGGCGCGTGCCGAGTTCGAGACCCGGGTCGTGCCCCTGGTCGAGGTCGACGGCGAGACCGTCTCCTCGACCCGGATCCGGGCCCTGGTCGCGGCCGGCGACATGGAGGGCGCTCGCCACTGTCTCGGCGCCCCCTTCATGGTCGAGGGGACCGTGGTCAAGGGCGACCAGCGCGGGCGCGAGCTCGGCTTCCCGACCGCCAACATCGTCCCCGACGACCGCCTGGCGATCCCCGGGCACGGCGTCTACGCGGCCTTCGCCGACGGCGTCCCCGCCGCCGTTAACGTCGGCATCCGGCCGACCTTCGAGAGCGGCCGCGGGGTCCTGATCGAGACCTACCTGATCGATCGCGACGACGACCTCTACGGCAGGGAGCTGCGGGTCGCCTTCGTCGAGCGCCTGCGCGGCGAGAAACGCTTTGCCAACGTCGAGGACCTGATCGCTCAGATGCACCGCGATGTCGAGGACGCCAAGCGTGTCTGTGCTAGCTTCCAGCGGCCGTGACCCGCAGAGGGTGCACGGCTTTTTTGAGACTGTTTGAGACGAATTTGACATGGGCCTGACCAAGGACAAGAAGAGCGAGCTGATCGGCAAATACGGCCGAGCCGATAGCGACACCGGTTCCGCCGAGGTTCAGATCGCTCTGGCCACCGAGCGCATCAACGAGCTCACCGAGCACCTGCGCACGCACGTCAAAGACCATCACTCCCGCCGCGGGCTGCTGATGCTGGTCGGCAAACGGCGTCGCATGCTGCGCTACCTCGAGCGGACCGACCTCGAGCGCTACCGCGCCCTGGTCGCCGACCTCGGCCTGCGGCGATGATCGCCGCCGGCGAGCCGGCCCCCGACTTCACCCTGCGCGACCAGGACGGCGAAAAGGTCTCGCTTTCGGATTACAGCGGCCGCAAGGTTCTCCTGATCTTCTACCCCGCGGACTTCAGCCCGATCTGCTCGGACCAGCTCTCGATCTACCAGGAGGTCAAGCCGGAGATCGCCGAGCAGGGAGTCGAGCTGGTCGGCATCAGCGTCGACGGCGTCTTCGCCCACAAGGCCTTCCAGGAAAAGCTCGGCGTCGACACGCGGCTGCTGGCGGACTTCGAGCCGAAGGGGGAGGTATCCCGCGCCTACGGCTCCTACCTCGACCGGGTGGGCACCGCCAACCGCACGCTCGTCCTGGTCGACGAGAACGGCACCGTGGCCTGGACCTACGAATCGCCCCATCCGGCCGAGTTCCCCGGCGCCAACGTCATCTTCGACGCGCTCGCCGGCTCCTGACCGACCTGACCAGCGCCGCGGTGCCGCCGATCGGCCCCGAGGACCATCTGCGGGGGGAGGGGGAGCAGCTGGTCGTCTACGCCGACCTCGGCTGCCCGCACTGCGCCGCTGCCTGGGCTGAGATCGCGGAACGGCCGTGCCGCCTTGCCTTCCGCCACTTCCCGGTTGCCAGCAAGCACCCACGCTCGCCGGCTTTGCACGCCGCGGCGGAGGCTGCGGGCGCCCAGGGTCGCTTCTTCGAGATGGTCGACTCGCTCTACGCCGATCGCGGCCGGGTCGACGATCCTCATCTCTGGGAGCGAGCCGAGCGCCTCGGGCTCGATCTCGAGCGTTTCGAGGCCGACCGCCGCTCCGAGGCGGTCGCCGCCCGCGTGCGACGCGACTTTCAGTCCGGGATCCGCGCCGGGGTCACGACGACGCCTGCCGTGTACTCTCTTCCGTGAAAGAGAACGAGAGTTCTGAACAAAAGCGAATGGCCGCCAACCGGGCGGCCGGAGGTAGGACAACTAAATGAGCATGTTTGACGTAAGCCGCGTATCGGTGGATGTCGGCGAGAGCCAGATTTCCTTCGAGACGGGCAAACTCGCGAAGCAGGCGGGTGGCGCGGTCGTAGTCCAGGCCGGCGACACGATGGTCCTGTGCACCGCAACCGTCGGCAACCTGCGCGACGTGGACTTCCTTCCCCTCACCGTCGACGTCGAGGAGCGGATGTACGCCGCGGGCAAGATTCCCGGCTCGTTCTTCCGTCGCGAGGGCAAATCCGGCGAGAAGGCGACGCTGACGGCGCGCATGATCGACCGGCCGATCCGCCCGCTCTTCCCCAAGGGCTGGCACTACGAGACCCAGCTGGTCGCGATGCCGCTGTCGGTCGACCACGAGCACCCCTACGACATCCTCGCCATGAACGGCGCCTCCGCGGCGCTGGCGATCTCCCCGGTTCCGGTCGCCGCCCACGTCGGCGCGGTGCGGATCGGCAAGCTCGAGGGCGACTTCGTCGTCAACCCGCCCGAGGAGAGCCACGAGGCGCTGGAGCTGGACCTGATCGTCGCCGGCACCGACGAGGCGATCCTGATGGTCGAGGCCGGCGCCGACGGCGTCACCGAGGCCGAGATCCTCGACGCGCTCGACATCGCCCACGGCGAGATCAAGAAGCTCGTCGCCGCGATGGAGGAGCTGCAGCAGAAGGCCGGCAAGGAGAAGATCGAGGTCGAGGCCCCGACGATCGACGAGGGCCTGATCAGCGACATCCGCTCCTCTCACGGTCAGGCTCTGGTCGACGCGATCGCCACCGAGGGCAAGCTCGAGCGCTACGAGGCGATCGACAAGGTCAAGGACGAGGTGGTCGGCAAGTACGCACTCGCAGACGATGACGGAGAGGTCGACGAGGAGCGGGTCGCCGAGGTCAAGGCCGCCTTCGGCTCGATCGAGAAGGACACGATCCGCAAGGCGATCGCCGTCGACAAGAAGCGACCCGACGGTCGCGCCCAGGACGAGATCCGGCCGATCGAGTGCGAGGTCGACATCTCCCCGCGCGTGCACGGATCCGCCCTCTTCACCCGCGGCGAGACCCAGATCCTCTCCAACGTGGCCCTGGGCACGACGCGGATGGACATGCGCCTCGACACGCTCGGGCTGCAGACGACCAAGCGGTTTTTCCACCACTACAACTTCCCGCCCTTCTCGGTCGGGGAGGCGGGCTTCATGCGCGGCCCGAAGCGGCGCGACATCGGTCACGGCGCCCTCGCCGAGCGGGCGCTGGTGGCGACGATTCCCGACGAAGAGGAGTTCCCCTACGTGATCCGCGCGGTCTCCGAGACGCTCGAGTCCAACGGCTCCTCCTCGATGGGCTCGGTCTGCGCCTCCTCGATGGCGCTGCAGGCCGCGGGTGTCCCGGTCACGGCTCCGGTCGCCGGGGTCGCGATGGGCCTGATCAAGGAGGGCGACGACTACATCGTCCTCACCGACATCGCCGGCGTCGAGGACCACCTCGGCGACATGGACTTCAAGGTCGCCGGCACCGAGGACGGGATCACCGCCCTGCAGATGGACATCAAGATCACCGGCGTCACCTTCGAGATCCTCGAGGACGCGCTGGAGCAGGCCCTCAAGGGCCGTCAGTTCATCCTCGGCAAGATGGCCGAGGCGATCGACGGGCCGCGGGAGGGGCTCTCCAAGCACGCGCCGGCGATCGAGTCGATCAAGATCGACCCGGAGAAGATCGGCGCCGTGATCGGCAAAGGCGGCGAAACGATTCGCGCCCTCTGCGAGGAGTTCGAAGCGGAGATCGACGTCGAGGACGACGGCACGGTGCGGATCTACGCGCCGACCGGCGAGCTCGTCGACGCCTGCGTGGCGCGGATCAACTCGATGACCAAGGAGGCCGAAATCGGCGATCGCTACAACTCGGCCAAGGTCGTGAAGACGACCACCTTCGGCGCCTTCGTAGAGCTGGTCAAGGGCACCGACGGCCTGCTTCACATCTCCAACGTGAAGCCGGGCGAGCGGGTCGACTCGGTCGACGACGTCCTCAAAGCCGGCGAAGAGATCGACGTCACCGTGGTCGAGGTCGACAAGGAGCGCGGCCGGATCGGCCTGCGCCTCTCCAGCGACCCCTCGGTCGAGGGCAAATCGCCGGAGGAACTGGCCTCGGTCGGCTCCGGCGACGGTGGCCGCCGCAACGGCGGAGACCGGGGCGGCCGTGGCGGTCGCGACGGCGGCCGGCGGCGCGAGCGCGAGCATCGCGGTTAAGCATTGAGCGCACCCCAACTCACCGAGTTGGGCTCGGGCGTCCGGGTCGTGACCGAGGAGGTTCCCTCGGTCCGGTCCGTGGCGCTCGGGCTCTGGGTGCGGACCGGCTCGCGCAACGAGACCCCGGCCCAGGCCGGCGTCTCCCACTTCCTCGAGCACCTGCTGTTCAAGGGGACCGCGCGCTACTCGGCGATCGAGATCTCCGAGCGCTTCGACGGGCTCGGCGCCTCGGTCAACGCCGCCACCGGCAAGGAGACCACCCACCTGCACGCCCGCTTCCTCGACGAGCACACCGAGGAGGTCTTCGACCTGCTGGCGGAGATGCTGCTGGCGCCGACCTACCCCGACATCGACTCCGAGCGCCAGGTGGTGCTGGAGGAGATCGCGATGTACGAGGACGAGCCGCAGGACCGCGTCCACGACGTGCTCGCCGAGGCGGTCTTCGGCTCCCACCCGCTCGGCCGCCGCGTGCTCGGCGAGGCCGAGGTGATCGCCTCGATCCCGGTTCCGGACATCGAGAGCTACCGCCGGTCCCGCTACACCGGCTCGGAGGTCGTCGTCGGCGCCGCCGGCCACCTCGAGCACGGGCGCATCGTCGAGCTGGCCGAACGACTGGTCAGCCCGCCGGCCGACGGCGACGGGGTGGCGCCGGCGACGGGACTCGAGGGCTCCGGGCGGCTCTGCTTCTACCCCAAGGAGACCGAGCAGTACCACATCTGCTTCGGCGCGCCGGGGCTGCGCCGCGACGACGAGCGCCGCTACCCGCTGGCCGTGCTCGACTCGATCTTCGGCGGCTCGACCTCCTCGCGCCTCTTCCGCGAGGTGCGCGAGAAGCGCGGCCTCGCCTACTCGGTCGGCTCCTACAACGAGCAGTTCACCGATCAGGGCCTGGTCGCCACCTACGTCGGCACCCGCGAGGACAACGTCGAGGAGGCCTGCGCGATCATCGGCGCCGAGCTGGCGCGGCTGCGCGCCGAGCCGGTCTCGGCCGAGGAGCTGACCCGGGCCAAGGAGAGCGTCAAGGGCCGGCTCGTCCTCTCCTCGGAGTCGACGGCGGCGCGGATGACGCGAATCTCGCGGGCGACGCTTTTCGGCCTGCCGATCGAAAGCCTCGACGAGATGCTGGCCAAGGTCGACGCGGTCGAGGTCGACGACCTGACCGAGCTGGCGACCGAGCTGTACGGGGCCGACCGCCTCTCCGCCGCCTGCGTCGGCGCCGAGGAGGACCGCTTCCGTCGGGCCCTGGCGCCGGTCAGCGAGAGCCTGGTCGCGGCATGACTCAAACCCCGATCAAGGTCGCGGTGGCGGGCGCCGCCGGGCGCATGGGCGAGGCGGTCTGCGAGGCGGTCGAGGCTGCCGAGGACACGGTCCTCGCCGGCAAGGCCGATCCCGCGCTCGGGGTCGAGCTGGCCGCGGTCCTGGGCGACGCCGACGTGGTCGTCGACTTCACCGTTCCCGACACCGCCCTCGCCAACGTCCGCAGCTGCCTCGAGGCCGGAGTCCACGCGGTCGTCGGCACCACCGGCTTCGACCTCGACGCCGCCCGGGCGGCCGCCGAGGGGGCCGGGGCCAACTGCTTCGTCGCCCCCAACTTCGCGATCGGCGCCGTGCTGCTGATGGAGGCGGCGCAGACGATCGCGCCGCACATGCCCGAGTGCGAGATCGTCGAGCTGCACCACGACCGCAAGCTCGACGCCCCCTCGGGCACCGCCAGGCGCACCCAGGAGCTGATCGACGCCGCCGGCGGCAACGTCCACCAGCCGATCCATTCGGTGCGGCTGCCCGGTCTGGTCGCCCACCAGGAAGTGATCTTCGGCGGCGAGGGCCAGACGCTGGCGCTGCGCCACGACTCGATCGACCGCCGTTCCTTCATGCCCGGCGTCCTGCTCGCCGTGCGCAGGGTCGCGGCGCTGCCCGACCGCTTCACGGTCGGCCTCGAGAAGCTGCTTTTCGGTGGCTAGGTCGGCGGACTGGGTACCCTGCCAGCGATGAAGGCGATTGAAGGCCTGCTGACGGCGATGGCGACTCCGTTCGACGAGCGGGGTGGCGTCGACGTCGATGCCGCCCGCCGGCTCGCCGCCCACCTGCTCGAGCACGGCTCCCACGGCCTCGTCGTCGCCGGCACCACGGGCGAGTGCCCGACGCTGACCGACGAGGAGACGATCGAGCTGTTGCGCGCAGTCCGGGCGGAGATCGGCGACGAGGTGCTGCTGATCTGTGGCACCGGAACCAACGACACCCGTCACTCGCGCGAGGCGACCAAGGCTGCTGCGGCGGCGGGAGCCGACGCCTCCCTGGTCGTCGCCCCCTACTACAACAAGCCCAACCGGGCTGGTCTTCTGGCCCACTTCGAGGCTGTCGCCGGAGCGGTGCCGGAGCAGCCGGTGGTCGTCTACAACATCCCTTCCCGGGTGGTGATCAACATGCCCCCCGACCTGCTCGCCGAGCTGGCCGCGGTCGACAACATCGTCGCCGTCAAGCAGGCCAACGACGATGAGCTTGGACCGATCGAGGGCCTCGGCGTCCTCGCCGGCAACGACAACACCTTCATGCGCGTACTCGAGTTCGGCGGCGCCGGCGGCATCACCGTCGCCTCGCACGTCGCCGGCGACCAGATGCGGCAGATGTGGGAGGCGGCCCAGGGTGACGATCTCGCTCGCGCTCGCGCTATCGATGCCGAGCTCACGCCCGTCTACGAGGGTCTCTCGGTGACGACGAACCCGATCCCCGTGAAGGCGGCGCTGGAGATGCTCGGCATCGTTTCCGGGCGGTTGCGGCTCCCGCTCGTCGCCGCGGATGCCGAACAGCGGGCCGCAATCAAGACCGCGCTCGAAGGCATCGGCCTTCCGGCTGCCGGTTGACCAATTTCAGAAACCTCAGAAGAGAGTGAGTAACTAGTGCCAAGCAAGAAACTCCGAGTGCTGCCGTTGGGTGGCCTCGGCGAGATAGGTAAGAACATGACCGTGATCGAGTACGGCGGCAAGATCGTCGTCGTCGACACGGGGTTGATGTTCCCGACCGCGGAGATGCACGGGATCGACCTGGTCCTGCCCGACTTCTCCTACCTGCGCGACCGCGCCGAGGACATCGAGGCGATCGTGCTCACGCACGGCCACGAGGACCACGTCGGCGCCCTGCCCTACGTGCTGCGGGAGATCGGCATCCCGCCGGTCATCTACGGCGGCCTGCTGACGATCGGGATGGTGCGCTCCAAGCTCGACGAGCACAAGCTCGGCGAGTCGGCGCCGCTGCAGGAGCTGCCGGCCGGTGAGAGGGTGAAGCACGGTCCGTTCGAGCTCGAGCTGGTCCATCTCGCGCACTCGATCCCTGACATGCGCGGCGTCCTGATCACCACCGAGCTGGGCTCGATGCTGATGACCGGCGACTACAAGTTCGACCAGACTCCGGTCGACGGCCGCCCGGCCGACGTGCCGCGCCTGGCCGAGATCGGCCGCGACGGCCTGCTGCTGCTCTGCGGCGACTCGACCAACGCCGACCGGCCGGGGGTGGCGCCGTCGGAGTCGAGTGTCGGGCCGGCGCTATTGCAGGCGTTCTCGCGCTGCGAGGGGCGGATCATCGTCACCTCCTTCGCCTCCAACATCCATCGCGTGCAGCAGGTGATCGACGCCGCCGTCGCGCTCGACCGCAAGGTCGCGCTGGTCGGCCGCTCGATGCGCAAGAACTTCAACATCGCCTCCAACCTCGGCATGGCAAAAGCGCCCGACGGGCTCTTCATCCAGCCGCGCGAGATCGAGGACTTCCCCGACGAGAGGATCGTCGTCATCTCCACCGGCAGCCAGGGCGAGCCGCTCTCGGCGCTGCGGCGGATGGCCAACAACGACCACCGCGACGTGCAGCTGCACTCCGGCGACACCGTCGTCTTCTCGGCCACGCCGGTGCCCGGCAACGAGCGCGCGGTGAACGAGACGATCGACCGCATCTACGAGATCGGCGCCACCGTGATCACCGCCAAGGACGCGCCGATTCACGCCTCCGGCCACGGCTGGCAGGAGGAGCTGAAGCTGATGCTGAACCTGACCAAGCCGCGCTACGTGATGCCGGTCCACGGCGACCACAAGCGCCTGCGCCTGCACTCCGAGCTGGCCGAGGCGGTCGGGGTCGATCCCGCCGACATCTTCCGCGGCCGCAACGGGCTGCCGCTGGAGATCGACGCCGATGGCGCGCGTTTCGGCGAGGACATCCACGCCGGCACGATGTACGTCGACGGCGTCAACATCGGCGACCCCGACGACGCCGCCCTGCGCGACCGCCGCGAGATCTCCGCCGACGGGATCTTCATCGTCGTCGCCACCGTCTCCTCCGACGACGGCAGCGTCGTCGCCGACCCCGAGGTGATCTTCCGCGGCGTCGCCTTCCTCGAGGAGGCCGACGCCCTGGTCGAGGAGCTCAGCGACCTGATCGAAGACCAGCTCGAGGACGCGGCCAAGGCGGGCAACCGCGAGCCGCACCTGATCGAGGAGGACCTCCACGACGCCGTCGGCAAGTTCGTCTTCCAGCGTTTGCGGCGCCGGCCGATGGTGCTGCCGGTGGTTATCGAGGTCTAGCGGGCCGTTGCCCAGGGCCGGTCCCGGTAGGGGTTTCGCTTAACTTTTTCGAGGGTCGTCGGTTAGCTGTCGCCCCAGGCCGCAGCGGCGAAAAAGTACAAGACGCTTCACCCCTACCGGGACCGGCCCTGCAAGCGGAGCACCCGGGACGATCGAGATCCGACAGCTGAAAAGGCCAAAGCCGGAAGCGCAACCAGCTCGGTTTGCCGCGGCGCTCGTTTCTGTTGAAGCTGGGTTGCGCGAAGCGTCTGGTGGGGCCTGTCGGTAAGGGGTCGACCGCGTATCAGCATTCGCAGAGCCGAGAGCCTTCGGGGCGCCAGCCGAACGGCGCCTCGTCTCTGCGAAGTGCAGCGGGCGACCCCTTACCGACAGGCCCCACTCGAATGCACCGAAATGCTGAGCAAGAGAAAACCCGCCGGAGCTGGTGTCTGGGGAGAAGCTCCGGCGGGCCTAGTGTGTCTCGTCCGTTGCAGAAATTAGAGACGAGGTCTAAAGCGCTTTTAAAGGCTTGCTAAGGGCTTGGTCAGAATCGGCGAGGGGGATGCGGATGCGGAAGAGGGCGCCGCCGGAGGCCGACTCCGTTACGTCCACCGTGCCGCCGTGGGAGGCGGCGACGGCGCTGACGATCGCCAGGCCGAGGCCGGTGCCGGTGCCGCCGGCGGTGTCGGCCGGGCCTTCGCCGCGGACGAAGCGGTCGAAGATCTGCTTCCGCATCGAGGCCGGGATGCCGGGGCCGTCGTCGGCTACGTCGACGATCGCGTCGCCGTTCTCCGCGCCCAGGCCGAGCTCGATCGTCGCCCCGGCGGGCGTGTGGTGGGCGGCGTTGTCGAGCAGGTTGAGGACCAGGCGGTGCAGCTCGTCGGGGCTGCCCTCCACCAGCAGGGGGCGGTCGTTGTCGACGGTGAGCGTGCGGTCGCCCATCAACGGCGCCGCCTCGGCGGCGGCGTCGCCGGCGACCTCGGCCAGGTCGCAGCGGCGGTGCTTGTCGAGCCGGCCGGCGTCGGCGCGGGCCAGCAGCAGCAGATCGGCGACGAGCCGGCTCATCCGCCGCGAGGAGCGCAGGGCGGAGTCGACGATCTCGCGGTCTTCGGCCTGGCCCGGGGAGGCGAGGGAGGCCTGCAGCAGCTCGAGGTTGGCGAGCACGCTGGTCAACGGCGTGCGCAGCTCGTGCGAGGCGTCGGCGACGAACTCGCGCTGTTTCTGCATCGCCCCCTCGCGCTCGCTGCGAGCGGCGTCGAGCGAGCGCAGCATCTCCTCCAGGGTCAGGGCCAGCTCGCCGACCTCGTCTTCCACCGTCGGCTCCGGCATCCGCCGCGAGGGGTCGCGGGTGGTGGCGATCTCGCGCGCGGTCGCGGTCAGCGAGGCGATCGGCCGCATCGCCCGCCGCGCGATCGCGACTCCGGCGAGGCTGGCGAGCAGGGTGCCGCCGAGGACGCCGGCGACGATGAAGAGCCAGAGCCGGTCGACCGTCGAGTTGACGTGCTCGACGTTGCGGCCGTACTGGACGTAGCCGCTGGTGCTGCCGTCGGCGGCGACGATCGGCTCGGTCGCGACCTTGATGTCGCCGTGATCGGAAAGGCCCGCTTTGGGCGGTCCCAGGTCGGCGGCGTCGGTGCTCTCCTTGAGCAGGTCGCCGTTGACGTCGAGGACCCGGGCCGAGGCGTCGTCGGGCAGGACGAAGTCGTTGAGGCGCGGCCCTTCCTGGACGTAGGTGCGGAAGGCGGCGTATTCGATTTTGAATTCGCCGGCGAGGATCTGGGCGGCGGTGCTGACCTCGTTGTTGAAGTCGTCGCGGATGCGCTGGGTGGCGACGCCGCCGACCACGGCGCCGAACAGCATCAGGATCGCCAGCGTCAACCCCGCCGAGACGGCGGCCAGGCGCCAGCGCAGGGGCCAGGCGCGGGGGTCGAGGCGGCGCCACCTCGATTCGGGCCGGTTGGCCATCAGCCACATGGCTAATCCTTGAGCACGTAGCCGGCGCCGCGTTTGGTGTGCAGCAGCCGTGGCTCGTCGCCGGCCTCGAGCTTGCGCCGCAGGTTGGAGATGAAGACGTCGATGGTGTTGGTGGCTGCCATCGGGTCATAGCCCCAGACCTCGTCGAGCAGGCGCTCGCGGGAGATGACGAGCCGCTGGTTGCGCATCATGAACTCGAGCAGCTCGAACTCACGGTTGGTCAGCTCGATCTCGCGCTCGCCGCGGCGGACCTCGCGGGTGTCGGGGTTGAGCTGGAGGTCGGCGACTTCCAGCGAGGCGGCACCCCGCGGCGGCCGCCGTCGCAGCAGCGCCCGGATCCGCGCCAGCAGCTCCTGGCGCTCGAACGGCTTCGCCAGATAGTCGTCGGCGCCGCTGTCGAGGCCGGTGACGCGATCGTCGGTCTCGGTCCTGGCGGTGAGCATCAGGATCGGCACGTCACCCTCCATCCGCAGCCGGCGGCAGACCTCGATGCCGTCGAGCCGGGGCAGGCCGAGGTCGAGCACGACCAGGTCGGGGACGAAGCCGGCGGCGACGTCGAGCGCGTCGACTCCGTCGGCCGAGGTGCGGACCTCGTAGCCCTCGTTGCGGAGGGAGCGGCGGAGGACGTCGGCGATGTCGGCGTCGTCCTCGACCACCAGGACACGGGCGTCGGCTTGGTCGGATTCAGCAAGCATCGGCCGATGTTAGCCCTGAAAAGGTTCGGTTCTCCCTGCTTTTAGCGCGAATTTAGGGGACCGGCGCGGGTGGAAGGGGTTCCGCTTAACTTTTTTGTGGATCGTCGTAGGCCGTCCGAGATGGAAGGCGGCAAAAAAGTACAAGACGCTCCACCCCTTCCACCCGCGCCGGTCCGAAGTGCTCGCCGTGCGTCGAGAGGCGAAGGTCTCTTGGGGTTCGCGTCGAACCGGGGGGCATGTTCGTTCGCAAGAAGCGTGCGCCTGCGCGCAGGAGAAAAGCCGGGGCCAAACGGGCGAAAGCTGCGAAGCCGGGGGGTGGGCTGCATCTGCCGGCTGCCCTGGAGCAGCGGCATCTGGATCTGATCGGGCTGTTCCTGGTCGCGTTTGGCGTCTATCTGACGTTCGTCCTCTTCCTCGGCTGGGAGGGAGGCAAGGTCGGTTACGGGGTGGAAACCGGCTTGACCTATCTCTTCGGCAACGTGGGGGCCCGGATCTTCACGGTCTTGATGCTGCTGAGCGGGGGGATGCTGCTGACCGGCACCTCGGTCTCGGCGCTGGTGCGGGGGGTGGGGCGCGGGTTGCGGGCGACCTTCCGCGGGATCTTCCGTGGCGGCGACGCGGCGGCGCGAACCGTGGCCCGGACGCACATGGACTGGCGCGAGCAGCGGCAGACGCGCTCTGAGGCCGAGACCCAGGCCGGCGCTACCGACGTGATGAGCTCGTATCCCGAGACGGACGAGTTCGAGCCGACGGTGCAGCTGGCCGAGGAGCCCGAGGACGAGCCCGACCTTGCGGTTGCCGCAGACGACTTCGATCGCGAACTGGAGGAGATCTCGACCTCGGAGGAGGACGCTGTCGCCGCAGAGCCGGCGGGCCAGCCCGGCCAGGTCGAGCTGACCCCGATGGGGCAGGCGCGCGGGGTCACCACCTCGGATGAGATCGACTACCGGCCGCCGGCGCCGAAGGTGCTGGAGCGGGGCAAGAGCGGGGACAAAGGGCCGGATCCGCGCGACCACGAGATCGTCGGGCGCAAGCTGGTCGAGACCCTGGGGCATTTCGGCGTCGAGGCGAAGATCGTCGGCGTCGTCAGCGGTCCCCACGTCTCCCGCTACGAACTGCGCCTCGCTCCCGGGATCAAGGTGAAGAAAGTCACCGAGCTGGCCAACGACCTCGCCTACGCGCTGGCCTCGACCGACATCCGCATCCTCGCCCCGATCCCCGGTAAACAGGCGGTCGGGGTCGAGGTGCCGAACACCCGCCGGCGCATCGTCCGCCTCGGCGACATCTACGCCGGCCGCCCGGAGAAGACCTCGCCGCTGGTCGCCTGGCTCGGCAAGGGGATCGACGGCAACCCGGTCTGGACCGATCTGGCGAAGATGCCGCACGTGCTCGTCGCCGGCACCACCGGCTCGGGCAAGTCCGGCTGCGTCAACGCGATCCTCTCCTCGATCCTGATGCAGGCCTCGCCGAACGAGGTGCGCCTGGTCCTGGTCGATCCGAAGCAGGTCGAGCTCAACCACTACGAGAACGTGCCGCACCTGCTGACGCCGGTGGTCACCTCGCCGCGGCTGGCCGCCAACGTCCTCTCCAACCTGATCGGTGAGATGGAGAGCCGCTACGGGATCATGAGCGAGGCCCGCTGCCGTAACCTCGGCGAGCTGAACCGGGCCCGGGTCAAGGCCGGCGAACCGCCGCTGCCGCACATCCTCTGCGTGATCGACGAGCTCGCGGACCTGATGATGGTCGCCCCGGCCGAAGTCGAGGACTCGATCATCCGCCTGGCGCAGAAGTCGCGCGCCACCGGCATCCACCTGGTGCTGGCGACCCAGCGGCCCTCGACCGACATCATCACCGGCACGATCAAGGTCAACATTCCCTCGCGGATCGCCTTCGCCGTCTCCTCGCAGACGGACTCCCGGGTGATCCTCGACCAGGGTGGGGCGGAGGCGCTGCTCGGACAGGGCGACATGCTCTTCCGCGGCGCCGGCAGCTCGAAGCTGCAGCGCGTCCAGGGCGCCTTCATCACCGAGGAGGAGATCGCCCGCATCACCAACCACTGGGCGAAGCAGGGCGAGCCCGAATTCGAGGCCGAGCTGCTGGAGACCCCGGAGGAGGTTGCCGAGGAGGGCGGCGAGGGCGACTTCGACCCCGACAGCGACGACCTCCTGGACGAGGCGATCCGCCTCGTCGTCCAGACCGAGACCGCCTCGGTCTCGATGATCCAGCGCCGCCTGCGGGTCGGCTACACCCGCGCCGGCCGCCTCATCGACATGCTCGAGCGCCGCGGCGTCATCTCCGGCTACGAGGGCTCGAAACCGCGCCAGGTGCTGATCACCCAGGCCGACCTCAACCGGGTCCTGGCGCCGGCCGGCCAGGGCGCCGCCTCTCAGCCGGTGGCGGTCGAGACGGACCCGGACGCCTGAGCCTCGTCTTTCACACCCAGTTGGCCCCAGCGGCCACAATGGGTGCATGGACCACGGCGTCGGCAAGGCGCTGCGAGAGGCGCGCAGGCGGCGCCGGATCGATCTTGCCCAGGTCGAGGAGTCGACCAAGATCCGCAGCCGTCTGCTGCTTGCGATCGAGAACGAGGAATGGGACGCCCTGCCGGGGGAGACGTACGCCCGCGGCTTCATTCGCACCTACGCCGACTATCTCGGCCTCGACGGGGAGCGTCTGGCGGAGCAGCATCGGCGCGACATCGGCGCCAGCCGACCCGGAGAACGGCTTCCGGGCGTCGGCCAGGCGCAGGCGCCGCCGACGAGGAGGCCCACCCGGCCGAGGCCGCGGCTGGGGCCGCGTGCGCTGGCGCTGCTCGTCTCGGCTGCGCTCGTGGCGGTCCTGATCGTCGCCTTCTCCAGCGGTGGAGACGGCCCCGCCGGGACGCCGGTGCCAGAGCGCGAGCGGGGCGGCGCGCGGAAGGCCGCGAACGCACCGCCGCCATCCCCGGCGAGAAGGCCCGGCTTGTCGCTGCGCCTGACCGCGACCGCCGAAATCTGGGTCTGCCTGCTGGACGGTGAGGACGAACCGCTCCTCGACGGACAGATCCTCGCCTCCGGAGCCGAAGCGGGTCCCTTCCGGTCCGGTAGCTTCACGGTCTCGCTCGGCAACGGCGAGGTCGCGATGACGGTGAACGGACAGCAGGCGAGCATTCCAGAGACTCCCAGCCCGATCGGGTACGCGATCGGCGCCGGCGGTGGGCTGCGCGAACTGCCCGAAGGCGAACGGCCCACCTGCACGTGATCCGCGCCGGCATCGTCGTCACCGGGACCGAGGTGCTGACCGGGCGCATCTCCGACTCCAACGGGCCCTGGGTCTCCGAACGCCTGGCCGAGCTCGGGGTCGAGGTCGCGCACATCCTCGTCGTCGCCGACCGGCCGGACGACCTCGAGGCGGCGCTGCGCTTCATGGCCGGCGAGGGCATGGACCTGATCGTCACCACCGGCGGTCTCGGGCCCACCGCCGACGATCTCACGGCCGAGGTGGTCGGCCGCTTCGCCGGCCGCGAGCTGATCCTCGACGAGGGGATGGAGGCGAAGATCGCGGAGATCCTGCGCGGTTTCGCCAAGCGCTTCAACTTCGACGAAGAGGCGGTGATGGACGCCAACCGCAAGCAGGCGATGGTGCCAGGCGGCGCGACCCCGCTCGACCCGGTCGGCACCGCCCCGGGCCTCGTCGTTCCCGCCGGGGAGCGGGTCGTCGTCGTCCTGCCCGGCCCGCCGCGCGAGCTGCAGCCGATGTGGCCGGTGGCGCTGGAGACCGAGCCGGTGCGGGGCGTGCTGGCGCGGGCGACGCCGCTGCGCGGCTACACGCTGCGGATGTTCGGAGTGCCGGAGTCGGAGATCGCCAAGAGCCTGCGGGAGATCGAGGACGACGGGGTCGAGGTCGGGGCGGTCGAGATCACCACCTGCCTGCGCCGGGGCGAGATCGAGATCGACGTCCGCTATCGGGACGACTCGGCGGCGGTTGCCGACTCGGTGCGCAGCGGGCTCGCCGAGCGCCACCGACGCCACCTCTTCAGCCTCGACGGCGAGACGATCGACTCCCAGGTGGCAAAGCTGCTGCGGGGACGGTGGCTGGGCCTGGCCGAGTCCTGCAGCGGTGGCCTGATGGCGGCGCGGATCACCGACGTCCCCGGCGCCTCCGAGTACACGGCCGGCAGCGTCGTCGCCTACTCGAACGAGGCCAAGGCGGAGCTGCTGGGGGTGGACCCGGCGCTGATCGAGGCCAACGGCGCCGTCTCGCCCGAGGTGGCGGAGGCGATGGCGACCGGGGCGCTGGAGCGCTTCGGCGCCGACGTCGCCGTCTCGATCACCGGGATCGCCGGGCCCGACGGCGGCAGCGAGGCGAAGCCGGTCGGCTACGTCTGCTTCAACGCCCGCCTCGCCGACGGCACCGCCATCGCCCGCGACCCGGTCATCCCCGGAGGCCGCGCCGACATCCGCGAGCGCTCCGCCCTGGTCGGCATGCATTTGCTGCGGACGCTGCTGGGCGAGGCCGAGGCGCCGTTGTAGCGCGGGAATTTTCGAAGCGCACCGAAAGCCGTGACGCTTTTTTGGCGAAAGGGCCTTAACCGTTGCGCTCCGGCGCCGTAGCGTTGGTCGGGTGAGCAAGGAACGACTCAAGAGCCCGCGGGCGCGCCTGTTCGTTGCCCTGGACCTTCCCGAGGCGGTGCAGCGCGGGCTGGGGGTCTGGGCGGCCGGGGCGCTCGACGATCCGGCGCTGCGGCCGGTTCCGGCCGAGAACCTCCACATCACGCTCGCCTTCCTCGGCTACCGGCCGGAGAAGGAGATCGAGCGGGTTGCCGCGGCGGTCGAGGAGAGTGCCGGGCCGGCTCCGCTGATCGAGCTGCTCGACCCGGTTGCGCGCCCGCCGCGGGGCAAGCCACGGCTCTTCGCCCTGCCGGTGCTCTTACCTGGAGCCGAGACCCTGCAGGCGGCGCTGCAGGAGCGGCTGGTCGCCGACCGCCTCTACGAGCGGGAGAAGCGACCTTTCTGGCCCCATCTGACGCTCGCCAGGGTACGTCCCGAGGGCCGCGGATCGCGGCGTCCGATGCGGGTCGAGAAGGTCCCCGGATCGCTGCCGGCGATGCTCTCCGAGCCTTTCTATGGCGTCCGAATGACGCTCTACCGTTCTGAACTTAAGCTGCAGGGTGCGCACTATGTCCCCTTGGCCCAAATCGAGCTGCCCGGAGCAGGGCGGCAGTGAGGTGATCGAAATGGCAGACAGAAAAGTGAGCTTGAACGACGTCTCCGCGAAGGAGGCCAAAGCCAAGGACGCGGCGCTGGAGAACGCGGTCAGCGGCATCAGGAAGGAGTTCGGGGAGGGCTCGCTGATGCGGCTCGGCGACAAGGGCACGGTCAAGGTGGAGGCGATCCCGACCGGGGCGCTGGCGCTCGACCTGGCGCTCGGCATCGGCGGCGTTCCGCGCGGGCGCATCGTCGAGATCTTCGGTCCGGAGTCCTCGGGAAAGACGACCCTCGTCAACCACATCATCGCCCAGGCTCAGGCGCTGGGCGGCGTCTGCGCCTTCATCGACACCGAGCACGCGATCGACCCGGTCTACTCGCGGGCGATCGGCGTCGACACCGACGAGCTGCTCGTCTCGCAGCCGGACTACGGCGAGCAGGCGCTGCAGATCGCCGACCGCCTGATCGCCTCCGGCGCCGTCGACGTCGTCGCGATCGACTCGGTCGCGGCGCTGACGCCGAAAGCGGAGCTCGACGGCCAGATCGGCGACACCACGGTCGGCCTCCAGGCCCGCCTGATGTCCCAGGCGATGCGGAAACTGGCCGGCAATCTCAATCGGACCAAAACGGTCTGCCTCTTCACCAACCAGATCCGCGAAAAGATCGGCGTCCAGTTCGGCTCGCCGGAGACCCAGCCGGGCGGGCGGGCGCTGAAGTTCTACGCCTCGCAACGGCTCGACATCCGCCGCATCGAGACCCTCAAGGAAGGGACCGAGGCGGTCGGCAACCGGGTCCGGGTCAAGGTCGTCAAGAACAAGGTCGCGTCGCCGTTCCGCCAGGCCGAATTCGACATCGAGTACGGCGTCGGCATCTCCCGCGAGGGCGGCCTGCTCGATTTCGGCATCGAGCAGGACCTGGTGCAGAAATCCGGTTCCTTCTTCTCCTACGGCGAGACCCGCCTCGGCCAGGGCCGCAACAACGCCAAACAGTTCCTGGCCGACAACCCGGAGCTGGCCGCCGAGATCGAAGCCAAGGTGCGCACCGGCCTCGGCATCGACGGCGAGGCGCCGGGGGAGCCCGCCGCGGTCGCCGAGTCCGACTCTTCGGCGCCCGTTCCAGAGGCGAAAGCCGCCTAAAGGGCAGACGGCGCCCGACTGCCGTCCTGACTTAGGATTCGGCCCGCTTCATGGACAACGAACTCCTCTTTTACGTCTTCGGGATCGCGGCCGCCGTCTCGGCGGTCGTGGTCAGCTTCATCGGGCTCAAAGTCAAGGGCTTTCCCGGCCGTGCCCTGCCCGCCGTAGTTCTCTACTTCGCGGTCCTGGTGGTCGGCGCGACGACTTTCTCGGTCCTCCACGCCCAGGACGAGGAGCACCACAAGGAAGCCGAGCTGGAGCACGCGAACGAGGTCTTCGAAGCAGAGGGCCACGAAGAGCCGGGCTCCAAAGCAGCGGCAGAGGCCGAGGAATCGGGGGAAGCCGAGCAGGCCGAAGAAGAGGGCAGCCCCGCCGCACCAGCCACCAAAGGCCCCGGCGGGACGCTGCAGCTGGCGGCTGACACCAGCGCGATCGCCTACGACAAAACCGAGCTGACCAGCAAAGCGGGCAAAGTGACGATCGACTTCACGAATCCCGCGGCCCTCGAACACGACGTCGCGATCGAAGCGGAGGACGGAAAAGAGCTGGCCGCCTCGGAAGTGATCGCCGAAGGCAAAACCTCAGTCAGCACCGAGCTGGCTCCCGGCACCTACGCCTTCTTCTGCACTGTTCCCGGCCATCGCGAAGCCGGCATGGAAGGCGTACTGACGGTGCGATAACCGGCGCATCTCGGCGTCCTCGGTCGCTCACGTGCAGAGCACGCTTCGCTCCCTGCGTCCTTGATCTGCTTGGTTCTCGCACCGTCAGTACCCTGCGGTCATGAGGAGCTTCCACGTCACCACCTTCGGGTGTCAGATGAACGTGCATGATTCGGAGCGGATGCGGGGGATGCTCTCCTCGCTCGGCTATGAGGAGGCCGAGAGCCGCGACGACGCCGACCTGATCCTCTTCAACACCTGCTCGATCCGGGAGTCGGCCGACAGCCGTTTCATCGCCCACCTCGGCGAGGCCAAGCGGCTCAAGTCCGAAGATCCGGCTCGGATCGTCGGCGTGGGCGGCTGCTGGGCGCAGTCGGTCAAGGAGGAGGTCTTCCAGCGCTTTCCCTTCGTCGACGTCGCCTTCGGCCCGGGCCAGATCCACAAGCTGGCCGAGTTCCTCAACTCCGACTCGCTCAGCGCCCAGGGCTACTTCGAGTTCGAGGACTTCTCCGGCCACCTGCCGGCGCGGCGCGAGCGCGAGTTCCAGGGTTGGCTGCAGATCTCCCAGGGCTGCAACTGCGCCTGCGCCTACTGCATCGTGCCCTCGACCCGCGGACGCGAGGTCAGCCGCGACCCCCTCGAGCTGATCGCCGAGGCGGAGGCGCTGGCCGCCGACGGCGTCCGCGAGGTGACCCTGCTGGGGCAGAACGTGAACAGCTACGGCCGTGACCTGCCGCAGCAGGGCCGGATCGGTTTCGCCGGGCTGCTGACCCGGGTCGATGCCGTGGAGGGGATCGAGCGAATCCGCTACACCAGCCCTCATCCGAAGGACATGAAGGAGGACGTGATCCGCGCCCACGCGGAACTGCCGGCGCTGTGTGAGCAGATCCACCTGCCGTTGCAGTCGGGCTCCAGCGCGATCCTCAAACGGATGCGGCGGACCTACAACCGCCAGCGCTACATGGACCGGGTCGCCCTGATCCGCGAGCACGTCCCCGACTGCGCGATCACCACCGACATCATCGTCGGCTTCCCCGGCGAGACCGAGGCGGACTTTGCCGAGACGCTTGAGGTGGTCGAGGAGGTCGGCTACGACGGCGCCTTCACCTTCGTCTTCTCGCCACGGCGCGAAACCGAGGCAGCCGACATGAGCGATCAGGTTCCGCACCCGGTCAAGGTCGAGCGGATGGAGCGGCTGGTTGAGGTGGTGCAGCGGCGGGCGACCGAACGGACGCAGCGGTTCGTCGGGCGCACGATGGAGGTCCTGGTCGAAGGCACCAGCCGCACCGACGAGACGAAGCTGCGGGGGCGGACGAGACACGGCAAGGCGGTCAACTTCGAAGGGGTCGCCGAGCCTGGAGAGTTTGTCGAGGTCGAGATAAATAGCGCGACTTCGCAGACGTTGGGAGGGGTGTCGGTAAAGCCCCTCACTCAACTGATCCGCTAGGCAGGTCCGGTGCAACCCTTCACTCAACTTGCTCGGGTGGGTCGTGGTCGGCCGTCCGAGGACCGGATGACCGAGAAGTACAAGCCGTTCAGGGCTGCACCGGACCTGCCTTGACCGGCTCCAGGGTTCTCGGGGTCTTCGGGCCAACCGGTGTCGGGAAGACCGGGGTGGCGGTCGCGCTTGCTGAGGAGCTGAGGAGGCGGGGTGAGGATCCGGTCGCGATCAACTGCGATGCGTTGCAGGTCTACGAGGGGCTCTCCGTCCTGACCGGGGCGGCTAACGCCGAGGAGCGGGCGAAGCTCGAGCATCGGCTGCTGGAGTTCGTGCCAGTCACCAGCGATTTCTCGGTCGGCGACTACATGCCGCTGGCGCACGCTGAGGTCGACCGGGCGCTGCAGGCCGGCCGGACGCCGATCGTGGTGGGGGGGACCGGGTTGTACCTGCGGGCGGCGGTGGCGGAGCTGTCGCTGGAAAAGGCACCACCGGGAGCGGAGGACTCGGAGCTTTGGTCGCCGCAGACGCGGCACCCGACGACGATCTTCGGGCTGGACATGGACAGGGCGCTGCTGTACGAGCGGATCGACGCGCGGACCGAGGCGATCGTCGCCGGGGGTGCGATCGAGGAGGTGAAACGGGCGGAGGCGCTGGGGCCCGGCCGCACCGCCCGCAAGGCGCTCGGCTTCGACGAGCTGCTCGCCGGCGACCTCGAAGCGATGCAGCAGCGCTCGCGCAACTACGCCCGCCGCCAGCTCACCTGGATGCGCAAGATCCCCAGCCTGCACGCGATCGACCGCACCGGCCGCGGGGACCAGGAGGTTGCCGAGGCGATTGCGGCCTCCACCGCCGGGAGCTCTTCATCGCTTAAGAATTCTTGACTAAACGGTCTCCTTGTGAAAAGATGATGGCCTCGGCGGGACGGCGGGGACCGGCTCTATCGAGGAGGAGATCGAACATCAAGCGGCTCGAGTGGATAGGTCCCGCAGCCTTGGTGGCTCTGGCGTTCGCGGTTGGGGCGCCCTCCGCTGTCGCCGCGGTCGGTTTTGCCGCCGAAGAATATCCGGTGACGTTTAGCGGCACCCAGCAGGGAACCCCGACCTTCGAATTCGAATCGGGCGGGGAACTGGCAGTGGAATGCTCGAAAGCGACGTTCACCGCCACGGTCAGCGAATCGTCGGGCGCGGCGGAATCGCTGAAAGTGACGCCGTCGTATTCGGAATGCGCCTCCGGCGAAATCGCCACGACGGTGACGACGACGGGATGCACCTACGTTTTGCACGGGGGAGAAGAAACCGCCGAAGACGAATTCTCCGGCAAAGTCGACGTCTCCTGCGAAGCGGGCAAAGCGATCTTGATCGCCTCGGCCTTCTGCGAACTCAAGATCGAAGGCCAGACCGGTCTCAGCTCCGTGAGCTACGTGGACAACACAGGCGAATCCCCGATCAACTTCACGGCGACCACAAGCCTTTCCAAAATGAAATTCACGGTGACCAAAGGCGGCGGCTCCTGTCCGCTGGTCGCCGCCACCAAAGAAACCGGGACCCTGAGTCAGGTCGAGCTCGTGAAAGGCACGGCGGCGGAAGAAGGCGTTGGGGTCTGGGTGGACGATCGGGCGGTACTGTGCGCCGCCAAAGAACCAGATTGCGCTGCCGGGAACATCTACGCGACGAATACGTTCCTCCAGGCTGCCGCGACGAGCGTCCTGCTGAAAGCGGGGGCTTTGGAAATCACCTGCAGCGCGGCGGAAATCACCGGCAAAAACAGCGCCGCGCTCGGCGACCCGATCCTGCCGCTGTCGATCGAAACGCTTGGCTTCACGCCGTGCGTGGAAAAAGGCACGGCGAACGCCTGCACGATCAACCCAACGGCGGTTCCACTGGTGGGCCGTGTTGGCCCTCTGGGGAACCTCGGCGATGGCTTTTTGAGTCTGATCAGTACGACCCAACTGCGCGTGATCTGCAACGCGAAACCTTTCAATTGCGATTACGGCGGCAGGATCGGCTTCGACGTCAAAGGCGGCGCCCCGGGGTCGCTTGAAATACCGGCGGCGAAACCGGAGAAAATGAAACATGTGGTGAGGGGCGGCGAACAGAACTGCGTCGCGAGCCTGGAATGGTCCGGCACGTACTCCATCACCAAACCGAAATCGCTGTACGTCACGAACGTCAAATGATCGGAAGCAGCCGGATTGAGCTTCCGCGTGGGCCTCGCTGACGGGCTTCTGCCTCGTTGGCTAGCCTCGTCCCCGTGAGATTCGAGAAGTGGCAGGCGCTGGGCAACGACTACCTGATCCTCGAGGCGGAGCGGCTGCCCTGGGGGCTGAACGCGAAGCGGGTCGAGTGGCTCTGCGATCCGCACTTCGGCGTGGGGGCCGACGGCGTGCTGCTGCTCTCGCGCAGCGAGGATCCGGAGCTCGTCGCCGCGCTGCGGATCTTCAACCCGGACGGCTCGGAGGCGGAGCTCTCGGGGAACGGGGCGCGGGAGGCGATCCTCTACCTGCGTCGCCATGGCTGGACCGAGGAGGACACCTTCGCGATCAGGACCGTGGCCGGGCCGATCGTGCCGACGATCACCGGCGAGCTGACCTGCGCCGTCGACATGGGCGCCGCCTCGACCAGCTCCAAGGACTTCCCCTCCGGCGGCGAGGACGGCAAGGGGGCTCTGAGCGCGGGGGGACGGGACTGGGAGTTCCAGCACGTCTCGATCGGCAACCCACAATGCGCGATCGTCGTCGGTGACGAGCTGGACGGTCTCGACCTCGGCGAGATCGGACCCGAGATCGAAGGCCACGAGTTGTTCCCCAATCGAACCAACGTCTCCTTCCTGGCGATCGACGGAAGCCGGGTCAGGGCGCGGATCTTCGAGCGCGGGGTGGGGGAGACGCTCTCCTCCGGCACCGGCGCCAGCGGCGCCGCGGTAACGGCCTTCCTGCGTGGTGCCACCAGCCCGATCGTCGTCGAGCTCGAAGGCGGCGAGCTCGAGGTCGAGGTCGGCGAGGACCTGGCGGTGCGGCTGAGCGGTTGGGCCGAGCCGGTCTTCGCCGGCGAGCTTTCGCCGGAGCTGCTGCAGGCGCTGTCCGAGCTCGATCCGTGAGCTAATCGTTAGGGTTCCGCGCCCGTGGGAATCGCAGACCCGTCCACCCGCCTGGAGGCGATGCCTCCCTACATGTTCCAGGAGCTGGAGCGGCGCATCGCCGAGAAGCGCGCCGCCGGCATCGACGTGATCAGCCTCGGCATCGGCGACCCCGACGAACCGACCTACGACCACGTCGTCAAGGCGATGCAGGAGGCGGTCGCCGATCCGGCCAACCACCGGTACCCGAGCAACCGCGGCCGCGACGAGTTCCGCCAGGGCTTCGCCGACTTCTACGATCGCCGCTTCGGGGTCGAGATCGACCCCGAGAGCGAGGTGATCCCGGCGATCGGGGCCAAGGAGTGCATCTACAACCTCTGCTTCGCCTTCCTCGACCCGGGCGGAATCGCGCTCGCCTCCGACCCCGGCTATCCCGTCTACACCGGCGGCCCGATTCTGGCCGGAGCCACCCCCGAGCTGTTGCCGCTGGTCCCGGAGCTGGGCTTCGCGCCGGACCTCAGCGCGGTCCCCGCCGACGTCGCCGCCAAGGCCCGGCTGATGTTCCTCAACTACCCGAACAACCCGACCGGGGCGGTGGTTCCAGAGGGCTTCTTCGAGCTGGCCGTCTCCTTCGCCCGCGAGCACGAGATCCTCGTCGTCCACGACAACGCCTACTCGGAGACGACCTACGACGGCTACGTGGCGCCGAGCTTCCTCGAGACGCCCGGTGCCAAGGAGGTCGGCGTCGAGGTCTTCTCGCTCTCCAAGGGCTTCAACATGACCGGCTGGCGCTGCGCCGCGATTCTCGGCAATGCCGAGGCGGTGCAGACCTACTGGCGGCTGAAGACCAACGTCGACTCCGGCCTCTTCGAGGCCGTCCAGATGGCCGGGGTGGCGGCGCTTCAGGGCCCCGCCGGGCCGCTGCAGCGGATGAACGAGACCTACGCCCGCCGCCGCGACCTGGTCGTCACGGCGCTGCGCGAGATCGGCGTCGAGGTCGCGGCCCCGAAGGGGACGATCTACGTCTGGGCGCCGGTGCCGAAGGACCACACCTCGACGTCCTTCGCCGAGCTGGTGCTCGAAGAGGCGGCCGTGGTCGTCTCGCCCGGCTCGATGTACGGGCCGAGCGGCGAGGGCTTCTTCCGCATCGCCCTCACCGCCCCCGACGACCGCATCGAAGAGGCGGTCGAGCGGATGCGCGAGCACCTGGCCTAGTCGCCAAGCGCCCGCGCCATTCGCTACCCGACTTCGATTTCGTCGACCATGCCTTTGAGGGCGTGGGGCGGGCCACCCTGGCGGTCGGTGATGAAGCAGTAGAAGGCGTAGCGGCCGGGTTCGAGGTCGAGAGTCACAACCTGGTCTTCACCACCTTCGATCACGGCCGTCGACTGGGTTCCTTTCTCGCTCAGCGGCGGCCTGCCTTTCTCCGTTTTGAAGAACTCTTCGACGTCCTCGGCGGTGCTGTCGCCGATCAGCTTCGAGGCGATCAGGTGGTGGGGCTGGACCCCGATGTTGTCGAAGACGATCTCGCTGCTGCCAGAGGGCAGGGTCTCCGACTCGAACACGTACTCGCCGGCCTCGACGGTGGCGTCGGCGTCCTCGAGCTCCTCCTCGGTGGCCTCGCCGCCGACCTCGGTGGAGGTGGCAGATTTCGGGTCGGGCGGTCCCTGGCTTTCGGTGTCGAAGGCGTAGTAGGTGCCCGGCTCGAGGACCTGGGTGACCGTGGCGCTGCCGCCCGGGCCGGTCGTGCCGACGCCGCCGCCGGCGAAGAACCAGTCGGGGAACGGCTGGCCTTTGATCGCTTTGCCGAGGCCCTCGACGACTTCCTCGGCGCTGTGCTCACCCTCGACCCGGATCAGCTGCAGGTCGGCTTCCTTGTCGCTGTCGTTGGTGAGGGTGATCTCGGCGACCCCGGTCTCGGCGCTTGCCGGCCCGCTGATCGCGGTCGCTTTGCCGTTGCCGGTGATCTCGTAGCTGAGCTCCTGCGTCTCATCGCTGTCTCCACAGGCGGCCAGCGCCGCGGTGGCGAGGGCGGTGGCGGCCAGCGCCACGACGCCACGCCTGAGGTGGGTGGACTTGAGTCTCACGAGGGCCTCCGATGCCGTTGGACGGACGTTGGAGGCACCCTACCCCCTGTCGTGGGCGCCGAACCCGCTGTCAGGCCGCTTCTCGCTCGGCCCGCTTGCGCCAGTAGCGGTCGAGGCCGCGCCACTGGTAGTCGACCGGGACCGCCTGCAACAGCTCTGCCGCGGTCTCCGCTCCGACCTCCGCCTCGACCCGTTCGCGGTGACGCCGTTCGTACTCCCCCTCGCTGAGCTCGCGGGCGAGCTGGGCCTCCTCGCGCAGGCGCTCGCGAACCAGCGCCAGGTGTGCGCCGGGGTCCTCCACCGGGCCGAAGTGGGTGAGGGCGAGGCGCTCGGGGTGCCAGGACTCGACGATGTCGATCGAGCGCTCCCAGGTCTCGATGCTGATGTCCGGCGGCGGCGTCGGCGGCACGACCAGGTTCGAGGGCGGGATGCGGACCGCAGCGACGTCGCCGACGAAGGCGGTGCCGCTCTTCTCGTGCAGGTAGCAGACGTGGTGGGAGGCGTGCCCGGGGGTGTAGGCGACCCGCATCCCCAGCACCGTCTCGCCGCCGCTCAGCGCCCTCACGTTGCCCTCCGGCACCGGCACGATCTCGCCCCAGAGGCGCTGCATCTGGTCGCCGTAGAGGCGCTCGGCGCTGGCCAGCAGCTTCGAGGGGTCGATCACGTGGGGGGCGCCGCGCTCGTGCACGTAGACCTCCAGCTCGGGCCAGCGCCGCACCAGCGCCCCGGTCGCGGCGGCGTGATCGAGGTGGATGTGGGTGAGGACGATCGCCCGCGGCTGCTCCCCGTCAAGCGCCTCGATCACCGTCCCGATCGACGACTCCGGCCCCGGATCAACCAGAGCACCCTCCACTTCCCAGCAGCCGATCACATGCGGCCGCCCAAGGTGCATGACATCTATAACGCGCACCGCGGCAGCTTAGGGCCTATCCCGGTAGGCCTGGAACGTCTTGTACTTTTTCCGAACAGCGGCCCGCGGACAGCCGCAGCGTGTCTTCGGAAAAAGTTAAGTGAAAGGCCTACCGGGGTGATGCGTATCCGGTTCCGTCAGGTAAGGGCTCTACGGTGCGCCGATGGCTCGTCCAGACTTCCCGCGCACGATCATGGAGTTCCAAGACCGCTTCGCGACTGAGGCTGCGTGCCTCGACTACCTGGCGGCCTCGCGCTGGCCAGAGGGCTTCATCTGCCCGGGCTGTGGAGGCCGCCGCTCCTGGGTGCTGGGGCGCCGGCATCTGTGGGAGTGCTCGGATTGCTCCCTGCAGACCTCGGTCACGGCGGGAACGGTGATGCACCGCACCCGCACCCCGTTGCGGACCTGGTTTTGGGCGGCCTATCTGGTCGCCACCCATCACCCCGGGATCTCCGCCAAGCAACTGCAGCGCCAGCTCGGGCTCTCGCGCTATGAGACCGCCTGGCTGATCCTGCAGAAGCTGCGTCGGGCGATGGTCGCCCCCGAGCGCAGCCCGCTCACGACGGAGGTCGAGATCGACGAGTTCTGGCTTGGGGGCTACGAGGAAGGCCTCAAAGGCAGCCGCCAGCGCGGCAAGAAGGCCTTGGTGGGCGCCGCGATCGAGGTCCGAGGAGCCGGCTCGGGACGCCTGCGCCTTCAGGTGCTGGCCAACTCCCGGGCGAAGACGCTGGAGGCGTTCACCGAGGCGACCACGGCCCCGGGCGCGATCGTCCACACCGATGGGCTGAATTCCTACACCGGGCTGGCCGGGCTCGGCTATCGGCACCGCCCGCGCAAGCAGACGGGCGCCGCGCCAGAGGACCTACTGCTGCCGCGGGCGCACCGAGCGATCTCCAACCTCAAGGCGTGGATGCACGGCACCCATCGCGGCGTCTCAAAGGAGCATCTGCCGGTCTACCTCGACGAGTTCGTCTTTCGCCACAACCGACGCGGCACTCCGATGGCCGCTTTCCAGACCCTGCTCGGCCTCGGCGCGATCCACGATCCGACGACCTACGGCGAGATAACGGCGCTCAGGCACGCAGCCTGAGTCAACCGGATACGCATCACCGGGGTAGGCCCTCAGGCAACCGGGTCGGGGAACCGCGCATCCGCCTCGAGCGTCTCCCGCAGCCCCTCTTCCAGGCCCCGCGGCGCGTAGCCCAGCTCGCGCGCCGCCTTGTCGTAGCTGGCCCAGAAGGTGACGCCGTCGCCGGAGGAGATCAGCTCGCGCAGGTTCGGCGGCTGACCCATCATCTTGCCGACCAGGGGACCGAGCGGCGCCATCGCCTTCAGCAGTCCGGTGGGAAGGTCGCGCTTGGGGGCCTTGCGGCCGCTGACGCCGGCAACCGTCTCGATCGCCTCGCGCATCGTCGTCACCGGGCCGCTGATCACGTAGATCTCGCCGAGCTTGCCCTTGTCGAGCGCAAGCAGGATGCCGCCGGCGATGTCCTCGACGTGGGTCATGCAGATCCCCAGCTCCGGAAAGGGCAGCAGCGGCAGTTTGCCGGCGAAGAATTCCACCAGCAGATCGGCGACCTGCGAGGTGTCGCCGGGCCCGTAGACACCGCCGGGCTGGACGATGATCGCCGGCAGATCCCGCTCGGCGATCATCCGCTTGACGATCTTGTGGGCCTCGAGCTTGGTCTCCTCGTAGTAGGAGCTGAATTCCACGCCCGGGTGCTCGTAGGACTCGTCGACGACTTTTTTGTGGGTGTTGCCGAAGACGCCGCAGGTGGAGACGTAGACGATCCGCGGGACCTTCGCCTCCAGCGCCGCCACCATCACCCGCTCGGTGCCGGCGACGTTGGCCTCCCACATCGCCGGGTGCTGCTTCTTCGGGATGCCGACCTCGTACATCGCGGCGGCGTGGATCACCGCGTCGCATCCCTCCATGCCGGCGCGCAGCGCCTCCGCGTCGGAGAGGTCGCCGGCGGTCAGCTCGCAGCCCAGCTCGGCGACCTTCCTCCCCTTCTCGGGGTTGCGGACGAGGCAGACGACGTCGTCGCCGCGCTCGCGCAGCTGGCGCACGACCTCACCGCCGATGAACCCGGTTCCCCCGGTGACGAAGACCTTCACGGCGCGCAGCCTATACGCCCGGGGCGGTTGCCTACAATCCCCCTGAGTGCAACGTTCGAGAAATGGCCGCAGCACGCAGACGCACAACGGCGCGGTCGGCGTGAACGGCGCCGGCGTCTCGAACCCGCGCGCGCGGCAGCGCGCCCTCGCGATCGGGATCGTCGACGGCCGCGAGCAGGGCGAGCCGCTGGCCGAGCTGAAGGAGCTGCTGCGCACCGCCGGCGTCGCCACCGCCGGCGTCGCCACTCAGCAGCGCCCGCAGCCGGACCCCGACCGTTACTTCGGCCGCGGCCGCCTCGACGAGCTGAAGGCGGAGATCGCCGCCTGCGACGCCAACCTGATCGCCTGCGACGACGAGCTCGCCCCGCGCCAGGAGCGCAACCTCGAGAGCGCGCTGGGGGTGCCGGTGATCGACCGCACCGCGGTGATCCTCGACATCTTCGCCGACCACGCGCACTCGGCCGAGGGCAAGCTCCAGGTCGAGCTGGCCCAGCTCGAATACAACATGGCTCGCATGCGGGGGCTGTGGACCCACCTCGAGCGCCTCGGCGCCGGCCGCATGGACGGCGGCATCGGCACCAGGGGGCCGGGCGAGACCCAGATCGAGACCGACCGCCGCCTTGCCCGCAACCGCATCTCCGCCCTGCGCCGTCGGCTCGGGCGGCTCGAACAGAACCGCGGCGTGATGCGGGCCCGGCGCGAGCGCTCCTCGCTGCCGCGCGTCGCCCTCGCCGGCTACACGAACGCCGGCAAGTCGACGCTGCTCAACGCCCTCACCGGGGCCGAGGTCGGGGTGGGGGACAGGCTCTTCCACACCCTCGACCCGACCACCCGCAGCCTCGAGCTGAGCGGCCGCGACTACCTGCTGACCGACACCGTCGGCTTCATCGAGAAGCTGCCCCACCAACTGGTCGAGGCCTTCAAAGCGACCCTGGAGGAGACCGTGCTCGCCGACCTGATCGTGCACGTGGTCGATGCCTCGGAGAGTGAGGAGCGGCGCCTGCTCGACATGCGGGCGGTCGATGCGGTGCTGGAGGAGATCGGCGCCGGCGAGAAGCCGCGGCTGCTGGTCCTCAACAAGTCCGACCTCCTGGCCGAGAGCGAGCGGCACGAGGCGACCCTCGCTCATCCCGACGCCGCGCTCGTCTCGGCTCTCGACGGAGAGGGTCTCGACACACTGAGGGAGCGGATCGAGTCGGCGTTCGAGGAGACCCTGGCCGAGGTCGAGCTGCTGGTGCCCTACTCCGAGGGCGGTCGCCTGCACGAGCTGCACGAGCTGGCCGGCGACCTCGAGCGGACCGAGCGCGAGGACGGCGTCCTCGTTCACGCCAAAGTGCCCGTCTCCGAGCTGCACCGCTTCGACGATCTCGCCGTCGTCTAGGCTCCCGCGCGTGGAGCTACGAGTCTCGAAGCTGGTCGAGGGCGCGGCCCTGCCCAGGCGTGCGCACGAGGGCGACGCCGGCCTCGACCTCTACGCCTGCGAGGCGGCGCACATCGGACCGGGGGAGCGCTGGAGCGTCGGCACCGGGGTCGCGGTGGAGATTCCCGACGGCCATGCTGGCCTGGTCCTGCCGCGCTCGGGTCTTGCCCGCGATCACGGAATCTCCCTCGTCAACAGTCCCGGCCTGATCGACTCCGGCTACCGCGGCGAACTGCGGGTGCTGCTGCTCAACACCGACCCGGCCGAGACCTTCCGGGTCGCCAGCGGCGATCGCATCGCCCAGCTGCTGATCACGCCGATCGCAGTCGCCGAGCCGGTCGAGGCCCCCGCCCTCGCCGAGTCCGCGCGCGGAGAGGGCGGCTTCGGCTCCAGCGGCCGCTGACCCGACGGCGTCTTCGTCGAACTGAGCTTTTTCACCCTCCTGGGGGTAAAAGGCGCAACTCGTCAGTCGACTCCGGCGGCGGCGCGGGCGCTGGCGTGGGCGGCGGCCTCGAAAGCGTCGTCGAGGGGCTCCAGCTCGGGGCGGGTGCCGTAGCGGCGCTCCAGCGCCAGCGAGATCAGGTGGTCGGCGAGCCAGGCGTTCTTGGGCAGCAGCGGGCCGTGCAGGTAGGTGCCGATCAGGTTGTGGCGCCGAACTCCCTCGAGGCCGTCGACGCCGTTGTTCCCGTTTCCCTCGACCACGCGGCCCAGCGGCTGTACGCCGGTGCCGAGGCGGGTGCGGCCGCCGTGGTTCTCGAAACCGGCGATCAGCCGCGGGCCGGGGCCGAGGTCGGCCTCGATCGCGACGTTGCCGATCAGCCGCGGCCCCCCCTCGCGCACCGTCTCCAGGTCGGCCAGTCCGAGCCCCGGCAGCGTCTCCTCGCCGAGCTGGTAGCTGTGGCCGAGCAGCTGATAGCCGCCGCAGACGGCCAGCAGCACGGCGCCGCTCTCGACCGCGGCGGCGAGGTCGCCGCGCTTGCCGGCGACCATGTCGGCGGCGACCATGCGCTGGTCGCGGTCCTGCCCGCCGCCGATGTAGAAGAGATCGTGGGCGGCGGGGTTCACCGGCACGCCGGGGCCGGCTCCGGCGTGGGAGAAGCCGATCCCGCGCCACTCGCAGCGGCGCTGCAGGAAGACGATGTTGCCGCGGTCGGCGTATATGTTCATCTGCTCCGGGTAGAGGCTGAGGACGCGCAGCTCCATCAGGCTTCCCTTTCGAGGACGACCACGGTGGAGGCGACGTGGAGGTCGGTGGCCGGGATCTCCAGCCTCCTCAGCGGCACGAACCCGGAAGCCATGCCCTCTTCCTCCAGCTCGGCGGCGGAGAGCGTGCGGATCCGGATCTCGTTGTCTTCCTCGCTCAGCTCGCCGGCCGGGGAGACCGTCTGGCGCAGGCGACGGATGACGATCTCCTCGCCGATGTCGACCGCGTCGAGGGGCAGGCTGGAGTAGACCCAGCCGTCGACCTCGCGCACGTCGGGCAGTGGCACTGGGCCTTCAGCGGCCGCCGGCAGCGCCTCGACGATCGCCAGCGCGATCCGCCCTCCGGGAAGCAGGTGAGCGGCGACACAGCCTAGGCACTCGAGGCGATCGGCCCGGCTGGGCAGCAGCTGCGTCAGCTGCATCGGCGCCAGCGTCAGGGCGATGTCGGTGTCCAGCTCAAAGCCCCTCGCGTCGGCGAGGACGGGCTGGAGCGGCAGCCCGGTCCCTCTCTCGCCCAGCGCCGCGATCAGGTCGGGGTCGATGTCGAGGCCGACCACGGTGTGCCCGCGCCGGGCGAGGTGCAGGGCGACACGGCCGGTGCCGCAGCCGAGGTCGAGGACCGGGCCGCCCGCCTCGCTCGCCAGCTCCTCCCAGAGCGCCAGGTCGGCGCTGTAGGCGGCGCACTCGGCGTCGTGCCAGATCGCCGCGCTCATCGCCAGAACTCCCGCGCCAGGCCACGATCGGCGAGCAGCTTGTGCAGCTCCAGCAGGGCGGTGTAGGTGGGAAGGGCGAAGAGCCGGCCCGGGGCGGCGGCGACGGCGCGGTCGAGGGACGCCTCGATCCCCGGTACGACCTCGATCGACTCCGTGGGCCAGCCGGCGTATTTCAGCCGCAGCGCCATCTCCGGCGCCCGCGTGCCGGCGCAGACGACCCGCCTGACCCCGCCGCTCAGCAGCTCGAAGTCGGCGTCCCAGATCCAGGAGACGTCGCGGCCGTCGGCGATCCGGTCGTTGAGCCCGATCCAGAGGTCGACCGGCTCCTCGCCCGACTCCAGGCGCAGGGTGCGCAGCACCTCGTTGGCGCCGGCCGGGTTCTTGATCAGCAGCATCGACACAGGTGTACCCCCGACCTCGATCGTCTCAACACGACCGAAAGCCGCCCTAAATTCGCCCAGGGAAGCGACGATGCGCTCCGGCGTCACTCCCAGGCGCAGGCCGGCGGCGACGGCGGCGAGGGCGTTGTAGACGTTGTAGAGGCCCGGCAACGGCAGCTCCACCTGGATCTCGCCGCCGGGGATGCGGATCGTGGTTCGCGTGCCGCCCATGCCGCGCAGCTCGATCGCCGTCGCGGCGACCTCGGGACGCGGCCGTTCGGCCCCGCAGCCGGGGCAGGAGTAGTGGCCGAGGTGGCCGACGAAGGCCCGTTCGTAGGTGTAGGGGTGGCCGCAGCGGCGGCAGTGCTTGGCGTCGAAGGCGTGCTGCAGCTCCGGCAGCGCCTGCGAGGCGTCCTCGATGCCGAAGCAGAGGACGCCGTCGCGCGGCTCGCCGTCCGCGTCGCGGCCGAGGTCGGCGATCAGCGGGTCGTCGGCGTTGAGGACCAGGGCGGTGCGGCCGGCCCGCGTGGCGACCGTCCGCGCCCACTCCTCGGCCAGCGCCTCCATCTCGCCGTAGCGGTCGAGCTGGTCGCGGAAGAGGTTGCCCAGCACGATCAGCGAGGGGTCGAGCTGGTCCACTACCCGCGGCAGCCAGGCCTCGTCGACCTCGAACAGGCCCTCGCGACCCCGCTGCTCGAGCAGCGCCGTGGCGACGCCCCAGGTCATGTTCGAGCCGGCGCGGTTGTGGACCGGGCGCCGCCCGTCCGCCTCCAGCAGGGCGGCGATCATGCCGGCGGTGGTCGTCTTGCCGTTGGTGGCGCTGACGATCGTCGTGCCGCGGTCGAGGCCGGCGCCGAGGCGTGCGATCGCGTCGGGCGCGAGGCGCAGCAGCACCCGTCCCGGCAGCGTCGTGCCGCCGCCGCGACCGCTGGCCCTGCTGGCGGCGCCGATCGCGCGCGAGGCGGCGACCTTGGCCCCGAAGAGCGCGCCCGCGCGCCCCGTCTTCGCGGCGGGCTGGGAGGTCAACTCGCGGCCGGGGCCGGGACCAGCACGGTGAGGGCCCGCGGCAGCACCCGCAACGAAGCCGGCAGGTCAGTCAGGTGCTCGCCGTCGGCGTAGACGGGAAAGGATTTGCTGGCGCTCAGCTCGAGGTGAGGGGCGCGGAAGACACGTACCTCGTCTTTCTCGACATGAGTGCCCTTGAACACCTTCGGCAGGTTACCCGCGTAGCGCAGCTTGCCGACCTCGCCGACGGTGACGATGTCGAACTCGCCGTCGTCGAGCTCGGCGTCGGGGGCGATGTACATGCCACCGCCGATCGCCCTGCTGTTGGCGACGGAGACGGAGTAGCCGGTGAGCCGCATCCGTTCCTCGTCGACCCGGATCGTGAAGCGAGCCGGCTTCCAGCTCAGCAGGGTGCGAAGTGCCGCGTAGGGGTAGACCAGCGCGCCGCGCAGGAAGTGGGTCTCGTCGGCGCGGCGATTGGCTTCGGAGTCGAAGCCGACGCTGGCGATCCCGAGGAAGCGCTTGCCGTTGACCTCGCCGACGTCGATGCGGCGGCTGTGCCCCGCGAAGAGGGCCTCGACGGCCTGCTCGGGCTCGGTGGGAATTTCCAGCACCCGGGCGAGGTCGTTGCCGCGGCCGCCGGGGATGATGCCCAGCGGCGTCGCCGAGCCCGCCATGGCGCCGCCGATCGCCCCCAGCAGGCCATCGCCGCTCATCGCCACCGGCAGCTCGCCCGCTTCGATCGCCCGCAGCGCCTGCTCGACCCCGTGCTCGAGCCCCTTGGTGCGCTGGACGCGGAAGACGGCACGGCGCGCGTCGAGCGCCTGCTCGACGCGCGGCAGCAGCTTCATCGTCTTCCCACCCGCCGAGGCCGGGTTGACGAGCAGCGTCAGCGGCATCCCCTCGATCTCCATGCGCTCGCAGCCTAGTCGGCGAGCGTCGCCTGGCCGGCGTTGCGCAGGCGACCGACAGAGAAGCTGCCGTCGCCGGCGCCCGCGGTCTCGATCAGCTCGATCCCGCGGCGACGCAGGCGGTATCGCAGGAGCCGGGCGCCGAAGCCGCCGCCGCCCACGGTACGGGCCAGGATCAGGTGTCCGCCGGGGCGCAGGACACGGGCGATCTCGGCCAGCGGGGGGCGGCCGTCGATCTGGGCGACGAGGTCGAAGAAGTCGCCGGGGTAGGGGAGCGCGCCCGGGCGGCCGACCTTGAAGGCGATCCGCCCCTCGGGGTCGAGGCCGACCCGTGCCGTCGCGGCGCGGACCCGCTCGGCGGAGCGGTCGACCCCGCGCACCCGCGCCGCCGGGAACTCCCGGGCCAGGAACAGGGCGCCGTCGCCTTCGCCGCACTCGATCTCCAGCAGGCGCTCCGGCGGCGGCGTGACCAGCAGCGCGGCGGCGGCGAGCGGAGTCAGCGGCGGGGTCGGCATCCGCTCGATCGTAAGTGCAATAGGGTTCGCCGCCGATGGGGGAGCAGGCAGACCGACGCTGGATCGTCCTCGCCGTTTTCGCGCTGGTCGCGGTCGGCGTCGTCGCCGCGATCCTGATCTCCCGCGGCGACGGCGATGACGGCGACACGACGGCCGCCGCCACCGGTGCCGAGGGCTGCGAGCAGGTCGAAGTGCCGGAACCGAAGCAGGTCTCGTTCAAAGCGGCGAAACAGGTCCTCGAACCGGGCGAGGAAGCGACCGCGGTCGTGCAGACCAGCTGCGGCAGCTTCGAGATCGCGCTCGACACCGAGCGTGCCCCGAAGACCGCCAACTCCTTCGCCTTCCTCGCCGAGGAAGGCTTCTACGACGACCTCACCTTCCACCGCATCGTCCCCGAATTCGTGATCCAGGGCGGCGATCCGGAAGGGACCGGCACCGGCGGCCCCGGCTACGGCGTGGTCGAGAAACCTCCCGCCAGCCTTGCCTACACCAAAGGGGTCGTGGCGATGGCGAAGAGCTCGGCCGAGCCGCCCGGCAGCTCCGGCAGCCAGTTCTACGTGGTGACCGGGGCCGACGCCGGCCTGCCGCCCGAATACGCCCTGGTCGGCAGGGTCAGCGAGGGCATCGACGTGGTCGAGCGGATCGGCAACCTGGGGACCCCGACCGAAAAACCGAAACAGCCGGTCCTGATCGAAACGATCACGATCGAAAACGGCTAGCCGCGGCGACTAAGCTGGCCCGGTGGCAAAGCCCGACGTAGGCGACGTCGCCCCCGATTTCGAGCTCCCCGGCACGGGCGGAAAGACCTACCGGCTTTCCGACTACCGCGGTCGCAAGCTGATCCTCGCCTTCTACCCCGGCGACGCCACGACCGTCTGCACCAAGCAGTTCTGCTCCTACCGCGACCAGGGCGACCGCCTCGACGCGCTCGGCGCCGAGGTGCTCGGGATCTCGCCGCAATCGCTCGCGTCGCACGAGCGCTGGGTCAAGGAGCAGGAGCTGAACGTGCCGCTGCTGGCCGACGAGGACCTCGCCGTCAGCCGCCGCTACGGCATCACCGGCTGGCTCGGTCCGCTCGCCCGCTTCACCGAGCTGGTGGACACCCCCGGGGGGCGCTACGTGATGCGGTCGATCTTCATCGTCGACGAGGAGGGGGTCGTCCGCCACCGCCACGTCTCGCGCACCGGCAGCACCTACGAGTCGGTCGCGGACCTCGAGCAGGCGCTGGCAGCGATCGCCTGATGCCGGTCGCACCGCCGGCGCCGTTCGCGGTCGACGGAGCGCCGGTCCTGCGCGGCGAGGCCGGGGGCGAGGGCCCGCCGATGGTCCTCTGCCACGGGATCACGGCGAGCCGGCGCTACGTCCACCACGGCTCGCGGGCGCTGGAGCGGGCCGGGCACCGGGTCGTCACCTACGACGCCCGTGGCCACGGCGAGTCCGACCCGGCGGCGCCCGGCGGGGGTTATGGATACCCGTGGCTGGTCGCAGACCTGGAGCGGGTCGTCGCGGCCGAGGTGGGGGAGGGACCCTTCGTCCTCGCCGGCCACTCGATGGGCGCCCATACGGCGGTTGCCTACGCGCTGCATCATCCCGAGCGGCTCACCGGCCTGGCGGTGATCGGCCCGACCTACATGGGTGAGGTGCAGCCGGCGTCGCTGGCTTACTGGGACGGCCTGGCGCTGGCCCTGGCGGAGGGAGGGGTGGACGGCTTCGTCGACCACATCGACCGCAACCAGGAGATCGACCCCGCCTGGCGCGACTCGGTGCTCGGCTTCACCCGCGCCCGCATGGAACTGCACCGCCATCCGCAGGCCCTGGTCGCGGCGCTGCGTGAGGTCGCGCGGTCCCGCCCCTTCGAGTCGATCGAGGAATTGGAGGGGATCGACGTCCCGGCACTGGTCGTCGCCAGCCACGACGACGCCGATCCGGGTCACCCCTACGAGGTCGCCGCCGCCTACGCGGAGCGCCTGCCACGGGCGAAGCTGATCAGCGAGGAGGAGGGGGAATCGCCGCTGGCCTGGCAGGGCGGCAGGCTCTCGCGGCGGTTAGCCGAGTTTTATTCCGAGGCTCTATCTTCGTCGGCGTGAAATTCCCGACCGAGTGGACGCTGCGCCGGATCGTCGCCTTTGTGGCGACCCTCGGGGTTGGCATCGCCACCTACATCGCGATCGTCGAGTCCGGCGGCGGCACGCCGGCCTGCTTGGCCGGCGGCGGCGGGTGTGAGACCGTGGCCAACAGCTCCCACTCGCACGTCGCCGGGATCAACATCGCGATCTTCGGGATCGTCGGCTACGTCGCGATCTTCCTCACCGCCTTCTTCGTCAACGATCTCGCGCGCTTCGGCGGCTTCGCGCTCTCGCTCGGCGGCTTCGGGTACAGCGTCTACCTGACCTACCTGGAGATCTTCAAGATCGAAGCGATCTGCCAGTGGTGCGTGGCCAGCGCCGTGCTGATGACGATCCTCTTCCTGCTCAACGCCACGCGCCTGGTCGGCTACGCCGGTGCAGCCGCCGGCGGTGTGCTCAGAGAAGCCCAATGAACGACGCAAGCGAGCGCCGCACGCGCCTGCTCCAGCTCGCCGCCGGGACGGTGTTCTTGGCGATTGCCGTGGTGGTGGTCCTGATCGTCGTCACCGCCGGCAGCGACAGCGGTGGCGATGCGGGCAATCTGGAGGGCGTCGCGGAGGTGGACCGCCTGGTCCAGGGCATTCCCCAGGAGGAACTGGTCCTCGGCGACCGCTCGGCAAAGGTCGAAGTGATCGAGTACGGCGATCTGCAATGCCCGGTCTGCAAGGCCTACTCGGAAGATTTCCTGCCGCCGATCATCGAAGGCAAGGTCAGGGAAGGCGAGGCCAAGCTCGTCTTCCGCAACTTCGCCTTCATCGGACCGCAGTCGGCGGCGGCGGGTGCGGCGGCGCTCGCGGCGGGCGCGCAGGGGCGCGGCTGGGAGTACCTCGAGCTCTTCTACAAGAACCAGGGGCTGGAGAACTCCGGCTACGCCGACGACGAGTTCCTGACCGCCGTCGCCAGGGGTGCCGGGGTCGAGGACATCGCCAGATGGAACCGGGAACGCGAGAGCGCCAAATTCACCGGCGAGGTGACGCGGACCACGGAGGAAGCCCAGGACCTCGGACTGACCGGGACGCCGTCGTTCGCGATCAGGGGACCCAACAGCAACGACCTCGAGCTCCTCGGCACCCCGAACTCTCCCGGGGAAGTGGAAGAGGCGATCGAGAGAGTCGGCTGAGGGCCTCGGAGCCCTTCCTGCCTGGGTTTACATAAGTTCCATTATCGTGCGTTGTAGAGCCAACTTGTTGTCGCCTGAGATACCTAAAATTAGGAATTCATCAAAGAAAGAGCCTCTTCCCGCCGATCCCAAGCGGAAAATTGACCCTAGCGGCGAGCGAGCTGCTGACCCTGGTTATCTAGACAATTTCCCGGTCAGCGGCTCGCTGGCCACGGATCTTGACCGCTATTGGTCGAGCAGCTGGTAGGTGCGGACCGCCGCCAAGGTCGGGAAGATGCTTTCGCCATCAAGGCGCAGCAGACCATGCCGGCAGAGTTCCAGGATCGCCCGCCTCAGGGGTTCGACCTCGCCAGGATCCGAGGGGTTGGTGATTCGCGCGCGAATGAGTTCGTCAACGGTGAGGACGGTCGGGAACAACTCAAGGACTTCAAGCAGCATGAGGCGCTCTTCCTTGATCTCTTCCTCCCCTACCGATCGGCGGTCGGTCATTCGAAGAGCCAGTCGATAGGCGATGCCAGGCGGGGGACAACTTTGCCTCTGTCGATCCTCAGCACGCCGCCAGCGACGAGATCGCACACGGCCCGCTCGACAGCATCACCGTCGTCCGTCGAGAAGCGACACGCAAGCTCGAAGATGGTCTCGTGATAACAGCCCTCTCCGATCACATAAGCCAGGACGGCCGACTGGATTCGTAGATCGTCTTCAGAGGGACAGACCAACGCGTTAGTCGCGTCCCGGTCTTGAATCTGTCCCCGTCGGTGTCGCATCGGCGCGTTGAATCAGAAGGGCCTACAGGCTCGGCGGGGGCGCCCTCTCAAGGGAGAGAAAAACGGGCGCCCCCATGCCGTCCGGCCCTCGTCAGGGGTCCCGGACCCAAAACCGGGGTGGCTTTCCCCTGGCAAGTCGATGAACAGCGTCGTGGGCCTGGGCCGGGTTGCAGGGGCACCCGCACGAGGGTGGCGGAGGACGGGTGCCCCTGGCAACGTTGGCCTTGCTTGATGCCTACCCCCGCTCAGGCAACCTCCCCTGCCAGCAAGTTTTGTCATGTGGCCTGACCACCCAACATGTCTCTTTCAGTGGGAGATTCGAACCAACCCGTGATGATCGTGGCGGAGATTGGCTCGCTCTCACCACTCTCAAGACGAGCTTTGCTCTCTCGATGCGTTTGCATCACCGCGGCAGTCTTCTCGCCGAGGATCGTCGAAACTTTTTTGAAGCCCTCCTGATCGAAAGTCGCCGTGATGCAGCCGAGGCGACTGTCAGGCACATCGAGTGTGTCTGCCTCTAGCGCGGCAAGGCCCTTTTCGATGATCCTTCGAAGGATCGCGGCCGACGACGACCCCGATGGTGGCAGCTTTTGCAACATGTATTCGGCGACCGCAATCGGGGAGGCTTCGTAGAAGCTCTCGGTGCCTCCACCTTGCGTTGGCTCAGTCCCGGCTGACTGGAGACAGCCCAGGTCACACAAGACTCCTACGTGGTAGAAGACACACTTCGTTTCGCAGATCAGCGTTTTTGCGATTTGTGATGGGCTCGCTCGTTCGGCCGCCAACAGCTCAAAGATCTCCGCGCGCAAGGGATGCGACAGAGCCTTGACTAGGTTTGGGCTCATAGCGAGCGATCCCGCTGGATAAATAGTAGGTGAGTAGCCATCAATCAGTGACTCTTACACCTGTCGAGAGAGCCTGTCACGCAAAACGCCTGAGTACAAAAGTCACTAGAGCAACAAACTGATACTCAAATCGGACTCGACCCCCAACCTGGAGTCGAGTCCGTCGCTCTAGTTGGTCTTGTGAATCAAAATTGCGGGAGTCAGACCTGACACGGTCGTGATCTTCATTTGCTCTCACCCCCTCTCCCTGTTCGCGAGGTGAGCCGTCGCGAGACCCCTACAACTCAGCCGCCCGCCAACGGCTCAGTGGGAACTTTCGCTCAAATCGCTAGAGCATTCAAGAGCCTAGAGCAAAGATTGCTCCCAAAATAGACAGAACGCATCGACTAACATCCAAACAATTGCGTAACCGACGCCGGCGAAAGGCGCCTCCATCGTGGCCAAAGAGATCCCAGACGACCTCGCGCTGATTCATGAGCGGCTCATCAAAGCCTTTAACCACCCAACGAGGGTGCACGCGCTCACCGTCTGCACGCAACGCCGTGCTAGCCCCAAAGAAATCGCCGCAGAACTAGGCCAGGAGATCAACAAGGTTTCGTACCACATCAACGAGCTAGTGAAGCTGAATTGTCTTGAGCTGGTGGAGACCAAAAAGCGCCGCAACGCCGACGAGCATTTCTACACGGCCACTGTCAGTCCTTTTGTCGACGCCAAGACCTGGAAACGAATACCGAAGCCTGATCGGATAAAACTCCGAATTGACCTCATCAAACTCATGTCCGCCGAGATCGAGGTTGCGGCGGGAGCCTTAACCCTCGATACCGCGGATAACCACATCAGCCGTGTAGCGCTACGGCTCGACAGACAGGGGTGGGAAGAAATCGTTTCCCGACTTGCCGAGACGCTAGAGGATGTGTGCCAAATCAAAGAGAGTGCAGCTATTCGCCTTGGTGAGTCGGACGAGGCGACGATTGATACCAGAGTGAACATCATTCACTTCGAGGCTCCACCGCCGCAGCAGCGAGCTAAGACGTGCTCGACTCGCCGGGGCGGGCGCGCCCACCACTGAACTTGAGACGCTGGAACTCATGTCGAACCGTCGAGAGAAGAGAATCCAGCTGCTCAAAATCAGATGCATCAACCGCGTAGGTCCTGTCCTTATGCCTCGCCCATTGGCTAACAGAAATTTCGCCCTCTCGCTCGGCGTGAAGTGGGCAAGCATGAGAGGGCCCATGCTGAACGCGCCAAGGCGGTGGCGGTAGCTCAACCCACCCTTCCGGTAGGCAGTTTGGTGCCCCCACCACCGTAGCCTCACAGGCCCTGCAGGACCATTGGACTGCGATTACCTTCATCGGCACGACCATCGAGAAACTCGCGATGTCATCCCCGACACCCCCACGCCTCAGAATCGAGCGCCCGCTCCAGAATCGCACCCAAATCGACCTCCGTCTCGTCCAAGACGCCGTCTGCCAGGACCAGTCCGTGGCGACGAGCCCTAGCCCGATCCTTGTAGCACTGAGAGCGCGACTGCCGCTGGGCATCCGCAGAATCAAGAAGAAGATGGCCGGCGATGGACTTCGCTTCACCTGGCGTAATCAGACCCTCGTCCTGGAGTTCTCCCAGGCGTCTTGCCAGCTCGATCACTCCCCCCACCTTCACTCCTTTCGCCGCCTTCCAAAGAGGCTCGAATCGCCTAACAAATGCGTCCCTGACGTATGTGCCCTGGGCGATAGCATCGACCGTAAGCCTCGCGTCTTTAGCAAAGCGCCGCTGATCCTCAGGGCGAACATGCACGCCTCGCTTAGCCATGCCGGACTCGATGCCCTTGTCATACCAGCGCCCCAAGACCGTCTTGCCGGCCGAGCCACGGAAATAGACCGTCTCGACCCTCCTGCCCCCCACCTCCCTAATGACCTGAGTTTTGACCCTCGGAAGTGGCAGGGCGGCGACACCCGCGAGTGCCGCCAAGCCTTCTTGGGGCGAGTCAAACTCCAAATCAACCGTCGAATCCAGGCGCCTCACCCCGCCAAAACCAACACCACCCGTGATCGCCCTGACGAAGCCGGGCCCCATCAGAGGCCGGAGGTCATACGTCGGGGGGAGGATGCCCATATCGGCCAGTCCCTCATTCAGGGCGTCCAGAGCCGCAGGCAGATCCGCCGCCTTGCACAAGCCCTCATCACTTGGATGGCCCTCGGCAAAAAGCATCCTGGTTCCCGGGAACCACCCGACGCGGTGGCCAGCGACTTCGCGCTCGATCAGCTTTGATCTGGCTGCCGGGATGGTTGCCAGCGACTCCATCGCCTTGCAAGGCTTGGACTGATCCCGCAGATACCAGCAGACCGACCAAGTATCGACCCCCGCATCCTTGACCACTCTCAGCGCGACCTTTTGTCTGTCTCATATTTGAGACCAGGAAGGCTGTTAGAGGAGCCTGCCTCTCTCACAGGGCAGGGTCCGGCGCTAAAGGGCGATGCCCAGGGTCACCGACTGACACCGGTCCGGCGACGGCAGGCGACCGCGGTCCAGGGGGCGGCCCCGCTGGCGCGGGACCGCCCTCCTCGGGTCCGTCGTCCGGCTGCTCGTCCGTGGGCCTCGGAAGCCAGAGCGCCGATCCCTCGGTCTTCTGGCCCTCCGTGAAAGAGATCGTGTCCATGGTGTCGTACAGCCGCTTCTCCCAGCCCAGGCGATAGCGCTCGGTCCTGATCACCTCGTCGGGGTAGGCGTGATTCCGCCACCCCGCGATGAAGAAGTTGAAGGGGATCACCCGGATGCCCATCATGCGCGCCGATCGGCGCAGGTTGTTCAGCTGGATGTGATCCTCGAAGAGTTCCCGAACCTGCACGTCGAGGTTCTCCGCGCGCTGGGCAATCAGGTAGATCTCCATGCCGAGCTTGCGCGCCAAGGCGAAGAACTCGAGGAGTTCTTCCCGACCCTCGCGGGACCAGCTGCGCGCGTTCATCCATCGGTGGGCCTCGTCAAGGAGGACGACCAGCGACCCCTCCTTCAACACCCACTTGCCAGATTCGACCTCCTTCGCCCACGGCGCTTCGGGGCGGACCCGCAGTTCCCTCAGCTCCTGCATCGTGGCGATGCGGAAGTACCGGCGCGAGAAGCGCTTGGAGCGCTCATCGAGCTTCCGCGTCTTCTTGTGCAGGCGACCGTGGCGAACGACCTGATCGACCCAGTCCTCCACCATGTCGAAGTTGGTCGCGACGAGCTTGCCTTCCCTGATCGCCTGGGTGGCCTTACGAACGCCGTAGTAGCTCTTGCCAGTGCCCAACGGCCCGGTGACGAGTCGGATCATCAGTACCCCCCCGCGAGGTGTCGAGTGACGGAGCGGACGATGTAGGCGACCTCTGGGCCTGCCCCGAGGCTGTAGGCGATCGACCCCGCCACCGCGGCCAGCACGATCGCGACGAGCCACCTCATGACAGGCCCGCCCTTGCGGCAGAGCCGACCGCGACAAAGATCCCCGCGACGACGGCCAGGCCGATGACGCGCCGACCGATCGCGGCAGCGATCGCGTCTCTCCAACGCTGCCACCTCACAGTGCCTTCGCCCATCGGAGGATGACCGAGACGCCCATCCAGACGACCCAGGCCACCACGAAGGTGGTGAAGATCGCGAGCATGGGCGCGATCGGTAGGAACCACGCCACGCCGGAGATCACGTCGCCGTCGAGCGTCGGCACCTCTGGGAAGCCAGGAAGGACGGAGATCGCGGCTGACAGCGCCAGGGAGAGGATCATGATCCACCCGTTCAACGATTCGATGAGCAGGTCCACCAGGAGGAAAGGCAAATCGAGGATGCCTTCCAGAATGTCGCCGAGGAAGCTGAGCATCAGTCACCACCGACCGCCCTGGTGCCCCTCGCGAACATGAAGCCGCAACCGACGATGAAGGCCAGGAGCAACGCCGGTCGGAGATAGCCCATGATCGTTTCCGAGGTGTCGCCGCAGAGCGTCACCGCGAAGTCAGCGCCCGTGTCGGCGACCGGGGCCGAGAAGTTGGGACAGGTGCCGGAGGTGTTGAACTGGGCGAACGCTTCACCGACCCAGCAGAAGAGACCGAAGGGGAAGACCGTGCAGGGCGACGGGATGCCCGAGATAAGTCCTAGGTCGATGCCGGAGAGCGGCGGCGGGCTCCACCCCGCGGCTGGGACCGGAGTATCGGCCGGATTCGTGCTCACATCGACTTTGTGCGTGGTCGATGGATTAAGCCGCGTCTCCGGTTTCGGCGAGGTGCTGACGACACCGTTCGGACCCACGCTCGGGTCGATGAAAGCGGCGTCGAGATCGTGGCGTTCAGGGGTCAGCGCCGGGTTGAGACGAGCGGCGTAGTGGCTGTAGGTCTCGCCGGGTTCCGGTTCGGGGACGACGATCGGCATCCCTTCCTCCGGCGGGTTGGTGATGACTTTGACCCCGGTGCCAACTTCAACCTGTTTCGATTTCGCCGGGTCGAGTTCCCGAACTTCATTCGGCGTCGTCGTCTCCACCTCCGACCAGTTGAGGTCTTCACGGGCAGGTTCGAGGCTGAGTTCTTCGAGAAGGTCGGCGCAGGTGGCGTACACCATGCCGTCGCAGTCGGGGATGTGGACGTAGGTGCCGTAGGGATTCAGGACTTCCGAGCCAGGGATCTGAGAAGCGATCTTCTGGCCGACCCGCGCGGCCGGCGTCCCTTCCTCGCCGGCGATCGCGCCGGCCATTTTCTCGGGCCAGTCCGAGGGCGCCGTCCAGGAGGTGTTCGGGATCGACGGGTTGTCGGTCGCGTGGTACTCCATGGTGCGGTTGCTCATCAGGTAGCGCATCGGGAGGGTCGGCGTGAACGGCCCTTCTTTCAGCGGCGAGAGGCTGTAGCGACACGTCGAGGTGGCTCCTCGAGCAACCAGCGTGGAGGTGGTGGCGGGCGCCGCAGGACCGCTTTCGCACCCAGTCCCGTTCCACGCCTGCCAGTTGCTTTCCCCACCGGTTTTGTCCCAAATCCAGTTGTAGCGGAGACCTTGAGCGACCGCGAACCCCTCCACAGTGGTGCCGTTGAAGACGACCCAGCTTCCCCCCGTCTGCGGGGGATCGGCTCCCTCTGATCCGAAGTACCAGCAGCCTTCGATGCCGAGAACGCCGCAGATCTCCGAGCCGATGACCGTGCCGACCCCGAAGGCGAGGACCGAACCGAGGACCGGCACCAGGCCCGCCGCCTGCATCACCGAGGCAGCGCCGCTCGACTCGGCGACCCCTCCGGCCGCCAGCGACTCGCCCACGTTCGTGGTCAGGAAGGTCGGATTGGTGATGATCGATTGCGCGGCGGGGGTCAGAGTCGGCGGGATGCCGGGTTTGATTACCGCGCTTTCACCGATGAAGCCCTGAGCCGTCCCTGGTGCTGCCGCCGAACTCACCCCTGCGAGAACGACGAGCAGCACCAGGACCGCGACGACACGGCCGCCTACTTGGCGGAGCTGGCCCGGCGCTGAATCCACCGGATCACGAACGTCACCGTGAACACGGCGGCGATGAACGCGATGACGATCGGGGCCGCCGTCGTCATCCCGCCTTCCACCGGTTCGGTGAAATCTTTCGCGTCGATCGTGATCGCGGCCGAAGCCGTGGACGCGACCGACAGCGCCAGCGCGAGGGCGAGGCAGAGGACCATGGCGGCCTTGCCTCGCAGCTTGCTGAGTGCCTGCATCTTGCACCCCCTTTCTGAAGCGCGGAGCCTTCATCACCTGTTGCTGCTCCGCATCGTTTTTACGATCCAGTTCACGACCAACAAGGACGCGATCGTGAACAGGGCGGTGAAGATTCCGAGTTCGACGCCAGCGCCGAAGGCGGAGAAGTTGGGAGAGGGGTTGATCGCGGCGAGGACGCCGACCGGAGCGACGACCGGGAGACGATCGAGGCGAAGGACGGCCGACTCAAGGTCGGCCGAACTGCAGGCAGGTAGGGGTGAGAAGAGGAGCGTTCCGACGGAGGAAGGTCGGCAATGCGGACCATGGTGCTCTGGCCCGTCATGGTGTTCAACAGCCAGCCCCGCCTTAGACGGCGGTGCTGCGGTGGGAGACCCACCGGCATGTCGGGAAGACGCCCCTAGCGGGGCGAGGAAGAACTGGCAAGCCGAAACTGCCACGCGGTAGCTCTCGAACAGTGCGACCACCACGGCGGCGACCAGGACGGCGGCGACCAGACCGAGAGTGAGCATGCTCACCAGGCGCCCCCTTTGCTCAGGAGGATCGCGACGCACAACATAGCCGAGGCGATCAGGCCGACTACGTACAGCTGCATCTGCCCCGGATCACGTCCCACGATCCACCGTCCTTGAGAGCGCGGCGCCGATGAACAGCGAGACGATCAAGCCCGCGACTAGGTACAGGCCGATGCTGGTACCTTCGCCCGCGGCGTCGATCGCGGCGACGAGTTCGGCCGTTTCTTCCGGCGAGCCTTCGCCACCATCGAGACCAGAAACGGGTAGCGGGTTTTCGGCGTCAACGCCGACCAGCTGCGCTTTCAAGACGCCTTCTTCGAGCACGGCTTTGACGGCCTGAAGGTCAGCATTGCGAGCTTCGTCGCCGACAGCAATCTGCGCGAGCCATTCGCCGGCGCCGACAGCCTCCGCGTGTTCGCCGAGCAGCTGCGTGACGATCCACCAGCTGCGACGGATCAACTCGTCCTGGCGGTCGGCCTGAGCGCGGCACGACTGCCCGATCGCGGCGACGAGTTCCTGCCGCAGCAGCGCGACCTGGCGAGCGGCCAAGTCGTCTTCGGCTTCGTAGACCTCGTCCACTTCCGGCGTCGGACAGGCCGCCATTTCTGGCAGCGTCGGCTCCGTGGCCTGATCGTTCGGAGCGACGAATTCAGGGCCGGGATCAGCAGCTGCTCGCGCCGACCCGAAAGCCAGCGCGAGGAAGCAGCAGCAGAGCAGCGCGAAGAACGCGAGCATGAAGGACCGGACCACGCCGGCCGGGCGAGCGCCCATGACGGATGCCCACTCCGATCAGGACGCTTTGGCGAGTCGGACTTCCGAAGGGCGAAATGACCCTCCGTCGTCCCGCACATTCACGTCACCGCGCACAGTGATTGCAGTCATCTTTGGCGTCTTGAGGACGTCAAAGTCGGCCGCCTTTTCGAGAGCTTCCAGCGACACGCGGCAGGTCTGGGTGAGACCCTCACTGGACTCGAAGGCAATCTCGTAGGCATCACCGAATTTGATCGTGACACCCTCGCCTTTCTCGAACTCGCCCGACTCCCTACTTTTGCCGAGGAGATGACCGGTGAAGGCACACGGAAACGACGCGCGCATAACTACCTCCTGAAGTATTGGCAAGGGCCGCCGATGCCGAAGGATTTCCCCTGGAAATCGAGCCCTTGCCGGTTGGCTATCTAGACGATTGCGACGCTAGAAAACCGTTCGGACGGAGTTAACGCGAAGTTCCATTATCGTGCGTTGGATAAGAGATTGGCGCTGCCGCGGACCAGCGGCTCGACGATCGGGAGCGCCTTCGGCGTCTTGTCGTGCGCGACCTCGGCCAGCTCGAACGGCGAGGCCGCGATCGTCGCGACGGTGTCGCGGTTGCAGTGGCAGCCGTCGGCGAGGAAGCGCCAGGGCTTTTCGAGCCGGTCCTGCCAGCGGGCCAGCCCGGGGTCCTGGGCGCGGACGTGCTCGATGAAGAGCAGCCGCCCGTCGGGTTTCAGCACCCGCGCCGCCTCGGCGAGGGTCGCGGTCGGGTCCGGGACCGTGCAGAGCACCAGCATCGCCACGGCGGTGTCGAAGCTCGCGTCCTCGAACGGGAGCCGTTCGGCCGATGCTTCGACCACCTCAGCCGAGCGCCGCGACTGCGCCAGCTTCCCCCGCAGCCGCTTCGCCATGTGCGGATCGGGCTCGACCATGACCAACTCGATGCCGGTCTCGGGATAGAGGTCGAGGTTGACGCCGGTGCCGGCCCCAAGCTCGATCACCCTCCCCCCGCCGCGGCCAGCGACTCGCGGCGCATCTGCCGCAGCCCGGCGTCCTCGGTCGCCTTCAGGCCACGGTCGTAGACCGCGGCGAAGCCGCGGCCCCAGGTGGCGTCGTAGAGACGCCCCATCTAGGCGGCGTCGCGCTGGGCGGCCGCCGGTTCCTCTGCGGCCTCGTCGCTTGCGTCCGACCTGCTCGCCGCGGCGCGCTCCTCGTAGGCGCGCCGGGCGCCGTGGTCGACCTCGAACATCAGCTTGTCGAACTTCATCAGGCGGCCGAGCCACTCGCGGAACCCTCGTGGGGTCAGGGTGAGGAACCGGTAGAAGGCGCCGTTGACCCTGGGGACGAAGACGTCGAAGCGCGGCACCTCCATCGCATCGACGATCTCGTTGGCGACGTCCTCGGCCTCGACCGGTTTGATCCAGCGCTGGCCGACGCCGCTGGTCAGTTCGGTGTTGACGACGGTTGGCATCACGCAGAGGACCTCGATGCCGCTGCCGCGCAGCTCCGCCCGCACCGCCTCGCTCAACCCGACCACGGCGTGCTTGGTGCCGGAGTAGGTGGCGATGCCGGGCACCCCGGCCTTGCCGGCCTGGGAGGCGATGTTGACGATGTAGCCGCTGCCGCGCGGCCGCAGGCGCTCGATCGCCAGCTGGGTGCCGGTGATGACGCCGTGCAGGTTGATGTCGATCTGGCGCCGGACCGAGTCCTCGCTCTCCTCGACGAACGGCGTCACCGGCATGATCCCGGCGTTGTTGACGACGGCGTCGACCGGGCCGAGCTGGCGCTCGGTCTCCGCGAGGAACGTTTCGAAGGAGGAGCGGTCGGTGACGTCGAGCGGCAGCGCGACGGTGCCGCCGCCGAGCCCAGCCGCGGTCTGCTCGGCCAGCTCGAGGTCGAGGTCGCCGATGGCGACGCGGCAGCCCTTGCGCACTAGTGCCGTCGCGGTCGCCTTGCCGATTCCCCGGGCACCGCCCGTGATCGCCACGACCTTGCCGTTCAGTGACCGCCGCTGCTTCGCCATCTTGTCCTCCTGGTTGGTCCGGAGAGCCTCAGCTCGCCGGCTTGTAGACGGTGACCACGGCGGCGCCGCCGAGGCCGATGTTGTGCTGGAGCGCCACCTTGGCGCCCTCGACCTGACGCTTCTCGGCCTGGCCGCGCAGCTGCCAGGTCAGTTCGGAGCACTGCGCGAGCCCGGTCGCGCCCAGCGGGTGGCCCTTGGAGATCAGACCGCCGGAGGGGTTGACGACGACCTCGCCGCCGAAAGTGGTCGCCTCTTCCTCGACCAGCTTGTGCGCCTCGCCCTCCGCCGCGAACCCGAGCGCTTCGTAGGTGATCAGCTCGTTGGCGCTGAAGCAGTCGTGCAGCTCGCAGACGTCGACCTCGCCGGGGCTGACTTCTGCCTCCGCGTAGGCGCGGTCGGCGGCCAGCTTCGACATGTCGGAGCCGACGATCGTCATGCAGTCGGCGTCCTCGGCGAAGGTCGAGGAGAGGTCGGTGACCATCGACTGGCCGGCGATCTCGATCGCCCGGTCCCAGAGGTCGTGCTCGTCGACGTAGCGCTCGGAGGCGACGATCGCGCAGGCCGAGCCGTCGGAGGTCGGCGAGCACTGCAGCTTGGTCAGCGGGTCGTGGATCATCTTCGCCGCCTTGATGTCCTCCAGCGAGTACTCGTCCTGGAACTGGGCGTAGGGGTTGTTGACCGAGTGCTTGTGGTTCTTCCACCCGATCCAGGCGTAGTGGTCGGGGTTGGAGCCGTACTTCTGCATGTGGTCGCGGCCGGCGTTGCCGAACATCTGCGGCGCCGGCGGCGACTGCTCGGGGTCGCGGATCTCGAACATCCGCATCGCGTGCTTGTCGAGCGCGTTGGTGCGGTCGGTGTACTTGACGCCGAGGCTGCCCGGCTCCATCTTCTCGAAGCCCAGCGCCAGAGCGCAGTCGACGAGGCCGCCCTTGACCGCCTGGCGGGCCAGGAACAGCGCCGAGGAGCCGGTCGAGCAGTTGTTGTTGACGTTGACGACCGGGATCCCGGTCAGGCCGAGCTGGTAGAGCGCCCGCTGGCCGTAGGTCGAGTCGCCGTAGCAGTAGCCGGCGTAGGCCTGCTCGACGTCCTCGTAGGGGACGCCGGCGTCGGCCAGCGCCTTCTCCCCCGCCTCCTTGGCCCAGTCCGGGTAGTCGCCCTCCTTGGTCCCGGGCTTCTCGAACTTGGTCATCCCAACGCCGATTACGAACGTGCGGTTGCTCAACTCTGGCTCCTCGAAGTCTGCCGCGCCTGCGCCGCGGTTTGGCTGCGTAGCCAGGAAATCTACCGGGCCGCCGCCTCCGATGGGCTGGACCCTGGCTTTGGGACCGGATCTCGCGACCCTCTCCCCTCCCCCGGGTTCGGCCAGATCGCGAAGGCGAGGAAGGCGATCAGGATGCCGAGGGCGGTGCCGACGGCGCGCTCGTCTGCCGCCTGCAGCGCCGGCTCGCCGAGGGTGTCGCTGAGCAGGACGACGTAGACAGTGATCGCCGCCGTGAACAGCGCGTACTGGACGGTGAGCAGGCCGAAGGCGAGCCCCGCGGCCGCGGTCAGGATCGCGCCGGTCACGAGATCGTCGCCGCGGAATGCCTCCGCCGCGGCGGTCGCGATCACCAGGCCGAGCACAGTGCCGATCGCCCGCAGGGCCAACCGCTTGTGCGTCTCACCGATCTCCGGCCGCATCACGAAGAGGATCGTCAGCGGGATCCAGAAGCCGTGCACGTGCAGGTCGAGCAGGCGGTAGAGGGCGACGCCGGCGGCGAGGGCGGTGCCGAAGCGGATCGCGTGGCGGGCGGCCGGCGAGCTCAGGGTCAGGTTCGAGCGCAATGCGGCGCACGCGGCGCGAGTGTTCCAGCCGCTCGCCTCATCGTCGGCGGCGCGATCGGCGAAGACCCAGACGAGCAGCGACCAGAGCGACTGCCCGAGGGCGCCGATGGTCGCGTAGAGGAGCGCCGGAGCGGCATCCTCCGCGGGCAGGAAGAGTCCCTGGGCGACCATCAGCGCCAGCGAGACCGAGAGGCCGAGGATCGCCAGCCGCAGGGAGACCGAGAAGCAGTAGCCGGCGGCCGCGCCGAGCAGGCCCATCGCCAGGACCGCGGCCGGCGCCGATTGGCTGCTGAGGATGCCGAGCGCGGCGGCGATCCCGATCAGCGGCGCCGAGACGGCCTGCCAGGCCGCCCGCGGGCCGGCGGGGGCGTCCATGCCGGGGAAGCCGGCGATCAGGGCGCCGGTCGCGATCGCCCCCTTGGTCGGCGCGTCGAAGCCGAGCTCGATCGCCAGCGAGATGCCGATCGGGACCGCGAGGAGGGCACCGCGCCGCAGCGCCGGCGCCGGCTCGCTCGGCCCGATCGCGAACAGCGGCGAGGCGCGCAGGCGCCGGGCGGTGCCGGCGGCGTTGAACAGGCCGGCCGGCCTCCTGCCGGGCGATGCCTGGCTGAGGGTAATCTGAGGGGTCTTGGTCAACGCGGTTCTCAGCTCCGATCCTGCCGCTGGAGTGGGCATCTTCGCCGCCCTCGCGGCGGGAGTCGTCTCCTTCCTCTCCCCCTGCGTGCTGCCGCTGGTTCCCGGCTACCTCTCGGCGGTCACCGGCGTTTCCGCCAGCGAGCTCGACGACGCCGGCTGGCGCCGCGTCCTCGGGCCCAGCCTGCTCTTCGTCGCCAGCTTCTCGGCGATCTTCATCCTCCTCGGCCTCACCGCCACCGGCCTCGGCTCGACCCTGCAGGACCACAAGGAGCTGCTGACCAAGATCTCCGGGGCGCTGATCATCGCCATGGGCATTCTCTTCGTCGCCTCCCTCTTCATCACCCGGCTGAACAAGGAGTGGCACGTCGACGCCCTGCTCGAGCGCGCCGGCAGGGGCGGCCCGATCGTCGCCGGCGCCGCCTTCGCGATCGCCTGGACTCCCTGCATCGGCCCCACCCTGGGCGCCATCCTCTCCGCCGCCGCCCTCTCCGACTCCGCCGCCCGCGGCGCCTTCCTGCTCGCCGTCTACTCGGCTGGCCTGGCAATCCCCTTCGTCGCCACCGCCCTCGCCTTCTCCCGCATGACCACCGCCTTCGCCGTCGTCAAGCGCCACTACCAGGCGATCGTCGCCGTCGGCGGCGCGATCCTGATCGCGATGGGCATCCTGATCTGGACCGGCGAGCTCTTCCAGCTCAACATCGAGGTCCAGAGCTGGATGGAACAGTCGGGCATGGATTTTTGGAATTCGGTCTAATCAATTCCGGGCCGGCGCGACCGTTTCGAGCTCTTTGCCGACCGCCTCGGTGACCTCGAGGCCGTCGTCCTCGAGGTCGCGGGAGCAGACGATGCGGAAGCGGCCGGTGCCGATCTCGCCGTCGGGCACGACCGGAAGGCCGCGAATGTGGTCCCAGCCCAGCCGCTCGACCTCGAACGGGTTCATCCGCACCTCGGCCGCCGGGAACGGGCAGTTCGAGTTGTGCTGGTCGATTGCCTTGGAGATCGCCTCCAGGTTCTTCGCCTCGGGTGAAGCCACGGCACAAGTCTAGGCGGACGCGTCCATTCGCCCTCCTACGATCAACAGGTGGCCGGTACGCGGACGATTGCGCATCTCGACATGGACGCGTTCTACGCGTCCGTTGAGCTGCGGCGGCGGCCGGAGCTGAAGGGGAAGCCGGTGATCGTCTGCGGATCGGGGCCGCGGGCGGTGGTGACGACGGCCAGCTACGAGGCGCGGAAGCTGGCCGGGATCCACTCGGCGATGCCGGCGGCGACGGCGCGGCGACGGCTGCCGGACGCGGTCTACCTGAGGCCTGACTTTCCCGCCTACCGCGAGGCCTCGGCGCAGGTGATGGAAGTGCTGCGGCGCAACGTCGAGGTGGTCGAGGTGGTCGGGCTCGACGAGGCCTACCTCGACCTGACCGGGCTCTTCTCCCCCAAGGCGACGATGCGGCGAGTCGCGGCCGAGATCCGCCGCGAAACCGGGCTCACCTGCTCGATCGGGATCTCCGAGAGCCGGCTGCTTGGCCAAGATCACCAGCGAGCTGGGCAAGCCGGCCGGGCTGGTGGTGCTCTCGCGCAAGGCGGCGCTGGAGCGCTTCGCGGGCGAGTCGCCGGGGCTGGTGCCAGGTATCGGTCCCAAAACCGTTCTCAGGCTGGAACGGATGCGGATCCGCACGCTCACCGAGCTCGGCCAGCGCGATCAGGCCGAGCTGGAAACGGCCTTCGGGCCTCGCTCGGGCGCCTGGCTGCACGCCCGCGGCCGGCTCTTCGACGAGACCCCGATCACACCGGAGCACGAGACCAAGTCGCAGTCGACCGAGATCACCTTCGACGTCGACGTGCACGACCGCACCGAGCTGGAGAGGCACCTCAACGAGCTGGCGGAGGAGCTCTGCCGGCGCCTGCGCGAGCGCGAGCTCGAGGGGCGGACGATCGGGATCAAGGTCCGGCTCGACGACTGGACCAACGTCAGCCGCTCCCACACCGTCGAGGAGCCGACCAACGACCCCGGCGTGGTGGCGCCGGTGGCGCTCGACCTGCTGCGCGCCTACGACCCGCAGCGGCCGGTGCGGCTGCTCGGCGTCCGCCTCGCCTCCTTCGCGCACGAGGCGGACGCCGAGCCGACCGCCGCCGATGAGCCGCAGCTGCAACTCAGCCTGCGGGGCTAGCGCACGTCTGCATTTGGGCTCGCCATGCGAGCTCTATTGCAGACGGACATCTCTCACCGGTTGGCCAGGACGATGCCGACCCCGGGGAAGCGGAGCCGCTCCTTGACCGCCTCGGTCAGGTCGTAGTCGCGACCGGTGACGTAGGGGCCGCGGTCGATCACCGGCACGGTGACGCTGCGACCGTGGTAGCGCAGCTTCACCTTGGTCCCGCAGGGCAGCGACCTGTGAGCCACGCCCATCGTCGCCGGGATCAGGGTGCCGCCGCAGGCGACGCCGTTGCCGTAGAGGCCGGGGCCGTAGTAGGAGGCGCCGGCGTAGCGGTAGCTGGCGGCGGGCCACGCTGGCCGAGCCCCGGGTCCGTGGCCCGTGGACGCCGAAGGCGCGCGCCGCGTAGTTGCCGGTCCGGTCCGGCGACCAGCGCAGCGCGAAGCTGCCGCCGGCCTTGGTGATCGTGGTCCGGACCGCGGCGTCCGGACCGCGGAAGACCAGCTTGACGCGGTGGCGGCCGCCTGGCCGGACCTTGCCGTGGACGGCGATCCCGTTCCCGTTGAGGACGGTGTGCCCCGAGAGGTGAAGGGCCAGGTGGGGCTTGACTCGCTTGGGCTGGTGGTGCTGCGGCTTCTTCGCCCCGGCCGCGGACTGATCGCCGCGGCAGTTGGGTCCCCCGCTCCCCGTCGCGTGGTGCGAGGGGACTCGGCAGATGGGTTCGCTCGTTTTGTCGACGAACACCGTAGAAACAGGAGCCATTCGGCTGTGTGCGAACATTCACACGTGGCTGAACGACTGACCGGACTCGATACCTCGTTTCTCCACATGGAGCGGGCCGGCGCGCACATGCACGTTGCCTCGACGATCGTCTTCGAGGGCCCGGCGCCCACGCACGAGGAGTTCCGCGACCACATCGGCTCGCGCCTGCACCTGGTCCCGCGCTTCCGCCAGAAGCTGCGCTTCGTCCCCTTCGACCAGGGCCGTCCGGTCTGGGTCGACGATCCCCACCTCAACCTCGACTACCACGTGCGCCAAACCGCGCTGCCGGCACCCGGGTCCGAGGAGCAGCTGCGCAATCTCGCGGCGCGGGTCTTCTCCCAGCAGCTCGACCGCAGCAAGCCGCTCTGGGAGCTGTGGCTGGTCGAGGGCCTGCGCGACGGGCGCTTCGCGATCGTCGGCAAGAGCCACCACGCGCTGGTCGACGGCGTCTCCGGCGTCGACATCACCACCGTCCTCTTCGACCTCGACGCCGAGCCGCAGGGAACGCCCTCCTCCCCCCCACCCTGGCTGGCCCGCCCCGAACCGACCGACCTGAAGCTGCTCGGCGACGCCGTGCGCGAGCGCCTCACCAGCCCGAAGGAGATCGTCCGCGGCGTCCGCGCCGCCTTCCGCGGCCCGCGCCAGGTGCTGCGCGGAATCGGCGCCACCTCGAAGATGGTCGGCGCCGGCATGGCCGCCCCCAGCAGCGTCTTCAACGTCGAGATCGGTCCCCACCGCCGCTTCGCCATCACCCAGACCGACCTGACCGAGCTGAAGCGGGTCAAGTACGCCCACGGCGGCACCGTCAACGACGTCATCCTCTCGATCGTCGCCGGCGCTCTCGGCAAGTACCTGCGCGCTCGCGGCCACGACACCGAGGGCCTGGAGCTGCGGGCGATGGTCCCGGTCAGCGTCCGCGCCGAAGAGGAGCACGGGGCGCTCGGCAACAGGATCTCGGCGATGATGGCGCCGCTGCCGGTCTGGTGCGAGGACCCGGTGCAGCGGCTCGAGATCGTCACCGGGCAGATGGGCGACCTCAAGTCCTCCGGCCAGGCGGTCGGGGCCGAGATCCTGACCAAGCTGACCGACTTCGCGCCCTCCACGATTGCGTCCCAGGCGGCCCGCCTGCAGCCGGCGCAGCGTTTCTTCAACCTCGTCGTCACCAACGTACCGGGGCCGCAGTTCCCGCTCTACGTGCTCGGGCGCCAGATGGAGTCGATCTTCCCGATGGTGCCGCTGGCCCGGCGCCAGGCGCTCTGCATCGGGATCATGTCCTACAACGGCCAGGTCAACTTCGGGCTGATCGGCGACTACGACGCGATGGCCGACCTCGACAGCTTCGCCCTCGACCTCGAGGCGGCGACCGCCGAGGTCGTGGCAACCGCCGCGGCGAAGCCGAAGCGCTCCAAGGCCGGGGGCAAGGCCTCCTCCAACGGCGCCGGCGCCCCGAGTCGCGCTCCTAGCGCCTAGCGGATCAGCTCGCCGCGGATCTCGAACGGGACCTGGTCGGTCAGGTAGCGCCAGTCGAGGCGGCGGGCGCTGAAGCCGCTGGCGCTGGCGTCGGCGTTGACGAGGACCGCGGTGACGCGGTCGTAGCGGCCCGGGTCGCGCAGCCGCACGGACAGCCTGCCGCCGCCGCGGCTGAAGTCGAGCCGGGTGACGGCGCGGCCCTCGCGCTCGCCCCCGAGGCGGCCGACCAGGGCCAGGCCGGACGCGATCCGCCGTGGCGCCAGCGCCCTCACCACGACCGCCCTGCCAGCGCGGGCGTGGACGCGCAGCAGCGAGAAGGTCGTGTGGTTGAGCAGCCGCGTCAGCGGCCGGCCGTCCAGCGGCAGCGAGCCCTGCCGCTGCATGTCCGGGTACCGCCCGCTCTCGAGAAACCCCTCACCCGTGCGCCACTCGGCGACGGCGGCGGCGAAGTGGGCGAAGTCGTGGATCAGGTCCGAGCGCCCGGCGGCGCGGATCGCCGAGTCATAAGCGGCGACGGAGAAGCCGCCGGGGCGGGTGTGGATGGCCCGCGCCCAGGCGCGGCGCACGATCGCGGCGCCGTAACGCCGCGCCAGCCACTGGTTCCAGACGGCCGAGCCGTACTCCTTGATCGAGCTCGCGGTCAGCGGCGTGTCCCAGCGCCTCACCCAGCGGCGCACGTAGCGCAGATAGTCGTCGATCTCGCCGTAGACCTGCTCCTCCATCCAGACCGCGCTCGACTCGGCGAACCAGGGATCCTGGTAGGCGTCGTAGCCGAACTGGAGGATGTGGTTGTACTCGTGGGCCAGGGTGACCTCGAGGTCGTCGACGGCTTTGGTCCCGGGGAACTCGAAGGGGCTGTAGTCGTTGTCGAGGACGAGGTAGCCGTGCAGCCGCCGCGGGATCCGGTGCTGCTTGGTCGCCTGGCCGCGGTCCGGGGCCGCGTAGCCGAACAGTTCGCCGCCGATCTGCGAGAGGTAGATGTCGGTCTTGCCCACCCCTCCCCCGATGCGACCGTCGCTCCTCGGCTCGCGCCACCCGAGCTTCCGGTTCTCGATCTCGTGCACGTGCTCGGCGACCTGCAGCACCTGCTCGACGAAGTTGGGGACGCCGTCCCTGTCGGCGTCGGCGAGGTTGGGGGCGTCGATTCCCTCGGCCACCCAGTGCACGCAGAAATGCCGCGAGCACCGCGGCGATCTCGGCGCCTGCGGAACGGTGTAGGCGTTGCGGTTGGGGTCGGGGTCGTCGGTCGGCCGCGAACGGGCTTCGGTCGGCCGCGGCCTTGGCGCGATGAACGGCTTCTGGCTCGGGGACGCCAGGCTCGGTACGGCGCTCGCCAGGCCCGACGCGGCCGCGGCGCCGGCCGGCATCACGCCGAGCAGCAGCAACGCCGCCGCCGAGAAACCGACCAGGTGGCGACGGCGGTCCCGCATCGGCGGCACCCTAGCGGGCGTCTCGGCCCGTTTCCGATCCCGCGAACGGGATACTTCGGCAGTGATCGGCCGTACCGGACCATGCGCATAGCCCTCGCCCAGATCAACCCCACCGTCGGCGACGTCGACGGCAACGCCGCCAAGATCGCCGAGTGGATCGGCCGCGCCCGCGGCGAGGGTGCCGAGCTGACGATCTTCCCGGAGCTGTGCGTTCCCGGCTACCCGGCCGAGGACCTCTACCTGAAGCGGCACTTCGTCGAGGCCAACCGGCAGGCGGTCGAGGAGCTGGCCCGAGGGGTCGGCGCCGACCAGACGGTCCTCGTCGGCTTCGCCGAGCCCGCCTCCGGCAGCGGCGACTCCCGCCACGCCCACAACTCCCTCGCCGTGCTCGCGGACGGCACCGTGCGCGGCGTCTACCGCAAGAACAGGCTGCCCAACTACGCCGTCTTCGACGAGCAGCGCTACTTCGTCCCCGGTACCGAGCCGATGACGGTCGAGGTCGCGGGCCGGCGCGTCGGGCTGACCATCTGCGAGGACTGCTGGGTGACCGGGCCGCCGGCCCAGACCGAGGCCAAGCAAGGGGCGACGTTGATCGCCAACCCGTCGGGCTCGCCATATCACCGCGGCAAGGGACGGGAGCGGGCCGAGATGTTCGCCGAACGCTCGCGCGCCTACGGCACCTACTTCGCCTTCTGCAACCTCGTCGGCGGCCAGGACGAGCTCGTCTTCGACGGACAGAGCCTGGTCACCGACCCCAGCGGCGAGCTGATCGCCCGCGCCGCCCAGTTCGAGGAGGAGCTGCTGGTCTGCGAGGTCCCCACCGCGACCCCCACGCCGCCGGCGGAGCCGCTGCCCGACCTCGACGAGGTCTACGCGGCGCTGACCCTGGGGCTGCGCGACTACACCGCCAAGAACGGCTTCGGCCAGGTCGGCGTCGCCCTCTCGGGCGGCATCGACTCGGCCCTGGTGGCGATGCTCGCGGCCGACGCGGTCGGCCCGGAGCGGCTCAGCTGCGTGGTCATGCCCTCTCCTCATTCCAGCCCTGAAACCCAGGGCGACGCCCGAGCTATCGCCGCCAACCTCGGCTGCGAGCTGATCGAGATCCCGATCGAGCCGATGATGGACGGCTACGGCCGGGCCCTGGCCGGGCACCTGAAACCCGGGGCGACGGCAGCGGGCGAGGAGGCACCGCCTCACGATCCGGCGCGCCCCTCCGAGCCCGACCTCGCGGCGGAGAACATCCAGGCGCGGATCCGCGGCAACCTGATGATGGCGCTCTCCAACCGCCACGGCTGGCTGGTCCTGACGACCGGCAACAAGAGCGAGATGTCGGTTGGCTACGCGACTCTCTACGGCGACATGGCGGGCGGCTTCGCGGTGATCAAGGATGTGCCGAAGACGCTCGTCTACGAGCTGGTGCGGCGGCGCAACGAGCGGGCCGGACGCGAGCTTGTACCGGCCTCGGTGCTCGAGCGGGCGCCCTCGGCCGAGCTGCGCCCCGACCAGCTCGACAGCGACTCGCTCCCCCCCTACGACCTGCTCGACCGCATCCTCGAGTCCTACGTCGAGCGCGATCAGGGCCGCGAGGAGATGATCGCCGCCGGGCTGCCGGCCGATACCGTCGACGAGGTGATCCGGCTGGTCGACCGCTCCGAGTACAAGCGCCGCCAGGCGGCGCCGGGGATCCGCATCACGCCGAGAGCTTTCGGCAGGGACCGACGGCTGCCGATTACGAACAGGTTCGGGGGGTGAGGACCGATCCCGGTAGGGGTTCCACTTAACTTTTTCGAGGATCGCCGCAGGCTGTCGCCCGAGCCACAGTGGCGAAAAAGTACAAGACGTTCCACCCCTACCGGGATCGGTCCTCGATCGCCCGAAGCGGTCTGGACCGCGACCGCTATTTGAGCTGGGGCAGTGGTCTGACGGCGATGGTCATCTGCGCCAGGGCGCAGAGCCGGTCCTGGTCGTCGACGATCTCTGCTTCCCAGACCCAGGTGGTGCGGCCGCGGTGGCGCGCCCTGGCCCTGACTTCGGCGCCGCCCTCGGTGATCGGGCGGATGAAGCTGACGCTGATCGACTGGCCCATCGCCGCCATTCCGGCATCGAGAACGGACAGCGCCGTCGCCCGCGAGCAGACGCTCTCGACCAGGGTCGAGAGAACGCCGCCGTGAAGGAGGCCGACCGGTTGGCGCAGCTCGTCCCGCAGCTCGACCCGGACCCGGGCGTGGTCGGGATCGTCGTCAAGCCACTCGGTACCGACCAACTGGTCGAAATTGGAAAGCAGCCCGCGCGGGTCCTCGGCCATGGCGGCGAACCCTACCTGGGGCGAGATTAAGCTTTGGCGACCCGTATCGGCGGCGACCCACCTCGTCGTCCCGTCCCCGTAGGGTTTGCGGCGGATGGCGCTCAGCGAGGACCAGAAGGCGATGCTGCGCCTGCTCGCGCAGCGGGGCGAGCAGGGCTACGAGGACCTCGCCGCCCTGATGGGAATCGAGGTGGGCGAGGTGCACGCCAAGGCGCTGGCGGCTGCGGCTCAGCTCGAGTCGGAAGGCATTCCCGCGCCGGCGATCCCCCCGCCCCCCGGCGCGAGCGCGAACCCGCCGCCGGCCCCGGCCATCCCCGAGGCAGCGGCGAAGGAGACGCCGCGCAAGCGCACGCCCCCACCCCGCCCGAGCTTCTCCCCGCCCGGTGGCGGCGGCGCCCGCGCGGCGATCGCGGCCGGCGCCCTCGTCGTCATCGCCCTGGTGCTCGTGCTCGTGCTCAGCGGCGGCGAAGACTCCGGCGACACCGGCGCCGGCGGCGGAGACGACGACGCGTCCGGGCAAACGGTCAACACCGCCAACGGCAACGGCAGAGAAGTGACGCAGGCGATCCTCGAGCCGGTCGACGGCGGCGAGGCCAGGGGGGTCGCGACCTTCGGGCGGGTGAAAAACTCGCTGGCGCTGCAGCTCGAGGCGACCGGGCTGGAGCCGACCGTCAAAGGCGAGTCCTACACGGTCTGGCTCTACGAGTCGCCGCGGAAAATGCTCCCCCTGGCCTCGACCAGGGTCGGCAAATCGGGCCAGATCGGGGTCCAGGTCGAAGTCCCGACCGAAGTCCTGGGCTACCTCGCCAGCGAATCCTTCGACCAGATCGACCTCTCGCTGACCGACGACGCGGCCCTGCAAGCCTCGCTGGCCAAAGCCACGAACGAAAAGAAGGCCCCGATCTACACCGGCACCGATGTGCTCAGGGGCCAGATCACGGGCCCGATCATCGGCGCCGCCCGCTGATCTGACGCTGCGCATCTCGGCGTCCTCGGTCGCTCACGTGCGGAGCACGCTTCGCTCCCTGCGTCCTCGAGCTGCTTGGTCAGATCAGCGGGAGAAGCTTTCCGGGGTTCATGATGCCCGCGGGGTCCAGTTGGTCCTTGACGGCGCGGAGGACGTCGAGGCCGGTCCTCCCCGCCTCCGCCTCCATGTAGGGGGCGTGGTCGCGGCCGACGGCGTGGTGGTGGGTGATCGTGCCGCCGCCGGCGACGATCGCCTCGGAGGCGGCACGCTTGACCTGGCGCCACTGCTCCAGCTCGGCGCCCTGGCGACTGCGGGCGATGAAGGTGAAGTAGAGCGAGGCGCCATCGGGGTAGGCATGGGAGAGGTGGCAGAAGACGAGCCCCGGCGTGCCCTGGCCGTCCAGCGAACCGCGGATCGCCGCCGCGACCGCGCCGTAGAGCTCGCCCAGCCGGCTCCAGGTGTGCGAGGTCTCCAGGGTCTCCACCATCGCCCCCATCCCCATCAGGGTGTCGCGCAGGTACGGGCCCTGGTAGCGACCGTGCTCCCATGACCGGCCGGCGGCCTGGCCGAGGTAGACGCCGCCGCCGGCGCGCAGCACCCGCACCGCCAGCGCCCGCCGCCGCGCCACCGACTCCTCCTCCCCCTCGAAGCCGAGGATCGTCAGGCAGCCGCCCTGCCGTTTGCGCAGCCCCAGATAGCCACCGAGGAGCCTGCCGGCGACCCCGCGCGGGCCCGAGAGCGCCAGCGAGACCTCCGTCTCCTCCTCGTCGGAGACGCGCACGACGTCGGGCAGGCCCGGCCCCTGCGCCATCGCGCGCACGATCTCGGCGCCGGCCTCGAAGCTCTCCACCATCCAGGCCTCGTAGCGGCGCACCGTCGGCACGGGGCGCACCTTCGCCGTCACCTCCGGGATCACGCCGAGCACGCCCTCGGAGCCGACGATCAGCTCGCGCAGGGCCGGCCCGGCGGCGGTGTGCGGCGTTTCCAGGGTCCGCAGGTCACCGGACGGGGCGACCAGGCGGACGGAGCTGACCAGGGCGTCGAAGCGGCCGTAGCCGCTCGAGGCCTGGCCGGCCGAGCGGGTCGCGGCGAAGCCGCCGATCGTCGCGTACTCGAAGGACTGCGGGAAGTGGCCGAGGGTGAGACCCACCTGGCTCAGCGCCGCCTCGGCCTCCGGCCCGCGCAGCCCGGCGCCGAGTCGAGCGGTGAGCGAGCGTTGGTCGACCTCGACCTCGCGCAGGGCGCCGAGGTCGAGGCTGACGAGGCGCTCGTGGCCGCCGCGCAGCGGCTCGACGCCGCCGACGACGCTGGTGCCGCCGCCGTAGGGGACCACGGCGATGCCCTCCGCGGCGCAGATCTCGAGCGCACGTCGCAGAGCCTCGGTGTCGGCTGGCATCACGACGGCGTCGGGCGCATCGTCGAGATGGGCGTTGCGCAGGCGCGCCAGGTCGGCATAGCCACAGCCGGTCGCGTGCCGGAGCCGATCCTCGGTCGAGGTGAAGATCGCCTCCGGCCCGACCGCTTCGATCAGCGCCGGGGGCAGCGGCTGCGGGTTGAGCAGGACGAAGTCCTCGAGCTCCCGTGCCAGCGGCCACGGCTCCAGCTCGCCGATCCGCTCCCGCAGCACCGCGAGCGCCTCCGCGTCGAGCTCCGGCGTCACCGCCGGGTCCCCCCACCCCCACCACTTCGCGTCCCGGCGTGGAGGTCTCATCCCCGCGCCCCCAATGGCGTTTTTTTCACCTCTGGGGTTAACAAGTCGACACGGCTCACGCCAGCGCCCTTTCGATTCCGTCGAGCGCCTCGTCGAGGATCTCGCCCTGGCCGCGGCGCATCATCGGCGAGCCCAGCCGCGACATCCCTTTTAGGGACTGCACCGAGCTGAGGTCGATTTGGGTTCCCTCGCCGTCCGCTCGCAGAGCGATCTCGATCCGGGAGCTGCGCAGGTGACGAGCGAAGGGCGTTCCCTCCAGCGCCTGCTCCCAGACATAGCGCTCGTTCTCGGCCGAGCTGAGGCAGCGGTAGTCGGCCCGCACGCCCCGGCCCTCGGCCGTCTCCAGCACCTTGGTCCACTGGCTGCGGCGGCCGCCGCTCTTGCGCTCGACGTTCTCGACCCGGCTCACCCGCGGCCACCAGCGCGGCAGGCTGTAGGGATCGGAGACGAGCTTCCAGACCTCCGGCACGGAAGTGGGGATCGTGCGTCTACGGGAGATTCGAGGCACGGCTGCTGTGCTGGCCGTCAGTCGCCCGCGAGACGCCGCAGGTCTCGCACCAGCAAGAGATGCTTGAGGTGACTGACCGTCGCCGCCAGGCTCTCCAGGCTCTGCAGCGCCTCCTTGCGGCGCTCGGGGTTGCGCGAGCGCAGCGAGGGCCCCAGCAGCGCTTCCAGCAGCTGCGCCTCGCGATCGGCCGAGGAGCGGAAGACGCGCAGGTTGCGGGCGCCGACGCCGACCCGTGAGAGCTCGTTGGCGGCGCGGACGATCTCGCGGTCGGTCTCGTCGTAGACGGTCTTGCCTTCGCGTTTCTCCGGCTGCACGATGCCGAAGTTCTCCAGCTCGGCGATCAGCTCCTCGCGGGCGCCGGTCTCCTCGATCACCTCGTCGAGGGTGAGGTAGGCGCGCGAGGTGTCGACCAGGATCGCCCGGCGCACGGCGCCCCCGGCGCCGCGCTTGTCGCCGTCGCCGATGCTGATGTCGTTGCCGGCCGCCAGCTCCTGGCGGATCACCCGCAGGGGCAGGAACTCGTCGCGCTGCAGGCGCAGGATCGTGCGCAGGCGCTCGACGTCGGACTGGCTGTAGAGGCGGTAGCCGCCCGAGGTGCGGCGCGGGCTCAGCAGCTTCTGGTCCTCGAGGTAGCGGATCTTCGAGATCGAGACGTCGTCGAACTCGCCCTGGAGGATCTTGCAGACGGCGCCGATGGTCAGCGCCTTGCGGGGGCGGCTGGCCGATTCCGGCGGGCGGGCGGGTTGTTCGGAGACGGGCATCGTCAACGCTCCAGGTAGCTGAGCTTGTACTTGCCGACCTGGATCTCGTCGCCGTCGGCGAGGCGGTGCGACTCGATCCGGCGGCGGTTGACGTAGGTGCCGTTGAGCGAGCCGAGGTCGTCGATGTAGAGGCCGTCGCGGCGGCGCACCAGCAGCGCGTGGTTGCGGGAGACGGTGACGTCGTCGAGGAAGACGCCGGCGTCGGGGCTGCGGCCGATGCTGACCCGATCCTCGTCGATGCTGAAGCTCTCGCCGGCGCGGCCGCCGCCGGCGCGGATCACCAGCGCCGCGCCCGCCGCCTCGACCACCTCGTCGATGTCGACCGGCTGCATGTCGCCGGTGTCGTCGACGGTGTAGGTCATCGTCGTCGGATCCTCGCCGGACTCCGCCGGCCCGCCCAGGTAGGCGCCGCACTTCTGGCAGTAGTTGGCGCCCTCGGGGTTGGCGAACCCGCACTCGGGACAGTGGACGGCCATGCTCGCATCACCGCCGCTAGGCGGCGGGCTCGTCCTCCGGGGAGGCCTGGGCCTTGCCGGCGAGAATCTCCGTCAGCCTGCTGACGTCATCGCCGGAGATCATCGACTCGCCGGCATCGTGTTTGTCGCGCAGGCGGTTGACGAGCTCGGCGCGGAGGATGTCGATCTTCCCGTGCAGGACGCGCCGCTTGTAGGAGATCTCGTTCTCCTCCTCGGTGAGCTTGTCGATCAGGTCCTTCAGCTCCTTGTCGCTGAGGGATCCCAGATCGGGAAAGGTGTCCTCCATCTCGCTCCTTGGTCGAAGGAGGCGCAGTCGCCTCCGTTTGCGCAGGCGACGATTATAGGTCGAGCGCCCTCCAAGGTTCAACCGCAGGTTGAAGGTTTATCGAGTCTGGCCCTCAGATTGCAGCCGCGCGCGGCGCACCGCGCGCACGCCGGTGCGGGCGTAGAGCACGGTGGCGACGACCGCCATGACCAGGCCCCAGAGCACCAGCGCCGTCGCGACCCAGCCCGGAGCGAAGAGGGCGAGCCAGATCCCACCCATGATCGGGAAGACCGAGATCCGGCCCGGCCAGTTGACTTCGACGTCGACGCCATGGCGCAGCCCGTACTGAGCGAGGAAGAGCATCGCCAGCTCGCGCAGCGCCAGCAGCGCCAGCAGCCAGCGAGGCAGCAGCTCGAAGCTCCAGCAGACGACGGCACCGGAGAGGATCGTGAGGCGGTCGACGAGCGGATCGAGCAGGGCGCCCATGCGGCTGTACTGACCGGTGACCCGGGCCAGGAAGCCGTCGAGGTAGTCGCCGGCCGCGATCGCCCAGAAGACCATCGCGGCCAGCAGCGAGGTGCCGTCCTCGGTCTCGTAGGCGAGGTAGAGGAAGAGCGGCAGCGCCGCCAGGCGCAGGTACCCGACCAGGTTGGGGATCGTCCAGGGGTTGAGCGGCTCGCCCCTGCGGGTCGAAGCCGGTTTGGGGTCGCTGCGGTCGAGCCCGAAGAGGCGGCGCACGCGGCCGCGGCCGAAGGGGGCGCGGCTAGCCATCGATGCCCTGGAGCAGCGCCAGCGCCCGCTCGGCGGCCTCCTCCAGGGGCAGCTCGTGCTCGGCGCCGGTGGCGCGCTCGCTGGCCTCGACGATGCCGTTGGCGAGGCCGCGGCGCCCGGCGACGACGCGCAGCGGGCAGCCGAGCAGCTCGGCGTCGGTCAGCTTCTCCCCCGGCCCGGCGTCGCGATCGTCGTAGAGGACCTCGGCGCCGGCGCTGCGCAGCTCCTCGTAGAGGCGGTCGGCTGCCTCGCGCTCGGGCTCGCCCGTCTTGGCCAGCGAGACCAGGTGGACGTCCCACGGGGCCAGCGCCCGCGGCCAGACGATCCCGCGCTCGTCGGCGCGCTGCTCGATCGAGGCGGCGGCGATCCGGGCCGGGCCGATCCCGTAGCTGCCCATCACGATCGGCCGCTCGCTCCCGTCCTGGTCGAGGTAGGTGGCCCCGAGCGGCTCCGAGTAGCGGCTGCCGAGCTTGAAGATGTTGCCGACCTCGATCGCCGGCTCGATCGCGATCGTGCCGCCGCCGGGGGCGGTGTCGCCGGCCTCGACCGTGCGCACGTCGAGCTCCTCGAAGGAGAAGTCACGCCCCGGCTGGATACCGCGCAGGTGCGTGTCGGCCTGGTTGGCGCCGCTGACGTAGGAGCCACCGACGATCGCGGCGTCCTTGACGATCGGGTGCTCGATTCCGACCGGGCCGATGCAGCCGACCGGGCCGATCTCCGCCTCGATCTCCTCCGTGCTCGCCTGGCGGAAGTCGGCGCCGAGCGCGTTGCGCAGCTTGATCTCGTTGAGGCGGTGGTCCCCCCGCAGCAGGACGACGACCATCCCCCGCCCCTCGACGATCACCGGCAGCGTCTTGACGAAGGCGCCGGCGGGGAGGCCCAGATGCGGGGACACGTCCTCGACCCTGCCGAGGCCGGGCGTGCTCGACCGGTTCCGGCTCGGCCAGCGACTCCGGGAGCTCGACCGCCTGCGCCTCGGCCGAGGCGACCTCGACGTTGGCGGCGTAGCCGGGCGCCAGCGCCACCTCGTTCTCCCCTGCCGCGCAGGGCGCCATGAACTCGTCGGCGCCGGAGCCGCCCATCATCCCGACGTCGGACTCCACCTTGTACCAGCGCAGGCCGCAGCGGTCGAGGATGCGCTCGTAGGCGCCGGCCTGCAGCTCGTAGGAGCGGGCCAGGCCCTCCTCGTCGCGGTCGAAGGAGTAGGCGTCCTTCATCGTGAACTCGCGCGTGCGCAGGACACCGGCCCGCGGCCGCGGCTCGTCGCGCTCCTTGGTCTGGATATGGAAGAGCATCAACGGCAGGTCGCGATAGGAGCGCACCTCGCGAGCGACGTGGTAGGTGACGGCCTCCTCGTGCGTCATCGCCAGCACCAGCGGCGACCCCTTGCGGTCCTCGAGCTTGAACAGCTCCTCGATCGCGTACCTACCCGTCTTCTCCCAATTCTCCGCGGGCTGCAGTACCGGCATCAGCATCTCCTGACACCCGATCCCCTCCATCTCCTCGCGGATGATCGCCTCCACCTTGCGCTCGACCCGCCACCCCGCGGGTAGATAGGTCCACAGCCCAGCCCCCAGCTGCCGGATCAGCCCCGCCCGCACCATCAGCTTGTGGGACAAGGCCTCCGCATCGGCCGGAGGGTCCTTGAGCGTGGGAACAAACGCCTGCGAGAGCCGAGTCATGCGGGAAACCTATCCGCTACTCGGGCGGCTCAGGCGCGGGTGAAGCGGCGGCCCGCCGTCGGCGAGGCCTCCTCATCCAGCAGCACCTTGTCCGACTCCCCCCGCTCGACCGCTTCCTTCTCCATCTGCGCGATCTTCTCCGGAGTCAGCTCGCCCTCGTTTTCCTTCTCGATCTTGGCCAGCCAGGCGGCGCCCTCTTCGGCCTCCACCTCGTCGACCTCGATCTTGCCGCGGTCGAGCGACTTGTCGATCTCCTCGAACAGGGTGTCGACCAGCGTCTCCTGAGGAACCTTCCGCAAAGGCTTGCCGTGGGCGAAGATCAGGCCCTCGTTCTTGGCGCCGGCGATGCCGAAGTCGGCGTGGCTGGCCTCGCCGATGCCGTTGACGGCGCAGCCCAGCACCGCCACCTCGACCGGCTCCTCATAGCTTTCCAGCCGCTGCTCGATCTCGGCCACGACCGAGTCCATGTCGAACTGGAGGCGGCCGCAGGTCGGGCAGGCGATCAGGACCGGGCCGCGCTCGCGCAGCTGCAGCGCCTTGAGGATCTCCCAGGCGACTTTGACCTCCTCCTCGGCGTGGAAGGTCGAGAGGCTGATCCGGATCGTGTCGCCGACCCCGTCGGCGAGCAGGGTGCCGAGGCCGACCGCCGATTTGAGCGAGCCGGCCCATTTGGTCCCGGCCTCGGTGATGCCAAGGTGCAGCGGGTAGGGAATCCTCTCCGCCAGCAGGCGGTTGGCGGCGATCGTGTTCGGCACGTTGGTCGACTTGATCGAGACCTTGAAGTTCTCGAAGTCGAGGTTCTCCATCAGCTCGGTGAACTCGACCGCGGCGGCGACCAGCGCCTCGACCGGCGCTTCGCGCTCGAGCTCGTGCAGGTGCTTGGGCAGCGAGCCGGAGTTGACGCCGATCCGCATCGGCACCCCGGCCGCGGTCGCCTTCACCGCCACCTCGGCGACTTTCTCGCGGCCGCCGATGTTGCCCGGGTTGAGGCGGATGCAGTGGGCGCCGGCGTCGATCGCCTTCAGCGCCAGGGTGTGGTTGAAGTGGATGTCGGCGATGATCGGGATCGGCGACTCCTTGACGATCGTCTTCAGCGCCTCCGCATCCTGCTCGCGCGGAACCGCGCAGCGGACGATGTCGGCACCGGCATCGGCGACCTTGCGGATCTGCTCCATCGTCGCCGCCAGGTTGGCGGTCTCGGTCTTGGTCATCGTCTGCACGGCGACCGGGGCGCCGCCCCCGATCGGGACCTTGCCGACGAAGATCTGGCGTTTGGAAGCCATATCTACAGCGTATCCGGGTGGCCGTCCGGGGCGACTAACGGACGTTGTAGGCGTCGCTGCCGAGGCGGCCGATGTCGTTGGTGAGGCCGATCACCATCAGCACCATGACCAGCGCGAAGCCGATCACCGTCGCCCGCTCCATCACCCGCAGCGAGACCGGCCTGCCGCGCAGTTTCTCGACCACGGCCCAGAAGATGTGGCCGCCGTCGAGCGGCAGGATCGGCAGCAGGTTGACCAGACCCAGCGAGAGGCTGACCAGGGCGAGCAGGAGGAAGGACTCCACCGTGCTCCTGTCGAGGGTCTGGTTGGCGACGTCGCTGACGCCGACGATGCCGGAGATCTGCTTGCGCTGCTCCTCTTCGAAGATGCGGGAGAAGATCGAGGCGGTTTTGTGGGTGACCAGCCAGATCGAGTCCCAGGCGCGGGTGGCGGCGGTGCCGATCCCGATGTCGTCCGGCTGGGTCCCGTATGAGAAGCCGACCAGGGAGCGCCGGTTCGCTTTGTCGTATTCCGGCCGGACCGAGATCGTCCGCACCTGGCCGTCGCGGCTGATCCTCAGCAGCACCGGGGTCTCCGCCAGGCAGCCGTCGACCTGCCTGCCAGCGCATTCGTGCGACGCCACCTGCTCGCCGAAGCGCTCGAGCCGCGCTTCCCGGTCGAGGCCGGGGAAAGCCCTGCCGTCGACGGCAAGGATCCTGTCGTCCGGCTGCAGGACCTTCGACGCCGGCGTCCCGGTCCGGATCTCTCCCACCCGCTGGTCCACCTGCTGGGCGTTGACGAGATAGACGAAGAAGAGGATCGCGAAGGCGAGGGCGATGTTCACCGCCGGCCCGGCGGCAACCACCACGATCCGCTTCCAGACCTTCTGCCGGTGGTAGGCGCGGTGCTCGATCTCCGGGGGAATCTGCTCCTCCGGGTTCATACCGGTGATTTTCACGTAGCCGCCGAGCGGGATCGCTTTGATCCCGTACTCGGTCTCGCCGCGTTTGAACGACCACAGGGTCGGCCCGAAGAAGAGGAAGAAGCGCTCGACCCGCATCCCCGTCGCCTTGGCGGCCAGGTAGTGCCCGCCCTCGTGGAGGACGATCAGCAGCGAGAAGCCGAGGAAGATGTAGAGCCAATTCATGCTGGAGTCAACCCGCGAACCTCCTCTTCGCTGCGCTGCCGGGCCTCGGCGTCGGCGGCGAAGAGGTCGTCGAAGTGGGTTACGGGCCGGGCCGGCATCTCCTCCAGCACCCGCTCGATCACGGCGGCGATGCCGGTGAAGGGAATGCGGCCGTCGAGGAAGGCGGCGACCGCGACCTCGTCGGCGGCGTTGAGCACGCAGGGCGCGGTTCCCCCCGCCTCGCCCGCCTCCAGCGCCAGCCGCAGGCAGGCGAAGGTCCCGAGGTCGGGCGCCTCGAAGGTCAACGTCCCGGCGGCCGCGAGATCGAGCTGCGGCACCTCGACGTCGGCGCGCTCGGGAAAGTGCAGGGCGTAGGAGATCGGCACCCGCATGTCGGGATGGCCGAGGTGGGCCAGCGAGGATCCGTCGTTGAGCTGGATCAGCGAGTGGACCAGCGACTGCGGGTGGACGACGACGTCGATCCGCCCGTAGGAGACGCCGAAGAGGTGGTGCGCCTCGATCGCCTCGAAGCCCTTGTTCATCAGCGTCGCCGAGTCGATCGTGATCCGCCCGCCCATCTTCCAGGTCGGGTGCGCGAGCGCCTCCTCGACGCCGACCCCGTCGAGATCCGTGCGACCGCGGAAGGGACCGCCGGAGGCGGTCAGGACCAGCTTCTCGACCGTGCCGGGGGCCTCGGAGCCGATCAGCTGGTGCAGGGCCGAGTGCTCGGAGTCGACCGGCAGCAGGCGGGCGCCGGTCGCCTCGGCCAGCGCCATCACCAGCTCGCCGCCGACGACCAGGCTCTCCTTGTTGGCGAGGGCGACGTCGATGCCCTCCGTGAGCGCGACCACGGTCGAGGCCAGGCCGGCGGCGCCGACGATTCCGTTGAGGACGAGGTCTGCCCCGGCTCGAAGCGATCAGCTCCCGCACCCCCTCCTCACCTGAGAGCACGCGGCCGCTCCAGGCGCCACGCGCCCGCTCGGCCGCGTCGGGGTCGGACAGCGCGATCGCCGGCACCCCGTGCTCGCGCGCCTGCTGCGACCGTCAGCTCCCAGCCGCTGCCGGCCGCCAGGCCGACGGCCTGGAGCGCGTCCGAGCGCCCGATCACCTCCAGCGCCTGCGTTCCGATCGACCCGGTCGAGCCGAGTATCAAGACCTTCTTCATCGATCCCAGAGGATAGAGAGCGACACCCGTCTGCATTTAGGCTCGCTATGCGAGCCTAAATGCAGACTCGCCTCAGTAAACGAGCGCCACCGAGAGGTAGTAGCCGACTACGACGGTGAAGAAGACGGCGTCGAGGCGGTCGAGGATGCCGCCGTGGGGGCCGAACATGGTGCCGGTGTCCTTGGTCCCGAGGTCGCGCTTCAGCATCGACTCGAAGAGATCGCCGACCGGAGCGACGGCGGCGACGGCGGCGCCGATGATCAGGGCGTCCACGCCGGAGAGCCAGTCCTGGTAGAGGCCGGCGAACCAGAAGCCCATGGTCCCGATCACGAAGCCGCCGACGAGCCCCTCGATCGTCTTGTTGGGACTGAGGTTGGGGGCGATCTTGTGGCTGCCGAACATGCGTCCGGTGGCGTAGGCGGCGGTGTCGGCGACGAAGGTCCCGACCAGGACGTCGACCAAGCAGGCCGGCGCCGTGCTCGGGCAGGTCGCGCAGCAGGACCGCGTGGACCAGCGGGATCCCGATCCAGACGATCCCCAACAGAGTCACCCCCATCGAGACGGTGGCGCCATCGCGGTGGCGGCGGTCGGCGCCGAAGGCGAAGAGCAGCGGGAAGGCAGCGGCGAGGATCAGCAGCACGTTGAAGGCGGTGCCGAAGTGGGCGGCGACGATCAGTGCCGCGACGGCGAGGTAGGCGGGGATCGCCAGCGGGCGCGAGGTCTCCGTCATCGCCACGTACTCGCGCAGGCAGAGGACCCCGACGGCGATCATCGCCACGGCGAAGACGATGCCGCCGGCGACCACGATCGCGATCGTCGCGGCGATCCAGGGCAGCACGACCAGGACCCGCTTGGCGGTCTCGCCCCGCAGGCCGCGTTTGCGCCGCGGCGGGCGCGGCGGTTTCGGCGCCGGCGCCGGCTCGTCCTCGAACATCTCGTCGTCGAAGAGGTCGGTCCTCACGATCTCGCCCCGAAGCGACGCTGGCGCGTCTCGTACTCGCGCAGGGAGCCCTCGAACGCCGTCGCGGTCGAAGTCAGGCCAGAGCTCGTCGCGGAAGACCAGCTCCGAGTAGGCGCACTGCCAGAGCAGGTAGTTGGAGACGCGGTGCTCGCCGCTGGTCCGTATCAGGAGGTCTGGGTCGTGCATCTCGGGCGCGTAGAGGTGGCTGCGGAACTCCTCCTCGGAGCCCCCCTGGAAGCTTCGCGCCGCGTCGACGATCTCCGCCCTGCCGCCGTAGTTGAAGGCGACGAAGAAGACGATGCGGTCGTTGCCCGCGGTCGTCTCTTCGGCCCACTCCATGCGCTCGATCAGCTCCGGGGCGACGCCCTCGCGGCGACCGATGAAGCGCATCCGCACCCCTTCCTCGTTCAGCTCGGGCGTCTCGCTGTCGATCCGCTCGCCGAACATCCGCATCAGGCCCTCGACCTCGTCTGCCGGCCGCGTCCAGTTCTCGGTCGAGAAGGAGAAGACGGTCAGCTCCTCGACCCCGAGCTCGACCGCGTCGCGCAGCCGCGCCTTGACCACGTCGGCGCCGGCCCGATGTCCCTCGACGACCGGCAGCCCGCGCTGCTGCGCCCAGCGGCCGTTGCCGTCGGTGATGATCGCTACGTATCTGGGCGCGGTCACGCTGCCGTGGCCGCCTCAGACCTCGAGGATCTCTTCTTCCTTGCCCTTCAGCAGCGAGTCGATCTCGGCGATCGCGTCGTCGGTCTGCTTCTGCAGCGCCGCCTCGGCGCGGCGCTCGTCGTCCTCGCCGGCTTCGCCTTCCTTCTTCAGCTCGCGCAGGTCGTGCATGACGTCGCGGCGGACGTTGCGGATCGCGACCCGGCCCTCCTCGGCGACCCCGTGCACGACCTTGACCATCTCGCGCCGCCGCTCCTCGGTCAGCTCGGGGATCGGCGAGGCGGATCACGTTGCCGTCGTTGCTCGGCGTCAGGCCGACGTCGGACTCCTGGATCGCTTTCTCGATCCCGCCCAGGGAGCCTTTGTCGAAGGGGGTGACGGTGAGCAGGCGGGCGTCGCTGGTGGCGACGTTGGCCAGCTGCTTCAGCGGCGTCGGGTTGCCGTAGTAGTCGACGACGATGCGGTCGAGCAGGTGCGGCGAGGCGCGGCCGGTGCGCACGGTGGCAAGCTCGCCACGGCTCGACTCGACCGACTTGGTCATGCGCTCCTTGGCGTCCTCGAGCAGTTCGTCGATCAGCTCCACCGGTTCCCGTCCTCGCTCACTCAGCGGGGGCACTGGCGACCAGCGTGCCCACCTTCTCGCCGTTGACGATCCTATCTATGTTGGTCTCGTCGCCCATGTTGAAGACGTAGATCGGCAGGTCGTTGTCCATGCAGAGCGAGAGCGCGGTCGAGTCCATCACCCGCAGCCCGCGCTCGATCGCCTCGCGGTGGCTGATCGCCGGGATGAACTCGGCCTCCGGGTTGGTCGCCGGGTCGGAGTCGTAGACGCCCTCGACCCCGTTCTTGGCCATCAGGATCGCCTCGGCGTGGATCTCCAGCGCTCGCAGCGCCGCCGCCGTGTCGGTGGTGAAGAACGGGTTGCCGGTGCCGGCGGCGAAGATCACGACGCGTGACCTTCTCGAGGTGGCGCATGGCGCGGCGGCGGATGTAGGGCTCGGCCACCTCCTTGACGTCGATCGCCGACATCACCCGCGTGTGCTGGCCGAGCCGCTCCAGCGCGTCCTGCAGGGTCAGCGCGTTCAGCACCGTCGCCAGCATCCCCATGTAGTCGCCGGTGGCGCGGTCCATCCCGCTCGCCGCCCCGTCGAGGCCGCGGTAGATGTTGCCGGCGCCGACCACGATCGCGACCTCGACTCCGCGTTCGCGGATCGCCGCGACCTGCCTGGCGATGCGGTCGACCTCGGCGCCGTCGGTGCCGAAGTCCTGGCGGCCCATCAGGGCCTCGCCGGAGAGCTTCAGCAGGATGCGCCCGAAGCGCGGCTCGGGAGAAGCGGTCACGTGCGGATGACTCTAATCCTCGCCGACGCGGAAGTAGGCGAAGCGGGCGACGCGGACGTTCTCGCCGGTCTTCGCGGCCAGCTCCTGGCGCAGCTCCTCGATCGTCTTCGAGTCGTGCTTCTCGGCGTTGACGTGGGCCTGGTCGAGCAGCGCCACCTCGCTCGCCCACTTCGAGAGCTGTCCCGCGACGATCTTCTCGACGACGTCGTCGGGCTTGCCTTCCTCGCTCGCCTTCGCTTCGAAGACCCGCTTCTCGGCCTCGCGCTCCTCGGCCGGGATCTCCTCGGCGGAGACGTAGCGGGGCGCGGTCGCGGCCACGTGCAGGGCGACCTGGTAGGCGAACGCCTTGAAGTCCTCGTTGCGGGCGACGAAGTCGGTCTCGCACTGGACCTCGACCATCGCCCCGACCTTGTCGTTGGCGTGGATGTAGGAGGCGACGACGCCCTCTTCGGTGCCGCGGCCCTCGCGCTTGGCGGCCGAGGCCTGGCCCTTGACCCGCAGCAGCTCGATCGCCCGCTCGGTGTCGCCCTCGGCCTCCGACAGGGCCGCTTTGCAGTCCATCATCGCGGCCCCGGTCCGATCCCGCAGCGCCTTCACGTCGGCAGCCGTGACGCTCATTTCGACTCCTCGTCCTTCTTCTCCTCAGCGGGCTCGGAGGCGGCGGCTGGCGCCCCCTCAGCCGCCGCGGCCTCCGCCCCAGCGGCAGGAGTCTCGTCAGCTTTCTCCTCAGCGGCGGGAGCCTCTGGAGCCTTGGCCTCAGCCTCGGGAACCGGGGGGACTTTCTCCTCAGCGGCGGGAGCCTCAGCTTTGGCGGGTGCGGCCTCTGCCGCGGGTGGCGCCGGGGACGGCGCCTCGCCCGCAGCCCTCGAGGACGAGGCGTCGTCCCCGGCGCCAGGACCCGCGGGCCGGGGCGCAGCAGGCTGTGCCGGGGTCTGCGCTGCTTTCGCCTGCGCCTCCGCAGTGGCTTTCGCCGCTTTCTCCGCCTCTTCAGCGGCTTTTTTCGCTTCCTCGGCCTCGACCCGCGCCTTCTCTTCTTCCTCGCGTTTCTTGCGCTCTTCCTCGTCCTTCTTGCGCCGCGCCATTTCCTCGGCGATGCGCTTCTCCTCCTGCACCCGCCAGGCGCTGGAGCCCTCCTCGACGGCGCCGCCGATCGTGCCGATGATCAGCTGGCAGGAGCGGATCGCGTCGTCGTTGCCGGGGATCACGAAGTCGATCGGGGTCGGGTCGCAGTTGGTGTCGACCAGGCCGATGATCGGGATCCGCAGGCGGGCCGCCTCGTGGACCGCGATCTCCTCGGTTTTGAGGTCGGTGACGAAGACCGCGTCGGGCAGGCGGTCCATGTCGCGGACGCCGCCGAGGTTGAACTCGAGCTTGGCGAGTTCGGCCTCCATGCCCATCCGCTCCTTGGTCGGCAGCAGGTCGAGCTTGCCCTCCTCTTTCCAGCCGTTGAGCTCGTGCAGGCGGGCGATCCGGGTCGACATCGTGTTGAAGTTGGTCAGCAGCCCGCCCAGCCAGCGCTTGTTGACGTAGGGCATCTTGCAGCGGTCGGCCCATTCCTGGACCGTGTCGCGCGCCTGCTTCTTGGTGCCGACGAAGAGCACCGTGCCGCCGCCGCTGGCGAGCTCGCCGGAGAAGCGGCGGGCGTTCTCCAGCAGCGCCTCGGTCTGCAGCAGGTCGATGATGTGGATCCCGTCCAGCTCGCCGAAGATGAAGCGGCGCATGTTCGGGTTCCAGCGACGCGTCTGGTGGCCGAAGTGCACTCCGGCCTGGAGCAGCTCGGTAAGGCCTGCCTCTGGCATCGAAGATCTCCTTGTTGGTTTTGGTGAAGCTCTCCCGCCCCGCTTGCCGGACCTGGCGCGGTGCGCCAGGCAGGATCCGGTTCGCCGCCGAACGGGGGTTGGTTTGGAGCGGCTGATTGTAGAGAGCGGCGCCTAGGCGCGCGCGGGCCGCGTCGAGGCGGCGCCGAGGTCGGCGCGGCAGCTCGGACTCGAAAGCGAGGCGCTCGCCGCTGAGCGGATGCTCGAAGGCGAGGCGGTGGGCGTGCAGGAACTGGCGCTCGAGGCCGTAGCGATCGGCGCCGCCGTAGGTGACGTCGCCGGTCAGGGGGTGGCCGATCGCGGCGAAGTGGGCGCGGATCTGGTGCGTGCGGCCGGTCTCCAGGCGCGCCTCCAGGTAGCTCTCCTGGCTCAGCAGCTCCAGCACCGTGAAGTGCGTGCGCGCCTGGCGCGAGGCGGCGCCGGAGACCGCCATCCGGTGGCGCTGGCGCGAGGCGCGGCCGATCGGGGCGTCGATCGTGCCGGTGCGCGAGCCGAGCCGGCCGCCGGCGAGGGCGAGGTAGACCCGCTCGACCTCGCGCCGCTGCACCTGGGCCTGCAGGGCGGCGTGGGCCTCGTCGCCGCGGGCGACGACGAGCAGGCCGCTGGTCCCCTTGTCGAGCCGGTGGACGATCCCCGGGCGCTCCGGGTCGCCGCCGCCGCCGAGGACGTCGCCCAGCTCGTCGACCAGGGTCGGGCCGCTGTGCGAGGGCGCCGGGTGGACGACCAGGCCGGCCGGCTTGTCGACGACCGCGAGCGCCTCGTCGAGGTGGACGATCCGCAGCTCCGGCTCAGCCACCCTCGGCTCCCGCTCGGCGTCGCGCAGGTAGAGGAGGACCAGCAGGAGGACGCCGAGCGGTGATCGCGACGTCGGCGAGGTTGAACGGCGGCCAGGGCGCGATGTCGACGTAGTCGGTGACGGCGTCGGCGCGGATGCGGTCGACGAGGTTGCCGATCGCGCCGCCGGCGAGCAGCCCGGTCGCGACCCACATCCCCGGCCGGGCCGGGTCGCGGGCGAAGAGGTAGCCGACCACGCCCAGCGCCACGAGCGGTGATCAGGATCAGCGGCGCCCCCGCCCCGCCGGCGAGGCCGAAGGCGACGCCGCGGTTGTGGGTGAGGGTCAGCCCCAGCGGGCCGAGCACGTCGACCTCCTCGCCGGGGACCAGGTTCGCCTCGACCACCGCCTTGGCGGCCTGGTCGGCGGCGAGGACGAGGGCGCAGAGGGCGCCGGCCAGGCACCAGGCGCGGGCGGTGGCGCTCACCCTGCGATCAGGCCGACGACGATCGTCTGCGCCACGAAGAGCACGATGATCCCGATGATCGGGCTGAGGTCGAGCGCGAAGCCGCCGCCGCCGACCGGCGGCAGGAAGCGGCGGAAGAAGTTGAGGTAGGGGTTGGTCGTCTCGGTGATGAAGTCGAGGACGGCGCGCAGGTACGGGTTGTAGGGCATCCGCGGCACGTAGGAGATGAGGATGTTGGCGAAGATCAGGACGATGTAGACGATGAAGAGCGCGTTGACGTAGGTCGGCGACGTCGCCGCGGCTGAGCGCCAGCGCGATCACCGCCGCATCCTCTCCAGCGAGGCCCGCACGGCGGCCTCGAACGCCTCCCGGGCGCCCTCGCGGTCGAGCGCCTCCAGCCCCGCCTCGGTGCTGCCGCCGGGCGAGGCGACCGCCCTGCGCACGTCCGCCGGGTGGCGGATGCGCAGCAGCTCCGCCGTGCCGGCGGTCGTCTCCACCACCAGCTCCCGCGCCAGCTCCGGGTCGAGCCCGTCCTCGGCGCCGGCGTCGGCGATCGCCTCGACCGCCAGCGCCAGATAGGCGGGCGCGCAGCCCATCACCGCGGTGGCGGCGTCGAAGTCCTCGTCGCGCAGCTCGACCACGTGCCCCAGCAGCTCGAGCTTCTCCCGCACGGCCGGCGAGACCGGACCGGCAACGCAGAGGACCCCGCGGCGCACCTCGACCGCGACGTTCGGCATCACCCGGTGAGCCTCGGAGCTGGGAAAAGCCGCCGCGACGGTCTCCAGCGAGGTCGCCCCGAGCAGCGAGACGACGACCCTGGCAGCGCCCAGCTCGGCCGCCGCCTCCTCCAGCTTCGCCGGCTTCACCGCCAGCACCACCAGGTCCGCCCGCTCGCCGATCTCGGCGTTTGCGACCGCCTCTCCACCCAGCTCCCGCGCCAGCGCCGCCGCCCGCCCGGAGCCGCGAGTCGGAGAACAGCATCCCCTCGAACTCGCCCTTCCAGCCGCGGGCCATTGCCGCCGCCATGCTTGCCCGACCCGACGAAACCGACGATCATGTCCGCCAGCCTAGTGGCCGGCCGCCGGCTAGGACTGGTTGAAGAAGCCCTTGTCGATCAGCCTCGCCTTTTCCTCGGCGGAGACCTCGACGTTGCGGGGCGTCAGCAGGAACATCTTCTCGGCGATCCGCTGCATGCCGCCGTCGAGCGCGTAGGTGAGGCCGGAGCAGAAGTCGATCATCCGCTTCGAGAGCTCGTGGTCGGCGGTCTGCAGGTTGAGGATCACCGGCACCGAGCGTTTGAACTGGTCGGCGACCTGCTGGGCGTCGTTGAAGTTGCGCGGGATCACCAGGTGGACCTGGATGTCGCTGCCGCCGTTGTCGACCGGGCGCAGCGTGCGGGTGCGGCTGGCGGCGATCGGCTCGTCGTCGGCGAAGATGTCGTCGATCTCGTCGCGGCGGGCGCGGCGCGAGGTCGGCAGGCGCCGGACCGAGCCCTGGTCGCGCTCGCGGCGCGCCTCGAAGACTTCCTCCGAGCCGGTCTCGGGCTCGAAGTCTTCCTCGTACTCGGGACCGTAGTCGTGGTCCTCGGCGAGGCCGAAGTAGACCAGTGCTCTATGCCAGGTGTCGCGAAGGGCCATCGGTATCGGTGTTTCGGCCTGTGCGGGCCGACTCCTTTACGAATTTCCGGGAGGTTAGCGCCGATTCACACGAACAGCGCCGTGCCCAGCCGGACGATCGTCGCGCCCTCCTCGATCGCGACCGGCCAGTCCTGCGAAGTGCCCATCGAGAGGCGCCGCAACCCGTTGGCGGCGGCGAGCTCGGCCAGGCGGGCGAAATATGGGCGCGAGGCCTCCGGGTCCTGGCTGAACGGCGGCATCGTCATCAGGCCGCCGACCGTAACCGGACAGCGCTCGAGGAAGGCCGGCAGGTCCGCCGGCGCGATCCCGCCCTTGCCCTCCTCGCCGGCGACGTTGACCTCGACCAGCACCTCGGTCTCGGGGCCGCCGTGCTTGCCCGAGCTCCCGCAGCGCCGAGTCGCTGGCGACCGAGTGGATCAGGCGACAGAGGGGCAGCATGCTGCTTGACCTTGCGGCTCTGCAGGTTGCCGATGAAGTCCCACTCGAAGGCGTCGCCCCAGCGCTCGTGCTTGGCGGCGAGATCCTGCTGGCGGTTCTCGCCGACCAGGCGCACGCCCGCCTCGGCCAGGGCCCCCATCTCCTCGACCGGCACGTACTTGGTCGCGACGAGGACCTCGACGCTCGCGCCAGCGGTCTCGCGCACCCGCTCCAGGTTCGCCGCGACCCTGTCCGCCTCGATGCCGTGGATCAGGCCGGGCACTCAGGCCTCTCCCGACTCGATCCAGACCAGGCCCGCCTGGCGGCCGGTGCGGCCGCGTCGCGACGGTGCGAGAAGAACAGCTCCGGCTCGCAGCTGGTGCAGAGCCCGGCGTCCTCGCACCGCTCGACACCGGCCTCCGCGAGCAGCCGCCGCGCGACCTCTGGCAGGTCGAAGGGTTGACGGGCCGATTTCCCTCCATATAGGGGTATTTCAGGCCCGTCAACGAAGCGGTGCCCTCGCCAAGGCTTCCGAACGCGCCGAGAACCTCGGGGCCGACCTCGTAGCAGCAGGGGCCGATCCCGGGACCGATCGCGGCGTCGGTGGCGCCGACCGCCTCCGCGCCGGAGGCGACGATCCCCGCCGCGAGCCCGCGCCAGCCGCAGTGCAGCATCGCCACGCCGCCGGGGCCGGAGAGGGCCACCGGCAGGCAGTCGGCGACGAAGACGAGCGGCGCCAGGCCCGGCTTGGCGACCACATGGCCGTCGACTTCGGGCGGATCGGCATCGCGCTGTTCCTTGTCCCCGCTATCCGGGGCAAAGGCACAGTGCTGCGGGCCGTGGTGATAGGCCAGCTCGGCGCCGTGGACCTGGCGGGCGAAAACGATCCGTTGCGGGGTCGCGACCGAGGGCGGCGGCGAGGCGGCGACGGTTCTCGCGCACGCGGTCGTCGGCATCGTCGGTGAGGACGCCGAGGTTGAGGCTGTCGAAGGGGGCGTCGCTGACGCCGCCGAGGCGGGTCGCTGAAGGCGGCCTGGGCGCCACGCAGGTCCGCCTCCAGCCACCGCAACCCCTCGTGCTCACGCCACTCCATGCCCTAACTAAACACGAGAGGGTCGCTGGGCCTGGGTCCCCATGGCAGAACCTCTCAGGCCGGTCGGCTGGCGGCCTCGAGGGCGACGGCGAGCTCCTGCTCGCGACCCTCGACCTCGCCGTCGAGCTTGCGCCGCAGCGCCGCGGCGCAGCCCGCGCCCGAGTGCCGGGCCCTGCGGCACGCCGGCCGCGATCAGGTCGCTCGCCGTCGATCTCGAGCTCGACCGAGCGCCACTCGCCGGCGTAGTCGTCGAGCCACTCGGCGCCGAGCGCCCGGGCCAGGACCAGCTCGACCGGGTCGTGGCCGCGGGCGAGCTCGACCGCCTCCGAGGGGCGCGACGGGCGTCGCGGTCGCGAGATCCCGCCTCGCCGGCCGCCGGGCCGAGCGCGGCGGCCAGCAGTGCGCGGCTCGCGCGGCGCCAGCTCCCGCCACGGCGAGGCGAGGAGCAGCTCGGCGACCCGGGACGCCAGCTCGACTCCCCCCTCGCGCGGCTCGAGCAGCCCCCACTCGGCGAGCAAGGCGAGCGCGCGCGGCGCCGTCGCTTCGGCGGCGAGGCGCAGCAGCTCCGCCTCGCGCCGATCGGCCGAGACAGTCCCGAGGTCGGTGGCGCGCAGCAGCTCCGCGGTCCCCGGCTCGAGCTCGAAGCCGAAGCGGGCGGCGTAGCGGGCGGCGCGGATCGCCCGGGTCGGGTCGTCGACGAAGGAGCCCCGGTGCAGCACCCGCAGCAGACCCGCCTCGAGGTCGGCGCGGCCGTCGTGGGGATCGATCAGCTGCGGCTCCCCCGTGAGCGGAATCGCCATCGCGTTGATCGTGAAGTCGCGGCGGCCCAGGTCCGCCTCGATCGCGGCGGCGGCCGTCACCTCGGGCAGCGCCCCCGGGCGCGGGTAGGTCTCCGTGCGAGCGCTGGCGATGTCGACCTCGTGGCCGTCGAGCTCGACCTTGGCGGTGGCGAAGCGCTCGTGCGCGACCGTCTCGGCGCCGAGCCGGGCGGCGAGGGCGGCGGCGTCGCCCTCGACGACGAGGTCGATGTCGGCGCGGCCGCGGCCGAGCAGGAGGTCGCGGACGGCGCCGCCGACCAGGTAGACCGGCTCGGCGGCCGCCGCGCGGAGCGGTGTCCAGCTCCGGGTAGGCGCTGCGCAGCGCGGCGGCGAGGCTGTCCATCCAGCGGAACTTAGAGCCGGACCGGGATGCCGTCGGCGGCGAGGTGCTGCTTCGCCTCGCGCACGCGGTAGCTGCCCGTAGTGGAAGATCGAGGCGCAGAGAACGGCGTCGGCGCCGCCCTCGGCGATCGCCTCGCTCAGGTGCGCCAGCTCGCCGGCGCCGCCGGAGGCGATCACCGGCACCGGCACCGCGTCGGCGACCGCCCGGGTCAGCTCGATGTCGTAGCCGTCGTTGGTGCCGTCGCGGTCCATGCTGGTCAGCAGCACCTCCCCCGCCCCGCGCTCGACCGCCTCCCGCGCCCAGGCCGACGGCGTCGCGCCCCTCGACCTTGACGCGACCGCCGTTGACGTAGACGCCCCAGCCGTCGTCCTCGCGCTTGGCGTCGATCGCGATCACCACGCACTGGGCGCCGAACTGGTCGGCCAGCTCGCCCAGCAGCTCGGGCCGCGCCAGCGCCGGCGGAGTTGACCGAGACCTTGTCGGCGCCGGCGTCGAGCACCGCCTGCGCGTCCTCGACCGAGCGGATGCCGCCGCCGATCGTGAAGGGGATGAAGACGTTGTCGGCGGTGCGCCGGGCCAGCTCGACGATCGTCTCGCGCTTCTCGTGCGAGGCGGTGATGTCGAGGAAGACGAGCTCGTCGGCGCCCTCGGCGTCGTAGCGCTCGGCCAGCTCGACCGGGTCGCCGGCGTCGCGCAGGCCGACGAAGTTGGTGCCCTTGACGACGCGGCCGGCGTCGACGTCGAGGCAGGGGATGACGCGCTTTAGGACCATGGGTCAAGCGTAGACGTGCGGGAGTGTGGGTGCCCCTCCCCCGGAGACCGTTGCGCAGCTGATCCGGGTTAAGGGTTCGGCTTGTTGTAGTGGGAGCCTCCGGGGGAGGGGCACCCACACTCCCTCCAGGTCGCTGCTTGGTTGAAGCGCTAGATCTGTAGAGCTGAGATTGCTTCGGCGACGGTGAAGCGTCGCTCGTAGAGGGCGCGGCCGACGATCGCGCCTTCGATGTTCGGAGCTGCGTCGTGGGCCAGGGCTTCGAGGTGGGAGAGGTCGCCGACGCCGCCGGAGGCGATCACCTGGGCGACGGTCGCGGCGGCGATCCCGTTGAGCTCCGCCAGTGCCGGGCCCTCCATCGTGCCGTCGACCTCGATCGCGGTGCAGAGGAAGCGCTGCGACGCCGCGGTCGGTCAGCTCGGCGACCGCCTCGGCGACGTCGACGTCGCTGGTCTCGGTCCAGCCGGCGAGGGAGACCTTGCCGTCGCGGGCGTCGACCGAGACGACGACGCGCTCGCCGTGCTCCTCGCAGCGCCGCGGCGAGGAACTCGGGGTCGCGCAGGGCCGCGGTGCCGATCACGACGCGCTCCGCGCCCGCCTCGAGCACGGCGGCGACCGACGTCGGCGTCGCGCAGGCCGCCGCCGACCTGGATCGGGCACTCGACCGCGGCGGCGATCCGCCGCACCGCGTCCAGGTTCCGCGGCTCGCCCGCCTTGGCGCCGTCGAGGTCGACGACGTGCAGGAACTCGGCGCCTTCGCCCGCCCAGCGGCGTCGCGGCGTCGACCGGGTCGGCGTCGTAGGCGGTCTCGCGCTCGTAGTCGCCCTGCAGCAGGCGCACCGCCTGGCCGCCGCGGATGTCGATCGCCGGGTAGAGGATCACGCCGCGGCAGGCGCCTGGCGCAGATGCCGGCGAAGTTGGAGAGCAGCCGCAGGCCGGCGGCGCTCGACTTCTCGGGGTGGAACTGGACGCCGAAGACGTTGTCGCGCTCGGCCGCGCAGGCGAAGCGGGCGCCGTAGGCGGCGCTGCCGAGCAGCTCCGCCGGGCTCGGGCCGCGGCGCGAAGGAGTGGACGAAGTAGAAGGGCGTCTCGGACTCGATCCCCTCGGTCAGCCGCGACTCGCGCTCCCAGCGCACCGGCGACCAGCCGATGTGCGGGACCTTGAGGCCGTCGGCGTCGAGCTCGGCGACCGCGCCCGTCCAGCAGGCCGAGGCCGGCGGCGCCGCCGAGCTCGGTGGTCGAGTCGAAGAGCAGCTGCAGGCCGAGGCAGATGCCGAGGATCGGCACGCCCGGCCTCGCGCCGCTCGGCGATCAGCTCGTCGAGGCCGAGCTCGCGGACCCGCTCCATCGCCCGCGGGAAGGCGCCGACGCCGGGCAGGATCAGGCCGTCGGCGGCGCGAGCCGTCGCCGGGGTCGCTGGTGATCGTCGCGGTCGACGCCGACGTGCTCGAGCGCCTTCTCGACCGAGCGCAGGTTGCCCATCCCGTAGTCGAGGATCGCGATCCGGGTGCTCACTCGCTCAGCGTCCCCTTGGTCGAGGGCACGCCGCTCTCCTCGGGGTCGATCGAGACGGCCACGCGCAGGGCGCGGGCGAAGGCCTTGAAGCAGGCCTCGATCATGTGGTGGGCGTTGGTGCCGTAGCGGACCGAGACGTGCAGGGTCAGCTTGGCGCTGTTGGCGACGGCGCGGAAGAACTCCTCGGCCAGCTCGGTGTCGAAGCCGGCGATCGAGGTCGTCGGCAGGTCGGCGTCGAAGACGCAGAGGGGCCGCCCGGAGATGTCGATCGCGCACTCGGCCAGCGACTCGTCCATCGGCACCAGGGCCGAGCCGTAGCGGCGGATCCCGGCGCGGTCGCCGAGCGCCTCGTCGAGCGCCTGGCCGAGCACGATGCCGACGTCCTCCACCGTGTGGTGGGCGCCGGTCTCGAGGTCGCCGCTCGCCTCGACCCGCAGGCCGAGCCGGCCGTGGCGGGCGAGCAGGTCGAGCATGTGGTCGAGGAAGCCGACGCCGGTCGCGGCGCTCGCCTCGCCCCCGTCGAGGTCGAGCGAGAGCTGGATCTGGGTCTCCGCGGTGCTGCGCTCTCTGTTCGCGGTCCTGCTCATCTCGTCCTAATCATCGCCGACTCGCCGTGGACGGGGAAGCCCTCGGCCCGGGCGAGGGCGTCGACGTGCGGCGCCAGCGCCGCGGCCGCCGCGGCCGGAGACCTCGACGGTCGAGATCCGGCGCCGGAAGGCGCCGGGCCCGAGCGGCCCGGAGAAGCGGCCGGCGCCGCCGGTCGGCAGGACGTGGTTGGAGCCGGCGACGTAGTCGCCGAAGGCGGTGGCGCCGTAGCGGCCGGCGAAGACGCAGCCGGCGGTGCGTGACCCGGTCGGCGAGCAGCGCCGCGTCCTCCTCGAGCAGCTCGCAGGTGCTCGGGGGCGAAGGCGTTGGCGAGGTCGATCGCGTCGCTGAGGTCGGGGACCTGGACCAGGGCCAGCGGCGCGTCGGCGACGCTCGGGCCGCTCGGCGGCGAGCCGCCTCGGTGGCGCGCGGCGATCGCGTCGAGGACGTGCTCCTCGACCGCGACGACGACCAGCGGGCTGTCGGCGCCGTGCTCGGCCTGCGCGCAGAGGTCGAGCGCCGCCCACTCGGGGTCGGTGTCGTGGCCGGCGACCAGCATCAGCTCCGAGGGCCCGGCGAGCGAGTCGATCCCGACCGTGCCGTAGACCGCGCGCTTCGCCTCCCGCACCCAGGCGTTGCCGGGGCCGGCGATGACGTCGACCGGCGCGACCGTCTCGGTGCCGTAGGCGAGGGCGAAGATCGCCTGGGCGCCGCCCATCGCGTAGACCTCGTCGACCTCGCAGAGCGCGGCGGCGGCGAGGACCAGCGGGTGCAGGCTCGCCGTCCGGTCCCGGGCGGCGAGGCGAGCGCGACCCGCTCGACCCCGGCGACGCGGGCCGGGATCGCGCACATCAGCACGCTGGAGGGATAGGCGGCGCGCCCGCCGGGGGCGTAGACGCCGGCGGCGCCGACCGGCGACCTCGCGCACCGTCACCGTCTGGCCCTGGGGCAGCTCGACCCGTGCGCGGCTCGGCGCCGAGCTGGGCCTCGGCGACGGCGCGGATGTTGGCGGCGGCCGATCTCCAGCGCCTCGCGCAGCTCCGGCTCGAGCGCAGCCAGAGCCGCCGCGCGCCGCGGCCGGATCGACCCGCAGCGACTCCGGCGCGCCGCTCGGTGGCGTCGAAGCGCGCGGTCAGGCGCAGCACCGCGGCGTCGCCGCCCTCGCGGACCTCGCGTTCGATCGGCCCGACGTCGACGGCGCTCGTCGACTCGGCGGCCCAGCGCGCGGAGCGCGGCGGCGGTCGGCGCCGCTCCCTCCCACTCGAAGCGGCGCGACCCTCATCCCGCCGCCGCCTCCCGCAGCTTCGCCGTCAGCTCGTCGACCTCGGCGGCGCGCAGCTTGTGGGCGACGCGGTTGGCGACGAAGCGGGCCGTGCACTCGAGGATCTCCTCGCGCACCTCGAGGTCGTTCTCCTCCAGCGTGCGGCCGGTGGCGACGAGGTCGACGATGCCGTCGGCGAGGCCGATCAGCGGCGCCAGCTCGACCGAGCCCTTGACCTCGATCACCTCGACCTGGCGGCCGGTCGCCTCGAAGTGGCGCTCGGCGATCCGCGGGTACTTGGTCGCGATCCGCATCATCCCCAGGCGCCGCTCCGACTCGCCGAGGCGCTCGTCGCCGACGCGGCCGGCGAGGACCATGCGGCAGCGGCCGAAGCCGAGGTCGAGCAGCTCGTAGACGACGCCGGTCGGACTGCTCGAGCAGCACGTCCTTGCCGGTGATGCCGACGTCGGCGGCGCCGGCCTCGACGTAGGTGGGCACGTCGGAGGGCCGCATCGTCACCAGCGTCATCCCCTCGGCCTCGAAGATCAGCGAGCGCGAGTCGCCGCGCAGCTCGGCGGTGTCGATCCCGGCCGCGTCGAGGACGTCGAGCGTCTCGCCGAAGCAGGGCGCCGCGCGGCACCGCCAGCTTCAGCGGCCCGTCGGCCTTGGCGCGGCCGAGGCCGGCGACCTCGGAGCTCATCGTCCCTCGCCCCCTCGCCGCGACTCCTCCTCCATCTGGGCGACGTGGACCCGCTCCAGGTAGAGGGCGAAGCCGGCCGCGGGCAGGTCGAGGCCGAAGCGCTTCAGCAGGCCGTCGTAGCGGCCGCCGCCGCCGAGCACGTGGCCGAGCGCCGGGTCGTAGACCTCGAGGATCGCGCCGCTGTAGTAGCCGAGGTCGCGCAGCAGGCCGAGGTCGATCTGGACCCGGTCGGCGACGCCGCGCCGCTCCAGCTCCTCGAAGGTCTCCTGCAGCCGCGCCGTCGCCCGCTCGACCGCGGCGCCGCCGAGGCGCGCGCGCCTCGTCCAGCACCTCGCTGCCGCCGCGCAGCTGCGAGAGGGCGACGCAGGTGGCCGCCTGCTCGTCGCCGATCCCCTCGACCGCGGACAGCTCCGCCTCGAGCCCGACCAGGTCGTGCGTCGCGAGCCGGGCGAGGATCGAGTCCCGCGCCTCGCCCTCGATCGCCGAGCTCGGTCAGCAGCTGGCGGTAGAGGTCGGCGTCGCCGAGCCCGATCACGGCGCGGTCGAGGCCGGCCGCGTCGAGCGCCGCCTCCAGCACCTCGACCACCTCGGCCGTGCCCTGCGGGCGCCGGGCGCGCCGATCAGCTCGACCCCGGCCTGGACGAACTCGCGCATCTGGCCGCGCTGCGGGCGCACCGCCCGGTAGGCGTTGGCGAGGTAGCAGAGGCGCAGCGGCAGCTCGGCGCCGGCGAAGCGGCTGGCGACCAGGCGCGCGATCGGCACGGTCATGTCGGAGCGCAGCGCCAGCAGGTCGCCGCTGCTCGTCGAAGAAGCGGTAGGCGCTGGCGGCGGCGCGGCCGTCGCCGCGGGCCAGCACCTCGTCGTACTCGATCGCCGGCGTCGCCACCTCGCCGTAGCCGCGCGCCTCGAAGACGTCGATCAGCGCCCGCTGCAGGCGTCGCAGCTCGCGCATCTCGTCGGGGAGCACGTCGCGGGTTCCGGGCGGGATCGGGTGGATCATCCGGCTGACCTTACGAGAGGCGGCGCAAAAGCCCTGCTAGGCAGGGACCTCTGCAGAGACGCGCTCGATCTGCGCGCCGAGCCCGCGCAGGCGCTCGTCGATCTGCTCGTAGCCGCGGTCGATCTGGCGGATGTTGCCGATCTCCGAGGTGCCGTCGGCGGCCAGGGCGGCGATGAGCATCGCCATCCCGGCGCGGATGTCGGGGCTCTCGACGCGCTCGCCGTGAAGCCGGCTCGGACCGCTGACGATCGCCCTGTGGGGATCGCACAGCGTGATCCGAGCGCCCATCGCGACCAGCTTGTCGACGAAGAAGAGGCGGTTCTCGAACATCTTCTCGAAGATCAGGATCTCGCCCTCGGCCTGGGTGGCGAGCGCCAGGGCGATCGAGGTGAGGTCGGCCGGGAAGGCCGGCCAGGGCCCGTCCTCGATCTTCGGGATCGCGTCGCCGAGGTCGGCTTCGATCTCGAGGCTCTGCTCCGGCGGCACGATCACGTCGTTGCCGTCGATCATCGAGCGCAGGCCGAGGCGGCGGAACTGGCGGCGGACCATTGATCAGGTCGGCCGGCTCGACGTCGCGGATGCGCAGCTCGCCGCCGGTCGCCGCGGCCAGGGCCATGAAGCTGCCGACCTCGATGTGGTCGGGGGAGATCGTGTGCTCGGCGCCGCCGAGGCTCTCGGCGCCGTTGACGGTCATCACGTTGGAGCCGATGCCGTCGACCTGGGCGCCCATCCTGGTCAGCAGGCGGGCGAGGTCCTGGACGTGCGGCTCGCAGGCGGCGTTGGAGATCGTGCGTCGGACCGGGGGTCAGCGCCGCCGCCATCAGCGCGTTCTCGGTTCCCATCACCGAGGGCTCGTCCATGAAGATCTCGCAGGCGCAGAGCCCGCCGGGCGCCGCCAGCTCGATCCAGCGGTCGCCGTCGACGCGGGCGCCGAGGTCGCGGAAGGCGTCGAGGTGGGCGTCGAGGCGGCGGCGGCCGATGAAGTCGCCCCCGGGCGGCGGCATCCGCGCCTCGCCGAAGCGGGCCAGCAGCGGCCCGGCGAGCAGGAAGGAGGCGCGGATCCGGCTCGAGAGCTCCTCGTCGACGGTTGTCTCGGTGACCCCGCGGGCGCAGAGGCGGACGCTGTTGTCGGCGACCCAGGCGACCTCGACCCCGAGCTGCTCCAGCAGCGCGATCTGGGCCTCGGTGTCGCGGATCCGCGGCACCCGGTGCAGCAGCAGCTCCTCCTCGGTCAGCAGGCAGGCGGCGAGGATCGGCAGCGCCGCGTTCTTGTTGCCGGCGACGGTCAGCTCGCCGGAGAGCGGGACGCCGCCTTGGATCACGAATTTCTCCATGGCCTCGGCTAGGGTAACGACCGCCATGGGCAGAGGCTGGAAGATCGGGATCGGGGTCGTGGCGGCGCTGGTTGCGCTGATCGTCGTCAACGCGTTCGTGCTCGACGCGCAAACCGAGCCCGCCGAGGTGACCGAGCCCGGCGGGCAGGATCCTCGACCTGCCCGGCGGCGAAGTCCAGGTGGTCGAGCGCGGCCCGCGTGACGGCAGCCCGATCGTCCTCGTCCACTGCTTCAGCTGCGCGATCGACTGGTGGGACGGGATGATGCCGGTGCTGGAACGCGCGCCATCGCGTCGATCGCGATCGACCTGCTCGGCCACGGCGGCTCCGAAAAGCCCGAGGCGGGCTACGCGATCCCACACCAGGCCGAAGTCGTGGCGCAGGCGCTCGAACGGCTGGGGGTCAGCGACGCCGAGGTCGTCGGCCACTCGCTGGGCGGCGCCGTCGTCGTCGCCCTGGCCGAAGACGCGCCGGACCTGGTCGATCGGGTGGTGATCGTCGACACGGCCCCGGACCACTCCAGACAGCAGCCTTGGGTTCATCGCCGGCCTCGCCTTCGCCCCGGTGATCGGCGAGGCGCTCTGGCGGATCAAGCCCGACTTCGCGGTGCGCGACGGCCTCGGAGTCGCCTTCGCCCCCGGCTTCGACGTTCCCGACGCCTTCGTCGAGGACGTCAAGCGGATGACCTTCACCTCCTACGACGATTCGCCCACCGCCTCAGAGGACTTCGTCGACGAAGAGCCGCTCGACGCGCGCATGCGCGAGACCGGCAAGCCGCTGCTGGTGATCATGGGCGCCGAGGAGCAGATCATCGACGACCCGCCGAGGCGCTGGCCGAATACCGAAGCGCCGTGCCCGGCGTCGAGACCAAGCTGATCGCCGGTGTCGGGCCACTCGCCCAACGTCGAGAAGCCCGTCGAGACCGCCCGTCTCATCCTCGCATTTGCAAAATCACCCCTGAGCGGCGTAGGATCATCGCAGCGAGACGAAGCGGAGCGTGGCGGTCAGCCACAGCGAAGCTCCTCGGCGACGTCTCCGAACACGCGCTTCTGGGGTCCGCATGGCTACTGCCGATCAGTAGCCATGCGACGTGCAGCAAACCTCCCGCCAGCAGCAAACCGCATGGCCAAGCCAAATCGAAGCCCTCGCTGCAACTCCCGTTGCAATTCGGCGATGCCGTCCGGAAGCCTCCGTACCTTACGAACTCATGTTCGATTCTAAGCAAACGCTAACGACCCGGCTGGCCGACGCCGCCGACCTGATCATCGACTTCGCAACCCTCGGCGAGTACGGCCTCGAGCCCGTTGGGAGAGCTCGCCAGGGTTGCGCAGACCTCCCGCACCCGCCCTCGCACCCGCGCCACTCACGGCCGCGACTGCAACCTCTGCACGAATCAGACCTCTGCAAGCTGCCAATCTGCGTGTCAACGAAGCTAAGGGATCTCCGCGGTCCGCGCACGAGGGTACGGGCGCGGAAGCGAGGCGTTCGGGAAGCAAGCGATCCGCGGTCCGGCGAGCGGCGCCGCGTAGCAGCGCTACGCAAGCCGCTCGACGGCCGCGTAGCGCGCCGCTTACCGGGACGCCGCAGCCCGCGCCATACCCGCGGCGCGGACCGCAAACAAAGAACCGGCGGCGACCTACTCTCCCAGGGGGTTGCCCCCCAAGTACCATCGGCGCTGAGTGGCTTAACTGCTCTGTTCGGAATGGGAAGAGGTGTCTCCCACTCGCTATGCGCCACCGGAAATTTTGCGAGACAAACGCCCCGGTGGAGCTTGAAAACCGCACAAGGCCTCAGAGTAAGTAATAAATATCCGTCAAGCCCTCGACCCATTAGTACCGGTCGGCTGAGCACATTGCTGCGCTTACACCGCCGGCCTATCAACCTGGTGGTCTACCAGGGGTCTTACTCCCTCAAGGGGATGGGAGAGCTCATCTCGAGGACGGCTTCCCGCTTAGATGCTTTCAGCGGTTATCCGTTCCGTGCGTAGCTAACCTGCGATGCCCTTGGCAGGACAACAGATACACCAGCGGCACGTTCATCCCGGTCCTCTCGTACTAGGGATGACTCCTCTCAACTCTCCAACGCCCACAGCAGATAGGGACCGAACTGTCTCACGACGTTCTGAACCCAGCTCGCGTACCGCTTTAATGGGCGAACAGCCCAACCCTTGGGACCTACTCCAGCCCCAGGATGCGACGAGCCGACATCGAGGTGCCAAACCGGTTCGTCGATGTGGACTCTTGGAACCGATAAGCCTGTTATCCCCGGAGTACCTTTTATCCGTTGAGCGACGGCGCTTCCACTTGCTACCGCCGGATCACTAAGCCCAACTTTCGTTCCTGCTCGACCCGTCGGTCTCGCAGTCAAGCTCCCTTGTTGCCTTTACACTCTACGCACGATTTCCAACCGTGCTGAGGGAACCTTTGGGCGCCTCCGTTACTCTTTAGGAGGCGACCGCCCCAGTCAAACTGCCCACCTGACACTGTTCACCGCCCGGATCACGGCACGGTGTTAGAAGCCCAGAGCTACCAAGGGTGGTATCTCAAGGGTGACTCCCCAGCGGCCAAAGCCACTGGTTCACTGTCTCCCACCTATCCTGAGCGAGATACCCCAGACTCCAATATCAAGTTGCAGTAAAGGTTCACGGGGTCTTTCCGTCTAGCTGCGGGTACTCGGCATCTTCACCGAGACTTTAATTTCACCGAGCCTCTCGTTGAGACAGCGTCCAACTCGTTACGCCATTCGTGCAGGTCGGAACTTACCCGACAAGGAATTTCGCTACCTTAGGACCGTTATAGTTACGGCCGCCGTTTACCGGGGCTTAGCTTCACTGCTTCGCGCCGAAGCGCTAACAAGTCCGCGTAACCTTCCGGCACCGGGCAGGCGTCAGCCCCTATACGTCGTCTTACGACTTAGCAGAGGCCTGTGTTTTTGGTAAACAGTCGGTTGGACCAATTCACTGCGGCCCCCTCGGGCTCCCTCCGTATGGAGTTCACCCTACCGGGGCGTCCCTTCTCCCGAAGTTACGGGACGATTTTGCCGAGTTCCTTAACGAGAGTTAGCTCGCTCACCTCAGTATGTTCTACTTGTCCACCTGTGTCGGTTATCGGTACGGGCACGCGAATCCTGCCTAGAGGCTTTTCTTGGAGGCATGGGATTGGGGACTTGCCGGCGGTCAAGCCAGCTGGCATCGCACCTCGCGTCAAAACGCCGCTGCGGATTTCCCTACAGCGACTAGCTACGTGCTTGCCCCAGGACGACCATCGCCTGGGTTCCCTTACCCTTCCCCGTCCCCCCATCGGTCATAACGGAAACGACGTGGTACAGGAATATCAACCTGTTGGCCATCGGCTACGCCTTTCGGCCTCGCCTTAGGTCCCGACTAACCCTGAGCAGACGAACTTTACTCAGGAAACCTTGGACAATCGGTGGTGGGGAGTCTCACCCCACTTTCGTTACTCATGCCGGCATTCTCACTTCCAACCGCTCCACGGAGCCTTACGACGCCGCTTCACGCAGTTGGAACGCTCTCCTACCGCGTACAGAGCCCGCAGGCCTGCACACCCATAGCTTCGGAGGCTAGCTTTAGCCCCGTTGAATTATCCGCGCCCGAACACTTGACCAGTGAGCTGTTACGCACTCTTTCAAGGGTGGCTGCTTCTAAGCCAACCTCTTGGTTGTCTCTGCATTCGGACATCGTTTGCCACTTAGCTAGCACTTGGGGTCCTTAGCTGATGGTCTGGGTTGTTTCCCTCTCGCGTACGAAGTTTATCCCCCGCACACTGACTCCCGAGCTAACCGTAACGGTCTTCGGAGTTTGCCTGAAGTCGGTAACCTGGTAGGGCCCCTAATCCAAACAGTGCTCTACGGCCGCAACGCAATCACTCGAGGCTATACCTAAATATATTTCGGAGAGAACCAGATATCTCTGAGCTTGATTAGCCTTTCACTCCGATCCACAGGTCATCCGCCCAGTTTTCAACCTAGGTCGGTTCGGCCCTCCACGAGGTCTTACCCCCGCTTCAGCCTGCCCATGGATAGCTCGCTCAGTTTCGGGTCTACCGCCAGTGACTGTGTCGCCCTATTCAGACTCGCTTTCGCTACGGCTCCGCTCATCGCTTAACCTTGCCACTGACGAGTAACTCGCCGGCTCGTGATGCAAAAAGCACGCCGTCACACCCGAAGGTGCTCCGACCACTTGTAAGTCTACGGTTTCAGGTACTATTTCACTCCCCTTCAGGGGTGCTTTTCACCTTTCCCTCACGGTACTAGTTCACTATCGGTCACCAGGTAGTACTTAGCCTTGGAGGGTGGTCCCCCCAGGTTCAGACCACGTTTCACGGGTGTGGTCTTACTCAGGAACGTCAATCGGCAGATCAGAATGTTTTCACCTACGGGACGATTGCCCTCTGTGGTGCGAGGTTCCACTCGCTTCGGCTAACACCTGATTTTGTAACTGCCGCCGAGCCAGGCACGGCTCGGGCATGACGCCCTACAACCCCCGACAGACAACGCGTGCCCGCTTGCATCTGTCAGGTTTGGGCTGATCCCCTTTCGCTCGCCACTACTAAGGGAGTCTCGGTTGATTTCTTTTCCTCGGGCTACTTAGATGTTTCAGTTCGCCCGGTTCCCTTCCGCTGGCTATGAATTCACCAGCGGATGACGCCGCATTACCGGCGCCGGGTTTTCCCATTCGGAAATCCGCGGGTCAATGGCTGTTCAGCGCCTCACCGCGGCTTATCGCAGCCGTCCACGTCCTTCATCGACTCCTGGTGCCAAGGCATCCACCGTAAACTCTTACTATCTTGACGGTGAGCGATCCACTCACAAAGTGTGTGGATCGTAAATTAAATTACCCTCAGAATCCGCCTAAGCGGATTCTCGATTTTTGGCCTTGTGCAGTTTTCAAGGTCCACCGAGGCGCACCACGGAGTTCTTCCGTGGTGGTCTCTCAAAACTGAGCAGCGTATCGCGCACCGACCACGAAGTGGTCGGCATGGGGAGCCCGGTCGACGTTCTAGAGAAATCTCCCTAGAAAGGAGGTGATCCAGCCGCAGCTTCCGCTACGGCTACCTTGTTACGACTTCACCCCAATCACGGGCCCCACCTTCGACGGCTCCCTCCTTGCGGTTAGGCCACCGGCTTCGGGTGTTGCTCGCTTTCGTGGTGTGACGGGCGGTGTGTACAAGGCCCGGGAACGTATTCACCGCGGCATTGCTGATCCGCGATTACTAGCAACTCCACCTTCATGGAGGCGAGTTTCAGCCTCCAATCCGAACCGAGACGCACTTTATGGGATTTGCTCCACCTCGCGGTATTGCTGCCCTTTGTATGCGCCAATGTAGCACGTGTGTAGCCCTGGACATAAGGGGCATGATGACTTGACGTCATCCCCACCTTCCTCCGGTTTGTCACCGGCAGTCTCCCATGAGTCCCCAACTTAATGATGGCAACATGGAACGGGGGTTGCGCTCGTTGCGGGACTTAACCCAACATCTCACGACACGAGCTGACGACAGCCATGCACCACCTGTGATGGTGTCCCGAAGGAAAACCGTGTTTCCACGGCGGTCACCAACATGTCAAGCCCAGGTAAGGTTCTTCGCGTTGCGTCGAATTAAACCACATGCTCCGCTGCTTGTGCGGGCCCCCGTCAATTCCTTTGAGTTTTAGCCTTGCGGCCGTACTCCCCAGGCGGGGCACTTAGTGCGTTAGCGACGGCACGGGAGGAGTCGACACCTCCCACACCTAGTGCCCATCGTTTACGGCGTGGACTACCAGGGTATCTAATCCTGTTCGCTCCCCACGCTTTCGCGCCTTAGTGTCAGTAACGTCCCAGCGAGCTGCCTTCGCTATTGGTGTTCCTCCTGATATCTGCGCATTCCACCGCTACACCAGGAATTCCACTCGCCTCTTCCGTACTCTAGCCTCACAGTATCCATCGGCTTTCAAAGGTTGAGCCTTTGACTTTCACAACGGACTTATGAGGCCACCTACGCGCGCTTTACGCCCAATGATTCCGGACAACGCTTGCTCCCTACGTATTACCGCGGCTGCTGGCACGTAGTTAGCCGGAGCTTCTTGTGGAGGTACCGTCAATCCACACGGCTATTCACCGGTGAACCTTCGTCCCTCCTGAAAGGGGTTTACAACCCGAAGGCCGTCTTCCCCCACGCGGCGTTGCTGCGTCACGCTTTCGCGCATTGCGCAAGATTCCCCACTGCTGCCTCCCGTAGGAGTCTGGGCCGTGTCTCAGTCCCAGTGTGGCTGATCGTCCTCTCAGACCAGCTACCCATCGTTGCCTTGGTAGGCCGTTACCCCACCAACAAGCTAATGGGCCGCGAGCTCCTCCCAATGCGGAGGCCGAAGCTTCCTTTAGTACACAGGCTTATGCCTGTGCACCACATCCGGTATTAGCCCGAGTTTCCTCGGGTTGTCCCGGTCATCGGGGCAGATTACTCACGTGTTACTCACCCGTTCGCGGCTTTGCCCCAGGGCAAGCCCTGGTTCGTCGCACCACTTGCATGTGTTAAGCACGCCGCCAGCGTTCGTCCTGAGCCAGGATCAAACTCTCCGTGAAAGGTACTTCTACAGAGAGCTTGTCATGCCTCATTGGCCGCCGGGTACACAAACTCGGCGACCGGCATGACGGGTAAATCAAGACCATCCGGCGCGCTGGCGCGCCGGATGGATCGGGCTCAAACATTCCGCGGACCTGTTGATGGGTCCACGGAGTGCACGCTGCTCAGTTTTCAAAGACCGCTGCGCCTCTGCGGCGGGTCTCGCCGCTCTTCACGCATGGGACTCCACAGGGGAGCCCCAGAAGGACGGGGGAGTATAGCGCTCCGGCCGACGTTTGCCTAGTGCCTGACGCCGAGGCTCAGGCAGCGCTGTCGACGAGGCGCAGGAAGCGCCGCTTGCCGACCTGCAGGACCCGGCCGTCGAGATCGCTCGCCGGCGCAGGTCGAGCGACGTCGGCGGCGATCGGCTCGCCGTCGAGCTTGACCCCGCCCTGCTGGATCAGGCGCCGCGCCTCGCTGGAGCTGAGCTCGAAGGCCGCCGCCGATCAGCTGCGGCAGCAGGATCAGATCGAGACCGCTGCCGCGCGGAGGGCGTCGATGTCCCAGCTCGGGAATCTCCTCCGGCACCTCCTGGTCGACGGATCACCCGGTTGAAGTGCTCCTCCGCCCCGGCCCCGGCGCCCTCGCCGTGGAAGCGGTCGACGAGGCGCCGCGCCAGCTCGCGCTTGGCCTCGTTGGGCGGCCGCTCGGGCGCGATCGACGCCGAGCAGCAGCCGGTAGTAGTCGTCCATCGCCTCGTCGGGGATGCTCATCAGCCGCCCGAACATCTCCTCGGGGGCGTCGGTGACGCCGACGTAGTTGCCGAGCGACTTGCTCATCTTCTGGACGCCGTCGGTCCCGACCAGGATCGGCATCGTCAGGATCGACTGCGGCGCCTGGCCGTAGGCGATCTGGATGTCGCGGCCGAAGAGCAGGTTGAACTTCTGGTCGGTCCCCCCCAGCTCGACGTCGGCCTCGACCGCGACCGAGTCGTAGCCCTGCAGCAGCGGGTAGAGCAGCTCCAGCGCCGCGATCGGCCGCCCCGCCGCGAGCCGCTTCTGGAAGTCGTCGCGCTCGAGCAGGCGGGCCACCGTCGTCTGCGCCAGCAGGCCGAGCAGCGCCTCCGGCTCCATCCGCAGCCACTCGCTGTTGAAGCGGACCTCGGTCCGCTCGCGGTCGAGCAGCTTGAAGGCCTGCTCCTGGTAGGTGGCGGCGTTGGCCTCGATCTCCTCCGGCGCCGGCAGCGGCCGCGTGCTCGAGCGCCCGCTCGGGATCGCCGACCCGGGCGGTGAAGTCGCCGATGATCAGGACCACCGGTGTGGCCGTCCTCCTGGAACTCGCGCAGCTTCTCCAGCACGACCGTGTGGCCGAGGTGGATGTCGGCGGTGGTCGGGTCGATGCCGAGCTTCACGCGCAGCGGCCGGCCGCCGGCGAGCTGCTCGGCGAGCCGCCCCTCCGGCAGCACGTCGACCGCGTTACGCGTCAGGTCCGCCATGGCTGCGAATGCTAGACTGCCGCCTTCGCTCGGCGGGCCGATCCGGCCGTCGGGCCTCTTCTCTTCTTGATGGCCGTCCTAGGACTAAAGCGCCGGCGAGGTGGCGGCGGCGACGTTCCGCCCGCTCCTCCGCCTCCCCCGACCGCGCCGGCGGCGCCGGTGCCGCCGCAGCGACGAAAGCCGCGCCTGAAGAAGCTGCGCGTCCTCTTCGTCCTGCTCGGGCTCGGCGTCCTGGGGATGGTCTCGATGGTCTTCGGGATGATGGCGGCGGTCTCCCAGGACCTGCCGGCGATCTACAACTTCGCCCAGTACAAGGCCTCGAAGAACAGCGAGATCTACGACGCCAACGGGGTGCCGATCGGCACCCTGACCAGCGACCAGAACAAAATCCTGCTCAACTCGGGGCAGATCTCCCCCAACGTCAAGAACGCCGTGGTCGCGATCGAGGACACGCGCTTCTACGAGCACAGCGGCGTCGACTTCCAGGGCATCGGCCGCGCCCTGGTCAAAGACATCCTCAGTCAGAGCGCCGCCCAGGGAGGCTCGACGATCACCGAGCAGTTCGTCAAGAACGCGCTCGAAGCCCAGGACACCCGCACGCTCTTCGTCAAGTTCAAGGAGGCGGCGCTGGCCTATCGCCTCGAGCGCCACTGGAGCAAGGACAAGATCCTCACCCAGTACCTGAACACGATCTACTTCGGCCAGGGCGCCTACGGGATCGAGGCCGCCGCCCGCACCTTCTTCGGCGCCGCCCACCCGGGCTGCGGCACCCCGACCGAACCCTGTGCCGCCGTGCTCGAGCCCTGGGAGGCGGCGACGCTGGCCGCCAGCATCGCCTCCCCCTCCGCCTACGACCCCAAGGTCTACCCCGAAAACAGCCTCAACCGCCGCAACCTGGTGCTGGAAAGGATGCACGAACAGGGCTACATCTCGCGCGAGCAGTTCGTCGAAGGCAGCAAGCAGGCGCTGCCCTCGCCGGACGACATCGAGCCGCCCACCCTCGACTCCAAGGCGCCCTACTTCACCGCCTACCTGCGCCAGCAGCTGCTCGAACGCTACGGCCCCTCGAAGGCATTCTTCGGCGGCCTCAAGGTCAAGTCGACCCTCGACCTCGGCCTGCAGGAAGCGGCCGAAGAAGCGGTCAGCTCCTACCTCGGCTACTCGCCGGCGACCGCCTCGGTGGTCGTGATCGACAACCGCAACGCCGGCATCAAGGCGATGGTCGGCGGCCCCGACTTCGAGACCAGGCCGTTCAACCTCGCGACCCAGGGCCACCGCCAGCCCGGCTCCTCGATCAAGCCGTTCACGCTGCTGACCGCGCTCGAACAGGGGATCTCGCCGGAAACGACCTTCGAATCGGCGCCGCAGGAATTCAGCTTCGGCAGGAAGGGCCAGGAAACCTTCACCGTCACCAACGACGGCGACTACTACGCCGGCATCTGCTCGATCATCTGCGCCACGACCAACTCCGACAACTCGGTCTACGCCCAGCTGGCACTGGAAGGCCTGGAGGGGAAGACGGTCGCCGACCGCACCCGCTCGATCGCGGCGACGATCCACAGGATGGGCTACAACGACCCGATCTCGACCAACCCGGCGATGGTGCTGGGCGGGCTCGAAATCGGCGTCACCCCGCTCGGCTGGACCTACGCCTACAGCACCATCGGCAACGACGGCGACCGCGTCAGCGGCACGCTGGCGCCGCGCCCCGGCAACAGCCCGGTCTCCTACACCCAGGTCACCGACAAGGACGACCAGACGATCAAGGACGGCGACAACGACTCCATGCACGAGCAGGTGATCGACGAAGGGGTCGCCCAGGAAGCAAGGCGGATCCTCGAAACGGTCGTCTCCAGCGGCACCGGCACCAACGCCCAGATCGGCGCCGAAGGCCAGTGGGGCAAGACCGGCACCACCGACGAAAACATCGACGCCTGGTTCTGCGGTGGCATCGGCGACGAAGCCACCGCCTGCGTCTGGGTCGGCTACCCGGACTCGACCACGCCGATGACCACGCTCTACAACGGTGGCCCGGTGATGGGCGGAACCTTCCCGGCCCTGATCTGGGCCAGCGTGATGTCGGCCTGGGAGGAGATCAAGGCTAACAAGGCAGCCGAAAAAGAGGCGCAGGAAGCGGCCAAGGAGGAGGGCGAGGACTTCGAGCCGGGCGAATACGAACCCTACGTGCCCTCCGAATCGGACGGCGAATACGAAGCGGCGCCGGAAGAAGGGGAAGAAAGCGCGGCGGGGCCGGAAGGCGAAGCCGCTCCCGAAGTCGAAGTAGCGCCCGAAGCCGCGCCGGAACCGGCGCCCGAAGCCGCTCCCGAAGTGGGCGGCGGCGGTGGCGTCACCGCCGGGTAGCGGCAACGCCGCCCACACGCCGTCTGCACGATTCGTGCGGATGCCCTGAAACGTCAGCCGACGAGCAGGCCACGCATCATTCCGCCCACCTCGTTTGTCAATGTGTGTGCCCCGGTATAGGTGCCGTTGTTTGTGTCTTTACCTGGATGTACGCAGGTCGACATGCCAACGTTGTCTTCTTTGTAGTTGATGTTTGCGAGTTCCACTTTCGCTGTCACTTCCGCTTCATTGCCCATGCCTTTGTTGAAATATGTGACTTTGGTCAGAGCGGCTTGTCCGTCAACTGTGACCGTACAGCCGACCAATTTGACTTCAACGACTTTGCCAGCAGGGCAGTCGAGGTGGATGAACCCCTCACGGTCTTCGCCGAAGAGCACACCTGATGTATAGACGTAGTCACATCCGTTCATGGCTATCGTGACATCCCCTCCGGGACCTTTGCAGCCGCTGTACGCGATTTTGACGAATGTGATTTCCGGCGTTGGGTATTTTTCGACTACCCCTTCACCGGTGATTCCTTTGCATTTGACTTTCCCGACGTCGAACCCGAAGACGTCTTCGGTCCCCGTCTCGTTTTTGAGTGTCACCGTCCCCCCTGCCGATTCAGATTCGGCTTCTTCGTAGAATTCCACCGACGTCGCCGACGCGGACGAAGCAACGACGGCGCTCATCGCAAGGATCGCGGCAAACGCCACGCCGATGCTCTTTAGATAGCTGGTCATCTCTGTGCATTTCCTTTCATCGTCGGGCTCGCGGTGCGCAGGTTGCGGCGGTCGCCTCCCGAATGGTCAAGGGTCAATGCGTAGCGCCCCTCGAATGCCAACGCAACCGGATGACCCCGGGACCGAGCACGCCGCTGCACTCACTTCCAATTAGGCCTGCAAATCGCCAGCGAGCAGTTCGCGCGTGCGCGATCTGCTGCGTTGCGCCAGCCGGCGAGAGGGCGAGCTCGTCTCAGTCGAGCCGGGGCCGCGAGACGAAGGGGCTGTCGGCGGCGCAGAAGCGCCAGGGGCGCTCGGTCGCCTTGGTGATGCCGATTCGCGGACCGGTGACGATCGCGGGCGGCGCGCCCTCGGGCGGCAGCAGCAGGAACGGATCGCGGCCGAGGTCGGCGCCGTTGCGCTCGAGTCCAATGCCGAGCGCCTCGGTCAGCTTCCCGGGCCCGGAGCAGAGCTCGCCGTCGGGGCGATCGCCGCGGCGGGATCGCATTGCCTCCAGCCCGGCGGTCGGCTCCAGTGCGCGGATCAGCACCGCCGCCGCCTCCCCCTCCGGTTCGGCGACGGCGTTGAGCAGGCTGTGGATGCCGTAGGAGAGGTAGACGTAGGCGCGCCCGGGCGGCCCGAACAGAACCTCAGTGCGGTCGGTCAGGCCGACGTAGGCGTGACAGGCGGGGTCGTCGCGCTCGTAGCTCTCGGTCTCGACGATGGTGCCGCCCACCCCGTCGAAGAAGAGCCGGCAACCGACCAGGTCGCGCGCCACCTCGTGCACCGAGCGCGCGAAGAAGGCCTGCTCGAGCCGCTCCCCCGAAGTGCTCGACACCGCCGTCAAGACTTCTCTTCGTACACCCGCGCCTTGACCGCGGCCAGCGTCTGCCGTGCCTCGTCGATCTGCCTCGCCAGCGGCGCCGAGCCGGTGCCGCCGGCGATCCGCTTCGACTCCAGCCAGCTGCCGCGCTGGAGGACCTCGTAGTAGGCCTCGTCGAGATGCTCGGAGCGCCGGCGCAGCTCCTCCGGCGTCAGCTCGGAGAGCGAGCGGCCGCCCTCGACCGCGTCGCGGACGAGCCCGCCGACGATGCCGTGCGCCTCGCGGAAGGGGACGCCGCGGCGGACCAGGAGGTCGGCGACCTCGGTCGCGGCCAGCATCTCGTCGCCGGAGGCGTCCTCGAGGCGCTGGCGGTCGAACTCGATCCCGGCCAGCATTCCCACGGTCGCGTCGAGGCTGAGCTCGACCGTGTCGATCGCGTCGAACAGCGGCTCCTTGTCCTCCTGCATGTCCTTGCCGTAGGTCAGCGGCAGCGCGTGCATGACGCCGAGCAGGGTCGCGTAGCTGGCGGCGACCCGGGGGCTCTTGGCCCGCAGCAGCTCGGCCGAGTCGGGGTTCAGCTTCTGCGGCATGATCGAGGAGCCCGAGGAGAAGGTCTCGTCGAGCTGGCAGAAGCCGAACTCGGTGCTGGACCAGATGACGATTTCCGAGCCGAGCCGCGAGAGGTGCATCGAGCAGGCCGAGGCCGCCGCCAGGTAGTCGAGGACGAAGTCGCGGTTGGAGGCGCCGTCGATCGAGTTGTGGCTGACGTGCTCGAAGCCGAGGTCGGCGGCGACCGAGTCGCGGTCGATCTCCCAGTTGACCCCGGCCAGGGCGCCGGAGCCGAGCGGCATCACGCTGGCGCTGTCGAGCGCGAACTGGAAGCGCAGCACGTCGCGCGCCAGCATCCAGAAGTAGGCGAGCAGGTGGTGGCCGAGATAGACCGGCTGGGCGCGCTGGAGGTGGGTGTAGCCGGGCATCGGCCAGTCGCGGTGGGCCTCGGCCAGCGCCAGCAGCCGCTCCATCGTCGCCCCGCAGAGCTCGATCGCGCGCAGCGAGTGCGCCTGCACGACCATCGCCACGTCGGTGGCGACCTGGTCGTTGCGCGAGCGGCCGGTGTGGAGCTTGCCGGCCAGCGGCCCGATCTCCTCGCCGAGCAGGCGCTCGATCGCCATGTGGATGTCCTCGTCGGCGTCCTCGAACTCGAAGCCGTGGCCGGCCATGCGCTCGCGCACCCGCTCCAGGCCGGTGTCGATCCGCTCGAGCTCGCCCTCGTCGAGGACGCCGATCTCGCGCAGGCCGCGGGCGTGGGCCTGCGACTGGTCGATGTCGTACGGCGCCAGCCGCCAGTCGAACTCGAGCGAGCGGTTGAGCCGCCAGAAGCGGGGGTCGGGGTCCTTGCGGAAGCGGGACATCAGCGGGCGATTATCACCCGCCGGCCGGCTGACCGATGGCCGCGGCGAGCCCCTGACAGACGCGATCCACCTGGTCCTCGCCCATCGCGGGGAAGAAGGGCAGCGCCAGCGAGTGGGCCGAGACCGCTTCGGCGACCGGGAACTGGCCCTCACGGTAGCCGAGCTCGCGCAGGTGCGGAAAGAGGTGGATGCAGGGCAGGTAGGCCTTGCTGGCGATGCCGCGCTCGGCCAGGCGGGCGATCGTCGCGTCGCGATCGACGTCGTCGGCGAGGCGGACGACGTAGACGAACCAGCTGCGCCGCTCCTGCCCACGAGCGGCGAGCGGCGCCTCGACGCGCTCGATCGCGGCCAGCCGCTGCTCGTACAGAGAAGCGACCTCGGCCCGCCGCGCCAGCAGCGAGTCGAGCCGCTCGACCTGGGCGACGCCGAGCGCCGCCGCCAGGTCGGAGAGCCGGTAGTTGAAGCCGAGGCCGCCGTGGTCGAGCCAGCCCATGTCGGCGCCGCGGCCCTGGTTGCGCTCGCTGCGCAGCCGCGCCGCGAGCTCCGGGCCGGAGGGGACGATCATCCCCCCCTCCCCCGTCGTCATCTGCTTGTTGGCGTAGAAGGCGAAGGTGGCGAGGTTGCCGCGGCTGCCGACCGCGCGACCCTCGGAGTCGACGGCGCCGATCGCCTCGCAGGCGTCCTCGAGGATGCCGAGCCCGTGCCGGGAGGCGAGCGCCTCCAGCTCCGGCATCGCCGCCGGGTAGCCGAAGATGTGGACCGGCAGGATCCCCTTGGTGCGCTCGCCGACCGCAGCCGCGGCGGCCGCCGGGTCGAGGTTGAGGGTGACGGGGTCGACGTCGCAGAAGACCGGCCTGACGCCCTCGTAGAGCAGGCAGTTGGCCGAGGCGACGAAGCTGAAGGGGCTGGTCAGGACCTCGTCGCCGGGCCCCCAGCCCAGCGCCCGGACGCCGAGGTGCAGCGCGCTGGTGCCGCTGGAGACGGCGACCGCGTCCTCGACCCCGAGCCAGCTCGCCAGCCCGCGCTCGAAGCGCTCCCCCATCGGACCGAGCGAGAGCCGGCCGGAGCGCAGCACCTCCAGCGCCAGCTCCTCCTCGCGCGCGCCGACGTCGGGCCGCGCCAGCGGGATCTCCTCGGCGCTCACTGGAACGCGTACTCCAGCGAGTCGACCAGCGCCTCCCAGGAGGCCTCGATGATGTTCTCCGAGACGCCGATCGTCCCCCACTCGCGGCCGCCGTCGGCGGAGTCGAGCAGGACGCGGGTGACGGCGCCGGTCCCGTGCGCTTCGTCGAGGATGCGGACCTTGTAGTTGGTCAGCTCGATGTCGGCCAGGTGCGGGTAGCGGTCGACGATGGCGCTGCGCAGGGCGCGGTCGAGCGCGTTGACCGGGCCGTTGCCCTCGGCCACGCGGAGGTAGCGCTCGCCGTCGACCTCGACCTTGATCGTCGCCTCGGTCTCGACCCTGCCGTCGGCGCGCTTCTCGGTGACGACGCGGAAGCTCTCGAGCTTGAACAGCGGCTTGTAGCTGCCCGCCTCGCGCCGCAGCAGCAGCTCGAAGGAGGCCGGCGCCGCCTCGTAGTGGTAGCCGTGATGCTCCTGCTGCTTCAGCCGCTCGACCGCCCGCGCCGCGGCGTCGTCGTCGAGCTCCAGCCCCGCGCGCTCGGCCTGGCTGCGGATCGTCGCCTTGCCGGAGAGCTCGGAGGCGAGGATCTCGCGCTCGTTGCCGACCAGGGCGGGGTCGAGGTGCTCGAAGGTGCTGGCGTCGGCCGCGACCCCGGCCGCGTGCATCCCCGCCTTGTGGGCGAAGGCGTTGCGGCCGACGTAGGCGCGGTCGGGATCGGAGGCCATGTTGCAGACCTCGTCCAGGTAGTGGGCGGTCGTGGTCAGGCTCGCCAGCTGCTCCGGCGTGACCACGTCGAAGCCCATCTTCAGCTGCAGCGCCGGCAGGATCGAGGCCAGGTTGGCGTTGCCGCAGCGCTCGCCGTAGCCGTTGACGCAGCCCTGGACCAGCCGCGCCCCGGCCTCGACCGCGGCCAGCGAGTTGGCGACCGCGCACTCGGCGTCGTTGTGGGTGTGGATGCCGATCTCGACCGCCCCGCCCAGCGCCTCGACGACGGCTGCCGTCGCCTCGCCGACGAAGCTCGGCAGGCTGCCGCCGTTGGTGTCGCAGAGGGTGACGTTCTCGGCCCCCGCATCGGCGGCCGCCCGCACGCAGTCCAGGGCGAAGCCGGCGTCGTCGCGGTAGCCGTCGAAGAAGTGCTCGGCGTCGAAGACCACCTGCTTGCCGGCGCCTCGGCAGAAGGCGACCGAGTCGCGGATCATCGCCAGGTTCTCCTCCTCGGGAACGCGGATCACCTTCTCGAGGTGCAGCCGCCAGCTCTTGCCGACCAGGCAGACCACGGGGGCGACGGACCCGACCAGGGCCGCGAGCGCCGGGTCTTCGGCCGCCGCCACCCCGCCCCGCCTGGTCATCCCGAAGGCGCTGATCGTCGCGCTGGAGAGCTCGAGCTCGGCGAGCTTGCCGAAGAGCTCGGCCTCCTTCGGGTTCGAGCTCGGAAAGCCGGCCTCGATGAAGTGGACGCCGAGCGCGTCGAGCGCCCGCACCACGTTCAGCTTCTCGCCGACGGAGAGCGACATCCCCTTGCCGCCCATGCCGTCGCGCAAGGTCGTGTCGTAGAGCTTCACCTGTTCCATTGCTGCCTTTCGAATCGAGGATCGGGAGTGGGCCTGCTGGCCCGTCTGCACGGCAGCGCCGCGCCAGCCGCTAGGCGGCTGCGGTAATTCGCCCGATCGACTCGAAATGAAGATGCATCAGGAGCTGACCTTACTCGCTCGCTCCGCGCCGGCCGGGGCCTCGACGAAGTCGAGCCCACTCCAGGTACTCCTCGGCGCGCCCGCGCAGGGCGTCGTTGAACTTCGCCTGCACGTGACGGGTGATCTCGCCCGGCTCGCCGATCGGGTGGTCGTCGATCTCGCGCACCGGCACCAGCTCGGCCGCGGTGCCGGTGAGGAAGACCTCCTCGGCCAGGTAGAGCTCGGCCCGCGCGACGTCGCGCTCGACCACGGTGTAGCCGAGGTCGCGGGCGATCTGGATCACCGACTTGCGGTTGATCCCGTCGAGGATCCCGGCGACGTGCGGCGGGGTGACGATCTGCCCGTCGCGGACGAGGAAGATGTTCTCGCCCGAGCCCTCGCAGACGAAGCCGCGCTCGTCGAGCAGGATCGCCTCTTCGTAGCCGGCTTTCTCCGACTCGGTCTTGGCGAGGATCGAGTTGAGGTACTGGCCGGAGGCCTTGGCGTGCGGGATCAGGCCCGCCGGGCTGATCCGCCGCCAGCTCGAGACCTTGGCGCGGATGCCGTGCTCGTTGCCGTCCTCGCCGAGGTAGACCCCCCAGGGGAAGGCGGCGATGATCACGTCGATCGGGGCGTCGGTGGCGTAGAGGCCGAGGCTGCCGTAGCCGCGGAAGGCGAGCGGGCGGATGTAGCAGGAGCCGAGCCCGTTGCGCTGAATCAGCTCGTGGGTGGCGCGGCGCAGCTCCTCGGCCGTGTACGGCAGGTCGAGGTAGTAGAGCTCAGCCGACTTCTGCAGCCGCTCGAGGTGCTCGCGGTGGCGGAAGACCGCCGGTCCGCGCTCGGTCTCGTAGCAGCGGATGCCCTCGAAGACGCCGCTGCCGTAGTGCAGGCCGTGGCTGAGCACGTGCACCTTGGCGTCCTCCCAGGCCACGAACTCGCCGTTGTGCCAAATCAAATCCGCCTGCTCCATGTTGGGGAAGTATGCCCGATCAAACGCAGGTCATCGCGGGCCAAATCGCGAATGACGCCTGGAAAGCGAAAGAAGGAGGCGCAGGACCCTCATGAAACCCAGATTTCTCCCGAAGTTCAGCTACTCGAACGTGATCGCGACGATCGCGCTGTTCATCGCCCTCGGCGGCGCCGCTGTCGCGGCCGGTCTGCCGAGGAACAGCGTCGGCCCCAAACAGCTGAAGCGTGGCGCCGTCACCGCCGCCAAGATCCGCAAAGCGGCCGTGGTCAGCGGCAAGCTGGCGCCGAAATCGGTGGTTGCGGGCAAGCTCGGCGCCAACGCGGTGCTGCCCGGCAACATCGGCAACGGCGCCATCACCAGCGCCAAGATCGGCGCCGGTGCGGTGATCGCCGCCTCGATCAAAAACGGCGTCGTCACCACGAACAAGCTCGCCAACGAAGCCGTGACCACGGCGAAGCTCGGCAAAGGCTCGGTGACGCCGGCCAAGCTCAGCGACGACCTCGGGCCGCTGATCGGGACGCTGAAGAGCGGCCAGACCCTGCGCGGCGTGTTCGACCTCGGCGCGGTCGCAGCGACCGCCGGCGACAACACCCGGTCCGCGGTCAGCTACCAGTTCCCGCTGGCGAACGCGCCAACGGTCACGGTGCTGCTGCCTGGCCAGACGACCGCGAATTGCGGTGGCCTCGGCGGTGGCGGTCAGACGCCGGCAGCGACCGGCGGCAACCTCTGCGTCTACGTGACCCAGGCGGAAAACCTGGAGGAAGGCGCGGCCGGCCTGACCGCGGAGAACAACACGCGACTCGGCTTCGGGCTGGTGGCGAAAGCGAAAGAAGGGGGAGGTGGGAAATCCTTCCACGCCCTCGGCCAATGGGCGGTGACCGCTCCGTAATCAGTTGCTGAGCGCCTCGAGGACCGCGTCGGTCATCTCCGCGGTCCCGACCTCGACCTCGGCGGGGACATCTGGCATCGGTAGCGTTGCCAGGGTCCCCGCCGCCAGGTCCGGGGTGCGCAGGCCACGCTCGAGGACGGCATCCACCGCGAACTCGATTTGCCCCGCCTCATCTGGCCGGTCGAGGCCGTGGCGCAGCATCATCGCCACCGAGAGGAAGGTCGCGAGCGGGTTGGCGATTCCCTTGCCGGCGATGTCGGGCGCGGAGCCGTGGACCGGCTCGAACAGTCCCGGGGCACCGTCGGCGCCGAGGCTGGCGGAGGGCAGCATCCCCAGCGAGCCGGTCAGCATCGCCGACTCGTCGCTGAGGATGTCGCCGAAGAGGTTCTCGGTGACGATCACGTCGAACTCGGCCGGGCGCGAGACCAGCTGCATCGCCGCGTTGTCGACCAGCAGGTGGTCGAGCGCGACGTCGTCGTAGTCGGCGGCGAGGCCGGTGACGACCTCGCGCCAGAGCCGCGAGGTCTCCAGCACGTTGGCCTTGTCGACCGAGGTCACCCGCGGCTCGCGATTTGAGCCCTCGGCCCGGCGCCGCGCCGACTCGAAGGCGGTGCGGGCGATCCGCTCGATTTCGGCGACCGTGTACTCGCAGGTGTCGTGAGCGGCGTCGCCGTCGCGGCCGCTGGCGCCGAAGTAGATGCCGCCGGTCAGCTCGCGGACGACGAGCAGGTCGGTGCCGGCGATGCGCTCCTCGCGCAGCGGGCTGGCGCCGACCAGGGCCGGGCTGGGCCGGACCGGGCGCAGGTTGGCGTAGAGGCCCATGCCCTTGCGCAGGCCGAGCAGCCCCTGCTCCGGGCGCGGCGCCTCGGGGTCGGTCGTGTCCCATTTGGGGCCGCCGACGGCGCCGAGCAGGACCGCGTCGGCGGCCCGGCAGGCCTCCAGCACCTCATCGGTGAGGGCGGTGCCGTGGGCGTCGATCGAGGCGCCGCCGAGCAGCCGCTCGTCGAACTCGAACTCGCCCAGCGAGTCCAGCAGCTGGCACGCCGGCGGCAACGATCTCCGGGCCGATCCCGTCTCCGGGGAGGACGACTATGCGCGGGACGGGGCTCACGCGGCGGGACTCTACGCGTTGGCCGGGGCGGCCGTTAGCCGGCGACGGCCTCGATGTTGAGGCGGACGTAGTCGAGGGTCAGCGGCTGTCCGCAGAGCTCGAGCACGGCTTCGGCGAATGGCTGCCGCGACGGCTCCGGCAGACTGCGCCAGGTGCGGTCCGAGGGTGACGGTCATCGTGAACCGCAGCGGGTCGACCGGCGTGTAGGGCTTCGGCTCCAGCCAGCAGCGCACCGCGGCGAAGCCGGCCGCCCGCAGCTTCGCCTCGGTCGGTTCCGGCCGCAGCGAAGTTCCACATCGCTCCCATCCCCTCGAAGTGGGGCGCGTACTCGGGACGGGAAGCGACCGCGGCGATCGCCCGGGCGTGCTCGGCGACGTTGCCGTCGCCCCCGCACTGGGCGACGAGGCGACCGCCCGGCACCAGGTTCTGGCGCAGGCGGGCGAAGAGCCGGTCGTGGTCGACGATCCAGTGGAAGGTCGCGGTCGAGAAGACGAGGTCCACCGGCTGCGGCAGCGTCAGCTCGGAGAGGTCGGAGACGACGTAGGCCGTCCCCTCGCCCAGCCGCTCGCGGGCCTTGGCGATCATCGCCCTCGGAGCCGTCGACCGCGATCACCCGGCCGTCGGGCAGTCGCTTCGCCAGCTCCTCGGTGACGCGTCCCGACCCGCAGCCGGCGTCGACCACGGTCTCGTCCCCGCGCAGCTCGAGGCGCTTCGAGCACCTCCATCCCCCACTCGAACTGCGGATCGGAGATCGCGTCGTAGGTCTCGGCGTCCCACTCGCGCGGTCCGGTGTTGATCGCCTCCGACACTGCGCCTCAGAGCGCGGTCGTGATCGGCCCCGGCGGGGCCGCGGCGGCGGACTCGAAGGCGTCGATCGCGCCCGCGTTCTCCAGGGTGATGCCGATGTCGTCGAGGCCGTTCAGCAGCCGGTGCTTGACGTCGGGTTCGACCGCGAACTCGAAGACGCCGGCGGCGCAGGTGACCGTCTCGTCGTCGACGTCGATCCGCGCCTCGCCGGCCTCGGCGACGGCCCTGCAATGATCCTCGTCGAGGATCGCCGGCAGCAGCCCGATCTTCGTGCAGTTGGAGTAGAAGATGTCGGCGAAGGACGGCGCGACGATCGCCTGGAAGCCGAAGTCCTCCAGCGCCCAGGGAGCGTGCTCGCGGGAAGAGCCGCAGCCGAAGTTGCGCGCCGGTGACCAGGATCGGGTTCGGCGCCAGCTCGATCTCGCCGTCGCGGATCCAGTCGTAGAAGAGGAACTCGCCGAAGCCGGTCCGCTCGACCCGCTTGAGGAACTGCTTGGGGATGATCTGGTCGGTGTCCACGTCGGCGCGGTCCAGCACCGAGACCTTGCCCTCGATGACGTCTATCGGCCTCATCTTCAGCTCCAGTCCCTGATGTCGACGAAATGTCCCTCGATGGCGGCGGCCGCCGCCATCTTCGGGCTGACCAGGTGGGTGCGCCCACCCTTGCCCTGCCGCCCCTCGAAGTTGCGGTTCGAGGTCGAGGCGCAGCGCTCGCCCTCCGTCGAGGATGTCGGGGTTCATCCCCAGGCACATCGAGCAGCCGGCCTCGCGCCATTCGAAGCCGGCGGCGCGGAAGACGTCGTGCAGGCCCTCGGCTTCGGCGGTCGCCTTCACCTGCTGGGAGCCGGGGACGACCATCGCCCGCACCGAGCTCGCCGACCCTGCGGCCGTCGACGATCGCCGCCGCCTCGCGCAGGTCCTCGATCCGCGAGTTGGTGCAGGAGCCGATGAAGACTCTTTCCGGGGCGACCTCGGTCATCGGCGTGCCGGCCTTCAGGCCCATGTAGGCGAGGGCGCGTTCGGCCGACTCGCGGTCGGCCGGCGACTCCATCGTCGCCGGGTCCGGGACCGTGTCGGTGACCTCGACGACCATGCCCGGGGGTCGTGCCCCAGGTGACCATCGGCGAGATCGCGCCGGCGTCGATCTCGACCTCGGTGTCGAAGCTGGCGCCGGGATCGCTCGGCAGCCGGCGCCAGCGCTCGACCGCGGCGTCGAAGTCCGCCGGGGCGGCGGCACGGCCGTGCACCCACTCGAAGGTCTGCTCGTCGGGGGCGATCATCCCGGCTCTGCCGCCGGCCTCGATCGTCATGTTGCAGATCGTCATCCGGCCCGGCATCGCCAGCGCCTCGATCGCCGGCCCGGCGTACTCGACCGCGTGGCCGACCATGCCACCGGTGCCGAGGCGGCCGATCGTGGCCAGGATCAGATCCTTGGGGGTGACGCCGGAGCCGAGCTCGCCCGAGTAGGTGATCCGCATCGTCTTCGGCCGCTTCTGGACCAGGCACTGGGTGGCCAGCACGTGCTCGACCTCGGAGGTGCCGATGCCGAAGGCCAGCGCCCCGAAGGCGCCGTGGGTCGAGGTGTGGCTGTCGCCGCAGACGATCGTCATCCCCGGCTGGGTCACGCCCAGCTCAGGGCCGATCACGTGGACGATTCCCTGGCGGTCGGAGCCCAGCGAATAGATCGGGATGCCGAACTCCTCGCAGTTGCGCTCCAGCGTTTCGACCTGGACCCGGGAGAGCTGATCGGCGATCAGGCGCGCCGCCATGGTGCCGTCGGTGGGGACGTTGTGGTCGGCGGTGGCCAGGGTCTTGTCGGCGCGGCGGACCGGCCGGCCGGCCATGCGCAACCCGTCGAACGCCTGCGGCGAGGTGACCTCGTGGACCAGGTGCAGGTCGATGTAGATGAGATCGTCGGAGACCTCGTGCGCCTCCCAGATCTTTTCGAACATGTTCTTTGCCATCGGGGTCTCCTAGCCGCGCCTGAGGCCGGCGGCGATCACGGCGATGAACCTGGTCGGCTCCTCGCCATCGTTCTCGAAATGATGGGGCAGGTCGGCATCGAAGGTGACGCTGTCCCCCTCGCGCAGGTCGTGGCGGGCCCCGTCGACGACCAGTGCCAGGGTGCCGGCGAGGACAACCGTGGTCTCGCGGCTGCCGGGCTCGTGCATCGGCGGGTCCTCGCGGCCACCGGTGGCGGCGCCGGGCTCCAGCGTGTGCAGAGAGACGTCGGCGCGCTGACCCGGCAGCGGCGGCGTCAGCTCCTCGAAGCGGTGACCGCCGCGAGCGAAGCTGCGGCGCGCCCCGGCGCGGCTGACGGCGACGTGCTGACCCTCGTCAAGCCGCAGCAACTGCGACAGCGTCAGCTCCAGGCCTGCGGCGATCTTCTCCGCCACCGCCAGCGTCGGGCTGGTCTCGCCGCGCTCGACCTGCGACAGCATCGGCGCGCTGACCCCGGATCGCTCCGCCAGGTCACGCAGCGAAAAGCCCATCGCGTCGCGCAGGGCCTTGATGCGGGGCCCGACGGTGCTACTCGGCTCGGCTGCGGTCACGCTCATGTTGCGTACGTTATCACGGACAGTTGTATTAAAGCGAGAGCAGGTGGCGCAGGTCGGCCGCGATCGCCTCGGGTTCGTCATCGAGTTGCTCGGGCGCAATTCGCGTCACCCCGTAACCGGCTACCCGTAGCTTGCGGTCACGAGCGCGGTCTTCCTTGAAGGCGATCCGAGTGCCGTGCGCGGCAAAGCCGTCGAGCTCAACGATGGCTCTTGCGTCGGGCCAGAAGCAGTCAACTTCATACGACCTCCCTCCCGCTTCGACCCAGGCGTTGAGCTGCGGCCGCGACAGGCAGTAGTGGTCCAAGAACGGCAGGAACCGTTCCTCGAGCCAACCGCGGGTGCGGCCGGGTGCTTCGCGGCGGCGCGCCAGACACTCCCTGATCGCCTTTGAGCCTCGACGGCCCGGATAACGTCCGAGCAAGTGGGGCAACGAGAGGCGGTCGTGGAGACGGAGATATTCCGACTGACGTAGGGCCGCCTCGGCGATTTGCGACGACTCGGCAGCGGCCAGGTCGAAGATCGTGCGGGGCACGGTTGTCACCGGGATTCTCGAGATGCTCCGTCATCTCGTCTGCGGGTAGGACCGAGTAGTGCCTGCGAATGGCGCCGCGGGATCGGCTCTTCAACGGCACAGTCACCTCGATCGGCCCACTCGTAGGGCGGCAGACCCCCCAGAGCGCCGCCGCCGAACGATGGCTGAGCACCGCTTCCGGGCCACAGAACAGCACGGCCGCCATCCACCTCGCTTCCCGAGTGAGCACTCGATGACCAACCGCGTATACGCCGGGATGCAGACGATGGAGGTGTCCGGAGTCGAGTTCGCCGATTGATCGCGTTCCGATCCATACCCCATCGCGAGCAGCTGGGACCGCCCCACCACGCCGTGTTGCCCTTCTGCGACCGCGGCCAGGAGCGCATCCACCCCATGCGTCTGCAGTAGGTCTCGCATAGCGACGACTAAGTGCAGACGCGTGAAGACTCTCCCCCGCCGGGGACGGAAGGGGCCCGGGTTACGGGCCGGGAGTGCGCTCCACCGCGGCCTCCGCCGTGGCGGCCTCGGCCTCGCGGGTGGCGGCGCCTTCGAGGGCGTTGGAGAGGGCTCGCACGTAGGCGCGGGCGGAGGCCTCGAGGATGTCGGTGGCGACGCCCTGGCCGGTCGCCAGGCGGCCGGCGGTGCGCAGCATCACCGTCACCTCGCCGAGGGCGTCCTCGCCGCCGGTCACGGCCTCGACCGTGTACTGGCGCCAGCTCGCACTCGGTCTCGGTCGCAGACTGGATCGCGCGGAAGATCGCATCGACGGGACCGTCGCCGCTCGACTCGCCGACCGCCTCCTCGCCGGAGGGCAGCGTCACCGCCACCTTCGCGACCGGCTCGCGCCGGGAGCCCGCCTCGACCTCGAACCAGGCCAGCTCGTGGGCGTCGGAGCGCTCGCGCATCTCGTCGGAGACGATCGCCTCCAGGTCGAGCGCGGTCACCTGCTTCTTGCGGTCGGCGACCTCCTTGAAGGCCTTGAAGGCGGCGTTCAGGGCGTTGCCCTCGACCTGGAAGCCCAGCTGCTCCAGCGCGTCTTTCAGCGCGTGGCGGCCGGAGTGCTTGCCGAGCACGATCGAGTTCGACTCCAGGCCGACTTCGGTCGCGTCCATGATCTCGTAGGTGCTGCGCTCCTTCAGCACGCCGTCCTGGTGGATCCCGGACTCGTGGGCGAAGGCGTTGCGACCGACGATCGCCTTGTTGGGCTGGATCGCGTAGCCGGTCAGGCGCGAGACCATGCGGCTGGTGCGGGCGATCTCGCGGGTGTTGATCCCCGTGGTCAGCCCGTGGACGTCCTCGCGGGTGCGGATCAGCATCGCGATCTCCTCCAGCGAGCAGTTGCCGGCGCGCTCGCCGATCCCGTTGACCGCGCACTCGACCTGCCGCGCCCCGGCCAGAACGCCGGCGTAGGAGTTGGCGACCGCCAGCCCCAGGTCGTCGTGGCAGTGGACCGACATCTCGACCTCGCGCAGCGCCGGCACCAGCTCGTAGAGACGGCGGAAGTAGTCCGCGTACTCCTCCGGCGTCGTGTAGCCGACGGTGTCGGGGATGTTGACCACGGTCGCTCCCTCCTCGACCGCGATCGCGCAGACCTCGGCGGTGAACTCGATCGTCGGCCCGGGTCGCGTCCATCGGCGAGAACTCGACGTCCTCGCAGTAGGACCTGGCCAGGGCGACGGCGGCGCGGGCCTGGCCCTTGACGTCCTCGCGGTCGGTCTGCAGCTGGTGCTCGATGTGGATGTCGGAGGTGGAGATGAAGGTGTGGATGCGGGGGCGCTGGGCGTCGCGGACAGCCCCCCAGGCGGCGTCGATGTCGGCCTTGTGGGTGCGGGCCAGGCCGCAGATCGTCGGACCCTCGACCCGGCGCGATATCTCCTGCACGGCCTCGAAGTCGCCGGGCGAGGTGATCGGGAAGCCGGCCTCGATCACGTCGACCCCCAGCCGCGCCAGCTGCTGGGCGATCTCCACCTTCTCGGCGGTGTTGAGCGAGATGCCGGGCGACTGCTCGCCGTCCCTCAGGGTGGTGTCGAATATGTGGACGCGGTTGGCGTCAGCTGCGGGTCCCATCGGACCTCCTCCTTCTCTGCTTGCTGTGAATGACCTTGTCTCTCGCGGCTATCGCGCCGCCCAGCGCTATTCCCCCCGAGGGGGGAGGAGAAGGAGAAGCGCGAGGCTGTCGAAGCGACGGATCATTCGCTCCGTGCAGGGTAGCGCAGAACCGTGCGGCATCGGCGGCGTTGCGTAGGCTGCCGCGCATCGAGGCCTCTCCCCAGCGCACCAACTGGCTCGCCCTCTTTGCGATGGGAATCGCCGTGGTCGTGATCGCCAACGACTTCTCCGCGATCAACGTCGCCCTGCCGACCATGGAGAAGGACTTCGACACCGACATCAACACGATCCAGTGGGTCGTCAACGCCTACGCGCTGACCTTCGGGGTGATGATCGTCACCGGCGGCCGCCTCGCCGACATGTTCGGCCGTCGCAACGCCTTCTTCCTCGGGACCGCGATCTTCGCCTCGATGTCGGCGCTCGGCGGTGCCGCGCAGTCGGAGGCCTGGCTGATCGCCTGCCGCACCCTGATGGGGATCGGCGGCGCCCTGATGTGGCCGGCGATCCTCGGCATGACCTTCGCGATCCTGCCGGAAGACAAGGCGGGGCTGGCCGGCGGCATCATCCTCGGCGCCGCCGGACTCGGCAACGCGGTCGGACCGCTGATCGGCGGCGTCCTCACCGACGCCCTCAGCTGGCGCTGGATCTTCTTCCTCAACGTGCCGATCTCGGTCTTCGCCGTCCTCGTCACCTACTTCCTGGTCCACGTCAAGGAGCCGGAAGCGGAGGACCAGCGGATCGACTACGCGGGGATCGCGGCGCTCTCGGTCGGGCTCGTCTCGCTGCTGATCGCCCTCGACCAGGTCGCCGACTGGGGCTGGGGCGACCCGAAAGTGATCGCGCTGCTGGCGGTCGCGGCGGCGCTGGTCGTCGCCTTCGTCCCGATCGAGCGTCGCGCCGGCCGGCACGCGCTGGTGCCGCGGGAGGTGATGCGCAACCGCAGCTTCACCGCCTCCTGCGTGGCGATCCTCTTCATGTCGGCGACCTTCTTCGCCTCGCTGCTCTACCTGCCGCAGTTGATGGAGAAGCAGTTCGGCTACTCGCCGCTGGAGGCCGGGGTCGGCATCCTCCCCTTCCTCGGCGTCTTCGCCGTCGTCTCCTTCGTCGCCGGGCCGCTCTACAACCGGCTCGGCGCCAAGCCGCTCGCCGTCTTCGGCGCCGCCTGCATCACCGTGGCGCCGTTCCTCTTCTCCCAGGTCGACGCCGGCTCCAGCTACGGGTCGCTGATCCCGGGCATGGTCGTGCTCGGGATCGGGATCGGCAGCTTCTACCCGACCGCGACGACCGCCGGCGTCACCTCGGTCGACGAGTCGCAGACCAGCCTCGCCGGCGGCATCGTCTACATGTTCCAGATCGCCGGCGGATCGATCGGGCTGGGCCTGACCACGACCGTCTTCTCGTCCGCTACTCCACCCTTCGTCGACGGCATCCAGGCCGCCTTCCGACTCGACGCCGCGCTCTCGTTGGTCGGGTTCGTGGTCGCCTGCTGTTCGTGGGCGGCAATCTGCTCGGCCGCCGGCGCTCCGCCGAGCAGGCCGCTTACGTTCTTGGACCAGGTCGTTGCTGGCCCGAGCCGCCAAGCATCGTGTCTTGGCCCCGCTTCGCCATGCAACAGGTCGTTGCCGCTGCAGCCGACCAGGCGGTCGTCGCCGGGGCCGCCGAACAGCGAGTCGGCGCCGGCACGGCCGATCAGCACGTCGTCGCCGACGCCGCCGACCAGCTTGTCGCCGCCGCCGCCGCCGACCAGCCGGTCCCGCCCGGGCCCCCCACGCAGGGTCACCGGGATCGGCACCTCGCGGGCGACGGAGACGATGTCGTCGCCGCCCCCGCGTTGACTTCGAAGCCGCCGATCGGGGCCGCTGCGCAGACCAGCTGGTTCGGCTGCGCTTCCGGATGCGCGCAGACGTCGCCGCCGACTTCGAGCGGCGCCACCGAGTCGATCACGTAGCTGCGGCCGTCAGGGCTGAGCGCGATCGCGATCGCGCTCTCTTCCGCGCCGCCGGCGAGCAGGACCGTCAGCGGTTCGGCGGCTCGGGCGCTGGTGGCAGCGCCAGCCACCAGCATCGCCACCGCCATCAGGATCGCCCTCTTCATCGCAGAATCGCTCCGGCCTCGCGTCGCCCGGGGCCTACCTATGGGAACAACACGACCTTGCCGACGTTGCGGCGCTGGGCGATGAATTCGTGGGCATCGCCGGCGCGCTCGAACGGAAATGCCTCGGCGACGACCGGCTGCAGGCGTCCCGCCTCGAGGTCGGCCATCAGCGGCTCGGTCACGCGGTCGAGGTCGCCCTCGCGTTCCCACCAGCTCAGCATGTTGAGCCCGAACACGCCTTTGTTCTCGTTCATCATCATCAGGCTCTTCCACCACGGCATCGTCGCCAGCGGCATCTTCGCCAGGCTCTTCAGGGTCGCCGGGATGTTGCGGACGCCGTTGTCGGAGTTCTCCGAAAGCCCGTACATGATCAGGCGACCACCCGAGCGCAGCAGCCGGTAGTCCTTGCGGAAGCTGGTCGGGCCGAGCGCGTCCATGATCAGGTCGACGCCCTCGCCGCCGGTGATCCGCATCACCTCGGCCTCGAAGTCCTGGTTGCGGTAGTCGATCGCGTGGGCAACTCCCTGGGCCCGGATCGCCTCGTGCTTGCCGGGCGAGGCGGTGCCGAAGATCTCGGCGCCGGCGTTGCGGGCGATCTGGGTCGCCGAGATGCCGACGCCACCGCCAGCCGCGTGGATGAGGACGCGGTCTCCCTGCCGCAGGCCGCCCATCAGGATCAGCGCCGCGTAGGCGGTGCCGTAGTTGACCGGGAAGGCGGCGCCCTGCTCGAAGCTGAGCTGCTCGGGCAGCGGCAGCGCCTGCTCGGCGGGCACCGCGACCAGCTCGGCCTGGCCGCCGAAGCGGGTGCCGGCGAAGACGCGGTCGCCGACCTCGAAATCGGCCACGCCCTCCCCCACGCTCTCGACCTCGCCCGCCACCTCGTAACCGAGCACGCAGGGCGGCTTCGGCGCGTCGGGGTAGAGGCCGACGCGGGCCAGGGTGTCGGCGAAGTTGATGCCGGCGGCGCGAACGGCGATACGGATCTGACCGGGTCCGACGGCAGGGTCCGGCCGCTCCTGCACCTGGAGAACCTCGGGACCCCCGGTCCCCGTCAGCACCACCGCCCGCATAGAGAAACTTTATAGGTCGACTGAGCGACCGACCGCGAAGCCTTCGAGCCCGAGGATCTTCTCGATCGTCTCGTCCCGCACCGGGGCATCGGTGGTGAGCGCCATCACCGCCCGCTCGCCCGTCCTGCTCGGCGCCGACCGCGGCGGAGACGATGTTGACGCCCTCCTCGCCGAACATCGTCCCGACCCGGCCGATCATCCCCGGCCGGTCGGCGTAGCGGAAGACGGCGATGTGCTCGGCGAAGGGCAGGTAGAAGCCCTCGCCCCAGACCGAGACCAGGTAGGGCTCGTTGCGGGGGCCGACGCTGGTGCCGGCGACCTCGACCTCGTGGTCGCCCGAGCCGACCCGAACCGTGACCAGCTCGGTGAAGTCCTCGGCGCTCGCGTCCTTGGTCTCGATCAGCTCGATCCCCCGCTCCTCCGCCATCTGCGGCGCGTTGACGAGGTTGACCGGCTCCTCGGTGTTGCCGGCGAGGATGCCGGCGAGGACGGCGATGCCGAGCAGGCGGGTGTCGTGGGAGGCGATGCGGCCACGGAACTCGGCGGTGACGCGGTCGACCGAGCCGTCGCCGAGGCCCTGGGCGAGGCGGCCGAGCTTTTCGCAGAGCGGCACGAAGGGCGCCAGCGCTTCCATCGCCTCGGGACGGACGGCGGCGATGTTGACGGCGTTGGTGACGACGCCGCCGCTGAGGGCCGCGGTCACCTGCTCGGCGGTGACGACGCCGGCGCGATCCTGGGCCTCCGCCGTCGAGGCCCCGAGGTGGGGCGTGACGACGACGTCCTCGCGGGCGAAGAGCGGGTGCTCGGTGAACGGCTCGGAGGGGAAGACGTCGAGCGCGGCGCCGGCCAGCTTGCCCGACTCAAGACCGGCCTGCAGCGCGTCGAGGTCGACCAGCTCGCCGCGGGCGCAGTTGACGATGCGGGCGCCGTCCACCATCTGGGCGATCGTCTCGTCGTTGATCAGGCCGATCGTCTCCGGCGTCTTCGGCACGTGCAGGGTGATCAGGTCGGCGCGGCCGAGCAGCTCCTCGACGCTGTCGACACCGTCGACGCCGAGCTCGCGAAAGCGCTCGGCGGAGACGAACTTGTCGAAGGCGACGACCTCCATCTCGAAGCTCTGAGCGCGTTTGGCGACGAGCTGGCCGATCCGCCCGAAGCCGATCACTCCGAGCGTCTTGCCGTAGAGCTCGGCCCCCTTGAACTTGGCCCGGTCCCAGCGCCCCTCGACCAGTGAGCGGTCGGCCCGTGGCACGTTGCGGAAGAGGGCGAGCGCCAGCGCCAGCGTGTGCTCGGCGGCGGCGACCGAGTTCGACTCGGGAGCGTTGGCGACGATGATCCCGCGCCGGGTCGCTGCCGGGATGTCGACGTTGTCGACGCCGGTGCCGGCGCGGCCGATCACCTTGAGGTTGGTCGCGAGCTCGATCAGCTCCGGGGTCATCTTCGTCGCCGAGCGGATCAGGATCGCGTCGTACTCGCCGATCCGCTCCCGCAGCTCCTCGTCGGACATCTCCAGACCCGAGCTCGACCTCGAAGTTGTCGCGGAGCAGGTCGACGCCGTTGTCGGCGATCTTCTCCTTGACCAGGACCTTCACCCGGCCACCCCGTCCACGTTCTCCAGCACCCAGTCGATGCAGACGGTCGAGCGCCTCGACGTCGTCGGGCTCGACCGCCGGGAACATCCCGACCCGCAGCTGGTTGCGGCCGAGCTTGCGGTAGGGCTCGACGTCGACGATCCCGTTGGCGCGCAGGGTGGCGGCCAGAGCGGCGGCGTCGACCGAGTCGGCGAAGTCGATCGTGCCGACGACCAGCGAGCGTTTGGCGGGGTCGGCGACGAACGGCGTGGCGACGTCGCTGCGCTCGGCCCAGCCGTAGAGGTGGCCGGAGGACTCGGAGGTCCGCCGCACGCACCACTCGAGGCCGCCGTTGCCGAGCATCCACTCGACCTGGTCAGCGAGCAGGAGCAAGGTCGCCAGGGCGGGCGTGTTGTAGGTCTGCTCCTTGCGCGAGTTGTCCAGGGCGGTCTGCAGCGAGAGGAATTCCGGCTGCCAGCGACCCTCGGCGCCATCGAGCTCCTCGATCCGGGCGATCGCGGCCGGGCTCAGCAGCGCCAGCCAGAGGCCGCCGTCGGCGCCGAAGGACTTCTGCGGGGCGAAGTAATAGGCGTCCGCCTCGGCGACGTCGACCGGCAGGCCGCCGGCGCCCGAGGTGGCGTCGATCAGAACCAGGGCGTCGCCGGCGCCTCCTGGCCGCTCGACCGGGACCATGACGCCGGTCGAGGTCTCGTTGTGGGCCCAGGCGAGCACGTCGGCGGCGGGGTCGGCCGTCGGGGCCGGCGCGTCGCCCGGCTCTGCCTCGACCAGGATCGGATCGGCCAGGAACGGCGCCGCCGCGGTCGCCCTGGCGAACTTCTGCGAGAACTCGCCGTAGGTGAGGTGGAGGGCGCGCTCGCGCACGAGCCAGGCGGTGGCGGCGTCCCAGAAGGCGGTCGTGCCGCCGTTGCCGAGCGCCACCTCGTAGCCGCCGGGCAGCGAGAAGAGGTCGGCGAGGCCGCCCCGCACCCGGGCGACCAGGTCGCGCACCGGCGCCTGGCGGTGGGAAGTGCCGATCAGGTCCGCGCGCTCGGCCAGCGTCGCCAGCGCCTCTGGGCGCACCTTCGAGGGGCCGCAGCCGAAACGGCCGTCGGCGGGCTTCAGCTCGGCGGGAATCTGAACCGTGTCGGTGGTCTGAGGTGCCATCGGGCTCGACAGGTTATTGACCGCCGCGGGTGGACTGGCGCCGGGGCCGGGGGTAGGCTCGCGGCGCTGCTTTGGCTGTCCCGTCCTACCTGAGGAGGATCGATGTATCCGATCAGCTACGAAGCCGACTTCAACCCGGAGCCGAACCGCTGGACGACCTTCTTCCGGCTGATCCTGGCGATCCCGTGGTTCATCGTCGCCACCTTCTGGGGGATCCTCTTCCTCTTCACCCATCTCTTCGCCTGGGTGGCGATCATCGTCCTCGGCCGCTACCCGCAGTGGCTCTACGAGTTCAACGCCGGCGTGGTCCGCTTCTCGGTTCGGGTCTCCGCCTGGATCTACCTCCAGACCGACGCCTGGCCGCCGTTCAGCCTCAGCGACGACCCCAGCTACCCGATCCGGGTCAACATCGCGCCGGCGGCCGCGCGCCAGAGCCGGCTGAAGGCGCTCTTCCGCTGGATCCTCGCCCTGCCGGTGCTGCTGGTGCTCTCCTATGGCACCTCCTCCGTCCAGTTGGCCGCCGGGTTCGTGGCCTGGCTGACGATCGTCTTCCGCGGCTACCTGCCGGAGGGGATCAACAGCATGCTGACCTTCGTCAACAGCTTCCACGCCCGGGTCCTCGGCTACATCGCGCTCCTCACCGACGACTACCCGCCGATCGGGATCGAGCGGGCGAAGGTGACTGAGGCGCCGCCGACGCCGCCGGCCGCTCCGCAACCGCCCACGGCGCCGGCCGTCTAGATCACTGATTCCCATTCACCACCGTCAGTGGTCGTAGGCGATGAGGCTCCGCCCCGGCTCCCCGATCTTCCAGTTGTGCCAGACGCAGGCGCCGAGGGCGAGCAGCCGCTGAGCGATCCTGGCGCGCAGGCCGGGCAGGGTGTGGGCACCGTGGCGCTCCAGGGAGAGCTGGTCCTTGAGCTGGTCGAAGATCGCCTCGATCCACTGACGTACGCCACCGAGGTTGCCGAAGCGAGGCGCCTCGTCGCGGCGGTCGGGCCGCAGGAAGGTGCCGCCGAGGGAGGCGACGAGCTCTTCGATCTCAGCACCGGAGAGCCCCTTGTCGCCGATCACCGTGTGGCCCTCGAGACCGACCCCTTCGAGCATCCCGGCGACGATCTCGCGCTCGGGCTCGTTGGCAGGAGCCAGCTCGAAGGCGATCGGCATCCCGTCGGGGGCGCAGAGCAGGTAGAGCTTGAAGCCCCAGAAGTGGCGCGAGTGCGCGGCGCAGTAGCCGTAGGCGGCGTGCCCGGCGAACTCCGAGCGCTCCACCGTCTGGCGCGATTGCCCGCAGGGGACGGGGGTGGCGTCGACCAATCTCAGGTTGTCGCACCACGAGGGCGAGACCCGCGCCAGATGCCCCAATAGCCTGACGATCTGGGGGGCGAGGTCGCGGACCCGCTTGTTGTAGCCGGACTGGCCGGGGACGTAGGGGAAGAGGTGGCCGAGGCGGCGCTTGGCAAAGCGGATAAAGCGGCGCTCCTTGGGGCAGTCGAGCAGGACTTGGGCGACGGCCAGGCAGATCACCTCCGCGTCGCCGATCCGAGGCTTTCGCCCCGGCCGGGATCGATCTCTCCCGGGCAGGAGATCGTCGGCCAGCACGTAAAGTGCGGTCAAGAGGGTGTCGAGGTCGGTGGGCATGTCGCCACCTCCGTGTGGTCGGCGTTGCTAGGACACGCCGACCTTCGACACCTTCTTTTATGCCCCTACGTGGGCGCTTGCCGTCGCAGGCAATTAGGAATCAGTGATCTAGATCACTGATTCCCATTCACCACCGTCAGTGGTCGTAGGCGATGAGGCTCCGCCCCGGCTCCCCGATCTTCCAGTTGTGCCAGACGCAGGCGCCGAGGGCGAGCAGCCGCTGAGCGATCCTGGCGCGCAGGCCGGGCAGGGTGTGGGCACCGTGGCGCTCCAGGGAGAGCTGGTCCTTGAGCTGGTCGAAGATCGCCTCGATCCACTGACGTACGCCACCGAGGTTGCCGAAGCGAGGCGCCTCGTCGCGGCGGTCGGGCCGCAGGAAGGTGCCGCCGAGGGAGGCGACGAGCTCTTCGATCTCAGCACCGGAGAGCCCCTTGTCGCCGATCACCGTGTGGCCCTCGAGACCGACCCCTTCGAGCATCCCGGCGACGATCTCGCGCTCGGGCTCGTTGGCAGGAGCCAGCTCGAAGGCGATCGGCATCCCGTCGGGGGCGCAGAGCAGGTAGAGCTTGAAGCCCCAGAAGTGGCGCGAGTGCGCGGCGCAGTAGCCGTAGGCGGCGTGCCCGGCGAACTCCGAGCGCTCCACCGTCTGGCGCGATTGTCCGCAGGGGACGGGGGTGGCGTCGACCAATCTCAGGTTGTCGCACCACGAGGGCGAGACCCGCGCCAGATGCCCCAATAGCCTGACGATCTGGGGGGCGAGGTCGCGGACCCGCTTGTTGTAGCCGGACTGGCCGGGGACGTAGGGGAAGAGGTGGCCGAGGCGGCGCTTGGCAAAGCGGATAAAGCGGCGCTCCTTGGGGCAGTCGAGCAGGACTTGGGCGACGGCCAGGCAGATCACCTCCGCGTCGCCGATCCGAGGCTTTCGCCCCGGCCGGGATCGATCTCTCCCGGGCAGGAGATCGTCGGCCAGCACGTAAAGTGCGGTCAAGAGGGTGTCGAGGTCGGTGGGCATGTCGCCACCTCCGTGTGGTCGGCGTTGCTAGGACACGCCGACCTTCGACACCTTCTTTTATGCCCCTACGCGGGCGCTTGCCGTCGCAGGCAATTAGGAATCAGTGATCTAGGAGGGCACGATGAGCGAGACGGTGACGAAAGGAGAGGGCTACGCGGTCTCGAACCTCGCCGACCTCGGCGAGGGCCCCGGGTTCCGCAAGATCCGCAAGGAGCTGGGCGTGACCGCCTTCGGCGTCAACGCGATCGTGCTGCCGCCCTCCTATGAGACCGGCAGCCATTACCACGACGAGCAGGAGGAGCTCTACTTCGTCCACAGCGGCGAGGTCGAGCTCGCCTTCGGCGACGGCTCGACCCAGCGGCTGGGCCCCGGCGGTCTAGCCTGGGTCGATGCCCCGACCCATCGCAAGGTGAGGAACCTCAGCGACTCGGAGGAGGCGGTCTACGTCGTGGTCGGAGGGAAGGACGGCTACGTGGGGAGAGACGGAAATCTCGCACCGGGCGAGGAGCACCGCTGACGAAGCGGGAGCGGACGAGAGGTCTGGTCGTCCTCCAGGCGAATTGAGTCGCGCCCCCTAAAGGGGGCGGCTCTGGATGATGCTGCCCGCCTATGCGGGCAGGAGTCAGATTGCATTTCGCCGCCTTCGGCGACATTCGCCTGGAGGACGACCAGACCTCTCAGCCACACGCAACTAGTGGACCTCCCGTAAACGTTTGACCGGAAACCCCCCTCGGGCGGCGAACAAGCAGCCATGTCCCCGAACCGGGAGGTGGCGATGAGACCGCCGGAGGTGTTTGTCCGTGAGCTGAGGCCCGAGGAGGGCATGCAGCTGCGCTCGATATCGAGGCGAGCGAAGTACCAGTCAAAGCGCGAGCGGGCGATGATCGTGCTCGCCTCGGCGACCGGGATGCCGGCGCCGCAGATCGCCGAGCTTGTGCGCACCGACGGTTCGCACGTTCGCAAGGTGATCCACGCCTTCAACGAGGAGGGCTTCGGGTCCCTTGACCCTGACTACCGGGGCGGGCGCCCCAAGAAGACGACGCCCGCCGAGCGCGACCGCATCATCGCGGTCGCCCGCGCCCGCCCCGACACCCAGGGCGTCGCGTTGACCCGTTGGTCGCTGCCGAAGCTGCGCCCGCATCTGATCGAGGCTGGGATCGTCGAAGAGCTGGGTGAGGAGACCCTGCGCCAGATCCTGCGTGGGGCCGGCCTCTCCCACCAGCGCACGCGCTCATGGAAGTGGAGCCCCGACCCCGATTTCCAAGAAAAAGCCGAGCGCGTGCTCTCGCTCTACCGCGAGCCTCCCGCCGATGGCCCGGTGGTCTGCTTTGACGAGATGGGGCCGATCCAGCTGATCCCCCATCAGGGCTCGGGCTGGGCTCCGGAGAGGATGCCCGAGCGCCTGCGCGCGACCTACAACCGAAAGGGCGGGGTCCGCTACCTCTACGGCGCCTATGACGTTGGTGGCGATCGCCTCCACGGCCGCCTTCGCCCCCGCAAGGGCGAGCGCGAGGTGATCGGCTTCTTCAGCCAGATCCGGATGCGCTATGACCCGCGCCTTCGCATCCACCTGATCCAGGACAACCTCTCCTGCCACTGGACGCCGGCGGTCCGCGAATGGGCTGTGGAGGCCAACGTGGAGCTGGTCCCGACACCGACCTACGCCTCCTGGCTGAACCGGATCGAGTGCCACTTCTGGGCCCTCGGGGAGTTCGTCGTCAAGAACGCCGACTATGAGAGCTGGGAGCAGCTTGCCGGCGCGATGGCCCGCCACATCTCCTATCGCAATGGTCCTCACCGCGACCGCCGCCTCGCCGAGGCGGAGCGACGCAAGCGAGTGGCGTGAGCGGGGGTTACGGGTGGGACGTTTCGGGGAGGCCCACTAGCGACAAAGGCACACTGCTCAACTGGCTACAGAAGCGGCAGGCCAACCCAGCGGCGCAGCGAGCACTGCCTCAGCCTGAGCAGGAACCCTCCGGGACGTCTTCGGTTTGGCGCTGAACAACTGCGGGGTCTAAGGGGAGGGGTGCCGATACCCCTCTCCGGGAATGTCGCGCAGCGGCGACATGCAATCTGTCATTTGCGCGCCATAGGCGCGCACCAACATCCGGAGCCGCGCCCGACAGGGCGCGCGACTGAATTCCCGGGGAGGGGTATCGGCACCCCTCCCCGCACCACCCCTATTTCGTATCGCTGAACTTCTGATCGATCCAGGGCATCATGTCGCGAAGATCTTTGCCGACCTCCTCGACCTGGTGCCCGGCGCCCTCTTTGCGCATGCGGTCGAAGCTCTCGCCGCCGGCGCGGTTCTCGGCGATCCACTCGCGGGCGAACTCGCCGGACTGGATCTCGCTGAGGATCTGCTTCATCGCCGCCCGCGACTCCTCGCCGACAACACGTTTGCCGCGGGTCATGTCGCCGTACTCGGCGGTGTTGGAGATCGAGTAGCGCATGCCCTGAATCCCCTTTTCGTACATCAGGTCGGCGATCAGCTTCAGCTCGTGCAGGCACTCGAAGTAGGCGAGGCGGGGGTCGTAGCCGGCCTCGACCAGGGTCTCGAACCCGGCTCGGACCAGCTCCGAGGCGCCGCCGCAGAGGACGGCCTGCTCGCCGAAGAGGTCGGTCTCGCACTCGTCTTTGAAGCTGGTCTCGATCACGGCCGCGCGGCCGCCGCCGATGCCGGAGGCGTAGGCGAGGACGAGGTCGTGGGCATCGCCGCTGGCGTCCTGGTGGACCGCCATCAGGCAGGGAACGCCGGCGCCTTCCTCGTACTGGCGGCGGACCAGGTGGCCGGGGCCCTTGGGCGCGACCATGCCGACGTCGACGCCGGGCGGCGGCTCGATCTCGCCGAAGTGGATCGCGAAGCCGTGGGCGAAGAGCAGCAGGTTGCCGGGGGCGATGCCGTCGGCGATGTCGGACTGCCAGATCTCGGCCTGTTTCTCGTCGGGCAGCAGGATCATCACCACCTCGCCGCGGCTGGCGGCTTCGGCGATCTCGAGCACCTCGAGCCCGGCCGCCTCGGCCTTGGCGCGGCTGGATGAATCGGGACGAAGACCGACGACCACGTCGACCCCGGAGTCCTTGAGGTTGAGGGCGTGGGCGTGCCCCTGGGAGCCGTAGCCGAGGATCGCGACGGTCTTGCCGTCGAGCTTGCCGAGGTCGGCGTCCTTGTCGTAAAAAATGTCGTCGGTGCGCATGGCCGAGCAGGCTATCGGAGCGCCCTGCGCATCAGCTTGCCGGAGGGCGTGCGCGGCAGCGCCGCCGCCAGCTCGACCCGCTTCGGCACCTTGAACCCGGCCAGCGACTCGGCGCAGTGGCGCCGCAGCTCGTCGGGGGTGACGTCGGAGTCGCTCTCCAGCACCACCACCGCGGTCACCGCCTGCTGCCACTCGGGGTCCTCGCGGCCGACCACGGCGGCGTCGGCGACCTCGGGGTGGCGCAGCAGCACCTCCTCGACCTCGGCCGGGACGATGTTCTCGCCGCCGCTGACGATCATGTCGTCGATCCGGTCCTCGACGTAGAGGAAGCCCTCCTCGTCGATGTGGCCGATGTCGCCGGTGTGCAGCCAGCCGTCGGCGTCGGCGTGGCCGGGAGCGACGGTCGGCCCCTGGACGAGGATCTCGCCGTCCTGGATGCGGAGGTGGGTGGTCAGCAGTGGCCGCCCGGCGGAGCCGAGCTTGCGGCGCGCCTCGGCCGGAGCCAGCGTCGTCACCTGCGAGCAGGTCTCGGTCAGGCCGTAGGTCTGGACGACCGTGGCGCCCTTGGCGCTCGCCTCCTGCAGCGGCTCCTCCGGGACCGGGCCGCCGCCGACCAGGATCGCCCGCGGGCCGGAGAGGTCGGCGCCGGCCTCGAGCAGCCGGGTCAGCATCGTCGCGACAACGGAGACCACGGTGATCCCGTCACCTTCCAGCGCCGCCCCGGCGCGGTCGACGTCGAAGCCGTCGTGGACCACCGCGGTGGTGCCGTAGATGACCGAGCGCATGACGATGCCGAGGCCGGAGATGTGGCTCAGCGGCAGGCAGCAGAGCCAGCGGTCCTCGGGCTCGACGCCGATGTTGAAGGCGGAGCCGACGGCGCTCCAGAGGAAGTTGCCGTAGGTGAGCCCGACCGGGTGCGGGGCGCCGCTGCTGCCGCTGGTCAGGACCCGGGCGCAGACCTCGTCCATGTCGTGCTCGCCGAGCAGCGGCATGTCGGCCTCGGTCTGGGTCAGCTCGCCGGCGTCGTCGAGGTCGACGATCGGCTCCTCGGCGGCGACGATCGCCTCCCGCTCGTCGAGGGTCAGCCGCGGGCTCAGGGGGAGCAGCTTGGCGCCGACCTTCATCAGCGCGTGGGCGAGGACGACCTGCTCGCGGCGCGGGTGCATGGTCAGGGCGGCGGTCGAGCCGCGGCGGACGCCGTGGGCGGCGAGGCGGCGGGCGACCCAGGTCGCCTCCGCCTCCAGCTCGGCGTAGGTCATCTCCGCCCCGTCCGCCACCAGCGCGGTGCGGTCGGGACAGCTCTGCGATCTCTGGGCCAGCCAGTCGTCGAGTTTCATCCGCGGGATATCGTGCCCATCATGCCCAAACGCCACAAGGACGCCCCACCCGAGCAGGATCTCTACGCGCCGGTCGAGTGGCGCCGCGCCGAGGACTACGCCGACATCCGCTACGAGAAGGCCGACGGGATCGCCAAGATCACGATCGACCGGCCCGAGGTTCACAACGCCTTCCGACCGCAAACGCTGATCGACATCTCCGCCGCGCTCGAGCTGGCCCGCGAGGACACCGAGATCGGCGCGATCGTCCTCACCGGCGAGGGACAGCGGGCGTTCTGCTCCGGCGGCGACCAGAGCGTGCGCGGCGACAGCGGCTACGTCGCCGAGGGCGCCTCGCTCGGCCGCTTCCACGTCACCGACCTGCAGGTGCAGATGCGGCGGCTGCCGAAGCCGGTGGTGGCGATGGTCGCCGGCTACGCGATCGGCGGCGGTCACATCCTCCACCTCTGCTGCGACCTGACGATCGCCGCCGACAACGCCTGCTTCGGCCAGACCGGGCCACGGGTCGGCTCCTGGGACGGCGGCTTCGGCGCCTCGCTCCTGCGCGACCTCGTCGGCACCAAGCGGGCGAAGGAGTTCTGGCTGCTCTGCCGACAGTACGACGCCGAGGAGGCGCGCGAGATGGGCCTGGTCAACGCCGTCGTCCCGCTCGAGCGAGCTCGAGCAGGAGACGGTCGCCTGCTGCCGGGAGATGCTCGCTCTCTCGCCGTTCGCCCTGCGCCTGGTCAAGTCCAGCTTCAACGCCCACGAGGACGGCTACGCCGGGATCCAGCAGCTCGCCCACGACGCCAACCTGCTCTTCTACGGCAGCGAGGAGGCGCGCGAGGGACGCGAGGCGTTCAAGGAGAAACGCCAGCCCGACTTCTCCAAGTTCCCGCGCCGGCCATGACGACGACGAGCCGGGAGGGGGTTTCGCTTAACTTTTTCGAGGGGCGGGGGTGGCCGTCCGAGGAGCGCCGTGGCGAAAAAGCACAAGACGCTTCACCCCCTCCCGGCTCGTCGTCGGGATCCCGGTCATGAGGATTTGGGTGATGGCCGCAAGGCCGCGGACGCTGCCCGCTGCCATCGCGCCGGTGCTGGTGGGGACCGCGGCGGCCGTGCAGCTGGTACGGGAGCCTGCCGCGCTGGGGGGCGTTCGTGGCGGCGCTGGTCGGCTCGATCTTCATCCAGATCGGGACCAACCTCGCCAACGACTACTCCGACGCCAAGCGCGGCGCCGACACGGCCGACCGGCTGGGGCCGGTCCGGGTCACCTCGGCCGGCCTGGTGACGCCGCAGCGGGTGCTGACCGCGACCTGGATCGCCTTCGCCGTCGCGGTCGCCTGCGGCATCTACCTGGCGACGGTCGCGGGAGCCGTGATCCTGCTGATCGGCGCCGTCTCGATCGCCGCCGGCGTCCTCTACACCGGCGGGCCGCGACCCTACGGCTACGCCGGCCTCGGCGAGGTCTTCGTCTTCCTCTTCTTCGGCCTGGTCGCCGTCAACGGCTCCTACTACGTGCAGGTGGAGGCGCTCGACGCGCTGCCGCTGGGGCTCTCGATCTCGATCGGCTTCCTCGCCACCGCGATCCTCGTCGTCAACAACGTCCGCGACCTCGAGACCGACCGCCGCGCCGGCAAGATGACGCTGGCGGTGCGGATGGGCCGGCACAACGCGGTGGTGCTCTACCGCCTGCTCGTCCTCGGTGCCTTCCTGATGCTGCCGATCTCCCTGGCGGCCGGCGAGGCGAGCGCGCTGCCGCTGATCGGGCTGCTGGCCCTGCCGCTGGCGATCGGGCCGATGCGGACGATGAGCAACCGCAGCGACGGCCCCGCCCTCAACGGCGCCCTGGCCGCAACCGGCGCCGTGCTCGCCGCGTACAGCCTGCTGGTCAGCGCAGGCCTGCTGATCTCCGCCTGAGATCGCATTTCCTTCCCCGTCCCGGAGCAAGCGCGACATCCAGCGAAGGGCGCGACGGAGTGAGAAGCTTTGCGAGTGCGAATCGCCTCCGTCGAGGTCGTCCCCTACGCGCTGCCCTTCCGCGAGCCCTACGTGACCGCGCGCGGCCGGCTCGAGCAGCGCGAGATGGTGCTGCTGCGCCTGCGATCGGAGGACGGGCTGACCGGGCTGGGCGAGGCGGTGCCGCTCTCGCTGCGCGGCGGGGCGACGCTGGCACGGGTGGTCGAAGAGCTGGAGCTGCTGGGCGAGCTGTCGGAGCTGGACGAGGCGGGGCTGAGCGGCGGCGTGGCCAACCTCTCGCCACCGGCGCGCTGCGCGGCGCTGACGGCGCTGCTGGACCTGCGGGGGCGGCGGGCGGCGGCCGAGGGCCATTCCTCCCCCGCTCCGGGCGAACCGGTGCGCTGCAACGCGACGCTGGTCGCGGGCGAGCCGGCGGCGGTCGCCGACGACGCCCTCGCTGGGCGGCCGAGGGCTTCGCGACCTTCAAGCTGAAGCTCGGCGACCGGCGACGACGTCGACCAGGCGCGGGCGGTGCGCGAGGCGCTGGGGCCGCGAAGCGCGGATCCGGGTCGACGCCAACGCGAGCTGGGACGTCGCGACGGCCAAGCGCACGCTGGCCGCGCTGGAGGAGCTCGACGTCGAGCTGGCCGAGCAGCCGGTGGCGACGCTGGAGGAGGCGGCCGAGGTGGCGGCGTCCGACCGCGATCCCGATCGCCGGCGACGAGAGCGTCGAGAGCCGTGCCGACGCCGAACGGGCGGTCTCGCTCAGCGCCTGCGCCCTGGCCGGGGTGAAGCTGTCGAAGGTCGGCGGGCCGGAGGAGGCGATCGCGATCGCCGAGGTGCTGCCGTCCTACCTCTCCAGCGCCCTCGACGGCCCGGTCGGGATCGCCGCCGCGGCGCAGGTGGCGCAGACGCTGTGCGCGGAGGCGCCGGAGGAGGGCCTCGACCTCGCACACGGCCTGGCGACCCAGCGGCTGTTCGCCTCGACCGTCGCCGCGGTCGAGTGCGAGCTGCGCGACGGGATGCTGCACCCGCCCACGGGTCCCGGACTCGGCGTCGAGATCGACGAGCGGGCGCTCGACCTGCACCGGCTTTAGCCTGGCGTGTCGATTTATTAACCCCACAGGTGAATAAGTCGACACCCGACGTGGACCCCACCAATGCCAACACCGCCCTCGCCTCCGCCTTCGTCGAGGAGCTCGCGCGTGGCGGGCTGCGACACGCGGTCGTCTCCCCCGGGTCGCGCTCGACCCCGCTGGCGGTCGCGCTCTGGCGCCAGCCCGAGATCGATGTGACGGTGATCGTCGACGAGCGCTCGGCGGCCTTCTTCGCCCTGGGGGCGGCGCAGGCGGGCGGCGACCCGGTCGCGTTGCTCTGCACCTCCGGCACCGCCGTCGCCAACTACCACCCGGCGGTCTGCGAGGCCGACGAATCGGGGATGCCGCTGGTCGTGCTCAGCGCCGACCGGCCGCCGGAGCTGCGCGGGATCGGGGCTGGGCAGACGATCGACCAGATCAAGCTCTTCGGCTCCGCCGTCCGCTGGTTCTGCGAAGTCGGGACCCACGACGCCGACGACGAGGGGCTACTCCACTACCGCTCGGTCGCCTGCCGGGCGCTGGCCGCGGCCCGCGGCGAGACCCGTCCCGGGCCCGTCCACCTCAACCTTCCCTGGCGCGAGCCGCTGGCGCCGATCCCGGTCGAGGGAGCGGTGACGGCGACCGAGGAGCTGGCGCTCGAAGGTCGCGACGGGCGGCCGCTGACCGCGGTGACCCGGATCGACCTCGAGCCCTCGGCCTTCCTGCTCGACGAGGTCGCCGGCCACATCGGCGATGCGATCGCCGGCGTCATCGTCGCCGGTCGCCAGCTCGACCCCGAGCTGCGTGAGCCGCTCGCCCACCTCGCCCGCGCCTCCGGCTTCCCGATCCTCGCCGAGCCGACCTCGCAGCTGCGCTGCGGTCCCCACGACCGCTCCCGCGTCATCGCCGCCTACGACCTGCTGCTGCGCGACGAGCGCTTCGCCCGCTCGGTCGTCCCCGACTTCGTCCTCCGCTTCGGCGCGATGCCGACCAGCAAGCCGCTGCGGGCATGGCTGGCCGCGAGCGGCGCCAGCGAAGTCGTGATCGACCCCTACGGCGGCTGGAACGAGCCGAGCAATCGGGCGGCGGCGATCCTGCGCGCCGACCCGACCGAGCTGGCGGCCGGCTGGGCAGCGCGACTGGAGAAGGAACCGCGGGCCGCGCCGGAGAACTGGCTCGCGGCCGAGCGTGCCGCGCAGGCCGTCCTCAACACCGAGCTGGACGAGACCGCTGCGAAGACTGGCCCTGAAGCCGAGGGCCCGATTTCAGAGCCGGCCCTGCACCGCGCGCTCGGGGCCGCCCATCGAGACGGCGACCTCGTCTACACCGCGTCGAGCATGCCGATCCGCGACCAGGAGGCCTTCCTCGGCCCCGGCTCCGCCGACGCGCTCTTCCTCGGCAACCGCGGCGCCAACGGCATCGACGGCCTTGTCTCCTCCGGCATCGGCGCCGCCCATGCCAGCGGCCGCCCGACCACGATCGTGAGCGGCGACCTCGGCCTGCTCCACGACCTCGGCGGCCTCGCCGCCCTGCGCGAGGTCTCCACCCCGGTCCGCATCGTCGTCATCGACAACGACGGCGGCGGCATCTTCCACTTCCTCCCCCAGGAGCAGGCTCTCGCCGCGGAGGAGTTCGAGACGCTGCTCGGCACGCCGCGGGGCATCGACCCCGCCAGGGCCGCCGCCCTCTTCGATCTCCCCCACCGGCGCCTCGAATCGCTCGCCGAGCTCCCGGACGCCCTCGCCGCCGGCACCGGCCTGATCGAGGTCAGGACCGATCGCCAGACCAACGTCGCCATCCACAGGCAGCTGGCCGAGCGCGTTCACGACGCGCTCACATCCTCCTGATCCAGGACAGGAAGGCCTGCCAGGTCACGACCCGCCAGGCGAAGACGCCGGGGGTGGGGTCAACCTTGCCCTGTGGGTCGACGGCTCTGACCTGAAGCCGGTGCTTCCCAAGCCGACCTTCTTCCTGTCGATCGTCGGCGAACCAGGCAACTGGTGCAGGTTGTCGGCGGCGAGCCAGGGCGGAGCCGTGATGTTGCCGTTGGTTCCCGGTCGGGTGACCGAGGCGGTGCCGCCATCGGAGGTCTCGGTCTCGACCGTCGCGTAGCTGGAAGCTCGGCCTCGAAGGTGAAATCCATCCCGACCGAGTTTGGGCCGGTTGCGATCAGGGTGCTGTTGTGGATTACCCCCTTGTGCACCCCCTTCCAAGTGCTGTTGGCCCCGAGCGCCGAGCCCCCACCCGAGCTGATGCAGGCGCTGTTCCGGATCGTCCCTTCGTGGAATTTCACAGGCGTATTCGGAGCTGACCGTCGAACGGGCGATCACCACGTCCCCCGCCTTGATCGTCGTGCGCGGCGCGCTCTCGTCGGCAGCGGTGAACACGGAGCAGGGGCGGGCGGGGTTGGCGCAGGGGTCCGAGCCGGTCCCACCCGGCGCCGCGTAGCGGGTCGCGGCGGCTGCAGGCGAACAGCAGCGACAGCGCCGCCACGCACACCACCACACCCCAATCCGCCGCACCATCGGTTGCAGGAGCCCAGCTCCGAGCACGGTCACGCGGGCTAGTGGACCTCCCGTAAACGTTTGACCGGAAACCCCCCTCGGGCGGCGAACAAGCAGCCATGTCCCCGAACCGGGAGGTGGCGATGAGACCGCCGGAGGTGTTTGTCCGTGAGCTGAGGCCCGAGGAGGGCATGCAGCTGCGCTCGATATCGAGGCGAGCGAAGTACCAGTCAAAGCGCGAGCGGGCGATGATCGTGCTCGCCTCGGCGACCGGGATGCCGGCGCCGCAGATCGCCGAGCTTGTGCGCACCGACGGTTCGCACGTTCGCAAGGTGATCCACGCCTTCAACGAGGAGGGCTTCGGGTCCCTTGACCCTGACTACCGGGGCGGGCGCCCCAAGAAGACGACGCCCGCCGAGCGCGACCGCATCATCGCGGTCGCCCGCGCCCGCCCCGACACCCAGGGCGTCGCGTTGACCCGTTGGTCGCTGCCGAAGCTGCGCCCGCATCTGATCGAGGCTGGGATCGTCGAAGAGCTGGGTGAGGAGACCCTGCGCCAGATCCTGCGTGGGGCCGGCCTCTCCCACCAGCGCACGCGCTCATGGAAGTGGAGCCCCGACCCCGATTTCCAAGAAAAAGCCGAGCGCGTGCTCTCGCTCTACCGCGAGCCTCCCGCCGATGGCCCGGTGGTCTGCTTTGACGAGATGGGGCCGATCCAGCTGATCCCCCATCAGGGCTCGGGCTGGGCTCCGGAGAGGATGCCCGAGCGCCTGCGCGCGACCTACAACCGAAAGGGCGGGGTCCGCTACCTCTACGGCGCCTATGACGTTGGTGGCGATCGCCTCCACGGCCGCCTTCGCCCCCGCAAGGGCGAGCGCGAGGTGATCGGCTTCTTCAGCCAGATCCGGATGCGCTATGACCCGCGCCTTCGCATCCACCTGATCCAGGACAACCTCTCCTGCCACTGGACGCCGGCGGTCCGCGAATGGGCTGTGGAGGCCAACGTGGAGCTGGTCCCGACACCGACCTACGCCTCCTGGCTGAACCGGATCGAGTGCCACTTCTGGGCCCTCGGGGAGTTCGTCGTCAAGAACGCCGACTATGAGAGCTGGGAGCAGCTTGCCGGCGCGATGGCCCGCCACATCTCCTATCGCAATGGTCCTCACCGCGACCGCCGCCTCGCCGAGGCGGAGCGACGCAAGCGAGTGGCGTGAGCGGGGGTTACGGGTGGGACGTTTCGGGGAGGCCCACTAGCAGGCAATCGGGCCGGCCTCGCGGCCGGGGCCAGGCTGCCAGGCGCTGCCGTAGAAGGTGCCCCCTGCGATCTTGAGCAGCGGGGTCAGGCAGGTGCCGTCGGCGTTGACCTGCATCACCGCGTTGCCCTCGTGGGGGTGGGACAAATCGCCGAGGGTGCCGCCGCCGAGACGGGTGAAGGCGATTCGCTGCCCCGACCGCTGAGGCTCTCCCGATGCCTCGCCCACGATCACTCGGCGAGCAGCGGCAGCAGCGCCTCGAGCTTGACCTCGGTCTCGGCCAGCTCGGCGGCGGGGTCGGAGCCGGCGACGACGCCGACGCCGGCGAAGAGGTGGGCCTCGCGGTCGCGGAGCAGGGCGCTGCGCAGGGCGACGCAGAACTCGCCGTCCTCGGTCGCGTCCATCCAGCCGACCGGGCCGGCGTACCAGCCGCGGTCCATGCCCTCGAGCTCGGCGATCGTCCGCGCCGCGTCCGGCCACGGCTCGCCGCCGACCGCCGGGGTCGGGTGCAGCATTCCGGCCAGCTCGATCGCCGAGCGCGGCTCGGCCAGCTGGGCGATCACCGGCGTCGCCAGGTGCTGGATGTTCGCCACCTTGACGATCTCCGGCTCCGCCGCCGCCTCGACCCAGACCGCGTGCGGGCGCAGGGCGCGGACGATGCGCTCGGCGACGATCCGCTGCTCGCGCCGGTCCTTGTCGCTGCGCAGCAGCTGCTCGCCGAGGTGGTCGTCGACCGCCGGGTCGGAGCTGCGCCGGGTCGAGCCGGCCAGGGCCACGGTCGAGACGCTCGCCCCCGAGCGGCGCACCAGCAGCTCCGGGCTGGCGCCGATGAAGGCCGCCTCCGGGGTGCCGCAGCAGAAGCAGAAGCAGGCGGGAAACTGCTCGCGCATGGCGCCGAACAGCGCCGCCGGGTCGTGGGCGGCGGCCGCCGCGACGACCACCTCGCGAGCCAGCACCACCTTGCTCATCTCCCCCGCCCCGATCCGCTCGGTCGCCGCGGCGACCGCCGCCTCGAACTCACCGGGCGGCCGGGCGCTGCGGATCTCCGTCGTGCGCGGTCGGGTGCGGGTCGAGCAGCGGCAGCGGCGCCTCGCCACGCAGTCCGGTGAGCCGGGCGCCCAGCGCAGCGCCCCTCGCCTCCGGGTCGTCCCCGGGCTGCACCACCGCGTTGACGGTGAGGAAGGCGCGCTCGCCGCTGCGGCAGAGCGAGAGCTCGGGCAGGACCAGCGAGCCGGGCGAGAGCGAGGACCAGGTCGAGGAGGCGCCACCGTCGTCGGTCGAAGGCGAAGCCGCCGAGCCAGACCGGACCGGCGCCCGCCGGCAGGCCCGGTGGCTCTTCGACCACCGCGTCGCCGCCGGTGCGCAGGCACTCCTCGGCGACGTCGGCGAAGCGGGTCGCGCCGCGCGAGGCAGCCTCGTGCGCGACCCCGAGCCCGGCCAGGGCAAAGCCGCGGTCGGGCTGCTCCCAGCAGAACCAGCGGTCGGAGGCCAGCCGCGAGGCGAACACCGCCGCGCAGGGATCGGCGACATCGGACTCGACGGTGACGCTGACCAGCGTCCGCCTCCTTCGCTCTACCGCCTGACGGAGACCGGCTGACAATGACGAGGTCAGGATGTCGCCAGACAAGGACACAGGGAGCCCTAATAGCAGCGCTATTTGGGCGACCGAGGACGCCGTATGGCGGCATCCTGGGCCGTCATTTTCAGTCGCTGCCGCGGGCGATCGCGATCTCGCCGGTCCGGACCATCTCGACCAGGCCGTGCGGCCGGACCATCCGCTCGAAGGCCTCGATCTTGTCGGCGGAGCCGGTCACCTCGATCGTCATCGTGCGGCGGGCGACGTCGACGATCTTGGCCCGGAAGATCTCCGCGAACTGGATGATCTCGGCCCGGTTCTCGACCGCCGAGGAGACCTTGAACAGCGCCATCTCGCGCGCCACCGTCTCCTCCGGTTCCATGTCGCGGATCTTCAGGACGTTGACCAGCTTGTGCAGCTGCTTGGTCACCTGGTCGATCGGGTGGACGGCGCCGTCGAGGGTGAGGGTGATCCGCGAGACGGTGGGGTCGTCGGTCGGCCCGACCGCGAGCGTGTCGATGTTGAAGCCGCGGCGCGAGAAGAGGCCGGCGACGCGGGCCAGCACGCCCGGCTTGTTCTCGACCAGGATCGAGAGGATGTGCTTGCGCCCGCTCAGCTGGCCGGGGAGGTGCAGGTCCTCGAGTTTGACCGCCTGCGGAGTGCCGGCCTCCATCAGCGCACCGACCTTGGGGCCTCGACCATGTCGCGGGCCGCTTCGCCCGGCGGGATCATCGGGTAGCAGTTCTCCTCCTGGGCGACGCGGACGTCGAGCAGGACCGGGCCGTCGGTCTCCAGCGCCTTGACCATCGTCTCCTCGAGGTCGGCGGAGCTCTCGCAGCGCATGCCGGTGGCGCCGAAGGCCTCGGCCAGCTTCACCCAGTCGGGGCTGGCGCCCATCTCGACCGAGCTGTAGCGGCGGTCCCAGAACAGCTCCTGCCACTGGCGGACCATGCCCATGTAGCCGTTGTTCATCAGGAAGACCTTGACCGGGATCTCGTTGGTCACGCAGGTCGCCAGCTCCTGCACGTTCATGATCAGGCTGCCGTCGCCGGCGAGGCAGACGACGTGCTCGTCGGGGCAGGCGACCTTGGCGCCGACCGCCGACGGCAGGCCGAAGCCCATCGTCCCGAGGCCGCCGGAGTTGATCCAGCGGCGCGGTTTGTCGAAGCCGTAGTACTGGGCGGCCCACATCTGGTGCTGGCCGACGTCGGAGGTGACGATCGCGTCGCCCTGGGTCGCCCGGTGCATCGCCTCGACCATGAACTGCGGCTTGATCTCGCCGTCCTTGCCGGGCTCGTAGTAGAGCGGGTGCTCCTGCTGCCAGCCGCGCAGCTGGTCCCACCAGGCGTCGAGCCGGCTCGAGTCGGTCTGCAGCGCCCGGTACTCGCGGGTCAGCTTCGGCAGCACCTGCTTGACGTCGCCGACGATCGGGATGTGGGCGCCGACGTTCTTGGAGATCTCGGCCGGGTCGATGTCGATGTGGATGACCTTGGCGTGCGGCGCGAACTCGGCCAGCTTGCCGGTGATGCGGTCGTCGAAGCGGGCGCCGATGGCGACGATCAGGTCGGCCTTGTCCATCGCGAAGTTGGCGGTGAAGGTGCCGTGCATGCCCAGCATCCCCAGCCAGTTTTCCTCCGAGGCGGGGAAGGCGCCGAGGCCCATCAGGGTCGAGGTGACCGGGAAGCGGTCGGAGCCGGCCAGCTCGCGCAGCTCCTCGGAGGCGTTGCCGTTGATGACGCCGCCGCCGCTGTAGAAGATCGGCCGGCGGGCGTTGGCGAGCGCCTTGGCGGCGATCCGGATCTGTTTGATGTTGCCCTCGGTCGAAGGCCTGTAGCCGGGCAGCTCGACCGGCTCGGTGCGCGGCTCGTAGTCGATGTCGGCACGCGAGAGGTCCTGCGGGATGTCGAGCAGGACCGGCCCCGGGCGCCCGGTCGAGGCGACGTGGAAGGCCTCGTGCACGTACTCGGGGATCTGGCGCGCGTCGGTGACCTCGAAGGAGTGCTTGACGAAGGGCAGGGTGGCGCCGAGGATGTCGGCCTCCTGGAAGCCGTCGGTGCCGATCAGGTCGGTGCGGACCTGGCCGGTGATGAAGACGGTCGGGACCGAGTCCATCATCGCGTCGGCGATCGCCGTGACCAGGTTGGTCGCGCCCGGCCCAGAGGTGGCGAAGGCGACCCCGACCCGGCCCGAGGCCTTGGCGTAGCCCTCGGCGGCGTGGCCGCCGCCCTGCTCGTGGCGGACCTGGACGTGGCGGAAGTCGGCGTCGACCAGCGCGTCGTAGGTCGGCAGGTTGGCCCCGCCGGGGATCCCGAAGACGTCCTTGACGCCCTCGGCCTTGAGGCTTTCCATCAGCGTGTCCGCGGCTCTCATCGGACTGGCGATGGTACCAGTGGCGCTAGGCGCGACCTGCAGGCGATTTCGCCGGATTCCAGCGGGTGCGGGGGTCGATCGAGGCCTCGATCGCGTTGCCCTTGTAGCGCTCGATGATGTGGATCATCGACTCGACCAGCTCCTCGCCGAGCAGAGTCGGCTCGAGGCCGAGGTCGAGCAGCTTGGTATGGACCGCGTTGTAGTAGTGCTGCTCCTTCTCCACCCGCGGGTTCTCGTAGTGCTGGATCTCGACCGCGTAGCCGAGGTGCTCGCCGGCGTGCTTGACCAGCTCGGCCAGCTCGATCACCGAGAACTGCTCGGTGAACTGGTTGAAGACGCGGAACTCGCCGGCCTCGGCCGGGTTCAACGTCGCCAGTTCGACGCAGGCGAGGGTGTCGCGGATGTTGAGGAAGCCGCGGGTCTGGGTGCCGGCCCCGTAGACGGTCAGCGGGTGGCCGATCACCGCCTGCAGGCAGAAGCGGTTGAGCACGGTGCCGAAGATCTCGTCGTAGTCGAAGCGGGTGACGAGGCGCTCGTCGCGCGCCGTCTCCTCGGTATCGATCCCGTAGACGACTCCCTGGTTGAGGTCGGTCGCGCGCAGGCCCCAGGTGCGGCAGGCGAAGTGGATGTTGGTCGAGTCGTGGACCTTCGAGCAGTGGTAGAGCGAGGCCGGCAGCTTCGGGAACGGCAGGGTGTCCCGGCGCCCCTTGTGCTCGATCTCGATGTAGCCCTCCTCGATGTCGATCTCGGGCTGGCCGTACTCGCCCATCGTCCCGAGCTTGACCAGGTGGCACTCGGGGACGTGGTCGCGGATCGCGAAGAGCAGGTTGAGGTTGCCGATCACGTTCGCGTACTGGGTCTCGACGGCCTGCTCGCGCGAGGCCATCGAGTAGGGCGCCGACGCCTGCTGGCCATAGTGCACGACCGCCTCGGGCTGGGTCTCGGCGACGACCCCTTCGAGGAACTCGCCGTCCTGGACCGAGCCGACGTGGCTGCGGATCTCCTCGCCGCCGAGCTCCTGCCAGGCGGCGATGCGCCGCTCGAGGTCGGCGATCGGCGTCAGCGAGCCGGTGCCGGCTTCGTCGTGCCAGCGACGGCGGGAGAAATCATCGACGACGGAGACCTCGTGCCCGCGAGCCGAGAACCGGAGCGCCGTTGGCCAACCCAGGTAGCCATCGCCCCCGAGAATGAGGATTCGCATAAGTCGCGGCAGCTTAGTTGACAGGGGCGATGGCGGCGCCGTCCAGGCGCCATAGCATCAGCAGGATGGCGAGCAGGCTGGCGGCGCGCAACGGAGGTCGAATCGGCCTCGCCGCCCTCGTCGCGATCCTCCTGCTCGGGCTCGGGCTGCGCGTAGGCGAGGCCTGGGACGGCCGGGCGCCGGTCTATGACGCCGCCGCCTATGCCGCGATCGCCGCCAGCCTCGACGAGGGAAGCGGCTTCACGGTTGGGGCGGACGCGACGCAGCCGTCCAGCAACTACTCCCCCGGGCTGCCGCTGCTGGCCGCAGGCATTTACAAGGTCACCGGCGGCGTTCACGAACGCTTCGCTCGCCTGGCGCTGGCCGCGATCGGCACTCTCGCCGTTCTCTTCAGCTACCTGATCGGGAGGCGTCTGGCGCGCCCCGCCGATCCACCCCCGCTGGGTGAGGTGGATCGGCGGGGCGTCGTCGCGGGATTGTCGGGAGCGGCTGCGGTGGCCATCTACCCGGCGCTCCTGGAGTACGGCGGAATGCTGATGAGCGAGCCGCTGGCGGCGACGCTGCTCTCGGGATCGATCCTGGCGATGTTCTGGGCGGCGGATAGAGAAGGCTGGGTCGGATGGCTGCTTCCCGGCGCGCTGCTGGGCGCGACCTCGATGGTGCGCCCGGAGTACTTGGGGGTGGCCTTGCTGCTGGCACTCGTCGTCTTCGCCCGCACGGCGCGCACTGACTGGCGTCGCAGCCTCGGGCAGGCGGCGATCCTGCTGGCCGGCGTCATCCTCGTCATCGCGCCGTGGACGATTCGGAACGCCGTCACGCTGGACCGGTTCGTGCCGATCTCGACCGGGGGTGGTCAGGTGCTGTTTGCCGGCACCTACCTTCCCTCCGGCGGAGATCCTGAAAAGGTCGGCGCCAAGGTGGTCGAGCGGCACCCGGAGCTGTTCGCGCCAAACGCCGTCGAACGGCTGCGCCTCGAGCAGATCCTCGCCCGGCTGGCCGCAGCTCGTCATCCCAACTTGGAAACCGACCAGGCGCTGGGACGGATGGGACGCGAGCAGCTCTGGGACGACGCCACCGAAGAGCCGCTCGAATTCGCCGGCTTCGTGGCGTCGAAGGTCGGCCGGATTTGGTCACACGGGCCGCGCGAGGTGATGCGAACGCCGCTCTGGGAGGCGCTGCATTGGGCCCTGGTCGCGCTCGGCCTGCTCGGCCTGGGTGTGCTGGCCTGGCAGCGGCGCTGGGAGGCGCTGGTGCTCGCCACCGTGTTCCTCGGCATCACCGCGCTCAGCGCCCTCCTCGTCGCCTCACCCCGGCGGGTGCTGGTGCTGGTGCCGCTGATAGCGCCCCTGGCAGGCGTCGGCGTCACCTGGGCGCTGAGCTCGATCCAGCGCATCCGACCTTGACCCCACTCCGGTGTGGTGAAAGTCGGATACGCCCCGGATAGCCTGGGCCGGCCTTGAACGCGCTCGCCCAATGGATTCGCGCGCTGCCCCAGCGCTACGGCAGGACGACGCTGCTCCTGCTCGCGGCGATCGCCGTGGTCGGCCTCGGGGCCCGCGCCTACGTCGTCGCCAACCCGGTCGAGAACCCCGCCGACGACTCGCGCGCCTACTACGCCCTGGCCAAGGCGCTGTACGAGGAAGGCAGCTTCGGCGGGCCTGAATTCCGCGATTCCAGCGACTGGTCGCCGGGGGCGCCGCTGCTCTACGCCGCCAGCTTCTACGCCACCGGCGGTGCCCGCGAAGGGACGGCGCGGATCGTCGAGGCGCTGATGGGGGTGGCCGCGATCCTCGTCGTCTTCGCGCTCGGCAGACGGTTGGGCTGCGCGGCGGGGGGACGGCTGCCCCACGTCGGCTCGACCGTCGGCCTGCTCGCGGCGTTCGCCGTCGCCGTCTACCCACCCTTCATCCACTCGACCGGCGAGCTGATGAGCGAGCCGCCGGCGATCCTGACGCTGCCCGCCGCCGTCCTCGCCTTCCTCTGGGCGAACGAGCAGGAGCGCTTGCGCGCCTGGCTCCTGCCCGGCCTGCTGTTCGGGCTGACGGCGATGTTCCGGCCCGAGTACCTGCTCGTCGGCGCCGCCTTCGTCGTCTTAGCGGGGATCCGCGTCGGCATGGCTCGCGGATGGCGACTGGGGCTGGCCGGTGCCGGCCTGCTCGTCGCGGCGCTGCTGCTGCCGATCGTGCCCTGGACGATCCGCAACCTCGACGTCCTCGACCGCGTCGTGCCGATCTCGACCGGCAGCGGCAAGGCGCTCTACGTCGGCACCTTTCTCCCCGCCGACGGCGAATACCAGCGGGTGAAGGCGGTCCTGGTCGAGCGCTACCGGGGACGGAGCCTCGACCCCCACTCGGCGGCCCTGGAGGAGATCGACCCGACGCCGCTGTTCGACCGCGTCGCCACCCGCTACCCGGACCTGCCGCGCGACTCCGCGCTCGGCAAGATCGGCAAGGAGAACTTCTCCAGGTACCTCGAGGAGGACCCGCTCGGCTACCTGGGGATGACCGCGCGCAAGGTCGGACGCATGTGGAGCAGCGGCGTCGGCGAAGCGATGAGCAGCGGCGTCGGCCGGGCGCTGCAGATCCTGATCGTGGCCCTCGGGTTGGTCGGCTTCCTGCTGCTCGGGCTGCGCCGCTCCTGGTGGCAGCTGATCGCCCTGGCGACCCCGATCCTGCTCGTCACCGCGATCGGCGCCGCCTCCCTGGCGGCACCGCGCCGCAACGAGGTGCTGATGACGCTCGTCTTTCCTCTTGCCGCCCTGACCCTGTCGCGGGCGGTCGCGGCCATATCCTCTGGCCGCGAATGGTCCCAGGAGCAGGCATCTTCCCGTCCGAGCTGACGGCGCTGCGCAGCGCCGGGCTGCTCTTCGCGATCGCCCTGATCGCCTACGCGCTGGTCCGCCGCCGCTCGCTGCGCAACGTCGACGTCGTCATCCTGCTCGCCGCCGGGCTCGGCCTGGCGCTCGTCACCGGAACGGAAATCGTCGACGGGCTGCTCTCCGCCTTCTCCTTCGAGAAAGGAAACGGGGGGCGCATCCTCGGCCTCGCCGTCTTCGCCATCTTCATTCTCTTCCTCCTGATCCTGCGGGCGCTCTCGCAGGCCGCCCGCAACGCGCGCCAGCTCTCGGCGGCGCTGGAGGGGCTGGCCTGGGAGGAGTTCCGCCAGGCCGGGCTGCCGGAGCGCTTCCGCGACAAGGTCGCGATCCTGGTTCCCGCCTACAACGAGGCCGAGAACATCGGCCATGTCCTCGAGCAGATGCCGTCGGCGGTCGGCGGCGTCGCCACCGAGGTCCTGGTCGTCGACGACGGCTCCCGCGACGGCACCGGCGACGTCGCCGCCGCCCACGGAGCCGCGGTCGCCCGCCACGTCACCAACCGCGGTGGCGGCGCCGCCCTGCGCACCGGCTACCGGCTGATGGTCGAATCCGGCGCCGAGGTCGTCGTCACCCTCGACGCGGACGGCCAGCACCTGCCGTCGGAGATGGAGCGGCTGGTCAAGCCGGTGCTCGACGGCGAGGTCGACGTCGCCCACGGCTCCCGCGTCCTCGGCCACGCCGACCGCAACCACTTCGCGCGGGAGCTCGGCATCGTCTTCTTCAACCGCGTCGTTTCTTTCATCACCCGCACCCACGTCACCGACTGCTCCAACGGCTACCGCGCCGTCCGCACCACCGTCCTCCCGCAACTGGTCCTGCGCCAGGAGCAGTTCCACACCTCCGAGTTCATGATCGAGGCGATCAAGCGCGGCATCCCCGCCAAGGAGATCCCGATCACCGTCGAACAGCGCCTACACGGCCACTCGAAGAAGCCGGCGGTCTTCCGCTACGGCGTCGGCTTCGCCAACGCGATCGTCCGCACCTGGCTGCGGTAGGCGCGCGTCCGCGAGGCTGCGCCAGAGGTGGATGACCGCGTAAGAGCGCCAGGGGCGCCACTCCTCCGTCAGGCGTTCCTCGCTGTTCCCGGTCAGCGCACAGCCACGCAGCTCGAGCGCGCGCCGCAGCCCGACGTCTCCGGCCGGGTAGGCATCCGGGTCGCCGAGCGCCCGCATCGCCACGTAGGAGGCGGTCCACGGGCCGATCCCGCGCACCGAGAGCAGGGTGGCCACGGTGGCGGCTCGATCGACCCCGACCCCGAGGCCGAGGCCGCCGTCGTCGACCAGCTGTGCCAGGCGCCGCAGGGTCTCCGCCCTCGCCCGCGGCATCGACAGCTCGGCCGGATCGAGCTGGGCCAGCGCCGAGCTGGTCGGGAAGCGGTGGGTGACGCCGCCGAGCGGGGTCGCCAGCGGCTCCCCCAGCCGCTCCACCAGTCGCCCGGCGACCGTGCGCGCCGCCGCGACCGAGACCTGCTGGCCGATCACGGCGCGGACCGCCAGCTCGAAGCCGTCGACGCAGGCGGGGACACGCAGACCGGGACGCCCGCGGACGAGGTCGCCGAGCACCGGGTCGGCTTGCAGCTGGGCCGACACCGAGAGCGGGTCGGCGTCGAGGTCGAGCAGGCGCCGGCAGCGCGCCACCGCGACCGTCAGGTCGCGCAGGTCCTCGAGCCAGAGCCGGCAGCGAACGCCGTCCTGCTCGGGTCGCAGCTCCACCACTCCGCCGCCATGGCCGAGCGAGAGAGCGCGGCGGTAGGTGCCGCCGCGCACCTCCTCCAGGCCCGGCACCGCCCTCAGGGCCAGGAACTCGATCAACGAAGCGTGGTCGAAGGGCTGCCGGCAGGCGAGCCTCAACTCGATCGCACCGGGCGCCCTGTCGTCACCGTGGTTGCGGGCGCGGCCCCGCAGCTCGGTGGGGGTGCGCGCGTAGACGGAGCGGATCGTGTCGTTGAACTGGCGCACGCTGCCGAAGCCCGTCGCCAGCGCCACCTCGCCGAAGGGGACCTCGGTGGACTCGATCAGGAGCCGTGCCGAGTGAGCGCGCTGCGCTCGGGCCAGGGCCACCGGTCCGGCGCCGACGGTGGCCGAGAGGATTCGCTGCAGCTGGCGTTCGCTGTAGCCGAGCTGGCGCGCGAGGCCGGGAACTCCCTCGCGGTCGACCGCGCCTTCGGCGATCAGGCGAAAGGCGCGGCCGGTGACATCGGCGCGGCGATCCCAGGCCGGCGATCCCGGCGCGGCGTCCGGGTCGCAGCGCTTGCAGGCTCGCAGCCCCGCGTCGTGAGCCGCCGCCGCGCTCGGGAAGAGGCGAACGTTCTCGCGCCGCGGCAGCCGCGCCGGGCAGCTCGGACGGCAGTAGATCCCGGTCGAGGTGACGCCGACGAAGAAGTGACCGTCGTAACGCGAGTCGCGACTGCGCATGAACCGGTAGCAGGCCTCGAAGTCCTCGATCACGCCGCCATCGTCCCATGCCGGCGGTCCCCTTCCTGGCGGTTTTCCGACATCCGAGCCGAGGCCGGCGACCATGGCGGAATCCCGCCAGACAGCGCCTCCTCCCCGACCTATCGTCGCGGCGACCCGCAATCGCTGCCCAAAGGAGGGCAATGTCCGACATCGACCGCTTCATCCAGGTCTACGAGGAAATCTGGCCCGGCTTCGACGCCGACCGGCTGGAGAAATTCGAGATGGTCCATCCCGAGGCGCGGATCGACCACTCCGGCATGGATCAGCCGATCCGCGGCGACGAGGAGCCCGACTACGTCCGCGGCATCAGGTCCCTGATGCCGGACATCAAGCTGGAGATGAGGAACTGGGCGGCCCGCGGCGACGTCGTCTTCGTCGAGTACGCGATGGAGGCGACGGTGAACGGCGAGCGCATCGCCTGGGACGGCATCGGCCGCTTCCAGCTTCGGGACGGCCGCGTCATCGACGCGATCGGCCGCTGGGACCCTGCCCCGATTCAGGCGGCGCTGGCGGCGGCTGCCGGGTGAAGGAGGGATGCCGGTACCCCTGCGTGGGAATTCAGTCGCGCGACCGAATTCGCCTGGAGGGCAACCAGACCCCTCCCTCACTCCCCTCTACCGCACCCCCGGATGCCGCACCGCCGCCGGATCCGGCAGATACAGATCCGTCCCGCACCGCGGACAGACCTGGACGTAGAGCTTCAGCTCCTTGTGGCAGTTCGGGCACTGCCGTTCCGGTTCGTTCTTCTCGACCCGGTAGAGGATCGCGGCGATCAGGCCGATCAGGGGGACGACGGCGCCGATCACGAACCAGATCCAGAAGGAGCTGCCCTTGCCGCGGGCGACGATGCCGGTGGCGAGGCCGAAGAAGAAGGCGATGACCAGGTACTCCACACGGTCATTCTTGCGCGTTGGCCGCATGGTCCTTACGTCCAGGGCCCTCCCCAGCCCTCAAGCGGATTGGACAAGGACCGAAAACCGTTGAAAGCCCCGGGTGGGGCCTCGAAACATGGCCATTCCCAGGGCGACAACGAGCGCGGCGAAGCCGAAACGGCACAAACGCCGGCGCCGCCACGCCTGGAAGGACAAGCACTACCGCTGGGTCCCCGACGGTCAGGGCGACTGGCAGGTCCAGGGCTACGTCGTCCGCCACCGCCACAGGCCGCGCCGCGGCCATCGCCGCGGCCCCGGTAAAAAGCCGCCGCGCCAGGCGCAGGCCGCGGCCGCAGCGGCCCCGATCCTGGGCGAAACGCGGCCGGCGGGCGCCTACCAGGGCCCGTTTGGAGCCGAGCAGGCGCGGCGGCTGCTGAACCGAGCCGGCTTCGGCGCCGTGCCCGGACAGGCGGAGCAGCTCGCCTCCCTGGGCCTGGTCGCGGCGGTCCACTCGTTGACCCGCCCCAGCGGCGGCGTCGCGCTCAGCGGACCGTCCCCGGTCGACGACGACGGCAACCCGATCGCGCCCGCCGACGCCTGGGGCCACGACCACCTCTGGTGGCTGGACCGCATGGTCAGGACCAACCAGCCGCTGGTCGAGCGGATGGCGCTGGTCTTCCACGACTGGTTCGCGACCTCGATCGAAGGCGTCTCCAAGCAGCAGCAGACGATCGACCAGTCCAACCTCTTCCGCGCCGCCTGCTTCGGCTCGTTCTTCGACCTGTTCAAGGCGGTGACGATCGACCCGGCGATGCTGCAGTGGCTGAACGGCAACGAAAACCGCAAATCGGCGCCGAACGAGAACTACGCCCGCGAGATGATGGAGCTGTTCAGCCTCGGAGCCGACCGCGGCGCCTACAGCGAGGACGACATCCGCGAGCAGGCACGGGCGCTGACCGGGTGGCGCAACGACTGGTCGGCCGAGCAGGGCAACCACAACTTCCGCTTCGACCCGAAACGGCACGACCCGGGGACGAAGACGGTCTTCGGCCGCAGTGGCAACTGGGGCTGGGAAGACGCCTGCCGCCTCTGCGTAGAGCACCCCCTGCACGCCTCCTTCTTCGTCGACAAGCTCTGGAGCTACTTCGTGCCACAGCCGCCCGCGGCGGGGGTTCGCGACAGCCTGATCGCCACCTACGTCGGCTCCGGCTGGGCGATCCGGCCGGTGCTGGAGGCGATCCTGCTGAGCCCTGATCTCTACGAGGGACCGCCGATGGTGAAACCGCCGGTGGTGCAGCTGGCCGGGATGCTGCGCGCGCTCGGCCGCGGCATCGACACCGACGCCTGGGTCTGGCTCTGCAACCCCGCCGGCCAGGTCCTCTTCCGCCCCCCGAACGTGTCCGGCTGGGACGATGCCCGCTGGCTCGACACCTCGCGCATGCGCGCCCGCTGGAACCTCGTCGACTACGCCCTCGACGAGGTCTCCGTCGACGCCTGGAACGGCTCCTACAGCACCACCGAGACCGCCGAGGAGGCGCTGTCGCGGGCGCTGGGCTCGTGGGGATCGCCGCCGCTGCGGGCCGAGCACCGGGCGGAGCTGCTCGACTTCGCCCAGCGGGCGGAGAAAACCATCCTCGCCAACTGGCAGAAAGGCCCCTACCGGGCGATGCGCCAGAACGCCCTCCTGCAGCTGATCGGCATCAGCCCGGACACGATCCTGCAATGACCATGGACAACTGCTGCAACGACTACACGCGCTCGCAGCTGCTGCGCTCCGCCGCCGCCGAGGCCGGCCGCGGGCTGCCCTCGATCGAGCCGGGGATGCCGGTCCCGGCCGGGACCGGGCTCTCGCGCCGCACCTTCCTCTCGCGCGCGGCCGGGCTCGCGCTCGCCGTCTACGGTGCCTCGAAGATCCCGCTCTCCGCCTTCGAGGCGGGCATCGCCCAGGCGGCGCCGACCGACAAGGTCCTGGTCTCGGTCTTCTTCGACGGCGGCATCGACTCGCTTAGCCTGCTGGCCCCGGTCGGCGACTCGCGCTACGCGCAGCTGCGGCCCAACCTGGCACTCTCCCCGGAAGCGGGAACCGCCTTCACGGAGGACCCGAGCCTGCGCTGGCACCCGGCCGCGGCCAGCCTCGCGGCCCTGCACGCCGAGGGCAAGGTCAGCACCTTCCCGGCGATCGGCTACGACCATCCCGACCAGTCGCACTTCACCTCGCGCCACTTCTACGAGGTCGGCGAGCTCGCGGTCGGCCACCGCACCGGCTGGCTCGGCCGCTACATCGACCTGGTCGGCGACGAGGAGAACCCGCTCCAGGGCCTCTCGATGGACGGCTCGCTCTCGCCGATGATCGCCACCGCCAACCGCCCGGTGGCGGCGATCGACAGCGTCGACGGCTACGACCTCTACTCGCCGGTCAGCGACCCGATCCGCAACGAGATGTACCGCAGCTTCGCCCGCTTCGGCTCGCTTCCCTCCGACTCCCCCGGTTTGGCCCAGGTCCGCCGCGCGTCGGCCCAGACCGACAAGCTGCGCCAGGACCTCGACGGGATCGGCGAGCTCACCAGTCCCGTCGCCTACCCGGACACCAACTTCGCCCACAAGCTGGCCGGACTTGCGGCCTTCATCAGCGCCGGGCTGCCGATGCGGGTGGTGACGGTGCGGGCGCCCGGCGGCTACGACACCCACGCCGACCAGGCCGAGGACCTCGACCGCAACCTGCGCGAGACCTGCGAGGGGATCCTCGCCTTCCAGCGTGACCTCGAGGCCCGCGGCCTCGCCGACCGCGTCATGGTCGAGATGTGGAGCGAGTTCGGCCGCCGCCCGGAGGAGAACGGCTCCGCCGGCACCGACCACGGCGCCGCCGGCTGCGCCTTCGTGATCGGCTCCAAAGCTCAGGGCCAGATGGTCGGCGAGTTCCCGGGGCTGGCCCAGCTCGACGCCCAGGACAACCTGCGCGCGACCAGCGACTTCCGGGCGATGTACTGCTCGCTGCTGGAGCAGTGGCTCGGCCACGACGCCGGCCCGATCATCCCCGGCGCCTCCGGCTTCGCCCGGCCGACGCTGGTGAAAGCGTGAACAGGGCGCCTACGGCGGCCCTGGCCTTGGCGCTGGTCGCCATCCCGAGCCTGGTCCCGGCAGGGCCGAGCGGTGACGGCTCGCTCGCCGCGGCGGCGGATTGCGCCTGGCAGCGGCACTCGAAGCGGGTCGTCAAGCAGGTCAAGCGGCACGGCAAGCCGCGGCGGATCGTCCGTGTCAAGCGCTGGTGGACTTGTAATCCGCTTGCGGTGCCGCCGGCCATCGCGCCCCCGCCAAGCGCTCCGGTCGCCCCGAGCCCACCGTCGCCACCGGAACCCGAGCCGACCCTGGCCCGCCTCAGCGTCAAAGCAACCGAGTTCAGCTACATCCTCTCGCGGCCCAGCATCGGTGCCGGCGCAGCGCTGATCGAGCTCAACAACCAGGGCGAGGATCCGCATAACCTCAATCTGGAACTGCAGGGCGGCGGGAGCGCGCCGCTGGAAGTGTCGGAGGCCGGTCCGCTGGAGAGCCGGTCCGCCCACTTCGATCTCGCCGCCGGCGACTACCGGCTCTGGTGCAGCCTCCCCGAACACGAGGAAAAGGGGATGAAAGCGACCCTCCTCGTCGCCGCGGGCTAACCCAGCCGCTTCGGGTGGCCGATCGAGCCGACCTCGGAGATGTCGCGCCGGAACGGCAGGCCGGCGGTCCAGTCGAGCGCCGCGCGGACCTTGCGAGCGGCGCCCGGAATCTGGCTCAGGTGGTAGGTCCGCGCCAGCCACCAGGCCGGGAAGCCGCGGAAGGTGCGGTCGCCGATCCGGCCCACCGCCTTGTAGCGCCCGAGGTTGACGAAGGAGGCTTCGCTGCGGTACTCGAACGGCTCGGGCGAACCGACTCCGAGCTCGGCGGCGATGTTGCGGGCCGCCACCGGACCCTGGCGGACCGCGTGCTGCGCGGTCGGCGGGCAGAGGCCACCGCGCGGGTCGGGGGCGGCAGCGCAGTCGCCGATCGCCCAGACCGAGTCCATTCCCCGCACCTTCAGGTACTCGTCGACCGGGACCCGGCCGCGCTCGTCGAGCGGCAGCGCGAGATCGCGGAGGATGGGCTGCGGGGCGACGCCGGCGGTCCAGACCACGGTGCGGGCCGGCAGCGTCTCGCCGCTGGAGAGCCGGGCGCTTTCCTTGTCGACCTGCTCCAGCGTCGTCTCCAGGCGGATGTCGATCCCGCGCCCGCGCAGCTCGCGCAGCGCGTAGTCGGCCAGCTGCGGGTCGATCTCCGGCAGCACCCGGTCGGTCGCCTCGACCAGCACCCAGCGCATCCCGTGCAGGCGGGCCCGCGGGTAGCTCTCCATCGCGTCGACGGCGAAGTCCTGCAGCTCGGCCAGCGCCTCCAGCCCGGCGTAGCCGCCACCGACGAAGACGTAGGTGAGGAGCCTGTCGCGGCGGGCCGGGTCCTCGGTCGCGTTCGCTTCCTCCAGCGTCTCGACCACGTGGTTGCGCAGCCAGATCGCATCGGCGAGGTCCTTGAACCCGATCGCGTGCTCGGCCAGCCCCGGCACCGGCAGCGTCCGCGAGACCGAGCCCAGCGCCAGCAGCAGCTGGTCGTACGGGAGCGTCTCGACCTCGCCGTACTTGGCCAGCAGCTGCACCGTCTTCGCCTCCGGGTCATGGCCGACGATCGACCCCAGCCGCAGATAGGTGCGCTTGAGGATGTCGCGCAGCGGCGTCACCACGTGCCGCGGCTCCAGCGTCCCCGCCGCCGCCTCCGGCAGGAACGGCGTGTAGAGCAGGAAGTTGGTCTCGTTGGCCAGCACCAGCCGCGCCGACTGCCGCGGCATCACCCGCTCCAGCTCCCGCGCCGCCGCCGCCCCTCCAAAACCACCCCCGGCGATGACGACGTTCCAGGCCATGTGCCCAACTTAGCACTTTGTAACAACTTGTTACAAAGTGTCAGAAGCCACTTTCCATCGCGCCATCTGCGAGTGACGAACCTCCTTGGCTAAGTCTCCAGCTGCTGCTTGATCAGGCGGTTGACCTCGCCGCCGTCGGCCCTGCCCTTGGTCTCCTTCATCACGGCGCCGACGATGGCGCCGATCGCCTTGCCGTTGCCGGCCCTGATCTGCTCGGCGGCCTCGGGGTTGGCCGCGATCGCGGCGGCGACGATCGCCTCCAGCTCGCCGCTGTCGGAGATCTGGGCCAGGCCCTCGCGCTCGACGATCGCCGCCGGGTCGCCGCCCTCGGCGACCAGGGCGGCGAGCACCGTCTTGCCGCCGCCGTGGGAGATCTTCCGCGCAGCGGCCATCTCGACCAAGCTCGCGAGGCTCGCGACCGGGACAGTGGGATCGGCGAAGTCCTCCTCGCCGCCCCGCTGGCGCAGCAGCGCGGTTAGATCGCCGCTGATCCAGTTGGCGACAACTCGTGGCTCGACGCCGCCGTCCCCAGCGTCCCGCCTCGCGCCGGCCGCGGCGCAGACTGCCTCGAAGTAAGCCGCCACCTCCGGTTCGCGGGCAAGCAGCGCCGCCGGCTCCGGCTCCAAGCCCAGCTCGTCCTGGTAGCGCGCCGCTCGTGCAGCCGGCAGCTCCGGCAGCGCCTCCCGCGCCTCCCGCAGCATCGCCTCGGTCGGCGCCAGCGGCACCAGGTCGGGCTCGGGGAAGTAGCGGTAGTCGTGCGCTTCCTCCTTCGAGCGCAGCGAGGTGAGGCTGCCGCTGGCCGGGTCGAAGTGGAGCGTCTCCTGTTCCACCGTCCCCCCCGCCGCGACCAGCTCGCGCTGGCGCTCCAGCTCGGCTTCGACGCCGCGCTGGAGGAAGCGGAAGCTGTTCATGTTCTTCAGCTCGGTCTTCGTCCCCAGCTGCTCGGAGCCGGCCGGGCGGACCGAGACGTTGGCGTCGACGCGCAGGCTCCCCTCCTCCATGTTGACGTCGGAGACGCCGAGCTGGCGCACCGTCTCGCGCAGCAGCCGCGCCCACCCGGCGGCTTCGGCGGCGTCGCGCAGGTCGGGCTCGGTGACGATCTCGACCAGCGGCGTGCCGCCGCGGTTGAAGTCGACCAGCGAGGCGCCGGAGCCGTGGATCCGGCCCGACTCGCCGACGTGGATCATCTTCGCCGCGTCCTCCTCGAGGTGGGCGCGGTGGATGCGGACGTCGCCCAGCTTGCCGTCGCTGGCAAGCGGAATGTCGTACTGGCTGATCTGGTAGGCCTTCGGGTTGTCGGGGTAGAAGTAGTTCTTGCGGTGGAAGATCGAGCGCGGCGCCACCTCGCACTCCAGCGCCGCGGCGATCTGCAGGGCGTAGAGGATCGCCTGCTCGTTCGGTACCGGCAGCACCCCCGGGTGGGCGAGGCAGACCGGACAGGTGTGGACGTTGGGCTCGTCGCCGAAGGAGAGCTCGCAGCCGCAGAACATCTTCGTCCTAGTCGCCAGCTGGACGTGGATCTCCAGCCCGATCACCGCCTCCAGCTCAGCCACCGGCGCCTCCCTGGTTCCACGGCCGGCGCGACGCCCGGTCCTTGTCGAAGCCGATGCCCTGCTCGAGCGCGTAGGCCGCCTCCAGCAGCCTCTGCTCGGCGAAGGCCGGGGCGGCGATCTGGAAGCCAACGGGCAGCTCTTGGCCACCGGCCTCGGGCTCGGCCAGCCCGGCGGGGAGCGAGATCGCCGGGATGCCGGCCAGGCTCATCGGCACCGTGAAGAAGTCGTTGAGGTACATCGAGAGCGGGTCGTCGGTCTTCTCGCCGAGGCCGAAGGCGACCGAGGGCGAGGTCGGGGTGACGACGAAGTCGACCCCGGAGAAAGCGGCTGTGAAGTCCGCGGCGATCCGCGTGCGGACCTTCTGCGCCTGGCCGTAGTAGGCCTCGTAGTAGCCGGAGGAGAGCGCGTAGGTACCGAGCATGATCCGCCGCTTGACCTCGGCCCCGAAGCCCTGCGCCCGGGTCGTCTCGTACATCTCCAGCAGGTCGTCGGCGCTCTGCGACCGCATCCCGTAGCGGACGCCGTCGTAACGGGCGAGGTTCGAAGAGGCCTCGGCGGGAGCGATCACGTAATAGGCGGAGATGCCGTGCTCGGCGCTCGGCAACGCCACCTCGGCGATCTCGCCGCCAAGCTCCTCGATCCGCGCCAGCGTCGCCTCGAAGACCTCGCGCACGCCGGCGTCGATCTCGTCGCGGGCGAGCTCTCCCGGGACGCCGAAGCGCAGCCCCTTCAGGCCCTCTCGGCTCGGCGCCACGATCCCGCCCTCGATCCCGACCGAGGTCGAGTCGCAGGGGTCGCGCCCCTGCAGCGCCGCCAGCAGCAGCGCCGCGTCGGTGACGTCGCGGGTCAGCGGGCCGCACTGGTCGAGCGAGGAGGCGAAGGCGATCATCCCGTAGCGCGAGATCGCGCCGTAGGTCGGCTTGAGGCCGACGATCCCGCAGAGCGAGGCCGGCTGGCGGATCGAGCCGCCCGTGTCGGTGCCGATCGCGCAGGGGGCGAGGCCGCCGGCGACCGCGGCGGCGGAGCCGCCGGAGGAGCCGCCCGGGACGCGGGCGCGATCCCACGGGTTGAGCACCGGCCCGTAGGCCGAGTTCTCGTTCGAGGACCCCATCGCGAACTCGTCCATGTTGGTCTTGCCCAGCACCCGGGCGCCGGCCGCGTCGAGCTGGCGCACGGCGGTCGCCGTGTAGGGCGGGCGGTAGCCCTCGAGGATGCGCGAGCCGGCGGTGGTCGGCGAGCCCTCGGTGCAGAAGATGTCCTTGATCGCGACCGGGATGCCTTTCAGCGGCCCGTCCTGCACCTCGTATCCGTTGCCCTCCTCGACCTGCCAGAGGTAGGCGTTGAGCTCGTCGCCCGCCGCCGCCGCCCGCCAGGCCTCGAGGTACTCCCCGGTCGAGACCTCCCCCGCCGCGATCCTCGCCACCGCCGCGGCGACGCTCAGCTCGAGCAGGTCGCCCATCAAGCGTCAACCTGCGGCGACGGAGCCCTGAACGCCCCGTCGACCGGTTCCGGCGCCTGCTCCAGCGCGACATCCCTGGGCAAGCTCGGCCGCGGCTCGTCGGGCCGCAACACGTTCTCCAAAGCAACGACGTGTGAGGTTGGCTCAACCCCCTCGAGATCCAGCCTCCCGATCCGATCGACGTGATCGAGAATCCCCGACAGCTCCCCCACCATCGTTTCCACCTCCTCCTCGCTCAACCGCAACCGGGCCAGGCGTGCAACGTGAAGAACCTGCTCCCGATCGATCATCCGCCGCATTCTAGGTGTCTGCCGGGGCTCGGCGAGGGGAGGCGGGTAGGGGTGAAGCGTCTTGTACTTTTTCGCCACCGCGGCCCTCGGACGGCCATATCCGCCGCTCGAAAAAGTTAAGCGAAACCCCTACCCGCCTCCCCTCGCCCACGTCTGGCCAGCCAGCCAGTTATTGTCTCCGCCAATGCAGGGACCGGCAGCCGAGAGATTCGTCGTCCTCAACCTGCGCCTGCTAGCGATGTCCTTTGCCGTTGTCGGGATTCTCTTCATCGCGGTGCCGAGTGGCGTCCTCGACGTCATCTCCGACGTCGGCGAATGGTTCGGCAACGACACCCGCGCGCCGCACACGCAGGAGTACCTCTGGCTGGCTCTCGCCTTCGCCTACATGGTCGTGATCACCGGCATCTGCCTGCTGGCCCAGACCGACGTGGTCCGCTACCGCGCCCTGCTGCTCGTGCTCGCCGCCGGCAAGACCGCCTCCTCGCTCGGCTCCCTCGCCTTCTTCCTGATCCAGGACCAGGTCTTCATCTATCTGCTCAACTTCCTCGTCGACGGCTTCCTGGCGCTGCTGGCGCTCTGGTTCTGGGCGCTGGCCGGACGCATCGGCCGGCCCGTCGACCCCGGTTGACAGCGCCCGCCAGGGCTTTCGGCCGCTGAGCAGCGCACCCTGAGCGCGATCTGCGCGGCGATGGCGCCGGGCATCGACGGGTTGCCGGCGGCCGAGCGCGACGTCGACGTCTCCGGCCCCGTCGCCAACTTCCTCGCCTCGGTCTCGCCGCGGGTTCTGACCCGGCTCAGGCTCGGCCTGCGCGCCTTCGAGTGGCTGCCCTTCCCCTGGCGCTTCAGCCGCCTCGACCCCGAGGCCCGCGAGGACTTCCTGCTCCGCCTCGAGGGCTCGCGCCTCTCCCTCCACCACGACCTGCTGCTGATGGCCAAGCTCTTCTCGACCCTCGGCTACGCGGTGACGCCGCCGGTGCAGGAGCGGATCGGCTTCGAGATCCACTGCGAGCTCGCCGACGGGACACTGCCCGAGCCGGCCGGCTCGCTCGGCGACACCGAGCCACCCGGCGAAGGCGAGGAATGCGACGTGGTCATCGTCGGCTCCGGCGCCGGTGGCGCCGTCGCCGGAGCCGAGCTGGCCGCGGCCGGGCTCGACGTGATCGTGCTCGAGGCCGGCGAGCACTACAACCGCGACAACTACCCGAGCGACCAGCTCGAGGCGATCGCCGAGCTCTACCGCGACGGCGGCCTGACGATCGCCGAAGGCCGGCCGCCGATCCCGATCCCGGTCGCCAGGGTGGTCGGCGGCACCACCGTGATCAACTCCGGCACCTGCTTCCGCGCCCCCGAGCCGGTGCTGGAGAGCTGGCAGCAGCGCTACGGCATCTCCTGGGCCGGCGACCTCGACGCCGACTACGCCGAGGCCGAGGAGACCCTCCGGGTAAGGCAGCTTGACCCCGAGCGGATGGGCCGCAACGGCCAACTGGCGATGGAGGGGGCGGCGGCGATCGGCGCCAGCGGCGCGCCGATCCACCGCAACGCCGGCGACTGCGTCCAGTGCAGCTCCTGCCCCTTCGGCTGCGAGATCGACGCCAAGCGCGGCATGCACGTCAGCTACCTGCCCCGCGCGGTCGCGGCGGGAGCCCGGATCCGAGCCGGGGTCGAGGTCGAGCGAGTGCTGGTCGAGGACGGGCGCGCGGTCGGCGTCGGCGGCTCGGCCCACGCCGGAGCGGGCGGCAGGCGCCGCGACTTCACCGTCCGCGCCCGCCGCGCCGTGATTGCCGCCGGCGGCGCCTTCGGCACGCCGGAGCTGCTGCAGCGCTCGGGACTGGGAGGCGGGCAGGTCGGCCGCAACCTCCACATCCACCCCGCCTGCTGGGTCGGCGCCCGCTACGAGGAGGAAGTGCGCGGCTGGGACGGCGTGATGCAGAGCTATTACGTCGACGAGTGGGAGCCGACCGGGATCCTGCTCGAGGCGACCTTCACCCCACTCGCCTTCGGCGGCGCCTGGCTGCTCGGCGCCGGCCGCTCCCACCAGGAAGCGATGTTGGACTTCGGCCATGTCGGCTCGATCGGAGTCCACCTCGCCGATCGCTCCAGGGGCCGGGTCGGGCTCGGCGCCGAGGGCTCGCTGCGCGCCAGCTACAGGCTGACCGGCGACGACGCCGACCGCATCGCCTTCGGCATCGCCCGCGCCGCCGAGGTCCATTTCGCCGCCGGGGCGACCGAGGTCTATCCCAACATCGCCCGCGTCGGCGTGCTCAAGCCGGGCGAGCTGGCCCAGTTCGAGGCGACCTCCTTCAAGCCCTCGGAGCTGCGGCTGGAGGCCTTCCACCCGATGGGCACCGCCCGCATCGCCGCCGACCCGCGCGAGGGTGCCTGCGCCGTGGACGGCTCGGTCCACGGTGTTCGCGGCCTCTACGTCGCCGACGCGTCGCTGTTCCCGACCTCCGTTGGCGTCAATCCGATGATGACGATCATTGCCTTTGCCAAGCAGGTGGCGCGAGGGGTCGCGGGTGAGGGGTTCCGCTTAACTTTTTCGACGTCGAGCGCCGACCATCCGAAAGCCGAAGCGCCGAAAAAGTACAAGACGCCTCACCCCTCACCCGCGACCCCTTCGGCAGACGGCTAGCTGCCGGGAGGCGGGGGCGTACCACCGCTCTGAGGTGGTGGCGGGGGCGGCGGAGTGCCGCTGCTCGGGGGTGGAGGCGGTGGTGGTGGGGTGCCTCCGCTCGAGGGCGGTGGTGACGAGCCAGCATCCGGACCGCCGCCGGAGAGCTTGTCGGCGGTGCCGCTGAAGGAGGAACCCTCTTCCTGCATGCCGCGGTAGCCGCCGAAGGCGATGCCGGCGGCGGCGACCAGGCCGAGGAAGATGCCGAGTTCGAGCGTGGCGTCGACGGAGACGCCGCCGAAGGTGCCGAAGCCGGGCGGGTCGATGATCCGGTACAGGACCAGCAACGTCGCGATGCCGCCGAGCACGGTCACGGCGACGTTCATCGAGACCGGCGGCTCGTAGTCGGAGTCGCTGAGGCGCAGGAAGACGTTGACCAGAACGATCACGATCGTGATCACGAGGACGATCGGGATGAAGTCGAGCGCGTCCCAGGCGCTGCCGCCGGCCCCGGACCCGAAGGAGACGGATCCGCCTTCGCCGGAGATCTCGACCCCGAACCAGTCGAAGAACATGAATATGAAGAGCAGGACAGCCGATACCCCGGCGATCTTCTCTCCGGTGTTGAGCTTGTCTACGTCCATCGCATATCCCTCCGTCGAAGCTTGCCGGTCGAAATTCGACCCTACACCTGCTTCTGCCGCTATTCGACGGGCAAATAGCCGACCCTTCTAGGCCGGAGCGGACAAGGTGCGGCCGCGCGCCGCCCGCAGGGTGTTGACCAAGCAGCATCGCGATCGTCATCGGCCCGACGCCGCCGGGAACGGGCGTGATCGCGGCCGCCACTGCGGCAGCGGAGTCGAAGTCGACGTCGCCGCAGAGACCATCCTCGGTGCGGTTCATACCGACGTCGATCACCACGGCGCCGGGCTTGATCGCGGTCGCCGCCGAGCAGCCGCGGGACGCCGACCGCGGCGACGAGGACGTCGGCGCGGGCGCAGGTCACGGTCGAGGTCGCGGGTACGCGAGTGGCAGACCGTCACCGTGGCGTTGGCCGCGAGCAGCAGCCGCGCGACCGGTACGCCGACGAGCTTCGAGCGACCGACGACCACCGCCTCGGCGCCCTCCAGCTCGACCCCCTCGTGGGCCAACAGCTCCATCACCCCGGCCGGAGTGCAGGGCACCAGATTCGGCGTCCCGTGGGCGAGCAGGCCGGCGTTCAGCGGAGTCAGGCCGTCGACGTCCTTGCGCGGGTCGAGCGCGCCGACCACCGCGTCGGGGTCGATGTGCGGCGGGCACCGGCAGCTGCACGAGGATGCCGTCGACGTCGTCGTCGGCGCCGAGCGCCGCGACCAGCTCCAGCAGCTCCGCCTCGCTCGTCGCCGCCGCCAGCCCGTGGTGGACGGAGCGCATTCCCACCTCCTCGCAGGCGCGGTGCTTGTTGCGCACGTAGATCTCCGAGGCCGGGTCGTCGCCGACGATCACGGTCGCCAGCGTCGGCACCCTGCCCGCCTCCTCCTCGTAGGCGGCGACGTCGACCCGGACCCGCTCGCGAACCGCGGCGGCGACCGCCTTGCCGTCGATCGTCCGCGCCGCCATCGGCTACCGCTTCCGGATCGGCGCGTAGTCGGCCATCAGCTTGCGCTCGGAGCCGTCGCCGGAGAAGCGGACCACGACCACGCCGCCCGGCTCGACAGCGGTGACGACGCCGTCGCCGAAGCTGGCGTGGACGACGTCGTCGCCGGTCTGCATTTCCAGCGCCGGCCCCGGATCGAGCGGCGGCGCCGGGTCGGCTCCCAGCGCCGGCGTCGGGCTGTTCCAGGACGTGCCGCCGCCGGCGACAGATTTCTGGTGGCGCTCGGTCAGCTCCGCCGGCAGCTCGTCGATGAAGCGCGAGGGCAGGTTGTGCTCGGCCCGGCCGAAGAGGCGGCGCTCGCGCGCCCAGGTCATGTAGAGGCGCTGGCGGGCGCGGGTGATGGCGACGTAACAGAGCCGCCGCTCCTCTTCTTCGCCGCCCTCTTCCAGCGCCCGCATGTGGGGGAAGGAGCCGTCCTCGCAGCCGACGACGAAGACCGCGTCGTACTCCAGCCCCTTGGCGTTGTGCAGGGTCATCAGCGTCACCAGCTCCTGCTCCTCCTGAATCGAGTCCTGGTCGCTGAACAGCGAGATCTGCTGCAGGAACTCCTCCAGCGGCGGCACCTCGCTCTCGCCCTCGACTTCGCGCTCGCGGTCGAACTCGGCCGCGACGCCGACCAGCTCTTCGAGGTTCTCGGCCCGGCCCTCGGCCTCGACCGTGCGCTCGGCCGCCAGCGCCTCCAGGTAGCCGCTCTCGCTCAGCACCGCCTGCAGGACCTCGGCGACCGGGGAGCCGGCGTCGACCCGTCCCCGCAGCAGATCCATCGTCTCGTGGAAGCGCCCGACCGCCTTGATCGCGGCGGCACCCAGGCCCGGAACCTCCTCGGCCCGTTCCGTCACCTCCCAGATCGGCAGCCCGGTGGTGTTCGCGTAGGAGGCGAGCCGGCCCTGGCTGGTGTTGCCGATCCCCCGCCGCGGCGAGTTGACGATGCGCGAGAAGGAGACCTGGTCGGCCGGGTTGACCAGCAGGCTGAGGTAGGCGACGGCGTCCTTGATCTCGGCCCGGTCGTAGAACTTGGTGCCGCCGATCACCTGGTAGGGCAGCTCGAAGCGGACCAGCGTGTCCTCCAGCACCCGGCTCATCGCGTTGGTGCGGTAGAAGACGGCGACGTCGGCGCGGCCGATCCCGTGCTCCTCTCCAAGCCGCTCGATCTCCGCCGCGACCCAGCGCGCCTCCTCGTGCTCGTCGGTGAGCTCGGCGAGCTGCACCGGCTCGCCCCCATCGTCCTCGGTCCAGAGCGCCTTCGGCCGCCGCTCGTGGTTGCGCTCGACGACCGCGTTGGCGGCCGAGAGGATGGTCTGGGTGGAGCGGTAGTTCTGCTCGAGCTTGACCACGGCGGCTTCGGGAAAGTCGCGCTCGAAGTCGAGGATGTTGCGGATGTCGGCGTGGCGGAAGCCGTAGATCGACTGGTCCTCGTCGCCGACCACCATCAGGTTTCCGTGCTCTGAGGCCGAACAGCTGCAGCAGCCGGTACTGGGCGTGGTTGGTGTCCTGGTACTCGTCGACGAGGACGTGGCGGAAGGCGCGGCGCCAGCGCTCGCGCACCTCCTCGAACAGCTCCATCGCGTTGACGGTGCGGACCAGGAGGTCGTCGAAGTCCATCGCGTTGGCCTCCAGCATCCGTTTCTCGTAGAGCGGGAAGGCCTCGGCGACAACTTCCTCGAAGGGCCCGCTCTGGGTTTCGGCGTAGGCGGCGGCGTCGATCAGCTGGTTCTTGGCGCCGGAGATCTTCGAACGGATCGCCCGCGGCGGGTAGCGCTTGGGGTCGACGCCGAGCTCGGAGAGGCAGCGTTTCAGCATCCGCAGCGAGTCCGACTCGTCGTAGATCGTGAAGCTGCGCGAGTAGCCGAGCCGCTCGGCGTCGGCGCGCAGCATCCGCGCGCAGGCCGAGTGGAAGGTCGTCACCCACATCGCCCGCACCGAGCGCCCGACCAGCTGGCCGACCCGCTCGCGCATCTCCGCCGCCGCCTTGTTGGTGAAGGTGATCGCGAGGATCTCCCCCGGCCGGGCGGCTCCGGTGGCGAGCAGGTAGGCGATCCGGTGGGTCAGGACCCGCGTCTTGCCGGACCCCGCCCCGGCCAGGACCAGCAGCGGCCCCTCGCCGTGCTCGACCGCCTCGCGCTGCGGCGGGTTCAGTCCCGCCAGCAGCCGCTCGACGCGGTCGGCGCCGGCCTCAGTCGGGGCGCCACCGGGCACCTCCTCCGCGTCAGGCGGCATCTCGAACTCGCTCTGCAGCATCGCTCCGAGAATAGTGAGGCGGGCGGCTGGCGCCGGGCGAGCAATGCGCGGTTCCAAATCCACGCATCTGGTGGGTTTGGAACCGCGGAACTCAGCCCCCGGCCGAGGAGCGGCCGGTGCGGGGGCGGATGTCGGGCGCCGCACCGCCGGGGCCGTTGCCGCCGTCGAGATCGGAGAGACGGCGCTCGAGGTCGGCGATCCGCTCCGAGAGCCCCTTGATCGCCTCGGCGATCGGGTCCGGCAGGTGGATCCAGTCGGCATCGGGCCCTTCGACTCGCCTGCCTTCGACCCTGACCGGGTGGCCGGGGTTGCCGACCACCGTCGCTCCCGGCGGCACGTCCTCGACGACGACGGTGTTGGCGCCGACCTTGGCGCCGGCGCCGACGTCGATCGGGCCCAGCAGCTTGGCGCCGGAACCGACGGTGACGTTGTCCCCGAGTGTCGGGTGGCGCTTGCCGCGCTGGAAGCCGGTGCCACCCAGCGTCACCCCCTGGTAGAGCGTCACCCTGTCGCCGATCACCGCGGTCTCGCCGATCACCACGCCGGCGCCGTGGTCGACGAAGAACTCGTTGCCGATCACCGCCGCCGGGTGGATCTCGACTCCGGTCACGGCGCGGGTCGCGTAGGCGATCACCCGCGGCAGGACCGGCACCCCCGTCTGCATCAGCGCGTGGGCGACCCGGTGGGCGAGCAGCGCCTGCACGCCGGCCCAGCTGCCGAGGATCTCGAAAGTCGAGACCCCCTGGGCGGCGGGGTCGCGATCGCGCGCCGCGGCGACGTCGGCGCGCACCTCGGAGACCACCCTCTTCCACCTGCTCATGGTGAGAAGAAGGGTAGGGACATGTAGCGCTCGCCTGAGTCGCAGACGATCGTCACCACCCTCCTGCCGGCCATCTGCGGCCGCGCTGCGACCTCCAGCGCGGCCTTGATGTTGGCTCCCGCCGAGATCCCAGCCAGGATCCCCTCTTCGCGGGCGACCAGCCGCGCCGTCTCCAGCGCATCCTCGTCACTGACCGTGAGCACCTCGTCGATCACCGAGCGATCGAGCACCTCGGGAACGAAGCCGGCGCCGATCCCCTGGATCTTGTGCGGACCGGGGGCACCCCCGGAGAGGACCGGCGAGCTGACCGGCTCGACCGCGACCACCAGCGTCTCCGGAGCCCGCTCCTTCAGCATCTGGCCGACACCGGTGATCGTGCCGCCGGTGCCGACCCCGGCGACGAAGGCGCCGACCTCGCCGTCGGTATCTGCCCAGATCTCCTCCGCCGTGGTACGGCGGTGGATCTCGGCGTTGGCGGGGTTGGAGAACTGCATCGGCATGAAGGCCCTGCGCTGCTCGCGGATCTCCTCGGCCAGGGCGACCGCCTCGTTCATCCCGCCCAGCGAGGGCGTCTCCCGCACCTCGGCGCCGTAGGCGCGCAGCAGCTTCGCCCGCTCCCGGCTCATCCCCTCCGGCAGGGTCAGGATCAGCTCGTAGCCGCGCGCGGCGCAGACCATCGCCAAGGCGATCCCGGTGTTGCCGCTGGTCGGCTCGACCACCACCGAGCGCCCCGGCCGCACCAGCCCCGCCTCCTCGGCCGCGTCGATCATCGCCACCCCGATCCGGTCCTTGACCGACCCCCCAGGGTTGAAGTACTCCAGCTTCGCGCAGACGTCCGCCCCGACCTCGCTGCCGAGCCGGTCGAGCAGCACCAGCGGCGTGCCGCCCACAGTCGCCGAAGCCTCAGCGCCGATCCGCATCAGGTGCCGCTTCCTCCCGCTTCGACATGTCGGCCGGCACTCTAGAGCCCAGATCAACGTACTCGCGCGTTTCCAACTAAGGTGGCCGGCCTTGACCAGAAGCGCAGCGGCCATATTCACGGTCATCGCCATGCTGATGCTTGCGGGCTGCGCATGGAGTGGATCGGAAGAGGAAGACGAGGGTTCTCGCCCGAGCGCCGAGACGTTCGACGAATTGCGCGAGCGATCCAGCGGGAATCCCGTCTACTGGCTCGGCGACTCGTTTCAGGGGTTGGAGATCTCCGGCGCCGAACTCACCGATGAAGGCGCCTGGGTCAGCTACGGCAAGCGCTCCTGCGGTGTGGGCAGCGGCTGCACTGCGTTCCCAATCCGAATCTACACCGGCTCCGGCTGGCCGACGCCCTACATGCCCCCGGCCGGCCGCGAGCACACCTGCTTCGAGCGGATCGGGGGCGCCGTCCTGATCAGCGATTGCCGCAACCGGAACCACCCCGCGAGCCAGTGGGGCGACCTGTACACGGGCCCTCCCCCCGTCTCGCCCTCAAGCCGAATCACCCTCAGCATCTCCGGTCCGATAGGGGGCGGCTACGACGTGGGCATCGCCGACATCGCGCGGAGGATTCACCCGATCCACGTCAGCTCGCCCAAGCCTCGCCGGCTACCTCCCCCCACACCCGTCCCCTGCCCACGGCTCGAATACATGGTCCGCTGGTGGGTTGTGGCGAACGTCGAGGAGTTCGGTCCAAACCCCCACTGTGGAGTCCCCGAGCTCCTCGGCCTTCGCTGATTGGCTTGGTCGACCGAACCGAACTGTGCGCCAGTACGACCGGAAATAACCGGACTCAGCCGGATTGAAAACCGCTTGAACAAGCGGAATTGCAGTCTCAATGCGGCCCGATCTAGATGAAGTACATGCCCGAGCCCGCCTCTTCGGCCTCGCGGCGGGCGACTTCGGCGATCGTGGTCTGGCCGAAGACCTTGCGCAGGGCGGTCACCCCCTCGGCCCAGATGCCGCCGGCCTCGTCCGCCTCCTGCCCGACTTTGCCGTCGAGGGTCTGCACGACGTCGAGCACGGTGATCTCTTCGGCCGGGCGTGAGAGCGTGTAACCGCCGCGCATGCCGCGGTGGCTGGTCAGCAGACCGGCGCGGCGCAGGGTCGAGAACAGCTGCTCGAGGAACTGCTCGGGAATGTCGCGCCGCTCCGCCAACTCCTTGATCGGGACCGGCCGATCCCCGGAACGTGCGAGCTCGGCAAGGGCGACGACCGCATAGCGCGACTTTGAGGTGATCGAGATCAAGAAACCCTTTCTACCGCACCCTTCCGAGCTGGGCTAGGATCGATGCTGACGGGGTCGTTACCGGCAAACGGACCCGACCCGTAAACGATTGATCGGAAGCAGTCCTGAGCGAGCGCCCACACTGCCTTGTGATCGACGATCACCCCCTCGTCCGGCTCGGAGTCCGCGGAATACTCGAAGATGGCTTCGAGGTCCACGAGTCGGCCAGCCGTGAGGAAGGACTCGACCTGGTCCGCGACATCGGCGACTTCGACGTCGCGATCGTCGACATGCGCTGGCGCCAGAACGGGATCGTGACCTCGATCAGCGGCCAGGAGACGATCCGCAGGCTGCGTCGCTCCTCGCCGGCGCTCGGCATCGTCGCCCACGGCGAGCGCCCCGAGCGCCACATCGCAACCGCCGCGATGCAGGCCGGTGCCAGCGCCTACGTGGCACGGACGACGGGGCCCGCCGAGCTGCGCAAAGCCGTCGATGCCGCCGCCGCGCAGGAGAGCTTCGTCGACCCCGCCGTGCCGCCGAAAGGCAGCCGCGGCAAGCTGACCCAGCGCCAGCGTCAGATCCTGCAGCTGCTCGCCAACGGCGAATCGACGACCGTCGCCGCTCGCGAGCTCGACCTCAGCGAAGAGACGGTCAAGACCCACATCAAGACGGCCATCGCCCGGCTCGGCGCCCGCAACCGCACGCACGCGGTCTCGATCGCCCTGCGCGAGTGCCTGATCGACTAGCCGCGGCCGGCGGCTAGATCCAGCCGCGATCGCGGGCGGTGAGAACCGCCTGGGCGCGGTCGACGGCGCCGATCTTGCCGTAGACGTTGTGCAGGTGGGTGCGGATGGTCGAGACCGAGAGCTGCATTTCGCCGGCGATCTGCTTGTAGACCATGCCCTCGGAGAGGTGGCGGAGAACGTCCAGCTCGCGGGCCGAGAGCGGACAGGGCTCGCTGATCCGGGAGGAGTCCTGGCGCGGCAGCGGCATCTCGTAGAGCAGGTCGCGCAGGGCCTCGGGACCGAGCCCGCAGCGCTCGGCGCTGGCGCGCAGGCGTTCGGGTGAGATCGCCTCGCCCTGGGAGTAGTGGGCAACCATGTCGGCGGTGGCGACCATCGCCGCCAGGCCGTCGGCGTCCTCGGCGTGGTGGCGCTCGATCGCCACGGCGATCCGCTGCGGCAGGTTCCAGCGCCGGGCCAGCACCCCGCCGACCAGCGTGTGGTCGATGCCGAGCTGCTCGCGTTCGTCGCGCAAGCGCTGCTCGGGGGTGCGCGAGGCGGCGTCGAAGTAGACCTTGTAGCCGGGGTGCAGACGGGAGATGACCAGGCGGCCGACATCGTGCAGGAGGGCAGCGACGGCCAGCTCGTCGCGTTCGACCCAGCCGACGACGCGACCGATATGGTCGGCGGCGCGCTGGGTGGCCAGGGCATGAACGCGGAAGCGCTCCGGTTTCAGCTCCCAACCGCCGTTGGACTCGAAGAAGTCGAAGCTCGGGGCGGTGCCGGCGATCGCCAGCACCCCGGACGGCTTGAGTACCTCGACCGCCTCGGGGATGCCACCGACCCCGCCGGCGACGACGCCGCTGCGGTTGGCGAAGCGAAGCACGGAGATCGAGAGCGCGACGTCGGACTCGACCGCTTCGACCAGTTCGCCGATCCGCGCGGTGTCGGCGGTGGCCGCGGCGATCACCCGCTCGCGGGACTCGATCAGGACGGGGAAGCGCTCGACCGCCTCGAAGGCTTCCGCGAGGCGGCTGCCGGGGGCGGCGGAGCCGCGCGAGCCGTTGGCGCCGTTGCTCCCCGAGGGGGCGTCATGCGCGGCGACTTTGCCGTTGGCCTGGGTGGTGGAGGCGCCCATTGGCCTCCCCATCGGCAGATGAAGACGTTTGGTTTAGCCGAAAGTACTTTCGCAAGTCCCGCTCGAACTCGATCATCCGTCCATTTCGACCGCCGAAAGCCGGTCCATGGCCGTTTCGAGCCTGTTCAAGGTCCGTCCGCGACCCAGCGCCGCCAACGACTCGAAGATTCCCGGCGAAACCGTGGTGCCGGTGATCGCGACCCTGATCGGCTGGTAGAGCCTCCCCGGCTTGACCTCGAAGCGGTCCAGCAGCGGCGCCAGCGCCGCCTCGATCGGCTCGGGCTCGAAGGGCTCGACATCCGCCAGCGCTTCCGCGACACCCTCCAGCAGGGCGCCCGTGCCCTCTTTCATCACCTTCGACCAGGCCTTCGGGTCGTCGACCGGCGGCTCGAAGAGGAAGCGAATCAGCGACCAGACCTCGTCCAGCGTCTGCGCTTTCTCCTGGGCGATCCCGCAGGCGGCGCGCAGCTCCACATCGGGCTCGCGCCCGAGGTGGCGCGCGACCGCGGCCGTGTACTCCTCCAGCGGCAGCTCGCGCATGAAGCGCCCGTTCAGCCAGCGCAGCTTCTTCTCGTCGAAGATCGCCGCCGACTTGCCGACGTCGGCGATCCGGAAGCGCCGGACCAGCTCCTCGGTCGCCATCAGCGTCGTGTCGTCGTCCGTCCCCCAGCCCAGCAGCGCCAGGTAGTTGCGGACCGCCGCCGGCAGGTACCCGGCCTCGCGCAGCTCCTGCACCGAGGCGGCGCCGTGGCGCTTGGAGAGCTTCCTGCCGTCGGGGCCGTGTAGCAGCGGCAGGTGGGCATAGCGCGGCGGCGCGTGCCCGAGGGCGGCGAGGACGAGCAGCTGCTTCGGCGTGTTGGAGAGGTGGTCGTCGCCGCGGACGACCTCGGTGACCCCCATCTCGGCGTCGTCGACGGCGACCGCGAAGTTGTAGAGGACGGAGCCGTCGCTGCGGGCGATGACGAAATCGTCGTAGCTCGAGTTGGGGAAGGAGACGGGACCGCGGATCAGATCCTCGACCACCGTCTCCCCCGCGTCCGGCACCCGCAGGCGCACGGCGGCGCCGGGGGCCTCGCTGGGGGTGCCGCGGTAGCCGCTGCCGGCCCCGCGCTCGGCCTTCCAGGCCTCGACGTCCTTGGCGGTGGCGGCGTCGTGATAGGCGGCGCCGGTCTCGAGCAGGCGCTCCAGGGCGGCGGCATGGCGCTCGGCCCGCTCCGCCTGTGAGATCGGGCCCTCGTCCCAGCCCAGCTCCAGCCAGCGCATCGCGTCGAGGATCTGGTCGACGTTCTCAGGGGTGGAGCGCTCGCGGTCGGTGTCCTCGATCCGCAGCACCAGCTCACCGCCCCCGTGACGCGCCGCGAGCCAGTTGTAGAGTGCCGTCCTCGCTCCGCCGATGTGCAGCGCGCCGGTCGGCGAGGGGGCAAATCTCAAACGGGGGTTATCGCTGGTCATGTTGATCGGAGCGCACGTTTCCACCGCCGGCGGCCTCGTCAACGCGATCGAGCGCGGCGAGAAGCGGGGCTGCGAATCTATCCAGATCTTCCACCAGAGTCCGCGGATGTGGCGGCCGACCTCCTACGGCGAGGAGGACTTCGCCGCCTTCCGCGAGGCGATGGTGGCCTCCTCGGTCGAAGCGGTGGTGATCCACGCCGTCTATCTGATCAACTGCGCGACCAAAGACAGGGAGCTGCGAAAGAAGTCCCTGGCCTCGCTGACCCACGCGCTGCGGATCGGCGACGGCATCGGCGCCGCGGGCGTGGTGCTGCATCCGGGCGCGCAGAAAGGCGAGCCGCACGGACCCTCGATGAAACGGGCGGCGAAAACCATCGCTGCGGCGCTGGTGGACAGCGACACCTGCCCGCTGCTGCTCGAGCAGACCGCCGGCCACAAGGGCCTGCTCGGCCGCGACTTCGACGAGACCGCGGAGCTGATCGAGCGGGCCGGCAGCGGCAGGCGACTCGGCCTCTGCCTCGACTCCTGCCACCTCTTCGTCCAGGGCTACGACATCACCGACGAGGCCCACCTCGGCGAGGTGCTCGACGAAGCCGACGCCAAGGTCGGCCTCGAGCGCCTGCAATGCCTCCACGTCAACGACGCCGCCGCTCCCCTCGGCTCCTGCCGCGACCGCCACGCCAACATCGGCAAAGGCGAGATGGGCAAACGAGGCCTGGCCGCCTTCCTGTCGGACCCCCGCTTCGAGGGCCTGCCAGCAACGCTGGAGACGCCTGGGCCCGAGAAGAAAGGCCCGGACAAAAAAGAAGTGACGCTGGCCAAGAAACTCCGCCGCGAAGGTCTCAAACGCCGAAAGAAGTAATCGCACCCCGCTCGGTTCCTCGCCATCTACCGAAGCGCCGCCCCTTTCCGCCGTCCTTAGTCCCGTGTTGATGAGGAGCCCGGTTGGTCTGCGGGCGAATTTAGTCGCGCACCCTGCGGGTGCGGCTCCGGATGATGCTGCCCGCCTATGGCGGGCAGGAGACAGATTGCATGTCGCCGCCTTCGGCGACATTCGCCCGCAGACCAACCGGGCTCCTCCCCACCACCGCTTCAAGCCAGGCGACAAGGACCGGCATGCGCCGGCCCTTGCTCTCCCGCCGTAAGTCTTATTTGACGTGGACGCCGGAGATCGCGCGCGAGATGACCAGGCGCTGGATCTCTGAGGTGCCCTCGAAGATCGTGTAGATCTTCGAGTCGCGGTGCATCCGCTCGACCGGGAACTCGCGGGTGTAGCCGTTGCCGCCGAGGATCTGGATCGCCCGCTCGGTCGCCCAGACGGCGACCTCGCCGGCCTTCAGCTTCGACATCGAGCCCTCGGCGTTTTCGAAGGTCTGGCCGCTGCGACCCATCCAGGCGGCGCGCCAGACCAGCAGCCGGGCCGCGTCGATCTCGAGCTTCATGTCGGCAAGCGCGAAGGCGATCGCCTGGTTCTCGATGATCTTCTTGCCGAACTGCTCGCGCTCTTTGGCGTAGTCGAGTGCGTACTCGTAGGCGGCGCGGGCGATGCCGAGCGCCTGGGCGCCGACCGTCGGCCGACTTGCCTCGAAGGTCTGCATCGCCGCCTGCGATTTCGATTTCTTGCCTTCGCGGACCCGCGCCAGACGTTCGTCGAGCTTCTCTTTGCCGCCCAGCAGGCAGGCGCCGGGCACGCGGCAGTCGTCGAGGTGGACGTCGGCGGTGTGCGAGGCACGCAGGCCGTGCTTCTTCACCTTGGCGCCCTGCTCGCAGCCCTGGGTCCCGGGCGGGATCACGAAAGCGGCGTGGCCGCGCGAGCCGAGCTCGCGGTCGACCGAGGCGATGATGACGTGGACGTTGGCGATGCCGCCGTTGGTCGCCCAGGCCTTCTGGCCGTTGATCACCCACTCGTCCTTGGCCTCGTCGTACTTGGCGGTGGTGCGAATCGCCGAGACGTCGGAGCCGGCGTCCGGCTCGGAGGCGCAGAAGGCGCCGAGCTTGACGTCGTCGGCGCTGCCGAAGCATTGGGGGATCCACTCCCCCATCTGCTCCGGGGTTCCCTGCCCGAAGATCGCGGCGACGGCGAGCGAGGTGCCCATGATCGCCATGCCGATGCCGGCGTCGCCCCAGAACAGCTCCTCGTTGGCGATCGGCAGCGTCAGACCGGTCTCGTCGGCCCAGAACTGGCCCAGCGCTTCGAAGCTGTAGAGGCCGATATTGGCGGCCTCCTGGATCACGGGCCAGGGGGTCTCCTCGCGCTCGTCCCACTCCTCGGCGGCGGGCCTGACGACGCCCTCGGCGAAGCCGTGGACCCACTCCTTGATGTCCTTCTGGTCCTGGTTGAGCTCGAGCGTGAACTTCGGCCCGTCTCCCTCGGCGCCAGCGCCCGCGGCGCCGGTCACCTCGGCCAGGGCTTGATCCGCGTCGGTCGGTGCGATCTCCGCCGTCTCAGTCATGACGGCGAATCTTACATGGAACGGTGTCCCATCAAATGTCGCGAAGATCGAAGGCGCGCAGGCCCTCAGCACCCCCGTCGGTGCAGTCGAAGAAGCGCCGGTTGACGCAGTCGTAGGACTCGCCGGAGCCCTCGTAGGCGCGCTCGACCGCGAACTGGCAGTGCGGCAGCGGCGCCCCTGTCATCTTCAGGCCGCCGAAACCGCCGGGCTCCAGCACGGCGGAGAGCTCGACCTCGGCGCCGAAGACTTCCTGCATGCAGCCGACGTACTGCTCGCCGCTGAGACGGTCCACGTAGCTGTAGAGATAGCGGCAGCCGATCTCGACGCAGCCGCGCGGCTCGACCATCTTGTCGCAGAACGAGCGGCACTGGCGGCACTCGCCGATCTGGGTGCGCGTCGCGGTCATGTGGAAAGTCTAGGGGCGCCAAACCCCGGAAGGCCTATCCCGGTAGGGGTTCCACTTAACTTTTTCCGAAGACCGCTTGTGGCTGGCCGCGGGCCTCACCGCGGAAAAAGTACAAGACGTTCCACCCCTACCGGGATAGGCCTAAGCGGCCAGGGCTTCAGAGCCGAGCACATGACCGAGCTCGGCCCGGAGGCCGCTGGAAGGTCGCACCCGGTAGCGGTCACCGGCCTTGAGGCGCACGTCGCCGACGAGGAGGTGGACGTCGGCCTCGCCCTTGTGGTGCTCGAACACCGCCTTCAGCTCGTCGAAGAGGGCGTCGCTCCAGTGGGCGACGTCGATCGTCAGCTCGAACGGGCCGGAGGGGACGGCGGCGACCTTGTTGCCGCGGGCGATCTCGTCGCCGTCGGGCTCGAAGCGCTGCGCCTCCTGCACGACCAGCTTGGTCTCGCCGCGGTCCTTGTGGTCGAGGCGGCCGCGGACGAGGACGATCGCGTCGGGGGCGATCGTGGTGGCGTTCTCGGACTCGTCGGCCTTGAAGACCAGCATCTCGACCTGGCCCTCGACGTCGTCGAGAGTGGCGAACATCATCTGGCTGCCGCTCTTGGTGCGGATCTTCTTGCACTCGACGACGATGCCGCCGACGGTGACCCAGGAGCCGTCGGGCTTGCCGCCCAGCTCGGCCAGGCTGCAGTCGACCCGCGCCCGCAGCGCCCCCCGCACCTCGGCCAGGGGGTGCGAGGAGAGGTAGGTGCCGAGCGTCTCCTTCTCCAGCGCCAGCAGCTCGGCGCGGTCGAACTCGACGGCGGAGATCGGCGGCCGGTGGTGCGCCTGGGCGGACGAGGTGCCGGTGGCGCCGGCGTCCTCGCCGAAGTCGAAGATCGAGCCCTGGCCCATCTGCGCATCCTCCTGCGCCTTCTGGCCCGCCGACTGGGCCGCGGGAAGCGTCTCCAGCATCCCTTTGCGGGTCGCCTCGGTCGAGTCGAGGGCGCCGCACTTGATCAGGCATTCGATCGCGCGTTTGTTCACCGCGCGCGAGTCGACCCGCTCGCAGAAGTCCCAGATCGAGGCGATCTCGGCGTCCTCGCGGGCGCGCAGGATCGCCTCCACCGCCGAGTGGCCGACGTTCTTGACCGCGTCGAGGCCGAACCGGATCGCGTTCTCGCTGACCACGAAGCTGTGGTCGGAGGAGTTGACGTCGGGCGGCAGCACCTCGATCCCCATCTCCTCGCAGCGGTTGACGAAGAAGGGAACCTTGTCTTTGGTGTTCATCACCGAGGAGATCACCGCCGCCATGTACTCGGCCGGGTAGTTGGCCTTGAGATAGGCGGTGCGGTAGGCGATCAGCGCGTAGCAGGCGGCGTGGGACTTGTTGAAGGAGTAGTCGGCGGCGGCCTCCATCAGCCCCCACATGTCGTTGGCGACCTTGGTCGCCGTACCGGAGGCCCCCATTCCTTCCAGGAACTTGGCCTTCATCGTCGCCATCAGGTCGCGCTTCTTCTTGCCGATCGCCTTGCGCAGGTCGTCCGCCTCGGAGGGGCTGAAGCCGGCCATCTGCTTGGCGATCTCCATCAGCTGCTCCTGGTAGAGGACGCAGCCGAAGGTCGGCTCGGTGATCGGACGCAGGCGCTGATCCGGGTAGGTAACCGAGGCCGGGTCGCGCTTGCCCTTGGCGTAGGCGGGGATGTAGGCCATGGCGCCGGGGCGGTAGAGCGAGACGAGGGCGACGATGTCGTCGAATTCGGTCGGCCGCACCTTCTTCATCGCCTCGCGCATGCCCTCGGACTCGAGCTGGAAGACGCCGGTCGAGTCGCCCTTGGCGAGCATCTCGAAGGTCGGTTTGTCGTCCATCGGAATCGCCGCCATGTCGAGCTCCACGCCGCGCGAGCGCTGGATGATCTCGATCGCGTCCTCGATCACGTCGAGGTTGCGGAGGCCGAGGAAGTCCATCTTCAGCAGGCCGATCTCCTCGATCGGGCCCATCGAGTACTGGGTCACGATCTTGTACTGGCGCTCCGCCTTGCCCGAGCCGTTGCCGTTCCCGTTGCCGTTGGCGGCCGGGGCGCTGCGGTCCTCGGCCAGCTGCAGCGGCACGATCTCCTGCAACGGCCGGTCGGCGATCACCACCGCGGCGGCGTGGATCGAGTTGTTGCGGATGATCCCCTCGAGCCCCTGGGCGACGTCGAGGATCCGCTTTGCGTCGGGCTCGGCGTCGTAGGTTTTTTTCAACTCCTGGCCGGCCTTCAGGCACTCCGCGAAGGAGGGGTTGCGGCCCATGATCGGCTCCGGGATCTGCTTTGCCAGGCGGTCGCCGGTGGCGTAGTCGAAGCCGAGCACGCGGGCGGCGTCGCGGGTGGCGGCACGCGGCGCCATCTTGCCGAAGGTGATGATCTGGGCGACCGATTCGCGGCCGTATTTCTCGCCGACGTAGCGGATCATCCGCTCGCGACCGCGGACCGAGAAGTCGATGTCGATGTCGGGCATCGATTTGCGGCCCGGGTTGAGGAAGCGCTCGAAGAGGAGGTCGTTGGCGAGCGGGTCGAGGTCGGTGATGCTGAGGCTGTAGGAGACGATCGAGCCGGCCGCCGAGCCGCGGCCCGGGCCGACGGCGACGCCGTTTTCCTTCGCGTAGCGGATGAAGTCCCAGACGATCAGGAAATAGGAGGAGAACCCCATCTCCTCGATCACCCCGAGCTCGAACTCGAGCCGCTCGACCGCCTCGGCCGGCGCCGGATCGCCGTAGCGGGCGCGCAGCCCCTCCTCGGCGATGCGCCGCAGCATCGCCTCCGGCTCCTCGCCGTCCGCGGTCGGGTAGCGCGGCAGCAGCAGCTTGCCGAGCTCGATGTCCAGCTCGCAGCGCTCGGCGATCTCCAGCGTCGTCGGCACCGCCTCCGGCCACTCGGCGAAGGACTCGGCCATTTCCTCGGAGCTCTTGATGTAGAACTCGTTGGTGTCGAAGCTGAGCTTCGGCAGCTCCAGGGTCGACTTGGTCTGCACGCAGAGCAGCGCCGCGTGGTTGTCGAAGTCCTCGCGCCGCAGGTAATGGACATCGGCGGTCCCGACCAGGGGACGGTTCAGCTCGCGGGCGTAGCGGACGATGCCCTCGTTGGCCTTGTCCTGCTCGGCGATCCCGTTCTTCTGCACCTCGAAGTAGACCTGCTCCGGCCCAAAGGCCTGGACCAGGTCGTCGAGGTGGGCGCGCGCGTCCTCCGCCCGCTCTTCGACCAGGCGTCGGCAGAAGCGCGACTGCAGGCAGCCGGTGAGGACGATGACGCCCTCCGCGTGCCGCGCCAGCAGCTCCATGTCGACGTTGGCCTTGCCGCGCGAAAAGCCCTCGAGGAAGCCGGCCGAGGTGAGCTGAACCAGGTTGGCGAAGCCGGCGTCGTTCTCTGCCAAGAGCGTCAGGTGATTGCGCTCGTATCGCGTCTGCTCCTTGATCGCCACCCGATCCTCGACCAGATACGCCTCGAGCCCCACGATCGGCTTGATCCCGTGCTTCTGACAGGCCTTGTAGAGGTCGATGGCGCCATTCATGACTCCGTGATCCGTCAACCCCAGCGCCGGCTGCCCCAGCTCTGCCGCCCGAGCCGCCATCGCATCGATCTTGCACGCGCCATCCAGCAGCGAGTACTCGCTGTGGGCATGCAGATGTACGGCTGAAGCGGTGCTCACGAGGTGCTGGCGATCATGCCAACTGGGGCAGATGGCACGAGCGGCTTTCGAGACTCTTCCGCGCACCTTCCGTGCGTATCTCTTCGAGATCGCTTGCTGCGAGCGGGAGGGTCCCGAGGCGGTCAGCGACTCAAGCACAGACCCAGGCGGAGCCGCCGGAGTCAGTCCAGATTTCAGCGGCGATGCGGTCCTGTTCGGCCTTGGGAGCATTCTGAGGCTCGCCCTGGCCGCCGTATAGGTCCCAGGTCGAGGGGATGATCTGGTAGGCCCCTCCTGCTCCTGACGAGGGGTTGAGGGCGCTGTAGTTGCCGCCGGACTCGCACATGACGATGTAGGTGGGGATCGAGTAGGGGCCGCCGAGCCAGCGGCCGACTTCTTCTTCGGCTTCGGCGCGGCTCGCCGCGCGGGCTGCTTCGAGCTCCTCGACCCAGGTGTCGATGCTGGACTTGAGATCAGCGAGCGAGGCTTCGCGTTCGGCGCTGAGCGATTGCAGCCGGGCGGCAGCTTCCTGGGCGGCGGCGCGGACAGCGGCGATTTCGGAGCGGGCGGCGGCGAGGCGTTCGTTGTAGGCGATGGCGCGCGCCTCGAGCTCGGCGACGAGCTCGGCCTCGTGGCGAACTTCGTTCGCGACCTGCTCGACCCGGGCGGCGAGGGCGCTGTCGGATTCCTCGATTGCGCGCAGGTAGTCGGCTCGGGTGATCAGTTCCTGGTAGTCGCCGGAGCCGAAGATGAGGCTGGTGGTGCTCGGCGTGCCGGCTTCGTAGATCGCGACCAGGCGCTCCGCCAGCGCCTCGCGGGAACGGCGCAAGCGCGCCTTCTCAACCGCGAGCTGCTCGCGAGTGGCTTTCAGTTTTTGGCTCAACTCGGCGGCGCGCTCCCGACCCTCGGACAGCAGGCTGGAGAGGCGTTCCTCGCGGGCGGCGGCGGTGGCCGCTTCGCCCTCGGCGACGGCGAGCCGCTCTTGGCTCTGGCGCAGGTCGGCGGCGAGCGAGCCGGCTTCGTCGCGGGCGCTGGCGAGCTTCAGTTCGAGCGCCTCGGCGCCAGCGGCTCCGGCCCGCGGTGCGATGGCCAGCACAGTGGCCGACAGCGCGCAGAGCAGCGCCGCGGCGACGCCGACGGCGGCGAGGTCCTTTCTGACGCAGGCCGGCACCACGGGACGGCCGAGGCTAGCGAGGGTATTAGCGACTCCTCACGAGTCGTCAATAACCGGCAACGAATGTTGCGCTCCGAGCCGTCGCGCCATTCCGCGGTTCGCAACCCACCTTTTACGTGGATAAGGAACCGCGGAGCCCCGGGGCGGTGGCTAACCCTCGGGGACGTTGCGGCTAGCCAGGTAGGCGCCGACGCCGACGAAGACGGCGGCGACGCCGATCCCGATCCGGATCTCGCGCTTGTAGCGGCGGCGCAGGTAGCGGAAGGCGAAGCGGACGGCGGTCTTGCCCACGGTGTCGTACATCAGCTCTCTCCCCCATCCTGGCGCTCTCTGATCCGGTGCGCCATCCGCGACTGCAGCGACCAGAGCTCGATGAAGCCCGGTGAGGCGGCCTGCGAGAAGAGGCCGCCGGACTCGGCGAAGCTGGCGAGGTCGGCGTCGTAGACGGCGTTTGGCGAGGAACGGGTGACGACGCGAACGCCGCCTTTGTAGAGGCGCAGGCCGATCTCGCCCGTCACCTGGGCGTTGACCTCATCCATGTAGGCGTCGAGATCGCTGCGCAGCGGCTCCCACCAGAGGCCGGCGTAGACGAGGTAGCCCCACTTCTGGTCCAGCGCCGGCTTGAGCTGGTTCTGGTGGATCGTCCCGACCAGGCGCTCCAGCTCCTCGTGCGCGGTGAGGACGATCGCCGCCGCCGGCACCTCGTAGATATCTCGCACCTTGAGGCCGACGATGCGGTCCTCGATGTGGTCGACGATGCCGACGCCGTGGCGGCAGCCGATCTCGGCCGCCCGTTCGAGCAGCTCGACCAGGCCGAGGCGCTCGCCGTTGAGCGAGACCGGCACCCCGGCCTCGAAGCCGACCGTGACCGTCTCCGCCTCGTCCGGCGCCTCCTCCGGTCGGGTCACGAGCTGGAAGACGTCGTCCTCGGGCGCGTGCTCGAGATCCTCGATCCAGCGCCCCTCCGAGGAGCGGCCCCAGAGGTTGTCGTCGATCGAGTAGGGCGCGACCTCGGTCCCGCCCTTGACCGGGATCCCGTGCTCGCGCGCGTAGGCGATCTCCTCCTCGCGGCCCATCTGCCAGGAGCGCACCGGCGCGATCGTGCGCAGCTCCGGCGCCAGCGTCGCCACCGTGGCCTCGATCCGCACCTGGTCGTTGCCCTTGCCGGTGCAGCCGTGGGCGATCGTGTCGCAGCTCGACCTGCGCGCGTACTCGACCGCGAGCTGGGCGATCAGCGGCCGGCCGAGCGCGGTGAAGAGCGGGTAGCCGTTGCCGTAGACGGCGTTGGCCTTGATCGCCGGCGCCAGGAACTCGGCGGCGAAGCGCTCGCGGGCGTCGACCGTGTGGCACTCGACCGCCCCGAGTTGGCGCGCCTTCTCCTCGATCACCCCGTAGTCCTCGCCGGGCTGTCCGAGGTTGACGGTGAGGCAGACGACCTCGGCCTCGTAGGAGTCCTGGATCCACTTCAGCATCACGCTGGTATCGAGCCCGCCCGAGTAGAGCAGCAGGACCCGGTCGACCTGCGCCGGGTCGGCCTCGTAGCTGGCGGTGCCGTTCAAGGAGCTTCGATGCCGCCGCTGCCGCCTTCTTCGGGTGGCGCGGTCGTTTCTTCGGTGGTGGTCGTCGGTTCCGTCGTCGTCGGCTCGGTCGTCGTGGTCTCGGTTGGTTCCGTCGTCGTCGGCTCGGTCGTCGTCTCCGTGCTTTCAGTCGTGTCCGACGTGGTGGTCGGGATCGATTCCGAGCTGGAGGTCGAGGAGTCGCCATCGTCGCCGGCGATCACGACCACCGCCACGATCAAGCCGACGATGACGGCGAGCAGGCAGGCGACGAGCAGGCGCATGTTGCCGTGCGGGCGGTGTCCGTCGGGGCCGCCGTCTTCGGGCCCCATCAAGCGCGTCGGGTCCTCGTGCATCGGAGGAGGACTCTAGTCCTCCGGTCCGAGGATCGCATCCAGGATCGCTCCCGTGTCCTCGAGCTCGAACCCGTTGCGAAGTCTTGCCTCGATCTCCTCGCGGCTGCTGCCGGAGACCGCCATCTGGGTCGCCAGCAGGCGGGCCCCGGCGGGGGTGCCCTGGCCCGGCGCCCCGTCATCCGCGGACTCCTCGACCGGAGCGACGGCGCTCAGGTGCGAGGCGCGCGACTCAGCCGGCTGGTCGGGCGCGGCCTCCTCGAGGTCCTCCCCGGCGGCCAGGCGCCGCTTCGCATCCTCCAGCTTGGCAACCAGCTTCTCGGACTCGCCCCTGGTCGTCTCCGCCTGGGCGGCCAGCGAGTCGGTCAGGCGCGAGAGCGCGGCGAGGCGCTCGGCGACGATCCGGTCGGCCTCGGCCTGGGCTTCCTCGAGGTGGCGCTGGGCCTGCTTTTCGGCGTCGTCGATCACCGCCACGGCGGCGCGCTCGGCGGCCTCGACGATGGCACCGATCCGCTCGGCAGTGCTGGTGGCAAGCGGTTGCGGAGTGGTTTCGGGGCGTTCTTTGCGTTTCATGCCTGAGTTAACGATTGCGCCGGCGAATCCTTGCACCTCATTTCCCCGACAACGCTAGAAGGGACTCGTCTATCAGTCCAACCGCCCGCTCGACCTGCCCGGAATCGATCGGCAGCGGCGGCAGCAGCCGCAGGGTCGACGTCGCCGGCACGTTGACGACGAGGCCACGCCGCAGCAGGTCCGCGCCGACCGCCGCGGCATCGATCCCGTCCGCGAGGCCGACCCCGACCATGAGGCCCCGACCCCGCGTCTCGGCGACCCCGTCGAGGGCCTCGAGGCCGACCCGCAGCTCCGCGCCGCGCTCGCGCACGCTGCGCAGCAAGACCGGGTCGTCGACGACGTCGAGCACCGCCAGCGCCGCCGCGGTGGCAACCGGGCCGCCGGCGAAGGTCGAGCCGTGGTCGCCGGGCTCGAGCGCGTCGGCCGCGGCCGGGCCGGTGATGCAGGCGCCGATCGGCATGCCGCCGCCGAGCGCCTTGGCGCTGGTGAGGACGTCGGGCCGAACCGGCGTCTGCTCGTAGGCCCAGAGCGAGCCGGTCCTCCCCATCCCCGTCTGGATCTCGTCGAGGATCAGCAGCGCGCCGGTCTCGTCGCAGGCCTCGCGCGCGGCGAGCAGCGCCTCGTCGGAGATCGGGTGGATGCCGGCCTCGCCCTGGATCGGCTCGACCAGGACCGCGGCGGTGCGCTCGCCGACGGCCTCGCGCAGGGCGGCCGCGTCGTTGCGCGGGACCGCCCGGAAGCCGGGCAGCATCGGCCCCAGCGCCTCGTTGCGGGCCAGCTCCGGGGTCGCGGACAGGGCGCCGTAGCTACGGCCGTGGAAGTCGCTCTCGAAGCTGACGATCTCCGGCTCGGCGATGCCGCGGCCGTGGGCGTGCTTGCGGGCGACCTTGATCGCGCACTCGTTCGCCTCGGTGCCGGAGTTGGAGAAGAAGACGCGGCCGCCGAGGCTCGCCTCGGAGAGCCGCTCGGCCAGCCGCGCCATCGGCTCCGTGTAGAAGAGGTTGGAGACGTGCATCAGCCGCCCCACCTGCTCCTGCACCGCCGCGACCACGGCCGGGTGGCAGTGCCCGAGCGAGCAGACCGAGATCCCGGTCAGGAAGTCGAGGTACTCCTTGCCGTCGGCGTCCCACAGCAGCGGCCCCTCACCGCGGACGAAGTCGACCGACGCCCGCCTGTAGGTCCGCATCAGGTAGCGCTCCTCGAGGGCCCGCGTCTCGGCCAGGCTCATGGCGTGACCATGGTGCCGATGCCAGCGTCGGTGAACAGCTCCAGGAGGAGCGAGTGCGGCTTGCGGCCGTCGATGATGTGCGCCGACTGGGCGCCGCCGCGGATCGCGTCGACGCAGGCCTGCAGCTTCGGGCGCATGCCGCCGTCGATCCCGTCGAGCGCCGCTTCGACCTCGCTCACCGCGGCGCGGGAGATCAGCGAGCCCTCGTCCCCGGCGTCGGCCAGCCAGCCCTCGACGTCGGTGAGGAAGATCGCCTTGTGGGCGCCGAGCGCGGCCGCGACCTTGCCGGCCGCCTCGTCGGCGTTGACGTTGTAGGACTGGCCCTCGCGGTCGGAGGCCGAGGAGGCGATCACCGGGATGTAGTCGGCGGCGATGTGGTTGAGGACGTCGACGTCGACCCGCTCGACCGAGCCGACGAAGCCGACCTGGTCGGCGTTGGCCGCGGGCGCGACCTCGAACAGGGTTCCGTCCTCGCCGGCGAGCCCGACCGCGGGCTGACCGTGGCGGTTGAGCCGCTGCACGATTTCCGAGTTGAGCTTGCCGACCAGCACCATCTTCGCCACCTCGACCGTCGCCGCGTCGGAGACGCGCAGGCCCTCGTGGAACTTCACCTCGAGCCCGAGCCGCTCCATGTAGCGGGTGATCTCGGGGCCGCCGCCGTGGACGATCACGGGATTGAGGCCGACGTACTTGAGCAGGACGACGTCGGCGGCGAAGGCTTCGCGCAGGTCCTCCTCCAGCATCGCCGCGCCGCCGTACTTGATCACCACCGTGCGCCCGTGGAACTCGCGGATATAGGGCAGCGCCTCCAGCAGCGTCTCGACGTTCGTTTGACTCATCTCTTCCATCCTTTCCCAGGGCGCGAGAACCAAGCAGGTCGGGGGACGCAGGGAGGGCGACGAGGGGAGCGCACATGTTTGTGCGTGACCCGAGCCGACCGACCGAGGACCCCGAGATGCGCCGGTTCGCAGCGTCCTGGGCTCAAGTCGTGTACTCCGCGTTGATCCGCACGTACTCGTAGCCGAGGTCGGAGAACCAGACGTGGGCGCGATGCTCGCCCCGGCCGAGGCGCAAGCCGATCTCGGCCTCCTGCTCCTCGCCGCCGAGCTCGGCGGCGTCGATCGAGCCGGCGCCGATCTCCTCCAGGTCCTCGCCGACCAGGGCGGCGCCGGCTGCCTGGGCGATCCGGCCCCAGTTGGGGTCGCGGCCGAACAGCGCCGTCTTCACCAGCGGCGAGTTGGCGATCGCGCGGGCGACGCGCTCGGCCTCGGCCGGCGAAGCCGCCTCGCTGACCTCGACCCGCGCCACCCGGGCGGCGCCCTCCCCGTCGGCGACGATCTCGATCGCGAGCTGGGTCAGAACCGCCTCCAGCAGGCCGGCGGGCAGGGGCCTGCCGGCAGCGCCGGTCGCCTGCAGCAGGACGGTGTCGTTGGTGCTCATCTGGCCGTCGACGGTGATCCGGTGGAAGGACGCGTCGACCGCCGCCCGCAGCGCCGCGTCGGCGTCCTCGACGACGGCGTCGGTCTGGACGAAGCAGAGCATCGTCGCCATGCTCGGCTCGATCATCCCCGCCCCCTTTGCCTGCGCGGAGAGGGTGACGCCGCCGGCGCGCAGGGTGCAGCGCTTCGGCCAGCGGTCGGTGGTGACGATCGCGTCGGAGAACGCTCCGCCGCCGTTCTCCGAGAGCCGGCCGGCCGCCTCGCCGATCCCGCCCAGCACGGCGCTGACCGGCAGCGGCACGCCGATCGTCCCGGTCTCCGCCACGGCGACGCCCGCCACCTGCAGGCCGAGCGCATCGGCGGTCCGTTCGCACATCGCCAGGGCGTCGGTATAGCCCTTCTCGCCGGTCTCGGCGTTGGCGTTGCCGGAGTTGACGACGGCGGCGCGGATGCGGCTGCGGTCACAGCGGTCGCGGCAGACCCGCACCGGAGCGGCCGAAGACGCGTTGCGGGTCAGCAGCAGCGAGGAGGTAACCGACTCCTCGTCGCAGATCAGCAGGCCGACGTCGGTCTTGCCGTCGCCCTTGAGCCCACAGTGGGCGCCGGCGGCGCGAAAGCCGGGCGCCAGCTGAGCGGGGTCGAGCTCCTCGACCCCATCGGGGGCCCGCACCCAGCGCGAGCTGAAGAAGCTCGGATTGTCCCTGGACGGTCTCAGCCCGGTATGCCCTAGGCCGAGACCGAGACTCGGTCCAACGCATCGACCTGGTGCCCCGCGGTGCCGCCTGGAATGCCCTCACGCTCCGGCAGGTCAAGCGCAAGGTTGAGGTTCTGCACGGCCTGGGAGGCGCCGCCCTTCCAGAGGTTGTCGATCGTCGCGAAGACAAAGATCCGGCTCCGATCGTGATCCAGAACGGGATGGATTCGGCAGATGTTCGTCCGCTGGACATCGCGCGTTTTCGGCAGCTCCGAGGCGACTTCGACGAACGGCTCGTCGCTGTAGGTGTCCTCGTACAGCGCCAGCAGCTCATCCGCCTCGACCTGCCGCGCGGGCGTCACATAACAGCTGACCAGCTCCCCTTGGTCGATCGGGATGAGGTGCGGGACGAAGCTCAGATTTCCTTTGTATCCGAGGTATTGAAGCTGCTCCTCGATCTCCGGCTCGTGGCGATGGCCGGGAACGCCATAGGGCCTCATGCTGTCGTGGGTGCCGACGAAGTCGGGGGCGGTGCCGCCTCTCTTGCCCGCGCCGGAGACACCCGACTTGGCGTCGATCACCACATCGGCGACCAGCCCAGCCTGGACCAGCGGGGACAGCGCCAAGATGGAGGCGGTTGGATAGCAGCCGGGGTTGCCGACCAGCTTGGCCGACGAGATGGCGGCTCTGTTCAGCTCGGGCAGCCCGTAGACGGCTTCATCGATCAGATGGGGCTCCTCGTGAGTCCCGTACCAGTCCTCGTAGGTCGCGACGTCGCGGAAACGGAAGTCGCCACACGAATCGACGACGGTGAGTCCCGCGGCCCGCAGATGGCCGACCAGCTCGGCAGCCGGACCCGCCGGGTAGGCGACCACAGCGGCATCGAAGTCTTCGAGGTCGAGATCCCCGATTCGCGTGAACGGAATGTCGACGCGGTGCTCTGGATAGACCTCCCGCAGGGTCTTCCCGATGGGGGAGTTTCCGTTGGGGGTGTCGCGTGCCGTGATTGCGGTCAGCTCAACCCGCGAATGAGCGTCCAGAAGTTCCGCAACCAGCGATCCCACCGCTCCCGTGGCGCCTGCCACAAGAATCCGGGGCAAATTCCCGTGACCGTTCCCGTTCGTCGCTGCAGTGCTCATCGATCCCTTTGCTCTCTTTTTCTACCGTTTATGTGTGGGGGTCAACACGGCAGCGGATCCCATGATCCTCGCCCGAAGACATAGGTTCGGCGAGATCCGCCTTTAGCCTGCCGGGCCGGCAGGCTACCGGAATCTCGTCTCTGCTCGGTGCATGATCCCTGTATACGCGCCGATGGTCAAGGAGTTCCGAGCCGGAACTCTCCCCCCAGGTCGCCGAGGTGCTCGACGATGTTGGCGCGCAGAACAGCGACTTCGTCGTCCGTAAGGGTCCGCTCACTCGAGCGGAACTCTAGCCGCAGCGCAAGACTCTTGCGGCCCTCGCCCAGCTGCTCGCCCTCGTAGAGGTCGAAGACCCGGGCCGAACGCAGCAGCTTGCCGCCGCCCTCCAGGACCGCGTCGTGGACCGCGACCGCGGTGACCTCGACCGGGACGACGACGGCGAGGTCCTGATGCACGGCGGGAAAGGTCGTCACGTCCTCGTAGGTCTCCTCGCCGACGGTCGCGGCGCCGAGCAGCGCCGCGCTGGCGATTTCGAAGCCGACCGCGGACTCGACGTCCCACTCGCGGCAGACCAGCGGGTGGATCTCGCCGATCCAGCCGACCGGGACGCCGTCGATCAGGACCGCCGCAGCGCGGCCGGGGTGCAGGAACGGCTCCGGCGCCTGCTCGAAGCTGAGGACCACACCCAGCTGCCCGGCAAGCGCTTCCAGCACTGCCCTGAGCGCGAAGAAGTCGGCGGGCTCGCCGCCGCCCCGCCACGATTTCTCGACCAGCGGCCCGACCGCCAGTGCCCCAAGCCGGTGCGGCTCGCCAAACGGCGCCGACCGCTCGCCGACGAAGAGCCCGGCCAGCGGGTCGACGGGCCGAGCTCCCTCGGTATCGGTGGCATCTCGGCCCGTCGGCGGGATGTTGAGGTAGATCTGGCCGGACTCGAAGAGGGCGACGGCGTCGGCGTCGCGGGCGAGGTTGCGGGCGGCGACGTCGAGCAGCGAGCCGAGCAGCGTGGTCCGCATCGCCGACTGGTCCTCGGAGAGTGGGTTGGCCAGGAGCACCGGCTCGGCTCGGGGATCGCCAGCGGGGATGCGCAGCCGGTCCGGCTCGCCCGGGTCGGTGAAGCTCCAGCCGACGACCTGGTCGAAGCCGAGGCCGCGCAGGGCGTCCTCAGCCCGGCGCCGCAGCTGCTGCTCGCGGCTGAGGCCGCCGACCTTCTCGGCCACCGCCGGCAGCGTCGTCGGCAGGTGCCGGTCGAAGCCGTGGACCCGGCCGACCTCCTCGATCAGGTCGACCTCGCGGGTGACGTCGTGGTGGCGATCCGGCGGGACCTCGACCCGCAGGTCCTCGCCGTCGGGCTCGACGCCGAAGCCGAGCCGCTCCAGGTAGGCGGCCTGGTCGGCCTGGGGGATCGACATCCCCAGCAGGCCCTCGACCCGGGCCCCCCGCAGCGTTATCTGGGGCGTCGGGGGAATCTCGGCAGCGACGTCGATCGTCCCCGGCACCAGCCTCGCGCCGCAGAGCTCGACCAGCAGCCGCGAGGCGAGCCGCTGCGCCCGCATGCACAGCTCCGGGTGCAGCTGCTTCTCGAAGCGCGAAGAGGCCTCGGAGCGCAGCCCGAGCTGGCGCGAGGTGCGGAGGATGTTGGCGCCGTTCCAGTTGGCGACCTCGAGCAGGACGCGGGTCGTCTCCTCCGATACCTCCGAGGTCTGGCCGCCCATGATCCCGGCGATCCCGCTCGGGCCGTTCTCGTCGCAGACCAGCACGGTCTCGGCATCGAGGCTGCGCTCGACGCCGTCCAGGGTCGTCATCTTCTCGCCCTCGACGGCGGTGCGCACGGTCAGCGCCCCACCGGGAACCTCGTCGAGGTCGAAGGCGTGCAGCGGCTGCGCCGTCAGCAGCATCACGTAGTTGGTGACGTCGACGACGTTGTTGATCGGCCGCTGACCGGCCGCGCTGAGGCGCGCCTGCAGCCAGAGCGGCGAGGGGTCGACGGCGACGTCGGTGAAGACGCGAGCGGTGAAGCGCGGGCAGAGCTCGGGGACCTCGACCGCGACCGCGGCGAAGCCGGACACCTCCCCCCCGCCCTCGGCCGCTGCGTCCTCGGCCCAGGGCTCCGCGGCGAGCGGGGCCGCCGAGATCGCGTGGACCTCGCGGGCGACGCCCCAGATGCCGAAGCAGTCGACCCGGTTCGGGGTCACCTCCAGCTCCAGCACCGGCTCGGCGATCGGCAGCACCTCGGCCAGCGGCGTCCCCGGCGCGACTTCGTCGTCGAGCACGAGGATCCCGTCGGCGCCCTCGCCGATCTCCAGCTCGGAGACCGAGAGGATCATCCCCTCCGAGCCGACCCCCCGCAGCTGCGCCTTGCGCAGCTTCTCGCCGCCCGGCATCCGCGCCCCGGGCAGGGCAACGGCGACGGTCTGGCCGGCGGCGACGTTGGCGGCGCCGCAGACGATCGTGCGCTCGCCGTCGCCGCTGTCGACCGTGCAGACCCGCAGCCGATCGGCGTTCGGGTGCTGCTCGGCGCTGAGCACCCTGCCGACGACGAAGCCTTCGGCCGAAGGCGGGCCGACGCTGCCGACCCGCTCGACCTCGGTCCCGGTCATCACCAGCCGCTCGGCAATCTCCTCGACCCCGACGCCGGGGTCGCAGTACTCGCGCAGCCATGAGTACGGCACCCTCATCTGAACTGCTCCAGCATCCGCACGTCGTTGTCGAAGAAGCGCCGCAGGTCCGGCACGGCATGGCGCAGCATCGCCACCCGCTCGACCCCGAGCCCGAAGGCGAAGCCCTGCACCCGCTCGGGGTCGTAGCCGTGCTGCTCGACGAAGCCGAGCACGTTGGGATCGACCATGCCGGCGCCGAGGATCTCGATCCAACCCTGACCCTTGCAGAGGTTGCAGCGCTCGCCGTCGTCGAGCGAGCCGCTGCCGCCGCACTGGAAGCAGGAGACGTCGACCTCGACGCTGGGCTCGGTGAAGGGGAAGAAGTGGGGGCGCAGGCGCACCTCGCGCTCGTCGCCGAAGATCGCCCGCACCAGCTCCAGCAGGGTCCCCTGCAGGTCGGCGAGGGTGATGCCCTCGGCGATCGCCAGTCCCTCGATCTGGTGGAACATCGGGCTGTGGGTGGCGTCGGAGTCGCGCCGGTAGACCTTGCCGGGGACGATGATGAAGATCGGCGGCGGCTGCGCCTCCATCGAGCGCACCTGGACCGGCGAGGTGTGGGTCCGCAACAGCAGCTCCTGATCTCCGTACTCCTTGATCTCGGTCTCGTGCGTCTCGCCGTAGAGGATGTTGCCGGTCCGGCGCCTGGTGACACGGCCGGGGATGCTGGACGGATCGATGTAGAAGGTGTCCTGGAGCATCCGCGCCGGATGTCCGGGCGGATGGTTGAGGGCGGTGAAGTTGTAGTGGTCGTGCTCGATCTCCGGGCCCTCCATAACCCGGTAACCGAGCCCGATCATCGTGTCCTCGATCAGCCGCGTGGTGCGGGCGACGAGGTGGCTGTGGCCGAGCGGCCGCGGCGGCACCCCCGGCAGGGTGACGTCGATGCGATCGGCGGCCAGCCGGCTCTCCAGCTCGCTGGCGTCGAGGCGCCCAGCGCTCTCCTCCAGCAGCGCCTCCAGCTCCTTGCGCGCCTTGTTCGCGGCGCCTCCCACCTGACCCCGTTCGTCTGCGGGCAGCTCGGCGATCCCGCGCAGGATCGTCGTCAGCTCGGCTTTGCGTCCGAGGTAGCGGATCCGCAGCTCCTCCAGCTCGGCGCTGGAGGCGGCCGCCGCGATCGCCGTCGCGGCCTCGCCCCTGATCTCCTCGATCCGCTCAAGCATCGGGCTGTGCCTCCGGCATCGCGGGCGACGATATCCGCTGCGCGGCTATCGCAGCTGCCGCGGCGACGTTGAGCGACTCGGCGCCGCCCGGCCGCAGCGGGATCGTCACCTCGACCTCGCACCCCGCCAGCACCTCGGTGGGCAGGCCCTCGCGCTCGGCGCCGAGACAGAGCGTCGCCGCGCCGGCCAGCCCCTCCAGCCCGGCGCCGCCGTGCGCGACCAGCGCCGCCCGCGGCGCCGGCGTCTCCTCCACCGCGACCGGGACAGGGGGTTGGGCGAAGACCGAGCCCATGCTGGCCCGCACCGCTTTCGGCGAGAACGGGTCGGCGCAGCCGGGGCCTAGCGCGACCGGGCCGTCGAGCAGGGCGTGAGCGCTGCGAACGATGGCGCCGACGTTCCCGGGGTCGCCGACGCCGTGCAGGTAGAGGCAGGGCGCGGCCGCCCTCTCTGACCAGCGCAGCGGCCAGACCGCGAGCGCCCGCGTACCGGAGCCGAGCGAGGAGACCGACGCCAGCAGCTCCGGCTCGACCTCCTGCCCGCCCCAGCGCTCCGCGAGCCCCGAGCCGGCAGCGGTCAGCAGCAGGCGCGGCTCGGCACCCGCCGCCAGCCCGGCCTCGACCAGGTCCTCGCCCTCGCTGACAAACAGCCCCTCGCCCTCGCGATGCTTGCGCTCGCGCAGCTTGCGGATCAGCTTCAGCTTCTCGTTCTGTGGGCTTGCGATCGTCATCTCTTCCGGGTGTGCCTGGGGGTGGTGCCTCTGTTCTGTTTGGTCGTTTCTTCTCCTGGAACGAAAAAGCGGGCCGTCTTCACGGCCCGCCCGGGAAAGTGGAGTGTCGGTGTGCCGCTAGGCGGCCGCACCCTCCCGGGCTAGCTCCACAAATCGGCGGAAGGCATCGCGGTCGGAAACCGCGATCTCGGCCAGCATCTTGCGGTTGACCTCGACCTCGGCCTTCTTCAGCCCGTACATCAGCTCCGAGTAGCTCATGCCCTCGAGCCGGGCAGCGGCGTTGATCCTGGTGATCCAGAGGCTGCGGAAGGTCCGCTTGCGGTTGCGCCGGTCGCGGTAGGCGTACATCCCCGAGCGCTGCACCTGCTCTTTGGCGAAGCGGTAGGAGGAGTGCTTGCGGCCGAAGTAGCCCTTCGCTTCCTTCAACACCTTGCGGCGCTTCTTGCGCGCGTGGACGGAGCGCTTGACGCGGCTCATTTACCTGCCTCCGAGCAGCTTGCGCACGGTCGGAGCGTCGTGCGGGGAGATCTCGACCGGCCGCGCCATCTTGCGCTTCCGCTTCGGCGACTTTTTCTCCAGGATGTGGCTGGAATAAGCGCGACGGCCACGGAGCTTGCCGGTGGCGGTCTTGCGGAAGCGCTTCTTGGCGCCCGAATGGGTTTTCATCTTCGGCATCGGGCTCGCTATTGAAGCAGACGGCGACGCCTGAGCGGAGTTGCGGCCACCGCCGTGGGTACGCTGGCGCCGCGATGCGGATCCTCTACGTGGTCGGGACGCGACCCAACTTCGTCAAGACGGCACCGGTGATCGGGGCACTGCGCTCCCGCCTGCCCGCGGCCCGGCACGCGATCGTCCACACCGGCCAGCATTACGACCGGCTGATGTCGGAGGTCTTCCTCGAGGAGCTGGGCGTGCCGGCGCCGGACCACATGCTCGAGGTCGGGTCCGGCAGCCACGCGGCGATGACTGCGCGGACGATGGAGCGCCTCGAGCCGGTCCTGCTCGAGGAGCGCCCGGACCTGGTGCTCGTCCCCGGCGACGTCAACTCGACCCTGGCGGCAGCCCTGACCGCAGTCAAGCTCGGCATCCCCGTCGCCCATGTCGAGTCGGGGCTGCGCAGCTTCGACCTGACGATGCCGGAGGAGGTGAACCGGATCGTCGCCGACCGCTTCGCCGAGCTGCTCTTCCTGCACAGCGAGGAGGCGAGCGACAACCTGCGCGCCGAAGGCATCCCCGAGGAGCGCATGAAGATGGTCGGCAACACGATGATCGACACCCTGGTCGCGCTCGAGGGCCGCTTCCGGGATGCCGGCGCCGCCGCGCGGCTCGGGGTCGAGCCCGGCGCCTACGCCCTCGTCACCCTGCACCGCCCGGCCCTGGTCGACGGCCCGCTGCTGCCGCAGACCGTCGCACGGCTCGCCGCCCTCGCTGCCGAGATGCCGGTCGTCTTCCCGGTCCACCCCCGCACCCGCAGGATGATGGAGAGCATCGACGCCGAGCACCCCGGTCTGGCCCTGATCGAGCCGCTCGGTTACCTCGACTTCCTCTCCCTGCTAGCCGACGCCGGCGCCGTCCTGACCGATTCCGGCGGGATCCAGGAGGAGACGACCTACCTCGGCATCCCCTGCTTCACCCTGCGCGACAACACCGAGCGCCCGGTCACCGTCCGCGCCGGCACCAACACCCTGCTCGGCCTAGACCCAGCCGCAATCGCCAGCATCCCAACAGCTCTAGCCACTCGCAGTAAGGCACGACCCGAGCCTCCTCCACTCTGGGACGGCCACGCCGCCGAGCGAATCGCCGACATCATCGCCGCCCGCGCTTAGGACCTGTCCCGGTAGGGGTGGAACGTCTTGTACTTTTTCCGCGGCGCGGCCGGCGGACAGCCGCAACCTGTCTTCGGAAAAAGTTAAGTGGAACCCCTACCGGGACAGGTCCTCAGGACTCGGCGGCAGGTGAGTCGTCAGCCGGGGTCGCCTCCGCAGCGGCCTCGGCCGGAGCGTCGCCGTCGGGAGCGACCGCGTCCAGCTTGTCGACCTCTTTACTGGGAGCCAACAACATGCTCATGTTGCGCCCTTCCTGCAGCGGCGCCGACTCGATCACGGCGATGCCGCCGAGATCCTCGAAGAGCTTCTGCAGCAGCGCCCGCCCGCGCTCCGGGTGGGCCTGCTCGCGGCCGCGGAACATGATCGTCACCTTGACCTTGTCGTGGTGCTTGAGGAAGCGCTCGACGTGGCCCTTCTTGGTCTCGTAGTCGTGGCTGGCGATCTTCGGCCGCAGCTTGATTTCGCGGATGTTGACCTGCTGCTGGTGCTTGCGGGCCTGCTTCTGCTTCTGCTCCTGCTCGTACTTGTACTTCGAGTAGTCGAGCAGGCGGGTGACCGGTGGCTTCGAGCCGGGAGCGACCTCGACCAGGTCGAGGTCCGCGTCCTGCGCGCGTTTCAGAGCCTCGTTGATCTCGACGATCCCGAGCTGCTCGCCGTCGGCGCCGATCAGGCGCACCTCGGGAACGCGGATGCGCTCGTTTATCCGAGTCGTGTCGCGCTCTGGTGGGCGCCGATCGAACCTGCGAGGGACCGGCACTATCTGGAGGAGCGGTGGAGCTTCAAGAGGACGAGAGGTCGGGACGCGGGCACGGGACGCTCAGCGGCGGCGGTGATTTGGCGTGCCTGCAGTCAAGTCGGGCGGAGTATAGAGGCAGAAGAGCCGTTGGCAACCCGGCTGCGCTCAGACGACCCCGGTCTCGACCTTGACGCGGTCGGCGAACTCGGCGAACGACATCTCCCCCAGCTCGCCGTCGGCGTGGGAGCGAACGGCGACCGCGTCCGCCTCCTGCTCGCGATCGCCGACCACCAGCATGTACGGGTAGCGGCCGATCGCGGCGTCGCGGACCTTCTTGCCGATCGACTCGGAGCGATCGTCGAGAGCGACCCGCACGCCGAGTTCGCGCAACGCCTCGAAGGCCCGCTGTCCGTACTCGTTGTGGCGATCGGAGATCGGCAGCACGATCGCCTGCACCGGCGCCAGCCAGACCGGGAAACGGCCGGCGTAGTGCTCGATCAAAATCCCGGCGAAGCGCTCCATCGAGCCCAGCAGGGCCCGGTGGATCATCACCGGCCGGCGCTGTTCGTCGTTCTCGTCGGTGTAGTAGAGGTCGAAGCGCTCCGGCATGAAGAAGTCGACCTGACAGGTCCCGCATTGCCAGGAGCGGCCGAGCGCGTCGGTGACATGGAAGTCGATCTTCGGCCCGTAGAAGGCGCCGTCGCCGGGGTTCAGCTGGTACTCGCGGCCCTGGGTCTCGAGGGCGACCCGCAGCGCCTCCTCGGCCTGCGCCCACTCCTCGTCGCTGCCGATCGAGTTCTCCGGCCGGGTCGAGAGCTCGACGTGGATGTCGTCGAAGCCGAAGCGCTCGTAGAGCTCGTCGATCGCCGCGCAGACCTCGGTCACCTCGCCGACCACCTGCTCCGGCGTGCAGTAGACGTGGGCGTCGTCCTGGGTGAAGGCGCGGACGCGCAGCAGGCCGTGCAGGACGCCCTCGCGCTCGGCCCGCGAGACCTGGCCGAACTCGGCCAGGCGCAGCGGCAGCTCGCGGTAGGAGTGGCGGTCGGAGCCGAAGACGAGGCAGGCGCCGGGACAGTTCATCGGCCGCAGCGCGTACTCGCGACCGCCCGACTCGGAGAAGTACATGTTCTCGCGGTAGTTGTCCCAGTGGCCGGAGCGGTGCCAGAGCCCGACGTCCATCACGTGCGGGGTCTTGATCTCCTCATAGCCGCGCTTGCGCAACTGCCCCTGCACCTCGGCCTCGATCAGGTGCAGCAGCGTGGTCCCGTTGGGCAGCCAGAACGGCATCCCGGGGGCCTCGTCGCGCAGCATGAAGAGGCCGAGCTGAGGCCCGAGGCGACGATGGTCGCGGGCCTTCGCCTCCTCGATCCGCTCCAGGTGCTGCTCGAGGTCCACCTTCGAGAAGAAGGCGGTGCCGTAGATCCGGGTCAGACGCTCGCGGTTCTCGTCGCCGCGCCAGTAGGCACCGGCGACCGAGTTGAGCTTGATCGCCTTGATCCGCCCGGTGGAGGGGCCGTGCGGTCCGCGGCAGAGGTCCTCGAAGGGGCCGTTGCGGTAGAGCGAGACGGTCTCGACGCCTTCGTCGCGGACGAGGTCCTCGATCAGCTCGACCTTGTAATCCTGGCCCTGTGCCTTGAAGATCTCGATCGCCTCGGCGACCGGCACGTCGCGGCGCCCGAACTCCTCGTCGGCGGCGATGCGCTCCCGCATCGCCGCCTCGATCCTGGGGAGGTCGTCTTCGGTGATCTTTGTATCCGCCGGGAACTCGAAGTCGTAGTAGAAGCCGGACTCGATCGGCGGGCCGATCGTCACCTTCGTCCCGGGGTACAGATCCATGACCGCCTCCGCCATCACGTGGGCGGCGTCGTGGCGGATCAGCTCCAGCGCCTCCGGATCGCGGTCGGTGAGGATCGCCACCTCCCCCCCGCCCTCCGGCAGCGGCGCGGAGAGATCGCGCAGCTCGCCATCGACGCGAATCGCCAACGCCGCCTTGGCCAGCCCCGGCCCGATCGCCGCCGCGGCGTCGGCCCCGGTCGCCCCCGCCGGCAGCTCCAGCGGCTTGCCATCGGGCAGCGTGACGGTCAGCTTCTCGGTCGCGGCCTCCATGCGGGCCATGCTACCCAGCGTCGGGGCCCTGTCGTGCCTGGCGAACGGCGATCAGCGGGCAGGGGCTCTGCCCGCCAACGGGTCGAGTCGATTCCCAGAGGACGTAGGGCGGAGCGACGCGGCGCACGCGCAGGCCCGGGAACAGCGGCTGCACGGCGCCGCCGCGGGAGACGACGAAGCGCACTCCCGGTGGTGGATCGTCGAGTTCGCCTTCAGCCGCGATGCAGACCCGGCCGCCCCGCAGCTCCCAGGAGATGTAGGGAACGCCGTGCTCGTCGGCGAGCAGCTCATCGGAGGCGAAGACCAGGGTCGAGTCGGCGGCGACGAGGGGGCGCAAACCGGTCAAGGCTGGTGAGTACGACGTGGGACCGACCGGCGCATTGGCGAGGGCCAGCAGTGAGCAGAAGCCTGCGGCAAGCACGAAGCCCGCCGCCGCAAGCGTCCTTCCCCACCGAACCGAGCCTTTTCCCCCTGTCGGGGGTAAAAAGCTCACCTCGGCCCGATCGAGCAGCGGCAGGAGGATCGTCAGGGCAGCGAGGGGCGCAGCGATCTCGATCGCCTTGGCGCTCGCGTATGGCGTGCCGGCGATCCGCCCCGCGGCGTAAGCGAGCGCGGCGGCGGCGAGGGCCGCGAGCAGAGCCGACTCGTCGCGCCGCCGGCAGCGCCAGACGCCGTAGAGCAGCAGCGCGGTGGCGAACGCGGCACCGAGGTAATAGCCGATCGCCGGCACCGCGCCGTCGCCCGGTGCGAGGCGGAAGTCGCCCGAGGGCCAGATCCCGAGCGCCTCGAACGGCGAGATCTGCCCGAAGAGGTTGCCGAGACCGGGCCCGCTGGGGTCGAACGTCTCGAAGCTCTGGAAATCGATCATCCGGCCGATCTCGGGAGCGACAAAGACCCCGAACACCAACGTCGCCAGCAGAACCGGTCGTAGTGGCGGCAACCGTCGCTCCAGCGCGTACTCCAACAGCGCCCAGATGGAGGCGGTGCCGATCAGCCAGATCAGGCCCGGGAAGCTGTAGACGTACATCGACCCGACGGCGATCAGAGCGGCTGGGACGAAGCGCAAGGGGAGGTCGCGCCAGGAGCGGGTCGACTCTCTGAGGGCGAGGGCAAAGGCGAGGACGAAGAGCGCCTGCATCGTCTCCTTGAAGGCACCCTGGGCGAAGTAGGAGGCGATCATGTAGGCGAGGCCGACGACAAGGGCGCCGGCGATGCGGGGGATCGGCTTCAAGCCCGAAAACGCCGTGAGGGCCGTGAGCGGGGCCAGAACGGCGACGGCGACGGTCAGGCCGCTGAACCCCTGAACCAGGCCGATGCCGAGCCCCTTGCTCAGGGCGACGACAACCGCGTGCGGGCCAAGCGGGTAGCCCTGGTGGAGCAGCTGCGAGCCGTGGCCGTGGGCAAGCCGGTCCGCTGCCAGCAGGTGCTGCGACATGTCGGGGTTGAAGCTGGTGCCGAGGATGCCGAAGTGGCCCTCGACCAGGAATGGAAGCGATGCGGCGGCCAGCGCCAGCAAGGCGACGGGCCAACCGGCCCGCAGCGCCTCCCCTCCACCCTCCAGCCGCCCCCAGAGGTAGGCGGCCGCAGCAACGGAGACCAGGGCCACGGCGATGGCCGAGACGATCCCATCTCCCCCCAGCCGCACCGTCCCCCAGCAGAGCGCGCAGAGCAGTGCCAGCCCCACCGGCGGTGCCAGCCACGACCAGCGCCGCACCCCGCAGAGCCCGACCGCCGCCTGCCCGATCGCCAGCGAAGCCCCACACACCACCACCGCCGCTGCATAGGTCCCGATCACGTGGCCGCGAGCCTAGACTGCGGGCATGGCGTTCGTACCGCCAGCCCGGCATCTGCTGCGCGCCAGGGGCCTCGCCGTGATGCTGCCGGACCGCCAGAGCCGTCGCGGTGAGGAAGTGGGCGTTACTGGGCTCGAACCAGTGACCTCCAGCTTGTCGAGCTGGCGCTCTCCCAACTGAGCTAAACGCCCGGGAGACCTGAATCTAGCAGCGAGAAACCGGAGGCCGGGCGACGGTTGACGCCCGGCTAAAGGTCTGCCCTGCAAGCGCCGATGCAAGCGGTGCAACTTTTCAGTCCCGGCTGTGTTTATCAATACGTCGCACGAGCCGCGGCAACTAGAACTTCAAAGCTCGAGGACCGACGAGCCAGCGACTTAAACTTCTCTGGTGGCACGTCCTTCGGAAACAAGGGGCCCCTTCGCAGGGGCCCTTTTCCGTTCTCAGGCGACTCAGACGTGGTGCTCAGACGTGGTGGCTGGGCAGGTGCCAGCGGCGGGGCGCAATCAGGTCCTCGCTCTCGGGCGGCCCCCATGAGCCGGGCTCGTAGGGTCGTACCGGCGGCGGCTGTTCCAGCACCGGCTCGGAGATCTCCCAGAGGCGCTCGATCGCCTCGGAGCCGGTGAAGAGGGTGCGGTCGCCGACCATCACGTCGTGGATCAGGCGCTCGTAGGCGTCGAGCGCCCGCTCGGCGCCGCCGAAGGTGTCGGCGTAGCTGAAGTGCATGTGAGCCTCGCCGAGCCGAATCGTCGGGCCGGGCACCTTGGCCAGGAAGGAGGCGGAGATGCTGCCGGGATCGCCGAGCTCGAAGGTGAGATGGTCGTGGCCGAAGGACTCGGCGATCTGATCGCAGTCGAGCGGGAACATGCGGCGCGGCGGCTGCGCGAAGGCGATCGTCAACAGGTGCCGGCTCTGCGTCAGCCGCTTGCCCGAACGCAGGTAGAAGGGAACCCCCTCCCAGCGCCAGTTGTCGACGAGGGCCTTGACCGCGACGAAGGTCTCGGTCTCGGAATCGGCGGCGACGCCATCTTCGTCGCGGTAGCCGGCGTACTGGCCACGGACGACGTTCTCGGGCGACAGCGGTGACATCGAGTCGAAGACCTTCTCGCGCTCGAGGCCGAGCGCCTTCGGCTGCAGGGAGGTCGGCGGCTCCATCGCCACGAAGCCGAGCACCTGGAAGAGGTGGGTGACGATCATGTCGCGGAATGCCCCGGTCTGCTCGTAGAAGCTGCCGCGCATCTCGATCGAGAGCGTCTCGGGGACGTCGATCTGCACGTGGTCGATGTGGTTGCGGTTCCAGACCGGCTCGAACATCCCGTTGGCGAAGCGCAGCGCCAGCAGGTTCTGCACCGCCTCGCGACCCAGGTAGTGGTCGATCCGGTAGATGCAGCGCTCCTCGAAGACCGAGTGCAGCAGCGCGTTCAGCTCCCTCGCCGAAGCCAGGTCGGTGCCGAACGGCTTCTCGACGATCACCCGGGCGCCCTCGCCCAAGCCGGCGGCGCCCAGCGCCTCCACGGTGGCGGGCGTCGCGCTCGGCGGCAGCGAGAGGCAGTGGAGAAGCCCCGCCTCGCCACCCAGCTCTTCCCGCGCCGCCGAGACCGCCTCGCCCAGCTCTTCGAACCCATCCCCCACTGCGACGAACCGCAACGATTCTGCGAACGGGTCCCAGGTGGCGGGCGACATGTCCTCACGACCCGAGGCCTCGATCGCCTGCCTCGCGAGCTCACGGAACTCATCGAGGTCGAGCTCGTGCCGCGCCACGCCGATGATTCGGAAGCGCTTCGGCATCAGCCCACCCTGGGCGAGGTGGAACATCCCCGGCAGCAGCTTCCGCTTCGCCAGGTCGCCGGTCGCCCCGAGCAGGACGATCACCTGGTTCTCGGGGATCTGGGCGGCAGACTGCTGCTCAGATGGAGAGGGCGCGGTTGCGGTGGCCACGCTCATATGCTGGCAGCAGCGATGGCGCGCCACGAGACCGCAAACGGGGTTGCGTACGACCCGAGGACACTCGACCAGGGCGAGAGGCGTTTCTGGCGCGACGTCTGGGAGTCCGTTCCAGCTGACCTGGCGAAGGAGAAAGGCGTCGAGTTGCGGGACTTCGGCCCGGTCCAGGCGTCCATCGTCACCGCCCTACCCGGCGTGGGCATGGTGAACCTCGTCCTCGGCGCGACGGAGCCGGGAGCGGTCGACGAGGGGCACCTCGCCGCCGCCGCCGAGTGGGCGGGATCACGCGGCGTCCGCGGCTACGTCCCCGTTACGCCCGACCTGCCGGAGACGGACCTGGCCGAGCGGTGGCTGCGGGCAAACGGCTTCGCCGAGGGCTACGCCTGGATGAAGTTCGTCCGCGACCCGCACCCGCCGCGGTTCAAGGCTCCCGGCGTCGAGGTCGTGGAGCTGACCGACCCCGAGCGGGAGCCGTTCGGGATGATCGCCGCCACCGGATTCGGCCTGCCCGCCTGGGCATCGGCCTTCTTCGCCGACCTGCCTGGCCGCGACGGATGGCGCTGCTATGTCGCGCGAATCGACGGGGAGGCGCAGGCCTGCGCGGCGATGCAGATCCACGCCGGCATCGCCGAGCTCGGCATCGCCGCCACCCTCGAGCCCGCCCGCGGCCGCGGCTGCCAGCTGGCCCTCCTCCACCGCCGCATCCTCGACGCGATCGACGCCGGTTGCCACGCTCTTTTCGTCGAGACGGGAGAGCGCGTCCCGGATCGTCCCAGCGCCAGCTACCGCAACATCCTCAGGGCCGGTTTCGAAGAGGCCTACCTGCGGCCGAACTGGTGTCGCACGAGGTGACCGGCCGATCAACCGAGCCGAAGGCGCGTACCGGAATCGAACCGGTGTAAACGGCTTTGCAGGCCGCTGCGTAGCCACTCCGCCAACGCGCCGGGAAGCGCTTCAAGCCTAGCGACGCCCAGGGGGGCTCGTCCGGCGGTGACGGGTCAGGCGGTTGCCCGCTCCAGCGGGCGCCGCTGGGGTGCCGGGTTGGAGAACTGCATGGTGCCGTCGGCGATCGGGCCGTGGCGCAGCATGCGCAGGTCGATCGGATAGTTCTGGCGCAGCTTCCAGGGCTCCTTCGAGCCCTGTTTGGGCAGGTGGTCGAGCGAGCGCAGGACGTAGCCGGAGTTGAAGTCGAGCAGCGGCTCCTCGGTCACCGAGGGGTCGGTGACCTTCGGCATGGAGATGCGGTAGCCGCCGGCGTCCATGTGGTTGAGCAGGCGGCAGATGTATTCGGAGGTGAGGTCGGCCTTCAACGTCCAGGAGGCGTTGGTGTAGCCGAGCGTGTAGGCGAAGTTGGGGATGTCGTTCAGCATCATCCCCTTGTAGGTCAGCGCCCGGCTGACGTCGGGCTCCTCGCCGTCGACCGTGATTCGCACGCCGCCGAGGAAGAGCAGGTTGAGGCCGGTCGCGGTGATGACGATGTCCGCCTCCAGCTCGGTTCCGGACTCGATCTCGACCCCGCGCTCGGTGAAGGTCTCGATGCGGTCGGTGACGATCTCGGCGCTGCCGTCGCCGATTGCTTCGAAGAGGTCGGCGTCCGGGACCAGGCAGAGGCGCTGGTCCCAGGGGTTGTAGCGCGGCTTGAAGTGGGTGTCGACGTCGTAGCCCGGTGGCAGCGCTTTCGTCACGCCCTTGCGCAGCAGCTTTTTCATCAGCTCCGGCCGCTTGCGGCTGAGCCGGTAGCTCACCCCCTGCAGGAGGACGTTCTTCCAGCGCACGAGCGGATAGACGACGCGATCGGGCAGGAAGCGGCGCAGGCGGATCGCGATCCCGTCTTCGCCCGGCATCGAGACGACGTAGGTCGGGGAGCGCTGCAGCATCGTCACCTTGGCGGCGTCCTTCGCCATCGCCGGCACCAGCGTCATCGCGGTGGCGCCGCTGCCGACCACCACGACCCGCTTGCCGGCGTAGTCGAGCTCCTCGGGCCAGTGCTGGGGGTGGATGACCTGGCCGGCGAAGCGGTCGAGGCCGGGGAACTCCGGCGTGTAGCCCTCGTCGTAGCGGTAGTAGCCGCTGTTCATGAAGAGGAAGCCGCAGCTGAGGGTCACGCTCTCCCCCGTGTCGGTGCGCTCGGCCTCGACCGTCCAGCGCGCCTCGGCGCTCGACCAGGCGGCGGCGGCGACACGGTGGCGGAGGTGGATGTGGCGGTCGATCCCGCCCTCGCTGGCGGCGTCGCGGATGTAGCGGAGGATCTTCGGGCCCTCGGCGATCGACTGCGAGTCGGTCCAGGGCCGGAAGCGGTAACCGAGCGTGTGCATGTCGGAGTCGGAGCGGATCCCCGGGTAGCGGAAGAGGTCCCAGGTGCCGCCGATGTCCTCGCGCGCCTCGAGGATCGCGTAGCTCTTGCCGGGGCAACGCTCCTGCAGGTGATGGGCGGCGCCGATGCCGGAGAGGCCGGCGCCGACGATCAGCACGTCGACGTGGTCGGGCATCTCGGCTCTTTGATCGCTGGGCTTGGCCATCCGCAAGAAGGCTATCAACACTGTGTCGAGTAGGTCAACCATTTGTCGGAATCCTCGACGCGGTGTATCGTGGAGCCATGCCAACCGCCCTTCCAGCCCGCGAGGCAACCGCGCGGGGCCGCCGCGTCCCCCGCGCCGGCGGCGACGAGCGCGAACGCGCGATCCTCGCCACCGCCGAGCGCCTGCTCGAGGAGCGACAGCTGAGCGAGATCTCGGTCGAGGACCTGGCCAGCGGCGCCGGTATCTCGCGCTCGACCTTCTACTTCTACTTCCCCTCCAAGGACGCGGTCCTGCTGACCCTCGTCGAACGCATGGTCGAGGAAGCGGCGGATAACCGTGAGGAGGCGCTGGCGAAGCTGGCCGAGGAACCGCGGGCGGGCTGGCGCCAGGGATTGCAGGCCTACTTCGAAGCCTTCGGCTCCCATCGCGGCGCGATCCTCGCCGCCGCCGAGTTGCGCGCGACCAACGCCGAAGCCCGCGCCCTGTGGGCGGAGGTGATGGAGGGTTGGGTCGCGGACGTCAGCGCGATCATCGAGTCTGAGCGCGCCCGTGGCGTCGCCCCGCCGGGCCAGCCCGCGCGTGAGCTGGCGATCGCGCTGCTGCAGATGAACGAGCGAGCCCAGTTCGCCACCTTCGCCGGCGAGGCCCCCTCGCTCGACGAGGGCAAGGCGATGGACGTCCTGGTCGACGTCTGGGTGCGGGCGATCTACGGCGCCGTCGCCGACTGACCCGCCGGCTCCAGCACCTCGAAGCCGATCCCCGCCCGCTGCAGGCGCGCCAGCAGGGCATCCCCCATCGCCGCGGCGGTGGTCACCTGGCCAGCGCTCGGCGGCAGATCGTCGAAGGCGAGGCAGAGCGCCGACTCAGCCAGCATCTTCGACGTCTCGGCGTAGCCGGGGTCGCCGCCCGACACCTCGGTGACGACGCGCTGGCCGCCGCCCTCGCCGACGAACCTGACCTTGAACCAACTCTTGGCACGCTCGGCCTCGTCGGGTCCCTCGCCCGGGGATTTGATCTTCAGCAGCAGCCTGCGGGTCGGTGGCAGCTGGGCCAGGACGCCCACCGCTCCCACCCCCGCTCCCAGCGCCGCCACCGTCGCCAGTCGCCTGGCGACCATGTGGTGACCGTAGGTGAAGTCGGGGCCGTAGCGATCGAGGGCGGCGGCCGAGCGGCGGACGATGGCACCGTCGATCGTCGGCAGCGGCACCGTCCAGCCGCCCAGCCCGGCGTCGCGGCGGACGCCGGGCGAAGCGGAGTGGATCTCACGCTCCGCCGGTCGCGGCTCGCCGCGGCGGCGCTCCTTCGCGGCGCCGATCGTCTGCCGGGCCCGTGCGAAGCCGTTGATGGCCGAGTGATAGGTGCCGCCGGAGAAGCTGGCGCTCGAGGTCACGTAGCCGTTCACCTTCAACGGCACGCCCTCGGGCAGCTGCTTGACCGTGAAGTAGGCGCCGAGGTCGTGCGGGATCGAATCGAAGCCGCAGCAGTGGACCAGCCGCGCGCCGGTCCGCTCCGCCTCGGCGTGGTGCAGCGTCCACATGCGGTCGACGAACTCCGGCTCGCCGGTGAGGTCGACGTAGTCGGTCCCGGTCGCCGCGCAGGCGGCGACCAAGGGCTCGCCGTAGAGGGCGTAGGGACCGACGGTGGTGATGACGACACGGGCGGACTCGGCGACCTTCCCGAGCGCCGCGCCGTCGGCCGCGTCGGCCTCCAGCAAGTCGGGAACGGGAGCGCTGGGGAACGCCTCGGCGAGACGAGCACGGACCGCCTCCAGCTTGCCGCGGTTGCGTCCGACGAGCGCCCAGCGCAGGCCCTCCGGCACGTTGGCCGCCAGGTACTCGGCGGTCAGCTCACCGGTGAAGCCGGTGGCGCCGAACAGTGCCAGGTCGTATTGCCGGTCCTCAGACATAAACGGGATTCTGCCAGCGACGGCCCTTAAGCCGGCCCCCGCTGGCGTAAACCCCGTTTATCCCAGTTCGACCACCACGGCTCGCAGCGAGCCGGTCGTGGCCGGACCGCAGCCGGAGCTTCCGAACGAGGACGCCGAAAGCGTCTGCGGCTGACCGGCCTGTTGGAGGCCGACGGCGGCGGAGCTGCTGCCGATCGGTTCGAGATTGAAAGGCGGCGCGCCATTCGCGTTCGCCCAGATGCCCGCACCGTTCATGGGAGCCCCGTTGACGAAAATCGTGACGAACGCCGAGCACACTTCCCCGCCGCTCCCATCTGCGTCGGTGGGCGTGCCCTTCAGTTCGACCAACAGCTCATACGACTTGCCGGCCGCCGGCGTAAAGGTGGGAGTCCCGGTCAGCGGAACCGCAGTGCCACCGGTGGAGTTGGTGGTGAGTCCGGGCACCGATGCGGCCTGCACTTCCGCGACCTGCAGCCCCGCGAGAGTGCCAGCCGCAAGGTTGTTCCGGGTCAGCGTCGCTTTCGCGACCTTGCCGCCTGACACGGCCCCCTTCTTGATCTTTGCGCTCGTGACCGCATTCGCGGCGATCGTCTTCGTCTTCACGGCATTCTTCGCCAGGTTCCGCGTCTTCACCGCGTTCGCCGCGATGTTCTTGGACTTGACCGCGTTCTTGTCGAGCTTGGCCGCGGCGTAAACCACACCCCCGCTCAGCGCCAAGAACAGCGCCAGCGTCGCCACGACGTTCGCGTAGGTGAACGTACCGCGTAGCTTCATCACTTGGGACAACCTCTTTCATCTGTTTGCTATTGGCTTCTTCAAGTGAGTTCTATCGAATTACTTGAATTTTCTCAGCAAACGATCCACTTCGCAGCGATTCGCACCACATAGAAACGAGAGAACATATGAAACAAAAGCCTTTCTGCGGGATACCTATGGGTGAATGACCCGGATCGCATTTGTCGTGACCTACTTGGTTGGCGCAGCCGCCGCCGTCATCTTGCTCAACGCCAACAGCGAAAACGGTGGGTTGGCAATCGTGATTTGGGCGGTTGCCTCGGTGCTACTCGGATTGGGGACGGGGCAGATCGGCTTCGCGCTCTTGGCCTTCCTGGCGATTCCCTTCGCGGTTCCCTTCGGCTATCCGGATCACTACGAGTACAGCGAGCCCGCGCCGATCTCGTGGTCAGCGATGTTCTACGCCTTCATCTCCAGCTGCCTGATCTTCGCCAGCGCGCTCATAAAGGACGTCGTCGAAGCTCGTCGGCACCAGCAGGCCTCCTCCTAGCCCGATCAGGACAGAACGACGCGAGGCGGTTTGATTGCCGGCGCGGCGAGCTTGCGATCGGGCTCTCGCCGAGCGGCTCAGAAAAGCGGGGTCCGGTCAGTATGTTTGCGCAGTGCGACCTCTTCGCTATTCCATCAACGTCACCTTGGACGGATGCTGCGATCACCGTGCAATCTCCCCGGACGAGGAGACCCATCGTCACGCGACGGAGACTCTCGCCCAGGCCGATGCTCTCCTCTTGGGCCGGGTGACCTACGAGCTGATGGAGTCGGCCTGGCGGCCGCCCGGGCAGATGGACGCGATGCCCGATTGGATGGCGCCTTTCGGCCGGACGATCGATGCAATGAAGAAGTACGTCGTGTCGAGCACCCTGGACCGGGTCGATTGGAACGCGGAGCTCGTGCGTGGGGATCTCGGGGAGGCAGTTCAGGAGCTGAAGCAAGAGCCGGGCAACGGGCTGGGCGTGGGAGGCGTGCAGCTCCCGTTGGCGCTGGCTGAGCTGGGGCTGATCGATGAGTACGAGTTCGTCGTGCACCCCAGGCTGGCGGGCCATGGGCCGACGCTGTTCGCGGGGCTGTCGACGCCTCTCGACCTGAGACTCGTGGGCCGGCTGGAATTCGACTCAGGGGCGGTGGCGATGCGGTACGAGCCAGGAACGTAAACGACCTCGCTTCCCGTCCCTCCTGCATGGCAAACGTTTCGCCCTTGAGCGTCTTTCAGGCATGTAGAGCCAAATACTGGAGCTTGCGGAAACGCCAGATTCAGCTGAGTTAGGCACGATTCCGCTGGGTTTGGGCAGCCAAACTGTCCCGCTGCCCAATGATGCTCGTCAAAGCGTCGTAAACTTCTTGCATGGCAGCACCCCGAGAGTTTGAGGTTGTGCTGATGCCCGAGGAGAATGGCGGCTTCAGCGTCACCGTGCCTTCATTGCCAGGCTGCACGAGTCAAGGCGAGACGCGTGTGGAGGCCTTGGCGATGATTCGTGAGGCGATTGAGGCCTATGTCGAGTCGCTTGTCGCCCATGGCGACAGGGTCCCCGGACCAGTCGAGATCGAGCGCGTCACTGTCGCGGCGTGACGCCCCGACTTCCGTCGGTTTCGCCTAAGAAGGCGATTCGAGCGCTAGAACGCTGCGGCTGGGAGCTGGATCGAACCAAGGGCAGCCACCACGTCTTCCGTCACGCCGATCACCCTCACCGCGTTGTAGTTCCGATGCATGCCAGGGACCTGGCCAAAGGCACGCTGAATCAGATCATCGATGCGTCGGGTCTCAGCAGGGCTGAGTTCATTCAGCTTCTCTAGCCATCACGCTGCTGGCACATCGGGTCCCAGTGGGCCTCGCAAGATGTCGATCGGAAAGGGGCCATCGTCGTCTGACCGGTAAGTGAGCGGATCAGTCAGAGCAGCCCAGAAATCTTCATCGTGAAAGAGATAGGCCTCCTCGCGAATCGAAAGTTCGCACATCCCTATGTCGTTCAAGAGAAATCTCGCGGGCGTTGGTTCGAAAAGTTCCTCGTCTTTGATCTCCTCTGCCGCCCGGATCAAGAGCACACCCCCTTGAATTCCCAGACAGGCCTCACGACTTAGGGAACCCTCGGGAGGAGAAGCGGATCCTTCCTGCCCCGTGGGCACTGGATCCGATAACGCGGTTTCCAAGTCGTCAATCCGAAATAGATAGCGATTTGGGCCGACCGTGAGCACTGCCGCTGGACTGCCGTTCTCAGCATCGAACCGTGCCGGACCTTCCTCGTACGCCTCCTGACCGCTAACCGATATCCGGCTCAACCCGACCCCTCTTCCTGCCTATGGAGGGGGTGCCCAGTGGGCGTTTCGTTGGGCGATTGGGCGCTCGGTTGGGCGGTACGCAACCCAACATGGCCCAACGTAGCCGAACCCGAAAACGAGAGATCCCGGCTCTGGGCCGGGATCTTCGCAAGCGGCTGATGGTGCCCGGTGTCAGTAGATAGGCGACACCTGTGTCGAGTCATAGGAGACACCGAACGAAGGGGGATCTCCTGTGGCAAAGGCGCGGTATTTGGTCGAGGCGCATCTGTTGGCGGGCCTCTCGGTCGCAGAGCTGGCGGCGGCCCATGGCGTGCATCGCAGCTGGATCTACAAGCTCTTGGCCCGCTACCGCGAAGGCGGCTATGAAGCCCTGGAGCCTCGCTCCCGGGTGCCGCGCTCCAGTCCCAACCGCACGCCAGAGGAGGTAGTGCGGGCCATCGTGTCCCTGCGAGAGCAGCTGCTCTCGCAGGGACACGACTGCGGCGCGGAGACGATCGCCTACCACCTCGCCAAGGAGCTCGACTCCGTCCCCTCGGTCTCGACGATCTGGCGGATCCTGCGGCGGGAGGACCTGGTCACGCCGCAACCGCAAAAGCGCCCGCGCTGCTCGCTGATCCGCTTCGAAGCAGAGCTGCCCAACGAGATGTGGCAGGCCGACATCACCCACTGGCAGCTTGCGGGCGGGCAAGGCGTCGAGATCCTCAACATGATCGACGACCACTCGCGGCTGTTTGTGGCCTCACGGGTCTTCTCGACGGCCAAGGCCGCCGACGTGGTCGAGGTCTTTCGCTCTGCAATTGACCTGCACGGGTCCCCGGCGTCCTTGCTCTGCGACAACGGCGCCGTGTTCACCGCCACCCCACGGGGAGGAAAGGTGCTCTTGCAGCTCGAGATGGAGCGCCTCGGCGTCGTCGCCAAGAACTCGCGGCCCTACCACCCCCAGACCTGCGGCAAGGTCGAGCGCCTGCACCAGACGCTGAAGCGCTACCTGGCAAGGCAGGCTCCGGCGAGGACGCTCGCCGAGCTGCAGGGACAGCTCGATGCCTTCGCCCACTACTACAACGCGATCCGCCCGCACCGGGCGCTTGGCGGGCGCACGCCCCTGCAGGCCTACAGCGCCCGGGTGAAGGCTCGGCCGGCCTCCCAGGAGGTCTCAGAGGCCTACTTCCGCGTCCGCCACGACAAGGTCGACGCCGGCGGCACCGTCACCCTGCGCCACGACTCAAAGCTCCACCACATCGGCCTCGGTCGCGCCCACAAGGGCAGGCTGATCAAGCTGCTCGTCGCCGATCGCGACATCCGCGTCCTCGATGCCCGAACGGGCGAGCTGATCCGCCGGTTGACCCTCGATCCGAGTCGCGACTACCAGCCGCTCGGAGCCAGTTGACGTGTCTACGATGTCCCGCGACATCTGTCTCCGATGTCGCGACACATCACAGCAAGCGGCTGATGGGATTCGAACCCACGACCTTCTGCATGGCAAGCAGACGCTCTAGCCAGCTGAGCTACAGCCGCACGAGGCGTTGATTCTAGCTGTGGGCATCGGCTCCTGGTTTCCCGCGCTAGCCTCATGGACGACTTTCGTCAACCATGCTCTTTCGTCAGATCATCCACGAGGACCTCGGCTGCGCCTCCTACCTGGTCGCCGATCGCGAATCGGGGGTGGCGGCAGTCGTCGACCCGCAGTGGGACGTCGAGCCCTACCGGCGGCTGGCGCGGCTGCACGGGGTGCGGGTCGGGCACGTGCTGGAGACCCACAACCACGCCGACCACGTCTCCGGGCACGGGCGGCTGGCGCGCAGCACCGGGGCGACGATCCATATCCACGAGCTGGCCGGGGCCGAGTACCCGCATGAGCCCTTCGCAGACGGTTGGGTGCTGGAGCTCGGCGACCTGACGATCGAGGCCCTGCACACGCCCGGGCACCGCCCCGAGCACACCTGCTTCCTGCTGCGCGACGCCAGCCGCGGCGGCACCCCCTGGGCGGTGCTCGGCGGCGACTCGCTGTTCATCGGCGATGTCGCCCGACCCGACCTGGCGGTGGAGCCGCGCGAGGGGGCGGCGGAGATGTTCCGCTCCCTGCACGAGCGGCTGCTCGCGCTCGACGACGCGGTCGAGATCTGGCCGGGGCACCTCGGCGGCTCGCTCTGCGGCGGCTCGGGGCTCGACCTCAAGAACTCCTCGACGATCGGGTTCGAGCGGCGCCACAACCGGGCGCTGGCGATCGACAACGAGGCCGAGTTCGTCGCCGACGCGGTCTCCTCGCTCGGCGACAAGCCGCCGAACATCGAGCGCATCGTCAGCCTCAACCGTGGCCCGCTGGTCGACGAGTTCGGCACGCCGGCACGGATGACCCCGCACGAAGTCGAGGAGGCGGTCGCCAGCGGCGCCGTCGTCATCGACGGCCGCACCAACGAGCAGTTCGACGAGGCCCACGTCGCCGGCGCCCTCAGCACCTCCTCCTACGACACCGGCTTCGCGACCAAGGTCTCCCGCGTCGCCCCCGACGGGGCCGAGGTGATCGTCGTCGCCGCCTCCGACGGCGACGAGCGCCACGCCGCCGAGCTGCTGGCGGCGGTGGGGATACCGGTGCGGGGATTCCTCGAGGGCGGGATGACCGCCTGGCGCACGGAGGAGCGGCCGGTCAGCCGGATCGAGCTGATCGATCCGGACGAGCTGGCCCGTCGCGTCGACGGACCGGAGCCGCCGCTGATCCTCGACGTCCGCAACGCCACCGAGTACGCGGGCGAGCACATCCCCGACTCGCTGCACATCCCCTACGGCGACCTGGCCGGACGGCTCGACGAGCTGCCACGCGAGCGGCCGATCGCGACGATCTGCCGCGGCGGCAAGCGCAGCGGCCTCGCCGCCTCGATCCTGCAGCGCGAGGGCTTCGGCGGCGTCGTCCACGTCGGCCAGGGCGTCGGCGCCTGGCGCAACGGCGGCCACCCGGTGCAGAGCGGCGGCCGCGCCGCCAGCCCAGCCGCCTAGCGGTCTACGGCGCTACAGGCCGGCTACCGCCTCCTCGATCGGGATCTCGCCGGAGACCAGTTCGAAGGCCTTGCCGACGGCGTCGCGGGCGGGCAGGACCGCGGCGAGGACCTCGACCACGTCGGCGCGGGGAACCTGGCCGTGATCCAGCCCCTGGCCGATCGTCACCCTCCCGTTCGGCGGCTCGTCGGTGAGGCTGCCGGGGCGGACGATCGTGTGGTCGAGACCGCTCGCCTCCAGCTTCCGGTCGGCTTTGGCCTTCGCCCGTAGGTACTCACCGAACACGTCTCCCCCCTCGGCCGGCGGGTTGGCGGCCCCCATCGAGCTGACCATCACGTAGCGACGGACCCCCTCCTTCCTCGCCGCCTCGATCAGCTTCTCGGCGCCGCCGTAGTCCAGCGTCCACTTGCGCTCGGCGCCGCTGCCGGGCCCGGCTCCCGCCGCGAACACCACCGCGTCGGCCCCGTGGATCGCCGCTGCCACGTCGCCGTCGCCCTCGAGGTCGCAGAGCACCGGCTCGACGCCGCCTTCGACCAGATCGTCGGCCTGCTCCGGCTTGCGGATCAGCCCCCTCACCCTGTCGCCGCGCTCGGCCAGCAGCTTGCCGAGCTGCAAGCCGATCTTTCCGTGTCCGCCGGCAATCGCTACGTCCATCGCGTCGCTCCCATCTTCGGCCTATAGCTTAAGACTCATCAATACTGGGTAGGTCCCCTACGTACCTGATCGGCTCTCAGGCCAACCCACGCAGAGGAGGCTCCAATGAATCGAAGCAAGCTCGCCCTCGCGGCCGTCCTGGCGGTCGCTATCGCGCTGCTGGCTCCGAGTGCCGCGTCCGCCTGGGCGCCGGCGTCGTCCGCAACCGTCCACCCCGGCGTGCAGACCTACACCGAGGGCGGCCAGTGCACCTCGAACTTCGTCTTCCAGGACGGCTCCGGCGTCTACCTGGGTCAGGCGGCGCACTGCTCCGGCACCGGCGGCCAGACCGAAACCGACGGCTGCAGCAGCGGCTCGCTGCCGCTCGGGACCCAGGTCGAAGTCAAAGGGGCGAGCCAACCGGCGACCATGGTCTACAACTCCTGGCTGGCGATGCAGGCCAGGGGCGAGGCCGATCCCGACACCTGCGCCTACAACGACTTCGCCCTGGTCGAGCTCGACCCGGCCGACGCCGGCAAAGTCAACCCCTCCGTCCCGGGCTTCGGCGGTCCGACCGGAGTCGGCAGCGTCGGCGGCCTCGGCTCGACCGTCTACTCCTACGGCAACTCCTCGCTGCGCGCCGGCGTGACCAAACTGAGCCCCAAGCAGGGGATCGTGATCCAGAGCGAAGGCGGGGGCTGGAGCCACGTCGTCGCCACCCTGACCCCGGGGATCCCGGGCGACTCCGGCAGCGGCTTCCTCAACGGCTCGGGCGCGGCGATCGGCGTGCTCAGCACCCTGCAGCTGGCGCCCCTTCCCGCCACCAACGGCGTCGGCGACCTGGCCCAGGAGCTTGCCTACATGCGCGCCAACTCCTCCTTCGGCGGGGTTCAGCTCGTGGCCGGCACCGAGCCGTTCAAAGCGAACCTGGTCGGAGCCATCCTCGGCTCCTAGGTCCTCTATGCGCGGTTCCTTTCCCACGAAAACAGCAGGTAAGGAACCGCGCAAGGAGAGTCTAGGAGTCGAGCTCGGCCAGCAGGCTGGGGAGATCGAGGGGGCGCACGAACATCCCCACCCTCTGGCCCGGTTGCGGCTGTGGCCACTCCTCCCGCGGGCGATCCCAGTAGAGCTCGATCCCGTTGCCGTCGGGGTCGGCGAGATAGAGCGCCTCGCTGACGCCGTGGTCGGAGGCACCGCTGAGGCTGACCCCGGCCTCGGTCAGGCGCCGTAGAGCATCGGCCAGGGAGCGGCGGCTCGGGTAGCGGATGGCGATGTGGTAAAGGCCGGTCGTCCCGGGCGGCGGCGGCGAACCGCCCTGCGACTCCCAGGAGTTGAGGCCGATGTGATGGTGGTAACCGCCGGCCGAGACGAAGGCGGCGTCCTCGCCGTAGCGCTGCATCAGCTCGAAGCCGAGCACGCCGCAGTAGAACTCGAGGGCGCGGTCGACGTCGGCGACCCTGAGGTGGACGTGGCCGATGTCGACGCCGGGATCGATCGGGTCGGCAGCGCGATCGGGCACCGGCCGAGCTTACCCGCCGTCCAGGGCCTCGTTGACGAGGCGGTCGGCGTCGGCGTTGTCGCTGCGGCCCACGTGCCGAATCGACCAGCTCGCAAAGGGCTCCAGCGCCCGCCTCACCTCGGCGTGCAGTTCTCTCATCGTCGGGTCTTTGACCTTGTAGCGGCCTTCGACCTGGCGCACGATCAGCTCGGAGTCGCCGACCAGCTCCAGCTCGCTCGCTCCGTGAGCCGCCGCCAACTCGATCCCGAGCAGCAGCGCCCTGTACTCGGCGACGTTGTTGGTGGCGCGGCCGATGCGCTCGCCGCGCTCCTCCAGGACCTCGTCGTCGGCGCCGCGGACGACGACGCCGATCGCCGCCGGGCCGGGGTTGCCGCGGGCGCCGCCGTCGACGTTGACCGTCAGCTTCGCCATCCTCAGCGGCCGACCGGCGCGCCGGCTGTGGCGCGGCCCCGGGTCGGGGCGATGAGAACGATGCGACCGCCCTCGACGACGGATGCGTTCCACTGCCGGGCGGCAGGATCGAGCTGGTCGATCTCGCTGCCCTTGCCGAGCGGGACGACCGGCCGCAGCTCCTCACCGACGTCGACGCCCCACTGGTACCAGGCGAGATCCCAGGCGACGGTTACGCGGACCTCGTCGCCGGCGCCGGCCGAAGCGCCGACCGAGACCGAGGGCGTGCCCAGCGTCCGGACCAGGCCGACGACGGTGCGGCCGGCCTCGCTGGCATTGAAGCGGACCGTGGCGCGCTCGAAGGGGCTGAGCGACGACGGGTCGACCTCGCGCGTGTGCCGGAGGCGCCAGCGCATCGGCGACCTAGTCCTGCTGGAGGTGGGACTTCAGCCGCATCACGGCCTTGGTGTGCAGCTGGGAGACGCGCGACTCGGTGACGCCGAGGACCTCGCCGATCTCCCGCAGAGTCAGGTTCTCGTAGTAGTAGAGGGCGACGACGAGCTGCTCGCGCTCGGGCAGCGAGCCGATCGCCTCGGTGAGGCGGTCCTTGACCTCGCTGCTGTCGAGCGCGTCCTGCGGGTCGGCGGCACCGTCGTCGGCGATCGTGTCCAGCAGCGAGACTTGGTCGCCGGAGGAGTCGGAGACGGTCCAGAGCTCGTCGAGGGCGTAGACGGAGGAGTTGGCGATCTCCAGCAGCGAGCTCTGCAGTTCCTCCTCGGACATGTTCAGCTTCGACGCCAGCTCGCTCTCGGTCGGCGCCCGCTGCAGCTCGTGCTCGAGCTTGGCCTGGGCGGATTCGATCTCGCGCGCCCGCGAGCGCACCGATCGCGGCACCCAGTCGAGCGAGCGCAGTTCGTCGATGATGGCGCCGCGGATGCGGGTCATCGCGAAGGTCTCGAACTTGATCCCGCGCTCGGGCTCGAAGCGCTCGATCGCGCCGATCAGGCCGACCAGCCCGTAGGAGATCAGGTCGGCGTCTTCGACATGCGAGGGCAACCCAGCGCCGAGGCGGCCGGCGACGAACTTGACCATCGGCGAGTAGGCGACGACGAGGCGCTCCCGCGCGGTGTCGTCGCCGTCGTCCTTGTAGCGACGCCACAAATCGCGGAGCTCGACCTCTTTTACGCCCGTTTCCATGCTCGTTCTGCCGATTCTACGGTCGCTGGATCGGTCCGGGTTTATGCGCGTGGGTGGCTGGCGGCATAGGTATCGCGTAAGCGGGCGGCATCGACTCGGGTGTAGACCTGGGTGGTCGAGATCGACGCGTGGCCAAGCAGCTCCTGAATGGTACGCAGATCGGCGCCCCCTTCGAGCAAATGCGTCGCGAATGAATGACGAAGTGAATGTGGCGAAACGCCGGCGGCGATCGCCGCCTCGCGCGTCCACAGGCCCAGTCGCCGGGTGACGTCGGAGTTGGAGAGGCGCCTGCCGCTCTTGGAGAGGAACAGCGCCCGCTGGCGGGGATCGGTCGCCAGCGCCCGCCGGCCGCGTTCGGTGTAGCGCCGCAGCGCCCGCTGGGCCGGCTCGCCGACCGGCAGCAACCGCTCCTTGGAGCCCTTGCCGAGCACCCGCAGCTGCTCGGTCTCGAAATCCAGCGCGCCCTCGTCGAGATTGACGATCTCCTCGCAGCGCAAGCCGCACGAGTAGGCGAGCTCCAGCATCGCCCGGTCCCGCAGCTCCAGCGGCGTGTGAGCCGGAATCCGCTCCAGCAGCGAGCGCATCTGCTCGCTCGAGAGCACCTTCGGCAGCTTCTCGGCCCGCTTCGGGCTGGAGACAAGCTCGGCCGGGTTCTGACCGGCCCGCTCGGTGCGGACGAGGAATCCGTAGAGCCCCCGAATCGCCGCCAGCTTGCGTGCCACCGTCGCCGGCGCCGCCCCGGCCGAGGAGAGTCCCGCCGCGTAGCGCCTCACATCGCGATAGCGAACGTCCGTCGGACCGAATCCCTGCGGCTCGACCCACTCGACGAACCCGCTGAGATCGACCGCATAAGCCCGCCGCGTCCGCTCCGCCGCACTCCGCGCCCGCAGGTCCCGGTCATAGTCGGCCAGCGCCGAATCCCAGTTCACAAAACTGAATTCGTCTTTTCCCTTTCACCACCTGCGAGCGGCGCCGGTTTGCAGCGTCCGCTACCCGATATATATGGGCGTACCGACTTCGACGCGGTCGTAGAGCTCTTCCACATCCGGAATCGACATCCGCACGCAACCGTGGGAGGCGGCGGTGCCGAGCGATGAGGTTTCTTCGGTGCCGTGGATGCCGGCTCCTTCGTAGATCGCCATCCAGCGCGCCTTGATCGGGTTGGAGGGACCCGGCGGAATCGACTGTCCGGCCAGCGACCCGGCCCAGTCCGATTCCGGCACGTTCCAGGTCGGGTTTTCTTCCATCGCCTCGATCTCGTAGAGGCCTTCCGGGGTTTCCAGGCCTTCCTGGCCGACCGCGACGGTGTAGGTCCTGGCCAGCTTCAGGTTTTCGAACAGGCGCAGCGTGTAGCTGCCGCGGTCGAGCGTGAGGTAGGACGGGTACTCGGCGGCGACCTCGCTCTTCGTCACCTCCGGCTTGGTCGCGTGGACCCGGGCGACGATCGTGCGCGGCGCACCGGCGTTCAGGACCGCGGCGTTGAGATCGTCGGTGAGCAGGTTGTCGCGAAGCTTGCGGCCGTTCTTGCCGGCGACGACCACGAGTGATTCGCCGCTCGGTTCGACATCGGCGTTCTGGGGTTCGCGGTTGACGTCCTCGGCGACGCGGCGGACGAACCTGTTGATCGCCCGCTCCGAGTAGGTCACCGGCGGCGAGATCGCCTCGGTCACCTCTCCCCCGGTTACGTAGCGGACGAGTCGCACCGGGAAACCGCCGTCCTGGCTCTCGGCAACGGCCTCTTCGACCGCCTTCTCGATGTCGGCGCGGATCTTCAGCCTCGCACCGGGCAGGCGCCAGCTCTCGCCGTCGAAGTTGACTCGCAGCGAGTGGCGCAGCGGCGCCAGCAGCTTCCGGCGAACGAGCGCGGCGGCTTCGGCTTCGTCGAGGCCGCCGACGTCGACCCCGGCGACGCGGACGCCGTCGGCGATCCTGTCCTTCTGCGAGCTGTCGTAGGCGTAGGCGCCGGCAGCACCAAGCGCCACGACCACCACGGCGACGATCACTGCGATCTGCGTCTTACGCCCCAACTCGTCTCCCTCGACTCACTCTCGACTTGAACTGCACCTGGTGCGAAAAGTTTAGGCATACGGATCATTCGGCCCTCGCGGCTCCCTTCCCTGCAATTTCGCATTTGCATCGGTCCTATCGGCAGCGAGGCGGATATCTTTCGCCGGTGCACACGAAGGACGAGGTCCGCAAGGAGGTCTGGCAGGCGATGGAGCGCGAGGGCGTCTCCCGCTTCCCCGGCGCCGAGGGGCGGATCCCCAACTTCGCCGGCGCCAAGCTGGCTGCCGAGAAGCTGGCCGGCCACCGGCTCTGGAAGCGCGCCCGGGTGATCAAGGCCAACCCCGACTCGCCGCAGACGCACGCCCGGCGGATCGCCCTGGAGGAGGGCAAGACGGTGATCATGGCGGTGCCGCGGCTGCGTGACCCGCACCCCTTCCGCGTCCTCGACCCGAAGAAGCTTTCGAAAGGGGCGGTCAAAGAGGCGGCGACGATCAAGGGCGCGCTCAAGCACGGCCGCGTGGTCGCCCTCGACGACCTGCCGGAGATCGACTTCGTGCTCTGCGGCTCGGTGGCGGTGAACCTGAGCGGGGCACGGGTCGGCAAAGGCGGCGGCTATCACGATCTCGAGTACGGGATCCTGGTCGACGCCGGCAAGATCGACGACCACACCACCGTCGCCACCACCGTCCACCCGATCCAGATCCTGCGCCAGCACCTGATGTCGACCGCCCACGACCTGCCGGTCGACCTGATCGCGACCCCACGCGCCGTGATCGAAGTCGAGCGCCAGTACGAGCGCCCCCGCGGCATCCTCTGGGACCACCTGCAGCCGCCCCAGATCCGCGAGATCCCGGTGCTGGAACGCATGGGGTATGCCTGAGGCGACGGCCCGCGACCCGCGCATCGCCGCCGGCTCGGACTACGGCAATCCGGAGCCGGAGTGGCAGCGGGTCGAGTGGCGCCGGCACCTGCACCGGGTCGAGCTTCCCGGGGCCGACGTCAGCTACGTGGAGCTCGGCGAGGGCGAGCCGATCCTCTTCGTCCACGGCATCTCCGGCTCCTGGCAGAACTGGCTGGAGAACCTGCCGCACTTCGGCCGCGACCGCCGCGCGATCGCCCTCGACCTACCGGGCTTCGGCGCCAGCCCGATGCCCAGCTGGGAGATCGACATGCCGGCCTACGGCCGCCTCGTCCACGACTTCTGCGAGAAGCTCGGGGTCGAGGGGGCGACGATCGTCGGCAACTCGATGGGCGGCTTCATCGCGGCCGAGGCGGTGACGGCGATGCCGGGGCGCTTCGAGCGGCTGGTGCTGGTCTCCGCGGCCGGCATCATCAACACCTGGAACCCGGAAGAGCGTGCCGTCGCGACCGCCTGGGCCTGGAAGGCCTTCGGCCCGCACTTCGCCGACCGCGGCCGCTGGATCGTCTCGCACCGGCGCGCCCGCCAGATCGTCTTCGGACCCTTCCTCCGCTACCCGAACCGCCTCCGCGCCGACCTGCTCTTCGAGCAGATCACCAGCGGCCTCGAGCGCGCCGACGGCTTCGGCGACGCCCTCCACGCCGCGATCCGCCACGACATCCGCGAGCGGCTGGGGAAGATCGAGATCCCGACGATGCTCGTCTGGGGCCAATCGGACCGGGTTATCCCGATGGCGGCGGCGCTCAGTTACCACCGGCGGATCCCACACTCGCGGCTGGAGATCTTCGAGCGGACGGGGCACGTGCCGCAGCTGGAGCGGCCGCTGCGATTCAACGCCTTGCTTGACGAGTTTCTCGCTAGTGCGTAACGGCGCCCGTGGAAGCTGAAGAAACCGTGGCGGCGTACTTGGACATGACGCCCGAGCCGAAGGGTGAAGCTGGGGACTTGTATTCGCTGACGCGCTGGGCGATTTCGTCGTCTGAGAGGGCGACGTCGATGCGGCGAGCGTCGATGTCGACGGTGATCTCGTCGCCCTCTTGGACAGCCGCGATCGGGCCGCCCTCGACGGCCTCAGGGGTGACGTGTCCGATCATTAGGCCGCGGGTTGCGCCAGAGAAACGGCCGTCGGTCACCATGGCAACGCTCTCCCCCAGTCCCTCGCCGACTATCGCAGCGGTGACCTGAAGCATCTCGCGCATGCCGGGCCCCCCGATCGGGCCCTCGTTCCGGATCACGACGATGTCGCCGGGATTGATCTGCTGGTCCTTGACGGCGCGGAAGCATTCCTCTTCGGTCTCGAAGACCCGAGCTGGCCCGGTCTGCTGCCGGCGCTCGGTCCCAGCGACCTTGACCACGGCGCCCTCGGGAGCGAGGTTGCCGCGCATGATCGCCAAGCCGCCTTCGTGCTTGACCGGGTCGGCGACCGTGCGCACCACTTCCTGACCAGGCGCCTCGGTCGCCAGCGCCGCCTCCTCGGCGATCGTCCGTCCGGTGACGGTGATCGCGTCGCCATGGAGAACACCCGCCTGGGCAAGCCTCTGCAGGATCACCGGCACGCCGCCGGCGGCATAGAGATCGGTGGCGATAAAGCGGCCGCCGGGCTTGAGGTCGGCGAACAGCGGCGTCGCACGCGAGATCCGCTCGAAGTCGTCGATGGTGAGCTCGATCCCGACCTCGTGAGCGAGCGCGATCAAGTGGAGGACGGCGTTGGTCGAGCCGCCCGAGGCGCAGACGCAGGCGATCGCGTTTTCGAGCGAGTCACGGGTGATCACCCTGCCCGGGGTGATGTCGTCGACGAGGACCCGCAGCACCATCTCGCCGATCCGCTCGGCAACCGTCCCCTTCTCCTCGTCTTCGGCCGGGACCATCGCCGAGCCGCCGGGGCTGATCCCCAGCGCCTCGAAGGCGCAGGCCATCGTGTTGGCGGTGAACTGGCCGCCGCAGGCGCCGGCGCCGGGGCTGGCCACCCCCTCCAGCTCGTTCAGTTCCTCGTCGCTGATGTCGCCGGCGTTGTGGGCGCCGATCGCCTCGAAGATGTCGAGGATCGTGACGTCGCGGCCGTGCCAGTGGCCGGGGGCGATCGAGCCGCCGTAGAGCAGGACCGAGGGCACGTCGAGCCGAGCGAGCGCCATCGCGCAGCCGGGGATCGTCTTGTCGCAGGCGCAGAGGGCGACGATCGCGTCGAACTGGTAGCCGCGGGCCATCAGCTCGATCGAGTCGGCGATCACCTCGCGGCTGACCAGCGAGGCCTTCATCCCCTGGGTCCCCATCGTGACGCCGTCGGAGACGGCGACCGTGTTGAACTCCATCGGCGTGCCGCCGGCGGCGCGGACGCCCTCTTTCACGTGCTCGGCGAGCGCCCGCAGATGGAAGTTGCAGGGCATCGCCTCGGTCCAGGTGTTGGCGATCCCGATCGTCGGCCGGCTGAGGGCGTCGTCGTCGAAGCCGATGCCCTTCATGTAGGCGCGCGAGTGGGCGCGGTCGGGGCCGTCGAAGACGGTGGCGGAGCGGGGACGCGGGAGGGCGGTCTTGGCGCCGTTGGAGCCCATACGCAGGAAATCTACTGGGCGGCGACCGCCGCGAAGCTGAGGAGTCGACCCCACCCTGGGTGGGTCAGGTCCTCAACGAAGGCCGAGCACATCCACCGGACCGGGGCCGGCCCCGATCTCGCGCCGGCCGTTGGCAACCGCCTCGGAAGCGATCTCGCGCGACCTGCGAGCTGCCTCCAGCGGCTCCTCACCGCGCGCCAGGAAGGCGGCCAGCGCCGAGGAATGCGTACAGCCGGAGCCGTGCGCGGCTCCATCGGGGTGGCGCTCGCCGGGGATCTCGACCAGCTGCCGGCCGTCGAAGAAGAGGTCGACCACGTCCTCGCTGTGGCCGCCGGTGACGACGGCCGCCTTGGGACCGAGCGCGATCACGGCGCGCGCCAGCTCCTCTTGGGTCGCCCCAGCGTCCGCCCCGGTCAGCTCGCGCGCCTCGGGAATGTTCGGCGTAGCGACCGCGGTCAGCGGCAGCAGCCGCTCGACCAGCGCCCACCGCGCCTCCTCGTCGAGCAGCACGGCGCCGCTCTCGGCCACCATCACGGGGTCGATCACCACCGGCGCCTCACCGACCCGACCGAGCGCCTCGACCACAGCGTCGACCGTCGCCGCCGTGCCCAGCATCCCGATCTTGACCGCGTCGACGCCGATGTCCTCGGCAACCGCTCGCACCTGCGCGACGATCATCTCCGGCGCCACCGTCTCGACACCCTGCACGCCGACGGTGTTCTGCGCCGTGATCGCCGTGATCGCCGTCATCCCGTGCACCCCGCAGCGCGCGAACGCCTTCAGGTCGGCTTGGATGCCGGCGCCGCCGCCGGAGTCGGAGCCGGCGATCGAGAGCACTGCCGGAATGCGCTGGTTTTCCACTCCAACAGCCTAGATGCCGGCGCCCGGAGGAAGCGACAGCAGGGTGCGGGAGTAGGTGCCAAGGGCCGAGCAGGTGACATAGCCGAGCAGCTCGAGGCGGGCCAGAGCCGCGGCGGCATCAGGCCCGGAGAGCCCGAGCCTGGAGGCGACGGCGTCGCAGCCGTCCTCGCCGCTCTCGACGATCGCCAGCACCGCGGCGAGAGCGGGATCCAGCGCCGGGCCGGCGCGCTCGATCCTCGCCATGCCCGGACCGAGCATCGCGTCGAGCACGTCCTGGGCGTCGCGGACGAGGCAGGCGCCGCCGGCGAGCAGGTTGTTGGGGCCGGCCGAGGCGCGCGAGCTGACCGGGCCGGGGACGGCGCCGAGGTCGCGGCCCAGGTCCGCCGCCAGGTCGGCCGTGATCAGCGAGCCGGAGCGCGACGCCGCCTCGACCACGACGGTCATCCCGGCCAGTGCCGCCATGATCCGGTTGCGGGCGGGGAAGGTCCAGCGCCAGGGTGCCGCGCCGGGAGGCAGCTCGGAGATGACCAGGCCCTCCTCGCAGATCCGGCGCCAGAGCGAGCGGTGCGCCGCCGGGTAGGCGGTGTCGGGGCCGCAGCCGAGGACGGCGACGGTGCGGCCGGCGTCGATGGCGCCGCGGTGGGCGCAGGCATCGATGCCGAAGGCGAGGCCGCTGACCACGATCATTCCCGCCGCCGCCAGCTCCCGTCCCAGCTCGCGGGCGATCTCGCGGCCGTAGGAGGTGGCGCGGCGGGAGCCGACGACGGTGACGGCTCCGACCGGCTCGAGCCCGTCGAGCAGGCTCGGGTCGCCGCGGCCGATCAACGCCCACGGAGCATCGGCGGCGTCCCGCAGTCCGGCCGGATAGAGATCGTCGTGGCGGCAGCAGGCCCAGCACCGCGCCGCCAGCAGCTCCTCCGCGAGGTGCCGTTCGGAAAGCGCCTCGACCCGGCCCAGAAGCTGGGTGGACACCTTCGGCGCCGCGGCTGCGAGGAGGTCCTCGTTGGGGAGGCGCAGCAGTTCCGGCGAGCGCGAGCCCGGCGACCCGGTGGCGATCCGCTCGACGTAGGGGCCGAGCAGGGCCAACAACCAGGAGCGACGCAGGCACTCGGTGCAGGCTCGGGGCTCAACCACGGTCCCGCCTCCGCAGCTGCAGGGCCTGTGCCATCTGCTCCTCCCCGATCGTCTCGGCGCCGGTGAGGTCGGCGATCGTCTGGGCCAGGCGCAGCGCCCGGTCGTGGGCACGGCCGCTGAGTCGCTGGCGCGCGTAGAGCTCCGCCAGCAACGCCGCCGCCCCCTCGCCGAGCGCGCATTCCCGCGCCTCGCCCGGCGTCATCTCGGCGTTGCAGCGGCCGGGCCCGAGCCGGCGCTCCTGCCGGGCCCGGGCCATCGCCACCCGCTCCCGCACGTCTGCCGAGGGCTCTCCGGGAGCGCCGCCGATCTCGGCCGCGCTCGGCTGGCGCACGGCGGCGAGGATGTCGATGCGATCGGCGAGGGCGCCGCTGAGCCGGCCCTGGTAGCGCTGCACCGCGAGCGGGGCGCAGCTGCAATCGGGGTCGGCTTCGCCGCGGCCGCAGGGGCAGGGGTTGGCGGCGGCGACCAGCATGAAGCGACAGGGCAGCGTGCGGCGGCTCGAGGCCCGCGAGATCGAGACCTCGCCGGCCTCCAGCGGCGCTCGCAGCGCCTCCAGGGCGTCGCGGCGGAACTCGCAGAGCTCGTCGAGGAAGAGGACCCCGCGGTGGGCGAGCGTCGCCTCGCCCGGGCGAGGCGGGCTGCCGCCGCCGACCAGGCCGGCGGGGCTGATCGTGTGGTGCGGCGCCCGGAACGGCCGCCCCGCCGACAGTGAGGCGCTGAGGGGACCGCAGGCGCTGGCGATCCGCGCCACCTCCAGCGCCTCGGTCGCGGCCAGCGGTGGCAGGATCGAGGGGAGGCGGCCGGCGGCAAGCGACTTGCCGGCCCCCGGCGGTCCGATCATCAGCAGGCTGTGGCCTCCCGCCGCGGCCACCTCGAGCGCGTGGCGCAGGTGCGGCTGTCCGCGCAGGTCCGCGAGGTCGGGGGAGTTCGCAACGGCACCGAGCTGCAACGGCAGGGCCCGGGGGCGCGACGGCTCCCACTCTCCCGCGACCAGCCCCGGCAGCCGCCCCAGGCCGTCGAGCGGAATCACGTCGATTCCCTCCGCCAGGGCCGCCTCCGGACCGTTCTCGGCCGGCACCACGATCGCCTCGGCGCCGCCCTCCCGTGCGGCCTCGGCGATCGCCAGGGCCCCACTGATCGGGCGCGTCGAGCCGTCGAGGGCGAGCTCGCCGGCCATCGCCACCCGCGACAGCCGCTCCCACTCGAGCTGGCCGGAGGCGCTCAACAGCGCCGAGGCGATAGCCAGGTCCATTCCCGGCCCCGCCTTGCGCAGGCTGGCGGGGGCGAGGTTGACGACGATCCGCCGCAACGGGAACTCGAAGCCGCAGTTGACCAGCGCCGCCCGCACCCGCTCGCGCGCCTCCCTGACCGCGGCGTCGGGCAGGCCGACGATGGCGAAGCCGGGCAGGCCGCGGTGGACGTCGACCTCGACCCTGACCGGGCGGGCGGCGATGCCGTCGAGGGTGAATGTCCGAGCCGTGGCGAGCACGGCAACGACGCTAGGGGGCGAGATTTCGCGTGTGGCGCGCCGGACGTGGAGAAGCTGTGACTTCTGGAGCGCCAAACGCGCGCAGGGCCGCCCTACCGTCATCGGGGTGACCGCCGCCCGTCAGAGAACCGGCCAGAGGGCCGAGGAGCTGGTCGCCCGCCGGCTCGCCGCCGCGGGCTGGGAGATCGTCGAGCGCAACGCCCGCACCCGGCACGGCGAGCTCGACATCGTCGCCCGCGACGGCCGTGCCCTCGTCTTCGTCGAGGTCAAGGCCGGCCGCGAGGGAACCGCCTTCGGCCCCGAGCGTCCGGTCCTCGCCGTCGACGCCCGCAAGCAGCGCCGGGTCCGCAAGCTCGCCACCGCCTGGATGGCCGCGCGCCGCGACCTCCCGCCCTACGCCGAGATCCGTTTCGACGCCGTCGGCGTCACCTTCGACCGCGGCGGCCGGGTGCTCGACATCGAGCACATCCAGGGGGCTTTCTAGTCGGCCAGCTTCAGCTGCGAGTAGGCGACGCTTTGGAACGAGCGGCGGTGCAACGGTGAGATGCCAATTTGCTCAATCGCCGCACGGTGCTCCGGGGTCGAGTAGCCGACGTGCTCGTCGAAGCCCCAGCCGGGGTGCTTGGCGGCCGCCCGCTGCATGTAGCGGTCGCGGGTGACCTTGGCGATCACCGAGGCGGCGGCGATCGCGGCGCTGGTGCCGTCGCCTTCGATCACGGCTCGATGCGGAACCGCGCAGCGCGGCAGCGAGAAGCCGTCGGACAGGCAGGTCGCCTCCGCCGGGGGCTGCAGCCGTTCCAGCGCCACCGAGAGGGCTTCGATGTTGGTCACGTGCAGGCCGCGGCGGTCGATCCCGGCGGCGGAGCGGACGACGACGCTGACCCGGGTCGCCGCCCGCAGCACGCTCGGGAACATCTCCAGCCGCCGCTCGGTTTTCATCTGCTTGGAGTCGTGCAGGCCGGCGAGGGCGCGGCGGTCGGCGTGCGAGAGCAGCTGGTAATCGATCAGCACCGCGGCGGCAACCAGCGGGCCGGCCAGGCAGCCGCGGCCGGCCTCGTCGGCGCCGGCGACGAAACGGCTCTGGAGACCGCGGTCGAAGGCGAACAGGCGGCGGCTGCGCGCCAGCCTGCGGCGGTGGGTGGCGGGCCTAGAAGACGCCGACGCGGTCGGGGGGCCAGTAGGTGGCAAAGGCTTCACCGATGATCCAATCGCGGGGGACGGGTCCCCAGAAGCGGCTGTCGTCGCTTGCCCCACGATTGTCGCCCATCATGAAGTAATGGTCGGGTGGAATCGTGATCGTCCGCGGCATGTTGCAGGCGGCGGCGCTGCCGCAGGGCATGATGTAGGACTCCTCGCTCTTCTCGACGCCGTTGACGACCGGGTGCCCGCCTTTGACCGAGAGCGTGTCCCCCGGCCCGGCGACGATCCGCTTGATGAAGTTCTGACTCGACTCGGCCTCGGTCGGTTTCGGGCACGGTTCCCCCTGACGCGGCTGCACGCCGCATTCGGTGCCGTTGTCGGCGCCGGCGGGCGGGTGGAAGACGACGATGTCGCCGACCTCGGGGTCGTTGAGGTGGTAGACGAAGCGGTTGACCAGGACCCGCTGGCCGACATCGAGCGTCGGCTCCATCGATTCGGAGGGGATCTGGTACGGCTTGATGACCCAGGCCTGGATCGCCAGCGCCAGCCCCAGGGCCAGCGCGACGATGACGACCAACTCGACAAGCCCGCCGCCTTTGCCCTTCGGCTTCGGAATCAGGGGTTTCAGGCTGGATCCTCGTCGGAGTCGCCGGACTTGGCCGGCTCCTCGTCCTCGGCATCCTCTGACGCTGGGCTGTCCTCGGTCTCCCCGGCCGCGGGCGCCTCTGCGTCCGTGTCCGCCGCTGCCTCAGTCTCTGCCGCCGCCTCCGGCGCCTCGCCGGCCTCCGCCTCCGGCGGTGCCTCGACCGCCTCGGCCTCCTCCTGGGTCACACCCTCGGCGTCGACCGCCTCGGCCGTGGCCGGCGTGGAGACCATGTCCTCGTCGATGCCCCAGCGGCGCTCGGCGACGCGCGCCGCCTTGCCGATCCGGCCCCGCAGGTAGTAGAGCTTGGCCCGGCGCACGTCACCGCGCGCCGCCACCTCGAGTTTCTCGATCTTCGGCGAGTGCAGCGGGAACGTCCGCTCGACGCCGACCCCGAACGACTGCTTGCGCACGGTGAAGGTCTCGCGTACGCCCGAGCCCTGGCGCCGCAGCACGACGCCCTCGAAGACCTGGGTGCGTTTGCGGCTCCCCTCGATCACCTGGAAGTGAACGCGGACACGGTCGCCGGGAGCGAAGGAGGGAAGACCCTTCCTCAGCTGGTCACGCTCGATGCTGTCGATTACGGAGCTCATTACAAATCCTTCGCGCTTCGCTCAGTCACGTTCATCATCACCGGAAATCTCGTTCCTTCATTCCGCGCTCATGGGCGAGAAAAAACCGCCGGACCCGGATGCGGGAACCGCGCGGTGGCGGAATGGTAGCTACTCGGCGTCCGACTCGAACTGCTCGGCACGGGCGCGGCTCTGCTCGAGGCGCCACCGGCGGACCTTCTCGTGGTCCCCGGAAAGCAGGATCTCCGGCACTTCCCAGCCCCTGTGGACCGGTGGGCGCGTGTAGTGCGGGTACTCCGGCATCCCCTCCAGCACCTGGCTGAACGACTCCTCGGCGGCGCTGTCCTCATGCCCGAGCGCCCCCGGCAGCTTCCGCATCAGGACGTCGGCAACCACCATCGCCGGCAACTCCCCCCCGGCCAGCACATAGCGCCCAATCGAAACCTCGTCGTCGGCAAGGTGCCGGTGCACCCGATCGTCAAATCCCTCGTAGCGTCCACAGAGCAAAGCCACGTGCGGCTCCTGCGTCAACTCGTCCGCAAGCTCATCGTCGAGCAACCGCCCGGTCGGAGAGAGGAGAACGATCCGAGGCTTCGCTTCGCCGTAGGCGGCCTGCAGCGCAGCATCGACGACATCGACCCGCAGCACCATCCCCGCCCCACCCCCATACGGCGAATCATCCACCTGCCCGGCAGTCAACGGCGTCGTATCCCGGTAGTTGAACAGCCTCAGCTCATTCCCTTCGCGCAGCGCGTTCTGCACCGACCGCTGCGACTGAAACCAGTCGAACGCCTCGGGAAAGAGCGTGAAGATGTCCAGCTTCATAACTTCGAGGGGGCCCGTCGGCGGGGTCCGGGTAGGGGTGAAGCGTCTTGTACTTTTTCGCCACCCCCAACCTCGGACGGCCGCCACCGCCCCTCGAAAAAGTTAAGCGAAACCCCTACCCGGACCCCGCCCACAACCACCTCAATCGAGAATGTCGACGATCACCCGTCGGTCGATCCGCACCGCCGCCGCCTTCGCAATCGTCCTGATCGCATTCGCAACCCGCCCGCCTTTGCCGATCACCCGACCGAGATCCCCGTCGGCCACAGTCACCTCGTAGACCAGGTCGCCATCCTCTTCCAGCTCCTCGACGACCACCGCCTCGGGCTCCTCGACCAGAGCCTTGACCAGGAACTCGATCAGCTCGGTCATCGCAGCCGGCCTAGCTGCCGGAGGCGGCGATGCCCTTGGTGCGCAGCAAGCCGGCGACCGTCTCCGAGGGCTGGGCGCCGTGCTCGAGCCAGTGGCGCGCGCGCTCCTCGTCGAACTCGATCAGCGAAGGCTCGGACTGCGGGTTGTACTGGCCGATCGTCTCGATCGTGCGACCGTCGCGCGGCGAGCGTTTGTCGGCGACGACGATCCGCCAGATCGGGTTCTTCTTCGAACCCACCCTTCTAAGTCTGATTCTCACTGCCATAGGACGCGGCAGGTTACATGACTCGCCCGGCACGCCCGGACGCGAAGTGGAGGACGTGCCGGTTGACGGAGTTAGCGCCTGCGCATCTTCGGGCGCGGCGCACCACCGCTCATCTGTGCCAGTTGCTGCATGTCGGGCATCTTGCCCCCGACCATCGAGCGCATCATCTTGCGCATCTGGTCGAACTGCTTGACCAGCTGGTTGACCTGCTGCACTTTCGTCCCGGAACCGTTGGCTATCCGTTTGCGGCGGGAGCCGTTGATCATCCCCGGGTTGGCCCGCTCGGCCGGCGTCATCGAGAGGATGATCGCCTCGACCCGGTCCAGCTCGCCCTCGTCGACGTTGGCGTTCTTCAGCTGTTTCATCGCCCCCATCCCGGGCAGCATCCCGATCAGGCCGCTCAGCGGCCCCATTTTCCGCACCTGGCGCATCTGCTGCAGGAAGTCCTCGAGCGTGAACTGGTCCTTTTCGAGTTTCCTCTGCAGGTCCTGGGCGTCCTTCTCGTCGACCTGCTGCTCGGCTTTCTCGATCAGGCTGAGGACGTCGCCCATGCCGAGGATGCGCTGGGCCATCCGGTCGGGGTGGAACTTCTCGAAGTCCTCGAGCTTCTCGCCGGTCGAGGCGAAGAGAATCGGCTTGCCGGTGACCGCGTTGACCGAGAGCGCGGCCCCGCCGCGGGCGTCGCCGTCGAGCTTGGTCATCACCACGCCGTCGAACTCGGCCGCCTCGGCGAAGGACTCGGCGACGCCGACGGCGTCCTGCCCGGTCATCGCGTCGACGACGAGGAGGACGTCGTGCGGCTTCGTCTTTTTGCGGATCCGCGTCAGCTCGGCCATCAGCTCCTGGTCGATGTGGAGGCGACCGGCGGTATCGACGATCAGCACGTCGCGGCGCTCTTCGCGCGCCCGCTGCAGCGCCCACTCGGCGATCTCGACCGGGTCGCGCTCGGTTCCCTGCTGGTAGACGTGGGCGCCGGCGCGCTTGCCGACCGTGACCAGCTGGTCGACCGCGGCCGGGCGGTAGACGTCGCAGGCGGCGAGGGCGACGTCCTTGCCCTCCTTGCCGAAGTGCCGGGCGAGCTTGGCGCAGGCGGTGGTCTTGCCGGAGCCCTGCAGGCCGGCCATCAGGATCACGGTGGGGCCGCTCGTGGCCATCGCCAGCTCGCGCCCGCTGCCCCCCATCAGCCCGGCCAGCTCCTCGTTGACGATCTTGACCACGTGCTGGCCGGGATCGAGGCTCTCCATCACCTCGGAGCCGAGGCAGCGCTCCTTCAGGGTATTGGTGAAGCTCTTGACGACCTTGAAGTTGACGTCGGCCTCGAGCAGGGCGAGGCGAATCTCGCGCATCGCCGCGTCGACGTCGGACTCGCTCAGCTTGCCGCGCGAGCGGACGTCGGAGAGGGTCGACTGCAGGCGGTCTGAGAGCTGGTCGAACACGGCAGCTCAGCTTAGAGGGGCTACTCCGCCAGCAGCGCTTCGGCGTACTCGGCCGGGTCGAACGGACGCAGGTCCTCGAGCGTCTCGCCGACGCCGATCAGCTTCACCGGGATGCCGAGGTCGGCGGCGATCGCGAGGGCGATCCCGCCCTTGGCGGTGCCGTCGAGCTTGGTCAGGACCACGCCGTCCACGTCCACCGCTTCGGAGAAGACCTTGGCCTGACGCAGCCCGTTCTGGCCGGTGGTGGCGTCGATCGAGATCAGCGTCTCGTGCGGCGCCTCGGGGATCTGCTTGGCGATCACCCGCTTCACCTTGGCCAGCTCCTCCATCAGGTTGTCCTGGGTATGGAGGCGGCCGGCGGTGTCGACGATGACGACGTCGGCGCCGCGGGCGCGGGCGGCGGAGATCGCGTCGAAGGCGACCGAGCCGGGGTCGGCGCCTTCCTCGCCGCGGACCAGGTCGGCCCCAGCCCGCTGCGCCCACTCGGCCAGCTGCTCGGAGGCGGCGGCACGGTAGGTGTCGCCGGCGGCGAGCACGACCGAGAGACCCATCTCCCTGCTCAGGTGCCAGGCGACCTTGCCGATCGTCGTCGTCTTGCCGGTGCCGTTGACGCCGACCATCATCAGCACCGCCGGCTCGGCATCGAGGTCGATCGGCGCCCTGCCGGTGGCGGCGACCTCGGCCAGGATCTCGATCAGGCGGTCGCGGACGGCGACGCCGTCGGCGGGGACGGTGCCGGCCTCGACCTCGTGCTCGAGCCGCTCGACCACCGCCGCCGTGGTCGGGGCGCCGGCGTCGGCGAGGATCAGCGCCTCCTCCAGCCGCTCCCAGGTCTCCTCGTCGATGCGGTCGAAGAGGCTGGCCGAGATCTCCTCGGTCAGCGCCTGGCGGCTCTTCGAGAGACTCTCGCGCAGGCGCTTGAAGACGCCGCGGCGCTGCGCTTCGGGCTCGGGCTCAGCCGCCGAGGCGTTCGCGCTCGCGCGCGAACCGAGGTTGATCATCTCCTGCCAGCTCGTTGCCATTGCCGGCGGCAGAGGCTATCTGCGCGGCGGCGGACTCGAGCTCCGCGACGGCGGTGGCCAGGTGGTCGGCGATCCGCTCGGCGTCGGGCAAGGAGTCGGGATCGGCCAGCAACCCGAAGCCAACATGGCCGTTGTAGCTGAGGATCGCGATCGCCAGCGCGTGCCTGTGGGCGAGGAATCCGATCGGGTAGACCGCGGTCAGCTCGCGGCCGAGAACGTAGAACGGGACCTGCGGCCCGGGGAAGTTCGTGACCAGCAGGTTGAAGAGGCGGGTGGAGAAGTTGATCGCCGCGGTCGGCATCAGCAGGACCGGCGGCGCGAAGTCCCGGAACCAGTCGTTGAGGCCCCAGATCGCCTCCGCGCCCAGGGGCTGCTTGGAGGCCTTGAGCGCGTCCATCGCGGCGGTCACGGCGCGCAGTCTCTCGACCGGGTCCGCGACCCCGACCGGGAGCGGCCCCCGCATCGCCGTCAATTTGTTTCCGAGCTCGCCGTGCTCGTTTTCGGTCCGGATCGAGACTGGCACCAGCGCCTTCAGCTCGAGCCCGTCGACGGAGACTTCCCGCTCCAGCAGCCAGCTGCGCAGCGCTCCGGCGACGACCGCGAGGGTGACGTCGTTGACGGTGCCGCCGAGCGCGTTCTTGACCTGCTTGAGCTCGGCCAGGTCGAAGTTCGCCCAGCAGAAGCTGCGGTCGGCGCCGATCTCCGTGTTGAGCGGGACCTTCGGAGCAGGGCGCGCGAGGTTCCAGGTCACCTCCCAGACCCCGGCGAGGCCGTCGGCGGCACGGCGCCGGGCCCGCGCCGGCTCACGCGATGCTCGCCGCAGCCAGCGAGCGAGCCGGCGCAGGGTCGTCGCGATCCCGGTGCCGGCGCGCCCGACCAGGGCGATCCGCGACGGCGGGCGGGCGGGGGCCCAGGGCGCCTCGTCGCGGGCCGGCTCCCGCTTCGGCTCGACGTCGAAGAGGAGCATGCCGATGTCGACGGCGGAGATACCGTCGGCCATCGCGTGGTGGGTCTTGTAGACGATCGCGAAGCGGTCGTCCTCGAAGCCCTCGACCAGGATCAGCTCCCAGAGCGGTTTCGCGCGGTCGAGCGGCGGCGCCAGCAGCGCGCCGACCAGGTCCCGGAACTGCGCCTCGCTTCCCGGCTCCGGCAACGAGATGCGGCGCACGTGCTGGTGGATGTCGAAGTCCGCGTGGTCGACCCAGAAGGGCGTCCCGAGGCCCAGCGGCGGGTAGAGGAGCCGCTGGCGCAGGCGCGGCAGGTGGTGGACGCGGCTGCGGATGTGAGCGAGGAAGTCGTCGGCGCTTGGAGCGCTGCCCTCGCACATCAGCAGAGCCCCGATCGCCATGTGCCCGTTTGCTTTCTCGTTGGCCAGGAAGGACGTGTCGAAAGACGTCAGCCTGTCCATGTGGCGTTGTGCCATAGCTCCTCCTCCCCGCCTGAGAGTACTGCCTGTCTCTCAGGCGGAGGTGCCGAGAATGTTGTGCTCAGGCTACGGCAGAGAGGGTGCCGCCTTCGGCAGCATCGTCCTCGTCTTCCCCGGCACCTGCGACGTCCCGTGGCAGGCGGCGCGATACGACCTTGGTGACGCCGTCGTCGCCCATGCTGACCCCGTAGAGGACGTCGGCGGCGTCCATCGTCCGTTTCTGGTGGGTGACGATGACGAACTGGGCGCGGTCGGAGAAGCGCCGGATCAGCTGCAGGAAGCGGTCGATGTTGGCGTCGTCGAGGGCGGCCTCGACCTCGTCGAGGATGTAGAACGGACAGGGCCGGGCGAGGAAGACCGCGAAGACGAAGGCCAGCGCCACCAGCGACTTCTCGCCGCCAGAGAGCAGCGAGAGCTTGCGGGTCGACTTGCCGGCCGGGGTGACCTCGATCTCGACCCCGAGCTCCTCGCGCTCCTCTTCCTCCTCGACCCCGGCCTCTGGGTTGGCATCGTCGCTGGGCGCCTCCTGCTCGCCGGCGGGGCGCTCGTCGTCGCGGACGGGGCGCAGGCTGACCCGACGGAGGACGCCACGGCCGCCCGGGAAGAGGTGCTCGACCATCTCCTCGAAGTTCTTCGCGGTGGCGTCGAAGGTCTGCTCGAAGGCCCGCTCGATCTCGTCGTCGATGTCGCGGATCAGCGTCTCCAGCTCGCGCATCGCCCGCTCGGTGTCCTCGCGCTGAGCCTGCAGGCTCTCGACGTGCTCGCGCGCCTCGTCGTACTCGCGCTCGGCCAGCGGGTTGACCGGGCCGATCTGGGCGCGGCGGCGCTCGAGGCGCTCGAGGCGGCGGTCGATCTCGGCCCGCTCCTCCTCGCCCATCGCCTGCTCGGCCGCCGGCACCTCCGCGCCGAGCCGCTCGGCGATGCCGGCCAGCTCGCGCTCGGCCTCGGCGCGGCGGTCGCCGAGGTGGGCGGCCTCGACCTCGGCCTTGGTCAGCTCGTCGGCGACGGCCGACATCTCCGCCTGCAGCTCGAACTCCTGCTGCGAGCAGGCGCGCAGCTCCTCGGCGATCTCGTCGCCGGCGCCCTCGCCACCGACGACCCTGCCCTCGGTGCGCTCGACGCGGGCGCGAATCGCGGCCCCCACTCCCTCGACCGCGGCCAGCGCCGCGCGGGTGTCGTCGAGCAGCGCCTCGCCGTCGGCGACCCGCTTGCGCAGCGCCTCGCGGTGGCGCTCGCCGAGCAGGCCCTCGGCCCGGCGGGCGTGGCGGGAGGCGCGCTCGGCGCCGGCGCGGACGTCGCCGAGCGCGGCCTCGCGGGCCGACTCGGCGGCGGCGTCGGAGCGGGCCAAGGCGAGCCCTGCCACGGCGGCGTCGAGGCCGACGTCGATCTCACCCAGCTCCTCCTCCAGCTTGCGCGCGCGCTCGGCCGGGGCGCCGCCGGAGCCGACGTCGAGGGTCAGCGGGCCGAGCTCCGCGCGCAGCAGCTCCAGCTTCGCCTCCAGCTCGGTCTCGCGGCCGGAGAGGCTGTTGGCGCGGACGGCGATCCGCTCCTGCTCGCCGCGCAGCTTCGTCAGCAGGCCCCAGGCCTGGGTGCGCTCGCGGTCGCGGGCGGCGAAGCGCTCCTCGGCCTCGCGGCGACGCTTGCCGACCGCGGTCAGGCGCTCCTCGATCTCGGCCCTGGTCGCCCGCGCCTTCGCCGCCGCCTTCTCGGCCGCAGCCGCCCGGTCGGCGCCGAAGCGCAGCTCCTCCGAGACGATCTGGCCGCGCAGGCCCAGCTCCTCGCGCTCGATCCGGGCGCCCAGCTCGGCCGCCTGCGCCTGGCGCTTCAGCGGCCGCAATCGCGCCCGCGCCTCGCGCTCGACATCGAGGGCGCGGTCGAGGTTGTCGCGGGCGGCACGCAGCTTCAGCTCGGCCCGGCGGCGACGCTTGCGGTGCTTGCCGAGGCCGGCGGCCTCCTCGACCAGGAGCCGGCGCTCGCGCGGTTTCGAGTGGACGATCGTCTCCACCCGGCCCTGCGAGATCACCGAGTGCATCTCGCGCCCGAGGTTGGTGTCGGAGAGGACGTCGGTGACGTCGGCGAGGCGGCAGCGGGCCCCGTTGAGGCGGTAGACGCCGTCGCCGGAGCGATCGAGCCGGCGCTGCACGGCGATCTCGGAGAACTCGGTCGCGGCGCGGCCGTCGGCGTTGTCGATCACGACCTCGACCTCGGCGGCGCGGCGCTGGCCGATCCCCTTGCCGCCGGCGGAGATCACGTCCTGCATCGAGGCGCCGCGGATCGCCCCCGGGCTCTGCTCGCCCAGAGCCCAGAGGACGGCGTCGGTGATGTTCGACTTGCCGGAGCCGTTGGGGCCGACGATCACGCTGACGCCGGGCGAGAACTCGAGGCTCACCCGCTCGGGGAACGACTTGAACCCCTTCATCGTGATCGATCTCAGATACATGTGCTCCTCGTTCCTGCGACGCCTAGGCTCGCGGTTGAGTCGGACGCGACCCCTGTCACCGACTAACCGCCGAGCTGCTTCAGGGCCTGCTCGGCGGCGACCTGCTCCGCCGCCTTCTTGCTCCGCCCCACGCCCTCGCCGACCCGCTCGGAATCGACGATCGCCTCGACCGCGAAGGTGCGTCGGTGCGGGGGGCCGGTGGCGGCGATCACCTCGTAGCTTACGCGCGCCCCGCGGCGGGCAAGCAGCTCCTGCAGGGCGGACTTGAAATCGATCCTGGTCTCGGCGGCGTGTTCGATCCGTGGCTCGAAGGCGGCGATGACGGCAACCGCGGTGCGCTCGAAGCCGAAGGCGACGTAGCAGGCGCCGATCAGCGCCTCGGTGGCCTCGGGCAGAGGCCGCTCGCCATCGAGCAGAACGTCGGCCCGAATCGCGGCTGTGAAGTCATCGGGCTCGTTCTCACGCAGCATCTCCGGCACCCCGAGCTGGCGGCCGACCTCGGCGCAGGAGACGCCGCTCACCGCCTGGTTGTGAACCTTCGTCAGACCCCCGGAGGCGAGCCCGTCGAAGCGCTCGAAGAGCTCGGTGGCGACGGCCAGCCCGAGGACGCTGTCGCCGAGGAAGGCGAGGCGCTCGAAGGAATCGACCCGGTGCTCGGTCCAGGAGGAGTGGGTCAGCGCCTGTTCACGAAGCTCGGCGGGCAACTCCTCGATCAGGGCCGCGAGGGCCGCCACCGCCAGCTCCGGATTCCCCCCCACCCGCTCAGGCCGGTGCGTGCTCGATCACGAACCCGACCGCGTCCCCCACGGTCTCGATCCGCGCGGCCTGCTCCTCGGAGACGCTGACCCCGTAGCGGTCCTCCAGCTCCATCACCAGCTCGTAGAGGTCGAGCGAGTCGGCGTCGAGATCCTGCTTGAACCGGGTCTGCTCGGTGATCCTCTCGATGTCGACCTCGAGCTCCTCGGCCAGGTGCTCGCGGACGAGGGCCAGGACTTCGTCGCGCTTCATCCCACCCTTCCTATCACGCGCTCTCCTCGGCGGCGAGCGCGCCACGGGTGGCGCCCCCCTCGCGAAGCAGCGCGGCGGTGCGCCCGACCGCGTCGACCTCGGCGCAGCGCGCCGCCAGCCGCACCGCGTTGGCGATGCCCTCGGGGCCGGAGCTGCCGTGGCCGACGACGGCGATACCGCGCAGCCCGAGCAGGATCGCGCCGCCGGTGGTGTCGGGGTGGAGCTCGCGCCGCAGGCCGCCGAGGGCGGGTTTCAGCAGCAGCCCGCCCAGGGCCGCGACCGGGTTGGAGCGGGCGGCGTCGCCGACGGCGCCGGCGACGGCGCGGGCGGTGCCCTCCATCAGCTTCAGGGCGACGTTGCCGGTGAAGCCGTCGGTGACGACGACGTCGACCCTGGACGCCGGCAGGTCGCGCCCCTCGACGTTGCCGACGAACTCGATCCCGGGCGCGGCCGAGAGCACACGGTGGGCCTCGACGACCTCCTCTCGCCCCTTGCCCGCCTCCTCGCCGACCGTGAGCAGGCCGACGGTCGGGCTCTGGACGTCGAGCACCGCGGCGCTGAAGGCGGCGCCGAGGAAGGCGAACTGGACCAGGTGCTGGGCACGGACCTCGACGTTGGCGCCGACATCGAGGAAGAGCACCGGTTTGCCCGGCACCGGCACCTGGACCGCGAGCGCTGGCCGCTGCACGCCCTTGAGGCGCCGCAGCCCGAAGGTCGCCGCCGCCATCGTCGCCCCGGTCGAGCCGGGGCTGACCAGCGCCTCGGCTCCGCCCTCGGCGACGTCGCGGGCGGCGCGCACCACCGATGCCTCCCGCTTGGCGCGGACCGCCGGCACCGGATCCTCGTCGTTGCCGATCCAGTCCCTGGTCTCGACCACCTCGACGCCCTCGACTCCGTCGAGCCCCAGCTCGCGCTTGGGCCCGAAGACTCGGACGCGGACTCCACCGGCCGCCGCCAGTCGCGCACCTTCAGCCAATACGTCAAAGCCCTGCTCTGCGCCGTAACCGTCGAGGGCAACGGTGACGCCGCGCCCAGGCGCCACAGCTACTCGGAGTCGGTCGCGCCCGTCGCCGGAGCCTCGGCGACTTTATGAGTAACGACCTCACGCCCGGCGTAGGTGCCGCAGGTCGGGCAGACTCGATGTGGTAGCCGTGGGCTGTGGCAGCGCGGACAATTGTTCAGCGTCGCCTTGCCAGCCTTGTGATTTGCCCGCCGCTTATCGCGCCGGGCACTGGAAGTTCTCTTCTTCGGGACGGCCATAGGTCGCGTGATGGTAGCGGCCGGGGCTTCGAGGGGGAGGGACACCCCTCCGAACGGCTTGTACTTCTCGGCCAACAGCGCAAGAGGCGCCAGCTGCAACCTCTCCACCCGAGCAAGTTGAGTGAGGAGGGGTGTCCCTCCCCCTCAGTAGGTCGCCCGTACAACAGCCAGATCGCCGGACTGCCAGGCGATCTCACCGTCTGACCAGTTCACGAGGTCGGCTAGCTGCTGTGATCGGAAGACATCGCCGATTACGAGGGAACGGGCCTGGCCCTTGACCTGGCGGCAAAGGTTCTGTTTCTGCTCGTCGTTCAGCTGGTTGACGGAGAGGACGGAGATGACGAGGTCCCAGGGGCCGTCGGGGAGCGGGTCCTCCATGCGGGCGAGCTGGACGTCGTCGTAGGTCTGGCGGGCGCGGAAGACCATGTCCGGGCTGGCGTCGAGGCCGACCACCCAGGCATCGGGGTGGGCCTCGATCAGGCGCCGGGTCGTCTCCCCCGTACCCATCCCCAGCTCCAGCACGCGCTCGGGCGGGAACGGGATCGCCGCCACGGCCTGGTCCTGAAGATCGTCGTAGCCGGAGATCTCGGCGCGGATCCGCTCCAGGTAAACCTCGGGTTTCCAGTCGAATTGACCCATCTCGTAACCTCGTGGGAGGGAGTCATCGTAAGCCCGTTCCCAGCGGAGGTTCGCTCATGCCCCAAGCGCGCACGACGATCATCGACCTGGCGCGCCTCTCGCTGGCCCACGGCGAGGGGAAGCGACTGGAGCTGCCGGTCGAGCTCGAGCCCCTCGAGCTCGGCGGCCAGACCTACGTCGCCAACCCGGCTTCGCCGACGGTTCGGCTCGAGGTCTCCCGTCCCAGCGGCGGCTACGCCTTCCGCCTCCAGCTTCCCGGTCCATCTCGAAGGGCCCTGCGTACGCTGCCTCGAGCCCGGATCGCTCGACCTCGAGATCGAGGCCCGCGAGGTCGACCAGGCCGCAACCGAAGACGAGGAGCTGCTCAGCCCCTACGTCGTCGACGACGAGCTCGAGATCGGCCGCTGGGCCCACGACGCCGCCGTCCTCGCCCTCCCCGCCCGCTTCCTCTGCCGCCCCGACTGCGCCGGCCTCTGCCCCGTCTGCGGCGAGTCCCTCAACGACGCCGACCCCAGCGACCACGAACACGAGCAACCCACCGACCCCCGCTGGGCCGCCCTCAAGGACCTCAAGCTCGAATAACCCTTCGGGTTAGACGCTGTTCAGCCAGCCGCAACGGCCACGCGGACGGGGATCCGTACCCCTCCGAACGGCTTGTACTTCTCGGCCAACAACGCAAGAGGCGCCAGCTGGCAACTCTCCACCCGAGCAAGTTGAGTGAGGAGGGGGTACGGATCCCCGTCCCCTGACCAGCTAAGGCTGCTCGTCCAGCTCGGCGACCGGCTGCTCGTCCTCGCGCCCGGCCAGCCGGTCACGGCCGCGCTGCACGGCGGCGAGGAACTTCTGCAGGTTGACTTCCAGCGTGTTGAGGATCTCGTCGGCGTAGTCCTCGGCGCCGAGGCGGATTTCGCGCTCGCGGGTGCGGGCGTCCTCGACGATCTCGTCGGCGGCGCGCTCGGCCTGCTTGGTGACCTCCTCGTCGGAGATCAGGCGGGCCTGCTGCTCGCGCGCCTCGCGCACGATCCGCTCCGCCTCGCGTTTGGCCTCGGCCAGCATCTCCTGGCGCTCCTTGACGATCCAGCGTGCCTGCTTGATCTCCTCGGGGATCGTCGCGCGCATCTGGTCGAGGAGGTCGTAGATCTCCTCGCGGTCCACACGCACCTGGTCCGTCAGCGGGACGGGTCGGGCGTTGTGGACGACGTCGTCCAGCTTGTCTATGAGAACGAGTACGTCCATTTGCCGGTCGTAAGCCTACGTGTATGCGGGGTCTTTGGTGAAGATGCCGTTGTCCAGGCCGTCTTTTTGCAAGCCGTCGCCCATGGGACGAGAAACGGTGGCGAAAGCCTACCTGTCGCCCAGGCGGTCGGCGAGCGCGGCCGCGACCGGAGCGGGGACGAGATCGGAGACGTCGCCGCCGAAGGTCGCCATCTCCTTCACGCCGGTCGAGGAAAGGAAGCTGTAGTGGGGAGAGGCGATCACGTAGATGCTCTCGATCCCGGGGTCGAGCTTGCGGTTGAGCTGGGCCATCTCGAACTCGTACTCGAAGTCGGAGATCGCCCGCAGGCCCTTGACGATCGCCTTCGCGCCGTTGTCGCGGGCGAACTCGACCAGCAGCGTGGCGAAGATCTGAACCTCGACGTTGGGCAGGTCGGCGGTCGCCTCGGCGATGAAGTCGCGCCGCTCCTCGGGGTTGAAGAGCGTCTTCTGCTTGCGCACCGGATTGCCGACGACGCCGACGACGACGCGGTCGAAGACGTTCGCGGTGCGGGTGATGATGTCGATGTGGCCGTTGGTGACCGGGTCGTAGCTGCCCGGACAGACGACGGTGCCATTTCGCTCGCTCACCACAACACCGCCTCGCGCTTCGCTCCCGGCGCGAAGAACCAGAGATGCACGCTTGGTCGCTCCGAGCTCATTGGGCCTCCGCGTAGATGGAGACGTCGGCGGCGCCGTAGCGGCGCTGCCGCAGCCGCTCCAGCGAGTCGATCCGCAGCGGCCTGCCGGCGCCGCTCTCGACGATCGCTCGGCCGCCGGCCGCGAGCAGCCGGGGCAGATGGGTATCCAGATCCTGCGCCACGCGGTCGGCGAGTCTATAGGGGGCGTCGACGAAGACGAGGTCGAAGCGGGCGGCGTTCGGGTCGTCCGCAAGCGCGGTCAACCAGCGTCCGACGTCGGCCCGAACCAGCTCGGCGCGCTCGCCGAGGCCGAGCCGCTCGACGTTGCCGAGGGCGGGCCGGGTGTCGCGGTCGACGAGGACGGCGCGCTCGGCGCCGCGCGAGAGCGCCTCGATCGCCAGTGCCCCGGTGCCGCTGTAGAGGTCGAGGACGGTGGCGACGATCACGCGCTCCCCCAGGGCCGAGAAGATCGCCTCGCGGACGCGGTCGGAGGTCGGGCGCACCTTCCAGCCGCGCGGCGCCACCAGACGCTGGCCCTTGAGATCTCCGGCAATGACTCGCACGCTCGAAAACCTAGACGGCGTTCGTCCTTTGTATGCCATAGAGACCACAAAGGACGAACGCCGACCTGTTTGGCTAGAGGGGAATCGGGTCGGCGGCGCCGGCGCCGAAGCGCTCGCGGGCGGCGTCGAGCAAGGGGCCCAGGGCGGGGTCGACGAGCGAGCCGTGGCGGCGCAGCAGCGTCAGGACCTCTTCGCGGGCAGCAACCAGGGTTGGGGTGTCCTCGGGCAGCTCGGCGACGGCGAAGCGCGGCAGGCCGTGCTGGCGGGTGCCGAGGATCTCGCCCTCGCCGCGCAGGCTGAGGTCGACGTCGGCCAGCTTGAAGCCGTCGCTCTCCTTGGCGACCGCCTGCAGCCTGCGGCGCGCCATCCCGCCCGCCTTTTCGGCGAAGAGCAAGCACTGCGAGGCATGCTCGCCGCGGCCGATTCGGCCGCGCAGCTGGTGCAACTGGGAGACGCCGAAGCGCTCGGCGCCCTCGATCACCATCACGGTCGCGTTGGCGACGTCGATCCCGACCTCGATCACCGTCGTCGCGACCAGCACGTCGGTCTCTCCTGCCGCGAAGGCCCGCATCGCCTCCGCCTTCGCCGCCGAGGACATCTGCCCGTGCAGGACGCCGACCTGGAAGTCGCGCAACTCGCTCGCCCGCAGCCGCTCCGCCTCCGCCTCAGCCGCCTTGCCCGGCATCTTCTCCGACTCCTCGACCAGCGGGCAGACGACGTAGGCCTGGCGGCCCTCGCGCAGCCGCTCGCGCAGGAAGTCGTAAGCGCCAGCACGGCGCCGCTCGTCGACCAACCGGGTCTCGACCGGCTGCCGGCCCGCCGGCAGCTCGTGCAGGGCGGTGGTGTCGAGGTCGCCGTAGGCGGTCAACGAAAGCGTGCGCGGGATCGGCGTCGCGGTCATGTGGAGGACGTGGGGGGCCATGCCCTCCACCCCCTTCGAGTCGAGGGCGCGGCGCTGCTCGACCCCGAAGCGGTGCTGCTCGTCGACGACGCAGAGGCCGAGGCGGGCGAACTCGACCGCCGGCTCGATCAGGGCATGAGTGCCCAGGATCAGTCCCAGCTCGCCGCTGGCGAGCTGGTTCAGGGCCTGTTGGCGGGTCGAGGCGGGCGTCGCGCCCGTCAACAACGCGAACGGGATCGCCTCTTCCGCCAGGAGCCGCCCCAGCGTGATCGCGTGCTGCTCGGCGAGCGTCTCGGTCGGCGCCATCAGCGCCGCCTGGTAGCCCGCTTCGAGGGCCCGCAGCATCGCGTAGACGGCAACGACGGTCTTGCCGGAGCCGACCTCGCCCATCAGCAGCCGCTGCATCGGCTCGCCGGCGTCGAGGTCGGCGTCGATCTCCTCGAAGGCCGCGAGCTGGTCCCTGGTCGGCTCGAAGGGCAGCGACTCGAGCCAGCGCCCAACCGGCTCGCCGGGCTTGCCGAGGCGGGGCGCCGGGCGAGCCGTGCGGTGGGTTCGCTTGCGGCTGGCGAGGATCGCCTGGTGCAGGAACAGCTCTTCGAAGGCGATCCGCGCCAGGGCCGCCTCGGCTTCCTCCGGGCTCTCGGGGAAGTGGGCGGCGCGGACCGCGTCGCCGACGCCGGCCAGATGGCGCCGCGCCCGCAGCTCCGCCGGCAGCCCCTCGATCGCGTTCGGCGCCCAGACGCACGCCTGCTTGGCCCAGTCGCGCAGGCGCTGGGGCCTCAGCGCCTCCGTCGCCGGGTGGACCGGGACGAAGCCGGAGGACGGCTCCTCGTCGCCGACCAGCTCGTATTCACCCACGACGAAGCCGCGTTTGCCGAGCTTGCCGGTGAGCAGCAGCTGGGCCCCCGTGGTGAGCTTCTCGGCCACCCAGGGCTGGTTGAACCAGGTGGCGCGGACGCGGCCGCTCTCGTCCCCGACTTTGACGCTGGTGATGGTCAGGCCGCGTTTGCGGAAGGGGCGCGGCTTGGTGCCGAGGACCTCGACCAGGACGGTCCCCTCCTCGCCCTGCTGCAGGCTCCCCAGCGGCTGGATCTGGCGGTCGCGATGACGGTGTGGGAAGCGGAGGAGGATGTCGCCGACGGTCTCGATGCCGGCCTCGGCGGCCGCCTCCAAGAGCTTGGGACCGACGCCGTCGAGGGCCTGGATGGAGACGTCGAGGGCACTGGGGCGCGGCCAGTGGACGGGGGCGTCGCGCAGGTCCTCGCCGCTGAGCTCGCGCGCACCGGCGAAGGACCGCACCGCTACTGGGCCGCGAGCAGCCACCACCAGCTCGGCTGGCCGCCCTCGTGGGTCTCGACCTCGACGCCGTCGGGAACGTGGGTGTCGATCTCCTCGAGCCGGATCGGCGCCCCCTCGCCGGCAATCACGGTGACGATCTCCGCTCCCTCGGCGAGGTGCTGGATCGTCCGCGAGAGGGTCGAGCCGGCGCCGCCCCAGGCGACGATCTCCCCGTCGGCGAACCCGACCGCGTCGCCCTGCTTGAAGCGCCCCTGGGCGTCGTCGCGGGCCGCCGGGGCGACGCCGCCGGTGGCGACGCCGTCGAGCGCCGCCTCCAGCCGCTCCGCGTTCTCATCGGCCGAGCCGGTGGGATCGAGCTCGACCAGGGCCAGCAGGCTCGCCTGCTGCGACAGCGCCGGCACCACCTGGGCGGGCTTGTCGGAAAGCTCGCAGGCGCGCTCGGCCGCCATCACCACATTGGAGGAGCTGGGCAGGACCAGCACCTCCTCGGCCCGCACGTCGTGGATCCCGGCCAACAGCTCGTAGGTCGAGGGGTTGAGCGTCTCGCCGCCGGGGACGACGAGAGCGCCGAACTCGGCGAAGAGGCGCTCGAGACCCTCGCCGGCGGCAACCGCGAGCACGCCGGTGCGACCAGCGGCAGCGCTCAGCCGGGCGTCGCGCTCGGCCATCTGCTCGCGCATGTCGGCGACGTCGAGGTTGGTCACCTCGCCGGCGCCCTCGAACAGCGCCACCGCCGCCTCGGGCTCGTCGGTGTGGACGTGAACCTTCAGCGTCGCCTCGTCGCCGACGACGAGGACCGAGTCGCCCAGTCCCTCCAGCCGCGGCAGGAACTCGCGCGAAGAGAGGCCGCTGCCGGCGACGATGAAGTTGGTGCAGTAGCGGTAGCGGCTGTCCTCGTGGTGGGGCAAGCTCATCCGCGGGGCCTCGTGGCGGGAGACCTCGGGCAGCTCGGCGTCGTCACCGCGCAGGCCGGCGACGACTCCGGCCAGGATCAGGACCAGCCCGTGGCCGCCGGCGTCGACGACGCCGGATTCGCGCAGCACGTCGAGCTGCTCCGGCGTCCGCGCCACCGCCCGCTCGCCGTCGGCGATCGCCCGCTCCAGCACCTCGGCCAGGATCGCGTCCTGCTGCTCGTCGCTGACGTCGCGGCCGAGCCGCTGCTTGTCGGCCTCGAGGTGGGCGAGCTGGCGGGTCAGCGAGTGGGCCATCTCGCGGAAGACGGTCAGCATCGTCCCCTCGGCCGGCTCGCGCACCGACTCGTAGGCGGCGTCGGCGGCGCGGGCGAAGGAGGCGGCGACGAGGACCGGGTCGACCAGCTCGCCGGGACGGCTGGCCAACTCCTCGGCGGCGCCGCGGACGATCTGGCTGAGGATCACCCCCGAGTTGCCGCGAGCGCCCATCAGCGCCGCCCGGGCCAGCGCCTGGACGAGCTGGGTGCGGCCGACCTCGTCGACCTCGAGCCCGTCGAGCCGGTCCAGCTCCTCCATCACGGCGCGCATCGTCATCGCCATGTTGTCGCCGGTGTCGCCGTCGGCGACCGGGAAGACGTTGAGGTCGTTGACCTCCTGGCGTCGCGCCTCCAGCGAGGCGTAGGCAGAGGTGATGACCCGTCGGAACCGGGCGATCGAGGGATCGGGCATCTGCAGGGGAATCTAGTCACCCGCCGCGGACGCCGAACGCCGAGCCGGCGCCGTTGCTAGCGTGCCGCGCTCGATGCGACGCTTCGCCACCTGGTGCACGGGCCACCGCAAGACGGTGATCATCGGCTGGATCGTGGCCCTGATCGGGATCGGAATGCTCTCCGGCTCGGTCGGCTCCGACTTCAGCGAAGAATTCAAGCTGCCCTCCTCCGACTCGCAGGAAGCGTTCGACCTGCTCGAGGAGAGGTTCCCCGCCCAGTCCGGGGAAACGGCGCAGATCGTCTACAGGGCCGACTCCGGGGTCGAGACCCCGGCCGTCAAGGACAAGCTGGAAGACGTCTTCGCCAAGGTGGAGAAAGTGCCGCACGTCAGCGAAGTCGCCAGCCCCTACGAAGGGGGCGGCGCCGCGGCGGTCAGCGACGACGGCAAGATCGCCTACGCGACGGTCCAGTTCGACGTCACCACCGAAAAGCTCGAGGACGGCGAAACCGAGGAGGTGGTGACGACCGCCCAGGACGCGGCCGGCAACGGCCTGCAGGTGGCGCTGGGCGGGCAGCCGATCGAGGAATACCGCGCCGAAGAAGAAGCGGACATCTCCGGTGCCGTGGGCCTGCTCGCCGCGGTGGTCGTGCTGCTGCTGACCTTCGGCTCGGTCGTCGCCATGGGGCTGCCGGTGATCACGGCGCTCTTCGCCCTCGGCGTCGGGCTCAGCCTGGTCACGCTCGCAACCCACGTCTTCCCCACGGCCGAGTTCGCGCCGCAGCTGGCGTTCATGATCGGGCTCGGCGTCGGCATCGACTACGCCCTCTTCATCCTCACCCGCTTCCGCAACGGCCTTGACGAGGGGCTGGAGCCACGCCCGGCCGCGATCGCCGCGATCGACACCGCCGGCCGTGCGGTGCTGTTCGCGGGTATCACCGTGATCATCGCCCTGATGGGGATGATGCTGCTCGGGCTCAGCTTCCTCTACGGCGTGGCGATGGCGGCGGCGGTGGCGGTGCTGTTCACGATGATTGCGGCGCTGACCCTGCTGCCGGCTCTGCTGACGATCGTCGGCCGGCGCGTGGACCGGCTGCGCATCCCGGGCCTCGGCCGTACCGCGTCGAATCCCGAAGACACCCGCTGGTTTCGTTGGAGCCGTGAGATTCAGCGCCGCCCGGTGCTCTCGGCGGTCCTCTCCGGCGGCCTCCTCCTGATTCTCTGCATCCCGACGCTTTCCCTGCGCCTCGGCACCAACGATGCCGGCACCGACCCGGCCGGGACGACGACGCGCGAAGCCTACGACCTGCTCGCCGAAGGCTTCGGCCCCGGCTTCAACGGGCCCTTCCAGCTCGTCGCGGCGCTGCCGGAGAAAGGCGACGACACCGCGCTCACCGAGCTGCGAAGCGCGCTCGACGAAGAACAGGGGGTTGCCGAGACCACCTCGGTGACGCTGAACGAGGCCGGCAATACCGGCGTCTTCCAGCTCTACCCGACCACCTCGCCGCAGAGCGAGGACACGACCGAGCTCCTCGATCGCATCCGCGACGAGGCGATCCCGGCGGTCGAGCAACGGACCGGCGCCCAGATCCACGTCGGCGGCATCAACGCGATCTTCGAGGACTTCGGCACCGCGATCGCCGAGAAGCTGCCGCTCTTCATCGGCGTCGTCGTCCTGCTCTCGGCGCTGCTGCTGATGGCCGTCTTCCGCTCGGTGCTGGTGCCGCTGAAGGCGATCGTGATGAACCTGCTCTCGATCGGCGCCGCCTTCGGCCTGATCGTCGCCGTCTTCCAGTGGGGCTGGGGCGCCAGCCTGATCGGCGTCGACAGCACCGGCCCGATCATCTCCTTCTTCCCGATCTTCCTCTTCTCGATCGTCTTCGGGCTCTCGATGGACTACGAGGTCTTCCTGATGTCACGGATCCACGAGGAGTGGGAACACCGCAAGGACGCGACCGAAGCCGTCACCCGCGGCCTCGCCCTGACCGGCCGCGTGATCACCGCCGCGGCAGCGATCATGGTCACCGTCTTCGCCTCCTTCATGATCGGCGAAGACCGCATCATCAAACTCTTCGGCCTCGGCCTCGCCGCCGCCGTCTTCATCGACGCCGTGATCATCCGCTCGGTCCTGGTGCCGGCGATCATGCAGCTCTTCGGCGAGAAAGCCTGGTGGCTGCCGGGCTGGCTCGACCGGATCCTGCCGCGGCTGCACGTCGAGCCAGCGGAGGGCGATCCAGCGCCGACGGGCGAGCACCCGGTCGTTCAACCGAGCAAGTAAGCGGTGAGGGAGGGATGCCGGTACCCCTGCGCGGGAATTCAGTCGCGCACCCTTCGGATGCGGCTCCGGATGGAGAAGCTTCCGAACCTCGGCCGTCCCCGGGCTGCGTGTTGTAGAGGGGTCTGGTCGCCCTCCGGGCGAATGTCGCCGAAGGCGGCGGTAATGCAATCCGATTCCTGCCCGCCATAGGCGGGCACCAACATCCGGAGCTGCGCCCTTGGGGCGCGCGACTGAATTCGCCCGGAGGGCGACCAGACCCCTCCCTCACAACGCTGCCGTCAGGCGGCCTTGATGACCTTGTTCGACTTCAGGCAACGCGTGCAGACGTAGGTCCGCAGCGGTCGCCCGTTCTCCTGGATCCGCACCTTCTGCAGGTTCGGATCGAAGCGGCGCTTGGTGGCGACCATCGAGTGGCTGCGGGACTGGCCGAAGCCTGGTCCCTTGCCGCAGCTGTGGCATACCTTGGCCATGAGGATCGTGGATGCTACAGGTCGTCGCTCGCAGGAGGGCTGCCAGACCCTCTTATTCGCGGACCTGCCAGCGATACGGGTTGACCGCCTGTTTGAGCAGGGCCATGCGGGCGACGGTGAGGGCGGCGTTGCGGCCCTGGTCGCGCTTGCCGCCGCCAGCGCGGGCCAGGGCCTGCTCCATGTTGTCGCAGGTGATGACGCCGAAGGCGCAGGGGACGCCGGTCTCGAGCTGCACGTCCTGGATGCCGCGCGCCGCCTCGGCGCAGACGAAGTCGTAGTGGTCGGTCTCGCCGCGGATGACGACGCCGAGGCAGGCGACCCCGGAGAAGCGGCCGCTGGTCGCGTGCAGCTTGGCGGCGAAGGGCAGCTCGTAGGCACCGGGGACGGAGACGTCGACGACGTTCTCGGCCGCGACGCCGGCCATTTCGAAGCCCTGCTGCGCGCCCGCGGCCAGGCGCTGGGCGAGGTCCTCGTAGAAGCGGCCGATGCAGACGGCGAAGCGCAGCGGCGCCAAGGCTTCGCGCTCCTCCGCCGTGAACTCCTCCAGGAAGGCGCCCGGCTCAGCCATCGGCGGCCTTCGCGTCGCGTTCCTCCTCGTCGCGGATCATCTCCTCGTCGAGCGCCAGGCCCTGGTGGTGGAGCGAGTGGCCCATCTTGTCGCGCTTGGCCCGCAGGTAGGCCTCGTTGTGGGTGTTGGGGTCGGACTCGATCGGCACCTGCTCGGAGACCGAGAGCCCGTAGCCCTCGAGGCCGACGATCTTTTTCGGGTTGTTGGTGAGGATGCGGATGCTGCTGAGGCCGAGGTCGACGAGGATCTGGGCGCCGATCCCGTAGTCGCGCAGGTCCGCCGGCAGCCCCAGCTTGAGGTTGGCCTCGACCGTGTCCGCGCCCTCCTCCTGCAGTTTGTAGGCGCGCAGCTTGTTGAGCAGGCCGATCCCCCGCCCCTCCTGGGAGAGGTAGAGGAGGACGCCCTGGCCCTCCTCCTCGATCATCGCCAGGGCCGAGGCGAGCTGCTCGCCGCAGTCGCAGCGCATGCTGTGGAAGACGTCGCCGGTGAGGCACTCGCTGTGGACGCGGACGAGCACGTCCCCGGCCCCGTCGACCTCGCCCTTGACCATCGCCACGTGGTGTTTGTCGTCGACCAGCGAGCGGTAGCCGACCGCGGTGAAGTCGCCGAAGGCGGTCGGCAGAGCGGTGTCGACGACGCGCTCGACCAGCTTCTCGGTGCGCCGCCGGTAGGCGATCAGCTCGGCTACGGTGATCAGCTTCAAGCCATGCCTCTGGCAATACGGGATCAGGTCGGGGACGCGGGCCATGGTGCCGTCGTCGTTCATCACCTCGCAGATCACCCCGGCCGGGGTGAGGCCGGCGAGGCGGGCGAGGTCGACGCTGGCCTCGGTGTGGCCGGTGCGCTCGAGGACGCCGCCGTCCTTGGCCCGCAGCGGGAACATGTGGCCGGGGACGACGATGTCGCGCGGGCCCGACTCGGGGTCGATCGCGACCTGAATCGTGTGGGCGCGGTCGTGGGCGGAGATCCCGGTGCTGACCCCGCCGGCGGCCTCGATCGTGACCGTGAACGCGGTCTGCAGCGGCGCCTCGTTCTTGGCCGCCATCAGCTTCAGGCCGAGCCGTTCGCAGCGCTCGGCGGTGAGCGCCAGGCAGACCAGCCCGCGCGCCTCTTTGGCCATGAAGTTGACCGCCTCCGGAGTGGCGAATTGGGCCGCCATCACCAGGTCGCCCTCGTTCTCGCGGTCCTCGCCGTCGCAGACGACGACCATGCGGCCGCGGCGGATCTCCTCGATCGCCTCCTCGATCGTCGAGAACGGGCTCTCCCCCGTCTCGCTCGCCGCCGTCTTCTCGGTCTCAGTCTTCTGACTCACGCCTGCTCCTTTCCCGCGAATGGTGCCAGCAACCGCTCCACGTACTTCGCCACGATGTCGCACTCGACGTTCAGCTTGCTTCCCGACCCGACCTCACCAAGGTTCGTCCGCTCCAAGGTCTCGGGGATCAGCGAGACCTCTGCCCAGTCCTCGCCCAGCTCGGCGATCGTGAGGCTGACGCCGCTGAGGGTGATCGAGCCCCTGTTAACGGTGTAGCGGAGAAGGTCTGGTCCGAGGGAGAGGCGGATGCGACGAGCGAAGCCGTCCTCCTCGACCGCGATCACCGCGCCGACGCCGTCGACGTGCCCCTGCACGATGTGGCCGCCAAGCCGGTCCGACGCTTGCATCGCCAGCTCCAGATTGACCCTGGCGCCGGGTTCGATTCCGCCCAAGGCCGTCACCTCGAGCGTCTGGTTCATCGCGTCGGTCTCGAAGCTGCCGTCGTCTGCCGAAGTCGACGTCAGGCAAATGCCGTTCACGGCGACGGAATCGCCAAGCGCGATTTCGGGAGCGAGCGTGGTGGCGATGCGCAGCCGAGCGCCCTCCCCATCGCTCTCAACCGACTCGACTCGGCCGACGTCCTGGATCAATCCCGTGAACACCTCACCACTCCTTGTACCGGGCCGTCACCAGGACATCCTCGCCGACCATCTCCACGGACGAGTCGAGCGCGGTCAGGCGCGCGGGTCCTGTCGTCGCGGCATCCCCCACGGCGCCACCCGCGCGAGAGGCCGCGCTCGCCCCACCGAGAAGCACGGGAGCGACGAAGGTGCGGCTCTCGTCTAGCTGGTCAGCAGCACGAAAGGCCGAAGCGAGGGTGCGGCCGCCCTCGAGGAAGAGGCTGGTGATCTCGCGGCGGCCGAGCTCCCGCAGGGCGCTCTCGATATCGGTGGCGACGAGGGTCTCGGCGCCGGCGTCCTTCAAGACGGCGACGCGAGCCCGGTCGGCGTCGGGCGAGACAACCACCAGCACCGGGGAATGATCGAGCGTCGCGAGCAGCTGCGAGTCCAACGGGAGGCGGGCCTGGGAGTCGAAGACGACTCGGGCCGGCTGGCGCGCGCTGTGCTTTGTCCCCGCTATGCGGGGATAAGGCACAGCGGAAGCGTCGGGGATGCGGGCGGTGAGCAGGGGGTCGTCGGCGAGGACGGTGCCGATGCCGGCCGCGATCGCATCCGATTCGGCGCGCCAGCGGTGGACCAGGTCACGGCTCTGCTCGCCGGAGATCCAGGGCGAGTCGCCGGGGGCCGTCGAGGTGTGGCCGTCGAGGGACATGGCCAGCTTCAGGGTCACGAGCGGGAGCCCCGTTCGGGAGTGCTTGCGAAACGCTTGGTTGAGTAGACGGGCTGAGGCCGCCTCGGCCCCAGCCGCGAAGGCGACCTCGACGCCGCCGTCACGGAGGATGCCGGGACCGCGCCCCGCCGCCTTCTCGCTCGGATCCTCGGAGGCGATCACCACCCGCCCGATACCCGCCTCGAGCAGCGCCTCTACGCACGGCGGCTGCCGCCCCTCGTGCGCGCAGGGCTCCAACGTCACGTACACCGTCGCCCCAGCCGGGTCCTCCCCCCTGGCCTCGCAGTCCGCGAGCGCCGCCCGCTCCGCATGCAACCCACCCAGCTCGGCATGAAACCCCTCGCCGATCGCTGCACCATCCCGCACGACGACAGCTCCGACAAGAGGATTGGGACTCACCCTCCCCCGCCCGCCCTCAGCCAGCTCCAGCGCCCGCCGCAAGTGAGCTTGATCCGTGGCTGTCAGCTGGGAGTTCATCGACCGATTGACGAGTCAATCAGTCGGAATCTTACGCCTCTCGCGCGGGTGGCCCGGGGGGAGGGGCCGAGAACGGACACACTTGCCCGCCCGCAGGCCCCTCCCCCCGGGACAGGACCCGCGCGCCGAGAGCGCAAGTACCCTGACCGCCCAGCTTTGAAGTTGATCATCCAAATCCCCTGCTTGAACGAGGAATCGACGCTGCCGGCGACGATCGCCGACCTGCCGCGCCAGCTCGACGGCTTCGACACGGTCGAGCTGCTGATCATCGACGACGGCTCGACCGACCGCACGGTCGAGGTCGCGCGCGAGAACGGGGTCGAGCACATCGTCCGCCTGACCAACAACAAGGGGCTGGCGGCGGGGTTCCAGGCCGGGCTCGACGCCTGCCTGAAGCTCGGCGCCGACGTCGTCGTCAACACCGACGCCGACAACCAGTACCGCGGCGCCGACGTCGCGAAGCTGGTGGCGCCGATCGTCGCCGGCGAGGCCGACATGGTCGTCGGCGATCGCCAGGTCGGCCAGATCGACCATTTCTCCGGCTCGAAAAAAGGGCTGCAGCGGCTCGGCAGCTGGGTCGTGCGGCGGCTCTCCGGGACCGAGATCACCGACACCACCTCCGGCTTCCGCGCCTACAACCGCGAGGCGGCGCTGCAGCTCTCGGTCGTCGACAACTTCACCTACACGCTGGAGAGCCTGATCCAGGCCGGCAAGATGCTGGTCGCGGTCGACCAGGTGACGATCGCGACCAACCCGCAGACGCGCGAGTCGCGGCTGTTCGACTCGACCGGCGCCTACGTGCGCCGCAACGCCCCGGCGATCCTGCGGATCTACGCCCGTTACGAGCCGCTGCGCGCCTTCGCCACCGCCGGCCTCGTCGTCCTGCTGGCGGCGCTGGCCGCCTGGATGCCGTTCCTGATCGACTGGATCTTCAACGGCGATTCCAGCGGCCACGTGCAGTCGCTGATCCTCGGCGCCGTCCTCTTCATCGCCGCCGTGCAGCTGTTCGCGCTCGGGGTGATCGGCGACCTGCTGGCGGGGCAGCGGGTGATGACGCAGCGGGTCTTCGAGCGGGTGCGGCGGGTCGAGCTGGCGCTCGGCGTCGAGCCGTCCCACTACGAGCCCGGCGAGCCACGCGAGCGATGAAGCGCGGCGGCGGGCGCTCGGCCTCGGCCGAGTACGGGAAGACCGCGAGCTTCCTCGCGATCGGCGTCGGCCTCACCGGCCTGATCACCTACGCCTACTTCCTGATCGCCTCTCACGTGCTCTCCAAGCCCGACTACGGCCAGATCACGGTGCTCTGGTCGGCCGTCTTCATCACCATCTCCACCCTCTACCGCCCGGTCGAACAGCTGCTCTCGCGCCACATCTCCGAACGGCTGGAGAAACGCGAGCCGATCGGCCAGGAGATGCGGGTCGCGGCGACGATCCAGCTCGGCCTGGCGCTGTTCTTCGCCGTCGTCGCCCTGGCGTTGCGGGGGCCGATCGAGGACAACCTGCTGGAAGGCAACGAAACCCTCTACTGGGTCTTCTTCGGCGCCGTCCTCTTCTACGCCGCCAGCTACTTCGCCCGTGGCTTCCTCGCCGGCCAGCGCACCTTCGGCACCTTCACGGCGCTGATCCTCTCCGAGTCGATCTTCCGCACCTCGTTCGCGGTGCTGGTCGCGGTCGGCCTGCTCAGCGGCCAGTCGGCGGTGGCGATCGGGATCGTCGCAGCGCCCTCGCTGAGCCTGCTGGTGGTACCGCTGGCCTTTGCCAGGCGAGCGAAAAAGGCGCGGCGCGAGGCGCCCGGCATGCCCGGGCGCGAAGCGGAGGACATGCCGGCTGACGAGGAGTTCTCGATGCGGCAGGGCAGCGGCTTTGCGGCAGCCGTGCTGGTGATCATGTTCAGCGAACAGGCCTTCCTCAACGCCGGGCCGCTGATCACCCGCGGCCTGCAGGGCGCGGCGGCGGCGGGATTCATCTTCAACGTGCTGATGATCGCGCGGGCACCGCTGCAGCTGTTCCAGGCGGTCTCGACCAGCATCCTCCCCCACCTGACCAGCCTCCACACCTCGACCGACCCCGAGAGCGAGCGCGAATTCCACCGTTCGGTGCGCGGGGTGCTGCTCGGCGTCGCCGCCTTCGCCTCCTTCACCGCGATCGTGGTCCTGATCGCCGGGCCGCAGCTGATGCAGCTCGCCTTCAGCGACAAGTTCAGCTACGACCGCGCCGGGCTGCTGCTGACCACGCTCGGGATGGGGCTCTACCTCGGCTCCGTCACCCTCAACCAGGCCTGCCTGGCCCAGGGCCAGGTGCGCCGCGCCGCCGCCCGCTGGCTCGGCTGCGCCGCCTTCTTCATCGGCTGGAACTTCCTGTCGCTGGTCGCGAACGAGTTCCGCCGGGTCGAGATCGGCTTCGCGCTCACCGCCGGCGTCCTCTTCGCCCTGCTCTACCTGGTCTACCGCCGCCCGCACGAACGGGCCGAGGACGTGCCCGCGGCCGGCTCGCCGGAGGAGCTGGAGGCGCGCCTGGCTTCGATCGATGAGAACGTCTGATCGTGGACGGAAGCTGCCTTCATTAACCACGATTTGATCATCTAGGGTCCGCCGATGGGAGCCCATGATGCCGAGCTGATCCTGATCGCCGGCAGCCTGCTGGCCGCCGGAATCGTCGGCGCGCTGCTGGCCGACAAGGTGCGGGTGCCGGGCCTGCTGCTCTTCCTCGCCCTCGGGATGCTCGCCGGCTCGCAGGGAATCGGCGGGATCGAGTTCGACGACGCCGAGTTGGCCCGCACCCTCGGCACGATCGCCCTGATCCTGATCCTCTTCGAGGGCGGGCTGACCGCCGGCTGGTCGGAGATCCGGCCGGTGCTCGGAACCGCCGCCTCGCTGGCGACGATCGGCACCGTCGTCACCGCCGCCGTCGCCGGCTTCGCGGCGAAGCTGATCTTCGGCCTCAGCACCCTCGAGGGGATGATCGTGGGAGCCGCGATCGCCGCCACCGACTCGGCGGCGATCTTCGCCGTGCTGCGCCGCTCGACCCTGGAGAAGCGGCTGGCCCGCTCGCTCGAGGGCGAGTCGGGAATGAACGACCCGGTGGCGCTGCTGCTGGTGATCGGCTTCATCGAATGGATCCAGGAGCCCGGCTACGGGCTGGCCGACATGGCCGGCCTGCTGGCGCTGAAACTGGCGATCGGAATCGTCGTCGGGATGGCGATCGGGCGGCTCGCCGTGATCGCCCTCAACGCGACCAGGCTGCCCACCGACGGGATCTACCCGGTGGCGACGATCGCGATCGCCGGGCTCGCCTACGGCCTCGCCGAGGTCGCCCACGGCTCCGGCCTGCTCGCCACCTACCTGGCCGCCCTGGCCCTGGGAGGCGCCAGCATCCCCGCCCGCCGCACCGTCGTCGCCTTCCACGAGGGCCTCGGCTGGGTCGCCCAGATCGCCCTCTTCATCCTGCTCGGCCTGCTCGTCTTCCCCAGCGAGCTCAACGACGTGGCGCTGAAGGGCCTGGCCCTCTCGGCGGTGCTGATCCTCCTCGCCCGACCGGTCGCCGCCTTCGTCGCCACCGCGCTGGCACCGCTGAACGCGCGCGAGCGCCTGATGCTCGGCTGGGCCGGATTGCGCGGGGCGACGCCGATCTGGCTCGCCACCTTCCCGGTGGTGGCCGGAGTCGGCACCGGCGAGGAGCTGTTCGCAATCGTCTTCTTCGTCGTCGTCAGCTCGACCCTGGTCCAGGGCGCGTCCTTCGAGCCGCTGGCACGGCGGCTCGGCCTCACCACCGACGAGCCGGCGCTGCCGCGACGGCTGTTCGAGTCGGGCCGGATCCGCCGCATGGGCGGCGAGGTGGTCGCCTACCGCCTGCCTCCGGACGCTGCCGCGGCGGGCCATCGCGTGCGCGAGCTGGAGCTGCCGCGTGAGGCGCTGGTCAACGTGATCGTCCGCGACGGCCATGCGATCCCGCCGCGGGGATCGACCGAATTGCAGGGGGGCGACGAGCTCCATGTCCTCGTGCGCAGCGAGCTGCGGGACGAGGTCGAGGCGTTGACGAAGATGTGGACGAAGGGCCCCATCGGCCGGCAACGACCGCCGACGCTGCCCAGGCGCGGCGCCTCGCAGGTGTTCTCGGTCCGCCCGGTGCGCGACAGCGACGAGCTGCGGGACCTGAAGGAGGTCGAAGGGATACCGGTGTTGGCGGTGATGCGCAGTCGCAGCGGCGGCGACGCCGCGATGGTGGCGCTGGCCGACGGGCGCTACGCGGTGACCAGCGAGACCGTGGTCGCGATCGGCGGCCGGCGGGCGCTGGCCGAGTGGTGCGAGCGAAGGGCCGAACGGCCCGACATCGACACGGCGGAGCAGGCCTGGTGGCAGGAGGTCACCGGCGCCCTGATCGCCCGCGGCCGGACGATGTAGGGAGCCGCTGATGCCAGAGGCCTGTCCCGGCAAGGTTCCGCTTAACTTTTTCGAGCGACGTCGCAGGCTGTCGCCCCGGGGCGAAGCGGCGAAAAAGTACAAGACGCTCCACCCCTGCCGGGGCAGGCCTCAGCTGGCCCCGGCAGCAGCGGCGATCGCGCTGTAGGCAGCTGCCGGGTCTTCGGAGCTGAAGACGGCGGAGCCGGCGACGAAGAGGGAGGCGCCGGCGCTGGCGACCGGGCCGACGGTGGCGGTGTCGATGCCGCCGTCGACCTCGATCTTGGCGTCGCCGACGATCCCGCGCAGGCGCTCGAGCTTGGCCGGTGAGGACTCGATGAAGGCCTGGCCTCCCCAACCGGGGTTGACGGTCATGCAGAGGACGATGTCGGCGTAGCCACGCAGCTCGGTCAGAGACTCGGCCGGGGTGCCAGGGTTGAGCGCGATGCCCGCCAGGCAGCCGAGCTCGCGAATCGCGTGCAGGGTGCGATTGGAGTGCGGGGTCGCCTCCTCGTGGAAGGTGATCGAGTCGGCGCCGGCCCTGGCGAACTCCTCGATCTGGCGCTCCGGCGCCGCGATCATCAGGTGCACATCGACCGCGCCGCCCGCGGCGTGGACCTGGTCGGCAATCCCACTCAGGACCAGCGGCCCGATCGTGATCGGCGGCACGAAGTGCCCGTCCATGACGTCGAAGTGGATCACCCGCGCCCCGGCGTCCATCACCTCCTCGACCTGCGACCCCAGCTGCGCGAAGTCGGCCGAGAGGATCGACGGCGCGACCCGGGGTGCCTCGATCAGTTCCCGCATCCGCTCGCTCACGGCCGCCAGACTACTGAGCGCTTCCGGACGGGCTTTGGGCCTATCCCGGTAGGCCTGAAACGTCTTGTACTTTTCCGCTCAGCGGTCCTCGGACGGCGGCAACGCGTGATCGGAAAAAGTTAAGTGGAAGGCCTACCGGGATAGGCCCTCAGGCTGCGCGGAGCATGCTGGAGCCGCAGGACTGGCACTGCATGTCCTCGGTGTGGCTCATGCGGGCGATCGTCTGGTGCTCGCCGCAGTTGGGGCACTGGGAGACGAGCTCGAAGCGGCTGAGGCAGTTGACGCAGCGCAGGCGGCCGGGCAGCTGGGTCGGGCGCAGCCAGGGCTCGCCGCAGTTGGGGCAGGGGGCGCGGCCCAGTGTCGTGCCGCCCCCGGCGGTGGCGTCCCCGGAGTCGCTCATCGTCTAATCATGCCTCTTCAGGCGGCCGACGAAGAAGCCGGTGGTGCGATCGCGGTCCGGGCGCAGCTGCAGGCAACGCGGCTCGAGCGGGGATGCGAGCTCGGGGGCGCGGGCGCCGAGGTCCTCCAGCTCCAGCCTCGGCGCCTCTCCCGCCGCCGCGGCGGCGAGCAGGGCCGCGACCCGGTCCTCGTTCTCGCGGCGGGAGATCGTGCAGGTCGAGTAGACGAGGACGCCGCCGGGGCGCAGGGCCTGGGCGGCGGCGAGCAGGGTGCGCTCCTGGATCTCGACCAGGCGCTCGATCGCCTTCGGCGACTTGCGCCAGCGGGCGTCGGGGCGCGAGGCGAGGGCGCCGAGGTCCGAGCAGGGGGCGTCGAGCAGGACGCGGTCGAAGCCGGAGGCCATTCCCGCGGCGGCCGCGTCGGCCTCGATCACGGTGACGCTGCGCAGGCCGAGTCGCCGCGCCTGGGCGGCGACTTCGCCGGCCCGGTCCGGGTCGAGCTCGACCGAGATCACCTCGCCGCGGTCGCCCATCCGCGCCGCGATCTGCCCGGTCTTGATCCCGGGACCGGCGCAGAGGTCGAGCACGTGCTCCCCCTGGCGCGGGTCGAGCACCGCGACCACGGCGGCGGAGCCGCGGCTCTGCGGCGTCAGCTCGCCGGCGGCGACCATTGCCGGGACGGTCTCCCCCATCCGCCCAGTCAAGACCAGCAGCTCCGGAGCATCGAGCGGCCAGCCGCCGCCCGCGGGCTTTGCCTCGACTCCAGCAGCACTAAATTTTTCCAGCGCCGCTCCGCGTGTGGCTGGCAAGGACGCAGGGAGCGAAGCGTGCTCCGCACGTGAGCGACCGAGGACACCGCCAGCCGCGCGCGGAGCGGCGCTGGACCGCATTGCCACCTCGGCCGGCTCATTGCAGGCGGCAAGCAGGGCCCGGGCGGTGTCGGCGCCGAGCTCCTCCCACCACATCCGCGCCAGCCAGACCGGGGCCGAGTGGGCGACGGCGGCCAACTCCGCGGTCGAGTCGTCCTCCAGCAGCGCCGCGGTCAGCCCGGCGCGCTCGCGGGCGGCACGGCGCAGGACGGCGTTGACCAGGCCCGAGGCATGGGCGGCGCCGGCGCCCTTGACCAGCTCGACCGCCTGGTCGACGGCGGCGTGGTCGGGGGTGCCGTCGGCGAAGAGCAGCTCGTAGAGGCCGAGCCTCAGAGCAGCGAGGACCGGCGGGTCGAGCGCTCGCGTCGAGCGGCCGGCAAGGCGTTCGATCGCCGCGTCGGCGGTGCCGCGGCGCTGGACGGCGCCGTAGGCGAGCCGCTGGGCCTGGGCCCGCTCCCGCCCCTCGAGCCCGAGCCGCTCGGCGCCGGCGCGAAAGGCGCGCTCGGTGAAGGCATCGTTCTCGAAGGTCTCCCGGATCGTCGCGAAGGCAAGCGAGCGGGCCGGCGCGATCATGACGACTGTTCGCGCTTCGCTCCCGGCGCGAAGGACCAGGGGTGCGCGCTTGGTCGCTCCGCGCTCACGGCAGCCTGGGCAGCGAGTGGCCGCGCAGGTAGGCGTCCACCGGCATCGGCTTGCCGCCGGGCGGCTGCACGACCTCCAGCCGCAGGGCGCCGCGGCTGCAGCCGACCAGGAGCGCCCCCCACTCGGACTTGACGGCGCCGGTCTCGACGCTGACGTCGACGGCGCGGGCGCGGCGGACGCCGAGCCGCTCGCCGTCCGCGGTCTCCAGGTAGGCGCCGATGTGCGGGGTGAGGGCGCGGACCGTCGCCGCCAGCTCGGTTGCCGGACGGGAGGGGTCGAGCCGCCGCTCGGCCGCCTCGATCTTCTCGGCGTAGATCGCCTCCCCCTCGTCCTGCTCGCTGAACTCGAGCGCGTTCTCCGTCTCGAGGTTGAGCGCCCGCACCAGCAGCTCGCCGCCGAGCCCAGCCAGGGTCGAGGAGAGCGCCTCGAAGTCCGTGTCGGCGCCGATCGGCGTCTCCGCGCTCAGCGCCACCGGCCCGGAGTCGAGCCCGGCGCTCAGCTTCATCACGCAGACCCCGGTGCGGCGCTCGCCCGCCATGATCGCCCGCTCGATCGGCGCCGCGCCGCGCCAGCGCGGCAGCAGCGAGGGGTGCACGTTCAGCATCAGGTGCTCGGAGAGCAGCGGCTCGCGGATCAGCTGGCCGAAGGCGCAGACCACGACGGCGCTGGGGCGGGCGGCGGCGATCCGCTCGCGCACGGCCTCCTCGTTGACGTCCGCCGCCCGCAGCAGCTCGATCCCGAGCTCCCTCGCCGCCTCGGCGGTCGGCGGCGGCGCCAACTTGCGGCCGCGGCCCTGGGGACGGTCGGGGGGCGTCACCACCAGCGCCGGCCGGTGCTCTGAGGCGGCCAGCCGTCGGAGCACGGCGGCGGCGAAGTCGGAGGTGCCGAGATAGACCGTGCTCACGCGTCGGTGCGCGGCTCGCGAAGCTCGCCCTCGTCATCGGCTTCGTGATCGCCGGGGGGGCTGTAGCTGCCGCCTTCGCGCAGCGCCCGCAGGGCGCCCTTGCGCTGGTCGCGGCTGGTGCGATCGAGGATCAGGATCCCGTCGAGGTGGTCGATCTCGTGCTGCAGCACCCGCGCCTCCAGGCCCGAGGCCTCGATCTCGATCGCCTCGCCCTCGGCGTCGCGGCCGCTGACCCGGACGTGCAGGGGGCGCTCGACGTCCATCGAGACCCGCGGCAGGCTGAGGCACCCCTCCTCGGCGATCGAGGCCTCGCCGGAGGACCACTCGATCGCCGGGTTGACCAGCGCCGTCGGCTCGCCGTCGGCACCCGCCTGGAAGACGAGTAGGCGGCGCAGCACGCCGAGCTGGGTCGCGGCCAGGCCGACCCCCATCCCGTCGCGCATGATCGCGATCATCCGCTCGACCTCGGCCCGCAGCTCGGGGCCGAAATTGGACACCGGCGAGGCCGCGCTCTTCAGCACCGGGTCGCCGAACTTGACCACGTGCGCCAGCGCCGCCTCGCGGCGCTCCAGCAGCTCCGCCTCACGCTCGTGCTGCTCGTCCTCGGTGCGGTCGGTTTCGACTCCGTCGCTCACGAAATCGATTGTATGGATAGCCAGGGCCCAGGCGGCGTCACTGGGGGTCGACGTCGACACCGATCGCGACCTCGCGCAGGGAGCGGTCGGCGGCCCGGCGCTCGACCACGTCGCGGACCGCGGTGACGGTTCCCTCGCGGTCTTCGGCCTTGATCAGGATGCGGCGGCGGTGGCGGTTGCGGACGCGGAACATCGGCGCCGGGCCAAGCAGCTCGGAGCCTCGGGGAAGCCGCTCGCGCAGCTCCGAGGCGAGTTTGACGGTTACGGCTTCCAGCCGCGGCTCCTGCGCGCCGGCGAAGCCGATCCGCACGAGGTGGGAGTAGGGCGGGTAGCGCAGTAGCCGCCGTCGCTCCAGCTCGCCGGCGAGGAAGCCGGCCGAGTCGTGGCAGGCGGCGTGGCCGATGCTCGCCGCACCCGGCGCCAGGGTCTGGACGATCACCTCGCCGCCCGCCTCGCCGCGACCGCTGCGCCCGGCCAGCTGGGCGACCATCGCGAAGGTCCGCTCCTCGGCGCGGAAGTCGGGGAAGCGCAGGGTCGCGTCGGCGTCGAGGATCGCGCTCAGCGTCACCTCGGGGAAGTCGTGGCCCTTGGCGACCATCTGCGTGCCCACGAGCACCCCGCTCGGCGCCTCGCCGAAACCGGCGAGGATGCGGGCGTGGGCGCCGCGCTCGGCGGCGGTGTCGGAGTCGAGGCGGAAGACCGGCATCGGCGCCAGCCGCTCGGCCAGGAGTGCCTCGACCCGCTCGGTGCCGGCGCCGGCCTGCGAGAGGGTCGTCGAAGCGCACTCCGAACAGGCCTGCGGCTGCGGTTCGGCGTGGGCGCAGTGGTGACAGACGAGACGGCCGCTGTGGCGGTGGACGATCAGCGAGACGTCGCAGTTGGGGCAGCTCCAGTGGTGGCCGCAGGAACGGCAGGTCAACCAGGGGGCGAAGCCGCGGCGATTGATCATCACGATCGCCTTGGCGCCGGCAGCGCGGACCCCCTCCAGGGCCTCCCAGGTACCGGGGTGCAACGGACCCGAACGGGGGTCGGCCTCGCGCATGTCGAGCAGCTCGACCGGGGGCATCTGGAGGCCGTCGACGCGGCGCGGTAACTCGAGCCGCGGCAGCTCCAGCCAGGACTCCGGACGCGGCGTCGCGGTGCCGGCGACCAGCACGGCCCCGCATTCCTCGACCCGGCGGCGGGCGACCGTGCGGGCGTCGTAGCAGGGGTCGCCATCCTGCTTGTAGGAGGGGTCGTGCTCCTCGTCGATCACGATCAGGCCGAGGTCGCGAACCGGAGCGAAGACGGCGGAGCGGGGGCCGACGCAGACGCTGGCCTCGCCGCTGCGCAACCGCCGCCACTCGTCGTAGCGCTCGCCGGCGGAGAGGGCCGAGTGCAGGACCGCGAAGCGATCGCCGAGGCGGGCGCGGAAGCGCGCCACCGCCTGTGGGGCGAGACCGATCTCGGGGACGAGGACGATGGCGCCGCGTCCGCGCTCCAGCGCCGCCTCGACCGCCGCCAGGTAGACCTCGGTCTTGCCCGAACCGGTGACGCCGTGCAGGAGCAGCTTGCGCTCGACCCCCGGGGCCGGCGGACCGATTGCGGGATCCGCGGTCCCGTTTTCGGCCCCCGGCCTTTTGGGCAGGGCGGCGACGATGGCATCGACCGCCTGCTGCTGTTCGGGGAGGAGCTCGGGGCGATCGGCCGGGGCCGCAAGGCCCGGGTGCGCGGGGCTGCGGCGCAGGCGCGAATTGCGGGTCGCGATCAGGCCGCGCTGCTCCAGCCGCCGCAGCGTCTGCCTGTTCGAGCCGACCGCCGCGGCCAGCTGCGCGCTCGACATCTCCCCCGCCCGCAGCGCCTCCAGCACCGCCCGCTGCTTGACCCCCAACCCACCACCGCCGCTCAGCGCCTCCTCGCCCTCCGGCAGGATCTCCGCCCGCAGCTCGACCTTGGAGCGGACGCTGCCGCCGCCGCTGCCGGTCCCCGGCGGCAAGACCAGCTGCAGCCCCCGCGATGGCGTCGAGCAGTACTCGCGGGCGACCCAGAGGCCGAGCTGGACCAGCTCCGCCGTGGCGCCGGACTCCAGCGCCTCGATCGGCTCGGCGAGCCGCTCCGGCGGCAGCTCCGAGGACTCGGCCAGCTCGACCACGACGCCGAGCAGGCGCCGCGGCCCGAAGGGGACGCGGACGACGCTGCCGACCTCGAGATCCTCCATCGCCGCCGGCCGGCGATAGTCGAACGGCCCCCGCAGAGCGCGGGCGGTGGTCAGCGGCTCGACCTTGAGGATGGCCATCCGGCGAGGGTATGGGCGGCGGGGGACGGCGCGTCCCCAGGCCCTGGCGGGCCGCACGCAGAGGACGTATGCTGCCGCCCGTGAGCCTCAACCTCAGCCCCGGAGAGCAGGTGATCTTCGAGGGCCACCCGTCCTGGCGCGCGATCCTCGGCTTCTACCTGAAAGGGATCGTGGTCGCGGTCGTCCTCGGGGTGATCGCCAAGCTCGTCGACGGCAACGGGACCGCCTTCCTGGTGATCCTGGTCGTGCTCGCGGTCACCCTCCTCGCCGGCTTCCTCAAGCGGGTGGCAACCACCTACACGATCACCAACCGCCGCCTCAACATCAAGCGCGGGATCATCTCCAGGGAGATCCAGGAGACCCGCCTCGAGCGCGTCCAGAACGTCAACTACCGCCAGTCCGTCTACCAGCGCCTGATGCAGATCGGCGACGTCGACTTCGACACCGCCGCCACCGACGACTACAACTTCGTCTTCGCCGGCGTCGCCGACCCCGCCGACGTCGTCCATGCGGTGGACCAGGCGACCGGCACCCACGCCGCCGGGTCGCACGGGTTGGGCGAGGCCCAGCCGCCTACCGCATAAAGCTCGAAGCACACACGGGTGCGTGTGGCCAAGCAGATCAAGGACGCAGGGAGCGCCGTGTGCTCCGCACACAAGCGACCGAGGACGCAGAGATGCGCCGTGTCACACGCACCCGCGCTCAGGCAGGCGAGGCCGCAAGCCCTGCGGCGGCTTTGAGAGAGTCGACCCGGTCGGTCCGCTCCCACGTGAAGGCCTCATCCTCGCGGCCGAAGTGGCCGTAGGCGGCGGTCTTCTGGAAGATCGGGCGGTGCAGGTCGAGGTAGCGGCGGAAGGCGCCGGGGCGCATGTCGAACTCGGCCTCGACCAGCTGTGAGATGCGGGAGTCCGGCAGCACGCCGGTGCCGAACGTCTCCACCATCAGCGAGACCGGGTGGGCGACGCCGATCGCGTAGGCGACCTGGACCTCGCAGCGCTCGGCGAGGCCGGCGGCGACGACGTTCTTGGCCACGTAGCGGGCCGCGTAGGCGGCCGAGCGGTCGACCTTGGACGGGTCCTTGCCGGAGAAGGCGCCGCCGCCGTGGCGGGCCATGCCGCCGTAGGTGTCGACGATGATCTTGCGGCCGGTGAGGCCGGCGTCGCCGACCGGGCCGCCGATCACGAACTTGCCGGTCGGGTTGACGAGGAAGCCCTCGCGCAGCTCGCCCTCGTCGTACATGCCGGGCACCTCGGCCTCGAGCACCGGCAGCACCACGTGCCGCCAGAGGTCGGGCTTGATCGTCGCCTCGGAGTCGACGCCCTCGGTGTGCTGGGTGGAGATCAGCAGCTTGTCGATCCCGACCGGGCGACCTTCGCGGTAGCGGACGCTGACCTGGGTCTTGCCGTCGGGCCCGAGATACGCGAGCGTCTCGTCCTTGCGGACCGCCGCGAGCCGTTCTGCCAGCCGGTGGGCAATGTGGATCGGCATCGGCATCAGCGCCGCGGTCTCGTCGCTGGCGTAGCCGAACATCATTCCCTGGTCGCCCGCGCCGGCGATCAGCAGCTCGTCGTCCTCGCCGCCGACCCGCGTCTCGTAGGCGGCGTCGACCCCCTGGGCGATGTCGGGCGACTGCTTGTCGATCGAGACGAGGATCGAGATGTGGTCGCAGTTGTAGCCGTAGTCGCCGTGGTCGTAGCCGATCTTGCGGATCGTCTCGCGGACGATTTCGGGGATGTCGAGGTGGACCTCGGTCGAGATCTCACCGGAGACGACCGCCATGCCGGTGTTGACCAGCGTCTCGCAGGCGACGCGCCCCTCCGGGTCCTCGGCCATGACCGCGTCGAGGACCCCGTCGGAGATCTGGTCGCTGACCTTGTCGGGATGGCCCTCGGTGACGGACTCGGAAGTGAAGAGGTGCTCGTTCTCGGCGAGCGGCTTGGAAGTGGGCATGGCGGAAGCCTAGCGTCGGCGACCCGTATGCGGCACGAAGTCGATCACCAGCGGCACCCCCTCGAGCTCGTAGGCCTCGCGCATCCGGTTCTCCAGGTAGTAGGCCCAGTCGCGCGTGATCAGCTTGCGGTCGTTGACCTGGATCGCGACCCGCGGCGGTCGCTCGCCGACCTGGGCGGCGTAATAGAGGCGCAGGCGGCGGCCGCGCCGCGAGGGCGGTGGGTTCCTGGCGACGACGTCGGCGACGAAGCGGTTCAGCTCCGGGGTGGGAACTCGCTCGCCGGCCCGGTCGGCCAGCTGCAGCGCCCGCGGCAGCAGCGCCGGCACGTTGCGCCCGCGGGTCGCCGAGCAGGTGACGACCGCCGGCCGCAGCCGCAGCTTGCGCTCGACCCGGGCGCGGGCGTCGTCGATGTCGGTGGCGGTGACGTCCCACTTGTTGAGGACGAGCAGCGTCGCGCAGCCGGCCACCATCGCCATCTCCGCCACCCGCAGGTCCTCGGCGGTCACCCCCTCGGAGGCGTCGCAGACGACGATCGCGACGTCGGCGCGCTCGACCGCGCGTTCGGAGCGCAGCTGCGCGTAGTAGTCGACGGTGCCGGCGACCTTGGCGCGGCGGCGCAGGCCGGCGGTGTCGACCAGGATCGTCCGCCGTCCCCCGACCTCCAGCTCGGTGTCGATCGCGTCGCGGGTGGTGCCGGCGCGGTCGGAGACGATCACCCGCTCGGCGCCGAGGAAGGCGTTGACGAGCGAGGACTTGCCGACGTTGGGGCGGCCGACCACGGCCACCCGCACCGCGTCGTCGTCCTCGAGCCGCGGCGGCCGCTCGCCGAGCGCCGCCACGACCGCGTCGAGCAGGTCGCCGGTGCCGAGGCCGTGGGTTGCGGAGACGGCCAGCGGCTCGCCCAGCCCGAGGCCGTGGAACTCGGCGGCGATGCCGAAATCGTCAGGCCGATCGGCTTTGTTGACAGCGACCAGGACCGGGACGTCGCCGCCGCGCAGCGTCTTCGCCAGCTCGGCGTCCCCCGCCCGCAGCCCTGCCCGCCCGTCGGCCACCATCACCACCGCGTCGGCCTCGGCGATTGCCAGCCGCGCCTGGCTCTGCACGTCGCGGGCCAGCTCGGCCTCGTCCTCGAGGTCGATGCCGCCGGTGTCCACGAGCTCGAAGGCGACCCCGTTCCACTCGGTCGCGAGCCGCTTGCGGTCGCGGGTGACGCCGGGCTCGGGGGAGGTCACAGCCTCGGTGCCGCCGACGAGGCGGTTGACCAGCGTGCTCTTGCCGACGTTGGGGAAGCCGACGACGGCGACGGTGGGCAGGCGGCTCATAGGAGAACCCGGGGCGGGTTTCTCTCGCATGGCGAGAGCAAGTCGCCCCGCCTCATGCCAGACCTCGCTCGCGGACCAACGCGACCACGCGGCCAATGACCTCTTCGAGCCCGAGGCCGGTGGTGTCGAGCTCGACCGCGTCCTCGGCCGCGCGCAGGGCACCGTGCTCGCGCTCGGTGTCGCGGGCGTCGCGGCGACGCTGGGCGTCGAGGACGGACTCGAAGTCCTCCCCGGTCTGGGCGGCGCGACGGCGGGCGCGCTCCTCCTCGGAGGCGGTGAGGAAGACCTTCAGCGGCGAGTCGGGGCTGACCACGGTGCCGATGTCGCGGCCCTCGGCGACGTAGCGACCGGCGGCGATCAACGCCTGCTGGCGCGCCACCATCGCCGCCCGCACCGATGGGTGGACGGAGACGCGGGAGGCGGCGGTGGTGACCGCCGGCTCGCGGATCGCGGCGCTGACGTCACGGCTGCCGAGCAGCACCCGCTCACCGTCGAAGCCGACCTCAAGGGAGCCGGCGATCGCGCCGAGCGCCTCGCCGTCGTCGAGGCCGGCGCCGCGCTCGAGCGCGGCCAGCGCCACGCAGCGGTACATCGCCCCCGAGTCGAGGTAGGTGAGGCCGAGCTCGGCGGCGACGCCGCGGGCCACCGAGGACTTGCCGGCACCCGCGGGCCCGTCGATCGCGATCACCATGCGGAGGAGAGCCTAGAGGCGGAGGTCGAAAGGGGACGCCCGACAGCCTCAGCCGGGGGTGTCCCGTCGCAACCCCGGCGTCACGGCGGCCGCCGTCGGGTCGCGGTCGGCGGCCCAGGCGGCGACCGGCTCACGGTGCGTCCGGGCCCCGATCGCGTTCATGCGCTCGGGGCGTTCGATCGTGATCACGACCACCGCACCGCGCTGCTCGCAGCCGATCTGCTCGTAGTCCCTCGGGCTGCCCGCCACTAGCTCACCAGCGAGGCGAGGTCCCGCTCGAAGCCGGGATAGCTGACCGCCGCCGCCTCCATGCCCCGCACCTCGACGCCATCGCGGGAGGCCAAGCCCGCCACCGCACCGAGCATCGCGATCCGGTGGTCGCCGTGGGAGTCGATCGCGCCGCCGTGCAAGCCCCCCGTGCCCTCGACCACGATGGCGTCCGCGGTCGCCTCGACCCGGCCGCCGAGCGCGGTCAGGGCGGCGGTGACGGTGGCGATCCGGTCCGACTCCTTGCGCCGCAGCTCAGCCGCGTCGCGGATCGTCGTCGTGCCCGCGGCGAAGCAGGCCGCGAGCGCGACCAGGGGCAGCTCGTCGATCGCCAAGGGGATCTCGGCGCCGCCGACCTCGGTGCCGTGCAGCGGCGCCGAGCGCACCAGCAGCCGCGCGGTCGGCTCGCCGCCGCGCTCGCCCAGCGGCTCGACCTCGATCGTCGCGCCCATCCGCTCCAGGATCGTCAGCAGGCCGGTGCGAGTGGGATTGATCCCGACGTCCTCGAGGACCACCTCGCTGCCGGGGGCCAGGAGCGCGGCGACGATGAAGAATGCGGCCGAGGAGATGTCGGCGGGCACCGCGATCTCGCCGGGGTCGAGCCGCTCCGCGGGACGGACCGTGACGGTGCCCTCCCCGCGCTCGATCGCGGCGCCGGCCGCGGCCAGCATGCGCTCGCTGTGGTCGCGGGTCGGCAGCGGCTCGATGATCGTCGTCGGCCCGTCGGCGAACAGGCCGGCGAAGAGCAGGCAGGACTTGACCTGGGCGCTGGCGACCGGCAGCTCGTACGTCGTGCCGTGGAGCGGCGCGCCGCGCACCTGCAGCGGCGGCAGACGGTCTTCGCGCGCGCTCAGCTCGGCGCCCATCTCGCGCAGCGGGATCGCGATCCGGTCGACCGGCCGCTGCCGGATCGAATCATCGCCGTCGAGGGTCCACTCGCCGCCGTCCTGCCCGGCGAGCCAGCCCGGCAGCAGCCGCAGCAGGGTGCCGGCGTTGCCGACGTCGATCGCGGCGGGCCGGGGACCGCGCAGGCCGACGCCGCCTATCTGGACCTTCCCAGCGACCCTCCCGACGCTCGTACCGAGTGCGGCGACCGCCGCCAGCGTCGATTCGGTGTCGGCGGCCCCCAGGTAGCCGCGGATCTTCGTTCCCCCCTCGCCCATCGCCGCGATCAGCGCCGCGCGGTGGGAGATCGACTTGTCCGAGGGCGGGCGCAGGGTGCCGCGCAGGGGGCCGGCCGGGGCGAAGCGGGTCATCGGGGCCGACCCTACTCGCCGCTGCCGAGCACCGTGACCGTGTGACCCAGGTCGCGCACCAGGGCCGCCGCGCGCGCGGCCTGCTCCTCGCCGGCGACCCAGAGCGTGACCGCGCCGGAGATCATGTCCGGCGCCGGGTGCAGCGCCATGTCCTCGATGTTGACGCCGGCCTCACCCAGCGCCAGGGCGAGCGCCGCGATCGTCCCCGGCTGGTTGGCGACGACGATCCGCAGCTCGCGCAACGGTCCCGCCTCCAGCTCGGGCTCGAGCAGCCGGCGCCGGTCCTCGCCCGCCGCCGCGTGCCAGGCGGCGACGGCCCCGCGGTCGCCGCGGCGGATCAACTCGGCGGCCTCCTCCAGCCGGCGCGCCACCGCCTCGACCGAGTCGGCGACCGCCGCGCGGTTGCTGGCGAAGATGTCGGCCCAGATCGCCGGGTTGGAGCCGGCGACGCGGGTCGTGTCGCGGAAGCTGGGGCCGACCTCGGGCATCCGCTCGGAGTCGCGGCTTAGCTCCGCCGCGGCCTCGGCCGCGAGGGCGTTGGCGACCACGTGCGGCAGGTGGCTGATCGTCGCCATCAGGCGATCGTGGGCGGCCGGGTCGATTGCCTGCGGGCGCGCGCCGAGCCCGGCGACCGTGCGCTGCAGGCGGTCGTAGAGGAGGCCGCTGGAGCGGTCTGTCGGCGTCAGGTACCAGCGGGCGCCCTCGAAGAGGTCGGCACGGGCGTTGCCGACGCCGGCGGTCTCCGCCCCCGCCAGGGGGTGGCCGCCGATGAAGCGCTCGTCGTCGCCGAGGGCGTCGACCAGCTCGCCCTTGGTCGAGCCGACGTCGGTGACGACGGTCTCCGGCCCGCTGGCGGCCAGGGCCTCGCGCGCTTGATCCGGCAACGCGGCCACCGGCCCCGCGCAGAAGACGAGCTCGGCGCCCTCGCAGGCCTCGGCGACCGAGGCGGCACCGCGGTCGAGCGCGCCCAGCTCGACCGCCCGCTCGACCGTCGCCGGGTTGCGGCTGTGGCCGACCACCTCGGCCCCGAGCCGCCGCCGCGCGGCGAGCCCGATCGAGCCTCCGATCAGGCCCACTCCGAGAACGGCGACCCCAGGGGCCCGGCCCTCCGTCAACTGCGGCGGGCCTCGATCGCCGAGGCGAAGCGCTCGAGCACGGCGACGGTGTCCTCCCAGTCGAGGCAGGGGTCGGTGATCGACTGCCCGTAGGTGAGGTCCTCCCCCGGCACCAGGTCCTGGCGCCCCTCGACCAGGAACGACTCCAGCATCACGCCGGTGATCGCCCTGTTGCCGTCGGCGATCTGGTCGGCGATTTCGCCGGCAGCGAAGAACTGCTTTTCCGGATCCTTGGCGCTGTTGTCGTGGGAGGCGTCGATCACCAGCCGCTCCGGCAGCCCGGAGATCCCCAGCGTCACCACCGCGTCCTCGACGTCGGGCACGTGGTAGTTCGGCATCCCGTGGCCGCCGCGGAGGATGATGTGGCAGTCCGGATTGCCGGTCGTGTGCAGGATCGCCGGCATGCCGGCGTCGTCGATGCCGGCGAAGGCGTGCGGGACCGCCGCGGCTCGAACCGCGTCCACCGCCACCTGGATGTTGCCGTCGGTGCGGTTCTTGAAGCCGATCGGCATCGACAGACCCGAGCCGAGCTGGCGGTGCGTCTGGCTCTCCGAGGTGCGGGCCCCGATCGCCCCCCAGGCGACCGCGTCGGAGATGTACTGCGGCGTGATCGGGTCGAGGAACTCGCAGCCCACCGGCAGCCCCAGGTCGACCACCTCCAGCAGCAGCTTGCGGGCCATCCGCAGGCCGGCGTTGACGTCGCCGGAGCCGTCCAGGTGGGGATCGTTGATCAGGCCCTTCCAGCCGGTCGTCGTCCGCGGCTTCTCGAAGTAGACCCGCATCACCACCAGCAGCCGGTCGTTCAGCTCCTGCGCCGTGCTGGCGAGCCGGCGCGCGTACTCCAGCGCCGCCTTGGGGTCGTGGACGCTGCACGGCCCGACCACGACCAGCAGCCGCGAGTCCTTGCCGTGGAGCACGTCGACCACCTCTTCGCGCGCCCTCACGACCGCTTTCGCCCGCTCCTTGCCGAGCGACAGCTCCTCCAACAGCTTCTCCGGCGGTGCCAGCTCGACCACTTTGGCGATCCGCTGATCCCTCACCCCATCTCGCTTGGCGCCCTCCTGCATCCCGATGATCATTTTGCCGTCGCCTTTCTCCATACCGCTGAAATCGTACTTTCTGGTCGCTCGCTGCCAAGCGGGACTGGGCAGCGACCTACGCGGATCGTGGGTCGGCGCCCGGCCGAGTGCAATCTGAGAGCGGCACGAGCCGCCGGGCCGGACGCCTAGCTAAATCGCCAGTAATAGGAGAAGCAGCCGAAGGCGGGGACGGCCCCGGGGGCATCGATGCAGCGCGCGGATTTGGCCGTCGACCTCACGTCGAGGGACGTTGTACCACGCGATGCACGATTAGTCGAGGATTTCCGACAGGCCGCGCAGGAAGCGATCGTTCTCGGCCGGCGCACCGTAGGTGACGCGGATGTGACCGGGATCGCCGAGAGGGGTCCCGGGGCGGACCGCGACCTCGCGCTCGGCCAGCCCGGCGACGACCTCGCCCTCGTCGGCGCCGCCGAGGTCGACCCAGGAGAAGTTGGCTTGAGTCTCGGCGGTCTCCAGGCCGAACTCGCGCAGCTCCTCCTCGACCCGGAGCCGCTCGGCGATCGTGCTCTCGACCCGGCGCAGGACGTCGTCCTGGTGCAGGATCGCCTCCGCCGCCGCCGCCTGGGCGAGGGCGTTGACGCTGAAGGGCTGGCGCACGGCGTCGACGGCGGCGCGGAAGCTGGCGGAGCCGATCGCGTAGCCGACCCGCAGCCCGGCGAGGCCGTAGCACTTGCTGAAGGTGCGGAGGACGACCAGGTTGGGGAAGTCGGCGAGCAGGTCGAGCGAGGCGTCGGGATCGTCGTCGGCCTGGAACTCGACGTAGGCCTCGTCGAGGGCGACCGTCACGTGCGGTGGGACCCGTTCGCAGAAGGCACCGATCTCGGCGGCGGGGATGTGGGTCCCGGTCGGATTGTTGGGATTGCAGAGCAGCAGCAGCTGGGTCGCCGCCGTGATCTCGGTCGCCATCGCCTCGAGATCGTGGACGTCGTCGGCGTCGAGCGGCACGCGGATCTCGCGGGCTCCGGTCAGGGCCGGGAGGTAGGGGTACATCGAGAAGGCCGGCCAGGCGAAGAGGATCTCCGCCCCCGGCTCGCAGAGCGCCTCAGCGGCCGCGAGCAGGATCTCGCAGGAGCCGTTGCCGACGGCGACGCGGCTGGGGTCGGTCTCGAAGCGCTCAGCCAAGCGCCGGCGCAGAAGCGTGGCGTCGGGGTCGGGGTAGCGGTGCATCGCCCCCGCTGCCTTCTCGATCGCCTCGACCACCTGCGGGTGCGGCGGGTACGGCGACTCGTTGGAGGCGAGCTGGGCGATCCCGCCGGAGGCGATCGCCTCCGGCGCCTGCCCGGTCGGCACACCGGCCTGGTAGCCCGGCATCCGGGCCAGCCTCTCCGCGAAGGTGACGGTCATGCCGCCGATTGTGACGGACGCCCCACTCGGCAGCCGGCCGCTTTCCTACTGGGCCGCTTCGAGGTCGGCGCGCAGCTTCTGCGCTTCGCCGATGTAGGCGTGGGCCGGGACGTGGCCCTCGGGTGCGTAGAAGTGGAGCATCACCCGGATCACCCGCGGCATCGAGCCGGGGACGGGGATCTCGCGGCAGCAGAGCAACGGCACCGCCTCGAGGCCGAGGCCGCGAGCGGCGACCGCCGGGAACTCGGCGTCGAGGTCGTCGGTGGTGGTGAAGAGGCAGCTGACCATCGCCGCGGGCTCGAGCCCGTTGCGCTCGATCAACTCGCGCATCAGCGCCTCGGTGGCCTCGAGGATCGCCGCGGGCTCGTTGGCCTCTGCCTGTGTCGCGCCGCGCACCGCGAAGAGTCGCTGCGGCGGTCGCGCTGCGCCGTTGCTCTCAAGGCTCACACCGGCATCTTCCCAGAGCCATCGCTCAGAACAACCAGAAAAGCCCCAGGCAGGGGGGAGAGATCGGGCGCGCTGTTCCTTTTTGTCGCATAGCGAAGGAAAGGAACAGCGCGCGGATCCGGGCGATGGCGAATCTCGCCGCTCGCCAGCACGGCGTGGTGTCCAGAGGACAGTTACGCGCGATTGGCCTGCACGAAAGCGCGATCGACCGGCAGGTGAAGTCGGGGCGGCTGCATTCCGTGTTTCGTGGCGTCTACGCGCTCGGCCACCCTCGCATCGGGCAGAAGGGCCGAATGTTCGCCGCAGTGCTGGCGAGCGGCGAGGAAGCGGTCGTCTCGCATCGCAGCGCAGGGGCGCTGATAGGACTGCTCGACACCGCGCCGGCCGCAGTGGACGTAACCGCGCCGGGTCAGCGTGGCCGCAAGATCGATGGCATCCGCTGGCACGACACGAGGGTGCCGCGACCCTGGGAGGTGGGCACCTTCGACCGGGTTCCCTGCACCAGCCCGGCGCGGACGCTCGTTGACATTTCCGGCGAAGTTGGGGCGCGCACGCTGCGCAGCTGCTTCGAGCGGGCGGCGGCGCGTCGGATGCTCGATGTCGGGGCGATCGAGGCGTCGCTTCGACCCGGGCGACGGGGGGCGCCGAGCATCCGCAGCCTCTTGGACGAGTGGCGGCCGGCGGCTGCAGTGGCGACCACAGGGCGACTGAAGAGCCCGCTCGAGGCGATGGTGCTGCCACTGCTCGCCAGGCACGGGCTGCCGGCGCCGCGCTGCAACGCGCCGGTCGAGCTGGCAGGGGGCCGAAGAATCGAGGTCGACTTCCTCTGGGAGGAGCAGCACTTCGTGGTCGAGGCGGACAGCCGCGACTTCCATGGCACGGAGGCCGCATTCGAGCGCGACCGCTGGCGGGACCGCGAACTGATGCGGGTCGGCTACGGCTGGCTACGGGTGACGAAACGCCAAGCGGAGCATGAAGCCGAGAAGGTCGCCGACGCCATCGCCGCCCGTCTTAGCCAAACCTGAAGCTCGGCTGACCTCGGCGAGTGGAGTCGGCATTCCCCTCCCACATGGCTGGTAGGAGGGGAATGCGACTCTCACTCGCTCTTACCCGCCGCATCGCGCAGTGTCTCGATCTCTCGCGGCGACAGTCGGCGCGCCGTTCCCTCCGCTAGGTCGCCCAGCGTCAGCGGGCCGAAGCGGACGCGGCGCAGCGCCAGCACCCGGTTGCCGACCGCCTCGACCATGCGACGGACCTGGCGGTTGCGGCCCTCGCGCAGGACGATCTCGATCTCGCGCGCGCCGATCCGGGTCACCTCGACCGGCGCGGTCGGCCCGTCCTCCAGCTCCACGCCGCGCCGCAGCCGCTCCAGGTCGCGATCCGCCGGCGGCCGCCGCAACCGCACCCGGTAGGCCTTGGCGACGCCGTAGCGGGGATGCGTCAGCCGGTTCGCCAGCTCGCCGTCGTTGGTCAGCAGCAGGAGGCCGGTCGAGTCGGCGTCGAGTCGACCGACCGGGTAGAGACGGGCGGGCGAGTCGACCAGCTCGACCACGGCCGGCCGCTCCCCCGGCTCACGCGCGGTCGAGACGACTCCGGCCGGCTTGCTCACCACCCAGACCTCATGCGCCTCCGCCCCGACCGGGCTGCCGTCGACGCGCACGTCGTCTTCCTCGCCAACGTCGCGAGCAGGATCCGTAACCACCTCGCCCCGAACAGTGACCCGCCCCGAAGCAATGATCCTCTCCGCGCGCCGGCGGGACGCGACTCCCCCATGCGCGAGGAACTTCGCCAGCCTCACGACGCGAGAGGGGCAGGCACCTGTCTCGGGGCAGCCTCCCCGCTGTTGCTGCACCGAGACAGGTGCCTGCCCCTCCCCCGCCTCATGGCTCTGCGCGCTGTTCCCCCGCCTTCAAGAGCCGCTCCCGCAGCTCCCGCGCGTCCTCGGGACTGGGGTCGAACCGCGACGGATCCGGCAGCTGGTCCAGCCCGCTCAGCCCGAAGAGCCGCTCGAACAGCTCCGAGGTCTTGAAGATCGCGGCGCCGAACTGCGAGCGCCCCGACTCTTCGATCAGCCCGCGCTCGGCCAGCGTCTGCACGGCCGACTCCGAGCTGACGCCGCGGATGCGGGCGATCTCCGGCCGCGAGACCGGCTGCAGGTAGGCGACGATCGCCAGCGTCTCCGCCTGGGCCTGGGTCAGCGGCGGCGTCCGCGGCTTCGCCAGCAGGCGCCGCGCGGCCTCCTCGCTGGCCGGGTCGCTGGCCAGGGCGAAGCCGCCCGCGACCTCGCGCAGGACGACGCCGCGCCTGCCCTCGGCGAGGTCCTCGCGCAGCAGCTCGATCGCCTCGGCGACCTGGCCCTCGGTCGCCTCCGTCGCCAGCGCCAGGTCGGCGGCGCTGACCGGCTGGGCGGAGAGGAAGAGCAGCGCCTCGACGGTGCGGGTGAGGTCGCTCATAAGCACCTTTCGCGCTTCGCTCGCGGCGCGAAGAACCAGAGATGCACGCTTGCTCGCCCCGCGCTCACAGCCGCCGCACCTCGATCGGGCCACAGACGCTCTTCTGCTCCCAGGTGATCTCGCCCTTGCGGTACAGCTCGAGCAGGCCGAAGATCGTCACCGCCTGGGTCAACCTGTCCTCGCCGCCGAACTCCTCGTCGAAGTCGAAGCTGGCGCGGCGGCGGAGGACGTCGCGCAGGGCGCCCAGGCGGCGCTCGAGCGAGACGGTCGGGCGGATATGGCTGACATCGAGGCGGGGCGGCTCGGTCAGCAGATCGCCGAGGGCGGCGCCGAGCCGGTCGGGGTCGTAGACCGCGGTCGCCGCCTCGACGGCGACCCGGCGCAGCTCCCTCGGCAGCGGCGCCGAGCGGTAGAGGTAGCCGCGCTGGCTCTCGAAGCGATCGGCGAGCACTGCCGAGGCGTCGCGGTAGCGCCGGTACTCGAGCATCCGCGCCAGCAGCTCCTCGATCGCCTCTTCCGGGCTGAGATCGTCAAGCTCGTCCTCGGGCCCGGGCAGCAGCAGCCGCGACTTCAGCTCCAGCAGCGCCGCGATCAGGACGAGGAATTCGGTCGCCACCTCCAGCTCCAGCTCGCCCTCCCGCTCGAGGTGCTCGATGTAGGCGACGACGACCTCCCCCAGCTGCAGGTCGAGCAGGCTCACCTCCTCGCGCAGCACGACCGCCATCAGCAGGTCGAACGGCCCGGCGAAGATGTCGAGGTCGAGGTCCAGCTCGGCGATCGCCATCAAGGGCAGACTAGAGCGGAGGCGGGACGAAGCCGCCCGGTTTCGGCCTATTTGGGCTGATAACCCATGCGCTCGCGCACCTCGGCGAGCGTCGGGGCGGCGATTGCGCTCGCCTTCTCGGCGCCGGCGACCAGGATCGCCTCCAGCGCCGCCTCGTCGGGGCGCAGCTCGGCGTAGCGCTCGCGGACCGGGCTCAGCAGCTCGACCACGGCCTCGGCGACCGCCTTCTTGAAGTCGCCGTAGCCGGCACCTCCGAACTCGCGCTCGACCTCGTCCTGCCCGATCCCGCGGGCGACGGCGAGGATGTCGATCAGGTTGGCGATCCCGGCCTTGCCCTCGCCGCGGCGCACCTCGCGGCCGGAATCGGTGACGGCGCTGCCGAGCTTCCTGCGGATCGCGTCGGGCTCGTCGAGCACCAGAACGGTGCCGGCCTCGGTGCCGCCGGTGGTCGACATCTTCCGCTCCGGCTCCTGCAGGTCCATGATCCGGGCGCCGACCTCGGGGATGCGGAGCTCGGGCACGACCAGGGTCTCGCCGAAGCGCACGTTGAAGCGGCGGGCGATCTCCCGCATCAGCTCGACGTGCTGACGCTGGTCGTCGCCGACCGGAACCTCGGTGGCGCGGTAGGCGAGCACGTCGGCAGCCATCAGCACCGGGTAGAAGAAGAGGGCGGCGGAGATCAGCTCCTTCTGGCGCGCCGACTTGTCCTTGAACTGGTGCATGCGGTTGAGATCGCCGTGGGCGGTAACGGCGGAGAGCAACCAGGTCAGTTCGGTGTGCTCGCGCACGTCGGACTGGCGGAAGAAGACGCAGCGGTCGGGGTCGAGGCCGGCGGCGAGCAGGATCGCGGCCGTGTCGAAGACCCGCTCGCGCAGCTCGGCCGGGTCGTAGGCGACCGAGATCGCGTGCAGGTCGACGATGCAGAAGATCGCCGGGTCGCCGCGGTCCTGTCCCTCGACGTACTGCTGGATCGCGCCGATGTAGTTGCCGAGGTGCTTGCGGCCGGTCGGCTGGATGCCGGAGAAGATGATCGGGGCAGCCATGAAGGCAGCCTATTTGGAGCGGGGATGGGGTGCCCCTCGCCCGGACAAGCGTCGCCCTCATGAGGGCGACGCTTTGAGTATCCGCCCGTTCGAGGGGCACCCCATCCCCGCTCAGGCGGGCTGTCTTGATGTCTGCTCCTCGGAGATAGCGTCGACCTTGGGGCGTGGGTTCTGAATCCCGAGGCCGGCGGCGATGCCGCCGAGGATCATCAGCAGGCCGGCGATGAGGACACCGAGATGGAAGGCGGAGGTCGAGGCCTCCGGTGCCGCCGCAGTTAACGGCCCGCCGCTGACCGCGGCGCCGGCGCTGGCATCGAACTGGGCCGAGATCACGGCTCCGAGCACGGCGATCGCCAGCAGCCCCGCCACCCGCGAGACGCCGTTGTTGATGCCGGAGGCGATCCCGACCCGGCGTTCGGTGACCGAGTCGAGCACGGTCGCGGTCAGCGGCGCCACCGTCGCCGCCAGGCCGAGGCCGAAGACGAGGATCGCCGGCAGCACCTCGCTGACGTAGTCGGCGCTGGCGCCGACCCGCAGCATCAGCAACAGCCCGATCCCGCCGACGATCGGGCCGACGGTCATCGGCAGCCGCGGCCCGGTGCCGGAGGCGAGCCGGCCGAAGCGGGGCGAGAGGACGAAGAGCAGGATCGAGACCGGCGTCGTCGCCAGCCCCGCCTCCAGGGCCGAGTAGCCGGCGACCTGCTGGAGGAAGAGGGTGACGAAGAAGAGCCCGCCGATCAGGCCGGCGTAGGCGGCGAGCGTGGTCAGGTTGGCGACCGCGAAGTTGCGGATGCGGAAGAGGCCGAGGTCGAGCATCGGCTGACGGGCGCGGGCCTCGTAGACCAGGAAGAGGGCGAAGCAGGCGACGCCACCGGCCAAGGGCGCCCAGACCAGCGGATCGCCCCAGCCGCGGGTCGGCTGCTCGATCAAAGCGAAGACGGGGCCGCCGAGCCCGAGCGCCGAGAGCGCGATCCCCGGCCAGTCGATGCCGCGGGTGGCCTCGGGGTCGCGGCTCTCCTCGACCCCGCGCAGGGTCAGCGCCACCGTCAAGGCGATCAGCGGCAGGTTGACCCAGAAGATCGCCCGCCAGGAGAGCAGCCCGATCAGGGCGCCGCCGCCGGCCGGGCCGAACACGGTCGCGATCCCGGTCCAGGCGGTCCAGGTGCCGACCGCCCGGCCACGCTCGGAGCCCTCGAAGGTGGCGGCGACGATCGCCAGCGAGCCCGGCACCAGCAGCGCCCCGGCGATCCCCTGCAGCGCCCGCGCCGCGACCAGGAGCTCGTCCGAGGGAGCGACCGCGCAGAGGGCCGAGGTGGCGCCGAAGGCGACGAGCCCGGCGACGAACATGCGCCGCCGCCCGAACTGGTCGCCGAGCGAGCCGCCGACCAGGAGCAGCGAGACCATCGTCAGCAGGTAGGCCTCGACAACCCATTGCTGCCCGGCGAGGCCGGCGTCGAGGTCGCCGCTGATCGCCGGCAGCGCCACGTTGACCACGGTGCCGTCGAGGAAGACGACGGTCGAGCCGAGGATCGTCGCGACCAGCGTCAGGCGCTGTTGGCGGGACACCTGGCGAGTCTAGGTGGCGCCCGCACCGGCCCAGCGCAAGATGGCTCCCGCCCCGGCGACCCGCCTGGCCGCGGTTTGGATGGGCTGGAACAATCCGGGTAGGTGATCTGCTGATGGCGAGAGCAATCTGGAGCGGTTCGATCAGCTTTGGGCTCCTCAACGTGCCCGTGAGGCTCTACAGCGCGGTCGCGCGGCGCAACATCGCCCTGCGCGAGATCCGCGAGTCCGACAGCGCCCGGATCAAACACCGGCGGGTCGCCGAGGGGACCGACGAGGAGGTCCCCTACGAGAACATCGTCAAGGCCTTCGAGATCACCCCCGGCCAGTACGTGCCGATCAGCAAAGACGAGATGTCGGCGCTGGCGCCGGAGAAGACGCGGGCGATCGAGGTCAAGGACTTCGTTGACCTCGAGGAGATCGACCCGATCTACTTCGACAGCCCCTACTACCTGGGACCGGCCGAGGGCGCCGAGCGGGCCTACTCGCTGCTGGCGAAGGCGATGGAAGCCTCCGGCAAGGTGGCGATCGCCCGCTTCGTCTTCCGCAACAAGGAGCACCTGGCGGCGCTGCGCGCCACCGACGCGGTGCTGACGCTGACCACGATGCGCTTCGCCGACGAGGTCGTCCCGGCCGGCGAGCTCGAGGACGTGGTGCCGGAGAAGGCGCCGAAAGTCGCGAAGAAAGAGCAGGAGATGGCCGAGCAGTTGATCGACTCGCTCAGCACCGAGTTCGACCCGGGCGCCTACCGCGACGAGTACCGCGAGGAGCTGATGTCGCTGATCGAACGCAAGGCCGAAGGCAAGGAGATCGTCGCCGGCAAGGTCGAGGAGCCGGAGGCGACCAAGGCACCCGACCTGATGGCGGCGCTGGAGGAGAGCATCGCCGCCGTCAAGGGCAAGGACGACGGCGGCAAGAAGGCGCCTGCCCCGAAACGAAAAAAAGCCGCGGCGGCGAAATCGAAGAAAAGCTCCTCGTCGCGGGCGAAGAAAAGCTCGCGCTCGAAAGCCAAAGCCTCCAAATAGGTCATGGCCGCCGGGGACCGGCAGGTCGAGGTCGACGGGCGTGAGCTGAAGCTCACCAACCTCGACAAGGTCCTCTATCCGCAGGCCGGCTTCAGCAAGGGCGAGGCGATCGACTACTACGCCAAGGTGGCCGACGCGATGGTGCCCCACCTGAGCGGCCGCGCCGTGACCCTGCGGCGCTTTCCGGAAGGGGTCGACGACCTCGACTCCGCCTTCTTCGAGAAGCGCTGCCCCAAGCACCGGCCGAAATGGGTGAAGACGACCAAGGTGCGGGCCGGGCCGAACGCCGGCGACATCGACTTCTGCGTCTGCGACGGCCGGCCGACGCTGATCTGGATGGCGCAGCTGGCGGCGATCGAGCTGCACCCCTCGCTCTCCCTGGGCCGGGCTCCGACCAGGCCCACCGTGCTCGCCTTCGACCTCGATCCAGGGCCGCCCGCCGACGTCGTCGACTGCTGCCGGGTGGCGCTGCGACTGCGCGAGATGTTCGGCCACTTCGGCGTCGAGTCCTTCCCGAAGACCTCGGGCTCGAAGGGGATGCAGGTGTACGTGCCGCTGAACAGGAAAGACGTCAGCTACGAGGTCACCAAACCGTTCGCCAAAGCGATCGCCCAGCTGCTGGAAAAGCAGACCCCGGACCAGGTCGTCTCGAAGATGAAAAAGGTCGAACGCGAGGGCAAGGTCTTCGTCGACTGGTCCCAGAACCACCGCAGCAAAACCACGATCGCCGTCTACTCCCTACGCGCCCGCGAGCGCCCGACCGTCTCGACCCCGCTGACCTGGGACGAGGTGACCCACGCCGCCGAGAACAAAGACGCCGACTCACTCGTCTTCGAAGCCGGCGACGTCCTGAAGCGCATCGAGAGCAAGGGCGACCTCTTCGCCCCGGTGCTGGAGCTGCAACAGGAGCTGCCGGAGCTCTAAGTCCCCGTCCCGGTAGGGGTGGAGCGTCTTCTACTTTTTCGTCGCTTCGGCCCGGGGCGACAGCCACCGGCGCCTCTCGAAAAAGTTAAGCGGAACCCCTACCGGGACGGGGGCTTAGTCACCTACAACCGCTGCCGCACAACCGGCCGCCGAGTCGCCTTGACCTCGTCGAGGCGGCGAACGGGGGTCGTGTAGGGCGCGCTCTTGGCGATCTCGGGATCTCCCTCCGCCTCGGCGAGAATCCGCTCGACGGCGTCGGCGAAGGCGTCGAGGCTCTCCTTGGTCTCGGTCTCGGTCGGCTCGACCATCAGCGCCTCCTCGACCAGGAGCGGGAAGTAGACGGTCGGCGGGTGGAAGCCGAAGTCGAGCAGGCGCTTGGCGAGGTCGAGGGTGGCGAGGCCAAGCTCCTTCTTCATCGGCTTGCCCGAGAGGACGAACTCGTGCATGCAGTGGCGGTCGAAGGCGACCGGCAGCCGCTCGCCGGCACGGCCGGCGGCGAGGCGGGCCTTCAGGTAGTTGGCGTTGAGGACGGCGGTCTCCGAGGCCTCGGCGAGCCCGTCGGCGCCGAGGCTGAGGATGTAGGCGTAAGAGCGCACGAAGACCCCGTAGTTCCCCTGGAAGCCGCGCAGGCGCCCGATCGACTTCGGCCGCTCGTGGTCGAGGTCGTAGAAGGGGCCGTGGCCGTTCTCGCCCTCGCGCCGGACCACCTGCGGGCGCGGCAGGAAGGGCTCGATCCGGTCGGAGACCGCGATCGGCCCCGCCCCCGGGCCACCGCCGCCGTGCGGCTGGCTGAACGACTTGTGCAGGTTGACGTGGACGATGTCGAAGCCCATGTCGCCCGGGCGCGAGTGGCCCATCACCGCGTTGAGGTTGGCGCCGTCGTAGTACAGCGTCCCGCCGGCCGCGTGAATCAGACCGGCGATCTCGGCGATGTTCTCGTCGAAGAGGCCGAGCGTGTTGGGGTTGGTCAGCATCAGACAGGCGACCTCGTCGTCGACCTTGGCGCGGAGGTCGTCCATCTCGACCCCGCCGCGCTCGTTCGTCGCCACCTTCACGACCTCGTAGCCGGCCATCGTCACCGAGGCGGGGTTGGTGCCGTGCGAGGTGTCGGGAGCGAGAACCTTGGTCCGCTCTTCGCCGCGGTCGGCGTGGTAGGCCCGGGTCAGGAGCAGCCCGGCGAGCTCGCCGTGGGAGCCGGCGGAGGGCTGCAGGCTGACGTGCGGGAGGCCGCAGATCTCGCTCAGCGACCCCTGCAGCAGCCACATCAGCTCCAGCGCGCCCTGGGCCCGGCCCGGGTCCTGGGCCGGGTGCAGGCGGGCGTGCCCGGGCAGCGCCGCGACCCGCTCGTTCAGCCGTGGGTTGTGCTTCATCGTGCAGGAGCCGAGCGGGTAGAAGCCGCTGTCGAGGTCGAAGTTGCGGCGCGAGAGCCGGTTGTAGTGGCGGACGATCTCCGGCTCGGCGATCTCCGGCAGCGCCGGCGGCTCGGAGCGCAGCAGCTGCGCCGGGATCAGCTCCTCCAGCGGCGCCTCCGGCACTTCAGCGTCGGGCAGCACCGCGGCGCGCCGGCCCGGCTTCGACTTCTCGTAGATCGTCTGGGCGCGTTCGGCCTGCATCGGAGTCTCGGTGAGCGCCATCAGGCCGCCACCTCCTCGCGCTCGGCCGCGATCGCGGCGCCGAGCGCCTCGGCCAGCGCGTCGATCTGCTCGCGCGTGCGGCGCTCGGTGATCGCGACCAGGAGGCCGTCCTCGTGCTCGGGGTACTCGCGACCGAGCGGGTAGCCGGCGGCGATGCCGCGCTCGGCGCAGCGCTCGAGGACGGCGGCGACCGGGGCGTCGAGGCGGACGGCGAACTCGCGCACGACCGGCGCCTTGTGCAGCAGCTCGATGCCGTCGACGCCGACGAGGCGCTCGCGCGCGTAGGCGGTGCGGCGGACCAGCAGCTCGCCCAGCTCGCGGAAGCCGTGGCGGCCGAGCCAGGCGAGGTGGACCGTCGCCGCCAGCGCGTTCAGCGCCTGCGCGGTGCAGATGTTGTTGGTCGCTTTCTCGCGGCGGATGTGCTGCTCGCGCGTCTGCAGCGCGAGGACGAAGCCGCGACGGCCGTCGACGTCCTCGGTCTCGCCGGCGATCCGGCCCGGCATGCGACGGATCTGCGACTCGGTCGCGCAGAAGAAGCCGAACGAGGGGCCGCCGAAGTCGAGGCGGTTGCCGAGCGGCTGGCCCTCGCCGAGGGCGATGTCGGCGCCGCACTCGCCCGGCGGCTTCAAGATGCTCAGGGTGATCGGGTCGCAGGCGACGACCAGCAGCGCCCCGTGCTCCTTCGCCGCAGCGCCGAGCGCTTCCACGTCCTCGACCGCGCCGAGGAAGTTGGGGCTCTGCAGGAAGACGGCGGCGGTCTCGCCGTCGACCGCCGCGGCCAGCGCCGACGCATCGGTGAGCCCGCCTTCCAACCCGACCTCGACCACCTCGGCGCCGTAGCCCGCGGAGTAGGTGGCGAGCGTCTCGCGGCTGTGCGGGTGGACACCGCGGGAGACGACGAAGCGGCGGCGCTTGGTCGCGCCCATCGCCAGGTAGCCCGCCGAGGCCACCGAGGACGGCCCCTCGTAGAGGCCGGCGTTGGAGACCGGCAGCCCGGTCAGCTCCGACATCGCGGTCTGGAACTCGAACATCACCTGCAGCCCGCCCTGGGAGATCTCCGGCTGGTAGGGCGTGTACGGAGTGAGGAACTCCGAGCGCGAGACGATCGCGTCGACGATCGCCGGCACGTAGTGGTCGTACATCCCGGCGCCGACGAAGCAGACCTGCGCCTCGGCGTCGGCGTTGCGCGCTGCCAGCTCGGCCAGCCGCTCGTAGACCTCGGCCTCGCTCAGCCCCTGCGGCAGCGCCAGCGGCCGCCCGAGGCGCAGCGGCTCGGGGATCTGCTCGAACAGCTCGGCGGTCTCCGCGACGCCGATCGCGGCGAGCATCTCGGCCCGGTCGGCGGGCGTGGCTGAGGTGTAGCGGCTCACGTCGGGTAAGGCTACGGAAGCGGGTGGCCGGCGCTCGCCGTCAGCCCTCGAGCAGCTTGCGGTATTCGGCGGCGCCGAGCAGCGCCTCGGCCTCCCGCGGCGCGGTGAGGCGGACCTTGACCAGCCAGCCCTCGCCGTAGGGGTCCTGGTTGATCTTCTCCGGCGTGTCTTCGAGCGCGTCGTTTGCCTCGACGATCTCGCCCGACATCGGCGCGATCACGTCGGAGACCGCCTTGACCGACTCGACCTCGGCGTAGGAGGCGTCTTTGTCGATCGTCGCGCCGACCTCCGGCAGGTCGAAGAAGACGACCTCGCCGAGCGAGTCCTGGGCGTACCAGGTGATGCCGAAGACAGCGTGCTCGTCGCCCTCCAGCCGCGCCCAGTCGTGCTGGTCGTGGTAGCGGAGGTCGTCGGGGTAATTCGCTTCTGACAAGGCTCAGCTCCTTTTGTAGAGAGGTTTGGAACCTACCCGGGCGGCGCGGCGCTTGCCGCGCACGTCGATCTCCAGCGCGGTCCCCGGCTCGGCCAAGTCGGTGCGGACGTAGGCGATGCCGGCGCCCTTCTCCAGCGAGGGCGAGTAGGTGCCGCTGGTCACGGTCCCGACCCGCTCCTCGCCGAGCAGCACCGGGTTGCCGTCGCGGGGGATCCCGGCGCCGTCGATCAGGAACGGCGCCAGGCGCTCCGGCGTGCCGTCGGCCCGGGCGCGGTCAATGGCTTCGGAGCCGACGAAGCCGGCTTGCTTGGCGGCGCAGCACCAACCGAGTCCGGCTTCGATCGGGTTGCGCTCCGGGCTCAGCTCGTTGCCGTGCAGCGGGAAGCAGACCTCGAGCCGCAGGGTGTCGCGGGCGCCGAGCCCGCAGGGGACGACGCCGGCGTCGAGCAGCTCGGCCCAGATCGGCGCCGCCACCTCGGGATCGAGCAGCAGCTCGACCCCGTCCTCGCCGGTATAGCCGGTGCCGCAGACGAGGGCGGGGCGCCGGCCCACCCGGGCATGGGCGACCCGCATCCGCGGCGGCAGCTCGATCCCGAGGGCGCGGCCGAGGACGGCACGGGCGTGCGGGCCCTGCACGGCGAGCATCGCGTAGCGGTCGGCGACGTCGCGGACGATGACGTCGAGCTCGCGGCTCCAGCGACCGAGCCAGGCGAGGTCGGCCGCGTGGTTGGCGGCGTTGGTGACGATCAGGTAGCGGTCGCCGCCGAGCCGGTAGGCGAAGAGGTCGTCGAGCACGCCGCCGTCCTCGGCGCAGAGGCACGAGTACTGAGCGCCGCCGACCTCGATCCTGGCGACGTCGTTGGAGAGGACCCGCTGCAGGAAGGCAAGCGCGCCCGGCCCCTCCACCTCGACCTCGCCCATGTGCGAGACGTCGAACATCCCGACGTGCCTGCGCACCGCCGAATGCTCCTCCCGAATCCCCTCGTAGGTCACCGGCATCTCCCAGCCGGCAAACGGAACCACCTTCGCGCCAAGGTCGACGTGCTGCTCGTACAAAGGGGTGCGCTTGGGGCCCACGTCAGTCACGATCCGCAGAGTATTGAGCGACGCAGAGGAGGGCCCGGTGCCCCTCCCACGAAGGCTCCCGAGACCACATCCCGCGCCCCCTGAGCACGATCAGCTGCGCGACGGCCTTCGTGGGAGGGGCACCGGGCCCTCCTCCCGCCTTCAGTCTTTGAGGAACCCCGGCACGTCGATGTCGTCATCCGACACCCGCAATTTCCGGATGTCAGTGTCGTCGGCCGCAATCCGCGGCTTCGCCTCGTAGCGCCGCCGCACCCGCTGCGGTGAGCGCGCCAGCAGCTCGAAGCCCTCGAAGCCGGTGGCGATCACGGTGACGCGGACCTCGTCCTTCATCGACTGGTCGACGACGGAGCCGAAGATGATGTTGGCGTTGTCGTCGGCCTCGGCCTGGACCAGTTGCGCCGCCTCGTTGACCTCGAACAGGCCGAGATCCTCGGGGCCGGTGATGTTCAGCAGCATCCCGGTCGCGCCCTTGATCGACTCCTCGATCAGCGGCGAGGTGATCGCCGCCTTGGCGGCGTCGAGAGCACGGGCCTCGCCGGAGGCCGAGCCCACGCCCATCAGGGCGGAGCCGGCGTCGCGCATGATCGTCCGCACGTCGGCGAAGTCGAGGTTGATCAGGCCGGGGATCGTGATCAGGTCGGTGATGCCCTGCACGCCCTGGCGCAGGATGTCGTCGGCCTGGCGGAACGCCTCCAGCACGCTGGTGCGCCGCTCGACCGCCTGCAGCAGCTTCTCGTTGGGGACGATGATCAGGGTGTCGACGTTGTTGCGCAGCTTCTCGATGCCCTCGAGCGCCTGCTGCATCCGTCGTTTGCCCTCGAACTCGAACGGCTTGGTGACGGCGCCGACGGTGAGGGCGCCGATCTCTTCCTTGGCGATCTCGGCGATCACCGGAGCCGAGCCGGTGCCGGTGCCGCCGCCCTCGCCGGCGGTGACGAAGACCATGTCGGCGCCCTTCAGCGCCTCCTTGATCTCGTCGCGGCTCTCCGCCGCCGCGCCCGCCCCGACCTCGGGGTTGCCGCCGGCGCCGAGGCCGCGGGTCAGCTCCTGCCCGATCGAGAGCTTGATGTCCGCGTCGCAGGCCTGCAGGGCCTGGGCGTCGGTGTTGACCGCGACGAACTCGACGCCGCGAATGCCGGCATCGATCATGCGGCTGACCGCGTTGGTGCCGCCGCCGCCAGCTCCGACGACCTTTATGACCGCGAGGTAAGTGGATTCCATCTCCCGATTTCTTCCTTCGCCAACCCTTGGGTTCTGGCGAGACAGCTGTTTAGTGAGTTGAGCCTTTGTTCTGTCCGAGCCTTCAGCGATGCTCTAGGGTTCGAGCCGTCGCTTCGACCGCGGAAATTGCGCTGAACGTAGGGCATTGTGGCGCCTCTGTCAAACGGCCGACAGGCATCATGCACGGGAGAGTCTCGATGCCTACTTGAGACTTCTCCCACCCTGACCCTGTGGTCGAGGGTTCAGGGAGGAGGTGGAAGCGCATGCCCAGAGCCACCGAACGCGGGGCGCCCGGGGGCGTTCACGTTTACATAATCGAGCGCTTCGATCGACGGATCGGCGAGCACCCCCACTGCCGCCTTCCACTTCCGCGCCGCTTGCGAGGCATCCCCGAAGCGCAGTTCGATCCCGGAGGTGGTTTCGACGTCGACTCCGCTTTCGCCGTAATAGCTGCGGGCGAGGTAGGGGCGCAGGGCAGCTGGGGCGGCGCCGAGGACCCGCGCCTGTTCCAGCATCGGGCCAGCCAGGCGCCCGGTTTTCGGCACCTCCGACGGCGGCAGCTCGGGTAGCTCGGATTCCTCCGGCAGCGGCAGCCAGGGGACGATCACGCCACCGGCCGTGACCGCAACCGCTTCTTCGCCGCTGCCCAACGTTGCCGTCGCCTCCGGCACGATCACCGCGGGGGCAACGACCGTGTCGCGGATCAGAAAGAACCAGATCGCCGCGATGCCGACGACCAGCAGGCCGATCGCCAGCAGCTGCCGCCTCACAGCTCCCAGCCGCCGGGCCAGCGCACCTCGCCCAGCACCTGGACCTCCGGCTCCAGCTCGACGCCGAAGCGCTCGTGGACACGCCGCCTTCCCGCCGCCATCAGCTCCAGCACGTCGGCGGTGGTCGCCCCCCCGGTGTTCTCGACGAAGTTGGCGTGCTTCTGGGAGAAGCGGGCGCCGCCGTGGCTGAGCCCAAGGCAGCCGGCCGCCTCGAGCAGCTGTCCGGCCGAACGGCCCTGCGCCCGCTCGTCCTCGGGGTTCTTGAAGGTCGAGCCGAAGGTTTGGATCCCCTTCGGCTGCGCCTGGTGGCGCCGGGTTCGCATCGCCTGCATCCGGGCGCGGATCTGCTCCGGCGCGTCGGGGTGCAGCTCGAAGGCCGCCCGGGAGACCACTTCGCCGGGGCCGAGGTTCGAGCTCCGGTAGACGAAGCCGAGCTCGGCCGGGGCGCGGCGCTCGCTGCCGGCGGCGGTGCAGACCTCGACCCACTCGAGCACCTCGGCCAGCTGGCCGCCGTAGGCGTTGGCGTTCATCCGCACCGCCCCGCCGGCGGTGCCGGGGATGTTGGTGCCGAACTCGAGCCCGGCAAGGCCCCAGTCGGCGGCTTTCGCCGCCGCCGAGGGGAGCCGGGCGCCGCCCCCGCAGAGAATGCGCTCGCCGTCGCGCTCGATCGTCGCGAGGTCGCCGTCCAGCTTGATCGCAAGTCCGTGGAATCCATCGTCGGCTATCAGAAGGTTCGAGCCGGAGCCGACCAGTCCTACCGCCAGGCCCTCGGCCTCGGCCCAGCGCAGCATCTCGACCAGATCCTCCTGCCGGGCGGGGCGCGCGAACCAGTCGGCGACGCCGCCCGTGCGCACGGTGGTCAGGCGGGAGAGCGGCTGGTCGGGGCTGACGCTCGCGGGGGGTGCGCTCACTCCGCCTCGCCCTCCACCAGCGACTCGCCGAGCGCGAAGACGTCGCCGGCGCCGATCGTGACCAGCACGGCGTTCTCGTCGCCAGCCTCGCGGCCGCGGTCGAGGCGGTCGGCCAGGGCGCGGTATGCCGTCCCGGCCTCGGGCAGCCACCAGACCCTCCTCCCCCCGATTCGCTCCGCCGTCGCCTCGGCGACCCGGAGACCGCTGACCCCGGCCAGCTCCCCCAGCGGCTGCTCGCGGGCGGGGTAGACGTCGAGCACGGCGACCTCGTCGGCCGTGGCGAGGGCCGCTCCGAACTCCTCGCCAAGCGCCCTGGTGCGCGAGTAGAGGTGCGGCTGGAAGACCGCGATCAGGCGCGTCGGCCGCAGCTCGCGCAGGGCCGCGAGCGCGGCGCGGACCTCGGTCGGGTGGTGCGCGTAGTCGTCGTATATACGGACGCCGCCGCGCGAGCCCTTGAGCTCGAGCCGGCGCCGCACCCCCGGGAAGTCGGTCAGCGCGGCAGCCGCCGCGCCGACGTCGAGGCCGGCCAGCTCGATCGCGGCCAGCGCGGCGCGGGCGTTTTCCCGGTTGTGGCGGCCGGGGACGGCGAGCGGCAGGTTGGCGAGGCCGGGGACTTCGGTGTCGAAACCGAGGTGGCGACCCGACTCGACCAGGTAGTCGAGGCTGCCGTCGGCCGGCAGCGCCACCCCCGTGGCAGGAGCCAGGAAGCGGCGGAAGGCCCGCTGCAGCTCGGCCAGGGACCCCCAGCGCGTGTGGTGGTCCATCTCGACGTTGGTGACGACGGCGATCTCGGGCCGCAGCTCGAGGAAGCTGGCATCGCTCTCGTCGGCCTCGGCGACGACCCACTCCCCCTCCCCCCAGCCGGCGTTGGCGGCGGCGCCGGCCTCGCCGAGGCCGGGGACCTCGCCGCCGACGAAGAAGGCGGGATCGGCGCCGATCGCCCGCAACGCCCAGACCGCCATCGCGGTGGTCGTCGTCTTGCCGTGGGTGCCGGCGACGGCGATCAACCGCTTCTCGGCGCAGAGCTCGGCCAGCAGGGCGCCGCGGTGGATCGGCTCGGCGCCGCGCTCGCGGGCCAGCTCCAACTCGGGGTTGTCGCCGGCGATCGCGGTCGAGACGACCACCTCGGCCCCCGGCGGCAGGTTGGCGGCGTCGTGGCCGACGGCGGGATCGAGGCCGGCCCGGCGCAGGCGCTCCATATAAGAGGAGTCGGAACGGTCGCTGCCGGTCACGGCCGCGCCGAGCCCGGCGCAGACCAGGGCAAGTCCGCTCATCCCGGCACCGCCGATGCCGACGAAATGGAGCCGGCGGGAGGCCCAGTCGCGCTGCGTGGCCGCCGCGGTCATCGCGCAGCCGCCAGCACCTCGTCGGCGATGCGGCGGGCGGCGTCGGGGCGGGCGATGCGGCGGGCGGCGGCGGCCATCTGCTCCAGCCTAGACCCGGGCCCGAGCAGGGCCGCCACCTCGCTCGCCAGGCGCTCGGCGCTCAGCTCCGCGTCGGCGACGATCGTCGCCGCGCCGGCCCGCTGCATCCAGGCTGCGTTGGCGCTCTGGTGGTCGCCGGTCGCGTACGGGTAGGGCACGAGGATCGCCGGGCGGCCGGCGGCGGCGACCTCGAAGATCGAGCCGCCCGCGCGTCCCAGGACCAGGTCGGAGGCGGCGAGGACGTCGCCGAGGTCGGGCTCGTATGGGAGCAGGATGTAACGATCGCCGTGGGCAGCCGCGTCGAGATGCGCCTGCAGCTCGTCGAAGTCGCGGCGACCGGCGAGGTGGAGGACGTGGAAGTCGCGGTCGTCGCGCTCGGCGAAGGCCGCGACCGCGGCGAAGTTGATCGAGCGCGCGCCCTGGCTGCCGCCGACGACGAGCAGGCAACGGGCCTCGGCGGCGATGCCGAAGCGCTCGCGGGCGGCGGCGCGGTCGGCGCGCAGGACCGCGGCCGGAACCGGCCGGCCGGTGACCAGGTACGGCTCGCCCTCGCGTCCCGCGATCGGGAAGGAGAGGCAGACGCGGCGGGCGCGGCCGGCGAGCAGGCGGTTGGCGAGCCCCATGTGGCTGTCGGCCTCGGTCAGCACCAGCGGCGTCCGCGTCGTCACGGCGGCCAGCCCGGCGGGCCCGGCGACGAAGCCGCCGCCGCCGACCACGACGTCGGCGCTGCGGCGGCGCAGCGCCGCTCGGGCCGCCGCGACCGCGCCGAGCGCCTCCAGCCCCGCCCGCGCGGCGCGCACGGGGTTGCGGCGGTCGATCCCGCGCACCTTGACGAAGTCGATCTCGTAGCCGGCGGCCGGCACCAGCTCGGCCTCGATCCGCTCCCGCGTCCCCAGGAAGGAGACCTCGGCGCCGCTAGCCCGAAGCGCGGCGGCGACCGCCATGGCGGGCACCACGTGACCCGCGGTTCCCCCCGCTGCCACCACGACCCTTGGCTTTCCTGGCACCGCTCGCTCGGCTCCTTTCGCGGCTGGGCCTGCGCCCGCCTTCGACGACGCGCAGTTTGCCAGCGCGGGTGGAGGTCGAGGTCCGCGTCGCCTTGGCGGTGCCGCCGCGGGCGACGTTGAGGATCAGCCCGACCGCGAACAGGCTCGTCATCAGGCTGCTGTTGCCGTAGGAGACGAAGGGCAGCGGCACGCCGGTCAGCGGCGCCAGGCCCAGCACCGCGAAGAGGTTGATCGTCGCCTGCACGAGGATCAGCGAGGTCAGCCCGGCGACGAGGATGCGGCCGTAGGTGTCCTTCGCCCTCTGGGCGACTTTGAAGCCGGCGTAGCCGAACATCGCGAAGAGGCCGACGACGGCGACGATCCCGACCAGGCCGAGCTCCTCGCCGATAACGGCGGAGATCATGTCGGTGTGAGCCTCGGGCAGGTAGAAGGCCTTCTGGACGCCGTTGCCGATGCCGACCCCGAAGAGGCCGCCCGAACCCAGCGCGATCTTCGCCTGGGCGGCCTGGAAGCCGGCCCCGGCGGCGTCGGCGCCGGGGTTGAGGAAGCCGGTCAGACGGGCCATCCGGTAGGGCTCGACGATCGCCATCAGCAGGGCGAGGAAGCCGATGGCGGCGGCGATCAGGGCGAGGTCGCGGGGGCGGGCGCCGGCGGCGATCAGGGTGGCGCCGACGGCGAAGGTGAGGACCATCGTCGTCCCCATGTCGGGCTCCAGCATGATCAGCGCCGCGGCAGCGCCGACGACGACCAGGAGCGGCATGAAGCCATCGATCGAGCGTGCCCGCTTCGGTTTGCGGGCGAGCAGGTCGGCGGCGTAGAGGACCAGCGCCACCTTGGCGATCTCCGAGGGCTGGATCTGGAGGAAGCCGGAGCCGATCCAGCGGCTGGCGCCGTTGACCGTGGTGCCGGCGACCAGCACCGCGCAGAGCAGGAAGAAGGCGAGGCCGAGGATCGCCGGCGTCAGGTTGCGGACGAGGCCGAGGCCGTGGCGGGCGGCCATGTGCATGATCAGCAGGCCGACGGCGCCGAACAGCAGCGTCCGCTTCAGGTAGAAGGCGCTGTCGGAGAGGCCGCCGTCGCTGAGCACTTTGGTCGTCGAGCTGGCCGAGAAGACCATCACCGCGCCGAGCGCCAGCAGGCACAGGGTCGCGGTCAGCAGCATGCTGTACTCGGCCGGGACCGCCGCCCCGCGCGAGCGCTTCTTCGTCTTCTTCTTCGCCCTGCCCCTGCCCCTGGCCGGCTTCGCGAGGCGCCCGAGGGCGATCGGGAAGGCGCTCACCGCAACCCCCCCACGATCGCGCGGAAGCGCTCGCCGCGCTGCTCGAAGTCCTCGAAGGCGTCGAAGCTGGCGCAGGCCGGCGAGAGCAGGACGACCTCGCCCGGCCCGGCCGCGGCGGCGGCATGGCGCACGGCCTCCTCGAGGTCGGCGCAGCGATGCAGCTCGACCCCGGCCCCGACCGCCGGCGCCAGCTCCTCGGCGAGGCGATCGGCGCTGGCGCCGATCAGGTAGCAGGCGGCGCAGCGCTCGCGGATCGGGTCGAGCAGCGGCGCGAAGGGCTCTCCCTTCTCGCTGCCGCCGAGGATCGCGTGCACCCCGCCCGCGAAGGCGCGGATGCCGACGACTGCGGAGGCGGCGTTGGTCGCCTTGGAGTCGTTGACGAAGCGGACGCCGTCGATCTCGGCCACCGGCTCCAGGCGGTGCGGAACCCCGGCGAAGCTGCGCAGCCCCTCGCGCACGGCGTCACGGTCGAGGCCCATCGAGAGCGCCGCGGCGGCGGCGGCCATCGCGTTGGCGACGTTGTGCTCGCCGAACAGGCCCAGCTCCTCCACCGCCAGCAGCGGCTCGCCGCCGTAGAAGATCGTCCCCCCCGCCAGGGCCACCTCGCAGTCGGGGGTGGCGCCGGTGCAGAAGGCGACCCGGCGGGCGCAGCCGCCGAGGTCGACCCCGGCCAGCTCCGGCTCGTCGGCGTTGTAGACCGCGAGGTCGTCGTTGCCCTGGTTGGCGAAGATCCTCAGCTTCGCCGCCAGGTAGGACTCGAGGTCGTGGTGGCGGTCGAGGTGATCGGGGGCGAGGTTGAGGAAGACCGCGCACTCGGGGGCGAAATGGCTGGTGTCCTCGAGCTGGAAGCTGGAGCACTCGCAGACGACGGTGGCGTCGGGCTCGACCTCGCCGACCAGCTCCGAGAGCGGCATGCCGACGTTGCCGGCGACGGCGACCGGCTCGCCGGCGCTGCGGTAGACGTGCCCGAGCAACTCGACCGTGGTCGTCTTCCCGTTGGTGCCGGTGATGCCGACGAACCTGTTCGGCAGCGCCCGCCAGGCCAGCTCCAGCTCCCCCACCACCTCGATCCCACGCTCCAGGGCGGCCGCGATCACCGGCGCCTCCCGCGGAACCCCCGGGCTCTTGACGACGGTCCGCGTTCCTTCGAGCTGAGCCAAGCCATCCGTATCCAAAAGCACTTCGACGCCAGCCTCCGAAAGCCTCCTCGCCGCTTCAGGGTGCCCCGAATCGACCCCCCGAACGTTCTCCCCCCTGCTCGCCAGCAACCGAGCGACGGCGCAGCCGGAGCGAGCCAGCCCGACGACCAGAAACGGGCCCTCGGGCAGCTGCGGACGAAGCTTCCTGGGCGGCGGCGCAGTCATCCAGAACAGGTTCGCGCTTCACCGCCTGGACCCTGTAGCCGGGAGGCGGGTACCGCTCCCAGCCCTAAGGCCCAATCGACTGCTGATAAAGCGTGAACCCGATCCCGGAGCAGACGGCGGCGATGATCCAGAAGCGGAGCATGATCTTGGTCTCCGACCAGGCCATCATCTCGAAGTGGTGGTGCAGCGGCGCCATCAGGAGGACGCGGCGGCGGAAGGTTTTGAAGGAGAAGACCTGGATCGCGACCGAGAGCGCCTCGATCACGAAGATGCCGCCGATGATGATCAGCAGCACCTCGGTCTGGGTCATCACGGCGAGGGCCCCGATGGCCCCCCCTAACCCGAGCGAGCCGGTGTCCCCCATGAAGATCGAGGCCGGGAAGGCGTTGTACCAGAGGAAGCCGACGCAGGCGCCGACCAGGCAGGCCGAGAGCAGGGCCAGGTTCTGCTGCTCGTTGGCGACGAAGGCGATCGCCGTGTAGGCGAGCAGGACGATCGCGCAGGCGCCGGCGGCGAGGCCGTCGAGGCCGTCGGTGAGGTTGACGCCATTCGAAGTTCCGGCGATGACGAGGAAGACGAGGACGAAGTAGAGGACCGGGCCGAGATCGATGCTGGCGTCGCCGATGCGGAAGTAGAGGATCGGCTCGAGGCCGACCTCGTGGCGCGCCACCCACCACAGGCCCAGCGCCAGGACCAGCTGGCCGAGCAGCTTGTAGCGGCCGGAGAGGCCGAGCGAGCGGCGTTTGACGATCTTGATGTAGTCGTCGGCGAAGCCCAGCACCGCGCAGCCGATGGCGACCCCGAAGACGGCCAGGCTCTGCGGGTCGCGGTCGGAGAGGACGAGGAACGGCACGCAGATCGCCGCGAAGATGATCAACCCGCCCATCGTCGGCGTCCCGGCCTTGGCGTGATGCTCCTGCGGGCCGTCCTCGCGGATGTTCTGGCCGAACTCGCGCACCCGCAGGTACTCGATGAACTTGGGGCCGAGGAAGATGCAGATCAGCATCGCCGCCATGCCCGCGATCAGGACTTCGCCCATCAGCGGCTCCTCATCGAACCAGCTCCGCCAGCTCTTTGGCGACGGCCTCGAGGCCGACGGAGCGCGAGCCCTTGACCAGGACCGCGTCCCCCGGCTGCAGCTGGGCCGCCAGCAGCTCCGCCGCCTCCGCCGGGTCGGCGACCAGCTCGTCGGGGCCGTAGTCGCGGGCCGGCAGGCCGACCCCGAGCAGCAGGTCGACGCCCGCGGCCCGCGCGTGCTCGCCGACCTCGCGGTGGAAATCGGCGGCACCGGGTCCCAGCTCCCCCATCTCGCCCAGCACGGCGACGGTGCGCGGCGCGCCGAGGGTCGCGAGGTGGTCGAGAGCCGCTCGCATCGACACCGGGTTGGCGTTGTAGCAGTCGTTCACGAGGACGATCCCGTCGCCGAGCTCGATGCGCTCGCCACGGAAGCGGGAGAATCCTATGTCCGCAGCGCGGTCGGCCATCTCGGCGAGCGGTGCCCCCAGGGCCACCCCGGCGGCGAGTGCGGCGAGCGCGTTGGTGAGGTTGTGCGCCTCGGCAAAGGGAAAGTGGAAGCGCTGACTGCCCGAGGGCGTGGAGATCAGCGCCTCGGTGACGCCCTCGACCAGCCGGATCTCGGTCGCCTCGACGTCGCCGCCGGGGCCGAAGCGCAGCAGCCGCGGCGCCCGCTCCAGGTGCGGCTCCAGCTCTCCCGCCTCGACCGGCGCGATCGCGACCCCGCCCGGCGGCAGCGAGTCGAGCACCTCGGCCTTGGCCGCGGCGATCGCCTCGACCGAGCCCAGCAGCTCGACGTGGACCGGGCCGACGTTGGTGATCACCGCCACCTCGGGCTCGGCGATCGCGGCCAGCGCGGCGATCTGGCCGGGGCCGCGCATCGCCATCTCCAGCACCAGCAGGTCGGCCTCGTCCGGGGCCTCCAGCACGGTCAGCGGCAGCCCGATCTCGGTGTTGAGGTTCTCGCGGTTGGCATGCACGCAGCCGGGCAACAACGTCCGGGCGATGTCCTTGACCGAGGTCTTGCCGACCGAGCCGGTGACGCCGACGACGCGCGCGCCGAGGGCGCGGCGCTGGGCGCGCGCAAGAGCCTGCAGCGCCCGCAAGGGATCGTCGGCTGCGAAGACCCAAGCGTTGCCGTTGAGCTTTGTCCCGCTATCCGGGAGCAACCTCGACAGCGCTGCCGGGGAGACGACGGCGCCCCAAGCTCCGGCCTCGATCGCCGCGGGGGCGAACTCGCCGCCGTCGCGGTTGGCGCCGCGCAAGCCGAAGAAGAGGTCGCCGGGACCGGTCTCGCCGGAATCGATCGTCGCCCGCCGCGGCGAGCCGGTATCCCCCTCGGCGAGGACCTCGGCCCCGAGCGCCACCGCGATCTCGGCTGCCGTCAGCCTCACGCCGGGCCACCCAGCTTCCGCAGCTCCTCGCGGGCGACCTCGCGGTCGTCGAAGGGGACCTTGCGTCCGCCCTCGAGCTCCTGGCCCTGCTCGTGCCCCTTGCCGGCGATGACGACGGTGTCCCCCGGCTCGGCCCGGTCGAGCGCCAGCGCGATCGCGGCGCGGCGATCGACCGCGACCTCGATCCCGGCGCCTTCGCCGGTCCCGGCGACCACTTCCGCGACGATCGCCGCCGGGTCCTCGGAGCGCGGGTTGTCGGAGGTGACCACCGCCAGGTCGGAGAGCTCCGCCCCGGCCCGTCCCATCTTCGGCCGCTTGTCGCGGTCGCGGTCGCCGCCGGCGCCGAAGACCGCGATCAGCCGCCCGGCGGTAAGCCGTCGCGCCGCCGCCAGCACGTTCTCCAGCGAGTCCGGCGTGTGCGCGTAGTCGACGAGGACAGCGAACCCCTGGCCCTCGTCGATCGGCTCGAAGCGCCCCGGCACCCGCCCCGCCCGCGCCAACCCGGCCGCCACCGCCTCCGGCTCGACCCCGAGCGCCACGGTCGCGGCAAACGCCCCCAGCGCGTTGCCCACGTTGAAGTCCCCCGGCAGCCCCGTCCGCACCGCGACCTCCTCGCCGACGGGCCGATTTCCCTCCATATAGGGGTGTTTGAGGCCCGTCGGCAGAAAAGCCACCGTGAACTCGGCACCGCCGGCGTCGAAGGAGACGCCGCGGGCGCTGTAGTCGGCGTCGGCGCCCTCGGCGGAGAAGGTGACGCAATCGAGTTCCTCGGCGAGGCGGCGACCGTAGGGGCCGTCGACGTTGACGATCGCCGTGCCGGGCTCGGCCTCGAACAGCCGGCGCTTGGCGAGGAAGTAGTCCTCCATGTCGGCGTGGAAGTCGAGATGGTCCTGGGTGAGGTTGGTGAACAGCGCCAGCTCGAAGTCGATCGCGTCGGCCCGGTGCAGCGAGAGCGCGTGCGAGGAGACCTCCATCGCGCAAACCCGGTCCCCCGCGTCCAGCATCCGCCGGAAGGTCGCCTGCAGGTCGATCGCCTCCGGCGTCGTCCGCTCCACCTCCTCCTCGACCCCACCGACCACCTGTTTAACCGTCCCCAGCAAGCCGCAGGAGATTCCCGCCGCTTCGAGCACCTCCCGGATCAGGAAGGCCGTGGTCGTCTTCCCGTTCGTTCCCGTCACCCCCACGACCCGCAACTCCGCCGTCGGATCCCCGAAGAACCGAGCCGCCAGCGGCGCCATCGCCGCCCGCGCATCCCCGACGACCACCTGCGGCACCTCCACCTCCAGCTCCCGCTCCACCACCAATGCCGCCGCCCCCGCTTCAACTACCTGACCCGCAAACTCATGCCCATCCCGCTTCTCCCCGGGAACACAGAAGAACAAGGCCCCGGGCCCAGCTTTTCGACTGTCGTAGGCAAGCGCAGCTATCTCAACGGAGGGATCCCCAACGATCCGGGCTCCCTCGACCTCCGCCGCAAGCGCTTCGAGCCTCATCTGCCCGCGATTCTAGGCGGGAGGTCGGGTGCCCCTGGAGAGCGCGGCGTCCTGATTTTCGCCGGGCCGGTCAGCGAGAGCCACCGCGTTAACGGCGAAAATCCCAGCAAACGGAAGGGGTACCCGACCTCCCGCCCCGCTCCGCGCAAAAGACACAGGCCTCCGACCCCCCTATTCGGGCGCCACACCGAGATAAGGCAACGCAAACCCCGCGATCGACCCAAAAGCCGGCCCCGCCACCGACCCGCCGTAGTAATCCCCCTGCGGCTGATCGACGATCACCGCCGCCAGCAGCTTCGGATCGTCCGCCGGCGCGAACCCGATGAACGAGGCGACGAACTTCGTCTCCGAGTAGGTCCCGTCTTCCGCCACCTCCGCCGTCCCGGTCTTCCCCGCCAGCGTGTAGCCGGGGACGCTGACCTCCGAGGCGGTGCCGCCGGGAGCCAGCACCCCCTCGAGCATTTCCCGTACCTGCGCCGCCACCTCAGGTTTGATCACCCGCCGCCCCTTCGGCTCCTCGACCTCCTCTTCGCCGATCCGCTCGATCAGCTGCGGCTGCTCGAGGACGCCCCCGTTGGCGATCGCCGCGTAGCCGGCCATCATCTGCATCGGCGTCACCGAGATGCCCTGGCCGATCGGCAGGTTGCCCATCGTCGAGCCCGAGTATTCGTCGAGCGGCAGCACGATCCCCTCTTCCTCGGCCGGGAACTGGACCCCGGTCGGGCGGCCGAAGCCGAAGCGGTGGATCCAGCGATCGAATTTCTCCGCCCCCAGCTCCTGCCCGATCGTGACCGCGCCCACGTTGGAGGAGTGGGCGAGGATCGTGGCGACGCTCATCGTTTCGGTGCCGCGCGGGTGCGAGTCCTCGATCGTCCGGTCGGCGACCTGGATGCTGGGCGCGAGCGTGAACGAGGAGGCCGGCGTCACCAGCTTCTCCTCCAGGGCGGCGGCGACGGTGAAGGCCTTGAAGGTCGAGCCGGGCTCGTAGTTGAAGCCGGTCGCCTTGTTGATCAGGTCCGTGTTGCTGGCGCTGGAGAGGTCGTTGGGGTCGACCGGCGGCCAGTTGGCCATCGCCAGGATCTCGGCGCTGCCCGGGTCCATCACGATCGCCGTCGCCCCCTGCGGCGCGTAGGTTTCGCCGACTTCGGCCAGCACCTGCTCGGCCTTCTCCTGGATCAGCGGGTCGAGCGTCAGCTGGATGTCTTCTCCGTCGCTGGCTTCGTTCACCGTTTCCAGCCGGATCGGGTCACCAAGCGCGTCCTTGACGATCCGCCGCTCGCCGTCGCTGCCGCCGAGCACCTCTTCCTCGCCCGCCTCGAGCCCGGTCAGGCCCTGGTTCTCGGAACCGACGGCACCGACCACCTGGCCGGCCATTTCGCCCTGCGGGTAGGTGCGGCGGCTGTCGGGCAAGGCCCCGATCCCTTCCAGCTCCAGCCGTTCGATCCGGCCCGCCTGTTCGAGGCTGACTTTGTGGGCGACGTAGGAGAAACCGGACTCGACGGTGAGGCTTTCCAGCACCTCGCCCTTGTCGAGCTCGAGGATCGACGCCAGTTTCTCCGCCGCCCGCGGCGGGTTTTTCACCTGGTACGGGGTGGCGTAGATGGTCGCGGCGTCCTCGGAGGCCGCGAGCTCGTTGCCGCGGCGGTCGAGCAGGCTGCCGCGCAGGCCCGGCACCGTCACCGTCTCGGTCTGCTGGTAGATCGCCTCGGAGGCGAGCTTGGACCCCTGCACCCCCTGCAGCCAGAAGGCGCGGCCGACGATGACGAGGAAGCAGAGCAGGAACCCGGCGAAGAGGAGGCCGACCCGACGCTCGATCAAGCGCATCCGCGCCTCGTCCTACCCCGCTCCGGCGGCAGCCGCGAGGCGCTGCGCCGCCGTCGCCACGTCGTCGGGGCCGGAGTCGGTGAAGTGGATCTCGTTGCTGGGGGGCATCGCCAGGCCGAGCGCGCCGGCGGCGTTGCGCATGGCGCCGGTGCCGTAGAGCCGCGCGTCGCGACCGCGCAGGATCGAGTTCTCCTGATCCAGGGAGGTGATCTGCGTATCGATCCTGCCGGCTGAGGCGGCGAAGCTGAGGGTGATCACGTTGAGGGTGACGATCCCGGCCAGCAGCACGCCGAGGACGGCGATCCAGGCGCGGCCACGGGTCAGCCGTACGACCAGGCCGGAGTCCGGAAGCTGACCGACGGCGACCGCTGTGCGGCCCGCGAACGGGATCAGCTGACCGCCGACGGCCCGCTTCGTCTTCGGCCTGGCCCGGCGCGGAGCGCGGGCGGGCGCCTTGCGCGCGGGGGCCGGGCGAGCGACGGCGCTTCCTTTTGGCTTCGGACGCGAGCGAGGGCGGCGGGCCGGCGGCGGCGCGGTCCTGGGGGCAGGGGCGGCGACGGCCATCAGCCGGCCTCCCCCGCCGGCGTCGCCGCGGCGATCTTGAGCGCGACCCGCAGGTGGGCCGAGCGCGAGCGCGGGTTGGCCTCGACCTCCTCGGGGCCGGGCGAGACCGCACGCCGGGTCAGCAGCTCGGCCTCCGGCTCGTGACCACAGACGCAGACCGGCAGCTCGGGCGGGCAGACGCAGCCGCGCGCCTTCTCGGCCAGGAACTGCTTCACCGGCCGGTCCTCCAGCGAGTGGAAGGAGATCGCCCCGAAGCGGCCGCCGAGGGCGAGCATCTCCCAGGCCAGCGGCAGCGCCTCGTTCAGCGAGTCGAGCTCGCCGTTGACGGCGATACGGATCGCCTGGAAGCTGCGCTTGGCCGGGTGGCCGCCGCCGAAGCGAGCCGCCGTCGGCATCCCGGCCTTGATCGCGCCGACCAGGTCGGAGGTCGTGCTGAGCGGGCGGCGGCGGACGATCTCGCGGGCGATGCCGCCGGCGTAGCGCTCCTCGCCGAAACGGCGCAGGACCTGCGAGATCCGCGCCTCCGGCCACTCGTTGACGAGGTCGGCGGCAGTGAAGCTCTGGCGCGTATCCATGCGCATGTCGAGGGGCGCGTCGTAGGAATAGGAGAAGCCCCGCTCCCATGAATCCACCTGCAGCGAAGACATTCCGAGGTCTACATAAACCATCTCTGGGCGCACCCCTTCGCCGTCCAGGACCCGCAGGCCTTCCGCGAAGTCGACGCCGATGAAACGGGTGCGGCACGGTGCCGCGGTGGCGAACTCGGCGAAGCGCGCCTCGGCGGCGGGGTCGCGGTCGATCGCGATCAGGGTCCCGGACGAGCCCAGATGGGCGGCGATCGCGCGGGCGTGGCCGCCGGCGCCGAAGGTGCAGTCGACCGCGGTCTGCCCCGGCTCGGGCGCCAGCAGCGAGACCAGCTCCGAGGCGAGCACCGGCTCGTGCGTCACCGGCTCGACCTCGAGCCCGAGGCCGACGGGCCGATTTCCCGCCATATAGGGGTGTTTGAGGCCCGTCGGCGAGAAGGAGTGCGGGATTCGTGCGGCATGCAGTCTCATGATCACGCGGCGGACGCGGCGGCCAGGCCCTCGGCGATCTCGGGAGCGGCGGCGTCGAGCTCCTGCTCCTGCTTGGCCCAGGCCTCGGCGTTCCAGATCTCCAGGTACTCCCCCGCCCCGATCACGACGCAGTTGCCGTCGAGGCCGGCGTGCTCGATCAGCGGCTTGGGGACGCGGATGCGCCCGGCCGAGTCGAGCTTCTCGTCGAAGGAGCCGCCGTGAAAGCGGCGGCGCAGCTGGCGCGCGTCGCGCCCGAAGGGGCTGTGCGGCGAGAGGAAGCGGTCCGAGAGCTGCTCGAACTCGGCGGTGGTGTGGACCCAGACGCAGGGGTCGAAGCCCTTGGAGAGAACGATGCCGTCGGAGAGCGAGGCGCGGAACCGCGAAGGAACCGTGAGGCGATCCTTGGAATCGAGACTGTGCTCGTAGAGACCCCGAAAAGCCACCTCGGCGAGTCCTTTCTGAGCGGGAGGGCCGGAAGGAGTTGGGACCGGAGTGATGAGGTGGGAGGAGCCTCACCACCCCGGTCCTGGGCTTCAACTCGAGCGCCACAATAACCCACTCTCCCCCACTTTGCAACACGACCTTCCCATGCAACCCCCTTTGCATCCGGCCCCGCGCGGTAGGTTCGGGCCGTGAGCGCAGCGGACGACACCGGCCACCCCACGGGCTCGGAGAGCAGAGAGACGGCCGTTGCGCCCGAGCGCGCCACGCCGCCTGACCAGGCCGGCGAAGGCGTCGGGGCGACCCCTGACGACGCCAACGACCTACGGGGCTTCCACTTCCGTCAACTGCTTCGCAAGACGCCGGCCTTGATCCTGATCGCGGTCTTTACCCTGGCGGCGGGGATTGCCGGTTCGGTCTTCGTCGGCCCTGCGATCGGCGCCGCCGCCGCGCTCGCCGCCTTCCTGCTTTCGCTGCTGATCGCCTTCGGGATCGCCGACTCGCGCGCCGAGGACGCCTTCTTCCAGGCCTACGCCCAGCGTCGCGGCCTCGAACTCGGCGGCCGCGCGCCGCTGCCGCCGACGACGCCGCTGCTGCGCAAGGGCGACGACCGCTACGCCGAGCGCACCCTCTCCGGCCCCTTCGCCGAGGGGGTGGAAGGAATCCTCGCTCTCTATACCTACGAGGAGGAGACGACCGACAGCAAGGGCAACCGCCAGACCAACTACTACCGCTACACCGTCGGCCTGGTCCCCGTGCCCGAGGGCGTCGAGCTCGTGCCGGAGCTCTACTGCCAGCGCAAGTTCGGCCTGCGGGCGCTGGAGGGGTTCGAGGACGCCTTCCGCCGCAAGAAAGAGCGCGTGAAGCTGGAGAGCGAGGCGCTCGACGACAAGTACGAGATCTTCGCCGGCAAGGGCCAGGACCTGAACTGGCTGCGCCAGCTCTTCGCCCCCACCTTCATCGTCTGGCTGACCGACTCGGCCCCGCAGAGGTTCGCCTTCGAGCTGGTCGACGGCACCCTCTGCTGCTATGTCGGCGGCCACAGGAAGAAGGCCGAGGAGCTGGACGAGATCGCCCTCGCCGGCGCTGCCGTCGCCACCCGCCTGCGTGAGGAGGCGCTGGAGTAGCCCGGCGCCGGTACCTTGACCGCCGTGAAGAGACGAATCTGCGTTGCCCTGCTGGTCGCGAGCGCGGTCGCGGCGGGGAGCGCCGTGGCCGCCCCCGTGCAACGGAGCGCATCGCCGCCGCCCTGGGCGCTGAAGCAGAGCGACTGCAGCAAGCAGCTGAGCCAACGCGTCAACGGCATCGAGGTCCCCTCGCTGCCCGGCGAGCCCGCCGACGGCTACAGCGGATGATCCGCGTCGAGTACCACGCGATCCACTAGGAGGTCGTCCGGGCGGCGGCTCAGAAGCCAGCGAACAGGGTGCCGGCGTTGGCGATCAGGCCGGCGGCGATCATCAGCAGCACCGAGGGGACGAGGACCAGGGCGACGACGAGCTGGATCTTGGGGGCGGCACGGGCGGCATGCTCCTCGACCGCGCGGCGGCTGTCGCGACGCAGGGCGCCGGCCTGGCGGCGCAACTGGTCGGCCAGCGGCGAGCCGAAGCGGCGCGAGCGCTCGATCGCGGCGACCAGCGTCGCCAGCTCGTTGCCGGGGACGCGGGCACGGAGCTCCTGCAACGCCGCCGAGAGCGGGGTCCCGCAGGAGAGCTCGGCGACGGTCAGCCGCAGCTCCTCGGCCAGCGGCCCCTCCCCCGCCCGCGCCAGCTGTTCCAGCCCGGCCGCCGGTCCGCGACCGGAGCCGGCGCTGACCGCGAGCAGGTCGAGGGCATCGGGCAGGGCCGCCAGCAGCCGACGCCGGCGCAGCCGCGCCTCCCGCTCCAGCAGCGCATCGGGAACGAGGAAGCCGGCGGCCGGCATCGCGACCGCCACCAGGGCGGCTGTCCGCCCCGGCGCCGCCGGGGCGGCGGCCAGCGCCGCGAGGCCGCCGCAGGCGGATCCGGCGAGCTTCGCCGCCAGCACAGCCGGGAGCGGCAACCTCCCCTCGAGGCCGGAGCGGCGCAGCCGATCCGGCAGCCCCAGCCGCAGCGCCGCCCCCGCGGAGCGCCCGTGCAGTCCGAACGGCAGCGGCGGCAGCGAGCGGCCGGCCCGGCCGGCGAGCAGCTCGCGGACAGCGGCGAAGGCAAGCAGGACCGCCAGCGCCGCCAGCGCCCCGGCGGCGCTCACTCGACCACCCGCGAGAGCCGCCTGATCGCGACGAAGCCGGCGACCTGGAGCGCCGCGGCAAGCGCCAGCAGCACCGCCGCGGGCGGCGAGGTGAGCAGCGTGGCGGCAAAGCCGGGCTGGATCAGCTCGGCGAAGAGGGCACCCCCACTCGGCATCGCGACCACCAGCAGGCCGGTGAAGCGAGCCTGGGCCGTGGCCGAGCGGGCGTCTTCGGCGGCCCGGTCGCGCTCCGCCGCCCCCGCCGCGAAGCGCCGCAGCAGCCCGGCGAGATCGCCGCCGGCGAGGCGCTGGCTGAGCAGGGCGGAGGCGAAGGCGTCGACCCGCTGCGAGCGCATCCGTCGCCGCCAGCCATCGACCGTCTCAGCGGTCGCCGCCCCGAGGTCGAGCTCGGCGCCGAGCCTCGCCAGCTCGGAGGCGGCCGGTCCGTCCAGCGAAGCCGCCGCGGCGGGAAGCGAGGCGCGCAACGAGCGGCCGGCGCCGAGCGAGTCGGCGATCGCGATCGCGACTTCCGGCAGCGCCCGCTCGACCGCCGCCCGGTAGCGCCGGCGGCGACTGGAGATCGCCCAGCCGGCTGCGGCGGGACCGGCAACCGAGAGCGGCAGCGCCAGCGCCGCTCCGGCGACGAACCAGCCGACGACGACAGCCGCGGCGGTCCCGAGCGCGGCGAGACGTCGGCGCTCGACGGTCGAAGGCGCGTAGCCCTCGCGTCCGGCCCGCCGCAACGGCTCCAGCGCCAGGCGCAGCCAGCGCGCGGCCGCCGGGCTGGCCAGCAGCGCCTCCCGCGCCGCCAGAGCCAGCAGCCCGCCCGCGGCGGCACCGGCCACGGCCGGCAGCAGTCCCGGGGCGCCGCTCACGCCGTCGGGGGAACGTCGATCGTGCGGGCGGCGGTGGCGCCGGCGGCGCGCACGACCTCGGCGATCTCGACGACGACACGGGCGCCGTCGGGACGGCGCTCGAGGTGGACGACGAGGTCGATCCCCCGCTGCACCTGCTCCGCCACCGCCGCGTGCGGCAGTCCGACGCCCGCCATCAGCGCCAGCGTCTCGAGCCTGCCCAGCGCGTCGGCGGGCGAGTTCGCGTGCACGGTCGAGAGGGCGCCGTCGTGGCCGGTATTGAGCGCGGTCAGCAGGTCAAGCGCCTCCGGCCCCCTCACCTCGCCGATCACGATCCGGTCGGGCCGCATCCGCAGGGCGTTGCGGAGCAGCTCGCGGATCGTCACCTCGCCGCGGCCCTCCACCCCCGCCGGACGGCTCTCCAGCCGCACCACATGCGGCTGCTGCAACCGCAGCTCGGCCGCGTCCTCGATCGTCACCACCCGCTCGTCCGCGGAGACGAAGCTGGAGAGCGCGTTGAGCAGGGTCGTCTTGCCGGAGCCGGTGCCGCCGCTGACGAGGATGCTGCGACGTCCCGTCACCGCCAGTTGCAGCGACCGCCGTTGAGCCGCGGTCAGGGTGCCGAGGGCGACCAGCTCGTCGGGGCCGGGCCGGCGCGCGCCGAAGCGGCGAATCGAGACCAGCGGCCCGTCGATCGCCAGCGGCGGGATCACGACGTTGACCCGAGAGCCGTCGGCGAGGCGGGCGTCGACCATCGGGCTGAGCTCGTCCACCCGCCGGCCCAGCGGCGCCAGGATCCGCTCGATCGCGTTGCGCAGCTCCTCCTCGTCGGCGAAGGCGATGTCGGTGGCCTCGAGGCGACCGCCGCGCTCGACGTAGACGACGGCCGGGCCGTTGACCATCACCTCCTCCACCGTCGGATCCGCGAGCAGGACCTCGAGCGGGCCGAGGCCGACGCTGTCGCGGACGATCCGGGCCGCGACCTCCTCGCGATCGCCGGCGCCGAGCAGGACCGCCTCCTCGTCGACCAGCCGCCGCACCGCGGCGTCGAGGTCATCGTCGTGATCCTTGCCGCGGGCCGCCTCGGTGCGACGCCGCTCGACCAGGCGGGTGCGCAGCTGGCTCGCCAGCTCGGCCACGTTCCTCTCGCGGGCCGTCACGGTCTCAGCCGCCCGGCAACAGGGTCACCCGGCGGGCGTAGCTCTCGGCGGCGATCAGCCGCAGCGCCTGGGACCGGGTCAGCCCGAGCGTCGCCGCAGCGACGCCTTCGGCTGCCGTCCCGTTCGCGCCCGGCCCCAGAGCCAGCAGCGGCACGGCCGCGGCGGCAATGTAGGTCCGGCCCGACCCCGAGCCGGCGGGTTCGGTGGTCACCACCACGTCGACCCGTTCCCCGACCGGCTGCGCCCCCGCCACCAGCAGCGCCTCGGCGCCGCTGACCGCGATCTCGACCGGGCGGCGGCCGCGGCCGAGGCCCAGCGCGCCGTCCGGGTCGGCCCGCGGCGGGCGCAGCTGCGAGGCGAGCAGATAGGAGCCGGCGGGTATCGCCCCGACCGGGGCCAGGCCGATCGCCTCGGCCGGGTCCCCGAGCGCATCTGGCGGCACGAACCGGGCGGGGATCCTCCGCCGCTCCAGGGCCGCGGCCTGGAGCGGGTCGATCGGCCGGCCGGGCTTCAGGCCCTCGCCGGCGACGAGAACGGGGCGCAGCTCGCCGTAGCCGCGAGCGACGCTGGCGCCGTAGCCGTCGGCGATCGCCGCCGCGGTCGCCGCCGCCAGCAGCGCCGCGAGCACGAAGCCGAGCGCGCGGCCGCGCCGTCCCATCAGCCGGCCCCACCCGCAAGCGGCAGTTCCAGAACGGCCTCCGTCCCCCGCTCCGAGGAGTGCAGCCGGAAGTCGCCGCCGTGGGCAGCCGCCGTCCGCCGCACGACGCGCAGCCCGTGGCCGCGTCGCCGCCGGCCCGAGAGCCGGGCGAGGAGCTCTGCCCCGCCCTCGGGCCGGGCGCCGGAACGCGCGGGCCGGCCCGAGTCGGAGACCGAAACCCGGAACCGGCCGCGACGCCTGCATGCGCCGACGACGATCTCCCCGCCGCCGTGCTCGATCGCGTTGACGATCAGGTTGTCGAGCGCCTGCGCGATCTCGCAGCGATCGCCGTCGACCACCGCCTCGCCCGCCTGCCAGCGCAGCGACAACGAGCTGCCGGCGAGCGCCGCCCGCGCCTGCCAGCGGCCCACGGCGGAGTCGAGGAGCGGGTGAGCGAACATCGGCGCCCGCGCCGGCTCGGCTCCTTCGCCGTTGATCTCGCGCTCGAGCCGTGCCAGCGCGGCGGCGGCCATCTGCACCGACCCCTGCAGCGCTGGCGGGTCCTGCGGGCGCCCGCCCGGGACGCCCAGGGCCAGCGCCTGCAGCGGCCGCCGCAGCTCGTGCAGAGCCTCGTTCAGCGCGGTCCGGCGGCGCCCGGCGTAGAGCCCCTGAGCGGCTGCCGCCGCCGCCAGCGAGACCGCGATCGGCCAGGCCGCGACGATCTGCGCCAGCTCCGGAATCACCGCGTGCCCGCCGGGATGAGCCAAGTTCGCATGGCCCCCTAAGGGCGGGGACGGGAGAACTCTCCCCCCGGCCCAAGAGGTCGCGCACCCGCCATCCCAAAGCGGTCTCGGCCAGGCGCCTCGGGGCAGCGGGTGCGCATGGATAAGACCGCCTAAACGTTAAAACAGATTCACATGTTCCGTGGATCGGTGCAGCGGATGGCTTCGCTTGGGCCTTTTACATTGGAAAAGGTCGTTGACCGCAGAAACGTCGGAGCGTTTTGGAATACTTGATCCAGAAGCCGGGATGGAAAGGACCGTCCCGAGCTGCCACCCCCAGGCCCCCCAACGATCGGAGAATCTTCCCGTGGCCCAGACTCGAACCTCCCCCGAGGGCATCACCCAGCAGCTGGCGAAGGCCCTCGCCCACCCCCTGCGAGTGAGGATCCTCACCTCCCTGCACAAGGGCATCTCCAGCCCCAACCAGCTTTCCCAGGAGCTTGGCGAGCCGCTCGGCAACGTCAGCTACCACGTCAAAACGCTGCTCGAGTACGACTGCGTCGAACTGGTCAAAACGGAGCCCCGCCGCGGCGCCGTCGAGCACTTCTACCGCGCCACCGAGCGAGCCTTCTTCAACGCCAACGACTGGGAGAAGATCCCGGCCTCGGCCCGCAAAGGCATCTCCGGCTCGATCCTCGAGACGGTCGGCCAGGACGCCACCGAGGCGCTGGTCTCCGGCAGCATCGACGCCCGCACCGACTCCCACGTCAGCCGCACGCCGCTGAGCCTCGACGAGCAGGGCTGGTCCGACATCACCGCGCTGCTGGCGGACACGCTCGAGAAGGCGATCGAGATCCAGGAGGAAGCCGCGGGCCGGCTCAGCGACAGCAAGTCCGACGGGATCGCCACCAAGCTGGCGATCCTCCACTTCGAGACCCCGCCGGCGAAAAAGGGCTCGAAGAAGTAGCGACGCGCGGTACGACCCGGGGCTCAGCCGTCGAGCAGCCTGTAGCCGACGCCCCAGCAGTTGACGATGTAGCGACTGTGCTCCGGGTCGAGCTTGCGCCGCAGCCGGCTCGCGTGCGAGTCCAGGGTGCGGGTGCGGGCCGTGCCGCGGTACCCCCAGACGTCGCGCAGCAGCTCTTCCTTCGAGAAGACCCGGGTCGGGTCGCTGGCGAGGACGCGCAGCAGGGTGAACTCCTTCTTCGCCAGCGGCACCTCCCGCTCGCCGACCAGCACCTTGCGGCGCAGCGGGTCCACCATCAGCTCGCCGACCCGGACCGGGCCTTCGCGGCGGGTGGCGCGGCGGCGCAGCACGGCGCCGATCCGCGCCCGCAGCTCCTCGATCGAGAAGGGCTTGGTGACGTAGTCGTCGGCGCCGGCGGTGAGCCCGCGCACGCGGTCGGCCTGGGCGCCACGGCCGGTCAGGACGATCACCGGCAGCTGCGGGTCGAAGCGCGACTCGACCCCGTCGGCCTCGCGGATCTCGCGCAGCACGTCGAGGCCGGAGGCGTCGGGGAGGGAGAGATCGAGCAGGAGCAGGTCCGGCTGGTTGTAGCGGCAGAGGCGCAGCGCGTCGGAGGCGCTGGGCGCCGGCAAGACCCCGAAGCGGTCGGCCACCAGGTGGTCGCAGAGCAGGTCCAGCGTCACCGCGTCGTCCTCGCAGACGACGACTCTGGCGATCTCCTGGCGCTGCGGCAACATGGCCGTCCTAAGTAACGGGCGCGGAGAACTCTCCCCCCTGCGCCGAGGGAATCTCCAGGACGGCGGCGGCGCCGCGGTGCCAGGCCAGGCGCCGGGGCGGGACGCCGACGCGAACGGCGAGCGGACGATCGTGCCGGTCGAGGAAGACCAGGTCCAGCCCGAAGCGCATGCCGAAGGTGTGGACGCTGGCGCAGCGGGGGATCAGCAGTCCCGGCCCCACCTGCGCCGCCTCCAGCCCGGCGAGGCCGAGGAGCCGGCTGCGGAACCCGAGCGCGACCGGGACGGTGCGACCGCAGACACGGCGGCGCGGGAGCTGACGGAGTCGGGGCGCCATCGCTGCGGCCAAGGGCGCGGCCTCGGCCGCCTCTCCCCCCTTGCCACCACCTCCGGGCCGGGCGGCGTCCTCGGTGCAAACGGCCGTTCAGGCACCGTCCCGGGCAGGCACCGGCGTACGATGATCGGCAAGATCATGACCTGCTCCCGCCGGGCTTGCGGGTGCAGCTGGCTTCAACTCATGGATAAGAAGACGACCCGCAGAGGGAATTACGAGTCTGGCTCCGATTACGTGCTCGAGTACGGCGAGCTCCGCTTCGCTTTCAACGAGGACGACTTCGGGCAGCGGGTCGAGCAGGCGGCGGTCAAGCTCGGCTTCGTCGCCCAGGGCCTCAGCCAGGAGGAGCTCGACGACCTCCTCGACCTCGCCGTCAGCGGCGAGATCGCCGAGCCCAGCTCCCGCCTCGGCGAGCACATCAACGAGAACTGGGAGGACCTGGTCGGCCCCGCCAACCGCAGCCTCGTCCACTGGATCCGCCGCCTCGTCTTCCGCGGCGCCTGGCTCGACCAGCGGGTCAAGGAGGGCGAGCTCGACGTCGTCTTCGACGAGCGGACGCAGACCTTCGGCTACGTGCAGCCGGATCGGAGCTCGGAGCTGATCGAGCTCAGCAAAGAGCCGAGCTGGCGCCGTATCGCTTACCGGCGGTAGCTGAGCCGGGTCCGGGCAGGGCCTTCACTTAACTTTTTCGACGGCGGGGTCGGCCGTCCGAGATTCGTGGCGGCGAAAAAGTACAAGACGTTTCGGCCCTGCCCGGACCCGGCTCACGGGCGTGACGGGCGATACGGCGCCTCTCTCGCTTAGACGATGGGAGACGGCGCTAGCTGGAGACGGGGCGCTCCAGGGCTGCTACCACCGTGAGCGAACCGGTGCCGGTCGTGGTGCGGCCGGCGTCGAAGAATTGCTTGGCCGCGTCGGCGTCCCCGTGGGCCTCGCCGAGGCGAGTGAGGGAGTCGACGAGGAGGATCACGTCGTCGCCGGCGGCGGCGCGGGCGGTGGCCTGGGCGAGGGCGTCGCTGGCGTGGCGCGGCTGGCCGGCGGCGACGATCTCCGCCTGCGGGGCGTCGCGGCGCCAGTCGGCCAGCTCCTCGGGGCTGGGGTCGATCAGCAGCGCCACCGGATCGAGGCCCTTGGAGTCGCCCGAGAGATCGGCGGCGATGCCGCGCAGCAGCGCCGTGCATTCCTCGCGGGTCTCGGCGGCCAGCAGCGCCTGGCGGCCGGCGGGCGGCAGCAGCAGGCCCTGCAGGGTGACGCCCTGCTTGCCGCGGCGGCCGAAACGGCGGCGCCGGCGGCGCTTGGGACGGGACGAAGGCTCGGCGGACGCGGCCGGGGTGGGCGCGGCGGCCGGCGGCGCGGCGGGCGCCTCCGCAACCGGCTCGGGAGCGGACTCGGGCTGCCGTGGCGCCCTCGGCTCGCGGCCGGACCCCGATGGGCGGCTCTCGCCGCCGGACTCGGGTTTGGCGCCGGAACGGCGGCGACGGCGGCGCGGCGGGCGCTCGCGCTGCTCCGAGCTGGAGCGCTGTCCGGATCCGGAGCGCTGCGACGACGGGGACCGCTGGCGCGACTGCGACCTCGGCCCGGGGTCGCCGTTGGCCAGCTTCGCGATCAGCTCGGCGCGCGGCAGCATCCGGTAGCGCTCGACCCCCGCCGCGGCGGCCAGGGCGTGCAGCTCGGCGATGTGCTTGCTTTCCAGCTCGGCTTTGGTCATCGACGCAGGTTATTCAACCGGCGCCGCCGGGCGCGTGCGGGGCTACGGGACGGGCCCCAGGCCGGGGTCGACGCCCTCCAGCGCCGCCGCCGCCGGCCAGGCCTCGGCCTCCTTCTTGACCTGGCGCCGCGACCAGCCCAGCTCCGACCCCAGCACCTCGGCGACCGGCCGTGCGGAAGCGGCGTCGCGCAGCTGCGGTGCCGCCAGGATCCCCAGCCGGGTGCGCCGCAGGAGCACGTCGGCGACGCAGCGCGCCTGCTCGCGGCGGGCCGCGATCGCCACCTCGGCCAGCAGGTCGGGGCGCCCGGGGACGATCGGCCGGGCCAGCTTCGGGTCCTTCCAGGCGAGGTCGAGAACGGCGCGGGCGGCGTGGCCGTAGCGGAAGGCGAGCTGGGAGATCGCCTCCTCCCCCACGCCCTCGGGCGCCTCCAGGTCCTCGGCGCGGGCGTCCATCCCGAGCGGGATCTCGGCCGTGTGACAGGGCGCCTCGCGACCCTCGCGCTCGACCAGGCGGTCGACCGTCTGCTTCGCCATGCGCCGCCAGGTGGTGAGCTTGCCGCCGGTGATCGTCAGCATCCCCGAGGAGGTCTCGTACAGCTCCGCCTTGCGCGAGATGTCGACCGACTTCTTCGGATCGCCGCTGGAGATCAGCGGCCGCACGCCGGCGTAGGCGCCGACCAGGTCGGACCGGGTCAGCGAGGTGCCGAAGAACTCGTTGACGGCCTCGAGCAGGTACTCGACGTCGTCCTCGCCCGGCTTGGGGTGGGCGGTGTCGCCCTCGTAGTCGTTGTCGGTGGTGCCGATCAGGGTGCGCCCGTACCAGGGCAGCGAGAAGATCATCCGGCCTGCACCGGCCGGGACGATGCAGGCGGCGCGGCCCATCGGCAGGTCAGCCTGGTCGAGCAGAACGTGGGTGCCGCGGCTGGGGGCGATCCGCGGCACGTCCTCCTCGCCGGCGATCTCCTCCGGGCGGATCCGGTCGGCGAAGACGCCGGTCGCGTTGACGACGTGGTCGGCGCCGACCTCGATCCGCTCTCCCGACTCGGCCTCGACGAAGGCGACGCCGGTCGCCCGGCCACCGGTCGTCAGCACCTCCGTGACCTCGGCGCCGTTCAGCATCACCGCTCCGAAGCGCTCGGCCTCGCCGAGGATGGTCAGGGTCAGGCGCACGTCGTCGGTCTGGCAGTCGTAGAACATGTAGGCATCGTTGGGTTCGCGCGCGGCCAGGGCGGGGACCATCTCCAGCACCTCGTCGCGGCCGATCGTGCGGTGGCGGTCGGGCGACCAGTAGAAGTCCTCGTCCTCCTCCTTGGAGGAGCGCAGCTCGCGGCGGCTGCGGCCGACCCGCGTCGTCGCCATCACGTCGTACATGTTGAGCCCGAGGCCGAGCTTGCGGTCGCGGCGCTCCTCGCCCAGGGCGGCGACCAGGAACGGGGTCGGGTAGACGAGGTGGGGCGCCAGCTGGACCATCAGCTGCCGCTCCAGCAGCGCCTCGCGGACCAGGCCGAGGTCGAAGTTCTGCAGGTAGCGGAGGCCGCCGTGGATCATCTTCGAGGAGCGGCTGGAGGTGCCGACGGCGTAGTCGCCGCGCTCCAGCAGGGCGACCGAGTAGCCGCGCGAGGCGGCGTCGAGGGCGACGCCGGAGCCGGTGATGCCGCCGCCGACGACGACGACCTCGAAGTGCCGGCCGGCGATCGCCTCGATTGCGTCGGTGCGGGTCAGCATCGGACGGTCACCTAGTCGAGGAAGACGGTGGTCTCGGCGGCGGGGCGCTCCGGCGCCGACTTCTCCTGCCGCGGGTGGCCGAGGTGGAGCAGGCCGACGAAGCGCTCGCCCTCGGCGAGGCCGACGGCGGCGCGCCCCTCCCCGCCGCGCAGCAGGCCGGGGGTGCGCCAGTAGCCGGCGAGGCCGCGGGCGTGGGCGGCGAGCAGGACGATGTAGGAGGCGACCGCGGTCGCGTGCAGGTCCTCCTCGCTCTGGACCGGATCGTCGCTCGAGGCGGCGGAGACGACGACGAGGGTCGGGCAGCGGTCGAGCTTGGCGGCACCCTCGGGGCCGGCGGCGGCCTTCAGTCGCGCCAGCGCCCGCGGACCGAGGACGCGGAAGCGCCAGGGGACCGTGAGGTTGTGGTTGGGGGCCCAGCTCGCCAGCTCCAGCAGCTCCTCCAGCTCCCGGCGCGGCAGCGGCTCCGGCCCGAAGGCCTTGTGGGTACGGCGGGTGCGTATCGCCGTCTCGACGTCCATGCAGGCGAGCGTACCGGCCGGTTGCCCCGCCTACAGGCCGTAGCGCCAGCGCATCCAGGCGCGGCGGCCGCCGAGGCCGGCGGCGAAGAGGAGGCCGCCGCCGAGCAGGCCGAGGAGGATCGCGCCGGCGGCGCTGCTCTTCGAATCGTCTTCAGCGGGCTCTTCCGACGCCGACGGGTTCGTTGCGGCGGCGGGGGACCCCTCCCTCTCTCGCCCCGCGGGGGAAGCCGCATCGGCTGACGCCTTGGGGGCCTGCTGGCCCGGGGGTCGCAAAACGTTCGGGAGGGGTCCCCCGCCGCCGCTCTCGGGCGCTGCCGGCGAGACGGGTGAGACCCCAGGCGTCGGTGGCACACTCGTGGCGGGTTCCACCGAGGGGGAGCTGTCGGAAGTTGAACTGAGGCCGCCGGTCTTGGCTTTGTCCTTGGCCGAGGAGGATTCGCGCGGTGGTGGGGAGATCGGGAGCGATTGCCCTGCGGCCGCGACCAGGACCTGGGAAGTTACCCAGACCGGGGTCTGGTCGCTGGACCTGGAGTAGCGGTAGTGGCCGTTGCTCACCTGGCGAGCCGAGAGGTAGTCGGGGGCGCTCTTGCCGTCGCGGCGGAAGGACCCGGGGTCGCCGCCGGCGGCGAGGATGCCCTGGATCGCCCAGGCGGTCGACTGGGAGTTGACCACGCCGTTGCCGCCGAGCGAGAAGCCGCCGCCCGGACGCTGGTGCCGGCGCAGGTAGGAGAGGCCGCGCTGGGCCGCCTTGGAGTCGGGCGAGAGCGCCTGCATCACGGCGCCGGTGGCGTCGGCGTTGCTGGGCGAGCCCGGTACGTCACCCCAGCCGCCGTCGTCGTTCTGCGCCTTGCGCAGCCAGGCGAGGGACTCCTCGATGCCGCCGCTGATGCCGGCAGCGCGCAGCGCGATCACGGCATAGGCGGTCGAGTTGGGCCAACCGACGTTCCCGGGGCCGTAGGAGCCGTCGCCGCGCCGCTTCGCGAGCAGTCGCGCGACGAGGTTGGTGCCGCCGAACCCGCGCGGATCGACGCCGGCGCCCTCGAGGGCGAGGATCGTGCGGGCGAAGTCGCCGGGGCTCCTGAGCTCGTCGAGCGTGGAGCGCAGGAAGTCGACCGGGGTGTGGCCGCGGCGGGAGGCATCGAGCGGGTTGTGGCCGGCGGCCTCCAGCCCCAGCATCGCCCAGGCGGTCATCTCCGAGCCCGAGTCGTCGTCGGGTGCGGCGCCGAAACCACCGTCGCGGTTCTGCGCCAACAGCAGCCAGGCGGTGGCGCGGCTCACCTCCGAGGCCTCGGCGCGGGCCGGGGCCAGCGCCCCCAGCGCCAGGGCGACGAGCAGCAGCGCCGCGATGCCGCCGCCGCGCAGGCCAGGGGTCAGACCGCTCCCCCGCCTCGGCGGCTCGGTGCCGCGAGCCGGGTCTCCCCTGCCCCATTCGAAGCGCTCGCGGAAGCGGGTCAGCATCCGCACCATCGCCGGGCCGGCGATCAGCGCGAAGGCGATGTTGCCGGCGACGTGGGCGGCGTCGAACGGCACCGCCCGAGCGGCCAGCACGCCGAAGCGCTCCAGCGACAGATCCCCTCCGTAGGTCGCCATCAAAGAGAAGTTGAGCAGAGCGCCGTAGAGAATGCCAGCGAGGCCGCAGGTGGCGGCGAGGCTGAGGCGGCCGGCGTTGCGCACTCCCAGCGCCAGCGCCGCGCCGAGGACGCCGCAGAGACCCCAACCCGCCATCTGCCACGGGGTCCACGGTCCCTGGCCGAACCAGAAGTTGGAGACCAGCGCGGTCAGGGCGCCGACGGCGAAGCCCGGTGCCGGGCCGAGGGCGTAGCCGGCGAAGATGACGATGTCGGTCGTCGGCTTCACGTTGGGGAAGGCGGCGAAGGCGATGCGGCCGGCGATCGCCAGGGCTGCCAGCGCCGCGACCAGGGCGACCACCTGCGACGGCGGCCGCGAGCGCTCATACCAGGCGAAGCCGCCGAGGATGACGGCGCCGAGGAGCAGGAAGCTGACCAGCTGCCAGCTCACCCCGGCTCCTCCTCACCGCGCAGAGCCGCCGCGCCCTGGGCGGGGGTGATGACGCCGGGCAGGTCGAGCACGCGGGCGACCTCGGTCGCGAAGTACCAGCCGCCGGAGAGGACCTCGCCGGCGGGGCCGTCGGCGATGACGACGCCGTCCCCGAGCAACACCACACGCTCGGCGAAAGTCGCCGCGAACTCGACGTCGTGGGTGGCGACGACGACTCCTGCCCCCCGCTCCGCCAACCCTTCGATCAGCTCGACCAGGTCGTCCTTGCGGGCGCGGTCCATGCCGCGGGTCGGCTCGTCGAGGGCGATCAGGCCCGGCAGCTCGTCGCCGTCCATCTGACCGGCCAGGGCGATCGCCAGCGCCAGCCGCTGCCGCTCTCCTCCGGATAGATCCCGAGGGTCGGCATCGACAGTGTGCTCGAGCCCAACGATGCGCAGCGCCGCCAACCCAGCCCCGCCAGGCAGTTCGTCACCGACTCGCTCGCGTACCAGGTAGTCGCTCGGGTTCTGGGTCAAGAGGGCGATTCCGCCCGGGGTCTCGATCTTGCCGCGGACCGGGTCGATCAGGCCGGCGGCGGCCTTGAGCAACGTGCTCTTCCCCGCGCCGTTCCGACCCATCAGCGCCACACGTTCGCCGCGCTGGATCTTTAGGTCGATGCCGCGGAGGACGTCGTGGCGGTCTTCGTTGCGGGAGAGCTCTACCCAGAGGGCTCTTGCTCGAAGGGCGGTGGGAGTCGGGGACCTGACCCCCTCCTCACTCAACTTGCTCGGATGTTGAGGTCGTAGCTGGCGCCTCTTTCGTTGGTCACCGAGAAGTACAAGCCGTTCGGAGGGGGTCAGGTCCCCGACTTCGGAGCCGCCCCCCGATTCGAGGAGGGTGCGGGCCGCGCGGACGCCGGTCGGGAGCGGATCGATGTTCGCCAGGAAGAACAGTCGCGCGACTGGGGTCTCCAGGGCCGGATCGGACTGTTGTGCCCAGGCGAGGAAGTCGGCGGGGACGCCGTCGAAGGCGATGGTGCCGGCGTCCATGGCGATGACGCGGTCGGCGGCTGCCAGGCAGCGCTCCAGGCGGTGTTCGGCGAGGAGGACGGCTACGCCCCACTCCTCGTTGAGGCGACGGAGGAGCCAGATCAGCTCGTCCCCGGCTACGGGGTCGAGCTGGGACGTGGGCTCGTCGAGGACCACCAGGCGAGGTCGAGTGACAAGAGCGGCGGCGAGGGCTACGCGCTGGAGCTCGCCGCCGGAGAGGGTGTCGACCGTCCTGCCAAGCAGGTGAGGAACTGCCAACGCCAGTGCGACCTCCTCGACGGCCCGCGAGCGAGAAGCCGGCGTGTCCCCTCGCATCTCAAGCGGCAGCCCGATCTCGGCCGCCACGGTGGTCGAGACGACCTGGGTCTCGGGGTCCTGGGCGAGGTAGCCGACCGCGGCGGCGAGCTCGGCTGGGCCGGTGTCGAGGGCGTCGAGGCCGGCGACGGTAACGGTGCCCTCGATCTCGCCGCCGTGGAAGTGCGGGACCAGGCCGCAGGCGGCTTTGAGCAGGGTCGACTTGCCGCAGGCGGAGCGGCCGGCGAGGAGGGTGAACTCGCCGGGGGCTATCTCCAGGGACAGGTCGGTGAGAGCGGGCGCTGCCGCGCGCGGGTAGGTGTACGTCAGTCGCTCCACGCTCAGGGTGGGGGCGGCGCCGCGGCGGATCGCCAGCTCAGACACGGGTCGCCTCCAGGGCCGGGGCGGCGGCGGGGCCGCGGGGCGGGGAGGTCGGGGTGGCGGAGCGCGGCGTCGAGGCGGAGCGCTTCCGTTGCTTGCGACGCAGTGGCGTCAGGCCGCTGAGGGCGACGAGGGCCGAGAGGGCGAGGGTCAGGGGGTCGAGCCCGACGTGGACCGTCGGGTAGGCGTGGAAGTCGTCGGCCCCGAGCAGCTCGCCGGCGATCGCGGCGGCGAGCACCATCGCCCCCACGAGGTAGAAGCGGGCGTCGAAACGCGACCGCCTGAAGGGTCGCTCCCGCCCCAGCGGGGAAAATCGCTCGGTAAAGCGAGGGCGGTCCGGCGCATCCGGTCGGTCGAGGCTGTAGCCGCGCAGCTCGAGGGTGGCGGCGACGTCGACGGCGCGGTCGAGCGAGCCGGCGAGGAGGCGGCGGGCGAGCGGGGCGCGGCCGGCTCCGGCGGCGCCCGGGCCGCGCAGCCGGGCGGCGTCGCGCAGCCGGGCGGCGTCGGCGGCGGCGACCGGGACGAGGCGGGAGACGAGGGTCGCGGTCAGGGCCGAGCGGCCGGCGGCCGGGCGCAGCGCGCGCAGCACCCGGTCGGGGTCGACGCAGGCCGAGTAGACGGCGAAGGCGATCATCACCACGACCGCGCGCAGGCCGAAGACGGCGCCTTCGGCGAGCGCCTCGGCGGTGACGTCGACCTGGCCGAACAGCGGCCACTGGCCGAGCCGCGCCAGCACCGTCTCCCCCCGGTCGACCACGAGCGCATTGACGGCGACGATCAGGAGCGCGAGCGCGAGGCCCAGCTTCAGCGCGAACCGCAGGGCGCGGCCGGCGCCGGCGAGCAGGCCCGCCAGCGTCACCGCAACCCCGGTGGCGACCAGCACCAGCGGGTTCGAGTAGAGGAAGGCGATCGCCACCAGCGCCCCGAGGTAGGCGACGGCGGCGCCCGGCGAGGCCGCCTGCAGCGGTCCCGATCCGGGCACGTAGGCGAAGGGCGACCTCATCGCCCGCCCGCCACCGGCAGCGGCGTCGTCTTCCCGTCCTCGCTCGCCACCGCGTAATGGTCCCGCAGCTTGGCGGCGCTGAGCAAGCCGGCGGCCTCGCGCACGGCGGCTGCCGTTGCTCCCGTCACCACCCAGACCGGCGGCGCTTCGTAGCGCCGCGTCGCCGCAACCAGGCCGGCGTCGGGGCCGAGCTCGCGGCTCGCCTCGCCGGACTGGTCGAGGCCGATCAGCCGGTAGCCCTGCCGCCGCCGCTCGAACTCGGCGAAGACGCCGCTTTCCTCCAGCCCCGCCTCGATCAGCGCCGCCGCCGGGTCGGAGCGCAGCCGCGCCCAGGGACCGACGAGGACGCGGATCGCGCCGGCGGGGGAGCCGCTCGCGACCGCGACACCGGCTGCCGCCAGCGCCTCGCGCACCTGGCCGCACGCCCCTCCCCCGCCCTCGCACTCGACCGCCACCGGGTGGCGCTCGCCTCCGTAGCCGGCGACGAAGGGCGCCGGCCAGGAGCCGACCACGGCCGGAACGTGATTGGTCGCCGACCAGTCGCGGTAGTCCCACCAGATCCGCTCGCCCCCCGCCAGCCCGTACTCGGCGGCGCCGATCGGCGACTCGATCCCGTCGACGTAGAAGAACCAGTCGTGGGGGTGGCCGTCGCGCGTGGCCTCGACCCCGTCGATCGCCTGCACGAAGCCGCCGCCGTAGCGGGTCGAGATGTCGGCGCTGCCTTCCAGCAGCCGCATCACGGTGTCGGACTCGTTCGCCTCCAGCGAGCGTGCGAGCATCGGCACCGAGCCGAATTCCCGCGTCACCGTCAGCTCGACCTCGCCGACGCCGTCGCCGGCGCCGAGGCCGCAGCCGGCGATCGCGAACGCTGCGCAGAGCAGCGCCGCAACCGCCGATCCGCGGCCGGCGGCTGCAAGCCTTCGCCTGGCGGCGTCCTCGCTCGCTCGCGTACGTGCGTACGCCACGCTCACTGCGTCCTTGCCAGGCTCGACTTTCGCTCGCCGGTCCCTACGAGCCAGCCTGCGGACAGACGATGCCGATGCAGACGGCCTCCAGGGGCGAAGGAATGTCCTTGCCGTGTCTCGCCTGCAGGGTCGCCGACTGAGTCAGGGTCACGGTGGCCTTGCCGTAGACGTCGGTCGGGGCGCTGGCCCCGGTCACGCTGGCTCCGGCGACGGGCTTGCGTTTGCCCTTTTCGTCGTAGGAGAAGACCTGGACCTCGAACGGCACCCCGCCCAGGGCGACATCGGGAGCCACCAGCGCCAGCTCGTTCGGGTACGGGTAGGACGGCGCCAGGCTCCAGAGCACTTCGTCGCCCGGTTTCAGCTTGACCGCGTCGCCGCCCACCGTCGCGCCCCTGTGGTCGACCTTCAGGTACCAGGAGGCCTTGCCGGAGACGACGTTGCCGCCGACGCCGCAGATGCCGAGGCCGAAGGCGAAGGCGTCGGTGATCAGCAGCGGCCGCAGGGCGGCGGTCGACTTCGCGGCCTGGGCGAGCAACCCGAGCGCGGTTGCGCCTTTGACCGTCACCGATTTGCCGCTGCCCCCGGTGCCAACGCCGAAGCAGGTTGATTTGGGGCTGGTCCTGATCGTGGTCGTGCCGGTGCTGAGCGTCTGTTCGGTCAGGACCTTGCCGCCCTTGCCGACGACGCGCAGCTCGGCGGAGACGCCCTTGGCGACCGCGCCGGCGGTCAGCGACAGCGACAGGATCAGCGCCAGCGCGCAGACGACGAGGCGGAACGAGATGAGTCTTGGCATTTAAAGCCACCCTTTCCTCGAGGGTTGTCATGGCTGGCCGGGGACAGGTCTCCTGGCTTCCGGGATGGTCGGCCGCACCTTCCCGGGAGCTCCGTGTCGCTCCCAGTGGCTGACGCGCTCGCGTCGGCGGCTTCCTCGCCCCGGTCACAGTGGCGGGACCGCACCGGGCTTGCACCGGACTTCCCTTGACCACCGACCGTATTTACGCAAGCGAGTCTAACCGCCGACGGCCGGCCCGGATGTTCGTCCAAGGCCCGCGGGCGCCGGGCTAGGCTCGCGGCGCATTGGGAAACCCAGACGTTTCCGAACACTGGTCAATCACCGAACGAGGGGGAATCATGGGCAGGGGACTGCGCCGGCAGGCGCCGGCGTTGACGGTCGCGTGCGTGGCGCTGATCGCCGCGCTGGGCGGGACCGTCTACGCGGCGAAGAGAATCGACGGCAAGACGATCAAGGCGAAGTCGCTGCCGGGCAACCGGCTGGCGCTGAGCTCGGTGCCGGGGAACCGGCTGAAGCCGGGGACGATCCCGGGCGACCGGCTGGCCCCGGGGGCGATCAGCGGCGCCCAGATCGACCCGGCGACGATCGGCCAGGTGGCGAGCGCCGTCCACGCCGACAGCGCCGACAGCGCCCGCGACGCCCAGACCGCGCTGCACGCGGTCGACGCCCTCGACGCGACCAGGGTCAACGGCCACACCGCCGGCTGCGAGCTGCCGAACCGCTTCTTCGCCGGCGCCTGCTGGCAGAGCGGCAGCAGCGAGGCGGCGGTGACGGCCACCGCGGCGGCCGAGTCCTGCGCGACCCAGGGCGGCGAGCTGCCGGGGGCGCTGGCGCTGGCAGCGTTCTCGCATCAGCCGGGGATCGTGCTGGCGGCGGGGGATGAGTGGACGAGCGACCTGGCGAGCTATACGTCCCTGAATTCATACAGTGTTGCGACGGTTTCATCTGCCGCGGAAGTGGGCTCAGCACTCTCCACCAACACCAGGAAATACCGCTGCGTGATCCCGCTCGTCAGCTGACACCACCCCGCGGAAACAGATATCGCCACCCGCGAGCTTCGCATTGGGGCCACTATCCTCCCTGGGGATGCGCCGGGGCTCGGATCGTGCCAACCCACGCGTCGCGAGCTCCCTCGCGGCGCTGGTCGCTCTTTTTGCGGCCCTCCTCGCCTGCGCCGGCACGGGTACGGCGGCGGCCCCCATGGGCTCCGGCGCCGGGCCCGCAAGCGCCGGCGAGCTGGCCGCCGCGAAGCGGGTCGCCCGCTACTGGACGCCGGAGCGGATGCGCAAGGCCCGCCCGCTCGACCTCGTCGTCGACGGCGGCGAGACCCGGCTCAGGGTCGGCTCCCCCGCGGAGGACGGCGCCGCCGCCAGCTTCCTCGCCATCTCCACCCCCGACGTGCCGCCCTACTCCTTCAACGGGCGCATCTTCATCCGCCGCGGCAAGCTCACCGGCTACTGCTCGGGGACGGCGATCAACAGCCCCACCCGGCAGCTGGTGCTGACCGCCGGCCACTGCATCAACAGCGGCCGCGAAGAGGGCAGGGCCAGCATCTGGTCCGACTACCTCCAGTTCGTCCCCGCCTACAGCGGCGGCGTCGCCCCCTTCGGCTCCTTCGTCGCCCGCCGCAAGGAGATCCGCGCGCCGCGGCAGTGGACCAAGCAGGGCAACCCCGACTTCGACCTCGGCGCCTTCCTCACCCTGCCCAACGCCGAAGGGGTGAACGTCGCCGACGCGGTCGGCGGCGGCGCCACCATCGTCATGGACCTCACCCGCCACCAGACCTTCCGCACCTTCGGCTACCCCGGCAAAGTGCAGCGGATGCAGGGCTGCACCTCCCCCTACATCGGCGACGACCTGCTCTCCAACCCCTTCCCCGGTCCGCCGACCCTCGGCATCCGCTGCCACTGGGCGCCCGGCGCCAGCGGCGGCGGCTGGCTGATCGGCGACGGCACCCAGATCAACGGCGTCAGCGCCTACCTCCACCTCAACAACAGGTCCCGCACCTTCGGTCCCTACTTTGCGACCGAAACCGTCGGCAAGCTAGTTCGGGGTTACTGAGGCTCGGGGCGCTCTTCAGGCGTCAAGGAGGCGGCGGTAGAAGCGGTAGTCGCGACGGTCGGGGCGCAGGTTCGAGGCCAGTGCCAGGTGGTGGCGGGCGCGCTCGGTCTGCCCGGTCTTGCTGAGCGCGCGGCCGAGGCAGAAGTGGGCGTAGTCGTCGACGTGGTGGACCTCGACCACGGCCTCGAACTCGACCGCCGCCTGGGCGAAGCGGCCGGCCCGGTAGTAGGCGCGGCCGAGCGCCTCGCGCACCGAGGACTTCTCCGGCGCCCGCCGCGCCGCCTCGGCCAGCGGCTCGGCGGCATCGACGAAGTCGCCGTCTTCGAGCAGCTCGATCCCGCGCCTGTAGAGCGTGTAGGTGGGCTCTATTCCGGCCCGCGAAGGCATCGAACAAGTGTAGGAGGGCGGCAAAGCCGGCCCGAGGGGATCGCGCCGGCGCGCCCGCTGGTCGCGACGATCAGCGGCTACGCCTCGCCGGCGCCGAGGTCGAGTGAGAAGACGAGCCGGGCGCCCTCGCCGTCGCTGGAGTCCCGCTGCGGAGCCCGCCGGTAGCCGAGCGATTCGTAGAGCCGGTGGGCCTCGACCTGGTACGGCCGGCTCCAGAGAACCAGCGCCGACGCCAACTCCAAGCGCGCCCGCTCGGCGCACAGCTCCGCCAGCGCCCGGCCGGCCCCCTGTCGCCGCGCGGCGGGGGCGACGGCGAGCCGCGACAGCTCCGCCTCGCGATCGCCGCCGATCACGCGGCCCGGGGCCCCCGGCGGAGAGAAGACGACGACCCCGATCGCCGCCGCGCCGAGCTCGGCGACGAACACCTTCCCGCGCCTGGCGGCGGCGAAGAACTCGCGCTCTTCGTAGGGAGCTTGCCGCCCTTCCGGGTGGCGCCCGCTGTAACCCTCGGTCCAGAGCGCCGTCACCGCTGCGGCGTCGTCCTCGCTTGCCGGCCGGATCCGCACGCGGCGCACCCTAGACAATTGGCGGCCGCGCCGAAAAGTGCCTAAAAGCAGGCCAAACGCACCGGCCTGATACGGTTGTTCAGTCGGGTTTGGCCCAATTGCCACCCGAGAGGTTCCGTTTCCTCTGTGCGCTTTTGCGTTTTGGGGCTGCTGGATCTCCCTGAATCGCACATATAAGGAGCACATACTTGAAGTCATTTGCCGATCTCGGCATCTCCAGTCCTGTGGTGGGCGCACTCGCCGCACGCGACATCACTCAACCCTTCCCCGTCCAGCAGCTGGTCGTCAGCGACGCGCTGGAAGGCCACGACCTGCTGGTCCAGTCACCGACCGGCTCCGGCAAGACGCTCGCCTTCGGCATCCCGATGGTCGACTCGATCGAGCCCGGTGGCGGCGACCTCGCCGCCCTGGTGCTGGCGCCGACCCGCGAGCTGGCGAGCCAGATCGTCGACGAGCTCGACTCGATCGCCCGCGCCCGCGACCTCCGCGTCGCCGCCGTATACGGCGGCGTCGGCTTCGGCCCGCAGAGCAGCGCCGCCCGCCGCGCCGACATCGTCGTCGCCACCCCCGGCCGGCTCGAGGACCTGCTCGGCCGCAACACGATCTCGCTCGACCGCGTCCAGATCCTCGTCCTCGACGAGGCCGACCGCATGCTCGACATGGGCTTCAAACCGGCGGTCAGCCGGATCGTCGCCCAGACCCCCCGGGATCGCCAGACCCTGTTCTTCTCCGCCACGCTGGAGGGCGCGACCGGCAAGCTCGCCGCCGCCTACACCAGCGAGGCCCGGCGCCACACCCAGGAGCCGACCGAGCACAGGGAGCGGGACATCGAGCACAGCTTCGTCCACGTCGAGTCCCAGAGCGCCAAGCTCGACCACCTGACCCTGCAGCTGCAGGACGCCGGACGCGGTCGTACCCTTGTCTTCGTGCGGACCAAGCGCGGCGCAGACCGGCTGGTGAAGCGACTTCGCAGCCGCGAGCTGGATGCCGTCGCGATGCACGGCGACAAGAGCCAGGGCCAGCGCGAACGGGCGCTGGCGCGCTTCGAGAAGGGCGACGTGGACACCCTGATCGCCACCGACGTCGCCGCCCGCGGCATCGACGTCGCCGACATCACCCACGTGATCAACTTCGACGCCCCCGGCGACCAGGACGCCTACACGCACCGGATCGGCCGCACCGGCCGCGCCGGCAACCGCGGCGCCGGGATCAGCTTCGTGCTCGCCGACCAGGTCGGGGAGATGCGGCGCATCGCCAGCGACCTCGGGCTCAGCCGCGAGTTCGACCTGGGCCGTCCCCACGACTCCGGCGAAACGGCGACCGCGTCGACCCCCCGCGCCGACGGCAACGGCAGTGCCTCCGCCTCCGCCGCCCAGAAGCGGCGGCGTCGCCGTCGCCGCAACCGGGCGAAGGTGCCGGCATGAGCACCGCCACCGCAACCGGCACCGCGAAGAAGTGGACCTGCGGCCAGTGCGGCGTCTCGGTCGGCCGCATCGACGGGGCGCGCGTGGCGCTCCCCGACACCTGGGAGCGCTGCGAGGACGGGCTCTTCTGCCTCAACTGCCGCCGCGACCGCGCCGCCCAGGCGGCGCTGGAATCGGCGCCGGACGACAGCCCGATCGAAGTCCGCGCCAAGCTCCGCCGCGCCGCCCTGATCGAGTTCGAGGTCAGTCGCCGTCCCGACCACGGCGACGGCGCCATCGCCAAAGCCTGCCGATCCTCGGTCTCCGCCGTTGCCGCCGCCCGCCGGCGCCTGCAGCTGCCGGCGCCGGATCAGACCTGTAAGTAGTCCTGGCTCACTGCAGCGAGAGCTGGCGAAACGCCCAGGCCGGCTCGGGTGGCCGGCCCGCGGCGACGCTCGCCTCGACGCAGCTCTCCCTCCCGCCCCACCAGCGTCAGCGGTCCGAGCGGGCTCTCGTATGTCGCCCAGCAAGAGGTCACACCCATTCAACGACGTCGGCGCGCCAAACGTGAGATCACTCGGCCGCGGCGAGCCAGCGCCGCTCCTTCGAGAGCATCACCGGCGTTGCCAGCAGGCTGCCGAGGCGGCGCTGCAGGCTCCGGGCCCGTGAGTCGTGCCCGGCCGGGAGCAGCTTCGCGAGCTGGCGGTACTCGCGCGAGACCTGGCTGGTGCGGAAGACGGTGGCGATCGCGGTCAGCAGATCGGCCGGCTCGGCGACGGTGGTCCTCGCCAGCTCCTCGCCCTCGGCCGTGATCCGCAACTCCGCCGGGTAGCTGCGAGCCGGCGGCGGTTGCGGCGGCGCCGCCAGGGCGGTGGCGATCGCCGCGGTCAGCTCGGCCCGGGTCGAGGCGGGATCGCAGGAGCGGGCGCGCGCCCGTCCCAGCCCCTCCTTGGTCGCCACCAGCCCGGCGCTCCCCAGCTCGCCCTCGCCGAGCTCCTCGAGCATCCAGCGATCGCCGCTGGCGACCAGCACCGGGATTCCCTCGGCGGCGAGGCCCTGGGCGTAGACCTGGACCTCGTTCAGGGATTGCCCGTCGAGCAGCACCTCCATGTCCCAGATGAAGGTGTGCGAGCAGAAAGCTCGCGGGTTCGGGGTGCTGGCGTGGTGCCCGATGAACACCACCGCGTCGAGCGGCCCGCCATGGGCCCTGGTCAGCGAAGGTTCGGCCTCGACCAGCGCCAGGTCGGCGATCGGCCGCACCTCGACCTCCGCCGGCATGCGCTCGCGTTCGATGTTGGTGCCGACCATGTGCCAGTCGCCGACCGAGATCCGCCCCGCGCCGCCGGCGCGCAGCGCCTCGATCGCGACCAGCGCTTCCTCGGTCATCAGGGCACGGCCCTCGGCGTACGCAGCCGGATGCGAGGGCAGGCAGGCACCGTAGTCCTCGATGCCCGCCACCCCCTCCATGTCCGTGGCGATCAAGACGTTCATCTCAGTTTCACCCGCGCCTAGGATAGGCCGGCGGGCGGGTCTAGGATCCTGACGTGGTGGCTCGAGCAGCCACGAGCATCGTCTTATCCGTCGTGGCGCTGGCCGGCACGGTCGCCCTCGCTCGCTTCACCGCGAGCGATCCGGCGCCGGCGGCCGAGCGGGAGCGGGTCAGCCGCGACGTCGAGCTTCTAGCGCTCGGGCGGGCCCGGCTCACCGTCGTCTCCCGTCACCCGTCCAGCTTTCACTGGGGTGGGCGGACCGTCCACTGGTACCTGGACACCGGCGCCAAGGGTCGTCTGCGCCGGGTGGCAGTCGGGCGCACGCGGGAGGTCAAGCCCGGGGTGACGCGGATGAGCGCGACCGTCGCCCTGCCGGTGGCCGGCCCGTTTCGATACGCGGCCTGCTTCAGCGCCCCGAGGCAGAGCAAGCTAGGCCTGGGCAGCTCGCACGGCCCCTGCGGGCGGCACCGTTTTCGCGGTCCTCCCGGCTCGCCCTACGCGGGAGCGGCCGTCGCCCCCACCGGCTTTCCGCGGCCGGCCGCGGTCGCAGCCGCGAGCCGCTATCTCGATCGGCGCAGCGGCCACACGGCCTTCGCGACGATCGACAGCGAGGGAAGGATGAGCGGCGCCCACCTGCACCGGACCTTCGTCAGCGCCAGCGTCGTCAAGGCGATGCTCCTGGTCGCCTACCTGCGCAAGCTGGCCGCCGAGCACCGCGGCCTCGACCCCGCCAGCCGCTCCCTCCTGGAGCCGATGATCGAGCTCTCCGACAACCGTGCCGCGACCGCGGTCTGGTCGCTGGTGGGAGAACCTCGCGTCTGGGCGCTGGCGCGCCACACCGCGATGACCGACTTCTCGGTCAGCGGCTACTGGTCCAGCGCGCAGATCAGCGCCGCCGACCAGGCTCGCTTCTTCTTCACCATGGAGGCTTCGATCCCCCGCCAGTTCCGCCCCTACGCCCGCCGCCTGCTCTCCCACATCGTCGACTACGAGAGCTGGGGCATCCCCGCCGTCGCCCGCCCGCACGGCTGGGACGTCTTCTTCAAGGGCGGCTGGCGCGGCACCGAGAGCGGAGAGCTCGTGCACCAGGTCGCGCGCCTGCAGCGACCGCGCCTGCGGGTGGCGATCGCGGTGATGACCGACGGCGACCCGACGATGAGCTACGGAATCGAGACGATCGAGGGTGTCACGGCCCGCTTACTGCGAAGGATTCACCCCAAGAACTGAGGCCCTACTCGGCGTACAGCTCCTCGATCTCGGCCGCGTACTTGGCGGCGACCGGCCGTCGCTTCAACTTCATCGTCGGGGTCAGCTCGTCGCCGCCGGGCAGCCACTCGGTCGGCAGCAGCTTGAACTTCTTCACCTGCTCGACCCGCGACAAGCTCGCGTTGCCACGCTCCACCCCCGCCGCGACCGCCTCCAGGATCGCTGGCGCGGCGGCGAGGCCGGCGAACGAGCGGTCCTCGATTTTGTGTTCCTGGGCGAACACGGAAACGACGTCGGCGTCGAGCACGACCAGCGCCACGTTGTAGGGGCGGTTGTCGCCGATCACACAGACCTGCCCGATCAGGGGGCTGGCGGCCTTGATCTTCGACTCGATGTTGGCCGGCGACATGTTCTTGCCGGCCGCGTTGATGATCAGCTCCTTCTTGCGGTCGACGATCCTCAGGTAGCCGTCCTCGTCCAGCTCGCCGACATCGCCGCTGTGCAGCCAGCCTTCGGCGTCGATCGCCCCCGCGGTCTTCTCGGGGTCGTTGCGGTACCCCGCCATCAGTACCGGGCTCCGCATCAGCACCTCTCCGTCTTCCGCGAGCTTCAGCTCGACCCCCGGTTTGGGCGGCCCGACGGTGCCGATCTTGATCCGCTCGGGGGGATTGCAGGTGCCGACGCCGGAGCTCTCCGAAAGACCCCATACCTCCGACAGCGGGACCCCGATCGCGTGGAAGAACTCGATCACCTCAGGTGGAGTCGGCGCCGCGCCGACGTTCGCGAAGAGGATCTGGTCGAGGCCGATCCGCTCGCGCAGCTTGGAGAGCACCAGCTCATCGGCTTTCGCGTATTCGGCGGCGAGCTCCGGCGGCAGCTCCGCACCGGACTGCTCGGCCTCGACCTTACGCTTCCCGACCCCCAGCGCCCACTCGACCGCCTGCCTGCGGTTCTCGTCGGGCTCGGCACCGATGCCTATCTCCATCGCCGCCTTCAGCTTTTCCCAGACGCGTGGCACGGCGAAGAACCAGGTCGGCCGCACTTCTGCCAGGTAGACGGCAACCTGGCGCGGATCGGGGCAGCAGGTGACGGTGGCGCCGTAGCCGATCGACACGTAGTGGCTGGCGTTGCGCTCGGCGATGTGGGCCATCGGCAGCCACGAGATCAGCCGACCCTCGTCGGGCAGCCGAAACACCTGGTCGATGGCGCGGAACGCCGAGAGCAGGTTGGCGTGGGTGAGCTGCACGCCCTTCGGCGGTCCCGTCGTGCCGGAGGTGTAGATCAGGGTCGCCAGGTCGTCGGGCTCGACCGCCCGCCAGGCGGCCTCGAAGTCGAAGCCGGGATCCCCCCGTCCTTCCAGCTCCGCGAGCGAGATCGCCCCGCCGCGCGGCTCGCCGTCGACGACGACGACGTGCTCGACGGTCTCGGCGGCGTCGCGCACCGTGAGCACGGTGTCGAGGAAGTCCTCCTCGGTGATCAACACCCGGTTCGCCGCGTCACCGACCACGTACTCGATCTGCTCCACCGTAGAGGTGTTGTAGACCGAGAAGGGCGTCGCCCCGAGGTGCATCGCCCCGGCGTCGACGAAGTGGAACTCGGGCCGGTTGGTGAGCATGATCCCGACCGTGTCGCCGCGGCCGACACCGAGGGCGGCGAGCCCCGCCGCGACCGCTCGCACCCGCTGCGCGTACTCGGCCCAGGTGGCGCTGAACTCGTCGTCCTTGGTACGGAGCGCCGTCCGCTCGGCGTGGCCGGCGGCAGTCGCCTGGAAGGCCTCGGCGAGGGTCGCGGCGTCGAGCGCCGCCGGCCTCGCCTCACCCGTGTCTGCGGTCTCAAGCGCCATCTCCTCCAAGCCCCTCCGAGAGACTAACCGAGCTGGCCCCCAGAGCCATACCGCTACGGGGATTCGAATCGGCTTCCATCAGAGACAGGTTTGGGAACAAACTTTTCCGCCTGGATGGCCCCAAGCGCTACGGTTCCCAACATGGCCGCATCAGTCGACTTCACGATCTCCTTCGACAGCCCCGATGAGGAGGGTTGGATCGTCGCGCGCGTCCTGGAGGTGCCAGGCGCAATCAGCCAGGGCCGCACCCGAGAGGAAGCACGGGAGAATGCCCTCGACGCCCTGCGCACGGTGCTAACGCCCGACGAGGAGCTCTCAGGCACGACGCCGGAGTCAGACCGTGAGCATCTGCGGTTTACTGCCGCTGCGTGAAGCGCCGAGACCTCGAACGTCACTTGAAGACTCACGGCTGCCGCGAGATAGGTGGGTCGAAGCACGCGAAGTGGCGCGGTCCGCAGAATCAAGTCTCCGCGCTTCCACGCCACAGCCAGATCGGTCCTAGTTTGACCCGAGCAATCTGCCGACAGCTTGGCATTCCAATACCTCCCAATCCTCGATAGGCGAGCGCCGAAGCCTGTAAGGGCCAGCGATCGATGGCTGAACGCTGATTTAGTTCGCTCATGTCCCTGTGGCGCTACATCTGGGCCTTGCGCGCGGACCCACCCGGATTCGAGCCACCGACGACGATCAGGATCGACAGCCCGGTGACGATCCGCTAGAGGCGCCGAGGGCGCCGACGCCTTAACGGCTTGCTGTCGAGCTGACATTGGGCCGCGTCACCACCTGGCGACCGCGGCGTGGTTGAGAATGCGAGGTGATGAGGGGCCTGGGAAGAACGGCTGCCGGGGGCGCGCTGGCGATCTGCGCGGTCGTCCTGCTCCCGTTCCCGACCGCCGCCAGCGCAGCGCCGGTCGCGTCGAGCGCCCGGGTGACGGCCTTCCCGCAACCGGACGTCCCGCCCACCGGCGGGAACGGGCCACTGATCTTCGCCCCCGACGGGCAGGCCTGGTTCACCGGGTACTATCCGGAAACGTATTCTCCGGGCGAAGAAGCCCACTACTTCCCGCAGATCATGCGGATCGACCAGTAGGGGCAGGTCGGCGTCGTCTTCAAGGACCAGCGAGCCGACGGGTTCACGCTCGGCCCCGACGGAAACGTCTGGCTAACCAGCGGGCGCTGGGTGAGCCGGCTGACCGCCGGCGGCGAGATCACCTCTTTCCCGATGCCCGAAGAACAGGTCGGCCAGCACTTCACCCAGGCCGCGGGCCCGATCGTCACGGGGTCCGACGGTAACCTCTGGCTCTCCGGCTACCGGGCGGTTTCCGTCGGCGGCGAAGCCAAGTCGGTGGCGACGATCGACCGCATGACCCCCGCTGGCGAGGTCACGCAGTTCGAGCTGCCGGGCCCGGGCGGCTTCCCGACCCGGCTCGCCCTCGGGCCCGAAGGGAACGTCTGGTTCACGGAAACTCAGGAAGACAAGGTCGGCAGGATCTCGCCGACGGGCGCGATCCAGATGTTCCAGCTGCCGGGCGGCGCGCGCCCGCTCGAAATAGTCCTCGGCGCCGACGGCAACCTCTGGGTCACCGAGGAGAAGGACGATCCAGGCGCACTCGCCCGAATCGACCCGAGCGGCCAGCACACCGAGTTCCCCCTGGAGCAGGGGGTCTACGCGGGGGCACTGGCCGCCGGGCCTGACGGCCGTCTCTGGTTCGCATCGGGGCCCGGCGCGATCGCGCGCATGACCCCGAGCGGGCGGCTCTCGCGAGTCGAGCTCCCTCACGCCACGAACGTGATCGACATCGTCGCCGGTTCGGACGGGAGCGTCTGGTACACCGCTCCCCCGGAGCCCCCCTGTGCCCCCAGGGACGCCGGCTGCGGCCAGGGCGGCAACTACCAGTCTGGCATCGTCGGCCGAATCGAACCGGCGCCCCTGGCGCTCGAGATCGACGGCGGTGGTCCCGCCGCCAAAGGCCATCAGGCCAAGGTCAGGATCACTTGCCACGACGGCACGGCCACTGCCGTCTGCCGTGGCCGCCTGCGCCTGCGCGCCGGAGACTCCCTCGTCGCCCAGCGCCGCTTCCGGCTCGGCACCGACCTGACCCGCGGCATCAGCCTTCGACTCAGCCGCGAGGCGCGCGAGAAGCTCGCCCGCCGCGGCCACCTGCGCGTCGTCTGCAATGCCACGGTCGCCGGCGGGGAGCCCGAGACGCGGGCCTTGAAGCTGAAGCTGCGCCGACGCTGAACGCTACGAGGCTCGTGCAGCGGGCTCCTCCCGCTTGTCTCTTCCTGCAGTAGGACAGAAGATGCGCGTAACCGTCCCTTTCGGGGGGACACCAACGAACGGGACAGTCATGCAGAGGAGCGGGTCAGTGGATTCAGGAAGACAACTTCACCGCTCCGGCCGGCTACAACGCTGGGTGCCAGGGGTCAAGCTGATCCAGCAGTACCCCGGCCGATCCGCTCGCCCCGACCTGGTGGCGGGAGTCGTGCTGGCCGCGATCCTGGTCCCACAGGGAATGGCCTACGCGGAGCTGGCCGGGCTGCCGGCGGTCACGGGCCTCTACACGACGATCGCCTGCCTGGTGGGCTATGCCCTCTTCGGGCCTTCACGGGTCCTCGTGCTCGGCCCCGACTCCTCGATCTCTCCCCTGATCCTCGCTTCGATCACGCCCCTGCTGGTCGTGGGAGACCCGGGGTCGGCGATCGTCCTGGCGGGCATGCTCGCGATCTTCGTCGGCCTGATCGAGATCGGCCTCGGCCTCGGCAAGCTCGGGTTCGTAGCCGACCTGCTCTCGAAAGAGGTGCAGGTCGGCTACATGAACGGCCTCGGGATCACGATCGTCGCCGGACAGCTGCCGAAGCTGTTCGGCTTCTCGACCGACGCCGACTCGTTCCTCGGCGAGCTGAAGGCGTTCGTGGAGGGCCTCGGCCAGACGCACACCGCCACGCTCGTGCTCGGGATCGCGGTCCTCGGCATCCTGCTCCTGCTCCCGATCTTCAGCAGGCGCCTGCCGGCGATCCTCGTGGGGGTCGTGGCGGCCACCGTCGTCTCGGCGGCCTTCGGCCTGGCCGACCACGGGGTCGCGACGGTCGGGTCCCTGCCCCAGGGAGTGCCGACCCCCGGACTCCCCTGGACGGACGCCGGCGACGTCCCGGCGCTGCTCCTGGCGGCCCTTGGCATCACCCTGGTATCGCTGACCGACACGATCGCGACGGCCACCAGCTTCGCGGCCCGGCGCGGAGACGAGGTCAAGCCCGATCAGGAGATGATCGGCGTCGGGGCCGCGAACGTGGCGGCCGGCTTCTTCCAGGGGTTCGCGGTCTCGACCAGCGGCTCGAGGACCGCCGTCGCCGAGCAGTCGGGGGCGAAGACCCAGCTCGCCGGGCTGGTCGGGGCCGGGCTGGTCGCGGCTCTCCTGCTCTTCCTCAACTCGCTGCTCGCCGACCTGCCGCAGGCGGCGCTCGCGGCGGTGGTGATCGCCGCCGCGATATCGCTGATGAACCTGCCCCTGCTGCGCCGCTACTACGAGATGCGCAGAAGCGCGCTCGGCGTCTCCCTGGTGGCCACCGCCGGGGTCGTGCTCCTCGGCGTCCTGCAGGGAATCGTGGTTGCGGTCCTGCTGGCGATCATCCTCTTCTTTCGCCGCAACTGGTGGCCGCATGGTGCGGTTCTGGGACGCCCCGAGAGAACGGAGGGATGGCACGACGTCACCGCCTACCCAGACGCCGAGGAGGTGCCGGGCGTTGTCGTCTACCGCTGGGAGGCGCCGCTGTTCTTCGCCAACTCGGGAAGGTTCCGCGACGAGATCAGGCGGCTCGCACGCGAGCGCGAGCCTGACTGGATCGTCCTGCAGTGTGAGGCGATCACCGATGTCGACGTGACCGCGGCGGAGATGCTGGAGCAGCTCGACCGCGAGTTGAATGCGTCGGGAATACATCTCGCCTTCGTCGAGCTGCGCGATCGCCTCAAAGAGCTGACTCTGCGCTACGGGCTGATGGACACGCTCGACAAAGATCACTTCTATCCCTCGATCGAGGCGGCCATCGCGGCGATTCGATTGGAGGGCGGCGCTCGCTCAGCCCAGAGTCGCGCCCTCGACTGACGCCGATGGCGCTACGTCTGGAAGCCGCATCATCCGGAAGGAATTGAAGAGCCCGATCAGGCCGGCGATGATCGGAATCAACAGTGCCACCTGCAGGGAGCGGTTCGTCGCGTCCGTGTTGATGCTGAGGACTTCATCCTGAACCGCCTCCGGCTCTTCGGCGAGGAGCTGTTCGAGCTTCGCATTGCTCGTCACTTCCGCGTCTTCGTCGAGCCTTTCCGCGATCTGCTGCTGCTGGTTCGCTGGGATCACGGTGCTTGCCTCGGTCATGTTGGTGAAGCTGAGCGAGAGAACTGCCAGCAGCACGCCCCCCGCCGTTGCCAGTCCGAACGAGAGCCCGAAGGACCCCGCCGCCGAGTTCACCCCGGCCGCCTCGCTGATCCGCTCCTCGTCGATCGGGGCGAGCGTGTAGTTGTTGAGCTGGGAGACCAACAGCCCGAGCCCGGTTCCGGCCAGCATCAGCGGAACGACCAGATACCAGCCGGAGCTCGCCTCGGGCACGATCGGGACGAGCAATGCCATGCCGAGGGTGCTGAGCGCGAAGCCCAAGCGGATGATCGCAGCAGGGCGGCGATCCCCGGCCCTCCGCCCCGCGAGAACCGCCGCGCCAAACATCGTCAGAGAGAGCGGAGCGAGGGTCAGGCCGGTCTCCAGGGCGTTGTATTCGAGCGAAATCTGGAGAAAGATCGGCAGCGCGATCATCGCGCCGCCCAGGGTGATGTTCTGGAGCGCCTGCTGGGAGATCCCGATCCTGAAGTTGGGGTGCCTGAAAAGGTCTGGGTCGAGCAGGGTCGGCTTTCCCTCACGGTGACGCCGCACCAGCCAGCGGGCCAGGGCCCAGAGCGCGAGCGCGCCGATCGCGATGGTCAGCCCGACGAGCTCCCCACCCTCCTGCCAGATCAGAATCCCCAGGACCACGCCGCCCATGCCGATGACCGAGAGGCCGGCCCCCGTTCCGTCGATCTGGCGGGGCCCGGCGTAGGGGACGTCGCGGACAAGCTTGAGGTTGAGCAGGACGACCGCGATCACAACCAGCTCGAGGAAGAAGCCGACCCGCCATGAGAGGAAGGTCGTCACGAAGCCGCCGAGAAGCGGTCCAACCGCCGCCGCGACGGCGGCCGACGCACCGACCAGCGCGTACGCCTTCTTCTGAGCCCCGCCCTCGAAATTCCCGCGGATCAGCGACTGCATAGCCGGAAGCAACAACGAAGCGCCGAGACCGCCCACGATCGCCCAGAAGACGACGATCACGCCGAGGCCCTGAGCCAGCGTCATCGCCAGGGCGCCGGTCGCATAACCCAGCAGGCCCAGCACAAATGCGCGCTTGCGCCCGATCAGGTCGCCGACCTTGCTGCTGATCAAGATGAACGCCGCGGAGACCAGGGCCTCCAGCGCAATCGCCGACTGGACACCGCTGACGGTCGTATCGAGATCCCCGACCACGGCCGAGATCGAGACGTTCATCAACGAGGTGTCGACGACGAGCACGAACATCGCCATCGCGAGCACGAGGGCCAGCCGCGTGCTGCCGGCTCCCTCCTCCGAGGCGGTGACGCCCACCGCCCGCGTCATCGGCTTTGCTCGGTGGCGGCGGGGTCAGCCGGCCCAGGCTCGGATCCCTCTGCCGACGAGCGGGAGGCGGTGAGCTCGGCGGAGATCTTGACCGCGGCGGCCACGAGGGGGGCGCCGAGGACGAGGCCGATGGTGCCGAAGAGGCAACCGGACGCGATGGTGACGATCAGGACGGCGAGGGGATGGAGGCCGAGGGCGGCGCCGTAGGCGATCGGCTGCACCAGCTGCTGCAGCACGCCGTTGGCGAGGAGGACGATGACCGCGATCGCCAGGGCCGCCTCGGGGCCCTGGCCGCCCAGGGCGATCAGGACTGCGAAGGCCCCCGCGGTCCAGGCACCTATATAAGGAACGTAGCCGCCGAGGAAGGTGACGACGGCGATGGTCCCGGGCAGCGGCACTCCGAGCAGCAGCGCCCCGGCGCCGACCAGCAGGGCACTCCAGGCGGCGACGATCGTGACTCCGGCGAAGTAGCCCCGCAGGGAGCGGGACACCTGCCCCATCACGGTGCGGGCGAGCGGGACCGGCATGCCGAGATGGCGCTCGACGAAGCGGCCGATCGTCGGCGCGTCCTTGAGCATGAAGAAGAGGCTGATGGCGGCAAAGGAGAGGAAGACGGCCAGCGAGGCCAGCTTGTCGACGCCGCCGAGCAGGCCGCCGGTCAGGGCCCTGAAGCCGGCGCTGATCGAGGCGCTCGCCTCTTCGTTCGCGTCGCTGGCGGTGGCGGAACCGACGCCCAGGCCCTGGAGCCAGGACTGGATCTCGTCCGCCCCGGAGTGGAGCCTCTGGCTGAGGCTGTCAGCCTGGCTGGCGATGCCGCTCATAACGATGACGCCGACGCCGACGCCGATCAGGACGATCCCGAGGAAGACGAGCACCGCACCGGCTCCCCTCGGCACCCCGTGGCGCTTCAGCCAGTCGACCATCGGCACGGTGACCGAGGCGACGATCGCCGCCGTCACCACCGGCATCACGATCGTCTGCGTCTGCGCCAGCAGGAAGATCGCCCCGACCAGCGCCGCGGCCACCCCGACCAGCAGCCAGGCGCTGAAGCCGAGGTCGCGCAGCCAGGCCGGCGCCGAGAACATCCGGCTCAGCTCGGCGGGATCGATCTCGATCACTTCTTCCTCGGGGGGCGCGCTCTCGCGGCCGGGGCGCCACAGCCGCCCTCGGATCGCACGCCTCGGAGTCATCGGAGCGCCTGAGGATACGCGGCGCCCCCGACACGGCCGCGGAGTCGGGCGGTGACCGCGGCGGCGCGGGTCACCTACGTCGGCCACGCGACCGTCCTGGTCGAGATCGGCGGCGTCCGCCTGCTCACCGATCCGGTGCTGCGGCGCCGGGTCGGGCCGCTGCGCCGCCACGGGGCCGCTCCCGACCCGCGGTTGGCGGAGGGCGTCGACGCGGTGCTGATCTCGCACCTCCACCACGATCACACCGACGTGCCCTCACTGCGGCGGCTGAGCAGGACGGTGCCGGTGCTCGCCGCGCCCGGGGCAGGGGACTTCCTCGCGCGGCTCGGCTTCGGCGACGTCCACGAGCTCGCCCCGGGCGACTCCGGCAACGTCGGCGGCGTCCGCGTCACCGCCACCGAGGCGAACCACCCACCCAGCGGGCGGCGCTTCGAGCGCGCCTCGCGGGCGGTCGGCTTCGAGATCGCCGGACGGCGGCGGATTTACTTCGCCGGCGACACCGACCTCTTCGACGGCATCGAGGCGATCGGCGGCGGCGATCTCGACCTCGCTCTGCTGCCGATCTGGGGATGGGGCACGAACATCGGCGCCGGCCACCTCGACCCCGAGCGGGCGGCGCGGGCGGCGGCTCTGCTCTCGGCGAAGCTGGTGGTCCCGATCCACTGGGGAACGCTCTACCCGCTCGGCCTAGCGAGGCTGCGCCCCGAGCCACTGCGCTCGCCCCCGCGCGAGCTCGCCCGCTGGATGCGCGAGCTGGCGCCTCAGTCGGAGCTGCGGGTGCTGGCGCCGGGGGAGACGACCTCGCTCCCGTAGCCGTCGTGCCCGAGGCCGGCGAGCCAGCCCCGGAACACCCGGTGGACCCGCTCGGCGCCGATCACGTCCCCCTCCGGCCAGGCGAGCTCGGCCGGGTGCAGCACGAAGGGATGAGCCTGGGTCCCGCCCATGCCGCCGTGCGAGCCGACCAACTCCTCGAAGGCGGCGACCTCGCCGAACTGCGGCCAGTAGGTGCTGTTGACCATCAGGTCGGCGCAGTGGGGAAAGCCGTCGGTGCGCCGCAGGTGGTCGGCGGCGTGCGGGCCGAACGGCTCCAGCGGGTCCTCCCCCTCGACCCGGTCCTCGTCGAGAAAGTGGGTCCCCCCGGCGCCGATCGCGACCGCCCCGGAGCGCTCCGAGCGGACCAGGACGAACCCGATCCCGGGGTGGTCGCGGAGCGCCGGGAGCAGCAGCGGGTAGAGCGCCTCGAGCCGCTCCAGGGAGACCCGGCCGGGCTCGCGCGGGAAGCTGACGAGGCCGAGGCAGCCCGAGGCCATCACCGAGAGCTCCGGCACCTCGCCCCCGTGCGCCCGGTCGACCTCCTCGCGGACCTCGGCGTCGAGCGTCACCACGCCGCCCTCGCGGCGGCTGCGGGTCGCCGTGCGGACCGTGCGCGCCGCGATCGTGTCGTCGCGGGCGACCTCGGTGAGGCCGGCGCTGAGGTAGGCGAGCGCGTCGTCCTCCCCCTCCTCGACCGCGATCGTGCTGTCGGGGTCGCAAGCCGAGCGCACCAGGTCCTCCAGGGTCTCTCCATAGCGGTCGCGGAAGGTTTCCCCCTGCGACTGGCCGTGGTCGGAGAGCACGACGAGCCGGTAGGGGCGCGGGGCGTCGTCGCAGGCGAGGGCGATCCTGGCGATCTGGCGGTCGAGGTCGCGCAGCACGGCGAGGGCGTCGTCGCGTTCGATCCCGGAATGGTGGGCGACCTCGTCGTAGGCGAGGAAGGTCGTGTAGACGAGCGGGCGGCCGGCGAGGACGTCGCCGACAACGCTGGCGACCTGGAGGTCGCGCTGGACGACGGTGGCCCAGGCGCGGACGGCGGCGTAGGAGCGCGGGCGGGCGATCCGGGGGCGGACGTCGTCGCGAACCTGCCGCCGCGCCGCCCGGCGCTCGCGGAAGACGTCGACGAACGCCAGCACGAGCGTGCGCGCGACCGCGTAAGGACGAGCGAAGTAGGCCGCGTAGTCGACCCCGATCGGCCGCCGCCGGTGCAGCACCGTGCTCATCGTCAGCATCGAGTGCGGCGCGTCGCCGGAGAGGATGTTGGCGCGGCTGGCGCCGCCCGCGTGCAGCAGCCCGCGTCCGTCCGAATGCCGCCGCTCCAGCTCTTCGGCGTCGCGCGGGTGGTTGGTGACGATCGCCGCGCCGCGGTCCTTCTCCCACCAGCGGAAGGCCGGCATGTCCTCGTTGGAGCCGTGCAGCAGGCCCGCCTGGCAGGCGCCGGTCTGCGAAGACCAGTCGGTCTCCCACCTGCTCAGCCGGTGGGAGCCGCCGCGCAGCCAGGCGGCGAGATTGGGCGTGTCGCCGGCGGCCAGCGCCCGGTGCAGGACATCGTGGGCGAGGCCGTCGATCTCCAGGAAGAGGACGCCCGGCACCTCGCTCTTCACGTGCTGCCCCCGCCGCCGCATCTGCCGGCGGACGACGTTGCGGTACCAGGAGTCGTCTTCGTCGATCGCCAGCAGCGAGTAGAAGCCGGCGGTGAGCGCCGTCATCGCGACCGTGACGACGATCCCCTCGAGCACCCCGTCGAGGTGGGCTCCGGGCAGGAGGTCGATGGCGAAGGTGACCAGGATGCCGTTGAGGAGCAGGGCCGCGCCGCCGAGGGTGAGAACCGTGAGCGGCAGGGCGATGCGCGCCAGGACCGGCCAGATCAGCGCGTTGAGCAAGCCGATCGCCGCCGCCGCGCCAAGCGCGGCGAGGGCGCCGTCGAGGACGAAACCGGAGAGAAGCGCGGAGAGCAGCAGCAGGGAGAGGGCGTCCAGCAGCAGGACCAGCAGGGTGCGCCAGACGATCCGAACGTTCATATCCGGCTCAATCTAGCTTTCAGGTGGCAGCCGAACGCTCAGCGGTCCAGCAGGTGGCCGGCCAGCTCCGCCGCGCTAGCCCCGATGAACGCACCCGCGAGCACGTCCGCGGGATAGTGGACACCGGTATGGACCCGGGAGTACCCGACCAGCGTCGCCAGCGCCCGCAGCGGCGCCGAGAGCATCGGCTGCGCGGCGCCGGCGCCGGTCGCGAAGGCGAAGGCGGAGGCGGCGTGGCCGGAGGGGAAGGAGCTCGAGCGCGGCATCTGGACGTGGCGTCGCGCGAGCTCCTCGGCCTCCCTCCTCGCGGGGCGCCGCCGGGCGCTCAGCGGCTTGGCGACGAGGTTGGCGAAGCCGGAGGCGATGCCGAGCGAGACGAGGCCCTTCCGAGCCGCGAGCCGGCCGCTGGGCCCGCCAAGGATGGCCAGCGCGGCCGCGGCGGCGAACCAGAGCTTGCTGTGGTCGGCGGCGCGGGAGAGACCGCGCATGGCGACGTCCAGCGAGGGGGTCTCGCTGGCGGCGATCGCCCCGTAGACGGCGGTATCGACCGCCTTCGCGTCGCTGAGCCACTCGCTCATCGGGACGACGATCTCGAGCGATGCGGCGTCCCCCGTGCCGCAATCCCTGCGAGCGCGAGAACCGTCTCCCAGGCGCCCTCGGGCATCGCCGCGGACGGGGAGGCTCCGGGGTGTGCGGCGGCGACCCGAACCCGCAGCGCCGCCGGCAGGATTCTGAAGCGCAGCGGCGCATCCAGAGTTACGGCCTCGCCGTCGATCCCCGCGGCGATCGGGCCGTCTGCGTCAACCTCGAACGCGGGCGTGGACCACTCTCGCCAGGGCCGCTGGAGGAGGCGCCGGCCTGCGGGGGGCGCGGAAGCGACGACGATCCCCAGCAGCTCGTCGTCGATCCTCGGCCGGGTGCCCGAGCCGACCGCAGGCCCGAGGCGGTAGCGATTGTTGGAGACGAGGATCGCCGCGCCGGAGGAGTGCTCATGCCCTCCCGGCCCTGTCCAGCGCAGGTCCAGCCCCTTGCCCTCAGGCCCCAGCACCTCGGGCAGGGTGTCGAGGATGGTCCGCAGCTTCGCCTCCCGATAGCCCTCGCGCTGGACGGCCTCGGCGTAGAGGCCGATCGAGACGTTGTTGACGAACACCCGGCCGTTGACCTCGGCAAGATCGACCCGCCTTTCGCGACCGCCGACGAAGGCGTCGAGCGCGCCGACGACGTCGTCGCGGTCGACCCCGAGGTCGAGCGCGAAGTGGTTGCGGGTCCCGGCCGGGATACAGGCATAGGGCAGATCCTGCTCGGCGGCAACCATGGCGACGACGGCCTGGGAGCCGTCGCCGCCGGCCATCGCCAGCGCGTCGGCTCCAGCGGCCACCGCGCCGCGCACGAGCTGCTCGAGGTCGGTGCCGAGCTTCAACTCGATCGGCTCGATGCCACGGGTGCGCGCCTCGTCGGCCAGGTGGAACTGCTCGGCCTTTCCCCCACCCGACTTGGGGTTGTAGAAGAGCACGGGGTGGCGAGGGTCCGGCGCCCGATGGAGCGGGACGTGGATCCTGAAGGCCGATCGGGTCGCAAGGAGCATCAGCCCCAGGCCCACCACGATCACGAGCGCCTGTGCGAGGTGATCGCCGTCGGCGATCAATACGGCCACGATTCCGGCCACCGCCAGGGTCGCGATTCCCGATCCCAGAAGCCTCGCGCCCCCGGTGCGGGTCAGGCCATACCAAGCTGCCGTCAGCGCAAGCGCGAGGCCGGCGAGGACGATCAGCCCCCGGGGAAACTGCGAAACGACGATGTCGATGCTGAGGATCGCGAGCACCGCCGCACTCGCGAGCGCGGCCAGCGCGGCCAGCCGGTGCGGGTCGCCCTGCTCAGCCGACATTCAAGTGCTCCTCATCCTCGTGCGACGAATCGCGTTTGACAAACGAGACGACGACCCTTGGCGACGCTCGGTCAAGCCTAGATGATTGATTCCACGCCTCGGGCTTCGCTTGTAGGTTGACATGGTTGACGCTATCCTAGGAAGTCAATTGGCAGCGAAACCAGCCCTCCTTGACCGCACCGTCGAAGAGTTCCGGCGGACCCTCACCGAGATCGGTGGCCAGCCCAACTCGGCCGATGATGCCGAGGTGCTCGGGCGTCGCGCAGCAATGGTCGTGCTGGCCGGCGGTGCCTGGGAACGAGCCCTCGGCGAGCTGCTCACCAGCGCCGAAGCTCGCATCCTGCTTGGCGGGACTAGTCGCGAGGCTCTGCGAAAGCGGGTGCTCAGCGGATCGGTGATCGCCTTGCGCGACGACGCCGACCTGATCCGCTACCCGCGCTGGCAGTTCGATGCTGCGAACAGCACGCCCTTTGGGGCGATCAAGAAGCTCAACGAGATCTTTGGCGAGGCGGGGCTCGACCCGTGGACGCTTGCGGCATTTGCCACCGCCCCCCAGCCCGAGCTGGGTGACCGGGCTCCGGTCGACGCCTTCGCCGATGCGGATCTCGAGCCCCTGCTTCTCGCGGCCCAGCGAACCGTGGCCGACCTGAAGCGTTGAGCCCGCGCGGCCTGCCCGCTCCTCCGGACGATCTGCCTGAGCTTCCCAGCACGAAGCTCGGGGCGAAGTCTCTGTGGCGAATCCATGCCGCCGACGTCGCCCCCTGGTTCTTCGATGTCGGCCGCCCCGATGGCAGGTTCAACCTCGCTGAGGCAGGCACTTGCTACCTCGCCGAGGAGCCGATTGGCGCCTTCGTCGAGAAGTTCGGGCGCCTGCTGCGGCCAGGCGGGGTGATCCCGGAGCCGCTGGTCGACGCGCAACGGCTATCCAGGCTGCGCCCGCCCAAGGCAAAGGTCGTTGACTTGACCGACCCAACGGTCCTCGGACTGATCGGCCTCACCGCCGAGATCCACTCAACCTCCGACTGCAACCTGACCCAGGGCTGGGCACTCGCTCTCCATGAGGCCGGCTATGAAGGCATTCGCTACAAGGCCCGCCACGACCCGCGCGGGCAGCTGGTCTCTCTCGCTCTCTTCGGCTCGGACAAGCCACCGCGGAGCGCTGCCAAGACGACAACGGTTCCGGTCGACCTGATCCACGAGGCCTTCACCACGTTCGCAATCACCGTCCTCCCCCACCGCCACTCGCGCCGCCGCTAGGAAACACGACAACCGTCCCGCGGCCGTTGCCTCAAGGAGCGAGAAAAGCCCCGGCAAAACCGAGGCTTTTGGCTTGCTAGAGCGCTTCCTTTGGAGTACCGCTACGGGGATTCGAACCCCGGTTTCCGGACTGAGAATCCGGCGTCCTAGTCCCCTAGACGATAGCGGCGAGGGACGGGCATTTTAGCGGGACGGGGAGATGGCGGGGTCGTCGCGCGAGGATCGGGGCGATGGGGCGCAACCGGTAGATTGCCTGCTCCCGCGGCTGTGGCGGAACTGGTAGACGCGCACGGTTCAGGTCCGTGTGGGGGAAACCCCGTGGAGGTTCGACTCCTCTCAGCCGCACTCGGCGGCTACTGCGGGGCCGGCAGCTTGAAGAGGACCGGCACGGCTTTCGTCCGCGGCGGCCCGCCGGCCGGGTCGAAGGTCACGGCGACCCTGGTCCGCAGCTGGCCTTTCCGCTTCAAGGTCTCCAGCGCCGAGGGAATCAGTTTCAGGCGCAGCCGCACCCTGCCGGCTTTCTTCGCTTTGGCGGTCGCCCGCTTGATCAGTTTCCCTCTGGCCGTCAGCTGACCGGGGCCCGGGACTTTGAACGCCAGGATCGCGACCCCGTTGCCGCGGACGCGCGTGACCGCCGGGCCTCCCCCGCCCCCGCCGGTCACGACCTCGAAGCGGTTGGAGCCGAGCGGCGGCGGGTTTTTCCCGGGCGGCGTGCTGTCGACCGCCACCGCGTCGACGCCGGCCGTGAAGAGCTCCTCGTGGGCAGCAGTGGCGAAGCGCAGGCGCACGGTCTGGCCGGCGAAGGGGCTGAGGTCGGCGCTGATCCAGGTCGGCTGCATCGAGGTCGGCCCGCCCGGCTGGGCGCGAAAGGCCGTGGCGAGGATGTCAGCGGGGTTGAGCGATTCGATCGGAGAGCCGGGTCTCATCACGTCGATCCGGAACTGCTGGTTGGCCTGCCCGCCCAGTTGCCCGTCGTCGACCGAGAGCGTGTCCGGGGCGGGGACCGCGATCGGCACCTCGGAGTCGTAGTAGGCGAGCAGGCTGAGCCGGTGGTTGAGCCCGGTGCCAGCACCACTTCCTGGGAGAGGATCGTCGTCGTGGCGCTGATCTGGTCGGAGGTCGCGGCGTAGGTGCCCTGCGGCGGCGGCTGCGGGAACTTGCGGCCGCGCTGTTGGGCAATCGAGTCACCGCTGCCTTTGTCCCCTTTGTAGGCGAACCAGCTGCCCGTCTCCCCCGACCGGTAGACGCTCCAGCCGTTCAGGTTCCCGATCTCGAAGTCGCCGTTGACCACGGTCGCCGCCGCAGCGCCGCCGGGCGCCAGCAGCATCGCGCTCGCCACCACGGAGATCCCTAAAAGGACCAAACCACCCCGCGCTCTCATCACCCCAATGCTCCTTAATTAAACGAACCCGGAAAAGCGAAGGCTACCTAAGTCAAGCGGGCTGCTTGACAGCGGGGTGGAAACGGGCCGCGTTAGCGGCGATCTCCTCGACGAAAGAGGACCAGAGCTGGCGCGGCAGGTCGTGGCCCATGTCGTCGATCATCTTCAGGCGAGCACCGGGGATGGCCCTGGCGGTGGCGCGGCCGCCCGCCGGGCGGACGAGGGGGTCGCGGTTGCCGTGGATGACCGTGGTCGGGGCGCGAACGCCGCGCAGGGCCTGGGTGCGGTCGCCGGAGGCGGTGATCGCGTACAGCTGGCGCAGAACGCCGGCGCCGCTGTGGCCGCGGTCGTAGGAGCGGCCGGAGATCTGCCGCACGCGCTCCTCCTCGAACGGAAATCCTGGCGAGCCGATCACCCTGAAGGTCTTCACCGCCCGCTCGATCGCCGCCTCGCGACCGCGCGGCGGCCGGCCGAGCAGGACCGCCATCGCCCTGCGGCTCGGCATCCCGGTCCAGCGGCTGCCGGTGTTCGACATGACCGAGACCAGCGAGCGCACCCGCTCGGGATGCTCGATCGCGACGGTCTGGGCGATCATCCCGCCCATCGAGGCGCCGACCAGGTGCGCGGACTCGATGCCGAGGTGGTCCATCAGCCCGGTCGTGTCGGCGGCCATGTCGCGCAGCAGATAGGGCGCGCCGCCACGGCGGCCGAGCATCAGGTCGGCGCGGCGAGGGACCCCCGCCGACTCGATCTTGGTCGAACGGCCGATGTCGCGGTTGTCGAAGCGGACGATGCGGAAGCCGCGCTCGGCCAGCATCCCGCAGAAGGTCTCGTCCCAGGCGATCATCTGCGTCGCCAGGCCCATCACCAGCAGCAGCGGCTCGCCGTCGGGGTCGCCCATCTCCTGGTAGGACAGCTCGATCCCGTTGGCGGGCGCGACCAGCTCGTCACCGAAGGAATGCATCCGCGAAGTCTAGTCAGGCGACTGGCTGTGCAGCCAAACGGTAAAAGGGACGGGTGCGGACGGCGATCGTCTCCGACCTCCACCTCGGCGTGGCCAGCGGCGAGGACGTGCTGCGCGCGCCGGCGATCCGGCGCATCCTGCTGGAGGAGATCGCCGGCGCCGACCGCGTCGTCCTGCTCGGCGACGTGATCGAGCTGCGCGACCTCGCACTCGGCGCCGCCCTCGATTCCGCCCGTCCCTTCTTCGAAGAGCTCGGCGAGGCGCTGGGCGGGCGCGAGGTGACGATCGTCCCCGGCAACCACGACCACCGTCTGGCCGAGCCGCTGCTCGACCGGCTCTCGCTGGGGGGCGCGACCGAGCTCGGCCTCGAGCAGCACGACGATCCCGGGACCGGGGGCGCCGGCGCCACGATCGCCGCCTGGCTGGGACCGGCGCGGCTGCGGATCGCCTATCCCGGCCTCTGGCTGCGCGACGACGTCTACGCCACCCACGGCCACTACATGGACGCGCACCTGACGCTGCCCCGCACCGAGTGCCTGGCGGTGGCGGCGCTGATCCGCGCCACCGGCCCCCTCCCCAGGCCGGCGACGCCCGCCCACTACGAGCGGGTCCTGCGCCCGATCTACGGCTTCAGCTTCGGCGTCGCCCAGGCCCGGGCCCGGGTCACCCGCCCGGCCTCGCAGCCCTCGACGGCCGCCTGGCGACTGCTGACCGGCAACGGCAGGGAGGCCGCGCGGCCGCGGCAGCGCCTCGCCGCCGCCACCGTGCGCGCCGCCTTCCCTGCCGGCGTCTGGGCCCTCAACCGCCTCCTCCACGCCGAGTTCGAGGCCGACATCTCCGCCGACGCGATCTTCGCCGCCGGCGTCGCCGCCGCGACCGAGATGTCGGCGCGCCTGCAAGTCGACAACGTTCACGTGATCACCGGCCACAGCCACCGCGCCGGCCCCAACGACGACGAGCCAGCCTGGCCGCTGCCAGGCGGCGGCAGCCTGCACAACACCGGCAGCTGGGTCTTCGCCTCCGCCTTCCACACCCCCGGCGCCCCACCCAACTCCTACTGGCCAGGAACGGTCACTTGGCTGGAGGACAGCGAGCCCCCGCGCCGCGTCCAGCTCCTAAACCAGCGCTCTCACGCCGAGATGATCGGGGTAATCACGCAGACGGCCCGTGGGAGGGATCAGGGATAGGGCTCTGGCGAGCCTCCCCGCTGTTGCTCGACAGAGCCCTATCCCTGATCCCTACTCCGCCAGCCACTCCGCCACGATCGCCCCGATCTCTGGCCCCGCGTCCTCCTGCAAGAAGTGCGAGGCGTTCTCGATCGCCCGTGGCGCTGGAAAGTTGAGCTGGCTGGAGACGCGCTCGCCGACCGAGAAGGGCAGGACCGGATCCGAATCGGCCCAGAGGACCAGCGCGGGACGGTCGTCTTCACGCAGGGCGTCGGCGACGCGTTTGCCCTCGACGGCGCCGGGTGCGTCGGGCTCGGTCGGCAGGATCAGCGGGAAGGCACGGGCGCCGGCCTTGGAGGCCCCGTCTATATAAGGGGCTTCGTAGGCCGCGATCACCTCGTCGCCCGGATCGTTCTTGCAGCCGCCGCGGACCAGCATCCCGATCGGCACGTCCTCGTTGTCGCGGACGAACTCGCGGAAGGCGAGCCAGGCGTCGCTCATGCGCTGGTGGCCGGTGAAGGGGCCGGTCTCCATGATCACGATCCGCGCGAAGCGGTCCGGGTGCTCGACCGCGAGCCGCAGGCCGATCGGCCCGCCCCAGTCGTGGACGACGGCGGTGGCGTCGCGCAGGTCGAGTTCCTCAAGCAGCGCCGCCATCAGCTCGACGTGGCGGTCGTAGGTGTACCAGCCGATGTCGGTGGGCTTGTCGGAGCGACCGAAGCCGGCGTAGTCGGGGGCGATGCAGCGGTAACCGGCGTCGCGCACCGGCGGGATCACCTTGCGCCAGAGAAACGACCAGGTCGGCTCGCCGTGGAAGAAGACGACCGGCTTGCCCTCCCCCTCGTCGAGGTGGGCGAGACGGAGGCCGTCGACCTCGCGGTAGACCGACTCGAACGGGTAGTCGGGCAACCCCTCGAGCAGCTCGTCCGGCGTGCGCACGGCATCCATCGCGCGAGCTTATCCCGAATCCGGATCAAGATTCCCTACTTTGTTTATCGACTTTGTGCTAGCCTGCCGCGCACATTCAGTAGTAAGTCAGTCAAAAAAGAAAGGAAACCCCTATGCGGAACGCTCGCAATACCCGGCGGCGCAGCGTGAGAGCCGGCCTCCCGGTCGCGCTCCTCGCCCTGCTGATCACGATCTTCGCCGCCGGCTGCGGTGGCAGTGACGACGACGCGACCGGCTCATCCGGCGGCGGCAAGCTCGACATCGTCGGCTACTCCACCCCGGAGGCCGTCTACGAGGAAGCGCTCGAGCCTGGCTTCGAGGGCACCCCGGACGGCGCGGGCGTCAGCTTCAGCAACTCCTTCGGCGCCTCCGGCGACCAGAGCCGCGCGGTCGAGGCCGGCCAGCCCGCATCGGTGGTCCACTTCGCCCAGGGCGGAGACATGATCCGCTTGGTCGAAGGCGGCCAGGTCGCCCCCGACTGGGACCAGAACAAATACAAGGGGATCGCCCAGGACTCGGTCGTCGTCATGACCGTCCGCAAAGGCAACCCCGAGGGGCTGAAATCACTCGACGACCTGCTGACCAAGGACGTCGAGATCGTCACCCCCAACCCGTTCAGCTCCGGCGCCGCCCGCTGGAACATCATGGCGATCTACGGCTCGCAGCTGCACGAGGGCAAATCCCCGCAGCAGGCGCTCGACGCGGTCAAGACCGTGCTCGAAAAGACCGTCGTCCAGCCCGGCAGCGCCCGTGACGCGCTGGCCGCCTTCACCCAGGGCGAGGGCGACGTCCTGCTCGGCTACGAGAACGAGGCGATCAAGGCCCAGGAGGAGGGCGAAGACGTCGACTACGTGATCCCGCCCAGCACGATCCTGATCGAGACCCCGATCGCGGTCACCAAAGACGCGCCCGAGGCGGCGCAGAAGTTCCTCGACTACATCTGGTCGGACGCCGGCCAGGAACTGTGGGCCGAGAACGGCTACCGCCCGGCCAACAAGAGCCTGGTCGACGCGAAACAGTTCCCGACTCCCGAGGATCTGTTCACGATCGCCGAGTTCGGCGGCTGGGAAAAAGTCAACGACGAGTTCTTCGATGACGAAACCGGCTCCGTGGCCGAGATCGAGAAGGAACTCGGAGTCTCGACGAGCGGCTGATGGACGCGCACCCGGCAAGCGTTCCCCCAGTGCAAGCAGCACCCCGGGCAGGCATCCGCCTGCCCGGGCTCGGTACCGGCCTCGGCCGCGGCATGGTCGTGCTCTACCTGTCGCTGATGGTGATGCTGCCGCTGGCGGCGGTGGTCGACGAGTCCCTGACCAATGGCGTCAGCAGCTTCTGGAACGCCGTCACCGGCGAGCAGGCGATGGCGGCGCTGAAACTGACCGTGATCAGCTCGTTGATCGTGGTCGCGATCAACGCCGTCTTCGGCACGATCATCGCCTGGGTCCTGGTTCGCGACGAGTTCCGCGGCAAGGGTGCGGTCAACGCGCTGATCGACCTTCCCTTCGCGCTGCCGACGATCGTCGCCGGCCTCACCCTGCTCACCCTCTACGGCTCGAAAAGCCCGATCGGACTCGACATCGCCGGGACGAGGGTGGCGGTCGTGGTGGCGCTCTGCTTCGTCACCCTCCCTTTCGTCGTCCGCTCGGTGCAGCCGCTGCTGATGGAGATGGATCGGGAGATGGAGGAGGCGTCGACCTCGCTCGGCGCCAGCGGCTTCACCACCTTCCGCCGTGTCATCTTCCCCAACCTGATGCCGGGCATCGTCGCCGGCATCATGCTCGCTTTCGCGCGGGCGCTCGGCGAGTACGGCTCGCTGATCCTGATCACGGGAAACATCCCCTTCGAAACCGAGGTCTCCTCGGTCTTCATCCGCAGCCAGATCGAGTCGGGGAACGTCCCCGGCGCCTCGGCCGTCTCGGTGGTGCTGCTGTCGCTCTCGGTGCTGATGCTGGTCCTGGTCAGCCTCTTCGCCCGCTCGGGGCCCCACAGTGAGAAACGGGGGATCGTGCTGCGTCTCTTCAAGCGCATGTGGGATCGGTCAGGGGGTGTCTCGTGACCCCCACCGCGCCCGCCAAGTGGGGTCTGCGCACGCTCGCCTTCGGCTACCTCGGCCTGCTGCTGCTCGCCCCGGTCGGGATGATCTTCTACAAGACCTTCGAGCACGGGCTGGGGCCGCCGGTCGAAGCGATGACCTCGCCCGAGGCCCTGCACGCAATCCAGCTGACCCTGCTGATGGTCGCCGTCGCAGTGCCGTTGAACACCGTCTTCGGGGTTGGCTGCGCGATCCTGCTGGTCCGCCACCGCTGGTGGGGCAACCGGATCATCGACACCATCCTCAACCTGCCCTTCGCGATCTCGCCGATCGTGATCGGCCTCTCGCTCTTCCTGCTCTACGGCAGCGACGGATGGTTCGGGCCGAGCCTCGAAGAAGCCGGCATCCAGATCCTCTTTTCCTGGCCGGCGATGGTGCTCGCCAGCATCTTCGTCTCGCTGCCGTTCGTGGTCCGCGAGACGGTGCCGGTGCTGCAGGAGATCGGCACCGAGCAGGAGCAGGCGGCCTCGACGCTGGGGGCCAACGGATGGCAGACCTTCTGGCGCATCACCCTGCCGGCGATCCGCTGGGGCGTCGCCTACGGCGTCGTCCTCACGACGGCCCGCGTGCTGGGCGAGTTCGGCGCGGTGACGATCGTCTCCGGCTCGATCTCGGGTGAGACCGAGACCATGCCGCTGTTCGTCGCCAAGGCCTTCGAGCAGTTCAACGAGGAAGCCGCCTACGCCGGGGCGATCGTGCTTGCGCTGCTTGCCCTGACCACGCTGCTGCTGATGAGCGTCGGCGGCCGCAAGGCGAAGGCGAGCGGCGGCTCGCTGCCGGCCGCCGAGCTGGCGCTAACCATTTCCAACAAGAAGGAGGGTTCCTGATGGGAATCGCAGTCGAGGGAGCGTTCAAGCGCTTCGGTGACTTTCAGGCTCTGGACGACGTATCGATCGACGTCCCCGACGGCTCGCTGACGGCCCTGCTCGGCCCCAGCGGCAGTGGCAAGTCGACGCTCTTACGGGCGATCGCCGGACTCGAGGATCTCGATGCCGGCCAGGTCGTGATCAACGGCCAGGACGCAACTCAGACGCCGGCGCAGAAGCGCGAGGTCGGCTTCGTCTTCCAGCACTACGCCGCCTTCAAGCACATGACCGTGTTCGGCAACGTCGCCTTCGGCCTCAAGATCCGCAAGTGGGACAAGGCGAAGACCAGCGACCGCGTGCACGAGCTGCTGCGGCTGGTCCAGCTCGACGGGCTGGCCGAGCGCTACCCCGACCAGCTCTCCGGCGGGCAGCGACAGCGGATGGCGCTGGCCAGAGCGCTGGCGGTGGAACCGCAGGTGCTGCTGCTCGACGAGCCCTTCGGCGCCCTCGACGCCAAGGTCCGCAAGGACCTGCGCACCTGGCTGCGGCGCCTCCACGAGGAGATGCACGTGACGACGATCTTCGTCACCCACGACCAGGAGGAGGCGATGGACGTCGCCGAGCAGCTGGTGGTGATGAACGAGGGCCGGGTCGAGCAGTCGGGCAGCGCCGACGAGCTCTACGAGCACCCGGCAAACGAGTTCGTGATGAGCTTCGTCGGCGAGGTCAACCGGCTCGGCGAGAGCTTCGTGCGGCCGCACGACATGGAGGTCGTGCTGGAGTCCGACGAGCGCACCGAGGAGGCGCTGGTGCAGCGGATCGTCGCCCTCGGCTTCGAGATCCGGGTCGAGCTCGTGCTCGGCGACGGCACCGAGGTCTGGGCCCAGCTGACCCGCAACGAGTTGCAACGACTGGAGCTGCGCGAGGGGCAGATCGCCTACCTGCGCCCGGTTCAGGCCAAGAGCTTCAACGGTTCGTCCCCGTCCCAAAACTCTGGGGCCTCGACTCCCCTGGGTGTCGTGGACGAGGGCGAGGCAGAGGAATCTGCAGCCGTCTGAAGGGCGACAGGGCGGGGCGCGCTTTTGCCGGGTGGCGCCCCGCCCCATCTCGCCATCACTTTAAGGGCGATAGAGCAGCGGTAGAGGACGCCGGCAGATGCCGGCGTTCGTCCTTTGTAGGGCCATAGGGGGACAAAGGACGAACGCCGATTTGCTATTCTTGAGTTAGATACTAAATAAAGTACGGAAAGGAGCGGAAGATGAGCAAGCAAGTCCAGAACACCACCTTCGCCTCTCGAGGCCGGATCGCCGGCCTGGTCAGGGAGGAGATGCCGGCCGGCACTGGGCAGAACCGCACCAGTCGCGCCGCCAACCGCGACTCAGTCCAGTCGGCGGCCGACGAGGCGCTCTTCTACCGAGCCCGCCTCATCCTCGGCGACGCCCTCCCCCGCCCCCAACGCTGAGCATCGCGTGGAGCGCCCTGCCGAACGAAGCCGGAGACTGGACGCGAACCGAGCTTTTTGGTCGCCAGGGGGGTAAAAAGCGCGGTTCGGCGCGCCGGCGCGGCCGATCTGGCAGTCTGGGGTCGATGAACGGACCGGAATCGGGCGGGGAGCCGATCACGGCTGAGGGGATCGCCGCGCTGCGCGCGGAGCTCGAGCAGCTGGAAGGGCCGGCGCGGCAGGAGATGGCGGCGCGGATCAAGGTCGCTCGCGAGGAGGGGGACCTGAAGGAGAACGCCGAGTATCACGTCGCCAAAGAGGACCAGGCGCACCTGGAGACGCGGATCAAGCGGCTGCAGGGGCGGCTGCGCAACGCCGTCGTGGTCGAGGTCGATGCCGACGGCGACTCCTTCGCCTTCGGCCGCAGCGCCGAAGTCCTCGACGAATCGAGCGGCAGGACCAACGTCTGGACCCTGGTCGGCTCGACCGAGGCCGATCTCGCCCAGGGCCGCCTCTCCGCCGAGTCGCCGATCGGGAAAGCGCTGATGGACGCGCGGGTCGGCGCCACGGTCGAGGTCGAGGCCCCGCGCGGGGTCAAGGCCTTCAAGGTCCTCAAGCTCGTTTCCTGAGTCGCTCGCTCAGGCGGGGGACTCGAAGCCGAGCAGGCCGAAGGTGGCGCGGATCCGCTCCCCGGTTTCCCGCGCTTCGCTTTCGCAGCCGATCTCAGCCAGGCGCTCGAGGGTCTCGTTCAGCAACCCGTTTGCGTCCCTCCAGCCCTGCCCGTCGAGACCGAGGGTCAGGCAGGAGAGGTGTCGATCGACCCGGGCGTCGAAGGTCCCCGCCTCGACCGACTCCCTGGCCGCTTCGATCAGGACCTTGAGCCCGGTCACCGAGATCCCGTTCCTGACCGCGACCGAGAGCGTCGCCCAGAAGGAGTCGCTCATATATGCCTGGGCCACGCCGCGGTAGTAGTGCTCGGTTGCGCCGCGACGCTGTGCGGTGTCGACCAGCTCGACGCAGCCGAGGTTTCGCAGCTCCTTCACGTGGTAGCTGACTTTTCCCACTTCCTCGTGCAGCTCGGTCGCGATTTCCTTTGGACTCGCTACGCGCTGGTTGAGGATCGTCAGCGCGCTGGCGCGCACCGGGTGACTGAGCGCCTTGATCAGTGTCTGATCGGCGCCACAGCTCGTCGCTTGTCCAAATGCACCTGGCATCTTTGGTCTCTTTTCCGAGTTATTGAATGAATACGAGCGCTCAACCTTATTACGCACAAAGGGAGCCGGGCGTAAAGTGGGCGTTTTTCCTTTGCTCAAATAGATTGGTAGAACCTGCTCTACTAATCTCGCCCCCGCCAGCGATGGCGGCTCCCGGCCGCCTCAAGACACAGGGAAAGGGGGTGGAGCCCGTGGCGATTTCCAAGACCGAGCAGGTCGCGCCGCTTCTCCAAGTCACCAAGGTCGGCTGACGCCTGGGTTACCGCTGCGCCGGCAACGGCCTGGGCTCGGATGGCCGGCGCAGCGAGCTCTCAGCTTGAAAAGGAATCCCTGCGTGGCGTCGTCGGCGTGGCCTATGTTGAGTACGTCCAGTCCTGTCCACGTACGAAAGGGTTGCTCATGAATGCTGAATCCACGCTCAGCGGCTGGTGGGTGTTTGCCGGCATCCTCCTGCTCGTCGCCGGCGTGCTCAACATCATCTGGGGGATCGCCGCGATCGGCGACTCGAAGTTCTTCACCGAGAACGCGACCTACATCCTCAGCGGCCTCAACACCTGGGGCTGGATCACGCTGATCGTCGGCGTGCTCGAGCTGATCGCTGCCTTCTCGCTCTGGTCGGGCGGCGAATTCGGGCGCTGGTTCGGCATCTTCATCGCCGCGCTCAACTCGATCGCGGCCCTGCTCTCGATCGGCGCCTACCCGTTCTGGTCGCTGGCGGTCTTCGCGCTCTCGATCATCATCATCTACAAGCTCGCCGAGGGCCCCGAGGGCGGTCCGGCCTGAGCGGACACTGACGCCGCGCTCGTCGCGGCGCCGGCGGCGGATTGATCCGTGTCCGCCGCCGGCGTCGAGGCGGAAGGCGGCGGTTGCGACCAGGGCGCCGGCTGCGGCCGGCGGTCGTCGTAGACGACGTCGGTGCCGGCGAGGCGATCGGCCCAGCCCCGCCGGCGCTCGCCGAAGACGATGCCGAGGAAGCCGAGGCCGAAGGCGAGAACGGAGAGGCCGAGCCCGATCAGGCGCTTGATCGCGCGTCGCAGGGGCAGCCGTTGCTCGCTCAGCCTGATGCCGATAAAGCGCATGCCCGGCGTCTGTCCCGCCAGCGACCAGAAGGCGACGAGGTAGAGCGCGCCAAGCGAGAGCCAGGCGGTGGAACCGACCGCGATCGCGAGGTTCGACACCCCGTCGCCGCCGCTGCCGAAGCTGGACTCGACCAGGGCCACGATCGCGGCGACCGCGGTGAAGGAGAGGTTGACGAAGATGCCGTCGATCGCCATCGCCAGCGTGCGGCTGACGGCCCCGGCACGATCGCTGGCGACGGCGCGGCGACGGCGGAGGAAGATCCGGCGGGCGATGCGCTCGAAGCTGTCGTCGAGCCGCCGCGCCAGCTTGCCGACCGTGCGGCCGATGTCATCGATCAGGCCGGCGCCCTGAGCGCTGATCGCCGCCCGCACCTCGGGCGCCTCGGCAATCCGCTCGACCAGCTGCTGCGCCTCCTCTGAGGCCAGCAGCCGGCGCCAGACCTCGTCGACCAGCTCGCTGTCCATCGCCTCCAGCAGCGCCTTCTTGACGGCGTCGCTCTCCAGCGCGCCCTGCACCGCCTCTGCGACGATCGGGCCCTGCAGGACCCGGGCCATCGCCCGCTCGACCGCCTCGCTCTCGACCGCGGCGACGATCGCCTCCTCGGCCGCGACTTCGACCGCCCGGTCGATCCCGGTCGCCTTGCCGACCGCGCGGGCGCCCTGGACGCCGACGCCCAGCAACCGGGCGGAGAGCGGCAGGTGGCCGTTCCGACCTGCCTCGTCGGTGCTAGCGGACGGCGGAGTGGAGCCGTTTTCCATAAGCCCCGGCGAGTATATGTCCGGGGTTGCCGGACGGCTAGGGGGCTCTGCGAGCGGGGAGGGGAGGTGGGGTTCCGCTTAACTTTTTTGCGGGGCGGGTTGTGGCTGTCGCCCCGAGCCTCGCCAACAAAAAAGTACAAGACGCTCCACCCCGCCGTCCGTCACCTCAGACGTTCGAGCAGTCGGTCGATCAACTCGGCCTGGGCGGGCAGGATCTTCTGCCGGGCCACATCGGGGTCGAGCCACTCGGCCCGGTCGACCTCGGGGAACTCGCGCTGCTCGCCGCTGCGGGGCGGCCACTCGAGCGCGAAGCTGTTGCTCTTCAAATCGGCCGGGTCGAAATCCCCCTCGCCCGCCCAGGCCTCGACCACCTTGCCGGATTTCTGGCGCACCGCGCCGAGGTCGATCAACACCTCGGCGTCGAGGCTCGGGGCCGCGCCCAGCTCCTCCTCGAGCTCGCGCAGGGCACACTCGCGTGGCGCCTCTCCCTCCTCGTATTCGCCCTTCGGGATGGTCCAGGCGCCGAGGTCCCGTTTCGCCCAGTAGGGACCGCCGGGGTGCACCAGCAGCAGTTGCAACCGGTCCGCGACGGTGCGGTAGAGGAGGATCCCGGCGCTGCGCCTGGCTGCCACAGCCGCACGGTACCCACCGCGCGGCTGTGGCGAACCCCAGCGAAGGCGGCTAACCGCCGAGCCTGTAGGCGACCATCGCGGGCGTCTGCCCTTCGGCGGCGGGGATCCCGGCGGGCGCGACCAGGGTGTCGCCGGAGATCGAGACGTTGGTGTTGATCCCAGCCGGCAGCGCGGCCGTCCAGACTTCGTTGCCGCTGCCGGTTTCGAAGGCGTAGACGCTGCCTTCGAAGGACGGCGCGAAGACGAGGTCGTTGATCACCGTGGGGGCACCGAAGGCGGCCGAGTTGAATTCCTGCTTCCACTGGACCTCCCCGCTCGCCGCGTCGATCGCGACAAGTTCGCCGGTCATTTCGCCGCCGCCACCGATTTCGCTGTTGGCGGTCACCGTCGCCGAGCCGTTGACAACCGGGACGAAGATCGTCCTGCCGTCGGTGGCCATCGGCGCGATCACGCCGCCGAGCACACCGGGGAAGAGCTCGCCCGCTTTGATCTTCGAGAATTCACCCCTCATCGCGTAGAGGTTGTCCTTGTCGTGGCCGTTGTGGGTGCCGACCGAGCGCTTCCAGACCGGCTTCCCGGTTTTCGCGTCGAGCGCGACGACGAAGCCGACCTTGCCGGAGCCGACCGCGAGCTCACGGCCGCCGGCCTCGACCAGGAGCGGCGGGTTCTGGAAGTCCCAGTCGTAGATGTCGTGCGGGGTCTGCTGGTAGTACCACCGCATCTTCCCGGTCCGCGCGTCGAGCTTGACCACCGAGTTGGTGTAGAGGTTCGGGCCGGAACGGCTCGATCCCCAGGGTTCCTGCGGCGTCCCCGGGTACGGGGCCGGGTTGCCGGTGCCGAAGTAGATGGAGCCTTTCTCGTCGAACGAGGGTGGCTGCCAGAGGCCGCCGCCGGAGTTGACTTTCCTGTTCCCCCAGAGGCTCTTCGGCACGGTGTCGAAGCTCCATTCCTTCTTGCCGGTTTTCGCGTCGAGGGCCCAGAGCGTCCCCACCCCGCCCCCCGGGTACAGTTCGGTCGCGGTCAGCGGCACGGTCGAGATGTAGACGAGGCCGTCGCTGTAGCCGGGGGCCATGTCGATGCCTTCGCCGGAGGGCTGCACGACCAGCGGCGTCGACCAGACCTCTTTGCCGGTTTCCTGGTCGAGCGCGAAGGCCTCCTTCGCGGTGGCGCCGAAGACCAGGCCCTCGGCGACCGCGACCCCGTTCGGGCCCTGGCTCAGTTCTTCGTATCTCTGGTTCCACAGAACTTCGCCGGACTCGAGGTCGATCGCCTGCACGTTCGACTCGAGGTCCTGGGAGTAGACGACGCCGTTGAGGATCACCGGCGAGGCGGCGTGAGCGCCGTAGGAGCTCTGCGCGGTCAGCGGCAGCGACCAGGCTTCTTCCAGTTCGGCCACGTTGGAGCTGTCGATCTCGCCTTCGGCCTCGCGGCTGTTGGCCGCGTCGACGCCGGGATAGCCCGCACCCTCGAATTTGGGCTCGTCGCCGGACGACGAGGAGCCGCCGCAGCCCGAGAGCGCCGCAACCAACGCCACGGCGACGAGGACCAGCCCCGCCAGGGCCGCCTTTGGAAATTTCTCGAGACTCACGTCAACTCCCCCCGATTGGATTTGAATACCCGGTAATTACTCAAGCGATAAAGACTTATATTGCATACTCTCGTCTGCGCCAAATCCCTGCGCGGGCGCCTTTTCCTGGAGCAGCGGCTGCAGCACCCGGTTGGAGACCAGGCCGAGCGCGCCGAGGTTCGCGAAGCCCGGCCCCTGGCTCAGCCCGGCCAGGCCGGGGATGTGCAGCCGCGGCCGCATCCCCTCCAGCTCGAGCGCCCGGCCGATCCGCACCTCGGTCCCGGCCGGTCGGTCCCAGAGCGGCCCCGACCTGCTCTCGACCTGCTCCCGCGCCGGCGGCGGGAAGAGGTCACGCAGCTGGGCCAGTAGGTCGAATCCGGTGCAGTTGACGACGAAGTCGTGCTCGCCGTGCTTCAGGCCCTCGGGCGACTCGTACTCGACGCGCACGCCGTCGCCGCCGCGCGGCTCGCCGACGTCGGTGACGCGGCCGGTGACGAAGTGGGCGCGGTCGTCGTAGGCGATCGCTTCCAGGCTCGGCGGATCGAAGACGCCGCGGTCGGAGTGCTTGACGAAGTCGCGCCGCGTCTGCAGGTCGAGCGCCCCCCATTCGACCTCGTCGGGGTTGGAGAAGACGCGGTTCTCGAGGAAGCTCTCGCCGCGGCTCATCGGCAGCATCGGCGTGTAGATCGTGCAGCGCGCCCGCGGCCGGAAGCCGCGCAGGAACATCACGCAGCTGAGCGCGCTCTCGCCGCCGCCGACGACGGCGACGCCGCACTCGTCCTCCGGCAGGCGCGCGAACTCGCTGCGCCTGCTGTCGCAGTGGAAGAGCCGCGGAGCGACGCTGGGCTCGTGCGGGAAGGCGCGGTGGGTGCCCGGCCCGGTCAGGACCAGGGCGCCGCCGGCGTGGCGCGAGGTCCCCGCCGCCTCCTCGACCTCGACCAGCCAGCGCTCGCCGCTCTCGTCGAGGGAGACCGTGGTGACGCGTCCCTCGACGTGCTCGACCCCCTCGGTCGCCCGCGACAGCACCCAGGTCAGGTACTCGCCGTAGTCGCGGTGGCGCACCGAGGGCGAGCCGGCGTCGATCCAGCGCGCGTAGCGGCGCTTGCTGATCATGTACTGCTGCCAGGAGAAAGCCTGGGCCGCGGCGTCGATCGCCTCGCCGGCCTCGCCGAACTCGTAATGGCTCTGGTACGGGAAGCCGATGTCCTTGATCGGCGTCACGGCCAGCGGCTCCTCGCCCGAGGTCATGCCGTTGCGACCGAGCCAGGAAGCGGCGCGGGTGGTCCCCTCGACAACCTTGAGGCTGATCGGGCCGAGGCCCAGCGCGTTCAGCACGTGGACCTTGGTCGCGATCCCGGCCGCCTTGGCGCCGGCGCCGACGATCAGGAGGTCGGTCTGGGCTACCACGGCTCGGCGATCACCAGCCCGCTGCGGTCGGGGCTGAAGGAGATGGCGCTTTTCCGCATCCGCTCGGCGCGGGTTTCGACCGGCCGCAGGTCGACCTCGGCGAAGACCGTGCGCAGGACCCGCTTCATCTCCAGTTCGGCGTAGCTGGCGGCGAGGCAGCGCCGGGTGCCGCCGCCGAACGGGATCCAGGTGTAGGTGCCGGGCTGGCGATCGAGGAAGCGCTCGGGGATGAAGCTCCTGGCCTGCGGGTAGATCTCCTCGTTGCGGTGGATCAGGTGGATGCAGGGGGCGACGGTGGTCCCCGCCGGCAGCTCGTAGCCGCCCAGCTCCATCGGCTCCAGCAACCGCCGCACCACCACCGGCACCGGCGGGCGCACGCGCAGGGTCTCCTTGATCACCGCGTCGAGGTAGGCGCCGTCGCCGTCGCGCGCGTCCTCCCGCGCCCGCTCGAATTTGTCGGGGTTGCGCAGCAGCCGCTCGAAGGTCCAGGCCAGCGAGGTCGAGGTCGGGCCGTCGGTGAGCAGGGTCAGGAGTTCGTCGCGCAGGTCCCGCTCGCTCATCGGCGAGCCGTCCTCGTAGCGCGCCTGCACCAGCATCGAGACGACGTCCGGGTGCACCTCGCCCTCGGCGCGGCGGCGGCGCACCTCCTCCAGCACCGCCTCCTCGACCGGCCGCATCGCCCGCCGGTAGCCACGGCTGCGGACGACCCAGCGCGGGCCGAAGGTCGCCAGCCGGGTCAGGTTGTGGGGGTCGTTCATCCACACGGTCAGGCCCTGCAGCTGCTCGCGCAGCCGCCCCAGCCGCTCGTCCGCCGCTGCCCCGAAGACCGCCCGCATCACCACCTCCTGGGTGATCGCCTGCATCCGCGGCCAGAGCGCGAACGGCTCGCCGACCGGCCAGCGGGAGACTTCCCGCCGCGCCACCTCGGCCATCATCTCGCCGTCGCTTTCGATGCCCTTGCCATGGAAGGCGGGCAGCATCAGCTTGCGACGGGTCATGTGCTCGGGTTCTTCCAGCAGCATCACCGAGCGCGGCCCCAGGACCGGGCCGAGCAGCGGGTTGGCGACGTCGACGCCGACCGCGCTGCCGGCCGTGAAGACCTTTTTGACGTCGTCGGGGTCGCAGAGCAGGACCCAGTCGCCCCAGTGGAGGATGCGCAGGGTGAAGGTGTCGCCGTAGCGGCGCTGGCAGCGCTCGAGCCAGGGCAGCGGCCGCTGGGTCCAGCCGACGGCCTGCAGCGCCCGCGGCATCCGCGGGCCGGGCGGCAGGCCGGCCTCGCGCGGCAGCCTGGCGCCGGCGCCGGCGAACGTCGGCATGCCGTCGTGGGCGCTCACGGGGCTCCTCCTCCGGGCTCCGCTGCGCCCGCCCGCGCCTCCATCAGCTCGTCCTCCTCCTTGCAGGTGGCGGCGATCAGGAGATCGAAGAGGTCGCCGGTGAAATCGGCCGGCAGGCCGGCCTCGGCGCCGCGGTCGAGGTAGCGGGCGCGGACCTCGTCGACCCGGTCGGGTTGCATCATCGGGATCCCGTGGGCGCTCTTGTAGAGGGCGACTTCGCGGCAGATCTCGAAGCGCTCGCCGAGCAGGCGGGCGATCTCGTCGTCGAGCGCGTCGAGGCGACGGCGGAACGGCTCGAGCCCGTTCATGCCGGGCTCCCGTCGAGCAGGCCGCGGGCGAAGGCCTCGCTGCACTCGGCCAGGAGCGGCAGCGCGTAGCCGCCCTCCTGGATCACGCAGACCGGCAGCCCGGCGCGCGCCAGGAGACCGCCGATCTCGGTGAAGATCGCCGGCTCGAAGCCCCAGCAGCCGTGCGGGTCGCCAGCGACGATGTCGTAGCCGAGCGAGACGACCAGCGCGGCCGCGTCGCCGGAGAGATCTTCGACCGCGGCGCCGACGGCGGCCAGATAGGCCTCCGGCCCGGGGTCCTCGCCGAAGGCGACGACCCGCTCGCTCTCCGTCTGCGGCAGCACGGTGTCGGCGGAGACGTTGGTGACCGGCAAGGCGTGCAGCGAGTGCAGCCTCGCCTCCCCCAGCCGCTCGATCAGCGCCGCGGTCCCATTCGGGTAGTGGAGGTCGAGGTCGAGGACGCCGACCGGGCGCAGGCCGGCGTCGCCCAGCGTCCGCACGGCGGCGGCGGCGTTGTTGAGGTAGCAGTAGCCGCCGAGGAAGTCGGGGCCGGCGTGGTGCCCGGGCGGGCGGCAGACCGCGTAGGTGTAGCGGGCGCCGGCGGCGAGCCGCTCGGCCGCGGTGATCGCGGTGCGGACGCCCTCGTGCGCGGCGGCGACGAGGCCGGAGTCGACCGGGATGTCGGGCTCGAGGCCGGGCGGGGCGAAGTCGGGCATGACGACGGCTTCGCCGTTGACGCCGTGCAGGGCGTCGAGGTAGCGCCGCTCGTGCATCGCGGCGAGCGTCCGCTCCAGCGCCTCGTCGGCGGCATCGGCGGCGATCGCCCGCACCCGCTCGTGACGGAGCAGGCCGGCGCCCAGCTCGTCGAGGCGCAGGTTGCTGTCCTGGCCGGGGATCGTCTGCCCGCCTTCGCGGATCCAGTGCGCCGCGTCGTCTGAGCCGCGGCGCTGCTCGACCATCACCAGCTCGGTCACCACGACACCTCGCGCTTCGCTCCCGGCGCGAGGAACCAGAGAGGCACGCCTGGTCGCTCCGCGCTCATGGCAGCAGCCTCCGCATCCGCGGGCCGAGGTGCTCGAACTCGTTGCCGAGGTAGAAGGCCTCGGTGGCGCGAATCGCGCCGAAGCTCTCCCGCGGCAGCCCGACCTCGATCCGCGCCACCCCCTGTGCCCGGCACAGGGCCGCAAGCTCGTCGACCAGGGCGGCGCCGACCCTGCGGCTGCGCCACTCGGGATCGACCCAGAGGTCCTGGATCGTCGCGTAGCGCCCCGGCACGTGCAGGGCGCGCTGCCAGCTGGCGCTGAGCACGCCGACGATCTCGCCGTCGGCCTCGGCGACGAGCGTCGCGCCGATGCCCGGGTCCTCGAGCGCCGCGCGGACCTCGGCCTCGAGCTCGGCCCGCGGCGGCCGCCTGCCGCCGAGCTCGACCAGCAGCCGCTCGACCGCCGCCGCGACCGCCTCGGCGTCCGCCTCGGTCGCCGGCCGGGTGACGGTCGTCTCGATCATGCCGCCCCGACGGCGCGCGCCGAGGGCTCCAGCTCCACGCTCCAGGCGTCGGGGTCCCCGCGGCCGGTGGCGACCCGCGCCACCGCCGCCATCGGCGCCCGCGCCTTGAGCAGGGTCTCGTCGAACTCGTCGACGGGGTCGGACTGCATGACGATCGCGCCGCCGGCGCCGATCGTGGTCCGCCCCGGCCGCATCACGACCGTGCGGATGACGATGCTGAGGTCGGTGCTGCCGTCGAGCCCGAAGTACCCGATCGCGCCCGAGTAGACGCCGCGCGCCTCGTCCTCGAGGCCGTCGATGATCTCCATCGTGCGCAGCTTCGGCGCCCCGGTCATCGAGCCGCCGGGGAAGCAGGCGTGGACGCACTCGACCGGCGTCCGCCCCGGCTCGAGATAGCCCTGGATCGTGGAGACCATCTGGTGCACCGTCGCGTAGGGCTCGATCGCCATCAGCTCCGGCACGCTGACGCTGTCGACGTCGCAGACGCGGCCGACGTCGTTGCGTAGCAGGTCGACGATCATCAGGTGCTCGGCCATCGTCTTTTCGTCTTCCTTCAGCTCGTCGCGGCGGGCGGCGTCGACGACCGGGTCCTCGCTGCGCGAGATCGTCCCCTTGATCGGCCGCGCCTCGACGCGGCGGTCGCGGTCGACCGAGAGGAAGCGCTCCGGCGAGGAGCTGACGAGGGCGCGCTCGCCGAACTTGAGAAAGGCGGCAAAGGGCGCCGGGTTGCTGTGCCGCAGGTGGCGGTAGAGCACGAACGGGTCCGGGCTGGCCGAGGTCGAGAACTGGTCGGTGAGGCAGACCTCGTAGGACTCCCCGGCCGCCAGTTCGGCCTGGCTGGCGGCGATGTCGGCGAGGTAGCGCTCGCGGCCGCGGCCGGACTGGAAGACGACGTGGGGCTCGGGGCTCGCCGGATCGGGCGTCGGGACCGGGGCCGGGGGGTCGGCGAGCAGCTCGGCGACGACCTGCTCGGCACGGTCCAGCCAGCCGTCCGCCTCGGCATCGTCCTCGCGGCCGACCGCGCAGAGGAAGGTGCGGCGGCGCACGTGGTCGACGGCGACGACGCGGTTGGCCAGCATCAGCAGCGCGTCCGGCATGTCGGAACTGTGCACGTTGGGGGAGCCGCAGTCGGCCTTGAGCTCGTAGCCGAGGTAGCCGACGTAGCCGCCGATCAGCCCCCGCGCCAGCTGCGGCGGCGGCTCGACCGCGTGCTTGGCGAGCTCCCGGTCGAGCAGATCGAAGATCGACTTGTGCTCGACCGTGTCGCGGCGGGCGCGCCTGACCGCGACCTCGCCCGCGTCGACGTCGTATTCGAGCAGGCAGCGGTCGCGCCCGGCGCTGGTGCCGAGGTAGGAGCACTGCGCGAGCCGGGTCGGAGCGTCGGCGCTGTCGAACCAGAACGCGTTCTCCTCACCGAGGAAGAGCCGTTCGAACAGCGCCTCCGTCGGTGCCTCCCCCTTGATCTCCCGCAACCTGAGCCGCATCGGCGAATCCCCTTTCTGGATCGACGGGCCGTTTTTCCTCCATATAGGGGTGTTTGAGGCCCGTCGGCGGGCGGTATCGACCGGGGGGTTGCCGCACAGGCGGCTGGCCATCGCGTAGAAGTTTTCGGCGATCGCGCGGCCGTGCTCGGTGGCGATCGACTCGGGGTGGAACTGGACGCCCCAGATCGGGCGGTTTGTGTGCTCGACGCCCATCACCACGCCGTCGTCGGCCCAGGCGGTGACGTTGCCCTCGGGGCCGGGCGGGCCGGTGATCGCCAGCGAGTGGTAGCGGACGACCGAGAAGTCCTGCGGGATGCCCTCGAAGATGCCGGTGTCGGAGTGGCGCACGTGGCTGAGCCGGCCGTGCATCGCCATCGGCGCGCTGCTGACGCCGCCCTCGAGCAGGTTGCCGATCCCCTGGTGGCCGAGGCAGATGCCGAGCACGGGGATCTCGCTGTAGCGGAGGATGTCGCGGCAGACGCCGAAGTCGTGCCAGCGTTCCGGCCGCCCCGGCCCCGGCGAGAGGACGATCGCGTCGAAGTCCGAGCGCGAGAGCACCCGCCAGGAGACGGCGTCGTTGTTGACGACCACCGGCTCGGAGCCGGAGGCGGCGGCGAGCAGGTGGAAGACGTTGTAGGTGTAGGAATCGTGGTTGTCGACCAGCAGCGTCCTCATCTCACGCTCCCTCCAGACCGAGGCTGCGGATGCCCTGGTCGAGCAGCGTCCGCGCCACCCGCTCGACCTCGGGCGAGCGCTCGCCCTCGCGGTACCAGCGCGCGAAGTGGGAGACGTAGCGGGCCAGCGGGATCACGTCGAGACCCTCGACCGAGCTGCGCAGGTGGCGGCGGTGGAGCTCGGACTGGACGACGGCGAAGCGGTAGTCGGCGTCCTCGCTCGCCCGCTCGGCGCCGAGCGGCGCGGTGCCAGGGTGCGCCTGCGCCCGCGCCAGGTCCCAGCCCAGGCTCCCCTTCTCCTCCCGCAGCAGCTTCTCCGGCTCGAAGTCGACCCGCTTCGAGGTCGGCTGCAGGAGGAAGAAGGCGAGGGCTATGCGCGACGGAAGCCGGTCGGCTTCGGGGTGGTTGCGCCGCACCTCGGCCCGCTCGGGGTCGGCCTCGATCTCCCGCTCGACCCAGTCGGCGAGGTCGTCGACCAGCAGCGCCCCTTCCTTGCTCGAGGTGATCGAGGTGCGGTCGCGGGCGACCATCCCGTGGAAGACGTCGTAGGTCGGTGGGCCGCCGCCCTTGGCGCTGCCGTTGCCGTTGCCGCTGACGACGCCGAGCTCGTCGATCAGCTGGCGCCGGCAGGTGACGTGGGAGACCCACTCGTTGCCGCAGACCTGCAGCGAGATGAAGTCGTCGAGCTCGGGCGCGGCGGACCAGTAGGCGAGCGCGCGCATGTGCTGGGTCGGCAGCCCGTCGGCGCGCACCAGCGGCATTTCCTCCAGCTCCTCGCGTTCGGTCTCGTACATCACCATGTCGTCGCCGTAGCGCTTGGTCAGCGTCCCTTCGCTGAGGCCGAGGTTGGTCAGCTCCAGCACCTCGGGCAGGAAGTCCGACTCGAAGATCACCCGGTCGAAGGCGATGCCGAGCCGGGTCAGGGTCTTGCGCTGGCCGGAGATCACCCAGGCGCGCGTCTTCGACCACAGTTCGAGCGCTTCCTGGTCGCCACCGAGGACGCGCAGCATCAGCTCGTCGGCCTTGTCGTTGTAGAGCGAGGACTCGCGCGCGACCGAGTCCTCGGCACCGTCGTCGGCGTCGCGCCCGCCGACGATCCCGGCCGCACGCCCCGCCGTGACGTAGTCGGCGTAGCAGGCGCCGACGAAATGGTCGCTCTTCTCTTCGCCTTCCGGCCAGACCTGCTGGTCACGCCCGCTCTGCACGACGCCGGCCATCGCCTCGCCCATGCTGCGGCCGACGTCGCAGATCAGGCTGCGGCGCTCGACCTGGGCGCCGGCCTGCTCCATGGCCGCGCCGAGCGCGTGCCCGACCGCGAGGTTGCGGAGGTGGCCGATGTGCAGCGCCTTGGTCGTGTTGGCGCCCCAGAAGTAGACGGCGTAGCGCCTACCCTCGGCGAGGTCGGCATTCGCCGCGACCTCGCCCGCCTCGAGCCTGGCCCCGGTCTCCTCGATCCAGTCGCTGCCGAGTCGCAGCATCACCTCGTCGCCCTGCTCGGCGACCGCCTCCACCCACGGCTCCGCCTCGATCCGCTCCAGCGCCCGCCGCGAGTCCTCGTCGCGGCGCCAATCCGGCGTGCGAGGGACCAGCATCAGGTCGAACTCCCCGTGCGGTCGGAAGGGGGAGCGCGCCGACCAGCGGACCTGCTCCCCCTGGACAGCCCCGTCCTCTACGTAGTCGAAGATGTTCATCGCATAGCCCATTCGCATTCCCGTTTACGAATGCACCAGCCGGGGCTCGAACCCGGATCTCCGGCTTACAACGCCGACCCTTTAACCGATTAAGGCACTGGTGCTGGCTATGTCGAAGCGGCTGTTCGTAACCCTTGAGCAGTCGATTCCGGCGCGAGCATAACAGTATTCTTGCCTCGCTACAAATTTCTTGATCAAAGCCCGAGGATGCGCGCCGCAGGGCGTGACGTCAAGCGATCCGGCGCTCGAAGACGCGGTCCAAGCGGCGTTCCTCGTCGTCGCCGGGAGCGGTCTTGTCGAGCTGGATGCGTGCCTCGCGACCGTCGAGGCGGATGGTCGCCACCTGGTTGTCGAAGTAGGGGCCCTCGGCCAAGCGCCAGCGCATTCCCGGGTCAGCGACGGCCGCCGAGCGCCCCAGGGCCCGCATCGCGGCGACGAACGGCCGCGAGAAGCCGGCCCTGATCGCGCGGCGCTCGCGCTCGTCGAGCGGGTTGCGGTAGGGCGAGCAGACCGCCTGGTAGACGGCGCTCTCGACCCCGGCCTCGGGATCGAACGCGGTTTCGGCCAGGTAGGCGTGGTGGACGTCGCCGGAGAGGACGACGATCGAAGCCGGCGCCCGCCCGTGCCTGCCGGATCCGACGTCTTCGAGCAGATCGCGCAGCCGCTGGAAGGACTCGCCGAAGGACGCCCAGTGGTCGAAGTCGAGGGCGCGGCGAATCTTCTCGCCGGCCCTGGCCGCGAGGCCGCCCCAGGCTCCGTCGCAGACCCGCTCGTTCCAGGCCTCCAGGTGGTGGAAGCCGGGCGAGAGCAGAACCGGCACCGTGGTGGCGAGCAGCAGGTGGTCGAAGTCGCCGCGGGCGTGCGCGGCGATCCACTCCCACTCCTCCTCGTCGAGGATCGAGCGTCCTCCCTCCTCCAGCACCCGGCCGGCGCGGGAGTCGACGAAGATCGCGCGGCTGCGGCCGAGATCGCGGCAGAAGCTCCAGCGCACCCCCGCGCCGGTGGTGTGGGCATGGGCGGCGAACTCGCGCAGGACGGCGGTCGCGTGGACGTTGCCGCGCACCCGCGGGTAGAGGTCGTCGGCGTCCAGCTCCCGCGGCGAGAGGTTGCCCAGGTGCTGGTAGACCCAGTAGCTGATGATCCCCGCCGTAGCGCGGCGGTGCCACCAGGACTTGCGCCGCATCTGCTCGAGCCAGGAGCGGGAGATGTTCCAGTCGTCGCTCATGTCGTGGTCGTCCCACTGCATCGAGACCGAAACGGTCGAGAAGAGCCAGCGGACCAGCGGGTCGGTCCACGCCTCCGCGTAGAGCCAGGAGTACTCCTCGAAGTCGGTGACCTCCTCGCCGGGCGGGGTCCCGGTGCCGCGGCGCTGGTGGATCCGTTCGCGGGTGCGCGGCGAGCCCTCGTCGACGTAGACCTGGTCGCCGAGCAGGAACAGCATCTCCGGCCACCTGTCGCGTTCGGTCCGGGTCATTTCCTGGGCCAGGACCCGCAGCGCGTCGTGCTCCCTGCCGTCTTCGTGGCGATCCTTGCTGAGGGTGTAGGGCTCCTCGTGCGGGAGGGAGACGCGGCAGGAGCCGAAACAGACGTCGATCGGCTTCCCGTTGCCGAGAGTGCGGATCGCGCTCGGCGGCAGCCCTGACCCGGCCGGTGGCCAGCGCAGCTCGCGGTCGAGCCGGACCTCGTACTCGTTGAAGCTGTCGGGCTCGAGGCCTTCGACCCGGACCAGTGCGTAGTGGTGCTCTTCGACCGTGAAGGTGGGCTCGCGCCGGCCGAGCACCTCGACCTCGCAGGGCCGGTCGGCCTCGACCCAAACCGTCGCCTCGGTTTCCCCGACGTAGCGCAGCAACGGGCCGAGGACCAGCTCCGGCTTGTGCTCTCCTCCTGGCACAAGGACATTCCTGCCCGGAAAGGCGCTTCGACTAACGCTCGGCCGCGCGCTCCCGCGCCTCGGCCTTCTGCGCGAGCGTCATCGCGCCGGGATGGCCATCCCCGGGCCAGGGCGAGAGGATCAGCAGCAGCCGTGCGCCGGACCGGGCGGCGATCGTGCGCCGCTCGCCCGGATCGAACTCGAACAGGTGGCCGGCAGCGGCCGCCACGTGCTCGCCGGCGCCCGTGGTCACATCGACCTCGCCGTCGACGACGACCACCCGTGCCCGCTCGTGCACCTCGTGCTCCTGCAGCTCCTCCCCGGCCGGGAGGTGCAGCAGGATCGTCCGCGCGTCTTCGGCCGAGGCGAGGATCGCCGGCTGGTGTGGCTCCGCCTCGACGGTCTTCAAATCCCAGCTCTGCATGCCCATTGTTGTACCAGGGACGGGCGCGAGTTCAACCCGGGCCGGGGCACGAACCTAAGATGGCAGCGTGGAACGCGACGAGCTGCGAGCGATCCAGGCCCCGCTGAAGGAGCGCTACGAGAGCCGGCCCGAGGCCGCCCTCGTCACCCTCGCGGCCAGCGGCAGCCTGGGCGAGGGCATCTCCTGCTCGATCGGCGCCGGCCGTGCCATGGCCGAGGCCGGCCTCCACCCCGCTTCCGGCGGCGACGGCTCCCTGCTCTGCTCCGGCGACATGCTGCTCGAGGCCCTCGCGGCCTGCGCCGGCGTAACGCTGCGAGCCGTCGCGACCTCGCTGGGCATCGAGGTCGAGTCCGGCAGCGTCCACGCCGAGGGTGACCTCGACTTCCGCGGCACCCTCGCCGTCGACCGCGACACCCCCGTCGGCTTCCGGGCCATCCGCCTCCGCTTCGAGCTCGACACCGAGGCGAGTGAGGAGGAGCTCGCCACCCTCCTGAAGCTGACCGAGCGCTACTGCGTCGTCCTGCAGACGATCGCCGGCTCGCCGGAGCTCTCGACCAGCATTGTGGCTGCGTCAGGCGGGGAGGGCTAGACCACGGTCGCCGTCGTGGAAGTAGAGGACCGCGTCGTCGCGAAAGCGCTGGAAAGCGCCGGCGATCTGGCTCCAGCTCCAGCTCTCTCCGGGCGGCAGCGGCACGTATCGTGCCTCGAGTAGGCAAAAAAGCCTAGAGTAACAAAAGGGTTTTATTGCAAACTGAACTGTAAGGAGCGACAGCGTGTCAGTTGAGGAGGGGAGGACGCCGGCGGATGGAGCGACGCCGAGCCCCGCCGCGATGCCGCTGGAGGAGACATCGAAGGCGCGTAAGCACATCGTCGCGGCGGCGGGAAGCCAGCGCGGCGCACGGGGGACGATCGAGTCCGTCTCGGCGCCGCGGACCCGGAGGCGCAGCCGGCGGCTTCACCTGGTGTGGCTCTGGATCGCGGTGGTGGTCGGCGGCTTCTGGCGTCGGATCGGGGACTCCCACCGGTGGCCGGGGCGATGGGTCAGCCGAGCGCGGCTTTACCAGCCGCTGGAGACGCTGACGGTCTGGGTCGTCGCGTGGGGCATCCTGGTGGTGGTTTGCGGGGTCGCCGCCTTCGACGAATCGACCGGCAACCCTTGGAAATGGGCGGCGCAATGGGGGCTCGGAATCTCACTCGCCGCCTTCGTGACGGTGATATGGCACGACGTCGTCAAGAGCCCGCACACCGCACGGCGGGTGCGCCACCGGATAGTCGCCGACCCGGCCGCGCTCCTGCGCACGACGCTGGCCGCGCAGACCACGAAGATCGTCGAGCTCGATCCGCCGGTCAACACCGTGCCCCGCGGCGAGCTCTACGACGAGCTGCTCCCCGGTGCGCTCGCGCGCAAGAGGGACGTGCAGATCATCGTCGGCGATCCCGGCGCGGGCAAGACCACGGCGCTCATCGACCTGGCGTCGGTTCTGGCCAAGATCGGGCTCGTGCCGGTGCTGCTCGAGCTGCGCGGCGAGCGCACGGGCGACGATCTGATCCGCCTCGCGCGGGAGCGATTCGAACAGCAGGTGCGGCCGTTCGTGAGGACCAACGCCGACGCCGACATCGTCTGGCGATGGCTGTGCCGGCGACAGCGAGTGGCGATCCTGGTCGACGACATCGATCAGATCGGGTTCGAAGGCGAGCCCGGGTTCATGATGCGGCGCCTGCTCGAGAACGTCGCCACCGAGGGGCAGGCGGTAATCGTGACCGCCCGTCCCGCCGGAGTCCCGGTCGGGATCGCGGCCTCGGCTATCACCATCGACCCGCTCGACTTCGAGACCGCGGTCGGCCTCGTCGCGCAGCCGGCAGCCCGCGAGCCCGGCTCGACCACCTCCAGCCCACCCCCGCGCGGGCGCATCGAGCGCTGGGTGCACGAAGGCGACCTCACGGAGGCTCCCCTCTACCTCGAAGCCCTGGCCGAGCTGACGTCCGTCGGCGCCTGCCCGGACCTGCCGGACAACCCCGAGCGCTGGTGCCACACCGCGAGGCCCGGCCGCTGGCGCAAGATATCGGAGAGCAAACACGAGTGGAACTCGCTCTGGGTCCGCTACATGCTCCTCGAACGTTTCCGCGAGGGGATCGTCAGGGGCCAGGTGCGTCGCAGCCTGGCAATCGATCGCTCCGATCGCCAGCGCAGTCTGACCGCGCTCGAACAGGCGGCGCTGGGGACGCTGGGTGCGACCGGGCTCGAGGCGACCGCCGCCGCCGTCCATCCCGACCAGCCCGAGGAGACCCGCACCGGGCGACCGAAGCGCCGCACCCTCGTCGAGTTCATCAGCACGGACGATCGGCGTGGACTGGGAGAGGTCGCGGGGAAGCCTCTCGTGCGCAGGACCGAGCTCTCCCAGCACGAGGCGATCGACACCGGCGAACGCATGCGGATTCTCGAGCGCGACTGGCGCGGGGATCCGCAGTTCAGGCACCGCATCATGCAGGCCTTCCTCGCCGGCCGTTGCCTCGCCAAATTGGGCCTGCTGGGGGGTCGGAACGGGGACCGGAGCAGCTTCGGCATCTGGGTGGAGAGACTGATGAACAACCATCACCCCGAAAAGCTGACGGCCCACCTCGCCCTCACCTTCGCCGCGATCCACGCCGACGCGCTCTCCCTGGGTGAGGAGCCGATCGAGCGGGGTGCGGATTTAGCGCAGCAGATCGTGGTGCAGCTGGTGGAGGCGGTGCAAAACGGCGATGGCGAGACGGCGACGATCGGCAACGGCGCGGACGGGGGCCGCCTGGCCGACCTGCTCGACCCGATGGAAGCACTCGACCCGCACAAGCGGTCCGACCCCGACGACGAGCTGATCAAGCTCACCACCGCGGCGAACCTGGCCGCCCTGTTCAGAGAGTCGGCGGAAGAACCCCCCGAGCACGCAAAGGAGATCACCGAGCAGGCGAGATTGACCGGGAGCGCGATGCGCTGGACGAAGCTGCAGGCGGTTCCGGCGATCGCGGAGCTGGCCTGCGAAGACGCCTGGTGCACGATCTGGGAACACTTCACGCGCGATCCCGACTACGACGTGCGTCGGGCCGCGAGCAAGCAGCTCGAGAGGAACGCCTGGTGCGCCTACCCGAAGCTATGGCGGCGCATCGAGGTTCAGATCCTGCAGGCCGGTCACCTCGCCGCCAGGGGTCGGGCGCTGCAGCCCTCCGCCTCCCCTGGCGAGAGCTCCAACTGGTCGCGGGACTCGTTCGTGGCGCTTGGCTGGGTCCTGCCGGCGATCGTCAGCGGCCTCAGCGAGGAGCTGCGGACCGGGAGTGGGGCCGAGGAGCACCCGGGCCGGGCCGAGGCCGACGCGCATGAGGCCGAGGGGGACACACACGAGGCCGAGGCGGACGCGAGCGAGAGCGAGCAGGCCGGCGGCGACGGCGACGAGCTCCCGCACGAGATCTACCTCACGCACGCCCGGGCACAGCTGGCGGAGTTCGCGACCCTGGCCTACGAGGGAAGCCGCCCGGAACTGGAAGAGTCGCTGGCGCAGGGCTTCAAGGCCGACGCGATGCGGCACGCTTCCGACCCGGCGAAGACGTTCACCGGGCCGGGCTGGGTGGCGAGCAACCGCCGCCTCGTCGCCGACGTCGCGCTGCCTCACGCCGAGTCCTGGTACGCGCGGATGCTGCTCTACCAGGCGCTGGCGCTGTACGCGATCTCGGGCACGAACCGGGAAGACACGCTCGACGTGCTCTCCTACCGTCTCCACGCCACCCGCGAGCGGCATCCGCTGGCACGGCAGGCCGCCAAGCTGGCCCGCTCCGCCCTTCGCCACGCCGAACTCGGCGGCCCCCACTGGAAGGCCTTCGTCTGGAGCGACGACGTCGAAGACGCCGGTCGCCTGCCCACCGTGCTGAGCCGCGACGCCGCGCAGCTGGTCGGCGACGTCGCCGTCCTCGTCGACCTCAAGGAGGGCAGCCCTCCCGACCGCCACGACAGCTTCGGCTACATGGAGGAGCTCCCGCACTGCCTCAGCAGTAGCCGCGACCGCCACGAGATCCTCGGATCGGGCTGCCCCCCGCACTGCGGCTGGGGCTTCTGCCCCTACCGAGCCGCGTCGCCGGACGAGCCGAACGAACACCGCGGCCTCAGTCGCGGCTTCTGCCGCGGCGAGCGCCGGATCGTCGTGGGGGCCAAGCGAACCCCATCCTGGCAGCGCAAGATCAGCCGCCGCCGAATGCGCGAGTTCTGGGAACAGATGGAGTTCAAGGCGCGGCGTTAGTCGAGGGCCGGCGGGGGGTTTGTGATCTCAAAGCTTCCGCCTCGGCTTTCGTCAGCTGAAACGAGCGAGGCCCCCTGTTCCTTCGGGCCTGCCACGCCCGCGGGGGTTGCAAATGCCTCGGAAGCTATTGTCTACATCGGGGAGACAGGATTTGAACCTGCGACCGCTCGGCCCCCAGCCGAGTGCGCTACCAGACTGCGCCACTCCCCGTGGGTCTTGCATTCTGACGAATCGGTGGCGCGGTGGCTACGCTCCCTTCACGCGCGGCGGTAGCTCAACGGTAGAGCCTCAGCCTTCCAAGCTGATGACGCGGGTTCGATTCCCGTCCGCCGCTCTCTGTGATGTGTCGCGACATCGGAGACAGATGTCGCGGGACATCGTAGACACGTCAACTGGCTCCGAGCGGCTGGTAGTCGCGACTCGGATCGAGGGTCAACCGGCGGATCAGCTCGCCCGTTCGGGCATCGAGGACGCGGATGTCGCGATCGGCGACGAGCAGCTTGATCAGCCTGCCCTTGTGGGCGCGACCGAGGCCGATGTGGTGGAGCTTTGAGTCGTGGCGCAGGGTGACGGTGCCGCCGGCGTCGACCTTGTCGTGGCGGACGCGGAAGTAGGCCTCTGAGACCTCCTGGGAGGCCGGCCGAGCCTTCACCCGGGCGCTGTAGGCCTGCAGGGGCGTGCGCCCGCCAAGCGCCCGGTGCGGGCGGATCGCGTTGTAGTAGTGGGCGAAGGCATCGAGCTGTCCCTGCAGCTCGGCGAGCGTCCTCGCCGGAGCCTGCCTTGCCAGGTAGCGCTTCAGCGTCTGGTGCAGGCGCTCGACCTTGCCGCAGGTCTGGGGGTGGTAGGGCCGCGAGTTCTTGGCGACGACGCCGAGGCGCTCCATCTCGAGCTGCAAGAGCACCTTTCCTCCCCGTGGGGTGGCGGTGAACACGGCGCCGTTGTCGCAGAGCAAGGACGCCGGGGACCCGTGCAGGTCAATTGCAGAGCGAAAGACCTCGACCACGTCGGCGGCCTTGGCCGTCGAGAAGACCCGTGAGGCCACAAACAGCCGCGAGTGGTCGTCGATCATGTTGAGGATCTCGACGCCTTGCCCGCCCGCAAGCTGCCAGTGGGTGATGTCGGCCTGCCACATCTCGTTGGGCAGCTCTGCTTCGAAGCGGATCAGCGAGCAGCGCGGGCGCTTTTGCGGTTGCGGCGTGACCAGGTCCTCCCGCCGCAGGATCCGCCAGATCGTCGAGACCGAGGGGACGGAGTCGAGCTCCTTGGCGAGGTGGTAGGCGATCGTCTCCGCGCCGCAGTCGTGTCCCTGGGAGAGCAGCTGCTCTCGCAGGGACACGATGGCCCGCACTACCTCCTCTGGCGTGCGGTTGGGACTGGAGCGCGGCACCCGGGAGCGAGGCTCCAGGGCTTCATAGCCGCCTTCGCGGTAGCGGGCCAAGAGCTTGTAGATCCAGCTGCGATGCACGCCATGGGCCGCCGCCAGCTCTGCGACCGAGAGGCCCGCCAACAGATGCGCCTCGACCAAATACCGCGCCTTTGCCACAGGAGATCCCCCTTCGTTCGGTGTCTCCTATGACTCGACACAGGTGTCGCCTATCTACTGACACCGGGCACCGTCCGCCGCTCTCGATCTCCGTGCCGTGTCGACTTTGTCACCCCAGGGGTGACAAAGTCGACACGGCACGCGCTTCAAGGCAGCGGGCTCGCTGCCGCGGGCCTCGTCTACGGCGCCTTCCTCGAGGGGAACCTCGCCGCTGGCGGTCGGCGACACGCTCTACATCGGCACCGACACGACCGACCTGGTGGCGCTGCGGGCCTCCGACGGCAGGCCCCGCTGGCGCTTCAACGCCCCCGGCGCGATCAAAGCCAGCCCCAGCCACCACGACGGTCGCGTCTACTTCGCCGATTATGAGAGCTCGATGTTCGCGCTCGACGCCGCCACCGGCAAGGTCGAGTGGCGGCGCGACGTCGGCGGGCCGGTCCCCGGCACCGCGGTCGTCATCGGTCGCACCGTCTACACCTCGAGCTTCAAGACCCAGAGGACGATCGGCATCGACGCGATCACGCGGAGGAAGACGTTCGAGCTGGAGCAGGCCGGCTACACCCCGGTCGTCTCCGACGGCAGGCGAGTCTACGTGGTCGGCTACTACGTGCTGGTCGGGCTGGAACCGGCGAAGCGCTGAGGCGACCTGGCTAGGCTCCCTCGCCATGGGCGCGTTCCGCTACGAGGGCCACCGGATCGAATACGACAGCTACGGCGAAGGCGACCGCGTCATCGTCCTCGTCCACGGCCTGCTGATGAACAGGCGTATGTACGAGCGGCTGGGGCCGGCGCTGGCGGCGCGCGGCAACCGGGCGATCTGCGTCGACCTGCTCGGCCACGGCCGCTCCGACCGGCCCGAGGACCTTCGCCTCTACTCGATGCCGCTGTTCGCCCGCCAGGTCGTCGCCCTGATGGACCACCTCGAGCTCGACTCGGCCGTGGTCGGCGGCACCTCGCTCGGCGCCAACGTCGCCCTGCAGCTGGCGGTGCACGCCCCCGACCGCGCCCGCGGCCTCTTCCTCGAGATGCCGGTGCTCGACAACGCCCTCTCGGCGGTCGCCGCGACCTTCACCCCGGTGATGCTCGGATTGCGCTTCGGCCGCCCCGCCTTCGAGGTCCTCTCCCGCCTCACCTCCGCCCTCCCCCGCACCAACTACCTGGTCGACATCGGCCTCGACTGGGTGCGCCAGCGGCCCGGGCCCTCGCTGGCCGTGCTGGAGGGGCTGCTGCTGGGCGAGACGGCGCCGCACCGGCAGGAGCGCCGCGAGATCGAGGCGCCGGCGCTGGTCGTCGGCCACCCGCGCGACCCCCTGCACCCGTTCAGCGACTCGGGGATGCTGATCGAAGAGCTGCCCAACGCGCGCCTGGTCGAGGCCAACTCGCTGCTCGAGTGGCGAACCTCGCCGCAGCGGCTGGACGCGGAGCTGGCCGAGTTCGTGGAGGACCTATGGAGGCCGTGAGCCGGGTGCTCTCCCCGTCGCAGCTGGAGCTGCTCGCGCAGCACGGCGAGGAGCGCACCGCCGCGGCCGGCGCGACGCTGTTCGAGATCGGCGACGCGAGCTACCCCTTCATCGCGATCCTCGAGGGCGAGGCCGCGGTGGTGGACCCCGCCGGCCAGGAGATCGTCCGCCACGGCGCCTCCGGCTTCCTCGGCGAGATGAACCTGCTCTCCGGCCAGACCGTCTTCCTCACCGCCGTCGTCACCGAGCCGATGCGCTACATCGCGATCGAGCGCGAGGCCCTGCGCGAGCTGCTGTTCGAGGAGAGCGAGCTCTCCGACCTGCTTCTCACCGCCTTCGTCCAGCGGCGCGAGCTGCTGCAGCGCCGTGAGGGCATCGGCGTCGAGATCGTCGGCCCGCGCGACTCGGAGGAGACCCGGCGCCTGCTCGAGTTCGCGCGGCGGATGCGGACCCCCTACTTCTGGCTCGATCCGGAGGAGGACCTCGAGGCGGCGGCGTTGCTGGAGCCGCTGGCGCCGGAGGAGATCCCGCTGGTGCGGCTGCCCGGCGGCGCCGAGCTGCGGCGGCCGAGCAACGGCGAGCTCTCGCGCGCGCTCGGCATCGGTCTCGAGCTCCCCCCGCACGAAGAGGTCGACCTGCTGATCCTCGGCGGCGGCCCGGCCGGCCTCGGCGCCGCCGTCTACGGCGCCTCGGAGGGGCTCGACACGCTGCTGGTCGAGAGCACCGTGCTCGGCGGCCAGGCCGGCAGCTCGCGGCGGATCGAGAACTACCTCGGCTTCCCGGCCGGGATCAGCGGCACCGAACTGACCAGCCGCGCGGTGACCCAGGCGCGCAAGTTCCACGCCCGCACGGCGACGCCCTACCGGGCCGAGGCGCTCCTACCGGGTGCCGACCGACACCTGGTCCGGCTCGAGGGCGGCAACGAGGTCGCGGCGCGGGCGGTGCTGCTCGCCACCGGCGCCGAATACCGCCGCCTCCCGGTCGACGGCCTCGCCGGCTACGAGGGGATCAGCGTCTTCTACGCAGCCGGGCCGCCCGAGGCGCACCTCTGCGGCGGCCAACGGGTCGGCGTGGTGGGCGGCGGCAACTCGGCGGCGCAGGCGGCGATCTGGCTCGCTCGCGGCGGCGCCCTCGTCACCCTCCTGCACCGCCGCGCCGACCTGCGCGAGACGATGTCCCACTACCTGCTGGACGAGCTCGGGCGCTACGGCGTCGCCGTCCGCGACCGCTCCGAAATCGCCGCCCTGCACGGTGAGGACGACGAGCTCGAAGCCGTCACCCTGACCGACGGCACCCGCCTGCCCTTCTCCTTCCTCTTCCTCTTCCTCGGCGCCGTGCCCTGCACCGAGTGGCTCGACGAGGCGGTCGCCCGCGACGAGGACGGCTTCATCCTCACCGGGCTCGAAGCGGGCGCCGAGGGGCTGCTGGAGACCAGCGTCCCCGGCGTCTACGCCGCCGGCGACGTCCGCGCCGGCTCGATCAAGCGCTGCGCGACGGCGGTCGGCGAGGGCGCCACCGTGGTCCGCTTCGTCCACGAGCGCCTGGCACCGGCCGGGCCCTCGATCTAGAGGCAATCCACCCGACGCTCACGGGAGATGAAGAGCGCCGGGTGGAGCCGGGGGAAACTCTGGTCAGCCGGCCTGCTCTTTACGCAGCTGAGCAGCGGCTTTCACGCAGCGGGAGAACGGGGTGCCCTTCTCCCCTTTCACGTGCTTCCTGCTCAGGCCTTTGCAGGCTTTGCGGGCGGTCATCCGCTCGTTGTGCGCGGCCTTGGCCATCGCCGTCACGCACTGGCTGAACGGCGTGCCTTTCTCGCCGGCGACGTGTTTCCTGCTCTCGCCCTTGCAGTAGACGCCATAGGCTTTCGCCTTCTCGGGCAAGCCAGCGCCGGGCCCCGGCGTTTCCGGTTTTTCGGGAGCGTAATGCGGCCCTTTGCCCTGGCTGCCGGGGTCTGCCGGCTGCACCGCGAGAGCCGCGGCGGGCGCCGTCGCGAGGGCGAGCGCGCCGACCACCAGGGAGATCCTGAGGTGGGTCTTCATCGTTCCTCCTTCGGTTCGTAGCGCCCCTGCCGGGGCTCCATTGGCGTTTCGCTACGGCTGAAACGTCAAACCGGGAGATTTGTCAGGCGCTTCCTTCGGTTCCGGCGATCGCGGCGCCGGGGGCGGCGGCTGCGCGGCAGGGCCGGATTCGGGGGGCGCCTTCTTCGGTGCGCCGGCCTTGCCACCGTCGGGCGCGACCGGGTGCACCGGCTTTGGAGGCTTCGCTGGCTTCGGCGGATGGCTGGGGTGGGCCTGGGTGGAACGGCCGCCGCTGCCTTTCCCCGCAGCTTTGACGCCTTTCCCGCTGGCTTTGTGGCTTGCCGCCGTCTCCTGGCCAGGGGCGGCGGCACTCGGGTGCTGCTTCTCGTGCCCGCGACCGCGTGGGTGCGTGCCGGTCGAACCGGGGCCGGCCACCGTGGGCGTTCCCTCATCCGCGGCGCCCGCTCCCGAACCGGCCTGGCCGAGGCTCCCCTCGCCCGGTCGGACGCCGGCCTGCAAGGCCCTGCCCGACCGCACGGCCGCGGATCGGTCCTTGCCCCGGACGACGCCCGCTCCGACCGACCCCCGCGTCGGCAGGGCCCCCGCCGGCCCGGCGCCGGAGCCGGCCGGCCGCTCGCTCTCAGCCTGCTGCGACGCGCCGCCGCTCCCGGGGACCACGTCGACGAGGTCACCCTGCTGCGCGGCCCCGACCCCGACCACCGCGACAACGGCGACGGCTGCGGCCGACTTGACCGCCGCCGTCGCCCCGAGTGACTTGGCGGCGCCGCCGCCCACCGCCCCCGCCAGCCCCGCCCCGGAGGCGGCGGAACCGCCGACGGCACCCCCGAGGACGCCCTGCAGCAGACCCGCCGCGGCCACGGCCGGCAGCGGCGAGAGCGCAGCGAGGTCGTGGTGGCGACGCTCGAGGTCGTCGCGGAAGCCGCGGCAGTCGGGGCAGGCGCGGAGGTGGGCACGGATGTCGCGCCGGCGGGCAACCCGGCCGTCGGCGTCGGACAGCGCCCGGATGACGACGTCGCAGGTCATCTCACGACCCGCGTCCATCTGGCGCAGGCTCAGCCGCGCCTCGTAGAGGGTCTGACGGGCGACCGCCGGCGAGGTGCCGAGGGCGGCGCCGATCTCGTCGTAGTCGAGCCCGGAGAGCTCGCGCATGACCAGGGCGCCGCGCTGGCGCTCCGGCAGCAGGTCGAGGTCGGCGATCAGCTGCCGCAATCGCTCCCGAGCCTCGGCGTCCTCGGCCAGGCTGCGCCCAGCCGCCGCCCGCTCGGGGTCGAGCTCCTCCGTCGGGCGCCGCCGACGCAGCAGTTCGACCGACTCGTTGTGGGCGATCCGGTAGAGCCAGGGCTTGAGCTTGATCTGCCGCTGCTCCCCCGGCAGCGCCCGCAGCACCTTCACCATCGTGTTCTGGAGCGCGTCCTGCGCGTCCTGAGAGTTCCCCACGATCGCCAGGCAGAAGCGGTAGAGGTCCTGGTGGTAGCGGCGGTAGATCGCCGCGAAGGCCCGTTGGTCCCCCGTCTCGCTCACCGCTGCACCGCGCTCGCATCGATCTTCACCGTCCAAGAGTAGGGTCGTTCGCCTCTTTTCCTCAACGGCAACGGCGCCTCGATGTCAGCGCCAACCTCTGAGCAGGGCACCTGGCCGCGCCCGGCTACCGTTGGACGATCGCACCAATCACTCTCATCGCCGGTGCAACGGGCTTCGTCGGCGCCCGCCTGGCGGCGGCGCTGGCCGACTCGGGGAGCTCGGTCCGCTGCCTGGTCCGCGATCGCGCCAAGGCCGGCTCGCTCGAAGCAGCGGGCTTGGACCTCCACGAGGGAGACGTCACCGACGCCGAGAGCCTCCTCGGCGCCGCCCGGGAGGTCGGGTGCGCCTACTACCTCGTCCACGCGATGGCCGGGGGCGAGGGGTTCGCCGAGCGAGAGCGGATCGGCGCCCTCAACTTCGCCCAGTTGGCCAAGCGCGAAGGCGTCGGGCGCGTCGTCTACCTCGGCGGGCTCGGCGACGAGACCCGGTCCGAGCACCTGCGCAGCCGGCACCAGACCGCACGCGTCCTCGCCGCCGAGGGCCCTCCCCTCACCTACTTCCGGGCGGCGATGGTCGTCGGCGCGGGGAGCGAGTCCTACCGGACCCTGCGCTACCTGGTCGGGCGGCTGCCGGCGATGATCGCCCCATCCTGGCTGCGAACGGCGACGCAGCCGATCGGCATCGAGGCGGCGACCGAGTACCTGCGCCGCGCCCCTGAAGTCCCGGAGTCAGAGGGCCGCGAGGTCCAGATCGGCGGGCCCGACGTCCTCTCCTACGGGGAGATGCTGGACCGGATGGCGATCGCGATGGGCAAGAGGCCTCGCCGCAAGCTCCCGGTTCCGTTCCTCACCCCCTGGCTGTCGGCGCTCTGGCTCGGCCTGGTCACTCCGGTCGACACCAAGGTGGCGCGCCCCCTGGTCGAGGGCCTGACCACCCCGACCGTCGTCACCGACCCGACCGGAGCCGAGCCGTTCGGGATCGCGGCGGAGTCGTTCGACGAAGCCCTCGGCCGGGCGCTCGCGGAGGAAGAGGGTCGGATAGCCGCCCCGAGCACCTCGCGCTGAGTTCTCGATTAATAAAAGGACCTATGAAAACGGGCCGGGGCGTGAGAGCCTGCCCCGGATGGTGGCCCATCTCGCAGGCGTTCCGGTGGAGGAGCTGGCGCTCGGCCTGGTCCCGGTCGCGACCGTGGCCGGTGCGATGCTCGCCACGTCCGCCCGGGTCGCCTGGCGGCGGCGGGCCCGGGGCGGGGGCCAGGGCCGACCGGCCCAGGACCGGATCCCTAGCCTCGATCCACCGTTTTCACCCCAGCAGGGTGGGCCGGGCGACTTGAGGTAGGTACCAGCGCCAGGGCGGTTCCGTGGAACCTCCCTGGCGCTCCTTTCGAGGCCGATCGTCGGCGAATCCGAGCGCCGGCGCTCGTTCGCGGGCAGGCCGGGATCGGCAGGTGCGGCGAGGGGGGAGCTGAGGCTGGCAGCGAGCCGGGTGGCTACGGGCTCGCTGCCGGCAGCGCCCGCAATCGGGCGAAGGCCGCCACCAGCGCTTCGGCCCACGGCCAGCTCCGCGGCAGCCGCAGCGCCACCCGCCGACCCGAGCGCACGAGGCGCCCGGCGACGTGCAGTAGGCGCTGGCGCACCCGCTTGGGCTCGGCGAGGGCGAGCTCGCCCTCCAGGCAGAGCAGTGCCGCCCAGCGCAGGATCGCCTGAGCCAGCAGCGAGACCTCCAGCCAAGCCTGGTTGTGCTCGAAGGCGGCGAAGGGCATCTTCGCCATCCCGGCTTCCTTGCCGACCCGAATCGCGTCCTCCACGCGGGCGCGGCGGCGGTGGCGCAGCTCCAGGGCGGCGACGTCGGCGTCTTCTTGGTCGGTGATGAAGGTGGTGTGGCGGTAGCCGGCCTCGCAGTCGAAGACCGAGAGCTGGGCGCCAGGGTGGGGCCGCTCGCGGCGGAGGATCAGGCGCGTGCCGCAGGGCCAGCTCGAGAGGTCGACGCGATCGGTCAGCTCGGCGACCTGGGCGCCCTCGCGAACCTCGCCGTCGCCGTCGATCGCGCTTCGCCAAGCCGATTCGGGCAGCTCCATGATCGCCCCGCGCACCCGCTCGTCGACCTCGTAGCCGACCGAGAAGCCGATGCCGGCCGAGCGGCAGTCGGAGGTGAAGGCGTGGGTGCGCCCGCCGATGTCGGCGCGGGCCAGGATCTCGCGGTCGAGGTCTTGGGCGGGCAGCTGCTCGAGGGCCAGCTGCAGGACCTCGAAGTGATCGGCGGCGGTGTGAGCGGCGGCGTTCCCGGGTCGCAGGACGGCCGCCAGCGGCTCGCCTGTCTCGGCCAGGTAGCAGAGCAACGGGTGAAAGCCGAAGCCGCCCTTGTAGTTGCCGGCAGCTCCTTCCTTCTCGGAGTGGGCGGTGAGGAGGCTGGCGTCGATGTCGAGGACCAGCTCTACGGGTCGGGCTCCGGCATCCCAGGCGCGCTCCAGCGCTTTGGCACGGGCGGCGCGGAGCGCTTCCAGTGCCTCGGCGTCCACCGACTTGATCGCCCGGTGGGCGGTGCTCTCTGAGGCCACCGCCCCGAACAGCGCCTGCTGGCCGCGCAGCACGCCGAGATCTGTGACGTGATCGCCGCCGTCGGCGATCGCGACGGCGAGATCGCGCAGGACGACGCCGGGGTCGTGCGCGGAGCGGCGCTCGCGGGTCGGAGCCATCGCCTCGGCGAGCGCAGTGGTGAGGCCGAGCCGGTCGGCGAGCTCGACCAACAGGAAGGCGCCGGCGTGGGAGACGAGCCCCTCGCCGTCCGCCCTGACTTCTACGGTTTGCGCTGTCGTTTGTGTCTTCACCTTCCGGGTGTCCTCCTGGGTTTGTGGGAATGGGCTCGCAAACCGCATTCTCAAGACCCAAGAGGACGTTCCCGGGCGGTTTCCTCAGGTTGCTACTGGTGGATCGAGGCTAGGCGTAGGTGACGATCGCGAGCCGGTCGAAGCGCAGCGCCTCGTCCGGCGAGTGCTCCGACTCGCCCTCACCCTCGGGCATGACGGCGACCAGGTTCAGGGTCAGGTCGCCCTCGGCGCGGCCCGCCAGCTCGGCGAGGAGGCCCTCGGGGGTGCGAACGCGGACCTTGGCGTAGCGGGTCGGCGAGCGCCGGCGATCGAACTTGCGGCCGTCGGGCTGGGCGCAATGGTCCTCGTCGTCGCCCCAGCATTCGCTCTTGCCGAAGACGAAGAAGGAGCCGAGATAGCCGTTGGCGGTGTCGGTCGGCGTCTCGCGATCGGCATCGGGCCGGTTGACGAAGATCCGCCCCTCGTAGGAGGGCACGACCTGGTCGACGCCGTGGAGCTCGATGTCGGCGCGCTTGTAGCCGCCGCGCAGGCGATCCGCCGCGAAGCTCTCGGAGTCGAAGCTGGCCATCAGCCGTGCACCAGTACCTCGTCGGCGGCGTAGTCGTAGCCGAGGTCGGTGAAGTCGAGGGTGTCGGCGACGGTCATGTCCTTGAAGTAGCCCAGGCCCTTCGACAGATGCTCCTGGCGCGGGTTGTCGCCGGCGTTGTCCACCTGCCAGATGGCCCAGAGGCGGTCGACCATCGTGTGGTGCGCCCAGAAGATCGGGTCCCAACCGGCGAAGGCCGGGTCGCGCATCGCGCCGCTCACCCAGACGTGGACCGCATTGTGGAGCTGCTCGAGCGCGAAGGTGAAGTCGTCGAAGTTCGCCGCTTCGAGCGCTTCGTCGACGTCCCCCTGGGTCGGCAGCCCGCGCCCGGGGAGCCCGGTTTGGGACCGAACGGGCGGGCGCCAAGTTCGCTCCGGCCAACCGTCGCCGGTCAAACCACCGGTGCCGCTGATCGGAGCGTCGAAGAGGGGATTCGGATTGCCCGCCGGATCCTTCTCGGCGGCGTAGGCCTCCGGGATCTCCTGATCCTCGGTCCAGTCCCACCAGGGCAGCGTCACCCCTGGAACCAGATCCTGCAGGGACTGCTCGAAGTAGTAGAGATAGCCGCGGTGCCAGGGGAGGAACAACTGGTTGCCGTGCTCGCAGTAACCGGGCTCGGGAAAGCCGTGCAGGGAAGCGAAGTGGCCGAAGCCGCGCGAATCGGAGATCTCCTTGGCGAGACGAAAGGCCTCCCGCAGCGCTGTCAGCTCTTCCTCGGAGAGGGTCGAGAGCCGCTTGCGCTGCTTGATGTCGCCGACCTGTTCGCGCGAGGCGTTGGCACGGTCTTCAATTTCTTTCGACTGATTAGCCATCCTTTGGCTAAACCTATTCGAGACGGCGCCAATTGCAAGCAGACGGAGAGGGTGACCGGGCCCGCGGGCGCGATTACGCCTGGGAGGCTGCGGTCACCGGCCCGGCGCGGAGGACGTCGGGATCGTGGCCCGGCATGACCGTGAGGCCCGCGTCGCGCAACTCCCGCAGCCGGTCGGCCGAGCGCCTCTGCTCGTCGCGATCGTGGCCGAAGGCGGGGAAGCGGTGGTCGTCCAGCCCGGCGGCGAAGTGCACGACGTCGGCGCCGAGCACGAGATCGCCGACGCGCACCGACTGGTGCCCGGGGGTGTGCCCGGGCGTGAACAGGAGCTCGACCGAGCCGTCGCCGAGGAGATCGTGGTCGCCGTCGAGAAGGACGAGGCGGCGCTCCTCGCCGCTGTAGTCACGGGGGAAGAAGAAGTTGCGCTTGACCAGGGCCCGATCGTGGCCGGCGGCCCACTCGCGCCGCTGGACCACCAGCGGAATCGAAGCCGGCACGAACGGCAGGCCGCCGGCGTGGTCCCAGTGCAGGTGGGTGAGGACGACCATCGTCACGGTGTCGAGATCGACCTGCTCGTGCACCGGCTGGTCGAGCTCGAGCGAGAAGAAACCCATCGTCTCCGGCTGCCCGTAGAACGCCGACGCGTCGGCGCAGGCGCCGGGATGGAGGCCGGTGTCGACCAGGATCCGCTCCTCGCCCGTCTCGACGAGGTAGGCGGGGACGGGGCAGCGGACGCGCCGCTCGGGGTCGTCGTCCTGCCGCCAGAGAGCCGCGGAGGCGGTCATCCATCCCGCGTTGAGGAGTTGGACCCGCATCGAGCGGGGCAGCCAGGACTCGAACCTGGAATCGCCGGTTTTGGAGACCGTGCGCTTAGCCGTTTACTCACTCCCCCAGGGGCACTACAGAGCGAAATCTTAGACGAGCGCCCAGCCGGGGGGAATGGCTGGGGGAATGTGAAGGTGCCCGCCTTTCAGCGCAGGACGTCGACCTCGCAGAGCACACCGACCGCCTTGGCGAGTCGTCGGTCTGCAGTGATCAGCACGGCGTCGAGGGCCTCGGCGAGCGCGACATAGGAGGCGTCGTAGGCGCTGAGGTTGTCGCGGAGCTGCCAGACGCGATCGAGCAGCGGCAGGTGCGAGACGCGCTGCAGCGGCAGCGCAGCGAGGTCTTCTAGCGCCTGACCGGATCGGCGCTCGTTAAGGCGCTTGGCCCGGGCCGCGCGGCGCAGGATCGAGAGGACCTCCAGGTCGATCAGCTCGGGTGCCGCCAGCTGCTCCCCTTGAAGCCGGCCGCGGGCCTGGTCACCGTCGTCACCGTCATCGGCCAGGGCCGGGGCGAGCACGGAGGCGTCTACGACGATCACTGGCGGCGGTCGCGGTCCTCGCGCAGGCTGTCGGCGGCGAAGTCGAAGCCCACGGCCCCGCCCGCACGGCCTCCGGCGCGGTCGAGCACTTCTCCCAGCGTCGGCGTCTCGGCCTCGCGGATCAATCGGGCGAGCAGGTATTCCTGCAGGGACTGACCCTCGGACGCAGCCCGCTCGCGCAGGACGCGACGGACGTTGTCGGGGACGTTCTTGATCTGGACGCTTGCCATGGTCGAAGCCTCGCGCCCTAGTCTAGCGCCACTTTGGCGCCAAATGATGATTTCTGGCGCGGCAGCCATGAGTCAGGCAGCGAGGCCCTGCGCGGCTTCTGCTTCCTCGGCGACGCGCTCGGCGAGGAACTTGTCGAACAGCTTGCGGGCGCGCTCGAGCTCGCCCGGCAGCATGTGGGTGTAGGTCTGGAGGGTAATTCGCGCCGCGCCGAGCTGATACTCGGGCGTCTTGTGGCCGACAAATTCGGAGGCCACCTTCGGCGAGACACCGGCGTGGTCTAGCCAGGTCGCCGTCGTGTGCCGCGACTCGTGCAGGCCGATCGGCTTCAACCCCTGCTCCTCCCAACGCTTCTGCACCCGCGCCTGGAGCGTGTTGAGCGCGAGCAGGCCGGACTGGCGAACCGCTTTCGGCGGGCAGACCTTGCCGCTCGCCGGCCGCCCCTGCGCCTCCCACTCCTCCAAGAGCAGGTCCCACAAGGGCCTGACGAAGAAGATCAGGCGCCAGGAGCCGCCCGGCTTCCTCCCCTCCTCGTCCCCGGCCAACTCTCCGCCGCCGGTCTCGAGGTTGAGGTGCTGCCAATCGAGAATCTGAATCTCCTGGTGGCGCGCGCCGCCGTAGCCGGCCAGGGCGAAGGGCAACGCGTCTTTCCTGGCGGCGTCCCGGTCGCGGATCACCGCCTCTTTGCGCTCGGCGGGAGTCGGCTCGAAGACGGCCTCGATCAGGCGGGCGAACTCGCCCGGGGTCGCGACGCGATCCCGAGGCTTGGCGTCGCTGGCCGGAAGCCGGATGTCAGTCGTTGGGTCGAAGGACGCGAGTTCGCGATCTTGGGCCCACCGATACAGCGAGCGGATCGCGTTGACGATCGAGGAGATACGAGAGCTCGACAGGCGTTTCGGGCCGGACGTGCGAGCGTCGACCATCGCCTGATACTCGGCCCGCGTGATCCGCACGAGTCGCCGCGAGGCGATCTCGTCGGGCACCTGGGCGAGTGCGGACTCAAGGTCTTTGTAAGCGTTCTTCTTGTAGGGGCGGCGGTGCTTGTTGAGCGCTACCCCGGCCTTGGCGTCGGCGACGAACCGCTCCCTCGCATCATCAAAGGTGATGGCGGAGGTGACGGGCGCCTCGCCTTTGCGCAGCGAGTCCTGCAGGTCCGCGCGAGCCGGCCTCGCTTCGCTGATCAGGCGGAAGCGGCGGGTTTTGCGAGTGCGATGAGCGACGCGGTCCCAAGCGGTTCCGAAGTAGCTGGGAGTGCAGTTGCAGGGCCGGTCCCGCTCGACACTGCACCCCTTTCGATGCCGCGCGAAGATGCCTTGGTAGCGGGTTTTGGTGTCAACACCGGGCATCAGCTCAACCTCGACTCGGATCGGACACCGCGCTCTCTGACCACCGTTCGAGATCCGCTGGTCGGTACAACCGCAGCTGCCCCGAGTAGACGCACGGCAGGAACGGCTGAACGTGGCGCTGGAAATGACTGAGGCTCATGCCGAGGGCTGCTGCCGTCTCGCGCCGGGTCAGCAGCAATTTCCCAGCGGCGGGCAAAGCCCCGCCGTCCACGACAGAGGCGGTCGTCCATCGATCGCGAACGCGATCGACCGTCGCCATCACTCCGTGCCTCTCGGGTCATTCGATCGGCCCATGAAAGTGAGACGGAGGCGACAGCGGTTTCGTCCCACTCATGTCTGCAATCGGCGCTGTCCATCGACCGCATAGGTCGACGGAGGCCGAAACTCGCCCCCTTCCTCACTGTGTTGCGTCGTCTGCCCGCCATGCCCGGAACGGGCGGGCAGACGACGCTTCAAGGAGATCGGGGCAGGAGGCCCGACGTTAGGATCGCCGGGTGGAGCGTCGAGAGATTCAGCGGTTGGCAGCCGCGCACATCACTTCCGACCTCTACAAAGAACTCGCAGCCCACGGCGAGGATCTGCTCGTCGAGCGCAAGGCGCAGATCCCCGAGGCCGAGAAGCTGGGCGCCGAGGTCGCCTCGATGGCCAACATGCTCGGCGGCTGGGTGTTGCTCGGTGTGGATGACAAGACGCACGCTCTTGAGCAGCTACTGCTGCGAAAGGGCGTCGACATGCAATCCCATATCGGGAACCTCCTTCGCAACTCAGTCGATCCGGTGCCACCCTTCCTGGCAGACGTCCTCAAAGTCGATGAGCTGACAGTGGGATTTGTGCGGGTCTTCCCCGCCTCCGGCCCCGTCCTGGTCACTGGCTCCGGCTCCGTCTACACGCGCGACGACGGGGGCAAACGGCCGGTCTCCGATCACCGCGCCCTGCTGGAACTGGCGCGTCGTGGCCGCGAGGCGGAGGAGGCCGCGCGCCAACGGCCAGACGAAAACGCACTGACGGTTGAAGCCCTCGGTCTGGGTCGCTCGAACAACCAACTCACCTCGCACATGCGTGTCGTGGTGCGAGCAGCCCCCCTCACGGTTGGTCCACAGGTGAGCGAGTGGCCGATCTCCTCGGGACCTCAAACCTGTGTGGACGTGGCGCAAGAGTTGGCGTCGAAGATGGGGGCACATCGGCCCGGCCGAGAGACCGTGCGCCCGTTCGGTCGGGCTACGCTCGCTGCGGTCGTCCCAGAACGCGACGGAGGCGCACTCGAGGCCGACGAATACGAGGTGATCGCTGCCGCGGACTGCGCCGGCGTCTTCGGCGTCTGCGTGACCTGGCCGGTCCCAAACGTGGTGAAGGTCGACGAACTGCCCGAGAAATACATTCGCCCCGCCATCGACGCCGTAGCCAAAATGGTCCGCACGGCCGAGGCGCTCGGTGATGCGGTCTTCGACCTTCACATGCTGCCGCGCCGAGAGGTGCGACTCATGGGCGAAGACGGCAAATACCAGCAACACAAGCTGGCGGACATAACTCACTGCGGCAGCGCGGTCCTGAGCATCCCCGCCGATGAGACCGATTGCGCGAACCTCGCCGCGCGCTGGGAACGCGAGGTCGCGCGCAGCACCGGAATCAGCGCTTGGGAGCCGATCCCCTAATCCCTACAACCCCTCGGGGTGACTGGCGACGAAGCCGGCGTGAGTGTGTTCGGCATAGCCGGGGCCGTGAGCGAAGTTCGTTTCCGACGTCCCCCAATCCCGCCCCGCGATCGTCACGAAGACATGGGCGGCGTTGGACCAGATGGTGAGCTGCTTGCCAGGCCCGCTCGGATAGGCGCCGGCGAAGTCGCCGGAGACGATCGGCCCGGTGTCCCCGTAGCCGGAGAGGACCAACAGCCAGCGGACCGCGCCCGAGCAGTCGAGGCCCTCTTCGCTCGCGCCGAAGACCTTTTCCCCGTCGGCGCTCCAGCAGTATTCGCCGCCCGAAGGACCGGGCTTGGGCGCATGGCCGCCGCCCCAGCAGTAGTGCAAGCGCCGCGACTCGATCCAGCGGGCGACGCTTTCGACCCGTTCGAGGCCCTCACCGCCGATCCCGGTTTCACAGCTGACGGGCGCGGCGCCGAAGCCTTCTGCAGCTTCCAGCACCTCCTGCACGTACCACTCGGCATGGTTGTAGGCGAACAGGGCGTCGTGCCAATTCTGCGGCGCGCCGGAGGCGTGGAGCAGGTTGGCGGTGGCAAAGATCGAGTCGGGGATGCTGTAGGGGTCCTTCACCCCGTCGCCGTCGGCATCGACCCCGAACGGCGGCCAGCTGTCTTCGAGGAACTGGCCGGGGCCCATCGCCCCCATGTAGTTCTTGGTGCCGGGCGCCACCCCGGGCAGCGTCGAGCGGCCGAAGTTCGACTCGACATAGTGGACGGCCGCCACGACCCCGAAGCCGCGCGGGCCGAGGTGGTAGCGCTGGGCGGCCCGGGTCAGCCAGGGCACGTAATTGGCGGGGACCGCGCCAGCCGCCGCGGGCGCGACGGCGCAGGTCGCGCCGGACTGGCCGACGGCGGAGCTGGCGGCCGTGATGAAGAGGCCGATGAAGACCAGCAGCGCGAGGATGCCGGCCGCCGCGATCAGCGCCACCTTGAGCCCGACCAGGCGGGCGCCGCCGCGCAGCGCCAGCAGCGCGGGGGCACCACGCGCCGGTCTGTGCTCGCTCACTCCGCGGCCCTCGCCGCCAACCAGCGGCCGCCGCTCAGGACAAAGACGAAGGAAAGCTCCTCGGGTCCGTCGGGTCGCCGTGCGACCCCGCGGACCAGCGCGCGATCGGCCGTTGGGCTGAGGAATGCGGTTTCGACCTTGACGATCCGAGCCGCTCGGCGGTCGCCGACCTGACGCGGGCGGGCGCCGAGCAGGTAACGGCCGAAGCTGACAACCGTCAGTCGGTCGACCGAGCGGGCGACCGAGGCGGGAAGGTCGCCGACCTCGTAACGGAGGAAGGCGCCGATGAAGGCCCTGCCCGCCTGGTCGAGGCGGGCTTTGCGCTGCCCGGCGGCGGCGATCAGGTCGGAGCCGGGCACGGCCACCGCGGCCGGCTCCAGCGTCGACACAGGCGAAGGCACCGGGGGGGAAGGCACGAGAGCAACAGCGAGGGCGATCAGCCCGACCGAGACGAGGCCGAAGAGGGCGATCCGCGCGGGCATCGACGCCATCAGGCACCGCCGCGCGAGAGGTTGCGGCGATGGGAGGCATCGGGCGCGACGCGACGCTGACGACGCAGCCGCGCCAGCCGCTCGCGGCGCTCCGTCGGCGATTCCTCCTGGCGCTGCTCCATGCCCTCAGCGAGACGGCGAGCCCGGCCGCGGATGCGGCCGGGCTCGCTGCTCGCGACCTCGAGACGACGCTCATCCCGGGCGCGGGCCTTCTCGATCCCCTCGATCGCGCGCTCGCGGTCGACACCGCCCAGCTCCTCGAACTGGCGGCGGTCGAGACCGACCCGGTGCGCGTGATCGGCGGGATCGGAGGAGTGGCGCAGCAGCTCGCGGTCTTGGGCCGCGAAGCGGGACAGGTCGGCCGGCGAAAATCGCTCGCCGGTCTCCTCCCTCGCGAGCGCCGCCCGATCCAGCAGCCGCTTCGCCGACTGATAGCGCCGCCACTCGACCTCCGTCGGCGGGCGGGTCGCCTGCGACGAGGCGCCCGCACGCCGGGGCGCGGCGGTGAGGTCCCCTCGCGCTCCTTGCGGACTGACCTGCTCGCGCGGCCATCGGTGGGCGGACCGGGACTCGAACGCGGTGACCGTCCGGCTTGCCTCGCTGTGGCGGCGCTCGGCCAGGGCGCGCGTCGAGCCGCCGAGCGACTCGCGCGCGGTCTCGGTCGTCAGCTGGGCGCGCTCGGCACCGCGAGCGCGTACCCAGCCGGACCCGCCGCGGGCCGCTCCGCGGAGGGCCCCGCCGCCTTGGCGCAGCGCTCCCCGGGCGACTCCGAGAGCGGCGAGCTGGGCGACGACACCGCGCCCGGCGACCTTCTCGGACTCGCCCACGCTGAACCAACCGACGAGGTGCGCGCGTTTGAGGAATACCGACCAGGAGAAGGCGCAGGCGACCAGGAATCCGGTCGCGCTGCCGCCGGGTCCATCGACCTGCCCGAGGATCGTGATCCCGAGCAGGACGATGGAGAGAAAGGCGGCGTAGATCACCTTGGCGATGACCGCGCCGAGCAAGGTCACACCCCAGGTGCGAAACGCTCGCCGCCCGGCATCGCCGAGCAGCGGGAAGAAGAGGGCGAAGGGAGCCGCGAGCAACAGGACGAAGGCGATCGCCGCCTGACTGAAGAGCCTGATCGCGAGCCAGGCCAAGAGCAGGACGGCGCCAAGCAGGCCGATCGCAAACAGCGCCAGCATCGAGAGCCGGGTCAGAACTCCGTCACCGCCCTGAGCGGCGACCTTCGGCTTGTAGGTGTCGTCGTTGTCGAAGTAGTCCCAGAGGGCCTGCCTCGCCGGGCTGCCCGGCGAGGAGCGCAGGTAGAGGTCGATCACGCGGCGGGGCTTGCCGTAGCGCTGGGCGGCGAACTGGCCGCAGGCTTCCTTGGCCTCATCGACGCCGAGGTCGGCGAGCTCGGCCATCAGGGCAAGCGCCCCCTGGTCCTCGCAGAACTTCTCATCGGCCTTGTCCACCGCCTCGGGCGGCGGCCGCGACAGCGCCCAGCTGACGTCGGAGAAGTCGAGGCCAGCGAAGGGCACCTCGACCAGCCGCGACCAGAGGCGGGACATCGCTTCCGCGTAGCTGCCTGACGGGCGCGAGGCGGTGCCGGCCTGCGGCGCTCCGATCACCCCGAGGGCGACGCGATCCGACAGCGAGGCGAGGCGGCCGACCGATGCCTGCGGCTGCTGAACGACCCAGAGGCCGACCGCGATCATCGCGACGGCGGCGAGGGTGCCGCCGACCCCGGCGGCGACCTCGCGCCGGATCAGGCCCTTGTAGGCGAACCAGATGCCGCCGCAGACCACGGCCGTGGTCAGCCAGGGCTGGGTGACACGCGCGTAGAGGCGGCCGACCGCGGCGCCGATCTCGTGCATCGTCTCGCCGTCGGCGAACGGGTTGAGGCCGAAGGCGAGTCCGAGCAGCGCCAGGACCAGCTTCAAGACGAAGATCAGCCCGAGCCAGAGGCCGTTGAGGATCATCACGAAGCCCTTGGCGAAGGTCCCCGTCGGGGCGTCGATCCCGGTGTCGATGAAGATGTCGAAGCCGTAGTTGGAGGCCGGATAGGTGCTCTCGGGCGTCCCGTTCGTCTCGCAGCTGAGGCGGGTCTCGCGGTCGCGGATCTCGGCGATCCGGTCGCAGACCGGGTTGCCGATCCCGAGACCGCTGAGCGGATCGACCTGCCCCGAGGCACCCAGTTGCTTGGCCCCGGCGGCGGTCGCGGCTTCGGCGGGGTCCGTAAGCTGGCGATCCGGCGCCGGGGGCGGCGTCTGCTCATCGTCGTGATGGCGATCTTTGGCAGGAGCCGCGCCCCCTCCCCGCGCCGGCGCCTCGGCCCCGCCACCCCGCCGCGGCGCCGCGCCGGCGGTGGCGACGAAGGCGAAAGCCAGGACGAGCGCGAGGATGGTCGCGCTTGTCCTTGCCGCCGTGTTAGCGCGCGGGCTCATCGGCTCAGGCGCTTGAGCGGTCGGGTCCGTGCTGCTCGAAGCCCCGCACCAGCCAGTCGGGCGGCGCGATCTGAACCGGCGCCACCTGGCCGTCGAAGTCGCGCATGTAGCAGCGCCCCGCGCGGTAGGACATGAGGCGGCCGATCGCAGCCGGATCGTCCTCGTCGAGGCGCAGGAGCGAGAGCGCCTTGCGCGCCTCGGCCTCGGTCTCGACGCCGAAGGCGAACAGCGCTCCGACAAGCGGCGCCAGGCGGTCGATGTCATCGAACATCTGGGTCGCCAGGACCGGGCTGATGTTGAGCGAGCGGCCCATGCGGCTGATCCGCTCAAGCAGGCGTTGGCCCTCGCTGTCGCCGGAGAGGACGGAGACCTCATCGAGCGGCAGCACGGCGTGGCGGTCGGGGTCGGCGGCGCAGATTCGCAGCGCGTAGGCGGCGAGCAGGCGCAGCACCGCGAGGCCGATCCGCTCTTCCTCGAGCAGCTCGGCGCGCGGCGTCCCCGGCAGCGGCAGCGTCAGGTTGGCGATCTGCAGTGAGACGACCTGGGCGCCGCCGACTGCGGGCGGCTCGGCGTCGGCCTCGCCGAGGCCGAGCCGGGCAAGGCCGGAGGCATGGACCTCGACCGCCTTGCCGACGGCGGCGGCGTCGGCATCCTCGGATGCGGCCAACCGGCGCAGCACCTCCGTGGAGCTGCGAGCGCCGGCGCCGATCGCCTGGGCGACGGCGAGACGCAGCTGCGTCTGCCAGGCCGGCGAGACCGGAGCCGGCAGGATCGAGACGAGGAAGCTGTAGGTGAGGTCCTCGCGGGTCTCCTCGGGTGCGATTCGCATCGGGTCGAGCAGGCCGCGATAGCGCTCCTCGCCCGAGAGCCGGATCTCCTCCAGTCGCTCGGCGACCCCCGGCAGCTCGCGCAGACGGTGGTCGCCCTTGGGGTCGATGTCGACGATCAGCGAGCCCTGCATGAACGCCTGCCAGAGAAGGAACTGCTGGCACACCGTCTTGCCCGAGCCCGAAGTGCCGACGGCGAGGACCGTCGGCGGTCGGCTCTGCTGGCACGCCTCGGCGAGGTCGAACTGAATCGGCTGGCGGGAGCCGGTCAGGGTGTGGCCGATGCAGGGCCCGATCCGCGATCCGGCATGGCTGATCGCGTGCGGGACCATCGCCCCGACCTGATCGGGAAGCAGGTGCTCCTTGTACTCGGACAGCGGGAAGGTGGCTGCCGGCATCGAGGCCAGGAAGAGCCGGTGCTGCTCGCCGCCGGGGCGGTGCAGCTGCACCCGGCCGTAGCTCTCGCGCACCCGCTCGACCCGCTCCTCCAGCTCGGCCGCGTCGCGCCCGGCGACGGAGAGGAGCAGGGCGCTGCGAAGGAGCGGCGGCCGGTCGCCGCCGCCGAGCACCGCCTCCAGCTCGCGGGCGGCGGCGGGGCGCTCGGCCCCCTCGACCGAAGGGCCGTGCGCCCCGGCGGCTTCCTCGTTGGCGATCTGGTCGGCGTCGACCTTGCGCTTGGCGACCTGGCGGCGGGCATCGCGGTTGGCGACGAACTCGACCGAGAGGGTGGCGTCGACCGGGAAGCTCAGCTCCAGGGGCGTGAACATCAGCTCGGCGGCGGGGCCTGGGACGACCGTTTCCTCCGGCATCGCGCCGAGGACGAGATGCGCCTGATGCCCCCTCCCCCGCTCGGAGTCGACCACCAGCGCTCGCCGCTCGATCTCTACGCGGCTCTCGTGCAGCCGCAGGAGGTCGTGGCCGAAGGGCTCAAAGCGCTCCTCGCCGCCGGCGTCGAGGAAGCAGAGCGCCTGCGGCGCGAAGCTCTCGTCGCCGTCGGGCTCGCCGAGGCCGCGGGTATAGGCGCGGCGGATCAGCGTTCCCAGGCGCCTGGCGCCGACCCGCTCGCAGTCGAGGTAGGCGAGAACCCGATCGTGGGCCTTCTCCTCCAAGGAGCGCAGCGCCTCGACCTGCGGGCGCGAGAGGCCACGGTGCTCCTCGAAGCCGACCCGGGAGGCAAGGCGCTGCCACGCTTCCGCCGCCACCTCCAACGCCCCGCCGAGTGGGCCGCCCGCCGGGGCGGGCGCGAGCCGCACCGCCAGGTAGGTCTCCGAGCGCCCCGCCTCGCGGCGCTCAAGCACCGCCGCATGTTCGGCCAGGTGCTCGGCGAATCGCTCGGCGTGGCCGAAGCGCGGATCGAGCGTCGCCAGCGCCCGCCGCGCATAGAGGCCGGGGTCGAAAGCGCGCGAGACGCGAAGGATCTGGAAGTCGGACTCGATCGCGTAGGCGAGCGCCTCCAGGCGCTCGCCTACCTCGATCTTGCGCTGCTCGGAGAGCCCGGGGTAGCTCTGCCCGGCGAGCTCGTAGACGGCCCAGGCGTCGGTCGGGGTCCGCAGGACGAGGTTGCCCCAGAAGAAGTAGTGCGGCGCCCTCACTCGAAGATCACCTCGCGCCCGGCTGGGACCTCGAGGACGCGGCCGCGGCGCAGCGGGCCGGCGCCGGTGGCGCGAAGGCGCCAGCGGCGGGCGGCGGCGATCCGCTCCTCGCGGGAGCGGCCACGCCCCCGGGGGCCCTCGGCCCTGACCGCGACGGGGTAGCGAAGCAGCACCTTCGCCGGGCCGCGCAGGCGTCCGCGCGGGTAGGTCGGGGCGCAGAGGTCGCCCGCGACCGTGATCCGCGGCTCGGCGAAGCCAAGCTCCCCCGGGCGGGGGCAGCGGCGAAACGAAGCGAGCGAGCGCGGCCGCAGCCGCCAGGCGATCAGCGCCGCGAGCGCACGGTGCGGGCTGCGGCCGTCGATCTCGACGCTGGCGAGCGCCCAGGCGCCCGCCAGCGGCAGGACCCCGAAGCGAAACGAGGGCGGCAGCGCGCCGAGCAGGAGCCCAAGCCCCGGCAGCCGGGCCGCCAGCGCCAGCGCGGCCATGCAGGCGAGCCAGTAGCCGACCGCCCGCAGCTCCAGGCCGTCCGGAAGCGGGATGCGCCAGTTCTGGATGCGAAAGAGGCGCCAGCGCCGCCTGAAGACGAGCCGGTAGGAGCGGATCACCTTCGGTTGACGAGCGCTCTGGGAAGTGCCGCCCTCCATCAGAAGACCGTCTCCGCGATGCCTTTGGCGAGCGATTCGATCGACTCCGGGCTGACCAGGAAGATCAGCGCCACCAGCGTGATCAAAACCACGCCCACGCTCGCCCCGACGTTGCGGGCCGCCAGGGCGCCGAGCAGAAAGAAGCCGGCGACGGCGATCACGATCGGCGCGCCGACCTTGCTGAGCAGACCACCGAGCCGGTCGCCGGCGCCGCTCACATCGCCGCCGCCACCCTGCCCGAGCGATTTGCTGACGGCGGCCTCGGCGGTGTCGAGGCCGCCGGCCCTCAGGACGGTCGAGCCCGTCGGCTGCGCGGCGGCGAAGGCCGCCAACAGCAGCACGACGCTCCCGACGGTGACTGCGATCCTGCGTTTCATCTGATGCCTCTCTTCCGGTTCATGGGTTGTCAGCCGGAGGTCGGGATGACCTCGATGAAGTCGATGTAGGGGCGGTCGCGGATCGCGATCCCCAGTTCGTAGGCGAGCGTGTAGGTGGCGCCGCGAGCGTCGATCGCTTCGACGGTCGCGAGCACGGCGCGGGCGCCGCTGCGCCCCAGCCAGTCGATCCGCCCGACCGACCTGACCCGCAGGGGCAGGGTCGGCAGGGTGACCGCGGCGCCGGGAGCCAAGTCGGCCTTGAGGTTCTGAGCCGAGCCGGCCAGGTAGTTGCGCAGGGCTCGTGCGACCACGGCGGTGAGCTGCTCGTCCTCGACGGTGCTGCGGGAGACGCTGGGTGCGTCGCGGCTGATCGCCGGCGCCCCGACGAAGGCCGGGTAGCCGACCAGCGAGAGCGGGCCGCCGCGCTCGTGGGCGACGGTCACCGTCAGGTAGACCGGGAGCGGCTGAGTGCTGATCGCGGCCGCGATCGTGATCGCCCGGCCGTCGGTCAGCGCCGGCTGGTCGGACGCGACCTCCGCCCAAACCACCTCCTGACGCCCGTCTCCGGCGAAGAAGCCCGCCTCCGCATCGACGGCATCGGAGAGGAACGGAGCCAGCGCCCGGCTGCGCGCGGCCGGGCGGTCGACGTCGAAGGTCAGGTAGGCGCGGGCGAACTGAAGGGCAAAGGCCCGGCTCGGGGCATCCGCCGTGGCGGCGGCGGGTGCCGGGGCGCTCGCGGCTGGCGAGAAGAAAAGAGAGCGCAGCCCGAGCAGCAAGAGCAGGGCCAGGACGCCGAGGGCTAGGTAGCGCGGCGCGGCGGCGCGCAGTGCGGTGGCGCGCTCGGCCAGTCCTGCGGGCGCCGTCATCGCTCGATCCCGAACTCGGGCCGCGCCGCCGGCAGCGGCGCGGCCTGCGTAGGGGCGCCGGCGGTGCCTTCGGGCGCCGGTTCCGGGGCGGCTTCCGGCGCGGGCACATAGGTGACGACGGGGGCGCTCGCCGTCTCGGCGAGCGGCGCCGGGGTCGACTCCTCCGGCTCCTCCATCGCCTTGCCTCGCCCGCCCGAGCGGGGTCGCCGTGGCTGGCGCTCGGGCGAGCGGTGAGGCCGATCGGCCTCGCGCGGCACGCGAGCGATCGGCGTCACCTCGGACGGAGTGACGACGGCCGGGACCTCGGCGCCCGGCGGGGGCGGCTCGACGCCGTCCCCGCCGGGCCGAGCCACAAAAGCGAGCGCGATGACCGCGACCAGGGCGCCAAGGATCAGCGGCCAGCTGACAGGCAGACGGGGCGAGTGCGAAGGCCCCGGGACGGGGGCGGTCGCGGTCGGCTCCTCGGTGGGAGCACTCCAGGGATCGGCCCCGACCTCCTCCTCGCCGAGCAGAAAGACCTCATCGCGCTTGCCAGCCATGCCCCTGAGACGGAGGCGACGGCGCGTTCGATACCCGCCCGCCCGAGGTCAGCCGTGGAAGCCGACACCCGCGCCCGCGGGTTCGGCTCCACCGCCCGAGGACGGCGAGGAGGAGCCGCCTTCCGAGCCGCCGCTCGGCGTGCCCGTCGAGCGAGCCGAGGAGGACGGCGCGGGCGAGCTTTCGACCGGCGCCGGGCTTACGACGGACGGGCCGCCGAACTCGCCGCGCGGTTCCTCGCTCGACGGGCTGGCGGCTTCGGGTTCTTCGGGCGCGGGAGCGACGGGCTCGCTCGGAGCGGGCGCGGCCGGCGCCGAGGAGGACCCGCCCGCAGCGGGTTCGGGGTCGGGTTCGGGCGTCGGCGTGGGTTCTGGAGCGGGAGCTTCCGGCGTCGGTTCGCTCAGCTCGGAAGCGGGCAGCTCTTCGCGGACCTGCGCGGGCGGCCGCTCGGGGTGATCGGGCGGCGCGGTGCTGACGAACCCCGGCCCGACGGCGCCGGTCAGCAGGCAGGTCGCCGTCGTCGCGGCCCCGGCCGTGCAGACGGCGGCGATCTTCTGCCCGGTGGTGAGCAGGGCGCCGGCCGGCGCCCCGTCGGAGCTGCTGAACGCGCCACCCGCCTTGTAAGCGAGGGTGCGAATCCGCCCCCCGCCGGATTGGGCGCCGTCGAGCAGCGAGGCGCCCCAGCCGCCGAGGCCGTCAAGGACTCCGGCATGGCCGAAGCGCTCGGCGCCGGCGTAGCCGAGGACAGCAGCGGAGCCGAGGTCGTGGAGGTGCTCGTGCAGGGAGGCGAGGAAGGTCTTGCAGTGCCCGCAGTGGGCGAGATGGGCGCGCAGCAATGAGAGCTCGCCGTCATCGCCGAGGCCGCTCACCTCTTTCTCCAGCACCAAGCGCCGTGCCTGGGCGCGGATCTCCGGGCAGACCTCCGAGCCTTCGACCGCCTCCATCCGCTCCCGCGCCTGGGCGGTCGCTCGCAGGACCAGCTTCTTCGCGGCCGGGAGGCTGATCTCGCAGTGCTCGGCGATCTCCGGCACGGTCATGCCGAGGCCGTAGCGCAGCAGAATCGCCTCGCGGTAGTTGCCCCGCATCCGGACCAGCGCCTCCTGCAGGCGGGCGGCGTCGTCGCGGCCCTCGGCCCACTCTGGCAGCGGCGCGCCGCCCGCCTGGACCTCGCCGGCCGCGTCCAGCTCGACGGTCGGCCGCACGGCGCGGGCGCGCAGCTGGTCGATCGCCTGGTTGCGGACACTGGCGAAGAAGGTCGCCCGCAGGTTCTCCGGCGGGCGACCTTCCTCGGCCAGACGATGCAGTCGGATCAGCACCTCGGCGACCGCGTCCTCGGCGTCAGCCCGGTTCAGCGAGCCGCCGAAGCGGCGCAGGGCGTAAGCCTCACCGAGCGGACGCAGCCGCTCGCACTCGCGCTCGAAGCGCGCAGCCCGCGCGCGGGCAAGCAGCGACGGAGCGGCGGTGGCCGCCTCCATCAGCGCCCATATGGACGCCCCACAGCGCCTCGGAGCCCTCGCGGGCGCCGGCGAAATCGGTTCATCGCCACCAAGACGGACGGCGAGCTGGATTCGATACCCCCTGCCACACCACTTCAACACGACGGCGGCGACGAAGGCGCGAGGCGGAGCGTCGTTTCCGCCTCGCACATTCGTCCAGCGCCCTAGTCGGCGGGCACGGCCGCGAGCGGCTGCTCGACCTCGGCTCCGTCCTCTTCTGCGCGCGATCCGCCGGGGAGAAATTCGATCCGGCTGGCGGCGATCGAATGCTCCGAGCGGGTGCCGCCGCCCCGCGCCTCCCACTCGCGGTAGCGCAGGCGGCCGCTGATCGCCACATGCCTGCCCTTGCGCAGGTAGGTGGCGCACTTCTCGGCTTCGGAGCCGAAGGCGGCGACCGTGATGAAAAGCGGGTCACCGCCGGGCTTCTTCTCGGCGACCCGCATCTCGCAGATCGTCTCCTCGCCGTGCTGCTCGAGGACGGGATCGCGGGTAAGCGTCGCGGTCATTGCAACGATGTTCATCTGCTCCTCCTAGCGGGCCGCTGCCGGCCCCGTTGTTGATCGAAGCTCGGCGCTGGCGCGCTGGCGCAGCCAGGGCGGCACGACGCGGACCCGGGCGCTGCGCCGCCCGCTCGGGTCTCCGAGGCGGGCGACGATCGCCTCGCCCGGGCCGAGCCGTTGCAGCTCCGACGGGTTGACCTCGAAGCGGTAGCCGCGGGTACGGGTGCCCTCGTCGCTGGCGAGGCCCAGGCGATTCGTTTTCGCCGTGGTCTCCCAGGTCGGCACGGTGCCGATCGCCTGCGCGACCCACTCGGCATCCTCCTGGCCGCCGATCCGGTGGCAGATCACCGCGGCGGCGGTGGCGCCGATCCGCTCGCGGACGGCGGGACCGGCGGCGCGCAGGTCGGCGAGCGTCTGGGTTCCGAGGGCGACGCTGAAACCGGCGGCGCGGCCACGGGTGTAGAGGCGGTCGAGGGCGGGCGCCTCCAGGGCGCCGAACTCGTCGATCGCGACGAAGGTACCGACCCCCTGGCCCATCAGGGCGCTGGCGACAGCGCCGAGGTCGAGCAGCGCCATCTGCGCGATCGTGCGGCCGACGTTGCCGGTGCGATCGGTGTCGAGGCGGAGATAGACGACCTCGCGGGCCTCGATCGCGGCGCACAGATCGACCGCCTCGACGCCGGCGCGGCCGGGGTCGAGCCAGGCGCGGGCGAACTCCGAGGTCGCCAGGTTCCGCAGCCGCGCCCGCAGGCCGACGATCGCCCGCTTCTCATCGGCCCGCAGCGCCCCGGTGGCCCGGATCAGCTCCTCCCGCAACTCGGGCGCGTCCAACTCGCAGACGAGGTTCTCGAGCTCGTCGGGATCGCATCTCTCGGCGACCGCCGCCAGCGAGGCCGGGATGCCGGCGCCGTCGAGGCCACGCAGGACGTTGCGCAGGAAAGGTGAGGCGGCCTGGCGGTAGAAGTCGGCGTCTTCGGAACCCCATGCCTGGGCCGCGATCAGGCGCTCGGAACGCTCGTCGACGCTGCCGCGAGCGAGCGGGTCATAGCCGCAGGGGCCGTCCGGGGAAACCAGCCGCAGCGGCGCGCCGACCGAAGCGGCGGCGCCCACGGCCGCGCGCAACAGCGCTGCATCGTTCTTGGCCTCGATCACGACGGCGCCGAAGCGGGAGCGGACCACGTACTCGACCAGGAGCGCCGCCAGGGAGGTGGTCTTGCCGGCGCCGGTCGCGCCCGGCACGAGGACATGGGCGCCCGACTCGGCGCTGCCGCGCGGGACACAGACCAGCTCGCCCCGCGCGGTGCGGCCGATCGGCAGCTCGCGGGTCAGAGCGTCCTCGGCGCGACGCTCGGCGAGACGGCGACGGAAACCGTCCAGCGGCCGCACCCGGCGGGCGGCGGCAATCTCTCGGTCCGCGCCCGAGCGCCGGTCTTCGAGCTGGCAGTGAGCAGCCCAGCCGCAGGCGCCGAGGGCGGCGCCGAGGATCGCGGCGGCGATCGGGGCTCCGAGGGAGACCGCAGGCGCAGCGAGGGCGAGGATCGCCAGGGCCGCCGCGGCCAGTGCCAGCGGCACCAGTCCCCAGGTCCAGGCCAAGCCGCGGCGGCGGCCGAGCGCGGCGGCGGCCAGCCCGAGGCCGCCGGTCACCAGGAGCAGCGCCAAGGAGGTGAGCGCGACCTCGGCGAAGGCCGAGGCGTTGGCGAGGGCGTCGTGCGGTCGGGCGGCGGCCATGCTCACAAGACGGCGGCCGCGGCCGATTCGTCCCACCCATGACTAACCCTCGCGGGCCTCGACCTCGGCGATCGCCGCGAGCAGGTGCTCGATCAGCACCACCTCGGCCTCCTCGCGCGTGGGGAACGGGCCGTCCTCTCCGTCCTCGAGGCCGTCGTAGCAGTAGCCGTCGTGCTCGACCACCCAGCCGGCGTGGCGGCCGTAGGAGTAGCGCTCGGAGATCGACCAGTGGCCGTCGCGGTCCTTGCGGACGTCGCCGGCGAGGGCCTTGTAGTGGCGGTCGATCAGCTCGGCGATCTCGGCGCCGCGATCCGTCGCGACGGCGCTCACTGGCCGACCGCCCAATGCGCCGAGGACCCGTAGCCGACGATCTCCGAGTCGCGCACCCTGGCCTCCCCGCCGCGCGCAGCCATCGCGTTACCGACCGCGCGCCGGTCGATCGCCCGCTCGGCGAAGCTGCTCTCCGCCCGCCCGCCCAAGCGCTCCAGCTCCGCGTCAGCCTCGGCGCTCGTCTGCGGCCAGGCGAAGGTCTCCCCGCGACTGTCGGCCAGGCGCCGCAGCTCCCGCACCTGCTCAGGTCGTGGCTTCTCGGATTCGTTGACGGTCTGCATGACGCGCTCCCTTCGGACGGCGGTTTTCGCTTGCGGAGCGACCCAGCCCCCGGGGAAGGCGCGGCGCGCACCGAGCGCAGCGAGGGGAAGGGAGCGAAGCGACCTTGCGCGCCGCGCCGGCCGGGGCAAGGTGGAGCGCAGCTGCGAAAACCGAAGCCCGAAGCACCCTGACGCCCGTCGTCCTAGAGCTCCTCGACTCGGACGAAGCCGGTGGTGGCGGTCCGCTCGACCGCACGACGGACGCCGCCGAGCGCGCGCCCCGAGCAGCGATAGGCAACGCCGCAGAACCGGCCCTCGCCGACGGCGCGCCGCCACGAGCGCAGGATCAGGTCGAGACGTTCGGGGCCCTTGAGGCTGAGCTCAACCTCGATCGCCTCGGGCGGGCGGCCATCGGCGCCCTCGGCGATCAGGTCGCAGCGGTGCAAACGTCGGCCGCCCTCGATCTTCAACGAGTAGCGCCGGCGCCCCTCGGCTCGCTCGCAGGCGAGGATCTCGCGCTCGGAGAGAAGGCGGGCGCCGGCGCGCTCCATCTGCGCCGCCAGCCGAGCGACCTCGACCTCGTGCGTCGCGCTCGCGGCGGAGAGCCGGGCGGCGCCGAGATGACGGAAGCCGCTGAGCCGCAGGCCGGCGGCGGTCGGGACGATCAGCCGTTCGGCCCCCCAGAACTCTGAGCCGACCTCGATCAGCCCGGCCTGGCGCAGGCGGCGCTCGCGGGCGAAGGTGACGCTCCGCGCCGTCCCGGCCCAGGCCGCCACCGCCTCGCGAGGGACGAGGCCGAAGCGCGCGATGAAGCCGAGCACCTCGACATCGCGGGCGCTGAGGCGATCCGTTCTCTTTCCTCCGGCCATCGTCGCCAAGACGGTCACCGACGACGAAAAGGGACACCACAAAAAAAAGAACCCGGCGCCGAAGCGCCGGGTTCTTTTCGGGGACCGCCGAGCTACTCGGCCAGCGCCGGGATGACCGCCTCCGCGATCACCGAGTGCTTCGAGCGCTTCTGCGGCTTGCCTTTGCCTTTCGGCTGCGACTCCCATTCGTTGTAGATGAGGCCGCCCGAGACGGTGACGACCGCGCCCTTCGCCAGGGCCTTGCACTTCGCGGCCAGGTCCTCGCCGAAGGCGGCGACGTCGATGAAGACGGACGGCTTGCCGGGGTCGATCTGACGGACGCGCATGTTGGTCACGGGCCCGCGCTTGGTGTCGCGCGTCTCGGGGTCGCCGACGAGCTTGGCTTTGAACGGCTCTACGTTGATCATCTGATGCTCCCTTCGCCCGCAGTGGGCTGGTTTCGATTACGCAGCGACTAAGCCCCCGGAAAGGCGGGGCGCGCACCGAGCGCAGCGAGGGGAAGGGAGCGAAGCGACCTTGCGCGCCCCGCCGTCGGGGGCAAGATGGAGCGGAGTTGAGAAACCAGCCGCGCGGCGCAGGGACGCTCGATCAACTCAGGACGGCTCCAAGCTCAGAGGGGCCGAACCTCACGCGCGAGCAGGCGCAGCCACGAACGCGCGTCCGTCCCGACCCCGATCGAGCCGGACCGCCATCGCCGCCGCCGACCCGCGACCGACCACCATGCACCCCAAGACCGCCCCCGCCTCAACCAGCACCGCACCCACGCATCGCCCCGTCTCGCCAGCCCGACGTCCCACCTGCTCGCCACCGCCCGCCCGCCGCCGTCGAGCCCCGACCGCCGACTGCCCACGCCGCCGCCGCGCGCCGCTCCGCCGCCGCCAAGGTCACTCCCACCACCCCCGACAGACCCACACTCCGAACCCAATCCCAACTGGTTCGTGTCTCCAATCCAACTCCGTGCAGCCCGCCCCGTTCCCCCTTGCTCCCCGAGCCCCGCTGACCACGAACACTCTCATCATGAGGGTGCGTGGTCAGCGTGGCTCGGGGGGCCTCATAGCTGTCGGGGCGGGGCTTCGCCGAGGACTGAGAATCCGCACTTTCGTCCGCAGCAGAAGGGTCCTCCAGCACGGTCGGACCGCGGCGCGGTGGCCCGACGCTGGCGACTACTCCTCGGTCGGCGGCGGTGGTGGTGGCGGTGGAGGCGGCGGATCTTGCGGCTTGTTCAGGTGATTGCCGACCAAGGCGCCGACCGCGCCGCCAACGCCTGCCTGGGCGAGCGGGACGATCACATCGCTGACGACGCTGCCGCGCTCTACGAGATCGACACTACGCGGCGCGGGAGTCGATTTGCCATCGGGCATCGCATTCTCCTTTCTGATCGTTGGGAGGAACCGGTATAGCGCGACTGGTAGACGCCACCCCGGCGGACCGCCTCCCACCCAGGCGACGTATGCGGGGCAGCCGTGGTCGCACTGCCGAGCCCTCGATCCCGCTCAACGCCGCAGCGCCGGGGCGTCGTCCCTGCACCCGCAAAGGGGTCGACTACTTCCTCCTGGGGCGATTGGCGCGGTAGTCGTCAAGGTCGCGGAGGAAGGCGAGAACCCGCCGCCCGAACGCCGGCAGGGCGAAGATCGTCGCGACGGCGAGGGCGATGTAGGTGAAGGTGGTCGGCTCGACGGGAAGCATGGCGTGGGTCTAGAGATCGCGTGAGGAGTTTTCGTCCCCCTAAACGATCCCGCAACTGCCGACCCCCCCCTTCGCGCGGTTGCCAATCGTGCCCAGAAGATCGCCACCGGTACGAGAAAGCAGACAGACAAAACGCCTCATCCCGAGTCGCCGCACGGCCGCAGGCTAAGCTCGCCCGATGGAGTCCTCGATCCAGCTCGACTGCCCGGTGGAGGGCTGTGACTTCACGGCGCACTTCCGGGTCGGACCGCTCGGCGACCTCACCGGCGCCGCCCAGGAGGAGTGCCTCGCCTCGCTGCACCTGGAGCACCCGAACCATCCCTTGAAGAAGGCGGCGCGCGACCCGCTGGAGGCATACGCCGACGACACCTTGACCGCCGACATCCAGCTCAACGAGGGACAGCGCGAGGCACTCCGCCGCTACATCGCCGAGCGCCAGCAGCGGGGCCTCTCCGGCGTGGTCGGCCTGGTCGACCTCGGCGAGGGCTACGTAAAGGTTCTGTTCTACGACGTCGACGGCCAGGTGGCCGACAAGCAGCTGCTCTTCTCGCTCTACGGCGACGCCGTGATGCCACCGGACCCGACGGCCTGAGCCGATAGGCGAACATGGCCTGCCTTTTCTGCGGATCGGACGGCCCGATGAGCCGGGAGCACGTAATGCCGAGATGGCTGGCGGCGGTGTTCCCGGGGCTGAGCGAAGTCGACTACATCCGCGCCTTCCAGACCAGCGGCGGAGAAGGAAAGGAACACACGCGGCCCGGCAGGCCCTTCGATCAGACCGTCAAGGATTTCTGCGTCGACTGCAACACCGGTTGGATGGCGCAGCTGGAGAGCGACGCGGCCCCGATCATGACGCCGCTGATTCGCGGCGAGACCGGCTCCCTCGACGCGCTGGCCCAAGAGACCCTGACGATCTGGGCGACCAAGACGGTGCTGACGGCCGGGCCGACCAATCTGGGCACCGGCCTCTTCGCCGCCGAGGAGACCTATCGATGGTTCGGTGCGAACCGGGCCCCGATCCCGGGCATGATTGCCTGGGTCGGGCGCTATGAGGGCACCGGGCAGTGGCCGGTCTCCTTCCACATTCACCGCATGGCATTCGGGCCGGCCGACGAGCAGGGACAGCCGGCCGGGGAGATGTTCGAGGGCTTCCACGCAGTGATGGCGATCGGCGCTCTCGTGCTCTGCGTCTTCTTGATCGAGCTCCCCGAACCGCTGGCGAGCGGCGGCTCCGATCAGCAGCGCAGCCTGATCTGGCCGACCAGCGGCGCCCCGGTCTGGTGGCCGCCCGCGTCATCGTTCGCGACGACCGAGGACCTGATGGTGGCCTCAAGCCTGACGCCGAACGGCCCAGCCGCCCCGCTGCCCCCGGCCGATTCCGACTAGGCGCCGCGCGCTCAGTCGACCAGCGCCCGCAGCGCCGCCCGACCCTCGGCGAGGCAGCGGTTCACCTTCGTGTGGGTCCAGCCCTGGCGCTCGCAAATCTCACGATAGGAGCAGCCGAGCCCGAGCAGCAGCAGCGCCGTCCGCTCGTCGGGCTTCAACTGCGCCAGCGCCGCGAAGAACTGCTCGACCGCCTCGGCCCGCTCCACCCGCTCGCCAGGATCGGCCACGCTCGCCGCCAACTGGCGCCCGGGACCGTCTGCCCACTCCCGCGCCGTGCGCGCGAGCCGGGCACGGCGCTCGCGTCCCTGCTCCCAGCCCCGGTGCTTGACGGCGACCAGGAGCCAGCGCACCGCGTCGATGCCCGCCGGACCGTCGTAGGCGCGGAGGAAATCGAGGCTCGCCTCCTGCAACGCCTCCTCCGCCTCGGCCTCGCCGGGGGAGTGCCGCCGCGCCTGGCGGCGCAGGGCCGCCCGCCCCTCGGCCAACGCCGATTCGAGAATCGCCGCCCTCCGCCCCACCTGCTCGCGCTCGGTCTGGCCCGCCATACCCCGCCCCCGCGCACGCAGTGCGCGACACTGCGGGGTCTGGCGGGCCAGACGGGAACGGGCCTACCGTCCGCGCCCGCGCCGCCGGCGACGGCGAGGCCCGAGCCGGGCAGGCCGCCGCGAAGGCGGCGCCGGTCAGGCCGGCTCCACCTCCAGGGCTGCCGCGCTGGGGCTGCGGAGCGCGCCACCTCAGCCCGGCGAGCAGCTCGCCCTAATCGGCTTCGAGACACTCGGCGAGCCTCCACAGCGTGTAGGAGCGGGGCACGACTCCGCCGCGCTCGATCTTGCTCACCTCCGTGCGGTGCATCCCCGCCATGTAGCCGAGGTCGTCCTGACTGAGCCCGGTCGCCTGACGCGCCCGCAGGAGGTTTTCCCCGACCCGATTGGCGAACGCCTCTTTCTGCAGCGCCCGCTCACGCATCGCCGAGACCCAGGTCGCTGCGCTCGGCCGGGGTCACCCGCAGGCGACCTCCCTTGACACCGCCCGGGCTCCAAGCGAGCCCTTTCATCAACCGTTCGGGCGGCTGTTCGAGCGCCCCCGCGAGCTTGATGATGGTGTCGAGCCGAGGCATCCGAGTGCCGCGCTCGAGCGAGCCGACCTCAGTGCGATGCAGGCCAGCACAAAAGCCGAGCTGCTCCTGCGAGAGGCTTGCCCGCCTCCGCAGGATCAGCAGGTTCTCGGCGAAGCGCTCGGCGACCGTCATTGGTTCTCGCTCCAGGCATTCGTCAGCGAGTCCATTCGCAGCGCCGCCTGGCTCGGGATCACGAAGTCGCCATTGCGGTTGAGCAGACCGACGCGGCCGAGGTCGCCGACGGCGCGCTCGACCGCGTCGGTCTGCAGGAACTCGTTGGGATCGTCGGCTACCTCGCGAGTCAGCTCGGCGAGCGTCAGCTGCGCGGGGTGTCGGTAGAGGATCAGGGCGAGGACGGCAAATTCGATCGCCTTGTCCTGCTCGCTGGTGGTGGCTTCCTTGCGAACGTCTGAATCCGGGCGCTCGGAATCGCGCCCGTGGCTACGGTGATCTTGCATGGGAGGTCGTTCTCCTGTGCCGGCCCCGGGGGTGTTTGCGCACCGCCCGGGGCGTTTTATGGGTTTGGCGCGTCAGGTCGCTAGAGCCGGAAACTCTCCCCCCTCGCCCGAGCACAGCGGCGGTCCCGCCTACTGGCAGGCCCACCGCTCACTTCAGCTGATCTTGTCGATGAGAATCCCAACGGCGACGATGAACGCCGCGGAGAGTTGGAATGACCACCGACTTGTTCGGAACTTCAAACCTCCTACCTTTCAGGAGGTTCGATTCCTCGTTCTTCCGCCACTCAGTTCCGGCGCCGGAGGGAAGGTCGCAGCTAGGACTTATTTACGAAAGCTCCAGCTTTGGCACTGCCCGGACCCGAGGCAAGCCATTTTAGCGAGCGCTGTTGGCCGGCTCGTCGGACACCTAACGCGGCGGCCAGGCCCGGGCGCGGGAGAGCGCGAGCTCGACGTCCCACTCCCAGGGCGCGGCGTCGTAGCCCTCGATGCAGGTGACCAGCGCCCCGCGCAGCTCCGAGCAGAAGGCGCGGACTCCCGAGCGGGTCCAACCCGGGTGCTGACTCGCCTGATACTCGAAGCAGGCAATCGCCTTACACGCCTCGATCGCGCTCATCACTCGCCGCAGGTCGGTCCATTCGTACTGCTCGGGCAGCGGCGTCGGCACCGGCCCCGGCAGCTCGTCCGCCAGGTCGGGATAGCGGTAGGTGACCGAGGCGATGCACTCTTCCATCAGCAGCTTCCCGGCCGCGCTGGCGTTGCCGGCGCCGAGCGGCTCGAGGACGCCGATCAGCTCATGGACGTAGGGCGGCTGCCAGCCCAGGTGCGACCCCGGGCGGCGATCGGTCGGGCCGTTGATCGCGGCGCTCAGCAGCGCGTCGATGTGAGCGGCGTCGACGACAAAGGCACTCATGCGGAAGACCTCCGAAGCAAGGCCCGCCCCCGGTGGGCGGGCGACCCCGCGCCGCCGCACGGCGAAGCCGTGCGATCCTCGGCCGGGGCGACCGCCCTCCGGGGGCGACGAGGACGCCGTCGCCGCTAAGACCCGATCCGCAGGTGCGGATCCAGGTCGCAGCCGTATCGGGGCCGCCGAAGCATCAGCCAGCGTCCTCGAAATACAGCAGCATCATCGAGACCCGATCGGTGGTGACCAGCTCGGCCAAAGAGGCCGTGGCGGGGTCGATGTCTGGCTGGCTGCGCGCCATCATCGCGTCGTAGTCCGGCTGATCGAAGAGGCGCAGCTTCTCCGGCTGATCTCCGCCGCGGTGAGCCGAGCCGACGGTCCAGAGGACGTCGAGAAGATCGCGAGCCATGCCAATCAAGCGGATCGTGGCAGCGAGGTCGATCCATTTCGTCTCCTGCGCCCATCTCGGCTGCGCTTTCGTGCCTCGGATGGCGAGGTATTCGATGGCGGGTCCAGACTTGGAGAGGAAAGGTCCATCAGGGTCGTCGTTGACCCCGAGTTCGATACCCGAATGCCCTGAGACGACGGCCATGCCGTGCTTGGCCGCGTTATAGGGGGCGGAGTCCAAGAACTGCTCGGCGTAGCGGTCGAGGAATCGGGCGATATTGCGAAGGCTCGCCTCCCAGCGCGCCTCGTCGGGAGTCGGGTTGAACCGCTCGCGGTTGGGCCCACCGAAAAAGACGTACTCGATGTTCTCGCGCTCCGAACCGTCTTGAAATCGATCCCGCAGGTCTGCCACGGTGCTCTTAAGTTTCTTGAAGTCGCGCTCCCTGGCGATGTCGAGCCAGGGGCAAGGTGAGTGAGCGGCGTGCACGAGATAGAGCCTCAGCAGCGTCTCGCTGATGTGGTGCAGGAGCACCTCCGACTCGGCCGTGGCATAGCGCTGGCGTGCCTCCCCGGCCTCCTCCTCGGACACGTCGCTCTGCCAAAGAACGCCCACTCCGGCAGCTTTGAATTCCTCCTTGATCGCCGCCTGGAAATCCGGCGGGTGCCCAAGCCAGAGCATCAGCCCCAACAGGCGGCGAGAAAAGTAGTCGTGTGGATCGGTCGCATAAAACCGCTTGTTCAGCTCGGGGAAATTGGCTGGAGCAAGACCCTTATTGGGGCTTGGCGGGCGACTGCGCTTGCGCTGCTTCCTTGCCACCTCTCGCACCCCTAGGACGGAAGCGGGGCGTGCGGATCGAGGTCGCAGGCGGCGAGATCGACTCCGTCGAAGGCGAGGCCGAGGTCCGGGGCAAGACCCTGCAACGCCTGGAGGTGGTCGTACAGAAGCAGCCGTCGATCCGAGATAAGTACTTCTGCGGAGAGGATGATCACGCGGGAGCCGAGATCCCGGTTCCTCTCCGACACCGCCGCCGTCTCGGCAACGCGCACTCCGTCACCTTCGCCCTCCAGATAGGCCCCGCGAAGTTCAACACCAAGTGCAGATGAGCAGCTCGTCAGCACGAAGACTGACGCGCCAGCCTCCGTGTAAAACGTGTCGCCGGAGACAGCCGCATCGTCAACTCGGAAGGTAATTGGCAGCCGAATGCGAGTCACCACTCCACCGTAGCGACCGTGCCAGCGGCGTCAGGCCACCGATCCCGAGGCAGACTCCCTAAGCAGCATCCTTTAGCCCGCGCCGATCACAGCGGACGATCACAGATTGATCCCGAGGGGGCCATATCTGGGTGAACTCCCTGAGCGAATCCGGCGCAACCGGTGGAACCGGCCCGCCGAGATACGCGAAGAGAGCGCCCAACATGACTTGATAGCCGGGGATCGGGACCGAAAACGTGCTCGTGCCCGCAGGCTCGCCGTCGGGCGTCTTCGCGTCCAGAGTGACGTTGGCGATGCCATTCGCCGGTCTGACGCCGAACATGCGGACACCCGCGACCTCGGGGATTCCAGGCACCGTCCACGGAACCGGGATGGCGGGTCCTGCGTAGATGACACACCCGGGAGGAGCTTTTCGCGACGACCGGAACTGCGCTCGCAGTGATTGCAGCGAACCGCTCTCCCCGTTCTGGGCTGCGTCGAAAGTGAGAGCGCACTTGAAGACCCAGGCGGCGACGGCCGACTGCGCTGATTTGTCGAGCGTCACCTCAGCGTCCCCGCGGATCAGAGGCTTCAGCACCTTCGCCGCGTCGGAATCAATGACAGACAGCCACTCGTTGTTGCAGCGCGTACACACGATCCGCGCAGTGCTCTGCGGAGGCTCGGCATCAATTCGCATCTGTCCTGGCGCGACGAACGTCCCGCTGAAAGCACCGTCGGTTCGGCGGCTCTTGAGAAAAGCTCTCACGGCCCAGTCGGCCACGAGGTGCTCCTCGGTCAAGTCAGGTCTGCCGCAGAAGATGCAGCTCTCGCCTTTGCCCGGCTCCATGCCCCAAAGATAGGCAGCAGGGCTGACGCGCCGAGGTCATTCGCAGTCGACGAGTCGGAGCGCGATCCACTCCGGCTCGCCGTTGACAAGCGGCACCTCCTCCGGGTAGACCGCCGCCCAAACCGTGCGCTCCCAGCTCTTGAACTTGAAACGAGAGGCGGTTAGCCGCTCCTCGGGAGTCATCCGCTTGAGTCGAGCGAGGAATACACGACGACGCTCATCGTGGCTAAGAGACAGACGAGGCCAGGTGGGCGACCGACGGGAGACAATGCTCCCGCCCATCGCCGCGCTCTGGCCTCCTCCGCTACCGCGCTGCACGACTGCGGCGCGGACGCGCCGCCTTGACCTCGGCCGCAAGCAGCTTGACCGCCTCGCGGCCTCCCCGCGAGAACCACCCGACCCGGTGGCTCTGCGCGATCGCCGCCTCGTCCGCCAGCTCGCCGGCGATGATCGCCTCGGTCAGGAGCTCGATCACCTCGCCTTCGGTCCGCGCTTCCTCGATCCGGTTCCAGAGGTACTCCTGACAGGCCGTGCGGTCGGCGTAGTTGATCTTTTCCCGCTTCGCGCCCGACTTCAGCGTTTTGCGCTCCACCTCCCGCAGCTGCGGCAGGACCAGCCTGATCCCCGCCGCCGCGAGACCGTCGTGGTCGGCGAGAAAGATCGCGGCCAACGCCTTCGCCCGGTTGAGGCCATGCTCCTTGCGACCGGGCGCTCCGCGGCGCTCGATCAGCTTCCGACCGACGTTTTCGTTGAACCCCTCGGCCGACGCCTTAGCGACCTTCGCCTCCTCGCGCGCCTTGGCCCGGGCCTCTTTGTCCTCGTCCTGCGTGGTCGGCTTGCCGGCCTTCTTGGCCGCTTTGGCGCGACGCTCCTCCTGTTCGCTCCCCTCCTTGATCGCCTGCTCGAGGTGCCGCTCGGCGAGGTCGCCGGCCAGCACGCGGTCGGTGATGAACATCGCCGTCGAGGACCAGCTGCCGTGGTCGACTTCGACCTCGACCAGACAGCCGGCCGCCCTGGCGGCGTCAATCTCCATCTGACCGAGACGGACGTGACTCGGGGTGCCGACAAGGTGCGGCTTCACCTCGATCAGCGCCTCCAGCAGCTTGGAGCGCTTCTCGGCATCCTCGATCACCTGCTCCAGATCGACGCTGCTCGGCTCGATCATCGTCGGCGGGTCATCGAACTTCACCCGCGAGACCGCGTAAAGCACGTTGTCGAAGGAGTCGACCAGCTCGTGCGCCGCCACCTTCCCCATCCGGGCCAGCTCGCAGGCGCAGATGGCGATCCGCGGCGAGACCGTGGCGATCCGGCGCAGGTTGCGCTCGGCCTCCAACGGCACCGCCCCGCTGGCGAAGTAGGGCAGGCACTCCTCGGGCAGTTTCAGCAACCGCCTCCGGTCGCCGACGTAGCCCGCGGACTTGCCGATCCGCGCCCCCACCTCCTTATTGGTGCCGAGCTTCTCCAGCTCGGCCAGTCGCAGGATCGCCTCGGCCTCCTCGACCGGGTTCAGGTCCGCCCGGATCAGGTTCTCGGCAAGCGCCGCCGCCAAGGCGCCGTCTCCCTCCCGAATCAGGACGGGGACTTTCTTCACTCCCGCGTCTTTCGCCGCCCGCAGTCGCCGCTCGCCGGCAACCAGGATGTAGTGGGTGCCGCCGTTGGGCCTGACGGTCAACGCCTGGGCGATGCCGTGCTGTTCGATGCTGGCGACGAGCTCGCGGTGCTCATCGGGATCGAACTCGGTCCTTGGATTGAAACCGTCCTCGACATGGATCGCGTCGATGTCGAGCACGGCCGTGCTGGGTTCGCTCATCAGAGCCTCCTGCTTGGGCGCCCACGCCCTTATGCGTGAGCCGGTGGCCCCGACCCGCACGCGCAGCGTGCGAAAATCGGGGTCCCGGCGAGCGCATGAGGTGCTGGGGGTGGGCGCCGCAGGAGGCCCGCAGAGCGACCGTGATCGCCGAGCCGCTCGATGCGGCCCGGCGACCTCAGTCGAACGAGCTAGTGATGCGCGGTCGCGCGGTGATGGTGTGCGCGGTGCTTCTTCGTGCAGCGCTTCGGCCCGCGCCGGCCTGCCCGCTTCTTCTTCGCGCAGCGGTTCTTCGCCGCGGGCTTCTTCGGCTTCGCCGACTCGGGCAGGACCCGGATCGCGACCGGATCTGAGTCGCCCTCGACATAGGGGTAGCCGCCCGCTTCACGAACCTGAACACGCATTTCGTAGTTGGTTGGCCGCGTCGTGCGACTGAACGGATAGGTCATCTCGAAGTGACCATCGTTGCGGGTCCGGTAGCGGCGGAAGGCGAGCCATCCCTGACCGCTTTTCACCTGCATCACGATCGTCACGTTGTCGTTGTGCGGGCCGGGGATCTCGCCCTCGAAGAAGGCAGATTCGCCGTTGTAGACGGTGGTCTTCTTCGCCCGCAGGGTCGGGCGGACAACGGTGTGCAGCTTGGCGCTGGCACTAAGCTGACGGCTGCCGTCACGGTGGATCGCGATCACTTCCCGCGAGGGGCCCGACGGAATCGGGAAGCGGTAGCCGCCGCCCCCGTCGGTGAGTGCGATGCCGAGGAAATCACGGCCGCTGTCGGTCTCGACCCGGGTGAAGACGCAGACCGGCGAGGTCGCGATCGCCCCCGCGGGGCTGCGAACCGAGCCGGCCAGCGTCGTCCCCTGACCCTGCTGGAGGTTCTGATCGAGCTCGCCGCCGAGGGCCGCGCTCATCAGCGTGGCGCCGCGGACCGACGAGCGCTGACAGTCGTAGGAGAGCGGCGCCGTGACCGGGGCGCCGACGTTGCCCTCGGAGTCGCTCAGCCACAGCCGCAGCCGATAGCTGCCGGCCGGGCCGGGGGCGTCGAGATCGCCGACGGCCTGGATGTTGTCGCCGGCAACGGCGGCACTCGGCACGACCGCCTTGCCGGACCCGTCCAGCACTTCGTAGTGGGCGGCGTCGATCGGAGCGCCCGCGTCGACGATGTTCTGCCAGCGCAGATCGAAGCCGTCAGCCGATCGCGGCGTCGCCGGTGAGGTCACCGACAACACCTGCGGCGCGGCGGGCGGCGTCGTGTCGTGCGGGATCGGCGCGAGGGTAGCCGGGCCGGTGAAGCCGACCTGATCCTCGAGCCAGAGGCGGAGGCGGTAATCGCCGGCTTTGGCCGGGCCTTCGATCCCGGTGATCCCGGTCGGGTTGGTCGCGGTGACGACCTGCTCGGACTTCACGACGTCGCCGGCCGCGTTCACCACCTGGTAGTGGACCTTGGTGATCGGGCTGCCCTGATTTGGCGGCAGCGCGAACTGTGCGCCGAAGTGATCGAGGTAGCGATTCGGGTTGGAGCTGGTGACGACCAGGCCCGACGGTGCGCCAGGAGGGGTGTTGTCGGTGTAGATGGCGCGCTGATCGCAGCTTTCGCCGCCAAACCCGTTGTAGCCCTGCCACTGCGCGAAGTCCTGGGTGCAGGCTTGGAGCGTGTGGCCGCCGTCGGCGAGCGAAGCGGTGTCAAAGGTGTAGCCGCGCCCGATCGGGTTCGGCGCCAGCGCACACGGCTGGAATGAACGGGCGAAGAGGCCGACGCCTCCGTTGAAGTCCATGTTGCATTCGCCGGCGTGGTCGATGTTGAACCGCTCGCCGCCGTCGATGCGAACGCGCTCGACGCGAATACCCGACCCGAGCTCGGTGAACTGGTAGGTCGCGGTCTGACCTCCGCGAACCCAGCCGCCCAGCATCAGCGGCGAGCCATTGGTGAGGGCCACCTGCGAGGGCGATTCGTCGGCGAGGGTGAAAACGAAGCTGTTGGCGTCGGCCGCGTTGCCACCGGAGCGATCACATCCGCCGGGGCGAACGCACTGAAGCTCGAAGACGAACCGGGTGAAATCGAGGTAGCCGCCGATCGGCCAGAGGTGCGGAGCGAAAACGTTGTGCATCCCCTGCGGGGCGCCCTGGCCCTGCGAAAGTATCTCGACATTGCCCGCCGAGCCCCCGGCGATCCAGAAGCGCTCGCGCCACCCCTCATTGAAGGTGCCCGGCTGACGAGTGAACCCTCCGGCTTCGCGAAAGTGGACGAAGGGCGGCGTGTCGTAGTAGATCGCACCCGAGGCGAACTGCCCCGCGTTGCCGTTCGGCTGGTTCTCCTGAATCCGCAGGAGCGCCTGGTCACCCGCGGGCCATGGCGCGGGCCCGCAGTAATTTTCAAAGTTGAAGATGCCCCCCGGGTTCTGCGGGCTGGTGGTGTTCGTAGTCGTGCTGAAGCCGTTGGACCCGTTGTTGGCCGCGCAGAGCACCGCCCGGAAGTCCGCCGCGCGAGCCGTCGCGGCACACGCGAAGGCGACCACGAGGGTCAGCGCGATCAGGCATAGGGCTACTGGCACCGGCCGTCGGGCCGGAGGATTCATCCGGGGTGGCATACAGCTCTCCTTGTCCCTGCCCCGAGGCGACGGGGCAATTTCTGAGCTCTCGGTTCAGCTCCCACACCCCCCAGACGAAGGAGCGGCGCAAAGCGATACCCCAACGGTGAATCGGTGAACCGAGTTATTTGTCCGAGCGCTCAAACAACATCCGACACTCAATGACTCGGAAGCGCCACTCGGATATTCGTTTAGAAACCGGGGGCGCGCTAAAGGTCGGCCGCCGCCCTCAGGCGGCGGCTTCGACCGGGCGCAGCGGCGGGAACCTAACGAGATCGCCACGATCCCACAGCCGGTAACCCACTCCCCAGCAGTTGATCACCATGTCGCCAGCGCCGGCCGCCCGCAGTTTCCTACGGAGCCTGCTCGCGTGGCTGTCGAGCGTGCGGCTTTTCGCGTTGCCGGTGTAGTCCCAGACGGCCGAGAGCAGCTCCTCCTTGGTGAAGACGCGATCCGGGCTCGCCGCCAGCACGACCAGTAACGCGAATTCTTTTTTGGCGAGCTTGAGCGTGACCTGCCCGACCATCGCCCTCATGCTTTCCGGCTCGACCACGAGCGGCCCACGCACGAGGGCGTCGCGCTGGACCGGTTCGGCCGTGAATGCGCCGCTGTCCAGATCGCCTCGACAGGCGACCCGCCAGGTGCTCTCCTCCTCGCGGCGCAGGCGCAGCTCCCAGTTGCCGGCCTCACTGAGCCTTGCCTCGATCTCCCCGACCGGGCTCTGAATCGCGACCCTCGTGAATCGCCCGGGTGCGTTCAGCGCAAGCGGGGCGCCGCGGTCGATTGATGCGTCCATAGGTAGTCCTCCTGACTCGGTTGACGGATGGAGCCGAGCCGTCCGGCAGGGGACGGGGTGAGCGCAACCCGAGCGCAGCGAGGGCGCGCAGCGAGGCCCGCGCAGCGGGCCTTGGAGCGAACCCCGACCCTGCCAGGCTCGCAGCGCCATCCGTCACCGAGGCGGAGGAACGAGGGTCAAGAGCCCGCGCGGCGCGGGCGTGCGGGTTATCGACCGAGAGGCGTGGGGCTCGCTGGCCCGGCGAAAACGATGTGCCGAGACTCCTGGGCCTCTCCGGATGCGTCTCCCGCACGCTCGTCAGCCCTCGCCCAAGCCCTGGCGTGGCGCACAGGCTCGTCGTTCCCGGTCTGGAGGAAGTCGAGCATCCAACCGAGCTGGCGGTTGCGGTGCGCCATGTACTGAGTCAGTTCGTTGAGCATTCCCAGGGTGAGAGGCGTCCTCAGAGTGGTCTCGTCATAGCGACTCGGCTTGCGCGCCCAGGACAACGACCAGCGCTCGTCGAAGACCTCCGTGCTCTCGATCAACGCGGCGATCTCGGACTCGAACGCCGCGTAGCCCTGCGCCAGCTCGTATGCGGCCCGGTGGTTGTTAATCGGCATCAGGATCGCAGCCTCGGCGATGAACTCCCGGCCCGTCGCCTCGGCGCGCGCAAGCGCGGCCAGAAGCAAGCCCGAGGAGCCCGGAAGGCCCTTGGCGATGGCGATGCGGGCGGCGGGCGTGACAACGATCCCGGGCTGGCGCCGCGCCGCCCAGGCGAAGATGAGCAGGGCGGAGATCAGAACCCAGATCCCGAAGCAAGCGAGCGTGATCCACTTCCCGTCGCGGAGCAGGTCGGCTCCCTCCGCATACATCAGCCCAACGAGGGCGAGCCCCACGGTGGCGATGGAGCCGAGCGTAGCCACTGCACCCACGCGCGAGAGAGGCTTGGAGTCGAGGAAGCGCAGCATGCGGCTCATCGGCTTGACCCTAGCGCCGAATGCTCGTCCTCAGGCCGACTCTCGAGGAGGTCGACAAGCTCGCCGGGCGAGCGGCAGACCCAAGCCCCCGACGGAACCCGATCCTCGGCGCGGCGAAGATCGCTGGAGGTCGCCTTCTCGGCCAACAGGAAGTCGGCGTAGCCGGCCGCGCAGGCGAGGAAGTGCATATCACTGAGGTCGTTGGCCCGCCAACGATGCTGGGGATTACAGAGGCGGCGGTGGGTGATCTGCTGGACCCGAGCGATCGCGGGTAACGAAGCAAACGTGTCCTCGGATTTCGCCAGCCAATTTTCCCACTCACTCCGATCGAGCCCCGCCGTCGCCGCCGCGGCGGCCAGTTCATCGGTGAGATCAGTCAGCAGGGCCATCCTCGCCGTCGCCCACTTCTCCTCAGCGGAAGCATTCTCCTCCGCCATCCGAGTGGAAACGCGGGCGTGCATCGACGCCCAATGCTCGGCCTTCGCTCGTCCGTCCTCATCGTCCTCGCGCTCGTTTTCGACCAGGATTTCGGCGAGAGCGGGCGCCCAGGTCAGGCGAGCGTGTAGATCGGCTGCCGCCGTTTCCTTCTCGACGTAGTCGGAACTACTGAACGGAGCATGTGGATCGAGCGTGAAGACCGGTCGCTGTTTCGGTGCTTCCTGCTCTGGAGATCGGCTGCCAATGCTGCTGAGGAGCTCTTCCCGGCGCACCTTGAGCGGGCTACGCATCTGCCAGCCCCGCGATAGCTGAAGCATCGTCGTGCCGAGCTGCCTGCGCTGTCGGCCATCTTTGCGGGCGGTCTCAAAGCAATGCGCAGCCGAGAGGGGAACGACGATCGCCCGGTCGCGAGCGAGCGCAAGGAGACGCGCGTAGCCGTCCCGGTGGGGCGCCGGGACTTTCTCGGGCGACCACTGCTGGCGGGCGAGTTCGACCCAATGGTTCTGGTCGAGGTAGACCACGGGCGCCCCCGGACGCTCGGCAGGACCAATCTCGAAGGTCGCCGACTCCCCCCAGTGAAAGGTGATCGTCTGCTCGCGATCTGCCACGGCGTAGTCGGTTCGGCCAACGTCGCCGACATGCTGTGCGCTCTCTGACAGCGGACTCGCAATGACAAGGCCGCTGGCGAGCTCAACCTCGGCCGTCTGACTGGCGAAGTTAACCCCGTAGCGGGTTGGAGTGCGATCGGCACCGTCGCTCATAGCTCCAAGATAGGAGGCGGCACCGACGGCCCAGGGGAATGAAAGGGGTCGAAAACAGCCTTTTTCTGACTTTGGCTGACCTCGGTTGACCTCTCGGCCAATCCGAGCCAGGGCAACCGTAATCCCGCCTCCAGAGCGGGAATGCGGCCTGTAGAGCCAGGAATAGGAGACGGGGCAGCCAGGACTCGAACCTGGAATCGCCGATTTTGGAGACCGCGGTAGACCTTGCGTTTAGCGAGGATGCCCGAGCGGGAGTCGTGATCCGCTCGCCGTAACTACCCGCCTGTCCTCAGGTCCAGGGCGCAGAATCAACACCTCAGCCGGAGCTTTCTCCAAGAGCCAAACGAGATCGTCGCCCGAGAAGCCCGCGCCGACCTCGGCGGTAGCCGGGACGACGACGCGATCGAAACGCTCCCGATCAAGCAACCGAGCCAGGGCATGACGATAAGAACGACCGCGCTCGATGCGCGAGTCGACCGCCACGTTCTGCGCGGTCGCCCGCTGTTCGATCGCCTCCAGCATCGGCATCGCTTTCGCCGCCTCGATCGGGATCGAGCAGTCGAGCGGCAGTTGCTTCGGCACCGCCGCCAGATAGGCCGGCATCAACGTCGCCTCCTCCGCCCGCGCCAGACGCAGCGCCGCATCGAGCGCTCGTCGCGAGATCTCCGTGCCGGTGAAGGGAAGGAGGATCTGATGGATCGCCTGCGGCCGCTCGGATCGGCGGCCGCGAAGCCGCGAACGGGCGATCAGGTAGCCGCCGATCAGGCCAGCGACGAGCGCGACAGCGATCAGGACGTGCTCGATCCTCACCGTCACCGCTCCTCCCTACCCTCACGGCGGGCAACGATCCGCACATCCACCCCGGCCGGAGTCGCTCGCATCAGGCGTTGCGGCAACGGCTCCCGCAGCCTCGCCAAGCCTCGCGGCGGCTCGGACTCCCCGACCATGATGTAGGTGATGCCACGCTCGCGGACGACCTGCGCGACGCCTTCCACGAGGCTGTCGCTCTCCTCGATCAGGAAGGTCGCGCCGAGGACCGAGGCGAGATGGCGCAAGGCCGTCACCTGGCGCTCGACCTCGCCCCCGATCGGCTGGTTCGGCGGCTTCACCCAGAGCAGGTCGAGGCCGGTTCCGAGCCGCCGCGCGGAGCGCCAGGCGCGACGCACCAGGCGCTGCGAACTCGGCTGCGGTCGAACCAGAGCCAACAGCCGCTCACCCACCGCCTTCGCCACCTCGGCCGAGACCCGCTCGGCGCGGGTGCCGAGCGGAGCCTCGACCACCAGCCGCTTCGCCTCGACCTCCTGGGCGACCTGGCGCAGGGCGACCTCGCGCAGGGCAAACAGGTTCTCCACGGTGAAGAAGTTGCCGAGCGCAGCCTCGATGTTCTCGCCGGGGTAGACCTTGCCCGCCCGCAGCCGCTCGATCAGCGCCTCGGGAGTGAGATCGATCAGCACCACCTCGTCAGCCTCACCGAGCACCGCATCGGGAATCGTCTCCCGCACCCGCGTCCCGGTCAGCTCAGTCACCTGATCGTTCAGCGACTCGAGGTGCTGGACGTTCACCGTCGAGAAGACGTCGATCCCGGCAGTCAGTACGTCGCGCACGTCCTCGTAGCGCTTCTCGTGCTCGGCGCCGGGCGCGTTGGTGTGGGCCAGCTCGTCGATCAGCGCCAGCTCCGGCGCCCTCGTCAAGAGCGTCGGCAGGTCCATCTCCTCAAGGTCGGTGCCGCGATAGCTGATACGCCGCCTCGGGACCGTCTCCAGCCCGTCCGCCAGTGCCGAGGTCTCCGGGCGCTTGTGGGACTCCATGTAGCCGATCGCTACGTCGCGGCCGGCCTCCTGCTCGGCGTGGCCCTCCTGAAGCATCCGGTAGGTCTTGCCGACCCCGGCCGCCATGCCAATGAAGACCTTGAGGCGGCCGGCCATCGGCTCATGCTCCGAGCAGGTTGTGGATCACCAGATCTAGGAGCTTGATCCCGATGAAGGGCACGATCAAGCCACCGAGGCCGAAGATCAGCATGTTTCGCCGCAGCAGCGCCGTGGCACCGATCGGGCGGTAGCCAACTCCGCGCAACGCCAGCGGCACCAGCATCGGGATCACCAGCGCGTTGAAGACGATCGCCGAGAGGATCGCCGAGGTCGGCGTCCCCAATTCCATGATGTTAAGTGCGTCGAGAGGGCCGCGCTCGCCCGGGCTCGCGGCATAGGTGAAGGCGAAGATCGCCGGCAGGATCGCGAAGTACTTGGCGACGTCGTTGGCGATCGAGAACGTGGTCAGGGCCCCGCGCGTGATCAGCAGCTGCTTGCCGATTGCCACGACCTCGATCAGCTTCGTCGGGTTGGAGTCGAGGTCGACCATGTTGCCCGCCTCGCGGGCGGCCTGGGTGCCGGTGTTCATCGCCACTCCCACGTCTGACTGCGCAAGCGCCGGCGCATCGTTGGTCCCATCGCCCGCCATCGCGACCATCCGGCCTTCCTCCTGATGCCCCCGGATCAGCTCCAGCTTCTGCTCGGGCGTTGCTTCGGGGAGGAAGTCGTCCACCCCGGCCTCTTCCGCGATCTTCGCCGCGGTGAGACGGTTGTCGCCGGTCACCATCACGGTCGAGATCCCCATCGCCCGCAGCTCGTCGAAGCGAGCACGCATCCCGTCCTTGACGATGTCCTTCAGGTAAACGACGCCGAGGATGTGGTTGTCGCGGCACACGGCCAGCGGCGTACCGCCCTCGCGGCCGATCAGGTCCAGCTGCTCCTGCAGCTCGGCCGGCGGGCGGCCGCCCTGCTCTTCGACGTAGCGAATGATCGCGTCGCCGGCGCCCTTTCGGTACTGATTGCCGTTCACGTCCACCCCACTCATCCGGGTTTCGGCGGAGAAGGGGACGAAGGTGGCGACATGCGTATCCAGCTCGCGCTCGCGGATGCCGTATTCGCTCTTGGCGAGAACGACGATCGAGCGGCCCTCGGGCGTCTCGTCGGCCAACGAGGAGAGCTGCGCCGCCTCGGCCAGATCGGACTCCTCGATGCCCGGCATCGGGATGAACTGCGTCGCCTCGCGGTTGCCGAGCGTGATCGTGCCGGTCTTGTCGAGCAGCAGCACATCCACATCGCCCGAAGCCTCGACCGCCCGCCCCGAGAGCGCGAGCACGTTGTGACGGACGAGGCGGTCCATGCCAGCGATTCCGATTGCCGAAAGCAGGGCGCCGATCGTGGTCGGGATCAGCGCCACCAGCAGCGCGATCAAGGTGACGATCGAGGCGTCGGTGCCGGCGAACACGGCGAACGGCCGCAGGGTGACGACGACCAGAAGGAAGATCGAGGTGAGCCCGGCGAGCAGGATGTTGAGGGCGATCTCGTTCGGGGTCTTGCGGCGCTCAGCGCCCTCGACCAGGGCGATCATTCGGTCGAGAAAGCTCTGCCCCGGCTCCTGGGTGATCTCGACCACGATCCGATCGGAGAGGACACGGGTGCCGCCGGTGACGGCGCTGCGATCGCCGCCGGACTCGCGCACGACCGGCGCCGACTCGCCGGTGATCGCCGACTCATCAACCGAGGCGATGCCCTCGGTCACAGTCCCATCGCCGGGGATCGTTTCTCCCGCTTCCACCACAACCACGTCACCACGCCGCAACTCCGAGGCGGGCTTCTCGCCGCCGTCGCGAAGGTGGGCGACGGTCTCGGTGCGCATCGAACGCAGCGCGTCGGCCTGCGCCTTCCCGCGGCCCTCTGCCAACGCCTCGGCGAAGTTGGCGAAGACCACGGTCAGCCAGAGCCAGACGGCGATCGCAAACGAGAACCAGGCCGGATCGTCGCCACCGCCGAGCGGGGCACCGCCCAACACCTGGATCAGCCAGCCGATCGTCGTAATCAACGCCCCGATCTCGACCACGAACATCACCGGGTTGCGGAACTGGTGGCGCGGGTCGAGCTTGCGCACCGAGTCGAGCGCCGCCCGCACCATGATCGAGCCGTCGAACAGCGAACGCGGCTGGTTGCGGAGGGTCTCGTCGGTCATTTCTCCTCCTCCTGATCGAGGGCGATGTTGAGCGCCAAGACGTTGACCCCTGCCTCGCCGAAGACGAGGAAGATCCCTTCGGTGTGCTCGTCAACCAGCTCGAGCACGCGGTCGAGCGACAGCCCGCGAACGACGGCCACCCGGTGAGCCTGGATTCGCGCGTTGGCCTCGGAGATGTGGGGGTCGACGCCGGAGGCCGAGGTGGTGACCGCGTCGACCGGCACCTCGGCGGCGGTCAAGCCCTTGTCGTAGCGGCCCTCACGGGCAAGGTAGGTGGCGAGTTCTTCGGCGAAGAGTCCGGAGAGTTCCTTGCTGTTCGGCCCGAGGTTGTTGAAGTAGGTGACGTTGGCGCTGTAGCCGGTGGCCGAGGGGCGACCCTGGAAGTAGCCCGGCTGGCCCTTGAAGTCCTGGCCGATCAGCTCGGAGCCGACGACCTTGCCGTCGACCTCGACCTTGCTGCCGTTGGCGGCGCCGGGGAAGAGCACCTGGGCGACACCGGTGGTCGCCAGTGGGTAGGCGATCCCGAGCAGCAGGGTGAAGAAGACGAGGACGATCGCCGCGGTGGTCAGGTCTTTACGCAGGCCGTTCATCAGAAGAGCTGGTCGGTCAGTCCCTGCACGACGGGGCCGAGCAGAAAGGCGGGGAAGAAGGTCAGCGCGGCGACGATCACGACGACGCCGAGCAAGAGAACGACGAAGGTCGGCGAGTCGGCCCGGAAGGTGCCGGCGCCGAGTGGCGCGACCCGCTTGCCAGCGAGCGACCCGGCGACGGCGAGCACCGCGACCATCGGCAGGAAGCGGCCAAACAGCATCACCAGGCCGCCGAGCAGATTGGCGAAGTCGAACGCTTCCGAGCCGGCGTTGCCGGGGGCGTTCGGCTGCAGGAAGCCGGTGTAGCCGGCGAAGGCCGAGCCGTTGTTGTTCGCCTGCGACATGTAGGCGTAGAGCGATTCCGAGAAGCCTTGCGGTCCGCCGTTGTAGATCGACATCGTGCCGTCGTGGCTGGCGACCGCCCAGGCCGTCCCGATCAAGACCAGCAGCGGCGTCACCAGCACCGCGACCAGCACCAGCTTCACCTCCCGCGCCTCGATCTTCTTGCCGAGGAACTCCGGCGTGCGGCCGACCATCAGCCCGGCGATGAATACGGTCAACAGGACCAGCATCAGCATCCCGTAGAGGCCCGAGCCGACGCCGCCGAAGATCACCTCGCCAGTCGAGAGGTTGGCGGTCGGCACCAGCCCGCCGATCCCGGTCAGCGAGTCGAAGGCGGAGTTGACGGCGCCGGTCGAGGTGACGGTGGTGACCGCCGTCCACAGCGAGGACTGCGCGATCCCGTTGCGGACCTCCTTGCCCTCCATGTTGCCGCCGACCGAGCCGTCGAAGGCGTGGGTGACGACGCCGGCCGTGTGCTGGGCGGGGCTGCCGTGCTGCTCGGCGACGTAGACGACCGAGACCGAGACGACGAACATCAGCATCATCGCCGCGTAGATCGCCCAGCCCTGGCGCCGGTTGCCGATGATCCGGCCGAAGGCGTAGGGCAGGCTGGCCGGGATCACCAGCATCAGGAAGATCTCGACGATGTTGGTGGCGCTGCTCGGGTTCTCGAACGGGAAGGCGCTGTTGACGTTGAAGAAGCCGCCGCCGTTGGTGCCGAGCAGCTTGATCGCCTCCTGTGAGGCGACCGGCCCGAAGGAGAGGGTCTGATCGGCGCCGGTCAGGGTGTGGACAAGCTCAGAGCCGCCGAGCGTCTGCACGACGCCCTGGGAGACGAGAACCAGCGCTCCGATGAAGGCGACCGGCAACAGCACGTAGAGGGTGATCCGGGTGAGGTCACTCCAGAAGTTGCCGAGCGAGCTGGCGCTGCGCGCCGCGAAGCCGCGAATCACCGCTGCCAGCACCGCGATCCCGACCGCGGCGGAGACGAAGTTCTGCACCGCCAGCCCGGCCATCTGGGCGAAGTAGGAGAGCGTCGTTTCGCCGCCGTAGTACTGCCAGTTGGTGTTGGTGACGAACGACGAGGCGGTGTTGAAGCTGAGGTTCCAGGGCCCCGAGCCGAAGCCCTCGGGGTTGAATGGCTGAATCGACTGAGTGCGGAGGATCAGGAAGAGGAGCAGCCAGGAGAGCAGGCTGAAGACGAGCACCGAACGCGCGTAGCCCTTCCAGTCCTGGCCTTCGCCGGGCCGCACACGAAACAGCCGGTAGCTGAAGCGCTCGATTGGCCCGACAACGGCAGACAAAAGGACCCGTTCGCCCTGGAAGACCTTGGCGAGGTAGGTGCCGAGCAGCGGCACCAGCGCGGTCAACAGGATGATGAAGACAGCGAACTGAAGCCAACCCTGCGCCATCAGAGCCTCTCCCCGCGGAACAGCGCATAGCCGAGATAGGCGAAGACGGCGGCCGCGACCAGCAGTCCGAGCAGCTCGGCGGCGCTCATACCCGGTCCAGCGCTCCAATGAAGAGGTAGATCAACCCGAAGGCGGCGAGGGCCAGAGCTATCGAGACGAGATCCATGCAGTGATCGTGCGCCTCACCCCGTCAAGGCCGCATGAAGAAACCGGCCCTGCGTATACAGATTTCGTAAAGGTTGGCTCTAGCCCGCGAAGCGGTAGCCGACACCGGGGTCGGTGCGGATATAGCGAGGGCCGTCCGCGGGCTCGATCTTGCCCCGCAGGTTGGCGACGTGGACGCGAAGCACCTGAACGTCGTCTTCGTACTCCACCCCCCAGACCTCGACCAGGAGCGAGCGGTGGGTCATAAGGCGACCGCGGTTCTGCGCGAGGACCCGCAGTAGCTCGAACTCGGTCGGCGTCAAGTGGACCGCCTCGCCGCCGCGGCGCACGGCGCGGGCGACGAGGTCGATCTCCAGACCATCGGCGGCGATCAGGGGCTCCGAGGTATCGGGCTTGGCCCGCCTCAGCACGGCCTCGAGCCGCGCCACCAGCTCCGGTGGCCCGAAGGGCTTGGTCACGTAGTCGTCGGCGCCAGCCGCCAGCGCCCTCACCTTCTCCCCCTCCTCGCCGACCGCCGAGAGGACGATGATCGGCATCTCGCTCCACTCTCGCAGCCGCTTCGTCACCTCCACCCCGTCGATGTCGGGCAGCATTAGGTCGAGGATCGCCGCGGCCGGCGGCTTCACCGCCGCGCGGTCCAGGGCCTCCTCGCCGGTGGAGGCGGTGACCGCCTCATAGCCAGCGTCGCGCAGGATCACTCGCAGGGCGCGAAGGATCTGCGGCTCGTCGTCGCAGACGAGGACGCGGGCCGCCCCGTTCATGCCTTGCTTCCGTCGTGCGGCGGCAGGGTGACAACGAAGCTGGTCCCCTGCCCCGGCAACGACTCGATTGAGATCTCGCCTCCATTGGCCTCGATAAAGCCCTTGGCGATCGCCAGCCCCAGCCCGGAGCCGGCGCTGGCGGCTTCGCCATGCTGGAAGGGCTCGAAGATCCGCTCCCACTCGCGCTCGGGTATCCCCGGTCCCTGGTCAACCACGCGGACGACGATATTGCCCCCCACAGCCCGCGAGCGGACCTGCACCGGACGACCGTGTCCGTAGCGGAGCGCGTTCTCAAGCAGGTTCGCGAAGACACGCTCGAGCTGGGCGGCGTCGGTGTTGACCATTGGAAGCTCCGCGTCGAGCTCCAGGCGAATCGACTCCCACCCAGCCTGTGCTTGCCGCGCTGCCTCCAACACCTCCGCAAGGTCGACTGGCCCTCGGTGCGACTTGGCCTTCCCGGCCTCAAGCCGGGAAAGGTCGAGGAGGTTCTCGACCAGGCGTGACAGCCGGCTCCCCTCGGCCACGATCCCGTCGCTCAGCTCGGCGCGCTCCTCGGCCGTCAAGGACTCCGAGCCGAGCGCGGAGCCGCCGGCGATGATCGAGGTCAGCGGCGTGCGGAGGTCGTGGGAGACCGAGCGCAGCAGCACCGTCTTGAGCTCGTCGCTGCGTCGCACCGCCTCGGCTTCCACCGCCTCGGCCTGCATCCGGTCTCGCTCGCGGGTCAGAGCCTCCAGATCGGCCAGCGCGCGGTCGGCTTCCTCCCGCCGCCGCTCGGCCTCGACGGCACGGGCTCGCGCGAGCCCGGCGACGGTGCTGCTGACGAGCGCCGCGATCACGAACGCGATGAGCGCAACCCAGTTCTCCTCCTCGGCAATCGTGAAGCGATGCAGCGGAGGGATTTGGAAGAAGTTGAAGGCGGCGGCACTGGCAATCGAGGCGAACAGCCCGAGCCGCAATCCCCAGACCGTCGAGATCAGCAATATCGCTGGCAGGTAGACGACCCCGAGCGAGACCACCGGCGCCACGGACTTGAGCGGATAGACGAGGAGCGTGCCAGTGGCGATGGCAACTAGCGTTGCGGCAACCCCAAGCCAGGCAGCCGGCGGCTCGATGCCGAGCGCGACAGTTGCGATCCGAGGTCTCTCCACAGTTCGCAGCGTATGACTTGATCGGTCGCTGCTCAGGAGCCGGCGCCTCTGGTCGCTGCTCCCCGGACATCGCCGTCGGCACTAAACCAACTGCTCTATCCGATCGGCACCTCGACCTTCGCCGCATACTCATCGAAGGCGGAGACGCGCATGGTGACGTCGAGGTCCCAATCCCCGGCGACGCTGAGCAGCGCCCCCTGCACCGTGTAGTGGCCGGGGCCGGCGCGCTGGGGTTCGAGCGGCAGCGGCCCGATCGAGTTCTCGGGTTCGGTGGCGGTGATCACCAGTTCCTTCACCCGCGAGAACTGCGCTCCGCTGGTCGCGTCGAAGAGGTAGAGGTGAACCTGATTGGAGCCGACCCGCGCCGGGTCGACCGTGACCTCAAGCTCGGCCGGGCCGAGCGAGGCGCTGCCCGAGAACGGACCCGACTGCACCGCCGTCGCCGGGGCATAGCCGGCCAGCGCCGCGGTGACGCCGAGGACGACCACAATCAGCGCGACCTCGCCGCGCAGCGCCCGGCGCAGCAGTAATCCGGCGTGGCCTGGCTGCTCACCTCCGGCAGCGATCCGCTCGAGTCGGGGGACCGAGCGATAGCGGTTGTAGGCACCGAGGGGGACCAGAAGCCCGACGAGCAAAACGAACTTGATCAGGACCGCCCGCCCATAGGCGGTGTCGAGCAGGTTGTCGAAGTGGCGCACGTATGCGTATGCCTGGCCGATGCCGGTCAACAGGATCACGGCGACGCAGGCCAGCGCAATCGGCGAGAAGCGCGCGAGGAGTCCGGCGATCAGGCGGCTGCGATCAGGCGCCTCCAGCTCGCGGGTCGCGGCCGGCAGGACTAAGACGAGCGAGGCCAGCCCACCGACCCAGATCGTTATCGCGACGACGTGCAGGACATTGGCCGGAAAGAGCAGCGCCACCGCGGACTGCGTGCTCGGGTGCCCAGAAAGCGCCGGCTCCAGGGCGATGAAGGCGAGCGGGACAAAGAGCGGCGCGATGCGCCAGGCCGAGGCGCGGCGAAGCGCCGGCACCACGCCCAGCCCGAGCAGGACCCAGGCCAGGGCGGTGAACCCCCAGACCGTGCCGAAGCGGGTGCCAAGCTCCTCGCGCAGGATCGTGGAGTCGAGCGCCGAGGTCGCCGAAATCCCCGCCGCCTGGGCCGCCTCGAAGACGATCGCGGCGGCGGCGCTGAGCGCGCCCGCTGCGGCGGCCGCGAGCAGGACGACCCGCAGGCGGCGCATGAAGGCGATGGCGGCCCGCTGCCAGCGCTCATCGTCGCCGTCCACCAGCCGCCGGGCCGGCCACCAGGCAAGCAGGAGGAAGGCAAGTGCACCGAGGGGGACCGCCAGCGCCGCGTACTGGACGCCGCGAGCAATCCCCATCCCGATCTCCGTCGCGGTGCCCGACCCGCCCCCGGCGACCAGCTCGGCAACCGTTTCCTTTGGCGCCTGCCCGGCCTTGCCGATCGAGAAGACGTAGCCGCTGGCGACGATGTGCCCGTCGGCGGAGACGACCCGGTAGGTGGCGGTATAGCTGCCGTCGGGGAGGTCAGGCTTTAGGTGGACGCCGAGCTTGGCCCCTTCGCCGTCGGGGTGGAAGGCATCGCCTTTGTCCACTCGCGCCCCCTTGGCGTCATAGACGCGCACGGCGCCGAAGTTGCCCTCGACCGGCTCGCTGAAGCGGAAGACGATCGCGCTTGGCTGCCGCTTCACCGTCGCCCCGCGCGGCGGCGAGGTGCCCTCCAAGGCCGCGTGGGCGAGGGCGGAACTTGGTGCGATCAGCAGCGCGGTCGCCAGCATGACAGCGAGCGCGAGCTTGCTCAGACTGGGAGGCACCTACCAGGCTTCTTTCGCGGGGCGCTCGTCGTCTTCGTCTTCGCCCCGCCGGCGGCGCCGCGCGACAAAGGCCGCCGCGCCGCCGAGCACGACGATCGCGATGCCGGCGATCAGGAACGGCGTCTTTGAGGTGTCGGCGGGACCGACCCAGAACAGGGTGCCGTCGATGGCGCCCTTCTCCCCGTCGATCCGCAGCGGGATTTCGTAATCGAAGACCTTGGTGCGCTTGCTTTCGTCTTTGACCTGCGGCGGGGTGCCGGTCGCCATGTAGTGGCTGCGGTGGTCGTGCCAGCGCAAGGTGCCCGAGTCGTCAACCGTCTTCCACAAGGGCGCCGCCTTCGCGTTGGCTCTCTTCGGCACCTGGACTTCGGCGTAGCGGTTTTCGTTCAGGTAGGTGGCCGGCGAGCGCTGATTCTTCTGCACGGTCCCGTCGGCCAGGATGCGGGCGTAAGGCTCGCCCTCGTAGCCGTAGATCACGATTTCGTGACTGCCGCGATCGACCAGTTCGAGGTCGGCGTCGTAGTTGAGGACTTCAAGGCTGACGCCGGGCACGCTCGGGCGCACCGACTCGATTTCCGAACGGAAGTCAGGGTTGCCTCCGTGCCCAAGAGCTGGAGCTGCCGAGAAGGCCAGCGCCAGGCAGACGAGCGGGAGCGCTCCCAGCCAGCGGATCATCGGATCAGGACCGCGTTGGACGTGGAGCGCTCAGCCCTGCCCTTCGCGGGGATATAGACCACTTGATAGCGGCCGGGCGCCAGCTTGCCTGCGCCGAAGACGAAGGCAAAGCGCCGCTTGCCGGCCGCCCGCGTAGCGGTGGCGTCCACATCATCGGCGCCGAGCAGCAGCAGTCGTCCGGGCAAGGCCGGGCGCACTCGCCCGAGCAAGCGGATCGCGCCCGAGGGCCGCTCGCTCACCCTGATCCGCACTTCCGACTTGACCGCGACGGTGATCGTCGAGGAGTCGATGCCCTCGGCGACGGCGCGCAACCGCGTCGTCTCGTTCACCGGCACGGTGGCCGAGAAGCTGCCATCGGCGGCGGTGGTGGTTATGGACGAGACCACGCTGCTGCGGGCGCTGCGGGTCAGCTCGACCGCCACCCCGGCTCGCGCGGGAACGACCTTGCCGCTGATCCTCGCCTTGCCGCCCCCCTTGAGGCGAGCCGGCGCTTTGAGTTGGACCGCGACGGTCTGCCCACTCCCACCAGTCCCCGTCCCGCCCCCGGCACCGCAGGAGCCGACCACATAGTCGGCACCGCGCGCCGGGTCGGTCGGGCTGGTGCCGCCCGGAGCCTGGTCGACCCAGTCGTGCAGGCCACCGTTGGTGCCGTCATAGGTGAGGACGTAGGGACCGGCCAGCAGCGCCCCGGCGACGGCGCCGGTGGCCGCCGGAACGTCGATCGTCACCGTGCCGCCCTGGGCGGCCTTGACGACTTCGCCGCCGGTCGGGCCGGCGCTGGCGAAGTTGCCGACCGGCGTGTAGGTGCCGTAGTCGTAGGTGATCGGGCCTTCGGCCGGGAACGGGACGTTGGCCCGTACATAGGCGGTCTGCCCTGCGACCGAGAACAGCAGGGCGAAGCCCGAGCCTTTGACTTCGGCATCGTCGTGCTCGGGTTCCCAGGTGCCCGATCGCACCTTGATAATCGCTTGCAGGTGGCCCGCTTGCTCCGAGAACCAGGCCGAGAGCACGTCGGAGCTGGGGTGGTGGCCGTCACCGCTGCCGTCGGCGATCTGCGGAACGCCGCCGCAGGGCAACGGGGCGGCGGCCTGCGCCGGCACAGCGGCAAAGGCCAGCGCGACCAGGACGGCGCTGAGGGCGAGTGCGACTCGGGACCGGGCGATCACGAAGACCGCCCCTGACGCCAGGCTAGCCCGAGGGCCACCAAGGCAAGTGCCAGGGCCGCGATCGCAAGGCCGCGGGCAAGCCCGTCGTCCCCGCTCGAGGAAGCCTCCTCGCTCTCCCCCGCGACGCTCGCCTGCTCAGTGGCGCCGCCCGAACCCTCACCGCCGGCGTTTTGGAGCGGTGCGTCGGCGGCGATCTCGGTGGTCGGTGCTGGGTTCTCCGAACTCGGCGCTCCGATCCACCGCACCACCTCTCCGTCGGAGTAGAACTGGAGCGCTTTCCAGCTCAGCAGCCCCGGCTTGGGAGGCGTGGCGGCGAGGATCGAGAACTCGGCGAACCCGTCCGGCGCCAGGCGCCCGGTCCAGACGACGCGGGCGATCGAGTTGTTCTTCGCTTTCACCAGCCGCCGCTGCCAGCCGGCCGGATCGGCGTAGGAATAGGGCAGCACCCCGGCCGGCACTTTCAGCTCCACTCGGGTCGTCTCGGCGGAAGCCTTCTCGCCGGGCACCAAGACGGTGAACTTGACCGCGTCGTTGGGCGCGGCGAGCGTCGGCGAGACCTGGATATGGGCGGCCGCCGTCGCAGCACCGTCCCCCAACAGCGCCGCCGCGACGAGCAGGCCGGAGCACAGGGTCAGCATTCGTGCGCGCATCGGCCTCAGCTCCTCAGCGTGAAGGCGAAGGACCATTCCTGGCGGTGGCCGTCAGCAGCGATCGTCACGCCTTTGGCCTGGTAGCGCCCCGGCTTCAACCCGGACTTCATCGCCACCCGCAGGCAGTTGACGTTGCGGGGGTCGCGGCCGCCGGCTCCCTTGGAAGCCTTCGCGCCGTCCGGCCCGAAGACCTTGAGGGTGCCGCTGCGGATCGGGCCGTTGAACAGCATCCAGACCGATCCGATCGAGGTCTTCGCCCGCCCCGAGGGGTGGGTTTCGAGGAGCTGGTCGTGGGCGGAAGCGCCGGGCGCCGCGACAAGCGCGCCGAGCGCGAGCGCCGCGAAGGCAACAGCGGCGAGACGTTTGAGTGAGCGGTTCATCTGCGGATACCTCCTGAAAGAAGTGGTGGGTCAGACAGCGCGGGACGGGCCTCTCGGCCCGCCCCGCCCCTGCCTCAGCGCGCCTGAGCGCGCAGCCTGTTCACCTGCTTGCGCAGCGACTTGATCTTGCGGTCCTTCTTCGCCTTGGCGGCGTTGGCCGCGCTGAGCTCGGAGGCCAACTTGCCGTTCTCGGCGCTGAGCGCGTCCCGCGCGGCAATCAGGGACTTCTTCTCGCCGTCGAGCGTCCCGTTCTGGGCCTTCCAGCTCGCGATCTGCCCTTTGAGCGAGTCCTGCTCGGTGAGCAGGCCATCGACCTGCGCCTGAACCGGCTCGACGCCGGCGGCGATCGCGGCCGCGTCGATCACCGAGGGCGTGTCGGCTTTGTAGTAGGTGCCGCCTTTGCCCTCGCAGGCGGTTTTGAACTCGGCTTCGGTCGAGAGGGCCGCGAGGTCGACGCCGGTTATTCCCTGCACCACCGGAATCCACTCGCTCGGCTCATCGCCCAGCCCGGCCGAGTCCTTCTGCCAGGGGACGTAGTTGAAGAACGGGTCGGCGCCCTGCCAGGCGAGGATCGCCGCTCCCGTTTTCAGCGAGGCCAGATCGCAGGTGGCGTGCGCCTGCACGTTGGTCTGCGCTGGGACATAGGTGCGCTTCTCTTCCGGGGTCATCGGCGTCGTCGCCGGCGTCGCCGAGGTGCCGTTGCGGTAGCCGCCCGGCATCGACTTGTAATTGATCATTCCGCCGCCGGAGGTGAGCCCGTTGGTCTCCGCGAAGCCCTTGGCCCAGCCGTCGTTGGCGATCGCGTACTGAGTCTGTTCGCCCAGGCCGGCGCCAGTCGGGTCGGTAGCGAAGGTGACGCCAGGGGTCGCCACTTTCGCGGTGACGGTGTAGACGCCGGGATGCGCGGAGGCACTGGCCGGGATGGCGAGTGCCAGGGCGACGAGGACGGCGAGCGCCGCCCGCAGCTTGCCCGAGCTGGTCGGGCTGTTCGACATGTCGTTTCGTGACATGGGGTGTTCCTTTCGTCAGATCGTGCCCGCCGCGGATCGCGGCGAGTCGCGTGCGCGCGCCGCAACGGACCGCCCGACCCGGGAGGTCAGACGCTCGGCGCTGGCGGCGCTAGATCGAGAGAGACGAAAGGCGCGGCGGTCCGCGCAGCTGGCGGATGCCCGCGAGCAGGAGAAGCTGTGGGGAAACGGCAGACGCCCTGTGCCGAGGCAAGGCAGCCGAAACCGGCCGTCGCTTGGGGCGCTGGAAGCGCCGCGCGAGCCGAGCGATCAGCTCCTCGCCGGGATAGCGGTTGAAGGCCAGGCAGACCGCGATCAGGATCGCCGGCAGGGTGCCCAGGATCTCCGTCGGGCCTCCCGACAGCCAAGCGCAAAGCGTCAGCAGCGCGCCAAGGGCCAGTAATAGAAAGGGGAGGGGATTTAGGCGCCGTGCCACCTGCATATCGCTCAAAACCCTACCGCCGCAGGAAAGTTTCAAGGGGCGACCGTACCCGGCTCGGGGGAATGTCTGGGGGAATGAAAGGGGTCAAAAAGAGCCTTTTATTGACTTTCGCTGACCTCCGTTGACCTTCGGGCCGTGTCCAAGGCGGCAGGCCGCAAACCCGCCTGCAAAGCGGGAATACGGCCTGTAGAGCCAAGGAAATCGAACGGGGCAGCCAGGACTCGAACCTGGAATCGCCGGTTTTGGAGACCGGTGCCTTAGCCAGTTGGGCCACTGCCCCGAGGTGATCCGGATCGTAGACGAGCGGCGGGCGCTCGGTCCGGCAATGCGGGCGGAGGGACTTGAACCCCCACGGGCCGAAGCCCACCAGGACCTAAACCTGGCGCGTCTGCCAAATTCCGCCACGCCCGCGTGGCTGCCCCAGGCTAAAGGGCTTAACGCGCGACCAATGCCGCATCGTCGCTCACAGATTCTATGATCGACGGCGTGGCGATCGGAGAGGTGAGGCCCGGCTACGAATTGTGGCGGCCCAACCGGGAGAAACCCGGGTCGATCACGACCAAGCTCGTGATCGTCCTGCTGCTGCTCGCGACGGCGGCGATCGCGGCCCTGATCACGATCGGGGGCTGGTCGCTGCTCAAGGGCGGCGGCGGGATGGGGATCGTCTGCGCGATCTACGCGATCCTCTACGCGTTCTTCGGTTTCCTCGTCGCCCGCTGGAGTCGCGGCATCCTCCCCGTCGCCGCCGCGCTCTCGATGATCCTGGCGATCTTCTGCGCGGTCGGCGCCGACAGCTGGTTCGCCCGCGACAAGGCCGGCTTCGACGAGGCGCTTCTCCCCTCCGCGCTGCTCGGCCTGCTGGTCGTGATCCTCGCCCTGCTGCAGCTCGTCCTCATCGCCTTCGCCCTCTACGGCTTCAGCCAGGAGTGGCACGTCGAGGAGGAGCGCCCAATCGGCTCCGGCGAGGACTACGGCGCCGGCGCCGCCCCCCAGCCGGCCTGACGGCGTCTGACCAAGCGGGGCAAGGACGCAGGGAGGTCGAATAGCAGCGCTATTCGACCGACCGAGGACGCCGCGCCGCGCCGCGTCCGCCGTCGCCGGGTGATGCCGGAGGTGGGACTCGAACCCACAAGCCCGTAAGGGCAATCGATTTTGAGTCGATCGCGTATGCCAATTCCGCCACTCCGGCGCCTGCCGAACGATAGACCGGATAGGTCGAACTAGACTGCGGCCCGGGTCATGCGAGTACATCACCTCAGCTGCGGGTCGCTGTGCCCACACGGGGGGCGCCTGATCGGGGGCGAGGGCGGGCCGCTGTCGACCGCCGACGTGGTCTGCCACTGCCTGCTGATCGAGAGCTCCGACGGGCTCGTCCTCGTCGACACCGGCTTCGGGACCGAGGATGCCCGCGACCCCTCCCAGCTCGGTCAGCCCTTCCGGGCGCTGCTGCGACCGCGCCCGCGACTCGAGGAGACGGCGCTCGCCAGGGTGGAAGCGCTCGGCTTCGCCGCCGCCGACGTGCGCCACATCGTCACCACCCACCTCGACCTCGACCACACCGGCGGCCTGCCGGACTTCCCCCAGGCCGAGGTCCACGTCCTCGCCACCGAGCTGGCGGCGGCGCTGCACCCCTCGCTGCGCGACCGCAGCCGCTACGTCGGCAGCCACTGGCAGCACGGCCCGCGCTGGGTCGAGCACCGCTCCGAGCAGGGTGGCGACCGCTGGCTCGGCTTCGAGAGCGTGCGCATCCTGCCCGGGCTCGACGTCGAGGTGGCGCTGATCCCGCTGGCCGGGCACTCGCGCGGGCACACCGGCGTCGCCGTCAACGCCGGCGAGCATTGGCTGCTGCACTGCGGCGACGCCTACTTCAACCACGGCGAGGTCGCCACCCCGCCGTCCTGCCCGCCGATCCTGCGCTTCTTCCAGCGGCTGACCGCCGCCGACAACGGCGCCCGGGTGGAGAACGCCGGCCGCCTGCGCGAGCTGGCCGCCTCCCACGGGGACGAGGTGGCGCTCTTCTGCGCCCATGACCCGCACGAGCTGGAGCGGCAGCAGGCGGCAGCCGCGGCCGCGACGGCGTGAGCGCCCCCACCGCTCCCGAGCCGCTCTGGGAGCCGCCGGCGGCGCTGGTCGAGCGGGCGCGGCTGACCGAGCTCATGCGCTGGCTCGAGGCCGAGCGCGGGCTCCGCTTCGACGACTACGACGCCCTCTGGCGCTGGTCAGTCGACGACCTCGATGGCTTCTGGGCGGCGATCTGGGACTTCTTCGAGGTGCAGGCCGACGGCGACCGCTCGACCGTCCTCGCCTCGCGCGAGATGCCGGGGGCGCGCTGGTTCCCCGACACCAGCCTGAACTACGCCGAGCACGTCTTCGCCGGCAAAGACGACGCCGAGACGGCAATCCTGCACGCCTCCGAGCTGCGCGGGCTGGACGAGCTGAGCTGGGGCGATCTTCGGACCCAGGTTGCGGCGCTCGCCGCGGCGTTGCGCGGACTGGGCGTCGAGCGCGGCGACCGCGTCGTCGCCTATCTGCCGAACATCCCCGAGGCGATCGTCGCCTTCCTCGCCAGCGCCTCGATCGGCGCCGTCTGGTCGAGCTGCTCGCCGGACTTCGGCCCCGCCAGCGTCGTCGACCGCTTCGCCCAGATCGAGCCCAAGGTCCTCTTCGCCGTCGACGGCTACCGCTACGGCGGCAAGGACTTCGACCGCCTCGAGACCGTCGCCCGGCTGCAGGAGGAGATGCCGAGCCTGGAGCGCACCGTCGTCCTCCCCTACCTCGACCCCGAGCCCGACCTCTCGCCGCTGCGCGACGCGACCAGCTGGGACGAGCTGCTCGCCGGCGGCGAGGGCCCCGAGCATGTCCTTCGAGCGCGTCCCCTTCGACCACCCGCTCTGGGTTCTCTATTCCTCCGGCACGACCGGGCTGCCGAAGGCGATCGTGCAGGGGCAGGGCGGAATCCTGCTCGAGCACCTGAAGAAGCTGCACCTCCACGTCGACGCCCACCCCGGCGACCGCCTCTTCTGGTTCACCACGACCGGCTGGATGATGTGGAACTTCCTCGTCTCCGGGCTCTTGACGAAAGCCGCGATCGTCCTCTACGACGGCAATCCCGGCCACCCCGACATGGGCGTGCTGTGGGACCTGGCGGAGCGGGCCGGCGTGACCATGTTCGGCACCAGCGCCTCCTACATCGCCGCCTGCATGAAGGCCGGCGTCGAGCCCGGCGCCGGGCGCGACCTCAGCCGCCTCGGCGCGGTCGGCTCGACCGGGTCCCCCCTCTCGCCCGAGGGCTTCGACTGGATCTACGAGCACCTCGGCGCCGACACCTGGCTGTTCTCGACCAGCGGCGGCACCGACCTCTGCACCGCCTTCGTCGGCGGCGTCTCGCTGCTGCCGGTCTACCGCGGCGAGCTGCAGGGCCGGGCGCTCGGGGCCGCGGTCGAGGCCTGGGACGAAGACGGCAACGCCGTCGTCGACGAGGTCGGTGAGCTGGTCGTAACCGCGCCGATGCCCTCGATGCCGGTCCGCTTCTGGGGCGATGCGGACGGCAGCCGCTACCGCGCCAGCTACTTCGAGATGTACCCGGGGGTCTGGCGCCACGGTGACTGGATCGAGATCACCTCGCGCGGCACCGCGATCATCTACGGCCGCTCCGACTCGACCATCAACCGCTCCGGCATCCGCATGGGAACGAGCGAGATCTACCGCGCCGTGCTCAGCATCGACGCGATCGTCGACGCCCTGGTGGTCGACGTGCCGCGGCCGGGGACCGACGGCTGGATGCCGCTGTTCGTCGTCCTCCGCGAGGGCGACCGAGCTGGACGAGGAGCTGCCGCGGGAGATCGCCCGCCGCGTGCGCGAGCGCTGCTCGCCGCGCCACGTCCCCGACGAGGTCTTCGAGATCGCCGCGGTGCCCCGAACTCTGAGCGGCAAGGTGCTGGAGGTGCCGGTGAAGCGGATCCTGATGGGCACCCCAGCCGAGCAGGCGGCCAGCCGCGACTCGCTCGCCAACCCGGCGGCGCTCGACTACTTCGTCGAGATGGCGGCCGGCCTGGAGAGCTGAGCCCGCCGCGGCGACCCCTCACCGCCTTCGATCGTGCGCCGCGCCGCGAGCACGGCGAAGCCCCAGCCCGCGGCGACAAGGATGCCGCCGACCACGTCGCTCGGGAAATGCCAGCGCAGGACCAGCACCGAGAGGCCGACCGCGGCGACCAGGCCCAAACCAGCGACCAGCACTGCGGGCCGCAGCGCGGCGGCGCGACGAAGGCGAAGGCGATCGCGATCGAGGCCGCCGCGGTCGCATGCCCGCTGGGGAAGGCGATCGCGCTGAGCTGGTGTTCGCCGAGCACCGGCTGCACGCGCGGGTGGGCGAGCAGGACCTTGAGCAGCTGCGTGGTCAGGTTGGCGCCGGCGACCACGGTCACTGCGGCGAGGGCGTCGAGCGGGCGGCGGCGCCAGAGCGCGATCCCGCAGGCGAGCGCCAGCATCAGCAGCAGCGGCAGCGGGTCGCCGAGGTGGACGAGGCCCCTGGCCAGCGTGCCGAGGTCGGATCCGCGCAGGGCGGCGAAGCGCGCAAGCAGGTTCGCGTCGGCGCGTTGTGCCGCGTCGATCCCGTAGGCGACGAGCGCCAGCAGGATCAGGGCGCCGGCGCAGGCAAGCCAGGCCGCCAATGGGGCTTTGGCGCTCTTGGCCACCGGAGAACGGTAGCGACAGCGCCCTGGACGGCTCCTCAGGCGGGGGTGACCGGGTTGCGCCGCTCGGCGAAGGAGCGGTCCTTGCTCGCCGCGTGGGCGAAGCGGCGGATCAGCTCGGCGCGCAGGTCCTCGGGCTCGACCACGGCGTCGACGACCAGCTCCGAGGCGAGGTGGAGGATGTCGATGTCCTCGGCGTACTCCTCGCGCTTGGCGGCGACGAAGCGCTCGCGCTCGGCCTCATCCTCGATCGCCTGGATCTGGTTGTAGAAGACGGCGTTGACGGCGGCCTGCGGGCCCATCACCGCGATCGAGGCGCTCGGCAGAGCGATGCAGCAGTCGGGCTCGAAGGCCGGCCCGGCCATCGCGTAGAGGCCCGCCCCGTAGGCCTTGCGGACGATCACCGAGAGCTTCGGCACCGTCGCTTCGGAGACGGCGCTGATCATCTTGGCGCCGTGGCGGATGATCCCCTGGCGCTCGACCGCGGTGCCGATCATGAAGCCGGGCACGTCGGCGAGGAAGAGCAGCGGCACGTTGAAGGCGTTGCAGGTCTGGATGAAGCGCGCCGCCTTGTCGGCCGAGTCGACGAAGAGGACGCCGCCCTTCTGCTTCGGCTGGTTGGCGACGACGCCGACCACGCGGCCGTCGAGCCGCCCGTAGCCGACGATCAGCTCTTTCGCCCAGCGCTGGTGGACCTCGAGGAAGCTGTCGGCGTCGAGCAGGACGTCGAGCACCTCGCGCATGTCGAAGGGCTGGTTCTCGTCGGCGGGGACGATCGCGGCGATCTCGGCGTCCGAGGCCGGCGCGGCCGGCTCGGCGGCGGGCGGCTCCTCGCGCCAGCTCTCCGGCATGAAGGAGAGGTAGCGCCGCGCCAGGTCGATCGCCTCCTCGTCGCTCTTGACCAGGAAGTGGCCGCAGCCGGAGACGCCGGTGTGCATCTTCGCCCCGCCCATCTCCTCCAGCGTCACCTTCTCGCCGATCACCATCTCCGCCATCCGCGGCGAGCCGAGGTACATCGAGGCGTTGCCCTCGCGCATGATCACGACGTCGCAGAAGGCGGGGATGTAGGCGCCGCCGGCGGCGCTCGGCCCGAACAGCAGGCAGACCTGCGGCACCTGGCCGGAGAGCCGCACCTCGTTGTGGAAGATCCGCCCGGCGCCGCGGCGGCCGGGGAACATCTGCACCTGGTCGGTGATCCGCGCCCCGGCCGAGTCGACCAGGTAGACCATCGGCACCTGCAGGCTCAGCGCCCGCTCCTGGATGCGGAGGATCTTCTCGACCGTCTTCGGCCCCCAGGAGCCGGCCTTGACGGTCGGGTCGTTGGCCATCAGGGCGACGCGGCGGCCGTCGATCATCGCCAGGCCGGTGACGACGCCGTCGGCGCCGAGGCCCTCCTTCTCCCAGTTGGCGAGCAGCGCCTTCCTCGGCGAAGGAGCCGGGGTCGACCAGGCGCTCGACCCGCTCGCGGACCGGCAGCTTGCCCTGCTCGGCGGTCTTCTCGTGGTGGCGCTGCGGGCCGCCGGCGAGGGCGGCCTCGAGGGCCTTGGCGAAGTCGGTCACGCGTTGCTCCTATGTCAAGCCGCCACCGCAATTTGCGGCGCCAGCGAGCCTCTCTGAGGGTCGACGGTGGTCACGGATCTATCAATTTCAGAATCAGTCAAAAGCCGCCAGACCCGGCGCGCCAGATGGCGCTTGAGGCAGCGTATGGCTTCGATTCTGGACTTGCCCTCGGCCTGCTTTCGAGCGAGATAGTCCCGAGCCGGGGGATGCACCCGGCCCTGGGTCACAGCGATGCGGTGCAGGGCGCAGTTGAGCTGGCGGTTGCCGCCGCGATCGAGACGATGGCGGGTGCGCTTGCCCGAGGAGGCGGGGACCGGGGCGACGCCGGCCAGTCGGGCCAGCTGGGCGTCAGAGGCAAAGCGCTTGGCCCCGGCGGTCTCGGCGAGGAGCTTGGCGGCACTGAGCGGGCCGCAACCGGGAAGGTCGAGTAGCTGAGGAGCCTGGGCACGCACCATCGTGGCGATCTCGCGCTCGAGCTCAACGGCACGCCGGGTGCGATCGCGGATCGCCCGCACCAGCTCGCGGGAGATGCGAACGCGGGCGCTCTGCTCCGCGCGGGCGAGCTTGCGGGCGACCCGGTCCAACCAGACGCCGCGATCCAGGCAGCCGGCCGGCAGCTCGAAGTCGGGCCAGAGGTCATGCAGGTGCCAGCGCAGGCGCTGCTGGTCCTCAGCCCGGGCCCTGACGAGGTCCTCGCGGTGGTCGAGCAGCAGCTTCAGCTCCAGGGCGGCCTGGTCAAGATGGGCGGCGGGCAGGGTCTCAGGGCCCTCTCGCAGCGCTGCGCGGGCGACGGCCAGGGCATCGATCGGGTCTGACTTGCCGGCGGCGCGCTCGCCGCGACGGCTCTCGCCCATCAGCTTCGGGGGGACCCGGACCACCTGCTCGCCCGCAGCGGTGAGGAAACGCTCGAGTGAGCCCGAGACGTGCCGGCAGTCCTCGATCGCCCATATCCGCTGCTCGTCGAGCCCACGTCCCCAGGCGAGGAGCTCGCAAAAGCCCGGTTCCCTGGCCGCGGCGGTCAGCTCGCCGGCGAGCTGACCGGTTCCCGCAAAGACCGCGCTGCAGGTGTGGGTGAGTTTGTGGGTGTCCGTTCCGATCACGATCATCTGGCCTGTCCCTTCGATTGGTTGTCGCCTGTCGGGCGGACCGCTGACGGACAAACCTCACTTGGGGCAAAAGCCAAGCTCCTATCAAGTCACGTTGGCGATCCTCGGGCGGCGGCGAGCGACGAAACCCATGGAGGTCAGGCCCTTGTTGGGTCGACAGCCAGCCTAGGAGTCAGCTCGCCGCCTTCCCGAGAACCAACCGCCTCGGTCGGACGCTGCCGCCGACCTTGGGGCCGACGATGACAGTGAGGGGCAGCCTAACCGTGGCGCGGCTGACGAGCCCCGCGTCCGCCGCCGTCAGCCGCGCCATGGTGCCAGTCGACGGGGCCCGCCCGCAACACGTGCGCTCCGAGTGGGCGACCGAGCACCTCCTCTGCGGCGCGCGAGGCCGCGATCAGCCGTGGCAGGTCGATCCCGGTCTCGATCCCCATCTCGTGCAGCATCGAGACCACGTCCTCGCTGCCGACGTTGCCGGTCGAGCCGGGCGGCACCGGGCAGCCGCCGAGCTCGCCGAAGCTCGACTCGAAAGAGTCAATGCCCTGTTCCAGCGCCGCGAGGACGTTGGCGAGGCCCTGGCCCCGGGTGTTGTGGAAGTGGGCGGTCAGCTCGACCCCGTGCAGGCGCTGGCGGGCGGCGGCGAAGAACTCGTGGACCTGGCGCGGGTTGGCCATCCCGGTGGTGTCTCCGAAGCCGACCTCCTCGCAGCCGGCAGCGGCCAGCCGCTCGGCGATCTCGAAGACGCGCTGCGGCGGAACCTGGCCCTCGTAGGGACAGCCGAAGGAGGTGGCGATCACGCCCTCGCGGCGCAGCCCCTCCTCTCCCGCCTTGGCCAGAGTCCCCTCCAGCCCCGCCAGCGACTCCTCGACCGAGCGGTTGACGTTGCCCTGGTTGTGGGTCTCCGAGGCAGAGAGGAAGACGCTGACCTCGTCGAAGCGGTCGCGCTGCTCCAGCGCTCGCTCCAGCCCCCGCTCGTTCGGGATCAGGACCGAGAAGGCGACCCCGTCGCGCCGTTGCACCGCCCCCAGCACCTGCGCCGCGTCGGCGAGCTGCGGGATCACGTCCGGTCGCACGAACGAAGTGACCTCCATTCGCTTCACCCCCGTCGCCGAGAGCAGGTCGATCAGCCGCACCTTCTCGGCGGTGTCGATCGTCTCTGGCTCGTTCTGGAACCCGTCGCGGGGCCCGACCTCGCGGATCCGGACGCTCTTTGGCAGCTCGCCCACGGGCAAGAGCTTAAGGCGCGGTCGCGGTCAACCGCCCGCCAAACGCAAGCCCCGGCCGACACCCGAGGCGGCGCGCGGTGATCACCAGCGTCTTCGAGACGCGCTTCTCTTCGAAGTGGACCTGGGCGTGGGTGAAGCGCAGATGTGTCAGCCCGGCGGCGGTGTGCGTCTGGTCACGCAACCGATCCCTCGCCTGTTGGGCGGGGGTCCGGTGGTAGCGAAGGCCGTCGGTCTCGACGACAAGGCCCAGTTTCGGCCAGTGGAAGTCGACTTTGAACCCGTTGACCCGCTGGGCGGTCAGCGGTACCGGCAAGCCAGCCTCGGCCACCAGTCCGAGGAACCGGCGCTCCAACTCCGAATCGGTGAGGCGAAAGACCCGGTCGCCAAGCAACGCCCGCAGCGGCCCCACTCCCCACTCCCCGGGATGGGCGTCGAGGGAAGCGAGGAGCCTCTCGGGGGTGATCAGTTCGAGCCGGTCGGCTTCGTTGACCGCCCGCTCCAAGCGGCCGGCGTCCAGGATCCGGCCGAGATCGATCAAGGTCCGGAGCGGAATCGTTACGGGGATGGCCTCGTGAACGACGGTTTCCACCGCCGGCAGCTTCGGGCGTCGGTAGACGTGCACGTCTGGCCGGCGCCGCGGCGACGCGGAAGGAATCGAGATCTCGATCGACTCCGCCACCGCGTCGCAGAGACCCCAGAGCGCGCCGGCGGTGCGGTGGCTGAGCACGGCGCCCGAGCCGCATCCCAGCACTGCGGCCATCCAGCGGCCACGGCGAGGCAGGCCGGGGCGGCCAACGGCATAGACGCCGCGGTCGACCCGGTGCAAGCGCCCCGTGTCGAGCCGGTGCTGAATTGACTGCGAGCTCATCCCCAGCGCCAGCAACTGCCGCCGCGCCACCACCCCATACTGCTTCCGCGCCAGCTCCCAGGCTGGCCCGCTGAAAGGTTGATGGGTTGATGACCCCATGGGGTCACTAAGGGATCAGGTGATGCTTTTCTCCCCCCGTGGCCTGGGCGGTCCTAGACCATGCCGAGGCCGCCGCTCACGCCGAGGGTCTCGCCGGTGACGTAGGTGGCGTCGTCGGAGGCGAGGAAGGCGACGGCGGCGGCGACCTCCTCCGGTTGGCCGAGGCGGCCCATCTGGGTCGAGCTCTTCATCGTCTCGATCACCTTCTCGCCGATCTCGCCGAACTCCTTGGCGCCCATCAGCAACGGGGTCTCGATCGGGCCGGGGGCGATCGCGTTGGCGGTGACGTCGTAGCGGGCGTTCTCGCGGGCGATCGCCTTCGTGAAGCCGACGATGCCGGCCTTGGCGGCCGAGTAGACGGCCGAGCCCTTGGAGCCGACCCGGCCGGCCTCGGAGGAGATGCTGACGATGCGGCCGTACTTCGCCCCCTGCATCCCGGGCAATGCCGCATGGGTGCAGTTGAGAACGCCGGTGAGGTTGATCGCCAGCACCCGCTGCCACTGCTCGGGCGTGGTGTAGGTGAAGAAGCCGAACTCGTCGGTGCCGGCGTTGTTGACGAGGACGTCGAGCGTGCCCCCGGCCGCCTCGACCGCGGCGCGGGCGGACTCGATCTCGGTCACGTCGAGCTCGACGGGGTGGCCGTTGACCTCGCCCGCGACCTTCTCGGCACCCGCGGTGTCGATGTCGCCGACCCAGACCTCGGCACCCTCGGCGGCGAGGCGGGCCGCGATCGCGGCGCCGATGCCGCTGGCCCCGCCGGTGACCAGCGCTTTGCGTCCCTCCAGCCTCATGCGAGCAGCAGCATAGACTGGCGCGCCGTGACAGAGATCGAACCGATACCGATCATCGGCGGCACCGGCGCCCTCGGCGCCGGCCTGGCGACGCGCTGGGCGCAGGCCGGTGCGCCGGTCGTGCTCGGGTCGCGCTCGGCCGAGCGGGCCGAGGAGGCGGCGGCCAGGATACGGGACGCCGTCCCCGGCGCTGACGTGACCGGGCTGGAGAACGAGGCGGCGGCGGGGCGGGGCGAGATCGTCTTCCTCACCGTCCCCTTCCGCGCCCAGTCGGAGAACCTCAACAACCTGCGCGGGGCCCTGCAGCCGGACCAGATCCTGGTCGACTGCACGGTGCCGCTCGCCGCCGCCGTCAGCGGCAAGGCGACCCGCTCGCTCGGCGTCTGGCAGGGCTCCGCCGCCCAGCAGGCGCAGGAGATGGTGCCCGAGGGGGTCACCGTCGTCGCTGCCCTGCACACGGTCGGCGCCCCCACCCTCGCCGACACCGAGGCCGAGCTGGGCGAGGACGTGCTCGTCTGCGGCGACCGCAGGGCCGACAAGGCCCGCGTGGCGCGGCTGATCGAGCTGATCCCGGGTCTGCGCGCGGTCAACGCCGGCGCCCTGGAGATGGCCCGCATCGTCGAGCAGCTGACGCCGATGCTGATCTCGGTCAACACCCGCTATAAGGCCCACGCCGGCATCCGCCTCACCGGCTTGCCCGACGGCGACCACTGGGAATAGGCGGGGCATGCGAGTAGCGCTTCTGGCCGGCGGCACCGGCGGCGCCAAACTCGCCGCGGGGATGCAGGAGGAGATCGGCGGTGAGCTGACGGTGATCGCCAACACCGGCGACGACGTCGAGGCGCTCGGCGTCCACGTCTCCCCCGACCCCGACCTCGTCACCTACTGGCTCAGCGGCGAGGTCGACGAGGAGCGCGGCTGGGGCATCCGCGACGACACCTTCACCGTCTTCGAGCGGCTGCAGCGGCTGGGCGCGCCGAGCTGGTTCGGCCTTTCCGACCGCGACCTCGCCGCCTGCCTCTACCGGCGTCAGTTCGTCGAGGAGGGAGGGCGGCCGACCGACGCCCAGGCGCAGATCGCGCGCGGGCTCGGGGTCGAGGCGAAGGTGCTGCCGATGTCGGACTCGCCGGTCCGGACCAAGGTCCTGACCGCGGCGGGACGGCGCGACCTGCAGGAGTACCTGATCGTCGACCGCGGCGAGCCCGACGTCCTCGGGGTCGAGCTGGAGGGGATCGAGCAGGCCGAGCCGAGCCGCGAGGTGCTGGGCGCGCTGGGCGCGGCCGAGGCAATCGTGATCGGCCCCTCCAACCCGGTGATCAGCATCGGCCCGATCCTCGCCGTGCCCGGCATGCGCGACGCGATCGCCGCCTCCCCCGCCCCCGTCGTCGCCGTCAGCCCCTACGTCGCCGGCGAGGTGGTCAAGGGACCGACCGACCGCTTCATGCGGGCGCTCAGCCGCCCGACCACGGCGGCCGGCGTCGCCTCGCTCTACGCCGGCCTGATCGACGGCATGGTCGTCGACGAGGACGACCCCGACCCGCCGCCGGTCGAGGTCGCGACTCTCGCCGCGCCGACCCTGATGGAGGGCGCCGGGGGACGGGCGCGCCTGGCCCGCCTCGTGCTCGACTATGCGGCCGATCTCGCGCCGTGAGCCACGCCACCGCTACCCTCGCCTCGAGTTGAAGGCGACCGCGGTCCTACCCGTCAAGCGCTTCTACGCCGCCAAGCAGCGACTCGCCGCCGGGCTCGACGGCGAGCGGCGGCGGACGCTGGCGGCGGCGATGCTCGCCGACGTGCTCGAGGCGATCGGCGCGGCGCGGACGGTCGAGCGCACGATCGTCGTCAGCGGCGACCCGGTCGCCCAGGAGCTCGCCGCCGAAGCGGGAGCCGAGGTGGTGCCCGACCCCGAGGACGCCGGCCACGTCGAGGCGGCGCTGGCGGGAATCGCCCGCGCCGAAGTCGAGGGAGCGACGTGCGTCGTCCTCCTCCCCGGCGACTGCCCGCTGCTCGACCCGCGCGAGCTCGACCGGCTGCTGACCGGCCTGCCCAAGCGCTACGTCGGGATCGTCCCCGACCGCCACGGGACCGGTACCAACGCCCTGGCGCTGAGCCCGCCCGGCGCGATCGTGCCCGCCTTCGGCCCGGACAGCCGCGACCGCCACGTCGCCGCCGCCCGCGAGGCCGGCATCGCCTTCGGGGTCGAGGAGCTGGCCTCGCTGGGCCTCGACCTCGACACCCCGGCCGACGTGATCGCCCTCACCCGCGAGCTGGAGGCGCGCCCCGGTCGGGCGCAGCGCACCGCCAAGGCGCTGGGGATATGACGCCGGTTCCACTTGCGCGGTTCCTTACCCACGCATTTCGTGGAAAAGGAACCGCGCAATGACCGGCGACGAACTGAGCGTGGTTGCCGTCGCCGGGCTGCCGGAGTTCGGCGAGGGGATGCGGGTCGGCGATGAGATCGCCGCTCGCGCGGAGCTCGGGGACGGCGACGTCGTCGTCGTCTCGCAGAAGATCGTCTCCAAGGCCGAGGGGCAGATCCGCAAGCTCTCCTCGGTCCTGCCCAGCGCCGAAGCGCGCAAGCTCGCGATGGTGCTCGGCAAGGAGCCGGCGTTGGTCGAGCTGATCCTCGCGGAGAGCAGAGAGGTGCTGCGGGCGGAGCGCGGCGTCCTGATCACCGAAACGAAGCACGGCTTCGTCTGCGCCAACGCCGGCATCGACAGCTCCAACCTCCCGGAGCCGGACACGGTCTGCCTGCTGCCGGAGGACCCCGACGCCTCAGCCCGGCGTATCAGGGGAGAAATCAACGCTGCAATGGCGGGGGAGCCGGGGGTGGGCCTCGGCGGACGGGGAGTGTCCGGCGAGTCCCACCCCCGGCTCCCCCTCACGGTCGGCGTAGTGATCGCAGACAGCTTCGGCCGCGCCTGGCGGCTGGGCCAGGCGGAGGTCGCGATCGGCTGCGCCGGCCTCACCCCGCTGGACGACTGGCGCGGCCGCGACGACGCCAGTGGCCGGCCACTGGAAGCAACCCAAATCGCTATCGCCGACGAGACCGCCGCAGCCGCCGACCTCGTCCGCGACAAGACCAGCCGCGTCCCCGCCGCCATCATCCGCGGCCTCGGCGCTCACGTAACCGCTGAGGATGGCCCCGGCGCGTCCGCTCTGCGTCGCCCTCACGACGAGGATCTCTTCCGCTGAGAGCCGGGTCCCGGCTCTCAACCGAGGTGGAATCTCACCCGACCTGCAGCACGGCGGCGCCGCGAAGGCTGCCGTCGCGGATCGCGTCAAGCGCCTCGTTGGCCTGCTCCAGGGGATAGATCTCGACCTCGGTGCGGACTGGCACCTGGGGCGCCAGGGCGAGGAACTCCTCGCCGTCCGCGCGCGTCAAGTTCGCGACCGAGCCCAGAGTCCGCTCCCCCCAGAGGATCTCGTAGGGAAAGGCGGGGATCTCGCTCATGTGGATGCCGGCGCTGATCACCCGGGCGCCCTTGGCGGAGGCGCGCAGCGCCGCCGTCATCAGGGCGCCAACCGGAGCGAAGACGATGGCGCCGTCGAGCTTCTCCGGCGGTTGCTCGTCCGACGACCCCGCCCACTCGGCGCCCAGCTCGCGCGCGAAGCGCTGCGTCTCCTCGTCACCCGCGCGGGTGAAGGCGAAGACACGACGTCCCTGGTGAACCGCGACCTGGCAGAGGATGTGGGCGGAGGCGCCGAAGCCGTAGAAGCCGATCCGCTCGGCGTCGCCGACCAGACGCAGGGCGCGGTAGCCGATCAGCCCGGCGCAGAGCAGCGGCGCCGCCTGCTCGTCCGGGAGCTCGGCGGGCAGCGGGAAGCAGAAGCGCTCGTCGGCGACGGCCAGCTCGGCGTAGCCGCCGTCGAGGTCGTAGCCGGTGAACTTGGCGCCGTCGCAGAGGTTCTCGCGCCCGCTGCGGCAATAGCGACACTCGCCGTCCGTCCAGCCCAGCCAGGGCACGCCGATCCGCTCGCCAAGCGCGAACCGCTCCGCCCCCTCCCCCAGCCCAACCACCGTGCCGACGATCTGGTGCCCCGGGACCAGCGGCAGCTTCGGCTCGCTGAGCTCGCCGTCGACGATGTGGAGGTCGGTGCGGCAGACGCCGCAGGCCTGAACCGAGATCAGCACCTGGCCCGGTCCGGGCGCCGGGTCCGGGAGCTCGACCGGCTTCAGCGGCTCGCGCTGCCGCTCTAGGACCATCGCGCGCATCGTCATATGTTTGCCGACGGGCCTCAAACACCCCTATATGGAGGAAAACCGGCCCGTCGGCGTCAGTAGGTCTCGACGATCTCGTAGAGGGTGGTGCGCTGGGCGGGCTCGCGGCCGGCGGCGCGGGCCGCCGCGACCAGCTGCTCGGGCTCCAGCCTGACCCCGTGCTGGGAGCCGGCCATGCGCGAGATGCTCTCCTCCATCAAGGTGCCGCCGAGGTCGTTGACGCCCCAGCGCAGCGCCTCGGTCGCGCCCTCCAGCCCCATCTTCACCCAGCTCGCCTGCAGGTTGGGGATCGTCCTGCCCAGGGCCAGCCGGAAGGCGGCGGTGTGCTTGAGGTTGTCGGCCATCGCGATCTCCTCGATCCCGTGGGTGCGGCCGAGCATCGTGTTGAAGGGGATGAAGCTGAGCGGGACGAACTCGGTGATGCCGCCGGTGCGCTCCTGCAGCGACCGCACCACCCGCATGTGGCGGGCCAGCTCGCGCGGCTCCTCGATGTGGCCGAACATCACCGTCGAGGTCGAGCGCAGACCGGCCCGGTGCGAGGCTTCGATGATCTCCACCCAGCGCTCGGCCGGCAGCTTGTTGGGGGAGATCCGCTGGCGCACCCCGTCGTCGAGCACCTCCGCCGCGGTCCCGGGAGTCGAGCCGAGACCGCACTCGAGCAGGTACTCGAAGACGTCGCCGGGCCGCTTGCCGGAGCGCTCGCACATGTAGTGGACCTCCATCGGGGAGTAGGCGTGCAGGTGCAGCTGCGGCGCCACGTCCTTCGCCAGCCGCAGCCATTTCCCGTACTCCTCCAGGGTCAGATCCGGATGGATCCCCCCCTGCATGCAGAGCTCCGTCGCCCCGAACTCCACCGCCTCCTCGATCCGGGCGGCGAAGTCCTCCTCCGACACCTCGTAGGCATCCGGCGACCGCTTCCCCTGCCCGAACCCACAGAACGCGCAGCCGACGACGCAGATGTTGGTGAAGTTGATGTTCCGGTTGACCACAAACGTCGCGACGTCCCCATGCAACCCCGCCCGCAGTTCGTCAGCCGCCACCCGCATCTCCTCGATCACCTCAGGCCGCATCTCGGAGAAGAGCGCCGTCAGCTCGTCCTCAGTCAGCTCAGCCCCCTCGCGTCCCTTCGCGATCGCTTCAGCGGAGAGCCCCGGCGCCAACGTCTCTTCGCTTCTCCTGCCGGACCCCCGCCGTGGAATGAAGCTCCAGTACTTCAGCTTGATCACGTCCAGGACCCCCTGCTCCATCCACTCCTGCTCCATGTACTGCGGGTAGACGCAGAGCCGCTCGGTCAAGGCATAGCCCTTGGGCGCCAGCTGCTTCCGCACCTGATGAGGGCTGGGAAACGGCTCCTCAGGGGAGATGTGATCCCCATTCGCCGACAGCCCACCTAGATCGGTAGCCCCCGCTTCGACCAGCTCCGACCACCAGTCCGACAGGTTGGGAGGCACCTGAACTCCGACATCTGGCATCAAGCGCTTGCACTCCTGGATCAGCCGCTTGATCTCCTCGATCGACACGGGATTTGCCCAACTGGGCAGCTCAACGACAGCCGAAGAACCGGCGCCGTTCGAGGGCGACGGGGATGCCCCTGATGGAGCCTCCCCATCTGTTGCTCCAGCAGGGGCATCCCCGTCGCCCCCCCACCGCCGCCGCGAAGCCTCGTCGGCGATATCGGCCACCTCAGCCCCGTAGTAACGGGGGTGCGACACGAAGTTCTGGAGGATCACCTCCTGCAGGTGGCCGTGTCGGTCGTGCAGCTGCGCGAGAGCTTCCAACGATTCGACACGCTCGTCCTCGGTCTCCCCGATGCCGACCAGGATTCCGCTCGTGAAGGGAATCCTCAGCTCGCCAGCAGCCTCGATCGTGGCGAGACGCTGAGCCGGATGCTTCGTAGGAGAGCCGGCGTGGACGGTCTCCATCAGCCGCTCCGAGGTCGACTCCAGCATCAGCCCCTGTGAAGCGGTGACCTCCCGCAATCGGGCGAGGTCAGTGCGGTCCAGCACCCCGATGTTCGTGTGCGGAAGCATGCCCCGCTCCAGGGCACGCTCGCAGGCCCAGACAACGTACGAGGTGAAGTCCTCGTGGCCCCACTCGGCCAGCTGCCTGGCCACGAGCGGATGCACCTCGGGTCGCTCGCCGGTGAGCACCAGCAGCTCCTTGGCGTTGCGTTTGAGCGCCTCGTCGAGGAGCTCCTCGACCTTCTCCGGCGCATGGATGTGCGCCTGGTGAGTCGCGAAAGCGCAGTACTTGCAGTAGCACTGGCAGGTGCGAGAGAGGGAGAGCGTGTAGTTGCGGGAGAAGGTGACCCGGCGCACGCCGCCCAAGCTACTGCAACCGCCGGGCCGGGCAGGCCCGGCGGTTTACCGCGATGCTCAGCTGGCGGGCTCGGCCTTCGCCGCCGCCTTGGGCTTGACCCGCTCCGGCGGTTCGGTCGGAGCGGCGCCCCCGGGCTCGAGGACGAAGCGGAAGACCGCAGCCGCGAGCAGCGCGCCGACGATCGGGCCGACCAGGTAGGGCCAGACGTCGCCGAAGCTGTCGCCGACGAGAGCGGGACCGAACCAGCGGGCCGGGTTGTAGGAACCGCCGGTCAGCGGGCCGCCGACCATGACGATGAAGCCGAGGGTGGTGCCGATCGCCAGCGGCGCCCAGTCCTTGAGGCTCTTCTTCGAGTAGACGGCGGCGAGGATGACGAGGACGAGGCAGAAGGTGCCGACCGCCTCGACGATCGAACCGGCGAAGGCGCCGCTCAACAGACCGCTGACTTCGGCGGCGCCGTAGCTGGTTGCCCGACCCTCGTCCAGCAGCAGGCCCTTGGTCAGCAGCGCCCCGAGCACCGCGCCGGAGAGCTGGGCGAGCATGTAGATGACGCCGTCGAGCGGCTTGATGCGCTTGATCGCAAGCGCCGCGAGCGTCACGGCGGGGTTGAAGTGCCCGCCGCTGACGACGCCGAACATGACGATCAACCCGAACAGCAGGAAGGCGTGGACGAGCCCGACTACCGCGAAGTCAGTGCCGAACTGGGCCTGGGCCCCGGTCGACACGTACAGCACGACGACGCTGGTGACAAAGAAGACCAGCAAAAGCGTGCCGATCAACTCAGCAAGATATGCGGCTAGACCTCGTTCCTGCACTCTCTCTCCTCCTCGATCCCGTGATCAGGTAAGCGGCGGCAGTCTACTCATATTTGGCCAATGAAATAGCTTCCTGCACGAGATGAGACGGGCTGTCGCGCTGCTGGCGGCCGTCCTCCTGCTGAGCGGCCTGGCCGGATGTGGAGGGGACGGTGCGGAACCGGGCGTGCCGAAAGGCGCGACCGTCGTGCTCGATTTCACCCCTAACGCGGTCCACTCGGGGATCTACGCGGCGCGCGGCCAGGGCTTCTACCGCGATCAGGACATCGACCTCGAGGTGCGCCAGCCGGGCGCATCGACCGACGCGCCGAAGCTGCTCGCCGCCGGCCGCACCGACTTCGCGATCCTCGACATCCACGACCTCGGGATCGCCCGCGAGCGCGGCCTCGACCTGGTCGGCACGATGCCGATCGTGCAGCGGCCGCTGGCTGCGGTGATCGCCCGCGGCGACGGTCCCGTGCGCCGCCCCCGCGACCTCGAAGGACACACGGTCGGCGTAACCGGCCTGCCCTCCGACGAAGCCGTGGTCGACTCCGAGGTCAGTGCCGACGGCGGCAACCCGGCCGCGGTCGAGGAGGTGACGATCGGCTTCAACGCGGTCGCATCGCTCGCCGCCGGCAAGGTCGACGCCGCGACCGGGTTCTGGAACGCCGAGGGCGTCGCCCTGCGGCGCCAGGGCATCCCGGTCCGAATCTTCAAGGTCGACGACTACGGCGCCCCGCCCTACCCCGAGCTGATCCTGGCCACTTCTAGGGCAACTTTGGACAGCGAACCCGACCTCGTCCACTCCGTCGTCGAAGCGACCAGGCGCGGCTACGCCTCCGCCGTCAGGAACCCCGATGCTGCCCTGAACAACCTACTCGCCGCCGACCCAGCTCTCGACCGCGCCGAACAGCAAGCCCAGCTCCGTGCTCTGCTCCCGGACCTCCGGCCGGCCCCATTCAATCCAGCTGTTCTCCGCGCCTGGGCGGCCTGGGACCTCCAGCACGGTCTCCTCGGGCGCCCGCTCAACGTCGACGACGCCTTCGACCTGGAGCCCTGAGCAAAAGAGGGCGGATACCCCTCCCCGCGGCTTGTACTTTTTTGCCGCCGCCGCCTTCGGACGGCCTGATCCGATCCTCAAAAAAGTTGAGCGGGGAGGGGTATCCGCCCTCTTCCCGCTCAAGGACCAGTCGAACCAAGCAACCGCGCCGCCAGCTCCGGTAGCTCCCGTGCCATGCGCGAGCGCGGAACGACGAGGTCGACACCCGCCGCTTCGGCCGCTTCCTTGGTCTCGACGTCGACGTGCGAGTAGTAGCCGAGGACGGGCGCCCCCAAGCCGACGAGCGCCTCGGAATTCCCAGCGTCGAGATCGGCCACGATCAGGTCGATCCCGTCGTGTGGCGCCTCCTGAATCGACGGCGCCAGAGTCACCTCGTGGCCGGCGGCGCTCAGCGTCGCCTCGACCTTGCTGCCGAGCATCAGGTCGGCCGCGATCGCGACACCCGGGCCACTAGAGCGAGCGGCGCTGGCGGAGCTCCTCGCGGACGCTCTCCGGGCGGCCCCACATCTGCACCACCTCGGCGCGCCCCTCGCGCACCTCGGCCACCCGCATCTCCCCGCCCACGCCTTCGCCGTCGAGCTTCGCCAGCACGCCCCTGACGCTCTCCGCCGCGGCCGCGTGGCCGAAGCTGTGGGCGACCAGCAGGCGCCAATGCCACTCGGCCTGCGAGTAGGGCTGGGCGTTGACCTGGCTCAGCGCCACCGCGGTGTCGACGTACCGGCTCTCGTCGTCGATCCGCAGGTCGAGCTCGAGGTCGGTCCAGTCGGGGGGCAGCGCCTCGAGAACACGCTGGAAGTCGTCGGCCAGGGCCACGGCGCAAGCCTAGCGCTGCGGCGCCGGGGTGCCGCCGAAGTGGCGCTGCAGCTGCCGGTGGCGGTGGCGGAAGACCGCCGCGATCAACGGTCGCAGCAGCCGCCCCGGCAGCGGCAGCCGCGGTTCCCAGGCGAGGCGGTCGACGATCACCGTGCCCTCGCCACCCGCTTCGAGGGTCCGTTCGTGCTCCCAGAGCCGCTGCGAGAGCATCGTCGAGCGCTCGAGGAAGCCGCGCTCCGGCTCGATCCGGACCAGCGCGATGTCGTCGTAGTCGAACGGGAGCACGCCGAAGAGCAGGATCCAGCTGCGCCCCAGCGAGCCGGGTTCGAGCTGGCGCAGATCGAGGCTCTCGACGCCGCGCGGCACCGTCATCCGCAGAAGCGGCCCCAGCTCGTGGTTGATCCCCTCCGGGCTCGTCGCCCGCTCCCAGACCGCCGCCGGCTCGGCCCGCAGGCTCGAGCCGATGCGGAATTCAGCCCGCCGCGCCATCAGCCTCGACCGGGCTCGGCGGGCGGCAGCAGGTCCGGGCCCGGGATCGGCGTGCCGTGGGGGTCGTGGCTCGGTTCCCCGAGCTTGGCCGCGATCAGCAGCTCCAGGTCCTCGGAGATGTAGTGCTCGAGCACCTCCGCCTCCTCGTGCACGCGGTCGGCCGGCATCCCCAGGGCCTCGGAGAGGTAGGCCTCGATCAGCCGGTGGTGGCGGATCACCTCCAGCGCCACCTTCTCGCCGGCCGCGGTGAGGGTGACGCCCTTGTAGGGCATGTAGTCGACCAGTCCCAGCCCGGCCAGGCGCTTCAGCATCGAGGTCGCCGTCGCCGGCGTCACCCCCAGCCGCTGCGCCACCTCGCCGTTGAGGACCAGCCCGTCGCGTTCGAGCGAGATCGCGTAGATCGCCTTCGCGTAGTCCTCGATCGCCTCGGTGCTGGGGGCGCGCTTCGCCCTTGCCTCCTCGGCCGCCATCAGACCGACACCAGCAACCCGGTCAGGTACATGACGGCGATGCCGGCGAGCATCCCGGCGACCGTGGCCGGGTAGAGCAGCCGTCCTTCCCCGTCGCGCATCGTCGGGGCGATCTGCACGATCACCCTGACGATCGCGCCGACGCCGACGCCGAACAGCAGCGCCGCCAGGCTGGGGTTGAAGGCGGAGGCGCCGATCCAGGCGCCGAGGATCGCCGGGCCGCCGGCGATCAGGCCGAGGGCGAGGAGGCGCGAGAGGCCGGGCCGTTCGCCGCCCCCGCTGCCACCCCGCAGCGGCGCCACGATCGCCAGGCCCTCGGTGGTGTTGTGGATCGCGAAGCCGACGACCAGGAAGGCGCCCAGGGCCAGCGCTCCGGTCGCGTAGGCCGAGCCGATCGCCAGGCCCTCGCCGAGGTTGTGCAGGCCGATCCCGATCGCGACCAGCAGCGCCAGGTAGGCACCGGCCGTCCCCGCGCCCCCCGCGTGCTGGCCGCGCCGCGTCAGGTGGGCGTCGATCCCGGCCAGCACCAGGTAGGCGGCGAGGCCACCGACGAAGACCAGGCCCGCGCCGCCGAAGGCAGCCGGCGCCGCGGCCGCGATCTCCAGCCCCTCGAGCCCGGCGTCGACCGCGAGGAAGGCGAGCAGGCCGACGGTGAAGGCGATCACGGTGCTGACCCAGCGCCGGCCGAGGCGGCCGAGGAAGGGCAGCCAGAGCATGCCGAGGGCGACCGGGATCACGCCGACGTAGATCCCCAACAGCGCCATCAGCCCGTAGAAGCCGGCGTCGGCCTCCGGCGTCTCGGCCGCGACCGGGATCGAGGCGTCGATCGTGCCGCCGGAGGAGGTGAGGACGAAGATCTCGTAGGCCTCGCCTTCGATCCACGGGTAGGCGATCTCCAGCGTGGTCGAGCCGAGCCGGCCGATCTCGTTGCCGGCGCCGGCGACGAAGGGGGCGTAGGCGTCGTTGACGGCGACCTGGGCGACTTCGACCGGGTCGGGCCCGTCGTTGCGCAGCGTCAGCTCGATCTCACCCGGTCGCAGCACCGTGCGCTCGACCGCGACCTCCTCCACCGGCGGGCCGGTGCGCTCGCCGAGGCCGGGGCCGCCGAGCAGGGCGAAGGCGCCGATCGCGACCGCGATCAGCGCCAGCGGGATCACCCCCAGCGCCCAGGCGGGCAGGCCGCCGGCGCCGCGCTCGACCCTGGTCCCGGCCTCCATCAGGACGGGCTTCCCCCGCCCCAGGGCAGCTTGCAGTAGGCCGCCGCGGCAGCGGCCGCGCTCAGCTTCGAGGGGTCGCCGACGCGGAAGAACCCGGTCCAGCCGAGCTCGGCGAACTCGCTGACGTGGGCGTGGAACATGTAGTCGCCGTCGAAGGGAAACTCGAGCTCGAGGACGCCGCGCTGTCCCTGGCCCTGGATCACCGTGTCGGTGAACTCGCTCGGCTGCAGCGAGGTCCCGGTCGGGTAGTGCTGGAAGAAGTTGGCGTGGATGTGGAAGGAGTTGAGCGGGTCGTACTCGAGCACGTTGACGAGGTAGATGCGCACGAGCTCCCGGCGCTCGACCCGGATCGGCTCGTTGATGTAGTGGAAGCCGATCGAGTTGACCGCGTAGACCTCGTTGGCGAGGTCGAAGTTGGTGTCGAACCCGTTCATCACCATCACCATCTCGTCGGCTTCCGGCCGCCCCTGCCTGGGGTCGATGATGAAGGCGCCGTAGAGGCCGCGGGCGATGTGGGCGGCGAGCGGCGCCACGTGGCAGTGGTAGAGGTGGAGGCCGAACGGCGAGGCGTCGAACTCGTAGGTGAAGCTTTCGCCCGGCTCGACCTGGCCGCCGCCGCCCATCTCGCCGATCCCCGGCATGCCGTCCATCGCTGCCCGGTGGACGCCGTGGAAGTGCATCGTGTGCGGGTGTTCGGAGGCGTTGACGAAACGGATCCGCAGCAGCTCGCCCTCGCGCGCCCGCAGCGTCGGGCCGGGAACGCGGCCGTTGTAGGTCCAGGCCTCGTACTTGACGCCGGGGGCGACTTCGATCTCCCTGTCCTGGGCGACGATCTCCCACTCGCGCAGGACGCGGCCGCTGGCCAGGCGCCGGGTCTTGCCGTAGTCGAAGTCGCGCAGGACCTGGCTCGGGTCGAAGCCGTTGGCGCGGTGGTCGACCGCGGTCCCGGGGGCGAAGGTCGCGTGCGGGAACTCGCCGTGGCCGGCGTGGCCGTTCGCTGCCGGTATCTGGCTCGCAGCGGCGCGATCGCCGCCGCTGCTGAGCAGACCGCCGAGCCCGACCACGGCCGGAGCAGCCGCGGCGGCACCACCGAGGAGGTGGCGGCGGCTGATGCCCTTCTTGTCGGCTGCGGAAGGCAAGGGGGGTGATTTTGACACATCTAAAAGACGTTTTCGACTCATCTAAAAAAGAGCTCCGAAGGGGCGACGGGGATCACCCCGCTCTCGCAACAGCGGGGAGGCTCGTTTGGGGTCATCCCCGTCGCCCATCACGGGCCGCTTCTAGAATTCGCTCAATGAGCGGACTGGAGACTGTCGAGCTGGATGCGCAGTACAGGCAGCTGCGGGAGGAATGCGGGCTGCTCGACCGCTCCGGGCGGGGCAAGTTGCTGGTCAGCGGGCCGGATGCGGCCGAGTACCTGCAGGGGCAGCTGACCAACGACGTCGAGGCGCTGGAGCCGGGCGAGGGGCAGTACGCCGCCCTGCTCGACCGCAAGGGGCACATGCAGGCGGACATGCGGGTGCTGCGCCCGGCCGCGGAGGAGATCTGGCTCGACACCGAGCCGGAGGCGCTCGCCGCCGCCCGGCGCCACCTGCAGATGTACTCGGTCGGGCGCGAGGTGACGGTCGTCGACGTGAGCGAGGAGCGGGCGATCCTCTCGCTGATCGGCCCGCGCAGCGTCGAGGTCGCCGGCACCGCGGCGCTGCCCGAGCACACCTGCGAAGAGAGCGCCGTCGCCGGGGTCGAGTGCCTGGCCGCCGGGACCCGCGTCGGGATCGACCTGATCGCCGCCGCGGCGGACGTCGAGCGCCTGCGCGGCGGCCTGCTCGCAGCCGGCGCGGTCGCGGTCTCCGCCGCGGCCGCCGAGATCCTCCGCGTCGAGGCGGGCGTCCCCCGCTTCGGGGCCGAGATGGGGACCGAGACGATGCCGGCCGAGGCGGGGATCGTCGAGGACGCGGTCAGCTTCACCAAGGGCTGCTACATCGGCCAGGAGACGGTCGCCCGCCTCCACTACAAGGGCAAGCCGAACCGCCACCTGCGGGGCCTGCGGCTGAGCGCCCCGACCGAGCCCGGCACGACCCTGCGGCTCGGCGGAAGGGAGGTCGGGCGGCTCGGCGGCGTCGCCGTCTCCCCCGCCCTCGGCCCGATCGCGCTGGCGATCCTGCGCCGCGAGGCCGAGCCCGGTGCCGAGCTGGTCGTAGGTGAAGATGGCGTTACGGCTCGCGTGGTCGACTTGCCCTTCGGTTAGATTCCGCCGCGATGGGTCGTGGGAGAGCGAGACTGGTGGTGGCCGGCATCCTCGGCGCCTTGGCGATCGCGGCGGCGGGCTGCGGTGCCCAGAGCCATCCCAACGACCCGCGGCCACAGGCGCCCCTGCAGGTCAGCGTCTCGATCGGGCCGAAGGAGGTCACGGTGCAGCCGGGGAGGATCGCGGTCGGCCCCGCCCGCACCCAGCAGATCCCCCAGAACCAGAACCACGCGCAGCCGCCGATCCGCACCGAGGCGCCGGCCACGGTGAGGATCGTCGCCTCCAACCGCACCGGCTCCGACACCCGCCTGGAGATCCGCGGTCCCCGCGACGCCAGCTCGGGGCCGATCCCGGCCAACAGCCCGGGCACCCTCCAGGCCGACCTCCCCTCCGGCACCTACGTGATCGCCGCCGCCGGCATCCCCGGTGCCCGCAAGGGCAAACTCGTCGTCGGCCCGTACCGGGCCTCCTCCGAGAACGACGTTCTGCTGCCCTGAAGCAGGGGGCGCGAGCATTCAGCCCGCGCCCCTCGATCGAGCCCAGGACGAGCCGGCGCAGCTAGCCGACGTCGAGCGGGATCTGTGGGCCCTCGACTTCGTTGAGGTCGTCGTAGGCCCTCAGTGTGTAGTTGCCTGTGAGGGTGATCGGCAGATGCTGGGTGATCGGGTCGCCACCGCAGATGAAGCCGCCGCCGCCGATTGTGCTGCGGGCTGTGAACTTGGCGTTGATTGTCGCGTCCACGTCGGGGGGAACCGCTCCGGGTGTGTTGTGGTAGATCCCAGCCGGGACGGGGCCCTGCGGGCCGATGTCGTATGTGCATGTCGACACGTTCACCGCGTGGTCGAACGCGTCTTTATAGACGTGGATTTCGATCTGCTGCCCGACCGGGCAGTCGATCCTGGCCTGCATCGTCCCTGTCGTGATCGGTTGGCCTGTCGTGCCCGGTTTCGTGAATCCGATTGTGTAATCGCAGCCGTTCGTTGTGATTGTCACCGGTGTGAAGCCCGGGTGCGAGGCACAATTTTCGTATGTCGGCTGAAATGTGACCGGGTCGGTGGGCCCGATCAGTGTCGCGTCGAGTCGCGAGGTGCATGTCACCTGTTGCAGCGGCGGTTCGTCGATATCGAACGTGAAGCCGCCCTGCTGCTGGCCTGTGACGATCGACGGGTACACCGGCGTTGTCAGCGCCCCTGTTTCCGCCTGCGCCGCCGAGGCCAGCACGGCGCCGACCGCGAGCACCGCGCTGATGGCCAGGCCGAGGGCCTTGAGATTGCGAGTCATCGGACTTCCTTTCGCTTGAGTTGAGCCAGGTAAGGCGAGGCATTCATAGCTCTGTTCGGTAAGAATGGTCAAGGAATTCTGCGTTTAGATTTCGCGAGTCCCGGGGGCCCATCCCTTTGCCCTGCAAAGGGATGGGAGTCGGCTTTCCGCTCGCGCGAAACCGCGCGCATCGTTTTGCCTCCTCGAGCGCGAGGAATCGGCAACGTCTGGGGGGCTTGCCAGCATCAGCGTGGTGACCGTCGCCCTCGCAATCGCCGTCGTCCTGCTCGTCGCAGCGCTCGTCTACCTGCTGCTCTCGGGCCGTGAGGAGCCGCTGGAGCAACCCGATTTCGCGGCAGCCGTGCAGGAGGCCGCGTCGCGGGCGGTGGCCGACTCGCTCCCGGGCCTGATCCAGGCCAACGACGAGGCGCGCAAGCTCGACGCGAAGACCGCCGAGGCCGCGCTCGACAAGCGCCAGGCGGAGATCAAGGCGCTGGCGGAGCGGATCGCCAAGGGCCAGGAGAAGATCGAGGCCGAGGTGCGCCGCCGCGGCGAGACCGACCTGCAGACCCGCACCCTGCTGGAGCAGATGGGCCAGACCGTCGGCAACCTCAACTCGGAGACCGCGGGCCTGAAGAAGGCCCTGCGCCAGCCGCAGACCCGCGGCCAGTGGGGCGAGCTGCAGCTGCGCCGCTGCGTCGAGATCGCCGGCATGACCGAGCACGTCGACTTCGAGCTGCAGGAGACGCTGCGGACCGAAGACGGCCGGCTCCGTCCCGACGCTCGCTTCCTGCTGCCCGAGGGCCGCAGCTTCGTCGCCGACTCGAAGGTCCCGCTCGACGCCTTCCTCGACGCCCAGGAGTCCGAGATCGAGGCGGAGCGCCGCACCCACCTCGAGCGCCACGCGCGCCAGACCCGCGAGCACGTCCGCGCCCTCAGCTCGAAGGACTACCAGGGCCAGTTCAAGGCCGGCGAGATGCCGGACCTGGTGATCTGCTTCATTCCCAACGAGCCCGCCCTGCACGCCGCCTTCGGCGCCGATCCCGGGCTCTTCGACTACGCGCTCGAGCGCAACGTGCTGCTGGTCAGCCCGACTTCGCTGATCGGCTTGCTGCGGACGATGGAGCTGGGTTGGCGCCAGGAGCGGATGGTCGCCGAGGCGGCCGAGATCGCCGAGGCGGCCAGCACCCTGCACTCGCGCTTCTCGAAGTTCCTCGGCGACTTCGAGAAGGTCGGCAAGGGTCTGACGACGGCCGCCAACGCCTACGACTCAGCCGTCGGCTCGATGGACCGCCGACTGCTGCCCCAGCTGCGCAAGGTCGAGGAACTCGGCATCGCCCCCGGCAAGGAGATCGAGCCGCCCCAGCCGGTCGAGATCACGGTTCGCGAGATCAGCGCCCCCGAGCTGCGCGAGACCTCCGAAGCCGCGTAGGATTCGCCGCCCGTCACCGAACGACCCGCGGAGGACCCTCTTGGCCGTCGATAGCAGTGCGATCTCGAAGCTGGACGTAGAGCCCGGAACCCTGCCGGAGACGATGGCGGCCTGGGTGATCCGCGAGGAGCGCCAGGGCGAGCCCAAGGACGCCTTCCAGCTCGAGCAGATCGAGGTTCCCGAGCCCGGCGCCTTCGAGGTGATCGTGCGGGTGATGGCGGCCGGCGTCAACTTCAACAACGTCTGGGCGGCGCTGGGCAAGCCGGTCTCCGTCTTCCCCTATGGCGACCACCCCGAGTACGGCCACCACATCGGCGGCTCCGACGCCTCCGGCATCGTCTGGAAGGTCGGCGAGGGGGTCACCCGCTGGAAGCCGGGCGACGAGGTCGTCGTCCACTGCAACCAGGCCTCCTACGAGGACGTCGAGGTCCACGGACTCGACCCGCTGGCGGCGCCGAGCCAGAAGATCTGGGGCTACGAGACGACCTGGGGCTCCTTCGCCCAGTTCACCAAGGTGCAGGCGCAGCAGCTGCTCCCCCGTCCCCAGAACCTGAGCTGGGCCGAGGCCTCCTCCTACGGGCTCACCTACTTCACCGCCTACCGGATGCTGATCGACCAGTGCAAGCTGCAGCCCGGCCACAACGTCCTGATCTGGGGCGCCGCCGGCGGGCTCGGCGTCTTCGCCACCCAGCTCTGCAGGGCGGCCGGGGCGAACGCGGTCGGCGTCGTCTCCTCCGACGAGAAGGGCGAGCTGGTCAAGCAGCTCGGCGCCGTCGACTACATCAACCGGGCCGAGTTCGGCGAGATGATGCGGACGCCGGAGAACCTCGCCGACAAGGCCGCCGACAAGGAGCGCTTCAAGGCCTCGCGCGGCTTCGCCAAGCGGGTCAAAGAGATCCTCGGCGACGCCCCCGACATCGTCTTCGAGCACGTCGGCCAGGCGACCTTCCCGACCTCGGTCTTCGTCGTCAAGCCGTTCGGCAAAGTCGTCATCTGCGGCGCCACCTCGGGCTTCCAGCTCGACTTCGACGTGCGCTACCTGTGGATGCGCCAGAAGCAGATCATCGGCTCCCACTTCGCCAACGCGTACGAGTGCATGCGGGCGAACCAGCTGATGGCCGAGGGCAAGGTGCGGCCGGTGCTCTGGCAGACGATGGACTTCGACGGCGTCCCCGGCGCCCACCAGCTGCTGCACGAAAACAAGCACCTCGGCAAGATCTCGATCCTGGTCGGGGCCGAAGCCGAGGACGAGGGCAAGACCGAGCAGGGCCCGGGCGCGATCCGGGCCGAGGTCGGGGCATGAGGCAACTGCAAGCGCGACCCGAAGGGGGAATCTGATGGCGGAGGTCTGCAGGCTCGACTGGCACATCGCCCCCTTCCGCGCCGACCGCTGGCTCGACCTCTGGGAGCCGGCGGCGGCGAAGATGCCCGCCTACGGCGCCAGGAGCTGGTCGCTGACCCGCTCGCTCGACGACCCGCTGGCCTTTCAGCAGACCTCGATCTGGGAGAGCCGCTCCGACTTCGAGCGCTACTGGTACTCGGAGGAGATCGAGACCGCCCGCGCCGCGATCATGGACCTCTACGACCTGCCGTTGCTGCCGGCCTGGCACACGCTCGTCGCCGCCGAGTAGCGACGCTGCACCGCTAGGCCCGCTCCAGCGGCGCCATCGTCAGCCCGGCGGCGTCGAGCTCGGCCCAGTAGTGCTCGGCCGGCTCGCGCGGGCCGCTCCAGACGATCGCCTGGCCGCTGTTGTGGATCTGGTCGGCGATCTGGTGCCCCTGGGCGAGATCGACCCCGGGCAGCACCTTGGCCAGCGTCGCGGCGACGTGCTCGAAGGTGTTGTGGTTGTCGTTGCAGACGATCACCCGCCACTCGCCTCCCAATCCCAAACCGGGGCCGGCGCTGCGCGGTCGCTCGATGGTCGTCGTCGACATCGCCGCGGATTATGCAGCCCGCTCGCAGGAGGAGGAGACTTGCAAGCTCAAGGAGGCACCCTCGGAAAGCCGAACAGATGATGGAGAGTGAGTAGGCGACAGGACAGCCCGCCAAGGGGTCCCGACCGGGGCGACCCGGCCGACGACTACCATCCCAGCCCGATGAACGGCGACTTCGCCGACGCGTACGACGAGCAGGTCTGGAACGTCTTCGGCTTCTTCGCCTACCGGGTGGCCAGCAGGAGCGACGCGGAGGATCTGACCCAGCAGACGTTCGAGCGGGCCCTGCGGGCCTGGTCGCGATTCGACCCGGAGCGGGCCCCTCTGGGCGTCTGGCTGACCTCGATCGCCCGCAACCTGCTGGTCGACCACTACCGCCGTAACGGCGCCGCACCGCGCTCAGAGCCACTCGATTCCGTCCCCGAGGAGCAGCTCGGCAGCGAGCTGCCGCAACCGGACCTCGGCATCGACCCCGCCCTCGCCGAAGCCCTCGCCACCCTCTCCCCCCGCGACCGCGAGGTCGTCGCCCTGCGCTTCGGCGCCGACCTGAGCGGACCGGAGATCGCCACCCTCACCGACCTCAGCCTCGCCAACGTCCAGCAGATCCTCTCCCGCTCCCTGCGCAAGCTGCGAGCGCGACTGGAGGAACCGGCCAGCAGCTGACGGGCCGTGCTCAGCCGAACGGCGGCTGGCGGAAGTCGCGACTCGGCTTCATCGAGAACGGCATCGCCGCTTCGCCTTTGTAGGTGGCGCGGGCGAAGCCCTTCTCGTTGGCGCCGTAGCGGCCGGGGACGAGGCCGGTGAAGATCCCGCGCGAGTTGGCTTTGAGGACCTTTGCGTTGCGCCAGGTGCCGCGCTGCAGCTGGATCGTCACCTTGCCGGCGGCGCTGTCGGGGGTGCGACCCCAGACCGAGAGGCCCTCGTCGGTCGGGTAGGCGACGAAGGGGAAGCGGAAGGCGTACATGAATTCCTTCGGGTGGTCGTGCCCGATTTCGGGGCCGCGGAAGTAGAGGCCCGACTGCAGCGTCTCCGGGAAGGAGGCCCCGGGAACGTGGCGCTGGTCGCGCAGGCTGTACCAGGAGAAGTGGCTGACGCCGGCCTTCCAGGCGACGTAGAGGGTTTCCGCCACCCAGCGCGTCTCGATCTGCATCGGCAGGCCGCCGGGGTCGGGCGGGTTCGAGTCCCAGGAGAACTCGTTGATCCAGAGTGGCGGGGGCTTCCTCTTGTACTTGCCGTCGATCCGCCCGGCCTTGCTGGCGGCCGCGAGCAGAGTCTGCAGCTTCTCCAGGTCGCCCATCTGGACGTCGTCCTTGCCGCCTTCGTGGGTCGGCGAGCCGGTCGTGTAGGGGTGGATGTCGAAGATGTCGAAGCTGACGCCACCGCCGCAGTCGCCTTTCATCGGGCGCGGCTTCTGGCGGCCCTTCATGCAGAGCAGGCGGCGGGTGAAGTCCATCGGGCCGATCGTGTACCCGGGGACGGCGATCGGGCCGAGGCCACCGGCGAGGACCAGGTTGGCCGGGTCGACCGATTTCACCGCCGCGTAGAAGGCGTTGAGCAGGTCCCGGTAGAGGCCGGGCGAGGCCGGCTTGCCGTTGACGAACTGGGGATAGAAGAAGAGGCTGAGGTTGGGCTCGTTCAGGGCCTGCCAGTAGAGAACCTTCGGCAGGCCCGCGAAGCTGCCGCTGTAGCGGTAGGCGGCGGCCCTGGTGAAGATCGCCAGCTGCGCCGGGTCGGGGTCGCAGAGGTCGCCCCCCGGCCCCTGCGGCGGCGCTTTGCAGCGCTGCGCCCAGTGCGGCGCTCCGTCGATCTGCAGCACCGGGGTCAGCCCGGCGGAGATCGCGTTGACCACGCCCTTGTCCAGGTAGGACCATTTGTAGTTGGGGTCGCCTGGGTTTTCCGGCTGCCACCCCGGCGGCTGCACTTCGGGCGCGATCTGGTACCAGGGGACGGCCAGCTGGACGAAGGTAGCCCCGGTCGCGCGCACCTCCTGAAAGGCGGCGGGTTCGTAGTCGTCGAGGCCGGTGACGCTGGTGGCCAGCGGCTGCGCGGCGGCAGGCGCCGGCGCCGCGGCCGCCGCTGCGAGCAGCAGGCAGGCGAGCAGCAATGGCCCCAGCAACCAGCTCGCCGCATTTGGGTATGCGCTTCCGCGCCTCACGCTGACAGCAAACACGAGTGGCGCTCGATCTACGCGGTCCGTCGCCTGCGCCGCAAGAAAAAGGCCAGTGCCCAGATCACGCTGGCGAGGACGACCAGCGGCAGTAAGAGGCCGGTGCCGCCGGAGGAGGTCGAGCCAGTCGCCTGACCGAGGACCTCGCTGAAGCCGGAGGAGCCATTCTCGTCGTCGGCGGCTGCGAAGGAGCCAGCGCCGGCGCCGTTGCCGCCTGCAGACGCGCCGCCAGTGGCATCGTTGGCCTGGCCGCCGCCGGCGCTACCGTCGCCGCCGTTGCCCTTGCCCGCGCCGCTTTCGCTCCCCCCCTCGCCGCCTTCCCCTGAAGCGAGTGGCGGCGGCGCCGTCGCCGCGACCACGGCCGCCGCTTCGCGGCCCTGCTTCCCCTGCGAGTCGAGCTTCTCCGCGTTGCCGGTGCCGAGGACGTCGCCCGCGGTCACCTTGCCCTTGCCCTTCGCCTCGGCGTTGCCGCCGCTGGTCGGAAAGGTCTCCGTGTACTGGTTCGCCGCCGAGTTGCCGGGCGGCACCAGCGAGGCCGCCGGGGCGGTGGCCGGGAGAACGGCAAGCGCCGCCAGAACCAGGGAGGCGAAGAGGATGCGCGCAGCGGTCACGATCCTCCATACGGGCCGCGGCGGCGAAAGCTGACAGCGGCGTCAGGATCGGGGCCGCCGGCGCGTACCTAGGACCGATGGAGGCCGCACGACCACTGGCACGCTCGGCGCCGCTGGAGTACGCGCGCCGGCTCGACTGGAGCGCGCTGCCCGCCTGGCTGCTCGGCTTCGGGCTGGTCGTCTACCTCGGGCTCAAGGGCGGCGGCTACGACCCGCTCGTCCACGACCAGGTCGGCATCGCGGTCTGGTGGGTGGTGCTGGCCGGCGTCGCCGTCGGGGCGCTGCCGCGGCAGCCGTTCGGGGCGCTCGCCTGGTGCGCGCTCGGCCTGCTGGCGGCGTTCGCGATCTGGACCGCGCTCAGCCTCGGCTGGACCGAGAGCGCCGAGAAGACCTCCGCCGACCTCGCCCGGGTCGCCACCTACCTCGGCGTCCTCTTCCTCGCCCTGCTGGCCTCCGGCCCCCAGGCCGCCCGCCGCCTGCTGGCGGCGATGGGCGCCGGCATCGCCGTCGTCGCGATCGTCGGCCTGCTCTCGCGCCTGCACCCGGCCTGGTTCCCGGAGGCCGTGGACACCGCGCGGATCCTCGACGCCCACGACCGGCTCGCCTTCCCGCTCAACTACTGGAACGGGCTGGCGGCGCTGGTCGCGATCGGGCTGCCGCTGCTGCTCCAGCTGGCCGGCGACGTCAGGTCGGTCGCTCTGCGCGCCCTCGCCGCGGCGGCGCTGCCGGCGCTGCTGCTGACCGTCTACTTCACGATCTCGCGCGGCGGCATCGGCGCCTCCTTCGTCGCCGTCGCCGTCTACCTCGCCTTCGCCTCCGACCGGCTGCCGAAGGCCCTGACCACGCTCCTCGCCGGCGCCGGCGGGGCGATCCTGATCGCCGCCGCAAGCCAGCGCGACGCCCTCCAGGAAGGGCTGCTGAGCGCGGCCGCCCGCCAGCAGGGAGACGAGATGCTGTGGATGACGATCGTCGTCTGCGCCGGCGTCGGCCTGCTCCAGGCCGGCATCTCGCTCGCCCTGACCCACGACATGCGGCCACGCTGGACCCGGGTCTCGCGTCAGCGCTCGCTCGCCCTCACCGCCGTCGGCGCCGTCGCGCTGCTCGTCGCCCTGGTCGCGATCGACGCCCCGGGGCGGGTCTCGAACGCCTGGGACGACTTCAAGCAGCCGAACTCGGGGCCGGGGGAAGGCCACCAGCGGCTCGCCAGCGTCGCCGGCGAGAGCCGCTACCAGTTCTGGAGCGCGGCGGTGCGGCAGGAGGAGACCAAGCCCCTGACCGGCACCGGCTCCGGCACCTTCACCTACTGGTGGTCGCGCGACGGCGAGAGCGGCGAAACCGTGCAGGACGCGCACTCGCTCTACATGCAGACGCTGGGAGAGCTGGGAATCGTCGGCGCGACCCTGCTCGGCGCCTTCCTGCTGACGATCCTGATCGGCGGCGGCGCGATCCTCGTACGAGCCGGGCCGCAGCTGCGGCCCTGGCTGGCGGCGGCGCTGGCCGGATGCGTCGCCTTCTGCGTCACCGCCAGCTTCGACTGGATGTGGCAGTTGCCGGTGCTGCCGGTGGCGCTGCTGCTGCTCGCCTCGGTGCTGCTGACGGCGAGCGCCGGCACGCGCGCGGGCGAGTCGAGCGGGTTCCCGCTGCCGCTGCGGATCGGCAGCGTCGCGCTGGCGCTCGCCGCGATCGCCGCGATCGCGATCCCGCTCTCCTCCTCCTCGCTGGTCCGCCAGAGCCAGGCCGACGCCCGTGCCGGCGACCCGGGGGCGGCGCTGGCGGCGGCCAGGAGCGCTCAGAACGCTCAGCCCGACGCGGCCTCGCCGCGGATCCAGGAGGCGCTGCTGCTGGAAGCCGCCGGCGCCCTGCCCGCCGCCACGGCGGCGGCGCGGGCGGCGACCGCGCGCGAGGAGACCAACTGGCGCAACTGGCTGGTGCTTTCGCGGCTCGAGGCCAAGCAGGGCCACGCCAAGGCCGCCGTGCGGGCCTACCTCGAGGCCAAGTCCCTCAACCCCCGCTCTCCCCTCTTCGGAGGAGCCCCCTGATGGCCTCCGACCCGCGGCGCATCCGCGATGACCTGCCGCCCGACCTCGAGCCGGCCGAGCGGGAGCGGATGATCGCGCTCGCCCGCCGGCTCGACGAGGAACGGCCGCTGCCGGCTCCGGGCTTTCGCGGCGAGCTGCGGCGGCGGCTTGCGGGGGCAGAGGCGGCCGGTGCCGTGGCCCCGCGACGAGTCCGCTCGCTCGCCCTCTCCTACGCGCTGTCGGGCCTGCTGCTGCTGGCCGTCGCGGCCGCCGGCGTCGCCGGCGGCGGGCCCTTCGCCGCATGAGACAGTCTGCCGTGTCGAGTTTGTCACCCCAGGGGTTACAAACCCGACACACGAACTCCCAACCGCCCAAGGAGTGCGACGTCGCGATCGTCGGCGGCGGCATCCTCGGCATGGCGGTGGCGCGGGAGCTGCTCGGCCGCCGGCCGGGGGCGCGGCTCTGCGTGCTCGAGGGCGAGGACCGGATCGGCCGCCACCAGACCGGCCGCTCCAGCGGCGTCATCCACGCCGGCATCTACTACGAGCCGGGCTCGCTGAAGGCGCGGCTCTGCGTCGAGGGGGCGCGGGAGCTGTATGCGTACTGCGACGAGCGGGAGATCCCCTACGAGAAATCGGGCAAGCTCGTGCTCGCGGTCGACGAGAGCGAGCTGGGCCGGCTCGAGGAGCTCGAACGCCGCGGCCGCGCCAACGCGGTCCCCGACCTGCGCCGCCTCGGCGCCGACGAGATCGCCGCGGTCGAGCCACACGCGCGCGGGGTCGCCGCCCTGCACTCGCCGCAGACCGGCGTGGTCGACTTCGTCGCCGTCGCCGAGTCCTACGCCGAGGACGTGCGGCGGGCCGGCGGCTCGGTCCACATGGGCGCCAGCGTCAGCGGCGCCAGCCCGGGCTCGGGGCGGGTGGCGATCCAGCACAGCCAGGGTGCGACCGCCGCCGGCGCCGCCGTCTTCTGCGCCGGCCTCTGGTCCGACCGGCTCGCGGTCGCCTGCGGGGCGCCGGCCGACCCGCGCATCGTCCCCTTCCGCGGCGGCTACCTGCGGCTGCCGGCGAGCGCGGCGGACCTGGTTCGCGCCAACGTCTACCCGGTGCCGGAGCCCGACCTGCCGTTCCTCGGCGCCCACCTGACCCGGACCATCGCCGGCGAGGTCCTGATCGGGCCCAGCGCCCTGATGGCGCCCGCCCGCGACGCCTACGAGCTGCACAAGGTGCGCGCCCGCGACCTCGGCCAGACGGTCGCCTGGCCCGGGACCTGGCGCCTGATGGCCCGCCACTGGCGCGCCGGTCTGCAGGAGATCCGCCACGCCACCAGCAGCCGCTCCTTCGTCGCCGCCGCGGCGAAGCTGGTCCCGGAGCTGCGCGGCGTCAGGGCCGAGACCGGCCCGGCCGGGATCAGGGCGCAGGCGCTCGGCCGCGACGGCAGGCTGGTCGACGACTTCGTCGTCCACCGCACCGAGCGGGCGATCCACGTCCGCAACGCCCCCTCCCCCGCCGCCACCTCCTCGCTGGCGCTGGCGCGGCTGATCGCCGACCAGCTCGACGAGACCGACGGCGGCTGAAAGTCGGACCGCTAGAAGCGGACCCGGGTGCGGACGACGACGTCGTCGACGCTGCCGATGACCCCGTTGGCGCCGTTGACGGCGCCGATCGCGACGGCGGAGGCGCGGCCGCTCAATTCGCCCGCCGTTTCGTCTTTGGCTTCGGCGACGAGGGCGCCGCCGACGTAGGCGGAGAGGCTGGCCTTGCCCGGTTCGGAGTTGAGCGCGCGCAGCCGCAGCGCGTTGGCTTTGTTGACCCCCATCAGGCCTTTGACGTCTTTCTCGATCGCGAGGAATTCACTGCCGGCGGCGGTCACCTTGACCAGCTGCACCTTGCGCTGCAGCGGGAAGGCCAGCAGCTGGTACTTGGCCCCCCCACCGGCACGCAGCTCCAGCCCCAGGTAGGCCTTTTTCTGCAGCCCCGTCGGCGTCCCGCTCAGCAGCCGCTCGGTGGCGGCGATCTCGAGGTCGCGACCGAGCACCGGCGTGCGCAGGGCGCAGGCGTCGGTGCCTTTGCCGACCGTGATCCGCAGGGCGCCGCCGGTGCCTGCCCGGCCACAGCTCGCCCCCGAGAGCTTGACCAGTTGCGAGCGCTGCCCTTTCGTCTCCATCACATTGCGGTAGATGCCGACCATCGCCGCCCCGACGGAGCCCGCGCTGAGCAGCCCCGCGAGCAGCGCGACGCCGAAGATGGCTGCAATTCGAGTCCTCATGATTCGCAACCTAAACACAGCGCCAGAGGAAAGATGCGCCCCACTATCTGCTGAACGATGGATTTCGGCCTCTCGGGAGGGACGGGTGCCCCTCTCATAAGCGGCGTCCTGATTTTCGCCTTGACCACTCGGCGAGAGACAACGGGTTAGCGGCGAAAATCCCAGCGCAATGAGAGGGGCACCCGTCCCTCCCCCACCCAAACCCCCCACGGGCAAATATCATGTGCGACATGCCCGACCACCGACTGCCCGAGCGTGACCGCCCCTGGGTGATGCGCACCTACGCCGGCCACTCCGACGCCAAGCGCTCCAACGAGCTCTACCGCGGCAACCTCGCAAAGGGCCAGACCGGCCTCTCGGTCGCCTTCGACCTCCCCACCCAGACCGGCTACGACCCCGACCACGTCCTCGCCCGCGGCGAGGTCGGCAAGGTCGGCGTCTCGATCGCCCACAAGGGCGACATGCACCAGCTGCTGGACGGGATCCCGCTGGACGAGATGAACACCTCGATGACGATCAACGCCACCGCCGCCTGGCTGCTCGGCCTCTACGTCACCGTCGCCGAGGAGAACGGGGTGAATCGTGACCAGCTGAAGGGGACGACCCAGAACGACATCATCAAGGAGTACCTCTCGCGCGGCACCTACGCCTTCCCGCCGGAGCCCTCGATGCGGCTGATCGCCGACATGGTCGCCTTCAGCGTCAACGAGGTGCCGAGCTGGAACCCGACCAACATCTGCAGCTACCACCTGCAGGAGGCCGGGGCGACGCCGGTGCAGGAGATCGCCTACGCGCTCTGCACCGGAATCGCCGTGCTCGACGAGGTCAAGGCCCGCGGCCAGGTCGCCGAATCCGACTTCCCGAAGGTCTTCGGCCGCATCTCCTTCTTCGTCAACGCCGGGATCAGGCTGGTGGAGGAGATCGCGAAGCTGCGGACGATGGGCGCGCTCTGGCAGCAGATCGGGCGTGAGCGCTACGGGGTCACGGACGAGAAGATGCTGCGCTTCCGCTATGGCGTCCAGGTCAACAGCCTCGGCCTGACCGAGGCGCAGCCGGAGAACAACATCCAGCGGATCGTGCTCGAGGCGCTCGCCGTAACGCTGAGCCGCGACGCCCGCGCCCGCGCGATCCAGCTGCCGGCCTGGAACGAGGCGATGGGCCTGCCCCGCCCCTGGGACCAGCAGTGGAGCCTGCGGATCCAGCAGGTGCTGGCGAACGAGACCGACCTGCTCGAGTACCCCGACGTCTTCGCCGGCTCCCACGTCATGGAGGGCTTGGTCGCGGAGCTGACCGAGGGGGCAAGAGCCGAGATGGCGGTGGTCGAGGAGCACGGCGGCGCCGTCAAGGCCGTCCCCTACATGAAGGCGCGCCTGGTCGAGTCCCACCGCGAGCGCGTCGCCCGGATCGAGAGCGGCGAGCAGAAGGTGATCGGCCAGAACAGCTTCACCGAGACCGAGGACTCGCCGCTGACGGCCGGCGCCGACGGTGGCATCCTCACCCCCGACCCCGAGGTCGAGCGCGAACGGATCGAGGCGCTGGAGCAGTGGAAGGCCGAGCGCGACAGCGACGCCGTCGCCGCCGCCCTCGCCGAGCTGGCAAAGGTCGCCGCCGACGAGAGCCAGAACATCATGCCGGCAACCATTGCCGCCGCCGTGGCCGGCGCCACCACCGGCGAGTGGGCCGAGGTGCTGCGCGAGGCCTTCGGCGCCTACCGCGGGCCGACCGGCGTCAGCGGCGCCGCGCCACCTGCCGACCGTGACCAGCTCGAGGCGACCCGCGCCAAGGTGGACGAGATCTCCACCGGGATCGGCCACCGGATCAAGATCCTGGTCGGCAAGCCCGGCCTCGACGGCCACTCCAACGGCTCCGAGCAGATCGCCCTGCGCGCCCGCGACGTCGGCATGGAGGTGATCTACCAGGGCATCCGCCTCACTCCCGCCGAGATCGCCGAGTCCGCCCTGCAGGAGGACGTCGACGTGGTCGGCCTCTCGATCCTCTCCGGCTCCCACCTGGAGCTGATCCCGGAGGTGGTGCGCCTGCTGCGGGACGAGAACGTCGACGTCCCGGTCGTCGTCGGCGGCATCATCCCCGCTGCCGACGCCGAGCGCCTGCGCGCGGCCGGCGTCGCCGGCGTCTACACGCCGAAGGACTTCGACATCAACAAGATCATGGGCGAGATCGTCGAGCTGGTCGCCCAGCGCGCCGGCACCGCCGCACCCGCCTGATCGCGCCGAACTCGCCGCCGCGCGACAATGGGGGCATGACCGAGATGAACGGGGACCGGGCGGCCTGGCTGCGCTGCTACCGCTGCTGGTCGCAGAGCCTGGAGATCCAGATTCACTATGACGCGATCCGGCGCGTCGATCCCGACAGCGGGGTGCTTGCCGAAGGGGTCGACGAGGTGCAGGAATCGGTCGTGCAGTGCCTCGACTGCATGCACGACCAGCCGCACCTGACCTTCCACGACGATCGCGTCGTCCCGATCGAGGACCGCTGGCAGCGGATGGTCGCCGGGACCCCCTGGGTCGCCTCCTGCACGGTCACCGTCGACCAGGACCGGGTCGAGAGCTGCTCGGGACCGGAGGCGATCGAGTTCCTCACCTACGGCGCCTTCGGCGACGCCGGCGTGCGCGAGTTCTTCACCCACGTCCGCTTCCACAAGCACGACGACGAGCAGATCGTCGTCCACCTCCTGGTCGAGCTCTACGCCCGCTCGGCCCAGGAGGCGACCGAGGTGCTCGAAGAGGCCGCCCACGGCCAGCTCGAGATCACCTCGCTGGCGGAGGAGTCGCGGCCGCCTGCGCACGCCTCCGACGAGGCGCACTGAGCTTCCGCATTCGCTCACTGTCCTGCTCGCCGTCGCAATCTCCCCTCGCCGCCGCAAGCGGAACGGTTCACATATCGTTAACACTCCGTGGATCGACCGGCGCTCTGGATCAAGATCACCAACGGCATCAACGCCCTGCTCTGGCGGGCGCCGCTGTCGCACCGCGTTAAGAGGATGTTGAGCGGAAGCGTCTACCGCAATCCGCCGATGAGCGCCGGGCGCGTGGTCGAGACCCTCGAGGCGCTGGAGCGGGCGGGCATCGTCGTCTACTGCATGGGCGGTTGGGGTATCGACGCCCTGGTCGGCGAGCAGTGTCGCAAGCACCACGACCTCGACCTGATCGTCGAGCGCCAAAGCCGGGATGCGGCGATTCGGACCCTCGCCGGCCTCGGCTACGAGAAGTGGTACGAGCAGCTCTCCGACGAGAGCGACCCCTCGGGAGACCGTGTCGTCGTTCGGGACTCGGCCATGCGCGTCGTCGACGTCCACCCGGTTGACCTCGATAGGGCGAACCTCTCGATCGGCTCCGGATCGATCGCCGGACATCCGGTCAGGTGCATCTCGGCCGAGCAGCAGTTCCATTCCCACCAGGGATTCCGCAAGCGGCTGCCGCACGAGCGGCGCATCCAGCGCACCAACAAAGAGATCGCCCGCCGCGTGCTGGAAACCGAATCCTACGCCGCGGAACAATCCAGATAGCGAACTCCCCTGCATAATCGCGTAGCAACCGGGTAGAAGTTCGACAACCCAGGCACCGAACACACGTCCGCTAGTCTCGTGCGAGCCGGTACGCAAGGCCCATTGCCGAATTCGTCAGGGGATTTTTTTTACCGATATCTGGTTCGGCTATGGAGATTTGGCGCCAACCGGACTATTTTCTAGTGAGTGCACGCAAGACCACGCGTGTGCGCGGATGTCTAAAGGATCGTGCCAGCCGCACGATAAGGGCCACAGCCCCCGGAAAGCGCGCGGGAGAGCGCCGAAATTATTTGCCGTGAGCCCATTGTTCCTGCCAGGACAAAATCGACCGAAACAGCACGATCCGCCAGCGATTGAGACCGTGGAAAACCCAACCGCATCCCACTCCGAGTCCGACCCACTCTCCCTAGAGCAGTCCAGCCGGGCGCAGCAGGCGGAAGCCTCGAGCCGGGCAAGGCGCCGGGGCGCGGTGCTGGCCAGGATGCTCTACTCCGGGGACGCGCTGGCGGCGCTTGCCGCGGCCGCGCTCGCGATCCTGGTCCTCGGCGACTTCTCTCCCGCCGGCCTCACCTTCGTCCTCTGCGCCGGTCTGCTGTGGCCGTTCGCCGCCTTCAGCATCGGCCTCTACCGCAGCGACCAGCTCGCCACCTGGGCCTCGGCCGTCTCCGAGATCCCGCGCGGCTTCGTCGCCGTCCTGCTGATCACCTGGCCCCTGTTCGGGGTCGCCTCGGTCCTCAACCTCGGCGCGGTCGTCGCCCTCACCTTCCTCACGGTGGCCGCCACCGCCGTCTTCGCGGGCTGCGCTCGGGCGATCGTTCGCGCCGGCCTGCACCGGGCGCCAGACCTGCGCCAGCGCACCCTGATCCTCGGCTCCGGCGTCGTCGCCGGCCAGGTCGTCAAGAAGCTCCACAACAACGTCCAGTTCGGGCTGGTGCCGGTCGGCATCGTCGACGACGAGGTGCACGACATCGGCACCCCGGACCTGCCCTGGCTCGGGCGCTTCAAGGACCTCGACGCGATCATCGAGGCGCAGAACATCGACCGCGTGATCATCGCCTTCTCGCGGGCCAGCCACGAGGAGCTGCTGGAGTCGATCCGCGCCTGCCGCGACGCCGGCGTCGCGATCGACGTCGTCCCCCGCCTCTTCGAGTTCCTCGACGGGGTCCGCGCCCTCGACCAGGTCGGCGGCCTGCCGCTGCTCTCGATCGGCGCCCCGATGCTGACCTCGGCCTCGATGGCCGCCAAGCGCGGCCTCGACGTCGTCGTCAGCGCCATCCTGCTGACCGTGCTCTCGCCGCTGCTGCTGGCGATCGCGATCGCGATCAAGCTCGAGTCGCGCGGCCCGGTCTTCTTCCGCCAGCCCCGCGCCGGCCGCGGCAACACCAGCTTCCAGCTGATCAAGTTCCGCTCGATGTACATCGACGCGGAGCAGCGCAAGAAGGAGTTCGAGGAGATGAACGAAGCCGGCGACGGCGTCATGTTCAAGATCCGCGAGGACCCGCGCGTGACCCGTCGTCGGCCGCACCATGCGCCGCTTCTCGCTCGACGAGCTGCCGCAGCTGTTCAACGTGCTGAAGGGCGAGATGAGCCTGGTCGGGCCGCGGCCGCTGATCTTCCCGGAGACGGCGGCGCTGGACGAGGTCTGGCACCTGCGGCGGCTGGAGCTGCGACCGGGCCTGACCGGCCCCTGGCAGGTCTACGGGCGTTCGCAGAGCCCCTTCCAGGAGATGGTCCGCTTCGACTACCAGTACGTCGCCGGGTGGTCGCTGGCGCGCGACATCGAGATCCTGCTGGCGACCGTCCCCGCCGTGATGTCGGGGCGTGGCGCTTACTAACGGCACCTCCCTCGCGCTCGCCCACGACTACCTGCTGACGATGCGGGGGGCGGAGCGCACCTTCGCCGAGATGGCCGCCTGCTGGCCGGCGGCGCCGATCTACACCCTGCTCTACGACTCCGAGGCGGTCGCCGACGGCTTCGCCGGGCGGGACGTGCACGCCTCGCGCCTGCAGCGGCTCGGCGCCAACCAGCGCAGCTTCCGCTACCTCCTCCCTCTCTTCCCGAAGGCCGTCGAGCGGCTGCCGGTGGGCGGCTGCGACGTGCTCGTCTCCAGCAGCAGCGCCTTCGCGCACGGCCTGCGGCCGCGAGCGGGGGCGCTGCATGTCTGCTACTGCCACAGCCCCTTCCGCTACGCCTGGTTCGAGCGCGACCGCGCCCTCGCGGAGACCCCACGGCTGGGCCGCCCGCTGATGCGCCACACGCTGAAGCGGATCCGCGCCTGGGACCTCGAGGCCGCCGGCCGGGTCAGCAGATACGTCGCCAACGCCCGCATCACCCAGGAGCGGATCGAGCGGCTCTACGGCGTCGAGTCCGAGATCGTCCACCCGCCGGTGGCGGTCGAGCGCTTCACGATCGGCACCCCCGAGGACTTCCTCCTCTTCGTCGGCCAGATCGTCCCCCACAAGCGGGTCGAGGTCGCGCTCGAGGCCGCCCGCCTGGCCGGCAGGCCGATCAAGATCGTCGGCGACGGGCCCGACCGGGCGCGGCTGGAACAGCTCTTCGGCGGGCCCGACGTGGAGTTCCTCGGCAGCGTCTCCGACAGTCGCCTGGCCGATCTTTATGCTCGCTGCATCGCGCTGGCAGTGCCCAACATCGAGGAGTTCGGGATCGCCGCCGTCGAGGCCCAGGCCGCCGGCCGCCCGGTCGTCGCCGTCAACCGCGGCGGCGTCCGCGAGACCGTCGTCGACGGCGAGACCGGCGCCCTCGTCGACGGCGAAGACGCCGCGGCGCTGGCGGCGCCGCTGCGCGACCTCGACTTCGCGCGCTTCGACCCGGAGGCGATCCGGGCCAACGCCGACCGCTTCAGCACCACCAACTTCCGCCTGCGGCTCAAGGCGCTGGTCGACCGCTACACCACCGAACAGGAGACGATCCGTTGAGTGACCTGACTCTGATCACCGGCGGCGCCGGCTACGTCGGCACCGAAGTCGCCCTTGCCCTGCTCGACGCCGGCCGCGAGGTGCGGGTGCTGGACTCGCTGCTGCACGGCCAGGGCGGGATCGCAGCGATGCTCGCGGAGCGCGGCGCCGACGTCCGCATCGCCGACGTCCAGGACGACGACGCTCGTCGCGGCGCCGTCGAGGGCGCGGCAGCGATCGTCCACCTCGCGGCGATCGTCGGCGACCCCGCCTGCGCGCGCGACCCGGAGCTGGCGCGGGAGACCAACGTCGAGGCGACGCGGGCGCTGGTCGCCGACGCCAACGAGGCCGGGGTGGCGCACCTGATCTTCGCCTCCACCTGCTCCAACTACGGGCGCATGGCCGACCCGGAGACCCCGGTCGACGAGGAGGCGCCGCTGGCGCCGGTCTCGCTCTACGCCGAACAGAAGGTCGAGATCGAGAAGATGCTGCTGGAAGACGGCAGCGGGCCGACGGCGCCGACCTGCCTGCGCTTCGCCACCGTCTACGGCGCCGCGCCGCGGATGCGGTTCGACCTCACCGTCAACGAGTTCACCCGCGAACTCTGGGCCGACCGCGACCTCGAAGTCTTCGGCGAGCAGTTCTGGCGCCCCTACGTCCACGTCCGCGACGCCGCCCGCGGCATCCTCGCGGTGCTCGAGGCCGGTCCCGACGAGGTCGGCGGCGACGTCTTCAACGTCGGCCACAGCGACGAGAACTACCGCAAGCTCGACCTGGTCGAGGTGATCACGGCCGAGATCCCGCGCGGCAACGTCAGCTACGTCCACCGCGACGAGGACCCGCGCGACTACAAGGTCTCCTTCGCCAAGATCAAGGGGCGGCTCGGCTTCGAACCGCAGATGCGGGTGCCCGACGGCGTCCGCGAGATCGCCAAGGGGCTGGACGCCGAGTCCTTCGGCGACCCCTTCGACGCCCGCCACCGCAACACCCCCTGAGCGGCGCATCTGGCTCCAGCTTTGGATCTGCGGGCTCTGATCCCGCACCGCACAGCTGTTTGCAGGCTCGAGACAGCACTAGTACATACGTCCAGACGGCGTTGACTTCGCCCAGGGACCGCCCCTGTCGCCCGATGACGGGACGGCATGCGGTTCCCGCTCGACAACCTCCGCCCCCTCCTCGTCGCGATCGCCGTCGTCTGCGCCCTTGCCTTCGGCAGCACCAGCGGCGCCAGCGCCTCGAGTGGCCGCGCCGACGTCGCCGGCTCGATCTCGGTGACTGCCCCGGGGAGCAACGCAACCGCCTGCACCAAGCGGGCGGCCCGGACCGCCCGCGCGACCTCACGCGGCGCCCAGAGCGCCAGCGCCACCCGCAGGGCACGTCGCGCCGAGACGAAGCTGCGCCGGCGCTGCGCCAAGCTGCGCCGGGCCGCCAAGCGCAAGCGCGCCAGCGCCAGCGCCCTGGTCACGCAGGCGCCCGGCAACCTGATCGTCGGCATCGACGGCGGCCACGGCAGCTGGACCGACAGCGAGGTCGGCCACCGCGCCCAGCTCGGCGCCGCCGTCACCCGCCACGAGTGGGACCCCTACGAGCCGGTCGACGAGCAGGAGGACGTGGTCGAAGAGGCCGCCGGTGAGATCGGCACCCGGATCCACGCCCTGCTCGGCGGCAACGACCTCGGCGACGCGAACCACTACCGCGAGTTCGTCGTCGACTTCATCGGCCGCTACGGCGTCGGCGGCAGCTTCTGGGCCGAGCACCCGGAGCTCGACGCGCGCTACGCGATCACCACGGTCGAGCTCGGCAACGAGCCCTACTTCGGCGAGATGTCGCCGGAGGAGTACGCGGCGACGGTGCGGCCGGCGCTGGAGGAGATACAGCGCCTGCAGCTGCCGGTCCAGGTCGTCCTGCCCAGCCGCGTCTACGGCAAGGACACCGACTGGATCGACACCCTGTACCAGCTGATCCCCGACCTCAACACGCTCTTCTACGCCTTCGCCGACCACCCCTACTGGTACGGGCACGACCCGGCCGAGGTCAGCGCCGCGGGACCGTTCGGGCGGATCGAAACGCTGCGCAAACGGATGAACGAGCTCGGCGCCAACACGAAGCCGATCTTCATCACCGAGTACGGCGAGTCGACCGCCAGCTGCGGCGAGGAGTGCATCGACGAGTCGACCCAGGCGACCCACCTGAAACAGATGATCGACGCGATCGTCAGCCGCCCCGACTGGGGGGTGAAGATGCTCTCGGTCTTCCAGCTGATCGACCGCGGCACCAACAGCGGCGATCGCGAGCTGGGGTTCGGCCTGCTGCGCGAGGACGGCTCGGAGAAGCCTTCCTACGCGATCGTGCGCGGCGCGATGCAGCAGTTCCGCGGCTGACGCAGCGCCGGGCGGCGACAGCTCCCTGGCGCGGACATGTGTCCAGAACCCGGCCGATCGCCAAGGGACCGCGATGCGGCGTCCGATCAACGGGCAATGAAGGTCGCCCGCACCGCCGTCCTCGTCCTCTTCCTCGCCGCGGTGGCACCGATTGCCGGCCCCTCCTCCGCAGCGGCCAAGGGGGCCAGCGCCACCCCCTCCGCCAAGCGCATCGCCGACAGCTGCACCAAGCGCGCCCCGCGCAGGACGGCGACCTGGCGGCGCTGTGTCGCCAGCGCCCAGCGTTCCCTCCAACCGCGGCGCCCGGGACACGCCCACCCCCGCCGCCCCCAAGCCGATCCCCACCCCGGCGCCGAAACCCAGTCCGACCCCCAGGCCCGCTCCCAGCGGCGATACCACCGCCCCGATCGTCAGCTGGCAGTCCCCGGTTGCCGGTGCCACCGTCAGCGGCAGGATCCAGGGCTCGGCCTGCGAGGCCAGCGCCGGCGACGAGCGCGGCGTCGACCGGGTCGTGATGAAGGTCGACGGCACCACGCTCAACACCGAGAGCGACGCTCCCTGGAACTGCAGCTTCGACTCGACCAGGGTCGGCGACGGCACCCACACGCTCACGGCAACCGCCTACGACGCCGCCGGCAACTCGCGTTCGGCCACGACCACGGTGAACGTCTCGAATGCCCCAGCACCGGCTCCCGCCCCCGCGCCCAGCCCCGCTCCGGAGCCCAGCCCCGCCCCGGAGCCCAGCCCAACCCCGGGCCCGGCGCCCTCCCCAGCCCCCGCAAGCGGCTCCCTGGTGGTCGCCATCGACGGCGGCCACGGCTCCTGGACCAGCGCCGAGACCGGCCACCGCGCCCAGCTCGGCGCCGCCGTCACCCGCCACGAGTGGGACCCGACCGAGCCGGTCGACCACCAGGACGCCCTGGTCCTCAAAGCGACCCAGGCGAACACCCGCATCCACGCCCTGCTCGGCGGCAACGACCTCGGCGAGCCGAGCCACTACCGCGAGTTCGTCGTCGCCTTCATCGGCCGCTACGGCGCCGGCGGCAGCTTCTGGGCCGCGCATCCCGAGCTCGACGAGTCGCGCTACGCGATCACCACGGTCGAGCTCGGCAACGAGCCCTACTTCGGCGCGATGTCGCCAGAGGAGTACGCCGACACCGTGCGGCCGACGCTGGAAACGATCAAGGCCCAAAACCTGCCGGTCGAGGTGGTCCTGCCCCAGCGCGTCTACGGCGCCGACACCCGCTGGATGGACACGCTCTATGCCCGCATCCCCAACCTCAACTCGCTCTTCCACGCCTTCGCCGAACATCCCTACTGGTACGCGCACGACCCGGCCCAGGTGCACGCGGGAGGCCCGTTCGGCCGGATCGACGTGGTGCGCAAGCGGATGAACGAAAAAGGCGCCGCCGAGAAGCCGATCTACCTGACCGAGTACGGCGAGTCGACCGCCAACTGCGGCGGCGAGTGCGTCAGCGAGGGGGTCCAGGCCGAGCATCTGCAGGCGATGCTGAACGCGGCGATCACCCGCGCCCACTGGAAGATCGAGATGGTCTCGGTCTTCCAACTGCTAGACCGCGGCACCGGCAGATCCGACCGCGAGCACGGGTTCGGCCTGCTGCGCCAGGACGGGAGCCAGAAGCCCTCCTACTCGCTCGTGCGCGGGCTGATGCAGCAGTACCGGGGCTAACCCCCGTCAGTACCGGCGTTAATTTGACAAACGCGTCCCCCCTCGCGAGTCTGGGGATGGCATGGACGAACGTACGAGGCGCCCGCACCTGCCGTTGAAGGCGATTCTGCTCGCCGCGATCGTCATGATCGCCGCCGCGACCGGCCTCTCACTCGGCTCGACCGATCCCGACCAAGACGAGGTCGCGGCCAGCAGCAGCGTCTCCAGCGGCGATCGCCTGGCGCTCGGCGAGGCGCAGGCCGCCGCCGCCAGTCGCCGCGTCCACGGGGCCATCGGCCGCGCCCGGGCGACCGGCAGTGGCCACAGGAACGGCAAGGGCCTGGGGGCGCCGCCCGCCTCCGGCCCGGGGCTCGGCACCGGCGTGCCGGCGCCTGCAGCAACCGCCGAACCGCCGCCAGCCACCGCACCCGCGCCCAACCCGCCGAATGCTCCCGAGCCGCCGGCCGCGCCAAGCCCGCCAGCCATCCCGTCGCCGCCTCCGGCGCCGGCCAATCCGGCGCCGCCGGCGACCACGCCCCCGGCTCCGTCCCCACAGCCGCAACCCAAACCGGCGCCGAGCCCGCCGCCCCAAACTTCGACCCCCGACATCGACCCCGGGGTGCCGCTCGAACCGCCGGCGCCGGCGCCGAAAGCCTCGCTGGTGCTCGGCATCGACGGTGGCTACGCCGGCTGGGTCCCGTCCGAAGTCAAACAGCGGGCCGCACTCGGCGCCGCCGTCACCCGGCACGAGTGGCACATCTCGAACCCGGTCACCAGCGAGGAAGACCAGGTACTGGCGGCGGCGACCGAAATCCACACCCGCATCCTCGCCCTGCTCGGCGGCAACGACATCGGCGACGCCGCCCACTACAGCGACTGGGTGGTCGCCTTCGTCCGCCACTACGGGCCCGGCGGAACCTTCTGGGCCGAACACCCCGACCTCGACGCCTCGCGCTACGCAATCGACACGATCGAGCTCGGCAACGAGCCCTACTTCGGCGAGATGTCGCCAGAGGACTACGCCGACACCGTCCGCCCCACCCTGGAACGGATCTCCGAGCTGGGCCTGCCGGTCAAGGTGCTGCTGCCGGTCTACCTGCACGGCGAGAACCTCTCCTGGGTCGACACCCTCTACGAGCGCATCCCGAACCTGAACTCGCTCTACCACGCCGCCGCCTTCCACCCCTACTGGTACGGGCACGCCCCCTCCGCGCCCGGCGACAGCGGGCCGCTGGAGCGACTCGAGACGCTGCGCCAGCGGCTGAACGAGCTGGGTGCCGAGGCGAAGCCGATCTACCTGACCGAGTACGGCGAGTCGACCGCCAACTGCGGCGGCGAGTGCGTCAGCGAGGGGGTCCAGGCCGAGCATCTGCGGGAGATGATCGAGGCGGTGGTCTCGCACCCCAGCTGGAAAGTCGAGCTGCTCTCGCTGTTCCAGCTGATCGACCGCGGCACCAACAGCACGGACCGTGAGCTGCAGTTCGGGCTGCTGCGCGAGGACGGGACCCCGAAGCCCGCCTACGAGATCGTCCGCGCGGCGATGCAGCTCTACCGCTAAAGCGGCGCCCGCCAGGCGTCGATCCAGGTCCGGCACTCTTCCTATACTCGCCGCGCCGCCCTCCCCCGGCCGGCCCCGCCCGATGCGGACCGCCATCGCCACCTCATTCACGCCCACCCTCGACTCCGGCCGTGCACGACGTACCTACGGGATCGTGCGGGCGCTGGCGGCCGGCGGCCCGGTCGACCTGATCTACGGGGCCTTCGGCGCCGAGCAGCCCGACCCCGCCTACGAGGAGATCGCCGACCTGCGTCTGCACCGGGTCGAGCGCCCGGGCACGGTCGCGCGGCTGCCGGCCTACGCGCGGGCGCGGCTGCACGGCGTCCCCGACGACTTCGCGCGCGGGATCTGGCCCGGGGTCGCCGCCCGTGCCGGCGAGCTGGCCGCGGCGGGGGACGCGAGCCGGCTGATCGCCGAGGGCCCGGTCGCCGCGGCGGCGCTGCTGCCACTTGCCGCGCGCCGCCCCGCTGTCTACAGCGCCCACAACCTCGAGTCCACCTTCCGCCACCGGCTCGACGAAGCCGGCATGTCGCTGCCCGCCCTGGAGCGCTTCGAGCGGCTGCTGCTGGAGCGCTTCGAGGAGAGCTGGATGGTCTCGCCCGCCGACATGGAGGGCGCGGCGGCACTCGCCCCGGACGCCCGCCTGCGGCTCGTCCCCAACGTCGTCGACGTCGCCGCGACCCGGCCGGTGCCGCCGCGCCAGGGCCAGCGGCAGGTGCTGTTCGTCGCCGACCTCTCCTACGAGCCCAACCGCGGCGCCCTGCGCTTCCTGCTCGACGAGGCGATGCCGAGCCTCTGGCGGGGAGAGGCCGACGTCCGCCTGCTCGTCGCCGGCAAGGGCAGCGAGGAGATCGGCCCGACCGATGCCCGGGTCGAGCCGAGCGGCTTCGTGCCCGACCTGCGCGACCTCTACCTGGCCGCGGGCTGCGTCGCCGTGCCGTTGCTGGAGGGCGGCGGCTCGCCGCTCAAGTTCGTCGAGGCGCTGGCCTACGGAGTGCCGGTCGCGGCAACGCCGCTGGCCGCCGCCGGGCTGGAAGTCCGCCCTGGAGAGCACTACGTCGAGGGCGCGGCCGACGGCGAGGGGTTCGCCACCGCGATCGCCACCGCTCTCGATCCGGCACGGGGAAATCCACTGGCCGCCGCCGGCCGCGAGCTGGCCGAGCGCGAGTACTCGATCGAGGCGCTGGAGCGGCGCCTGGCGGCATGAGGATCGTCTCGGTGATGACCGGCGCCGCCCCCGGCGGCGCCGAGTTCGCGACGGTGGAGCTGCTCGACGCGATGATCGAACGCGGACACGAGGCGGTGATGCTCAGCGACTCGGCCGCGATCGGGCGCGAGACCGCGGTCGAGGTCCACCCGCTGGAGCTGGGACCGAAGCTCTCGGGCCGCACCTGGCCGCGGCTCGGGCTGCGCTGGCGCTCGCTGCGGGCGGGGCTGCGGCGGGCGCTGGAAGCGGAGGCGCCCTACGACCTGCTGCTGCTCCACTACAAGAAGGAGCAGCTGCTGGCGCCGGGGCTGCCGGCGGGGCTCCGCCCCCAGATCGCCTGGTGCGAGTGGGGCCCGGTGCCGCGGCAGATGCGCCAGGGGCCCGGCCGCTGGGCCTACGCCCGCGCCTCGCGCGGGGCCGGCCCGGTGCTGGCGATCTCCGACGGCACCCGGCGCTCGGTGATCGATGCCGGTGTCGAGGCGAGCAAGGTGACGGTGCTGCCGAACGCGATGCGGACCGGGGAGATCCGCTTCAGCGAGGAGGGGCGCGCCCGGGTCCGGGCCGAGCTCGGCATCCCCGCCGGCGCCTTCACGGTCGGCTGCGTCTCCCGCTTCCACCCGAAGAAGCGCAACGACGTCCTGATCGACGCCGTGGCGATGCTCGGCGACGAGACCCATCTGATCTTGGCCGGCTCTGGCGAGACCGGGGCCGAGCTGCGCCGGCACGCGGCGCCGCTCGGCGAGCGCGCCCACTTCCTCACCACTCCCGGCGCCGAGATCGGCGACGTCCTCTCCGCCTTCGACGTCTCGGTCTTCTGCCCGAGCCCGGCCGAGGGCCAGCCGCGCGCGGTGATCCTCGGCATGCTCGCCGAACGCCCCTGCGTCTCCACCGGGGCCGAGGGGGTCGTCGGCCTGATCGAGGAGGAGTACGGGACGATCGTCGCGCCGGAGAACGACCCTGACGCCGTTGCCGCCGCGCTGCGGCCCTACGAGGACGACCCGGAGCGGGTGCGTCGCGAGGGGGAGCTGGCGGCGCGGCGGGCGCGGGAGCGCTTCGACCGCGCCGTCGTCGCCGCCGAGGCCGAGCGCCTGATCGAGGCAGCGAAAGGAGCGCCGGCGTGAACGGCGCCGAGACCGAGCCGCTGCGCCTGCTCGTCGTCGACGAGGGGGTGCTCGGCCACCGCACGCTGAAACGCCAGCTCGCGGCGGCGCTGGAGGCGATGCCGGAGGTCGAGGCGCGGATGGTCACGGTGCCGCCGCCGGGCCGGCTGGGACGGCTTTGGCTGCGGCGAGCGCCGCGACTCGGCGACGCCGACCTGCAGGGCCTGCGCTGGCGCCTGCGCTGGTCGTGGCAGGCCCGCCGCCTGCTCAAGCGCAACGCGCGATGGGCCGACGTGGCCCTGATCGTCACCCAGGCCTCGGCCCTGCTCTGCAAGGGCCCGATGCGGCGCCTCCCCTGCGTGCTCTCGGTCGACGCCACGGTCGGTCAGTTCACCGCGCTCGAGTACCACGGGCCGCGCGACCGCCACTCGGCGCGGCAGCAGAGGCTGATCGCGCGGCTGGAGCGGCGCGCGATCGCGGGCGCGGCGGCCGTGGTCGCCTGGACCGAGTGGAACGCCGCGGCCCTGCGCGAGGAGTACGGGACCGAGACCCGGGTAGAAACGCTCCACCCCGGGCTCGACGCCGCCTGGTGGGAGCAGGCGGCGAGCGCCCGCGAGGCCGGGCGCGAGGGACCGATGCGGGTCCTCTTCGTCGGCAACGACGTCGAGCGCAAGGGCCTCGGCACCCTGGTCGAGGCGGTCGCCCAGCTCGAGGGCGAGGCGGTCCTCGACGTGGTCAGCGGCGACGAGATCCCCGCGCGGGACTTCATCCGGGTCCACCGCGGGATCAGCGCCAACACCGAGGAGCTGCGCGCGATCTACGCCGCCGCCGACGTCCTCGCCCTGCCGACCCGCGCCGACGCCGTCCCCTGGGCGGTGCTGGAGGGGATGGCCGCCGGGCTTCCCGTCCTCGCCTCGGAGGTCGGCGCGGTCGGCGAGCTGCTCGGCGGCAGCGGCGAGCTGGTGGCCCCGGGGGACCCCGATGCCCTGGCGGCGGCGCTGCGCCGCCTCGCCGCCGACCCGCAGCGGCGGCGCCGGCTCGGCGCCGCCGGGTGCGAGCGCGTCGCCGAGCGCTACGACAGCGCCGTCCAGGCCCCGCGCCTGGTCGAGCTGCTGGCCGGCGTCGCCGAGCGGCCCGGGGCGACGGGCCGGTTGCGAATGCGGCGGCGGACCTTCGTCGCGCTCGGCGCCGGCGCCGCCGGCGCCGCGGTGGCCGCGCCCTACGCGATGCTCGCGGTCGGCGACGAGCTCGAGCAGTTGGTCGCGGATCGGCTGGGGATCGAGCCGGCGCTGGCGGCGCAGCTGCTGCAGCGGGCGCGTGAGGAGTACGGCGACGCCGAGTACGACGCCCGCGCCGCCGCCTTCGCGCTCGCCGTCCGCGACCCGGTCGCGATCGTGATGCCCGAGGAGGTGCGCCGCAAGGCGATCAACGGCCTGATCGAGCCGATGCTCTCGCCCCCGGCCGCCAACCTCGCCTACGCCGTCACCGGCAGCGACCCCGGCGTCCCCGCCTGCTCCGGCCTGGTGCGACCGAGTTGAGGACGATCGAGACCGACATCGCCGTCGTCGGCTCCGGGATCAGCGGCCTGCTCGCGTCCTGGCAACCGCTGCTGGCCGGCAGCCGGGTGACGATGCTCGAGCGCGGCGCGCTCAAGACCCACGCCGAGCAGGTCGCCGACGGCGAGTGGGCCGCCGACGTGCCGGGGGCGAAGCCCAACGACGAAACCGCGCCGGGCACCCCTCCCTACCCCTGGAGCTACGTCTACGGCGTCGGCGGCTCCTCGCTGCACTGGTCGGGCGCGACGCCGCGCTTCAGCGCCGCCGACTTCAGGATGCGCAGCAGCTTCGGGGTGATGGTCGACTGGCCGCTCTCGCTCGAGCAGCTGTTGCCGTTCTACCGCGGCGCCGAGGCCGCGCTCGGAGTCGCCGGCGCCGGCGACTCCGGCCCGGCGGCCGGCGCCGCGGTGCCGGGGACCCGGGCCCAGCCCGCCCACCCGCTGAGCCCGATCGACGAGGCGGTCGCTCCCCACCTGCGGCCGTTCCGGCCCCTGCCCCAGGCGCGACCTTCGGAGGCGATCGGCTCGCGGCCCGCCTGCTGCGGCTCGGCGGTCTGCGAGCTATGCCCGGTCGACGCCCGTTTCTCGGCCCTCAACGGGCTCGCCCCGGTGCTCGAGCACCGCGGTCTCGAGCTGCTGCAGGAGACCGTCGCCGCCCGCCTGCGCCGCGGCGCCGACGGCCGCATCGAGGCGATCGAGGCGATCGGCCCCGGCCGCGAGCGGGTGCTGATCCGGGCCGAGCGCTTCCTGCTCGCCGCCAACGGAATCGAAAATCCGGGGATCCTCTTGCGCTCCGGCCTCGACGGCCCGGCGGTCGGCCGCTACCTCTTCGACCACGGCCACACGACCGTGACCGTCAGCCTCCGCCGCCCGCTCGAGCCCGGCTACGGCAACACCCTCGCGACCGGGATCTCGGAGGCGTTCCGGGAAGGCGGCTTCCGGGCGCGCCGTTCGGGCGCGATCCTCAGCCCCTTCAACCCCGGGACGCCGATCGGGCCCCTGGTCGGCAGCGCGGTCGCCGAATGCAAGGCGGGGAAAGAGGCGCGGGCGGAAGCGGTCGCGAGCTGGCGCCGGCGGCTGCCGCTCGACATGCTGACCGAAGACGTGCCCCAGGCCGAGCGCCGCGTCACCCTCTCCCCCAACCGCGACCCCCTCGGCCTGCCGCTCAACCGCACTGCCTACCCGCTGCCCACGCGCTACGAGCGCGACGGCATCGACCACGTCGTCGCCGAGCTGCGCAGGCGCCTCGCGCCGCTCGGCGTGGAGGCGGTCGAAGCCGCCCCCGGCCCGCGCGGCGGCCACCTGATGGGGACCTGCCGGATCGGCCCGCCCGGCGAGGGCGTCGTCGACGCCGACCTGCGCCACCTCGAGATCGACAACCTCTTCGTCGCCGGCTCCTCCGCCTTCCCCACCTACGGCCCGGTCCACCCGACGCTGACGATCGCGGCGCTGGCGCTGCGGCTGGGCGATCTGCTCGCCGCCGAGGGCGGGCCGTGAGCGCGACGATCGCCGCCTGTGTGATCGCCCAGGACGAGGAGCAGCGCCTCCCCGCCTGCCTCGAGAGCGTCGGCTTCTGCGACGAGGTCGTGGTCGTCGACGGCGGCTCGCGCGACCGCACCCGTGAGGTCGCCGCGGCGGCCGGCGCGCAGGTGGTCGAGAACCCCTGGCCCGGCTTCGGCGCCCAGCGCAACGTCGCGCTCGACCACGCCGGGACCGACTGGGTGCTGGAGATCGACGCCGACGAGCGGGTCAGCCCGGAGCTGGCGCGCGAGGTGCGCGCCTTCCTCGCCGGCCCGCCGCCGGGAGTGCGGATGACCGCGATCCCGATGCGCGACAGCTTCCTCGGCCGGCCGCTCGGCCCGGCCGGCCGTTACCCCCGCTACCGGCACCGGCTCTTCCGCCGCGACGGCTTCCGCCACGACGAGTCGCGCAGCGTCCACGAGGGGCTCTGGCCGGACGGCCCGACGCACCCGTTCGAGGGCGAGATGACGCACGTCCTCGCCTCGACCTGGGGCGAGGCGATCCGCGACGCCCGCGCCTACGCGCGGCTCGAGGGGGACCAGCGCAGCCGCCCCGGCGCCGGTGAGGCGCTGACCGGAGTCCTCGTCCGTCCCGCCGTCAAGCTCGCCTACCGCACGCTCGTCTACGGCGGCTGGCGCGACGGCTGGCGCGGCCTCGCCAAGATCTGGCTCGAGTGCGCGGCCGACGCGCTGGCGACCGTCCACCGGCTGCGCAAGGGAGCCGCAGACGGCTCTGGCGGCTTCGGCCAGGAGGCGCCGCGGCTCGGACCGGTGCGGGTCGTCGGCCTCGCGCTCGACGAGAAGGGCGCGGCGCGCCTCGTTCCCTGGCTCGAAGCCGCGGCGGCCGCCGGCGCCGACGTCGCCCTGATCGGTCCCGATTCGACGCCGAGCAGCGGCGTGCGGCTGCGGCGCCTGGCTGGTGCCGGCACGGGAGAGCTGGTGCGCGCGCTCGACGCCGAGGACCAGCTGCGCCCGGTCGACGCGCTGCTGCCGGCCGGGCGATGCGAGCGCCGCCGCCTGCGGCTCGCCCCGGGGGCGCTGCGCGGCACAATCGAGCCGCTCGACCCAGATTCCGCGCCTGAGCAGGCGGTAAGCGCCGTGCAGGAGCGCACCCGCCACCCGAGAAATATCTAGGACGACGACTATCCTGATTCAAGTCGTGACCCACCCCGCCCGATAGGCACCTCGACTGTGGAACTGAACGGTTACCTACGTCTGATCTGGTCCAGCAAGCGCTGGCTGCTGCTCTTCGCCGTCGTCGTCGCGGCGGTCGTCTACCTGCTCTCCGCCTCGCGCGAGAACGAGTACGAAAGCACCGCCCTCGGCCAGATCGTCTCGACCAGCCAGGCCTCGGGCGAAATCCTCAGCGAGGAACAGCTGCTCAGCCTCTCCAACGTCTACCACGAGCTCGCCCAGACGCGAACGGTGATCGACCTCGCCCAGGAAGAGCCCGAGGTCAAAGGCCGCGAGAGCGAATTCGCCTCCAGCGTCGACGTCTCGCCCGAGTCGCGGGTGGGGGTGCTCAGCTTCAACGCCGTCACCGGCGACCCGGAGACCTCGGCTGAATTCGCCAACGCCTACGCGAAAGCGTTCTCCGAGTACCTCTCCGGCCTCCAGGTGACCCAGCTGAAAGGGGCCCTGGAGCCGATCCAGCAGCGGATCAACGAAATCGAAGTCGAACTTTCCGAACTGCTGCCGGGCAGCCTCGAAAGGGCCAGCCTGCAGGTCGAGCTGGGGGCGCTGCAGGAGCAGATCGCCAGCCAGACCTCCAACCCCGGCGACTCGCTGCGGGTCGTCGAGCGCGCCGCGCCGGACCCGAACCGGGTCTCGCCGCAGCCGGTGCGCGACGCCCTCCTGGCCTTCATCGTGGCGCTGGTCCTCGGCGCCTGCGCGATCTACCTGCGCGATCTCCTCTTCGACCGCTACGGCTCCGCCCAGGACGCCGCTCGCGACCTCGGCCTGCAACTGCTCGGCGAGATCCCCAAGGGGCGCAACGACGAACCGGCGCTGGAGTCCTTCCGCAGCCTGCGCACGGCGATGGTCTTCGCGCTCGAGCGCTCCGGCAACTACGAGGGCAACGGAGCCGGCGGCGGAGCCGGCACGGTGCTCGTCACCGGCGCCGAGTCCGGCTGCGGCAAGAGCTACGTCTCCGCCAACATCTCCCGCACCCTCGCCACCGAGGGGCGGCGGGTGACCGCGGTCGACGGCGACCTGCGGCGCCCGACCCTGCACGAGATCTTCCGCACCTCGCTCTCCCCCGGCCTCAGCGACCTGCTGGTCGAGAGCCCGCCGCCGGAGCCGGAGAGCGTCGCGGTCAACGTCCGCCTCTCGCAGGTCGCGGCGGCGCCGAGCGGGGAGTTGCAGGTGATGCCCGCCGGCGCTCACGCCGAGGATGCGGTCGAGTCGCTCTCTTCGCCGCGGATGAAAGAGGTCGTCAAATTCCTCCGCTCCGACAACGACATGGTCGTCTTCGACAGCCCCCCGACCCTGGTCGTCGTCGACCCGGTCGTGCTCGCCCGCTACGCCGACGGCGTCGTCTTCGTGATCGACTCGCGCCACACGCGCCGCCGTGACGCCCGCCGCGCGATCGAGGCGCTGCGCGCCACCGGCGCCCCCCTGCTCGGCTTCGCCTTCAACCGCTCCAACGCGAAACAGACCCGCTACGACGCCTACCGGCCGGCCAGCCCCCAGCGCCAGCCCGCCGGGCGATCGAAGGAGACGCCGGTCTGAACCGCCCGACCCTCGCTATGCCGGCTCTCGGCGTGGCGGTAGGGGTCGCCGCCGCCGGCCTGGCGACCGGCCTCCTGCTCACCGCCGGGCTGCAGTACGCCGGGCCGAAAGGGGCGCTGGCGCCGGCCCTGGCGCTGCTCTGCGTGGTGCTGCTGCGCTTTCCCGGCGTCGCCTTCGCGTTGATGGTCGGCATCGCCGTGATGGCGGAAGCGGAAGCAACCGGCGTGCTCCCCTCCGGCGCGCCCTACCTCGACACCGCGGTCTCCAGCCTGACGCCGCCCGACCTGCTGCTGCTGATCGGGCTCGGCGGCGTGCTGCTCCGCTTCGTCACCGATGACGAGCGGCCGCGCCTCCCCAACCCGCTGACGATCCCGCTGATCCTGCTGGCGCTGGCGCTTGCCGCCGGGACGATCGTCGCCCTCTCCGCCCACCCCACCCCGGACAAAGGTGAGCTCTTCCACCGCGGCATGCACATCGCTTACGTCTTCCTGGTGCCCCTGCTGGCGGTCAACGTGATCCGCGACACGCGCGCGCTGAAGACGTTTGCCGTGGTCGTCGCCGCGCTGGGCGCGATCAAGGGGGTGGCCGGGCTCTACATCGCCTTCGGCGGGTTCGGCACCACGGTCGAACAAGAGACGATCACCTTCCTCAACCCGGTGCCCAACTTGATGATGCTGATCCTTGCGCTGGGGGTCGTCGCGGCGCTGGTGCGCAAGGTGAAAATCCCGGTCTGGATGATCGCCGCGGCGCCGATCGGCCTGCTCTCGCTGGTCCTCTCCTTCCGGCGCTCGTTCTGGATCGCCGCCGCCTTCACCCTGGTCGTCGTGGTCATCGTCGCCAGTCGGCGCCGTGGCCGGGCGGTGCTGGCCGTCGCCGGCGTCACCCTGGCGCTAACGGTTACCGCGGCGCTGACGATCGGCTCCGCCGACGACCCCTCGGCCAGCCCGATCGCCGAACGCGCACAGACGCTCACCCCAACCGGGATCGGCGAGAACCGCGGCGATCGGTACCGCGAAGACGAGCGCAACAACGTGCTCCAGAACATCCAGGCGCACCCACTCACCGGGAACGGCCTCGGGGTGCGCTGGAAGGTGCACCAGCCGCTGGCCGAGGCGCACGACCGCCGCTACGTCCACATGGCGTCGCTCTGGTACTGGCTGGCGCTTGGGCCGCTCGGCCTGATCGCCTACCTGGCGATCTTCGGGACCAGCCTCGCGACCGCGCGGGCGATCTGGAAACGCCACCCCGATGAGATCGTCCAGGTCTGCGCGATCGCCTGCTTCGGCGCGATCCTCGCCCTCGCCGTGGTCGAGCTGACCGGCACCTTCACCGGTGTCGAGCCGCGGGTCTCGCTGATCCTCGGTGCCGCGCTGGGCTGGCTGGCTGCCGCCTGGCGCGACCTGCCCCCACCGAAGGGCCGGGACCAGCCGGCTTCGCCCTGATGGCCGGCACCGCCCACGCGACGCGGGTCGGGTCGCGTCGCGTCGTCGGCGACGTCGCCGTCCAGCTCGGCGGCCAGGTCGTCAACGTCGCGCTCGGGATCGTCACCACGGTCGTGATCGTCCGCGCCCTCGGCGCCAGCCGCTACGGCGAGTGGGCGACGATCCTGGCCGCGATCGAGCTGATCGCCACGGTCGGCAACTTCGGGCTGGAAACGGTCGCGGTGCGGCTCGCCGCCCAGGAACCGGAGCGCGAGGGCGCCTGGGTCGGGGCGACGACCAGCCTGCGGCTGCTGATCGCGATCCCGATGCTGCTCGCCTTCGTCGTCGCCCTGGTCGTGCTGGCCAGCGACGAGGAGATGTTGGTCGGCGGCCTGATCCTCTCGCTGCTCTACCTGACCGCGGCGCTCTCGACCCTGCGCATCGTCTTCCGCCTGCACGTGCGCAACCACGTCACCGTCGCCTTCACGATGCTGAACAGCGTGCTCTGGGCCGGCTCGGTGATCGCGATCGCCGCGCTCGACGGCAGCATGGTCGACTTCGCGATCGCCTTCCTCGGGGTCTCGATCATCGTCCAGGGGGCGCTGGCGGTTGTCGCCCTGCGCACGATCCACGTGCGCTGGCGCGGCGCCCGCAAGCTCTGGCCGAAACTGCTCGGGATCGGGATCTCGGTCGGGATCGCCGGCACCCTGACCTTCACCTACGGGCGCATCGACCAGATCCTCGTCTACGAGCTGGCGGCCAACCCGGCCGACGTCGGCGTCTACGCCGCGATGTACAAAATCCTCGACAACGCCGGCTTCGTGCCGATGGCGATGATGGTGACCCTGTTCCCGATCATGGCCGGCCTCTATCCCGCCGACCGGCCGCGGCTGCGGCGGATGATGCAGATGGCGATCGACTACCTGATGATCGTCGCGCTCGGGGGGCTGGCGCTGACGATCGTCGCCGCCGAGCCGATCGTCGAGCTGCTCTACGGCCCCGACTACGTCTCCGGGGCGACGACCCTGACGATCCTGATCGCCGCCTTCATACCGATCTGCATCGGCAACGTCGCCGGCAACATCCTGATCGCGATGGACCTGCAGCGGCGCTACATCTGGTTCGCGGCATTCGGCCTGGCGCTCAACGTGCCGCTCAACTGGCTCCTGATCCCCGAGTACGGGATCGAGGCAGCGGCCTGGGTGACGCTGCTGACCGAGGTCGTCGTCGTCTCGCTCAGCCTGATCATGGTCCTGCGCCGGATCGAGCTGCGGCTCTCGCTGCTGCGGATCGGCCTCGCCCTGCTCGCGGCGGCGCTCGCCGCGCTCGCCGTCTGGGGCCTGCGCCAGGCCGGGGCCGGCGCGGTGGTGCTGGTGCTGGCGATGGCCGTCCTCTACCCGGCGCTGCTGATCGCGGTGCGGGCGCTCGACCTGGGTGAGCTGCGGCGGCTGCTGCGTGATCGCAAGACGGTCGAGGCCAGGGCGGAGCCGGAGCCGGAGGTGAGGTTTTGAGCGAGCGGCCGCTGCGGATCGCGATCGACGCCAACGTGCTCGAGGGCGCCTGGGGCGGGATCCCGAAGTACCTGAGCCGGATCGCCGGCGAGCTGGTCGCCGGCGGCGACGAGGTCGACCTGCTGGCCAACGCGCGGCGGATGGAGCACCCGGTGGCCGGCGCGAACGAGGTCGGCATCCGGGTCAAGGGCACCGAGATCTGGCGCAACGCCTTCGTGCCGCTGTGGCTGGCCAAGGCCCGCACCGACGTGCTCTGGGCGCCGGAGAGCGTGCTGCCGCGCTGGAGCCCGGTCGCGACCGTGGCAACGGTCCATGACCTCGCGGCGCTGCGCTTCCCGGAGATCAAGCCACCGCAGCATGTGCGCCTGTTCGAAACCAAGGTGGCGCACTCGGTGCGCCGGGCGACGCGAACGATTTCCGTATCCCAGACGACGGCAGACGACATCGAGAGCTTCTACGGCGTCGGCGCCGACCGGGTCCGCATCGTCCCCAACGGAGTCGACGACCGCTTCGCGCCGGGCGACCGCGAGGCGGCGCGAGCGGCGGTGCGCGAGCGCTGGGGCATCGCCGACCCCTTCGTCCTCCACGTCGGCTCCAACGAGCCGCGCAAGGGAATCGAGGTGCTGGTCGAGGCGGCGGCGCTGGCGGCGCGCGAGGGCGCCGGCTGGCGCGTCGCCCTCGCCGGCTCCTCCGGCTTCCAGGGCGAGCGGATCGAGGCCGCGGCGCGGGCCAGTGGCGCCTGTGACCTGCTCGGCCCGGTCAGCGACGGGGAGCTGCTCGACCTGCTGCGGGCGGCCGGCGCCTTCGCCGCCCCGGCGCTCTACGAGGGCTTCGGGATCGCCCCGCTGGAGGCGATGGCCTGCGGCACCCCGGCCGCGATCGCCGCCGACTCCGGCGGCCTGGAGGAGGTCAGCGGCCCGGCCGCGATCGTCGTCGCCGAGCGCAGCGGCGAGGCCTGGAAGGTGGCCCTGGAACAGGCCCTGACCCGCCCGCCCGAGCTGATCGAGCGCGGCCTCGCCCACGCCGCCCAATTCCGCTGGCCCGTCGTCGCCGCCCAGACCCGGGCCGTGCTGGCCGAGGCGACAGCGGCCAAATGAGCACGCGTCTGCTGTAACCCGTGTTATGGACGGGTTGCAGCAGACGCGTCAGCCCACGGCTCGAAGCGCAGCCTCGATCTCCTCGATCCGGGCCTCCCAGGAGTGGGCGGCGGCAGCGGCGGAGCGCCGGCGGCGGCGCTCGGGGGAGTCGGCGGCGAGCCCGCGCTCGGCCGCCTCGACCAGCTCTGCGGCGTCGGCCACGGTGTCGATCGCATCCACCCCCTCCAGCGCCGGCAGCGGCGTCGCCAGCACCGGCAGGCCGGCGGCGAGGTACTCGTAGACCTTCATCGGGAAGACGCTGCGGGTGAGGTCGTTGATCGCGTAGGGGATCAGGCCGATGTCGGCGCCGCGCAGGACCTGGGGGAGGTCGTCTGCCGGACGGGGGCCGAGAAAGTGGATGCTCGGGGCCGCTTCGAGCGGCGAGATGTCGCCACCCGGGTCCCCCGCCCCGGCCGGGCCGACCAGGACGATGCTCCACTCGGGGCGCAGCCGCGCCGCCTCGGCCAGCAGCCCGACGTCGAGCTTGGTCGCGACGATCGCCCCCTGGAAGACGAGGCGCGGGTGCGGCAGCGCCTCGACCGCCGGGTCGACCGGCCCCGGCTCCAGCGCCTGCGCGAAGGTCGGCGTGTCGGCGACGTTGGGCGCGTAGAGGACGTTGGCCGAGAGCGTCCGCATCCGCTCCGCCAGCGCCGGCGCGCTCGCCAGCACGAGGTCGGCCCGGCCCGCGAAGCGCTGCTCGGCGGCGCGGAAGCTCTCGGCGTCGACCCCCTTCTGGGCGGCGACGTCGTCGACGCAGTGGTAGACGACCAGCGACGGCTCCAGCACGTCGAGCAGGACCTCGGCCTGCGGCACGTAGGCCCAGAGGATCGGCACCCGCATCCCCAGCCGCTTCGCCGCCCGCCCCGCCTGGAAGCGCAGCAGCCGGCGGTTGAGGGCACGCACGGCGCCGACGCTGTGCAGCGGCAGCACCAGCGGCGCGAGGACGTGGAGGCCGTCGGCCGGCTGCGCCCCGCGCAGTCCCCGCCGCAGCCGGCGCCAGAGGCGGCTGAGGTCACGGCCGGCGAGCTGCGGCCGGCGCAGCCCGAGCGACTCGACGAAGAGGACGTTGTTGGCGGCCGCGAGGCGACCCATCAGCTGGTGCTGGTTGATCGGCAGCTCGGTCGCCCAGTCGGCCGAGCCGACGCAGACGATGTCGCGGCCCTCGAGCTTCACCCCGAGGGGGAGTCGGGCAGGAAGCGGTCCCGCATCCGCTCGAACTCGTCCATCGCCGTCTCGTAGTCGTCGTGGCGGCCGATGTCGAGCCAGTAGTCGTTCTCGCTGCGCCGCGCCCGCACCGTCTCGCCGGCGTCGAGCAGGCGCAGGACGAGGTCGGGGAAGTCGAGCCGCTGGTTCGGCTCGATCTGCTCGATCGCCCGCGGCGAGAAGGCGTAGACGCCCATGCTGACCTCGTAGTTGTAGGTCGGCTTCTCGATGTAGCCGGTGAGGCGGTCCGCGTCGCCGTCGTCCTCGAACTGGAGGACGCCGAGGGAGACCTGCACCTCGCGGCGGTGGGCGGCGACGCTGGCGGCGGCGCCGGAAGCGCGGTGCTGGTCGAGGAACTGGCCGTAGGCGAGGTCGGTGAGGACGTCGCCGTTCATGACCAGGAAGTCGTCGTCGAGGCCGTCGAGCAGGGCGAGCGCGCCGACGGTGCCCAGCGGCTCGTCCTCGCGGTAGTAGTCGATCGCGATCCCGTAGCGCTCGCCGTCGCCGAAGAAGGCCTCGATCAGCTCCGCCAGGTGGCCGGTGACGATGGTCAGTCGCTCGAAGCCGTGGTGGCGCAGCTGGCGCACGATGATGTCGAGGATCGGCCGGTCGCCGACCGGCATCAGCGGCTTCGGCAGCACGGTCGTGTACGGCCGCAGCCGCATGCCGAGGCCTCCCGCGAGTACGACAGCGCGCTTCATCGGCCGAGAGCCTACCCACGGCCGCGGCGCCTGAGGAGCGGCGGCGACGCCCGACGCCTGCGCGATCATCCGCGCGTGAACGTGGACGAGCGACGCACCGCGGCGCTGCAGCTCTGGCCGCGGCAGCCCGGCCCCGACGCCGCGCGCGCGCGGCGCGACCTCGGCGTCCGCCGCCTGCCGACCCCGCAACCGCTGCGCTTCGCCCGGGCGCTGGCGCAGAGGCAGGGCCGGCTCGGCTGGGAGGCGAGCGTGGTCGAGCCGCTGATGCGCTTCCGCCGCGCCGCCCTCGGCGACGCCTGGGACGGCGAGCCGCGGGCGCTGGTCCGCGTCGACGAGTTCCCGCACGCCCGCGCCTTCGACTCCGCCGGACCCTTCGGCAGCGACGCCTACCGCCGCTTCCACGCCGTGCTCGCCGAGGCCGGCGTCCCCTACCTGCTGGCGATCACCCCTCACGTCTCCCGCGACTACCTCGACCCCGAGGTGACCGAGCGCCGCGACCTCGACCAGGGCGAGATCGAGACGCTGCGCTCGCTGCGCGAGGACGGCGTCGTCTTCGGCCTCCACGGCGCCGACCACCGCACCCGCGACGCCTCGCCCCGCCACCACTCCGAGCTCTGCGGCCTCGGCGCGGCGGCGACCGCCGAGCGGATCGACCACGCCCGCGCCGTCTTCGACGCGCTCGACCTCGCGACCCCAGCCTTCGTCCCCCCCTTCAACCGCTTCGACGCCGCCCAATACCCGCTGCTCGCCGAGCGCTTCGAGGTCGTCTGCGGCGGCCCCGAGAGCGTGCGCCTGCTCGGCTTCCACCGCACCCCGACGTGGCACGGCGAGGCCGTCTACCTGCCCTCCTACGCGCCGCTGTACGGGACCGCCGCGGAGGCGGCGGCGGGGATCGAGCGCATGACCGAGCTGGGGGCGGCCCTATGGGCGCCGATCACCCTGCACTGGGGCTGGGAGCTGAAGGACGACTTCGCCGCCCTGCGTCGGCTCTGCGGCATGCTGCAGGGCCGGGTGGCCGACTGGACCGACTTTCTCGCCGCCGTGGCCACCAGCCGCACCGTCGCCTAAGGGCCTATCCCGGTAGGGGTGAAACGTCTTGTACTTTTTCCGTGGCGAGGCCCGCGGACAGCCGCAACGTGTCTTCGGAAAAAGTTAAGTGAAACCCCTACCGGGATAGGCCCTCGCTTCGGCCAGGCTCTGGCGCAGCGCCTCGACCACCCGCTGTAACCGCTCCTCGCCGAGGTGCGGGTAGAGCGGCAGGGTCAGCTGCGTCCGTGCCGCCCGTTCGCAGCGCGGCAGCACCGTCTCCCCCGCTCCGTAGGCGCTGAATTCGCTGATCGAGGGATACAAGACGCTGGTCTGCACTTTGTGGTTCTCGCTCAGCAGCTTGCGCACCGGGTCGCGCAGGGAGTCGTCCTCGAGCATCACCGGCATCACGTAGCAGGAGCTGGCGTCGACCTGCTCGTCGCCGTAAGGCAGGACGAGGCCGTCGAGCTCTCCGAGCAGCTCGCGGTAGCGGTGGGTGAGCGCACGGCGGGCGGCGATGTCGGCCTCGAGCCCGGTCAGGCGGGCGGAGAGCAGCGCCGCCCGCGGCTCGTCGAGGCGGTAGTTGTAGCCGACCTCGACCACGTCGTAGCCCATCGCGTGGCCGCGGTGGCGGTCCCAGGTGCCGGAGGTCATCGCGTGCGAGCGGCGGCTGCGGGCCAGCTCGGCGACCTCGTCGTCGTTGGTCGCGAGTAGCCCCCCCTCGCCGCAGGAGAGGATCTTGTTCGAGAAGAAGCTGAAGGTCCCGGCGAGGCCGAAGGTGCCGAGCTTGCGCCCGTCGCCGCCGGGCACGACCGCCTCGGGGCTGTGCGCGGCGTCCTCGATCAGGGCCAGGCCGTGCTCGTCGCAGAGCTCCTGCAGCGCGCCGAGCGGCGCCGCGTAGCCGCCGTAGTGGACCGCGCAGACGGCCTTCGTGCGCGGGGTGATGCGGGCGGCGACGTCCTCGGGGTCGAGGCCCAGATCCTCCTGGCCGGCGATCTCCGCCAGCACCGGCGTGCCGCCGCAGTAGCGCACCGCCGCGGCCGAGGCGACGAAGGTGATCCCCGGCACGATCACCTCGTCGCCGGGACCGATCCCGGCCGCCAGATAGGCGAGGTGCAGGGCCGAGGTGCAGCTGCTGACCGCGACCGCGTGCGGGGTCCCGAGGTGGGCGGCGAACTCGGCCTCGAACTCCTTGATCCGCGGCCCCATGGTCAGCCAGCCCGAGCGCAGGGTGTCGGCGACCGCCTCGACGTGTGACTCCTCGAGGCGGACGTCGAAGACGGGAATCGGGTCAGTGGCAGGGTCGGCGGTCATCGCCACGACTGATTCAAGCTCAGGGTGGGCAATCCCTGCTGGCCCTAACCCTGACTAACGGCTTTCACGCCCAACACAGCGGTCATGTACGCCACGGACGTGCGCCATACTTTCCCGCCCATGCAAGGCCGAGGAATGAAGCTGCTGGCGGTGCTCGCCGGCCTGATGATCGTCGTCTTCGCCATCGGAGCGCTGGCAGCAGCCAACGTGATCAACCTGCCGGGTAAGTGGCGGACGACGCTCGGCCTCGCCGAGGAGACCCCGAATCCACCCTGCCGCCTCGGCATCTACCGCGAATCGCCCGCGCGCCCGGAGGCACCGGCAGGACGCTGGCGGTTCGAGCCGGAAGCCCCCCGGGCCGCGGTCGAGGGCAGCGCGATCGCGATCGGTCCTGTCATCTACGCGACCAACGGCTCCTACCCAGGGGATCTGCACAGGGTGATCGCCTATGACACCAGGACCCGCAAATGGAGCGAGCCAACGCAGACGCCGATCGGGCTCAACCACAGCCAGGCCGCTGCCTACAAGGGCGACCTTTACCTGGCAGGTGGCTACCTGGACGGCGACGAACCGACCAACCAGCTCTGGCGCTACGACCCCGAGGCGGACGAGTGGACCCAGCTGCCCTCGATGTTCAAACCCCGCGGCGCCGGGGCCACCGCGGTCGTCGGCGACAAGCTCTACGTCGCGGGCGGCGCTCCCAAGACCTTCGGGGTGACCTCCGAAGGCTCGCCCTACGGCACCTTCGAAATTTACGACTTCGAGACGGAACGCTGGACCGTGGGCCCCAACATGCCGGTGCCGCGCCACCACTTGGTAGGCGCCGGCCTCAACGGCGATTTCTACGTGGTCGGCGGCCGCGCCGGACTCCTCGACACCAACAACTCGATACCCCCGATCGGCGAGTTCGATCGCTACGACCCGGAAACGGAAAAGTGGGAGCGCCTCCCCGAAATTCCCTTCGCCTCCGGCTACATGGGCATCACCACCGCGAAGGGCAAGATCGTCGTCGTCGGCGGCGAGGACCAGACGGAATGGGAGGACGGCGGCGGCTGGGTCACGCCAAGCGCCTGGGCCTTCGATCCGGAGACCAACCGCTGGCAGCGCCTGCCCGACCTCAACATCGAGCGACGCGGCATGGGCGCAGCGACCGTCGGCAACAGGATCTATGTGTCGATGGGCAGCTACTGCCCCGGCATCAAGCCGACCGGCCCGGTCGGCACCCACACGGTCGAGTCGTTGCCGGTCTCCGCCCTCAGCGAAGGCTGAGAGCGAGGGCGCTGTTCAGGCGGGCTCGCCCGGCTCGCGCCGCGGCACCAGGACCAGGCGCTTGAACTCCGCCACCAGCAGCCCGTCCTGGTTCAGGACCCGGGTGTGGACCCTGACCACGCCGCGGTCGGGCTTCGATTTCGAGGGCTTGACGTCGAGCACCTCGGTCTCGCAGAAGAGGGTGTCGCCGTGGAAGACCGGGTTCGGGTGGCTGAGGTCTTCGGTCGCCAGGTTGGCGATCGCCTTGCCGGAGACGTCGGAGACCGACATCCCCAGGGCCAGCGAGTAGACGAGCGGGCCGACGACGACGTTGCGCCCCTGCTGGGACTTGTTCGCGTAGACGTCGTTGATGTGCAGCGGGTGGTGGTTCATCGTGATCAGGCAGAAGAGGTGGTCGTCGGCCTCGGTCACGGTCTTGGCCGGCCAGTGCTTGTAGACGGCGCCGACCTCGAACTCCTCGAGGTAGCGCCCGTAGCTGTGCGCGCCCGATGCCTCGCGCTCGGCCTGGTCGGTGGTCAGCTCGTACTTCTGCTCGCTCATCTGGTCGTTTCTCCTCTGGGTTGGACGGCGCGGATGCTATCCGCGCGCGACGGCAGGCGGCGAGTCCCTCAGTGGACTTTCTTCAGCTTCGAGCGCTGCTCCTGGCGCTCGACCACCTGGGCGATCAGCTTCAGCACGTTGGAGTCGCCGCTGGCCTTGATGTGGCCGGTCTCATACGCCTTGCGGTAGCTCTTGATCGTGCCTTTCTCGGCCAGATCGTTGAACTGGGGGCGGTCGATTTCGACCAGCACCCGCTCGTCCTGGGCCAGGTCCTTCTTGATCCGCGGACCCGGCAGCTCGACCCGGTAGAGCTGGACGTCGTGCTTGGCTTTCAGCTCCAGCCCGAAGATCAGTTTGAGCTTCTGCAGGGCCGGGACTTCGGCCTGGAAGCGCGTCACCGCGGTCTCGATCAGGGCTTTGGTGTCTGCCATCGGACATCCGATGCTAGCCGAGACCTCGCGGCGCCTACCCTTGGGGCGTGAGCGGGTACGCGAGCTGGGAGTTCGAGGAGGGCGAGGAGCTGCAGCCCGGACGGGCGGTGCTGAAGACGATCGGGGGCGGCAACCGCTACGAGGTCTGCCTGGTCTGGGACGAGTCGCTGTACGCGCTGGCCGTGGCGAAGGTCCTGCGGCCCGACCAGGCGAGCGAGGAGAAGGCGCTGCGCGACCTCGCGCTCGAGGTCGAAGCCCTCGACGCGCTCGCCCACCCGATGCTGGTGCGCAGCTTCGACGCGGTGCTCGACGGATCGCACCCGCACGTCCTGATCGAGCACCTCGACGGCCCCTCGCTGCGGCGGCTGATCAAGCGCGACGGCGCGATCCCGCTCGAACAGCTGCTGCCGCTCGCCGCCCACGTCGCCGGCGCCCTGCAGTACATGGCGCAGTCCGGCTACGTCCACCTCGACGTCAAGCCCGACAACATCGTCATGGGCCTGCCGCCGCGCCTGATCGACCTCAGCATCGCCCGCACGCTCGAGCGCGCAGGCCGCACGAGCGGCCCGCTCGGCACCGACCCCTACATGGCCCCGGAGCAGTGCGTCGAGGACGAGAGCTTCGGCCCGCTCGGCCCGCCCGCGGACTCCTGGGGCCTGGGGGCGACGCTCTTCCACGCGGTTGCCGGCGAGAAGCCCTTCCCCGCCGGATCGGGCGGCGAGGGCCGCGAGCGCTTCCCACAGCTCGAGCTGGAGCCGCGCGAGCTGCCGGCGAACGTCCCGGCCGAGCTGGCCGCACTGCTGCTGGAGATGCTCGACCGCGACCAGGCCGCGCGCCCCAGCTGCGCCGAGGTGGTCGAGCGGCTGCAGCCGCTGGTCGCCGCCCAGCCGCAGCGGCTGAAGCCGGGCCGCTGCGGTCGGGCTGATCGGCGACACGCCGGCGGCGCTCGCCAAGGGCAGCAACAGCGGCCCGGGCGGCGGCGGCGAGGACGACGGTGGCAACAGCGGTCCTGGCGGCGATGACGGCGGTGACGACGACACCGGCACCCAGACGAGAACCGGCCACAACCGGGCCGAAGCAACCGACGACACCAGCGCCAACGGCCACTCGACCCGCGGCACGACCAACGACAACGACACCAGCACGAACACCCGCAACAGCGCCACCGGCACCCAAACCCGAACCCGCACCCGCAGCTGATCAGACCTTCGGGCCGGTCCCGGTAGGGGTGAAGCGTCTTGTACTTTTTCCGCACCGCGGCCCGCGGACAGCCACCAACTGTCTTCGGAAAAAGTTAAGCGAAACCCCTACCGGGACCGGCCCAGCCGGCTAGATCTTGTGCCGCTGCAGCAGCTTCTTGCCAATCACCATGCGCTGAATCTCAGAGGTCCCCTCGCCGATCAGCAGCAGCGGCGCGTCGCGGTAGAGGCGCTCGATCTCGTACTCCTTCGAGTAGCCGTAGCCGCCGTGGATGCGGAAGCACTCCTCGACGCACTCCTTGCCGGTCTCCGAAGCGAGCAGCTTGGCCATCCCCGCCTCCAGGTCTGAGCGCTCGCCGGCGTCCTTCATCCGCGCCGCCTTGCGGGTGAGGAGGCGGGCGGCCTCGATCTTCGTCGCCATGTCGGCGAGCTTGAACTGGATCGCCTGGTGCTGGGCGATCGGCTTGCCGAAGGTCTTGCGCTCCTGGCTGTAGCGCAGGGCCAGCTCGAGCGCGCGCTGGGCGATGCCGACGCCGCGGGCGGCGACGTTGACGCGACCGACCTCGAGCGCGTCCATCATCTGCACGAAGCCCTCGCCGACCCCCGCCTCCTCGCCGCCGAGCACACGCTCGGGCGGGCAGCGATAGCCGTCGTAGACGAGCTCGGTCGACTCGACGCCCTTGTAGCCCATCTTCTTGATCTTCGGCGGCACGATCAGGCCCTCGAAATCGCCCGAGTTGGTTTCCGCCCAGGGCTCCTTCTCGGTGATGAAGCAGGTCATCCCCTTGTAGGCCGGTTCCGCCTTCGGGTCGGTCTTCATGAGCACGAAGACGACGCTCGATCCGAGCCCGTTGGTGACCCACATCTTCTGCCCGTTCAGCTCCCAGTTGCCGTCCTCGCCCCTCTTGGCGGTCGACTTGATGCCCTGGACGTCGGAGCCGACCTCCGGCTCCGACAACGAGAAGGCGGCGCGAATCTCGCCGGTTGCCATCTTCGGCAGGAAGTACCGCTTCTGCTCGTCGGTGCCGAACTTCATCAGCAGGTAGGAGCCGATGAAGTGGGTGTTGACGACGCCGGAGATCGAGATCCAGCCGCGCGAGAGCTCTTCGACGATCATCGCGTAGGTCGTCAGGTCGAGCCCGAGGCCGCCGTACTCCTCCGGGATCGTCACCCCGAACAGGCCGAGCTCCTTCATTTCCTCGACGATCGGCTCCGGGAAGGAGTCCTCGTGGTCGTAGTGCTCGGCGTTGGGGATGATCTTCTCGTCGGCGAACTGACGGACCATCGCGGTCATGTCGCGCTGCTCGTCGGTCTGTTCGCTGTATGCGGCGGTGTCTACGGCCATTTCTCCTGCTCGGGTCGTTGAGGGCGGGAGCGGAAGGATATCGGCGTGGCTGCTTTGACCGCACGTTGCGAACTCGGCCTGCCGGACGCCAATCGGGCTCGTCTGGACCGCGGTATCACTAGTACATGCGTCCAGGCGCCCTCGACAGGCACAGATCGCGCCCGGCACCTGACGACAGGTGAGCCATGGCCCTCAGGCTCCCTACCGCGACCGCGATCGTCACCCTGACCTGCCTCGTCTTCGCCACCACCGCCGCCGCAGCCGCGGCCGGCGTTGGCAAGCAGCGCGTCGTGGCGCCATCCGAGCCGCCCACCGCGGCGGCGCGGACGGCGACGGCCAGCTCCCTGATCGCGCCGACGGCGAGCTGCCCCGGCCAGAGCAGCCTTGCCTCGCCCGCCGCGGAACAGGAGCGGACGATGCTCTGCCTGACCAACTTCGCCCGCGCCAGCGCCGGTCTGAGCGAGCTTGCCGCGGTCGCGGAGCTGGACCAATCGGCCGCTGGCAAGGCCGAGGACGTGCTGCGCTGCAACGAGTTCAGCCACTTCGCCTGCGGGCGTGAATTCACCTACTGGATCCGCGCGACGGGCTATATCGGCGGGGGTTGCTGGCACGCCGGCGAGAACCTCGCCTGGGGCACCGGCGAGTACGGCTCGGCGCGCGCCATCTTCCGTGCCTGGATGAGCTCGCCGGCGCACCGCCGGAACATCCTCGGCGACTACAGCCAGGTCGGGATCGGCCTCGTCGCCGGCAACCTCGAAGGAAACTCCGGGGCGCACGTCTGGACCTCCCACTTCGGCTCGCACTGCGAAGGCTGAGCAACGGATTCGGCGAAAAGCCGCCGGGCGCTCTGATTGGCTTCGCCCATGGACAAACCGAAAGCCGAGAAGCCCGGCGCCGACGGCAACAGGCTTCGCACCTACATCGCCCTCGCCCTGGTCGGGGTCGCGGCGATCCTGCTGGTGGTCTGGCTCACCTCCGGTGACGACGGCTCCCCCGAGAGCAACTCCGGCCAGGCCGAGATCGTCGGCGCCGACGATCTGCGGGATGCCGCCGAGGACCGGGATCTGCCGATCTACTGGGCGGGAGAGCGGCAGGGAACCGAGCTCGAGCTGAGCGAGCCGGACGAGAACCGCACCTACGTGCGCTACCTGACCGACGGGGCCGAGGCCGGGGACGCGAAGCCGGACTACCTGACCGTCGGCACCTACGCCGCGGAGGACCCGGTGGCGGACCTACGGCGCCAGGGCAAGGAACCTGAAGGCGTGCTCGGCACGGCCCCAGGCGGGGCAACGGTCTACTTCAACCGCGCCCAGCCCCTAAGCATCTACGTCGCCTTCCCCGAGGTCGACGCCCAGGTCGAGGTCTACGACCCGCGCTTCCGGCAGGCGCTGCAGCTCGTCAACTCGGGGCAGATAGTCCCGGTCGACTGAGACGGACTTAAAAAAGGGCCGCGCCGCGAGGTCGACTCGCGGCGCGGCCCGGGGTGGCATCCCCTTATGACTTCCTGACTAAGGGGTGAGGGTGACCGCCCAGTGAGCGTCAGCCCACTGGGTCGGACTGCTGTTCGGGACCACCTGCAGGGAAAGCAGATCGCCGGCCGCGAACGACACGGACCCAGCGCTGGTGCAGGAGGTCGGGCTACCTTCGATTTTGCAGCTCATGGCTGCCTGGTTGCTGCCGTTTTTACGGACGGTGAACGTGTAGCTGTTGCCGGTGCCCGGAGCAACGCCGATTTTCACGACGAGGTTCTCGAGCGTTCCGGCGGTCGGCATCACCTGCTGCACGTTGGCCTCGGTCGATGACAGACCGCCGAGGAACGGGCCGAGGTAATTGGTCTGAGACTGGCTCGCGTCGGAGCCGGTCGTGCCGGCGACGAGAACGCCTTCGCCGGTCGCGCCTTTGTCACCAGTCGGGCCTTTGTCCCCAATCGGGCCTTGCTCGCCGACAGGACCCTGGTTGCCGACAGGACCCTGGTTGCCGACAGGACCCTGCTCGCCGGCGGGGCCTTTCTCACCAGCGGGGCCCTGCGGACCCTGGTCGCCGGTCGGGCCTTTCTCGCCCACCGGACCCTGGGGACCAGCCGGACCCTCGTCGCCGATCGGACCCTGCTCACCGGCGGGGCCTTTCTCGCCGACGGGCCCCTGCTCGCCGTTCGGGCCTTTCTCACCAACCGGGCCCTGAGGACCCTGGTCGCCGACTGGGCCCTGCTCACCAACGGGGCCCTGCGGACCCTGGTCGCCGGTCGGGCCTTTCTCGCCCACCGGACCCTGGGGACCAGCCGGACCCTCGTCGCCGATCGGACCCTGCTCACCGGCGGGGCCTTTCTCGCCGACGGGCCCCTGCTCGCCAGCGGGACCCTGCGGTCCCTGCTCGCCTACGGGACCTTGCTCGCCGTTCGGGCCTTTCTCGCCCTGCTCACCAGCGGGACCTTTCTCGCCAGCTGGACCCTGAGGACCCTGCTCGCCGACGGGGCCCTGCTCGCCGTTCGGGCCTTTCTCGCCAGCCTGACCCTGCGGGCCTTGCTCTCCGTTCGGACCTTTCTCACCGACGGGACCCTGCTCGCCAACTGGACCCTGCGGGCCCTGCTCACCGACTGGGCCTTGCTCGCCGTTGGGGCCTTTCTCGCCCTGCTCACCGGCAGGACCTTGATCGCCAGCGGGGCCCTGAGGACCCTGGTCGCCGTTGGGGCCTTTCTCGCCCTGCTCACCGGCAGGACCTTTCTCGCCAGCGGGACCCTGCGGGCCCTGCTCGCCGACGGGGCCCTGCTCGCCGTTGGGGCCTTTCTCACCAGCGGGACCCTGGGGACCCTGCTCGCCGACGGGACCCTGCTCGCCGTTCGGGCCTTTCTCGCCCTGCTCGCCAGCCTGACCCTGCTCACCAACGGGGCCTTTCTCGCCGACGGGACCTTGGTCGCCGGTCGGGCCCTGGTCGCCAGCGGGACCCTCTGGGCCCTGCTCGCCATCGGGACCTTGCTCACCGACGGGGCCCTGCTCACCATCCGGACCCTTGTCGCCATCGGGACCCTTCTCCCCGATTGGACCCTGAGGGCCGATCGGGCCTGCAGGACCCGCGGGACCGGCCGGGCCTTCTTTACCGACAGGACCAGCCTCACCGGCGGCGCCGGTGGCGCCAGCGGCACCGGTCGCGCCGGTGGCACCCGTCTCGCCGCTACCGGCTTCGACGCCGAGCACGCCCTGCGAGCCCTTGGTGGTCAGCACGATGACGCGCTTCTCACCTTTGAGGCAGCCAAGGTTGGGCTTGACGAAGCGGATGTTGCCCTTTTCCGGCCCCCCCTGCTGGATGCAGAGGTTGAGGGTTTCCAGCGATCGCGTTTTCGCCGCCGAAGCGGACGCGGCGATCACGCCGGTCACGACCATGCACGCCGCCAGGGCGAGTGCCAGCCAAAGTTTGAACTGCGGATTGGAACGAGCCATGTTCGGTGAATCTCCCTTGCTGTAGAGGCACATTTCGACTGGGTGCGCCCCGCAAGGGCGCCCGTCAGAGGCTGGGCAAGGTACTGACGGGCTGGACGATTGCCCCGTTTTGCAGGTCAAACATCCGGCCAACCTAGGTTTTTTCGCTAAAGGTTCAGCCCGAAAACTTGGGTCCCGAGGCAGGAAACGCGGCTGCAGCGGCGACGGGATCGATCGCGTGCATCGGCGCTCGCGCCTTCAAAATCGCCTCCTCGAGCTCGTTTTGGGCCTCGGATTGCAGGACGATTGCGCCGCCGGCGCCGATCGTCGCCGCGCTCCCGGCGAGCACGATCGTCCGGATCGTGACGCTGAGGTCGCAGCCGCCACCGAGGCCGAAATACCCGATCGCCCCCGAGTAGATCCCCCGTGCCCGGCCCTCCAGCTCGTCGAGGATCTCCATCGTCCGCAGCTTCGGCGCCCCCGTCATCGAGCCGGGCGGAAAGCAGGACCGCACGCAGTCGGTCGCGCCGCGGTCTGCTCGCAGCTGCCCGCGAACGGTCGAGACCAGCTGGTGCACCGTCTCGTAGGTCTCGACCTCCATCAGCGCCGGGACCTCGACGCTGCCGACCTCGCAGACGGCACCGAGGTCGCTGCGCATCAGGTCGACGATCATCAGGTTCTCGGCCCTGTTCTTCGGGCTCGTGCGCAGGTCCTCGGCCAGGCGCGCGTCCTCGGAGGCCGAGTCGCCGCGGCGGCAGGTGCCCTTGATCGGCTTCGTTTCGACCCCACCCTCGCCGTCGACTCTGAGGAACCGCTCGGGCGAGGAGCTGAGCACGGCCAGGTCGCCGCAGCGCAGGTAGGAGGCGAACGGGGCCGGGTTGACCCGCCTCAGCTCCATATATAGGGCGAGCGGATCGACATCCAACTCGGCCTCGATCGAGTTGGTCAGGCAGATCTCGTAGCTGTCGCCTTCGAGCAGGTGCTCCTTGCAGGCGGCGATGTCCTCCAGGTAGCGCTGCGGGGGACGGGCGAGGCGGAAGGTGGTGGGCGGGGGCGCGTCGGGGGAGGGCTCGGCGGAGCAACAGCGGGGAGGCTCCGGCGAGCCCTCCCCCGACGCGCCCTCACCGACGGCTGCCGCTAGGTCAGTCAAACGGGCCGCTGTAGCTGAGAGCCAGGTCTCGGCCGCAGCTTCGTCGCCCGAGCTGTGGAGGCAGAGGAGATATGTGTGGCCCTGCTCGTGGTCGAAGGCGAGCATGCGGTCGGCGAAGACGAAGGCCGCGTCCGGGAGCGTGGAACGGTGCACCTGGTCGGCCCCGCAGTCGGCCTTCAGCTCGTAGCCGAGGTAGCCGGCGAAGCCGCAGTCGAAGTCGAAGGGGAGGTCGGCGGCGGGGGGACGCAACCGTGCCAGCTCCCGCTCCAGATAGTCGAGGATCGGCTCCCGCAGCACCTCGGTCTCTCCCCCGCGTTCGACCGTCAGCTCGCGGGCCTTGACGTCGTAGGCGACCGTCGCCCCCAGCGGCCCCCTGGCGTCGCCGATGAACGAGAAGCGGGCCCCCGCCCCGGCGCGGCTGCTGTCGAGCCAGAAGGCGCTCGTGCTGTCGCGGTACAGAGCCGTGAAAGCCGCCGCTGGATCATGCCGCGCCTCCAGCCTGCGAACGCGTAGCCGCAACTCCCCCTCCTCGTTCCGCGGTTCCTTTCCCACGTATTTGGGGGGTAAGGAACCGCGCTCCGGGAGAGCCGCTGTGAGGTCGCGGAAATTGGCCAGCAGCTGCCGCCCGTGCTCGGTCGCGATCGACTCCGGGTGGAACTGCACCCCCCACTGCGGGCGTGTCCGGTGCGCCAGTGCCATCACCACGCCGTCGGCGGCGACCGCGATCGCCTCGAGCTCAGCCGGCAGCGGCTGCGCAATACAGAGCGAGTGGTAGCGGGTCGCTTCGAAGCGGTGCGGGATGCCGGCGAAGAGGGGCGAGCCGTCGTGCTCGACCGGGCACACCCAGCCGTGCATCGGCCGCGGCGCCCTTACGACCTCGCCGCCGTAGACCCAGCCGAGGCCCTGATGGCCGAGACAGACCCCCAGCAACGGCGCCTCGCAGCGCCGGATCGCCTCGGCGCAGACGCCGAAGTCGCGCTGCCGCCCCGGACGGCCGGGACCGGGCGAGAGCACGACGTTGTCGAACGAGAGCCGCGAGAGCTCGGCCCAGCTCGCCTCGTCGTTGCGGACGACGACCGGCTCGACCCCGTTCTCCTCCGCCAGCAGCTGGAAGAGGTTGTAGGTGAAGGAGTCGTAGTTGTCGATCAGCAGCGTCCGCAAACCGGGATCATCAAAGCCGATTCAGCAAGATACGTCCGTGACGTCAACCTTCCCCACCCCCGATAGAGCGCAGGGCCTGTTCGAGACCCTGCTGATCATCGACGGCGAAGGAGTCGAGCTCGAGGCCCATCTGGACCGCCTCGCCGAGAGCCTGCGGGCGCTGTTCGGTACCTCTCTCCCGGCGGGCCTGGCCGCAGACGTCGCCGAGCGGGCCCGCGACCTGGCGCTGGGACGGATGCGAATCGACGTCACCCCGAGCGGGACAAGGACGCTGGCGACGGAGGTGGTCGACCCCGCCGACTTCTTCCCCGGCTGGCAGCGTGGTGCGGAACTGCGCTCGCTCCCCTGCGCCGGCGGCCTCGGTCGCCACAAGTGGGCCGACCGCCGGCCGCTCGGCGCGACCTGCGGCCGCACGGTGCCGCTGCTGCTCGACCGCGGCGGCGAGGTGCTGGAGGCGGGACGCGCCAACGTCTTCGCCGTCCGCGGCGAGGCCCTGATGACACCCTCGGCCGACGGCCGGATCCTCCCCGGCATCGCCCGCGCCGGGGCGATCGCGGCGGCCGGCGAAGCCGGGATCGAGGTGGAGGAAAGATCGCTCACGCGGACAGAGCTACTCGAAGCCGACGAGATTTTCCTCACCGGCTCGGTCCGCGGGGTCGAGCCGGCCCGAGCGCTTGACGGGGACGCACTACCGCCGGCGGGGGAGCTCAGCCACCGGGTCGGCGAGCGCCTGCGGCGACGCTGGCTGGGCGGCCGCGCCGCGAGCGCCGCTCCAGCGCCCGCAGCCGCGCCACCACCCGGTCAGCTCGCTCGCTGAAGCTGCGCAGGGCGGCGTCTTCGGAGCTGCGCTCCGACGCCTGCTCGCTCGCCTGGCTGGCGCTGAGCGCCGCCGCGGTCGCCCGCTCGGCGATATCGGCGGCGCGGCGCGCCTGCTGGGCGGCGTCGAACGCTGCCTCGCCGACCGCCATCACCGCCTGTTCGGAGGCCCTGGCGATGACCAACGCCTGGTCGATTCGCTGCTCCAGCTCGCTCAGCAGCGGCGGCCCCGCACCGTCGGGAATCAGCCAGTCATCGGTGCTGTCGCGCTCGGCAGGCTCCATTTGCGGGCAATTTACGGACGCGAGAGGCGGCAAAGGCGGCGGGCTACTAGATTCCGGCCCGCCCCAACGAGAGCGAACGAGACGAGGAGCGCCTTGAGAAACCCCAGAGACTTCTTCCAGCCGCAGGCGATCGGAGCCCCGGAGCCGCTGCGCGAGATCCCGGTCAAGCCGTCGCGGATGATCCACTTCCTCGACTTCTCGAACGAGAAAATGGTCGCCAAGGCCGGCGCCATCGCCGAGAAGACCGACATCCTGCTCGGCAACCTCGAGGACGCGATCCCGGTCGACCGCAAGGAGGCGGCGCGCCAGGGCCTGGTCAAGGCGGCGCAGGAGTCGGACTTCGGCAACACGGCGCTGTGGACCCGGGTCAACTCGCTGGAGAGCCCCTGGGTGCTCGACGACCTCACCACCCTGGTCACCGAGATCGGCGACCAGCTCGAGGTCGTGATGGTGCCCAAGGTCGAGGGCGCCTGGGACATCCACTACGTCGACCGCCTGCTGGCCCAGCTCGAGGCCAAGGCCAAGCTCGACCGCCCGATCCTGATCCACGCGATCCTGGAGACGGCGCAGGGCGTCGTCAACGTCGAGGAGATCGCCGCCGCCAGCCCGCGCATGCAGGGGATGAGCTTCGGCCCCGCCGACCTCGCCGCCTCACGGCGGATGAAGACGACCCGGGTCGGCGGCGGCCACCCCGGCTACCGCTCGATGGAGGACCCGGCCGACCCCGAGAACCCCGAGGCCGATCGCGTCACCGCCCAGCAGGACCCCTGGCACTACTCGATCGCCCGCATGGTCGACGCCTGCGCCTCGACCGGCGCCCTGCCCTTCTACGGGCCCTTCGGCGACATCAAGGACACGGCCGGCTGCGAGACCCAGTTCCGCGCCGCCTTCCTGCTCGGCTGCGTCGGCGCCTGGTCGCTGCACCCGGTTCAAATAGATATCGCCAAGGTGGTCTTCAGCCCGCCGCCGGACGAGGTCAAGTTCGCGAAGAAGGTCCTCGAGGCGATCCCCGACGGTCGCGGCGTCCACATGATCGACGGCAAGATGCAGGACGACGCCACCTGGAAGCAGTGCAAGGTGATGGTCGAGCTGGCCGAAATGCTGGCTCAGAAGGACCCTGAGCTGGCCGAGGCGTACGGGCTGTAAGGCGCCGCGGCGCGAGGGGACGGTACCGCCGGACGCAGCTAGCTCAGGCGCGCTTCCAAAGCCTCTAGCTGCTGGGTGATCTCTGCGGGCAGCTTGTCGCCGAACTTGGCGAGGTGCTCGCGGACTTGCGGCAGCTGCTGCTTGACCAGCTCGGTGTCGACGCTGAGCAGCTCCTGCATGGCCTCGGGGGAGACGTTGAGGCCCTCGGTGTCGATCGCGCCCTCGGTCGGGAGCAGCCCGATCGGCGTCTCGACCGCATCGGCTTTGCCCTCGCAGCGGCGGAAGACCCACTCCAGCACGCGGCTGTTCTCGCCGAAGCCGGGCCAGAGGAACTTGCCGTCGGCGTCTTTGCGGAACCAGTTGACGTAAAAGACGCGGGGAAGGTCCGCCCCCTCGCGCTTGCCGACCTTGAGCCAGTGGGCGAAGTAGTCGCCCATGTTGTAGCCGCAGAAGGGCAGCATCGCCATCGGGTCGAAGCGCAGCTCGCCGACGGCGCCGGCCGCGGCGGCGGTCGTCTCCGAGGACATCGTCGCCCCCATGAAGACGGCGTGCTCCCAGTCGAAGGCCTCCTGGACCAGCGGCACCACGGTGGCGCGGCGGCCGCCGAAGAGGAAGGCGTCGATCGGCACCCCGGCCGGGTCCTCCCACTCGGGCGCGATCGAGGGGCACTGCGAGGCCGGCGTCGTGAAGCGCGCATTGGGGTGCGCGGCCGGGGTCTCGGAGTCCGGGGTCCAGTCGTTGCCGTGCCAGTCGATCGCGTGCGCGGGCGGCTCGCCGGTCATCCCCTCCCACCAGATGTCGCCGTCGTCGGTCTTGGCGCAGTTGGTGAAGATCGAGTTGCGCTCGATCGTGTCCATCGCGTTGGGGTTGGTCTTGTGGCTGGTGTTGGGGGCGACGCCGAAGAAGCCGGCCTCGGGGTTGACCGCGTAGAGGCGGCCGTCCTCGCCGAACTTCATCCAGGCGATGTCGTCGCCGACCGTCTCCACCTTCCAGTCGGGCAGGGTCGGGACCACCATCGCCAGGTTGGTCTTGCCGCAGGCCGAGGGGAAGGCGCCGGTGATGTACTTGACCGTGCCCTCGGGCGAGGTCAGTTTGAGGATCAGCATGTGCTCGGCCAGCCAGCCCTCGTCGCGGGCCATCGCCGAGGCGATCCGCAGCGCGAAGCACTTCTTGCCGAGCAGGGCGTTGCCGCCGTAGCCGGAGCCGAAGGACCAGATCTCGCGCGTCTCGGGGTAGTGGACGATGTACTTGTTGTCCTCGTTGCAGGGCCAGGAGACGTCTTCGACGCCCTCGCCCAGCGGCATCCCGACCGAGTGCACGCAGGGGACGAAGTCGCCGTCCGCGCCCAAGGCGTCGAGCGCGGCCACGCCCATCCGGGTCATGATCCGCATCGAGACGGCGACGTAGGGGGAGTCGGTGAGCTGGACGCCGATGTGGGCGATCGGCGAGCCGATCGGGCCCATCGAGAACGGCACCACATACATCGTGCGACCGGCCATGCAGCCCTTGAAGAAGCCGTTCAGCGTCTCCCGCATCTCGGCCGGGTCGCGCCAGTTGTTGGTCGGGCCGGCGTCGGCCTCCCGCTCGGAGCAGATGAAGGTGCGGTCTTCGACCCGGGCCACGTCGGCGGGGTCGGAGAGAGCGAGGTAGGAATTCGGCCGCTTGGCGTCGGAGAGGCGCTCGAAGGTGCCGGCGTCGATCAGGGCCTGGGCCAGGGAGTCGTACTCCTCGGCCGAGCCATCGCACCAGTGGATGGCGTCGGGCTGGGTCAGCGCCGCGATCTCACCCACCCACTGCTCGAGCTTGGTGTGGGTGGTCAGGGCGGGGGCCGTGCTCAAGTCGCTCATTCGCCTCTCTCTATTTGGTCGGTTTGAGGCCGACGAGGCTCACGTCGGCGTCTTCGTTGAGAATCTTCAAAGTCGCGGTTTCCTGCTTGCCGTCAGAGAAAATCACCGCACAAGTGAACGTCTTGCCGGTCTCAACCTTTTCGTCCGAGGGGCAATCGACGCTCTTGATTTTGACATCTAAGGACTTCTCGAGGTTGCTCTGTATCGCTTCCTCGGCCTTGACGTCGTCAATCACGGTTTCGCCACAGCCGGCCGCGGCAAGTCCGAAAACAAGCAGCGCCAGGGCTGCGGCGCAGCGAACGGAGAAGCTCATCTTCCTCCCTTGGGGGGCGGGGCTCACGCGCTGGAGTATTCCAATCCGGGGCGACACGTCGGACTAAAGTGCCGTCGGATAGGGTTCCGCGCCGCATGAGGTTCTACGAGTTCGAGGCCCGGAAGATCGTCGAGCTGGCGGGGATTCCCGTCACCAAATACGGCTTCTGCAAGACCGCCGAGGAGGCGCGCCAGGCTGCCGAGGAGATCGGCGGCCCGGTCGTGATCAAGTCCCAGGTCCTGTCCGGGGGCCGGATGAAGGCCGGCGGCGTCAAGTTCGCCGACACGCCCGAGGAGGCCGCGGCGCACGCCGCCGACATCCTCGAGCTGGAGATCAACGGCCACAAGCCGCGCGGTGTCCTCGTCGACCCCAAAGCCGAGGTCAAGCAGGAGTACTACGCCAGCGTGGTCTGGGACGGCACCGAAAAGCGGCCGCTGATGCTGTTCAGCGACATGGGCGGGATCGACATCGAGGAGGTCGCCGAGACCCACCCCGACCACGTCGGCAAAGGCCACGTCACGAATCTGATGCCGATCCCCGACTTCGAGGCGAAGCAGGTCATCGCCGCCACCGGTGTCACCGGCTCGCAGCTGAATCGGGCGACCCCGATCCTCGCCAAGCTCGCCCGCCTCTTCCGCGACTACGACATGACCCTGGCCGAGATCAACCCGCTGGCCGAGCTCAGCGACGGCAGCTTCGTCGCCCTCGACGCCCACATGGAGATGGAGGCGGAGGCGGTCGGGCGTCAAAAAAAGTTGCTTCGCGTGCAGTTGGAGATCGCCGAGGACGACACCCGCGAGACCTATGAGCCGTCCGCCTTCGAGCGCAACGTCGCCGCGATCGACGCCGCCGACCACCGCGGCGTGATCCAGGGCAAGGACCACGGCTTCGAGGGGAACCTGGGCCTGGTGATCGGCGCCGGCGGCGGCTCGCTGACCCTGACCGACGCGGTCCGCAGCCAGGGCGGCAAGCCGGCCAACTACTCCGAGATCGGCGGCAACCCGTCGGTCGCCAAGGCCTGCGGCCTGGCCAAGGAGGTCCTCGAAAAGGACGGGGTCGAGAAGATCGCGGTGATGATGTCGATCGTCTCCAACACCCGCGTCGACATCGTCGCCCGCGGCGTCATCAAGGCCTGTCTCGAGCTCGGCAAGGACCCGGGCGAGACGATCGCGATCTTCCGCATCCCCGGCGCCTGGGAGGACGAGGGCTTCAAGATCCTCGAGCGCTACGGGGTCGAGTACTGCGACCGCTCGGTCTCGATGTGGGAGGCCGCCGGCCGCGCCGTCGCCAAGATCCAGGGGGAGGCCGCAACGGCATGAGCATCCTGCTGAACCGCGACACCACCTTCATCGTCCAGGGCATCACCGGCCGCGAGGCGGTCAACCTGACCCGCGAGTGCCTCGACTACGGCTCCAGGGTCGTCGGCGGCGTCACCCCCGGCCGCAAGGGCCGCGAGGTCCACGGCGTGCCGGTCTTCGACACCGTCGCCCAGGCGGTCGAGAACCACGGCGGCCCGATCGACGGCTCCGTCGTCACCGTCCCCCCCGCCTTCACCAAGGACGCGGTGCTGGAGGCGATCGAGAACGGGATCAAGCTGATCGTGATCGTCACCGAGCGCATCCCGCGCCGCGACGTCGCCCAGATGGTCGAGCTGGCGAACATGCGCGGGGCGCGGATCATCGGCCCCAACTGCCTCGGCCTGATCGTCCCCGACGTCTGCAAGATGGGAGGAATAGGCGGCCCGGCCGTAGACGCGGCCAAGGCCTACGCCCCCGGTCCGGTCGGCGTGATGAGCCGCTCCGGCGGCATGACCACCGAGATCTCCTCTTCGCTGACCCAGGCCGGCCTCGGCGTCTCCACCGCCGTCTCGATCGGCGGCGACGCGATCATCGGCTCCGCCTACGCCGAGCTGATGCCCTACTTCGAGGCCGACGAGGAGACGCAGGCGATCGTCATCTACACCGAGCCCGGCGGCCGCATGGAGGCGCAGCTCTCCGAGTGGGTGAAGGAGAACAACTCACGCCTGCCGATCGTCGCCTTCATGGCCGGCAAGTTCATGGACGACGAGGAGATGAAGGGGATGAGCTTCGGTCACGCCGGCACGATCGTCGAGGGCGCAGAGGATACGGCGACCCAGAAGATCGCCCGGCTCGAAGCCGCCGGCATCCGCGTCGTCGAGCGGATCGACGAGATCCCGGACGCGGTCAAGCAGAAGCTGGGGGTGACCGCCTGATGACCGAGAAGCTGACCGGGGTCTTCATCGAGGTCGAGGTCGACGAGGCGGTCGCCACCGACCCGGCGCTGGCCGCCAAGCTCGAGGAAGTCTGCCCCGTCGACATCTTCAAGGACGCCGGCGGGCGGGTCGAGGTGGTCGAGGAGAACGTCGACGAGTGCGTGCTCTGCAAGCTCTGCATCGAAGCGGCGCCGGCTGGGACGGTGCACGTCAAGAAGCTTTACGACGGGACTGAGCTCAACTGAGGGCCTATCCCGATAGGGGTTCCGCTTAACTTTTTCGAGGATTGCTTGGTGCCGTCCGAGTTTGAGCGCCGACGAAAAAGTACAAGACGCTTCACCCCTATCGGGATAGGCCCTAAGCGGCAGCTTCGGTCGCGGCGATGAACAGAGCGCCCGACTCGACCATCAGCTGGGCTTCTTGGCGTAGGCGGTCGGGGACGACGACCATGGCTTGCAGCTGGTCCAGCAGGGGGGCGTCGCCCTCGATCTCAAGCTCGGGGACGCCGGCGGGACCGACGACTACGGCTGCCAGGACCTCGATTGGGGAGCCGGAGAGGGTTAGGTCGGGGGTGCCGAGGGTGCCGCGGGAGGCGTTGATCCAGCCGTTGCGGGCTTGCAGGGCGAAGGCTTGGTCGTTGCTGCGCAGGCCGAGATCGAAGCCCGCCTCCGGTGGTGGCTGCAGGATCGTGCGCAGGGCGTTGGGGAGCGAGGAGGGGGCGAGGCCGACGACGTCCTCGGCCTTCTGCAGCTGCATTCCCCAGCGGGCCAGCTCGATCATCGGGCGCTCGAGGCCGCGGCCGAGCTCGGTCAGCTCGTAGACGGTGGCGGAAACGGGAGCGGCGAGATCGCGGCGGCTGACGATGTCGTCGCGTTCGAGGTCGCGCAGCCGCTTGGTGAGGACGTCGGTCGGGGCGCCCCCAACCGAGCGGGCCAGCTCGGAGAAGCGCAACGGGCCGAGCGAGAGCTCGCGCACGATCAGCAGGGACCAGCGCTCGCCGATCGCGTCGAGCGCGCAGGCGAGGCTGCACTCCTGCCCGTATTCCCGTCGGGGCATAGCCCCATTCTAACAAGTACTTTGAACTACAAAGTCTTTACTTTGATTTCTGGTACAGTCGTGGCCGCTGTGAATCGGATCGCCGATCTCACCTGGAAGCACCCGAAGCTCGTCCTCGCGATCGTCGCCGCCTTCTCTCTGGTGGCCATCGCGGTCGGCCGCGACGTCGAGCAGCACCTGAAGGCGGCCGGCTTCACCGACAGCGCCTCGGAGAGCGAGCGCGCCGGCGGGCTGCTGCGCGGCGCGCTCGGCTACGACCCCAACCCGGGTCTGGTGGTGGTCGTGCGCTCCCCCGACGGCGGCAAGCTCAACGTCACCGACCCCGCCGTCCGGGCCGAGGTCGCACGTCTCAGCCGCGAGATCGCGCAGGTCGAGTACGTCGGCCGCGTCGTCAACCCGCTGCGCGACCGCCGCGCCGCCGCCACCCTCGTCGCCCGCGACGGCGAGTCGCTGGCGATAGCGATCAATCTCTCCACCGACGACATCCAGGACGCCGGCGGCATCGCCGCCGAAGATGTGGCGCCGTTGCTCACCATGAGCTCGCTCGACGCCGCCATGGGCGGCTACGCGGCCGGCTTCAACGAGACCAACGACCAAACTCGCGAGGACCTGACCAAGGCCGAGCTGATCGCCTTCCCGATCCTGGCGCTGCTGCTGCTGTTCGTCTTCCGCGGGGTGGTCGCAGCGGCGATCCCGCTGCTGCTCGGGGTGATCTCGATCGTCGGCACGCTGCTGGTGCTGCGGGTGATGTCGAGCTTCGCCGACACCTCCCTGTTCGCGCTCAACATCGCCACCGGCCTCAGCCTCGGTCTCGCCGTCGACTACGCGTTGCTTCTGGTCTCGCGATATCGCGAGGAGATCGGGCGCGGCGGTGCGTCGCGGGAGGCGCACCGCCGCACCGTGCAGACGGCGGGACGGACCGCGGTCTTCTCCGGCCTCACGGTCGCGGCGGCGATGGCGGCGCTGATCGTGATGCCGCAGCGCTTCCTCTACTCGATGGCGGTCGCCGGCGCCTCGGTGGCGCTGCTCTCGGCGTTGATCGCGATCCTCGTCGTCCCCTCCCTCCTGGCCCTGCTCGGCCCCCGCATCGACGCCCTCTCGATCCGCCGCGGCCCGGCGGTCTCCGACAGCTCCGACGGCTGGTACCGGCTGGCCCGCGGGGTGATGCGGCGCCCGGTCGCCGTCGCCCTCGCCAGCTCGGCCCTGCTGCTGGCAGCGGCGTCGCCGCTGCTGTGGACCACCCTGACCGGGCCCAGCGCCGAAGCGGTGCCGCCCGGACAGCCCTCCTACGACGCCTACCGCTACCTCGAGGCGCACTACCCGCGCGACGTCACCGAGGCGGTCACGGTGACCGTCGACGGCGGCGCTGGCCCGGACCAGCTGGCGGCCTTCCAGCGCCGCGTCGAAGCGGTCGACGGCATCGTCCGCGGCGCGCCGTTCCTCGCTGCCTCCGACGACGTCGCCTACGCCAACTTCGCCCTCTCCGGCCCCGCCCTCAGCGGCGAGTCCCAGGACTCCGTGCACGCGATCCGTGACCTCGGCCCGCCCACCGGCACCGCCACCCTCGTCTCCGGCAACACCGCCGGCTTCATCGACCAGAAGCAGAGCCTGATCGACCACGCACCGCTGGTGGTCGCGATCGTCGCCCTCACCACCCTGATCCTGCTCTTCCTGCTCACCGGCTCGGTGCTGCTGCCGCTGAAGACGCTGCTGATGAACACGCTGACGCTAGGCGCCACGCTCGGCATCCTCGTTCTCGCCTTCCAGGAGGGCTGGCTCAAGACTCCGCTCGACTACACCGGCCCGGCGGCGATCGAGGTGACCAGCGTCGTCTTCCTCTTCGCCATCCTCTTCGGCCTCGCCACCGACTACGCGGTGCTGGTCATGGCTCGAATAAAAGAGCACTATGACGCCGGCGAGAGCAACGAGGAGGCGGTCGCGATCGGGATCGGTCGCACCGGTCGCGTGATCACCGCCGCGGCGCTGGCGATCGCCGTCGTCTTCCTCGCCTTCGCCGTCAGCTCCGTCTTCTTCGTCAAGCAGATCGCGGTCGGCATGGCCGTCGGCGTGATGATCGACGCCACCATCGTCCGCGCCCTGCTCGTCCCCGCCCTGATGCGCCTGCTCGGCGCCTGGAACTGGTGGGCCCCCGCCCCCCTCCGCCGCCTCCAGGTCCGTTTCGGCTTCTCCGAGGCCTGACTTCTCCCAAAGCCATAGGCCCGTGTCCGCACACGAACTGAGCTTTTTACCCCCAGGAGGGTGAAAAAGCTCAGTTCGGCGAAGGGGATATGTGAGGTCGGTCACATTACCCGCATATAAATTTATATCCGGGTAACTTAGAGGCATGGCGACTGAGCCCCGTACCCGGCTGGCGCGTGAGGATCGGATGGAGCAGACGCTCAGCGCTGCTCACGATCTGTTTGCCGAGCGTGGCTACGCGGCGGTGAAGATGGATGAGATCGCGGCCGCGGTCGGGGTCACGAAGCCCCTGCTCTACAACTACTTCGGCAACAAGGAGCGGCTCTACATCGCCGTCATGGAGCAGGCCGGCGACGCGCTGACGGCGACGGTGGCGGAGAAGGTCGCGGCCAGCGCCAACCCCGGCGAGGCGCTCGGCGCCGGCGTCCGCGCCTTCTTCTCCTTCCTCGACAGCGACCGCGCCGCCTGGGCGGTGCTCTTCGACGAGACCCTCCCCCGCGGCGGCGAGGTCGCCGACCGCGTCGCCGAGTACCGCCGCCACATCTGCGAGCTGGTCGCCGGCTCGATGCTGGCGCAGTTGCCGCAGGAGCGCCGCGACGCCGCCCGGGTCGAAATCGAGGCGCTCTCCACCGCCCTGCTCGGCGCCGCCGAGGCGCTGGCGCGCTGGTGGCTGCGGACCGAGGAGATCGGCGCCGACGCGGCCGCCGAGCTCTTGATCTCGACGATCGAGCCCGGCCTGCGGGCGCGCTCGGCGCCAACGACTTCCCTGTCACCCCGAGGAGGAACGAGCCCCCAATGAACAGCAAGACCCGGCCGGTTGCCGTCGTCGGCGGCAACCGGATCCCGTTCGCGCGCTCGGACAGCGTCTACGCCCACGCGTCCAACCAGGACATGCTCACCGCTGCCCTCGACGGGCTGATCGACCGTTTCGGCCTCGACGGCGAGAGGCTGGGCGAGGTCGCCGGCGGCGCCGTCCTCAAGCACTCCCACGACCGCGACCTGGCCCGCGAGAGCGTGCTCAGCACCCGCCTGGCACCGGAGACCCCCGCCTACGACGTCCAGCAGGCCTGCGGCACCGGCCTGGAGACGACGATCCTGGTCGCCAACAAGATCGCCCTCGGCCAGATCGACTCCGGCATCGCCTGCGGCGCCGACACCACCTCCGACGCGCCGATCGGCCTCAACGAGCAGCTGCGGGAGACGCTGCTGGAGGCCAATCGCCAGCGCTCGACGGTCGGCAAGCTGCGCGCCCTGACCGGCGTCCGCCCCGGCCACATCGTGCCCTCGATCCCCCGCAACGAGGAGCCGCGCACCGGCCTCTCGATGGGCGAGCACTGCGCGATCATGGCGACCGAATGGGAGATCGGCCGGACCGAGCAGGACGAGCTGACCCTGGCCAGCCACGAGAACCTCGCCGCCGCCTACGAGCGTGGCTTCCTCGACGACCTCCTCACCCCCTACCTCGGGCTCGAACGCGACCAGAACCTGCGCCCCGGCTCGAGCCTGGAGAAGCTGGCGAAGCTGGCGCCGGTCTTCGGCGGCCCCGAGGGGACGATGACCGCCGCCAACTCGACGCCGCTCAGCGACGGCGCCTCGGCGGTGCTGCTTGCCTCCGAGGAGTGGGCGAAGGAGCGCGGCCTGCCGATCCTCGCGTACATCTCCGAGGCCCAGACCGCCGCCGTCGACCACGTCCACAAGCGCGAAGGGCTGCTGATGGCGCCCGCCTACGCGATGCCGGCGATGCTCGACCGCGCCGACCTGAAGCTGCAGGACTTCGACTACTACGAGATCCACGAGGCCTTCGCCGCCCAGGTGCTCTGCACGCTGAAGGCCTGGGAGGACGCCGAGTTCTGTCGAGAGAAACTGGGCCGTGACGAACCGCTCGGCCCGATCGATCGCAGGAAGCTCAACGTCAACGGCGGCTCGCTGGCCGCCGCCCACCCGTTCGCGGCGACCGGTGGGCGCATCGTCACGGGCCTCGCCAAGCAGCTGCACGAAGAAGGAAAGGGCCGCGGCGTGATCAGCATCTGCGCCGCCGGCGGCCAGGGCGTCGTCGCAATCCTCGAGAGCGCTGGAGGCAAGTCATGAGCGACCGCTACTCGCAGATAGTCAACGCGCCGCTGGTCGGCACCGTCGCCAAGCAGTTGGGACTGCCACAGCCGGTCAGCCTCGACCGCTACAAGGAGGGCGCGCCGGTTGTCGCCGGTCCGGTCCTCAGCGGCGCCGCCCCCGGCGGCCGCCTCGGCAAGGTGCTGCCGGCCTTCCTCGACCAGATCAAGGCCGAACGGGCCGGGGCCGAGGGCAAGGCGAAGGCGCTCGTCTTCGACGCCACCGGCATCGCCGACTCGACCGAGCTGGTCGAGCTGCAGCGCTTCTTCTACCCGGCGGTGGGCCGGCTGCAGCGCAGCGGCCGCGTCGTCGTGATCGGCACGCCGCCGGCCGAGGCCGGTTCCGCCCGCGCCCACACCGCCCAGCGGGCGCTGGAGGGCTTCACCCGCTCGCTGGCCAAGGAGATCGGCGGCCGCGGCGCGACCGCGCAGCTGGTCCACGTCGCCGCCGGCGCCGAGGACCAGCTCGACTCGACCCTGCGCTTCCTGCTCTCGCCGCGCTCGGCCTACGTCTCCGGCCAGGTCGTCCGGGTCAGCAAAGGCGTCGCACCGACTCCCGAGATCGACTGGGAGCGACCGCTCGAGGGCAAGGTGGCGCTGGTCACCGGCGCCTCGCGCGGGATCGGCGCCGCGATCGCCGCCACCCTCGGCCGCGACGGCGCCAAGGTCGTCGGCCTCGACGTGCCGCAGGCGGCCGACGACCTGCGCGCCGTCACCGGCGCTATCGGCGGCGAGGCGCTCGGCCTCGACATCACCGCCGAGGACGCGCCGGAGCGGATCGCCGCCGAGCTCGCCGACGGCGTCGACGTCGTCGTCCACAACGCCGGCGTGACCAAGGACCGCACGATCGCGAAGATGCCGGAGGAGCGCTGGGCGCAGCTGATGGAGATCAACCTCTCCAGCGAGGAGCGGATCAACGACGCCCTGCTCGACGGCGGCAAGCTCAACGCCAACGGCCGCATCGTCGGCGTCTCCTCGATGGCCGGGATCGCGGGCAACAACGGCCAGACCAATTACGCCACCTCGAAGGCCGGCGTGATCGGGATGGTCGAATCGCTGGCGCCCGAGCTGGCCGAGCGCAAGGCAACGATCAACGCCGTCGCCCCCGGCTTCATCGAGACGAAGATGACGGCGGCGATGCCGATCGGCCCGCGCGAAGCCGGCCGCCGGCTCAGCAGCCTCTCCCAGGGCGGGCTGCCGGTCGACGTGGCGGAGACGATCGCCTGGCTCGCCAGCCCCGCCTCGACCGGGGTCAACGGCAACACGGTCCGCGTCTGCGGCCAGAGCCTGCTGGGAGCCTGACGATGGCGACGCGAACCCTCGAGAGCGCCCCCAGCATCCTGCCGCTCTACGCCCGCGCCGCGGCGCCGATGGTCCCTGGGGCCTCGCTGCTGCCGTTCATTCCCGGCGGCGGTGGTGAGATCCCCGACCTCGACCTGCAGCTGGAGGGCGTCAGCGCCGACCCCGCCGCGGTCGCCGCCTACGCCAAGGTCTGCGGCTTCTCCCTGCGCGACTCTCTCCCGGTCACCTACCCCCACGTGCTCGCCTTCCCTCTGCAGATGGCGGTGATGGCCGACGGCGGCTTCCCCTTCGGCGCGGTCGGCTTGGTTCACCTCGAGAACCGGATCGAGCAGCGCCGCCGCATCGGCACCGACGAGAAGCTGACGATCCGCGTCCGCCCGACCAAGCTGCAGCCCCATCCCAAGGGCCGCACCTTCTCGCTGCTGACCGAGGTGACGATCGACGGCGAGCTGGCCTGGGAGAGCGCCAGCACGATGCTGCGGCGCGAAGGCAAGGAGGAGAAGCGGCGCAAAGAGACGGGAGGAGAGGCCGAGCTGACCCCCGCCAGTGCCGAGTGGAAGCTCGCTGGCGACCTCGGCCGCCGCTACGCGGCCGTCTCCGGCGACCGCAACCCGATCCACATGCACTCGCTGACCGCGAAGCCGCTCGGCTTCCCCAGCGCGATCGCCCACGGGATGTGGACCAAGGCCCGCTGCCTGGCGGCGCTCGAGAGCCGCCTGCCAGACGCCTTCGCCGTCGACGTGCGCTTCCGCAAGCCGATTCTCTTGCCCACCCGCGTCGAGTTCGCCAGCGTCGGAAAGGGCGAGGAGATCGTCTTCGAGGTGCGCGACGCCAAGCGGCAGACCCCTCATCTCGACGGCCGCGTGACGCCGCTCGAGCCCAACTCCAAAGCCAAGACCGGGAGGAAGAAGTGACGACCAGCACCGACACCGAGAAGAGCCCGAGCGTCGCCGAGCGCGGCATGGGCTTCGGCCTGCGGCAGCTCAACCGGCTCGCCGGCTCCGATCTGCTCGACCGCATCCGCCTCCGCAAACAGGTCGAGCGCGCCCTCTTCCAGGGCACCAAGAACGGCTTCCGCTCGGCGACCGCCGCCGGCCGCACCTTCAAGGCGGCGCAGCAGCTCGGCAAACCCGCGCGCCAGAAGAAGAGCAAGTCCACGGGCCTGTTCGACCTCGCCCCCGACGACGAGCAGCAGATGTTCCAGGAGGGCGGCCGCGCCTTCGCCGAGGAGAAGATTCGCCCGGCGGCGCTGCAGGCCGACGACGAGCGCGCAACTCCGAAGCAGCTGCTGGCCGAAACGGCCGAGCTCGGCGTCAACATGCTCGGCGTCCCCGAGGAGCTCGGCGGCGTCATGCACGAGCAGTCCGCCGTGACCAGCGTCCTGATCGGCGAGGCGCTGGCGCACGGCGACATGGGCATCGCCTACGCCGCCCTCGCCCCGGGCGCCGTCGCCACCGCGATCGGCCTCTGGGGCAGCGCCGAGCAGGAGGCGACCTACCTGCCGGCCTTCACCGGCGAGGACGTCCCCGCCGCAGCCCTGGCGATCCTCGAGCCGCGGCCGCTGTTCGATCCGCTGAAGCTGGAGACGACGGCGAAGAAGAAAGGTGACGAGTGGGTGCTGAGCGGCGCCAAGTCGCTGCTGGCTCGGGCCACGGAGTGCGAGCTGTTCGTGATCGCGGCCCAGGCCGAGGGCATCGGCCCGGCCCTGTTCGTGGTCGAGTCCGGCGCCAAAGGCCTCACGGTCGAGGACGAGCCGGCGATGGGGCTGCGCCCCGCCGCCACCGGCCGCCTGCTGATCGACAAAGTCAAACTGCCGGCCAGCGCGTTGCTCGGGGAGGGCGAGTGCAAGCCGAAGGATTACGCGGCGGCGGTCAACCGCTCGCGGATCGCCTGGTGCAGCCTCGCCACCGGCACCGCCCAGGCCGTGCTCGACTACGTGATCCCCTACGTCAACGACCGCCAGGCCTTCGGCGAACCGATCTCCAACCGCCAGGGCGTCGCCTTCGCGGTCTCCGACGTCGGCATCGAGAGCGACGGCATGCGGCTCGCGACCTACCGGGCGGCCAGCCGCGCCGACCGCGGCGAGAGCTTCGACCGCGAGGCGGCGATCGCGCGCCGGCTCTGCGCCGTCAAGGGGATGCAGATCGGCTCCCAGGGCGTGCAGCTGCTGGGCGGCCACGGCTTCGTCAAGGAGCACCCGGTCGAGCGCTGGTACCGCGACCTGCGAGCAGCGGGCGTGATGGAGGGCGCCCTGCTCGTCTAGGCGGCCCCGCCCGAGCAGAAGGAGAAACCATGATCAACCTCGAGATACCGAAGAAGTTCAAGCCCCTCGCCACTCAGGCCAACCAGGTCGCGACCGAGGTCTTCCGGCCGATCTCGCGCAAGTACGACGAGGCCGAGCACGCCTACCCGAAAGAGCTCGACATGCTGGCCTCGCTGATCGACGGCATGAACGAGGGCTCCGACATCGGCGGCGCCGGTGCCGCCGGCGTGCGCCGCGAGAAGAGCGACGACGGCGAGAACCGCAACGGCTCCAACCTCTCCACCGTGCTCGGCATCATCGAGCTCTGCTGGGGCGACGTCGGCCTGCTGCTCTCGATGCCGCGCCAGGGCCTCGGCAACTCGGCGATCGCCTCGGTCGCCACCGAGGAGCAGCTGAAGCAGTACGGCGGCAAGTGGGCGGCGATGGCGATCACCGAGCCGGAAGCCGGCTCGGACTCGGCCGCGATCCGCGCCACCGCCGAGCTCGACGGCGACGAGTACGTCCTCAACGGCGAGAAGATCTTCGTCACCTCGGGCGACCGCGCCGACCTGATCGTGGTTTGGGCCAGCCTCGACCGCTCGAAAGGACGGGCGGCGATCAAGTCGTTCATCGTCGAGCGCGACAACCCCGGCCTGAAGCTGGACCGGCTCGAGCACAAGCTCGGGATCCGCGCCTCCGACACGGCCAACTTCACCCTGCAGGACTGCCGGGTGCCGAAGGAGGCGCTGCTCGGCGACCCCGAGGTGAAGGAGAAGGGCTTCGCCGGGGTGATGGAAACGTTCGACAACACGCGGCCGCTGGTCGCGGCGATGGCCGTCGGCGTCGCCCGGGCGGCGCTGGAGGAGACCCGCAAGCAACTCAAGAAAGCGGGGGTGGCGGTCGACTACTCGACCCCCGCCCTCTGCCAGCACGCCGCCGCCGCGCGCTTCCTCGAGATGGAGGCCGACTACGAGGCCGCCTGGCTGCTGACCCTGCAGGCCGCCTGGATGGCCGACAACAGCAAGCCGAACTCGCTGCAGGCCTCGATGGCGAAGGCCAAGGCGGGGCGCGCCTGCGTCGACATCACCCTCGGCTGCGTCGAGCTCTGCGGCAGCGTCGGCTACACCGAGAACGAGCTGCTCGAGAAGTGGGCGCGCGACGCCAAGATCCTCGACATCTTCGAGGGCACCCAGCAGATCCAGCTGCTGATCGTCGCGCGGCAGCTGCTGAAGAAGAGCTCGAGCGAACTGCGGTAGGGGTGGGCCGGGGAGGGGAGCCCCTCGCCAGACACATCTCGCCTATGGCTCGATGTTGAGTGTCTGGCGAGGGGCTCCCCTCCCCGGCTTCGTCAAACCGACGTTCGCCCGCGTCCACTCGGCAAGGAAGGGTTCGACGATGCGGTAGGCGCCGGCCTCGCCGCTGACGACTTCGCGCTGCTCCAGGGCCCGCAGCGCCTTCTGCACGTTGGTGGCGGCCGGCAGGTTGTGGCGCCGCCGGTACCCGGCGGTGTAGGGACGGCCGGGCTCCGCAGCGAGGGCCTGGAGCAGCAGCTTCTGCACCCGCGAGGCCCCGTCCCAGAGCAGGGTGAAGTGCGCGTGCTCGGAATGGAGGACGGCGTCGAGCGCGTCCCGCAGGCGCTCGGCGGAGGCCGCCTCCCCCCGTGGCGTCCGCTCCCAGAGGAAGTAGGCGAGCTCCTGCGTTGCGTAGGGATGCCCGCCGGTCTGGGCCAGGAGCTCGTCCACGACCCCGTCCTCGACCGTGCGGTCGGTTCGCTCGAAGTGCCCGGTGACGAAGGAGGCGAACGGGGCCGCTGGGATCATCCCCAGCTCGACCGACTTGGCGCTGCGCCAGAAGGGCTCGTTGGCAGCGCTGAAGATCCGCTCCATCACGTGCCGCTTGCTCCCCAGATAGACGTGCGCGACGTCGGGCTGCCGCTGGAAGACCGCCCGCAGGAGCCTCGGCAAGCCCTCGTCGATCTCGACGATCTCCTGAAACTCGTCCATGACCAGGACGGTGCGCCGGGTGCGCTCGGCGCCCAGCTCGGCGGGCAGTTGCAGCAACCGCTCCAGCGTCGCGTCGATCTCCTCCGCACCCTGACCCAGGGCGAAGCTGAAGGAGAACGAGCCGTCGGAGTTGACCTTGACCTCGGGCTGGACCCGGAGTCGCCGAAAGGGAGCCAGCACCCTGTCGACCGTCCGCTCCGAGAGCGCCGCGATCTGCTCCGCGATCGACTCGGCCAGCGCCGCGGCCAGGCTCTCCTTGGTCGGGGTGGTCATCAGGTCGACTTCGGCGACCAGGAGGCGCTCTGCGGCCAGGGCACGGCCGGCGCGCAGGACGAGCGACGACTTGCCGCAACGCCGCGGCGCGAAGATGACGACGTCTTGGCCGTTGCGGATATCGCTGGTCAGCTCGGCAAGCTCGCTCTCGCGATCGGCGAACGAGTCGCCGGCCACCAGCGCCCCGAACCGAAACGGGTTGGCAGAGTTATTCATACTAGACGGTATAATACCGTTCGGTATAGCATCTGGCTTCCTCGCGCGCACGGTGCCTCTATAAGTCCGTGTCCCGCATGCCCCTCCCCCCGACCACCATGAACTTCGTCGAGGACGTGCTCGAGCACTCGCCGGCTTCGCGGCTGGGGATCGTTGCGGTCGACGGGGAGGCGAACCGGCGGGACTGGTACTTCGGCGAACTGATTGCCTGTTCGGCTGGGCTCTCCGGGGCGTTCGCTGCGCGCGGGGTGAGGCGCGGGGACGTGGTGATGACGCTGGTCGGGAACCGGGTCGAGTGGGTGCTCTCGCTGCTGGCCTGCTGGCGGATGGGGGCGGTGGCGCTGCCCTGCAGCACCCAGCTGCGCCGCCAGGACCTCGAGCTGCGGGTCGCCGCCGCCAATCCGAAGCTCTGCGTCGGCGACGACGAGCTGTTGACCGAGCTTCCGGATGGCGTGCCGACGATGACCCTGGCCGAGGTCACCGAGGTGCTCGACGAGGACCGCCCGCAGGAGACGCCGGCCTCGATCGAGCCGATGGATCCCGAGGACCCGGCGCTGATCGTCTTCACCTCCGGCACCACCGGCGAGCCGCGGGGGGTGGTCCACGCCTACCGCTACCTGTTCGGCCAGCGGGTTCAGGCCGAGCACTGGTTCGGCTCGCGCCAGGGCGAGCTGGCCTGGTGCACGACGGCGACGGGCTGGTCGAAGTCGGCGCGCAACGTCTTCCTCGCCCCCTGGCTGACCGGCGCCGCCGCGGTCATCCACGACGGCCGCTTCGATCCCGAGGAGCGGCTCGAGTTCGCGCGGGCACTCGGCGTCAACGTCCTCTGCCAGGCGCCGACCGAGTACCGGATGCTGGCCAAGCGCACCGCCCTGCGCCCGCTCCCGGCATTGCGGCGGATGGTCTCCGCCGGCGAGCCGCTCGACTCGGAGACGATCGCCGCCTTCCGCGCGGCGACCGGCCTCGAGCCGGCCGACGGCTACGGCCAGACCGAGACCGGCCACGTCACCGCCAACCTCGCCGGCGAGCCGGTCCGCCAGGGCTCGATGGGCAAACCGCTGCCGGGGATCGAGACCCGCATCGTCGAGGGCGAGCTGCAGCTGCGCGCGGCCTCCTCCCCCACCTTCTTCTCCCGCTACCTCGACGGCGAGCGCTTCGAGGGAGAGTGGTGGCCGACCGGCGACCTGGTCCGCGAAGACGAGGACGGCTACCTCTTCTTCGAGGGCCGCGACGACGACATCATCCTCTCCGCCGGCTACCGGATCGGCCCCTTCGAGGTGGAGTCGGCGCTGCAGTCGCACCCGGCCGTGGCCGAGGCCGCCGCGGTCGCCGCCCCCGACCCCGAGCGCGGCTCGGTCGTCCGCGCCATCGTCGTCCCCCGCGAGCGCGAGCCGAGCGCGGAGCTGGCCCGCGAGCTGCAGGAGCACTGCAAGCGCCAGACCGCTCCCTACAAGTTCCCCCGCATCGTCGAGTTCGTCGCCGAGCTGCCGAAGACGAGCAGCGGCAAGATCAAGCGCGCGCAGCTGCGCCAGGAGTAACCTGAGCTCGTGGCCACCGGCGAGGCAACCGACACCGAGAGCGTTGCCCGCGCCTACTTCGCGGCGGTGGCGGCACGTGACATCGAGGCGATGGCGGCCTGCTGGGAGCCCGGCACGCGCGACGTGATCCACGGCGTCGCCGACATGCGCGTGCCCGAGGACCTGCGCGCCTGGTTCGGCAGCCTCTTCGCCTCCTTCCCCGACTTCAGCTTCGAGGTCCTCGAGGTGATCGCCGGGGGCGAGAAGGCGGCGGTGCACTGGCACGCGACCGGCACCTTCGATGGCACCGCGCGCTTCGAAGGCCTGATGCCGAATGGCAGCAAGATCGACGTCCAGGGCTGCGACGTGCTCACCGTCCGCGACGGCAAGGTCGTCCACAACGACGCCTACATGAACGGTGCCGAGATGGCCCGCCAGCTCGGCGCCCTGCCGCCCCAGGGCTCGCAACCGGAACGGGCGCTGACCGCCGCACTCAACCTGAAGACGCGACTCGCCGCCTCGCTCCGCAGCCGCCGCGGCTGAGACTGGCGACAGCGCCTGGCTAGGCTGGGTCCATGGAGCAGATCGACCGCAAGCGGATCGCGGCGCTGACCGAGGCCCAGCAGGAGCAGTTCCGCAACCGCACCGCCACCTCGGCCCAGACCTTCGAGCGGGCGGTGAAGGTGATGCCGGGCGGCGTCCCCTCCTCCTTCCAGGAAAACGACCCCTGGCCGGTCTACCTCGAGCGCGGCCAGGGCAGCCGCGTCTGGGACGTCGACGGCAACGAGTACGTCGACTTCCACAACGGCTTCGGGGTGATGTGCATCGGCCACGCCAACCCCACCGTCGGCGCCGCCGTCAAAAAAAGGGTCGACGGTGGCACCCACTTCGCCGCCCCGACCGACGGCTCGATCGCCGTCGCCACCGAGCTGAAAAGGCGCTTCGGCCTGCCCCAGTGGCGCTTCAACAACTCCGGCACCGAGGCGACGATGGACGCCGTCCACCTTGCCCGCGGCGCCACCGGCCGCGACACGATCCTCAAGATCGAGGGCTCCTACCACGGCCACCACGACACCGTGATGGTCTCCGTCTACCCGCCACTGGAGGCGCTGGGAGCCCGCGACGACCCGGTCAGCGTCCCCTACGGCGGCGGCGTCCCCACCGCCTTCACGGACCTCACCCGCGCCGTCCCCTTCAACGACGCCGATGCCCTGGAGAGCGTGCTGGAGAAAATCGGCGAGCAGGTCGCCGGGCTGATCATGGAGCCGGCGATGATGAACATCAACATCATCCCGCCCCGTCCGGGCTACCTGGAGCGGGTCCGCGAGCTGACCGCCCAGCACGGGGTCAAGCTGATCTTCGACGAGGTCAAGACCGGCGCCACGATCTCCCCCGGCGGCGCCACCGCCCGCTTCGGCGTCCTCCCCGACATGGTCACCCTGGCCAAGGCCAGCTGCGGCGGCTACCCGGGCGGCGCGATCGGGATGAGCGAGGAGCTGGCGGCGATCGTCGCCGACGGCACCGTCAAGCAGTACGGCACCTTCAACGGCAACCCGCTGGTGATGGCGGCGGCCGAGGCGACCCTGACCGAGGTCCTCACCGACGACGTCTACGAGCGCTTCGAGGCGACCAACCGGCGCCTGCTCGACGGCTGCCAGGCGATCGTCGACGCCCACGGCCTGCCCGCCTACACCGAGGGTCTCGGCGCCAAGGGCTGCGTGATCTTCTCGCCCGAGCGGATGTACGAGTACCGCGACTACCTGACCAAGGTGGACGACGAGCTCTCGACCCTCGCCTGGCTCTACCACATGAACCACGGCGTCTTCATGACCCCCGGCACCGAGGAGGAGTGGACCCTCTCGATCGCCCACTCCGACGAGGACCTGCAGCGCTACCTCGACGCCTTTGGGGCTTTCGCCGCCGACCTGACCCGCGGCTAACCGGCTAAGCCGTCTCGGCGAGCAGGCCCTCGGCGGCGGCGACCGGACGGCCGAGGTGGTAGCCCTGAGCCATGTCGACGCCGTACTCGCGCAGCATCTGAGTCGTCTCGTCGTCCTGGACGAACTCGGCGATCGTCGTCTTGCCGAGGCCGCGGGCGATCTCGACGATCGCCTTCACGGTCAGCTGGTCGGCGTCGTTGCGCGGCATGTCGCGGATGAAGGCGCCATCGATCTTGATCACGTCGAACGGGATCGCCTTCAGGTATTGAAAGGGGCTGAAGCCGGACCCGTAGTCGTCGATCGCGACCTCGCAGCCGAACTCGGTCAGCCGGTCGGCGAAACCGGCCGCGGTCTCGAAGTCATCGACGCGGGCCGACTTGGTGATCTCGAAGGTGCAGCGGCTGGGGTCGGCGTCCCCCTCGTCGAGGCGGCGCTCGATGAACTCCAGCACCGAGATGTCGGTCAGGGAGGCGCCGGAGAGGTTGACGTGGAGGGACACCGGTTCGCCAGCCCGCTCGCGTTCGGCCAGCAGCTCCAGGGCACGAGAGACCACCCAGCGGTCCAGCTCCTGCACCATCCCGGAGCGCTCGGCGACGTCGATGAAGGAGGCGGCCGGCAGCAGCTCGCCGTCGTCGCCGGTCATCCGCAGCAGCAGCTCGTAGCGCTCGATCCCACCGGAGGCGAGACTGCGAATCGGCTGGGTGGCGAGGCTGAGGCGGTCCTGAGTCAGCGCGTCGCGGATTCTGGCGCTGGTCGTCTGGCTGCGCTGCGGCACCCGCTGAGGGTCCTCGGGTCCATGGAACAGGGCGATCCGGTTGCGCCCCTCTTCCTTGGCCCGGTACATCGCCTGGTCTGCGGCCACCAGCACCGCCTCGGAGCCCACGTCCCGCTTGCCGCCGAACATCGTGATGCCGACGCTGATCGTCGCCTCGCCCAGCTCGGAATCGGCCGGGAAGCCTTCGGCCACCTCCGCCCTCAGATCCTCGCCGAGCTGCAGCGCCCCGCCGGTGTCGGACTGCGGCATCAGCACCGCGAACTCGTCCCCCGAGAGGCGGGCGACGATGTCGGTGGTGCGCACCCGCTCGCGCAGGACTTCGGCCACGCGGCGGATCAGGTTGTCGCCCGGCTGGTGCCCGAGCCGATCGTTGACCTCCTTGAGACCGTCGATGTCGATGATCATCACCGCTCCCTGGCCGCCGTAGCGGGCGGAGAAGGAGACGTAGCGGTCGAGCTTGGCGCGGAAGCAGCGCCGGTTGAGGAGGCCGGTGAGCGAGTCGTGGTCGGCGAGGTAGCGCAGCTCCGCCTCGGTCTTCTCGGCCTTGGCCAGCGCCCCCTCGACGATCTCCCGATCCTCGTCGGCGAGCTTCTGCAGCACCGCCTCGAGCTCGGGATCGCGCTTCTGAGAGGTATGTACGCCCGCCACCGACGAAAGGTATTAGTTCGCCGCCTGCCACGAGTGGCAAACCGCCGCGTTTCCGCCAGGGGACTCGAATTTCGGCGATCTGGCCACCCGAATAGTTGGCCTGCGGGTGCTCGCGGGTACCCTGGGAGCGAATGCCCAACCGGCTCGCCCAGGAGACCAGCCCGTACCTCCTCCAGCACCGCGAGAACCCGGTCGACTGGTACCCCTGGGGCAGCGAGGCGCTGGAGCGGGCCCGCGGCGAGGACCGGCCGATCCTGCTCTCGGTCGGCTACTCGGCCTGCCACTGGTGCCACGTGATGGAGCGCGAGTCCTTCGAAGACCCAGAGACGGCCGCCTACATGAACGAGCACTTCGTCAACGTCAAGGTCGATCGCGAGGAGCGCCCCGACATCGACGCGATCTACATGGAGGCGGTGCAGGCGATCAGCGGCCAGGGCGGCTGGCCGATGACCGTCTTCCTCGACCCCGAGGGGGTGCCGTTCTACGGCGGCACCTACTTCCCGCCCGACGAGAGCCGCGGCATGCCGAGCTTCCGGATGGTGATGGAAGCCGTGGTCGACGCCTTCGAGCGCAAACGGGAGGAGATCCGCGAGCGCTCGGCCGGAACCAGGGCGCAGCTGGCCGCGGTCGGCCTGATCGAGCCCAGCCCCGAGCCGCCCGCGGCGGCCCAGCTCGAGGAGGCCGTGGCGCGGCTGCACAGCGCCGCCGACCGCGAGCGCGGCGGCTTCGGCGCCGCCCCCAAGTTCCCACCGACCTCGACTCTGGAGCTGCTGCTGGCCCGCGGCGAGCGAGAGATCGCCGAGCGCACGCTCGACGCGATGCTGGCCGGGGGCATCTACGACCAGATCGGCGGCGGCTTCGCCCGCTACTCGGTCGACGCCAACTGGCTCGTGCCCCACTTCGAGAAGATGCTCTACGACAACGCTCTGCTCGCCTCGGCCTACCTGCACGGCTGGCAGGCGCTCGGCCACGAGCGCTACCGCCGCGTCTGCGAAGAGACCCTGGACTGGATGCTGCGCGAGATGCGCGGCGCCGAGGGCGGCTTCTACTCAGCGCTCGACGCCGACTCGGAGGGCGAGGAGGGGAAGTTCTACGTCTGGACGGCGGAGCAGATTCGCGAGGTGCTGGGCGAGGGCGCCGAGGCCGTGCTCGAGTACTACGGCGTCAGCGAGCGCGGCAACTTCGAGGGCAGCAACATCCTCCACCTCGCCGGCGGCGCCGAGTGTCGATTTCCTCTCGGTATGCGGGAGGAAATCGACACTCCCGACCTCGACGAGGCGCGCCGCGCCCTCTACGAGGCCCGCGCCGAGCGCGTCTGGCCGGGCCTCGACGACAAGCGGCTGACCTCCTGGAACGCGCTGGCGATCGCCGCCCTGGCCGAGGCCGGCGCCGTGCTCGGCCGCGACGACTACCTCGACGCCGCCCGCGCGTGCGCCGAGTTCGTCCTGGGTGCCCTCACCGACGAGAACGGTCGGCTGCTGCGCACCTGCAAGGACGGCGACGCCCGCCTCAACGCCTACCTCGAGGACCACGCCTTCCTCCTGGAAGCGCTGCTGACCCTCTACGAATCGACCTTCGAGCCGCGCTGGTTCGAGCGCGCCCGCACCCTGGCCGACGAGATCGTCGCCCGCTTCGGCGACGCCGAGCGCGGCGGCTTCTTCTCCACCTCCGACGACCACGAGCAGCTGATCGCCCGCCGCAAGGAGATCGGCGACCACCCGATCCCCTCCGGCAACAGCTCCGCGGCGATGGGGATGCTGCGCCTGGCGGCGCTGAGCGGAGAGCGCGAGTACGAGCGCCAGGGCGAGAGCGTCTTCGCCCTCTTCGCCGAAGCGGCGACCCAGCACCCGGAGTCCTTCGCCCACCTGCTGCGGGCACTCGACTTCCACCTCGCGCCGATCAAAGAGGTGGCGCTGATCGGCGACGACGTCGGCGAGCTCGCCACCACCGTCCGCTCCCGCTTTCGTCCACACCTCGTCCTCGCCGGCGGCCCTGCGGGAAGCGAGAAACCGCCCCTGCTGCGCGACCGCCCACTGCTCGACGGCAAGCCCACCGCCTACGTCTGCGAGAACTTCGCCTGCCAAGCGCCTGTGACCACTACACAAGAACTTGCCACCCTTCTCTGATATGGATGCCGGCTAGCCTCGATCCACCAGTAGCAACCTGAGGAAACCGCCCGGGAACGTCCTCTTGGGTCTTGAGAATGCGGTTTGCGAGCCCATTCCCACAAACCCAGGAGGACACCCGGAAGGTGAAGACACAAACGACAGCGCAAACCGTAGAAGTCAGGGCGGACGGCGAGGGGCTCGTCTCCCACGCCGGCGCCTTCCTGTTGGTCGAGCTCGCCGACCGGCTCGGCCTCACCACTGCGCTCGCCGAGGCGATGGCTCCGACCCGCGAGCGCCGCTCCGCGCACGACCCCGGCGTCGTCCTGCGCGATCTCGCCGTCGCGATCGCCGACGGCGGCGATCACGTCACAGATCTCGGCGTGCTGCGCGGCCAGCAGGCGCTGTTCGGGGCGGTGGCCTCAGAGAGCACCGCCCACCGGGCGATCAAGTCGGTGGACGCCGAGGCACTGGAAGCGCTCCGCGCCGCCCGTGCCAAAGCGCTGGAGCGCGCCTGGGATGCCGGAGCCCGACCCGTAGAGCTGGTCCTCGACATCGACGCCAGCCTCCTCACCGCCCACTCCGAGAAGGAAGGAGCTGCCGGCAACTACAAGGGCGGCTTCGGCTTTCACCCGTTGCTCTGCTACCTGGCCGAGACAGGCGAGCCGCTGGCGGCCGTCCTGCGACCCGGGAACGCCGCCGCTCACACCGCCGCCGATCACTTCGAGGTCCTGCAGCTGGCCCTCGAGCAGCTGCCCGCCCAAGACCTCGACCGCGAGATCCTGGCCCGCGCCGACATCGGCGGGCGCACCCACGCCTTCACCTCCGACTGCCGCTCGGCCGGCATCGGCTTCTCGGTCGGCTACGAGGTCGACGAGCGGGTGCGCGGGGCGATCATGGAGCTGCCCGAATCGGCTTGGCGAAGCGCGATCGACGGCGACGGCGAGGTTCGCGAGGGCGCCCAGGTCGCCGAGCTGACCGATCGCGTCGACCTCTCGAGCTGGCCCTGCGGCACGCGCCTGATCCTCCGCCGCGAGCGGCCCCACCCTGGCGCCCAGCTCTCGGTCTTCGACTGCGAGGCCGGCTACCGCCACACCACCTTCATCACCGACCAAGAAGACGCCGACGTCGCCGCCCTGGAGCTGCGCCACCGCCGCCGCGCCCGCGTGGAGGACGCGATTCGGGTCGGCAAGGAAGCCGGGATGGCGAAGATGCCCTTCGCCGCCTTCGAGCACAACCAGGCTTGGCTGGAGGTCTCGCTGCTGGCTCAGGCGATCCTGCGCTGGGCGGCACTGCTCTGCCTGGAGGGCGAGCTCGCCCTCGCCGAGCCCAAGCGGGTGCGCCAGCGCCTACTGCACGTCGCCGGGCGCCTCGTGCGCTCGGGTCGGCGGGTGGCGCTGCGGCTGCCGCGGAGCTGGCCGTGGGCCGAAGCGCTGGTGGCGGCCTTCGCCCGATTGCGGGCGCTGCCGGCAGCGAGCCCGTAGCCACCCGGCTCGCTGCCAGCCTCAGCTCCCCCCTCGCCGCACCTGCCGATCCCGGCCTGCCCGCGAACGAGCGCCGGCGCTCGGATTCGCCGACGATCGGCCTCGAAAGGAGCGCCAGGGAGGTTCCACGGAACCGCCCTGGCGCTGGTACCTACCTCAAGTCGCCCGGCCCACCCTGCTGGGGTGAAAACGGTGGATCGAGGCTAGTGCGCGGCTCGCTCTTCACCTTCCCCGCCGGTCGCAGAGCCAAGTGGATCGTCTTCGGCCTCTGGTTCCTGGCGATCTTCATCGCCGCCGGCCCCGCCAACCTGCCCGGCAAGTTCGAAGACGCCGAAAGCAACGAGGCGACCTCCTACCTGCCCGGCGACGCCGAGTCGACCAAGGCCCTCGACGCCACCGAGCAGCTCCAGAACGGGGAAATCGCCCCCGCCGTCATCGTCTACCGCAACGACTCGGGGCTGACGCCGGCGAACTTCAAGACGATCGAAGAAGACGTCGCCGGCATGGCCGAGGAGAAGTTCGAAGGCGTGATCCCGGACGGCGCCACGGCCGCATCGGGAGGCAAAACCCTGGCGGTGGAGAGCCAGGAAGCGGAGCGGATCGACAAGCTCGGCGTCAGCGAGCCCGGCTGCGGCACGCCGACCAGCACCGTCCCCGGCCAGCCGTCCGACTACGCCCCCTTCGTCGGCCCCGTCTGCTCGCAGGACGGCAAGTCGGCCATCCTCACCGCCTACATCAACGCCGAAGGCGAGGGAGACCGGATCGTCGACCCGGTCAAGGCCTGGCGCGAGGTGCTCGAGGACCCTGGCGGCGGCCTCGAGGTCAAGATCACCGGCGGTGCCGGCTTCTCGGCCGACGCGATCGAAGTCTTCGAAGGGATCAACGGGACCCTGCTGCTGGCGGCGCTGAGCCTCGTGATCTTCCTCCTGATCGTGATCTACCGCTCGCCGATGTTCTTCCTCATCCCGCTGATCGCGGTGATGTTCGCGGAGACGCTCTCGCGCTCGATCGGCTACGGGGTCTCCGAGCTGGGCGTGACCATCAACGGCCAGTCGAGCTCGATCATGTCGGTCCTGGTGCTCGGCGCCGGCACCGATTACGCGCTGCTCCTGGTCGCCCGCTACCGCGAGGAGCTGCACCACACCGTCGACAAGCACGAGGCGATGCGAACCGCGCTGGAATCGGCCGGGCCGGCGATCTTCGCCTCGGCTCTGACCGTCGTCGCCGCCCTGCTCTGCCTGCTGATCGCCAAGGTCAACGGCACCTCCGGCCTCGGCCCGATCGCGGCGATCGGGATCGCCTGCGCGGCGCTCTCGATGCTGACCCTGCTGCCGGCGCTGCTGACGATCTTCGGCCGCCGCGCCTTCTGGCCCTTCGTCCCGCACACGCCCGAGACCGCGCCCCAAGCCGAGGCGATCTCCGAGGGTGCACGCCGGCGGATCGTCGAGGGCTCCGGGGCCCTCGCCCTGCTGCAGGTGGTCCTCGCCTGCGTCGTCGTCCTGATCCTGCTGCCGCTGGTGCTGATCAACTGGGTCCTGCGCACCCTCAGCGGCAGGCGCATGCCTTCGCTGATCGTCGGTCCGCTCGACCGCGCGGTCTTCGCCCCGTACGAGGTGCGCCGCCACAAGCTCGAGCACGCTGCCGACGCCACCCACGGCTTCTGGGCGCGGATCGGCCAACGGGTCGCGATCTCGCCACGCCGGATCATGTTCGGCAGCCTCGGCGTGCTGCTGATCTTCTGCGCCGGCTTCGCCTTCTTCTCGACCGAACTGACCAGCGAAGACACCTACCGCGAGGAAGTCGAATCGGTCGAAGGCCAGAACCTGCTCAACAAGAGCTTCCCCTCCGGGAAGACGGCGCTGACCGACATCGTCGTCACCGATCCGGGCGAGGTGGGCGCTGTGAAGAGCGCGGTCGAAGGCGTCGGCGGGGTCGAGGAAGTATCGGGACCGGTCGCCAGCGGCCAACCGGGGACGCTGATCCAGGCGACGCTCGAACCCAATCCCTACTCGACCGAGGCGTTCGACCTGATCGAACCGATCCGCGACGCCGCCCAAGGCGCGTCGCCGGAAGCCCTGGTCGGCGGACCAAGCGCGGTCGAATTCGACGTCCGCGACGCCGCCGGCTGGGACTCGATCGTGATCCCGCCGATCATCCTCCTTGTCGTCTTCCTGATCCTGATGGGACTGTTGCGAGCGGTCGTCGCGCCCCTGGTCCTGATCGGGACCGTGATCATCAGCTTCCTGGCCGCACTGGGCGTCGGGTACTTCTTCTTCGACGTGATCTTCGGCTTCCCCGGCTCCGATCCCTCGCTGCCCCTCTTCGCTTTCGTATTCCTCGTCGCGCTCGGCGTCGACTACAACATCTTCCTCGTCGCCCGCGCCCGCGAGGAGACCGAGAAGCACGGCTCCGAACAGGGGATGCTGCGCGCCCTGGCGGTCACCGGCGGCGTCATCACCAGCGCCGGGATCGTCCTCGCCGGCACCTTCTCGGTCCTCGCCGTCCTCCCCCTCACCTTCCTCACCGAGCTCGGCTTCGTCGTCGCCTTCGGCGTCCTCCTCGACACCTTCCTCGTCCGCAGCGTTCTCGTTCCCTCGATCGCCCTCGCCTTGGGCGACAAGTTCTGGTGGCCGTCGGCGCTCTCGCGCCCTCGCGAACGCTCGGGCGACGCACCACCCGTCGCCCCGACCGAGCACGTCTCCTGAGAGACCGGGCTCAGGCGCCCTCGACGTGGTGCTCACGCACCCCGTCGAGCACGACCCGGCCACCGACCTCGGCGCGGCCGTCGCCGAGCGGACGGGCGTGAAGGAGCGAGCCGCGGCCCTGGTGGATCGTCAGCTCGCGGCCCAGCTCGGCGCAGAGGACGATCGCGGCGGAGCCGGTCGCCTCGTCCTCGCCGACGCCGTCCTCGATCGCGAAGCAGCGTGAGCGCACCTTGCCGGCGGCCTCGCTCTCCCAGGCCCAGAGGTAGATTTCGTCGAGCCCCTGCGGCGGTCCCCGCAGCTCGTCGATCGCGGCCGGGTCGGCCATCTGCATCAGCTGCCAGGGCGGCGACCACTCGGGCCGGGCGGCGATGAAGGTCAGCTCTCCCTCGAACCGCACCGCGACATCGCCGGCGGGCGGGCGCAGGATCTCGATCGCCCCACCCTCGCGGGCGAGCAGCCAGGCCGTACCGACGCTCGGGTGGCCGGCGAAGCCGAGCTCCGACCCCGGCGTGAAGATCCGGCACTCGCCGCGCTCGCGGTCGTCGACGAAGACGGTCTCCGAGTAACCGAGCTCGGCGGCGACCGCCTGGCGCCGCTCGGCCGGCACCTCGGCGCCGTCGAGGAAGACGCCCAGCGGGTTGCCCCACTCGCCCTCCTCGTCGGCGAAGACGCGGAGGACGTGCAGCGTCGTCATCGCCGGCCTCAGAGGATCGGCAGGAAGTTTTCGATCTCGTAGGGGGTGACCTGGACCCGGTAGTCGTCCCATTCCTGCCGCTTGATCTCGACGAAGCGGCGGAAGGTGTGCTCACCCAGGGTGCGCAGCACCAGCTCCGAGTCGGCGGCGACCTCGATCGCCTCGCCCAGGGTCGCCGGCAGCTGCTCGATCCCCTGGTGGGAGAGCTCCTCCTGGGAGAGGTGGTAGAGGTTCTGCTCCATCGGCTCCGGCAGCTCGTAGCCCTTCTCGATTCCCTCCAGGCCCGCCTGCAGCATGCCGGCGAAGCACAGATACGGGTTGCAGGCCGGATCGGGGCAGCGCAGCTCGGCCCGGGTCGCGCCCTCCTTGCCGGGGTGGTAGAGCGGCACCCGGATCAGCGCCGAGCGGTTGCGCCGCGACCAGGCCAGGTAGACCGGCGCCTCGTAGCCGGGCACCAGGCGCTTGTAGGAGTTGACCCACTGCGCGAACAGCGGCGAGATCTCACGCGCGTGCTTGAGCTGGCCGGCGATGAACGCCTTCGCGGTCGGCGACAGGTAGTAGGGGTCGTCCTCGTCGTAGAAGGCGTTCTTGCCGTCTTTGGCCAGCGACTGGTGGACGTGCATGCCGGAGCCGTTCTCGCCGAACAGCGGCTTCGGCATGAAGGTCGCATGCCAGCCGTATTTCATCGCGTACTCCTTGACGACGATGCGGTAGGTCATGCAGTCGTCGGCCATCTCGAGCGCGTTCTTGTAGCGCATGTCGACCTCGTGCTGGGAGGGGCCGACCTCGTGGTGGGTGTACTCGACGTGGATCCCCATCTTCTCCAGCGCCAGCACCGTGTCGCGGCGCACGTCGGAGCCGGCGTCGAGCGTGGTCAGGTCGAAGTAGCCGCCCTCGTCGAGGACCTCGGGCACGCCGCCCTCGGGCTTGGCGGAGCGGAAGTAGAAGAACTCGAGCTCGGGGCCGATGTTGTAGGCGTCGAAGCCCAGCTCCTCGGCACGTTTCATCGCCCGCTGCAGGATCCAGCGCGGGTCGCCCTCGTAGGGGCCGCCGCCGGGTACGCGGATGTCGCAGAACATGCGCGCCACCGCATTCTCGTCCTCGGGGCGCCAGGGGATCAGGGCGAAGGTCGTCGGGTCGGGCATGGCGATCATGTCCGACTCCTCGATCGGGTTGAAGCCGGTGATCGAGGAGCCGTCGAAGCCCATCCCCCCGTCGAAGGCGTCCTCGAGCTCGGCGGCGTTGATCGAGAAGCTCTTCAGCTGGCCGAGCACGTCGGTGAACCAGAGGCGGACGAAGCGCACGTCGTTCTGCTTGACGATCTCGATGACGTCTGCAGCACTGCGGGGTTGCTCGGCCATTCCTGCCTCCTTGGCTTGTCCGCGAGAAGGGCGCAACGATAGGCGAATGAACCAAAGAGGTGCATAACGGCGTAAAGCGGGTAGAGAGACAGCGTTCTCGGCCGGAGGGGAGGGGCTTGCGAAGACGTCCGAAACCGGGTATAACTTATTTCTCGTAAGTTACGAGCTCAAAGTAAAGTAAAGGCCACGTAAAGGCTCTGTAAGCGGGATCCGCTCCACCAGAGCCAGAGACGAGACGCGAAGTGACTGTAAAAACGGACGTAAGCAGATTCCAGATTCACGACGAGCTGACCGCTCCCGACGAGAGCGCGCCGCTGATCAAGAGCATCCAGGCCGCCGGCGGCGGCGCGGTGACCAAGTTCGTCGGGGTGCTGGCGGGATCCCCCGCCGTGCTCCGCGCCTACACGCGGATGCGCTCTGAGCTGCGCGGCGGCGTCCTGCCGCAGGCGACCCGCGAGCGGATCGCCCTGGCGGTCGCCGAGCACCGCGAGGACAACTACAGCATCGCCCAGCACGCGAAGTCGGCGCGCCGGGCGGGACTGGGCCTCGACGAGGTTTCCCGCGCCCGCAGCTTCACCTCCGCCGACGAGAAGGAGGCGGCGCTGCTCGCCTACCTCAAGGAGGCCCTCGACGCCGACGGCCCTCCCCCGCTCCACCTGCACGAGGAGGCGCGGGAGATCGGCTGGACCGACGAGGAAATCCTCGAGGCGGTCGGTCACCTGGCCTTGAACGAGTTTCAGAGCCTGATCGCGAGCGCAGCGGCTCTTCCTAAAGACCAGGCTACGCCGCGGGTTCTCCCTTCCGCGGCTGCGTAAGTAGTGGGAGGGGTCGTGTGCCCCTCCCCCTTCGCTGGGATTTTCGCCGTTAACTTGGTGTCTCTCGCTGAGCGGAAGAGGCGAAAATCAGGACGCCGCTTGTGGGAGGGGCACACGACCCCTCCCCCACGAGCGCTTCAGGCAGTACCCACTCTGCTCAGAGCTGATTAGCCCTCGACCAAAGTGGCGGTGTAGAGAAGCCTTGCGGTGGAGTACTTGCAGCCGAAGGTGGCGCGGCGGTTTGGTTTTTCCAGCGGCTCGCCCTGGCGGATGTCGGTGGAGTTGGTGCATTTGCCGGGTTCGCGGCTGGCGCGCCAGACGTTGTCGGCGGGGAGGTCCTGGGCGAAGGCGGGGGCCCAGGTGGGGACGGTGAGGGCGACGATGTCGCCCTTTTCGACTTCCAGCGAGGAGCCGAATTTGACGGTCTGGCCGAGGTAGGGGGTGAGGACTTTGACCGAGCCCTGGCTGCGCAGTTCGTAGCGGGGCGGGTTGGTGGCGGGGATGCGACGCAGGATCGAGAGGCGCGCCTGCGGCGGGGTGCCGAAGAAGCCGTTGAAGAAGGAGCGCTGCTTGTTGGTCGGCTGGGCGAGGGTCAGGGTCCAGGACTTGATCGTGCCGTCGTGCGGGACCAGGAAGGGGGAGCGCGTCTGGCCGTTGCTGACCTGGAAGCCGGTGACGCTGCCGATCGCCTGGCAGGGCAGGCCGGGGCAGGATGGGTCCGGGACGGTCGAGGTCTGGCCGAGGACGACGGTGGTGCTGGGGACCTTGGCGGCGCTGGCGCCGACCGCGAGGGCGCTCGAGGTCGCCAGGGAGCCCACCGCCAGAGCGAGGATCAGCCAGCGACCCCGACGCGGCGTGCCCGCGGCAGATGCTCCGTGCGAAGACCTCGACATACCCGTGCTCCTCTCGTAGAAAATGGCGCTGAGCAGGGCAGATTAGCCCCCCGGCCGGATCGTGCGGGCGCCGGAGCTCAGCGCTTGGCGCCAGGGCGGGCGTACTCGACGGCGATCGCGTAGCGCACCATGCCGGCCCCTTCGAACTCCAGCGCTTCGCTGGCAGCGGCAGTCAGGTCCCAGGCGCGACCTTTTATGTAGGGGCCGCGATCGATCACCTGGGTGATCAGGGCGCGACCCTGGTAGACGAACTTGACCGCGGTCCCGCAGGGCAGGCTGCGGTGGGCGACGCCGAGCGTGTTCGGCCGCAGAGTCTGGCCGCAGGCCGTCCTGTTGCCGTAGAGACCGGGCCCGTACCAGCTGGCGCCGGCGCTGCGGAAGGGACTGCTGAAGACGAGGTCCTCTGGCGTGGTGCCGCCGTAGGCCATCGCGGCGCCGCCGGTGGCGGCCTGGGCGGAGCCGGCGCCGGTCACCAGCACCGCCAGGACAGCCAGCGAGGCGGCCCAACGCAGGCGCCGAGGAGAGCGCTCGGAGCCGAGCACGCGTCGTAAATCGTCTTTCCGCGCATGGCGGTTTCTGCTTGGCTGCATTCTCTTTCCAGGCGCTTACGGGGTTAGCTGTCGGGCTCGCGCTGAAAGAGCTGCGCTACGCGGCTGATGCCGGCGATTCGCCCCAACTAATTGGGTCCCCCGCTCCCCGCGGTATGTAGGCGGAGATTCAGCGGAAGTTGGCGGCAGGTTAGCAAAGGCTAAGACAGAAAAACGTGCATAGGTCCAGAGCCGCTCTGGAATGGGAAAGGCCCCTCGAAGGGGGCCTTTCCGTTAGCGGGCCTGTAAGCCGGATCCTGTCTTGAGCGGCCATCTATCTATGCGGCCTACCTGGACCTCGCCGAGCCGGGTCGACGGTCCTGCTTGGCCTTGCACCGGGCGGGGTTTGCCTGGCCGCCGCGTCACCGCGACGCCGGTGCGCTCTTACCGCACCATTTCACCTTTGCCTGTACGCGACTCACGTGTGGCCGCGCCATCGGCCGTATGTTTCTGTGGCACTTTCCCGCGGGTTTCCCCGGGTGGGCGTTACCCACCGCCCTTGCCCTGTGGTGTCCGGACTTTCCTCGAGGGGTTTTCTCTCCCCCCGCAGTCGCTCGGCCCGCCCACCGATGGTACGCCCCGCGGTCCATCGGGCCAAGGCGGGAGCGGGATATGGTGGCGAGCGTGCGGACCGCAGTTGTCACCGGAGCGGGGGGCGGCCTGGGCCGCGCGATCGCGGCCGAGCTCGCCGGCCGTGGCTACCGGGTTCATGCCACCGATCTGGACCCCGACGCGGCCGCCCGCACGGCGGCGGGGATCGGCGGAGAGGCCACGTCCTCGGCGCTCGACGTGCGAGACGAGGGAGCCTGCCGGGCCATCGCCGACTCGGTCGCCCGGGAAGGGGGCCTCGACACCTGGGTCAACAACGCCGGCGTCTTCTTCCCCGGCCCGCCGTGGGAGCAGGGCTCGGAGCTGCGGAAGCTCATGTTCGACGTCAACGCAACCGGGCTGATCAACGGCACCCACGCCGCGCTGGCGCCGATGATGGCCGCCGGCCGCGGGCACATCGTCAACGTGGTCTCCATGGCCGGGATCGTGCCGGCGCCCGGCGAGGTGGCTTACTCGGCGAGCAAGCACGCCGCGATGGCGTTCACGCTGGGCACCTTCTTCGACCTGCGGCGCGCGGGCGTGCGCGGAATCGACGTCTCCGCCGTCTGCCCGGACGGGATCTGGACGCCGATGCTCGAGGACAAGCTCGACGATCCCGACTCGGCTGCCTCCTTCTCCGGTCAGCTGCTCACCCCCGAGCAGGTGGCAAGGGAGGTGGGCAAGCTGACCGAGCGCCCCCGCCCGATCCTGATCGTCCCGCGCTGGCGCGGGCCGCTGCTGCGCGTCTTCGACATCTTCCCCCGCCTGGCCCTGCGCCTGCTGCCGGCGTTGATGTGGGATGCCCGCCGACGCCAGCGGCGCTACAAGAAGCTGATTCAGTCCGGTCGCTGGCCGAACTAGACGGCGCGGAAAACGCCGACTACTCGCCCGAGGACCCGCGCCTCGGTGGTGAGGATCGGCTCCATTTCCTCGTTCTCGGGCTGCAGCCGGAGGTGGTCCTTCTCGTGGTAGATCCGCTTCACCGTCGCCTCCTCGCCGATCAGGGCGACGACGATTTCGCCGTTGGCGGCATCGTCGCTGGGCCGGACGACGACGTAGTCGCCCTCGAGGATGCCGGCGTTCTTCATGCTTTCGCCGCGGATCTGGAGGATGTAGTCGCCGTCCTCGCCGCCGATCACGTCGGGGATCTCGAGGTACTCGTCGATGTTCTCCTCGGCCAGGATCGGCTCACCGGCCGCAACCTGGCCGACCAGCGGCAGGCCGCTGCCGGGCCGGATCGTCCGCTTCGCCTTGTCGAAGAGGAGCTCGATCGCGCGCGGCTTCGAGGGGTCCCGTTTCAGCAGCCCGATCTTCTCCAGGTTGGAGAGGTGCGCGTGCACCGTCGAGGATGAATGCAGGCCAACCGCTTTGCCGATCTCCCGTACGGTCGGCGGGTATCCCGTCTTCGCCGCGTACTTGCGGATGAAGTCGAAGATCTCCTTCTGCCTTTTGGTCAGATCAAGGTCAACCATCGCTCGTCCTATTCTCTCCCAAATCGCCGGCCGAAAACGCTTCGAACACTTGTTCGCAGGCTACCGCCCACGACGGATGCTTTCAACCCACCCCTCCCCCACGCCCCCGAACATCTAGAATCGACCGCCCTCGAGCGGCTGTGGCGGAACTGGTAGACGCGCAAGGTTGAGGGCCTTGTGCCCCTCACGGGGCGTGATGGTTCGACTCCATTCAGCCGCATCGGAAATAGCTGGAAATCGCCATTTTTACGGCCTGGCAACTTCCCAAAGAGTTGCCAGGCCGTTTTTGCGAAATGGGCCAATTTGGCCTATTTCGGCCTATTTGGCCCGCAGCCAGACATGGACAAGGCTTTCGGCCTTGTGCTTCTGTAGGCGAAAGGGGGCGCTGAGGCCCCCCTCATCCGTGCAAGATGCGTGACGAGGGAAAAGCTCGATTCGCGCTCGCCGGCCTCACGCCCAAATCCCGAACCGAGAGGACGGGAAGCGATGGCCAAAGTCCGGCGAAGCTACGGAACGGGGTCGCTCTATGTCCACACTGGAAAGACCGGTCGCAAGTCTTGGTACGGGCGCTGGTATTCCGACGGCAAACGAGCCCGCCGCGCAATTGGGCCGAAGCGGGAACCAGGGTCGCCCGATGGACTGACGCGGGCCGAAGCCGAGGCAGAGCTGCGCCGCCTGATGCATGACGCGCGGACGGCGCAGGACCGCGCTTCACTTACCGTCGCGGTGGTCGGCGAACGGCTACTGCATCATCTCGAGATAGTCGGCAGGAAGCCGACGACCCTCGCCACCTATCGCTCAGCCCTCGAGACGCATCTCCTTCCGGCCTTCGGGGCCATGTCCCTGGGTGAGGTTGACAAGGAGCACGTCGAGAACTTGATGGCAACGATGCAGGAGACGGGCAAGGCAGCCAAGACCCGAGCGAACGCGCTTGTCCTGCTGCACCAGCTCTTCCATTTCGCCGAGCGCAACGGCTGGTGTACGGACAATCCCTGCGCCCAAGTGGATCGGACCCAGGTCGAATCGACTCTCGGCATCCGTTTCCTCAACGAAGAGGAGTTCAAGGCGCTACTCGAGGCCGTCGACGTTGCACGTGAGCCGCTTGGTCACGTCGATCGAGCGATGTTCCTGACCGCAACGATGACCGGCCTGCGACAGGGGGAGCTGCTCGCGCTCCGCTGGCGAGACGTCGACTGGCGAGCGGAGAGGATTCGCGTTCGCCGTAACTACGTCCGTGGGCACTGGGGCACACCGAAGTCCCGCCGAGGTCTCCGATCGGTGCCGCTCGGAACTCGAGTCGCGAGGGAGCTTGAGCAGCTACGGCAGCGCAGCGTCCACGACGCAGACGAAGACCTCGTCTTCGGGCATCCCTGCACGGGCGAAGTGCTCGACCACTCGCAGCTCACCCGACGCTTCAAGTCAGCGCTAAGAGCGGCCGGCCTGCGCGAATTCCGCTTCAACGATCTGCGCCACACCTTCGGGACCAGGATGGCCGGCGCAGGCGCACCAATACGCGATCTCCAAGAGTGGATGGGACACCGCAGGATCAGCACCACGGAAATCTATGCCGACTACGAACCGCAAAAGGGCGGGAGCGGCACTGTCAACGACGCTTTCTCCTGAGAGCGAGTCCCGACCATCAAGCCAGAGTTCCGTCTGGTACCAACCACTGGTGGCGTAGCCCGCTCACCGCCGCGATCCGCTCGTAGTCGCGGTCATAGTGGACCAGGGCTACACCGGCCTCTTCAGCCGCGCTGGCAAGGAGGAGGTCTGCGGGCGGAACACGGCGGTGATCGCCCGTCGCCGCCAATGCCAGCTGAGTTCGTCTCGCCTGGGACCAAAGCTCACTCGGCATCGGAATCGCCTCGAAGGCGGCGAGGCGGTCGGCTACCTCATGGGCACGGTGCTCATTGGGGGCAAGTCGCGTCAACTCAAGGACGACCAGGTCGCAGACCAGGACAAGACCCGCTTCCACAGCTGCGTCGAACCAGCTCGCGAGCCCGGGAAAGCGACGATCGCGCACCCAGGTCCAGGCGCCGGTGTCGAATAGCGCCGGCCGATCGAGTTGCAGCAGCTGCAGATCAGCCACGGCGTTCAGGAACGCTCGCGGCCGGCGGCGACTTCCTGCGGAGTGCCGTCGACATCGCGGACCACGTCGAATCCCTTGAGGACCCGGCGTCGTGCGGCGTCGCGAAGGGCGGCGTTTACCGTCTCGCTGAGACCGTCGGTGCCCAACTCTCTACGAGCAGCATCCAAGGCACGCTCGTCTACATCAACCGTGGTGCGGGTCATGCGCATCATTGTAGAGCATCAGAGCGGGTGCAACTAATGAACTATGGACAAGGCAACTGGCCCACTTAGGTCAAGCCGACCTGACCCAGGCTCGAATGCTCCGCCGCATGAGCAAGATCCGATCCCACATCACGAGGACGACTTCCTCGGCGTCGAGCTCGAGCGCGGTCGCAAGGTGAACCGCGTTGTAGCCACGGAGTCATACCTGGCGAAAGCCAAGGCCGGCAAAGGCCGCTGCGACCCTATGCCCCCGCGCGTCGTCGGGGAGGGCGAGCAGGCAATAGCGCTGGGCGCGGGTGATCGCAACGAAGGTGACACGCTGCTCCTCATCATCTGGCAGCTCTTCTTCCGCAGCGGTCGCCTCGAGCATTGCCAGCTGCTGGGTCGGGTCGCGTGCCGCCGCGCGGTGGACAACCATCATCAGCGCCTCTCGCTCCTCTCCCTTGATCGCGTGAACCGTCTGCGGGCTGATGTCGGAGGGAGGCGGTAAGAAGACATTGAGGGCCAGATGATCCTCATGTCCTTTGCCGGCGCGGATCGCGCTACCCGGTTTGTGGGCTGGCGCTTCAGACAGCCTCCCGAGACAAACCGAGACGGCTTCCCGCGCCCGTTTCACCCAGGCTTTGAGATCGCCCTCGAGCGGAGGCAGCTCTGCAAGCAACCGATAGGACTCCCTTCGCACCGCGTCGCGCTGAATATCGGTGAGCTCGTCGAGATGCTTGTCGCCGGCAAGGTAGGCAAGAAGGGCCCGAGCGCTTTGTAGATGCGACGGGGTGAGCGTGCCCTCTTCGCGGGCGGCGACGAGCCGGCCGAGCATCAACGGCCGCTCCTCGACGGCAACGGGCGGCTCGATGCCCGCAACGGCATGGGCGATCTTCCACCGACGAGTGAGGACAGCGGCGTCGGCGGGCTCGATCCCATGCTCTTGAAGGCGGGCGCGAAAAGACACCATCGCCTGTTGAGGGTCGTCCGATGGATAGAAGATCAGCTCGGGATCGATCTGACAATCGGCGTGTGGGCCGACAGCCTTGTCGGGCTGCTCGCGCAAGCAGAAGTGAACTGCGACGTTGCATAGCTTCTGAGAAGAGCGATAGTTCTCGCTCAGTTCGACCGTCGAGAGCCCGCACTGCTCGGCGAGCCCGCGGCAGCGCTCTCCTCCGCCGCCGTGGAAGGAGTAGATCGACTGTTCGAGATCGCCGATCAGGACCAGGGAGCGCAGACGGCCGGTCTGGTGCAGCTCGCGCAGGCAGCCGAGCTGTAGCTCGGAGGTGTCCTGGGCCTCATCGAGGAGCAGCTCATCGAAGCGCCCCGCCACCGCCGCCGCCAGCTCGGGATACTCGCGCAGAATCCGCAGTGCGAACCACATCGCGTCATCCCCGCTCACCACCCCGGCTCTGAAGAAGCCTTTCTTTCGCGCTTTGACCTGATCCCCGACCATCGCCAGAACCTGCTCAGGGCTCTCGCTGATGTAGTAGGGCAACTGCCGGATTCCAAGCGAGCCATCAGCTGTGAAGTGGAACTTCTCGATCCCGACCCGCTTCGTGTTCTTACCGATCGCGACATCGGGCCAGCGACCGCCAATCCGTACGTGCGGCCCCTGGGTGGCACCGAGGAGGTGCCCGAACGGATAGAGGACGAAGCGCTGCAGGAAGCCGTGGAAGGTGCTTGCGTGGCTGCGTGGACCAAGGACGACGTGCAGGTCGCGGTCGAGCATCTTCTGCAGGTGGTTGGCGCCTACGTTGGTGTAGGAGCAGGCGGCTACCCCCCGCCCTTCGCAACTTAGCCTGGCGATCCGGTGTGCCGCGGTCCGCGTCTTACCCGACCCCGGGCAGGCGATCAAGAGAAAGTTGCCGGCGTGCTCGACTACCGCCTGCTGGTCAGGCGTTAGGCACATCGGCCTCGCCATCGGCGGGAAGCGGATCGGCTTCGACGGTGTCGGCGACCGCCTCGATCGCCTCGCGCAAGTAGTCGGGGGTGTGGAACTCGCGCTTGGGATCGGTGGCAATCAGCTCAGCGAGCTCCTGGGCGAAGCGGCCCTTGACGTCCTTGACAGCCTCAAGCACCTTCTCGGCTGCTTCGGCGGGTGCCAGCCCCTCGATCTCCTTGGCGACCCGCGGCCCAACGCGTGGCTTTACCTGCGTCAGCGCCTCGATCATGATCTCGGCATTGCCGGCAGCGCAGAGGTCCCACTCAAGCGTGCGCGGCGCAAGGTGAACGCTGAGATTGGCTTCGGCCCGCCGGGCAAGGTCGGCGGCACGCGGGGAGAGCGCCGGGTCGCCATCCTCAAGTCCCTCGGGATCGGGCTGGGCGTCGGAATCTGAGACAACTGCGACGGGATAGGGCAGCCTGTCGTCGCCGAAGAGGTCAGTGAAGGGCGGGAAGGCGACCCCGCCGACGTTGATCACGGTGACCCCATTAGGCGCCAGCGCGCGCCCCATGCGTTCGGCCAGGACCGGGATCAAAAGCTGCTCGGCAACGCCCTCGACCAGGATGACCCCACGGGCGAAGAAGAGCGAGGCCTTGGTGACGTCGAGGAAGCGGCGCAGGTAGGCGAGCTGCTTGTCCTCAAGGCCGAAGTCCCGGGGAAGGACCGCTTCGGGCTTGACTCCGCTGCGAGTCAACACGGTCAGCCGCTCGACCTCTGCGGAGGAGGCGAAGTTCGGGGAATGAGTGCTGAGGATGACCTGGGTGCCCTCCACGGCTTCGCGCTGCAGGAAGCGCATCAGCAGATCCTGGAGCTGGGGATGGAGGTGGGCCTCAGGCTCCTCGACAAGGAGGACGCGCAGGCTCGGCTCGGTCTGTTCTTCGTCTTGATCCTCGCCTTCTTTCTCAGAGGACTCGGGGTCGGGCCCGGCCATCGCAGCGAGCAGGACCGCCATGTAGAGCAGGTTGTTGTAACCGAGGCCGTTCTCTGTCATCTCAAGTGCCGCGAGCTCGCCGATCTTGGCCCGTAGTGCGCCGACAATCCGGTCAAAGCGCGGGTCCTCAAAGGCAAGGCCGCTGTGCTGGGAGAAGCGACCGCGGCCGGTCATACCTCGCAGGCGCCCGGCAATGTGGCCCTTGGCCTGAGTGATGGCGTGGATGTCTTCGAGGGCGTCGTTTGCGGCCTGGGAGGCGGCCACGATTTTTGCCCGATCAGGATGATCGTCGGGGGTCAGCGCTTTGAGCAGGCCGATCAGCTTGTTGTCGCGACCGGGCCGCAGATCTGCGGCGGCGTCACGGAGGGGATGCAGGTAGACGAAGCGAAGTGCCTCACGGGCGTAGCGATCGATTTCGGGCTGTTCGGAGTCGCCGCCGAACCACTGGCCCCGGACACGGTCATCGGCGCCGAGCACAGCCTTGAAGCGGATCTTCGCGATCCCTTTGCCCTCCTTCGGGGCCATGCAGGTGACCATCCGCGCCTGCTCTTCGACATCCAGCCCCTCTAGGCCGACTTCGAGCTCCAGCTCACGCGAGAGTGGGTCTCCGCCGAGCCCACCGTGGGCGAAGTCATCGCGGCGCACCCAACACCGCCCCCGGGGGCCTACCTCGGGCTCTAGCACGGTGCGCAGGGCATCGATGACGTTGCTCTTTCCGGCATTGTTCTCCCCGACGATCACTGCCAAGGGATTGCAAAGCCCTATCGTGGTATCGAGGTTGCGGTAGCCGGATGCTCGAAGGGAAGAGATAAACATACGTCTGCAATTCAAGTCCACATAGTGTTAAACGCTTGGCGACCGTCTGATCTATCCGTGCAAACATCAAGACCACGCCCCACAGGTACCAAGATTTCCGAATGGTTCAGCGCACGAATAGTCACTTCAACTTTATGGCAACTCGGTCGGACCGAACCAGCGGTGCAGTAGTCGACTTGCCCACGGCTCAAGATTGGCGGCAAACGAGCGACGAGAGGCGCGAAGGTTCCAGCCGGTCAGCAGGGAGACCAAGCTACTTAGCGCCAAGACGAAGACCAGTGCCGAACCAAATGGGATGGCCCGTAACCAAGATGCCGGGAAGAGACCCTCGGCCGCCGCGGCAAAGGCAATGACAAGGATCACGGCAGATACGAAGAAGACGGCCCACGACAGAAATGCGGCGACCTCGCGCGCTCGAGTATCAAGGCGAGTGCTGTGCGCGTCGGCCAGCCGCCGGGCCCTGGCGACCTCGGAGGCAGCGTGTTCCTTTTCGGCCGCTGCGGTGGCCTCGGTCTGCTCACGGCGAGATCGCTCGAGGTCGAGCTCACGCTCGACCTCAGCCCGGGCCGCCTCCTCCGCGTGGCGGAGAACCTGGGCGACGGTGCCCACCGCCATCTGGTCGGCGTCGCCGGAGGTGGCGTTCATCAACTCAAGACGCGCGTCGGGCGAGTAGAGCAGCAGCCCGACCTGCTCCTCAGTCAGCTCGCCACGCTCTTGCAGAAGGCGGATCTCGGTTAGGTACTTACGCCAGACCTCTTCAGGCGGGTTCAGCGCCGCGTAGCTAATCGCAACGATCTGGCGGCGCGGCAGGTCGGGTGCCTGGGCGGGATTCATCAACCAGGCGAGGGCAGCGAGCGCGTAGTCCGTCATGCACAGCGGCACCGAGCGCTTGCCGAGCATCTCCGCGAAGTAGACCCGGCTGACGTGGGCGAGGGTGGTGTTGGAGGTGACCATGACCGCGTCGCAGCTCTCGACATGGCGGCGCACCTCGCCTTTGCGAAGGCGGTAGATTGCGGCTAGGGAGTTGAGATCCTTGACCATCGTGCCGTGACGCCCGTAGTGGACGCCATCTTTCAGCGCCGTTTCGAGGTCCCTCTCAGAGAAGTCCTCCTCCTCCTCCTCGGAATGATCCGGAGGGCCGACGACCTCGATGTCGTGTTTCTTTAGCCGTTCCGGCAGACTGGCGATCACCATCTCGACATCGCTGCGCCCGAAGTTTTCGATAGTGAAGAAATCGACAACGTCGCCGGGAATGTGGTCCCGCTGTACTCCGGTGCGATAGGTGGCGGCGGCACCGTCCAGTACGCCCTCGACCTCGTGCAAAGTGTGCTCGAAGATGCGTAGCTTCGCCCCCTCCTGCGCGAGCAGCTCGATCAGCTCTTCGGCAGGCACCCGGTACGGCTCTTCTGCGTACCCCAGGCCGCGGAGGACGACAGGCGTATCAAGAAAGACCTCGACGTCCTCGAGCCGGGTCCGACCGCCGGAGAAGGCCTCCGGCAGGAAAAGCACGTTGGCGAGCATCGTGCCCTTGACGATCGTGACCAGATACTCGAAGGCCTGGGGCTCCTTCTGGCAGAGGTCAAGGACGAAGCGGCTGGTTAGAACCGAGCCCTCGGAGTCGATCTTGGGCAGGTCGACAACCGGCTCGCCGTCAACCACGGCACCCAAAATCGGCTCTGCCAGAACCTCGACGTAACCAAGGAGAGCCTCCTCAGCCTGCGCCTCATCCCATTCGCGCCCGTGGCGGCCGGCGAAATCGACGAGCAGGGCGACAAGGTGGGCATGCTGGCGCAGGACATCCTCGCGTGCGGCGCCAAGATCGATGTCCTCGAGCGCCTCCGGCACGCGGGCATAGGCGCCGTGGCGACGGCTGACCAGCCCGTCACGGGCCATCCGCCCAAGGATCGTCCGCAATGCCCCCTGAGGGATGCGAAGCCCAAAGGTGTCCTCAACCAAGGTCTGGGTGTCGGGAAGAGAGATCGTGTCGTGCTCGGCCCGCCGAATGCAGTGGGCAACAACCGGGACGAAGTTGGCGATGTAGTCCTTGTTGTCATCCCAGTTGACCTTGATCACCGCCAGGGCGGAGACCGCGCGCAGCTGATCTGAAGGGGGTGACACGGAGGTGGCGCTCATGCGCTCGGGCCATTCGACACGGCTGTACGCCACGGGGCACGCATATAGCCAAGTTGGGCAGACTGCCCCATGGTCTCTCCTTTATTGCCCAACCCACCACACGAGATCTACCGTCAGACCTCTATTGATAAGGGTATTTTTACTATTTTATAAAATGGATATATTAGAAGCGTGGAGGCTCCATACCACACCCCGCTTCCCCGCAGAGATACGGGATAATACCGGAACATTGCACCAGGGTTTACAGGTTACGTGGACCGCCACGCTTCCGATCCGTCGTTAAGCGCGCGCTGCAGTTCTGGCTTCCGGACCACCCCGAGCCAGCCTCAATGCCTGCAAGCCTTCGCCTTGGCATCCCAGCCAATGTTGATGGCTATGCCCTGCTGCCTGAGGCCGACGCCGAGGCCGGGATTAGGCCCGCCGCACTGGAAGCAATAGTCGACTCAGCAATCGCGCTCAGCCGTGGCGATACACCCGACACCGTGATCGCAATGACGCCACCCTAAGCGCCCCAGCGCCCGATAACCCCGTCTTATGGCGAGCGCCCAGGAAACAGCCCGGCTGCAGGCAATCTCCCGCAAGTCAAAGGAGCACGTCCCTCCACCGATCTGACACGCCGGTTCTTTGATGTCGGCTAGGCGAGGGAGGCGGCGGGTTGCATCTAGGTCAGGCACGCGAGGCTTACTTCCGATGGCTCCTCGCAACGAGGGATCTATCTCCGCACACAGTTCGTGCGTACGAAGGCGATCTCGCGAGCTTGGAGAGCTTTGTCGGAACGAGGACTCGCGTTGAGGATCTAGACAGATCAACGCTCGTGGACTTCCTGGAGAGCCAGAAGGCCGCCACCCACTCCCCCGCTTCCCTGAGGCGCCGTGCCTCCGCGCTGCGCGGGTTCTCTCGATGGCTTTGTGCGCAGAATCTCATCGTGAGCGATCCGTGGCTCGGCGCCAGCGTGCCGGCGGGGCGAGCCCGAAAGTTGCCACGGGTGCTGTCAGCAGGAGACCTTAATCGCCTCTTGGTTTTCCTGAAAGGGCTCGTCGGCGTGAACTCATCTCCGATCCAGGCAGAGCTCATTCAGCAGAAGCCACACGAGTCCACAACCCTGCTCGCCGTAACGCTGATGGTGTCCACCGGCATCCGCGTCCACGAGGTTGTGGGCTGTCGCTGTGAGGACATCGACCTCACGGGCCGAGCCATACGACTCCTGGGCAAGGGTCGCCGCGAGCGTCAGGTCTTCCTGGCAAACGACTGGATAACCGAACTCACAAGCACATATCTCGAGGCTCGCAGAAGATTGGCGCTCCCCCACTCTCGCCTCCTCTTCAACTTGCACCTTGAGCCGCTCACGACAGCCGCGATGCGGTCACGGCTTGCCAAAGCAGCTCAAACTACTGGCATCGATCAGCGCGTTACGCCCCACATGCTGCGCCACACCGCCGCCACCCAGCTGATAGAGGCCGGCGTGGACATCCGCTACATCCAGCGGCTACTGGGACACGCCAGTCTCAGTACCACCGAGATCTACACCCACGTGTCCGACAGCGCCCTACGGCGAGTCGTTTCGGACGCCGACATCCTCGGGAGGCTCGATAACTAGGAATTATCGGTGGCGGCAGAGGCGTCTGGAGGCCATATCATCGATCCGATGGCGGTGAGTTCGGGTGTCGATGGCGCGGAGGGGGGCGTCGAACTCATGCAGATCGGGTTGGATCAGGTCTCACAGGAGCTCCTCGAAGGTCTGGAGCACCTCTACTCTCAGGCCTTCCACGACTCGCGAATGCATCAGCGGTTGCTTGAGGACATTGCCGCCGAGCCCGAGGTCTTCCAGCTCTTTGTCGTACGCGCCGCCCAGGGCCGCCGGGAGGTGCTTGGCGCGAGGGCAATCGAGTCGAAGGTTCATCCGGAGTTTGACTACCGTGGTCACCTTCACGTGCACGGCAAGCGATTTTGCGTGTTGCCGGCCGCGAGAGGACGCGGTATCGGCAAGAGGCTGATCAAGGCCGGCAAGAGTTACTGCTTCGCCGGGCTGGGGCTCAGGGCGATCTTTGGGGAGAGCAATGAGATAGGCGCACTCGCAATGCACGGGCGTGAAGGCGCGTTGTACTCGATCCCCTCGATCAAAGAGTGCTCGCGGAGAAACAGCCCCGCAGAGAACGTCGAGTTCTTCCGCGAGTTTCTCGGGAACCACACATTCAGGCGCTACCGACTCCCGGATGGAGGCGGTATCCGATTTGTCTACTGCAGCGACGCCCAAACGACCGCGAGCTTCAGGGCTGCTGGATACGTCCCACAGTCGTACCTTTCCGGCGAGCTGTGAGCGTCAGATTTCTGCACGCGCGTTCGAACCTCATCTGGCTGGACGGGCAGTGGGCACCGGCCTGGATTCATGCTCGATAGCGCCCGAGTAGGGGTCGTCGTCAAGCCGCTTGATCGAGCCTTGACCCTGCTTAAGCTCGGAGTCGTTCCTGCGATCGCCATCGCGGTGAGCTTGCCCGAGATACAGTCGGCGCTCGGCTCCTCGCCGACCATTGGCAGCTGGGTGGTTGGCTTCGCGGGGTCCGGGATCGCGGTCGCTTACATCGTTCTGGTGCAGATGAACGTGATCGGAGCGCGCATGGACCATGCCATCGCGCGACTGCGTCGGCGCATTGCTGTCACCTGCGACCACGACTACGCTACCGGGCACGAGGCAGGCGGCATCGCCTGTCTGCTGACGCCCGAGGCGTTCCAGGTTCCGATCTTCCGCTATGAGCGACAAACGGAAGTTGTGGAATCGCTCACGACCGCCTGCGAAGCGGAGCAGGCCGGCATGCACTGGTTCATTGAGGGGAGAGCCGGTACCGGTAAGACCCGAACCGCGCTCCGCCTCGTCCAGGCGCTCGTCCGCGACCGCAGCCTCTGCGATCTGGGCAGCCGCTGCTACCTCTATGACCTGAGCAGATCCGACGCGATGGAGAAGCACCTGCTGAGAAAGCTTCGGCGGCGGCAATACGAGGGGGCAGTCGTCCTCGTCGACAACTTCCAGCAGATCAGCTCGAGCGGCCTCCGCGAGATGACCGACCTGCTCGACCGGCGGGAGTCGCGGCCCGCCCACGTACTCGTCTTCTTCACCCGACCGGGTGAGGCCTGGAACCTGGATCCAGGCTCTGACGTCAGGCTTCTCTCGGAAGCCAAATCGGCAGAGAGGTATGAGGAGCTCAGGGGCCCTCGCTCTCAGGTCGTCGAGGACTCCATCTCGCGCTTCGACAGCGACGCATCTGAGCTCGTGCGGGAGCTGAAGGCGAACGGCACGGCATCGGCGGCACAGTTGCACCTCGCCCAGGTCGTTGCCCGCAATCGCTCGATGCCACGCGACGTCCACGACACTCTCAATCTGCTTCTCGCAAATAAGGTCGTCCCATCGTCGCCCGACCTCACCTCCTTGCTCGGGGTTTTAGCGGCGTTGTCCGTGCATCGCGGATCCTTCTCCCGCAAGGAACTGCACCGAGCGATTCGCGTCGTCGCACCCGCCGCCCCGGGTGGTCGCTTCGGCTTTGCCCTGGCGTTTAGGCTGCACGCGTCGTTCCGGCGCCTGCGCCGTATCGGCCTAGTCGGGAAAATCGACTTGGACGGCGCCAGCTACGTCTTTCATGAGGAGGTTGCCGAGCTCTGCATCGATCGACTCTCGACGCTACCCGAGTTTCACGCCACGCTCGTCCTCGTCGGACGGTCCCGGCTCGAAGCCCAGCGCTCGGCCGGAGAGGCGCTGGAGGCTTGGATGACCGCCACTGAGATCGGCGAACAGGATGTGATGCTCGGAACCTTTGAAGAGGCTCTTGCCAGCGGCGCCAACAACCGGATGGCCTCCTGTTTGGAGCGAGCACGCGGCCGCTACGAGCTCGATCCCGCGACCCAGTTGCAGCTCGCCGTCCTACTGGATCGCCGCGGCGAGTTCGTCGCATCGCGGGCGGTGCTAGCGGATGACCTACTGGCGAAGCTGGCTCCCGACAGTGATCTGGCGGTGCTGCTCGCAGCCAGTCGGGTGGAGGCCAACCACCCCGGTGGCCACGAAGCTGATCTCCAGGTGCTTCTCGAGCATCCCGACCCGCTCGTGTCCACTATCGGCAGGTACTGGGAGGCCCACGTCGCCACCCATCGGGGAGAGTTTGACTCCGACCGGATGCTCGAGCTGGCGAGCGAGGCGCTTCCGCTCGTGAAGACGCGAGGCAGGTTCTGGCAGGTTCACTCGCTGGGCCGCGCCCACTTCGACTCCCTTCGGGCCTTCTACCTGGCCGGTAGATCGGACTTCAAGGAAATCACCTCCCCGGCTCGCCGCGCACTCGACACGTATCTCGAAGGGCAGCTTCCCACCTTCGAGGCGATGCATGCCCTCTACCGGTATGCCCACCTCGTGAGCCACGTGCTCTTGCCGCGGCAAGCCCTCCTCGGCGAGCGGGTGAGCGCGGAGGACGCCGCCTATGCCGGGCTTGAGCTAGGTAGGGACGCGACCGTCTCCGACCTGGTCGCAGCCGCCCTTCGCAACTACCTTCGGGCCAGGGACGAGTTCTGGCAGTACGGGGATCGCGAGGCGATCTACCTGCAGGCTGACATCCTCAACGCGCGGATGATCCAGGACGGTGCCGACCTGGACAGCTCGGAGATCGAAGATGCCCTGAGTGCCTACCAGTCCTTCATCGAAGGGTCGGAGTTCACCTCCCTCAACAGTTATCCGCACTTCTACTATCTCCGATGGCATGTGCTACAGCACTATCGCGCCATGTCGCAACGCGGTGACGTGAACGCGAGCGGGGAACATCTACGACAGACGGAGAGGCGGCTGCAGTGGATGGTCGAGCTCGATCGCGAAAGCGGCAACCGGTACGGGCAGCTTCGCTCCCGGTTGATCTCGGTCTTGGTGCGCGGCATCGAGAACCCATTCGAGCCGGCGGAGTTGACGGCACTGCGTCGCGATATGGGCAGGAACGGATACGGCTTCGAGCGCGACCTGCTTACCCACCTGATCGAGAGAAACGGTGAAATGCCGCAGATCGAACTGATGAAGATCTTCCGTTTCTACCCCTTTGTCCACCAGTAGCCCCGGTTGTCGAAGGGCTCCGTCAAGTCCAGTGCGATGCGGGCAGAATCGCCCCGTCCAATGCCGATCGCGCGAGATCCGCGACCCGCGAGCGCAAGTGCTCGCCGGCGCCGCGCTCCAGCGTGGCGTGGACGAGGTCGGCAAGCTCGCCGGTGTGCTCGACGTCGATGCCGCTGACTGAGGAGAACGTGGTGCCGAGACGAAGGCCGTATCCCAGTCGATAGGGGAGCTTGCGGTAATTCGTGAGGATTCCCGCCTGCGCCAGGCTCTCGTACTGCGAGAAGGCGTCGTCTCGGTCCGCCGAGCGAATCCAGATGTGATGGGTGCTCGGCCACCCCCCGAGACCCTGTGAGTCGCGGGATACGACGGGCACTCCTCGCGTCGCAAGCTGTGCTTCAAGCTCGAGAGCCGTCGCGAAGAGGCGACTGGCATAGCGCTCCAGCCACTGCCGTCGCAGCAGAGCCAGGCCCACCAGATAGCTGTTCTCGGCATGGGAGCTGGAGACGAACGCTGACAGCCCGCCCAGCAGCTCATGCCAGAGCTCACCGCCGTCGCGGCTGACGATGCCCGCCTTCTGGGGGCCCGGGAAGCTCTTGTGGAGCGTGAAAAGCATGAGGTCGAAGCCCCAGGTGAGCGGGTTCTCGTAGCGGTGAGTGATGATCGGGGTGACGCATTGAGACGCATCGAAGATCTTCGCCGGCCCCTCAATCTGACCGATGAACGAGAAGTCCTCGTAGCGAAGGCCCTCACTGCGGTCGATGAAGATGAAGTCCGGGGACTCCTGCTCGGCCAGCGCGAGCATCGCCGCCGCATCGACGCAGAGGTGCGCGTAGTCGATCGGGATGTCGATCGTACGCAGGCCGAGCCGCTGCAGGATCGCGTGGGTACTGAAGTGCCCTCCTGCCTCCTCGGGAAGGAGCATGACGCTCTGTCCGATTTTGGCGACACTCATGAACGTGACGGTGTGCGCTTGGAGGCCGGCCAGGAGACGCAGAGATCCCTCCGCCGCCCCAAACGCATCGGCAAGAAGCCGATGAATCGCCGCGAGGTCTTCGGCGGCGTCTTCCCGGCCGGCGAACTGGATCACAGTGTTGAGCGCGGTCTCGCGGTCCCGGACCTTGTCGGTCAGGTAGAGGCCGTGGAGGAAGGCGGTGTGGTCTCTGTCCGCCAGGCAGAACGGGAGGCTGTCCACGGGGGTCAGGACTATCGATGTGCTGAGTAGCTCTCGTTGCCGCTCAAGCGACTCGAGAAGAGCGCCGCGGTCGATTGCCGCCACCGATAATTCCTAGTTATCCGACTTGGTGGCCACGACCGGCGAGATACTAGAGAATTCCTAAAGCACTCAGCCTCGATATCGCAGCGAGATTTGCGCGGAATCTTGTCAGAATCACGACGGAGCGCTACGATGATCGCCATGGCTACCGCCTATGCCGAAGAGGCCATCCATGTCCACGACACCGGTCATCTCTCTGATCGCGAGATCGCTCGCGCAACCGGAGCGGCGCCGAGCACGGTGCGGGAATGGCTCGCGGGTCGCAGCGCGCCGAGCGGATCACGGGCGGAGCGACTGGCTGAGCTCTCCTCGATGGTCGAGCGTCTTGGGCGGGTCATCCGCCCCACCTATATCCCGGTGTGGATGAACAAGCCGGTTGAGTTGCTCGACGACGACAAGCCGATCGAGCGCATCGCCGCCGGCGACTACCGCTCGGTCGCACGTCTGATCTCCGGCCTCGAGGACCCAGGCGCCGTCTGAGGTGGTCAACAAAGTCGCGGCGATCGCCGTTCGCGGCCGCTGGCTCAAGCACAGTTATCCCGGCTCCGCCGCGCTGCCCGAACGCAAGCCGCCGCCCGACAATCGCTGGCAGAGAGGCGATGTCGTCGACGCCCTCTATCTCGCTAACGACAAAGACACCGTGTGGGCCGAGTGGTACCGGCACCTGGCCGAGCGGGCAATTCCGCCACTTGCGCAGATGCCGCGGGACCTCTGGACCTGGAATGTCAACGTCGAGGTCGCCGATCTCTCCACGCCAAAGCAACTCGCTGCCGTTGGCCTGTCCTCGCCAAGTCCGGGGCATCGAACTTGGCCCGCATTTCAGAAAGTCGGCGAGCGCCTCTGGAAAGACGGCTGGCCAGGACTGCTCGCCCCGAGTGCTGCGCGCCCCGACGGCAGAGTCCTGTGTCTGTTCCGGGATGCCACTGGCGTAAGAGGTGCCAAATCGCTGGGGACCCCCCAGCGGATCTCAGAGCCGCCTCCGCCACCGACCGGACTCCAGACCTGAAGCAACGTCCAAGCCCTGCAAAGCGGCGGACCTTTTTGCGGACCTCCAACGCAGAAACTGAGGTAATCTCACAGGACTTCAGAGCACCTCAGATCACCAGAGACCTAACTCAGATGGCCTGAGAGCGCTGAATGGAACTGAGAACACCCTCTCCTTCAAGGTTGAGGGCCTTGTGGGTGGAAACACCCGTGATGGTTCGACTCCATTCAGCCGCATCGGAGGCCCCCGGAAATCGGGGGTTTTCGCGTTCTATGGCACCAGAGCTCCTCGGCTCGTCTTCACCCGCCACCTACAGGGGAGTGGATCGGGCACGAGGACATCGGGACGACGCAGATCTACGCCGCCTACGAACCTAGTAAGCACGAGGCCGAGACCGTCAACGAGGCTTTCTCCGAAGTGAAGTTTGACCCTTGAGCGGTTTAGTCAGCTATTCGAGACCGGCAATACCCAGGCCGACGCGCTCGGCCGCCTGCGCGAGATCTCGATCCCAGGTGACGAGAACGACTTCCTCGTCGCCGAGTTCGAGCGTGGTGGCGAGGTGGACCGCGTCGTAGCCGCGTAGCCCCATATCTTCGGCGTACTCGCCGGCGTGCCGGGCGAGCTCCTGGTCGACGCCAACCGTGGCCAACTCCCCGTCGAGCTCCTCGAATGTCGCAAGCGCGTCTTGGTGCTCCTCCCTCGTGAGTCGATCGAGCCGACGGGCAGCGGCAAGAGCCGCCCGACCCTCGGGGTAGGCGAGGATGCTCGACGCCGCGGGATACGCGCTGCCCCAGAGCTTGGCCGCTAACTCGGATCCGTCCTCGACGACGATGAGCTTGACCAGCGCCGAAGTGTCGAAGTAGAAGATCAGGCTCGCTGCTCGGAGACGAGATCGGAGACCGAGCCGGTGCCCTTCACCTGCGCCGACCGAGAAGAGCGCGTCCCCTGCGGCATTCGCACCAGGCCACGGCGTACGAGAGCATCGAGCGGCCGCTCGCCAAGCCCACTGAGGCGAGCAACAGGCCGTCCGCGGCGAGTGACGACGATCTCGCCTCCCCCCTCCACTCGCTCTAGGTACTCGCTGAGGCGATCGTGCAACTCGCGGACCCCGACTTCGCTCTCTGGCGAATGTAGCGTCATGTGACCATATTAGCAGCTACATAAACCGAAACCCTCGAGCGGGACCTCAAACGAATAGCCCTTCGCCGATGAAGCCACCTGGCCTTGTGCCGGCGGACATGCGCGCCTGTGCGTGCTCGGCTTCCGCAGTCGGCCCTGACGCAGGTGGCCGCCAGGGCCGCTCGTCCCTCCATGTCTCCCCTACCGTCCCAACTCGCTGAAGGAGAGCAGGCGGTCGTGTGGGCGGGCGGTCGCTTTGAAGCGCGCCTTGCCGGCGGCTCCCCAGTTGCCGGGGGTCCCAGCGCGCGCACCTCGACCGTCCCACGTTCGGCAGATCGAAGCGACGCAGACCTGAACTCAGCTGCTCCCTGCGTTCAGCTATGCGACCTGAGGGAAAGCCCGCCCCGCGGGCGGGCTCCCTTTTCTTCTACTTGCCCTTGCAGCCCGGGACTGGATCGTTGGCCCCAGGGCCGGTGCCGTGGCCGGGCGCATGACACTTGGCGCCACCGTCGTTCGGCCCCTTGCTGCTGTTGCCGGGACCGAAGTCCGGATCGGCGAGGACTGGCGACGCCGGGATGGTCAGAGCGCCTGCGGTGAGGGCTAAGGCCAACATCTTCCTACGCATGGGAACCTCCTTGGCGCTAGTCACGCCTATGCGGGGCTCCCAGCTAAAAGGCCTACAGCGAACCACCCCTCCTCGCTGAACCAGCGAGGAGTAACACCAGCCCAAGCTTCAGTGTCAAGGTCCAAGCGCAAGGAAGGACCGCGCGGGTTCGGCGGTAATCGATGGAGTTCGCCCGCTACAGCCCCCTGGGCAGGGGATCATCGGATCGAGACCTTGGAGGGCGAAGGATGGACTTGGCGCGAGGCCTCATAACCATCACTCCGGCGCGGCTGGCTTCTGTTTCCAGCCCCGCGTAGGAAATCCCCGCTCAGCGGGGGTTTCCTGTCAGCCGAAGGTGATCACGAGGCGGGGTGGGGACTCTTTCTTCTCGCGGCTGTGGAAGGCCTGCTCGAAGCCGGTGCCGTTCTCGGTTCCGTCGCGGACGACGAACCCGAAGTTGCCTTCGGTGTACATGGACTGGACCTGGGAGGCGACCGACCACTCTCGGTAGCCGCTGCCGGAGGTCGTCGTCACGGCGGCGCCGCTGGTTTCCGGCTGGTTGCTCCAGCGGATGTTGCTCTCGGTCCAGGCGGAGGCGAGGCGGTGGGCTTTGAGCGTGCGGCCGGTCTTGTAGGAGGAGGCGTAGAGACGCAGTTTGGCGCTGGTCACCGTGCAGCCCGCCGGGATCGAGGGAAGGTTGAAGCGGACCAATGCCCGGGCGTTGGTCGCGCTCTTGGTATCGACCTTGAGCACCGAGTCCTGGCCGTAGTTCTGGCTCGCCGAGGACTGCAGGACCCAGGAGTCCGCGTTGGCGCTGAGGGTCACGGTTGAGGAAGTGCAGGTCGGTGGTGGCGGCGGAGGCGGTGGCGGGGCGGAGATCGTCCAGGCGTGCGATGCCGGTGACGCGTCGGCGTTGCCGGCGGAATCGGTTGCCCTGACGCGGAACTCGTGGCTGCCGACCGCCAGGCCGTCGTGGGACTTCGGAGAGCCGCAGGAAGCGAACGCTCCGCCGTCGAGGGAGCACTCGTAAGTCGATGGCTCGTCGGCGGTGAAGCTGAAGCTGGCGCTCTGCGAGGTCCCGCTTGAAGGTCCGGCCGTGATCGTGGTCTGGGGGGCGGTGGTGTCGGGTGGCGCGACCACGGTCCAGCTGCGCCCGGCCGGGGTCTGGTCGGCGTTGCCGGCCTGATCGGTGGCGCGGACGCGGAGGCTGTGGGGGCCTAGCGCCAGGCCGCTGTGGGTCTTGGGTGAGGTGCAGGGGCTGAAGGCCGCGTTGTCGAGCGAGCACTCGAAGCTCGAGCCGGGCTCGTCGGCGCTGAAGGCGATGGTGGCCTCGGTCTCGGCGGTGGAGGCCTCGGGGCCATCGGTGATCGTGGTCTGGGGGGCGGTGGTGTCGGCCTCGGCCGCGATCGCGAACGGCGAGAGGCTGCCGACCTCGCCGCAGACGATGCCGGCGTCCGGGTCGTCGCTGGTGGTCACGTCGGTCCAGATCCCGCCCTCGCCGTGCAGCAGCTTGATCCCGGACGGGGGCGCGGTCTCCGGGTCGTAGGTGAGGCAGATCTCGATCGGCGGCGTGTAGGCCGCGGTCGTCTCGAGCTCGAAGAACGTGGCGCCCGCCTGGTAGCCGGCCGGCAGCGGGGGCGGTTCGACGAGGGCGGCGATCGTCGTCATCCCTGCGTCCGTCACCGCCGGGAAGGTCAGGGTCGCGCTGGTCGATCCGCTCGGAGTCTCCACCTCGATGGTGACATCGGTGCCCTGCGGGGTGTTCGGGGGCGGTAGGACGGTCCACTCGTAGCTGGCCGGAGTCGGATCGACGTGACCGCTCCCGTCGACGGCGCGAACCAGGAGCTCATGCGGGCCGGCACCGAGCCCGGTGACGATATGGGTCGCCTCGACCGAGCCGCCCGCTTCGCACTCGGCGAACTCGTCGCCGTCGAGCGCGCATTCGTAGCTCACGTCGAGCTCGTTCGAGGAGAGCAGGAAGAGCCCGAACGTGTCGGCGGTCGTCGCCGCCGGACCCGAGTCGATCCGCGTATCCGGCACCAGGTCGACGACGAACTCGTGTTCAGCCGGTTCGGGATCGCCGATCCCGAGCGAGTTGCGCGCCCGCACCGTGAGGATGTGATCGCCGTCGACCAGGTCCTCGACCAGGTGCGGGGAGCTGCAGTCCTCGTAGGGACCGTTGTCGAGCGAGCACTCGAAGGTCGAGCCCGCCTGGTCGGATGAGAAGGTGAACTCGGCGCTCGTCCCCGATACGTCTTCCTCGGGCCCGGAGACCGTCGTGTCCGGTGGCGCCACGACGGTCCAGTCGTGGGTGGCCGGGGTCGGGTCCGCGTTGCCGGCGGCATCGACGGCCCGGGCCCGCAGCTGATGCTCTCCCGGCGCCACGCCCTCGTAGCGAACCGGCGACTCGCAGGCATCGAAGGCGGCGCCGTCCAGCGAGCACTCGAAGGTCGCTCCCGGCTCGCCGAGGAGGCCGAAGACGGCGGCTTCGGAGCCGGTCGGATCATCCGGCCCGAACTCGATTTCCGTGTCGGGTGCCGTCAGGTCGACAACGCTCCACTCGTAGGCCTCAACCGAGGCTTCCACGACGGGATCCGCCACGGCGGAGCGGACCTCGAAGCGGTGGGGCCCCGGCAGCAGCCCCGAGAAGGTCCGCGGCGAGAAGCAGGAGCTGAAGTTGGATCCGTCGAGCGAGCATTCGAACCCGGCGAACCCGGGAGCCGAGCCGTCGGCACCGAAGGCGAAGGTGGCGGTCCTGCTCTCGGTCGTCGCGTCCGGGCCGGACTCGATCGTCACCGGCGGCGGCACGTGACCGATCTCCCAGGAATGCTCAGCCGGCGTCGGATCGGGATTGCCGGCGACGACCGCCCGCACTTCGAAGTCGTGATCCTCGAAGGAGAGGTTCTCGTAGGTGACGCCCGAGGCGCACGGTTCGAACGCCGCCTCGTCGAGCGAGCACTGGAAGCTGGCGCCCGGTTGGTCGGAGGAGAACTCGAAGGTGGCGGTTCGGCTGCTGGTCGGATCGCTCGGCGCCGCGTCGATCGTCGTCTCCGGCAGCGGGTTGACGGTCCACTGGTAGCTCTCCGGGGTCGGGTCGACGTTGCCCGCCGCGTCCTTGGCGCGCACCTGCAGCTGATGGTCGCCGGCTTCGACCTCGAGTTCATAGGTCGCCTCGCAGGAGCCCCAGTCCGGCTCGGCAGACGCGTCGAGCGAGCACTCGAAGCTGGCGGCGGGGTCATCCGAGGAGAAGCCGAAGGTGGCGAACGGATTGACCGACGTGGCCGCTGGCCCGCTGTCGATCGTCGTGCTGGGCGGCAGGTCGACTTCCCACTCGTGCAGCGCCGCGGACCCGGTGACTTCATCGGAGTTGGTTGCCCGCACGGCGAAGACGTGGATGCGGTCGCCCAGGCCGGTGTATTCGTGTGGTGACTGGCAGGGCTCGAAAGCGGCGTCGTCGAGCCTGCACTCGAAGGTCGCCCCGGCCTGGTCGGCTGAGAACTCGAAGTTCGCGGTCGGGCTGCTGGACGGATCGACCGGGCCGGCCTCGATCGTCACCACCGGGGCCTCGGCCGGCGGCGGCTCCACCGTCCACTCGTAGGCCGCGGGGGGTTCCTCGATCAGGCCGAGGGCGTTGGTCGCCTGGACCTCGAAGACGTGCTCGCCGACCTCGAGGTTCGCGTACTGGACCGGCGAGGCGCAGGGCAGGAATTCGCCGCCGTCTAGCGAGCAGGCGAGGGTCGCGCCCGCCTGGTCGACGGCGAGCTCGAAGCGCGCCGAGGTGTCTCGCGTCGACGGCTCGGGGCCTGCGGAGATCGTCGTCGCCGGCGGGCCGACCACGGTCCAAGAGGCGCTCTCCGGCGTCGGGTCGGCGTTGCCCGCCGGGTCGACGGCCCGGACCGCAAGCTGATGCGAGCCCGGGCCAATCCCTCCCACGGTGTGCGGCGAGTCGCAGGGCTCGAAGGCGGCGCCGTCGAGCGAGCACTCGAAGTCGATGTCGCCGGGGAACGTCCCGCTGTCGGTGCCGCCGAAGGTGAAGAGCGCCTCCTCGGTGATCAAGACCGGAGCGGTCGGGCCGAGGACGGGCGAGGTGACGGGGGGTGCCGCGTCGAGGACCGTCCAGTCGAATGCGGCCTCTTCCGGGCTTTCGAGCAGGTGCGGTTTGGTCGCCCGCACCACGAAGTCGTGCTGCCCGGGCGCCAGGTCGGCGTAGGTCTTCGGCGAGGAGCAGGGCGCGAACGGGCCGTCGTCGAGCGAGCACTGGAAGACCGCGGCCGGGTCGGCGGACTCGAAGCTGAAGGTGGCGCTCGCGTTTGACGTTTCCGCCTCCGGGGTGGTGAGCAGCACGACCGGCGGCGGCGTCAGGTGGCCGCTCTCCCACTCGTGGACGGCCGGCGTCTGGTCGACGCTGCCGAACGGCCCCTTCGCCCGCACCAGCAGCTCGTGCTGGCCGTAGGGGACGTCGGCGTAGGTCTGCGAGGGGCCGCAGGGCTCGTAGCTCTCTCCGTCCAGCGAGCACTCGAACGTGTAGCCGGCGCGGTCGCTCCCGAAGCTGAAGCTGGCCGTCGTCGCGTCGGTGATCGGCTCGGGGCCGGCGAGGATGGTCGTCTCCCCCGCCGGCTCGATCGCGAAGGCGAATTCGGCCGGGGTCGGATCGACGACTTCGCTGAGGTCGATGGCGCGGACGCGGAAGCTGTGCTCGCCGTCGGGCAGGTTGTCGTACTCGGCCGGCGACTCGCACTCCTCGAACGGCTCCTCGTCGAGCGAGCACTCGAAGCCCGCCATGAAGTCGTCGGAGCTGAAGGCGAATACGTAGAGCGCGTCCTCCCCACCGGGATTGACCGCTGGCGACGTGCTCAGCAGCGTCGTGGCCGGGGGAGGCGTGTCGGGCGGCACGTCGACGTGCCACTCGTAGCTGGCCGGCGAGCGGTCGACGATCTGTTCGTGCTCGAGGTTTTCGAAGGGGCTGACCGCACGGACCTCGAAGCTGTGGCTCTCGTGGTTCTCGAGCGGCCCGGCGATGAAGGGCGAGCTGCAGGGCGTGAACTCCGAGCCGTCGACCGCACACTGGAAGTCGACCCCCTCCTGGTCGGAGGAGAACTCGAAGGTGCCGCTGGTGCTGGCGCTCGGATCGGGTGGCGTCGAGCCGATGAAGGTGTCGGGCTCGCCGAGCACGTCCCAGGCGTAGGAGGCGGGAGTCGGGTCGATGTTGAGCGCGAGGTCGACGGCGCGCACCCGCAGCGTGTGTTTGCCGGTCTCGAGCCCCTCGATTTCGTAGAGGCCCTCGCACTCGCTGAAGGCAGCATCGTCGAGCGAGCATTCGAACTCCTCGACCGCCTCGTTGCTGGTGAAGCCGAAGATGACGTCGGGCCCCGACAGCGCCGGCGGTTTCGCGGCGATCGTCGTCTCCGGCGGCGTCGAGTCGCTGGAGCCGATGATCTGCCATTCGTAGAAGTCCGGGATCGGGTCGACGTTGCCGGCTGGGTCGACGGCGCGCACCAGCATCAGATGGATGCCATCGCTGAGGCCACCGACGGTGTGCGGAGAGGTGCAGGGGGTGAAGTCGGCGCCGTCGAGCGCGCACTGGAACTCGGTGATCGCCGTCCCGTCGGGCTCCTCGCCGCTGAAGGTGAAGGTCGCCGAGGTCTCCTGGGTTTCGTCGTTGGGCCCTTCGTCGATCGAGGTGTCGGGCGCGCTGATGTCGACCACGGTCCATTTGCGGACTGACGGGGTCGGATCGAAGTTGCCGGCTTCGTCGAGGGCGCGCGCCCGCAGCGTGTGTTCGCCGACGGTGAAGACCTCGATCTCCTCGGGGTTCTCGCAGTCTTCGAACTGGCCGCCGTCGAGCGAGCATTCGAACTCCATCTCCAGCGGGCCGGTCTGATCGTCGGTGCCGGAGAACTCGAAGAGCGAGATGTAATTGGAGGTGAACGCACCCGGGCCTTTGGCGATCTGCGTCTCGGGCGGGGTGACGTCGGGCGGCAGGACGACCTCCCATTCGTAGAGCGAGGGCTGGGTGACGATCCCGAACGGGCTCATCGCCTGGATCAGCAGCTCGTGGTCGCCCTCCTCGAGGTGGTTGTACGTTTTCGGCGAGGAGCAGTGTTCGAACGGTTCGCCGTCGAGCGAGCACTGCATCGCCGTGTCCGGGCTGTCCGAGATGAATTCGAAGGTCGCCGAGGGACTGAGGCTGATCGCCGGCGGTCCGGAGATGATCGAGACCAGCGGCGCCGTGCTCGAGGTGGCGGTGGCGATGGCGTAGGTCGTGAAGTTCTCGGCGAGGCCGCAGACGACGCCGGTGAACGGGTTGTTGAGCGTGGTGACGTCGAGCCACTCGCCCCCGTCGGACTCGAGCAGCCGCACCGCGGTGGTCGAGAACGATCCCGGCTCGTAGGCGAGGCAGATGCTGGCGTCGGAGAATTCCGCGCTGGTGGAGACGTTGTAGAAGCGCCCGCCCGCGTTTCCGTACCCGGGCGGCAGTTCCGGACCGCCGCCGATCTGGTCGATGATCGTCGATCCGCCCTGGTCCACTTCGGCGAAGGTCACCTTCGCCATCCGCGGGAGATCGGGCATCGGGATCTCGACCACGACGTTGGTGCCGACCGGCGTGTTCGGCGGACCCGGCTGGGCGATCGTCCACTCGTGGCTGGCCGGGGTCGGGTCGACGTTGCCGACGAAGTCGCGGGCACGGACCTGGAGGCGGTGCGGCCCCCGTTCGAGGTCGGTGTATTCGGTCGGTTCGTCGCACTCGCCGAAGCCCTCCCCGTCGAGCGAGCACTCGAAGATCGCGGTGGGGTCGTCGGAGCTGAACCCGAACACCGCCGTGAGGCTCTCGGTCGAGGCGCGCGGGCCCCAGGCGATCGAGGTCTCGGGCGGTTCGTTGTCGACGATCGTCCACTCGTAGACCGTCGGCACCGGATCGACCAGCAGCATCGGGCTCAGCGCCGTGACTTCGAAGCTGTGCGGGCCGGGATGCAGTTTCGGGAAGACGACCGGCGACTCGCACGGGGTCGGCTGGCGGTCGTCGAGCGAGCAGACGTAGGTCACGCCAGGCTCGTCGGCGCTGAAGGTGAACTCCGCGCTGTTGGTCTCCGAGTTGAAGTCGGGGCCCGAGGTGATCGTCGTGATCGGAGCCGTGCCGTCCCCCGTTTCCCACTCATGCTCCTCCCACTGCCCGATCGCGCCGCCGGCGTTGATCCCGCGGACCGCGAAGAGGTGCTCGCCGGCGGTGAGGCCGGTGTAGGTCACGCCGGACGCACACGGTTTGAGCACGCCGTCGAACCAGCACTCGAAGACTGCTCCGGACACGTCCGAGCTGAAGGTGAAGGAGACGGTGGTGCGCTCGTCGATCTCGTCGGGCCCGGAGAGGATCGTCACGGTCGGGGGCGGTTCGACGCTCCACTCGTAGCGCGCCGGCGTCAGGTCGAAGTTGCCGGCTTCGTCGCGGGCGCGGACGAGCAGGACGTGCGGACCGTTGGTCAGATCGGAGAATTCCTCGGGGGACGTACAGGAATTGAACCCGGCGCCGTCGAGCGAGCACTCGAAGGTGAGATCGACAGGCGGGGTGCGGTTGTCGCTACCGGTGAAGGTGAATGCGGCGATCGTGTTCGTCGTCGAGGCCGGCGGGCCGGAGCTGACCTGGGTGTCGGGCCGGCCGACGTCGGGCCCGAGCTCTGCCGTCCACTCGAACGACGCCGGCGGCTCCTCGACGACGCCCTCGGGGTTGGTGGCGCGGACCTCGAGCTCATGGCTGCCGTTGCTGACGACCCAGAAGGCCTCGGGTGAGGTGCAGGGAGCGAATTCGGCGCCGTCGAGCGAGCACTCGAAGCTGGAGCCGGCCTGGTTGGCGGAGAAGACGAAGATCGCGCTCTCGCTCGTGCTGATCGCGCCCGGGCCCGAGGAGATCGTCGTCACCGGCGCCGCAACGACGGTCCAGGTGCGGGTCGCCGGAGTCTGGTCGGCGTTGCCGGCCAGATCCACCGAGCGGATCCGCACCGTGTGCTCGCCCGGCTCGAGGCTGGAGACCGACTCGGGCGAGTCGCAGGACTCGAATGGGCCGCCGTCGAGCGAGCACTGATACTCGAGCGCGAGGTCCGGCGTCGCGTTGTCGGAGCCGGCGAATTCGAAGCTCGCCTCGTCTTCCCCGGTTCGCTCCGCCGGGCCGAGCGTGATCGCGGTGGTGGGCGGCGTCATGTCGGCGACGGACGTCCAGGTGCGAACCGCCGGCGTCGGGTCGACGTTGCCCTCGAAGTCGGGGTTGCTCGGGTCGGGGACTTCCGGATCGGCCATGTCGATCGCGCGCACTTCGAATTTGTGCGGCCCCGGCGCCATCTGCGGGTCTTCGTAGGTGTAGACGTCGAGCAGGTTGAAGGGGCTTTCGCACTCTTCCCAGTCGAGCGCGTTGCCGCTGTCGAGGCGGCACTCGAAGCGCAGCTGCGCCGGCTGGGTGAGGTCGTCGCTGCCGAGGAACTCGAACCTGGTCGAGCTCGACCCGTCGGCCGGCGCCAGCTCGATCGACGTCTCGGGCGGATTCGTGTCTTCGAACTCGAGGACCTCCCACTCGTAGACGGCCGGCTCCATCTCTTCGCCACCCTCGACGTCGGTCGCGATCACCCGCAGTTCGTGGTCGCCCTGGGACAGCCCCGTATAAGTGACCGGGGACGTGCACGACGCGAAGGGCTCGAGGTCGAGCGAGCACTCGAAGGTCGCGTCGGCGACGTTCGCCTCGAAGTCGATGGTCGCGTTGGAGCTGGTGGTCTCGCCGCCGCTGGCGGGCTCGCCTTCGCTGGCCGGGGTGAAGCCGGGGCCGGAGGTGAAGCTGGTGAGGACCCCGAACAGGCTCCAGGTGTAGCTGGTGACCGGGCCGATGTTGCCTTCGAAGTCGGTGGCGCGGACCCGGAAGGCGTGGGGGCCGACTTCCTCTTCCTCCAGCCCCCATTCGAAGCCGCCGCGCGACATCTGGCCGGCCGCCTCGAAGCCGCAGGGCTCGAAGGGCTCGGTGTCGACGCGGCATTCGAAGGCGACGTCGGGCTCGTTGGCGTGGAAGGTGAAGAGAGCTTCGAGCGCCCAGCTTTCGGGCTCGGGCACCATGTCGAGCGTCACCTGCGGACCCACCCCGGGCGGCAGCGGCTGGTAGGTCCAGGTGTGGGTGGCCGGCGTCGCATCCGGGATTTCGTTGATGTCGACGGCGCGGATTTCGACGCTGTGCTGACCCTGGTTGAGGTTCCTCACTTCGTAGGGGTACTCGCAGTCCTCCCAGGCCTCTTCGTTTTTGCTGTCGACCCGGCACTCGAAGACGAGTTCGTGCAGCGGCGTCGTGTTGTCGAAGCCCGTGTAGGTGAAGCTGGCGTTGCGGCTGTTGCTCGGGTTCGGCGGTCCTTCGACGATGGTGGTCTGCGGCGCCCCGGCCACCTCGCCGATCTGGCAGACGACCCCCAGGCACTGCCCCGGTTCGACGTTGCCGGCGGCGGAGTTGCCTCCACCGTCGATCGGCCCCACCGGCGCGTAGATCCCCCAGCCGCCGTTCATCCGGGCCCTGTTTTCGGTGATCGCGTGGCCCGCGCCCTCGACGATGATTCCGTCGCCGCCGTTGGCGTCGGTGATGTTGCGCTCGATCAGGTTGCCGGCGCCGGTCAGGGCCGAGTCGGAGATCTCGATGCCCTCGCCGCCGTTGCCGCTTGCCGTGTTGCGGATGATGTCGTTGTTGCTGGACAGCTCCGCCTCGATGCCCGAGCCGAGCTGGCCACTGGCGTTGTTCTGCTCGATCAGGTTGTTGTTCGATTCGCTCATCTCGACGCCGGCGGCGTTCGAGCTGAGGTCGTTGCCGCGGACGACCACGTCGTTGGAGAGCTCCAGCACGACGCCCGCGCCCTTGCCTTCGGTCACCTCGTTGAAGAGCACCTGCGAACCGGTGGAGCTGACCACTTCGATGCCCGCGCCTTCGTTGCCCTCGAGCGTGTTTTCCTCGACCACCGTGTTGTTCGCGGGCAGCAGCTCTTCGCCGGCGAGGATGCCGCCGCTGTGGTTGTCGGTGAGGACGTTGTGGGTGATCGAGTTGTTGGCGCCGCCGGCGACCGCGATTCCGGCGCCGGAGGATTTGGCGATCTCGTTGGACAGCACCCGGTTGCCGGCCGAATGCTCGATCCTCACCCCTTCGCCGCCGCTGGCGCCGAACTGGTTGCCGCGCACGATGGCGTGGTTGGTGCCACCGAAGAGGCCGACGCCGACGTCGTTGCCGAGCAGCGTGTTGCCGCGGATCACGTTGCCCTTGCCGCCCTGGTCCGCGTCGGAGAGGGTGATCCCCGATTCGTCGTTCATCTCGACCCGCAGCCCGGTGAGCACGTTGTCGGCCGTGCCCGGGTTGAGCAGGACGCCGAAGGCGAATTCGTGGACGTGGCCGTTGGCGATCGTGACCCCGTCGTGGCCGTTGTTGAGGATGCCGGAGTCGAGGCCCTTGCCGTCGATCACGTGCCCGTCGAGATCGACGGTGATGTTGGGGGCGCCGATTATCAAGCCGTGCCCGAGGCAATCGACGAGGTCGTTCGTGACCAGGGTGCTCTGGACCAGCACCTCGCCGCAGCTGACTTCGGCCGGCGTCGGCGGCGGCTCGATCCGCCAGGAGTGGGTCGCCGGCGATTCGTCGGTGTTGAACTGGGTGTCGGTGGCGCGGACGCGGAAGCTGTGCGTCCCCACCGCGAGGTCGCCGTAGCCGACCCGAACGGTCTCCGGTCCGGCCGGGGAGCTGGGAGCGCCCTCGGTCTGGAGGCAGGGGCTGAACGGGGAGCCGTCGAGCGAGCACTCGAAGCTGGAGCCGCGCTCGTCGGCCGTGACCTCGAAGTCGGCGTCGGTGCTGACCGTGACCGGGTCGGGGCCGGACTCGATCGTCGTCTGCGGCGGCACGCCGACCGGCGGCACGCCGACGCCCCAGGCGAATTCCTCGGGCGAGAGGTCGACGTTGCCCGAAGCGTCCACCGCCCTGACCGAGAATGCATGGGCGCCGATCGCCAGGCCGGAGTAGGCCAGCGGCGAGGTGCACGGGGCGAAGGCGGTGTCGTCGAGGGAGCACTGGAAGGTGACGCCGCCCTGGCTGTCGGTGCCGGCGAAGCGGAAGCTGGCCGTGGTGTCGGTGCTCGGGTCCTCGGGGAAGTCGATCAGCGTCGTCTCCGGCGGCGTCAGGTCGACCGAGACCGGCGGACCGCCCTCACAGGAGACAGACCAGCACTGCTGCGGCAGGAAGGTGATCGGGTGGGGCGGTCCGAGGTTGCCCTGCGCCCGGTTGCCGCCGGCGTCGACGTTGAAGCGGCCGTTGCTGCCTTCGCTGGCCCAGATCCCCCAGCCGCCGTTGTCGTTGGCGACGTTGCCCTTGATCGTGTGGCTGACCTTGGGCACGAAGATGCCGTAGCCCTTGTTGTCGTTGGTGACGTTGCCCTCGATCAGGGTCCCCGAGCTGCCCGCCGTCTCGTCGCCGACGTAGATCCCGTCGCCTTCGTTGCTGCTCGAGGCGTTGCGCAGCAGGACGTTGCTCAGCGAACCCGCCTCCAGCGCGATGCCGGTGCTCTCGGATTCGCTGGCGTCGTTTTCCTCGATCCGGTTGCCGCTCGCGGCCTTGAGCGTGATCCCGCCCTTGTTGCCACGCACGTCGTTGCCGCGCACCAGGTTGTCCTGCGCGAACTCGAGATGGACGCCGCTGTCGTTGGCGCGCTGGACGACGTTGTCGAGCAGCTCGTTACGGGACGATTCGATCACCTCGAAGCCACCGGTTTCCTCCAGCGCGTTGCCCTCGACCCGGTTGTCGTTGGAGGGGATCCCGGTCGTGTTGCTGCGGGTGACGTCGATCGTCACGCCGGCGTCGTTGCTGGTCAGGACGTTGTCGGCGATCGCGTTGAAGCTCGACCCCTCGAGGCCGACCCCGGCCCCGCTCGAGTTGTCGATCTGGTTGTCGAGAACACGGTTGCCGCTCGAGTTCTCGAGGAAGACACCGTCGCCGCTGGTCGCCGCGATCTGGTTGCCCTGGACCAGCGAGCCCTTGGTCTCGCGGGTCAGCCAGATCCCGTAGCGGTTGGCGACCGCGGTGTTGCCGCGCACCGTGTTTTCGCTCACCCCCGACTGGCCGGAGGGGAACGGATCGGGCGGCTCGACCGGGAGGTTGGGGTCGTTCTCGGCCATCGGCCCCAGGCCGATCCCCGCCTCCTGGCTCAGTTCCACCCTCATCGCCTCGACGATGTTGCGTTTGGTGCCGTTGTTGAGGGCGACGCCCCAATCGAAGTCACTCGTCCTGCCGTTGCGGATCGTGACGTTGTCGAAGCCTTTGTTGCGTACCCCGGCGCCGAGCCCCTTGCCGTCGATCAGGTGGCCGTCGAGGTCGACGACGATGCTGTCGGCGCCGATCACGAGCCCGTCGAAGAGGCAGTCGCCGAGGTCGTTGCGGACGAGGGTGCTCTGCGTCAGCACCTGGCCGCAGGCGACGAAGGTCGGCACCGGCGGCGCCGCGACGGCCCAGCTCCAGGTGGCGGGCGACGGGTCGGCATTGCCGGCGGCGTCGCGGGCGCGGACGCTCAATTCGTGGAGCCGCACCGAGAGGCCGCCCAGCTGCTGCGGCGAGGCGCAGGGGCCGTAGGCGCCGCCGTTCAGGGCGCACTCGAAGCCAGCGCCTGGCTCGTCGCTGGAGAAGGCGAAGGTGGCGGTGGCTTTGATCGTGACCGGGTCGGGGCCGGACTCGATCGTCGTCTGCGGCGGCGTCGAGTCGACCGGCGGCGGAACATAGGTCCAGACGTGTTTGGCCGGTGAGGAATCGACGTTGCCGGCGCGGTCGATCGCGCGCGCCTCGAAGCTGTGCTGGCCGGCGCCGACGGTGTGCTGCTGCGGCGAGGCGCAGGGCGCGAACGGCGCGCCGTCGAGGCTGCACTCGTAGCGCAGGTTGTGGCCGCGGGTGAGGTTGTCGCTGCCGGCGAAGGCGAAGTTCGCCGTCGGGTTGTCGGTCAGCGTCGGCGGGGCGGCGGCGAACCTGGTGGTCGGCTCGACCGAGTCCGGGCCGGCTTCGTCGTCGACCACGCCCGGGATCACCTCCCAGTCATGGGTCGCCGGGGTGAGGTCGCGGTTGTCCGCCTGGTCGAGGGCACGCACCTCGAAGCGATGTTTGCCTTCGTCGAGGTTGTCGATGAAGAAGGGGCTGACGCACTCCACCCAGCCTTCGCCGTCGGGTGGGTCGTTCGGGTCCGGCGGTTCGCCCGGCTCCGGCGGCTCGAGGTCGGGCTCTTCCGGCGGGAGGGGCGGATCCGGCGGCGGGTCGAGGCGGCATTCGAAGACCATCGCGGTGGGCGGCGTGACCGCGTCGGTCGCCGAGAAGCGGAAGATCGCCGCAGTATCAGCGGTCTGGGCCTGCGGGCCCGCGTCGATCGTCGCCTCCGGCGCCGTCAGGTCTTCCGGCAGCAGCGGCACCGACCCGGTCATGACGCAGAGGACGCCGCGGCACTGCTCGATCTCTTCGTTGCCGCTCGCCCGGTTGCCGCCGCCGTCGACGTTGCTGGTGCCGCTGGGCGGCTCGCCCGGCTCGCCCGGGGTGGGGTTCTCGCCGGCGTCGATGCCGAAGCCGGCGTTGTTGTGGGCCTCGTTGGCTCTGATCGTGTGCCCGCCATCGGCGATCGCGATCCCGTCGGCCAGGTTCTGGTTGGCGGTGTTCCCTTCGATCAGGCCGCCCCCCAGCGGCGCTCCGAGCTCGTCGAAGGCGGCGCCCTCGACGGAGATCCCGGCGCCGCCGGTCTGGCTGGCGACGTTGTCGAGCACGCGGACGTTAACGCCGTTGCCGATCTCGAAGCCGGCGTCGAGCGAGTGGCTGGCGTCGTTGCCCTCGATCAGCAGGTGGTTGGCGTCGGAGGCGTCGACGCCGGAGGGGTTGAAGCGCAGGTCGCTGCCGCGGATCGTCGTGTGGTCGCCGTTGTTGACCACCACCCCGGCGTCGGAGCCCTGGTGGGCGACGACCTCGATCACCTCGGTTCCGTCGGAGTCCTGGATCGAGATGCCCGCGTCGCCGTTGCGCGGCAGCACGTCGCCTTCGATGCGGTTGCGGTTCGAGCCCTCCATCAGCGTGATCCCGGCGTCGCCGGAGTCGGACATGACGTTGTCGGCGAAGACGTTGTCGCTCGAGCCTTCGAGATGGGCGCCGCCGTCGCTGTCGATTTCCGGGTTGCGGGAGAAGCCGTCGACCAGATTGCCCTCGATCCGGTGCCCGCTCGCTTCGATCATCTGAAAGCCGACGCCGCCGTTGCTGATCAGTTCGTTGTCGATGAAGCGGCTGTTCTCGGCGCTGTTGACGATCGAGATCGCGGACTCGCCGTTGAACATGAGCAGGTTGTCGCGGATCGTGTTACCGGTGCGCCCGTCGTCGGCGTCGTTCAGCTCGATCCCGGCGAGGGCGTTCGCCTGCAGCTCCAGATCCTCGACGACGGTGTGCGTCGTGCCCGCCGTCAGCATCACGCCGTAGCCGAAGCCTTCGATCGTGCCGTTGCGGATGACGACGTTGGTGTGGCCGCTGTTGCGGACCCCGGACATCAGGCCCTCCTCCTCGCCGGGCTCGAGCAGGAGGCCGTATTTCAGCTTGTGGCCACCCAGGTCGAGGACGATGTTGGAGGCGCCGATCACCAGCCCCTCGCCGAGGCAGGTGGTGAGGTCGTTGGCAACCAGCGTGCTCTCGGTGATCACCTGGCCGCAGCTGACCGTCGTCGGCGCGGTCGCCGGGACGGGTGGCGGCGGAGGCGGCGCCGCGTCGGCGTCATAGCGGAGCACCAGCTGCGGCTGGGTCAGCGGCGGCGGATCCTGCAGCGCCTCGCGGCTGACGAAGGAGTGCTCTCCCCCGTCGAGCGGGTCGCTCTCTTTCGAATCGCGGATCTGCCAGCCGTGGCCCTCCCCCAGCTCGAGCATCGATTCGAGGTGCGGCAGCACGTTCCACTCCCGGTATCCCTCGCCGGAGGGCGCGGTCGCCGCGCTCGCTCCGGCCAGCGTGCCCGGCTGGTTGATCCAGTTGAGGGTGCTCTCTTTCCAGGTGCCGGCGAGCGGAACCGCCTCCAGGCTGCGTTCCTCCGCGTTGGAGTCGCTGTAGAGGCGCAGCGTCGCCGACTCGAGCCTGCAGTGCGGCGCCGCGGCCGGCATCGGGAAGCGGACCAGGGTGCGGGCGTTCCGGGGGACGATCGGGTCGCCCGGTTCGCCGCTGCCGTCCGCCTCCGAGCGAACCGTCAGCTCCTGCTCGAAGAGGAAGTTCTCCTGCGGCACGCCCTGGTCGACCCAGCCGTCCGCCACCGGGGTCAGGACGATGTTCGCCTGGTCGCAGCTCGCCGACTGCCCGACCGTCCATCTGTAGCGCAGCGGCGTGCGGTCCATCTGCTCCGCCCCGTCCAGCGCTCGTACTTCGAGCGTGTGCTCGCCGGTCGTCAGGTTGGCGAAGATGGTCGGGTTGAGGCACTCCAGCCAGAGCTCGGGATCGCGCGAGTCGAGCCGGCACTCGAATTCGAGGAACTGCGGCGGGGTCATGTTGTCGGTGCCACCGAAGGTGAAGGTCGCCGTGCGGCTGCTGGTGAAGAGGGGTGGTTTGTCGATCAGTTCCGTCTCCGGCGGGTTCAGGTCGCCGCCGTTGATGACGTGGACGGCGGGGGTCGGGTCTTCGTTGCCGGCACGATCGACCGCCCGCACTTCGAAGGTGAAGAGGCCCTCCTCGAGCAGCTCCCACTGCCAACCCGGCGAGCAGCTGTGGAACATCAGCTCCGGGTCCATTTCCCACGGCGCCAGCGGCTCTTCTTCCTCGGTCAGCTCGTGCTCGATCAGGCGGCACTCGTACTGGAGGTCCTCGACCGCGGTCTGGTTATCGGAGCCGGTGAAGTCGAAGGCGACGGTTTCGAGCGTGTCCTGGACCGGGCCCGCGAGGTACTCCGTCTCGGGCGGGACTTTGTCTTCGGGGGGTGGCGCGCCCTCGAACTCGAAGGCGCCGCTGTCGCATTTGCCGTTCTGGGGGCGGACCACCCCGCGCTGGTCCGTCTCCGGGCAGGGCGAGCGGCCGTTGTCGATGGCGACGTTCCCGAAGCGGGTGGCGTGAGTGAGGGTCGCCCCTCCGTTGTCGGCGATCGCGTCGAGCTCGAGGTCGACCATCTGGCGATCGCGGGCGCCGAACGACTCCTCGATCGGGTCGGTGCCGGAGATCGTCAGGAAGCACATCCTCCCGCCGTCGATGTTGCCGCCGAGCGAGGTGACCTGAGCGTCGCAGTCGCCGCCCTGGTTGCCGGCGATGATCGTGTTGCGGGCCCGGAGCGGGTTGGGCTGCGGCGGGATCGAGGGCACGAAGTCCGACTCGACGGTCGAGAGCCCGCCGCCGAGCGGCGCGGAGTTGCGCCAGATCGTCACGTTGTGCAACTTGAAAGCGGCATCCGCGTCGTGGTACATCCCGCCGCCGCGGACGTTGGAGGTGTTGTGGGAGATCGTCGTGTTCTCGATCATCGCGTCGCCGTCGCTGACGCTGTAGACGCCGCCGCCGTGCCCCCCTTCCTCCGGGTCTTCGACCACCGCCGGCCGGCGAGCGGTGTTGTTCATGATCAGCGAGCGGCGCATCACCAGGGTGCTGTCGGAGGCGTTGACGAAGCCGCCGCCGTTCATCCCCCGGTTGCGCTGCATCGTCGTCTCCAGCACCGTGAACTCGCCGCTCGAGGAGTTGTAGATGCCGCCGCCGTCGAGCAGGGCCCGGTTGTCGGAGACCGTCAGCCGTTCGAAGGTGACCCGGGCGCCGCTGTTCTCGACACCGCCCCCGTCGCCGTGGGTCATGTTGTTGCGGACGATCGTGTCGGCGACGCGGACGGCGCCGTGGTTGTCGATCACGATGCCGCCGCCCATCTCGGTCGAGGTGTTGCGCTCGAAGACCGAGTCGGTGACGGTGACGGGTCCCCCCTCCGTCTGCATGCCGCCGCCGGCGGCGTCGACGCCGGCTTCGCCGGGAACGCCGACCTCGTTGTCGGCGACCGTCGTGGCGGCGATCGTGACCGGGCGCTCGCTGGCGGTGAGGATCGCCCCGCCCTCGGTCAGCGCGTAGTTGCCGGTGAAGGTGCCGCGGACCACCGTCAGGCCGGAGCGCCCGCCGGCGACGATGCCGCCGCCCGCGTCGTCCGCGACGCCGTCGCGGACCGTGACGTCGGTGAGGGTCATCTCGCCGTCGCCGTCGCTGATGATCCCGGCACCCGAGGCATGCGCCTTGTTGCCTTTGAAGATCGTGTCGGAGACCGCGACCCTGCTGCGCAGCCCGACCCCGCTGAGGTGGCCGGCGCTGTAGAGACCGGCGCCGTTGCCGTGGGCGAAGTTGTCGGAGAAGCTGGACTCGGCGATGGTGACGCTGCCGCCTTCGGCGTAGATACCGGCGCCGTCGGCCTCGCTGGTGTTGTCGGCGATCGTCGTCCGCTCGACGATCAGGACGCCGTCGCCGGCGTTGAAGATGCCGCTGCCGGTATGGGCCGAGTAGTTGCCCGAGACCTCCGAGTCGGCGATCCGGATCGTTCCGTATAGATCGTCTTCGGCGCCGATGTTGGCGATCGCCGGCCCGCCCGGTTCGTACACGCCCGGACCCGGGACCAGCTCCGGAGGCTCGGGCGGCTCCGGGTCGAAGGGGTCGATCGGCTCGGGAATCTGGAACGGGTCCGGGATCATCTCCCCCGGGTTGTCGCTGACCTCGCTCCCGGCGAGGATCAGGATCGAGCCGCTGCTCGCGTTGTTGATCGCGGCGCCGCCCTCACCGGCGGCGTTGCCGGAGACCGTCGCGTCGATCAGCTCGATCCGCCCCCCGGGGATCGGGGTCAGCGGCTCGAACTCGCAACTCGGACAGGGATAGAGATTCGGGTCGCCGTTGTTGATGGCGCCACCGGCCTTGGCGGCGAGGTTGTCCAGCAGGTGGATGTCTTCGAGGCGCACCTTCCCCGGCGTCCAGCTCTGAATCGCTCCCCCGTCCTCTTCGGAGTGCCCCTCCCGAATCGTCAGGTCGGAGATCGTGACGTCGCCGGCCATCCGGTGGATCTCGAAGATGCGGTCCATCCCTCTGATCTCCGGCGAAGCCCCGGGGAGGGGGAAGCCGCCGTCGAGGATGGTCGAGCTCGGGCCCGCCCCGACGATCGTCACCGGATCGGTGATGTCGTGGTCGCCGCTGCCGGGGACGTCTTCGTTCAGCGTCGGGATCTCGATCTCGTAGACGCCGGCGGGAACCTGGATCGTGTCGGCGCCGCCGCGCGCGTTCGCCTCCTGGATCGCCGCCCGGACCGTGCAGGTGGCGACGGCGGTCCGGCAGATTCCGTCACCGGCGCTCGAGTCGGTCCGGTCGGCGGTGCTGTCCACCACGAAGCTCTCCGCGACCGCCGGGGCGGTGCCGGCGGCAAGCAGCAGGGCGACTCCCAGGACGGTGGTCAGCAGGAGACGCGCGACGAGACTGGTTGGTCCTCCCCAATTCATTCGCTCGCATTGAGGCATCGAGCGGGAGAACCCACAAGGGGCCAGACGGACCATCCTGCGTTCATTTACCTGAACGCAGGCACGAACCGATCAGGGTCTATTCGTCCATATCGTCCTCGACGGGGCTGGTTCGGTCCGCGTCGTGGATCCACTGCTCGGCTCGCAGCTTGGTCAGCAGCAGCTCGATGTCCTGGTTGATTTCGTCGGGGGTCGCGTTCAGCGCCATCGCGGTCTGGGCCGTGGTGTAGCTCTGGGCCAGACAGGCAAGCAGCCCCCACTCTCGCTGGAACATGACCGTGTCGACCAGGCTCCTTCCCGGCTCGGCCTGGCCGCGGAGTCGCCGCAGAAGCACCTGCGCGGTACCGGGGGCGAGCAGCGGCTGGCCCGCCACGGTCGCCATGAGGACCCAGATCAGCTCCTGCGGAGCCCGGTCCTTGGAGATGTGACCGTCGGCGCCGCTGAGGATCGCGTCGGTGATCTCGTCCTCCGTGGCCGCGGCGCTGATCGCGAGGATGCGGCGGCGGGAGGTGAGCCTCGCCAAGCGGCGGATCGCCTCGAACCCAGAGAGGAGAGGCATCCTCAGGTCCATCACGATTAAGTCGGGCCGAGCGCTCTCCACGAGCTCGATCGCGGCGCGGCCGTTGCCGACCTCGCCGACGACATCGAGCCCGCGAGCGCGGAGGAAGACCGCCAGTTGGTCGCGGTACGCCGGGTGGTCGTCGGCAATCGCGACGCGAATGCGCCCCGGCTCCTCCCTCGTGGACACGCCCCCTGGCGGTCGCTCTATCTCGGCCCGACTCACCCGTGGCACCTTCCACCAGGTAGATGAGACTCCGATGAGAGCCGGATGAGCATGGAGCGGGGGCCTACTCGATCTGGTGCGAGCTCTGATCGCGGCAGATGACGACCTCGTCGTCGAAAGCGACTACGCCGCCGTGGCCGTGGCAAAGCGCCACCGCGGCAGCCCCCCGGTCTTCCGGTTCCGAGCTGCCGCAGGCGGCCGGACCGATCGCCGTGATCGCGACCAGGGGAACGACGATGATCTGTCTCGGGGTCATGGTCTCTCCTTCGCGGTCCACAGCCGATCATCCTCTTCCATCACCATTCTCACCGCCGCCTCCCTGGAGGAGACTCCGAGCTTGGCGATCGCCGTCGAGACATGCCGCCGCACGGTCACCGGTGAGAGCAGCAGGCGCTTCGCGATCTGCCCGGTCTCCACTCCGGCGCAGAGCAGCTTCAGCACCTCCCACTCGCGCCGGGTCAGCCGGCGCAGGCGCGCCGGGCGCTCGGCGACGGGGTCGGGCAGGTCACGCAGCTCCCGCAGCAGCTGCGGGAGCATCGCGCGCGGGACCACCGCCTCGCCGTGCAGCGCAGCCTGCACGGCGGCGGAGAGCCGCTTCGGGTTCATGTCCTTGAGCAGGTACCCTGTCGCGCCGCGCCGCAGCGACTCGAGCAGGTCCTTCTCGTCCCGCGATACGGAGAGCATCAGCACCACGGTCTGCGGCAGATGGGTGGTGATGCTCGAGGCGGCGGCGGGGCCGCCCCCCGGCATGCGCACGTCGAGCAAGCAGGCGTCCGGGTGCTCCCTCAGCGCCGCCGCCAAGGCCCCCCTTGCGTCGGAGGCCTCGGCGCACACCTCGAGCCCGTCCCGCTCGAGAGCTATGCGGACACCGGCCCGGGTCGGCGGATGGTCGTCGGCGATCAGGACCCGGACGGTCAAGGGAGCAGGACCTCGACCGAGGTGCCGCGGCCGGGCTGGGTCGAGAGCTTGAAGCTGCCCCCCAGCGCCTCGGTGCGCTCGCGCATGCTGATCAGGCCATAGCTGCCCTTGGACTGCGGCTGGGATGGGTCGAAGCCGGTCCCGTCGTCGCTCACCCGGAGGCGGATCCCACTGCCGTTGCTCAGCTCCACCATGACGGTGCGGGCCTGCCCGTGGCGAACCGCGTTGGAGATCGCCTCGCGCATGATCCGGGTCAGGGCCTCCTCCGAGGCGGGCGCGACCGCGATCCGGTCGTCGAGCTCGAGCTCGAGGTGCGCGCCGAGCCGGCCCGTGACCTCCTCCGCCGTGTGGGCGAGCGCCAGGTGGAGCGGCTCGTGCAGGGGCCGGTTGAGCGCGGAGATCGCACCGCGGGACTCGTCGAGGGCGCGCTGGACCGCCTCCATGATCAGCGCCGAGGTTTCGTTGAAGGCTCCGCTCTCGCCGTTCTGCTTCGCTTCGCCGATCAGCCAGTGCATCTGCGACGAGATGAAGGAAAGCTCCTGGGCGACGCCGTCGTGAAGGTCGCGGGCGACCCTGCGCCTTTCGTCGAGGACCGCGGCCTCCGCGTAGGCGGTCTGGTAGGCGCCGATCATCCGGATCGTCCCCAGGCCCCAGGCGATCACGGCGAGGATCCGGAAGATGTCTCCGGCGTAGAGGAAGTCGGTGTACTGGGAGGGGAAGAGCGTGTAGTTCAGGTAGGCGATCCCGGCCAGGGTCGCGCCGACCCCGAGCCAGAGCTCGAACTCGTCGCGCTCGCGCGAGGCGCGGCGGGCGAAGGCGACGCCGGCGATGAGGAAGAGCAGCGCGGCGCCGGCGTCGGCGACCAGCAGCGCCGAGTCCTGACTCAGCCGCTGCAGCTCCGCGATGCTCTCCGGCGGATCCGTGAACGCCGCCGGCAGCTCGAACAGCCCGGCCGCCGCCATCAGCACGCAGAGCGCCGCGAAGCTTCCAGCCACGGTGACCTTGATCGCCCGGGAGCGATCCTTGATCGTCTGGTCCGGGGCCAGCGCCGCCGCCACCAGCAGCGCGGCGCCGACCATCCCCGTCCCGGTGGTTCGCCAGGTGGTCAGGCCACCGCCCGGCTCGTGCAGGATCGCGGCCAGCACCGAGAACAGGAGCGCCTTGCCCGCGAGCACCGCAACAGCCGCGAAGGCGAGCAGGTCGAGCAGCCTGCCGCCGCGGCGGAAGCGGCCGAGCAGGAGCGTCGCGACGAGGATCAGGACCAGCCCGGCCGCGGTCTCCTTCGCCACGTGGAGCGAGTCGTTGTGGTAGGCGGGCTCGAGCGCCTCGACCGTGTTGAGCAGCAGCGTGATCGCGAGGCCGACCGTCGCGACCACGGCGATGACGTAGCCGCCGCTGGCGGCAGCACCCCCCGCCCATCGTGACGACCACCCGGTCACGGCAGCCTCCTCAGACCATCCGGTCCTGCACCGCCCGGACGGCGGCCTGAACGCGGTTGTCGACCTGGAGCTTGGCGAGGATGCTCGAGATGTGGTTGCGCACCGTCGTCTCGCCGATGAAGAGCCGTTCCGCGATCTCGGGGTTCGCCTTCCCCTGGGCGACGAGCTCGAGCACCTCGAGCTCGCGATCGGAGAGCGAGACCTGGGGCTGCTCGGCCTCGCTGCGACCGCGCTCGCGGACCTTCGCCATCAGCATCGTCGCGATCTTCGGCGAGATCAGCGACTCACCCGCGGCGGCGGCGCGAATGCCGGCGGCCACGTCCTCGACCGGGCCGTCCTTGAGCAGGTAGCCGCTCGCCCCGGCGAGGATCGCGTCGAGGACGTCGGACTCCTCGGCCGAGACGCTGAGGACCAGCACCCGGGTGGCGGGACTGCGCTCGGTCAGACGGCGAGTCGTCTCGACCCCGGAGAGGCGCGGCATGTTGAGGTCCATGACGACGACGTCGGGGGCGGTGTGCTCGACGGTCTCGATCGCGGCCAGGCCGTTCGACGCTTCGCCGACCACCTCGATGCTCGATCGCTCCAGGAGATCGGCAAGACCATGCCTGTAAAAGGCATGGTCATCGACTAGGACGACTCGGAGTGTCTCTGTGGCCCGTGAGATGTAACTGCCCCCCAGTGAACAGGCTTGGGAATCGAGGATAGACGGAGTGTGGGGGTCACGTCATGTCACAGTCGAATTCCAGCACCGGTACTTGATAAGAGGATTCTCATCTTCGTCTCATCTTTGCCAGAGAGGATCGTCGCCATGGGTCCAAAGCTCCTGGGCGGTGGCGCATCGCTCCTCGCTGCCGTGTTCATCCTCGCCCTGCCGAGCATCTTCGAGGGTGAGCCCGCCAACGAGGTGGAACCGATCAGGTTCGGTCCCCCACCGGTCACGCGGCTGGCCGACGCGGCAAGGGTGACGCCTGACGCGCGGACGCCACTGGAGCCGAGCCCACCCATCCCCACCACCGCCGCCGCTCCGGCGTCCGCCCCGACGGTCGCGTCCAGTGGAGGTGGGGCAACCTCCTCGGCGCGAGGCCGGCCCGCGGACGAGCAGGGGGACGACGAGGACGGGAGCGATGACCGGGGTGAGAGCGTCGGCGATGACCGAAGTGAGAGCGTGGACGACGACATGGGTGAGGACGTGGATACGGGTGAGAAAAGCGAAGTCGGCGATGCGGGTCACGATGACGACGATGACCTGGGTGGAGCCGAGGACGACGATTGACCCGGCGAGCGCGGCAGGAGCAGGCCAGGCCGGCCGCGATCCGCGCGGTGCGGGGGGTCCGAGCGCGTCTCTTTGCCTATTCGGTGGTGCTGCTCGCGGTTGGCATCGCGGTTACCGTGTTCACCGGCCGCCAGATCCTGCTGGTCCGCCTCGACAGCCGGATCGGCGACTCGCTGGTCCAGGAGGTACAGGAGTTCAGGAGCCTCGCCGAGGGCCTCAACCCGCAGACCAGCCGTCCGTTCGAGCGCCGGCTGCAGCCGCTCTTCGATCTGTACCTGAAGCGGAACGTGCTGGAGGAAGGCGAGCAGCTGCTCACCTTTTCCCAGGGAGAGCTCTACCGGGACAAGGACACGAACCCGAACGATTTCCGCCTCAGCGCCCGGGCGGACCTGGTGCGGCGATGGTCGAATCTGACCGAGCCGCAGTCCGGTGGCCTCGACACCCCTTCCGGGCCGGTCCGGTACCTGGCCGTGCCGCTGTCCTACAGCGGCACGCGCACCGGGACGTTCGTGGTCGCGAAGTTCACCGCTCGCGAGAGGGATGAGATCGCCGACGCGGTGCGAACGGCGGGGCTCGTAGGCGCCGTCGTCCTCCTGATCGGGACTGCGGTCGCCTATCTGGCGGCGGGCCGCCTTCTTCACCCGCTGCGAGAACTGACCGAGACCGCGCGCGGTCTCGAGTCCTCGGATCTCACGCGCCGAATCGAGGTGCACGGCAACGACGAGCTGGCCGAGCTGAGCCGGACCTTCAACGCGATGCTCGACCGCCTCGAGACGGCTTTCTCCAGCCAGCGTGACCTGATCCGGGACGTCAGCCACGAGCTGCGCACGCCGATCACGATCGTCCGCGGCCATCTCGAGCTGATGGGGGACGACCCCGTGGAAAGGAGGGAGACGCTCGAGCTGGTCACCGACGAGCTCGACCGGATGGCGCGCCTGGTGGGCGACCTGCTCATCCTGGCCCGGGCCGAACGCCCGGACTTCCTGCAGCCCGAGCCGTTGCGGCTGGCGGACTTCACGCACGAGGTCTACGCCAAGGCGACCTCGCTCGGGGACCGCCGCTGGACCCTGCACCTGCAGCGCGACGGCTCCCTCGACGCCGATCCGCAGCGCCTGACCCAGGCGCTCGTCAACCTCGCCGACAACGCGGTCAAGCAGACCGTGGAGGGGGCGGAGATAGAGATCGGAGCCGACGTGGAGAACGGCTGGGCCCGCTTCTGGGTCTCCGACGCCGGCCCGGGGCTGGCGGAGGCCGAGCGCGGTGAGGTCTTCGCCCGCTTCGCCCGCGGCGACGGCGGCAAGGGCTACGCCGGAACCGGCCTCGGGCTGGCGATAGTCAAGGCGGTGGCGGACGCCCACGGGGGGAGAGCGGAGGTCGACTCCGAGCCCGGACGCGGAGCCCGGTTCACGGTCTGGATCCCGAGCACGGGGCAGGTCGAAGGAGCGGCTCCGGTCGAGCGGGCACCGTCGTGACCCGCATCCTGATCGTCGAGGACGAGCCACGGCTGATCAGCTTCCTGGAGAAGGGGCTGCGGGGCAACGGCTTCACCACCTCCCACGCCAGGAACGGGGCATCCGCCCTCGCGGTGGCCTCGGACGTGGATTTCGACCTGATGATCCTCGACCTCGGCCTCCCCGACATCGACGGGCTGGAAGTCCTGCGCAGCCTGCGCGAGCGTGGCCAGCGGCTGCCGGTGGTGATCCTCACCGCCCGCGACGAAGTCAGCGACAAGGTCGACGGGTTCGACCTCGGCGCCGACGACTACGTGACCAAGCCGTTCCGCTTCGAGGAGCTCCTGGCCCGGGTGCGGGCCAGGCTGCGTCAGGGCGGCACGCCCGAGATCACGGTGCTGGCCGCCGCCGACCTCGAACTGGACCTGCGCACCCGGCACGCCCGCGCCGGCGGCGGCACGATCGAGCTCACCGCACGAGAGTTCGCGCTGCTGGAAACGCTGATGCGCCACGCGGGACAGGTCCTCACCCGCGAGCAGATCCTCTCCCATGTGTGGGGCTACGACTACGACCCCGGCTCGAACGTCGTCGACGTCTATGTCGGCTACCTGCGCCGCAAGCTCGGCGAGGAGACGGTCGAGACCGTGCGCGGAATGGGCTACAGGCTGAAGGAGTAATGCTCCCGCGATACAGGTTCGTGGTACATCGTGACTATACGCCGCTATACGCAACGATACGGAGACTGGCAATGACTCGTGAACAGCGAACGCAGGGCAAGCAGAGCGTCAGCTTTCGCTTCGACCCGACCACGGTGCAACGCCTCAAAGACCACGCCGCCGAGGCGGGCGCCGGCCAGACGGCGCTTGCCGAGCGCTACATCGAGGAGGGCATTCGCCGCGACGAGCACCCGCTGATCTACTTCCGCGAGGGCGCAGCCGGACGCCGGCCGGCCCTGCTCGGTTCTCGCCTCGGGGTCGCCGAGGCGATTACGACGATTCGCGAGAACGACGGTTCCGTGGAGAAGGCCGCCTCCTATCTCGAGATTCCGGTCGAGCAGCTGGAGGCCGCGGCGCGCTACTACGGCGAGCACACCGGCGAGGTGGACGCGCTGATCGAGCGCTCCCGGGCTGCCGCCGAGCGGGAGCGCGACCTCTGGCGCCGGAGCCAGGAGGCCCTCGCGTGAAGCTCCTCCTGGATGAGATGATCTCACCGAGGATCGCTCGGCAGCTGCGGAGCAAGGGCTTCGACGTGCAAGCGATCAAGGGCGACAGGCCCGATCTGGAAGCCCTTGCCGAACGCGAGATCGTTCGCCGCATGGTGGTCGAGAAGCGGGTCCTCGTCAGCAGCGCCGTGCTCGACTTCCAGCTGATCCACAATCAGCTGCAGGCCGCGGGCGAAGAGCACTACGGCCTGGTCTTCGTCAGCGACTCCTCGGTACCGCGCGACAAGGCCTCCGCCTCGCTCCACGCGAAGGCTCTGAAGAAGCTCCTGAAGACGAACCCGGCTGACGATGCGCTGCGAAACCGAGTTCGGCACCTTGCCCCGTAAATTCGCCGGCATGGGCGGCTGGAGGATCCGGACGACATCGCCCCCGTCCTGCGGTCGACACGGCCTGGCGGAGGCGGCCGCTGGCGAACGTCATCCGGCCCGCCTGAGCTCCGGGCCCACCGGCTCCACCTGCTCTGGCTGCTCGGAGGGCTCCGCGGGCCGGCGGCGATCGCCGAGACCGTCGCCGGTGTCCCGCCAAACGGTGCGGATCAGAAGTAGGGAGAAGAAGAGGATCGACAGCACCGCGGCGGCGTCGTTGAACTTGAACAGGGCTCTGATCGGGTTGAAGTCCCAGGTCCCGAGGGTCGCGCCGACGGCAAGCGCCAGGACCTCGACCGCGCGCAGGGTGAGGATCGCGCGGATCGGCAGCGACCGCAGCCAGGGGAAGCCGGCGGCCGCCTGCTGCAGGGCGACGACGGCGATCAGGGTCAGCACCCAGGCCTGCATCCCCTCCCGCAGCAATCCGGTGATCGAGGCTCCCCAGTAGATCGCGAACGCGATCAGGGGCAGCACGACCGTGGCGGTGACCGGCCAGGGCCAGCGGCGCCCGGCACGCCAGAGGCTGACCAGCAGCAGCGGGAAGAAGAGGATGCCCAAACCGAACGGCACGCCGGTCCAGGGCTGGAAGAAGAAGTGAACGACGCCGGGGGAGCTGGCGAACGGGGCGTTGATCGAGACGCTGTCGGAATGGAACAGCGGCAGGAACCCCGGCACCAGGGTGTTGCCGAGCGTGGCCAGCCTGAACTCGATCCACTGCCCGACCGACGCGTGGTAGTGGGGATAGGCCTGGGTGACGTATTCGATGAACGAGTCCTGGATGAAGTGCGGCCCGTTGAACAGCCGCCAGGCCAGCACGCTGACCGCCGTCCCAGCCACCAGGAGCAGCGCGGCGGGGATCTGCGGGCGCAGGAGCCTCGGGCCCCTGATCGGCCAGAGGGCCAAGAGCCCGACCGCGAGGCCGCCGATCAGGGCGCTCGGGTGCATCAGGTAGCCGACCCCGAGCAGGAGGCCGGCGCGAAACGGGTGGCGCTCGATCACGCACAGCCCGGCCAGGAGCACAAACGAGGCGGCAAGCAGTTTCGGCCAGGTGAACCAGAGGTCGGCGTAGAGGAACGGGGTGCTGACCCCCAGCAGGAGGGCGAACCGGGCGGCCTTCGAGCCGCCGATCCGCCGCACCAGCTCCCAGAGCGAGAGCAGCGCCGCGCAGCTGAAGGTGATCATCGCGATGCGAAAGGCCATGAACCCCTGTGCATCGAAGGGCTGCCAGGGCTGGTCCGGTGCCCCCAGCGGCGGGCGGCCGCCGGTCATGAGGACGATCGGCGCGCTCGCCATGCCCGGGAACGGACCGCGACTGGAGAAGTTGTAGGGGATGAAGAGGGTGCTGCCGACCGGTCCGTAGGGGGCCTCGCCGTTGGCGACCAGCGCGGTGACGAGGAAGGAGGTGCGGCTGTCGGGCCGCCCCTCCGGCACCAGCGTGCGCGAGATCGACCCTTCGTAGAGTTCCGCGATCGGTCCCAGCGACCAGAGCGAGCGCGAGATCGCCAGCCCGAGCGCCAGCGAGACGAGGAAGAGGGCCCGCTGCTCCTCGGGCGCGAGCAGGTCATCCGGCCCCACCCCCAGCAGCCCGCCGAGCAGCAGGCCCAGAACCGGCGCCAGAACCGCGAAGCAGGCCAGGCGCGGCTCGAGCGCGTCCCCCAGCAGCCAGGCCAGAGCCCCGGTCGCGATCAGCAACGCGAAGCCGGGAAGCGGCAGGAAGCCGAGCCCGATCTCGCGTTCGCTCAGCGCCCGCCAGAGGATGCCCGGCCCGAGCAGGAGGGTGATGGCGAGGGCGGCGGTGCTGGCGACGCGAACGAGGTCCACCAGCTCGCGGCCGAAGGTGGCGTGGCTGTCCTCTGCGGGAGGGCTGGCGACGCCGAGCAGGCAGGCGAGAGCCGCGGCCGCCAAGAGGCCCAGCATCACCGCCCGCTCTCGCTGGATCGCCATCGCTGCTAGGGCGCCAGCAGCGTCAGCTTCCAGCCGCCGCCCTCACGCTCGAACAGGCGGCGCTCGTGGATGCGGTCGTCCGCTTCGCTCCAGAGCTCGATTGCCTCGGGGCGCACGCGCAGCGGGATCCCCTCCGCCCGCGCCTCGTAGATCCAGTGGCCGAGCTCGCGGATCGGGTCGTCTGCAGGCACGGGGCCGAGAGAATAGTTCGGCGATCCACGGAACGCGGGGTACGCTCTTGGCGAGCGAGCCGAGTGGGATCGGCCCAACCGAGGAGGAGATCCGATGTACGACTACGTGATCGTCGGGGCGGGCTCCGCCGGATGCGTGCTGGCGGCGCGCCTCTCCGAGGACCCGGACGTCAGCGTGCTGCTGCTCGAGGCGGGACCGCCGGACACGGCCGAGAACCTGCACGTCCCGCTCGGTTACCTGAAGCTGGCCCGGACCGAGGTCGACTGGGACTACAGCACGGCGCCGGAGCCCAACTGCAACGACCGCCGCATCTCCCTCCCCCGCGGCAAGGTCCTCGGCGGCTCCTCCTCGATCAACGCGATGGTCTACATCCGCGGCAACCGTGCCGACTACGACGGCTGGGACGAGCCGGGCTGGGGCTGGGATGACCTCTTCCCCTACTTCCTCAAGGCCGAGGACAACGAGCGCGGCGCCTCCGAGTGGCACGGGGTGGGCGGACCGCTGCCGGTCTCCGACCAGCGCTCCGGCAACGCCATCACCCCCGCATTCGTCGAGGCCGGGGCCGAAGCCGGGCTGGCCCGCAACGAGGACTTCAACGGCGCCGAGCAGGACGGCGTCGGCATGTACCAGGTGACGCAGCGGGGTGGGATGCGGGCCAGCGCCGCCGTCGCCTACCTGCACCCGGCGAGCGAGCGCCCGAACCTGACCGTGATGCCCTACATGCAGGTCACCCGGGTCCTCTTCGAGGGCACCCGCGCGGTCGGGGTCGAGGCGACCCAGCTCGGCCAGGCGCAGGAGCTGCGGGCCGAGCGCGAGGTTGTCCTCTGCGGCGGCGCCTACAACTCGCCGCAGCTGCTGATGCTGTCCGGGGTGGGCCCGGCCGAACACCTGACGCTGCGCGAGATCGAGCCGCTGCTCGACCAGCCGGCGGTGGGCGAGAACCTCAGCGACCACGCAGCCACCTACGACGTCTGGACGACGCCGGAGCCGCAGAGCCTGCTGCTGGCGCTGGAGCCGGCGGCGCTGGAGGAGTTCACCGCCTCCCAGACCGGTCCCTTCGCCTCCAACCTGGCCGAGTCAGGCGGCTTCGCCCGGGTCGAGGCCGGCGTCTCCGCCCCGGACGTGCAGATCCACGTCGCCCCGGTCCAGATCGTCGACGAGGGCATGGGCGACCCGACGGCGCACGGCGTCTGGGTCTCTCCCTGCCTGCTGACCCCGGGCAGCCGCGGCTCGGTCCGGCTCGCCTCCAACGACCCGACCGCGAAGCCGATCGTCCGCAACGACTTCTACAGCGCCGCCGAGGACATGCCGCGGATGCTCGCGGCGCTGCGCCTGGTGGAGGAGATCTGCGCCCAGCCGGCGCTGCGCCCCTACTGCGCCGAGCGGTTCACCGCCCCCGCCGGCGACTCCGACGACGACCTCCGCGCCCACGCCGCCCGCACCACCTTCCCGATCTACCACCCGGTCGGCACCTGCGCGATCGGCTCCGTGGTCGACGCCGACCTGTGCGTGCAGGGTCTGGAGGGCATCCGCGTCGTCGACGCCTCGGTGATGCCGACGGTCCCCCGCGGCAACACCAACGCCCCGGTGATCGCGATCGCCGAGCGCGCCGCCGACCTGATCAAGGGCACGGCGCCGCTGCGGACCGCCGCGGCGGAAACGGTCTAGGAAGCCCTCCCCCTTAGCCGGCGCCCAGCATCTTCGCCTCGACGCCGCAGGCGGCATAGGTCCGCTCGGCGCGACGATCGAGGCTGAACAGGGTGACGTCGGCGTCGCGGGCGGCGAGGGCGATCAGAGCGTCGTAGACGGCGCCGCCGGCGCGGTCGCGCGCACCGAGCAGGTGGAGGGCTTCTCGGTAGGACCCGATTCGCGGCTGGATCGGGTCCGAGCGCTCGAGGAACTGGTCGAGATACGCGATGACCGGCTCCGGCTCAAAGCGGAAGGGGCCACCCGGAGAGCTCAGCACGGAGTAGGCCTCCGCCATCGTGTGCGCGACCAGCCGCCCGCTCGCCTTGACCTCGACGAGGACCGGGACAGCCTCGCCGTGGATGGGGTGGCGGGGATCGAAGCCCGCCACAAGCACCGAGGTATCCGGCGTGATCACGGCCGGGTGCGCTCGAGCTCTTCGCGGACCTCGTCCGGCCCGACCCCGACGCCGACGTCGGAGACGAGCAGGCCGCCGGGCCCCCTGTGCAGGCTCGCGGTTCGGGGGGCGGGGACAAGCTCGATCCGCTCTCCCGCGAGGGTGATCTCGACCTCGTCGCCACCGTTGAGCCCCAGCGCTGCCCGCAGGCTCTTCGGCACGACGATCCTTCCGGCACGATCTATGGTAGTTCGCATGCCATGGAGCATACCGGCTGAAGTGGGCGGAACGGCTAGCGTGGACATGCAGCACCTAAGGGCACAGGCGCAAAAACTCTCCCCCCTTGGCCTGAAGCCGCTGGCTAAGCGGTGGTACCCAGCGCCCGGTCGATGAACGGGCCGAGCAGGTCGGCGACCGCGGCGGCGGTTGTCTCCGGCGACTCGCTCGGCGCCGTGATGTAGCTGATCGCCAGCCGCACCAGGGATTCGGAGAGCAGCAGGACGTCGGCCTTGGGGGCCTGCGGCCAGCCCGCTTCGATCGTCGTCGCGAGGCGGGCGGTGGCCCACTGCACCACCGGCATGCCCTGGGTGGTGACGAAGGGGAGCATGCCGCCGGCGCCGTCGTCGCTGAGCAGGATGCGGATCAGCGGGTCCTCGCCGGCGGTGCGCAGGAACAGCTCGAGGGCGGCGCCGATAGCGGCGCGGGGGTCGTCGCGGTGCTCCAGGACGGCGGCATCGACGGCGTCGAGGAAGCGCTCGCCCTCGTGGATCACGAAGGCGAGCCCGAACTCGTTGCGGTTGCCGAACTCCTTGTAGAGGGTCTGGCGGCTGACGCCGGCGGCGGCGGCGATGTCGGACATCGTTATCTGCGACCAGGCGCGGCGCTCGAGCTCGTCGCGGGCGGCGCCGAAGAGGGTTTCGCGCAGCAGCTCACGGGCCGCCTGTGGATAGGGGGTGCGAGTGCTCGCCATCCCCCCCATCGTCGCAGCGGAAGCGGTCACTCGGCCCCCTCGTCCGGCTCGAAGTCGACCTTGTCGCGGACGCCGCAATCGGGGCAGGCCCAGTCGTCGGGCACCTCGCTCCAGGGCGTCCCGGGCGGGAAGCCCTCACGCGGATGCCCGGCCTCCTCGTCGTAGACGTAGCCGCAGCTGGGGCAGCGCCAGCGGCTCACGCGGCCGCCTCCGGTGCCCCGTAGCGGGCGAGGATCTTCGCCCGCTTGCGCGGCTGGATGTTGGCCCGGGTGACGTCGCCGTCGAAGTGCTCGAGCAGCCGCGGGTCCATCACCCGCCGCCAGAGCGGCGGGAACCAGGCGAGGACGATCATCCCGGCATAGCCGGTGGGCAGTTGCGGCGCCTCGTCGACGTGGCGCAGCGCCTGGTAGCGGCGGGTCGGGTTGGCGTGGTGGTCGCTGTGGCGCTGCAGGTGGTAGAGGAGGACGTTGGAGGCGACGTTGTTGCTGTTCCAGCTGTGCTCCGGCAGACAGCGCTGGTAGCGGCCGTCCTCGCGCTTCTGCCGCAGCAGGCCGTAGTGCTCGAGGTAGTTGACGACCTCCAGCAGCGAGAACCCGAGCGCCGCCTGGATCAGCAGGTAGGGCAGGACGACCGGACCGAAGGCGATCGCCAGCACGGCGAAGAGGCCGATCGTCATCGCCCAGGCGCCGAGGATGTCGTTGCGCAGGCTCCAGTGCGACTTGCCGAGGCGGTCGAGTCGGGCCGCCTCGATCCCCCAGGCGGAGGTGAGGCTGCCCTTCACCGTGCGTGGCAGGAAGGCCCAGAAGCTCTCCCCCAGGCGCGAGCTGGCCGGGTCCTCGGGGGTGGCGACGCGGACGTGGTGGCCGCGGTTGTGCTCGATGAAGAAGTGGCCGTAGCCGGTCTGCGCCAGGGCAACGCGGCTGAGCCAGCGCTCCGAGTTGGCGCGCTTGTGGCCGAGCTCGTGGGCGGTGTTGATCGCGATCCCGCCGACCACTCCCATCGTCAGCGCCAGGCCGAGGCTCTCGAGGACCGAGAGGTCGCCGCTCGACCACAGGTAGCAGGCGAGGACGAGGCCGGCGTACTGGATCGGGATGAAGACGTAGGTGCACCAGCGGTAGTAGCGGTCCTGCTCGAGGTACTTGAGGATGCTGTCGGGCGGGTTGCTCGAGTCCATGCCGACGACGATGTCGAGGATCGGGAAGGCGACGAAGACGAGCAGCGGGCCGAAGAAGTAGAAGCCGCCCCAGCCGGTCAGCGCGACCGAGCCCCAGGCGATGAAGGGCGCCAGCGGGACGACGATCCCCAGCAGCCAGGCGTAGCGCTTGCCGTCGGTCCAGGTCGCCGGATTGACCTCTACGTCGTCGTGATGATGGTGGTGGTGATGCGAGTGCTCGGCATGAGCCTCCATCGGTCCCTCCTTGTCAAAACTTGGGCTGGAGTCCGTAAGGTTGACACAGATCAAGAATTTGTCAACCGCAGTTACAGAACGCGCAAGAGTGTCCTACCCCGAGAGCAGGCACGCAAAGTGGGTGGAGGGACCGCTCAGATCTTGAGCAGGATGAAGGTGTTCAGCGCCCACGCCACGGCGACGAAAATCGTCGCGCGGGTGAGGTTGCGCTCGACCATCGAGCCGCCGCCGAGCGAGCTGCCGCCACCGCCGACGCCGAAGGCCCCGGAGAGACCGGCATCTTTCCCCGAGTGCAGCAGGATGAGGAAGATCAGGACGACGGACATGATGACCTGGAGAAGGCCCAGCAACGTGTACATGGTCAGGAAGTCTAGCTCTGCGGGATCTTCGGGCGCTTCTCCCCCGCGCCGTTGCCGTCGACTGGCTGCACCGCCGCCCTGCCGTTCTCGACCCGGTCGAGGATCTCCACCGCTTCGCGGCGCAGCTCGGCGTCGAGCAGGGCGAAGTCCTCGTCGGAGAGCTTGCCGGCGGCGTGGTCGAGCTCGGCGTCGCGGATCTCACGGTACTTCGCTTCCTTCAGCGCGTCGGCCTCGGTGCGGACGACGGCGCCGCGGCGGCGCGAGCGCGCCGGCCAGAGCGCGATCAGCGCCCCCGCCAGGGCGATCAGGCCGCCGATCCACATCCAGGTCACCAGCGGGTCGACGATCACCTTGAACGTGGCCGCGGAGCGGTCGCTGAGGTAGCTGCGGGCAATGCGGTCGATCGCCAGCGACTGCAGCCGGGCGATCTGGGCCAGCGCCGCCGGCTGCAGGCTGGGGTCGGCGAGGGCCGCGCGCATCATCGCCGCCAGCGCCCGGCACTGCTCGGGCGCGGCCGGCGCGGCTTCGACGCAGGCTTCGAAGCCTTTGTCGGCCGCCCGCACGCGCCGCTGCACATCGACGATGTCCGGCTGCATCGCGGTCCAGAGGTCGCTGCCGGGACCGGGCTTCAGACCCACCTCGCTCGTCGCCTCGCCGTTGAAGAAGCTGCCGATCGTCCCCCCTTCCTGCCCGGTCGGGCGGAAGTAACGCCGGCTCGGACGCAGCGTCGCCACCCGCTCGCCGCCCTCGGCGACGCCGAGGACGGCGCCGAACTCGATGTACTCGCGGTTGACGTCGACGGTCGGCTTGACATAGGTGATCTCGCGCCCGTCGACCACGGTGCTCTCGCCCGGGCGCAGGTCGACTTCGCGGTTGGTCTGGAAGCTGGAGGAGGCGGCGATGCCGATCAGCAGCACGATCACTCCGATATGAACGATGTAGCCGCCGTAGCGACGGCGGTTGCGGGAGACGATCGCGAGCAGGCTCGCCGGCAGCGAGCCCCCGGCGAGCGAGCGCCGCGCCGACGCGCCGCGCCAGAACTCCAGCGCCAGGCCGGTCAGGGCGAAGGCGGCGAAGACGAAGAGCGCGAACGCCCAGGGCTCCCCGGCCGCGTCGCTCAGCAGCACCAGCGCGATCGCGCAGACCGCCGCGGCGGCGAGCGGCAGCCGGAAGACGCGCCTGGCCGAGGCCCAGCTGACGCGGCGCCAGGCGAGCAGCGGGCCGATCCCGGTGAAGAGGACGATCAGGATCGCCAGCGGCGTCGTGTAGCGGTCGAACCAGGGCGCCGCCAGGGAGGCCTTGGTGCCGGTGAACAGTTCCGAGATCAGCGGGAAGAAGGTGCCCCAGAAGACCACCGCCGTCAGGGCCACCAGCAGCAGGTTGTTGACCAGGAAGACCGACTCGCGCGAGGCCAGCGAGTCGATCCGCTTCTGCGAGCGCAGGTCGTCGAGGCGGGAGACGATCAGCGCCGTCGAGCCGATCAGGACGACGGCGATCAGGCCGAGGACGTAGGGGCCGACGGTGTTGTCGCCGAAGGCATGGATCGACTGCAGCACCCCGGAGCGGACCAGGAAGGTGCCCAGCAGCGCCAGCGAGAAGGTGGCGACGATGAGGCAGGCGTTCCAGACCTTCAGCATCCCGCGCTTCTCCTGGACCATGATCGAGTGCAGGAAGGCGGTGCCGATCAGCCACGGCATCAGCGCCGCGTTCTCGACCGGGTCCCAGGCCCAGTAGCCGCCCCAGCCGAGCTCGGTGTAGGACCAGCGGGCGCCGAGCAGGAGGCCGAAGCCGAGGAAGGCCCAGGCGATCAGGGCGAAGCGGCGGGTGGCGCGGATCCACTCGGCGTCGAGGCGGCGGGTGACGAGAGCGCCGATCGCGAAGGCGAAGGGGATCGTGAAGGCGACGTACCCCGAGTAGAGCATCGGCGGGTGGATCATCATGCTCGGGTGCTGCAGCAGCGGGTTGAGGCCGACGCCGTTGACGGGGGCCGGGCTCAGCGTCGCGAACGGGTTGACGTCGGGTGCGAACAGCATCAGGCCGGTGAAGAAGGCGGCCACGCCCATCATCACCGCGGTCGCCCAGGGGACGATCTCGCGCAGCTTGTTGCGGGTCGCGTAGAGGGCCGCGCTGGAGGCGATCGAGAGCACCCAGGCCCAGAGCAGCAGCGAGCCCTCCTGGCTCGACCACATCGCCGCCAGCTTGTAGAAGGTCGGCGTCTCGATCGAGGAGTGCTGGGCGACCAGGTCGAAGGAGAAGTCGTCGCCGGCGAAGGCGACCTCGACGATGACGACACAGGCGGTGAGCAGCGCGAACACCGCGTAGACGGCGTAGCGGGAGAGGTCCAGCCGGCGGCCCTTGCCGTCGCGGCCGGCGAGGGCCAGCGCGGCGGCGAAGACGGTGGTGAGGAAGGCCAGCGCCAGCAGGGCGCTGCCGAGGCTAGGCATCCTTCTCGGTCGTGAACTTCGAGGGGCACTTCGTGATCAGGGTCTCCGGCTCGCCGACGAAGGTGCCGTTCTGGAGGCTGCCGGTGAGGATGATCTCGCGGCCGCCGCGGAACGGGTCGGGGACGGTGCCGGAGTAGGTGACCGGGAGGGCCTGGCTCCCACCGTCGCGGTCGACGACCTCGAAGGCGATGCCGTTGCCCTCACGCTGGATCGAGCCCTTGACGACCCGGCCGGTCATCTCGTAGCTGGTCCCGGGCGCGGCGGCGAGCAGCTGCGAGGGCTCCCTGGCCTCGGTCGAGGCGGAGAACGAGGTGTAGACCAGCGCCACCGCGAGCAGCACGGCGACGCTGAGCGCGGCAACCAGCCGGATCTTCCGCTTGCGGTCGGGGTCCATCGAGGAGGGGGGATTATCGCAAGTGAGAGAATGCGGGCATGGCCGACCCAGTCCTGCTGATCACCGGAGCGAGCAGCGGCATCGGCGCCGCGACCGCGCGGGCGACGGCCGGGAAGTACCGGCTGGTGCTGGCGGCGCGGCGGCTGGGGGAGCTGGAAGCGCTGGCCGAAGAGCTGGGCGGCGAGGAGCGGGCGCTGGCGGTCCGCTGCGACGTCACCGAGTGGAACCAGGTGGAGGCGATGCGAGACGCCGCGCTGGATCGCTTCGGCCGCATCGACGCCGTCTTCGCCAACGCCGGCTTCGGCGCCACCCGCGGCTTCCTCGAGGAGTCGGTCGAGCACTGGCGCTCGATGGTCCTGACCAACGTCTACGGGGCGGCGCTGACGATCCGCGCCACCCTCCCCCACCTGCTCGCGCGCGGCGACGGCCACTTCCTCGTCACCAGCTCGGTCGCCGGCCGCCGGGCGCTGCCCGGCTCGCTCTACTCGGCGACCAAGTGGGCGGCGACGGCGATCGGCGAGGCGCTGCGGGCGGAGCTGCGCCAGATGCACGACAACACCGCGATCAGGGTGACGCTGATCGAGCCGGGCATGACCGACACCGACTTCTTCGACAACCGCCCGGGCGAGTGGGCCCTGCAGGACACCGACATCGCAAAGGCCGTGATGTACGCCCTCGAACAGCGGCCCGGGGTCGACGTCAACGAGATCCTGATCCGCCCCACCTCGCAGCCGATCTAGCTTCGATCCACCGACAAGCCACCTGAGGAAACCCTCCGGGAGCGTCCTCTCGGCCGATGGGAATGCAGTTTGCGGAAAGCCATTCCCTAAAGCTCAGAAGAGGCGCCTCCCATTCTCCGTCTACCAGCCCATGCTCAGTTCCGTTTGGTGCATGGGGTGTAACGTCGTAGCCGCTGAGTCGGACACTCGCGTTTCCCGCAATCAACCGGAGCGGTGGGACTCGTAGCCTGCGAGCGCCATGCTGATCGTAATGCCTTTCCCTCTCCGTTTTCCTCTCTGTTTCCCCATCCGCGCAGCTGCCTTGGCTTGAATCTCAAAGGCGTTATCCAACGTGTCTGCGAGCAGAGCTATGAACTCCGTCCAGCCCTCCTCGTCCACCGTCATGGGGGTCCAGCTGACGTGACTGTCGGGCCGCTTGCTATAAGCACTGGCCTCAACAGCCGCGCTAGCGTCATCAACAATTAGCTGGAAGGTATCCGTCGCGATGTTCGCTTGGGCACGGGGAGGCAGCTTTTCCCAGATCTCAGGTTTGATGAGTGCTCGCCGGGTTGCACGGTAATAGTGCTCCGTGGCACCGCGCCGTGGCTCGGTTTTCACTAGTTCGACAAAGTCAATTTCTTTTAGCACTTTGACGTGGTACGAGGTGAGCCCCGTCTTGGAGTTCAATTCCACTGCCAGGTCACTCGGACTTGCGATTTTTTCGTTGAGGACCGAAAGAATGCGCGTTCGGAGTGGATGCCCGAACGCCTTGATTAGGCGATCGTCGACAGCGCTCTCGCGAGTCTTCCCCCTTTGCTTTGTCGCCTTCTCAACTGCTTTTCCTGCTCCCTTTTTTGAGGTTGATCGGTCTGACTGCTTTCTCGGCATCTGTCTGTCTCCGGGGGTTGAGGGCGGTTGCTCAAAGTTTTTGAACACTCCAGTCATATCAGGTTAAAGCGGAAATTGCCGGATATTTCGACTACGTGCAGCATTACTGAACTTAATATTTAAAATCCTTTCACTAAATTCAGGGATCGCAAGGACCCGGTGGGGCTGCCGGGCCACGCCGGAGTCGGTTCTTCTCATGCGCTGGGAGGTGAAGCGATGCATATGACCGCGAGTTCTCAGGTGGCGCCGATCCCCTCGATCGTCAAGCAGGGCTAGGACGCCTTTCATCGGCCCCCGGTAAATCGGGGGCCGATGACAACACACTGAGGACTAGGCAAGTCCCCAAAAATTGTTCAACGTGAATTGGTAAATCGAATCACTACGGAGTTAATCAATCAAAGACCGTGGTAATAAAGGACGATGTCGGCAGAAGGGTCAAAGCCGGTCGATCCCAACCGCATCCGGGCATTCGGCCATAAGACGCGAGTCGAGATTCTGGAGTACCTCAACATTCATAGCGTTGCGAGCGCCTCCGAATTGTCGAAGGCACTGGGCATTGCAGAAAATCGGATTAACTACCACCTGGATGTGTTGCGTGATTGCGGTTACGTCAATCATTCTGTTACCCGTAAACGCAATGGGAAGAACACGCGCTTCTACGGCCTAAGCCCAGGACTCGGCTACTCAACGTTCCGCTCGGGGTTGTCTCTTGAAGGAGAGGTCACCAGGGACGCCCTTCACGCATTTGCTTGCAAAGTGCATTCGGCTGTTGAAGCCAATGCTGGCGATGAAAGCAAGGACCCAACCCTTGTCGTGGAGACGCTTGTCTTAACCGAGAATCTCAGGCGTGTCGCCCTCGAAGCACTACGCCTCACCATTTTCAATCTTCGCATGCTCCATGAGCAATCCCGTCAATTGAATATCGCGACGGATGAGCCTTTGGTGTCCGTTGAGCTTGGGATCGCGGTGGTTTCGGCGACGCCTCCAGGCTCCGATGGGGAGCGACTGTCAAATGAATGACAGGGTACGTCGTTCCTGACGGCAGAGGCCCGCTTGCCATCCAAGGGAATACCCGGTTTGAAGCTGGCGTTTAGCAGGATTATGGCAGGGCGCCAGTGGCCGCCGTCCCGCCCCCCGCGGGTGCCCCCAGCCCTTGACACCGAGTCGCAACGTTCACCGATGAGCACGGAGATTTCGGCGTGAGTGAGTTAAACCAGATGCAGCTCGGCGACCCGGGCGAAGACCAGGGTCCGCTCCTGGTCGCTCTGGGTCACCCCATGCGCCGTGACATCTTGCGGTTAATGCACGGGAGCGACGCCATAAGTCCAAAGGAGCTTTCAGCCGCGATGAAAATGGACCTCAACAACGTCAGCTATCACGTGCGCAAACTGGCGAAGTGTGACGCCATCGCTTTGGTTCGCACGAGGCCGGTGCGCGGAACGATGCAGCACTTCTACCGCTTCAATGTCAGGGCCAAATGGGCTTTAGTGGCCCTCGGCTTGAGCGCTGCTTAAGTTGCGACTGCGCCGCAGACACCGAGAGGCTGGGCACATGGGCGAGGCGCAAGAGCTTCGCCAATACGGGCTGCTTCAGGCTGGCGACCCGATTGCACCGACAATCGCGGCCGTTCGTTTCGCTGAGTTGGTCGAGCTGTAGAAGGAACGGGATTGAGGCTATGCCGGCACGGGCTTCTGCGCCGTGATGGAGAAAGCATCCTCCCCCCCTCCAGCCGGCCTGGCTGATTGAGCGCGGCATGTACAGGGCGCAGAACAGGAGCAGCCGATGATCAGAGGTTCCCGAAGGAGGTATCGACTGTAAACGGTGGGTTCCCCTGGGTTGCCTCTAATTTGGCCATTTTCAAATTGAGCGGCGGAGGTCCTGCTAACTAACGGTAGGTAACACGTGGCAGTTGCAGGTTGGGAGCCAAAACCTGACAGTGCAGAGATTTGCACCGGAGTTAGCGTTTGCAGCGTACAAAAAATACTGGATAAAAATTAGGTACGGCTGATGTTCTCCAATCTGTTAAGGATGGCATCGTCAATTACTACGCATCGCGATGTGCAGGGAGCGCGGGCGATGCCGTCGGAGGGGGAGAGTCGTCAATGGGTTCATCATCGGGGTCGGTCTCGCGTGCTCGTTGGGTCGCTGTATTCACGCTGGTGCTGATCGCCGTCTCCGCGGTTCCGGTCCTGGCCGACTCCCCGAAGATAGGGGTGGGACCAGCCCGGGTCGCACAAGCCCCTGCCACCGATGGGGAGGCACAGGCCCCGGTCGAAGAAACCCAGCCTCCCGAGGCGATCCAGCCCCCTACTGAAGAGGCCATAGCCGAAGAAGTCGAGGCCCACGAACGCGAAGAGCTCGCCAAGAACGCCTGGCTTGAGAGTCCCGAGGCGATCCACCAGCGTGAGGAATCGCGAACCGCGTACGACGATCTCTCCACCACCGAGGCCGAAGGCGTTTTGGGCTCTGTCTTTCAGGAGGCGTTGAAGCAGCTCGACGGCGATCCCGCCCGCATCTTGAGCGACCTCCAAATCGAAGAGGTCCTCAGCGAGAACGGAGCGCTCGTGCCCAACGGGGAAGGGGGCAGCGAACTGCGTCGAATCGCCGATCCCGATCCGCAGTCAGGTCCCGGGGAAGGAAGACAAGCCGGTGGACCTGAGCCTGAAGGAATCCGAAGGTGGCTTTGAGTCAAAGACGCCCGCCACCGAGATCCGGCTTCCTGGCTCGCTCGGCGGTCAGGTCGAAGTCGGCGAGGAACTCGCCATCTCGAGCCTGCCGGGCAATGGCGATGTGAGCGCGACCCGCTTCGGCGACAAGGACCTCTTCTTCGCCAACACCGACGTGGACACCGATACCTTCGTCGCGCCGCTGGCGCGAAGCGTCGAGGTCTTCCAGCAGCTTCGCTCTCCCAGGAGCCCCGAGCAGTTCCGCTACGGGCTTACCCTGCCCAAGGGAACGACGCTTCGCCCAGACGGCCAAGGGGACGCGGAGGTCGTCGACTCAGAGGGGAAACGCGTTGCCTTCGTTCCGGCGCCCTTTGCCACCGACGCCCAGGGCACCGACGTGCCGGTCTCGATGGCTGTCGAGGGCGACTCCGTCCTCCTCGAGATCGCGCCATCGCTCGCTGGACATCGCCTACCCCGCGCTCCTGGACCCCGAACTGGTCAACGAGGAATGGTATTGGAACGGCGGCAACACCTTCGGGCTCGGATACTGGGGCTGGCAGGAGACCGCCGACTACGAAGGTCGAAATGACGGTGGCTGGTTGGGAACCAACTGGGGACCGGGGCCTCTACGCCCGCTCCAAGGGCAGCAGCTACTGGTACGGCCCCAACACCTGGGGCCAGTGGATCTACACCGCCCCCAACTTCACCGCCTATATCAGCGCCGCGACCTTCTGGACGCTGCACGGCAACGTCAACAACTGCCCGACCTACCAGCCGCACGGCTACGTCGGCATCTTCAACGTCAACGCCAACGCCTACAGCAGCCTCGGCATCTACTCGCCACCGAGCTTCTACGCCACGAGCTTCTCAACCGGCTGGACGGGAAGCAACGGCACGCGCCTCGCCGTGGTCGGGATCGGCACCGCCGGCGCCGCCTCTCAGCTCGCCTGCGGGCACGACTTCTATGTCGGCGGCGCGACGATCCACCAGGACGATCCCGAGGAGCCGAGCGCCTCGGCGAGCGGCATGCCGAGCGGCTGGATTACCGATTCGCCGAGTCCCTTCACGATCACCGCCAACGGCAGCGACCCCGGCCTCGGAGTGCGCAAAATCACCTTCACTCGCGATGGCAGCCCGGCGATCGAGCGTCCCGCCGGCTGCAACGGGACCGCGGCGAGCCGCTGTCTGACGGGCCGCACCGAGTACTTCACCCAAACCGCCGCGAGCTTCGACGAGGGCAAAAAGAAAGCCTGGATCACGGTCGAAGACGCCACCGCGGAAAAAGGGAATTACACCTGGTACACCTACGTCGACCGCACCAAACCCGATGTCACCCTGAGCGGCCAGCTCGCCGTCGCCACCGAGGAGGACGAAGGCGAAGAACAGGGCAACGAAGAGGTCGAGGAGCTCTCCCTCCCCGTCTACAACCTCGACATCAAAGCCACCGACATCGGCCCCGAGAACGACCCCGACTGGAAGAGGCGCTCGGGCGTCGACAGGCTCGAAGTCCTCGTGGACGGGGTCAAAAAGAAAGAATGGGCCTCGTCCCCCGAATGCTCCAACAGCTGCGAAATCGAAAAAACCTACGCGCTGGAGCTGAACAACCTGAGCGCCGGCAAACACGTGCTCGAAGTGATCGCGACCGATCGCGTCAAAAAGGAACGCGAACGCGAGATCGAGTTTGAATACATCCCCGCGACCGGGATGAAAGACGAGTACGTGATGCACTACTTCCCGCTGCCCGACGGGGAGGGCAACGAAGCCGAAGAAGAGAATCCCGATCGGCCCGAACTCGCCGTCAACGCGATGAACGGCAACCTCGTCTACCGCGAGCAGGACGTCGACATCGAGGGCTACAGCGTCGACCTAGAAGTCGAGCGCTATTACAACTCGCTCCTTCCCGAGGGCGAGAACACCGAGTGGGGCGACGGCTGGACGCTCGCCCAGACTCCAGACCTGGAGCCCGAAGAAGGCCGCGGCCCCCGAAGAGGCGATGATGGTCCGCTCCAGCGGGGCGGTGGAGGGCTCGGTCGAGCTTCCGGCCGCGACCAACGAAGAGGTCTTCGACCCCGAGCTGCAGGCGGTGGTGACCAAGGAACCGGACGGCGGCTATGAGGTCGCCGATGAAACCGGCGAAACCGACACGGCGATCGCCTTCGACGCACAAGGCACGGTCGAGGAACTGCGCACCGAAGGACTCGCCGACGTGGACTACCACTACGAAGGGGGCGAGTTGGCCGAAATCGACGTCGATGACCCGGCCAGCACCGACATCGATCCAGCCCAGGCGGCCGAACTGGCGGAAATCGAACGCGCTCCCTCCACCTTCAAATACGCCTTCGGCCTCCAAGGTTCGGCCGACGGCCAGTTCAAAGTCGCCACCGACGTCGCAATCGACCCGACCGACTCCACGGTCTGGGTCGCCGACGACGAGAACAACCGCATCCAGCACTTCTCAACCGAAGGCGCCTACCTGAGCAAATTCCCCTCCTGCACCGACCCCGGCGCCGTGGAGGTAGACCTGCAGGGCGACATCTACGTCGCCTGCTCGAGCGTCGACAAGATCCAGAAGTTCAACGACAAAGGCGAATTCATCAAACAGCTCGCCGGCACGGGCGCCGGCAACGGCCAGGTCCGCTTCCCGCTCGACCTCGCGCTCGACCCTGAGCAGAACCTCTACATCGCCGACACCGAAAACTCGCGGGTGCAGAAGTTCAACTCCGCCGGTACTTTCGTCAAAGCGATCCCGGTCGGCGACTCAGGCCGGCCCTGGGGTGTCGATGTCGCCCCCGATGGCAGGATCTGGACCGCCGAAGCAAACCAGCGCCGCGTCTCGGTCTTCGACCCGCAGGGCACCCTGCTCTTTCGCTTCGGCTCCCACGGCACCGGTCACAGCCAGTTCGAGCGACCGGTCGACGTCGAGATCGATGACGCCGGCTTTGCCTGGGTGACCGACGCGGTCAACAACCGCGTTCAGGTCTTCGACGCAGAGGGCGCCTACGTCACCCAGTTCGGCTCCAAAGGCAGCGGGGAAGGCCAGCTCAACACCGACTGGTGGCTGCGCCTCGCGGTCGGCTCCAACGGCGACGTCTGGGTTACCGACCAGGGCAATTCAAGGCTGCATAAGTGGATCAACCCCGCCTACGTCTCCACCTTCAAATACGCCTTCGGCCTCCAAGGTTCGGCCGACGGGCAGTTCAAAGTCGCCACCGACGTCGCGATCGACCCGACCGACTCGACGGTCTGGGTCGCTGACGATGAGAACAACCGCATCCAGCACTTCTCAACCGAAGGCGCCTACCTGAGCAAATTCCCCTCCTGCACCGACCCCGGCGCGGTGGAGGTAGACCTGCAGGGCGACATCTACGTCGCCTGCTCGAGCGTCGACAAGATCCAGAAGTTCAACGACAAAGGCGAATTCATCAAACAGCTCGCCGCCACCGGCGCCGGCAACGGCCAGGTCCGCTTCCCGCTCGACCTCGCGCTCGATCCCGAAGGGAACCTCTATATCGCCGACACCGAAAACTCGCGCGTGCAGAAGCTGAACTCCGCCGGCGCCTTCGTCAAAGCAATCCCGGTCGGCGACGGCGGCCGGCCCTGGGGCGTGGACGTCGCCCCCGACGGCCGGATCTGGACCGCCGAAGCGGGCCAGCGCCGCGTCTCGGTCTTCGACCCGCAGGGCACCCTGCTCCACCGCTTCGGCTCAGCGGGCACCGGCCACAGCCAGTTCGAGCGCCCCGTCGACGTCGAGGTCGACGACGCCGGCTTCGCCTACGTCACCGACGCGGTCAACAACCGCGTCCAGGTCTTCGACGCAGAGGGCGCCTACGTCACCCAGTTCGGCTCCAAAGGCAGTGGGGAAGGCCAGCTCAACACCGACTGGTGGCTGCGCCTCGCGGTCGGCTCCAACGGCGACGTCTGGGTCACCGATCAGGGCAACTCGCGACTGCACAAGTGGAAGGGCGAGGGCCGCCTGCGACTCGGCTACGGCGCGAAGATCCAAGACGATCCTGAAGTCGAGGTGGAGACCCCCGGCGGCCTGGTGGCGAGCGTCGCGGGCGAGGAGACCGGCGAGCACGTCTACGAGCACGACGGCGACCTGCTCACCTCCCACGAGGACGCCGACGGCGAGACCACCTATGAGTACGACGAAGCCGGCCGCATGACCAGGGTCGAGCTCCCCAACGAAACCTGGGCGACGATCGAATACGGCTCAACCGACGGGCGGGTCAAAAAAGTCACTGTCGACCCTGCCGGCTCCGCACCGGCAAAGACGACCACCTTCACCTACACCGACCAGCCACGCTCGACCAAAGTCATCCTCCCCGACGCGCCGGCGGTCACCTACGACATCGGCGAAGACGGCTCGGTCTTCAAGTGGCAGAATGCGCTCAAACCGCCGGAATTTGAAAATGTCGCGGGCACCCTCTACGACGTCGAAAGCAAAGAAACCGCCGCGCCGATAAACGTCGGCGAGTACAACCTCGTCGTCCATGCCTACTCGGAGGAGGGAATCGCCTCGATCACCTCTACGCCAACGGCAATCAGGAGATCTCCGAGAAGACCTGCCCGCAGGTCTACGAAGAACCGACCAAATGCAAAAAACTGGTGGACGAGTGGGTCACTTACACCGGCAACCACGCACCGGGCATCCTCAACCTTGAAATGGTCATCGAAGATCGCATTGGGCAGGTGGCGAGCAAACGCTTCTGGGTCAACATCCCCTACACGCCGCCGCCTTCACCCGACGAACCGAAAAAACCGTTCTTCGCCGATGTCCTGCAGTTCCGCGAAGAGCACGGCCTCGACCTCGACCTCGATCCGATCGAAGACGAGCTTGAGATCAATGACCGCGTCTTCGACACGATCAACGACTGGATTCAAGGCAACCCGGTCGCGGTGGCCTCGATGGAACGCTGGGGGGCGCCGCTCCGCACGGCCGAAGTGGCGGAGCTGGAATGGCGGCTTGCGTATTGGAATCAGGCATCCGAAGTGATTCCCGCTTGGGCGGCTGCTTATGCCCCCAACACGTTCGCTGGGTTCTACTTAGACGAACGCGCTGGAGGCAAAGTCGTCGTAGGCTTCACCGGCGAACAGGCAGCCACGAGCCTCGCTGTGCTTGAGCAAACCGCTGGGCTAATGGCTGGGCCAGAGCGGATCATCGGCTTCGCCAATCCACCACAGCACACGTTGGCCGCCCTAGAAGCCCTACGACCGCAAGTATCCGCCGCTACCGCCGGCTATCCGGCTGGTCTGGTCAACAGCGTCCGCGCCGATGTTCGATCAAATTCCGTCAAGGTGGGGGCGCGGAATGTCGGACAAGCCATATCGCTCCTGCAGGGCTCATTCGGTGCGCAGGCGCCGATCACTGTGGACTACGACCGATATGGCCGCGAACAGATGGCCGGGCGCCAGCGCACTGCCGGGCCAATTCGAGCCGGTGATGAGCTCATGCAGAAATACTGGGCACTGAAACCTGAAGAAAAAGAAGAAGAAGAAGTCGGCCCCTGCACCGCTTCATTCGGAGCCTTCGAGCGCGCGAAAAAACCTGCGACCGGCGAGCCCGTGCTGCGCCTGTTCGCCCTGACGGCTGCCCATTGCGCCGGGCCCGGACGGGGTATATGGAGAAGAGACAACACCAACACGAATGGGGATCCGAAAGGCGACACGATCGGAGAGGTCAGAAGGTCAGGCTTCGTGGACAAGGCCATAGCCAACCTTGACACCGATGCAGCTGCGATTCGCCTTGAAAATCCGAACCTGGTTCCGAGGCAGATCTTTCAAGAGGCTGGAATGCCCCTCAAGAATGTCACTTCAGTTTGGTCGCCTAGCCTGGGCACGAACGTCTGCTTCTCGGGCCGAAGCAGTCAACAGAGGCGATGTGGACCAATCGTCAGCCTTCCCGAAGACGAAGTAGAACATGACATGCAGACGATTGAAATGTGCTTCAAGGCCGGAATTTGGGGCGGCGATAGCGGGAGCCCGGTTTGGGTTCAAGGAACTGGCGTGGCTGTTGGAATCGCAACGGTAGGTTCGCCAGATCCAACTAACCCGGAAGTTAGACATGAAATCGAAGATGACGTTAAAGAGGACATCAAAGAGCAGGAAGAAGAACTCGAAGAACCGGCCGAACCGGGCGAATATGAGGAACGCCTGAATGAAGAAATCGAATCAGCTCTTGAGGATCGTGAGACGTGCTTCACGCTGCTTAAGCCACAGCCCGGGGCTCCGGCAGATGCGACCGTCTTTGGCGATCCAAACCTTGCGCCGCTACACTTGGTGACGGTGACGAATGCGAAATCTTAGAGGTAATGCGACGTGAAGACGATGCGTGATCTTTTGAGGAGAACACGAATTATCGCCGCTCTTATGTGTCTGGCCATGCTTCTCATGTTCGCAGCGAGTGCGCATGTGCCAAAAGCATTAGGTGTTTGCGGGACCCCATCTTTTGCGCTCGACTATCTGCAACCGCTAGATGAGATGCGTCCGATTCAAGGGCCCCCACGATCCGGAAAGCTGCCATTTGGGCCTCGCGGACTGAGGCTCGAAGGTCCGCAACGCCCGTTGGTCGTTGACAGCGGCTCAATCGGTTTCCGCATCAGAGACGAAGCGATCCAGCAGCTCCGTCACCTCAACTGGGTGGTTGAGACCAGATTGTCAAAGGTGAACAGCAAAGGTATCGTTATCGCGAATCTGGGCATCAAGCGGCGAATACTCGGGTCAGTTGTCGGGGGCGACATCGGAGAATTTCTGCGTCGGCTCTCGGGCGATCCTGCGTTCTATCGCATGGACCTCAGATTCGTTGAGAGGGGCACCCACCGCCTTCTCGGGGAATACAGCACCTATGCGCGCCTTGTGAGTCCGAAAGTAGACCTGCGTGTCGTAATGGAGAGCCGCACCGTGCTACCAGGTGAATACGCAAGGGCCAGGCTCATCAATTTCGGCACCGTGCCTGTCATCACCCGATCCTACGACTTTGGCTTCCGCGTGCAGGCGTTCACCGGTACGAGGTGGGTGAGCGTGCCTGAAAATCCTCGGCGGGGGCCTGTACCGCTGAGGCTGACCTGGTCCCTCGGGGCCGGCGTGGAAACCCGCGGCTGCCTTCGCTATCTCGTTCCTGCCGAGCAAGCGCCTGGACTATTTCGGTTCGTCGGGCCGTCGGACTCGCCTGAAGAGTCAGACGAGAGACTTACGGCTGAGTTCGAGGTAAAAGCCGCTTCCTGATGACCGCGCTATCTGGTCGTCGTCCGGCCTTGAATCCCGCTCTCCGCCTGCTCCTAGTCATAGTTGCCTCGGCGTCAATCATTTTGCTTAGCGCAGTGTCGCCACTGACGGCGTCGGCGAACGTCGATGACGCGATGGCAAGCGGAACGCGGTGCACGCTTTCGGGCACCGCCGGCGCCGACGGCCTGAAAGGTACGCCGCACCGTGACGTGCTCTGCGGCCGTGGGGGGGCCGACACCATCAGGGGGATTGCTGGCAACGACGTGCTATTCGGCGGCAAGGGGAACGACGTGCTGGTCGGCAGGGCGGGCAATGACGTGCTGTTCGGCGGCAAGGGCAACGACGTGTTGCTCGGCGGTCCTGGTCGCGACCGGCTGGTCGGCGGACGTGGGGCGGATCGGCTCTACGGCGGTCCTGGACAGAACTCGTGCCCGGACTCCTCGCCGGCCGATTTCGTTCGCTGCTCATCCCCGCAACGGCGGCCGTTCCCGCGACGGCGATTCTTGAATTTTCGCGGGCCACGACCCTCTCCACCGCCGCAGGTCTGCGATCTCTTCAACTCATTGCCGGACGAATGCCCGCCAAGCCTGCTGGGCATAGGTAGCTCACCCCGGAGCTGGGACCTCGACCTCGATCTCGGGCCGGTAGAGGCCAAGGTGGCCGTCTATGTCCTGGACGAAAGCCCGATCGCATCCGTTCAGGTTCGACTACGTGGCCCGGCGGGCTTCGTCCGCACCCTGTCGCTCACCTCCAACGACCAACTCGAATACGAGTACGTCGCCTCGATCCTCCTGGGGGAGCCGGCCGTGCCGGGGTCCTACTGGATCGACCAGGTAACCCTGGCAGATGTGATCGGCAACTCGGTCGTGTTAGACGAAGCCGCTCTGATGTCCGATGACGGCGGCTACGGGGGTGAAATCCACCTTTACGACGGACCCGACACCGAGGGGCCCGTAGTCGAGAGCCTGACGATCTCGCCCTCCAGCGTTGACACGAGCGGCGGCCCTGCGACGGTGACGATGACCATCCATGCAACCGACTCGCTCGCCGGCGTAGAAAGGATCGACGGCGGCTTCGACAGGCCGGACACGCCCGACAACTACATCCAAGGCTTCACGATGTCGCATGTGCGAGGCAGGGCTACGGATGGCGAGTGGAAACTCCAGTTCCCGCTTCCGAGGCACGCTGCCCCCGGCTTGTGGCGGCTCGAGGGCCTCCACCTCCAGGACAACGCCGGCAACGCCACCCACTATGACGACCCCTCTGAGCTGGAAGCCCTTCCATTTCCGCAGAGCTTCACGCAGACCGGTCCAGGCGATACGGCGCCACCCCAAATCCTCGACTTGTCGATCGAAGAAAAAACCGACAGCTGGGGTCGGCACGCTTCGTTTAACGTTCGCGTCGCCGACGACTTGGCGGGTATCGAAGCCGGCAGATGTTTTCAGCTCGCGACTCGTTCGGTGGCTCAACCGGCCTTCGAGTTCGACATGTTTTCTCCGGTCCAGGTCTCTGGAACTGCGCTCGATGGCGTCCTGCGAGCGGGCAGGGTCTTCGCAGACGGTGCGCCGACCGGGACCTATGTGGTCGAGAGCATCGAAGCCTGCGACCTGACCTGGAACCGCGCCAAACTCAGCGGTGCCGCGCTCGAAGCCAAAGGCTGGGACCTCACCTTCGAGAATCCGGGTTGAGCGGCCTGCGCGAGATTCGCGGCGGGAAAGGGCTCGAGGAGCTGGCGGTGACGGTCCACGGACGCGCCGTCCCGGTCGACGTCCAGGCCGAGGAGGGCGCCGAGCTGCGCCAGACGCTGCTGGACATCTACGTTCCTCGCAATGGCGCTGACTGGGAGGATTTCCTCGACTCCGGCCCGCTCTTCTGACGGATCGACGCGGAACGCATGTTCACGTTCCACATGCCGGCCTAGTGGGCCTCCCCGAAACGTCCCACCCGTAACCCCCGCTCACGCCACTCGCTTGCGTCGCTCCGCCTCGGCGAGGCGGCGGTCGCGGTGAGGACCATTGCGATAGGAGATGTGGCGGGCCATCGCGCCGGCAAGCTGCTCCCAGCTCTCATAGTCGGCGTTCTTGACGACGAACTCCCCGAGGGCCCAGAAGTGGCACTCGATCCGGTTCAGCCAGGAGGCGTAGGTCGGTGTCGGGACCAGCTCCACGTTGGCCTCCACAGCCCATTCGCGGACCGCCGGCGTCCAGTGGCAGGAGAGGTTGTCCTGGATCAGGTGGATGCGAAGGCGCGGGTCATAGCGCATCCGGATCTGGCTGAAGAAGCCGATCACCTCGCGCTCGCCCTTGCGGGGGCGAAGGCGGCCGTGGAGGCGATCGCCACCAACGTCATAGGCGCCGTAGAGGTAGCGGACCCCGCCCTTTCGGTTGTAGGTCGCGCGCAGGCGCTCGGGCATCCTCTCCGGAGCCCAGCCCGAGCCCTGATGGGGGATCAGCTGGATCGGCCCCATCTCGTCAAAGCAGACCACCGGGCCATCGGCGGGAGGCTCGCGGTAGAGCGAGAGCACGCGCTCGGCTTTTTCTTGGAAATCGGGGTCGGGGCTCCACTTCCATGAGCGCGTGCGCTGGTGGGAGAGGCCGGCCCCACGCAGGATCTGGCGCAGGGTCTCCTCACCCAGCTCTTCGACGATCCCAGCCTCGATCAGATGCGGGCGCAGCTTCGGCAGCGACCAACGGGTCAACGCGACGCCCTGGGTGTCGGGGCGGGCGCGGGCGACCGCGATGATGCGGTCGCGCTCGGCGGGCGTCGTCTTCTTGGGGCGCCCGCCCCGGTAGTCAGGGTCAAGGGACCCGAAGCCCTCCTCGTTGAAGGCGTGGATCACCTTGCGAACGTGCGAACCGTCGGTGCGCACAAGCTCGGCGATCTGCGGCGCCGGCATCCCGGTCGCCGAGGCGAGCACGATCATCGCCCGCTCGCGCTTTGACTGGTACTTCGCTCGCCTCGATATCGAGCGCAGCTGCATGCCCTCCTCGGGCCTCAGCTCACGGACAAACACCTCCGGCGGTCTCATCGCCACCTCCCGGTTCGGGGACATGGCTGCTTGTTCGCCGCCCGAGGGGGGTTTCCGGTCAAACGTTTACGGGAGGTCCACTAGCGGCCCCAATCCCGGCAGGGGGCTCCACCAAGGAGATCCCGATCTGGGCAACCAGCCAGCCGGCTTTGGCGAAGATGCTCCGACTCACCGGTGCGAGGCCAGCGCGCTGGCGAATCTCCGCACGCGTTCCTGGGCCTCGCTTGCAGACATCCAGCCCTTCACCAGCCGCGCATAGGCCTCCAGTGCTCGTTCGTCCGCGCGCAGGTCGACCTGGCTGAGATTGGCGCGGATGGCAGCGACGTCGAGAAACGCGTCCAGGCTCAGCGCCAAGTACTCGAAGACATCGAATACGAACGTGAAGGGAGCCACCGAGTGTCCCAGCGAGGCACAGATCTCAGCCGGACGAGCGAGGCGAATCTCCATCGTCTTGATGAAGGGGGCGAGATCCTCCCGGCGGAACGCACCGAGGACTCGCTTGACACTGTCCGGGTGCTCGGAGTAAGCGACGACGTGCTCGAGGCCGTACTCCAGGTTTCCCTCGAGGTCCGGGTAGACGTGCGTCAGTGCGGTGTCCATCGCCGCGTGCAGGTGCGAGAGGCGCCCTGAGACCCGCAACCCGCGGGCGGCATCCCGGAGGTCGTCGCTACGTCGCTTCCGATACCCGTCCTTCTCGATCGCCCCCAAGGTTCGCTCGGTTCCCTCCCATGCCATCAGGGCGAGTGCCTGGTGGGCCCCGTTGACCATCCAGAGCTTGCGCGCCTGCCGTGCCTCGTAGTCGTCAACCCTCTTCACCTCGGGTGCGACTTCGAGCTGGTCCAGCATCGGACTGGGTCCCGACGGCCGCTCGATCAGCCACTCTCCGAGCTGGTGCGCAGAAACCATCCGGCGATTCTCGCTATCGGTCTTCCCTTCGGTGCACATCCGGTTGACGACCGTGCGCAGGGCGACGGCGCCGGTCTCCTCGCAAACCTCGATCAGCTGCGCGTAGGTGGAGTGGGGCGCGTTCTCACAGGGAAGGAAAATCGTTTCTGCATTCGCGGGACGGGCACGCAGGAGCTCTTCGACGAGTGGCTGCCGCTCCGCGATCTTCTCCCGCAGGGTGCAGGTCAGAAGCAGGGGCTCGTCGCTTTCGATCCTCGCCCGCACCTCCGGGTCGAGATCGGCAAACCCGGCCGGCCCCTCGAACCAGTCGACCTTGGGATAGCTGAGAAGGTCCTCCGGCCCCGTGCCCACGAGCCCGTAGAGGTTCGAGCTTTCGTCGCCGGGCCGCCCGATGACGCAGACGCTGAACCCGGCGGCCGTCGTACACGGGATCAGCAGCCCAAGCGCCAGGGGACTGGGTCCTATCTGGATGTGAAACACGGCAGTCGCTCCTCCGTCGGAGGTCGAACACCCCTAAACGAGAAACCCTTTGGGGTTTCTATCAATACGGCTGGTTTCTATCCGAGTACGCTGGCAAAACGATTTGCGGCCAGGAGGCTCTCTGCTCTTCGCTGGGCCGCGGCGCAGGCCGGGCATTTTTCGAGATGCTCGCGCATGTGCGCCTCGGTGCGCTCGCCCAGCAGCTCAGTCGCGTTTGGATAGCTGAGCATCTCCAGCCGCATCGGCGTCATATGCGGAGTGCCGGCGTCGACGAACGGATTTTCATCGTGGATGCGCCGCGCGCGGTCCCCGGCGGAGCCGGGCAGAAGCTGGAACGCAGCCTTCCACGCCTGCGCGCTCTCGCCAAGACGGAGGTACTCCGAAGGCGAGAATTTGCCGGCGTCCATCGTTTTTTCAACCAGATCCAGGTCTTCGTCGGCGGCAGCGAAGAGGCGCGCCGCCCCATTCAGGACCAGCCTTTTGTCAAGTCCAAGGTCGAGCTTGTTGAGCAGCCCCTCGATCCACTTCATGTACCCCATGCAACTGCTCAGCCGCTGAGAGGTGAGATCCTCCAGCTCGTCCTCGGTTTTCGTATCGCAGCCAAGGCGCTCGAGCACCTCGTCAACCGCCCATCCCGTATGGGATTCGAGCCGTATGACACAGCTGAACACCTCCTTGAACAGCCCTGCCCGATCCGGGTGCTTCGCCAGCCAGTCTCCCCAAAGTTCATGGCGGGACAGAAGCACCCCAACCTGACTGAATGCTGGCCTCAAATGGTCCTGGCCAGATATGGGCTGCTGGTCAACGCTGCTCATCTGCTCCCAATCGGTACGTGATCCTGTCGCTCAAGCTATCCCATGAGAGGCGGACAAAGCTTCGACACTCGACCCTCCAACCATGCCTTCTATCGCAGAGACGGGCGAAAAGTTGCGGTGCCACACGGGACGCAATCCTCGACAGCCAATCATATTGGCTCACAGCGTTATACTCAAGTTTATTTGGGCAATACTTTCGCTCTTCGCGGGTTTACTGGAGCACGACCCTAGTCGACGACCCTGACGATTCACACAGGACAGACCTCTACCCCATCCATCGGAGCGGCAATCGAACCAGTCTCCAGTACCCCCGCAGTGCCACTCGTGCCGGCCCCGAACCGGCGGCGGCGGAGATGAAGGGGGAGTCGAGGTCGGGGGTTAGCCAGGAGGCGAACTCGGCGGGGGTGACGGTGCGGGTCGCTTGGATCTGGCGGCGCTCGCGGAGGAGGCGGGGCAGCCAGCGCAGGGCTTCCCAGTTGGCGGCCAGCTTCTGGCGACCCCAGCCGCCGGCGATCGAGACGGCTATGAGCGCCAGCTCGGTCGCAAGCAGCGCCGGCGCCAGCAGGAACAGCAGCGAGGTCGGGTAGGCGCGGAGGAGGAAGGCGAGGCGGTTGCGCTCGAGCCAGCGCCACTTGTGCTCGCGGGCGCCGAACTCGTAGTCGTGGTCGACCACGGCGGCGGGTTCGATTCCAAGCATGCCACCCCGCAGTCGTAACCGCAATGAGAGGTCGACATCCTCGTGGTAGAGGAAGAAGCGCTCAGGGAAGCCGCCGATCTCGTTCCAGGTCTGAAGGGGAATCGCCAGGCAGGCGCCGGAGAGGGCGGGGACCTCGCCGGCGGGAGGAGCTGAGCCGATCGGCTCGCCGTGGCCGCCGGCCCAGACGATGCCGGTGAAGTGGACGGGGTTGCCGGCGGAGTTGATCTCCGTCCCTCCCGCGTCGGCGACCAGGGCCTGCCAGGCGGCCCAGCCGCGCTGCTCGAGCCAGGGCCGGCGGATCGCCTCGCCCCAGCCCGGCAACGGAGCCGCGTCGGGGTTGAGGATGACCAGGAGGTCGCCGCCGGCCTCGGCCGCGGCCGCGTTGCAGCCGGCGGCGAAGCCGAGGTTGCGACCGGCACGCAGGACCCGCGCCGCAGGCGCCAGCGCTGCCACCGCCTCGGGGGTGCCGTCGCCGGAATCGTTGTCGACGACGATCAGCTCGTCGCCCGCGTCCAGCTCCCCCAGCAGCGCCGGCAGGGTCCTGGCCAGCTCCTCGCGGCTGTTCCAGGTGACGATGAGGACGGAGAGCGTCGGGCGCACCGGCGCGGAGGCTATTCGGCCATCCGCGCCGGCGCGCGCGACGTTCAGCTACGGGCCGCTACTTGTTCTTCTTCTTGCCGCAGTTGCTGACCCGCAGCCCGTATCTGTTGTTCTTCACTTTCTTGCCGTTCTGGGCCTTGATGTTCAACACGGCCCGCTGCTTCTCGTTGCAGAGGTTCTGCGAGTTGACGATCAGGCTCTTCTGGCCACCCTTCATGTTGAGGATGAACTTCTTCACCGGCACGTCCGGCACTTCGGGGAACACGGTCTTGAGACCGCCCCGCTTGGAGCTGATCACGCCGCGCAGCTGGATCCTCACCTGGCCGCGCAGGTCGGCCACCAGGTTCGGCAATTTGTCGTTCGAGGACACCAGGTAGACCGGGCCCTTCAACTTCTTGTCCAGCAACGGCGATTTCGCTTCCGCCTGACCGTAGACCGCGCCTTTCGGGCAGGTCCGCGAGGCCAGCTGCGGCCGCGTGCAGACCGTCCTGATGTGGCTCTGGTCGAGGAACAGCGAGTGCGGCAGCGTCAATGCCGTGCGGGCGACGTTGGCATCGCCGTTCCGTGCTTCCAGGATCGCCCGGATGCGCGGGTTCTTGGCCCGTTTGGTTGGCCCGAACAGCCGCGTGAACAGCTTCGGCTTGAAGGCCAGTTTGTTGCATTCGGTCGCCTGGTACGGGGCGCTGACGTTGTAGGCGCTGAACGGGTTCTGGCCACTTCCGCCACCGTTGATCACGCCGCTGGTTGCCTGCGCGGCGCAGTTGGTCGGGTTCTTCATGAACTGGGACCGGTCGACGTTGACGTCGATCAGCCTGATGTCCAGCTTCGCGCCCCCGAACACATCCGGGATCACGTCGGAGACCGCGTTGATCTGAGCGGTGCTCGGATTGACGTTGAGCGCGACCCTGACCACGACGGTGCCGAGATCGAACGGTCCCGCCACCGCCGGGGTGACGACGACCATCGAGAGCGGCGCCCCCTTGTACGGGCCGGCGAGATAGGCCTTGCCGCCGATGTTCAGCGGTTTGGCGCCGGTGCCGGCGTCGGTCGAGGTGGTCCCGATCTGGCTCGCCGAGGAGCAGCTCGGGTTGGCCAGCTCGGCTTTGCCCGTGCTTGCCGCGGCGGCCGCGATGGCCTCCTCGGAGCAGTAGGGAATGCCGGCGAGTTTGCCGGTCAGGCCCTTCGGCAGGGTCACGTCGACGACCTTCAGTTCCTGCTGGCCGTCGGTACGGGCGATGCGAACCCGGAACGGGCTGTAGGCACCCGCTTTGGTGCTATCGGATTTCGCCGAGTAGCCGGGCGTGAACTTACGCTCGGCCAGCGTCTGCGGGCAGCTGCCGCCACCCGGATCGGTGCTCAGGGTGACTTTCGCTTTCACGTCGACGCTGGTTCCCGGCCGTGCCCACGGTTCGAACCTGCTCGTACCTTCGCTCGAGCAAATGGGCGGGCTCGTCAATACCTGTTTCGAACCGTCGATATGGAGCCTGATCTCCTCGAACGGAACCTGCGGCAGACCGGCCGGCTGGTCGGTGAACTCACCGGTCAGGTCGTCGTAGATTTCCGCAGTCAACTGACCGGTCGCTTTGTTGGCCTTGACCCGGCCGACGAGGCGGGCGTCGATGCCCTCGATCTCGTTCTTGGCTTCGATCAGGATCCGGTACATGTCACCCGATTCCGGGTCGTTGCTGTTCTGCGTGCCGACGTAGACGTCGCCGGTCAGCAGTTCCGCGAGCGGCGGCGAGTCGACTTCGACGCTGCCGATCTTCGACGCTGGCGGGCATTCGTTCGTATACGTCCGCTGGCCCTTCTTGAACTGGGCGTCGCTGCAGGCGACGAGGTCTTTCGCCCCGGAGGGGTTGAGGCCCATGCCGGCCGGCATCTGGACTTCGGCTTTGCGGACGTGCGACTGCGAGATCCCCTCGAATTCGCCCGGTCCCACTTCTTCCACTTCCCCGCCTTCTTTTTCAGGGTCGAAGGGGAGGGTGGTGACGATGGTCACGGGGGCAGGGGAGTCGACCGCGGTCGTCCCCGGCTCGATGCTGACGCCGATGTCGAACGGGACGTTCTCGCAGCCCGTCGCCTCGACACCCGGCGGCAGTTTCGCCTCCCAGGGCGTCGAGCCCGCCGGGAAGGTCGGGTTCGGTTCTCCCCACGACTCGGCCCGGAACCAGGTCGAGTAGAGCGTCGACAACTGGTTCGGGTCGAAGCAGGTCGTCGGGTTGGCGATGTAGGTGCCGTCACCGGCTGCCGCTTCGATGTTCCCCGCGTCCTGCCCGAAGTTCACGAGCCGGCTTTTCAGGGTCGAGAACGGAGCCGACGGTTCGGGGAGGCGGATCGTGAAGCTCTCGTGGAAGTCGTTCTCCCATGCCACTTCCGTCTCCAGGAACACGACCCTCTGAAAGGCGATGACGAAGCCGAAGCGAGCGGGTTCGCCCGGATCGGGCTCGATGTTGTAGACGGGCACTTTCGTCCCTTTGGCGGGATCCGGTGCGATCACGAACCCTTTCGGGAGGAAGGTTCCCGGCGGCGCCGGGGGCGGAACGGGCACGGCATTGGCGGTGTTGACGACCAGCGTCACTTCCTCGCGCCCGACGATCGATCCTTTCGGGCAGTTCGGGATCTGCACGAATTTGCCCGGTTCGGTTTCGACTTTCGTTTCGAAAGCGGCCCTGGAGCACTTTTCGGTCGCCTGGGGATTAACCGTCAGTCCTGGCGGCAGATCGACGCGCAGCGTTTTGACCGTCCGATCCGCGTAGGGCGGAACGTCTGAAGGGTCCTCTTCGACCGGTTCGACCACGTCGGGAACGACGGTGCTGTGCCGGATGATGTACTGCGTGAACCCGATCGGCGGATGACCGCCAGCCTGGGTGAAGAACAGTTCCGGCGTTTCAGACGAACATTTGGTCGGTTCGTCGGAGAAACAGGTCCCCGCCTGGAACCCGTTTTTGGTTTCGGGCGTCTGCCCCTGTGGTTCGACGATGTTGCCGGTGTCCGCGTGTACTGCGGGCACGGCGAAGACCGCGAAGAACGCCATAACCGCGATTGCGATCAAAGAGCGCCTAGCCATCAAATCCCTCCTCTATTGAGCGAAACGCTTCCCCTGCGTAGCGCCCAGTGCTTCTCCCACCAAAGACATTACAGAGCGGTGCAGGGGAATCAAGTGCGAATTGCAACATTTGCGCCGTGACGGCCACTACCTGCCCCCGCCCTGCCCGGATCGGCCCTGACGCTTTGCCTTACCGGCACGCTTGCCTTTGCACGGAGTGCGGAGCTGCTGGCGCTTGTTGAGCTTCTTGCCGTTCTGGGCTTTGAAGCGGACGATCGCCTTGACCGGCTTCGCGCAGAGGTTGCGCGAGGCGACCAGGAGGCCGCCTTTGCCGCCCGGCAGGATCATCGTGAACTTCGAGACCGGCACGTCGGGGACGCGGCCGAAGGTGGTGCGGATGCCGCCGCGGAAGCTGTCGATCCGGCCGACCAGGTCGACGTCGACCTGGCCCTGGAGATGAGCGACGAGGTCCGGCAGCGGGTTGTTGGAGGAGCGCAGGTAGACCGGGCCTTCGAGCGGCTGGCCCAACAGTGGCGTGAAGGCGCGAGCGCGGCCGTAGACCGATTTCTTCGGGCAGTCGCTGGCGGCGAACTGGACCCGGGTGCAGATCTTCGCCAGGCTGGCCTGGTCGAGGAAGAGCGCGTGCGGCAGGGCGACCGCGGCGCGGGCGATGTTGGCGTCTCCGGCTCGCGCTTTCAACGTCGCGCGCAGCCGCGGGTGCTGCGCCCGTTTGGTCTTGCCGAACAGGCGCAGGTGCAGTTTGGGCCGGAAGCGCAGCGGATCGCATTTGCTCGCCTGGAACGGCGCCGAGACGGGGAAGGCCGAGAAGGCCGCCGGGTCGGTCGGGTCGGCGCCGCCGCCGCGCAGCGCACCGGCGGTGGCGAATTTCGAGCAGTTGGTCCCGTTGAGGGTGAACTCTTTGCGGTTGACGTTGACGAAGACCGAGCGGATGTCGAGCTTGGCGCCGCCGAAGACGTCGGGGATCGGGTCCGAGACGGCGTGGATCTGGGCGCTTTCCGAATCGACGAACAGCGGCACCCTGACGACGACGTTGCCGAGGTCGAAGGGGCCGGCGACGGCCGGGGTGACGACCGAGAGGGACAGCGGCGCGCCCTTGTAGCGGCCGGAGAGGAACGCCTCCCCCTCGATGCGGAGCGGCGAGGGACCGGTGCCGGCGGTGGCGGTCGCGACCCCGACCCGGCTTTTGTCCGGGCAGCTCGAGTTGGCTTTCTCCGCAGCTCCGGAGCGGCCGGCCGCGGCGGCGAGGGCCGCGGGCGGGCAGTACGGAACGCCGGCGAGCTTGGCGGTGGCGCCCGGCGGCAGGGTGATGTCGACGACCTTCAGCTCCTGCTGCCCGTCGGTGCGGGCGATGCGGACCGAGAAGGGCGTGAAGGTGGCGGCCTCGTCGCTTTTCGGGCCGGCGGTGAAGCTCGGCGCGAAGGGACGCGCGGCCATCGTCTTGGCGCAGGGGCCGCCGCCGGGGGCGCTGCCGAGGGTGAAGCCTTTGTCCTGCGGCCCGCCGTCCGGAGTTCCCGACCAGGAGCTCATCGCGTGGCCGGTCGCGTTGGGGCCGCAGGTCGGCGGGCTGCTCAGGGTCGCCCTGGCGCCGCCGTCGAGCCTGACCCGGACCAGGTCGAAGGGGACCTGCGGGGCTTCCCGCACGACGGCGGTGAGCTGGCCCGTCCGCGGGTCGGCGCTGACGTTGCCGACCAGCCGCACCGAGAGCCCGCGGGCGGCCGACTCGGCGGCGAGGAAGATCCTGTACAGGTCACCCGAGAGCGGTTCCCGACTCAGCTGCCGGCCGAGGTAGACGTTGCCGGTCAGGGTGCCGTCGGGGAGCGGCGGGGTGTCGATCGCGACGGTGCCGATTTTCGAGCCGGGGGGGCAAGCGATCGGGTTCCTCGTCCCCTTGCCGAACTGGGAGTCGCTGCATGCCTGCAGAGCCTCGGCCGCGGAGGGGTTGACGCCCATCCCGCGCGGAAGCGTGACCCGGGCGACCTTGACATTCGAGTTGTAGATCGGGGCGCCGGGCTCGAAGGGGACGCGGACATCGACCGTCGCGCCGGCGGGCGAGTCGGTCTGGGCGGTGCCCGGGTCGGCCGCGGTCGAGGGTGCGAACGGGACGTTCGCGCATCCCTCCGGCTTTGCGCCTTTGGGCAGCGGCGCGGTGACTTCCTCGGAACCGGCGAGGAACGAGGCCGGCGGCGGTGCCGGCGCTGCGACGTCGTAGTCGTTGCCGGGCGCTTCTTCCTCGAAGGAGTCGGCGTGGAGGAAGGTCGTGTACTGGCGCTTGAACGGTTCGGCTTCCGGGTTCTCGCAGGTGCTCGGGATGGTCAGGAAGCGTCCGCCGCCGGGCTGGAGTTCGGTCTCCCCGTCGAAGACGAGGCGGTTCTTGAGGATCCGTGCCAGTTCGAAGCCGGGGCCGAGATTGAGTGCCGTCGCGTGGATCGTGAAGTACTCGTGATAGTCGCCCTCCCAGGCGACGCCGGCGTTGAGGAAGATGTCGTTGCCGAGCAGGCTGAACCCAAAGCGCGCCGGTTCACCGAAGCGCGGCGCGATGTTGTAGACCGAGGCGGAGAGGGTCAGCCCGAGGCTGGTCAGCGGATTGGTCGCGGTCAGCGTGCTGACCCCAACCAGCGAGGTCGGTGGGCAGGTCGCCGGGCTGCCTCCCGGGGCGAGCTGGCACTGCGACGTCGCCTCGGGGTTGACGCTGAGCCCGGGCGGCAGGTCGACGAGGACGGTTTTCAGATTGCCGACCGGGACTTCGCCCCCCAGAACCGGATGCGGTTCATGCCGGGTGATGATCTGCGTGAAGCCTTTCGGCGGATGCCCCGCCGCCTGCTTGAAGAAGAGCCCGGGCGTCTCGGCCGAACAGGGATCGACGCTGCACGTCCCCGCCTGCCAGCCGGCCGCGGCGGTTTCGGGAGTGCCGCCGGGCTCCTGGCTTTCGATGATGTCGACGGCCTGGGCGGCCGCCGGCGCGAAGACCGCGAGCGAGAGTGCCGCGAAGGCGAAAGCGATCGCCCCCAACTTCCCTGCCCGGTCCCTCATCGATCCTCCTTTTGTCTCCCGCGATGCCTTGATCCCGGCGCCGCTTCCCTTGCTGGGTTCTGTCTCACCCCGGCGCAGGGTGGGCCCTGCCAAAGGCGCTACCCGCTCGGGGCCGACCTCAATCAGCGCTGGCGCTGCTTGCCACCCTGCCTGCATGCGGGCACTCGCATCGGCAGGCGCTTCTTGCGCAGCTGCTTGCCGTTCTGGGCTTTGAGGTTGAGGAAGGAGAAGGACCGGCGCGTGCAGAGGTCACGCGAGTTGACCAGGAGTCCCTTCTTGCCGCCCTTCATCGTCAGCACGAACTCGCTGACCGGGACGTCGGGCAGCGGGAAGAAGACGTTCTTGATCCGCGCTTTGGCGGTGCTGATGACACCGCGCAGGCGAATGTCCACCTGGCCGCGGAGGTCGACGAGCAGGTCGGGCAGGACGTTGTTGGACGAAGTCAGGTAGACCGGGCCAGCGAGCTCGTCGTCGAGCAAAGGCGTCTGCGCCCGCGCGTAGCCGTAGACGGCGGCCTCCGGACAGTTGCCGGCGGAGAGCTGGACCCGGGTGCAGATGGTGCGGATGTGGCTCTGGTCGAGGATCAACGAGTGCGGCAGGGTGAGCGCGGCGCGGCCGATGTTGGCGTCGCCTTTGCGGGCGACGAGGACGGCGCGGAATTTCGGGTGCTGCGCCCGCTTGGTCTTCTTCTTGCCGCCGAACAGCCGGGTGGACAGTTTCGGCCGGAAGCCGAGGGCGCCGCACTCGCTGGTCTGGAAGGGGGTACTGACCGGGAAGGCGGTGAAGGAGACCGGGTTGCCCGGGTCGGCGCCGCCGCCGTTGAGGACGCCGGCGCTGGCAAGCGGGCCGCAGCTGGTCGGGTTGAGCGTGAACTCCCTGCGATCGACGTCGACGTCGATCGCGCGGATGCTGAGCTGGGCGCCGCCGAAGACGTCGGGGATCGGGTCCGAGACGGCGCGAATCCGAGCGGTTTCGGGGTCGACGAACAGTGCCACCCTCACCACGACCGTGCCCAGGTCATAGGGCCCGGCCGTGGCGGGGGTGACGACTGACAGGGAGAGAGGAGCCCCGCGGTAGGGGCCTGAGAGGAAGACCTTGCCGCCGATGCGGATCGGGGAGGGACCGGTACCGGTGGCGATAGAGGCGACACCGACGCGGCTCTGCTCGGGGCAGCTGGAGGCGGACTTCTCCGCGACGCCACTGTTACCGGCGGCCGCAACGAGCGCCGTCTCCGGGCAGTAGGGGATACCGGCCAGCTTGCCGCTCATTCCCGGCGCCAGGGTGACGTCGACGCCCTTCAGCTCCTGCTGGCCGTCGCCACGGGCGATATCGAGGGAGACGGGGCTGAAGGCCCCGGCCTTGCTGCCCTGCGGCTTCAGCGCGAAGCCCGGCGCGAACGGCCGCGCGGCCATCGACTGGGCGCAGGGACCGCCGCCGGGGGCGCTGGTGAGGACGATCGGGTGCGACGGCGTCGCCGCGGCGTTGCCGGACCAAGGCGTCATCTGGCCGGCGGCTGCGTTCGGCCCGCAGGTCGGGGGGCTGCTGAGGACCGCCCTCGGGCCGTCGTCGAAGTCGAGCACGAAGGAGGTGAACGGCACCTGCGGGTTTTCGGCGAAGGTCGTGGTCAGCTGGCCGTTGCGGGGATTGGCGCTGACGTTGCCGACGAGGCGGACGTCGACGCCGTAGCGAGGCGACTCGGCACGGACGAAGATCCGGTAAAGCTGGCCCGAAGCCGGGTCACGGCTTTTCTGGGTGCCCACGTAGACGTTGCCGGTGAGGGGTCCGTCGGGCAGCGGCGGCGAGGCGATCGTGACCGTGCCTATCTTCGAGGCGGCGGGACACGACACCGGATTCCGGGTCCCCTTGCCGAACTGCTCGTCGCCGCAGGCTGCGAGGCCCTCGGCGGCGGATGGGTTCAGGCCCATCCTTTCCGGCAGCGACAGCTGGGCCGTCCTCGTGTGGGAGCTGTCCTGCTCGTCGGCCCCGAGGACGTGCGGAACGTCGACGGCGACCTTGGCGCCGGCGGGAGAGTCGGTGACCGCGGTTCCGGGGTCGACGTCGAGGCTCGGGTCGTAGGGGATCGTCTCGCACTCTTTCGGCGAGGTCCCGGGCGGGATCGGCGACTCGAGCGGCGGCTGGGCGCTCTGGGGGAAGACGTAGCCGGGCTCTTCGGCTTCCTCGTAGGAGCCGGCGAGCAGGTAGGTCGAGTAGGCGCGGCCGGACGGGCCCGGGAAGGCTTCGCCGAGGCAGGTGCCGGGAGTGGTGATGAAGGTGCCGTCGCCCGCGGTGCCTTCGAAGACCAAGCGGTTCTTCTTGATCAGGCCGCCGAGCCCCGAGGGCAGGGTCTCGGGGACGTCGATCGTGAAGCCCTCGTGGTAATCGCCGTCCCAGGCGACGTCGCCCCGGAGGAAGATTTCCTGGCCGACCAGTTCGAGCCCGAACCGCGCCGCCTCGCCGAAGACCGGCTCGACGCTGTAGACGTCGGCTTCGAGCGGCGGCAGCTCGGTGCCGAGGATCGGCAGCGCCGCGGTGACGATGCTGACGCCGACTTTCGATTCGGCCGGGCAGCTGGCCGGGTCGGCTTCGAAGGTGGTCAGCGGGCACTGGTCGGTTGCCCCCGGATTGACGCTGAGGCCGACCGGCAGGTCCACCCGAACGGCTTTCAGTTCGCCTTTCGGCGCCGGTTCGCTCCTGACGATGAACTGGGTGAAGCCCCATTTCGGGTGCGCGGCCGCGGTTTCGAAGAACTGGCTTTTCGTGGCGACCGAGCAGAAATCGGCGCTTTCCGGAGGTTCTTCGCTGCAGGTTCCGGCCTGCCAGCCCGAGTCCACCTGCGGATTCTGCGGGTCGCTGGGGGCGATGATGTCGTCGGTGCTGGCCTGCGCCGCCGCCGCGCACAGCGCCAGGACGGCCCCCGCGACCATGACTGCGAACCCCGCTCGCCCTCCCGTCGATCTCGCTCGTTCCGGATTCATCCCGAGGCGAGACTACCCGATTTTGATGACATGAATCAATAATTTTTGGTATCTTCCACTCATGAAAAGTCGTAATGGTCACTCAGCCAACGGCCACGACGGGATTCACGTCAACGGGAACGGAAAGCATTCCTCGCTAGCGCTCGACTGGGAGCACCTGGCGCGGGCGACCGCGCACCCGTTGCGAATCTCGATCCTGGAAATCCTCGGTCTGGACGGGGGGCGCACCCTCTCGCCCAGCGATCTCAGCCAGGAGCTGCAGATCCCCCTCAGCAACACCAACTACCACGTCACCGAGCTGGCCAAAGCCGGCCTGATCGAGCTCACCCGCCAGCGCCAGGTACGCGGCGCCACCGAGCACTTCTACCGAATACCGGACGCCCCGGAGGCGGCGGCGAAGCCAGGTGGGGAGCGGGTATCGGCGACGGCGTAGGTCAGCGACGGAAGACTTCGCAAAGGCCGGGCAAGCGGACGACGGGTCTCGAACCCGCGACCTTCAGCTTGGGAAGCTGACGCTCTACCAACTGAGCTACGTCCGCGCTGGCGGCTGATTCTACGGCGGTCGGGCCGATGCCGGGGGCGAGTGGGTTCTAACCTTCGCGCTCCGTGAGCGCCCGCCCTGCCATCGCCGTCCTCGCCGTGCTGGCCGTCGTCGGCCTGCTCGCTTTCGGCCTGCTCAGCAAGGGATCCTCCGGGGTCGCGCTCGGCGAGCCGGCGCCGGCCTCCCCCCTCCCCCGCCTCGAAGGCGGCGGCACCGGCTCGCTTGCCGAGTACCGCGGCCGCTGGGTGCTGGTCAACTTCTGGGCCTCCTGGTGCGTCCCCTGCCGCGAGGAGGCGCCGGCGCTGGAGAGCTTCCAGCGCCGCCACGGCGGCGGCGACTTCACCGTCCTCGGCATCGACAGCCGCGACCTCAGCGGCGACGGCCGCGCCTTCGTCCGCCGCTTCGGCCTCAGCTACCCGCAGCTGCGCGACGGCGACGGCGACGCCGCCCGCGAGTACGGCACCACCGGGGTGCCGGAGAACTTCCTCGTCGACCCGGCCGGCAGGGTGCGGCTGCTGGTGCGCGGGCCGGTCAGCGAGGAATACCTGAGCCGGGAAGTGGCACCCCTGTTGCCCGGTGACCGCTCATGAGGGTCGGGGCGGCCCTGGGACTGGCCCTCATCGCCGCGCTCGCCCTGACGGCGCCCGGCGCCAGCGCCGCGACGCCCCAGACCTCGGTCGGCGAGATCTCCTCGGAAGTGATGTGCCCCGTCTGCGGCACCCTGCTGGAGCTGGCCGAATCGCCGCAGGCGCAGCGCCAGAAAGCCTTCGTCGCGCGGCTGATCGAGGAAGGGAGGACGAAGCAGCAGATCAAGGACGCGCTGGTCGCCGAGTACGGCAACGAGGTGCTGGCGCTGCCGCGCGGCTCCGGCTTCGACCTCTCCGCCTATCTGGTCCCGATCGTCGCCTTCGTCATCGCCATCGTCGCCCTCGCCCTCGGCGTGCTGAGGTGGCGGCGCGCCGGTGGCCCGCCCGGCGGCGAGGGACCGGCGGCCGCTCCCAGCGCCGAGGACGCCGAGCGGCTCGAGGCCGACCTGGCCCGCTACGACCTCTGAGCATCCCTGAGGACCTACCACGTCTATAGCCGTGGTCAGTCCTCGACTCCGTCCCGGCCGCCGACGACGATCGCGCCGCCGACCGCGACCGTCAGCCTGCGCAGGCCGGCGCGCAGCTCGCGACCCGGGCGACCCGAGACGAGGCCCGGCGAGACGGCGGCGAGCAGGGTGTCGACCTGCGCCGCGAGGACCTCCAGCGAGCCGTAGCCGGAGTCGAGCGAGGGGCCGGCGAGGACGACGAGGTCGTAGGCGCCCCGCAGCTTGGCGAGGGCGTGACGAAAGCTCGCCAGGTTGACCAGTGTCGCCGGATCCGCCGCGCGCCTGCCGGCGACGATGCAGACCAGCGGGTGCACCACGCCCCGGGCCGCCGGCCCGGCCAGCGCCAGGGGCTGCAGGATCTCGGGCGCCTTCGCCTCCCAGCGCAGGTACTCGTGCAGGCCGGGGGCGACGGCGAGACCGAGGTCCGCCGCCAGTCGCGGGTGGACCAGGTCACACTCGAGCAGGGCCGTGCGGCGGCCGGCGGCGCTGGCGGCCCCGCCCAGCGCGATCGCTCCGGCCAGGGCCTCGTCGCCCGCGACAAGGACGACGCGTTGCGCCTGCAGCGACCGCAGCGGCTCGGCGAGGGCGCGAAGGTCTTCCCGTCGCAACGCCCAGGCCCTCGTCGCGCCGGGCGCCGGGCCGGCGACCTCGGCCAGGACGGGCAGCTTGCCGCGCCCGCCCAGCATCACATCCGCTCGGGCGCGGAGATTCCGAGCAGGCCCAGCGAGCCGGCGATCGTCCGCTTCGCGCAGAGGCAGAGCGCCAGCCGCGAGCGCTCGACCCCCTCTCCCTCGGCGCCGAGGACCTGGCAGTCGCGATAGAAGGCGTGGAAGTCGGCGGCAACCGCGGTCGAGTAGGCGCAGATCCGGTGCGGCGTCCGGCGCGCGGCGGACTCGCGGACCTCTTCGGGGAACTCCAGCAGGCGCTTGATCAGCGCCTTCTCGCTGGCCTCCATCGCCGCCCCCGGCGCCTCGGCGGCCGGGCCCGAGCCCGCCTCCTCGGCCGCGGCCCCCGCCTTGCGGAGGATGCTGGCGATCCGCGCGTGCGCGTACTGGACGTAGTAGACCGGGTTCTCGCTGGACTGACTGCGGGCCAGGTCGAGGTCGAGGTCGACCGTGGTCTCGTGGCTGCGCCAGAGCATGAACCAGCGGGCCGCGTCGACGCCAATGTCGTCGAGCAGCTCGTCGAGCGAGACGAAATCGCCGCTGCGCTTGGACATCTGCGCCCGCTCGCCCGCTTCGACGATGTGGACCAGGTTCATGATCAGCGCCTCGAAGGCCTCGGGATCGGCGCCCAGCGCCTCGATCGCCGCCCGGATCCGGCCCACGTAGCCGTGGTGGTCGGCGCCCAGCACGTTGATCAGGCGGCCGAAGCCCCGCTGCAGCTTGTCCCAGTGGTAGGCGACGTCGGCGGCGAGGTAGGTCGGCTCGCCGTTGGCGCGGATCAGGACCCGGTCCTTGTCGTCGCCGAAATCGGTGGTGCGCAGCCACAGCGCATCCTCGTGGCGGTAGCTGTGGCCGCGCCGCTCGAGGTCGGCCAGGGCGGACTCGACCTCACCCCGCAGGTAGAGGTCGCGCTCGGAGAACCAGGTGTCGTAGCGGACGCCGAAGCGCTCGAGGCTCGCCCGCACCTGCTCGAGGACCAGCTCGACCCCGTGCCGGCCGAGCGCCTCGCGATCGGCCGGGTCGAGGCCCTCGGCGGCGATCCGCTCGGCCAGCTCGATCACGTACTCGCCCCCGTAGCCGTCTTCGGGCGGCTCTTCGCCGGCCATCCGGGCGGCGATCGAGTCGGCGAAGCGGCCGATCTGGCCGCCGGCGTCGTTGACGTAGTACTCGCGCTCGACCTCGTGGCCGACCGCCTCCAGCAGCCGCACCAGGGCGTCGCCGTAGGCGGCGTGGCGGCCGCCGCCGACGTGCAGCGGCCCGGTCGGGTTGGCGGAGACGAACTCGACCAGGACCCGCTCGGGACTCACGGTCGGGGCCGGACCGAGGTCGTCGCCGGCGGCGACCAGGGCCGCCAGGGCGCGCCGGTACCAGGCATCGGAGAGGAAGAGGTTGACGAAGCCCGGTCCCGCCACCTCGATCCGGTCGAGGCTGCCGGAGGCGCCGAGCTCCCGCTCCAGCTCCGCCTGCAGTCGCGCGGCGACGGCTCGCGGGTTGTCCCCCAACGGCGCCGCCAGCAGCATCGCGGCGTTGGAGCTGTAGTCGCCCAGCTCGGGCTTCGGCGGTCGGTCGAGCGAGGGCGCGGGCTCGGTCCGCTCACCGTCGCGCAGGGCCCGCGCCGCCCCCTCGACGGCGCCGCGCAGCTCAGCGATCGAATCGGTGGCGGTCACCGCTCAATCGTATGGACCAATGCTGCCGGGGGGTACGCTGGCCGCTTGCGCGTAGCCGTCCTCAGCGATGTCCACTCCAACCAGCCCGCCCTCGAGACCGTCCTCGCGGCGATCGAAGAGGCCGGGGTCGAGGAGCTCTGGTGCCTCGGCGACGTGGTCGGATACGGGGCCCAGCCCGACGCCTGCGCCGACCTGATCCGGGAGCGCTGCGACGTCTGCCTGGTCGGCAACCACGACCTGGCGGTGCTCGGCGGGCTCGACATCTCCTCCTTCTCGGAGACCGCGGCGACGGCCGTCGAGTGGACCCGCGAACAGGCCAGCGAGGGGACCCTGGAGTTCCTGCGCGGCCTCGAGCCGGCGAGCTCGCGCGAGGGAGTCGGCCTGTTCCACGCCTCCCCCCGCGACCCGATCTGGGAGTACGTGCTCTCGACCGACCAGGCGGAAGCGGGAATGGACGCGCAGGAGGAGCGGGTCGCGCTGATCGGTCACTCCCACGTCTCCCTCTTCTTCTGCCGACCCGACGAGGCAAAGCCCGGCGAGACCCAGGGCGCCCAGGCCGGCGACGGTGCGCTGCTCAGCCTCGAGAGCGGCAGCTGGCTGCTGAACCCCGGCAGCGTCGGCCAACCGCGCGACGGCGATCCCCGCGCCGCCTGGCTGGAGCTCGACACGGAGGAGTGGACGGCCTGCTTCCACCGCGTGTCCTACGACGTCGCCACGGCGGCGGAGACGATCGTCGCGGCGGGCCTCCCGAACCAACTGGCGGAGCGCCTGGAGGTCGGACGGTGAGGCTCAAATGCAGGGTAAATACGGCCCCCTCGCCTTTGTCTAGACTCGAATCATGGGTCGCCTGAGCGCAGCCCCGATCGCCCTTGTCCTCGTCGCCGCAGCGGCGCTGGGGCTGGTTGCCTGCGGCGGCAGCAGCGACGCCGACCTGCTCCCGGGCAGCACCGCCAGCGAGATCAACGCCAACCTGGACCAGGTCGAGCAGCTGGCGAACGAAGGCGACTGCGCCGGCGCCGCCGAGGCGGCGGCGGCGGTCAGCTCGCAGGTCGAAACGCTCGGCGGCGTCGACGCCGAGCTGAAGCAGGCGCTGGGCGAAGGCGCTGCCCGGCTCAACGAAGTCGTCGCCGGCTGCGAAGAAACGACCACCGAAGAAGAAACTCTCCCCTCGATCGCCCCCGCCGAAGAACCGGAAGAGGAGGCGGAGGAGGAGAAGCCCGAGAAGCAGGAAAAGAAGGAGGAACCGGAAGAGACGACCACCGCGCCGACCCTGCCGCCGCAGGCCGAAGGCAAAGCCAAAGGCCAGGAAAAGCAGGAAGAGGAAGCTCCGCCGGTGGAACCGGACGGCGGTACGCCGTCGGGTGGCGTCGGGCCCGGCGAACCCGCGGAAGGCGACGACTCGGAGGGCGAGGGCTGATGGAGGCGGGGACCCTCTCGGGCCGCTACCAGACCGGTGAGCGGCTCGGCTCGGGTGGCATGTCGAACGTCTACCAGGCGACCGACCTGATCCTCGAGCGCACGGTTGCGGTCAAGGTGCTCGCCGAGCACCTCTCCGACGACGAGCGCTTCGTGGCCCGCTTCCGGCGCGAGGCGCTGGCGGTGGCGAAGCTGATCCACCCCAACATCGTCCAGGTCTACGACACCGGCGTCGACGAAGGCCGCCACTACATCGTCATGGAGTACGTCGAGGGGCGCTCGGGGGCGCAGATCCTGCAGCGCCACGGCCCCGTCGGGCCGGAGACCGCCGCCGAGATCGGCGTCCAGGCCTGTGCCGGCCTCGACTACGCGCACCGGCGCGGAATCATCCACCGCGACGTCAAGCCCGGCAACCTGATGGTCGTCGGCGGCCCGGTCGGGGGCGGCGAGACGACCGTCAAGCTGACCGACTTCGGCATCGCCAGGGCGCTCGAGCAGACCCGGATCACCCAGGTCGGCTCGGTCGTCGGCACCGCCGCCTATCTGGCTCCCGAGCAGGTGCGGGGCGAGGAGGCGACGCCGGCGACCGACGTCTACGCCCTCGGGGTCGTCCTCTATCAGTTCCTCACCGGCCGCCTGCCCTACGAGGGCTCCTCCCTGGCCGAGCTGGCGGTGCGTCAGCAGAACGAGAAGCCGCTGCCCCCGAACACCTACAACGACGAGGTCCCCGAGACCCTCGGCGGCTCCGTCCTGCGAGCGCTGGAGGGCGACCCGAACCGGCGCTACGCCAGCGCCGACGAGCTCGCCAGCGGCCTGCGGCTGGGGCTGCAGGGCGAGGACGTGACCCTGCCGCTGCAGGAAGGCACCGCCTCCACTCGCGTCCTCGGGGATGAGACCGCCGCGACCCGCCACCTCGACCGCACCGCCCAAACCGAGTACCGGCCGGCGCAGTCGCAGACCCGGCGCCCCACGCCGCGCGTCTCCCCTCCCCCGCCGGTCGCGCCCTCGCGCCCCCCCGCTCGCGCCCAGCGCTCCGCCTTCTCCCGCTTCGTCCGCTTCGTCCTCGCCTTGGTGGCACTGGTGCTGGTCGCGGCGGCGGTCGCGGCAGCAGTGATCATCACGACTGACAAGGCGGCCGGCGTCCGAGTCAGCAAAGTCGCCGGCGACACCGTCGACAAGGTCGTGGACGAAGTGAAGGAACTGGTCGAGCGGAATACGGAATAGGGCGCTAGGTCGCCCAGGGCGCCGCGCCGGCAAGGACCGCGGCGCGGTAGGCGTCGAACTCTCCTGCTGCGATGGCGGTGCGGGCGTGGGTGGTGAGTTCGTGCATGTAGGTGAGGTTGTGGAGGACTATCAGGCGGACTGCCGTGAGCTCCTCCGCTCGCGAGAGGTAGTTGACGTAGTCGCGGTCGTGGCGCTGGCAGGCCGGACAGGGGCAGCCCTCAACCAGGGGGTCGCGGTCGCCGACCCAGCGCGACTTGCGCAGGTCGAGGCGGAAGCGGGTCTCGGGGTCGGGAGCGAGGGCGACGCCGTGGCGGGCGAGGCGGGTGGGGACGGCGCAGTCGAACACGTCGAGGCCGAGGGCGATGCCGCCGAGCAGATCGTCGACCTCGCCGATCCCGAGCAGGTGCTTCGGCGCCTCGGCAGGCAGCAGCGGCGCGGTCATCGCCAGCACCTCGCCCATCTCGGCCTTGTCGCGGCCGAGCGTGCCGCCGATCGCGAGGCCGTCCACAGCCGCCGCCGACACCGCCTCGGCCGATTCGCGGCGCAGGTCCTCGTGGACCCCACCCTGGACGATGCCGAAGACGGCCTGGCTCGCCGGTCCCTCGCGCTCGTGCCACTCGAGGCAGCGGTCGAGCCAGCGGTGGGTGCGCTCGGTCGAGCGGGCCGTGTAGTCGCGGTCGGCGTGGAAGGGCGTGCACTCGTCGAAGGCGAGGGCGATGTCGGAGCCGAGCGCGGCCTGCACCTGCATCGAGACCTCGGGCGAGATGAAGAGCTCGGAGCCGTCGCGGTAGGAGCGGAACCGCGCCCCCTCCTCGGTGATCTCGACCTTCGAGCCGTGCTCCCCACCTGAGCGCCCGCTTCCCTTGACCTCGTTGGCGACGCCACCGTGGGCCAGGGAGAAGACCTGGAAGCCGCCGGAGTCGGTGATCAGCGCCCGCTCCCAGCCCATGAAGCCGTGCAGGCCGCCGGCGGCGGCGATCCGCTCCGGTCCCGGCGAGACGAACAGGTGATAGGTGTTGCCGAGGATCAGCTGGTAGCCGAGCGCGGCGACCTCGCTCGATTCCAGCCCCCGCACCGTCCCCTTGGTCGCCAGCGGGATGAATGCCGGCGTCTCGATCGGCCCGTGGGCGGTATGGAGCGTGCCGGCCCGCGCCACCCCATCGCGCGCCGAGATCTCGAAGCGCAATCGCTGCGACTCGGTTCTCAACTCATCACCTGATGCTTTGATGACCCCATAGGGTCAACAATGCATCAACCGTTCCGGCCGGCGATCAGCGAGCGGCCGGTCATCGCCTCGGGCTGGGGGGTGCCGAGCAGATCGAGGGCGGTTGGGGCGACGTCGGCGAGGATGCCGCCGTCGCGCAGCCCTAGGCCCTCAGCGGTGACGACCAGCGGCACCGGGTTGAGCGAGTGCGCGGTATTCGGGGAGCCGTCGGGCTCGAGCATGTGGTCGCAGTTGCCGTGGTCGGCAGTGACGATGCAGGCACCGCCGCGGGCCTCGACCGCGGCGACGACGTCGCCGAGGCAGGCGTCGACCGTCTCCACGGCGGCGACCGCGGCGGGGATCACGCCGGTGTGGCCGACCATGTCGGGATTGGCGAAGTTGACGATCCCGAAGCGGTACTCGCCCTCGTCCCAGTGCTTGACGAAGGTGTCGGCCGCGGCCCGCGCACTCATCTCGGGCTTGTGGTCGTAGGTCGGAACGTCGCGGGGGGATTCGACCAGGCAGCGCTCTTCCCCCTCAATCTCCTGCTCGCGGCCGCCGTTGAAGAAGTAGGTGACGTGGGCGTACTTCTCGGTCTCGGCGACGTGCAGCTGGCGGCCACCGGCGTTGGCGATCGTTTCGGCCAGGGTCGTCTGCGGCCGCTCTTCGGGAAAGGCGACCGAATAGGGCCAGCCCTTGCGGTAGCAGGTCATCGTGGTCAGGTCGAGCGTCGCTCCGCCGGCCCGTGGGAACTCGTCGAAGCCCGGCTCGGCCAGGGCGCGGGTCAGCTGCCGGGCCCGGTCGGGGCGGAAGTTGACGAAGATCCCGACGTCGCCGGCGGCGGCGCCGTCGTAGTCGCCGATCACGGTCGGCACCACGAACTCATCGGTGTCTCCGCGCTCGTAGGCGGCCTCGATCGCCTCGGCCGCGCTGGCCGCGTGCAGGCCGCGGGCGTGGACGATCGCGTCGTAGGCGAGCTTGGTCCGCTCCCAGCGCGTATCGCGGTCCATCGCGTAGTAGCGGCCACTGACGGTGGCGACTCGCCCAGCCTGGCGCAGCCAGCGCTCCAGCTCGGCCAGGTAGGCACGGCCACCGTGGGGCAGCGTGTCGCGGCCGTCGGTGAAGGCGTGGAAGACGACGTCGGGCACGCCCTCCTGGGAGGCCAGCTCGATGCAGGCCTCGATGTGCTCCCAGCCGGAGTGGACGCCGCCGTCGGAGACGAGGCCGAGCAGGTGCAGGCGCCCGCGCGGGCCGTTGCGAGCGCGCTCGCAGGCGGCCAGCAGCGCCTCGTCTTCGAAGAAGCTGCCGTCGGCGATCGCGTCGTCGATCCGGGCCAGGTCCTGCTTGACGACGGCGCCGGCGCCGAGGTTGAGGTGGCCGACCTCGGAGTTGCCCATCTGCCCGTCGGGGAGGCCGACGTCGCGGCCCTGGGCGGAGAGCTGGGTGTGCGGGTAGCGCTCCCAGAGGCGATCGAAGACCGGCGTCCGGGCGAGGGAGATCGCGTTGCCCGGGCCGGGCTCGGCCAGGCCCCAGCCGTCGAGGATGACCAACGCCAGTGAAGGGACCAGCGTCACCCGGCCGCTTCCACGATCGCGGCGAAGTCCTCCGGGTCGAGGCTGGCGCCGCCGACCAGGGCCCCGTCGACGTCGGGCTTCGACATCAGCTCGGCGGCGTTGTCCGGCTTGACCGAGCCGCCGTAGAGGATCCGCACGCGGTCGGCGGCGGCGCCGCGCATGCGGACGACGTCGCGGATGAAGGCGCACGCTTCCTGGGCCTGCTCGGGGGTCGCGGTGCGGCCGGTGCCGATCGCCCAGATCGGCTCGTAGGCGATCACCACCTCCGTCAGCTGACCGGACTCGAGGTTCGCGAGGTCGGCCTGCAGCTGGCGCTCGAGGACTTCCTCGGTCTCGCCGCCGTCACGGGCGGCCTCGCTCTCGCCGACGCAGAGGATCGGCTCCAGCCCGGCGGCGAGGGCGGCGGGGACCTTTCGCGCCAGCGCCTCGTCGCTCTCGCAGAAGCACTGGCGGCGCTCGGAGTGACCGAGCACCACCGCCTCGACGTCGAGCTCCGCCAGCATCGGCGCCGAGACCTCGCCGGTGAAGGCGCCGGAGTCCTCCTCGTGCATGTTCTGAGCAGCGACGCGGACCGCGGTCCCGCGGCGGCGCTCGACCACCTCTGACAGGGCCGTGAACGGTGGGCAGATGACGACGTCGCACTGGGTCGCGGCGATCCGCGGCAGCAGCGCATCGACGAACGCGGCCGCCTCGGCGACGGTCTTGTGCATCTTCCAGTTGGCGGCGACGTAGGGGGTTCGCTCAGGCATCGGTGCGCTCCTTGATGGCGGTCTCCTTATCGAGCAGGGCCTCGACCCCCGGCAGCTTCCTTCCCTCCAGCAGCTCCAGGGATGCCCCTCCTCCGGTCGAAAGCCAGTCGACCTCTCGATCGAGCCCGAACTTGCGCATCGCCGCGACCGAGTCGCCGCCGCCGACCACCGTGGTTCCAGGCGCCGCGGCCACCGCCTCGGCGACGGCGCGGGTTCCGCCGGCAAAGGGCTCCAGCTCGAAGGCGCCCATCGGCCCGTTCCAGAGCACCGTGCCGGCGGCGGCGATCGCCTGCGCGTAGCGGGCCGTCGTCCGGGGGCCGACGTCGAGGCCCATCCAGCCGTCCGGCACCTCGACGCAGTCGATCTCGCGATGCTCGGTCTCGGCATCGAAGCTCCTGCCGAGGACGAGATCGACCGGCAGGTTCAGCTCGCAGCTGGACCCCTGCGCTCGCTCCAGCGCCGCGGCCGCCAGCTCCACCCCCTTCGCCTCGACGAGGGAATCACCGGTGGCGACGCCCTGGGCGCGGAAGAAGCTGAAGGCCATCGCGCCGCCGATCAGGATCTGGTCGGCGACTTCGAGGAATCGATCTATCACGCCGACCTTGTCGGAGACCTTGGCGCCGCCGAGGACGACGACCAGCGGGCGCCGCGGCGACTCGACCACGGTCGTCAGCTCCACCAGCTCCCGCTCCAACAGCAGCCCGGCGTAGCCCGGCAGGTGGTTCGCCACCCCCACGGTGCTGGCGTGAGCGCGGTGGGCGGCGCCGAAGGCGTCGTTGACGTAGAGGTCCGCCAGCTCGGCCAGCGCCCCCACCAGCGCCGGATCGTTCTCGGTCTCGCCCGGCTCGAAGCGGGTGTTCTCCAGCAGCAGCACGTCGCCGGGGCCGAGCCCCCGGGCCAGCAGCTCGACGTCGCCGCCGACCACGGCCGGCGCCTGTTGCACCTCGATCCCCAGCAGCTCGCCCAGGCGCTTGCCAACCGGGCTCATCGAGAGCACCGGGTCGGGCTTGCCCCTGGGCCGGCCCAGGTGCGAAGCGAGGACCAGCGCGGCGCCGCGCTCGCGCAACAGCTCGAGCGTCGGCAGCGCCGCCCGGATCCGCATGTCGTCGGCGACCGCGTCCCCGTCCAACGGCACGTTGAAGTCAACGCGAGCAAACACACGACGGCCCGCAACATCCGCTTCGCGGACCGACTTCTTAGGGAAGGTGATGGCGGTCGCTCCCATGCGTCAGCCCGTCATTGGCGGCTAGACGCTGGGAACGCCCGCCAGCACCTTCCCCGCCAGCTCGACGCAGCGGTTCGAGTAGCCCCACTCGTTGTCGTACCAGGCGATCGTCTTGGCCATGCGGCCGTCGCCGATCACCATCGTGCCGCCGGCGTCGACGATCGAGGAGTGCGGGTCGCCGACGATGTCGGTGGAGACGATCGGGTCCTCGGTGTAGGCGAGGATTCCCTTCATCGGGCCCTCCGCCGCGGCCTTCAGAGCGGCGTTGATCTGGTCGACCTCGAGCGGGTCCGGGGTGGTGAAGACGAGATCGACGGCCGAGCCGGTGGGGACCGGAGCCCGCATCGAGAACCCGTTCAGCTTCCCGTTCAGCTCCGGCAGCACCAGGCCGACCGCCTTGGCGGCGCCGGTCGTGGTCGGGATCAGGTTCAGAGCCGCCGCGCGCGAGCGCCGCGGGTCGGAGTGCGGCATGTCCTGCAGGCGCTGGTCGGCGGTGTAGGCGTGGATCGTCGTCATCAGCCCCTGCTCGATGCCGAAGGCCTCGTGCAGCACCTTGGCCAGCGGCGCCAGGCAGTTGGTCGTGCAGGAGGCGTTGGAGATGATGTCGTGGCTGTCGGGGTCGTAGGTGGAGTCGAAGTTGACGCCGAGCGCGACGGTCACGTCCGGCTCCTTGGCCGGGGCCGAGATGATCACCTTCCTGGCACCCGCCTCGAGGTGCTTGGCGGCGTCGGCGCGAGCGGTGAAGAAGCCGGTCGACTCGATCACCACGTCGACCCCCAGCTCCCCCCACGGCAGCGCCGCCGGGTCGCGCTCGGAGAGCACCTTCAGCGGCTTGCCGTCGATCGAGATCGAGCCCTCACCGGCCTCGACCTCAGCCGGGAAGCGACCGAGGATCGAGTCGTACTTGAGCAGGTTGGCCATCGTGGCCGTCTCGACGAGGTCGTTGACGGCGACGAACTCGAGATCGGCCCCGGCCGCGTGTGCCGCGCGGAAGACGTTGCGCCCGATGCGTCCAAAACCGTTGATGCCGACCTTCACAGCCATGAAGTCATTGCCTCCTGAATTCGTTTGGGAGCCGATCCTATGGAGTCGGACTAGTCGGACCCGATGGTGATCTCGATCTCGTACCCGTCCGGGTCCTTGAGGAACGCGGAGTACGAGCCCGATCCGTGCGAGCGTTTGTCGCCGGGGTCGCTGACGTTGGTGCCGCCGGCCCTCATCCCGCCTTCCCAGGCGGCCTTGACGGCGACGATGCCGAGGCCGGAGAAGCTGAGCAGCCCAAAGCCCGGCTGCGGGTCGTGGTGGGCGGCGATGAAGAAGACCGGCTTGGCGATGCCCCAGCCGATCGTTTCGTCCTCCTCGAAGTGGCGGCGCCAGCCGAGCGGCGCCAGCAGCGAGTCGTAGAACGCGGCAGCGCGCTCGAGGTCGGAGACCTCCAGGAGAACGTGGTGGAGCATGGGACCGGGAGGCTATAGACGGACTTCCCGGAAAGTCGTCTGGCCTGACCTCAGCCGCCGCGCGGGGTCCAGCGGAAGAAGCGAATCGCGAGCAGGAGACCGGCCACGCCCCAGATCGCGACCACGGCGAGGTTGCCCCAGTCGAAGCCGGAATCGCCGCCCGGCAGATAGGCCTGGAAGAAGGCCTGAAAGAAGTCACGGATGGGGAAATGATTGGCGAAGTCGATGACGCCCTGGGGGAGCTCGTCGTCGGGGATGAAGACGCCGGAGAGGAAGTAGAGCGGCAGCAGCAGCGCGTTGACGATCGGGGCGGCGGCGTCCTGGGAGGGGATCGCCGCGGTCAGGGCGATGCCGAGGCAGCTGAAGGCGGCGGCGCCGACGATGAGAGTGAGCAGGATCGCCGGCAGTTCGCCCCAGGGGATCGGCACCGAGTAGAGGACGCGGCCGAGCGCGGCGATCAGGGCCAGCATCAGCAGCGCCACCACGACCGAGTTGCCGACGCGGCCGGCGATGAAGACCCAGGCCGGCATCGGCGTGCCACGGCCGCGCTTGAGGCGGCCGTCCTCGCGGGCGATCACCAGCGTCATCGCCAGGTTCTGCATCGTCGCCGAGATCACCGCCAGGGTGATGATCGCCGGCACGTAGTAGGCGGTGATCTCGACCCCCCCGTCGACCTCGATCGTCTGGCCGTCGAACACGGTGGCGAAGATCAGCAGCAGCACGACCGGGAACATCACCGTGAAGAAGACCGCCGCCGGGTTGCGCCAGAAGGCCTTCTGGTCGTAGCGGAACTGGTGGAAGACGAGGCTCATGGCTGCGCCGCCTCCCGCTCGGCCGGCGGCGCCACCTGCTCGGTCAGCTCCAGGTAGACGTCCTCGAGCGTCGGTCGCCTCACCTCGAGGTTCTGCAGCTCGAAGCCCTGCGCCAGCGCCTTCCCGGTCAGCTCGTTGAGGGTCTCGACAGGTGTCGTCGTGCTGACCGAGACCGCGCCGCCGGGGCCGCGGTAGGTGATCAGGGTCGGCTGGTTGTCGCGGTCGCCGAGGTCCTCCGGCGTCCCCCGCGCCACCACCTCGCCGCCGGCGATGATCGCCACCCGGTCGGCCAGGCGCTGGGCCTCGTCCATGTAGTGGGTGGTGAGGAAGACGGTCTTGCCGAGGTCGCGCAGGCCGGCGATCGTCTCCCAGGCCTGCCGCCGCGCCGCCGGGTCGAAGCCGGTCGTCGGCTCGTCGAGGAAGAGCAGCTCCGGGTCGCCTACGAGGGCCATGCCGACGTCGAGCCGGCGCTGCTGACCGCCGGAGAGCTTGCCGGTGCGCTCGCCCGCCTTGCCGGCGAGGCCGACCAGCTCGATCACCTCCTCGACCGGACGCGGCCGCGAGTAGTACCCGGCGTAGAGCTGAAGCGACTCGCGCACGGTCAGGTAGGGGTCGAGGCGGCAGCTCTGGAGGACGATCCCGATCCGCTCGCGCCAGGCACGGCCGGCGCGCTCGGGGTCCTCGCCCAGGACCGTGACCTCACCGCCGCTGCGCTTGCGGTAGCCCTCGAGGATCTCGACCGTGGTCGTCTTGCCGGCCCCGTTGGGCCCGAGGAAGGCGAAGACCTCCCCGGGGAGCACCTCGAGGTCGATGCCGCGCACGGCTTCCAGGTCTCCGTAGCTCATACGAAGACCGCTAATTGAGATGACCGGCTCAGCCAAGACTCGGGGAGTCTAGGTAGGGCAGCGTCGGGGGGGCCTCACCGAGCCTCCCGCTGTTGCGAGGGGAGGCTCCCCCGACGCTGCTCAGTCCAGCTCCACGTCCCGATGCTTGACCCGCACGATCACATCCTCACGCGCGGCGAGGTCGCGGCGGATGCGGTCGGCGACGGTGACCGAGCGGTGGCGGCCGCCGGTGCAGCCGACGGCGATCGTCAGGTGGCTCTTGCCCTCGGCGACGTAGGCGGGGACGAGGAACTCGAGCAGCGGCAGCAGGCGGCCGTAGAACTCACCCGCCTGGGTCCCGGACTCGACGTAGGCGCGGACCTGCTCGTCCATCCCGGTCAGCGGCCGCAGCTCGTCGACGTAGTGGGGGTTGGGCAGGAAACGGACGTCGAGGGTGAGGTCGGCGTCGCGCGGCGGCCCGTTCTTGAAGCCGAAGGTGAGCAGCGTCAGCGCCAGCTCCCCCCCGTCCTCGCCGCCGAGCATCTCCTCGGCGATCCGCCGCCGCAGCTCGGCTCCGGTCAGGTCGCTGGTGTCCATCACCACGTCGGCGCGCTCGCGCAGCGGCGCCAGTAGCTCGCGCTCGGCCCGGATCCCGTCGACGATCCGCCCTTCCGGCGCCAGCGGGTGGCGGCGGCGGGTCTCCTTGTAGCGGTCGAGCAGCGTCTCCTCGTCGGCCTCGAGGAAGAGGACCTGGGGCTTCAGCCCGTTGCCCCCGAGGTCGTCGAGCACCTGCAGCAGGCCGTCGAAGTACTCGCCGCCGCGCACGTCGGAGACGACGGCGGCGCGCTCGACGCCGCTGCCCTCGTGGCGGAACAGCTCGCCGAGGCTGTCGATCATCCGCGGCGGCAGGTTGTCGACGCAGAAGTAGCCGCCGTCCTCGAAGGCGGCGATCGCCTCCGACTTGCCGGCGCCGGAGTGGCCGGTGATCACGACCAGGGTGACGCGACCGTGGGGCATCTAGCTCGTCCTGTTGAGTTGCTCGTGGATCTCGCGCCCTACTTTGCCAGGCAGGCCGGGCACCGCCTCGAGCTCCTCCCTGGTCGCCGCCAGGAAGCGCTCTGGGGAGCCGAAGTGGTTGAGCAGGGCGCGCTTGCGGGCCGGCCCGATCCCCTTCAGCTCGTCCAGCACCGAGCCGGTCATCGCCCGGTCGCGGCGACCGCGGTGGTGGTCGATCGCGAAGCGGTGCGCCTCGTCGCGAACCCGCTGCAGCAGCTTCGAGGCCTCGGACTCGGCGGCGAGGTCGAGGGGCACCGAGCGGCCGGGGACGTAGACCTCCTCCAGGCGCTTGGCCAGGCTGACCACGGTGACGCCGCGCTCGACGAAGGGCGCCAGCGCCTTCATCCCGGCCGCCAGCTGCCCCTTGCCGCCGTCGATCATCACCAGCGCGGGCAGGGAGGCGAAGCTGGCGTCGCGCTTGCCGTCGTGCGGCGAGAGGTCGACCTGTTCGAGGTAGCGGGCGACCCGCCGCGCCAGCACCTCCTCGATCGAGGCGTAGTCGTCGGGGCCCGCTCGGGGCGGACGCGGGAGGGCACGGTCATCCATATCTGACTCTTTGACCGTGTCCGGGAGCGGAGCACCCGAGCGGATTTTGAATCTTCGGTAGTCGGCCTTCTTGGTCGCGCCGCCCTCGAAGACGACCATCGAGGCGACCGTGTGCTCGCCGCCGATGTTGGAGATGTCGAAGCCCTCGATCCGCACCGGCAGCTCCTCCATCCCCAGCGCCTCGCTCAGCGAAGCCAGAGACTCGACCCGGCGCGCCCGCCGGTGCTCGCGCCGCAGCCGGTCCTGGTCGAGGGCGAGGCGGGCGTTGCGCTCGGCCAGCTCGCGCAGGCGGCGCTTGTCGCCGCGCTCGGCCGCACGCACCTCGACCGGGGAGCCGCGGCGCTCGCTCAGTGCCTCGGAGAGGACCGCGGCGCGCTCGCGCAGGTAGGGGCCGACGACGATCGTCTTCGGCATCGCCGGCGAGGCCGAGTAGTACTGGCCGATGAACTCCTCGGCGACCTCGGCCGGCTCGCGCTCGGCCTCGTTCTCGAGGTAGAAGCTCTGGCGCTCGGCGAGGATCCCGTCGCGGACCTGGAAGACCTGGGCGTTGGCGTCGGCGCCCTCCACGGCGACCCCGATCAGGTCGGCGGTGCCGACCGAGCCGCCGGCGACGCGCTGGCGCTCGAACAGCGAGCGGATCGCCTTGAGGCGGTCGCGGTGCAGGGCCGCGCGCTCGAATTCCTCGGCCCCGGCGGCGCTCTGCATCTTCGCCTCCTCCTCCGCCTCGACCTGGCGGTAGCGGCCGGAGAGGAAGTCGACGATCGCGTCGATGTTGTGCCGGTACTCGTCCTGGCTGATGTGCCCGACGCAGGGCGCCCCGCAGCGCTTGATGTAGTAATCGAGGCAGGGGCTGCCGGAGCGGCGGCCGGGCTCGACCCCCTCGCAGGTGCGGAACTGGAACAGCTTGCCGAGCAGGTCGAGCGTCTCCCGCACCCGCTTGGCGCTGGAGAAGGGGCCGAAGTAGGCGCGGCCGGAGCGGTGCTTCTCGCGGGTGAAGTAGACCCGCGGGTACTCCTCGTCGAGGCTGACCGCGACATAGGGGTAGGACTTGTCGTCGCGCAGGCGGATGTTGAAGCGCGGCCGGTGGCGCTTGATGAAGCTCTGCTCGGCCAGCAGCGCCTCCGCCTCGGTCGCGGTGACGAGGGTTTCGATGCGTTCGACGCGCGAGGTGAGCCGGGTCTCGCCAGCGGAGAAGTGGGAGGCGACGCGTTTGCGGATCGAGCGCGCCTTGCCGACGTAGAGCAGCTCGTCCCCCTTGTCGTAGAAGAGGTAGACACCGGGGGAGTCGGGCAGGGAGCGGCGCTGCTGGGCAACCCGCTCGGCCCGCGAGAGACCGCCGTCTTCCGCTGCTTCCGCCATCGGCCTAAGGGTAGGCTGCTGGCCACCCGGCCAAACGTTCCGCGGTTCCTGAGACACGCATAGCGTGGGAAAGGAACCACGCGTTGGAAGGCCGAGCCAAACGGACGCCAACACGGAGAGCGAGATGACGAGCCAGACCCTGAGCCCCCCGGAGCTGAACACCCTGCGGATCGAGATCGACGGGGACGTCGGCACCCTCACCCTCGACCGTCCCGACGCCTTCAACGCGATGAGCCCGGAGATGATCGGCGAGCTGACCGTCGCCTTCGCCTGGCTCGCCGACCGGGCGCCGCTGCGGGCGCTGATCGTGACCGGCGCCGGCAAGGCCTTCTGCGCCGGCGGCGACGTCACCTGGTTCCGCAAAGGCGTCGAGTCGGAGGAGATCGACCTGCCCTCGGACGTGCGGCGCGGCGCCGAGGCCCTGCACGCGGCGATCGTCGACCTGCGGCGGATCCCCTACCCGGTGATCGCCGCGATCAACGGCCCGGCCGCCGGCGCCGGCTTCTCGCTGGCCCTCGCCTGCGACCTCCGGATCGCCTCCGAGGCCGCCTTCCTCGCCTGCGCCTACGGCCGCATCGGCGCCTCGCCCGACGGTGGCATGACCTACTTCCTGCCCCGCGTCGTCGGCCCCAGCCGGGCGCTGGAACTGCTGCTCGAGGACCCGAACCTGAGCGCGGCGGAAGCGCTCGAGGAGGGCCTGGTGCGGGAGGTCGTCGCGCCGGACGAGCTGATGGAGGCGGCCCGGGCCAAGGCCGAGCTGCTGGCCCCGAAAGCGCCTCACTACGTGCGCATGGCGAAGCGACTCTGCGGGGTCAGCATCGAGAACAGCCTCACCGAGCACCTGCAGCTGGAGCGCCACGGAATCGCCGACAGCATGGCCACCGAGGATCTCCGCAACGGCGTCGAGGCCTTCTTCGGTGGCGGCACCCCGGAGTTCCACGGTCGCTGAACCGGCACTGCGGCGCACGCGTATCCGAGTTACAGTCAGAGGTACTCACCAGTCACAAGCCGGAAAGGACCGCCATGAAGAAAGCTGTATTCGGACTCGCACTCATCCTCGCGGCACTTGCCCTCGTTGCATGCGGCTCCGACGACGACTCGACCACCACCGGTGGCGACGAAACCACCTTGGAGGGCGGCGCGGCGGCCGGCGGTGAAAAATCTGAAGGCGGCTCCGGCGGTGGCGAAAAATCGGGCCAAGGTGAAGACGGTGCGGCTGAAAGCGAATCCAGCATCGCCTTCGAAGCAGCGTCCGGCGGCCTCGCCTACACCACCGACAGCGCAGAAGCCCAGGCCGGCAAATTGACGATCGTCTTCAACAACCCGCAGTCGATCAGTCACGACATCGCGATCGAAGACGCCGGCGGCGAAACGATCGCCCAGACCGATGTCATCGGCGAGGGCGCCACCTCGACCGTGGCCGAGCTCAAACCCGGCAAATACACCTTCTACTGCTCGGTGCCGGGACACCGCGAAGCGGGGATGGAAGGAGCGCTGACCGTCAGCAAGTAACCGCGTCGAGGAGACACCGCCCGCACCTTCGTGATCTGTCGGCAGGAAGAGACCGACGTTGTCGGCTACTACACGCTGGTCGCCTCGCAGGTCGAGACTTCCCGATCCCCGTCTGCCTGATCGCTCGCCTCGCCGTCGATCGCTCCGAGCAGGGCGCTGGCCTGGGTCGAAGCCTCCTCCTGGATGCTCTCCAGCGCACCGACCGCGCCTCCCGCTCGATTGCCATGCGGGCCGTCCTCGTCCACGCCCTCGACGAGGAGGCCGCCGCCTTCTATGCGCGCCTCGGGTTGCAGCCGGCGAGCGCAGAACCGCTCACGCTCATGGTCCCGCTGGAGGCAGTACGACGGGCCCTTGGATAGAGACGCGTCGTTCTACGGCGCTCCGACTCAGGAAGGCGCCATCACCCGCGTCACCGAGTCGCCCCACGAAGCACGGCTTCTCGTTGCCCTCGACCTCGAGGGTGAAGCGGGTCACTGCCTCGTACCAGCCGCCGCCCTTGTTGTCGTTATATGAATTGTCCGGCGCGATTCCATGCTCGGAGATAGCTGCCGCGACTGCAACAATGTCCAAGCGATGAAGGCCCGCGCGCAATCGAACCCCGCCAAGAAAGCAGCCCCGAAACGGGAGTTGAAATCCGGCCTGCCCGGAACCCCAGAAAAGCAGCGCCGAGAGCTTCGCGAGGCGATGAAGAAGCACGACGAGACCCTGCGCCGCCTGGCCGAGTAACCACGACGACGCGCCTTGGTCTCCTACCTCGAGCTCGGCGACTACTGCCGAATCGCAGGCGAGGTTCTTGGCCTTGAGCCGGAGCAGGTAGCCGAGCTGCCGAACATTGGCTTGGCCGATTCAGCCCTCGCCGTGCCACGCGCCGCATTCGGCGACCACGAGGCCTTTCCGACGCTCATTGAGAAGGCGGCGATCCTCGTCGTGCGACTGGCGCGCAACCATCCATTGCCCGACGGCAACAAGCGCTGTGCCTTTCTCTCGTTGGAGCGCTTTCTAGCTGCCAACAGCCGACCCATTCGCGATGCGAATCCCGATATCGACGTTCCGATGATGGAGCGCATCGCTGCCGGGAATGTCAACCAGGATGAGATTGTGACCTGGATCGAACAGCGCTCTAGGCCGACGACCTGAGTCAGAAAGAGCTAAAGGAAGACAGCCAATGGCTGTATCTGAACACCTGGCGATTCAACGACCGGATCGCCTAGATCACTGATTCCCATTCACCACCGTCAGTGGTCGTAGGCGATGAGGCTCCGCCCCGGCTCCCCGATCTTCCAGTTGTGCCAGACGCAGGCGCCGAGGGCGAGCAGCCGCTGAGCGATCCTGGCGCGCAGGCCGGGCAGGGTGTGGGCACCGTGGCGCTCCAGGGAGAGCTGGTCCTTGAGCTGGTCGAAGATCGCCTCGATCCACTGACGTACGCCACCGAGGTTGCCGAAGCGAGGCGCCTCGTCGCGGCGGTCGGGCCGCAGGAAGGTGCCGCCGAGGGAGGCGACGAGCTCTTCGATCTCAGCACCGGAGAGCCCCTTGTCGCCGATCACCGTGTGGCCCTCGAGACCGACCCCTTCGAGCATCCCGGCGACGATCTCGCGCTCGGGCTCGTTGGCAGGAGCCAGCTCGAAGGCGATCGGCATCCCGTCGGGGGCGCAGAGCAGGTAGAGCTTGAAGCCCCAGAAGTGGCGCGAGTGCGCGGCGCAGTAGCCGTAGGCGGCGTGCCCGGCGAACTCCGAGCGCTCCACCGTCTGGCGCGATTGCCCGCAGGGGACGGGGGTGGCGTCGACCAATCTCAGGTTGTCGCACCACGAGGGCGAGACCCGCGCCAGATGCCCCAATAGCCTGACGATCTGGGGGGCGAGGTCGCGGACCCGCTTGTTGTAGCCGGACTGGCCGGGGACGTAGGGGAAGAGGTGGCCGAGGCGGCGCTTGGCAAAGCGGATAAAGCGGCGCTCCTTGGGGCAGTCGAGCAGGACTTGGGCGACGGCCAGGCAGATCACCTCCGCGTCGCCGATCCGAGGCTTTCGCCCCGGCCGGGATCGATCTCTCCCGGGCAGGAGATCGTCGGCCAGCACGTAAAGTGCGGTCAAGAGGGTGTCGAGGTCGGTGGGCATGTCGCCACCTCCGTGTGGTCGGCGTTGCTAGGACACGCCGACCTTCGACACCTTCTTTTATGCCCCTACGCGGGCGCTTGCCGTCGCAGGCAATTAGGAATCAGTGATCTAGGTCGAGGTGAAGCCCCTCTCCCTCACTGAATTCCGAAACCAGAGAGCGAGCGAACTGGGGCCCCGTTGCTCCGATTGCAGTGCGCCTCGTCAAGTTAATGGTCTCGCCGGGCGCCAAGACACGGGCGACCTTCCCAATCACCCGCAACTCCGCCGCAAGCATCTGGTCGCGGGTCTCATCTGAAAGAAATTCCTTGGACATGGTGATTACAACGTCGAGATCATCGCCAGTGTGGGCATCGTCTTCGTCTAGACCGGCATAAGGAACGACCTTGAAGAAGAAGTCGATGAGCTCCTGCAGCGTTCCCCACATAGCCGGTCCGAGCAAGTTCCAGTCAGATCAGATTGCTCCGTCACGCTGCCGCATACCAGAGCCGTACCGCCAAGGAGCTACTGAAGAAGTCAGCCGGCGGGAGTCATCACGCGGGTGACGCTGTCGCCCACGAAGCACGGCTTCTCGTTGCCCTCGACCTCGAGGGTGAAGCGGGTGACGACCTGCCACCAGCCGCCGCCGATCTCCTCGACGGAGACGACCTCGGCTTTGGCGCGGACCTTGGAGTCGACCGGGACCGGAGCGGGAAAGCGGATCTTGTTCCAGCCGTAGTTGACGCCGAGGGCAAAGCCGGTGGAGGAGATCAGCTCGGTGCGGAAGCCGTCGACCAGCGAGAGGGTGAGGTTGCCATGGGCGATCGTCGTCCCGAACGGGCTCTCCGACTTGGCCCGCTCGACGTCGACATGGATCCACTGGTGGTCGCCCGAGAGCTCGGCGAAGGCGTCGATGTCCGCCTGGGTGACGGTGCGCCACTCGCTCGGGCCGATCTCCTGCCCGACCAGTGCCCGCATTCCCTCGACACCCTGTACCTCGACCGTTGCCATCCGCCGCCAGTCTAAGTGAGGCCGGGCTCAATGCGACGGCGTGATCCTGCCCGACGGGCTGACGCTGATCGCCGTTGAGCCGAAGTCTTCGTTCGAGAGCGTCGAGACCAGCTCCGCGCCAGCACCTTCGGGGTCCGGCACCGGCTGCCCCTCGTCGACCAGGAGCACCGATTCGAGCCGCCCCGCTTTGAAGTGGCCGTCGGCGGCGAGCGTGACGTGGAGGATCGCCGACTGGCCCAGCGCCCCTTCCAGCGAGAAGTTCGCGTAGCCGGCGAAATTGCCGAGGCTGTAGGCGATCAGCCGGTTGCGATAGATCTCCATGCCGCGCAGCACGTGCGGTCCCGAGCCGAGGATCAGGTCGGCCCCCGCCTCGATCGCCATGTGCGCGAACTCTTCGGGGTTGCCGCGATCCTCACCCAGGTAGATCTCCTCTTCGCCGGTCACGTGCAGGGCGTCGCTGCCCTCCGCTCCCGCGTGAAAGGCGCAGACCACGATCTCGGCCCGCTTCCGCGCGCGGCGGATCAGCTCCCGGGCCGCCTCCAGGTCGGTCAGAGGAGCGGTGTTGGCATAGGACGCGAAGCCGACGAAGGCGATCCGCCGTCCGCCGGCTCGAACGACCTCGATCTCGTCCGGCCGGCCGGTGTGTGCGATCCCCGCCCGATCCAGCGCCTCCAGGGTCTCTTCCTGACCGGCTTCCCCGTAGTCGAAGGAGTGGTTGTTGGCGTTCGACATCACGGTGAACCCGGCGGCCCGCAGGGCCCGGCCGAACTCCGGTGGGACCCGAAATGCGTAGCAGTCGCTCGAGCCGGCGCCGCACTTGAGCGATTCGGAGACATCGGTGAGCGTGCCCTCGAGGTTGCCGAAGACGACGTCGCCGCTGAGCCCGCGCCGGACCCGATCGAAGTAGTCGGCCGGCTGCGACGGCAGCGTCGGGGTCATCCCCAGCATCGTGTCTCCCACCGCCGCGATCGTGACCGAGCCCTCAGCGGTGGACGAATCGCCGCCGTTCGCCTGCCGGGCCGGGACCCGCTGCGATCGGTTGGCGCTCTCCCGCGGCGACGAATCCTCGACCAGGCCGCAGCCCGATGCCGCGAGAGTGCCGAGAGCAAGCAAGATCGAGAGGGCCCACCGATGCTCAACCGCCATTAAGCGATTGAGTCTTACACCTCACTCAAAAGAAACATAGTGGTTTGCGGGTCAGTCGCTCCACCAGCCCGGAATGACCTCGCCGTCGCCGTCGTGGCGGGCACCGACGGCGAGTACCTCGATGCCCTCCGGACCGGCCTCGAAAGCGCGAACGACCTCGGGCGAGACGCGGATCGCGTCGAGCCTCTCGACCTCGATGATCTCGTCGTCGAGCTTCAACCGACCCGAGCCGGAGATGACTATGTAGACCTCCTCGGCCTGCTCGTGCCTGTGCCCGAACGGCGTGCGCTGTTCGGGCTTCAGCCGGTGGTGGCTGACGCCGGTCTCCTCGGCCTCGAGATCCCCCTTGGCGAACCGCGCCTCCTGCACGTCTTCCATCCCGAATTCGGGCGCGGAATCCTTGACGTCGGTGAGCTTCCTGTGGGTGAACGGCGCCGGCATGCAGCCTCCCTCGGTTGGCGGATGGGGTTACCGCACGCATACCCGAAACACGCCTGGAAAACCAGGCCACGGCGGCGGCCGCTGCTGTCGACGGCGAGCGGCTCGCTCTTTTCTGCGAAATGACGATCTCGTGCGCTGAGCAACCGTTGGCACAAGGCGAATCACGCCACCAGGCGCACTTCGAAGCCCGGTGCGACCAGGCTGCCGGCGGCCCCGAGCAGGGCGAGGATGCGACTTACGTAGGCCCGCGTCTCCGGATAGTCGGGGACGCAGTTGCAGGGTTCGACCGCGCCGGGACCGGCGTTGTAGGCGGCGAGGGCGAGCTCCGGCGAGCCGAACTGGCGGATCAGGTCCGACATCAGATGGGCCTGGGCGTCGATCGCCGCCACGGGGTCGAAGGGATCTATGAGGCCGTAGGAGGCGGCGGTGGACGGCATGAACTGGGCGATGCCCTGCGCACCTGCGGGCGAGACCGCGAGCGGGTCGAAACCCGACTCCGCCATCAGCTGGGCGGCAAGCAAGGCAGCTGGGACACGCCAGCGCGCGGCGGCCGTGAGCAACGGCTGACGGAAGCGGGTCGGGACGAACGAGGGCAGCGTCATCGCGCTTGACGCAGCACCCACTCCCCCACCCCCACCGACCGAGTTGCCTGCCTCCGAGCACGGCGGCGGACCAGCGTCGAATCCGTAATGCCAAGCCTCCCAGGAGTACCTCTGGACGAAGCCGAAGCGGCTGGCGTTCGCGGCCAACCAGCCGTAGGCCGAATCCGGACCGAGGTCGAGCTCGGTCGCGCAACGGTGCAGCGACTGGCCCGGTGGCGCCACCCATTGCGGATCCGGGTGAGCGGCGAAGAGCGCTGCCTGCTCGGCATCGGAGCGAAACCCTGAGACGACGATCAGGTCGACACCATCCGCCTCAGCGGCGGCCGCCATTCGGTCGAAGGCGGCGCCCGCATCGGGGCGCATCCCCTCGCCGTCGCGGACGACCAGCGGACCGCCGTAGCCACCGCCGCTGGCCATCGTCGTCGCGTCGGGGGCGGTGCCGATCGGCGCGGCAGCTTCGGCGACCGCGGAGGCTTCCACCTCCTCTCCGCCCCCTCCCACCTCCAGCCGGGCGACGACGGTCGCCCTGGCGCGGACAGGAGCGAACGACGCTCGATCCGGGAAGGCAAGCCGGAGGCGCCGCGGGTCGACGCCGTTGGTTGCGCCGACCTCGATCGCCGCCAGGCGGGCCCGTGCCAGATAGAGCGGCTTGGGGATGTGCGCTGGATTCGGAAGCCCGTTCGGGAGAGCCGGCGGTGCCAGTAGGCGCGGCAGGTCATCGCGCATCGAGCGCGCCGCCGAGATCGCGACCAGGTCGGCGGCTCGCTGCGCCCGCCCCTTCCCGGTCACCGCCGCCGCGATCGCGACCAGCGCCAGCGCCCCGGCCAGCAGCACCAGGGCTCCGCCCAGGGCAAGGATCAGGGCCTGCCCGCTCTCGTTGCGCCACCGCATCGGCCGACCCTGGTGGCTGCGGGCGCAATCGTGGCACCCGAAATGGAACGCCTCCGCGACCGCGAGGTGACCGATTCGCAAAAACCGGCTGTCTGCGCGAACCTTTTCCCAGTTCCCCACGTAGAACCGTTCGACCCAGAGCCAACCGAAGGAGCCCTCGCATGCGGCGCCCGACCGAGTCCAATCGCCCCCGCCTCCGAATCCACCTCTTCCTGCTGACGGCAGCGCTGATCGCCCTGCTCGCACCCGCCGCGTCCAGCGCCGCCCAGGCGACCAAGAAAGTCGCCAAGGAGGCCGAGAGCACCAGCATCGGCAAGACGGTCCTCACCACCACCAAAGGCCGCACCCTCTACAGCCTCAGCGCCGAGACCGGCGGCAAATTCATCTGCACCGGCGCCTGCCTCTCAGCCTGGCGGCCGCTGCTGGTGCCGAAGAACGTGAAGCCGAAGGGGCCGGTGAAGCTGGGCACGGTCGAGCGGCCCGACGACAGGACCCAGGTGACTTACAAAGGCCGCCCGCTCTACACCTTCAGCGGCGACTCGAAAGCGGGTGACGTCAACGGCGAGGGGATCAAAGACATCGGCACCTGGCGTGCCGCGGTCACCGGCAAACTCGCCCCGGCGCCGCAGCCCCAGCCCGAACCGTCGCCCAATCCCTACCCGTATCCGTACTAGTCGAGATCCACGACCTCGATCAGATCCATACAGCGGGGCATGACGGCGGCGGCCGCCTCCGGACCCAAAGCACCGAACAGGGCGCGGCGCTCGGCGACCCAGTTGAGGCGGCGCTTGAGGACGTGGAGGCGGAGGTCGCGAGCGAGCAGGTCATGGGCGAGCAGGGCGAGCAGCGCACGGTCCTCGGCGAGGTCTGCTCGCAGGAGGGCGCCGGAGAGCCGCGGGCCGTGCTCGGCCCCGAGCAGGGGCTGCAACTGATCGGGCGGCAGATGCAGGACCGCAAGCGCGCCGCGGGCGACGGTGACCGCTGCGGCCGTGGCCTCGAAACCCTCCGGCCCGGCGGGCACCGTGAGCTGACAAATCTGGCCGCGCGCGGCGGCCTGGTGCTCCGGCAGGTGCGCCGCCAGCCGCTCCTCCAAGCTCCGCGCGGCGGTGGAGGCGAGCAGGGTCGGGCGCGGCACCTTGCCGCCGACGTCGACGAGGAGCGTGGCGAGGTCGGCGTCGGCCCCGGCGCAGGCAAGGGCGGCAGCGGCGCCACGGGAGCCCTCGGCACCGCCCACGGCGGTGACCAGCACGGTCGGCGCGTCGACGACCGGGCTCGAGGTCATCGCGGCGGCCTCGCGCTGGCCGAGCTGGTGACCGCGAGCCGGTTCGCGAGCGAAGGCAGAGGCGAGGGCGGCAGCAGGCGCACGATCACCCTCCCGCCCTGAACCGAGACGGCGACGTCGTCCTCGGCCCAGCCGGGCAGGGCGCCGCGAGCCGCATCCGCGGCCGAGCCCCCCGAGGCGAGCGCCAGCGCCCCCGCCTCGGCGGCGCCGTCGGCGAGGGTCATCGCGTAGCCGGCGGCGAGCAGTTGCAGCGCCACGAGCGCCGCGAGCAGCAACACCGGCAAGGCCGCAACCAGCTCCACAGCCGCCTGCCCGCGCTCGTCAGCCACCGCCCGGCTCCAGATCCGCTTTCGCACCCACCATCACTCGCGGCAAGCCCGGAAGGAAGCGCGGCACCGGCACGCGCACCAGGACCCCGTCGGAGCTCTCCACCTCCGATCCATCCCGCAGCGACGGCGGCAACGCCCGCCGCGCCGCCGCCGTCGCGTCCGCTCCGACCAGCGCCGCCCGCGCCCCGGCGCGGGCGGCCACGCCCGCCGACCACAGCGAGTGGCCGGCGAGGGCGATCTGGACGGCCGCCAGGACCGCCAGCAGCAGGAACGGGGCCACGGCAACCAGCTCGACCGACGCGGTCCCTCTCTCCCCGTGGCCCACGCTGCTGACGGTCCTCGACGGCACCGGCCCACCGTCCCAGGCAAAAGCGCACGCGTGGTGCGCACAGGCTGCACATCTCGGTCAAAGCTCTCCTACCTCAGTAGGTATTCGCCTCGGTCCAGACCCGCCAGATCGCGGCGACCGAGGCGCCCAGCAGGAGGATCCAGAGGAGGGTGCCGCCGCCGCTGGAGAACAGCTTGTCGGTGCCGGCGATCAGCAGCGCGATCATCCCGAAGGCGCCGTAGAGGAGCGCCCGGCGGCCGTCGCTCAGCGTCGCCAGCGTCAGCTGGTTCTGGCGACTGAGCGTGTAGAGCATCCAGGCGATGCCGGCCAGGAAGCCCATCGTCAGCGCGGTGAAGATGGCGTCGACCGCGTTGCCGCCGCCGGGAGCGAAGGCGACGGCGAGCGCCAGGACCATGACGATGGCGAGGTTGCGGGCGGTGCGCACGGATCCAGTGTACGCCGGACTACTTACTGGTCATCGCGATTATTCCGACGACCACCGCGGCGACGGTGGCGGCCAGCGCCAGCGCCGCGACCGCGGCGGCGGCCCCGGCCGCCAGCGGCCGTTCGCTACGGCTGAGGTCGGCAAATCGGGCCACGCCCCAGATCGCGATCGAGAAGACGAAGGTGACGCCGACGCCGCCGACCACCGATGCGACCACCGTCTCCCACAACGCCTTGCCTTCGACGATCGTCGCGGTCATCCGCCCGCCGCCGTGACCGGCGCGCCGCGCTCGGCACGCCGCGCGAAGAGGGCGACGATCAGCAGCAGCGAGGCCAGGGTGACGAGGACCGGCCCCAGGGCGCCGGTGCCGAAGATCCGGGTCAGGCCGTAAGCGAGCGCTCCGATCGCCGCCGCCGCCGGCAAGGTCAGCAGCCAGGCGACGAGGATGTTGCCGGCGACCCCCCAGCGCACCGCCGAGATCCGTTTGGCGGCGCCGGCGCCCATGATGCCGCCGTTGATCACGTGGGTGGTCGAGAGCGGGAAGCCGAAGTGGGTCGAGGCGAGGATCACCGCCGAACCCGCCCCCTGCGAGGCGAAGCCCTGGGCAGCGTCCATCTTGATGATCTTGGTGCCGGTGGTTTTGATGATCCGCCAGCCGCCGCTGTAGGTGCCGAGGGCGATCGCCGCGGCGGCGGAGGCAATCACCCAGAAGGGCGGGTCGGCGCCGGCGGCGAGGCTGCCGTTGGCGATCAGCGCCAGCGTGATCACCCCCATCGTCTTCTGGGCGTCGTTGGTGCCGTGAGCGAGGGCCAGCAGGCCGCCGGAGACGACCTGGCCGTATTTGAAGCCGCGGGTCACGGTGCCGGGCCGCTGCCTGCCGACGACCCGGTAGATGAGCGCGATCGAGATGCCAGCGACGCCGAAGGCGAGCAGCGGCGCCACGATCGCCGGCGCCAGCACTTTGCCGACCAGGCCTTCGGCCAGCACCGCGTCGAAGCCGGCGGCGGCCACGGCGGAGCCGACGACGCCGCCGATCAGGGCGTGCGAGGAGCTCGAGGGCAGGCCGAAGTACCAGGTGATCAGGTTCCAGGCGATCGCCCCGATCAGGCCGGCGAAGACGATCGTCGGCGTGATCACCTCGGCGTTGACGACGTCGTTGGCGACCGTGGCGGCGACCGAGATCGAGATGAAGGCCCCGGCGAAGTTGAGCAGCGCCGCCATCCCGATCGCCACCCGCGGCCGCGCGGCCCCGGTCGAGATCGAGGTGGCGACCACGTTGGCGGTGTCATGAAACCCGTTGGTGAAATCGAACGCCAGTGCCGTGCCGACGACGATGACGAGAATGATGTCGGAGCTCACGACGTCAGCGGCTCACGAATTCTTGATCACGATGCCCTCGAGTATCTGGGCCGCCGTCTCGGTCGCGTCGATCGCCTCCTCGAGCACCGCGAACATGTCCTTCCAGCGGATCACGACCATCGGGTCGATCCCGTTGGAGAACAGCGAGGCGACGGCGTCGCGGGAGATCCGGTCGCCCTCGTTCTCGAGCCGGTGGATCTCGATCCAGTATTTGTCGAGATCCTTGAAATCGCGCAGGTTCTCGAGGCCCATGGCGAGCTGCTCGCAGGCGCCGACCAGGACCTTGGTCAGGGCCCCGGCCTGCTCCATCGGCGCCTCGATCTTGTAGAGCCCGAGCAGGTCCGCTGCCTCCTCGGTGAAATCGACGATGTCGTCCATCTGCGTCGCCAGGCCGTAGATGTCCTCGCGGTCGATCGGCGTCACGAAGGTCGAGTTGAGCCGTTTGATGATCTCGTGGGTGATCCGGTCGCCCTCGTTCTCGGCCTCGACGATCTGGCGCGAGAGGCCGCCCTCCTCCGGCCACTGTTCCATCATCCGGTCGAGCAGGCGCGCCGCGTTCACGGTGTTCTTCCCGGCCTCGATGAAGAGGTCGAAGAAGGTGCGGTCGCGAGGAAGGAGCGAGAAGCGCGCCAAGGACCGCATCCTAGTGGCGCGCGGAGCGGTGCGGCCGCGTCAGGCGGTCGTCGCCGCGAGCTGCTCGGCCGCCCGCGCCGCGTGGCGCTCGCGCAGCTCCTCCTGGACGCTGCGGCGCTCCCCCACCGGGGTGACGGTCCGGGTCCAGCGACCCTCGGCGTCGAGCTCCCAGGCGTTGGCGTTGTCGGCGAAGCAGCGCTCCAGGACGTCGAGCATCTCCGCCCGCAGATCGGGGTCCTCCACCGGCGTCGCCAGCTCGACGCGGCTGTCGAGATTGCGCGGCATCAGGTCGGCCGAGCCCATCAGGACCCCCGTCTCGGCGCCGCGCTGGAAGGCGTAGATGCGGGAGTGCTCGAGGAAGCGGCCGACGACCGAGACGACGCGGATGTTCTCCGAGACCCCCGGCACCCCGGGTCGCAGGCAGCAGATACCGCGCACGTTGAGGTCGACCCGAACCCCCGCCTGCGAGGCCCGGTACAGCGCCTGAATGCAGCCGGCGTCGACCAGCGAGTTCATCTTCAGCGCAATCCGCGCCTCTTCGCCGGCCTCGTGGGCGGCGACGGTGCGCTCGATCTCCTCGACGATCCCGTCCCGCATCGTCGTCGGCGAGACCAGCACCTTGCGATAGGCCGCGGGCCGCCCGTAGCCGGTGAGGAAGTTGAACATCTCGGCGACGTCGGCGCCGATGTCGGGGTCGGCGGTGAAGAGCCCGAAGTCGGTATAGAGGCGGGCCGTCTTCGGGTGGTAGTTGCCGGTGCCGATGTGGACGTACTCGCGCACCCGCTCGCCCTCACGGCGGACGACCAGGATCGCCTTCACGTGCGTCTTCAGGCCGGGAATGCCGTAGACGACGTGGACGCCGGCCTCCTCCAGCGACTTCGCCCAGTGGATGTTGGCCTCCTCGTCGAAGCGCGCTTTCAGCTCGACCATGCAGACCGCCTGCTTGCCGCGTTCGGAGGCGCGGATCAGCGACGGCACCAGCGGCGAGTCGTCGCTGGTGCGGTAGACCGTGTGCTTGATCGCCAGCACGTCCGGGTCGGCGACCGCCTGGGCGACGAAGCGCTCGACCGAGGAGGCGAAGGAGTCGTAGGGATGGTGGACGAGCAGGTCGCCCTTGCGGATCGCCGCGAACATGTCGACCGGCTCCTCGTCCTCGCCCTGCAACCGCGGCGGGGTGACCGGCGACCAGGGCGCGTAACGCAGCTCGGCATGGCCGGGGACGTCGGCGATGTCACCGAGGTCACCGAGGTCGATCAACCCGTCGACGTCGTAGACCTCGCGGTCTTCGAGCCGCAGCGCCTCGACCAGCTGCTCGCGCAGCTTCGGGTTCATGCCGGCGGCGATCTCCAGTCGCACGACCTCGCCGAAGCGGCGCCGGCGCAGCTCGTTCTGGACCGCCTGCAGGAGGTCGTCGGCCTCGTCGCTGACGGTGAAGTCGGCGTCGCGGGTGACCCGGAAGTAGCCGTGGTCGATCACCTCGGTGCCGGGGAAGAGCACGTCGAGGTTGGCGGCGATCGCCTCCTCCAGCGGCACGAAGGACTTGCCGTCCTCGCCCAGCGGCAGGAAGCGTCCGAGCAGCTCCTTCGGCACCTTGACCCGGGCGATGATCTCGACCCCGCTCTCGGGGTCGCGCAGCAGCACCCCGAGGCTGAGCGAGAGGTTGGAGATGTATGGGAAGGGCCGGCCGAGCCCGATCACCAGCGGCGTCAGCGCCGGGAAGACCTGCTCGTGGAAGCGGGCGTCGATCTCGCGCCGCTCCGCCTCGCCGGCGCTGTCGAGGGTGACGATGCGGATCCCGTCCTGCTCCAGCGCCGGGCGCAGGACGCCTCCGAAGCACGAGTGCAGGCGGCTGTCCAGCTCGAGGACGCGGGCCTGGATCGTGTCGATCTGCTCGCTCGGAGCGAGCCCGTCGGGGCCGCGGGCGTCGATGCCGGCGTCGAGCTGGTCGAAGAGCCCGGCGACCCGGACCATGAAGAACTCGTCGAGGTTGGAGGCGTAGATGCCGCAGAAGCGCAGCCGCTCCAGGAGCGGCACCTCGGCGTCCTCGGCGAGCTCGAGAACCCGCTGGTTGAAGTCGAGCCAGGAGAGCTCGCGGTTGAAGTAGAGGGCGGGATCGTCGATCGATCCATCGTACTGAGCGCCCGCCCAGTCGCAGCCGATATTGCCCCCACTGGGCTGGGGTGAAAGTCGGCTGCGCTGCACGGCTGACTAGGCGACGCGGGCGAGCGGCTGCCGCGCCGCCACCGGCCTCGCCTCCAGCGCCCGCCGGTAGCCGGCGGCGAGCTGGCCGAGGGCGCGCTCCCAGGAGCGGTCGCGAGCGGCCTGCGCCGCCGAGGCGCCGAGGCGCTGACGCAGCAGCGGCGAGGAGGCGAGCTGCAGCAGCGCCCCCGCCAGGTGGTCCGGATCGGGGCGGCAGAGCAGGCCGGTGCTGCGGTTCTCGACCAGGGCCGCCGGCCCGCCCTCGGCGACGGCGACGACCGGCAGGCCGCTGGCCCCCGCCTCGAGGATCACCTGGCCGTAGGTGTCGGTGCTGCTGCAGAAGAGAAAGGCGTCGGCGCTGGCGTAGGCGCAGGCCAGCTCCTCGCCGCCGAGCCAGCCGAGGAAGGTCGCGTGCGCGCCGAGGCGATCCCGCAGCTCCCCCTCCTCGGGCCCACCGCCGGCGAGGAGCAGGTGCAGGCGCGGGTCCGAGCGCCGTGCCCGCAGGAAGCTCTCGGCCAGCAGGCCGACGCCCTTCTCGCGGGTGAGGCGGCCGGCGTAGAGGACCTTGATCTCCCCCGGATAGGCGTCGCGGTCGGCCTTCGCCGGATCGAAGCGGTCGCTGTCGACGCCGCGCTCCCAGCGCCCGATCCGGGACGGCTCGGTGCCGAGGTCGACGAGCGAAGCGTCGGCGGCCGGGCTCGGCGAGAGGACGACTCCCGGGGCGCCGTAGAAGGCGGCGAGGGCGCCGCGCGCGATCGCCTCGACGCCGCCGTCGCCGCTGCGCATGCCGGCATAGGCGGCCAGCTCCGTGTGGTAGCTGGCCAGCAGCGGCACCCCGGTGAGCCGGCTCAGCAGCGTCGCCGCCACCCCCGCCGGGCCGGGGGCGGTGACGTGGATGAGGTCGTAGCCGCCCTCGGCCAGCGTCTCGACCATGTCGGGCAGGCCCGGGACGCCGATCGACATCCCCTCGTAGAAGGGCATCTCCAGCTCGGTCGCGGCCGGCAGGCGGCGGTCGACGCCGGCGTCGGTGCCGATCACCTCGACCTCGAAGCCGGACACGCCGCGCTCGCGGATCTGCTCGATCGTGTGGGTGACGCCGTGCATCGAGGCGATCCCGTCGGCGATCAGCGCCACCCGGCGCCGCTCGCCGTCGCGGTTGGAGAGCTTCGCCTTCTCGGCCCCGAGGAAGACGGTCGAGGGGGCGTAGGGGACGACCGGGACGATCGCCTCGAAGAGGCCGTTGACGGCGCCGGGGAGGTCGCCGGCGGCGATCGCCGCGGTCCCGCGATCGACGGCGGCGCGCAGGCGCCGGTCGTGGATGCGGCGGGCGCGCCGGTAGAGGTCGGCGTGGGAGAAGCCGTCGGACTGCAGGTAGGAGATCAGCTCGCGGCCACGCAGCTCGAGACCCATCCCGGCGAGCCAGGCCTCGAGCAGGCAGCGGGCGTCGTCGGGGCCGATGTCGGCGGCGACCTTGCCCTCGCGCGCGGCCCCCTCGCGGATCACCCCTTCCGCCATCTTCAGCACCGCCGCCGGGTTCGGTCCGGTCGCATCGGCGGCGCCGACGCCCTCCCCGTCGAGAACCAGCGCCCGCGTGGCCAGTGCCATCGCCGCGTGCGTCCACTTGGCGGCGCTCCCCTGCTCGCCACCGGCTTCGGCATCGCCACGGCGCAGGTGCCGTAGAAACTCTTCCGGCGTCCCAGCGGCGGGCACCTCCGTGTAGGTGCGGCCGATGTCGACGCCGGCGTGATCGTCGGAGCCGCCGATGCCGGCGCCCCCGTGCGTATCGACGTAGACCGCGGCGGGCATGTTCAGCTCCGCCGCCCGCGACCCGTTGCGGACCTCCCAGATCGGGAACAGCTCCGCCAGGCGGCGCCGGTGCCGCCTTGTCAACGGTGCCGCGACATTGAAGAAGGGGTGCGCAAGGGCGCAGGCGATCCCGCTCCCGTGCAGGTATGCGGCGCAGGCCTCGACGTCGCCGGAGCTCGCCTGCAGCCACTCGTGGTCTCCGGGAGTGATCCCGTAGCAAAGGACGTGAACCGCCTGGGGCTCGCCGGCGAAGCGGGCGGTCAGCTCCTCGGAGACGAAGCAGTCGGGGCGGCCCTCCAACTCCAGGCAGCCCGCGATCGTGTCGTGGTCGGTGATCGTGACGAAGTCCATCCCCCGTCGCTTGGCCAGCTCGTAGACCTCCTCGGGCGGGGTCGCGCACTCGGGCAGGCCCAGCGATCGCTGCACCCCGAGCCGGGACAGCTGGGAAGCGGTGGAATGGCAGTGCATGTCGACTCGGGAAGTCATCGGTGTCTCCCTCTTCGTTCTATTTGGTCGTCCACAGATTCGCCAAATAGCAGGGGAAACTTGTGAAGCGGCGGCAAACGTGGTGTGAACTTCGCGTGACCGCTAACGCCGGAGCGAACGCTCCAGGGCCGCCCAGGTGCCGCGGTCGGACTCGGCCAGCCAGTGCTCGCGGAAACGCTGGAAGAGCAGCTCGCGCCTGGTCCGCAGCAGCGTCTGCAGCGACTCGATCTCGACGGCGCCGGGGAGCATCACGTCGCAATCGTGAATTTCGCCGAGGATTCCCTGCAGCTCCTTCGCCGCCTTGCGCGCCGCTTCGGCCTCGGGACCGAAGCAGGGACCGGTGATCTCGAGCACATAGCGCAAGCGCTTGGCGGCGATGCGCAGGTCGTGCTGGGCCGCGGCCGCGGCCGGGTCGAGCGCAGCCCCGGAGAGGGCGAGCAGCTCGGTCAGCCTGGTCGCGACGATGCAGACCGCGTTGGGGCGCAGCGGCGCCTTCGGATCGAGGCCTGCGACCTTCCGCGCCTTCATCTCTCCACTCCCTCGACCAGCTTCTCGAGGCGGCGACGCAGCTTGCGCAACCGCTTCTCGGCCAGGTGGGGGGCAAGGTCCTCGTTGGCCTGGCGCTGCTCCTCGCGCAGCGTCTTGATCCGCGCCGCCAGAGCCGCGCGCTCTCCTTCCGGCGCCGCTTCCGCGAACTCGGCGAGGAACTCGATCTCGACGTCGCGGTCCCGCCGCTCGCCGAGCGCGTCGGCCAGCGCCTTGACCTTCTTCAGAGCCTTGCGAAAACGCTTGCGCGGGAAGCAGCTCTCGAACACCTCCAGCGCCGCCCGCAACCGCCGCGTCGCCACCCGCATGTCGTGCAGGCGTTCGATCTCGCCGACGTCGAGGACCCCCTCGGAGTGCTCGAAGACCTCCGCCGCCCGCACCCGCACCACCCGCGCCGCGGCCGCGGCGAACGGCTCGTCGCAATCGAACCCGGGGACCTCACGCGCGCGAGCCACGCGGGCAGGCTAGCTCAGGCGGCGAGGCGGGCCGGCGAGGAGCCGTTGGCGTTGCCGTTGAGGAGGTCGAGGATGACCCCCTCGCGGAGGCCGCCCTTGCCGATCTGCAGGGGCTGACCGAGCAGCTCGGAGACCTTCTCCAGCAGGAGGACGCCGGTGGCGAGGATGCGGACCCGCTGCGGGTCCAGCTCGAAGCGCCGCGCCACATCGGCTGCCGGATCGCTGCAGAGGACCCGTATCCCCCGCTCCAGCGTCTCGTACTCGAGCACGGCGCCGACCAGTCGCCGCAGCGAGGTGGCGCTGCCGCCGACGGCGACGGCCTGGGCCGGATGCTCGATCTCGACCTCCGTGAAGATGTCCTCAATGCGATCGCGGATGCGGCGGATCTCCGCCGCCGAGGGCGGGTCGGAGGCGATCAGCTCGTCGGCCAGCACGCCGGAGCCGACCCGCCAGGAACGCACCTGCTCGACCCCACCGGGAACGGTGCCGAGGATCACCTCGGTCGAGCCGCCGCCGACGTCGACGACGCCGACCTTGCCGGCGACCGGGTGTCCCAGCGTCTTGGTCGCGCCGATGAAGGAGAGTCGCCCCTCCTCCTCGTCGCTGAGGACGTCGACCGGGACGCCAGCCGCGTCACTGATCGCCGCGGCGACCTCCTCACCGTTGGCGGCCTCGCGAACGGCCGCGGTAGCGACGGCGCGAATCGTCTCCGCCCCCAGCTCGCGCGCAAGCCGCACCTGGGTGGCGACGACCTCGCAGACCTCGTCGGCCTTCTGCCCCGAGATCGCCCCGTCCCCATCGAGCGCCTTATTGATCCGCGTGTAGGCCCGCTGCTCCATCACCTTCTTCAACTGCCCATCCACCGGCTCGGCAACGAGCACGCGGGTGGTGTTACTGCCTATATCTATGGCGGCACAGAGCATCGCGGGGGTGCGTCACATATTCCCAGACACCCCGGATCTCAACCCCTCGGGTGCAGGCGGGCCGAGTCGTGCCCCGACGGACACTCAACACAGCCGCAGGCTGTGTGTCCGGCGGGGTATGACCCGGCCCGCCCCCTAAGCGCTTGGGTGCGAGGCGTCCTCGAACTCCCTGAACAACCCCGTGACCACGAAGGCGACCTGCTCGCCGATGTCCACCGCGTTGTCCGCGATCCGCTCGATTGCCCGCGCCGCCAGCAGCATCGTCATCGCCCACTCGCGCTTGTCGGCATCGTCGCCGATCGCCAGCGCCAGGTGGAAGCACTCGCGGTTGAGGTTGTCGACGACGTCGTCCTGGCGAACCAGGTCGCGAGCCATCTCGACGTCGCGTTCGCCGAAGGCCCGCTTGGCCTGAGTATTCAGCGTGCGGGTCTGGCGGCCCATGGTGAGGATCCGCTTCACCATCTCCTCGTCGGCCGGGGGCTCGTTGCCGGTCAGCGGGATCAGCTTGCAGACGTTGACGCACTGGTCGCCCATCCGCTCGATGTTCTTCAGCACGTGCAGCAGGGCCGAGATCAGCCGCAGGTCGGTCGCCACCGGCGACTGCGTCGCCAGCAGCGTGATCAGGCTCTGGTGCACCTCGAGATAGCGGCCGTCGATGCGGTCGTCGTCGGCGACGACGATCTGCGCCAGCTCGACGTCGGTGTGCTCGACCGCCTCCAGGGTCCGGTCGAGCGCTGTGTTCACCAGGTCGAGCCCGCCGAGGGCGCTCGCCTCGAGCTGCTCGAGTTCCTCCTGGTAGTAGACGCGGACCGGGTCGGCCATCAGCCGACCTTCCCGGAGACGTAGTCCTCGGTGCGCTTGTCGGCGGGGTTGGTGAAGATCTTCTCGGTTTCGTCGTACTCGACCAGGCGGCCCCAGCGGTTCTGCTCGTCGGCGTCGAGCTCGACCATCAGGAAGGCGGTGCGGTCGGAGACCCGTGCCGCCTGCTGCATGTTGTGGGTGACGATGACGATCGAGAACTGGTCTTTGAGCTCGATCATCAGATCCTCGATTTTGCCGGTCGAGATCGGGTCCAGGGCCGAGCAGGGCTCGTCCATCAGGATCACGTCGGGCTCGACGGCGATGCAGCGGGCGATGCACAGCCGCTGCTGCTGGCCGCCGGAGAGTCCGAAGGCGTTGTCCTTGAGGCGACCCTTGACCTCGTCCCAGAGCGCGGCGCCACGCAGCGCTTTCTCGACCGTTGCATCGATGTTGTCCTTGCGGCCGAGGATGCGCGGTCCGAAGGCGACGTTGTCGTAGATCGACTTCGGAAAGGGATTCGGTTTCTGGAAGACCATCCCGATCAGCTTGCGGGCCTGGACGGGGTCGACGGTGGGGCCGTAGAGATCCTCCCCGTGGTAGAGCAGCTCGCCTTCGACTTCCGCGGTGGGAATCAGGTCGTTCATCCGGTTGAGGCAGCGCAGCAGCGTGCTCTTGCCGCAGCCGGAGGGGCCGATCAGCGCGGTGACCTCGTTGCGGTGGATGTCCATCGAGATCCCTTTGACGGCGGTGACGCCGCTGTAGGAGACGTCGACGCCCCTCAGCTCGAAGACCTTTTCGCGCCGGCCGCTATCGCGCTTCTGGAACTCGTCCGGGCGCACGGCGATACCCGCCCGCGCCGCCGCCATTTCGCGCGTGTCCTTACCGGTCTGGGGCATATCGTCCTGCGTCATCTGCTCGCTCCTCACAGTAGTTCACCTACCACCTTTGCTCGTAACGATTTCGTAGCCAGATCGCAAAGGAGTTCATTGCGAGCAGGACGACCAGCATCACGATGATTCCCGCCGCTGCCAGCGCCTGGAACTCTTCCTGGGGCCGCAGGGCGTAGTTGAAGATCTGCACCGGCATCGCCGAGTAGCCGTCGGAGCCGAACGGCGTCGGGTCGAAGGTGACGAAGACGGTCGCGCCGACCAGCAGCAGCGGTGCGGTCTCACCGAGCGCGCGGGAGACGGCGAGAATGATGCCGGTCGCGATCCCGGGAATCGAGGCCGGCAGGACCTGGGTGCGAATCGTCTGCCACTTGGTCGCGCCGAGCGCCAGCGACCCCTGCCGGATCGAGTCGGGAACTGCTCGGATCGCCTCGCGGGCGGCGATGATCACCATCGGCAGCACCAGCAACGCCAGGGTCAGCGAGCCGGCGGCGAGGATGAAGCCGAGATCGAGCGGACCGCGGACGATGAAAGCGAGTCCGAGGATGCCGTAGATGATCGAGGGCACGGCGGCGAGGTTCTGGATGTTGACCTCAATCAGGGTGTTCCACCAGCGCGACTTATCGGCGTACTCCTCGAGATAGAGGGCAGCGCCGATCCCGACTGGGACGACGAAGAGGATGACGCCAGCGATCAGTTGCAGCGAGCCAATGATCGCCGGCCGGTAACCGGCTTTATCCGGGAAAGCGGTCGAGGGCGGATTCGTGAAGAGGTCGGTGCTGAGCGCCGAGGAGCCCTTGGCGAAGGCCTGGATCAAGAGGGCAGCCAAGCCAGCAAGCGCGATCAAGACCGCCAGCAGCAGCAGACCGGCGAAGACGGCGTTGCGAATCACGTCTCCGCGCGGCTGGTTACGCAGCATCGCCTCGGTCGTCGCCCTGGCGCCGGCCGTAGCGAGACGATTACGGGGAGCGCCGGCGTCGCCGAGGGCCATCAGTCGTAGACCTCGCGGTAGCGACGAACCAGACGGATGCTGATCACGTTCATGATCAGCGTCATCACGAAGAGCACGGCACCGACCGCGAAGACCGATTTGTAGTCGACCGACCCGGTCGAGATGTCGCCGGTGGCGGTGGTGGCGATGTAGGCGGTCATCGCCTGGATCGACTCGACCGGGTTGAGGGTGAAGTTGGGGGTGGAGCCGGCGGCGAGGACGACGATCATCGTCTCCCCCACCGCGCGCGAGATCGCCAGCACGATCGAGGCGACGATGCCGGAGAGCGCCGCCGGGAAGATGACCCGGATCGCGACCTTTGCTTTGGTCGCGCCGAGTGCGTAGGCGCCCTCATGCAGGCCGCGGGGAACGGCCGACATCGCGTCCTCAGAGATCGAGGCGATGATCGGCACCACCATCAGGCCGATGCCGAGCGCTGCCGCCAAGGCCATGAAGGGCTTGCCGACGGCGCCGCCGAGGAAGTCGCCTGGCCAGAGCGGCACGATGATCTCCGGCAGGATGAAGCTGACCGCGAAGAAGCCGATCGCCACGGTCGGGATGCCGGCGAGCACCTCCAGTGCCGGCTTCACCGTCTTGCGCACCCGCGGCGAGGCGTACTCGCTGAGGTAAATCGCCGCCCCGAGCCCGATCGGGATCGCGAACAGCATCGCCCAGAGGGCCACGTTGAGGGTCCCGGCAACAACCCCGAGGACGCCGAAGCTGGGCGGCTCGAACTGGGGGGTCCAGTCGACCGAGAAGAAGAATTCGTCAGCCGGGACGATCTCGAAAAAGCCGATCGTCGGACCGAGCAAAGAGACCACGATCGCCGTCGTGGTGACTACGGAAAGGATGCCGCAGAAGGCGAGGGCGATGTGGATCGCCTTCTCGCCGTAGCGCTTGCTCGGCGCCTGGAGCCGGCGGGGTGGTCCCCCCGCCGGCTCCGTCGTGATCGCGCCTCCTGAGCTCATTACAAGCGAGTCGAACCGCTAGGCGCCGATTTTGTCAGCGGCGGCTTCCGACTCTTCGAGCTGTTCCTCGGTCAGCGGCACGAACCCAAGCGATTCGGCTGCTGAGTTGACGGTTTCGAGGTAGTAGGTGATGAACGCTTTTACCTCGGGCTTCTGCAGCGCCTGCTCGCTCGGGTACATGAACAGCGGCCGGCTCAGGGGAGCGTAGGAGCCGTCCTGGGCGGTTTCGACCGCCGGCAGCACGCAGCCTTTGCCGTTGTCGACTTCCAGCGCTTTCAGCTTGCCTTCGTTCTCCTGGTAGAAGGAGAAACCGGCGTAGCCCATGCCGCCGGGCGAGCCCTCGACGCCTTTGACGGTGGCGTTGTCGTCCTCGCCGACGTTGTTGTAGTCCTTGCGGGTGACCCCCTCTTCGCCGTTGATCGATTCGGTGAAGTAGTCGAAGGTACCCGAGTCGGTGCCGGGGCCGAACAGCGCCAGCTCCTCATCGAATTCCTCTTTCAGACCCGGAATTTCACTCCAGTTGGAGATATCCGAGTCGGGGCCCCAGACGTCGCTGAGCTGCTCAACGGTGAGGCAGCTGACCGGGTTCTCGTTGTTGATCATCACGGTCAAGGCGTCCGTGGCGACATGGACCTCCTCGTAACCGACCCCACCTTTTTTGCAGGCTTCCTCCTCTTCGGGCTCGATCGCGCGCGAAGCGTCGCTGATGTCGGTCTCACCGGCGCAGAATTTTTCGAAGCCGCCGCCGGTGCCCGAGGTCCCGACCGTGACGCGAACGTCGGAATTTTCGGCCATGAACTGCTCGGCGACCGCTTCGGTCAGTGGGGCCACGGTGCTGGACCCGTCGATCCGGATCGAGCCCGAGAGGTCTTCGCCTCCGCCGCTGGCGCTGGAACTGTCGTCGTCGCTCCCGCATGCCGCCACACCTAGAACCAGGATGGCTGCGGAGGCGAGGACCGTGAGCCACTTAGAGCTAGTCACTCTGTCTCCTTCTGGTTGTTCACTCAGATTGCCGGCCGTAGGCCGAGGTCGAGAGGACACTCGCAGCGGGCACCTGGGACCTTGTTACGCGCGTGTGTCGAGGATGTAAAAAAGATGTAAAAGGCTGCCGGGGTGGGAGACGGCTCAGCCGTCGGGCGAGAAGCGGTAGCCGATGCCGTTGTGGGTATGGATCAGGTGCGTCTCCGGCAGCGCCTCGCCGAGCTTGGCGCGGAGGCGGCTGACGTAGACGTCGACCGAGCGGTCGTCGCGGCGGGGATGGCTGCCCCACACCTCTGTGAACAGCTCCTCGCGGGTCATGATCCGCTGCGGGTGCGAGGCGAGGGTGACGAGCAGCTGCAGCTCGCGCATCGTCAGGCTCAGCGGGCGGCCGTCGACGAGAGCGGCATGCTCGTCGGGACGGATCTCCAAGCGGCCGTCGAGCTGCTGCGGGGGGTGCCCACTGCCGATCGCCATGATCGCCGAGGATGGCGACTGACGATCGGGTGGCGGTTATCCCGCCGTGAAGCTGCTGTGAACGACCTGTGAAGCCTGCTCAGGCTCGGCCTCGGGCTCGAGGGCAGCTTCCGCCGCGGCGACGGCGGCGCCGGGCGCCGCCTCGGGATCGAAGCGGTAGCCAACGCCGAAGTGGGTGTGGATGTAGCCCCAGCCGGGCGAGCGCTTCTCCAGCTTCTGGCGCAGCTTGCGGATGAAGACGTCGACCGAGCGGTCGCCGTGGGCCATCGCGTAGCCCCAGACCCGCTGGTAGATGGTCTCCCGCTCCAGCACCTGGCCCCTGGCCTCCGCCAGCAGGTGCAGCAGCTCGAACTCGCGGCGGGTGAGGTCGAGGCTGCCGCCGCCGACGAAGGCCTGGAACTGATCCGGCCGGATCTCCAGCTCGCCGGCGACGAGCGGACCGGAATCCGAGTTGGCGCGGCCACGGCGACGACGGCGCGAGACCGCTTCCACGCGGGCCATCGCCTCCTCCGGGTGGCAGGGCTTGGTGATCCAGTCGTCGACGCCGAGGCGCAGCCCGCGGACCCGCTGGGCGACGGTGGAACGACCCGTGCAGACGACGACGCCGAGGTCGGGCAGCATCCCGCAGACGCGCTCCAGGTAAGCCCAGCCTTCGTCGCCGAGCACGGTGGGATCGAGCAGCAGGCCGTTCAGCTTCATCGCCACCAGCTCCTCGGGCGGGATCGCGCTGACCACCTGGCGCAGCTGCCAGCCAGCCGCCTCCGCGCGCTTGTTGAGCACGGTGACGAAGCCGCTGTCGCTGTCGATGACCGCGAGACGGATGGTCTGCTGTGGATTCAAGGGTTAGGCCCCGGCCGATCGAGTTGGTGGCAACCGGCAGGACAGGAGGATTGTATGCGCACCGGATGGTGAAATCGTCCGTGGTTACAGGATTTTCACAGCCTGGTCACCACCAAATTGCGGCAAAGTCGCTCGAACGTGATCCGTTGGGGGTGATTTTGCCGTGTCAGCTGACCGCACCGGTCGCGGCCAGGACCAGCACCAGCGCGCCCAGGGCGAGCCGGTAGACGATGAAGACTCCCAGCGTGTGGGTGCTGAGGTAGCGCAACAACCAGGCGATCGCGAGGTAGCCGGAGATGAAGGCGGCAAGGGTGGCGACGACCGTCGCCTCGACCGAGGCGCTGCCGTCGCCGCCGATGTGGCGCAGCTCGAAGAGGCCGCTGAGGACCACGGCCGGGACCGAGAGCAGGAACGAGTAGCGGGCGGCGGCGACGCGGTCGAACCCGCGCAGCAGCCCGGCCGAGATGGTCGCTCCCGAGCGCGAGATACCGGGAATCAGGGCCAGCGCCTGCGCCATCCCGACGAAGAGGCCGTCGCGGCCGCTCATCTCGGTCAAGGCCCGCCGCTGGCTCCCGACTCGCTCGGCGAGCAGCATCACGAAGGAGAAGAGGATCAGCGCCGAGCCGATCAGGTAGAGGCTGCGCGCCCCGGACTCGATCTGATCGCTGAAAACGAAGCCGAAGATCGAGATCGGGATCGTGCCGAGGACGATGAACCAGCCGAGCTTGGCGTCAGCGCTGGCGCGGCGAATCGGCACCCGCAGCTCCCGCAGCCAGGCGATCGCGATGCGCCAGAGGTCGGCGCGGAAGTAGATCAGGACCGCGGCCATCGTCCCCAGCTGGATCACGGCGGTGAACCCGGCGCCCGGGTCCTCCCAACCCAGGAAGGCCGGAACGATGCGCAGATGGCCGCTGGAGGAGATCGGCAGGAACTCCGTCAGCCCCTGCACGAGGCCGAGGACTATGGCCTCGAGGGTGCTCATGGCGGCGCATCCTACGGCGCCGCCCGGGTGCGCTAGATTCCCGCCCGTGAAGCGGACCGCGGCAGCCCTCGTCTCGATCCTGGCGGCGATGTCGGTGGTGGCCCCGGCGGCGATGGCCGAGAACGGCGTCGGCCTGGCCGGCCCCACCACCGACAAGACGGTCACCTTCTTCTGCTTCGGCGTGATCGCCTTCTTCGCGGCCCTGGTGATCGTGATGTCGCTGATCCAGGGCAAGCTGGAGAGGCGCAAGGAAGTGCGGCGGCGGGACCTTCAGAAGTACGGGTAGCGCGGGGAAGGGACACCCGGTCCCTTCCCTACGATGGGCGCATGGCTGAGTCAGTTCCCACGCCTGATCCGCAGGGACCTGTTCGAAAGCCCCCTAAAGAAGCGGTTGCGGAGGCGGAGGTGCGGGCGCCGACGCGGGGGAACCGGAAGCTGGAGAGCTTTCTGGACGCGATCAACGGCGACGAGCAGGTGCGGGCCTGGTGGTACATGACCCAGGTCCAGTCGGAGCGGCTGGGCATGTCGGACCACTCCTGGGTCCACATGCAGATCGTCCTCAACATCTCCCTGCGACTGCTGCGCCTGCTGGTCAAGGCCGGGGTCGAGCCGGCGATGGTCGGCGACCACGGGATGAGGGATCGCGACGCCGAGGTGGTCGTCGCCGGCGGCGCCCTGCTGCACGACGTCGGCATGTCGATCCACCGCAGCGACCACGAGGCCTACTCGCTGTTCCTCGCCGACGGCGCCCTCGAGCGGCTGCTCGCCGGCTGCTACCGCCAGCCGGAGCGCACGGTCGTCGCCGCCGAGATCCTCCACGCGATCATCGGACACCGCCGCCGCGGCGAGCCCTACACGGTCGAGGCCGGCGTCGTCCGCGTCGCCGACGCGCTCGACATGGCCCAGGGCCGCAGCCGCATCCCGCTCGAGGCCGGTCAGGAGGGAATCCACTCGATCTCCGCCGCGGCGATCGACGAGGTGCGGATCGAGGCGGGCGACGAGCGCCCGGTGCGGATCGAGATCGACCTCAACAACTCGGCCGGCATCTTCCAGGTCGACGACCTGCTGGCGACGAAGATCCGCGGCACCCCGCTGGAGGGCCAGGTCGAAGTCGTGGCCAAGATCGACGGCGAGACCGAGAAGCGCCTACTCAGCGGCTTCCGCCTCTCCTGACGATTGGACCTCCCTGACGAGGCGGAAACGTCGCTGGGCAAGGACGCAGGGAGCGCCGCGTGCTCCGCACGCAAGCGACCGAGGACACCGCCCAGCGGCGTTTCCGCCCGTCAGCCGCAGATGGGCCAGGGGCTGGAGCCTCCTGATTGGGTGTAGAGCAGAGCAGCGCGGTAGTCCTGCTCCGCCTCGGGGGCGGCGGCGGGGTCGCCGGAGCCGCCGACCGCTTCCCAGGTGCTGGTGTGGAACTGGTATTTGCCGCGGTAGCTGCCATCGGCCGAAACCGCGGTGGGGTCGCCGCCGGACTCGCAGGAGGCGATCGCTTCGAGCGTCTCGATCGTGACGCCGCCGGGGAGGCTGGCGAACATCTCGCGGCGGCGCTTGCGCTCGGCGGCGCGATGTTCGGCGCGGATGCGCTCGGTGACGACGTCGACGAGCCGGTGGAAGCGATCGACCGGTCGCTGCAGGACAGCGATGCGGACGACCTTGGCCTCGGCGACGCCAGGGGATGAGCCGCCGCGGTCGTCGGATCCGGTCGCGGCGAGGGCGACGGCCGGGAAGGCGAGGGCGAGGAAGAGGGCAGGGAAGATATGTGTGCGTTTTATGAGCAAGCGCGGGACCGTGGCGGTCTTTCCGGGCTCGTTGGGTGACCGGGCGCACACAACGACCAGAGAAAGAGCCGATCCGCACTAGCTCAGGCACGAACCCAGGGGGACGACCTTGCCCGGTGCAGCCGTTCTTGCGCCATCATCCGCCCGATGGCCGAGCACTCGACGACGCGTTTGCTACTCGCCTGTCCGGACCGCCCGGGGCTGATCGCGAGGGTCAGCGGCTTTCTCGCCGACGCCGGGCTCAACATCGTCGACGCCGACCAGCACTCGACCGCCGAGGGCCGTTTCTTCATGCGGATGGTGTTCGACCCGGTCCCGGAGGGGGAGCGCGAGGCGCTGCAGCGGCGCTTCCACAAGGAGCTGGCGGAGCCGTTCGAGATGGAGCACCGCTTTGCCGAGTCGGAGCGGCGCAAGCGGGTCGCGATCATGGTCTCGCGCGAAGACCACTGCCTCTCCGACCTGCTCTGGCGCTGGCGCAGCGGCGAGCTCGCGTGCGAGCTGACGGCGGTCGTCTCCAACCACCCCGATCACGCCGAGCAGGTCGCCGCCGTCGGCCTCCCCTTCCACCACGTCCCGGTCGCGGCGGACGACCGGCGGGAGGCGGAGCAGCGCATCCTCGAGCTGCTCGGCGAGGACCTCGACCTGCTGGTCCTGGCCCGCTACATGCAGATCCTCTCCGCGGACTTCCTCGCCGGCCTGGGGGCGGCGGCGATCAACATCCACCACAGCTTCCTGCCCGCCTTCGTCGGCGCCGAGCCCTACCGCAAGGCGCACGAGCGCGGCGTCAAGCTGATCGGCGCCACCGCCCATTACGTCACCGCCGAGCTCGACGCCGGGCCGATCATCGACCAGGACGTGACCCGGGTCAGCCACCGCGACGAGGTCGAGGACCTGGTCCGGATCGGCCGCGACATCGAGCGGCTCGTCCTCGCCCGCGCCGTCGCGGCCCACCTCGACGACCGCGTCCTGCTCGACGGCGAGCGCACGGTCGTCTTCTGATGCCACCCGGGCCACGCACGCCGGCCCTCGTGCAGGGGCTGACCTACGCCCGCAACCCGCTCGCCTTTCTGCCCAGATACCAGCGCCGCTACGGGGACCTCTTCAGCGTCCGCTTCCCCTTCTTTGGCGAGGTCGTCTACGTCGCCCGTCCGGATCTGGTCAAAGCGATCTTCACCGGCGCGCCCTCGGTCTTCCACGCCGGCGAGGCGAACGCGACCGTGCTCGAGCCGGCCCTCGGGCCGAACTCCGTCCTCACCCTCGACGACGAGCCCCACATGCGCCAGCGCAAGCTGCTGCTGCCGCCCTTCCACGGCGAGCGGGTGCAGCGCTACGGCGAGCTGATCACCGAGATCACCCGCCGGGAGATGGAGAGCTGGCCGGTCGGCGAGCCGTTCGCGATGCGTCCTCACACCCAGCGGATCACCCTGGCGGTGATCCTGCGCGCCGTCTTCGGCGTCCACGACCAGGACCGGTTCGGGCGCTTCGAGCGGCTGATCGACGACTTCGCCCGCCGGGTCGGCCTGATCACCTCCTTCCCCACCCTGCGCCGCAACTTCGGCCGCCTCAGCCCCTGGGGCCGGTTCATCCGCTCGCGCCAGGCGCTCGACGCCTTCATCTACGAGGAGATCGGGCTGCGCCGCTCCGAACCGGGGCACGAGGACCGCGACGACGTCCTCTCGCTGCTGCTCGGCGCCCGCCACGAGGACGGCACGCCGATGAGCGACGAGGAGCTGCGCGACGAGCTGATCACCGTGCTCGGAGCCGGCCACGAGACGACGGCGACCGGACTGGCCTGGGCGACCGAGCGTCTGGTCCGCAACCCCCGCGTGCTGGAGAGGCTGCGCGACTCGATCGCCGCCGGCGAGGACGACTACCTGACGGCGACGGTCAAAGAGACGCTGCGCTCGCGCCCGGTCATCGTCGACATCGCCCGCAAGCTGACCGCGCCGGCGACCATCGGCGGCTACGAGCTGCCCGCGGGGACCTTCGTCCTGCCGGCGATCGCCGCGCTGCACTATCGCGAGGACCTCTTCCCCGAACCGCACGAGTTCCGGCCCGAGCGCTTCCTCGAGGGCAAGGCCGACAACTACGCCTGGATCCCCTTCGGCGGCGGCGTGCGCCGCTGCATCGGCGCCGCCTTCGCCGAATACGAGATGCGGACGATCCTGCGCGAGTTCTTCACCCGCGCCGACCTCGCGGCCGTCGACCCGAAGCCGGAGCGGGTCAAGATCCGCAACATCACCCTGGTGCCGGCGAAGGGCGCCCGAGTCCGCCTGATGCGGCGCATCTCGGCGTCCTCGGTCGCTCGCGTGCAGAGCACGCCACGCTCCCTGCGTCCTTGATCTGCTTGATCAGGCGGACTCGGCAGCTTGCTGGGCTTTCTCCCACTGTTCGAGCAAATCGTCGACTGTGCTCTTCGCCTCGGCATGGCGCTTTTCGGCGCGCTCGACCCGGCCGGGACTTGACCAGGCGACGGGGTCGGAGAGCTCCTCCTCGACCTCGCGCAGCTCCGCTTCGGCCCGCTCGATCCGCTGCTCCAATCTGGCGGCCTTCTTCGCCGCCTTCTGCGCGGGCTTGGTCGCGCTGTACCTGCGACCGCCCGTGGACGCGGCGGGTTTCTCGGCCGCGGCGGCCTCGGCTTCGCGCTCGTCGCGGCGCCGCTGGTACTCGGCCCAGCCGCTGGGGTGGCTCTGCAGCTCGCCGTCCTCGCAGACGAGGGTGCGGCTGCCGACCGCCTCCAGCAGGGCGCGGTCGTGGGAGATGAGGAGGACCGCTCCCTCGAACTCGGTCAGGGCGTCCTCGAGCGCCTCGCGGCTCTCGATATCGAGATGGTTGGTGGGCTCGTCGAGGATCAGGACGTTGGCCCCCGAAGCGACCAGGATCGCCAGCGAGAGGCGGCGTTGCTCGCCGCCGGAGATGTCGCGGAGCTGCTTCTCGGCATCGGCGCCGGAGAAGAGGAAGCCGCCGAGCAGGCCGCGGGCTTTGCGTTCGGTCAGACCGGTCTCGCGCTGGGCGGCGTCGAGCACGGTGCCGGGGCCCGCCGCGGTATCGGCGTGCTGGGAGAGGTAACCGAGCCTGACGCCGTGTCCGGTGCGGACGATTCCCGCGGCTGCCGGGCGCTGGCCGGCCAGGGTTTCGATCAGGGTCGTCTTGCCGGTCCCGTTGGCGCCGACGAGGACGACGTGCTCGCCCCGTTCGACCTCGAGGTCGGCGCCGGAGAGGAGGGTGCGGCCGGGCACCTCGATCGCGGCGTCGACCATCTTCAGCACCACCCGCCCGGGCCGGCTCGGCGGCTTGAAGGAGAAGCGCAGCCGCCGGGTGTCGCGGCGTTCGGCGACCGGTCCCTCCCGCTTCTTTTTCTCGATCTGCTTGACCCGTGACTGGGCCTGGCGCGCCTTCGTCGCCTTGTAGCGGAAGCGCTCGACGAAGCGCTCCATCCGCTCGATCTCGGCCTGCTGGCGCTCGATCGCCTTGCCGAGCGCGATCTGGCGGGCCGCCTGCTCCTGGCGCCAGGCGTGCCAGGGACCGGCGAAGAAGCGGGCGCGCTGCGCCTCCAGCTCCAGCACCGAGGTCCCGACCGACTCCAGGAACCAGCGGTCGTGGGCGACGAGGACCACGGCTGCGTCGAGGTCGACGAGGTAGGACTCGAGCCACTCCAGCGAGGGAATGTCGAGATGGTTGGTGGGCTCGTCGAGCAGCAGCAGATCCGGCTTGGTCGCCAGTGCCCGGGCCAGCGAGGCCCGGGTCAGCTCGCCGCCGGAGAAGGTCGAGAGCGGGCGCTCGGTCTGCTCGGCATCGAAACCGAGGCCGCGCAGGACTTCCAGCACCCGGTCGCGCCAGCGGTAGCCGCCGCCGGCTTCGAGGCGCTGCTGGACGGCCGCGTAGGCGGCCATCGTCTCCTCGCTGCCGTCGCGCGACATCTCGCCCTCCAGCCGCTCCAGCTCCGCCTCGGCCTCGAGCATGTCGTTGCGACCGGAGTAGACGTACTCGCCCAGCTTCGCCTTCGATTGCCGCGGCGGCCGCTGGTCGTGCAGGGCGACCCGGGCGCCGCGCTGCAGCGACAGCGAGCCGGCGTCCGGCGAGAGCTCGCCCGCGAGCACCCGCAGCAGCGTCGACTTGCCGATGCCGTTGCGGCCGGACAGGGTCATCCGCTCGCGCGGCTCGAGCTTGAAGGAGACGTCGGCGAAGAGCAGCTTGCCGCCGACGTGGACGTCGAGTGAGGTCGCGGTCGCGATCGCCATCGCGGTCCAACTTAGATCACCGCCGATCGGCGTAACCTGCTCCCGATGGGAGGCCCGCTGCGGCACCTCGGCGAGCTGGCGAAGGCGCGGGCGACGCGGCGCTCCTCGGCGCGCGCCGACAACCAGGCGCTGGCCGAGCTGGAGGCACGACCGCTGCAGCTGCCGGCCGGCCTGGAGGTCGAGTGGCTGGGAGTCTCCGGCTACCGGCTCACCTACGAGGGCCGGACGCTGTTCGTCGACCCCTACCTCTCGCGCGTCCCCTTCCGCGACCTGGTGCTGCGGCGCCAGGCGCTGCCCGACCCGGCGGCGCTGGCCCGCTTCGTCAGCGCCCCCGGCGAGACCGTCGGCGTCCTCGTCGGCCATACCCATTTCGACCACGCCGTCGACGCGCCGGCGATCGCCAGGCGCTTCGACTGCCGGGCCTACGGCTCACGCTCGCTGCGCAACCTGATGGCCCTGCACGGCCTCGCCGAGCGGGCGGTCGAGGTCGAGCCCTACCGCACCTACGAGCTGGGCCCGTTCGAGGTCTCCTTCACGCCGAGCGTCCACTCGAAGCTGCTGCTCGGACTCGCCGTCCCCTACGACGGCGAACTGAGCTGCGATCACCTCGACTCGCTCTCACCCGGCGCCTACCGCTGCGGCCAGGTCTGGGGCATCTCGATCGCGGTCGCGGGCCTGCGCTTCTACCACCAGGGCAGCGCCAACCTGCTCGACGAGGCGATCCGCGAGCGCGACATCGACGTCTTCCTCGCCGGCGTCGCCGGCCGCAGCTTCACCGAGCGCTACTGGCAGCGAATCCTCCCCCTACTCAACCCCCGCGCCGTGGTCCCCACCCACTACGACAACTTCTTCCGCCCGCTCGGCCAGAACCTCGAGTTCGTCGCCAACGTCCAGCTCGCCGAGCTCCCCGAGGAGATCGGCGCCGTCAGCCGCGACATCGAGGTCGCCGCGCTACCGCGTGCGGATTCCGTCAAGAACCCGTAGCCGTTTCTTTACTTCGCGCGCGCCACTCGTCGCCACGCCGCTGCCAGGCTGGGGCGATGCCTTTGATCGACATTCGAGAATTCATCGAGATCTCGGTAACCGCCGTCTCGGTGCTCGGAGGCGCCATGGCGGTACAGAGCGGAAATGCGGCCTCTCGCGCAATGGCCCGGAAGCAAACCGCTGCGGTGCTCTCCCAGCAGATCAATGAGGGAATTGGGCATGGCTTCAATTGGGGATCTCCGACAGCTGTCTGCACGTTTATGATCTTGCTATGGACCTGATCGCCCGCATCCTCGGATCTCAAAAGGGAGTCTTCCGGCTTAGCTGCGTCGTCTCAGGACTCACCACCGTCGCAATCCTCTGGTTGGGCTTATCACCAGTCGCCCTGCTGGTCGTCGCCTGGGGCGGCGCATTCCTCTTGTCCGAGACGCGCGACTGGGTCAATCGACGGCTCGGCCGCCCTTGATTCGCATCCTCGGTCCCTAGTCGCTAACGCGGTACTTGGCGGCGATCTGGTCGATCGTGCCCTTGGTGCGCTTGGTGCCGTCACCCAGGGCGCTGTAGATCGCCTTCAGGTCGAGGTCGGATTGTCCTCGTCAGCGCGCTCTCGCTCTCACCGTCATCCGAGCCGAAGATCACGTTGCCGCTGGCGCGGAAGCAGCCGACGTCCTCGAAGCCGAGCGTCTCGAACTCAGCCCGCAGCTCGTCGTTCTTGATCCGCCGCCCGCCGAGGTTCATCCCCCGCAGAAGGGCCAGGTAGCGCTCCATGCCTCCAGCCTATGCCCGCCGTCTGAATGTGGCCATGTCACGATCCGGCGCCCGCGGCTGCACGCCGCAGAGCTGCTCCTACCGCGAAAGCCTCGCCGAGTTTGAGCGGCCCTGGCCTGGCTCGCCACCCAGCGGTGGCTTCGCCGTTGCGGCGGATCATCGCCAGCGAAAAAGCCCGGGGGGCTCCGGGCTCACCGCCAGCTCTGCCTCGGCACGCTTGATGAACTTCTTCATCCGCTGCCCGGTGAAGGCAACCGTGCGAATCGGCTGACCTTTCGTCGCCCGCTTGCCGTCGAGAATCGCGTCGCCGAGATCCAGCTCCTGGACCTCCCAGAGCATCTTGCCGACCGTGCGCTTCGTCAGTTCCTCCGGAAGCACCTGACTGGCGCGTGCGGCGAACTCGGTTCCGCGCAGCTTGGCTTCGAGCAGCTTCGCCAGGGCGGGCTCGCCGCCCATCGCGGCTTCCGCCTGCGCGCGGTCGTCCACCACCGACCACAGCACCAGCATCCGGGCGGCGATCTGTTCGTCGTCGAGGCCGAGATCGTGAAGCTCGGAGATATCGCAGACCGTGGCGGTCTCGCAGTAGAGATCCGCGGCCCGATTTACGACTCCGGCCAACGGACCCGTCCCGATGGCGAGCAGCCCGAGCCGTCGCCGTCGCTTGCGCGCCCTGACGTAGAGATCGCGCATCGACCAGTCGTCGTCCTCGTCGTCGCGCACGGCCCGCACCAAGGCCACCAGATAGGCCTCGACACTGAGCACCTGATCCTCGTCGGCGAGCACTTCCCGGAAACCGCGCAGGCTCTCGCCGGCCCGCTGCGCGTGATCGGCGGCAACCACCTGCGCCCGCTTGCCGGCGCGCAACGCCTGCTCTTGCAAACGATCCCGTATTCCCACGGCACGGGAAGCTATCCAAAAAACAGCGTTCTATCGTCTAATCGGGGTATTTGGTTGAAGTGGAGGCGCCGAGATTCGAACTCGGATCCGCGGACGCGGTGCGAAGGTGTCTACAGGTTTAGCCGGCGCTTGAGTCTCGTCTCCCGGGGTCCGCGCCGGCGGGCACTACGGGAGACACAGCCCTCTGAAATTTCCCCTGGCGGACGGGGCGATCCGCCTGGGTGAGCCCGCATTCTGAAGCCGGCTCCCCTCCCTGCGGGCGAGGGAGGACCGACTCTCACAGCGCTTAGTTTCTAGCTAAGCGGCGAGGGCGAACTCATGGTCCGCACGTATTGGTTTGTGCCGGTGTTTAACGAGGCCTCCGGCAACCTCGACCTGCAACCGTTCGCACGAGTCGACCACGTCGAAGCCTGTCGCCCCCGTGCTATGTGCATTGAATTGTACGGTGTCGGGGATGGGGCCCCCGAGCGCGGTAGTGACCGAGCGTGCATATCTGATTCTTCGTGAGGGAACGACGCGGGAGGAATTTGCTCTATGAGCGAGAGGGCCTACGACGCGATCGTGCTGGGGGCGGGGCCCGCGGGCGAGGTCTGCGCCGGCCGCCTCGCCGACGGCGGCATGAAGGTCGCGATCGTCGAGCGGCACCTGATCGGCGGCGAATGCTCCTACTACGCCTGCATGCCCTCGAAGGCGCTGCTGCGCCCCGCCGACGTGCTGGCCGAGGCCCGGCGCCTCCCCGGGGTCGCCGAGGCGGTGACGGGAGGGCTCGACGCGCAAGCGGTGCTCGACCGCCGCGACGAGGTGATCCACGACCTCGACGACTCCGGCCAGCTGCCCTGGCTGGAGGAACGCGAGATCGACCTCTTTCGCGGCGAGGCGCGGTTCGACGGCGAGCGCCGGCTGCTGGTCGGCGACGACGTGCTCAGCGCCCGCAGCGCGGTGATCGTCGCCACCGGCAGCGGCGCCGCGATGCCGCCGATCGACGGGCTCGACACGGTCGAGCCCTGGAACAACCGCCAGGGGACCACCGCCAAGCGGGTTCCGGAGAGCATGATCGTGCTCGGCGGCGGCCCGGTCGGCTGCGAGCTCTCCCAGGCGTGGGCCAGCCTGGGGACCCGGGTGACGCTGGTCGAGGGCAACGGGCACCTCCTCGCGCGTGAGGAGGCGTTCGCGGGCGCGGAGGTCGCCGCCTCCCTGCGCGAGCGCTTCGGCGTCGACGTCCACACCGGCCTCCAGGCCGAACGGATCGAAGCCGGCGGCCGTGGTGTGAACGCCAGGCTCGGCGACGGCAACCGGGTCGAAGGGGCGGAGATCCTGATCGCGGTCGGGCGGGTCCCGAACACCCGCGACCTCGACCTCGAGAGCGCCGGCGTCGAGACCAACGCGCACGGCTTCCTCGAGACCGACGACCGGCTCCGGGTCGGCGACCACGACTGGCTCTACGCGATCGGCGACGTCAACGGGCGGGCGCTGTTCACCCACATGGGCAAGTACCAGGCCTGGGTGGCGGCGGAGAACCTGCTCGGCCGCGAGGTCGAGGCGGTGGCGGAGGGAATCGGCTCGCCCCGCGTCACCTTCACCGACCCGCAGGTGGCGGCGGCGGGCAAGACGCTGGCCCAGGCCGAGGAAGCCGGACTGGACGCGCGTGCCGTCGACGTCCCGACCGACGGCTCCCCCGGCGCCAGCTTCCAGGGCAAGGGCAGCGGCGGCACCTCGCGGATCGTCGTCGACGAGGCCCGCGAGACGATCGTCGGCGCCACCTTCACCGGCTTCGAGACCGCCGACTTCCTCCAGGCCGCGACCGTCGCCATCGTCGGCGAGGTGCCGCTATCGCGCCTCCGCCACGCGATCGCGCCGTACCCGAGCCGCAGCGAGGTATGGCTGAAGCTGCTGGAGAAGTACGGGATCTAGGCAGAGAGTCGCTCAGACCGTCGAGCGGCCCTTGAGATCCGCAAGCAGATCGCCCGGGAACCCGGCGACCTGGTCGAGGTCGTCGACCGACTGGAAGCCGCCGAGGCGCTCGCGGTGGGCGAGCAGTCGGGTCGCCTGGGTGACCGAGAGGTTCTGCTCGCGCAGCTGCTCGAAGGTGACCATGTTGAGGTTGATCACCGCCCCAGACGCGACCGGACCCGGGGCGTTGACCGCGGCCGCGGCGGGCGGCGGTGGCGGCGGCTCTGGCTGCGGCGGTAGCGGCGGCTCTGGCGCCGGGGCCGGAGGCGGCGGTGGCGCGGTCGGGGCAGGCGGCGGTGGCGGGGTCGGCGGCTCCGGTGCGGGGGCCGGCGATACCGGCGGCTGGGGCGGCAGGGGAGTCGGTCCCGGGCCCGGGGGTGGCGGCGAGGCCGGCGGAGGCGACCCGGGAGCGGGGGGCTGCGGCTGGGGCTGCGGCTCCACGGGGCCCTGCACGGAGCGGACGACCGCCTGCTCGGCCTCCTCCGCTCGGCGCTCGGCCTCGCGAGCGCGCTCTTCCGCTTCGGCGACGCTCTGCTGAACTTCCCGCAGGCGCCGCTGGCGACCCTCCTCCTCGGAACGAAGCTCTTCCAGCCGCTTCGCCTCGGCCGCGCGCTGTTCGGCGGCTTTGGTCCGCTCCTCGATCTGGCGCAAACGCGCCTCCGCCTCCGCCAGTGAGCGTTCCTGCTCATCGCGTTCCTGCTGCAGCTTCTGCTCGGCGCTGCGCAGGTCGGGCACAGGCATCAGTGGGGCGGTTTGGGCGCTGTCCGGCGGCGGCGGTTGCCGCTGGCCTTCGCGCTGCAGCCGTTCGGCCTCAGCGCGGATCCGCTGCTCCTCCTGGCGCACCTGCTCGACCTTGTCGCGGACCCGCTGTTCGGCCGCGACCGCGTCGTACTCGGTCGGTGCCGGGGTCACCTGGCTGCCCACCGGGGGCGGCATCTGCGGCATCGGCGGTGGCGTGGTCGCAGCCGGGGGCACTGCCTGGATCGGCGGAACCGGCTCGGGCGGCGGCGGCTGGCCACCCGCCGCAGAGCCGCCCGCCTGCGCCAGTTCGCGCTCGCGGGCGGCGCGGGCGGCGGCGAGCCGTTGCTCGGCCAGCGCCGCTTCCTGCTTCCGCTTGCCACCACCGTACTTGATCCCGAAGAAGCTCTTCTGCTTGGGCTCCGGCGCCGCGGCGACAGGCTGGCCCGGCACCGGCGGCGACCCCGGGGGCGCCGTGACTGGAGGCTGGCCGCCGCGACCGCGCTTGGCTGCCCGCTCTTCCTTGCGGCGCTTGATCTCCCCGCGGCGCTGCTGGCGCTGCTCGTTGCGCTTGAGGCGCTGTTCCTCGCGCACACGCCGGCGGCGGTCCTTGGGACTCTCGGGCTGCCCGGGTGGCGACGGCGGGACACCGGGAACGGCCACCGGCGCCGCGGGTGGCGGCACCGTCGCCATTTCGGCGGTCGGCGCGGCAGCGGGCGGAGGCGGGACGCTGCCGGGCGGAGGAGGCGGGGTGCTGCCGGGGGCCACGGGCGGGACCCCTGCCGTCGCGGGCGGCGGTGCGGAACCGGGCGCCGGTGCCCCAGGCGGCGAGCCGGGGGCTTTTTTCGCCTTTTCCTTGCTGCGGCGCTGGCTGATGCGCACGACCAGCAGAAGCAGGAGGATCGCGAGCAGGAGGGCGCCGACGAAGTACCCGGTGTTGTCGCTGACGTAGTCGCTCGCTTCTTCCGGAAACGACTCGGCCCCGGCCGTCGCGGGCACGACCATGGCCAGGCAGGCGAGCGCGAAGAAGCACGACGAGAGGAGCAAACGAATCCGCATGCCCGTGCATCCTTGCATGTGACGCGGCCGATGCAAGCCCGGGAGAGTCCCTGCAACGGACCTACGTTCGAGGCGCCGCGAGGGGATCAGCGCATCCTTCCCTTGAACTCCCGTTCGACCTCGCGGCGCACGTCGCGGTCGGCGATCTCGCGGCGGCGGTCGCGCCCCTCCTTGCCCCGCGCCAGGGCCAGCTCCACCTTCGCCCGCGGGCCCTTGAAATAGATCCTGGTCGGGATCAGGGTCAGGCCTTTCTGCGCGGTCTTGCCGATCAGCCGCTCGATCTCGCCCCGGTGCAGCAGCAGCTTGCGCGGCCGCTCGGGGTCGTGGGCGTCGACGCTGGCGAACTCGTAGGGAGGGATGTGGAGCTTGCGCAGCCAGACCTCGCCGTTGTCGACCACCGCGTAGGCGTCGGTCATCTGCGCCTTGCCCCCGCGCAGCGCCTTCACCTCGGAGCCGGTCAGCACGATTCCCGCCTCCAGCTTCTCCATCCACTCGAATTTGTGGCGGGCGCGGCGGTTGGTGACGACGTCTCCCGAGGCGGGCAGGCGCGGCTTCTCGGTCTTCTTAGCCACCGGCCAGCTCCAGATCGACCCGGCCGCGTGCGGCGTCGACGCCGGTGACGCGAGCCTCGACCGGGTCCCCCAGACGCAGCGCCGCCTTCGAGCCGCGGTTGACCAGGGCGACCTCGGCCTTGTCGAGCTCGTAGCGGCCGCCGGGCAGGCGCCGGGCCGGCAGCATGCCCTCGTAGACGTCGCCCAGCTCGCCGCCGAAGGAGACGAAGGCGCCGGCTCGGATCACGCCCGAAACCTCACCCTCGAACTCGGCGTCGAGCCCGCGCTCGCCGAGCTCGCGCTCGAGCAGGTAGGCGGCGCAGACGTCGTCGGCCTCGCGCTCGATCTTCGCCGACTCGCGCTCGCGGGCGGAGCAGTCGGCGGCCACCTCGCGGGCGTCAGCCAGGCGCGGCGCCTCCTCCCCCTCCCCCAGCGCGGCCAGCAGGGCCCGGTGCACGACGAGGTCGGGGTAACGGCGGATCGGCGAGGTGAAGTGCGTGTAGGCGGCGCTGCCGAGCCCGGCGTGGCCGCTGTTGCGCTCGCTGTACTGCGCCTGCTTGAGCGATCGGAGCACGAGCGATGTATACGCCTCCATGCCGTGTCCGCGCCGCGCGGCCTCGCGCCTGGCCAGCCGGCTGGCCTCGGCCGCCACCTTCGCCGCCTGCTGGGCCGAGAGCCCCTGGCCCAGGGGCGGGGTCGGAACCCCGAGCGCCGCCAGCTGCTCGACCAGGCGTTCGATCCGGGTCGGATCGGGAGGCGGGTGGACGCGGTAGATCGTCGGCGCCCGCCCGCGCTCGAGCCGCTCGGCGACCTGCTCGTTGGTGAGGATCATCAGCCGCTCGATCAGGCGGTGGGCCTCGGTCTGGGTGAGGTTGTGGGCGGCGGCGACGTTGCCGGCGGGGTCGAAGCGGAACTCGGGCTCGGAGGACTCGACGTCGAGGCTGATGGCGCGGCGATGCTCGCCGAGGGCGGCGGCGACCTCGCGGGCGGCGGCGAGCGGTTCGGCCACCTCCTCCGGGGGCGCGACCCGGCCGGCGAAGATGGCGTCGAGCTGGTCGTAGTCGAGGCGGGCGTCGGAGCGGATGCGGCTGCGGTAGAAGCGGGCGGAGCGCGGCTCCGCTCCCGCCCCGAGCTCGATCTCCGCCGTCACCGCCAGCCGCTCGACCCCCGGGGTGAGGCTGCAGGCGTCGCTGCTGAGCGCGTGCGGCAGCATCGGCTCGACCGCGCCGGGGACGTAGGTGCTGTTGGCGCGGCGGCGCGCCTCGAGATCCAGCGGCGAACCCGGGCGCACGTGCGCGGCGACGTCGGCGATGTGGACCCAGACCCGGGCGCCGTCGCCCTCCCGCTGGGCGGAGACGGCGTCGTCGAAGTCGCGGGCGCTGGCCGGGTCGACGGTGAAGGTCGCGAGCGCCGTCAGGTCGCGGCGCGAGCCGGAACGGGGCTCCGCCGTCTTCGCCGCCTCGGCGGCTTCGAGCTCGAGTGCGGCGCGGAAGCCGCGGAAACCGAGTCGCTCGCGCAGCAGCGCCTCGACCGCGTCGCGGGCTTTCGGCGCCGCCTCGCGCCGACCCTGCCGGTCTCCGGCAGGGTCACGACGGGCCCGCGCGCGGCGGGCGCGGCCCGGCCGTGGCGACCGGCGCCCGCTCAACCCCCGACCTGACCGGCCAGCACGCCGAGTGCCCGTTCCTTCCCCTCGTCGACCGGGGTTTCCGGGTCGTCGCCGACCTTCACGTCGGGGTGGATGCCCCGACTTCGCGCCAGGTTGACCCCGTCGGGGGTGAAGTACTCGCCGACGGTCAGCTTCAAGGCGCCACCGTTGGCGAGGGGCTCCTCCTGCTGGAAGACGCCCTTGCCGAAGGACCTGGCTCCGACCACCAGCGCATCGGCGTTGTCGGCCAGCGCGGCGGCCAGGATCTCCGCCGCCGAGGCGGTGCCGCGGTCGATCAGGACGACGAGGGGGAGCTTCGACACGGTGCCGCCGACGGTCTCGTGGACGCTGTCGCCCTGGGTGCGGGACTCGGTCGAGACGACGACCTCGCCCTCGGGCAGGAAGATGCTGGCGCTCAGCACCGCCTCGTCGAGCAGGCCGCCGGGGTTGCCGCGCAGGTCGAGCACGATCCCCTCGGCTCCTTCGCGCTCGACCTTGCGGACCGCCTTGGCCAGCAGGGCGTGCGCGCCTTCGCTGAAGCTGAGCATGCGCACGTAGCCGAGCTCGCGCCCGTCCACGGTCTCGACCCGGCTGCTGACGTTCGGCAACGCCACCTCGGCCCGGATCATGCGCAGCTGGCGGACCTTGTCGCTCTTGGCGTCGCGGACGCCGAGCGTGACCTCGGTCCCTTCCGGGCCTTTGATCCTGCCGGTGGCCTCGTTGCTGCTCTCGCCGGCGATCGAGTCCCCGTCGACGGAGACGATCACCTCGCCGGGCACGATCCCCGCCCTGTCCGCTGGCGAGTCGTCGAAGACCTGGACCACCTGCAACCCGCGTTTGTCCGGGACAACGCTCAGACCGACGCCCGAGAAGCGCCCTTCGATCGCCTCGTTGAAGCTGGCGAGGCTTTCCGGCGAGAAGTATTCGGAGAAGCGGTCGTCGTGGCGTCTGCGCAGCTCCCGCACCATGCCCTGAAGCGAGGCGTTGCCGAGCTCGGTCTCGCCGACCGGCCGGTAGTAGCTGTCCGCGATCGCTTCCGAGGCTTCGGCGGTCAGCCCGGCGGGTGCGCTGACGAATGGGTCGCGGAGGAGCTCCGGCAGCTTCGCCGGGTGCCCGCCGAGCCAGAGGCCGGCGCAGAGGAAGGCGAGCAGCCCCACGGCGTAGGCCACAGCCCCGCGCCCTCTCACGCCGCCGGCCTCAGACCTTGAGGAAGCGACGCAGGGTGATGCCGGACCCGATCGTCGAGACGAGAACCGCGGCCGTGAAGAGAATCGCGACCAGGGCGGGGAACGAAAGCGTGCTGTTGTTCTGCGCCGCCAGGAACGAGAAGGAGTCGCTGAGCGGGTCGACGACGGTGATCTTGCCGAGCCACAGGATCAGTATGGCCACCAGGCCGCCGGCGAAGCCGACGACGACGCCCTCGATCATGAACGGCCAGCGGATGAACCAGCGGGTCGCGCCAACCAGCCGCATCACCTCGACCTCGCGGCGACGGGTGAAGATCGAGAGCCGAATCGTGTTGCCGACCAGCATCAGCGAGGCGACGATCAAGAGCGCCGTCATCACCGTGAGCACGATCTTCAGGGCGCTGGTCACCTCCTCGATCTGCTCGGAGGCCTGCTGGCGGTCGAAGATGTTGCTGACGATCGGCGAGATCGGCTGCGGCTTGCCGTTGGCACCGGTGGGCATGATCGCTTCGCGGATGCCGGGCAGGTTGCCGGCGTCGTCGGCCTTGACCTCGAAGCTGGCCGGCAGCGGGTTGGTGTTGAGCTGCTCGACGATCGTCTTGTCCTTCAGTTCGCTGCGCAGGGTCGCCAGCGCCTCTCCCTTGCTGATGAAGGAGACCTCGTCGACGTGCGGGATGCCTTCCAGCTTCGTCCGCAGGGCGGTGATTTCGGCCGGCGTCGCGTCGTCGTAGAGCCCGGCCTGGATGTTGAGCTCGCTGCGGACCTGTTCGCTCTTGGCCTGGGTCGTCTGGAAGATCGGGATCAGGACGCCGAGCAGGATCACGGTCACGACCGTGGTCACCACGGCGGCCAGGGTCGGGGCGCCGTTGCGGCGCAGCGCCCGCAGCGCCTCCTGGAAGAAGAAGATCAGGCGCGACATCAGAGCAGCGAACCCTGGTCGGCGTGGCCGTTGGTCTGGCCCTCACCCTCGCGGCCGACCCCCATCTCGGCCCGCATCCGCAGCCCGAACTCGGTGGTCGACTCCTCGGTGTAGCCACCGCTGACCTCGTCGCGGACGACCCGGCCCTCGTAGAGCTCGACCACCCGGCGCTGCATGTTGTCGACCATCTCGCGGTCATGGGTGACGACGACGACCGTGGTGCCGGTCTTGTTGATCCGGTAGAGCAGCTGCATGATCCCGATCGAGGTGACCGGGTCGAGGTTGCCGCTGGGCTCGTCGGCGAGCAGCAGCGGCGGGTGGTTGACGAAGGCGCGGGCGACGGAGACGCGCTGCTGCTCGCCGCCGGAGAGCTGGTCGGGGTAGCTGTTGAGCTTGGTCGAGAGGCCGACCAGGCGCAGCGTCTGCGGCACCTGCTCGCGGATTTCGGCGCGGCTGGCGCCGATCACCTGGAGCGCGTAGGCGACGTTGTCGTAGACGGTGCGGTTGGGAAGGAGCTTGAAGTCCTGGAAGACGGTGCCGATGTTGCGCCGCAGCTGCGGGATTTTCTTCTCCGGCAGGGCGCCGATGTCGCGGCCGGCGATCTTGACCGCGCCCTCGGTGGCCGCGAGCTCGCGGATCAGCATCTTGATCAGGGTCGACTTGCCGCAGCCGGTGGGGCCGACGAGGAAGACGAACTCGCCGCGACCGATCGCCAGGCTGACCCGATCGAGCGCCATGTGGCCGCCCGGGTAGACCTTGGTCACGTCGCTGAGCTCGATGATCGGCGCCCGGCGGCCTCGCGGCCGCCGCGGCTCGTCGTCGCGGGGTTGTCTCTTCTTCGATCTCGCCATGCGGTGGTGGGTTCTGCGGACACAGGGTGACTCCTTTGCCCCCTCGGCCGCGCAAGACCGCGCCCACCGCAGATTGGCGAGATATTAGCGAATTGTGAGCTACTGCTTATCTAACCGATCGCAACCATGCGCTCGATCGGGACCCGCGCCCGCTCGGCGATCTCCGCCGGAACGCTGACCTCGAACTTCATCTCGAGCAGCGAGTCGCGCAGCTTCGGCAGGGTGATCATCTTCATGTATTTGCAGAAGGCCATCCGGTTGGCCTCGATCAGGTTGGCCTGGGGCGCCGCCTGCTGGAGCGGGTAGAGCATCCCGTTCTCGGTGGCGACGATGAACTCGCCGTCGGGATTGGCTTCGACGTGCTGCAGCATCCCGGAGGTGGAGAGCATGTGGACGCCCTCGGCGTCGATGTCGCCTGAGGCGACGTACTCCATCGCCTGCGTCGAGCAGCCGCACTCGGGGTGGATGAGGAACTCGGCCTCGGGATTCTCGGCCCGGGTGCGGGCGATGTCGTCGGGCCTGATCCCGGCGTGGACGTGGCACTCACCGTCCCAGATGTGGAAGCGGCCGCGCCGCTCCTGGTCGTCGATCAGCCCCGTCTCGCGCTCGACGAAAGCCCCCAGCCACATGTCCGGCCCGAAGAGGATCTCGGTCTCGGGACCGTGCTCGGCCCAGATGTGCTCGACCACGCTGACCGCGTTGGAGGAGGTGCAGCAGTAGTCGGTCTCGGCCTTGACCTCGGCCGAGGTGTTCACGTACATCACCACCAGGGCACCCGGGTGCTCGGCCTTCCAGGCGCGCAGCTGGTCGGCGTCGATCGAGTCGGCGAGCGAGCAGCCGGCGTCGAGGTCGGGGATCAGCACCGTCTTCTCGGGCGAGAGGATCGAGGCCGTCTCGGCCATGAAGTGGACGCCGCAGAAGGCGATCGCCTCGGCGTCGGTGGCCGCCGCCTGGCGCGAGAGCCCGAGCGAGTCGCCGAGGTGGTTGGCGACGTCCTGGACCTCGGGCAGCTGGTAGTTGTGGGCGAGGATGACGGCGTCGCGCTCCTCCGCGAGGGCGCGGATCTCGTCGCTGAGCTCGTCGATCTGGTCCGGCATCAGCTCCGGCCCGAAAGTTGGTTGGATCGTCGGGAGCTCCTGCATGAGCCCTTCCTTTCCTGATGTTCGCTGGTTGGGCGTTGGCCTCGAATCCAGTCGAATGAACGTGAGACAAAGTCTACTGCGCGTGCGTGACCGGCCCGGGGAGGGTCCTGCGGGCGGGGCAAACTGGCTCCGTTCTCGGACCCTCCCCGCGCCGGTCCAACGAGGCCGCCAGACTTTGTCCATGCCCGAGCTTCCCGAGGTTGAGATTGTGGCGCGGCGCCTCAGCTCTAGTTTGTCCGGCGCGGTCGTGGAATCAGCCGTGGCGCCGGGGATGAATGTGATGAAGACGTTTGAGCCACCGCTGGAAGCGTTGGTCGGGCGGGAGCTGACGGGGGTGCGGCGGGTCGGGAAGATGCCGGTGGTCGAGTTCGGGGAGCTGGCGCTGCTGGTGCATCTGATGTCGGCGGGGCGGCTGCGGGCGTTCGACAAGCGGGCCTCGGCCAAGGACCGCGCCTCGCGGGTGCTGATCCGGCTCGACGACGGGCGCGAGCTGCGGTTGCGGGAGCTCGGGACGAAGCAGCGGGCCTGGGCGAAGCTGCTGCCGGCCGAGGCGGTCGCCGAAGACGGGATGGTGAAGACGCTGGGGCCGGAGGCCTGGCCCCCTCCCCCACTCGAGGCCTTCGCAGCGGCGATCGACCAACCTCGCCACCTGCACCCGCTGCTGCGCCACCAGAAAGACATCGCCGGGATCGGCCGCTCCTGGGTCGACGAGATCCTCTGGGAGGCGCGCCTCTCCCCCTTCAGGAAAGGCTCGGAGCTGGACGAGGCCGAGGTCGAGCGTCTGCACGCCGCCCTGCACGTGCTTGGCGACGCGATCGAGCACTACGAGCAGACGATCGGCGCCGAGGTTCCAGACAAGGTGCCGATGCCGCTGCAGGTCCACAGGCGCGAGGGTGAGCCCTGCCCGCGCTGCGGGACGACGATCGAGGCGGTCTTCTTCTCCGAGCACCAGATGAACTACTGCCCCGAGGAGCAGACCGGGGGGCGGGTGCTCAAGGACCGCCGGTTATCGAAACTGTTGAAGTAGGGCCGGTGGGGAAGGGTCGGTGGAGCAACAGCGGGGAGGCTCCCCCGACCCTTCCCCACCGGCCCACCCCGAGCCGTTTAGGCAGGCTCCAGCAGCAGGCTGAAGTCGAGTGAGGGGGCTGAGTGGGTCAGAGCTCCAACGGAGATAAAGTCGATGCCCGTTTCAGCCACAGCCCTGACGGTCTCCAGGTCGACACCGCCGGAGGCCTCCAGCAAGGGGCCCTCGCCGGCGGCGCTCTCGTCGCGCAGCTTCACCGCCGTGTGCAGCGTCTCGGTATCCATGTTGTCGAGCAGCAGGCGGTCGGCGCCGACGCCGAGGGCGTAGGCGACCTCTTCGAGGTCGCGGCACTCGATCTCGATCGGGAGGTCCGGCTGCGCCCGGCGCGCCGCGTAGACGGCTTTGGCGACACCGCCGGCGAAGGCGACGTGGTTCTCCTTGATCAGGATCGCGTCGTCGAGGCCCATACGGTGGTTGCCGCCGCCGCCGGCCGCAACCGCGGCCTTCTCCAGTCGCCGCAAACCCGGGGTCGTCTTGCGGGTGTCGAGGATGCGGGCGCCGCTACCGGCGACCGCCTCGACGAAGCGGGCGGTCAGCGTGGCGACGCCGGAGAGGTGACCGAGGAAATTCAGCGCCGTGCGCTCGGCGACGAGCAGCGCCGGCGCCGGTCCGGTCGCCAGCGCCACCTCGGCCGGCACCGTGTCGCGCCACTGGCCCTCGACGACCAGCTTGTCGACGTGCTCGACGCCGACCTGGCGCATCGTCTCCTCGACCAGGTCGAGCCCGAAGGCGACCCCCGGCTCTTTCTGCACGATCCGAGCGCGGGCCCGCGCCTCGTCGGGAACCGTCGCCGAGGTCGAGATGTCGCCTTTCCCGACATCCTCAGCGAGGGCGCGCGCGACGATCTCCGCCAGATCAGCCATCGCGCCACCCTAGATCAACGACGAGATGCGCCTTTTACCCCTGTGAGGGGGTCAAAGCGCAACTCAGCGAAGCTCGGGGATCTCACGTCTCCCGAGCCGGCAGCGTTTAATCCCTGAGGTGACTGACCTGCCCCCGTTCCAGACGCTGATCGACGAGCACGCCGGCGACGTGATGGCGGTGTGTCGTGGCGCCGTCGGACGGGCCGACGCCGAGGATTGCTTCCAGGAGACGTTTCTCTCCGCCCTGCGCGCCTACCCGAAGCTGAACGACGTCGTCAACCTGCGCGGCTGGCTGATCACGATCGCCCATCGCAAGGCGGTCGACCACCACCGCGCCAGGGGGCGCCGGCCGCTGCCGGTCGCCGATCTGGAGAACGCGGCGGGGGCCGAGAACGACGGGGGGCTGCTGGATGCGGCCTCCGACAGCGGCGTCTGGTCGGCGGTCGGCGCTCTGCCGCCGAAACAGCGGGCCGCGGTGACGCTGCGCTACGCCAGCGACCTCCCCCACGCCGAGATCGCCGCCGCCCTCGGCTGCTCGCCCGAGGCGGCACGCCGCAGCCTGCACGAGGGAATCAAGCGATTGAGAAAGGAGCTGGCATGAAGGCAACGCTGAACCGACTCGCCGAACGCGCGGCCGAGGAAGACCTGCTCGACGTCGCCTACGCGACCGCCGACTCGCCCTTCGGGTCGCTGCTGCTGGCACGGACGCCTCGCGGCCTGGTCCGTGTCGGCTTGCCGAGCCAGGACGCCGACGAGCTCCTGACCGACCTGGCCGCCAGGGTCTCCCCGCGGGTGCTCGAGGCCCCCGCCCAGCTCGACGAGGCCCGGCGCGAGCTCGACCTCTACTTCGAGGGCAGGCTGACCGAGTTCGACCTGCCGCTCGACTGGCAGCTGAGCAGGGACTTCCGCCGCCGGGTGCTGCGGGCGATCGCCCGCATCCCCTATGGCCAGACCCGCAGTTACACGCAGATGGCAAAGAGCGCCGGCAACGAACGCGCCGTCCGCGCCGCCGGCACCGCCTGCGGCTCCAACCCGCTCCCGCTGGTCGTCCCCTGCCACCGCGTCCTGCGAACCGGTGGCGCGCTCGGCGGCTATGGCGGCGGCCTGCCGATGAAGGAGGGGCTGCTGCAGCTCGAGGGCGTGCTCGACGGCTGATAGGCATCGCTAAAGGGTTCGCGGGCGCGGGCCGATCTAGAGCCGATGTCTCGCAAGCCCGCCGTAGCCACCGATCGGGAAGTCGCCCCCGCCAGGATCGCCTGGTGGGCGTCCTTCCTTGCCACCCTGGCCCTGGTCGCGCTGCTGAGCACGGCCAAGTCGGCTCAGGCGATCAGCCCCTTCCCCGCGGGCGGCGCCGACCCCGCCGCGGCGCTCGTCGCGGTCGCTGACGAAGAAGAGGAGGAGGAAGGCGAAGCCGAAGCCAGCGAGGACGAAGAGCTCGAAGCCGAGGAATGCGTCGAAAACGAGGAAGAAGAATGCGAAGAGGCGGGGACTGGCTCCGCAGCGCCCCCGGAGTGTCTGCTGAGCAGCGCCGAGGCGACGATCTTCGCCGCCCCCAATCGCGACAGGGTCCGGCTCCAGGTCCGCTACGCGAGCGCCGCACCGACCCCGGTCGCCCTCGCCTACGGCCTCCACGGCAGCAAGGGCTCGCTCTTCCTCGGCGGCGAGAGGAAGCGCTTCGCCCGGCGAGGCGTCCTCCGCCTCGAGAAGAACCTGACCGAGGCGCAGATGGCGAGAGTGATGGCCGCCAAGAGCTTCACGGTGCGGCTGCGCGTGCTCGACGCCCCGGCCTACTGCCAGTCCTTCTTCGAGCGCCAGCTGGACATCAGGCGGGCCACCCCCAGCGGCCTCTCCTGGCAGCAGTCCGAATAGCGCTCAGCCGGTCGGCGTCTCGCGCAGCCAGGAGGTCGCCTCGACCAGGTGCGCGGGGTCTAGTCGGCGGACGCGGCGGCGGTCTTGTTCAGGTAGTCGCGGACGAAGCCGTCGAGGTCGCCGTCGAGCACCCGTTGCACGTCGCCGACCTCGTGCTCGGTGCGGTGGTCCTTGACCATCGTGTAGGGGTGGAGGACGTAGCTGCGGATCTGCGAGCCCCAGGCGACGTCTTTGACCTCGCCCCGGGCTTTCGCCATCTCCTCGGCTCGTTTGCGCTCCTCCAGCTCGATCAGCTTCGAGCGCAGGAACTGCATCGCCACCGCCTTGTTCTGGGTCTGGGAGCGCTCGTTCTGGCACTGGACGACGACGCCGGTCGGGATGTGGGTGATCCGCACCGCGGAGTCGGTCTTGTTGACGTGCTGGCCGCCGGCACCGGAGGCACGGTAGGTGTCGATGCGAAGGTCGGCGTCGTCGATCTCGACCTCGACCCCCGCGTCGACCAGCGGCCCGACGTCGACCTGGGCGAAGCTGGTGTGGCGCCGCGCCGAGGAGTCGAAGGGGGAGATCCGGACCAGCCGGTGGACGCCGCGCTCGGCGGCGAAGAGTCCGTAGGCGTTCTCGCCGCGGGCGATGAAGGTGGCCGACTTGAGCCCGGCCTCCTCCCCCGGCGAGGCCTCCTTCATCTCGACCTCGAAGCCGCGCCGCTCGGCCCAGCGCAGGTACATGCGGAGGAGGATCTCGGCCCAGTCCTGAGAGTCGGTCCCACCGGCGCCGGCGTGGACGGTGACCACGGCATCGCCCGAGTCGTACTCGCCGCTGAACAGCCGCGCCTCCTCGAGCTCGTCCAGGCGGCGCTCGGCCGAGGCGAGTTGGGACCCCAGCTCGGCCGCCATCTCCTCGTCCTCGGCCGCCAGCTCGGCCAGCTCGCCGAGGTCGGCGACGTCGGACTCGAGGCCGCGGAAGGTCTCCAGCCGCTTCTGGGCGCGGGCGTGCTCGGCCGAGGTCCGGGCCGCTTTCTCCTGGTCGTCCCAGAACCCGGGCTGCCCCATCTCAGCCTCCAGCCGTTCCGCCTCAGCCGCTAGCGCAGCGGGGTCAAAGGTAGTCCGAGAGCAGGGACAGCTGCTCGCGGACGGCGGCCAGGCGCGGTGCGATCGCTTCGGTTGGGGCGGCGTCGGCCATGCCTGCAGGTTATCCGGCGGCGCCGGCCTCGTTCGGGAAGCCCCCCGCCCGCAGCGCCTCGGCCCGGTCCTCGTACGGGCGCCAGCTCCGCACCAGGCGCTCACGCAGCTCGAACACCCACGCCATCTCGTCCTTCCCGGCCGCCGAGCCGTCCTCGTCCCAGTGCCAGCGCCTGACGATCAGAGCCACGGCCGTACCGCCACCGCCCTCCAAACCTTCCTCGTAGAGCCCCTCCAGCTCGATCGTCTGCTGCACCCCACCCGGCTCCCGCGTCGCCCAAACCCGCGCCGCCTGGACCCCCTTGCGAAGCCCTCGTCCCGAGTGCAGCTCTACCTCCGGATCGAGCACGTCAACGAACGCATCCAAGTCCCGCTCGTTGAAGGCCCGAATGAACTCTCTAACGGGGTCGTGGATCAAGAAGGGGCATCCCGGTAGGGGTGAAACGTCTTGTACTTTTTCGCCACCAAGGCCCGCGGCGCCAGCCATCCCCAAATCTCGAAAAAGTTAAGTGGAACCCCTACCGGGATGCCCCGTCAGGCCCCATGGCACTTCTTGAACTTCTTCCCGCTCCCGCACCAGCAGGGATCGTTACGCCCGATTTTGTCGTGCTCGTCCTTGACCACCGTCTCGACCACCTCGCCCCCGACCGCCTGGGAGGCCGCGGCGTCCGCGGCGCCTGCCCCTCCGCCAGCGACGGCGACCTGTTCCAGCGCCGAGGGCTGCGCCGCGGCGGTGCCGCCGGAGTAGTCCAGAGCCGCCGGCCGGTTGCCGCCGTTGGCGGCGGCGCCGTTGCCGGCCCGGGAAGGATCGACTTCGATCTCGGCTCGGAAGACCAGCCTGCTGAACTCGTCCCAGATCGAGTGCATGAGCTCTTCGAACATTGAGTAACCCTCGTTTTTGTAGGCGACGAGAGGGTCGATCTGGGCGAAGCCGCGAAGGTGGATTCCTTCCCGCAGGTAGTCCATGTCGAAGAGGTGTTCGCGCCAGCGGTTGTCGATCACCTGCAGCAGGATCGAGCGCTCGAGATGGCGCATCAGCTCCTCGCCCAGCTGCTGCTCACGCTCGTCGTAGGCATTCATCGCGTCGTCGTCGAGAGCGTCTTTGAGCTTCTCCTGATCGACCGTCTCCGGTGCCAGGGTGGCGACGTCGATTCCGACCGGCCAGATCTGGCGCAACTGCGTCTCCAGCTCCCCCATGTCCCATTCCTCGAGCAGCTCGGCCGCGGTGTACTCGTCGACCAGACGCTCGATAACCCCCTCGACCTCGTCGCGTGCGGTTTCAGACATGTCGCGCCCTTCGAGGATCTCGCGGCGATATTTGTAGACGACGCGGCGCTGCTCGTTCATCACGTCGTCGTACTCGAGCACCCGTTTGCGGATCAGGAAGTTCTGCTCCTCGACCTTCTTCTGGGCGTTCTCGACGGTTTTCGTCAGCATCTTCGCCTCGAGCGGGACTTCGGTGCCGTCGTCGTCGACCGGGCCCAGGCGATCGAGGATTTTGTAGATGCGATCGCCGGCGAAGAGACGGATCACGTCGTCTTCGGCGGAGAGGTAGAAACGGGACTCACCTGGGTCGCCCTGGCGACCAGAGCGGCCACGCAGCTGGTTGTCGATCCGCCGCGACTCGTGGCGCTCGGTGCCACAGATGAAGAGTCCGCCCAGCTCGCACACCTCTTCGGCCTCGGCCTTGCACTGCGGCTCCAACTCAGCGGTCTTCGCCGCCAGCGCTTCCTCGTAGCCCTCGCTCTCGTGCGTAATCCCCTTCTTCTTCAGCTCGGTGATCGCCAGCTGCTCGGGGTCGCCGCCGAGCTTGATGTCGACGCCGCGGCCGGCCATGTTGGTGGCGATCATCACCGCGCTCCTGCGCCCCGCCTGGGCGATCAACTCGCCCTCTCGTTCGGCGTGCTCGGGCTTGGCGTTCAGCACCGAGTGCTGGATCCCGTCGCGCTTCAGGGCCTCGGAGATCATCTCCGAGACCTCGACCGAGACGGTTCCGACCAGGATCGGCTGCCCTTCTTCGTGGCGGGTGACGATCTCCTCGAGGACGGCCTGCCACTTGCCGTCCTTGGTCTTGAAGATCTGGTCGTTGTGGTCAGCCCGGACCATCGGCTGGTTGGTCGGAACCTCGACCACCGGCATTTTGTAGATCTTCATGAACTCGGTCGCCTCGGTCAGGGCGGTTCCGGTCATCCCCGAAAGCTTGTCGTAGAGGCGGAAGTAGTTCTGCAGGGTGATCGTCGCCAGGGTCTGGTTCTCCTCCCGGATCGCCACCCCCTCCTTCGCCTCGGCCGCCTGGTGCAGGCCCTCGGACCAGCGCCTCCCCTCGAGGATGCGGCCGGTGAACTCGTCGATGATCATCACCTCGCCGTCGATCACCGCGTAGTCCTTGTCCTTCTTGTAGAGCGACTCGGCCTTCAGCGCCTGGACCAGGTGGTTGACGAGGCTGCCGTGCTCGCCGAGATAGAGGTTGTCGACGCCGAGGAACTGCTCGGTCTTCTTCACCCCCCGCTCGGTCGGGGCGACGGTCTTGTGCTTCTCGTCGTACTCGTAGTCGTAGTCGACCTCGGAGGTGTCCTTGGTCTCGCCGAGCGATTTCAGCTTCTGCTTGGCCGCAACGCCGGTCAGCTGCTTGACCAGGCGGGCGAAGGTGTAATAGGTCTGCGCCGCCTGTTCGGGCTGGCCGGAGATGATCAGCGGCGTCCGCGCCTCGTCGATCAGGATGTTGTCGACCTCGTCCACGATCGCGAAGTGATGGCCGCGCTGGACGCATTCTTCGAGCGAGCCGGACATGTTGTCGCGCAGGTAGTCGAAGCCGAACTCGGAGTTGGTCCCGTAGGTGACGTCGTCCGAGTACTTGCGCTGCCGGGTCGCGTGGTCGTCGGCGTCCTGCACGGCCGAGACGCTGACCCCGAGCGCATCGTAGATCGGCTTCATCCATTCCGAGTCGCGGCGGGCCAGGTAGTCGTTGACGGTGACGACGTGGACGCTGCCGCCGGCCAGGGTATTGAGGAAGACCGGCAGGGTCGCGGTCAGGGTCTTGCCCTCGCCGGTCCGCATCTCGGCGATCGCACCGTCGTGGAGGACCATGCCGCCGATCAGCTGCACGTCGTAGTGGCGCTGGCCGATGGCGCGGCGCGAGGCCTCGCGGGTCAGCGCGAACGCCTCCGGCAGCAGGTCGTCGAGCGACTCGCCGTTGCGCCCGCGCTCGCGCAGCGAGTCGGCCTCCTGGCGTATCTCCTCGTCGGAGAGCGCTTCCATCTCCGGCTCGAAGCGATTGATCGCCTCCGCGCGCTTCTGGTAGGCCTTGAACTTGCGCCCCTCCCCGGTGCGCAAGGCCTTGGTCACAAGGTCTATTGCAGGCATCGGTCAAGGGTAGCGGTGTGAAGGCGGCTGCCGCGTACCCCTTGCCCCAACCGGGTAGCAGGGCTACGATCGAAGGGCAGACACCGAAGAGGAGGCGCTCCATGCGGATTGAGATTCGTGGCCGCAACGTCAAGTTGACCGACGAGCTGGAGGCGCTGGTGCGTAAGCGCTTTCAGCGAATCGGCAAGCAGGTGTCCGGGCTGGCGACCCTGGAGGTGGTGCTCTCGGAGGAGCGCAACCCCTCGATCGTCGACAGCCAGGTGGCGGAGGCAACCTTCTATCTCAAGGGCACGACCTTGCACGCGCATGAGGCCTCGCCCGAGATGGCCCACACGGTGCACGAACTGGCCGAGGACCTGCGGCGCCAGGTGAAGAAGCATCGCGAGCTGCGCCGCAAGCGGCGCCAGACGCGCAAGCTGGTCAGCCGCATGCGCGGCCGACCCGCCGAGCTGCATCCTTGACGAGCTAGGCCTAAAGGCGCCGGGCGAAGGTCACGGCGCAAACGCGGGCGGCCCCGGCCGCCCGCAGGGCCTGCGCGCAGGCGGTCATGGTCGCCCCGGTCGTGAGCACGTCGTCGACCAGGAGGACGCTGCGGGGAGCGCTGCCGGTGGCGTGAACCCGGGGCGGCTGGGCGAGCCGCTCGGCCCGCCGCCGGCCCACCTGCCGCCGCCCTCCCCGCCGCGCCAGACAGGGCTCGAGCGGCGAGCCGAGCCGCTCCGCCAGCGCCGCCGCCAGCTCGCCGGCCGGGTCGAAGCCGCGACGGCGCAACCGCGCAGGCGCAGGCGGCACCGGCACGACCGCGCCGCTCAGCATGTGCGCCGGAGCCAGCCACTGGATCCGGTCCGCCATCAGGTCGGCGACCGGCAGCAGGTGGCGGAACTTCAGCGCCGCCACGAGGTTGCGGGCGACGCCCTCGTGCGGCGCCGAGGACCAGGCCCGATCGAGCCCCGGCGGCCCCTTGCCGAGCAGCGGCTCCGCCCCCGCCAGCCGCCGCCCGCAGCGCGTGCAGACGACCGCCTCCGGCCGGCAGGAGCGGCCGCAAGCCGCGCACAGCGGCGGGGCGACTGCGGCGGCAACAGCGTGCAGAATCTCCATCGGCCGATCCTCGGCGCTGCCAACGCACACGTGGCGCGCTCAATGTCAATTCTTCGTAGAGAGACCCGGTCATGCTTCCTACGGGTGCGAGGGAGGGACCCGATACCCCCTCCTCGCACCACCCAGTCAGTCGCGGTGGCTGGCGATCGCGCCGATTAGGACCGAGCCCGCGGGGATCTCGGCGCCCGGTAAGGCGATCACTTCGCGCAGGCGGCTGCCCGCGCCGACCTGGGCCCCGTCGCCGATCACCGAGGGGCCGTCGATGCGGACGTCGTCGCCGATCTCGCAGCCGGGGCCGAGCAGAACCGGGCCCTTGAGGGCGCCCTCGTCACCGGCTGGCGAGCCGCTGCGGAAGCCGTCGACCAGCTCGCCCTCCCGCTCCACCGCGACAGCGCCGCTGAGCGCGTCCAGGGTGCTCTCGCGCAGCTCCTCGAGGTTGCCGATGTCGTTCCAGTAGGCGTCGATCTCGTGCGAGTAGAACGGGACGTCGCCCTCCAGCAGCCGCGGGAACACGTCCATCGCCCAGTCGGCGAAGCCCGGCGGGTCGTCCGGCCCGGCCGCCTTGCTGGTGTCCGGCTCGGGAAAGAAGTCGAAGATCTCGGAGCGGAGCATGTAGATGCCGCAGTTGGCCAGGTCGGAGAGCGCTTCGGCCGGGTCGGGCTTCTCCTGGAAGCCCTGGATGCGGCCGTCGGCGCCGGTGATCGCCACCCCGAACTGGCTGGTGTCGTCGACCCGCTTGGTCGCCAGGGTCGCGATCCCGTCGTGGGACTCGTGGAACTCGCGCATCGCCCCCAGGTCGATGTCGGAGAGGGCGTCGCCGGAGATGACCAGGAAGGAGTCGCCGAGAAAGCCGGCGGCGTTGCGGACGCCGCCCGAGGTGCCCAGCAGCTGCTCCTCGCGGCTGTAGGTCAGCTCGACGCCGAACTCGCCGCCGTCGCCGAAGTGGGTTTCGATCAGCTCCGGGAACCAGTGCAGGTTGGCGATCGTCTCGGTGAAGCCGTGGCGGGCGAGGAGGCGGACGATGTGCTCCATCACCGGCCGGTTCAGGACCGGCACCATCGGCTTCGGCATCCCGTAGGTGATCGGCCGCAGCCGGGTGCCGAGGCCGGCGGCCAGGACCATCGCCCTCATGGCCGCCCCATCTCCTGCTTGAAGCGCTCGAGCGCCTCGACCGGGAGCGGGTCGACCCCGCGCGCCGCGGCCAGCTCGAGCGAGACCAGGTCGCCGAGCATCACCCCCCAGAGCAGGCGGGCGACCCTGGTCTCACCGGCGGTCTCGACGCGGACCGCGGTGGCGCCGTCGGCGGCGACGGCGGCGGCCGTCAGCTCGATGCGGCGACGCTCGCGCGGGTGCTGGTCGCAGTCCTCGAGAAAGACCGCCGCCAAGCCGGCCTCGGGGTCCGACCATCCGCAGAGCTCGTTGTGGTCGGCCTCGGGCAGCTCCGAAAAGAAAGCCGGAAGCTTGGCGTTCTCGTTGACCTGGGTCTTCCAGCGGCGTGCCACCGGGCTGGTCAGGTCGGCGCCGTAGACGATCGGGAACGCCCCCTCGAGCTGAGCCGCGATCTTGGCCGCACGCGCCTGGAGAGCCTCCGACTCGGCCTCGAGGAAGGCGGCGGCGGCGTCGATCTCGGTGTGGAGGCGGGGGGCGGCGCCGGCCAGCGCCGCCACCTCGGCGGCGACGGCGAACATGTAGGCGACCGCGGCGCGGGGCTGGAAGATCCCTGGCAGGCCGATCACGGGCAGGCCCGCCCCGCGGGCGCCGTCGACCAGCTCGCCGCCGGTGCTGGCGACGACGCGGCGGGCGCCGAGCGCCTCGGCCGCGGCGAAGCAGGCGAGCGTCTCCTCGGTGTTGCCCGAGTAGCTGCAGCAGAGCACGGTCCACTCCGGCGTCGCCCAGCTCGGCAGCTCATAGCCGCGCACGGTCAGCATCGGTCGCGTCAGGCGGTCCCCGATGGCGGCGGCGGCGAGGTCGCCGCCGATCGCCGAGCCGCCCATGCCGCAGACCATCACCCCGGCCGCGTCGGCCGGCTCGAGCCGCGCCGACTCGATCCGCCAGAGGGCGTCGCGAAGCTGATCTGGAATGCCGAGGACGTCGTCGATCATGAGTGGGCTGGGACTCTCTCATCCCTGCCGACGAGGGCGCCGGCAAGCTCCGTCCCTGCAGCAACCGTAACGCCGGGGGCGAGAATGGAACCCCTGACCCGGGCGCCCGCCTCCACCCTGCAGCCCCTGAACAGAACCGAATCGCGAACCTCCGCTCCGGCGGCGATGCGGCAGCCGGGTGAGATCACCGCGCGGGGGCCGACGGTGGCACCGTTGTCGACCTCGCTGCCGGCGGCGACCAGCAGGCCCGGCGCGGTCGGCCGCACCCGCGTCGCCACCCTGCCCTCGAGGATGTCCCAGCTCGCCTGCAGGTAGCGCTCCGGCGTGCCGATGTCCATCCAGTAGCCGTCGAGCCGCAGGGCGCCGAGCCCGTCGCCGATCAGGCGCGGAAAGACCTCGCGCTCGATCGAGACCTCGCGCTCGGGCGGGATCAGCTCCAGCACCGAGCGCTCGAGGAAGTAGGCGCCGGCGTTGATCTCCCCCGGCACCGCCTCGCCGGTCTTCTCGGCGAACTCGGTCACGTCGCCGTCGGCGTCGACGCCGACCAGGCCGTAGGCAGCGGAGTCCTCGACCGGGTGGAGGGCGATCGTCGCCCGGGCACCGCGCTCGTCATGGGCCCGCATCAGCGCGGTCAGGTCGAGATCGGTGAGGACGTCGCCGTTGAGGGCGAGGAAACGGTCGTCGAGGCGGTCGTCGAGGGCGTCGGCGGCAAAGCGGATCGCGCCCGCGGTGCCGCGGCGCTCGGGCTCGGTCACGTAGGTGAGCCGGGCCCCGGCGTGCGCGCCGTCGCCGAGCGCCTCGCGCAGCACGTCGGGCAGGAAACCGCAGGCCAGAACCACCTCGGTCACCCCGTACGCCGCCAGCCACTCGATCATGTAGGCGAGGAAGGGCCGGTCGACCAGGGTCAGCGCCGGCTTCGGCACGTCGTCGGTCAGCGGCCGCAGCCGCGTCCCCTCGCCTCCGACTAAAACGATCGCCTGCATGTCTTAGCGCCCCTGACCGGCGCAGTACGGCGTCCTCGGTCGCTCGCGTGCAGAGCACGCCACGCTCCCTGCGTCCTTGTCCTGCTTGGTCATGCGCACTAAGACGGCGTTCGAACTTCTTGTTTCTTGCCGATGCCCTCGTACTCGAAGCCAGCTTTGCGGAGCGCTTCCGGGTCGAGGAAGTTGCGGCCGTCGACGATCAGCGGTCGCGCCATGCGGGTGGCCGCCTCCCCCCAGTCGAGCTCGGCGAACTCGCCCCACTCGGTGACCAGCACGGCGGCGTCGGCGCCGTCGATCGCGTCCATCGCCGAGCCGGCAAGATCGATGGTCGGCAATAGCGGACGGGCCCGCTCCGCCGCGATCGGGTCGTAGGCGGCCACCTCTGCTCCCTCGCCCTCGAGACGCGTCGCGAGAACCAGGCTCGCCGCGTCGCGCATATCGTCAGTGTCGGGCTTGAAAGCGAGGCCGAGCAGAGCCACACGCCGCCCAGCCAGCGAGCCGAGGTGAGCTTTGAGCTTCTGGACCACACGCCGCTTCTGCAGCTCGTTCACGTCGATCACCGCGCTCAGCAGCTGGAAGTGATAGCCACTGTTGCCGGCCAGCTTCTTCAGCGCAATCGTGTCCTTGCCGAAGCAGGAGCCGCCCCAACCAATGCCGGCTTTGAGGAACTTCGAGCCGATCCGCTCGTCCAGCCCCATTCCGCGGGCGACCTCGCCGACGTCAGCACCGACCTCCTCGCAGACGTTGGCGATCTCGTTGATGAAGGAGATCTTGGTCGCCAGGAAGGCATTGGAGGCGAGCTTGATCATCTCGGCGCTGGCGACGTCGGTGCGCAGGATCTCGCCCCCGAGCGGCTCGTAGAGGGTGGCGACGGCGTCGGCCGCACCCTCGTCCCCGGGATCGGAGCCGATCACGACCCGGTCGGGGTTCATGAAGTCGGCCACCGCGGTTCCCTCCTTGAGGAACTCGGGACAGGAGACGTAGGAGAGGCCGGGCAGGTCGCGGCGGATCGACTCGCCGGTACCGGCAGGCACGGTGCTCTTCATGATCAGCACGTGGTCGGAACCCTCGGGCAGCTCCTCGATCACCGCCCGCACCCGCGAGAGGTCGGCGTCTCCCGAATAGGTGGGCGGCGTGTCGACGCAGACGAAGAGCAACCGGGCCCGGTCCAGCAGCTCCGGCATCTCGGTCGTGAAGGTGAGGCGCTCGGAGTTGCGGCGGACCAGCTCGGCCAGCTCCGGCTCATGGATATTGACCTCGCCACGCGAGAGCGCGTCGACCTTCTCGGCGAGGATGTCGCGGGCGACGACGGGGTGGCCGAGCTCGGCAAAGCATGCCGCGGTGACCAGCCCGACCCAGCCAACCCCGATAACTCCCACCGGCTGACGCTGCTCGCTCATCCTCTTTTCCCACCTTTCCTCGGCTTCTTGGCGATGACCACGTCGGCGGAGCGCGCCATACCGACCATCTGGTCGTTGCTCAGGCTCTGTAACAGGTCGTTCGATATCCAGTAGGTGTTTTCGCCGCGGTGCCAGGCAATCCGCTTGACCCGTCCACTGTCGGCGAAGATTTCGTACTCGCGGCCCTTGATCTCCTTGGTTTCGCTCGGGTTGGCAAGGATCGGCGGATCCTCCCAGCCACGGATCCCCTGCATGCCGAAGTAGTGGGTCCCGTCGGACATTTCCAGCACGAGGATCATGCGATAGGCCTCGTGGCGGTTGCCGTCCTCGTCCTTGATCCCGTAGACGAACGGGTCGATGATCTTCTGGGAGGGGTCGCTTTCGGCGTAATAAGCACCAGACGGAAGGCGCGTCGGGAAGAAGATCGGGAAGTGACCGTTGACGCGACGGGCGGCGATCTCGGCCTCCATTTCGCCGGCTTCGCGGGCCGGCACCAGTTCATCGGATCCCCGGGGCTTCGACTTGAAGATCGGCTCTTTCCTCGCCTTCCTCCTCTTCTTCTTTTTCTTCTTTCCAGCCTTGTCCTGTTCGTTTTCTTCCACGCCTTCGAGGTTGGTCGTGGCACCGCCGCTGGCTTCGATGCCGAGGAACTGGTCCACCGCTTCGTTGATCGCTTCGGGTGAGGCGTAGACGTAGCTCGGCCCCAGTTCGGCCGGGAAGTGGACCTCCTTGAGCGCGGCGTTGCGGGAGGCGAGGAACAGTTTCAGCACCTGCAGCATCGTTTCCTTGTCGTTGATGTCGGAGGTGGTGTACTTGGTGAAGATGTCGATCAGGCCGCTCTGGTCGAAGACCAGATCCTGAACCGTGATCCGCTGGCGGGCGGCGCTGATGAAGTCCTGCTGGCGAGCCGAGCGGACGATGTCGGTGTCGGTGTGCCGGTAGCGGACGTACTCGAGCGCTCGCTTGCCGCAGAGCAGCTGATAGCCCGGCTTGACGTTGATTTCGGCGTACTGTTCGGAGGCCGCCAGGCCTTCGTTGGAGTGGTAGTAGCGGCGGTCGACGTCGGTGTAGACGCAGCCGATCGCGTAGACGGCGCGAACGAAGCCGAGGAAGTCGACGTTGACGACGTGGTTGATCGGCAGCCCGGTCAGTTGCTTGACCGTCTGCAAGGTCAATTTAGGGCCACCGTAGGCGTAGGCTTCGTTGAACTTGCCGGTGCCGATGCCGGGGATTTCGACCTTGAGGTCGCGCGGGATCGAGAAGACCGCGATCGCATTGCGGTCAGGGTCGAGGCGGATCAGCATCGTCGTGTCCGAGCGCCCCGGGTCTTCTTCGAATTCGACTCCCGCGCGTTTGTCGGAGCCGAGAATGAGGATGTTCTGCGCCTCGCCGCCATCGACCGTCGCCAGGTAGCGGTTGAGCTTGCTGCTGTAGACGTCGTTGTGCGAGAGCGCGTGGGCGATGCTGTCGAGGTAGAGCAGGACGCTGGTCGCGGTCGCCCCGGCCGAGACCGCGACGATCACGATCGAGGCGAGGGTGAAGCGGAGCCAGTAGCGCTTCGGCTTCGGCGCCGCCTCGCCATCGCCCGAGGGCGGCGGCTTCTTCGGGGCCCAGCCCCCCCGGACCTCAGTCATCGAGCCGACCCGGGATCGCCCGCAGGAACGAGTCGAGCGCCTGCCGGTAGGTCTCCAGGGAGGAGACCGAGACCCACTCCTCGGGACCGTGGTGGCCGGCGCCGACCGGGCCGAACTCGACTGCCGGCACCCCCACCCGCAGGAAGGAGACCGCGTCGGAGGCGCCGTCGCGACCGACGCTCATCGGCTCGCCGTCGTGGTGCGCCGCCGCCGCGACCCGCAGCCCCCGCACGAAGGGCGACTCGCGGTCGACCGTCGCCGGCGGCCGTGTGAACAGCGAGCTCGCCTCGATCGCCGGCAGGTCGCGCACTTCCGCGAGGATCGCGGCGGGGTCCTGTTCGGGCAGGTAGCGGATGTCGACGTCGATCACGCATCGGTCGGGCACCTTGTTGAGCGCGTCGCCGCCCCAGATCCGGCCCAGGTTGATCGAGGGGCGGTCGAACAGCTCCGAGCTGTGCCGGGCAAACGGTAGCGACTCGATACTGCGGAAAACGTCGATCGCGTTGAGCACGGCGTTGTCGCCGAGCCAGGGGGTGGCGCCGTGGGCGGCGGTCCCCTCCACCTCCAGCCGCAGTGCCAGCACGCCCTTGGCCTCGATGCCGATGTGCAGATCGGTCGGCTCGCCGGTGATCGCGAAGTCGCCGATGAAGCCGCTGTCGACCAGGTGGTCGGAGCCACGCTCGGCCTCCTCCTCGGACTCCTCGTCGCCGACGATCCCCAGCCGCACCCGCACCCGGTCCTGATCCCGCATCGCCGCCGCGGTGACCAGCATCGCCGCCAGCGCCCCCTTCATGTCGTAGGCGCCGCGACCGTAGAGCCGGTCCCCCTCGATCCGCGGATCGAACTGCCCCTCGAGCCCCGGCACGACATCGAGGTGCCCGTGCAGGACAACGGTCGGCGCGTCGTCGGGACCGATCGAGGCCTTGATCACGGGCAACCCCCGCACCTCGTCACGCTCAGCCTCGATCCCGCGCGCCTCGAGCCATCCTTTGACGAAGCCGGCGCACTCCGAGATCGCCTCCGACCCGGAGGTCTCATAGCTGATCAGCCGCTCCGCCAAGGCGACGAGCTCGCCACTCATGCTCAGCAGGTCCCTTGACGGCGGCTTCGGGCCAGGGGAGCCGGTACCCCTCCGCGGGAATGTCGCGAAGCGGCGATATGCAATCTGTCTCTTGCGCGCCATAGGCGCGCAGCATGTTCGGGAGCCGCGCCCGTCAGGGCGCGCGACTGAATTCCCGCGGAGGGGTACCGGCTCCCCCGGCTCATCCCTCGGCAATAGCGAGGAACGCTTCAGCCCGATCCCGGTCTTTCGCCGCCCGCGCGTAGTCGGCACTCCCCTGCTCGTGCTCGGAGCAGCGCTGTTCGGCGTCGGTCAGCTGCTCCTTCAACGTCCCCGGGTCGAGGTCCTCCGGCGCGATCGCCTCCTCGACCAGAAGCCGGGCGCGGTTGCCGAAGATCTGCAGCCAGCCGTGCGCCTGCGCGTAGCGTTTCGTCTCCGAGTCGGAGACGTGCAGCCGCAGCTCGGTTGGCCGCAGCGCCGCCAACAGCGGCGCGTGGTTGGCGAGGATGCCGAGCTCGCCGGTCTCCGACCGGGTCGAGACCTGTTGCACTTCGCCCTCGAAGACCTCCCCCTCCGGGGTCAGGACCTCGACGTCCAGCATGTGCTCGGCAGCCACCTGAATCCCTATGCGGCCGCGGCCGCCCCGGCGTTCTCGGTCACCTGGTCGATCGTGCCCTGCATGTAGAAGGCGCCCTCCGAGAGCTCGTCGTGCTGACCGTCGAGGATCTCGCGGAAGCCGCGCACCGTCTCCGCAACCGGCACGTACTCGCCGCTGCGGCCGGTGAACTGCTCGGCGACGAAGAACGGCTGCGAGAGGAAGCGCTCGATCTTGCGTGCGCGGGAGACCGTCTGCTTGTCCTCGTCGGAGAGCTCGTCGATGCCGAGGATGGCGATGATGTCCTGCAGCTCCTTGTAGCGCTGCAGCACCTCCTGGACCTCGGTCGCGGTGCGGTAGTGCTCCTCGCCGACGACGTCGGGCTTGAGGATCGTCGAGGTCGAGTCGAGCGGGTCGACCGCCGGGTAGATGCCTTTCTCGGAAATCGCCCGCGAGAGGGTCGTGGTCGCGTTGAGGTGGGCGAAGACCGAGGCCGGGGCCGGGTCGGTGAGGTCGTCGGCGGGGACGTAGACGGCCTGCACCGAGGTGACCGAGCCACGCTCGGTCGAGGTGATCCGCTCCTGCAATTCGCCCATCTCCGTCTCCAGGGTCGGCTGGTAGCCGACCGCGGAGGGCATCCGGCCCAGCAGGGCCGATACCTCGGACCCCGCCTGGACGAAGCGGAAGATGTTGTCGATGAACAAGAGCACGTCCTGACCGCCCTGCTCGCGGTAGTACTCGGCCATCGTCAGGCCGGAGAGGGCGACGCGGAGGCGCGCCCCGGGCGGCTCGTTCATCTGCCCGAAGACGAGCATCGTCTTGTCGATCACGCCCGACTCTTTCATCTCGAGCCAGAGATCGTTGCCCTCGCGCGAACGCTCGCCGACGCCGCAGAAAGCGGAGAGGCCCTCGTGCTCCTCGGCGATGTTGCGGATCAGCTCCTGAATCAGAACGGTCTTGCCGACGCCGGCGCCGCCGAACAGCCCGACCTTGCCGCCTTTGGCGTATGGGGCGAGCAGGTCGATGACCTTGATTCCCGTCTCGAGGATCTCCTGGGTCGGGGTCAGGTCCGAGGCCTTGGGGGCCGGACGGTGGATCGGCCAGCGCTCTCCGGTCTCGACCGGAGCGCCGTCGTCGATCGGTTCGCCGAGCAGGTTGAAGATGCGGCCGAGGGTGGCGTCGCCGACCGGAACCGTGATCGGATTGCCAGTGTCGACCACCTTGTCGCCGCGGCGCAGGCCGTCGGTGGCATCCATCGCGACCGCGCGCACGCGGTCGTCGCCGAGGTGCTGCTGCACCTCGCAGATCAGCTCGGTCGGTTCGTTGTCGCCGTCGCCGGCCATCTCGATCTTCACCGCCGCATAGATCTGCGGCAGCTTGTCGGGAAAGACCGCGTCGACAACCACGCCCGTGACCTGCTCGACGCGCCCTACGTTGGTTCCGTTGTTGCTCTCAGCCATTGGTTCCTTTGCTCGTTTTGGGTCTAGCCCAGCGCCTCGGCGCCGCCCACGACCTCCAAGATCTCCTGGGTGATCTCCGCCTGCCGGACCCGGTTCATCTCCAGGGTCAGGTCGTCCATCATCGTCTCCGCGTTCTCAGCGGCGTTACGCATCGCGGTCATCCGCGCCCCCAGCTCGGAAGCGGCGGACTCGAGCAATGCCCGGTAGACGGAAATCGTCACGTACTCGGGGATGAGCCTGGCCAGGAGCTCCTCCGGCTCGGGCTCGTAGAACCACTGAGAGCGGCTCTGCGCCTGCTCGGCCTCGTTCAGCTCCTCCGCCTCCTGCTCGTCGTCGGCTCCTTCGCCCACCACCTCGGCCTGCTGCAGCGGCAGCAGCGTCTGCTTCCAGACATGCTGGGTCAGCGGCGAGACGTAGCGGTTGTAGACGAGCTCGACCCGGTCGAGGTCCTCCTCGACGTAGCGCGCGGTCAGCTCCTCGGCGATCTCGCGCGCGTTCGCAAAGGCTGGCCGGTCGGTGAAGCCGGCGTAGGAGGTGCGGACGTTCTCTTTGCGGAAGGTCAGGGTGGAGACGCCCTTGCGCCCGACCACGGAAAACGCTGGCTCGGCGCCGTCGCTCCGGACCTGGTCGCGAACCCGTATCCCTTCGCGGATGACGTTGGCATTGAAGGCACCCGCGAGGCCGCGGTCGCCGGTAATCAGGACGATGCCGACCCGGTTGACGTTCTCGTGCTCGTCCAGGACCGGCACCCGCGGCAAGCCGCCGGCCTGCTCGGCGGCGCGGCGAGTCAGCTTGCGCATCCCCTCCGCGTAGGGCCGCAGGTGGTCGATCCGTTGCTCGGCGCGTCGCAGTCGGGCCGCCGCGACCATCTCCATCGCCCGCGTGATCTTGTTGATGTTCTTGATCGACGCGATGCGATTCTTGACTTCCTTCTGCGTGGCCATGACGTAACCCGGGCGGAGCTAGGCCGGGGTGACCTCCTTGGCGTCCTCGGTCTCGCCTGAGGCGGTTCGGGCCGGGGCCTCGCGCTCCTCTTTCGACTGGACGCGGTCGGACTCGCCCTGCTCGAGCGCGTCGCCGTGCTCGTCGAAGTCGGGGCCGAAGTCGTCGACGAAGTCCTTGATCGCCGCCCCCAGCTCCTCCTCGTCGGCCTCCTCGAGCTTGCCGGTCTCTTCGATTCGCGCCAGCAGATCGGCCTTCTCGGAGTGCAGGCGGACCCGCAGGTCGGCGAGGAACTCCCCCACCCGCTCGACTTTGATCCGGTCGAGGAAGCCACCGGTGCCGGAATAGATCGAGGCCACCTGGTCGCCGACGTTGAGCGGTTCGCGCTCTTTCTGTTTCAGCAGCTGGACCAGCCGTTCGCCGCGGGTCAGCGCTTTCTGGGTCTCGGCGTCGAGCTCGGAGCCGAACTGGGCGAAGGCCTCGAGGTCGCGGTACTGGGAGAGGTCGAGACGCAGCTTTCCGGCGACCTTCTTCATCGCCTTGGTCTGCGCGTTGCCGCCCACCCGCGAGACCGAGATGCCGACGTTGATCGCGGGCCGAACGCCGGAGAAGAAGAGGTCGGACTCGAGGAAGATCTGGCCGTCGGTGATCGAGATCACGTTGGTGGGGATGTAGGCGGAGACGTCGGAGGCCTGGGTCTCGATGATCGGCAGCGCCGTCAGCGAGCCGCCGCCGAGCTCGTCGTTCAGCTTCACCGCCCGCTCCAGCAGGCGCGAGTGCAGGTAGAAGACGTCGCCGGGGTAGGCCTCGCGACCCGGCGGACGCCGTAGCAGCAGCGACATCTGGCGGTAGGCGTAGGCGTGTTTGGTGAGGTCGTCGTAGACGCAGAGGGCGGCTTTGCCGTTGTAGAGGAAGTGCTCGCCCATCGCGCAGCCCGCGTAGGGAGCGATGTACTTGATCGGCGCCGCCTCGTCGGCGGGGGCGGCGACGATGATCGTGTTCTCCATCGCGCCGTTTTCCTCGAGCACCTCTTTCAGCTGCACCACGGTTGACATCCGCTGCCCGATCGCGACGTAGATGCAGACCATGTCCTTGTCGCGGTTGTTGATGATCGTGTCGATCGCGATCGCCGTCTTGCCGGTCTGACGGTCGCCGATGATCAGCTCTCGCTGGCCGCGGCCGATCGGGATCATCCCGTCGATCGCCATCAGCCCGGTCTGGACCGGTTCGGTCACCGGCTGGCGCTGGACGACGCCGGGGGCTTTGAACTCGGCCGGGCGGGTCTCGGTCGTGGCGATCTCACCGCGGTCGTCAAGCGGGCGGCCGAGCGGATCGACCATGCGGCCGAGCAGTTGCTCGCCGACAGGGATCTGCAGCAGATGGCCGGTGCGCTTGACGGTGTCGCCCTCGACGATCTTCTCCCACTCGCCGAACAACACTGCGCCGACGTTGTCGGCCTCCAGGTTGAGGGCCAGACCCGTCACCCCGTGCGACAGCTCGAGCATCTCCAGCGCCATGCAGTTGTCGAGGCCGTGGACGCGGGCGATGCCGTCGGCCACGGAAAGGACGGTTCCTACCTCCGAGAGGTCGGCGGAATCCGCCTCCAGCCCCTCGATCCGCTCGCGCAGAATTGATGCGATCTCGTCCGGCTTAATCTCCATCTAGCTCAGCTTCTCCTGATCGCGAACGCTGCAAACCGGATGCTTGGTTTTCACGTTCGTTCGTGGGTTCATATCTCTACGCCGCCTGGGCGACGCTCTTTCGAAGCTTCTCCAAGCGACTGCGGATGCTCGCGTCGAGGATCTTGTTTCCTACCTGCAGGACCAGGCCACCGAGCAGCTCGGGGTCGACGCGGCTGGCCAGGTCGACCTCCTGACCGGTCTGGCGCTCGACCTCCTCGCCGATCTTGCTCACCACTGCCGGGTCCAGATCGACCGCGCTGGTCACGGTCACGTCGATGCGCCGGTTCTCCCGCTTCCAGAGCTCCTCGAGCTCGCGGCGGATGCGGAAGATCTCCGTCATCCGCCCCTTCTCGATCAGCAGCTCGAGGGTGTTGAGGAACTCGGGGTCGGCGCCGTCGATCGCCCGCTTCACCCCATCGATCTTCTCGGCCGAGGAGAAGTAGGGGCTGAAGAAAAAGACCTGCAGGTCGCGGTTGCCTTCGACGGCATCGGCGAACTGGGCCAGCTGATCGCGGATCGCGTCGAGCTGGCCCTTCTCCTTCGCGACCGCGAAGAGGGCGCTGGCGTAGGCGTGAGCGGCGTCCTGCATCGCCTAGTTCTCCGACCCTGAGAGCTTCGAGAAGTCGACCTCGCTGAGCGCCTCCTCGACGAGGCGGCGCTGATCGTCGGCGTTGAGGCTCTTGCGGGTCACTTTCTCGGTGGCCAGCACGGTCAGGTCGGCGACCTCCTGGCGGATCTGCTCCAGCGCCCGCCGCGTCTCCGCCTCGATGTCGCGCTTGGCCGCGGCGACCAGCTCCTCGCGTTTCTCCTTGCCGGCGACGGTCGCCTCGGCCTCGGCCGTCTCGGCGGCCTTGCGGGCGCGGGCCATGATGTCGTCGGCCTGCTCGCGCGCCTCCGCCAGCCGGCCGCGGTACTCGGCCAGCAGCTCGTCGGATTCGCGTCGCTGGCGCTCCGCCGCGTCGAGCGACTCGGCGATCGTCTTCGCCCGTTTGTCCAGGGCCTCCTGGATTTTCGGGAAGGCCAGCTTGCTCAGGACCCACATCGTGAACCCGAACAGGAGCAGGGTCCAGATCATCAGTCCCAGGCCGGGTGAGACGAGGAAGCTGCCACCGCCTTCCTCGCCCGCCGCCTCGGTCGCCAGCGGGATCGCGGCTATGTAGCCGAGCAGCTCCATGCGCCTAGAGGAAGAAGGCGATCAGGCCGAAGATGAACGTGTAGAAGGCCACGGCCTCGGTCAGCGCGAAGCCGAGCCAGCGGATGCTCTGGAGCTCGTCTTTCATCTCCGGCTGGCGGGCGACCGACTCGATCTCCTTGCCGAAGATGATGCCGATGCCGATGCCGGCGCCGATCGAGCCGAGGCCGGCGCCGACGCCGAGGGCGATCGCCTTGCCGGCGGATTCGATGCCTTCGTCGGATATGGCCGCGACGACAGGGGACAGGTCCATTGGAACAGTGCTCCTTTTCTAGTGACTGGCGGAGGTGGCTCCGCCGAGGTAGATGGCAGTGAGGGTCGAGAAGATAAAAGCCTGGAGGGTCGCGATCAGGCCGACCTCGAGGATGAAGAAGAAGAAGGCGAGCGGGAAGGTGAGGGCGCCGAGGGCGGCGATCCCGAGCAGCACCGCCAGCCCGCCGCCCATGAAGAGCAGCAGCAGGTGGCCGGCGAGGATGTTGGCGAAGAGCCGGACGGAGAGCGAGATCAGGCGGGCGAAGTGCGAGATCGCCTCGATCACGAAGATGAAGCCCTTGGCGACCGGGTTCATGTCCTCCAGGCCGGGCGGCAGCCAGCTGGCGAGGTACTTGATCGGCCCCTTCGCCCGCACCCCTTCGACGTGGTAGGAGACCCAGACGACGAGGGTGAGGACCAGCGGGATCGAGAGGTTCGCGGTCGCCGCGTAGAGCGCGAAGGCGGGAATCTCGATGCCGAAGACGTCGACGGCGTGTTCGGTATTGGTCGGCAGCGGCAGGAACCCGATCATGTTCGAGAACCAGATCCAGAAGAAGAGGGCGGCGAGGAAGGGGAACCAGCGGCTGGCCATCTTCGGGTCGAGATTGCCGCCGGTGATCGTGTTCTTGGTCAGGTCGTAGGCGACCTCGATCGCGGTCTGCACCCGGTTCGGCTTCTGCTGCATCCGTTGCGCGATCCACAGCATCGTGCCGATGGTCAGGACGCTGGCCAGGAAGAGGTAGAGAACGGCCTTGTTGATCGAGAGGTCGATGCCGCCGAGCTCGAGCGTGATCCAGGGCTCGAGCTTGAACTCGTTCTGCGGCTGGAAGTGTTCTTCTTTGCCGGAGCTGCCGAAGATCAGCAGCATCAGGATCGCGATCGCGAGATAGACCCCGAGCCCGATGAAGACCTTGGCCTTGGTGCTGAGACCGCCCGACCTGGGAGCGCTCTCCGACTCCCCGACCCTCCCCTGCTCGGGGCTCATGCAGCCCCCTGCCCCTCGGGCTCGCCGAAGAGGTGGGACAGGCCCTGGGCGGCGAAGGAGACGGTGAAGAGGACGAGGACGAGGACCGCGGCGGCCAGCCCGGCTTCGCGATCGGCGATCCCGACCAGGAGCACCGCGGTCGCCATCGACCAGACGCGGCCGAGCGTCGTCGCGGCGACGATTCCCATCGCCTTCTGGCGGTTGCCGGCCTCGAGCTCGCCCTTGACGCGCCCGGCGGCGGCCATCTGAACGCCGCGCTGGACGAGCCAGACCGCAGCGGCGGCGGCGTAGCCGAGCAGCGGCAGACCAGCCGCCAGGAAGACTGCGAGGGCGGCGGCCAGCACGAGTAGGTCGACGTACTTGGGAGGAGACATAAAGTCAGAAGCGATCAGAAAACAGTCAGAGGCAAACGCCCGGCTCGGGCGAGCTGGGCGGACTGGCGACTATATCCAAATGGCCCCGGGAATGGCTTTGTGAAGCCACTTCGTGAGGGTTGACACTACCGCGGAGGCGGCGCCGGATCGATCGCCTCGAACTCTCCCGTCTCCGGGTCGACGGCGGGGAAGCTGCCGGTCTCCAGCTCCTGGGCCACCGCCCGGTCGACCTCCTGGGCGGCGGGGGCCGCGCGGCCGGCCTGGCGGCGGACGCCAACCAGCTGGCGCAGGCGCATCTGGCGCAGCGTCAGGATCTCCAGCACGGAGACGAGGTAGACGCTGGCCGCGAGCGCAAGCAGGCCGAAGACCACCATCACCGCGGTCCAGGCCGGGTCGAAGCTGCCGTGGTCGTCGCTGTAGGGGACGAAACGGAGCGCCAGGGCGAGCGCCGCCATCACCAGGGTCCAGCCGTAGAGATAGAGCAGGGTCCGCCGCTGCGAGAAGCCGATGTTGGCCATCCGGTGGTGGAAGTGCCAGCGATCCGCTTTGTAGATCGGGCGCCGGTACTTGAGCCGCTTGGCGACGACGAAGCCGGTGTCGAGGATCGGCACGGTGAGGATGATCAAGGGCAGGAAGAGGGCGATGACGGCGTTGGTCTTCAGCGCCCCCTGGACGGCAACCACGCCGAGCAGGTAGCCGAGCAGGTTGGAGCCGGTGTCGCCCATGAAGGTGGTGGCGGGCGGGAAGCCGTGGCGCAGGAAGCCCAGCGAAGCGCCCGCGGTGAGGGCGGCGAGGACGCCGGCGGCGGTGCGGTCGAGCGAGAGGGCGACGATCGCCAGGGTGACCGCCGAGATCACGCAGACGCCGGCGGCCAGCCCGTCGACCCCGTCGATCAGGTTGATCACGTTGATCACCGCGACGATGCCGATCACGGTGGCGACGTCGCCGAGATGGACCACGCCCCCCCAGGGCAGGGTCAGCAGGTCGACGCTGCCCGGCGTGAGCCGGCCGAAGAAGGGAACGGTGAAGTTGTCGACGGTGACCCCGGCGGAAACCGGGATGATCACCGCCGCCGCCTGGCCGAGCAGCTTCAGCGCCGGTCCCAGCTCGAAGACGTCGTCGAGGACGCCGACCAGCGCGATCGCGACGGCGCCGCAGAGGATCGCCCGGCTTTCGGCGTCCCAGGGCAGCCAGATCGAGCCCGCGACCAGAGCTCCGGCGAGGATCGCGAGGCCGCCGAGCTTCGGCATCGGGGCGGTGTGCAGCGAGCGCTCGTTGGGCTGGTCGATGGCGCCGATGCGGATCGCCAGCCGGGTCGTCAACGGCACCAGAAGCAGCGCCAGGACTCCCGCGACAAGGAAGGCGAATAGCGCGTCCAGCGAGTTCGGCGTCTGCTCCATGCGGCTCCGGGCCCTGCCTGACCAGCCTAAGGGACGCTCCGGAGCGCTCTCAGGGCGCGTAGCGGTCGAACCAGAGCGTGAAGGCCATCAGCCCCCACAGCTGCCGGCTCAGGTCTTCGCGACCAGAGCAGTGCCCCTCCAGGAGCGGCGTCACCGCGGCGGGGTCGAGAACGCCCTGGCGCTCGAGGGTCGCGGCGGAGAGGGTCTCGCGCGCGAACGGTTGCAGCGGACCGCGCAACCAGGCCGCCAACGGGATCGAGAACCCCTGCTTGCGCCCGCTCACGACCTCCTTCGGCAGCAACGGTGCCAGCGCCTGGCGCAGCAGGCGCTTCTTGGCGAGACCCCGCACCTTCAGCGGCGTCGGCAGGGCCAGCGCGAACTCGGCGACCCGCTGGTCGAGGAAGGGCACCCGCAGCTCCAGCGAGTGGGCCATGCTCAGCCGGTCCGTCTTCACCAGCAGGTCGTCGACCAGGTAGATGCCGAGATCGACGTCCTGCATCCGTGCCAGCGGCTCGGCATCGGCGGTCTCGGCATAGCGCTCGCGGTAGAGATCGAGAGGATCCCAACCGGGGTCGTGGGCGCCAAGCAGCGAGCCACGCAGCTGAGTCGAGAAGATCTCCTTCCAGCCGTGGTGGCGCTCCAGCGGCGGCAGCTTGGCGGCGCGGACGAAGCGCTTCGCCTTGTAATCGAAGCCGACCCGGTCATGACGGCTGGGCAGGGCCTCGATCAATGGCGAGGCGAGCGCCGCGAGGCGGCCAAGACGCGGAGCCAGCAGGTCGGCGACGTAGGTGTAGTAGCCGCCGAAGAGCTCGTCGCCGCCCTCGCCCGAGAGCGCCACCTTCACCTCGCCCGAAGCCAGCTCGGAGACGAGGTAGGTCGGCAGCGCTGAGGAGTCGCCGAAGGGCTCGTCGAAGGACTCGACCAGCTTCGGCAGCAGCTCGACCGCATCCGGGCGCAGGATCAGCTCGCGGTGGTCGGTGCCGAACCGCTCGGCGACCAGCCGTGCCCGCGAGAGCTCGTCGAAGCCGCTCTCCTCGAACCCGATCGAGAAGGTCTTCAGCGGCTCGGTCGACTCGCCGGCCGCCAGCGCCGTGATGCCGCCGGAGTCGACGCCGCCGGAGAGCAGCACCCCGACCGGGACGTCGGCCACGAGGTGGGCCCGGATCGAGTCCCGCAGCACCTCGCGCAGCTCCGCCGCGAGCTCATCCATCGAGCCCTCCTGAACCTCGTCGGCAGCGACGGGGGCCGGGCGGGCATAGCGGCTGAGCTCGATTGCGCCGTCTCGCCATATGAGGAGGTGGCCCGGCGGCAACTTGCGGGCCTCGGAGAAGATCGTCAGCGGCGCCGGGATCGAGTTGAAGGCGAGGTACGCCGCCACCGCCTGCGGGTCGATCGCGCGCGAGAAGCCGGGCTGCTCGAGCATCGCCTTCAGCTCCGAGGCGAAGGAGAGGTCGCCGTCGGCGAGGCGGTAGTAGAGCGGCTTGATCCCGAACCGATCGCGGGCCAGCAGCAGCCGCCGCTGGCGCTCGTCCCAGAGGGCGACGGCGAACATCCCGCGCAGCCGCTCGACGAAGGCGTCGCCGTGCTCCTCGTAGAGGTGGACCAGGACCTCGGTGTCGCACTCGGTCCGGAAGCGGTGGCCCTTGCTCTCGAGCTCGCGCTTCAGCTCCCGGTAGTTGTAGATCTCGCCGTTCTGGACGACGACGACGCTGCCGTCCTCGTTGGCGATCGGCTGGTGCCCGTGATCAAGATCGATGATCGAAAGCCGCCGCGCCGCCAGCGCTACCGGGCCACGCGCGAAGAGCCCGTCGTCGTCCGGCCCACGATGAACCAGCCGCGCGCTCATCCGCCCCACTGCGTCCAGATCCGGCGCCCCGTCTGAACTAACGATTCCGCATATCCCGCACATGAAGCGGGCAGTCTCGCAGGGGTCGTTGAGAGAGAGAGAGAGAGAGAGGAGTTGGGGTGCCCTCTACCTTCGCTGGGATTTTCGCCTGGAGAGCCTGCGGCCGTCCGAGGTGGAGCTCTCGGCGAAAATCAGGACGCCGCTCGTACGAGGGCACCCCAACTCCTCTCCCCGAACCGCCGCTGCGACCTCCCTAAAAGGCAACCACCTCCTCTTCTCACCGCAAAGCTGACCTGCCCGCCCAACGCGTCTGCAATTACGCTCGCATAGCGGGGCTAAATGCAGACGTGGACGCTTGAGCGAAATCCGTCAGCCGGGCGAAAAGCCCAGCGCAGGTAGGAGGATGCCCCAACCTCCGCCGCGGCCCCGAGGTCAATCTTGCGCGTTGCCAGGTGCCGCGGGACCGCGACCCAGGACCTTTCCGACGGTGGCGAAGAGCACGCTGAAGTAGAGCGTGACCGAGCGGTCGGCGATGTACTCCATGTCGTGGGCGAGCTTGTTGGCCCACGACTCCTCCCTGGTCACCCGCGTCTGGGCGAAGCCGGTGACGCCGGGACGGACGACCAGCCGCTGCCAGTACTGGGGGATCTCGCGGCAGAGCTCGGCGAAGAAGGAGGGGCGGATCGGCCGCGGGCCGACGATCGCCATGTCGCCGCGCAGCACGTTCCAGAGCTGCGGGACCTCGTCGAGGTGGGTGGCGCGCAGGGCGCCGCCGATCCGCGTCCGCTCTTCCTCGGTGCGGCGGGTCAGCTCGTCGCCGTAATAAGGACCGAGCCGCTCTTCCGCGTCCGGCTTCAGGGTGCGGAACTTGTACATCCAGAAGAGGCGCCCCGCGAAGCCGACGCGGGCGCCCCGGTAGAGGACCGGCCGGCCCGAGTCGAGCGCGATCGCCGCCGCGACCAGCGCCAGCAGCGGCGAGAGCACGAGCAGGATCGAGGCCGAGATCAAGACGTCGAGCGCCCGCAGCATGGCGTCGACGGGGCGGTGCTCGCTCTCCGCGGCAGGGGCGACCAGCTCCTCGAAGCCGGACTCCGCCTCGAAGCCCTCTAGGAGGGCGCTACTGGGTGGGACTCGCCGCGCAATGAGGCCCCGACGGTACCGAGAATGATCTCGACGAGAGCCGCCGGGTCGCGCTTCGTCGGCGCCGCTTCCGAGGTCCGCTTCTCCAGCTCGAGGGCGCGCGGGTCGGTCAGCGGCCGCAGCCGCCCGGAGCGGATCAGCGCTTCGTCGACGCCGCCGAGCCGGCCCCCGTAGGTGGTGTAGACCGGCGTCCCCAGCGCCGCGGCCTCGCGGTTCATCGTGCCGCCGGCGGAGAGCACGAGATCGGCCAGCGCGACCAGGCTCTGGGCCTCGACCGCGCCCTCGGGGACGATCAGCGAGGGCAGCTGCAGGTCGGTGATGAACTCGCGCTGGGCCTGGGTGCGCGGCAGCACGACGGCGTGGACGTCGCTGTCGCGCCCGAGGCGGTCGAGCACCTTCGGGAAGAGCGGGTTGGACTTGCGGTGGTAGAGGGAGACGTCGGGCGGCGGCCGCACGATCACCACCACCCGCGAGGTGTCGACCGCAAGCCGCCGCAGCGCCTCCGGGTCCGGCTCGAAATCGAACAGGTAGTACTCCTCCTTGAGACCGGGATAGGGGAAGAGCTTCTCCGGCGTCACGCCGAAGCGGCGCAGCCGCTCGGCCGGGACCGAGTCGGGGAACATCACCCGCTTGGCGAGGCGGCAACCGATGCGATGCTGGGTGACGGCGTACTCGTAGTCGTGCATGTTGGCCTCGGGGACGCCGAGGGCACGGGCGGCGATCGCGAGGTCGTTGGAGCCGTGGGCGAGGGCGAGGTCGAAGGAGCGGCCGCGACCGAACCGCAGCATTCCCGTGGTCCGCGCCCCGAGCCGGTAGGCCTTCTGGAATCGCGAGGCGCCACCGTGGCGCCCGATCGGCGTGTGCGGCATCCCGTGCAGGTCGAGCAGGGCCTGGGTCTGGGCGTAGTCGCGCGAGGTCACCTCGACCGTGTGCCCTTTCCCCTGCAGCCGTTCGATGATCGGGCGCAGCACCAGCACGTGCGCCGGCGCGCTCATGTCGACCCAGATGTTCAAGCGGTCAGACAGACGCTGGGGACAGCTGCGGGTAGAGCGGGAAGCGGTCCATCAGGGCGGCGGTCCGCTCTGAAAGAGCCGCCTTCTCGGACTCGAAGCCGGCACCGAGCGCCGCCGCGATGACGGCGGCGACCTCCTCCATCTCCTCCTCGCCCATGCCGCGGGTGGTCAGCGCCGGGGTGCCGATGCGCAGGCCCGAGGGGTTCATCGGCGGCCGCGGGTCGAAGGGAATCGCGTTGCGGTTGACGGTGATCCCCACTTCATCGAGGCGGTCCTCGGCGGTCTGGCCGTCGAGCCCGGTCGGGGTCAGGTCGACGAGAACCAGGTGCACGTCGGTGCCGCCGGTGAGGACCGGGATCCCGTTCGCTTCGAGTCCGGCGGCGAAAGCCTGCGCGTTGGCGATCGTCTGCCGCTGGCGCTGGCGGAACCGCTCGCTGGCGGCGATGTGCAGCGCCACCGCCTTGGCGGCGATCGTGTGCATCAGCGGCCCACCCTGCTGACCGGGGAAGACCGCTTTGTCGATTGCCTTGGCGTGCTCCTCGCCGCAGAGGATCATGCCGCTGCGCGGGCCACAGAGGGTCTTGTGGATGGTCGTGGTGACGACGTCGGCGTGCGGAACCGGACTCGGGTGCTCGCCGGCGGCGACGAGGCCGGCGAAGTGAGCCATGTCGACCATCAGCTTCGCCCCCACCGAGTCGGCGATCTCGCGGAAGGCGGCGAAATCGAGCTGGCGCGGATAGGCGGACCAGCCGGCCACGATCAGAGCGGGATCGTGCTCCTGCGCCAGCCGCGCGACCTCGTCCATGTCGACCAGCAGATCCTCGCGGCGGACGTGGTAGGGGACCGGGTTGTAGAGCTTGCCGGAGACGTTGATCTTCATCCCGTGGCTGAGGTGGCCGCCGTGGTCGAGCGCCATCCCGAGGAAGGTGTCGCCGGGTTCGAGCAGTGCCATGTAGGCGGCGTTGTTGGCCTGGGCGCCGGCGTGCGCTTGCACGTTGGCGTGCTCGGCGCCGAACAGGGCCTTGGCCCGGTCGATCGCCAGCTGCTCGGCGACGTCGACCTGCTCGCAGCCGCCGTAGTAGCGGCGGCCGGGGTAGCCCTCGGCGTACTTGTTGGTCAGCACGGAACCGACCGCGTCGAGCACCGCCTGCGGGACGAAGTTCTCCGAGGCGATCATCTCCAGCGTGTGCTGCTGACGACCCAACTCGCCGTCGAGCACGGCGGCGATCTCTGGATCGACGTCGGCCAGGGGGGCGGTCTGGAAGTTGTCTGGCAGCTCGCTCACGGTCGAGCGACCATAGCAACGCGCCGGGATAGTCTGGGGCGGGTGAGGACACGCCTTTTCGTACTTGCCGCGGCGTTCGGCACCCTGGCCGCGGCCCCCGCCGCAAGCGCGGCAGAAGCGGAGAATCCGTGTGCGGGCCCGCAGGCCAAGGCCCTGCTCTGCCCCAACCTGCGGATCGGGCCGGCAAGCGAGATGCACCTCCAGGACGGCGGTCGCGGCCGGCAGCTGTTGCGAGCGACCAGCGACGTGCGCAGCCGCGGCCGCGGCCCGATCGAGCTGCGCGGCCGGCGTAACGGCTGGCGCACGATGCGGACCGTGCAGCGCATCTACCGTGCCGGCGGCGGTCGCCTCGACGTGCGCAGCCGGGCGACGCTCCGCTTCACCGGCGTCGGCGCCTACTTCGGTGGCTTCTACTGGAAGGTCCACCAGCTGGCCCGCTTCGACCTGCGCCGTGTCGGTCCCGACGGCGAGCTCGGCGGCATCGTCCGCACCAGCCCCAAGCTCAACTACTGCCTGCGCGACCTCGAGCTGACCCGGCCCGGCCGCAGGGCGCCGAACAACCGCCACTACCCGGGCTGCAACCAGAACCCCTACCAGGACCGGGTCACGCTCGGCACGTCGGTCGGCTGGTCGGACATCTACCCCGCCCCCTACGACAAGCAGTGGATCAACGTCGCCGGCCTGCGCGGCTGCTTCGCCTTCGAGATGATCGTCGACCCGCAAGAGCTGCTCTTCGAGTCGAACGAGGAGGACAACACCTCGGTGCGTACGGTGCGGCTGCCCTTCACGGGCGAGACCGGCTGCTAGGGGCTCTAGTCGAGGCCGACCGAGGCGAGGGCGCTGGTGAGATCGCCGGCGGACAGGGCGCCCTGGCGAAGGATCTCCCACGAGCCGTCGTCGTCGATCGCGGCGATGTCGACCACGGTCGACGGCAGCCCGGTCAGAGCGCCACCGTCGATGGCCAGGTCGGCGCCGGCGACGATCCGCTCTGGAACCTTCTCGAAGCGCCCCGGGGCGGGCTCGCCGCTGACGTTCGCCGAGGTCTGGAAGACAGGGCACATGACGCCGGCCAGGGGCCCGGCGAGGAGGCGGATGCCGAGCCGCTCGGCGTCCTCACGGCAGGCAAGGGGATAGCGGCGCCCCGGATTGGCGACGACCAGCGTCACCGGCCCCGGCAGCAAGGTGCTGACCGCGGCGGCGGTGCGCGGGCCAAGGCCGGCAACCAGCTCCCGCATCGCCAACGGCGAGAAGTACATGACCGCCGAGGACCTGCCCTCGTCGCGGCCCTTGAGGCGGTGGATCCGCGCGATCGCGCCGGGGTCGAGCGGATCGCAGGCGAGGCCGTAGAGGCCGTCGGCGGGGAACACGGCGACGCCGCCGGCGGATATGCAGCGCTCCAGCGCCGCGCGGGCGACGTCGGCGCCGCCGTTTTCGAGCTTGACGACCTCGGTCACGCCGCCCGCGCTCATCGCTCCCCGATCACGACTCGCTCGATCCCGGCGAGGTCGCGGCGGACCTGCGTCCGTGCGAAGCCGGCGTCGTTCAGCAGCTTGGCGACCGCCGCCGCCTGCCCCTCCCCCACCTCCAACGCGAGTGCGTCCTTGGTTCCTGCCGCATGGCGGGACAAGGGAAGGACGCACTCGGGAATCAGGGCGCGGTAGGCGTCGAGGCCGTCGGGACCGGCAAGCAATGCCTCGCGCGGCTCCCACTGGGTCACCTCCGGTTGCAGTGAGGGCCAGTCGCGCTCGGCGACATAAGGGAGGTTGGCGACGATCAGGTCGAAAGGCTCACCCTTGGGAATCGTGTCGTCGCGGAAGTGCACGCGCTCCGCGAGACCAAGCCGCCCGGCGTTCGCCCGCGCCACTTCCAGCGCCCCGCTCGACGTGTCCGTCGCCGTCACCTCGCACTGCGGCAGCTCGTCGGCAACCGCGAGAGCGATCGCCCCGGACCCCGTGCCGATGTCGAGCAACCGCCCCGGCACTCGCTCGAGCGCGACTTCGACCAGCAGCTCCGTCTCCGGCCGCGGGACCAGGACTCGCCGGTCGACCGCAAGCTCGATCCCCCGGAATCCTTTCCGCCCGAGGATGTAGGCGACCGGCTCGCGCCGCAAGCGGCGCCGCACCGACTCGCCGAACGCCCGCGCCGCCGCGGCCGGAACCTCCGCGTCGGGATCGGCGATCAGCGCCGCCCGTTCGCACCCCATCGCCCCACCCAGCAGCAGTTCCGCGTCGAGGCGCGGTTCCTCTACGCCGGCAGCGGTCAGCCCGTCAACCGCCGCGCCCAGTGCCTCGCGCACGCTGGCGACAGCCACTACCTTCACGCGGCCGAAGCGGCGGCCTCGAGCCGTTCGCGCTTCTCCTCTGCGGCCAACGCATCGGTGAACTCCGCCAGGTCGCCGCCGAGCACGCCGTCGAGGCTGTGCGAGGTCAGCTTGATCCGGTGGTCGGTGACCCTGCCCTGGGGGAAGTTGTAGGTGCGGACCTTCTCCGAGCGCTCGCCGCTGCCGACCTGGGCCCTGCGCTCGGAGGCGATCTTCGCCTGCTGCTCGGCCAGCTCGCGCTCGTACAGCCGCGCCCGCAGCACCCGCATCGCCCGCTCCTTGTTCTGCAGCTGGGACTTCTCGTCCTGCATCGAGACGACGATCCCGGTCGGTTTGTGGGTGATCCGCACCGCCGAGTCGGTGGTGTTGACCGACTGCCCGCCCGGGCCCGAGGAGCGGTAGACGTCGACCTGGAGGTCGTTCTGGTCGACCTCGACCTCGACCTCCTCGGCCTCGGGCAGCACCGCGATCGTCGCCGTCGAGGTGTGAATGCGGCCCTGCGACTCGGTCTCCGGCACCCGCTGCACGCGGTGGGTGCCGCCCTCGAACTTGAACACGGAGTAGGCGCCCTCGCCCTTGACCGCGAAGGTCACCTCCTTGAAGCCGCCGGCCTCCGAACCCGATTGCGATAGAGCCTCGGTCGAGAAGCCGCGTCCCTCGGCGTAGCGGCTCAGCATCTTGTAGAGGTCGCCGGCGAACAGTGCCGCCTCGTCGCCACCGGTGCCGCTGCGGATCTCGACGATCACGTTCTTGGCGTCGTTGGGGTCGCGCTCGACCATCGCCAGCCGGATCTCCTCTTCCAGCTGCTCCAACCGGGCCGGCGCCTCTTCGACGACCCTCCGCAACTCCTCGTCCTCCCCCTCCGCCAACAACTCCCGCGCCCCCTCCAGATCGTCTTTCAGGGTCCGCCACTCGGAGGCGAGCTTGCGAGCCGGCGCCAGGTCCCGATATTCGCGCCCCACCTCCGCATACCGCTCCCGATCCCCGATCACGGCAGGGTCGGACATGAGCCCCTCCAGCTCCCCGAACCTCGCCTCTATCTGCTCTACAAGCTGCTCGATCATCGAGACAACCCTAGCCGTGCCGAGGAGAGGGTCGGGTGCTAGGCGACGATCTCGATGTGCTGCTGCTTCGCCGCCTCCTCGGGGTTCTCCCGAGCCAGGACCGCGTTCAGAGAGGCGATCGCCACCGCCAGCTGCTCTTCGCTGGGCTCGCGCGTGGTCAGGTTCTGCAGCATCAGCCCCGGCCACATCAGCGCCCGCACCCAGCCTTTGCGTCTATTTTTCCCGGCCCACTTGATCACCTCGTAGGAGAGGCCGGCGATCAGCGGGATGCCGAGGATGCGCGAGAGCAGCAGCCAGTACCACTCGGGCAACCCGATCGGGGCGAAGACGAAGATGGCCAGCACCATCACGATCAGCAGGAAGCTGGTGCCGCAGCGCGGGTGCAGCCGCGAGTAGAGCCTGGCCCGCGAGGGGACCAGCTCGTCTTCGGCCTCGTAGCAGGAGATCGTCTTGTGCTCGGCCCCGTGGTACTCGAAGACGCGCCGCAGGTCGGGCATCTTGCTGATCGCGACGATGTAGCCGATGAAGATCGCCGTTCGCAGGATCCCCTCGACCAGCCAGAAGAGCAGCGCCGAGCCGAGCTGGTCCTTGATCAGGCTGGTCAACCCGACCGGGACGACGAAGAAGAGCCCGATCGAGAGCAGCAGCGAGAAGAAGATCGTCAGTCCCCAGACCCAGCCGCCGATCTCTTCCTTCTCCCCCTCGTCGTCCTCCTCCATCTGCGCGTTGGCGGAGATCGCCAGCGCCTTGAAGCCGATCTTCATCGACTCGCCGAGGGCGACGACGCCGCGAATCACCGGCAGGCGCCAGACCCGGTGGCGCTGGGCCCAGGGCTTGATCGACTCGGACTCGACCTCGATCTCGCCCTCGGGCGTCCGTACCGCCACGGCCCAGACCGAGATGCCGCGCATCATCACCCCCTCCAGCACCGCCTGGCCCCCGACCGGCGCGTCGCGCTTGGCGACCAGGGCGCCGTCGGGCATGCGAACAGGGTCCCCCCCGTTGACAGAAGGGACGATGGGAGCCTGTGCCGAGCCCTCCGGCGGGCTCACGGACTACTTCCCGGCCTTGTGCTTGGCCGCGCGGCGCTGGAAGCGCTCGACCCGGCCACCGGTGTCGACCAACTTCTGCTTGCCGGTGTAGAACGGGTGGCACTCGGCGCAGAGCTCGACATGCAGGTCGTCCTTGGTCGACCGCGTGTAGAACTGGTTGCCGCACGAGCAGTGCACGTTGGCAAGCGTGTACTCGGGGTGGATTCCTGCCTTCATTTCGCCTTCCAGTCTAGAGAATTGGTCAAGCCGTGCCGATACACCTTTGTGGTGACATCGAGACCGGCCCCGGAACCCCTCGCCAGGCGCGCCCTGCGCACTGCGATCGGGGTTGTGCTGTTCGGCGGTGCCTTCCTTGTCGTTCTGCACGACTGGGTCGGGGTCGGAGGCAGTGGCCTCGACGACTTTGCGAATGGACCTCTGTACGACGCGGTTGTGGTCAGCGCCGGCCTCGCCTGCCTGCTGCGTGCCCACGGCGCCGGCGCGGAGCGCAACGCCTGGCTGATGATCGCGGCCGCGATCCTGTCCTGGGCCGCCGCCGAGATCTACTGGACCGCCGCCATCCTCAACAATCCCGCGGCTCCCTACCCCTCGCCGGCCGACATCGGCTACCTGGCCTTCTATCCGCTAGCGGCGGCGGGCGTCTACCTGCTGGTTCGCGCCCGCGCCGGGGAGCTCGACTGGCGCCTCTGGATGGACGGTCTGATCGCCGGACTCGGGACGGCGGCGCTCGGGGCGGCGCTGGTGTTCGAGTTCGTCGCCGACCACGCCAGCGGCTCGGCGATCGAAGTCGCGACCACCCTCGCCTATCCGCTCGGCGACATCCTGCTGCTGGCGCTTCTCGTCGGCGTCATCGCTCTCACCCGCTGGCGGCCGGGACGCACTTGGACCCTGCTGCTGCTCGGCCTGGGCGTGATGGTCGTCGCCGATGTCGCCTTCACCCTGCAATCGACCAACGACAGCCTGCCCGGCGGCGACTGGGTCGAACCGATCTACCTCGTGGCCGCCGCTCTACTTGGCGCCGAGGCCTGGCAACCCCGCGCCGACACGATCCAGTCCGGAGCACGCTTCGACGGCTGGCGCGAGCTGATGGTCCCTGCCTTCTTCGCCGCAGTGATGATCGCCCTCTTCGCGATGCAGTACTTCAGCCACGCCAGCGGCCTGACCACGGTGCTCTGGTCGGCGACGATGATCGCGGTGATCGTCCGCCTCGCCATCAGCGTGCGGGAAAACAAGCGGCTGCTGGAGCAGGTACGGACCGACTCGCTGACCGGACTCGGCAACCAGGGCCGGATGCAGGTGGACCTGGCCAGCCACTGCCGGCGCGCCGAGGACGAACCGCTGGCGTTGCTGCTGCTCGACCTCAATGGCTTCAAGCGCTACAACGACACCTTCGGCCACCCCGCAGGCGACGAGGTCCTGACACGGTTGGGCAGACAGCTGCGGGGAGCCGTCGGCACCGATGGCTTGGCCTATCGCATGGGCGGCGACGAGTTCGCGGTTCTCATTACTTCTACCGAGGCACCGCTCGACGAGATCGTCAAGCGCGCAGCCGAAGCGCTGACCGAGAGCGGCAAGGGATACGAGCTCGATGCGGCCTGGGGAGCTGTCTCGATCCCGAGCGAGGCCGACACGCCGTTGGCCGCGATGCGGCTTGCCGACGTGCGCATGTACGCGCAGAAGGAGTCGCGCCGGCTGGCTCCCGGCGACGCGATCGAGATCGATGCCGCCGAGGTCTCCGTGCGCCTAACCGGGCCGCGCGACGGCGAAGCTCTCGAGCAGAGCCAGTAGGACCGCGGTCACCTCGGCCCGGCTGGCGGGATCGTCGGAACGGGCGACCAGCATCGCCGCCTCGTCGAGCGCTCCGAGCAGGAGATGTGCCATCGGCTTGACCGGCAGCTCGCGGATCTCGCCCGCCTCGATCGCCGCCGTCAGGCTGGCCTCGATCAGGCCGAGGCCGTTGGCGGCGCCGATCTCCCGCCAGCGATCCCAGCCGAGCACAGCGGGGGCGTCGTGGAGGGCGATCTGCCGCAGCTCGGGCTCGGCGCACTCGTCGAGGAAGGCCTCGATGCCCGCCTTCATAGCCTCCAGTGGGCTCTCGAGCTCAGAGCCGAGGACGATCCGCGCGACCCGTTCGGTCGATTCCGCCTCCAATTGCTCATAGGCGGCATCGAGCAGCCCCGGCTTGCCGCCGAAGTGGTGGTAGAGGGCGCCGCGGGTGACCCCGGCCGCGCGCACGATCTCCTCGGTGCCGACGACGTCGTAGCCGCGCTCGGTGAAGAGACGCCTGGCGGCGGCGATCAGCGCAGCTCGCGTCGCCTCGGCGCGCTCGGCCTGCGTACGTCGCTCTGGATTTACATGCATACTGTATGTATGTTAGCCAACGTAATAACAGAGGAACAGATCCAGCCCCCGGCCTCATGCGGACGGCTGACGAACCAAGGAGATCGCAACGATGACTGAGACCAGCCAGCGCAAAGAGATCGACCTGCCGGCCGGGAGGATCCGGTACCGCGAGGCAGGTGAGGGCAAGCCCGTCGTCTTCGTCCATGGCTACCTGGTCGACGGTCGTCTCTGGGACGGCGTGGTCGACCGACTGTCGGACCGCTATCGCTGCCTCGCGCCCGACTGGCCGATCGGCGCCCAGCGGATCGCGATGAAGCCGGATGCCGACCTCTCGCCATACGGAATCGCCGCGCTGGTCAACAGCTTCCTCGAGGCGCTCGAGCTGGAGGACGTGACGATCGTCGGCAACGACTCGGGAGGGGCGATGTCGCAGGTGCTCGTGACCCGCCACCCGGAGCGGATCGGCCGCCTCGTCCTGACCAACTGCGACACCCACGAGAACTTCCCCCCTGGCCCGTTCAAGGCCCTCGTGCCGCTTGCCAAGCTGCCTGGTGGGATGGCCGTGATCGGAGCTCCATTTCGAATCGGCGCCGTGGCCCGCGCCGCCTTCCGCCCCTTCACGAAGGACCCGATGCCGCCCGAGCTGATCGCCTCCTGGATGCAGCCCGGGCTTCATGACCCCGACGTCAAACACGACCTCAAAAAGGTGACGATGGGGATGAACAAGCGGTACACGCTGGAGGCAGCCGAGAAGCTCAAGGGCTCGGAGCTGCCGGTCCTGCTCGCCTGGGCCCCGGGTGACCGCGTCTTCCCGCTCAAGCACGCCGAGCGGCTCGCCGCGGAGACGCCGAATGCGCGAATCGTCCAGATTCCGGGCGCGAGGACCTTCGTCCCGATTGACCAGCCGCAGCGCCTGGCCGAGGAGATCGCCGGGTTCGCCGCCTGATAAGCGAACAGGCGTTCCCAAAATTCGCAAAGTGCATGTTTTTCGTCCGACCGGGGGGCGAACCTTTCGCGACCCCTAGAGGACGGAGAGCTAGTGACCAAGCAGATCTTCGACCAGGACCGGCCACGGAGCACGATGGCGCAGCGCCTCGACGAAGCCTTCGCCGGTTGCGATCAGTGGACCGTCGTCGCGGCACCGCCGCGACGCAGCAGCATCGACTCCAGCCCCCGGTCCTCGAGCTCCTCGAGGATGATCGGCAGCGCCGCCACGGTGCGGACCCAGGAGCCCGGCGCGCTGTAGTAGTCGGCATCGTGCAGGAGGACGATGTCCCCGGCCCCGAGGCCGTCGGTTGCGCGGCGGGCGATCGAGGCGGCGGTGGCGTTGCGCCTCCAGTCCCTCCCCCAGCGTGACCACAGAACGGGCCGCCAGCCGCGGCTGCGCACCGCGCGTAGCCCTGGTGCGCTGAAGATCCCGTAGGGAGGTCGGTAGTCGGCGATCGCCTGGCCGCCGGCATCCTCGATCGCCGCCCTGGCGCGATCGGCGTCGTCCAGCAGCTGGCGCGGCGTCAAGCGCAGCTGGCTGCGGTGGCGGTGGCAGTGCAGCTCGACCCGGTGGCCAGCGGCGACGATCTCCGCCACCAGGGCCGGACGCCGCACGACCTGCTCACCGGCGAGAAAGAAGGTGGCGTCGGCATCGGCCTCGCGCAGTGCCTCCAGGACCGCCGGCGTCCCCTGCGGATGCGGGCCGTCGTCGAAGGTGAGGGCGACTCCCTCTCCCCCCTCCTGGCGCAGATCGACCGCCAGCGAGCGGCCGACCGGCGGCACCACCGGGGCGAGAGCAGGAGCGGCGTGGGCGACCGCCGCCGCCCCGAGGCCGAGCCCGGCCGCGGCCGCGGCTCCGATCAAGGAACGGAGCTGGTCGCGGTCGTCGCGGGAATTCCCTTGGCCTGAGGAGCCTGCCGGCGACCGGCGGCGGAGGCCTCTGGCGCTTCCTGTTCCTTGCCGAGGATGGACGCGGCTCTCGATCGGGTTGGCGACCACCTGGTACGGGCTCTCCCACTGGATGGCCGCGAGGGCGAGAACGAGCAGCAGGGCGGCGAGGCTGAATGCGGCGGCGGTCCGCTCCACCCGCAGGCGCCAGACCGGCTGCGGCCTGACCCGGGGCCGCACGCTGAGCGCGCGCGAGGCGATCGAGGGCAGCGAGGCAAAGGATGAGTCGGGCGAGCGGCGCTCGCGCGTCACGTGGCGCAGCACCGACTCCAGCTCGTGCTCGGAGCGGGCGACTTCGGCCAGGCCAAAGCGCTCGAAGGCGGCGTTGTTGGCGCGCAGGTGGCCGGCGTTGAAGCCGTAGGAGACGACCGGGCAGCCGCGAATGTGCGCCTCGAGCACGGTCAAGCCCGCGGTCGCGTGGATCATCGCGTCGGCGGCGGCCATCCAGTCGCTCATCTGCTCGGTGAAGCCGAGTATCCGCACCTGCTCGCTGTCGCCAAAGCGCTGCTCGAGCCGGTTGCGGACGCCCTCGTTGCGCCCGGTGATGCAGACGACGAGCGTATCCTCGTCGGAGAGCGCCGACTCGATCGCACCCTCGAGGTCGCCGATTCCCCAGCCGCCACCGGAGACGAGCACGATCCGGGCGTGGGCCGGCAGGCCGAGCGCTTCACGAGCGTCGCGGCGCGTGCGCGGCATCAGGAAGTCGCGCGAGATCGGCGGTCGCGTCCACTCGACGCTGCCGGGCCCGACCAGCCTCTCGACCTCCTCGATCGACTCGGGGTGGGTGACGTAGTGCATGTCGACGCCGGGGTGGACCCAGTAGCGCAAGCCGGCGAGGTCGGTGATCGCCGACTGCACCGGCATCAGCAGGCGCCGGTTCTCCCGCAGCATCCCCAGCACGGCGGTGACGCCGGGGTAGGTGGAGATGACGACATCGGGTTCGTGGGCGACGATCAGACGGGTCAGGCCGCGGGCGCCGAGCAGATACATCAGGTGGTGGGCGAGCCAGCGGGTCGGCCCGAACTTGGTGATCAGCCAGTACTGGACGTCGAACAGCCAGGGCGCCCAGCGGAAGGTGAAGCGGGAGCCGCCCCGCACGACAGCGGAGATCAATGCCCCCATCGCCTCCAGGCCGTTGGCGATCTCCACCCTGGCCTCGGGCAGCTCTTCTTCGAGATCGGCCCTGATGATCCGTGCCGGCAGGTCGTGACCCTCGCCGATGTCGGCGGTCAGGACCAGGACCCGCGGCCCCCGCTCCTCGAAGCGGGAGGCGCCGGACAGCAGCGCGCCGGCGGCGTGGTCGTTGCCGTTGAGGGAGGGCTGTTTGCCGGGGATCGGGTCCGGGGCGCGGGTGCTGTCGCGCACCCATTCGACGTACTTCCTGACCCCAGCGCGAAAGCTGGTTTCGGCCTTCCAGCCGAGCTCCTCGAGCGCGCGCTCGTTGGAGATCACCTTGCCGGGAAAGTCGCCGGGGCGCGGTGGTGTGTGGACGATCTCGCAGCCGTCGGTGTTTTCCTGCACCCGCTCGGCGATCTCGAGGATCGTCACCACCTCGTCTCCGGAGAGGTTGTAGGTGCGGTTCGCCGCACCGGGGGCGAGGGCGGCGACGATGCCGTCGGCGAGGTCCTCGACGTAGATGAAGCTGCGGCTCTGGCTGCCGTCGCCGGCGATCGTCAGCGGCTTGCCTTCGAAGGCGAGGTCGGTGAACTTGGCGACGACGCCGGCGGCGCGGGCGCGGGGGCCGTAGGGGATGCCGAAGCGCAGCACGGTGCTCTCGAGGTCGAAGAGCTCGGCGTAGCCGGCGCAGTAGGTCTCGCCGGCGAGCTTGGTCGCGGTATAGAGATGGCGTGGAGCCGGGATCGGCGTCTCCTCGTCGACCTCCCGCTCGACGCAGTCGCTGTAGACCCAGGTGGTCGATCCGTAGACGACGCGGCCGACCTTGGCCCGGCAGGCGGCCTCGAGCACGTTCAGGGTGCCGCGGGTATTGACCTCCTCGGCCAGGACGGGGTCGGCGTGGACGTGGCCGACGTCGGCGACCGCGGCGAGGTGGATGACGGCGTCGCAATCGCGCATCGCCAGGTCGAGGTTGGCCGGGTCGGTGATGCTGCCGGTGAAGGTCTCGACCTCGAGCGGCGAGTGGTACGGGGAGGCGCTGAGGTCGAAGATGCGCGGCGTCATGCCGCGGTCGAGCAGGCGATCGACGACGTGGGAGCCGATGAAGCCCCCGCCTCCGGTGACCAGGACCCTCATCGCGCCTCCTTGCCCAGCGCCGCGGCGCGGCTCTCAGGCCGATAGTAGAGCGGCACGCACCAGTGGCTCTCGGCCGCCCAGTCGGTGTTCGGCAGCTCGTCGGAGCGGCCCATGACGCGGTGGCAGGGCTCCTCGTACACGCGGCCGGTCGACTTCTCGATCGGCTCGAAGACGATGTACTTGTAGAGGCCCGAGGTCATCCCCTCGGGCAGCTCGAGCCGGGCGGGATGAATCGGATCGAGATGGTCGCGCGCGTACTCGTTCTTCCAGGCGACGATCTCCTCCATCCGTTCCGTCTGGACCAGGGCGAGGGCAGCGGTGAACTCGCTCATACGGAAGTTGAGGCCGTCGACCTCGTGCTCGAACTTGCCGTAGTTGCGGAACCTGCGGGCGAACTCGATCAGCTCCTCGTTGCCGGAGACGAGCACGCCACCCTCCCCGGTCGAGACCGTCTTGGTGGCGTAGAGCGAGTAGACGCCGGCATCGCCGAAGCTGCCCGGCCTGCTGTCGTTCCAAGCGGCGCCGTGGGCGTGGGCGCAGTCCTCGAGCAGGAAGATCCCGTGCTCGCGGCAGTAGGCGGCTATCCGCCCGGAGTCGAAGGCGACGTGGCCGCCGATGTGGACGAGGATCGCCGCCCGCGGCCGGTGGCGCTCGGCCTTTGCCTCGAAATCCTCGAAGGACATACAGAGATCGCTGCGGTTGCAGTCGACGAACTCGACCTCGGCGCCGGCGCCGATCGCCGCCAGCGGGGTCGCCATGAAGGTGTTCGAGGGACAGAGCACGGTCTCGCCCTTGACCCCGGCGAATTCCAGCGCGGCAAGCGCTCCGCCCGCCCAGCTGGAGAGCCCCAGGCTCGGCAACCCGTTCCATTCCGCCCAGCGCTGCTCGAAGGCGGCGAGCTTGGCTCCCTCCGACCACTGCTCGGAGTCGAGCACCTCGGTCCAGAGCTCGAACAGGCGCGCGCGGTCGCGGTGGTCGAACCCGATCGCGAACTTGTCGGCGACCGCGACGACTGGGGAGTCTGCGGGCGGCAAAGCGGCGTCAACCTACCAACGGGGCCGGATCAGTCGTCGGCATGCGCGGCCGCGATCACCGCTCCGACAGCCCTCGAGCTGGCCAGGAGCATCGTTCCCGCCAGGGCCACCGCCATGAAGCCGACCAGCGCCACGCCCCCCAGCGGCGTCTCCGCCCAGGACTCGCCGAAGATCAGGGGCGCCAGGATCACCGGCACCAGAACCTGCACGGCGAACATCACCGGAGCGACATGGGTGGCCGGCCGGTGCTGCAGCGCGCTCATCTCGCTCAGCAGTGCCAGCCCCTCCGAAGCGATCGCGGTGGCGAGCCAGACAACCCCGACCAGCAGCACCCCCGCCGCCAGCTCGTCGGTCAGCAGCTTGCTGGCGATCGCGGTCCAGGCGTAGCCACAGCCGGCGCTGAGGACCGTCAGCATCCCGACCCCGATGGCGCGTCCGCGCAGCGCATAGGGGGCGGCGATCGGGATCGCGACCAGCGCCAAGGCGAGTGCGAGGGCAGCGGCGTCGGCGTGATCGGTGGTGCGCTCGGGCGCCGCCCAGGCGACGCCCGCCACCCCGGCGACGATCGCCGCCACGGCGACGTACTCCCGCCATCCCGGCGACTCCCCCAGCTTGGTCGCGCCAAGCCAGAGCAGGACGACCAGTCCGCTGACCAGACAGGGCTGCACCACCGTCAACGGCGCCAGCAGCAGCGCGACGATCTCCAGCGGCCACCCCACCAGCCCCAGCGCGGTCGCCCCCAGCCAGCGCCGGTTCCGCAGCAGCTTCCCGATCAGCGACGGCCGCAGCGAGTGCACGTGCGACACACCCCGCACCTCCAGCGCCTGCAGCGCGATCGAGGTGTTGTAGAGGACCGAGGCCCCCACCGCCGCGGCTATTCCCAGCGCCAGCACGGCGCGACCTTATAAGGGCCTACCGGGTTGCTCAGCGACGACGTCGCTTTGAAGATCCGTAGTGGATCACGATCCGCGCCGAGGTATCGGCGGCCAGGGCAACGATCAGCACCACGGCCGCCCCAATAGCGGTTCCACTCGCATGCACCGCTGCAAGAGCGATGTAGATAGCCACGGTCAAGACGGCAGCGCCAGCAAAGACCATGAGATGGTGCTTTGAACTCAGTCACCGAGTCCCCGATCTAGTTTCAGACAAAAGATTACACAACGGCTCCATCGACCGCTACACGATGAGAGCGAGCGAGAGACCACAGAGGCCGCCAATGGCAGTCGCGCGCCGAAGCTCAGCCTCGTCTTTTCCAGTGATCGCCGGCCTCGCATGGGCTATGAACCCACCAACCGCGATAACCGCGGCCACGAATCCAGCCACAGTCGCGAACTGGCTGACAATCGACCCGGCGACGACCATCGCCTGACCGTAGGGAGAACCCGCGCACCTGTGGCGCGCTGATCCAGACAAATCTGGAACGCCTTCTACGTCTCCTGGTAAAGAGGCCCGTCGCCGCCCTCGGGCAGCGTCAGCCGGCCGCCCTTGGCGGTGATCGCGCCGCACTGGACGCAGTTGGAGGCGGTGACGTGGACGTCGACCTGCGCCGCCTGGCTCTCCAGCTGCTCGTCGGGGATCTCGTAGACCTGGGCCGGGCACATCGATACCCAGGTCTGGGCGATCTCGCGCGGGACCTTGGTCTGGATGCGGACGTGGTTGGGGGCGTCGTCGCGGGTCGCGTTGCCGGAGAGGAAGACCGAGTCGAGCTTGTTGAAGGTGAGCTCGTTGTCGGGCTTGACGTACTTGTCGCCGGCCCTGTCGATGCTCATCGGAACCTCGGAGTCGTGCTCCTGCTTCCAGTGGCCGCCGGGGAAGTTGCCTTTGGTGATCGTCATCGCCGAGGCGAGCGCGCCGCCGACGAAGAAGCCCTTGGAGAAGGGCTGGCGCATGTTGCGCGATTCGTAGAGGTCCTTCTCGATCGGCGAGTTGTGGACCTTCTCGTCGTAGGCCTCGAAGTTGACCGAGTCGATGTCCTGCTTGAGCGACTCGACGATCGTCTCCGCCGCGTACATCCCGGCGTGCATCGCGTAGTGGACGCCCTTCAGGGTCGGCACGTTGACCATGCTGGCGGCGTCGCCGGCGACCATCATGCCCGGCACCGCGAGCCGCTTCGGCATCGCGAAGTAGCCGCCCGAGGGGATCGTCTTCGCGCCCCAGGCGACCCGCTTGCCGCCCTCGAGCAGCTTCCTGACGAAGGGGTGGGTCTTCAGCAGCTGCAGGGCGTCGTGGACGCGAGAAGGTGGCGTCGGTGTAGTCGAGCCCGGCGACCAGGCCGATGCAGAGCTTGTCCTCGCCCATCGGGTAGATGAAGCTGCCGCCGAACTCGTTGAAGCGCGGCGATTTGCGCAGCGGCCAGCCCATCGTGTGGATCACCCGGTCGAGCGGCTCGGTCACCTCCCAGACCTCTTTCACCCCGAGCTCCCAGCGCATCGGGTCGGCGCCGTGCATGTCGAAGTAGTCGTAGGCGGCGTAGGTGAGGTGGCCGACCGTGCCCTCGGCGAGCACCGTCGCCTTGGCGATCACGTCGGAGCCGGGCTCGAAGTTGCCGAGCTCTTCGCCCTCCTTGCCGCGGCCGCGGTCGCCCGAGCGCACGCCCTTGACGACCCGGTCCTCGACCAGCAGCTTGGTCGCGGCGGTCTCGGAGAGGATGTAGACGCCGGCTTCCTCGGCTTTGTCGGCGAGGAAGCGACCGAGCTTGGAGACCGAGGTGACGTAGTTGCCGTGGTTGCGGAAGTTCGGCGGCATCGGCTTCAGCGGCAGCGCCGCCTTCGAGGTCAGGAGGTAGACGGCGTCCTTGGTCACCTCCTGGTAGACCGGCCACTCCGACTTGTCGAGGTCGGGGAACAGCTCTTCCATCGCCGAGGGCCGCATGTTGGCCCCGGAGAGCAGATGCGCCCCGGCGACTTTGCCCTTCTCGATCACCGCGACCGGGACTTCGCCCAGCTTCTCGGTCAGCTCCGGCTCGTTCTCGAGCAGCTGCATCAACTTGTTGGCGCAGGCGAGGCCGGCCGGCCCGCCGCCGACGATCGCGACCCCGACCTCGATCCGCTCGTCGACGGGATCGGTCGGAGGACCGATTACGTCGGCGGAATCGAACGGCGGCGGGAACTCGCTGGGTGCGACGGCGGGCATCGCTTCTGCTCAGCCCTTCTTGGCCTTGATCGCCTCGGTCAGCTTGGGGACGATCTTGTGCAGATCGCCGACCACGCCGAGGTCCGAGAACTCGAAGATCGGCGCGTTCGGGTCCTTGTTGATCGCGAGGATGTTCTCCGAGTTCTGCATCCCGACCTTGTGCTGGATCGCCCCGGAGACGCCGGCGGCCAGGTACAGCTTCGGCGCCACCGTCTTGCCGGTCTGGCCGATCTGGGCCGCGTAGGGGTACCAGCCGGCGTCGACGACCGCGCGGGTCGCGGCGACGGCGCCGCCCATCGAGTCGGCCAGCTGCTCGCAGAGCTCGAAGCCCTCTTTGGCTCCGAGGCCGCGGCCGCCGCCGACCAGGATCTCGGCGTCCTCGATGTTGACGTCGGCGCCGCGCTGCTCGCCGCGCTGCACCATCGTCGCCTTGGTCGACCACTCCGAGAGCTCGACCTCGACGTCGACGACCTCGGCCGTGCCGCCGCTCTCCTTGGCGTCGAAGGCGTTGAGGCGGCCGATGATGATCCCCGGCTCGCTGACGTAGCCGACGTCGGCGATCTGGGAGTCCTGCAGAATCGGGCGCTCGGCGACCAGCTTGCCGTCCTGCACCTTGACCTCGGTGACCTCCATCGTCACCCCGGCGTTGAGGCGGGCGGTGAGGCCGGCGCCGATCTCGAAGCCGAGCAGGCCGCCGCCGAACAGCGCGTAGGAGATGCCGTTGTCCTCGATCACCTTCGCCATCGCGTCGACGATCGGCTGGGCCAGGCCCTCGGGCACGCTCTTGGCCCGGTAGACCTTGGCCGCGCCCCAGTTGCCGAGCGAGGCGCAGGCGTCGTCGGCGATCTCGCCGACCACCAGCGCGGCGGCCTCGCCGCCGACTTCGCCGGCCAGCTTGGCCGCCTCGGAGATCGCCCCGAGCGAGTTTTTGTTGAAGTTGCCCTCGTCGTCGTGGAGGGCGTAAACCAGGATGCCTGCCATCTAGATCAGCTTCCTCTCGTCGAGCCAGGCGACGATCTTTTCGACCGTCTCGTTGGTGTCCTCGTCCTCGATGATCTCGCCGGCCTCCTTGGCGGGCGGCGGGTTGAGCGCGAGGACCGCGGTCTTGGAGCCGGCCTCGCCGACCATGCCGCTGTCGATGCCGACATCGCCGCTGGCCTTGGTGTCGAGCGGTTTCTTCTTCGCCCCCATGATCGCCTTGAGGCTGGGGTAGCGGGGCTCGTTGATCGCGTCGCCGACGCTGATCACCGCGGGCAGCTCGACCTCGACGGTGTCGTAGCCGTACTCGGCCTGGCGCTCGCAGCGCAGCTTGCCGTCGCTGACGTCGATCTTGATCACCTGGGTCAGCGAGGGCATCTGCAGATGGTCGGCGACGACGGCGCCGATCGTGTAGCACTCGCCGTCATCGGACTGCTGGCCGAGCAGGACCAGGTCCGGGCTCTCGGACTCGAGCACCTTGGCCAGCGAGTAGCCGGTGGCGCAGACGTCGGAGCCGGCGAGGGCGTCGTCGGAGAGGTGCACGGAGCGGTCGGCGCCGAGCGCGACCGCCTTGTGCAGGGCGCGGACGGCGGAGCCGGGGCCCATCGTCACGGCCACCACCTCCTCGACCGGGATCGCCTCACCCTCCTTGATCTGCATGGCCGCCTCGAGGGCGTGCGTATCGAAGGGATTGAGGTTTTTCTCGCCGCCGCGGTCCAGCCGCATCGTGCTTGGGTCGATGCGCTTCTGTACCGCGGCGTCCGGAACCTCCTTGACCAGGACGCAGATCTTCAAGTTGAAGCCTCCTTGGGGAAACGATTCTCAGGTGGTCGCGGGCTGCGGTTTGCGCCTCGCGGGCCGGTTGCGGCCGGGCATGTTATCGGTTGCGGGCGACTGGTTGATTGACCAGTCAATCGGGGCGATGATACCCGCTGCGGCTGGAGATCATTCGTCGCGCTCGTGGCGCTCGGTGGCGCCGGCACGGATGAAGTCGACGATCTCGTCGGTGCCGGCCCCCGGCGTGAAGACCGCGGCCACCCCGAGCTTCTTCAGCTCCGGGATGTCGTCGGCGGGGATCGTGCCGCCAACCGTGACCAGGACGTCGTCGACCCCCTGCTCGGCCAGCAACGCGACCACCTTCGGGACCAGCGTCATATGGGCACCGGAGAGAATCGAGAGGCCGACCGCGTCGGCGTCCTCCTGGATCACCGTCTCGGCGATCTGCTCCGGCGTCTGGTGCAGGCCGGTGTAGATGACCTCCATGCCGGCGTCGCGCAGGGCGCGGGCGATGATCTTGGCGCCGCGGTCGTGCCCGTCCAAGCCGGGCTTGGCGACGACGACGCGGATCTTGCGGGCGGTGGCGGCCTCCATCAGCGGCGGGAAGCGTAGCGCCTGTCTAGAAGACGGGCGACTCGGTGTAGGTCCCGAACACCTCCTGCATCGCCGCGATCATCTCGCCCTCGGTGGCGCGGGCGCGGGCCGCGGCGAGAATCGGCGGCATCAGGTTGCCCTCGCCGGCAGCGACCGCTTTGAGGTCGCTCAAGGCGGTCTCGACGGCGGCGCCGTCGCGGCGGGCGCGGGTCGCCTGCAGGCGGTCGACCTGCTTGCGTTCGAGCGCCGGGTCGATCTTCAGGATCGGCGTCGGCTCTTCGTCGTCCTGGACGAAGTCGTTGACGCCGACGACGATCCGCTTGCGCTCGTTCAGCTCCTGCTGGTAGGTGAAGGAGGCGTCGGCGATCTCGCGCTGCGGGTAGTTGCGGCGGATCGCCTCGACCATCCCTCCCAGCTCGTCGATGCGGGCGAAGTAGCCGTAGGCGGCGGCCTCCATCTCGTCGGTCAGCTTCTCGACGAACCAGGAGCCCCCGAGCGGGTCGGCGGTGTTGGTGACCCCGGACTCGGTGGCGATGATCTGCTGGGTGCGCAGCGCCACCCGCACCGCCTCCTCGGTCGGCAGCGCCAGCGCCTCGTCGTAGGAGTTGGTGTGCAGCGACTGGGTGCCGCCGAGCACCGCCGCCAACGCCTCCAGCGAGGTGCGGACGATGTTGTTGAGCGGCTGCTGTGCGGTCAGCGAGACGCCGGCGGTCTGGGCGTGGAAGCGCAGCCGCATCGACTCCTCGCGCTTGGCGCCGTAGGTGTCGCGCAGCTCCCGCGCCCAGATCCGGCGCGCCGCCCGGTACTTGGCGATCTCCTCGAAGAAGTCGACGTGGGCGTTGAAGAAGAAGGAGAGGCGGGGGGCGAAGTCGTCGACGTCGAGGCCGCGCTCGAGCGCCCGCTCGACGTAGGTGAAGCCGTCCTTGAGCGTGAACGCCAGCTCCTGCTGGGCGGTCGAGCCGGCCTCGCGGATGTGGTAGCCGGAGATCGAGACCGGGTGCCAGCGCGGCATGCTCTCCGTGCACCACTCGATCATGTCGGTGACCAGCCGCAGCGCCGGCTCGATCGGGAAGCACCACTCTTTCTGGGCGATGTACTCCTTGAGGATGTCGGTCTGGATCGTCCCCCCCAGCTTCTCCGGCGGCACCCCCTGGCTCTCGCCGACGAGGACGTAGTAGGCGAGCAGGATCGCCGCCGGGGCGTTGATCGTCATCGAGGTGGTGACGCCGCCGAGCGGGATCCCGGCGAAGAGCTGTTCCATGTCGTCGAGGCTGTCGACGGCGACGCCCTCGCGCCCGACCTCGCCGAGGCTGCGGGCGTGGTCGGAGTCGTAGCCCATCAGCGTCGGCATGTCGAAGGCGGTCGAGAGCCCCGTCTGGCCGTGGTCGAGCAGGTACTGGAAGCGCTCGTTGGTCTCCTCGACGGTGCCGAAGCCGGCGAACTGGCGCATCGTCCAGAGCCGCCCCCGGTGCATCGAGGCGTAGGGGCCGCGCGTGAACGGGTACTCGCCGGGGCGGCCGACCCGCTGCTCGAGGCCGGGGTCGAGGTCCTCCTCGCCGTAAAGCGGATCGATCTCCTTGCCGGAGATGGTCGAGAACTCAGCCTCGCGCTGCTTGAGCTCCGGCCTGTCCCTGGGCTCGATCGCCATCCGGCCAGTCTAGAGTCAGCGGGACGACTGAGTCGCTCTATGTGGGACTAAGTCGTCGATACCCAGCCGCGAATATGTGCTGGCGGCACACGCTTACCGCTCGCGCCTCAACTCCTCTTTGAACTGCTCTAGAGATATCCCCCGCTCTGCTAGATGATTCTGAAAATCTGCCCTGCCACGAGCGGAAGCTTCGTAGCTCAGCTCCCCGTCCTTGAGCTTCAATAACAGCTGGCCCTCCAGGGCAAGGGCAGCCATTTCGCCTGCCACGAGCGCTATAGCGATCTCGTTGCAGGCCTGCGCAAGTTCCTCCTCGGTAAATCCCCCCTGACCCTCGGTCAGCGCAAGCGCGATGGCGTGGCACTGCTCGCGGCTCAATTCCATGAGCCGACCCTAACGTCCAGTCGGCATTTCGCAAGGTCATCTGGGACGCACCGGCAAGCGCCGCGGCGGCGGCTTGCGGCGGGCGACGAAGCGGCGGGCGCTGACGCCGACCGCGGTCGCCAGCACGGTGACCGCGAGGGCGAGCAGGCGACGGCCGAGCCGCTCGAAGCGCAGCGTCTGCCAGCCCTCCTCTTTGGCGATCGCCGCCAGCGGCGGGTCTGGGTTGACGGCAACCGGGTTGCCGACCGCGCGCAGCATCGGCAGGTCCGAGAGCGAGTCCGAGTAGGCGTAGGAGGCGTCGAGGTCGATTTCGTGGCGGGCGGCGAAGCTCTGCATCGCCTCGACCTTGCCCGGCCCGTAGACGAAGGGCCCGTCGAGACGGCCGGTGTAGCTGCCCTCCGGATCGACCTCGTAGCGGGTGCCGATGCCGCCGTCCATCCCCAGCACCCGCGCCAGCGACTCGACCACGTCGTTGCCGGCGGCGCTGACGATGAAGGAGGGGCGGCCGGCGTCCTGGTGGGTATGGACCTCGGCCAGCATCTCCGGAAAGACCCTGGGCAGGATCGCCGTCATCACCGCCGGGCCCATCCGCTCCACGGTCACCGCCGGCACGCCGGTGATCAGCTCGCGGGCGGCGCGCAGCACCTCCTCGGTGCGCTCGTCGGTGGTACCGCGGAGGCGATAGCGCAGGTGCTCGACCCCCCAACTGGCGAGCTGGCGGCGGCTGACGATCCCCTGCTGGGCGGCGACGCGGGCGAACTGCATCCCCGAAGACCCCGCCATCAGGGTCTTGTCCAAATCGAAGAACGCCGCGCCGCGGCTCAAGCTAGGACCCGGGGACTTCGAGCACGATCGCGTCGCCCTGGCCGCCGCCGGAACAGATGGCCGCTACGCCGAGGCCGCCGCCGCGGCGGCCGAGCTCGTGCACGAGGGCGCCGACGATGCGGGCGCCGGAGGCGCCAATCGGGTGGCCGAGCGCGATCGCGCCGCCGTTGACGTTGACCTTTCCCTCGTCGACGCCGAGCATCCGCACCGAGTTGAGCGCGACCGAGGCGAAGGCCTCGTTGATCTCCCAAAGGTCGACCTCCTCGGGGCTCTTGCCGATCTTCTCCAGCGCCTGCCTGGCGGCGTTGGCGGGGGTTTTCGCCAGGTAGGGAAAGTCGTCGGCGACGGTGCCATAGGAGAGGACCCGGGCCAGTGGGGCCTTGCCCTGGCTCTGTGCCCACTCCTCGGAGGCGACGACGATCGCGCCGGCGCCGTCGTTGACCCCGGGTGCGTTGCCGGCGGTGTGGGTGGCGTCGTCGCCGCCGATCGCCTTCAGCTTGGCCAGCGTCTCCAGGGTGGTGTCGGGACGGATCGCCTCGTCGGCCTCGACCGTGGTCTCGCCCTTACGCGACCTGACGGTGACGCCGACGATCTCCTCGGCGAGGCGGCCGGCGTCGGTCGCCTCGGCGGCGAGCCGGTGCGAGCGCTCGGCGAAGCGGTCCATGTCGACGCGGGTGATCTCCAGCTCGTTGGAGACCTCGCTCGCCTCGTTGATCATCTGCTTCTCGGTGAAGGGGTTGGTGAGGCCGTCGTGGGTCATCGCGTCGATCGCCTTGACGTCGCCCATACGGAAGCCGAAGCGGGCGCCCGGCAGCAGGTAGGGGGCCTGGCTCATCGACTCCATGCCGCCGGTCACGGCGACCTCGGTGTCGCCGGCGCGGATCGCCATGTCGGCGAGGCCGAGCGAGCGCATGCCGGAGGCGCAGACCTTGTTGACCGTCTCCGAGGGCACCTCCTTGGGGACGCCGCCCTTGATCTGGGCCTGGCGCGAGGGGATCTGACCCTGGCCGGCCTGCAGGACCTGGCCGAAGACGACCTGCTGGACCTGCTCGGGGTCGACGCCGGAGCGCTCCAGCGCCGCCTCGATCACCTGACCGCCGAGGTCGGTGGCGTCGAGCGAAGCGAGGCCTCCGCCCATCTTGCCGAAGGGGGTACGCGCGGTTCCGAGGATGACTGAGCTGGGCATCTACTGCCTTTCTTCTGCGGGTCGTGGAGTTCGATCGAGTGGCACTGCGGCCGGCCGCTGACGATACCGACCGCTCCTCGATTCCGCGGTTCCTTTCCCACGAAATGCGCGGGAAAGGAACCGCGGAACGAAGTCGGGCAATGCATAGACTCGGGGCCGATGAAGGTCGAGGTACGTGCGGGCGAACCGACGGCGGCGGGGACCGAGCTGACGGTCGTCGGCCTGCACGAGGACGGGTCGCTGCCGAGCGAGGTCACCGGGATCGCGGGCGCCGAGGCCGCGGCTGGCGGCTTCAAGAAGCGCACGCTGCTTCGCTGCGGCGAAGGCTGGCTGCTGGTGGTTGGGCTCGGCAAGCATGCCGATGCCGACGCCGAGCGCCTCCGGGTCGCTGCCGCGCTCGCCGCGAAGGAAGCGACGCGCTTGGAAGCAACCTCGGTCGCCTGGGCGCTGCCGCAAAGCGCCGATGATGACGCGGCGGCGGGGGCACTGGTGACCGGCACGATCCTCGGCTCCTACCGCTTCGAGCGTTTCAAAGGCGCCGACCGCGACGACCCGCCGCCGCCCGGGATCGAGGCGCTGACGCTGCTGGCATCCGAGAGCACCGCGGCGGCGGCCGAGACGGCGCGCGTCTCCGCCGAGGCGGCGAACCGGGCCCGCGACCTGCAGATGACGCCGGCCAATGTCGCCACGCCGAGCTTCCTGGCGGGACGCGCCGAGGAGATCGCCGCCGCGCACGACGCGGTCACGGTCGAGGTGCTCGGACCGGAGCAGATCGCCGCCAAGGGCATGGGTGGCCTGGTCGCGGTCAGCCGGGGCGGTGGCGAGCCGGCGCGGCTGATCGTGCTCCGTTACGCCGGTGGCGGCTCGGGGCCGACCCTCGGCCTGGTCGGCAAGGGGGTCACCTTCGACAGCGGCGGCATCTCGCTCAAGCCCGGTGCCGGGATGCACGAGATGAAGTACGACATGTCCGGGGCGGCGGCGGTGCTGGAGAGCGTGGCCGCGATCGCCGAGCTGGGCCTCGCCGTCGACCTCGTCGCCGTCGTGCCCTCGACCGAGAACATGCCCTCGGGGACGGCGGTCAAGCCGGGTGACGTGATCACCCAGTACGACGGCAAGACGGTCGAGGTCAACAACACCGACGCCGAGGGGCGACTGATCCTCGCCGACGCCCTCGCCTACGCGGTCGAGCTGGGAGCGGAGCGGATCGTCGACCTCGCCACCCTGACCGGCGCCGTCACGATCGCCCTGGGTTCGACCTACGCGGCGGTGATCGCCAACGACGACGAGCTCGCCGCCGCGGTGGCCCGGGCGGGAGAAGAGAGCGGCGAGCTGGTCTGGCGCCTCCCCCTCCACCCCGAGTTCAAGGAGCTGATGAAGGGCACGGTCGCCGACCTCTCCAACCTCGGCTCGAAGCGCAAGGCCGGCACGATCACCGCCGCCTCCTTCCTCGAGGAGTTCGTCGGCGAGACGCCCTGGGCCCACGTCGACATCGCCGGCACCGCCTGGGACGTCGGCCGCGAGTACACCGGCAGCGAAGCCAGCGGCTTCGGCGTGCGGCTGCTGGTCGAGCTGGCGCGCGACGTCGCCGCCTGATGCCTTTTCCACACTGGGGCGTGGTGAATGCATCAGGTGATGCCTTTTACTCGCCGCCGAGGACCATGCAGGTCGCCGTGCCGTGGGCGAGCAGCTTGCCGCTGTCGGCGGCCCGCAGGTTCGCCTCCGCGGTCGCCTGCTTGCGGCCGCGGTAGAGCACGTTCGCCTCGCACAGCACCCGGCCGGTGTCGCGGTTGATCGGCCGCACGTACTTGGCCTCGAGGCCGAGCGAGGTGTAGCCGACACCGGCCGGCAGGGTGGTGTGGACGGCGCAGCCGAGGGCCGAGTCGAGCAGCGTCGCGGCGTACCCGCCGTGGACGACGCCGATCGGGTTGTAGTGCTCCTCCCCGGGGAGACCCTCGAAGACGACGCGTCCCTCCTCGAGCTCAACGGGACGCAACCGCATCGTCACCGCGATCGGCGGCGGTGGGACCTTGCCGGTGACGACGGCGCTCATGTACTCCATTCCGGTCATCGTCGCCCCCGCCGCCGCGGTCGGCACCGGGTCCTGCCAGACCAGGGTGCGGCTGCGAGAAGTCTCGGGACTGGAGGCGGCGAACGCCTCGGCCACCTCCGCCGCGGTCGCCTCGTCGGCGAAGACGACTCCGTCCTCGCTCACCGTCCGCCGCCCCGCCTCGCCGCCACAACCGCGCGCTGCACCGGCCGGCCGTTGCCCAGCGGATAGTGCAGGTCGGCGGTTATCTCGGCCTGGCTTATCTCGATGCGCGGGGTCCTCGCGCGGTGCTGGTGCCTATGTCTCGGAATCAGCCTCATCGTCGCCTCCAATCGGGCGGTGAATCCATGGTTTCGTCATGCAACTCATGCTGCCGGGCCACCCTATCGCAGTCAGTTGCTTGATGCAACCAAGTGTGCGAAGATCACACCGTGCTCCGCCGCGACTATCCGAACCAGCTCTGCTCGATCGCCAACTCGCTGGAGGTGATCGGCGAGCGCTGGTCGCTGCTGATCGTCCGCGACGTCTTCAACGGCAACCGCCGCTTCGGCGAGATGCAGGCCTCGCTCGGCGTCGCCCGCAACGTGCTCTCGGCGCGGTTGCAGCGCCTGGTCGACGAGGACATCCTCGAGCGCCGCCAGTACCAGGAGAGCCCGGCCCGCTACGAGTACTTCCTGACCGAGAAGGGGCTCGACCTCTGGCCGACCCTGATCGCCCTGCTCAACTGGGGAGACCGCTACTCCCCCAGCCCCGGCGGCCCACCGAAATTGATCAGGCACAAGGTCTGCGGCGGCCACGTCAGCGAGCGCGGCATCTGCGAAGAGTGCGGCCAGGTCCTCACCGCCCGGCACGCGATTCAGGTTCCGGGGCCGGGGCGCATCGCGGCGCTCGCGGGCGCCGCCGCCGCCGAGCCCGCCTAGCGCTCTTCCTTTTCTTTCTCAACCTGCTTCTGCACGTCCGCGAGGACGATGTACTCCTCGAGCATGAGCTTGTCCTTGATCCGGTTGGCGGCACGCTTCATCTCGATCAAGTCATCGAGCGAGGCAACGAGAACCGGAATGCCATGGACCTCCATCTCCTGGGCGGCAGCCGCCAGCTTCTCGTAGGAACGAGCCCCGGCCGCGTCGGCGAGAATGTCGAAGTCCCCATAGGGGGTGATGAAGGTGAAGTTGGCGCCGTTTTCAATCGCCTGCTCGTCGAGCATGAACGGAAGATCAGAGGGCGCCCCACGCAAGCGGACTCCGATCTCCTGCAACGCCGCGACGAGCCGCGACACGTTGGCGCGGCCACGGGCGTACACGATGTCGAGGTCGTAGCTCGGATAAGACGACCCCTGTGCGATCCCAGCCATGCCGCCGATCAGGACGAAGTCCACGCCATGACGAACCAGCGGTTCCAACAGCTTTGGGAGTTCAGGGGCCTTCTGCGGCAACGACCGGTCGGTCATCGGGACCATCCGGGTCGCTTCGGATTCGGGCTCATCCTGATCACCTGATTCGCAAAGGCGACCCCGTAGTCAAGACGGTCGGACGGCGAATGTCTCAACCGCTCCCAATTGAGAGTCGCGTCGATGCCGCTATCGCGCTGCTCGGCCGCCAGGACCAGGTCCTCTCCGAGGAGGTAGAGCAGTTCCCACAGCGTGTCGACCGACGGAGAAACGCGTCCGGACTCGATTCGCGAGATTGCTGACTGGGTAGTCCCAGCTCTCGTCGCCAGAAGCTCCTGACTCACGCCGCGGCGATGGCGGCTTTCCTTGAGCAGCTCACCCGGAGTTGGACCAACGCGTCGATTCTCGGGACTGAGGGTTGCCATTCGTGAAAATTATAGCGAATATGTACTTATATCTTATTCGCTATGACAAGCCCTCAGGCGCCAGCGCTGAAGTCCCGTTACCGTTGGCAGCACGGCCAAATCGGGTGAGCGAGCGTTGAGGAGGAAGGACATGGCGACTGCGGCGGAGCTTCAGGTGCGGGACAGAGTCTTCATCGGCGGCGAGTGGGTCGAGCCGCGGGGAACGGAGCCGATCGAGGTGGTCAACTCGACCACCGAGGAGGTGATGGGGACGGTCCCGAGCTGCTCCCCCGAGGACGCCGATCGCGCCGTCGCCGCGGCCCGCGAGGCCTTCGACTCCTGGTCCCGGACTCCACGCGAGGAGCGCGCCGGTTACCTCGCGGCGATCGCCGCCGGGCTCGGTGAGCGCAGCGAGGAGATCGCGGCGACGATCACCCAGGAGCTGGGGATGCCGCTGAAACTGAGCCAGCTGATCCAGGTCGGGCTGCCGGCCAGCCAGTTCGCGGCGATGCCGACGCTGATGGAGGAAGTTGCCTGGGAGGAGGCGATCGGAAACTCGCGGGTGCTGCGCGAGGCGGTCGGCGTGATCGGCGCGATCACCCCCTGGAACTACCCGCTGAACCAGATCGCCGCCAAGGTCGCCCCCGCCCTCGCCGCCGGCTGCACCGTCGTCCTCAAGCCCAGCGAGGTGACGCCGCTGAACGCCTTCCTGCTGGCCGAGGTGATCGAGGCAGCCGGCCTCCCAGCCGGGGTCTTCAACCTGGTCACCGGCACCGGCCCGGAGGTGGGCGAGGCGATCGCCGGCCATCCCGGCATCGACATGGTCTCCTTCACCGGCTCGACCCGGGCCGGCAAGCGGGTCAGCGAGCTGGCCTCGGCGACGGTGAAGCCGGTGGCGATGGAGCTCGGCGGCAAGTCGCCGAACGTGATCCTCGACGACGCCGACCTCGCGAGGGCGGTTCCGGACGGCGTCGCCAAGTGCTTCCTCAACTCGGGCCAGACCTGCAGCGCCCTGACCCGGATGCTGGTCCCGCGCGAGAAGCTCGCCGAGGCCGAGCAGATCGCCGCCGCAACCGCGGAGGCGTTCACGCCGGGTGACCCGTTCGCCGACTCGACCCGGCTCGGCCCGCTCGTCTCCGAGACTCAGCGTCAGCGCGTCCGCGGCTACATCGAGAAGGGCGAGGCCGAGGGAGCGAAGCTGGTGACCGGCGGCGCCGAGGCGCCCGAGGGCCTCGACCGCGGCTACTTCGTGCGTCCCACCGTCTTCTCCGAAGTGGCGCCCGCGATGACGATCGCCCAGGAGGAGATCTTCGGCCCGGTGCTGGCGATCCAGCCCTACGACGGCGAGGACGAGGCGGTGCGGATCGCCAACGACAGCGCCTACGGCCTCGCCGGCGGCGTCTGGTCCGGCGACGAGGAGCGGGCGGTCGCGGTCGCCAAGCGCATCCGCACCGGTCAGATCGAGATCAACGGCGGCGCCTTCAACCCGCTGGCGCCGTTCGGCGGCTACGGCCAGTCCGGTCACGGACGGGAGAACGGGCGGTATGGACTCGAGGAGTTGCTGCAGGTGAAGTCGCTACAGCTTTAGCGAGGTCGGCGTGGGGAGGGTCCTGCGGGCGGGGCTAACTGGCTCCGTTCTCGGACCCTCCCCACGCCGCCCCCACGAAGCGGCATAGGCTGACAGGCATGGACTTCGAGCTTTCGCCCGAGCAGAAACTGATTCGGGACACGGTCCGGGACTTTGCTCGGCAGGAGGTGCGGCCGGTGGCGGAGGAGCTGGACCGGACCAAGTCGTTCCCCTACGAGATCGTCGCCAAGCTGGGCGGCCTCGGCCTGATGGGGATCCCGTTTCCGCAGGAGTACGGGGGCGGCGGGGCGGACACGCTCTCCTACGTGCTGGCGGTCGAAGAGCTGGCGCGGATCGATTCCTCGGTCTGCATCACGATGGCGGCGCACACCTCGCTGGGGACGATGCCGATCTACCTCTGGGGCAGCGACGAGCAGAAGGACGAATGGCTGCCACGGCTGTGCAGCGGCGAGCGCCTCGCCTCCTTCGGCCTGACCGAGCCGGAGGCCGGCTCGGACGCCGGCAACGTCCGCACCACGGCCAAGCTCGAGGACGGCGAGTGGCTCGTCAACGGCGCCAAGCAGTTCATCACCAACGCCGGCACCGAGATCTCCGGCTGTGTCGCGATCACCGCCGTGACCGGCGAGTCGGGCGGCCGCAAGGAGATCTCCAACCTGATCGTCCCCACCGGCACCCCCGGCTACGAGGTGGGCGAGGCCTACCGCAAGATGGGCTGGAACGCCTCCGACACGCGGCCGCTCTCCTTCGAGGATTGCCGGCTGCCGGAGTCGAGCCTGCTCGGTCGCCGCGGCGACGGCTTCAAGAACTTCCTCCACATCCTCGACGGCGGCCGGATCGGGGTCGCCGCGATGGGAGTGGGACTCGCCCAGGGCGCTCTCGACGAGGCGATCGCCTACGCGCAAGAGCGCCAGGCCTTCGGCCAGCCGATCGCCAAATTCCAGTCGATCCAGGCCAAGATCGCCGACCTCTCGGCCCAGATCGAGGCGGCACGGCTGCTGACCTGGCGGGCGGCGCTGGAGAAGGACGCCGGCCAGTCGTTCACCCTCACCGCCGCCCAGGCGAAGCTGATCACCGGCCGCCTCGCTGTCCGCGCCACCGAGGAGGCGGTGCAGATCCACGGCGGCTACGGCTACATCGAGGAGTACCCGGTCTGCCGCTTCTACCGTGACGCCAAGATCCTCACGATCGGCGAGGGGACCGACGAGGTTCAGCAGATGGTGATCGCGCGGCAGCTCGGCTGCTGAGAGCGTTTTGCAGGGAGGGATGGGGACCTCCTCCGGCGGAATTCAGTCGCGCACCCTGGCGGGTGCAGCTCCGAATGAGTGTGCCCGCCTATGGCGGGCAAGAAACAGATTGCATTTCGCCGCTTCGCGACATTCCGGCGGAGGAGGTCCCCATCCCTCCCACAGGCGTTTCGTGCAACACGGCAGCTCAAGCTACGCGGCTACCCCCTGCTTTGTACGGGTCCCCTGCCTTCTCTCCAGCTGCCGCACCTTGGCCGTTGCGATTGCCCGTGTCGCAGGGAGCCGGTCATGCCTCTGGGCGAATGTGGCCGAAGGCCGCGATATGCAATCTGTCTCCTGCGCGCCATAGGCGCGCAGCATCATCCGGAGCTGCACGCGAAGCGTGCGCGACTGAATTCGCCCAGAGGCATGACCGGCTCCCCTCAACCAGGTGGCTTCGCAGTCACGTCCCCCTCGGGGCGCCCCGCCACTTCGGCGGCGCGGCCGACGTTCTCGCCGATGCCGAAGTGGGCGCAGATCGTCAGCTCGTGCTCTCGGCGCAACGGCCTGGTCGGGTCGACGACGGGCGCCGTTCGCAGCGCCTCCCCCTCCTGCGCGACCCAGACGCCGAAGGCGGCGCCGGCGCAGTTCCGCAGGGGGACCGCAATCAGCCGGGCACTGCGGCGGCGGCCGACCTGGGCGATCAGCCAGGCGGGGTCACCGCTGGTGCTGTCGACGTAGAAGCCTTGAACCTCGCCGACGGTGCTGCCGCCGCTCTCCGTCACCTCGGCCCCGACCCACTTCGCCGCCTCCTCCAGCGAGGGCATCGCCGCCGCCTCAGCCATCGGCCTGCCGCTCCAGCAGCTCGGTCGCCGCACTCGCCGGGTCGAGCTCGCGTCGCACCACCTGCTCCAGCAGCTCGGCGGTGCGGGGGTCCTCGGCGGCGGTCGCCTCGAGCCGGCGGCGCATCCGCGAGGTGGCGATGCCGAGCACCTCGCTGTGCAGGTTGCGGGCGCGGCGCTCGGCCAGCGTCCCCGCCGCCTCGATGAAGGCGCGGTGCTCGTCGATCCTCGCCGCCAGCTCGTCGACACCCTCGCCGCGCGAGGCCTCGGTGCGCAGGATCGGCACCTTCCAGCCTTCGGGGTCCTGGGAGAGCGCCAGCACGCCGCGCACCTCGCGCACCATCGTGTCGGTCATCGGGTGGTCGGCCTTGTTGACGACGATCACGTCGGGGATCTCCATCACCCCGGCCTTCAGGGCCTGGATCGAGTCGCCGGAGCCCGGCATCAGCGCCAGCACGATCGTGTCGGCGTGGTCGACGATGTCGATCTCCGCCTGGCCGACGCCGACGGTCTCGATCAGGACGTCGTCCTTGCCGGCCGCGTCCATCGCCAGCGCCACCTGCAGGGCCGCCTCCGAGAGGCCGCCGAGGGCGCCGCGCGAGGCCATCGAGCGGATGAAGACGCCGGGGTCGAGGAAGTGGTCCGAAAGGCGGACCCGGTCCCCCAGCAGCGCGCCCTGGGTGAAGGGGCTGGAGGGATCGATCGAGAGCACCGCGACCTCGCGCTCGGACTTGCGCAGCTTCGCCGTCAGCGCCCCGATCAGGGTGCTCTTGCCGACTCCCGGCGGACCCGTGAAGCCGACGATGCGGGCCCTGCCGGTGCGCGGATAGACCTCGCGGACCAGCTCCCAACCAGCCGGGTCGTCGGACTCGATCAGCGTTATCGCCCGCGCCAGCGCCCGCTTGTCGCCGGCGACGAGGCGCTCGGCGAGCGGCGCGGATTTGGCGGCGTCGGGCATGGGCGCGTGAGTCTACGAGTCTGTGCAGCGATCCCCGGCCAGACTCTAAAGTCCCCGCCGCCGTGATCGGATTCCTCGCCCGCAACCGGATGCTGAACTGGCGCTACGCGCGCCTGCTCTGGCGCTACTCGTGGCGCCGTCTGCTGACCCGCGCCGGCTGGCGCTGGCGCACCGACGGCTTCGTCTTCTTCGGCAGGAAGCTCGAACTGCAGACCGCCCGCGGAGCCGAGATCCGCTTCGGCCGCTTCGTCTGGATCGGCGACGGATCGAAGATCCGCTGTCACGAGGGCGAGGTCGAGATCGGCGAAAAAACGGTGATGGGCCAGGAATGCACGATCTCCGCCTACCGCCGGGTGCGAATCGGCGAGCAGTGCGTGATCGCCGACCGGGCGATGTTCATCGACTTCGACCACGGCGTCGTCGAGGTCGAGCGCCCGATCCGCGTCCAGGGCATCTACATGCGCGACGTCGAGGTCGGCTCCAACGTCTGGATCGGCTACGGCGCCTGCGTCCTGCGCGGCGTCCGCGTCGGCGACAACGCGATCGTCGGCACCAATTCGGTGGTGACCAAGGACGTGCCCGCCAACGCCGTCGTCGCCGGCATCCCCGCCCGGATCATCCGCATGCGCGAGGCGCCGGAGCGGATGCGCTGGCGGGATCCCGTCGAACCCGATCCCGCAGCGGACACCACTCTCGACCCGCCCGCGTAGAAGCACGGGGCCGAGAGCTCTCATCGCTACGCCGCCGTCAGGTCGGTCTTGGCGAAGTCGTCGCCGATGAAGAGCAGTGGGGCGTCGGCGATCTTGGCGGTCGCGTAGGTCATGCAGTCGCCGTAGTTGAGCCGAGCGGGATGGCGACCCTTGCCGTAACGGATGAAGGCCCCGATGGCGACCTCGTGATGGCGGTCGTCGAACGGGATCGTCTCGATCTCGTAGTCCAGCAAGAACCGGGAGAGGATCCAGCGATCCGCCGCTCCGCCCCTGGCGACAACGACCATGGTCGTCTCGAACAGCGTCGGTGCCCCGATGGAAACGCGTGTGGCCACGCTGATCTCCTTCAGCAATTCGAGATGGCCCTGCTCTTCTTCGACCACCGCGATGACCGCGGAGCTGTCGAGGATCAGTCCTCGTCTGGCCCGTAGCCGAGCAGCCTCGCCCGTTCCGCCTTCGTCATCGGCGCTCCGCCGCGGCGCTCCTTGGGGATGAACGGCCAGATCTCCGTCTCCATGTAACGGAGCGCCTCCTCCAAGGTCTTCGGCTTGCGCCCGCTCCGCGGCGGGAGTCCAAGCCGGTCCCGTTTCTCGCGCAGCGCTTGGCGCACCGCCTCTTCCTCGCTCTCGCCCATGAGCTCCGCGATCTCCGCTGCCAACTTCTCCATCTCCTCGTTCTCGATGTTCAAGGCCATGATGGGCTCGAGCCATCGTAGCCCTCCCGTTCGTCTGCAATCCAGCGTGCAATGACTCTATCAGGAATGAATTCTATTGTCTGACAGACAATAGAATTCATACTGGAACTGTCGATTGCCAGGTGACGCAATGCATTTGCACTGGCCGGAACGTAGCCGGAGGAATGTAGATGCATTGTCCGACAGACAGAAGAATCCTGCAGGTGGACGTCGCCGCCCGATTCGGGGAGAACCTGATGCTCTACCGCAAAAGGGCCAACCTCTCGCAGGAAGAGCTGGGCTTTCGCGCCTCGCTGCACCGGACAGAGATCAGCCAGCTCGAGCGGGGCGTGCGGCTGGCTCGCATCGACACCCTGATCAAGCTTGCGGGTGCGCTCTCGGTCCCGCCCGGCGATCTGCTCAAAGGGGTGGCCTGGACGCCAGGCGGCACCAGGATCGGCCGCTTCAGAGTCCGCGACGACTGACGCCGCCGGCAGGGCCGGGCGTCCCCCTCAGGCCGGGCTCGCCTCGCCGACCAGATCGGCGTAGACCGCCGCCGTCCGCTCGGCGACGTCGCCCCAGTCGAAGCGGCGCAGGTGCTCGTAGGCTTCAGCGACCAGGCGGCGACCGAGCTCGTCGTCGGAGAGGACGCGGATCGCCACCTCGGCCAGCGCCTCGGGGTCGTGGGCGCGGAAGCGCAGGCCGGCCTCCTCGTGCGGCACGACCTCGCGCAGTCCGCCGGTATCGGCGACGATGCAGGGGCAGCCCGAGGCCATCGCCTCCAGCGCCACCAGGCCGAACGGCTCGTAGATCGAGGGGACCACGGTGAGGTCGGCGATCCGGTAGAGCGAGTGCAGGACGTCGTCGCCGATCCAGCCGAGGAATGTGCCGTGGTCCATCAGGCCCAGCTCCTCGGCCTGGCGGTGCAGCTCGGCCTCGTGGGTGCCGGAGCCGGCGACGAGGAAACGCGTGTCGGGCGCCTCCTCCAGCACCCGCGGCATCGCCTCCAGGGCCAGCTGGAAGCCCTTCTCGTAGACCAGGCGACCGATCAGCAGCACCAGCTTCTGCTCCGGCGCCGCAAACTCGGAGCGCATCCGCTTCAGCTCGGCGGGGTCCTGGGCGGGCAGGTCGTCGGGGTCGATCCCGTTGGGGATGACGCTGATCCGCTTCTCGGCGACGCCGAAGATGTCGGCGATCTGCTCGCGCATGTAGTGGGAGCAGGCGATCACCCGCTGCGAGCGGTTGGTGATCCAGCGCTCGACCCCGTGGATGTAGGTCTGGGGATGCTTGTCGACCCAGCCCTGGTGGCGGCCGTACTCGGTGGCGTGGATCGTCGTCACCAGCGGTGCTTCGAAGCGCTTGGCGAGATGGTCGCAGGCGTTGGCGACGAGCCAGTCGTGGCCGTGGACGAGGTCGAAGCTGTAGCGGTCGCCGAGCTCGACTCCGGCGGCGAGCATGTCGGAGTTCATGCGCTCGACCCAGGTGACGAACTCGCCGAGGTCGGTGGGTCGTTTCGGCTCCCGGATGCGGTGGACGACGACCCCGTTGACAAGTTGCTCGGCCGGCGACTCCTCACCGCCGCGGGTCAGCACATGGACCTCGACGTCGCGCTCGACCAGCGCCTCGGAGAGCTTGCGGACGTGGCGGGCCAGCCCGCCCTCGATCAGCGGCGGGTACTCCCAGGAGAGGATCAGGGCGCGGGTCATCGTCAGGGCGCTAGATGGTTTACCCCAAATTCGCGTGCGACCGGGGGCACGCGTGGCCGAGCAGATCAAGGACGCAGGGTGCAGCCTTCGGCGGCGCCAAAGGCAAACCCGAGGACGCTGAGATGCGAAGTGCCACGTGGGCCATCCGGGTGTGCGGGAATTTGGGGTAAACCATCTAAGGCTCCAGTAGCGGAGCGAGGCTCAGGTCCGGGGCGAGAGAACGCATACGCGGGTCGGTGACGGAGCGGGAGTCTATGGCCTCCAGCATCGCCCGGCCGTGGTCGGTCGCCCGCTGGAAGGCGTAGTCGCCCGCCTGGCCGCGCTTGTCGAGGAAGGCCCAGTCGCTCGCCTGCGCCGCCAGCAGCTCGCGGGTGGCACGGGCCGCCGCCTCTCCGCGCAGCCCTTCTGAGAGTCCGCGCAGCAGTCGCAGCTCCAGGCGCCGTGCCGCCCAGGCGAGGTCGGCGACGGCCGCCGAGTCCCAGGTGCCGAAGTTCTTGTCCTCCCCCCAGGTGGATGCCGCCAGATCGCGCTCGACGGGCTCGTGCTCGGCCAGGGCCTGCGGCACCGTGACCGTCCGCACCCCCGCCGCCGCGGCGCCCTCAAGCACCGCCCGCAGCCAGATCGGGCCCTCCGACCACCAGTGGCCGAGCAGCTCGGTGTCGATCGCGAAGACAAGCAGGCCGCGGCGGCCGCTCTCGCCTGCGTACTCGCGCAGGCGGGCTGCAACCGCCGCGAGGAACTCATCGGCCTGGCGCTGTGCCGCAGCCTCGGCGGCCCCGGGATCGTAGGCGCCTCCCCCCACCCTCCAGAGCCGGATCCCGCGTAGGGATTTGCCGGCAAACTGAGCGTGAGCAGGGTCTGAGGGGTAACCGTCGAGCGACCAGAGCCAGCCGATCGCCTCCCAGTCGATCGGCAGCGCCACCGGCCCCGCCTGCGTCCGCACCGGCGCCAGCGCCCGCAGCGAACGCTCGTGCGCGCTCTGGTCGACGCAGAACCAGCGCACCCCCGCCTCCGCCAGGCGCCACTCGAGGCCGGGGACGTAAGCGCACTCCGGCAGCCAGAGACCGCCGTCCCAGCCGAAGCGGCGCCGGTGCGAGCGGATCCCGGTGTCGAGCTGCAGCCGTAACCCCTCCCGCGTCGCCAGCAGCGGCAGCACAGCGTGGGTCGCCGCCGAAGTCGCCAGCGCCACGCGTCCATCGGCCGCCGCCTCCTGGAAGGCTCGCAGCGGGTCGGCGCCAACCCCATCGAGCAAATCGAGCGCACGCCGATAGCGCTCCAGCTCCCCTTCGACAGCGGGCCGGCACTCCGCCGGCACTTCGGGCAGGTCGGCCTCGGCGGCGCCGATCCGCCACTCGACCAGGAACCGCCGCAGCCGCTCCCCCACCCCGGCGTCCTCCAGTTGGTCGGCGAGGACCGGCGTCACCGTCATCGTCAGCCGCTCGGCGACCTCCAGCACCGGCAGGTAGGAGCGAATCACCGCGTCGAACAGCCACTCCTCGCCGAAGGGATAGGTCCCGAAGCCCTCGACGTAGGGCATGTGGGAGTGGAGGACCAGGGCCAGGTCGCCGACGCTGTCGCGCCGGCTCATGCCGGCCACCAGCTCATGCCGTGCGGCAGACCGCGATGAAGTCGAGTGCGCGGTCGAGGTCGCAGTCGCGCAGACGGAAGTCGGAGGCCGCGATCGCCGGCGTGAAGCGGTCGTAGAAGGACCTGGTCAGGCCGAGGCGTTTGTGGACGGCGTCCCAGCCGAGCCTGATCGCCAGCTCGTGCGCGCGCAGCTTGCGGGCGTGGAAGAGGCCGAAGAGCTCAACGGCGGCGAAGTGGTCCTCGCAGAGCCGCCGAAACTCCTCGGCGCGGTACTCGTGCACGTGCCAGGGGTTGTCGGATTTCTCCGCCCCGGGCGGGGCCAGAGTCAGCAGGTTGGGGGTGGAGACGAAGGCGACGCCGCCGGGCGCCAGCATCGACTTGAAGTGCTCGAGGATGGAGCCAGGGTCCTGGACGTGCTCGATCGTCTGCAGGAACACGATCGCGTCGCAGGGCTCGGCGAAGCCCTCGACCAGGTCGCGCTCGAAGCGCAGGTTGGGGCGGACGTAGCGCAGTCGCGCGTGCTCGTGGGCCTCGGGGTTGGCGTCGACGCCGACCACCGACGCGGCGGAACCGGCAAGCACGTCGGATCCGTAGCCCTCGCCGCAGGCCATGTCCACGACCCGCAAACCGCCGACCCGCGCCGCGATCCACTCGTAGACGACGAGGTGGCGCCGGTACCAGTAGTTCTCCTCCGGCACGTCGGGCAGCGTCCGCTCGCCGGTCAGCGGCAGCGGCGGCACCCCGGGGGGTTGGTTCAGCTGCAGGTACTCCTCGCTCACGGGCGGGACGCTATTGGGGCCTTGAACTCCGTGCATTGCGCCGTTCCCCGTAGAGTTCCGCGCCGAATGCCGGCCTCCCCGACCGCCACCCCCGACCACATCAAGGACGTCAACACCCGCTACCACGACGCGGCGGCCGACGAATACGACGCCAAGTGGGGCATCGACTTCGGCGCCACCGGGCAGGAGCAGGTGCGGCTGAAGCTGGTCAAGGCGCTCGGCGGCCGCGAGGGCGAGCGCTTCGGCGACGCGCTCGAGATCGGCTCCGGCACCGGCTACTTCTCGCTCAACCTGGTCCAGCTCGGCGCGATCGAGCGACTGACCGCAACCGACATCTCGCCCGGGATGCTGAAGCGCCTCGGCGCGACGGCCGAGGCGTTGGGTCTGACCGGCGTCACCACGGTCGCCACCGAGGCGGAGACGCTCCCCTTCGAGGACGAGAGCTTCGACCTCGTCTTCGGCCACGCCGTCCTCCACCACATTCCCGACCTCGACCGCGCCTTCGCCGAATTCCGCCGCGTTCTCCGCCCGGGCGGCGCGATCGCCTTCGCCGGCGAGCCCTCCCGCTACGGCGACCGTCTGGCGGCGCTGCCGAAGCGGGTCGGGATGCTGGTCGCGCCAGCCTGGCGGCGGGCGACGGGAGCGCGGCAGCGCACCGTGGCCGAGGCCGACCTCTCCAACGGCCACTCGCTCGAGGGCGAGGTGGACGTCCACGCCTTCGCCCCCGCCGACCTGCGGCGGCTGCTGCGCGACGGCGGCTTCGAGGATCGCCACGTCGGCGGCGAGGAGCTGCTCTCCAACGCCTGGGGCTGGGGCCTGCGCACGGTCGAGTCGACGGCGGAGCCGGAATCGGTCCCCTGGGGCTGGCGCAACTTCGCCTTCCGCAGCTACATCGCCCTGCAGAGGGTCGACACCCGCCTGCTCGAGCCCCACCTCCCGGCCGAGCTCTTCTACAACCTGCTGGTCTCCGCCCGCAAGCCCAGGCGAACCGATCGTTAGGCGACCGCTGCGACGCGTTCGCGGCAGAGATCAGCGATCGAGTCGATCACGGGCCGATGCCAGCCATTTTCCTCGGCGAGTCTCCGATTGGCTTCGACGGACCAGAGGACCAGTTTCGCCCTTTTTCGCAGCAGCGGTCCAACGCCACCCCCGAACTGACATTCCTCGCTGAGGCGAGTCCACGCTTCGACGCCAACCTGTCGAGGATCGTCGACTCCTCCGATCGACATCGCCATGCGATCCGTGACCTCCGGATAGACAGCGGTCGAAACGACGTCGTATAGGGGTGCCAGCCGAACCCCCACCCCTGACTCGTATAGGAGCGCAAAGTTCTTGCCGTGCGCATCGCTGTTCCCCAGCAGGAAATTCACCATCGTCGCGTGCACGAAGTCGTTGACATCGCGCGCCATGTAGGGCCCACCCAGTCCTCGCAGGAGGTCCACAGCCTGGGGGATCGAGGGCCCTCCGTTCTCTTCGTACTTCGCCGCCGGAAGGACCCCCAACGCCTGGCAAAAGTCCTCCTGGTGGATTCGATGAATCCGGCCGTACTCGTCCTCGGCCCGGTCGAAGCGAGCGGCATACAGACACGGCGTGCCGCCGACTGTGATCAGGTCCGTTTCCGCGACCCGAAGGCCTACGCTCCTCGCCACCTGCATACAGAATCGCTCATTGACGACGAGATCCTCATATTGCCCGAATTCCGGCTTGAGCAGGCAATTGCTCGCCGCGCCGTCGAGTGGAAGGCTGAACTCGGCAGGCGCGCGGTGCGGAGGGAAGGCCCCTCCCAAGAACCTTTTCCTCACCAACACGAGCTTGTGTTGAATGCCACCGAGGCTGAGACGAACTCTGTCCGATCGTGGATCGACGCCCAACGGCCTGCGAGGCAGTTCCGCAATGAGTTGGGCCAGCTGTTCCGGTTTGAGCTCCTCGAGACGACCCTCCCCGAGGCCCGCGGGCGAAGCCTCTGGAGTCAGCACCGAGACCGCCCCCGCGCAGTCCCTGCCGATCGCGGCTAGGAGCCCGAACCCATCTTCCTCGCTCAGATGCAGCGATTGCGCAATGGTCGCTCGCACCACACCCTCCGGTAGCAATCCTTCGAAGAAGGGAGCGGACCGGCGCGGTGGGAAGGGGTCGCTCTGGACTGGAAGCGAAGCGGAAAGAACCAGCGCGCCCGAGGACTGCCATTCGACGACAGGAGCGCTGTACTCGAACCGGTAGCGAGAAGGTCCTCGGCGCTCCAGCTCGCCCAGCTTCCGCTCGCCGAGAAAGACCTGCAGGCGCTCGCCGGGACGAGCGCTCACGCGGTGTCAGTCTCCGCGCGTCTCTCGCTTGGCGCGACCGCGAGGGTCAAACCAAGAGCGGCCAACACAGCGCCGATGCTGTCGAGCCGGCTGGTCTCCTTGCCGTGCTCTATCTGATGGACGACCCGGGTGCTGACACCCGCCGTAAAGGCAAGCTCATCCTGCCTTAGACCCAGGCGATTGCGCTCCCGGACGACGGCGGCGCCGATCTCTTCGGCCACTTGAGTAGAGGGAAAGCTCGCGGCATGCATGATCGTGCATCATACCTATCGTGCAGCTGACGGTGGAGGCTAGATCGGCATGAACTGCACGATCATGCATCAGAGCGTGCGCGGAACAACTTCACCTTGGAGTCGATGCCCTTGAGCCGGCGCTCGCCGATGTAGGTGTAGGAGAAGTCCTCGCCCACGGCCTCCTTGACGGCGGCGTCGACGACGACGCTGCCGGGACGGGCGACGCCGGTGATTCGGCTGGCGAGGTTGACCGGGCGGCCGTAGTAGTCGCCTGATTGGGGCAGCACCGAGCCGCAGGCGAGACCTGCCCGCAGCCAGGGGAACTCCTCGCCTTCCGCCTCGGCGGCGGCGATCAGCTGCAGGGCGGCTGTCAGCATCGGCTCGGCCTCGGTGGAGACGAACATCGCCGCATCCCCGATCGTCTTCACCAGCCGCACCGGCGGCTCGGCGACCGCCGTCGCCATCTCCTCCAGCCGGCCCGCGACCAGACCCAGCTCCTCAGCCGGGATCTCCTCGCCGAGCCGGGTGAACTCGACCAGGTCGGCGAAGCAGACGGTGAGGTTGGCGGTGCCGCCGACGGCCCCGGAGGCGAGGTCGGTGGTGGCGATCACGTCGCGGCGGATCTGCTCCAGCATGTTCGCCTGCAGAGCGTGGACCAGGGTCGGACCGACCAGCGGCATCATCACCTCAGCCGCGGCGGCGAAGCGCAGGGCGAGGTCGCGCTCGGTATCGCCCGGCTGGGCCAGGGTGCGGATCACCAGCTCGCGGTTGGCCTCGGCGATGCGGGCGGTGCCCATCCCGATCGTGCGCGCCACCTGCAGCATTCCCTCCTCCGGCAGGCCGGCGTCGCGGAACGCTTTCATCCGCCGCGCCGCCTCGAGGTCGGCCTCCGTTCCCCGTGGCTCGTCCGGATCGACATAGGGCACGCCGAGGGCGGCGCTGAAACGGCGCAGCTGTTCGAGGTCGATCCCGGTGATCTCGGCGATCTCGCGCGCCGTGTAGCGGCGGCCGTCACCGGCCAGAGCGCGCTCGACCGGCAGCAGCGCCAACCTTCCCGCGGTCACCGCTTCGCGCAGCTCCTCCAGGGGCACGCCTTCGGCGGCCAGCTCTTCGAGCAGTCTCAGCCGCGCCTGGCGGGCCTCGCCCTCGAGGTCGTCGAGCAGCCCCTCTGCCTCGAAATCGATCTCGGGGGCGCCTGCCATCGCGCCATTCTTGCCTCTCCGCCCATTCCGTGGTTCCCAGTCCACCTATCTGGTGGAAAAGGAACCGCGCAACCTCAGGCGTAGGCGACAGCGCCGCCCCGGCGCGGGTCGCCGCCGCCGCTGAGGGCGCCGGTCCGAGGATCACGGGCGACGGCTTGGACGCCGCCGAAGAAGAGGTTGACCTGAGGCCGCCGCGCGACCGCGAGTCCGCGCACCTCGAGCCGCGCCAGCGCCGCCCCGTCGATTCCCGGCTCGGCCTGGACGACGCCGTCCTCGAAGTGCAGGCGCGGGGCCTCGACCGCCGCCGCCACCGGCAGTCCCTGCTCGACCGCCCGCACCACGGTCTGCAGGATCGCCGAGCGGATGCGATTGGAGCCGGCGCTGCCGACCCCGAGCACGATCTCGCCCTCGCGCAGGACCACGGTCGGGGCCATCATCGACGGCACCCGGCGACCGGGGGTGATGCGATGGAACCCGAACGGGTTGAGGTCCTCCTCGCCCAGCATGTTGTTGAGGATCACCCCCGTGCCCGGCACCAGGACGCCGGAGCCGGAGCCGTTGGAGCAGGTGACGCTGGCGCACATGCCGTCACCGTCCAGCACCGAAATGTGGGTGGTCGAGCCGAGCAGGTCGGCGGCGGCCAGATCCAAGCCGGCGGGATCGAGGAAGCTCACGTCCATGCCCTCCTCGTAGAGGGACTCGGCGAACTCGGCGCCGCGGCGGCGGTTGGCCGCGTCCATCGCCGCCACAAGCTGCTCGGGGCCGCTCTCAGAGCCGAGGCGCTCCAGCAGCCCGAGGCAGAAGGCGATCAGGATGCCGCCCGAGGACGGCGGCGGGTTGGTCAGTACCTCGGCGCCGCGAAAGGGAGCGCGGATCGGGTTCCGCTCGATCGCCTCGTAGGCATCGAAGTCACCGCGGCCCAGGGTGCCACCGTGCTCGACGACGTAGTCGCTGAGGGCGGCCGCGACCTCGCCGCGACAGAACGGCTCCGCCCCTTCGGCGCCAAACCGCTCCAGCGCCTCCGCCAGCTCGGGGAAGCGGAAGGTGTCGCCCTCGCGCAGGGTCCTCCCCTCCGGCGCGTACAGCTCCCGGGTGCCCGGCAGCCGTTCGTGGATCGGCGCGAGGATGTCGAGGATGTAGGCCTGCTCGGCGTTGACCGGCGCCCCCTCCCGGGCCAGCCGCACGCCGGGGCCGACCAGATCGACGAGCGGCACCGAGCCGAAGCGCTCGAGCGCCTGCTCCAGGCCGGCGGCGGTCCCCGGCACCCCGCAGGAGGCCGGGCCGACGTAGAACGTCTGCACCGTCTCGGCATCGAAGTGGACCGGCACCGGCACCAGCTCGGCGCGGCGCTCGATCCCGTCCAAGCCGGGGGCGGCGACGAAGAAATCGATCAGCGTCGTCTCCTCCCCGCGGTGGACCATCATGTAGCCCCCGGCTCCAAACCCGGTCAGCGGGCTCTCGACCGCGAAGGAGGCGAGCACCGCGCAGACCGCGGCGTCGACCGCGTTGCCGCCCTCGCGCAATACGCCCGCCCCGGCCTCGGCGGTGAGCGGGTGGCCGGCTGCGACGACGCCCTTCATCGGGCGCTCTCCCTCAGCCTGCCCGCTACCCGGGGAGGAACTCGGGGACGTCTATCCCCAGCTCGCCGCTGCGCTCCGGGGCACGGCCGCGGCCGCTGTCCTTGGTGCGACGGATCGTCGGCTCGGCCGCCCGGCGCGGGGCGCTCGGCCGGCCGTCGAAGCGGGTGGCGACGACGGTGACCCAGATCTGGTCGGAGAGCTCCTCGTCGACGTTGGCACCGAAGATGATGTTGGCGTCCGGGTGGGCGGCCTCGCCGACGACCTTGGCGGCCTCGGAGACCTCGACCAGCGAGAGGTCGGAGCCGCCGGTGATCGAGAGCAGGATCGAGCGGGCACCCTCCATCGAGGTCTCCAGCAGGGGCGAGGAGATCGCTTTCTCGGCGGCTTCGATGGCGCGGCCGTCGCCGTGCGCCATGCCGATCCCGAGCAGCGCCCGGCCGGCGTCGGACATGATCGTCCGCACGTCGGCGAAGTCGAGGTTGATCACGGCCGGCAGGGTGACCAGGTCGGAGATTCCCTGCACGCCCTGGCGCAGGACGTCGTCGGCGACCTGGAAGGCCTCGACCATCGAGGTCTGCTGGTCGAGCACCTCGAGCAGGCGGTCGTTGGGGACGACGATCAGGGTGTCGACCTCCGACGCCAGCTCCTCGATGCCCTTGCTGGCCTGGTCGCCGCGGCGGCTGCCCTCGAAGCTGAACGGCTTGGTGACGATGCCGACGGTCAGCGCTCCGACCTCGCGAGCGAGGCGGGCGACGACGGGGGCGGCGCCGCTGCCGGTGCCGCCGCCGGCCCCGGCGGCGACGAAGACCATGTCGGACCCCTTGAGCAGGCGCTTGATCTTGTCCTGCTCCTCGAAGGCGGAACGGTGGCCGACCTCGGGGTCGGCGCCGGCGCCGAGGCCGCGGGTCTGCTCGTCGCCGATGTGGACGGTGACGTCGGCGACGCAGAGCTGCAAGGACTGCAGGTCGGTGTTGACGGCCATGAACTCGACCCCCGGGATGCGGGCGTCGACCATGCGGTTGACCGCGTTGACGCCGGCGCCGCCGACGCCGACGACTTTGATCACCGGCTGGTGCGGCTCGCCGCTGCCGGGCGGCTCGTAGGCCGGCTCCTCGCGCCCGTAGCGCGGGTTCGCCGTCGAGAAGTCCTCGTTGCGCGGCTTCGGTTCCTCCGAGAAGACCCGCTTCAGCCGCTCCGGCGGCGTCTCGGTTGAGCCTTCTCCAGCTATCGACTCATCGGACGCCTGATCGAAAGGTGCCTCGGCGGCAACCGGAGGCGCCTCTCCCGCGGGTGGCGGGGAGGACGGCTCCTCGCCCGCAGCCCTCGAGGACGAGGAGTCGTCCTCCCCGACAGGACCCGCGGGCTGGGGGCCCTCGTCTTCGGCCTTTTTTGCCTCTGCCGGATCCTGGCGCCCGTACCTGGGCGCCTCGGGTGGATCGGCGGGGGCGTCGTCGGCGGTGGAGCGGAAGAGGTCCGAGAGGGGACCCTCGCGCATGCTCGCCCGCTTACGACGACTCATTGGCCAGAACCTCCTTCGCCAGCTCCCGGTAGTAGTTCGCGGCGCTGCTGCCGGAATCGTACTTGAGCACGGAAGCGCCTTTCACCGGCGCCTCGGCGAATTTGATCGCCTTTTTGATGCGGGAGCGGAAGACGAGGTCGCCGAAGTTCTCCTCGAGGATCTCCACCGCCTCCTTGGCGTGGACGGTCCGCGAGTCGAGCATCGTCGGCAGGATGCCCTCGATCTTGACGTCGGGGTTCAGGTTCTCCTGGATCATCCGCAGCGTGTTCTGGAGCTGGACCAGCCCGCGCATCGACAGATACTCGCACTGGACGGGGACGATCACCTTGTTCGCCGCGGTCAGCGCGTTGATCGTCAGCAGCCCGAGGCTGGGCGGCGTGTCGATGCAGACGTAGTCGTAGTCGGCGGCGACCTCTTTCAGCGCTTTTTCCAGCGAGCGCTCGCGGCCGATCTTGGTGCTCATCGCGATCTCGGCCCCGGCCAGGTCGATCGAGGCGACGGCGATGTCGATCTCGCGCTTGACGATGATCTCGCTGATCGGCATGTCGTTGACCAGCACGTCGTAGAGGCTCTTCTCGACCTTGTCGGGGTCGATTCCCTGGCTCATCGTCAGGTTGCCCTGCGGATCGAGGTCGACGCAGAGCACGCGGTAACCGGACTCGGCGAAGGCGACGGCAAGGTTCAGGGTCGTGGTGGTCTTGGCGACCCCGCCCTTCTGGTTGGCGAAGGCGATCACCTCCGGCTGCTTCACCGGCACCTCCGGCTCCGCCTCGTCTCTCGTCGCATCGAGCCTGCTCGGCGCAATCAGGTCCCGCGGCATCAACCGAGTCGGCTCCTCGGGCTCAGCAATCTCTGCCGGAGGAGCGGTGGGTGCCGACTCTGCGGGCCGGGCGTGTGCAGTCTCGGTGGACCGCTCTCCCGTGGGTGGCGTGGAGGATGGCTCCTCGCCCGCAGCTTGCGAGGACGAGGAGTCGTCCTCCACGACAGGACCCGCGGGCGGGCGCTCCTCAGTCTTGAAGTCGTCCCCCTCGGACTCGGGCACCCGGCGCTCGGGCACGGCTTCCTCCATCCTTTGCAGCTCCTCGACGATCGGATGCTCCTCGTCGATCTGGACAGGGGCGGGCTTGGGCTTGCGGCTTAGAAATCCCATTGCGCGGATATTCGTATGGGGGCCCGCTTTTCCTGCCGACTCTCGAAATTGCTAGGAATTGCCCGATCCCCGAGCTCCTCGACAAGCGACTGGTAATCGTCACCGGCAAGGGCGGCGTCGGCAAGACGACGGTCGCCGTGGCGCTCGGACTGCGCGCCGCGTCCGCAGGCAAGCGGACGATCGTCTGCGAGGTCGCCTCCCAGGAGAACGCCTCGCGGATGTTCGACCACACCGAGGTCGGCTTCCACGAGGTGGAGATGGAGGAGAACCTCTGGTCGATCTCGATCGACCCCGACGAGTCGATGCGCGAGTACGTGCTGCTGCAGCTGAAGGTGCGGGCGATGCGCGACATGCTCTTCCGCAGCCGCATCTTCAACTACCTCGCCGCCGCCACGCCCGGCCTCAAGGAGCTGGTCACGATCGGCAAGATCTGGGAGCTGGCCCAGCTCGACCGCAAGGTGAAGAAGGGGCGCAAGTACGACCTGGTGATCGTCGACGCGCCCGCCACCGGCCACGGGGTCGGCTTCCTGCAGACGCCGCGCACCTTCGCCAACATCGCCCGCGTCGGCCCGATCCACTCGCAGGCGCTGCAGTTCGACCGCTTGATCACCGACCACGAGCACACCGGCACCGCGATCGTCGCCCTGCCGGAGGAGATGCCGGTCAACGAGTCGGCGGCGCTGGAGCGGGACCTGCGCGACGAGGTCGGGGTCGCGGTCGATCGCGTCTACCTCAACGGCCTCTATCCGGAGCGCTTCTCCAAAGCCGAGGCCGAGCGCCTCGCGGGGCTGGCGGAGGCCGAGGACGGCGCGGTCAGGGCGGCGGCGCGGGCGGCGCTCTCCGAGCACGGCCGCGCCCGCTCCCAGCGGGCCCAGCTGGCGCGCCTGCGGCGCCGGGTCGAGGCGCCGGTGAAGACGCTGCCCTTCCTCTTCGAGCCCGACCTCGGTCCCGAGGCGGCGCGCCGGCTCTCGCGGAGGCTCTCCTGATGCCAGCCCTAGGCGACGTCCTCGACGACAAGGAGATCTGCATCTGCGCCGGCTCCGGCGGGGTCGGCAAGACGACGACCTCGGCTGCGATCGCGAGCGGAATGGCGGCGCAGGGCCTGAAAGTCTGCGTGCTGACGATCGATCCCGCGAAGCGGCTCGCCGACTCGCTCGGGCTGAAGGAGCTGGGCAACGAGGCGCGCCAGGTCGACCCCGCCCTGTTCGAGAAGCAGGGCGTCGAGATGAAGGGCGAGCTGTGGGCGATGATGCTCGACGCCAAGGCCACCTTCGACGAGCTGATCGCCCGCCAGGCCCCGGACGAGGAGTCGCGCGACCGCGTCCTCGAAAACCGCATCTACCAGCAGATCTCCAGCGCCCTCGCCGGCTCGCAGGAGTACATGGCGATGGAGAAGCTGTTCGAGCTGCACACCGAGGGCCGCTTCGACCTGCTCGTCCTCGACACGCCCCCGACCCGCAACGCGCTCGACTTCCTCGACGCGCCGAAACGGCTGACCCAGTTCATCGAGGGACGCTCGCTGCGGATGTTCATGAAGCCGACCGGCCTGGCGGCGAAGGTCGCCGGGCGCGGCGCCTCGGTCGCGCTCAGCGTCTTCAAGCGGATCGTCGGCTTCGACCTGCTGGCCGACCTGGCCGAGTTCTTCAACGCCTTCAGCGGCATGGTCGACGGCTTCCAGGCACGTGCCAAGCGGGTCAACAAGCTGCTCGCCGACCCCGGCACCTGCTTCCTCGTCGTCTGCGGCCCGCAGGGCGAGCCGATCGACGAGGCCGTCTACTTCCACCGCAAGCTGGTCGAGGCGAAGCTGCCCTTCGGCGGCGTCATCGTCAACAAGGTCCACTACCCGGCCGAGCAGCTGCGGGGCGACGGCGAAGACCTGCCGGCGGCGTTGGCGGAGAAGCTCGACGACGAGGACCTGGCGCAACGGGTCGCGGCCAACTTCTCCGACTACCAGGCGCTGGCCGAGCGCGACGCCCGCAACATCGAGCGGCTGGCCCGCGAGCTGAGCACCAAAAGCGTGATCCGCGTCCCCTACCTCGACGAGGACGTCCACGACCTCGCCGGACTGGCGCAGATCAACCGCTACCTGTTCGCGACCGGCGAGGAGCGGGTTGCGATGGCAGCGGGGCGCGCCTGACGGTCAGGAGGCGTTGCGGCGCGAGTACTCGAACTCGAGGTGTGAGACCTCCCAGTCCGAGTCCGGGACCGGGAAGAGGTGACGGACGCGGGGGGTGTCGATGCGCTCGCGGTGCTGGATGTCGCGCTCGTCGGCCGCCGGCCATTCGAGCGAGTCGCCCCGGCGCTCCTCCGAGACCTCGTCGAGCCACGGCGTCGCCGTGATCTTGATCTCGTCCTCGGTCGGGATCGGCTCCATGATCCGGGTCTCCTGCTCCATGTCGTAGCTCTCCTCAATTGAGTCGATTGGCTCGGGGGGCGTTACGGGGGGCGGAAGGTGTTCGACGCGGAACTCGGGCGGCTCGACGTCGAGGGTCAGCTCGGCGGGCGCCTCGGACTCGAGCTCCGGCTCGGCCTCGAGCTCGGGCTCGGCGGTAACCGCGATCTCGGCGTCGCCGGCTTCGAGGCCGGTCGCGATCAGGGTCTCGTCGGCCGTGGCGCTGAGGTCGCTGCCGAGCTCGCCGAGGGCGGCCTGCAGCAGCAGCCTGCGCACGCCCTCCTCGGCCCAGCCGGCGAGCTGGACAGCGTTCTGCAGCGATGCGACCGTTCATCAGTGCCCGCTCCAGCTCGAGCGTGTCCTCGACCTTCTCGCGGGCCTCGATCCGATCGAGCGAGTCGTCGGAGATCAGCGCCGCAGCGCGCAGCGGCAGCGAAGCGCCGACCGGGCCGTGGCCCTCGAGCACGGCGCGCAGTGCCAGCAGGTGATCGCTGAGCCCGTCGAGCGCGCTCTCGCGCTCGCAGCCCATCTCGAAGCGTCCGACCGCCCAGGTGAGGGCGCTGTCGGGGTCGGGGCGAGCCTCCAGCGTGCTCGCCAGCGCGACCAGCTCGCCCGCCTCCTCCTCGCTGAGGCGGTAGCCGCCGGCACGAGTCGCGGGGGCGCCGGTGGCGATCCGCCGCCAGCAGCCCTCGCCGGTCGGGGCGAAGGCGAAGGGGCCGAGGCCGATGCCGCCTCCCTTGAAGAGCCTCATCACGCTGATCAACTCGCGCAGCTGGTGCAGCGCCGCCTCGGCGCCCTCCTCGGGGTGCTGCTCGGCGACCGCCAGGTACTGAGGCTCCCAAGAGGCGCGGCCCATGCCCTCGCTGCGCATCGCGTCGACCGGGGCGTCGATCGAGTCGGCCCGCACCACGCGCACGTCGTGCGGCAGCTGCAGGCGGGCGATCGACATCCGCAGTCCGACGATCGGAACGATCAGGACGTCGGCGTCGTCGGCGTCGCGAGCTTCGGCGTCGAGCATCGAGAGAGCGCTGTCGAGCCGCGCCCGGTCGAGCGAGAACTCGGTGCTGCCCTCCCAGAGCGAGGAGATGAAGATCGTCAGCATCCGTTCCGCCCGCTGGCCGGGGTCGGCAGGGACAGACTCGCCGCGCGCCTCCAGGTAGGGAGCGGCGACGGCGGCCTCGACCGCGGCCTCGCGGGCCGGCCCGAAGCTCGGCAGCGAACGCAGCTCCTCGGCCCGCTCCTCGACGAAGCGCGAGGTCATCGGCACGTAGCTGTAGAAGGCGGACTCCTCGCCGCTCTCGGCGGCGACGTCGAAGGGAATCTGGTCACCGCTCGCGACCAGGGAGCTGAAGCGCGTCGCGGCCTCGGTGGCCAGCCGCTTCAGCGCTTCGTTGAGGAGGAAGTCACGCACGGCTCAGGCTTCCGCCCCATGCCTGGCCCTCCTGCGCCTGCACGGCGCCTTGCAGAAGCCACCAACGGAACCCAGGTTTGGACGTTTGATCTAAACGGCAGCCGGCTCGGCGTCGCCGGCCAGAAGCCAGCGGGTGCCGTACTTGCGCATGTCGTCGATCAGCGGCACCAGCGCCTCGCCTTTCTCGGTCAGGGCGTACTCGACCCGGGGCGGGACCTCGGGGAAGGTATGCCGCTCGACGATCCCCTCCTCCTCCAGCGCCCGCAACCGCAGCGACAGCGTGCGCGGGCTGATCCCCTCCAGAGACCGCTCCAGCTCGCAAAAACGGCTGCTGCCGGCCGCAAGATCGCGAATCAGCAAAAGCGTCCACTTTCCGCAAACGACCTCGGCCGTGCGGCAGACGGGACAGGTTGAGTTGCTCAAGGCGCTCATCGGGCGATACGGGGTGGCGATCGGACCACCTCGCTTCAACAAGTGTAGCCACATGGCTTCACTTACTGAAGTTTTGAGGGAAGCCAGGCGCGATGGGCGTTTGCCCGCCCAGACCCGATTAAAGCGCCGCCGCATCCGGTCGATGGAGGACGGGTGACGCCCGCGCGTGCGCAATCTCCCCCTGCCTCCGAGCAGGGCTCCGCCCTGATCGAGGTCCTCGTCAGCGCCCTGATCGTCGTCATCGCCGGCGGCGCCGTGCTGACGACCCTGCAGGCAACCGCGCGCTCGGCGGGCGATTCGCGCAACCACGCGATGGCGCAGGCGCTCGCCCAGGAAGATCAGGCTCGTCTGCGCTCGATGCGGATCTCCAGCCTCAACAGGCTGAACCAGACCTACCCGGTGACCCTCGACGGGACCACCTTCACGGTCGCCTCGACTGGCGTCTTCGTCAACAACACCTCCCAGACCGCCTCCTGCGCGAGCGGGCAGACGTCGGCCGACTACCTCCGCATCACCTCGAGCGTGACCTGGCCCAGCCTGGGCAAACGACCGGCGGTCGCGATGGAGAGCATCGTCTCGCCCTCGAACGGATCGCTCGACCCGGGCCATGGCACGCTGACCTTCTCGGCGATCAACGCCGCGGCGCAACCGCTCCCCGGGGTCGGCATCTCGGGGTCCGGCCCGGGAACGTTCAGCGGCACGACCGACGCCTTCGGCTGCGCCAACTTCGCCGACCTGCCCGCCGGCAACTACAACGTCACCCCGAGCGCGACGGGGCTGGTCGACAAGGACGGCAAAGCGCCGGCCGCCCTGAACCCTGGCCCAGGCGTCATCCCCAGCGGCACCAACACGGTGGTGCTGCAGTACGACAAACCGGGCGCGCTCGAAGTCGACTTCAAATACCGCGTCGGCAGCAGCAGCGAATTCAAACCGTCGAGCGCCAGCTCGATCCGGATCTTCAACTCCGGCATGACCGAAGCGCTGACCCTCAGCGCCCCCGGCGGCAATCCCGCGACGTTCGTCAAATCGGAAGCAAAACTCTTCCCCTTCACGTCTCCATACGCCGTCTACGCCGGGACCTGCTCGAGCAACAACCCGAACCCCACCAGCGACCCGGAAGCCCCGGGGGCGGCGGCCGTCGCCAGCGTCACCGTCCCGCCGGGGGCAACGCTGGCCCCGCTGCCAAAAGGGACGATCCAGCTGCCGGCGCTCAACCTCGTCGTCAAAAAAGACGGCTCGCCGCTGGTGGGAGCCGAAGTGAAGATCACCAACAGCGGTGGCTGCTCCTTCTCGCGCAAATACACGACGACGACGGGCGGCGTGCTGGCGGATCCCGGTCTGCCCTGGGGCTCCTACAACGTGTGTGCGGCAACGACCACGGGGACGATCCGCCGCAAGTTCCTCCCGGAAGCGGTGAGCGTCCAGAACCTGACCAACCCCGCCCTTAAAGAAATCGACCTCACCTCGGGCACCTCCAGCGGGAGCTGCCCGTGAGACGTCGCCTCGCCCGCATCCGCCGTGATGAGCGCGGCACCACCATGGTCGAGCTCCTGGTCTCGACCATGACCGGGCTGATCGTGCTCTCCGCCCTGACCATGGTGATCGTCGTCTCGATGCACGGAACGGCCAGGGTCAGCGCCCGGGTCGACGCCACCCAGCGGGCCCGGCTCGTCGTCACCAAGATCATGCAGCAGCTGCACTCGGCCTGCGTCGCACCGAAGATCGCGCCGATCCAATCCGGCAGCACCGGCACCTCGCTCAGGTTCATCCACGCCTCCGGCGCACAGGGCTCCGCCGTCGCCCCCGTCCCCACCCTGACCGAGATCAGCCTCAGCGGCGGCGTGCTGACGCAGACCGACTGGGCTGCGACCGGAGGCAGCGCCCCGACCTGGACCTACTCGCCCACCCCGACGACGAAAGAGCTGCTGACCGGCGTCGGCCCGATCCCCCCCAGCGGCTCGATCTTCAGCTACTACGCCTCCTCCAACGGCTCCCTCTCGCCGACCCCCCAGGGCACTCCGCTGGAACCGAGCGCGGTGCCGCTGACGATCCAGGTGCGCGTCGCGCTCAGCGCCAGCCCCGCTCGCGGCGGCAGCCCGGTGCCCGACCCGAGCGCGGACGCCAATGTCCGCAGTGGCGCGACCCTGCGCCTCACCCCGCCCTCCTTCAACGAAGCCGCGCCGGCCCTGCCATGCCAGTGATGGAACACAGGGGCGAGGAGGGGTTCACGATGATCATGACGATGATCGGCCTCTCGCTGATCGCGACGCTGGTGCTGGTCGCGGTCACCGCCGTCGGCAGCGAGACTCACCTCGCCGGCTACGACCTCAACCAGAAACGCGCCTACGAGGCGGCCAAGGCTGGGATCGACGATTACGCCTACCACCTCCACACCGACAACGGCTACTGGTCGAAATGCGACGACAAAGTGGCGAAACCACACGCGGTCAACCAGCAGGGCTCGACCAGCAACAGACGCCCCGTCCCGGGCAACAGCGGCGCCGAATACGCGATCGAGCTGATCCCGGCGACGACCGGCCCGGGGACCTGCAACTCGACCGACATCGTCACCGCAACCGCCAGCATGCTCGAGTCGCTGGGGGACATGAAGGGCACGTTCCGGATCCGCTCGACCGGGTTCGCCGGCAAAGCCCAGGCCTCTATCACCGCCACCTTCAAGCCGGCCAGCTTCCTCGACTACGTCTACTTCACCCAGCTCGAGACGTCGGACCCGGTGACCTACGGCAGCGAAACCGCGATCAAAGGCGCCTACGAACAGTGCTCGAAAACGATCCTGGCGGGACGCACCAGCACCACCATCCCCGGCACCAGCCAGTACTGCCGGACGATCTCCTTCGTCGGCGGCGACAAAATCAACGGGCCGCTGCACACCAATGACGCGCTGGTGGTTTGCAACGAACCCACCTTCGGCCGCACCGCCAGCGACGCGATCGAGGTCAGCTCGCCGCCGAAAGGCTGGTACTCGACCAAAGACAGCATCCTCCACGCGGGCTCGAGCTGCACCGGCACCCCGAAATTCGTCGGCACCTACCGAACCAACTCGGCGGTGCTGATCCCACCCGCCACCAACTCGCAGCTCTCGACCATCGCCGAACCTCAGTTCCGCTTCAAAAACCAGGTGCGGATCTGCCTCAGCGGCACCAACATGACCGTCAGCACCAGCATCAAATCCGGCAACGACTGCACTCAGGCGGGCACCGTCCTCTACTCGGGAGCGATTCCCGAGAACGGCGTCGTCTACGTCTCCAGCGGCACCTGCACCGGCGCCTACAGCCCCTTCGAGACCATCTATCCGGAAACCTCGGAATGCGGCAACGTCTACATCCACGGCGAATACTCCGGACAGCTGACGATCGCCGCCGAGAACGACATCGTCGTCGACGGCAGCATCGTCAACACCAGCGAGGAAGGCATGCTCGGCCTGATCGCCAACAACTTCATCCGCGTCTACCACCCGATGGCCGTCGACCCGGTGGACGGCGACATCGAATGCAAAAACGCCACCGAAGGACCGATCAAAGACATCGAAATCGACGCGGCGATCCTCGCCATCAACCACTCATTCATCGTCGACAACTACGACTGCGGCGCCTCGCTGGGGACGCTGCACGTGCTGGGGGCGATCTCGCAGAAGTACCGCGGCGCCGTCGGCACCACCGGCGGCACCGGCTACATCAAGGACTACGTCTACGACGACCGCCTGCACACGATCACGCCGCCGAGCTTCATCGAGCCGGTGCAGTCGGACTGGGTGATCGGGCGGGCGACGGTCGACTGAACCTCAGGCCTGGACCGCCTTTTCGACTACTGGGTAATTGCAGGACAAAGGTTTTGTGGCCGATCCGCCGATGCAAGGTCTGGACCCCAATGCTCCAACTGCCGAAGATTCAGCTTTCGAAGAAAAGGGACGACTCGCTTGTCGGGCTCGAGATCGAGTCCGGCAGCATCGGCGCGGCCGAGGTGAGGGTCAACGGCGACGTGCGCGTGACCGCCGCCGCGGTCGAACCGCTGGCGCCGGGGGCCTTCGACGACGGTGAGGTCCGCGACCCCGGCAGCGTCGCCGAGGCGCTGCGCTCGCTCTTCTCCACCCACAAGCTCTCGCGCCGGGTACGGCTCGGCATCGCCAACCAGCGCGTCGTCGTGCGGACGCTGCGGCTGCCGGCGATCGAGGACCCGGCCGAGCTCGACTCGGCAATCCGCTTCACCGCCCAGGAGCAGATCGCGATGCCGCTCGACCAGGCCGTGATCGACCACCGCGTGGTCGGCGGCGCTCCCGGCGAGGACGGCAGCACCCCCCAGATCGACGTGATCGTGGTCGCCGCCCGCCGCGACATGATCGCCGCCTCGCTGCAGCCGCTGCGCGACGCCGGCCTGGAACCGGTCGGCGTCGACCTCACGGCCTTCGGGATGATCCGCGCCCTCGCCGACAGCACCGGCGCGGGCGAGCCGGGCGAGGTCGAGGGCCAGGTTGCTCCCGGCGCCGTCCTCTACTGCAACGTCGGCGACGTCACCAACCTCGCCGTCGCCAAGGGCCGCTCCTGCCTCTTCACCAGAGTCTCCCCCGCCGGGCTCGACGACATCGCCGCTGGCTTCGCCTCGGCTGTCGGCCTGAGCCCGGAACACGCACGGATGTGGCTACAGCACGTTGGGCTGGAGCAACCGCCGGAGCAGATCGAGGGCGACCCGAACGTGGTCGCGCAAGCGCGCGCCGCACTCGACAACGGCGCCTCCGCCCTGCTCGACGAGCTGCGCCTCTCGCTCGACTTCTACGGCGCCCAGGAGGCGGCGGTCCCGGTCGAGAGGATCGTCCTCTGCGGGCCCGGCAGCGCGATCCCGGGCCTGGCCGAGCGGATGGAGCCGGAGCTCGGCCTGCCGATCGCGATCGGGCGACCCACGGCCCTCTCCGGTCTCGACACCGCCTCCGCGGCCCGACTCACCCTCCCCTACGGCCTCGCCCTCAACCTCTAGCGATGCGCCCCGTCAACCTGATCCCACCCGAGAATCGCCCCGGCGGTCGCAAGCCGCTGCGCAGTGGCCCGCTCTCCTACATCGTCGTCGGCGCCCTCGCGGCCGCCCTGCTCGGGGTGACGGTGCTCGTCCTCACCGGCAACCAGATCTCCGATCGCAAGGCCGAAATCACCCAGCTTGAAAGCGAAAAGGCAGCGGTGGAAGCGCGGGCGCAGGCGCTCGACGCCTACACCCAGTTCCACAGCGTCCGCGAACAGCGGCTCGCGAGCGTGGCCAGCCTCGCCGACAGCCGCTTCGACTGGGAGCGGGTGATGCGCGAACTGGCGCTGGTCCTCCCTGCCGATGTGTGGCTGACCAACCTGACCGGCAGCGCCAGCCCGGCCGTCGCTCCCGAGGGGGCCGCCGGCGTCGCCTTGCGCACCTCCATCCCCGGGCCGGCGCTGGAGTTGATCGGTTGCGGGCGCAGCCACAAGGCCGTCGCCGGCTTCGTCAAGGCGTTGGAGGACATCGACGGCGTCACCCGGGTCGGCGTCCAGGGCTCGGCACTCGGCGGCAGCGCCGGCGAAGGCGCCGCCTCGGCCAGCACCTCGACCTGCCAGACCCGCGACTTCATCGCCCAGTTCCAGATCGTCGCCGCCTTCGACGCGGCGCCGATCGCACCCGACCCGACCTCGACCGAAGTCGCGCCGGCGCCGGAAACCGCGACGACCTCCTCGACCCCGGAAGGAGAAGGCTGAGATGGGCCGCTCCAACCGCCTGATCGTCTCGATCCTGGCCGTCGCCGCCGTCGCGATCGCCTTCTGGGTGCTCGTCCTCAGTCCCAAGCGCGAGGAAGCGGACAAGCTCGGGACCGAAGTGGAACAGCTGCAGGTGTCGCTGGCGGAAGCGCAGAGCAAAGCCACGGAAGCCGCCGCGGCCAAGCGTGAATTTCCAGCCGATTACCGCCAGCTGGTCGTGCTTGGCAAGGCGGTGCCGGAGAGCGACGAAACCTCTTCTCTCTTCATCGAGCTGAACCAGATCGCGGACCGCGCGAGCCTGGCCTTCGAGAGCATCCAGCTCAATGGCGGCGGAGAAACCGCGGAAGCAGCGCCGGCGGCGCCCGCGGCCCCGGCAGTGCCACCGCCGTCGACCCCCGCCACGGGCGGATCCCCCAGCGCCGTGCCAGCCGCGGCGACGATCCCGCCGACCGAGGTGGCCGCCTCGGTGCTGCCGCTGGGAGCGACGGTCGGCACCGCCGGGCTCGGCGTGATGCCGTACAGCCTCAAGCTCAGCGGCGACTTCTTCCACATCGCCGACTTCATCAAGGGGATCGATTCTCTCGTCGACACGGGTGGGTCGGCCGTCGCGGTCGACGGTCGCCTGATGACGATCAGCGGATTCACCCTCGCCGCCAACGCCGAGCTGGACTTCCCCCACCTCGACGCCAACTTCGCCGTGACCACCTACCTGACCCCGCCGAACCAGGGGACGACCGTCGGCGCCACGCCCTCCGAACCGGCGCCGGTGTCCGCTGAATCGGCGGAAGAAACCGAATCCGTCCCGACCTCAGACGAACAATGAACATGCTGAAGAAAGGCCCCGAGATCAAACTGCCGGACCTGGAGCGGCTGAAGGTTCCCGACTTCCTGCTCGACCTCTACTACGACCTCAAGGACCGCCACCTGCTGCCGCTGGTCGCGCTTCTGATCGTGGCGATCGTCGCGGTGCCGATCGCCCTCAGCCAGTCGGGCTCGGAAGCGCCCGAAGCGGGAGGCGCGGCGGAAACGGCGGTCGCGACCCCGAGCGCGGTCAGCAGCAAATCCGGCGTGCTGGTTGCCAAATCGGCCCCCGGCCTGCGCGACTACAAACGCCGGCTCCAGCGGATGGAGGCCGAAGATCCCTTCGTGCAGCAGTTCCGGGGCAGGGCGCCGGAATTGTCGTCCGCCGCCCCCGGCGCAACGAGCGAAGGCGAACCGGTCAGCTCCGGAGGCTCGACCGAACCCTTCGTGCCGACCTCTCCCCCACCGAATCAGCCCGGCGACGAACCGAGTCCCGACAAGCTCACCTACTTCTCCTACGCGATCGACGTCAGGGTCGTCCCCGGCGGCTCCCAGGAAGGCGCGACCGGCACCGGCGACGCACAGGTTCGCCGCAACCTGCCTGAGCTGACGATGCTTCCCAGCCGCGAGACCCCGGCCGTGATCTACATGGGCTCGACCAAAGACGGCAAGAAGGCGCTGATGATGGTCTCCTCCAACGTCGAGGCGATCTTCGGCGACGCCAAGTGCGTCCTCGGCTCCGACTCCTGCCAGCTGCTGGCGATGGAACCCGGCGTCCCCGAGACCTTCGTCTACGGCGGCGAGGGCCGCACCTTCAAGATCGAGCTCCTCAAAGTCCACCTGGTGGAAACCGACAAGCTCAATCGGGCGCCGCTGGGGAAATCGGAGAAGAAGAGCAAGTCGAAGCAGGGCAGCTAGTCAGACGGGAATCAGCTTCAGTGCTTCTGGCGCTGATGCCAATGACCGGATATCACCCGGATCCGATGTGGCCACCGCCGCCCGGTGGGCGAGCGCACAACAAACAACATGAGCATCCGCGACATCGCTCGCGCCGCGCTTCCCCAGACGAACCCCGACTTCCCTTGCCCGCCCCTCGTCGAGCACATCCACATCGACGGCCTCTGCGAGTCGCGCCAGCGGCGCGGCCTGCGGCCCACCGCGCCAGACCTGAGCAAGCACAGTCGCCGGGATGACGACCCGGGCTTCGAGCTCGAGGGCGCGCCGAAGAATCGACTTGACGACCTGGTCGCCGCGCTCGAACGCGATCAGCGCGCCCGCGTCGAGGACGAGATCTCCTGAAAAGCCCGGTCGAGTTCCTTCCGACCCCATTCTTCCGCCTCCTTGCTGATCGGCCCATGAATGGCGTCTGAGAGCTCAAGCGCCTCCCTCAAGGCTTGAGACTTGCTGCGAGCCGTCAGCGCCCTTTCGACCGCGACAGAAAGATTGGGGGCAATCCCCGCCTCCACTTCGGTCCGCGCCCGTTCCAGGGCCTCCGGCTCGATGGAAATCGTCACCCGCTCTTTCATACGGAACATCATACGCCTCTCTCTCGGGTCGCCATGCCCTCTCCCCCGACCTTAGAACGTGCCAACACACACCTGGTGCGCAGAATCGAACGACTTCGAATCCGCTTTGGATCGAGATGCTCTCAGCCCAGGTAGAGGTCGATCAGCTGGTCGCCGGCGAGCATGGCGACGACGCCGCCCAGGGCCAGGAAGGGGCCGAAGGGGATCGCCATCTTGCGCGCCTGGGAGCCGTGGCGAATGATCAGGGCCAGGCCAAGGATGCTGCCGACCAGGAGCGCGACGAGGATCGCGGGGGCGACGGCGCGGCCGAGGAAGAGGCCCATCGTCGCCGTCAGCTTGACGTCGCCGAGGCCCATCCCTTTCGGGTGGGCGAGGACGACGAGGAAGAGGACACCGCCGGCCGCGGCGGCCGCGATCGCTCGCTCGGGGAGGCCGCTCGGGTCGGTCGGGATCGCGATCAGGAGGCAGAGGATCGCCCCGGCCAGGAGAATTTTGTTGGGGATGATCCGCTGCTCGAGATCGGTCAGGGTGACCGCGGCGAGCATCGTGAGAAAGACGAGGTCGATCGCGACTTCGGCAATCGAGTCTCCCCAGTGGACGACGACGGTGAGAGCGAAGAGCAGGCCCAGGCTCAACTCGGTCAGCGGGTAGCGCGGTGAGATAGGAGCGCCGCAGCAGCGCGCTCGACCACGCAGGAGCATCCACGAGACCACGGGGACGTTGTCGTAGGCGGCGATCTGTGCCCCGCAGGCGGGACACTCGGAACGGGCTGCGACGACAGAGACGCGGCGGGGAACGCGGTGGGCGACCGCGGTGACGAAGCTGCCGGCGACCAGGCCGAGGACGAAGGCGAAGAGGGCGGTGCCGGCCATCGAGCGGGAGTTCTACCCGAGCGGGCGGCTGTCGAATGGACAGCGAGCGGCGCCCTTAGAGAGGCGGCACGACCTTGAAGCGCCGCATGGCCGGCTTCGTCTCGGCGTTGCCGGCGGGGTCGATCGCTTTCACCCGCAGCACATGGCGCTTGAGATGGAGACGGCGCAGGTTCAGCGGTGACTTGCAGGGCGCCCACCTACGGCGATCGAACTTGCAGAAGAAGCTCGTCCCGACCGCGTCTCCGGTGGTGTCCTTGAAGCGGAAGACAGCCTTGCGCTTGCGGGTCTTCGAGGCCGGGCCCATCGTGATCCGCGTGTGCGGGGTCAGCGAATCCTCGACGTAGTAGACGGGCGACGAGCAGCGCGACGAGGCGCCGCCGGGGCCAACGGAGACGCCGTAGAAGGCGATCGCCGCGTTGTCGACCACGCGCACCTCGAGGCCGTCCTCGAACTGACCCACGGAGCCCTTTGCGACCGGCGACCCGTTGCACTCGGCCTCGGTGAAGATCTTCACCGAGGCCGCGCCGGGCGCCGCGCCGGTGACGAGGGGCGTGTTGTCGTTGGCGAATCCACCCGGGATCGTGCGCAGCTGCGGCGGGCCGGGGGGCATCGAAGTGGGCTGACCCGGACCAACCGAAGGCGGCTGCGCCGGAGGATTGGATGGTGGGTTGGCCGGCGGCTCTTCTTTCGGGGGTGGGAGTTCTTTGACGTGCTGGTACTCGATCCATTTCTGTGAGCAGCCCGAGGGGCCTTCCGAATCCGTCCGTTCGGCCGAGATGTAGGTGGTGGTTTCGGGGTCGACGCCGATCTGGATCCCGCTGCTGTCGAACTGGAGCATGCTGCCCGTCGCCGCCGGTTCGCCTTCACAGGCTTTGTTCTTGAAGATGTCGATCGTGCCTTCGTCTCCCGGCGCGAACGTGATTGCGCTCGTCTGCGCCATCGGCACCGAGGAGATGATCACACCGCTCGAGTTTCCGCGGACGAGGGGAAAGAGGTCGGTGTTGGGAGAGGCTGGGGTCGTCCCGACCAGGACCGGCGGTTCTGCCCGTGCGACAGCTGGTGCCGCGAGCAAGACCCCACCGATGATGGCCAACAGAAGCAGCGACGGGCGGGCCGCAATGGCCCGCCCGTCGTCAGCGTTGATGCGTGGCTTACTCATAGCCAAGCGCGTGTCTAATGAATCAGCTTCCCCAGGTGCCGGCACCGCCGGGCGTGGCGTCATCGGTACATCCGCCTTTGCCGCCGGTGGTGCAGGGGAAGGTCAGCGCGCCTGCGGCATTGACGATTTCGAACGACTGGGTGCCGGAACCGTCAGCCTGGAGTTTGTAACCAGTGGTTTCGGGCGTCACCGTGATGTCGGTTGCCGTCGCCGAGATGGTCGGCTCGATGTCGTGGAGTTTTGCCTGGGTGCAGTTGGTCGTGTGGTAAGCGCCGTCGTTATCCGTTGCGCACGTCTCCATTGCAACCTGCATCGAGTGCAGGGTCTCCTTGGCCTTGGCGTCGCCAGCCTTGTCCTTCTGGTTGAAGAAGGCGGGCAGCGCGATCGCAGCCAGGATTCCGAGGATGAGCATGACGACGAGGAGCTCGATCAGGGTGAAGCCGCTCTCGTTGTCACCGTTGAGCCGGGCGCCGATCTTTGCCCGGATGTTCTGGAGCAACATAGGTACCTCCTAGTGGTCCTATCGTTTGCGCCAGAGCCCGGGATTTGCCGAACGGCACCGAGGCACTGGCAGTCATTTGCCCTCTCCTCATCGGCGCTTCCCGGGGCACCTTTAGCTTCTGCACGGCCAAATGCGCCGAGTTCGAGTTTTCGCCGTCGAATGGCGAAAAGTGGGTGGTATCGCCACAAAAAAATGCCGATCCAATTCGCACCTCACCGCAATACTCGCGGGTCCTCACCGAATGAACGTCTACCTAGCCCGCTGGACTAGCGGATGTGTTCGTAGATGCTGAACATCGGCAGGTACATCGCGATCACGATGAACCCGACCATGCCGCCGACGACGACGATCATCAGCGGCTCGATCAGGGCGGTCAGCGCCTTGACCTTGGCGTCGACCTCGGTCTCGTAGAAGTCGGCGATCTTGCTCAGCATGTGCTCGAGCTGACCGGTTTCCTCCCCCACCGCGACCATGTGGCCGACCATCGGCGGGAAGATCGGGTTCTCCTCGATCGGGCCGGCGAGGGTGCCGCCCCGCTTGACCGAGGCGTAGACGTCCTCCATCGCCTGCTCGACGACGACGTTGCCGGAGGTGTCACCGGTCAGTTTGATCGCCTGCAGCATCGGCACCCCCGAGGAAACGGCCCCGGAGAAGGTACGCGACCAGCGCGCCAGCGCCACCTTCTGGATCACGTCGCCGATCTGCGCCGGCAGCCTCAGTTTGAAGCGGTCCCAGAGCTCGTTGCCGCGTTCGGTTTTCTTCCATTTGAAGAAGCCGACGAAGAGCAGCACCAGGCTGGGGATGATCAGGTACCAGTAGCCGGTGAGGGCGTTGGAGGCGTCGACGCAGATCTGGGTCGGCAGGGGCAGCCCGGCGGCTTCCTCTGGATTTTCTTCGGCCAGCTCTTCGAAGATGCCGGCGAAGATGGGGATCACGAAGGCGACGATCGCGACCAGCACCACGACCGCGAAGCCGAAGACCAGCGCCGGATACATCATCGCTGACTTGACCTGGCGTCGCAGCGCGTCGGCCTTCTCCACCTGGAAGGCGATCCGGTCCATCGCCTCGTCGAGGCGGCCCGACTGCTCGCCCGAGCGGACCATCGCCCGGAAGAGGCGGTCGTAGACCTTGGGGTGACGCTCCATCGCCTGCTCCAGCGAGCTGCCGGCCTCGACGTCGGCCCGCACGCCGGCGGCCGAGTCGCGGATCTGTTCGTCCTGCGTCTGCTCCTCGAGCGTGCGCAGCGTGCGCAGCATCGGCATTCCCGAGGCGATCAGGGTCGCGAACTGGCGCGAGAAGATCGCCAGCTCGCGCATGTCGACGGCCTTCCAGCGCTTGAAGAAGTCCTCGACGTTGACCGGGTTCGACCTCTCGCTGACGTCCAGGACGATCAAGCCACGCTGGCGCAGCTGCTCGGTGACGGCGGCCTTGGAGTCGGCCTCGAGCTGACCCGACGAGGTCGCCCCCGCCAGGTCCATCGCCCGGAACTCGAAGGTGGTAGCCGACATCGAGCGCTAGCCCCCCGGAATGGTGACGGGAGGCGGCGCGCCCGCGGTAGCCGTCCCAGCTTCCGCCTGGCTCAGCGGCGCCCCGCCGAGCAACCGGCTGAGCTCCTCCGGCACCGAGGCTCGCTGTTCGGCCAAAGAACGGGTGATCTTGCCGGTGCGGACCAGCCGCGCCAGGTCGGCGTCCATCGTCTGCATCCCCACCGCGCCCGAGGTCTGCAGGGCGGCGTAGATCTGGTGCGTCTTGCCCTCGCGGATCAGGTTGCGGACCGCCGGGGTCGGCACCAGCACCTCACAGGCGACCGCCCGGCCACGGCCATCGGCGGTCGGCAGCAGCTGCTGGGTGACGATCCCCTGCAGGGCGATCGAGAGCTGGGTCCGCACCTGGCCCTGTTGCTCGGGTGGGAAGACGTCGATGATCCGGTCGACCGTCTGCGCGGTCGACTGGGTGTGCAGGGTGGCGAAGACGAGGTGGCCGGTCTCGGCCGCGGTCAGGGCGGTGGAGATCGTCTCCAGATCGCGCATCTCGCCGACCAGGATCACGTCGGGGTCCTCTCGCAGGGCAGCCCGCAGACCAAGCGCGAAGTCCGGTGCGTCGGAGCCGACCTCACGCTGGTTGACGATCGAGCTTTTGTGCTGGTGCAGGAACTCGATCGGATCCTCGATCGTGAGGATGTGGTCCTGGTGGCCGACGTTGATCAGGTCGATCATCGCCGCCAGCGTCGTGCTCTTGCCGGAGCCGGTCGGCCCGGTCACGAGCACGAAGCCGCGCGGTTTCTCGCAGAGCTCGCGCAGCACCTGTGGCACCCCGAGCGAGTCCAGCGCCGGGATCTCCTGGGGCACCAGGCGGAAGGCGGCGCTGACCGTGCCGCGCTGGAAGAAGCAGTTGACGCGGAAGCGCGCCACCCCCGGGATCGCGTAGGCGAAATCGAGCTGCTGGTTGTTCTCGAAGCGCTTGCGCTGGTCGTCGTTGAGGATCCCGTAGACGACCTCGCGGGTCTGCTGCGCGTTGAGGACCGGAAAGCCCTCCATCGGCCGGATTTTGCCCTTGTCGCGGATCGCCGGTGGGAAGCCAGGCGTGATGTGGACGTCGGAGGCCTTGGTCTCGACCATCTGGCCGAGGACCGCGGAGAAATCGAAGTCAGGCAGTGACACGGAGCACCTCCTCGAGGCTGGTATTGCCGGCACGGACCTTGGAGACGCCGTCCTCGCGCAGGGTCAGCATCCCCTCTTCGCGGGCGATGGCGGCGATCTCGGGCTCGGGGGCGCGCGAGATCGTCATCTCCTTGAGCCGGTCGCTGAGGCTCATCACCGAGTAGATCCCGACCCGGCCGCGGTAGCCGCTGTTGCCGCAGCGGGCGCAGCCGACCGGCTCGTAGGCCTCGACCTCGGCGCCGACCCGAACCCCCGCGTCGAGCAACGCCTGGACCGGGATGACCGCGCGCCGCTTGCAGTTCGAGCAGAGCTTGCGGGCCAGCCGCTGGGCGACCACGCAGTCGACCGCGGAAGCGGTGAGAAAGGTCTCGATGCCCATCTCGTTGAGGCGCGCGATCGCGCCCGGGGCGTCGTTGGTGTGCAGCGTGGTCAGCATCATGTGGCCGGTCAGCGCCGCCTCGATCGCGATCCGCGCCGTCTCCGCGTCGCGGATCTCGCCGACCATGACGATGTCGGGATCGGCGCGGAGGATCGAGCGCAGGCCTCTGGCGAAGTCGAGGCCGGCCTTGCGGTTGACGTTCATCTGGTTGACGCCGTCGATCCGGTACTCGACCGGATCCTCGATCGTGATGATCTTCTTCTCGACCTCGTTCAGCTCGGCCAGCGCCGCGTAGAGGGTCGTCGACTTGCCGGAGCCGGTCGGCCCGGTCACCAGCACGGCACCGTAGGCCTGGTGGAAGGCGTTCTCGAAGCGGGCCCGGGCGGAACCGTCCATGCCGAGGTCGTCGAGCGTGCGCTGCGAGTTGCTTTCGTCGAGGATGCGGATCGTCGCCCCCTCGCCACGCTGGGTCGGCAGGGTGGTGACACGGAGGTCGATGCGGCGCTCCTCCACCGCGACGCTGACGCGACCGTCCTGGGGCACCCGCTTCTCGGCGATGTCGAGCTCGCTCATGATCTTCAGGCGCGAGATCACGGCGCCGATCATCCGCTTCGGCACGTGCGCCGCTTCCTTCAGCACGCCGTCGACACGGAAGCGGACCCGCAGCTCCCCCTCCTCGGGCTCGAGGTGGACGTCGGAGGCCCCCTCCCCCACCGCCTGCGCCAGCAGGCTGTAGACGAGCTTGATCACCGGCGCGTCCTCGGCGCTGGCCTGCATGTCGCTGACCGTGGCGAGGCCGTCCACCTCGACCTCGTCCTCCTCCTGCTCCTCGATGATCGCCTCGGCGGCGGCGTTCTGCAGGGTGCCGAGCCGCGCCAGCAGCGACTCGACGTCGCCCTTGGCGGCAACCGCGATGTGGCAGTCGAGGCCGGTGGCAATCTGGATGTCGTCGACGGCGAGGACGTTGGCGGGGTCGGCGGCCGCGACCAGCAACGTGTGCTGGTCGACGTAGCCGACCGGAACCGCCATGTAGCGGCGGGCCATCGTCACCGGGAACAGCGCCGCGGCGGCGACGTCGACGTTGTAGACGGCGAGGTCGACGTGGTCGAGGCCGTAACGCTCGGCGGTCGCCCGCGAGAGCTGGTCTTCGCTGATGGTGCCCTGCTCGAGCAGCAGCGCCTCCGGCGTGCGGCCGGCCGTGCGGGCAGCGTCGATGGCGCCGTGCACCGCCTCCGCGGAGGCGAAGTTGAGCTCGACCAGCACGTCGGTGATGAAGCCGCGCGAGTGGCCGCGGTGCAGCGGCGGCGTCAGCCCGGGGGTGCCCTGCTCCTCCGGCGTGGGCATCGCCGGAGCGGCTGAGGTGCCCGAATCGGGGACCGGCTGCAGGTGGCCCGGGTACTGGAACCTGTCGTTGGAGCTCATCGTCGGCTCAGTCCGGGTGGTAGGTCTCTTCGGGGCCCTTGTAGCGGGCGTCGACAACCGCCTGGACGACGCTCTGCCAGGTCTGGAACCCATAGTCGACGGAGGCCTGGGGGACGCCGCCGCTGAGCCCCCGCGGCCGCATCACCACGAGCGCCGGAACCTGCTGCACGTCGGCGCCGAGGGTGATCGCCGCGTAGCGGGCGATCTTCTTGGCCGGGACGACGAAGAGGGCGACGTCGGGATAGGTGGACAGCCCGCGCACCGACCCTGCCACGAGCCGGTCGTCGATGCCGCCGTCGTGGACGACGAGCAGGACCACGGTCCTGCCGGCGTCGTAGGCGCGGGCGACGGGAGCCGGCATCGGCGGCGCCGGGATCGCGGCGGCGGCGGCCGAGGCATCGGCGGCGCCGGCTTCGATTACCCCTTCCACCGCACCTTCGACAGCTTCGCCGGCGGTTGCTCCGGTGGCAGTGCTGGTGACCCCGGTTTCGGCGCTGGTGACCGTCGCTTCGGTCGGCACCGCCGCTTCTTCTTCACCGCCGCCAGGTTTGAGCAGCATGAAGGCGACCACTACGACGAGGATCGCCACCAGGCCAACCTGGGCCATCGGGTTGTCGTTCAGCTTGTCCCTCATCGCGCCACCGGCTCCTCGGCGCGCTCGAGCTGCTCGATGCCGCTGGCCCGTTGGCCGCCCGCCGCGAGCATCAGCTTGAAGTCGTGCGGGCTGGAGGCGTAGTCCATCGCCGTCTCCTCGGTGATCCGGCCCTCCATCGCGTACCTCAGCAGCGACTGGTCGAAGGTCCGCATCCCGTAGTACTCGCCTTCGGAGATGACCTCGGTGATCTTGCCGGTTTCCTCGGGGTTGAGGATCAGGTCCTGGACCCGGCCGGTCACCACCATCACCTCGGAGGCCGGCACCCGCCCCTCGCCGGTCACGTCGGGCACCAGGCGCTGGGCGATCGCCCCCCTCAGGGTCGAGGCCAGCATCACCCGCGCCTGCTGCTGCAGGTGCGGGGGGAAGAAGTCGATGATGCGGTTGATCGTCTCGGTCGCGTCCAGGGTGTGGACCGTGGAGAGGACGAGGTGCCCCGTCTCGGCCGCGGAGAGCGCCGTCCGCACCGTCTCCTCGTCGCGCATCTCGCCGATCAGGATCACGTCGGGGTCCTGGCGCAGGACCCGCCGCATCGCCCGCGCGAAGCTCTTGGTGTCGGAGCCGACTTCGCGCTGGTTGACGATCGAGCGTTTGTCGGCGTGCAGGTACTCGATCGGGTCCTCGAGCGTGACGATGTGCCGCGCCCGGGTCTGGTTGATGTGGTCGATCATCGCCGCCAGCGTCGTGCTCTTGCCGGAGCCGGTGGTGCCGGTGACGAGGATGATCCCGCGCTGCTCCTCCGCCAGCCCACGAACGACCTCGGGCAGGCCGAGGTCGTCGATCGAGCGGATCTCGAAGGGGATCGCGCGGCAGACGATCGAGATCGCGCCGCGCTGCTTGAAGGTGTTGACGCGGAAACGGGAGACCCCCGGTAACGCGTAGGAGAAGTCGGCCTCGCCGTCGTCCTCGAATTCGGCCACAGAGCGCGCCTCGGCGACATCGCGGAAGGCTTTCTCGGTGTCCTCGGCGCTGAGCTCACCGAACCCCTCGAGCGGGATCAGTTCCCCGTGCATGCGAGCGATCGGGGGCGAGTCGACCTTGATGTGCAGGTCCGACCCCTCCCGCTCGACGAGGGTACGCAGCGCTGAATCGATATCGAACATCCCGGCCTGTATCGACCGCGATGTTCTACGGCTTAAACCGCGGTACTAAGCGCTGCAAGGAGGGGTCCGGTCACCCTCTGGGCGAATTCAGTCGCGCACCCTGCGGGTGCAGCTCCCGATGATGCTGCGCGCCTATGGCGCGCAAGAAACAGATTGCATTTCGCCGCCTATCGGCGACATTCGCCCAGAGGGTGACCGGACCCCTCCCAACGAGCGTGCCCCACAAGCTCCAGCGACAGGACAGCCGGGGCGTTCGTCGGGGTGCCGATACCCCTCCCCGGGAATGTGCGCGAATGCGCGCGAAATGCAATCTGTCTATTGCGCGGCCGCCAGGCCGCGCTCAATCCGGGAGCCCGCCGATAGGCGGGCGATAGCAATTCACGGGGAGGGGTATCGGCACCCCGGCCACGTGCTGCGGGCCTAAGCCACCTCGCGCAGCTTCTGCGCCTCGCCCAGCGACTGCAGCTTTTTCAGGCTCTGGTTCTCGATCTGGCGGATCCGCTCGCGGGTGACGTTGAAGGTGCGGCCGACCTCGTCGAGCGTGCGCGGGTGCTCGCCGCCGAGGCCGTAGCGCAGCTCGAGGACGCGGCGCTCGCGGTAGGAGAGGTTCTCCAGCGCCTCCTTCAGCGCCTCTTTGGTCAGCAGGTCCGCGGCGCGGTCGAACGGCGACTCGGCCTTCTCGTCGGCGATGAACTGGCCGAACTCGGACTCCTCCTCGTCGCCGACCGGCTTCTCCAGCGAAACCGGGGCCTGGGCGGAGCGCTTGATCGAGTCGACCTCCTCGGGGTCGATCCCGGTCACCTCGGCGATCTCCTCCGGGGTCGGCTCGCGGCCCAGCTCGGTCACCAGCTTGCGCTCGGCACGGCCGATCTTGTTCAGCTTCTCGACCACATGGACCGGGATGCGGATCGTCCGTGCCTTGTCGGCCAGGGCGCGGGCGATCGCCTGGCGGATCCACCAGGTCGCGTAGGTGGAGAACTTGAACCCCTTGCGGTAGTCGAACTTCTCCGCCGCGCGGACCAAGCCCAGCGTGCCCTCCTGGATCAGGTCGAGGAAGGGCAGGCCCTGGTTCCGGTAATTTTTCGCGATCGAGACGACCAGGCGCAGGTTGGACTCGACCATTTTCTGCTTCGCGTCGAGGTCGCCGCGCTCGATGCGCTTGGCGAGTTCGACCTCCTCCTGGGCGGTCAGCAGCCGGACTTTGCCGATGTCCTTGAGGAACAGCTGCAGGGAGTCGGTGGTCATGTCCGGTTTCAGGTCGAGCGCCTGTTTCTGGCGGCGCCGGCCTTTTTTGCCGGTGTCTGCTGGCATCGCGTCCGCGGCCGCTTTCTGGGCCGGGTCCATGTCCTCGACGAGCTCGATCCCTGACTTCTCGAGGTGCCCGTAGAGGTCCTCGACATCCGACTCGTCGAGATCCACCTCGGACACGGCCGAGGCGATATCGCCAAAGGTCAGCACGCCAAGCTGCTGCCCGCGATTGATGAGGTTCTTGACCTCCTCCAACTCCTGAAGCTCTGCTACCAGCATCCTGTTCTACTCGTTTCCCTTGCGCTTGGTGTTTAGTCCTGGCATGAAAAGACCCCGCGACGGCGAAAGTCGCGGAGTCAAACGCCTGTTCGCATCCTAGCGCTTCACTTTGTAAAGTCAATGCCCAACTCGCTACGCCACCCCCGCCCCTGGCTTCGAGCCTTCTGGGAGCGCGCGTACCGCGAGAACGTCACCGGCCTCTCGGCGATGGTCGCCTACAACCTGATGCTGGCGGTCTTCCCCTTCGCCCTGCTGGTCCTCTTCGTCTTCGGCCAGGTGCTGAAGATCGGCGGCGTCGAGGCCAGCGTCGTCAACGACCTCGAGCGCCTCTTCCCCAGCGCCGAGCAGCAGACGCTGACCGACATCCTCGGCCGGATCGAGGACAACTCGACGACGATCGGAATCGCCGCCTTCATCGGCTCGCTCTGGATCGGCGCCTCCTTCTGGGGGGCGATGGACACCGCCTTCTGCCGCATCTACCACGTCGAATGCCGCGGCTGGGTCGAGCAGAAGCGGTTCTCCTTCGCGATGCTGGGAGTCGTCCTGCTCTTCATCGCCGCCAGCATCTTCGTGCCGACGATCGAGAGCACGCTGCTCTCCAGCACCGACCGGCTCCCCTTCGGCCTCTCCGACATCAAGGCGATCGACACGATCCTGCTGCTCGGCGCGGCGCTGCTGGTCACCTTCGGGATCTGCTGCGTGATTTTCTGGGCGGTGCCGAAAGGGCACATGCCATGGCGAGCCGTCTGGCCCGGAGCCGCCTTCGTCACGATGGCCGCCGGCCTCGCCAACTGGCTCTTCCCGATCTACCTCTCGAACGCCTCCAGCCTCTCGCGCTTTGGCTCCACCCTGGGCTTCATCCTCATCGCCCTCCTCTGGTTCTACGTGCTCAGCCTGGCCCTGATGGTCGGGGCGGTGATCAATTCACTGCGCTACGAGGTGCACGACACCGGCGAGTTGCCCTACCGCGGCGATCGGCCCTGCACGGGGTGCCCGGACTCGCTCGATGCGGAAAGAACCTCTTAGCCCTCCCCGAGCAATAAAAACTGTCATATTTCAGTACAGCGGCAATCGCTTTGGGTCGCCTGCTGTCCCAGCCGTTTGCGGATGGGCAAGCAGGGTACGGCGACTAATTGAAACAATCATTTTGATGCAAAAACAGGGGAGTTCTCATACCGTGCCTGGAGTACTCGATCCGACGATTCCGGTCGATATCGGCGAGCAATCGCAGCGGCAGCGAATCATCGACGCGATGATCGAGAGCTGCGCCGAGAAGACATACACGGCCACGACCATCGCCGACATCGTCAAGCGCGCCAGCATCTCGCGAACCACCTTCTACAAGCGATTCCCAAACAAGCGCGCCTGCTTCGACGGAGCGCTCGACTTCTGCCTCGAGACCCTGCAGGCCGCCGCCGCTGAAGCCCGCGATCCTTCCGACTCGCCGGCGGAGGCGCTGTACAAGGCGGCGGCGGCAACGCTCGAGCTGATGGCGACAAGACCCGCCCTGGCACAGCTGGTCATGGGCGACGCCCTCACCGTCGAACCGGCGATCGTCGAGCGCTACCGCAAGCTGGTCATCCCCGCTGTCGAAAGCCTCTGGAACAGCTCCGGCCGGGCACGGCAATCGCACGCCGACCCGCACCTGGCGTTCGGCCGGGCTCAGGTGTTGATCTTCAGTCAGATTGCCGCCGGCCGCACCAAGCAGCTTCCAGAGCTGCTGCCGGAAATCGTCTACGTCGGGTTGCTGCCCCTTGCAGGTCACGACGAGGCCGGGAGGCAGGCACGGATGGTCACCAACAGCGGCGGTCCCAACGGCTCCACTCCGCGGTGACGGAGGAACGCGAAGACCTTCGTAAATGGCGCTTGCCACGAGGCCGTCACGGCCTTTCGCGTGAGTTGGTCGAGCGCTCTCAGCGCGAACGCCTGCTGGCTGCGGTCGTGCGTGTCACCGCCCGCAAGGGCTACGACGCGACCTCTGTTGCCGACATCCTCGAAGAGGCGGGGGTCGGTCGAGAGTCGTTTTACGAGCTCTTCGACGACAAGCTCAGTTGCCTGCTGGCCGCTCACGACGTTCTCGTCGATCATCTGGAAGCCACCGTCAAAGCCGCCTATGACGGGCCGGGGCCATGGGCGGACCGGGTCCGCAGGTCGATTGCCGCGATGCTCGAATGGTTCGCCGCCGACCCCGCCGCCGCCAGGGTGACGCTGGTCGAGCTGGCCGCGGTCGGCTCGGTTTCGCGAGAGCGCTTCCAGGAGAATTTCCGCCGCTTCACGAAACTGCTGGAAGACGGGTACGACGAGGTCGAAGTCGGCGCGGCGCGGCCGCAGGCACCCGAGCTGGCCATCGGCGTCGGCATCGCCAAGGTCTACGAGGAGGTCGTGAACGGCCGTGCCGCCGAGCTCCCGAGCCTCTTGCCCGAACTGACCTACGAGGTGCTCGTCCCCTTCGTCGGCGAAGAGGACGCGCGAACCCAGCAACGCCTGGCCGCCGAAACGGTTACCGCCTGAGATACGCGCTGTCCGGACCGGCGCGTGGGCAGCTCGGGACGGTCGTTCCTACTAGGACCGACCGAAGGTGGAATGGAGGCCCCTGACCATCTCTTCGGCGATCTGCCGGCTGCCGCCGAAGCGGAGCTCGCCGAAGCTCCCGTCCCTCACCGCGTTGAACCAGGTGAGCGCGGGACCGGCGGCACGGGAGGGGGGATCCTTCTCCAGGTGGGAAAGGCAGGAAACCACCCTGCCGCGCTCGACCGTCACCTGAACGCCCGCCGGCCGCAGGAGAACCTCGGGACCAGCATCGACCTCGAGCTGGCATAGGCCGCTCGCTCCGGTGGACAGGCGGACCAACGGAGCCGCGAGGAGGAAGGCGGCCTCGATATCGATCTGGGTGACGGGGGCGCTGTCGTGTCGCATGTGAACCCGCTCGCAATGGCTGGCAGCCGCCAGGGGGGCGATGCCACGACGCGCCCAGTCGGTGACCCCGTAGGGGGTACCCGTTCCCCGACCTTTCCGAGCTTCGACCAGACCGGCGATCCGCATGCTCGAGAGACGCCGCTCGAGCGCTGGGTAGCTGAGGTCGAAAATCAAGCTGTCGAGTTCGGTCAGCGACAGTGGGCGCGCAGCCAGAGCCCGCATCATCTTCGAGCCCCAGCCGTCGACCAGCGCCTTGACCGCCCCCTTCGCGGCCCCGTCCTCGAGTGAGATCGGGCCGTCGGGAGCTTGACCCAGCCAGATCGCGAGCAGCTCGGCCACCTCGAGCAGTTCCCGTCCCATTGGCGTCAGCTCGTTCTCGACGGCATAGGGCATCTGCCGGGTCGGGCGTTTCGTCAGAACGCCGAGCTCGGAGAGGCTCGTCAGGTGTCCGCGCAGGGTCGTCTGCGCCGGCAGGCCGGTCGCTTTGCGCAGTTCCGCCAGCCGCATCGGCCGCTCGGAGAGGGCTTGGAGGACCCGCAGGTTGAGGGGGGTCGCAAGCACCGAGAGCGCTTTGGCGCCGGCGCGAACCTGTGACTGCGCCGGATCCGCAGCCATGACGGCGGTGCCACCATCGCGGATCTGGTCATCGGCCAAGCTGTCCAATTTCAGCTCCCCTTTCTGGCCGTAGAGTATCAAGAAGTTTTGTATTAGAACGAAAACGTTCTATGCACGAACACTTGGGTTCCCCAATCGCAGGAGGGCCGGTCAGGGGGGCCAGGCACGGTTACAGCTGCCTCAGCCGTAGCGGGAGCCGATGATCGCGCGCAGCTTGGCGCGATCGTGACGCGCGTGCACGCGCCGAACGGTGCCGGAGCGGGACCGCATCACCAGCGATTCGGTGGTGGCGCCGGGGCCGCGGTAGCGGACGCCCTGGAGGACGTCGCCGTCGGTGACCCCGGTTGCCGAGAAGAAGACGTCCTCGCCGGAGCAGAGGTCGTTGGCGGTGAGGACCCGGCCAAGGTCATAGCCGGCGTCGATCGCCGCCTGGCGCTCGCCGTCGTCGCGGGGCCAGAGCCGGCCCAGCAGCTCGCCCCCCATCGACTTCAGGGCGGCGGCCGAGAGCACGCCCTCGGGGGTGCCGCCGATCCCCCACAGCAGGTCGACTGGCGAGCGTTCGCTGACCGCCAGCAGCGCCGCCGAGACGTCGCCGTCGCTGATCAGGCGGATGCGGGCGCCGGCCTCGCGGACTTCGCGCATCGCCTCCTCGTGGCGCGGTCGATCGAGCATGACGACGGTCACGTCGCCGACGCTGCCGCCCTTGCGCTCGGCGATCAGGTTCAGCGTCTCCGGCAACGACCGATCGAGGTCGAGCAGGTCGGCGATCTCCTCCCCGCCCGCCATCTTTTCCATATAGACGCAGGGGCCGGGGTCGAACATCGAGCCGCGCTCGGCGAGCGCGATCACCGCCAGGGCGCTGGGCATGCCGCGGGCGCAGAGCGTCGTCCCCTCCAGCGGGTCGACGGCGATGTCGACCACCGGCGGGCTGCCGTCGCCGATCTGCTCGCCGTTGAAGAGCATCGGGGCTTCGTCCTTCTCGCCCTCGCCGATCACGACGATGCCGTCCATCGCGACCGAGTCGAGCACGAAGCGCATCGCGTCGACCGCGGCGCCGTCGGCGGCGATCTTGTCGCCGCGGCCGACCCAGCGGGCCGCGGCCAGCGCCGCCGCCTCGGTCACCCGCACCAGCTCCAGCGCCAGGTTGCGGTCTGGTTTGGCCTGGTCCTGGGCCTGAGAGCTCCCGGGCATCGGCGCCGCAGGCTATAGGGTCGCGCCATGTCTCAGCGTTGGGGATTGACGTTGCCGCTGCCGGGAATCTCGCTGGCCGACCACGAGGAGCACGTCAAACGGGCCGAGGCGGTCGGCTACACCGACCTTTGGAGCGGCGAGACCGCCGGCCCAGATGGCCTCACCCCGCTGGCGCTGAGCGCAGCCTGGACCGAGCGGATGCGGCTCGGGACCGGGATCGTCGGCGTCTTCCAGCGCGGCCCGGCCCTGCTGGCTCAGGAGGCGGCCGCGCTCGCCAGCGCCTCGCGCGGTCGCTTCGTGCTCGGCATCGGCTCCTCCTCCGATCGCATCGTCGAAGGCTGGAACGGGATCCCCTTCGAGAAGCCGCTGAGCAAGGTTCGCGAGACGCTCGACTTCCTCGAGACCGCGCTCGCCGGCGAACGCACGAGCACCGGCTTCAAGCTGGAAATGCCGCCGCAGGAGCCGATCCCAATCGTGCTCGCGGCGCTGCGCGGCAAGATGCTGCAGCTGGCGGTCGAGCGAGCCGCGGGCGCCTTCACCAACTTCCTGCCGCTCGGCGGGCTGCCCAAGGTCACCGCGCAACTGGAGGGCGCGCCGGCGGACTTCGAGCTCCTCTGCCGCTTCTTCTGCATCCCCGGCGAGCGCGAGCAGGTGGAGCCCCTCGCTCGCTTCATGTTCAGCTCCTACATCACCGTCCCCGTCTACGCCAACTTCTACCGCTGGCTCGGCTATGCAGAGCAGATCGATCCCATGATTGCGGCCTGGGAGGCCGGCGACCGCCAGGCCGCAGCAGCGGCCGCGCCCTGGGAGCTGATCGAGGACATGTTCATCTTCGGCTCGCCAGAGCAGATGAAGGAACGGCTCGCCGCTTTCGTCGCCGGCGGGATCACGCTGCCGATCCTCACCCCGATCGTTACTCCGGACAAGTTGGGATACGCGATCGAGGCCCTTGCCCCGGAGGATGCCGGGTAGGGGTGAAGCGTCTTGTACTTTTTCGCCGCCACGCTCCTCGGACGGCCGCATCCGATCCTCGAAAAAGTTAAGCGGAACCCCTACCCGGCATCCTCCGGGGCATCGACCAGCCGCGAGTAAGCATCGGGACGCCGGGTGGTGAGGAGGGGGAAGAGGTCGAGCCAGTCGCGGCGCTGGTCGAGGTCGAGGTCGGCAACCAGGACAGCTGGCTCGTCGCGCGGTGCCCGGGCCAGGACTCGACCGTACGGATCTGAGAATGAAGGAGCTTCCGTAGAAGGTCAGCGGCGACTCCTCTCCGAAGCGGTTGACGGCGACCATGAAGGTGCCGTTGGCGATTCCGTTTCCGACGATGACCTGTTGCCAGAGCGGCTCGGTGTCGAAGTCGGGGTGATCGGGCTCGGAGCCGATCGCGGTTGGATAGACGAGTACTTCGGCCCCAGCGAGGCTGTAGGCGCGGGCGACCTCGGGGAACCACTGGTCCCAGCAGGTCGGCAGGCCCAGCTGGGCCTCGCCGAGGGCGAGGACCGGGAAGGCATCCGCGCCGGCCGGGCCGGGCCGGAAGTAGCGGTCCTCGTGGTAGCCGGCGGTGACCGGGATGTGGAGCTTGCGGGTGCGGGCGACGAGCTCGCCGTCGGGAGCGACGACGATCGCGGTGTTGAACCCGAGCCCGTCCTCGCCCTCGGCCCGCTCGTAGAGCGAGGCGTGGACGTGGGCGCCGGTCGCCGCCGTCATCTGGGCGGCGAACCGGTGGGTGCGGCCGCCCGGCAGCTCCTCCGGTTCGGCGACGGCCGCACTCGGCCCGCCCGGGTCGACGGCGAAGTAAGGGCTCAGGGTCAGCTCCTGTAGGCAGACCAGCTGCGCGCCCTCGCGCGCCGCCAGCTCGATCCCCATCGCCAGCGCCGCCTCGTGCTCGTCGGGATCGGGGTGCCAGCGCTGCTGCACGGCGGCGATCCGGAAGGGCGGGCGGCTGGAAGGGAGCGTGCGGGCCGGCGACTGCGGCGGGTCGGTGGCGAGGATCAGGCGGATCTCCTCCATCCCTCGACTGTAGCCGGCCACCTCAGCGCGCAAAGATGGCTCGGTGAGCACGACGATCGACTCGACGCCGGCGGCGGACGGCTTCCGGATGCCGGGCGAGTTCGAGCCGCATGACGGCTGCTGGATTATCTGGCCGGAGCGGCCCGACAACTGGCGCCTCGGCGCGGCACCGGCCCAAGCGGCCTTCGCCGTCGTGGCGGCGGCGATCGCGGTCTCCGAGCCGGTGACGATGGCGGCCTCCGCGGCCCAGCTCGAGCGCTGCCGCTCGCTGCTGCCGCCGGCGGTGCGCGTGGTCGAGATCGCCAGCGACGACGCCTGGGCCCGCGACACCGGCCCGACCTTCGTCGTCGACGGGGCGGGCGGGCGGCGCGGCGTCGACTGGCACTTCAACGCCTGGGGCGGGATCTACTCGCCGTGGGATCGCGACGAACGGCTGGCCGCCAGGATTCTGGAGACCGAGGGCGCGGACCGCTACCGGGCGCCGCTGGTGCTGGAGGGTGGCTCGATCCACGTCGACGGCGCCGGCACGGTGCTGACCACCGAAGAGTGCCTGCTCAACCGCAATCGCAATCCGCAGCTGTCGCGGCAGCAGGTCGAGCGTGCGCTCTGCGACCACCTCGGCGCCGAGAAGGTGGTCTGGCTCGGGCGCGGCGTCTACGAGGACGAGACCGACGGACACGTCGACAACCTCGCCTGCTTCGCCCGCCCCGGGGTCGTCCTGCTGACCTGGAGCGACGACGAGTCGGATCCCCAGCACGCGATCTCCAGCGACGCCCTGGCGCGGCTGGAAGCGGCGACCGACGCCCGCGGGCGCCCGTTCGAGGTGGTGCGCCTCCCCTCTCCCGGGCCGCTGCGAGCGACGGCCGAGGAGGCGGCGGGAGTCGAGCGCCGCGAGGGGACGCTGCCGCGCCGGGCCGGCGATCGCCTCGCCGCTTCCTACGCGAACTTCTACCTCGCGAACGGCCGCGTGGTGATGCCCCTACTCGACGAGCGCCACGACGAGCGGGCAGCGGAGATCCTCGGCGCCTGCTTCCCCGAGCGCGAGGTGATCGGCGTCCCCAGCCGCGAGATCCTGCTCGGCGGCGGCAATGTCCACTGCATCACCCAGCAGGTGCCGACCGCGCCAGGCTGAGGGCGTAGTCGCCGGCGGCATCGGTGAACCAGCCGCACAGCGCCAGCCCCGCCCCCGCATACACGGACTCGAGCCGCTCGCGGGTGAACTTGGTCGAGATCTCGGTCCGCATCTCCTCGCCGGCGGCGAAGGAGATCTCGAGGTCGAGGTCGTCGAGGCGGACGTCCTGGTCGGCGAGCGAGCGCAGGCGGATGTCCATCCGCTCCGCCTCGGCGTCGTAACGGGCGACGTGCTCGAAGGCATCGAGCTCGAAGTCGGCTCCGAGCGTGCGGTTGAGAACCTCGAGCACGTTCTTGTTGAACTCGGCGGTGACGCCGGCGGCATCGTCGTAGGCGGCCTCGAGCCGAGCGCTGTCCTTGATCAGGTCGGTGCCGAGCAGCAGCTGGTCCCCCGGACCGAGCAGCGCCGCGATTCGCTCCAGGAAGGCGTGGCGCTGGCGCGGGTAGAGGTTGCCGATGGTGCCGCCGAGGAAGGCGATCAACCTCGCCCCGGCGCCGTCCGGAATCCGCTCCAGGTGCTGCTCGAAGTCGCAGACCAGGCCGCGCACAGCGAGGCCGGGGTACTCGTCGACCAGGCTGGCCGCGGTCTGGTGGGTGATCTCCTCGGAGATGTCCACCGGGACGTAGGTGTCGAGGCTGCCGGCGTCGCGCATCGCGTTCAGCAGGTGACGGGTCTTCGCCGCCGAGCCCGACCCCAGCTCGACCAGCGTCGCGGGCGCGCCGGCGACGGCGAGGATCTCGTCCGAGTGCTGGCTGAGGATCTCCCGCTCGGCCCGGGTCGGGTAGTACTCGGGCAGCTCGGTGATCTGCTCGAACAGCAGCGAGCCGCGCTCGTCGTAGAAGTATTTCGGCGCCAGCTCCTTCGGGTAGGCGCAGAGGCCGGCGCGGACGTCGCGCGCCATCGTCGCCGCGGCGTCGGCGTCGAGGTGTACGTCGATCGCGATCACAGGTCCCTCGCGCAGCGCAGGCCGACGAAGATCTGCCGCCGCTGCGGCAGGTCCCAGTTGCGGAAGCTGGGCCGGACGACGTCGGGATGGGTCGCCCAGGAGCCGCCCCGCAGCACCTTGTACTCGGCGCCGAAGAAGACCTCGGAGTACTCGCGGTAGGGGAACGCCTCGAACCCCGGGTAGGCGAGGAAGTCGGATGAGGTCCATTCCCAGGCCCGACCGACCGCGTCCAGCTGCGGCCGCGCCGCCTCCCACTCGTGCTCGCTCGGGAGGCGCTTGCCGGCCCAGCGGGCGAAGGCGTCCGCCCCCTCCCAGGAGACGTGGATCGCGGGCTGGTCCGGCTCGACCGGCTCGCGGCTGCCCCTCGCGGCGCTGACCCAGCCGTCGTCGTCGCGCTCCCAGTACAGCGGCGGCTCGGCACCGGTCGCCGCGACGAACTCGGCGTAGGCGGAGTTGGTCACGGGGGCCAGGTCGATCTCGAAGGCGGCCAGCTCGACCGCGTGGCGGGGGCGCTCGTTGTCGTAGGCGAAGCCACGGGTGGGTGCGCCGATCGCATGCTCGCCGGCGGCGATCGCGACCGTCCCCGAGCCGCTTGCGGGGGGCTCGGCGGCGAGCGCGGCATCGACCAGCGGCGATCCGTAGCCGTCGACCATCTGCAGCAGCTGCAGCATCGTCTCGTTGTGCTGGAGCTCGTGCGCGAGCAGCAACTCGTAGACGAATCCTTCGCGCAGCAGCGGATCTTCGGCGTCCGGCGAGAGGTCGATCCCGTCGAGCACGTCGAGCGTGCGCTCGCGGACGTCGGCCATGTAGGCGCGCAGCTCGGCGTCGCGCAGGATCGGCAGCTCGCCGCGGGTCCGGCGCGGGTTCTCGATCGCGTCGTAGAAGCGGCCGAGCTCTCCGTGCATGGGCTCGCGCCTGCCGATCGTCTGCACCAGCCACAGCTCCTCGAAGTTGGCGATGTGGCCGAGGTCCCAGGCCAGCGGACTGAGGATCGGCGAGTAGACGGTGTTGAGCTGCTCGTCGTCGAGCGGCTCGATCAGCTTCAGCGTGCGTTCACGCGCCTCGGAGAGCCGCTCCGCAATCGCTGCCTGGGAGTTTGCCGTCACCTCGGTGGCGATACGAAAACCCTATACAGGTCAGATCACCTTGATGTGAACTCGAATACGCTGCGCGACCTGATGGAGGTCGCGGGAACGGGAGCGTTGGTTGCGGGCGGGGCCTCCGGGCTCGGCGCGGCAACCGCACGGGCGCTGGCCGCAGCCGGTGCGAACGTGGTCATCGCCGACCTCAACGCCGAGAAGGGAGAGGCGCTGGCGAGCGAGATCGGCGCAACCTTCGCTCCCGCCGACGTCACCGACGCCGAGGCCGTCGGCGCGGCGGTCGAGCGGGCGGCAGGCGCCGACGGCGGCCTTCGCATCTCGGTCTGCTGCGCCGGGATCGGCTGGGCCGAGCGCGTCGCGCACAAGGGCGGGCCGCACAACCTCGAGTACTTCTCCAACGTGGTCAAGGTCAACCTGATCGGCAGCTTCAACGTCCTCCGCTTGGCGGCGGCCTCGATGAGCGAGAACGAGCCCGACGCCGAGGGCGAGCGCGGGGTCTGCGTCAACACCGCCTCGATCGCCGCCTACGACGGCCAGATCGGTCAGATCGCCTACGCCGCCTCCAAGGGCGGCATCGTCGGCATGACCCTGCCGGCGGCACGCGACATGGCCTCGCGCGGCGTGCGCGTGATGACGATCGCCCCCGGCCTCTTCGACACCCCACTGCTCGCCGCCCTGCCCGAGGAGGCCCGCACCGCGCTCGGCGCCGGCATTCCCTTTCCCTCCCGCCTCGGCCGTCCCGAGGAGTACGCCCGCATGGTCCTCGAGATCGTCGCCAACCCGATGCTCAACGGCGAGACGATCCGCCTCGACGGCGCCCTGCGGATGCCGCCGAGGTAGGGAACTTCAGCCCAACCTGCGCCGATCGTGGAGGCGGTCGGCAAGCGTCGTCAGGTCTCCAATCCGGATCTCCAGGCCGGCGGCAACCCGGGCCAGGGTGGCGTAGGTCGGATTTCCCCTTCCCCGCTCCAGAATGTTGATTTGCTTCGCATTCATTTCCGCCAGGTCGGCCAGCTGCTCCTGGCTCAGCTGCGCCCGCAGGCGTGACCGGCGAATTGCCTCGCCGAGCGCGGCGTGCTCGGCGGTGCGCGCTTTGACTTTGGGGCGGGGCGGCATCCTGCGGAGCCTTCCCGCCCTGTGGTTTGGATGTTAGGGCATATATGCCTTAGCACTCTTAATTGCTCAAAAGGCGCCTCGACCTACTGTCGCTGCTGCGCGTGTCCTCCAGCACCACCCGAACCCACTCTGTCTGGCCATCGAAGGCGGCACCGTAGAAGAGCTCTTTCGCACCCCGCACCTTGCGCGTGCGCACCAACTTGAGCACGTTCAAGTCGACGAGGACTTTTACGTGGTAGGAAACGTTGCTGCGAGGCATTTCGAAACGCTGGCAGAGCGCGGTGGCGCTGGCGACCTCGCCGGGCTGGACGGTGCGCAGGATCTGCCGCCTAAGCGGATGGTTCAAAGCCATGATCCACTGCGTCGCATCGATGGCCATCGGGGGCGGCGATCCTTCTTGTTCAGTGCGCGAACTTCCATCGAAAGGGTTCACACCTTTCGAACCCCTGCTCGCACTCGATTACTGTTAGGGCATAAATACCCTAACAGTTCAGGGCCTGAGCGTGAAGGCTGGAGGTGGTGCCTCCGGCCCGCAAACGCAAACCCCGAACGCCCGAGCTCGGGGCCCTCGGCGACGCGATCAAACGGCTGCGCACTCAAGCCGGACTCAGTCAGGAGCAACTGGCAGAGCGAGCATCGACCGACCTGACGCAGATCGGCGGCCTCGAGCGGGGCACGAGGAACCCGAGCTACTCGACGCTGGTCCGCGTGGCAAGGGCCCTGAAGGCCCGGGTGGGGGACATCGCCAGCCTCGCCGATCAGATCGCAGACCAGGCCAAATCGTCGCCACCCGATTCGGAGCCGAGTGGAAACTCGATCATGACGAAGGCGCGCCCGCCCAAGCCCTCCGCTAAGAACCCATTAGCCGAGTCATCTGATTGATCGCCGGAATCACCAGCCCGAGCAGGTCCTGGGCGCTGTCGACGTCATAGATCGCGTCCGGGTGCTGCGTCGGGTTGCGGAAGTTCTTGCGGATCGCGTCGAGATTGTCCAGCAGGGAGGAGGGCGGCGGCTCGCTGTGGCCTTCCAGGCGGACGATCATCGGCCCCCAGAGCTGCCGCTCCCGGGCGGGGGACTCCTCGCGGACGACATGGCCGTAGAAGGTCCTGAGAACGGCCTCCGTCCCGCGCATGATGTGAAAGGCAGCCGCGGTGGGGCGCTCGAACGCGATACATCTCGCCGCCTCGGTGAAGTCATACACGGCGTGCGGGTCGAGGTTGTCGAAGACACCTGCCCCGAAGAGCGCGCCGGGATCGGTCAAAAGCCTGTCGACGTCCCAGCGCTTGGGCGCCGTCACGAACGCCTTCTTCTCCAGGGTCTCAGCCGTGAGGGTCTTACGCACCGCGGTGACAGCGTCCTCCAGGCGCGCCGCCTGATCGGCCGTCAGCGCGGCACCGTCCGTGGTCGCGCCAAGCTCGTCCAGAAGGTCGTAGAGCTTCTCCGCGGAGGCGGCATTCGAGGTCACCACCAGGCCGAGCTCCTCCAGCTGCTGGAGGAAGTAGGCGAGGTTTTCGTACACGTTGGACTGGCCCTTGACGTACCAGCCCTCACGCGCGTCCTGAAGGTATCTGAGCGCCGTGCCGAATTCGATGTACTGCCAGACGGACTGCTCCAGCACTTCCCTTCCCCTCCTCTCGACGATCGAACGCCGACCGTACGGCGCGGCGCACACTAGTCGGTGCCTCCGGCCTCAGGGTCGCGCCAGACGCGCTTGCGCCAGGGCGGGCTGACGGCGAAGGCCGAGGTGTCGGTGGCGGCGATCGGCTCGAGTGGAATCAGGTGGACGCGACGGCCGGGGGTGAAGCGGTCGACGTGGGGGATGCCGGCGGCGTTGCCGGCGTGGCTGCCGCCCGAGACGAGAAGCAGGCCGGTCTCCGGTCCCCAGCCATTCGGCTCGCGCCCGGCGATCGCCTCGGCCGCGACGTTGAGCGGCCCGAGACCGACGTCAGAGCCCCAGTTGGCAACGCTGCGGCCGTAGTTGTAGCCGTGGTGAGACGAAGCTCGCTGGTCGGCCTCGCCGTCCGGCCCGATGCGGATCTGCACGGACTCCCAGTCGTCGCGGTGGTAGCCCTTCTCGCCGGCGAGTGGGACGCCGCGCAACGTCGCGGAGTCGACGTAGTAGAGCCAGTACTGCAGATAGAGACGGCCGCGCCGGGCGCCCGAGCAGTCGGCCCCTTCGGCTTCGGCCCGCTCCGCCTCCCCCTCCCTGCAGTCGACCACGTGGACGAAAGCAGTGACCGGCAACCGCGCGTCGGTGCGGTGGACCAGGCCACGCTCCGAGCCATCGCCGCAGGCGCTGCCGCGACAGCGCCGGAAGTCCACCGGCAGCGCCCGCGACCCCTCCTCGAACGCCAGCATCGGCACGTGCTCCCGCGCCAACTCGCCGACCTCAGTCCCATAGGCCGCGATCAGCCCCGACTCATCCCCACACCCATCCGCGAGCGCCGCCGCACAGAGGAACCGCGAAGCCACCACCCGCGCCAACTCCACCCCCGGCACCCGCACCCCGCCGACAACGAGCGCGGCCATGAGCAAGCCGACGAGCAACAACAACCCCACCCACTCCACAGTCGATTGCCCCCGTTCGCCTCGCACTGACAAACAAGGCCATGGCCGCAGGTTCTCTCCCCCCGGACCGGTGGAGGCGTCGGGGCACCCCGACGCCTTCCTGCAGCTCGCGAGAGGGGCACCCGACCCCTTCGCGCCTTCAGTCCCTACAGATTCTGAATCTCAGCCGCAATGTCCGCCGCCGCCTGTTTGGCGTCGGCAAACAACATCGAAGTGTTGTCTTCGTAGAAGAGATCGTTGTCGATCCCGGCGAAACCCGGGCTGAGCGACCGCTTGATCACGATCACCTGCTGCGCCTCGTTGACCTCGATGATCGGCATCCCGGCGATCGGGCTGTCGGGGTCGTTTTTCGCCGCCGGGTTGGTGACGTCGTTGGCGCCGACCACGACGGCGACGTCGGTGCGCCCCATTTCGGGGTTGATCTCCTCCATCTCCTTGAGGTTCTCGTAGGGCACGTCGGCCTCGGCCAGCAGCACGTTCATGTGACCGGGCATCCGCCCCGCGACGGGATGGATCGCGTAGTTGACGGTGACGCCGCGCTTCTCGAGCTCGTCGGCGACCTCCTTGATCGCGTGCTGGGCCTGGGCGACGGCGAGGCCGTAGCCGGGCACGATCACGACGGTGTCCGCGTAGGCGAGCTTGATCGCCGCGTCCTGAGCGCCGATCGAGACGTGCGGCCGCTCCTCGCCGCCAGCGGCCGGCCCGCCTGAGGGGGCGCCGCCGAAGCCGGCGAAGAGGACGTTGGCGACCGAGCGGTTCATCGCCGTCGCCATCTCCATGGTGAGGATCGTTCCCGAGGAGCCGACCAGGGTGCCGGCGACGATCAGGGCGACGTTGTCGAGGGCGAACCCGGCGGCCGCCGCGGAGAGGCCGGTGAAGGCGTTGAGCAGCGAGATCACGACCGGCATGTCGGCGCCGCCGATCGGCAACACGACGAGGTTGCCGAGGAGGCCGGCGGCGATCAGGATCCCGATGAAGGTCAGCTGCGAGGGATCGTCGTTGCCGACGGCGATGCTGACGCAGGCAGCGACGATGCCGATCAGCAGGACACCGTTGATCACCTGCTGACCCGGCACTGCCAGCGGCTTGGTCGGGATCAGGTCCTGGAGCTTGGCGAAGGCGATGTTCGAGCCCCAGAAGGAGACCGAGCCGACGACGGCGGCGAAGAGGATCGGGATCAGGATGTCGAGGGGGACCGAGGAGAGATGCCCGGCGTCGATCTCGGCGATCTCGTTGCGGATCTCGGACCAGGCGATCAGGGCGACGGCGCCGCCGCCGACGCCGTTGTAGAGGGCGACCATCTGCGGCATCTCGGTCATCTGCACGCGGACCGAGGCGATCACACCGACGGCGGTGCCGACGCCGAGGCCAAGCGCGATCAGGCCCCAGTTGCCCATCCCGTCCAGCAACAGCGTGGTGACAACGGCGACCGCCATGCCGACCGCGGCGACCAGGTTGCCCTGCTTGGCGGTGGTCGGGTGGGTGCCGCGTTTGATCCCGATGATGAAGAGCGAGAAGGAGACGATGTAGAGGGCGGTGGCGGCATCGCCACCCGACTCGAGCACGGCCTGGGGGATCACGACGAGCTCCCGTCAGACCCGTCCGCCCCCGGACGCGAAGCGGAGGAGGCGGACTTGACCTGGGGTTTCGGCTTTTTGGAGAACATCCCCAGCATGCGGTCGGTGACCATGAAGCCACCGACGATGTTGATCGCGCCGAAGGCGACGGCGATCGTCCCGATCACGTACTCGAGGCCGTCGTCGGCGTAGCCGAGCACGATCAGGCCACCGAGCATGACGATGCCGTGAATCGCGTTGGTCTGCGACATCAGCGGGGTGTGCAGCGTGGTCGGCACCTTCGAGATCACCTCGAAGCCGACGAACGCGGCGAGCACGAAGATCGTGATCTCGGTCATCAGTCCCATTACTTGGCGGCCCTCTCGTTCTTGATCTCGCCGCTCTGGGTGATGCAGGCGGCGGCGATGATGTCGTCCTCGAAGTCGACGTTGACCTTGCCCTCTTCGTCGATCAGCAGGCCGAGCAGGTTCTCGAGGTTCTTGGCGTAGAGCTGGGAGGCCGGCGCCGGCATCTCGCTGGCGAGGTTGCGCGGGCCAAGCACCTTGACGCCGTTCTCGACCACCGTCTGCCCCGCCTGCGTCAGCTCGCAGTTGCCGCCGGTCTCGGCGGCGAGGTCGACGATCACCGAGCCCGGCGCCATGTTGCGCACGGCGTCGGCGGTGATCAGCAGCGGCGCCGGCCGGCCGGGGATCGCGGCGGTGGTGACGATGATGTCCTGTTTCGCCGCGTTCTCGGTGAGAGCGTCGCGCACCTGCGCGTTCTCCTCCTCGGTCAGCGGCCGGGCGTAGCCGCCCTCGCCCTCGGCGTCGGGGATGAAGTCCAGTTCCAGCGGCCGGCCGCCGAGCGAGGCGATCTGCTCCCAGGCGGCGCGGCGGATGTCGAAGCCGGTGACGATCGCGCCCAGCCGCTTCGCGGTCGCGACCGCCTGCAGCCCGGCGACGCCGGCGCCGAGGACGAGGACCTTGGCCGGCGGCACGGTGCCGGCGGCGGTGGTCATCATCCCGAAGAAGCGGCCCGACTCGCGCGCCCCGATCAGGGTCGCGGCGTAGCCGGCGGCGGCGGCCTGCGAGGAGAGCGCGTCCATCGCCTGGGCGCGGGTCGTGCGCGGGATCGCCTCCATCGCGAAGCTGGTGACCCCGGCCACGGCCAGGGCCCTGTTCGACTCGGCCGCGGTCCAGGGGGCGAGATGGGCGATGAAAAGCTGGCTGGAGTTGAGCTTGCCGATCTCCTCGGTGGAAGGGGCGGCGACGCGCAGGACCACGTCGGCGCCCCACGTAACCTCGCCCTCGACGACCTCCGCCCCGGCCTCCGCGTACTGGGAGTCGGGGTGGCCGGCGGCCTCGCCGGCGCCGCGCTCGACCAGGACCTCGACCTGCTCGTTCTTCTTCAGCGACTTGACCACGTCGGGGACCAGCGCCACCCGGCGCTCCCCGTCAGCAGACTCTTTCGGCACTCCGATCTTCACGCGGCGCGGAAGATTATGGGATCGGGTCAGGCTCGCGCCTCGACCCCGGAAACCGAGGCCAGGCGCTCGAGGGTGTGCAATTGCTCGGATCGATCGACGTGGACCGGGGAGACGATCAGGCGGTCGATGCCGGCGCCGCGGAAGCGCTCGACCCGCTCCGCCACCTCGGCCTCGGTGCCGACCAGCGAGGTCGCCTCGACGATCTCGTCCGGCATCGCCTCGAAGGCGCCGGCGCGGTCGCCGTCCTGGAAGCGCTTCTGCACCTCGTCGGCGACGTCGCCGAAGCCGAAGCGATGGGCGAGGTCGACGTAGAAATTGGTCTTGCGGCTGCCCATGCCGCCGAAGTAGAGGACGAGCCCGGCCTTGACGACGCTCTTCGCCGCCTCCAGGTCGCCGTCGATCGCGACCTGCAGCGAGGGCGAGACCTCGAGGTCGGAGCGCTGCCGGCCGCCCTTGGCGAAGCCGGCCTCGAGGTGCTCCCCCCAGGTCGCCTCGAAGGCGTCGACGCTGAAGAAGATCGGGATCCAGCCGTCGCAGATCTCCGCCGCCAGCTCGACCGATTTGCGCCCGATCGCGCCGACGAAGACCGGGATCTCGTTGCGCAGCGGGTGGAAGTTGAGCTTCAGCGGCTTGCCCTCGCCGCCGGGCAACGGCAGCTGGTAGTGCTCGCCACTGTGCTCGACCGGGCCCTCGCGGGCGATGATCTCGCGCACGACTTCGATGTACTCGCGGGTCCGGCCCCACGGCTTCGCGTAGGGCACGCCGTACCAGCCCTCCGAGACCTGCGGGCCGGAGGGGCCGAAGCCGAAGAGGAAGCGGCCGCCGGAGAGCTTGTCGATCGTGGCGCCGGCCATCGCGGCGGCGGCGGGTGGCCGCGCCGGCACCTGCAGGATCGCCGCGCCGAGGTTGATCTCGGTCGTCTGCGCCGCCAGCCAGGCGAGCACGCTGACCACGTCGGAGCCGTAGGACTCGGCCGCCCAGACCGACTCATAGCCGAGCTTCTCGGCCGCGACGACGACCTCGACGGCGTCCTCGCCGGCGGGGCCGATACCCCAGTAACCAAGGTTCAGTCCTAGCTTCAGAGCCATCCGGCTCGCACCCTATTGAATACTCGTCATGGCCAGCGATCAGGCAGCCCCGGAGCAGGGTCTCTCCAGCGCCGAGGCCGCCAAGCGGCTGCGCCAGCTCGGGCCGCCGCCGGAGACCTCGTCGCGCTCGACCTCGAGCATCGTCGCCGGCAACGTCTTCACCCTCTTCAACGCGATCATCGGCGTCTTCTTCGTCCTCGACCTGGGGCTCGGCCTCTACGCCGACTCGCTGTTCGGCCTGATCGCCGTGCTCAACTCCTACATCGGCATCCGCCAGGAGCTGAAGGCGAAGGCGACGCTGGACGAGCTGGCGGTCCTGGTCGCCCCGCGGGCCAAGGTGCTCCGCGACGGCGCCCTGGTCGAGGTGGGCGCGGAGGAGATCGTTCCCGGCGACGTCGTCCGAGTCGAGCCCGGCGACCAGCTCGTCGCCGACGGCGAGGCGATCGCCAGCCGCGGCATGACCCTGGACGAGTCGATGCTGACCGGCGAGGCCGACGGGATCCGCAAGGCGGAGGGCGAGCGCGTGCTGTCCGGCTCGTTCTGCATCTCCGGCTCCGGCCACTACGCGGTCGACGCGGTGCGCGAGGAGAGCTACGCCGGCCGCCTCGCCGGCGAGGCGCGCAGCTTCCGCCACCCGCCCTCGCCGCTGCAGAAAGAGGTGAACCGGGTGATCGTCGCCTCCACCTACGTGATGCTGCCGCTGGCGGCGGTGCTGATCCTCAGCCTCAGCGTCCGCAGCGTCGGCCTCGAGGAGGCGGCGCAGACCGCGACGGCCGGCCTGGTGACCCTGATCCCGGAGGGCCTGGTGCTGCTGATGAGCGTCACCTTCGCGGTCGCCGCGGTGCGGCTGGCCCGGCGCGACACCCTGGTCCAGCAGATGAGCGCCACCGAGAGCCTGGCCGCGGTCGACACGATCTGCGTCGACAAGACCGGAACGCTGACCGCGGGCGAGCTGCGCCTGACCGGGGTGGCTTTCGCCGAGGGGGCCGACGCCGATGCGGCGCGGTCGGCGCTGGCTCGCTTCGCCGCCAGCGCCGGCGATCGCAACCGCACCCTGGAGACGATCGCCGAGCGCTTTCCCGGCACGGCCGGGCGGGTCAGCGCCGAGGTCCCCTTCTCCTCCGAGTGGAAGTGGAGCGGCGTGACCCTGACGGGCAACAGCGCCGGCGGCTCCACCTACGTGCTCGGGGCGCCGGACGTGCTGGCCGAGGCGGGCGCCCTGACCCTGCCCGCCGGCCTCGCCCGCAAGCTCGCAAAGGAGACCGCGGCCGGGCGCCGGGTCGTCGCCTTCGGCGAGTCCGGCGAGGCGCTGCCGGCCGACCCCGCGGCGGGCGCGCCGCCGCGGCTGGTGGCGCTGGGCCTGGTCGTGCTGGAGGAGACCCTGCGGCCCGACGCCGCCGAGACGATCGCCTACATGCGCGAGCAGGAAGTCGACCTGAAGCTGATCTCCGGCGACGCCCGCGCGACCGTCACCGCGGTCGCCTACGCGGTCGGCGTGCCCCAGGAGGCCGGCGTCGTCGAGGGCTCCGACCTGCCCGACGACCCCGAGCGGCTGGCCGAGGTGGCGCTCGCCAACACGATCTTCTGCCGGATCAAGCCGGAGCAGAAGAAAGCGCTGGTCGCGGCGCTGGTCGGCGCCGGGCGCTACGTGGCGATGATCGGCGACGGCGTCAACGACGTGCCGGCGCTGAAGCAGGCGCGGATGGCGGTGGCGATGGGCTCGGGCACCCAGGTGACCAAGGGGGTCGCCGACGTGGTCCTGCTCAAAGACCAGTTCTCGCGCCTGCCCGAGGCGGTCGGCGAGGGCCGGCGGATCGCCCGCAACATCCACCGCCTCGGTCGCCTCTACCTGACCAAGACCGTCTACGCCGCGGCCCTGATCCTGCTCGTCGCGGTGCCGGGCTTCGCCTTCCCCTTCCTGCCCCGCCACCTCACCCTGGCCGCCTTCCTGACGATCGGCATCCCCTCCTTCGTGCTGGCGCTGGCGCCCTCCGACGGGCCGCTCTACCGCGGCCGGCTGCTGCGGGCGCTGGCCGCCTTCGCGGTCCCGGCCGGGCTGGCGACGGCGATCGGCTCGATCCTCTCCTTCTTCCTCGTCGACACCGTCTTCGGCGGCAGCCTCGAAGCAGGCCGCACCGCGGCGACGACGACGCTGATCGTGCTCGGCCTCTCCTTCGTGCTGCTGCTCGAGCGCGGGCCAGGCCGCGAGCACATCGCGATCCAGAGCTACATGCTGGCCCTGATCGCCGGCCTCGGCGCCCTCTACGCGCTGATCCTCGCCGCCGCCCCGGTCCGCGAATTCTTCGAGATGGAGCTGCTGGGGGCCACCCAGTGGTTCCTGGCGCTGATCTCGGCCGCGGTCGGCCTGACGATCGCCAGCCTGCTCTGGCGCCTGCCTCAGGTCGAAGAGTGGGAAGCCCCGGCGGAGAGCGAAACCGCACCCTGAACTGCTTAGTCAGGCGTCCTTGGGGGGAAGTACGAACTGGGTGACGATCAAGTTTGCCGCCAGCTTGGGTTCGTCCCCGTCCCGCCGGCGCTCGATCTTGACCTCGATCACGACGGTGCTCTTGCCGACGTGCAGGGGCTCGGCGACGGCTTCGATCTCGTCGTCCATGAGACCGGCGGCGAAGACGTTGAGCTTGAGCTCGATCGTGGTGAAGTTGTGGCCGGGCGGGATACAGCGGAAGGTCGACCAGGCGGCGACGGTGTCGCCAAGCGCGGTCCAGACGCCACCATGGACGAAGCCGCCAGGATGCAGGTGGCGCTTGTCGACGACGATGCGGCCGCGGGCATGGGTGTCCTCGACCTCCAGGGGCTCGATCCCAAGGTCGCCGGGGAAGCTGCCGGGGAGGAAAGCGCGGACGCTCTCCGGAGTGATCGCCGAACTCGGGTGCGGCGCCTCATCGCTCATCGTCGCGGCACCCTAACCGAGGCCGTGGCCGCCGAGCCCGTGGTCGCCGAAGGGCTCGTCGCGCTCGCGCACCGCATCGCGGAAGCCGGACTCGGCGGCGCGGCGGACGAAGGCGTGGCCCTCCTCGGTGTGGCGGGCGATGCCGTCGAAGAAAGTGCCGAGCGTCTGCGTCTGCCGCAGGCCCTGCGACTCGACGGTCTGGTTGACCAGCAGCTTCATCATCACCAGCTGGTTGACCGGCAGCCGCGCCACCCGCTCCAGCAGGCGCTCGAAGCGCTCGTCCAGCTTGTCCGCTGGGGCCGCCTCGCTCGCCAGGCCCCACTCCGCCGCCTCGGCGCCGGTCAGCGAGTCGCCGGTCAGGAGCAGCCGCTTGGCTCGCATCGCCCCCAGCCGCAGCGCCCACATCGCCGTCGTCGGCGAGCCCCAGACGCGGGCCGGCGGGTAGCCGATCTTGGCGTCCGCGGCGATCACCAGCAGGTCCGAGCAGAGCGCCATGTCGGTGCCGCCGGCGACGCAGTAGCCGTGCACCTTGCAGAGCACCGGCTTCTCGGAGTGGAAGAGGCTCATGAAGCCGCGCACGTTGCGGGCCATGAACTGGTAGTCGATGACCGGGTCCCAGTTCGACTCCGGCATGTGGTTGGCGCCGATCGTCGCCGGGTCCAGCGGCGACCCCGGCGGCGCCTCGATTCCACCCAGCTCGCTCATGCCCCCCTCAGCCGAGGCGACCAGGTCATAACCCCCGCAGAAGCCGCTGCCGTTCCCGGCCAGCGCAATGACATGAATCGAGGGATCGAGATTCGCCCGCTCCACGCACTCCGCCAGCTCCACCGGCATCCGGGGAGTAATGCCGTTCCCTCTCTCCGGCCGATCGAGAGTGATGCGCGCGACTCGCGCATCGGCCTCATAACTCAGCGTCTCCACGAACCGACCCTAGAGCCTGTCCCGGTAGGGGTGAAGCGTCTTGTACTTTTTCGCGAGCGCTCGACCTCGGACGGCCACCGCCGTCTCTCGAAGAAGTTAAGCGAAACCCCTACCGGGACAGGCTCTCTCTCAGACTCGTTCGACCAGCATCGCCTTGCCCTGCCCCCCGGCGACGCACATCGTCTCGAGCCCGACCTGCTTGTCGTCCGTCTCCATCACGTTGAGCAGAGTCCCCATGATGCGAGCGCCGGTCATCCCGAAGGGATGGCCGAGGGCGATCGCGCCGCCGTGGGTGTTGAGCTTGTCGATCGTGATCCCGCATTCGTCCATGATCGGGATCACCTGGGCGGCGAAGGCCTCGTTGAGCTCGACCGCGTCGACGTCCTCGATCGTCATCCCGGCCCGGTCCAGCACCTTCTTGATCGCGCCGATCGGGGCCACGCCCATCAGCTCCGGCTCGTTGCCGTAGGTGGCTGCGGTGACGATGCGGGCGCGCGGGGTCAGGCCCAGCTCCTCGGCCTTGCTGTCGCTCATCAGCAGCACCGCGGCGGCGCCGTCGTTGAGCGGGCAGGAGTTGCCGGCGGTGACGCCGCCGCCGCCGAAGGCCTCCGGCAGTTCGGAGAGCTTCTCCAGGGTCGAGGAGGCGCGCGGGCCGTCGTCTTTGGCGACCTCGGTGCCGTCGGGCAGCGTCACCGGCACGATCTCGCGGTCGAAGAAGCCGTCTTCCTGGGATTTCACCGCCAGTTCCTGCGAGCGCTGCGCGAACTTGTCCATGTCGGCGCGGCTGACCTCGTACTTCTTGGCGACGTTGACCGCGGTCAGGCCCATGTCGATGTAGGCGTTGGGCTGGCCGTTCTCGCCGATCAGGTTCGGGTTGCGGTCGTCGGCGCCGGCCGGCTCGGTGCGCTCGTTGAAGCGGCTCACCCACTCGACCCCGGCGGCGATGTAGACGTCGCCCTCGCCGGCCTTGATCGCGTTGCCGGCGTGGCGGATCGCGTCGAGGCTGGAGGAGCAGTAACGGGAGACGGTGACGCCGTTGACCGTCTGCGGCAGCTTCTCCGAGAGCAGCGAGATGATGCGGCCGATGTTGAAGGCCTCCAGGCCCTGTGGCATGCCGACGCCGCAGAAGACGTCCTCGACCAGGGCCGGGTCGACCCCCGGATTGCGCTCGAGCAGCTGGTCGACGACGTAGGCGCCCATCTCCTCCGGGCGCAGCTGGGCCAGCGACCCTTTGAAGGCACGGCCGATCGGCGTGCGGATGGTGTCGACGATGACTGCTTCGGGCATTCCGGTCTCCTTAACGCTGGTTAGTCCTCAGGTGCGGGCCGGAGGGTAGTTGACCGGGCTTGCCACCGTCTTGTGCGAAAACGCACGATACGCACGCGTCGCGTCCCCTACCTGCGTTACATTCGCCTCAATCCACCTCGCGGCAACGCGAGCTTGCCGCGAAGCGGCAGCGAAAGGAGGGCCCGTCATGCCGGAGGGCTACTGCGTCAAAGAGCGTAAGAAGGTCGAGATCAAAGACGCCAAACAGGTGACCATGAAGAACGGTCGGCCGGCGATTCAGGGCGTCTGCCCCGATTGCGGGACGAAGATCTTCAAGATCGGGAAACTGGAGGCATAGAGCTTGAACCCGGGCTGCGTCCGCCCCGTAGATGGAGGCGGATGCAGTCCGGAGCACTGAGACGCGAGCGGGACGTACGCGAGGCCTACGCCGCTCACGCCGGCGAGCTGTATGGGTTCGCGATGCGCTCGCTCGGCGACTCCGGCCTGGCCGAAGAGGCGGTGCAGGAGACCTTCGTCCGCGCCTGGCGCGCCGGCGACCGCTTCGATCCGCAGATCGGCTCGCTGCGGACCTGGCTGTTCGCGATCCTGCGCAACGTCGTCATCGACCTCGGCCGCGCCCGCGCCGCTCGCCCTGGCGTCGCCGAGGGCGGCATCGAGCCCGCGGTCGAACCGCTCGAGCAGGCTCTGCTCTCCTGGCAGGTCGAGGAGGCGATGCGGAGGATCGGCGAGGACCACCGCCGGGTCCTGGTCGAGACCCACTACCGCGGTCGCTCCTACGCCGAGGTCGCGGCCGAGCTCGGGGTGCCGGAGGGAACCGTCAAGAGCCGCGTCTACTACGGTCTGCGGGCGCTGCGGGTCGTGCTCGAGGAGATGGGCTATGAAGGCTGAGGACTGCCGCGAATGGCGACCCCTGCTCGGTGCGTACGCGCTCGGCGATCTCCCGCCCGAGGAGCGCGCCGGCCTGGAGGCGCACCTCGAGGGCTGCCCCGGGTGCCGCGCCGAGGCGGAGTCGCTGGGCGCGGTGGCGCAACTGCTGCCGCTGGCCGACCCGGCGCGCTTCAGCCATCCGGCACCGCAGCCGCCACCGGAGCTGGGCCAGCGTGTGGCGGCGGCGATCAGCGGCGAACAGCGGGCAAGCCGCCGGCGTCGGCGCTGGCGCTTCGGCCTGGCCCTGAGCGGGGCGGCAGCGGTCGCGGCGGCGACGCTGGCGGTCGCGATCCTCCCCAGCGACGGCGGCGACAGCCCCGCCCAGCAGGTCGAATTCCCGGCGCTGCCGGCCGGGATCAAGATCGGCGCCACGCTCGAGCCCCACGCCTACGGGACCGAGGTCCACGTCTACGTGAAGGGCGTGCGCTCCGGCACCCTCTGCCGGGTCTACCTGCGCGGCCCCCGTGGCGAACGGGTCTCCGCCGGCACCTTCCGCTACCGCTGGGGCGACGACTCGACCGCGGTGTTGAGCTCAGCCCTGGACCTCTCGCGCACCCGGGCGATCGGCGTCCGCGCCGGCAACCGGACCTTCGTCGCCCCGGTGACGTCGACCGGTCAGACCGCTAACCGACAGTGAGACTCCATCACCGCGGTTCCCAAGCCACCTATTTGGTGGATAAGGAACCGCGGAAGGCCGCCGGGGGAGACTTCAGGTTGCGCGGTTCCTTGGCCACACATGTCGTGGAAAGGGAACCAGGGACGTAGTAGAGGGCGGAACACCCGCCTTGCCACCCTGGCGGAGACTCAAGATGGAGTTCTCTCGCTTGATCAACTCCGCGACATAGGCCTGACTCAGCGAGCTGCCGAATATAGGGTCGAGCAGGCCAGCTTGCACAGAGTCCACCGGGGCGTATATGCAGTTGGCCACCGACAAATCGGTCGGCATGGCAATCTCCGCGCGGCGATTCTCGCCTGTGGGCGGGGCGCAGTCATTCTCGCACGGAACTGCAGCTGCGTTTTGGGGCCTGTGCGACCACTGGCCGATCTTGGTGGATGTCACTGCAGGCAGTCAGGCTGGCCGCAAGATCGACGGCATTCGCTGCCGACGTTGCCGTCATCCGCATTCGGGCGAAATCGTCAGCTGGAAAGGACTGCCGATTACGACGCCTGCGCGAACTCTGGTCGACCAAGCAGGGATGCTGGGCACGACATCGCTACGTCGGGCGGTCGAGCGGACGGCGGTACTGAAGCTGCTGGATCTCGGCGACCTCGACGTCGCCCTGCATAGGGCCAAGGGCAGGCGGGGCATCCCCGCTCTGCGAACGATTCTCTTGGATTGGCGTACTGACGATGGCTCAGTCGCGGACCTGCGCAGCGAGTTCGAGGCGCTCGTCCTGCCAAGGCTGCGCTCGTCGGGTCTGCCACAACCCGTCTGCAACAGGACGCTCCAACTCGCAGGGGAGCGTTTGATGGTCGACTTCCTTTGGCCCGAGCAGGGCGTGGTCGTTGAAACGGACGGGCGACAGACGCATGGGACCCCTGTCGCCTTCCAGCGAGACCGGCGGCGCGACCAGATTCTGGTTGCCAGCGGATACCGCGTCGCACGAGTGACCTGGACCCAGATACGCGACGAACCGGAGGCCGTGGTGGCCCGGATCGCACAGGCGCTCGTTGCCGCAGGGACGTAGTTGCCTTTCGCGGTTCGACACCCACGCGTGTGGTGGGAAGGGAACCGCGGAACGAATCGGGGGGCTATCTGCCGCGCTTGCGGTAGGAGATCGAGGGTGGGACGAGCTCGCGGATCTCGGCCAGCAGCCTGGCCGAGAGCTCGCCCGGGTCCTCGTCCGCTCCCGGCTGACCGCCGGCCGGGTCGAAGAAGCGGACGCGCAGCCGGGGGCGGCGGGGGAAGCCGGTGAGGTCCGAGGTTCCCTCGATCGCGACCAGGGTGACGCGCGCCTCCGGCACCTCCAGCGCCAGCCGGCCGACGCCGCTGCGGGCGCGCAGGACCTTGCCGCGCGAGCGGGTGCCTTCGGGGAAGACGCCGATGCAGACCCCGGCCCGCAGCGCCTCGATCGCCCGCGCCAGCGCCTGCTTGTCGCCCTTGCCGCGCTCGATCGGGATCTGGCCCATGCCGTTGAGGATGGGCGCCAGCCCCCGCACCTTCCAGAGGTCCGATTTCGCCAGCGCCCGGATCTGGCGGCGCTTGACCGCGGCCATCCCGACCATGATCGGATCCCAGTGGCTGTCGTGGTTGCCGACGACCAGCAGCGGCCCGCTCTCCGGCAGCGCATCCAAGCCCTCGACCTGCAGGCGGCCCCACAGCGCCACCGGCCGGTTCACGGCCATCGCAACGCGATAGGTGCGGGTGCGCTCGCGCATCGGGCCGTGAGTTCTATGCGGTCGGGCTGCTCAAAAGTCTTCATCCCCTCCGTGTGATGAAAGTCACTCTGTCGGGTACAGCTGCCGAGGAGGCTGCCCATCTGGCTTTCTGCAGGGCAATCCCGGCCAATGCCTAGCACTATGCACCCGAAGAACTAAAGTGTCATTTGTGACGCAGAAGCCCCTAGAGCTGATCCTCGCCCGCAACCTGATGTCGGCCCTCTCGACCCCGGCCTTCCTGGTCGACGAGGGCGGCGTCCTCGTCTTCTACAACGAGGCGGCGGGGATGATGCTCGGCAAACGCTTCGAGGAGCTCGGCACGGTCGGCGCCGACGAGTGGGGACAGCTGTTCGGGCCCTTCGACGCGAACGGCGAGCCGATCCCCTACGACGATCTGCCGCTGGTCGCGGCGGTGCGCGACGGCCGCCCCGCCCACGCCGAGCTCGAGATCCACTCGGCCGACGGCGCCAGCCACGAGGTCGAGGTGTCGGCCTTCCCGATTCTCACGGCGCATGGCTCCCAGGGCGGGATCGCGATCTTCTGGCCGACCGCGATGAACGGCAACGGAGCCGGGCCGGCGTGAAGGTCAAGCTCTGGGGGACGCGCGGCTCGATCCCGTCCCCAGGGCCGGAGACGATCCGCTACGGCGGCAACACCTCCTGCGTCGGCGTCACACTCTCCGACGGCTCGCTGCTAGCGCTCGACGCCGGCAGCGGCATCCGCTGCCTCGGGCTGGCGCTGGCGAACCAGCCGGCGCGGCTGCACATCCTCCTCACCCACCTCCACCTCGACCACATCCTCGGCCTCGCCTTCTTCGCCCCCGCCTTCCGGGCGCAGACCGAGATCGTGATCTGGGGCCCGGCCTCGCCGGAGGCCTCGCTGCGCGACCGCATCGCCCGCTACATCTCCGCCCCGCTCTCGCCGGTCGAGGTGCGCGAGCTGCCCTGCGACGTCTCCTTCCGTCACGCCCCCGACAGCGAGTGGGAGATCGGCTCGGCCCGGATCCGCGCCGCCTCGGTCGCCCACCGCGGCCCCACGCTCGGCTACCGGATCGACGACGGCGACTCCTCCCTCACCTACATCCCCGACCACGAGCCCGCGCTCGGCGCCGACCTCGACCAGCTCGACGACGACTGGATCTCCGGCTTCGCCCTCGCCCAGGACACCTCGCTGCTGATCCACGACGGCCAGTACGCCGACTCCGAGTACCCCGAGCACGTCGGCTGGGGGCACTCGGCGCTGGCCCACTCGCTCGCCTTCGCCCGCCGCACCGGCGCCGAGCGCACGATCCTGTTCCACCACGACCCGATGCACTCCGACGACTTCCTCGACCGGCTCGGCGAGGAGGCGCAGCAGCGCTGGGTGGCGCTGGGCGGGGAGGCGCGGGAGATTGAGCTCGGGGCAGAGCGGACCGAGTACGAGCTGCCGGCGCGAGCGGCGAAAGCAGCCGCTCCCGCCTGAGCGACGCCCGCGGCCCGTTAGGCTGGCGCAACCGATGCCGTCTCCCAAGATCGAGGCCGAGGCCGCCGAATCGGAGTTGATCCGCGATGCTCTTGAGCTGGCCGAGCGGGCCCATGCCGGACAGATCCGCAATGGCAGCGGTGGCATGGCCTACATCCACCACCCGATCGCGGTCGCCGAGCTGCTGGCCGAGCACGGCCACGACGAGGAGACGGTCGCCGCGGCCCTCTTGCACGACGTCGTCGAGGACAGCGACGTCAGCATCGAGGCGATCGCGGGGCGCTTCGGGCCGCGGGTGGCGAGCCTGGTCGAGACGCTCACCGATGACGAATCGATCGAGCCCTACCAGCGCCGCAAGGACGAACACCGACGCCGGGTCGAAGAAGCCGGCGGCGACGCGCTGGCGATCTACGCGGCGGACAAGCTCTCCAACGTGCGGGTCCTGCGGCGTGCATACGCGAACGAAGGCGCGCCCGCCGGCGAAGAGTTCAAGGCGCCGCTGGACGTCAAGGAAAAAATCTGGAGGGATGACCTCGAGATGCTGCGGCGCGAGGCACCGGGGCTGCCCTTCGTCGACGAGCTGGAGAGCGAGCTGGAGAAGCTGCGCGAGGCTCGCGCTAGGACGACTCAGTCGGCGGGTCCGGCTCCTCATCGGAGCTGAGCCGCCGCTTCAGCGGCAGCGCGTACCAGAACAGAACGAAGACCGAGATCGCGGCGGCGCCGGTGACGATCGTCGCCGTGGTGCCGAAGAGGACGTCGGTGATCAGCACGATCGCCCCCGTCATCGCCAGCGCCAGGCAGGCGAGCCCGGCGATCGTGAAGCGGTTGGCGAGAAAGACGAGGTGGTGCTTCTGCTGCATGCGGAAGGTGAGGCGGTGGTAGGCCGAGGGCGAGATCAACAACGCCGCGGAGAGCGCGGTGAGCAGCAGCGTCGCGAAGTAGACGTCCTTCTGGAAGCTGGTGATCTTTTCGAAGCCCTGCTGGAACGGCACCGCGAGCAGGAAGGCGAAGAGGACCTGGACGCCGGGCAGGGCGACCCGCAGCTCCTGCAGCAGCTCCCCGAGGTTGCGGTCGAGGCGTTCCCCCTCCGTCTCCTCTCGCCCTGACGGCCGTTCACCCATGGATGCACCCTACCCTCGGGGTTGGAAAGTGAAAACGGCCCTGATCCTCTTCAACCGCGACCTGCGCGTCCACGACAACCCGGCGTTGGCCGCCGCGGCTCGGGCCGAGCGGACCCGCCGCATAGGATCGGCGCGTGGGACGGCTCGCGGTGATCCTCGGCAGCAACGCCCTCGGCCCCGGCGGCGAGGAGATCGCCGCTGCGGCGGCCGAGCACGGGGCGGCGATCGTCCAGCGCCACGGCGGCGGCGAGGACGCCTACGTCCTCCCCCACGCGATCGACCACGCCGCCAACCTGCGGCCGCTGGTCGAGCAGGGCTGCGACCGGGTGCTGGCGATCGGCTCGGTCGGATCGCTGACCACCGAGCTCCCGGTCGGCAGCCTGCTCTGCCCGGACGACTTCATCGCCCTCCACGTCGGCCTCTCGCTCTTCGCCGACGCCCGTGCCCACTCGGCGCCCGGTTTCGACCCGCGCTGGCGCGGCGAAGCGATCGAGGCCTGGACGGCCGGTGGCCAGGCTCCGCGCGACGGCGGCGTCTACTGGCAGACCATCGGCCCCCGCTTCGAGACCCCGGCCGAGATCCGGCTGATCGCTCCCCACGCCGACGTGGTCGGGATGACGATCGCCTCCGAGTGCGTCGTCGCCGGCGAGCTCGGGCTCGAATACGCGGCGCTCTGCGTCGTCGACAACCTCGCCAACGGGATCGGCGAGGGCGAGCTCGACGTCGCCGCGCTGGAGGACGATCGCCTCGCCAATGCGACGCGTCTGCGCGACGGCCTGGCGGCGGTGCTGCCGCAGCTCGGCGCGGTCGGCCGGTGAGGCTGACGGTCACCGGCGCCGTCCTCGACGGCGAGACGGTGGGGGTGCGCTGCGAGGAGGGGCGGATCGCGGCGCTGGGGCCGGAGGTGGCCGCCAGGCCCGGCGACGAGACGATCGAGGCCAGCGGCGCGCCGCTGGTCGCGCCGCTGGTCAACGGCCACACCCACGCCGCGATGACGCTGTTCCGCGGCAGCGGCGACGACCTGCCGCTGATGCCGTGGCTGGAAGAGAAGATCTGGCCGGTCGAGGCGAAGCTCAGCGACGAGGACGTCTACTGGGGCGCCCGCCTCGCCTGTGCTGAGATGATCCGCACCGGCACCACCCGTTTCTGGGACATGTACTGGCACCCGGAGGCGACCGCGCGCGCTGTCGCCGACGCCGGGATCGCGCGCGACCATCGGTGCTCCGCTCTTCGACCATGACGGCGATGCCGAAGGAATGCGCGAGACGGCGCTGCGCAGCCTCGACCAGCTGGCCGAGCTCGGCCCGGCGGTAGCGCCTGCCCTCGCCCCGCACTCGATCTACACGGTCAGCGAGGGCTCGCTGCGCTGGATCGCCGAGCTGGGGGCGGAGCGAGAAGTGCCGGTCCACATCCACCTCTCCGAGACCGAGCAGGAGGTCGAGGACTGCCTCGCCGCGCACGGCAAGCGACCCGCCGCCTACCTCGACGAGCTGGGGATGCTGAGCGAGCGGACCATCCTCGCCCACGGGGTCTGGCTCGACGCAGAGGAGCTGGAGCTGGTCGCGGCCCGCGGCTGCACCGTCGTCACCAACCCGGTCGCGAACATGAAGCTCGCCGTCGGCGGCGTCTTCCCCTACCCGGCGGCGCGGGCGGCCGGGGTCGCGGTCGGTCTCGGCACCGACGGCGCCGGCTCCAACGACTCGCTCGACCTGCTTGCCGACCTGAAGCTCTTCGCCCTCGCCCAGAAGCACGCCGCGGCCGACCCGACCGCGATCGCCGCGGCCGAGGCCTGGGAGATCGCCACCGGTGCCCGAGCGCCGCTGCTCGGTGCCGACCAGCTGGCCGTCGGCGCCCCCGCCGACTTCCTGCTGCTGCGTCCCGACGCCGCCGAGCTCGGCATCGGCGACCTCGCCTCCGCCCTCGTCTACGCCGCCTCCGGCGCCGCGGTCGACGCCACCGTCGTCGGCGGTCGCGTCCTGATGCGTGGCGGCGAGGTACCTGAAATGGGGGAGATCGTCGCCCAGGCGGCGGAGCGGGCGCGCCGGCTCGGTCTCTGAGCAGCGCGGCCCTCGAACGACCGCGGTTCTCCGCTCTGCGTCGCGCCTTCCGGCGCCGAAATGCGTGAGCCGGGCAGCGGCCGGGTATAGGCTCGCTTCAGTGCCTGAAGCCGAGGCCACTAGCGACACGCGGTCCCAGCCCGGAGCCTCCTCCGTCCGCTACGAGGGCGCGACGAAGCGCTACGGCAACGCCGATGCCGCGGCGGTCGACAACCTCACGCTCGAGGTCCCAGCCGGCGAGATCTGCGTCCTCGTCGGCCCCTCCGGCTGCGGCAAGACGACCGCGATGCGAATGGTCAACCGCACGGTCGAGATCAGCAGCGGCGACGTCCTCGTCGGCGGCGAGTCGGTCTGCGACCGCGACCCGGCCCGGCTGCGGCGCGAGATCGGCTACGTGATCCAGCAGATCGGCCTCTTCCCCCACCGCACGATCGCCGAGAACATCGCCGCGGTGCCGCAGCTGCTGGGCTGGAAGAAGGACCGCATCGAGGCCCGCACCGGCGAGCTGCTGCGGCTGATCGGGCTCGACCCCGAGCTCGGCGAGCGCTACCCGGCCCAGCTCTCGGGCGGTCAGCAGCAGCGTGTCGGCGTTGCCCGCGCGCTGGCGGCCGACCCGCTGGTGATGCTGATGGACGAGCCCTTCGGGGCGATCGACCCGATCAACCGCGAGCGCCTCCAGAACGAGTTCCTGCGGCTGCAGGCACAGGTCCGCAAGACCGTCCTCTTCGTAACCCACGACATCGACGAGGCGATCAAGATGGGCGACCGGATCGCGGTCATGCGCAAGGGCGGCAGGGTCGCCCAGTACGCGACCCCGGCCGAGATCCTGATGAGCCCGGCCGACGAGTTCGTCGAGGACTTCGTCGGCGCCGACCGGGCGCTGAAGCGACTGGCGCTGATGCGGGTCGCCGACATCGATCTCTGGGAGGCGCCGCTCGCCCACGTCGGCCAGGCGACGGCCGAGGTGCGGGCGAAGCTGGCCTCGCCCGACGTCGAAGTGCCCTACCCGCTGCTGGTCGACAGCGAGCGCCGTCCGCTCGGCTGGCTCTCCGAGCGCGACCTCGCCGCCGAGGTCGTCCCCAACCGGCCCGACTCGCCGCTCGGCCCGGTGCTCGAACTCGACGACGTGATGCGCGACGCGCTCGCCGACCTGCTCCAGGGCGAGGCCCAGTACGCGGCGGTGACCGACGCCGAGGGCCGGATCGCCGGCGTGCTCTCGATCGAGATCATCGCCGAGTTCCTCGCCTCGCCGCGGGCGAAGGAGGAGGAGCACAGGGCCGTGGAGCGCCCCCATGGTTAGCCCGGTCCTGGCCGCGGTGGGCGAAGTCGGCGAAGGCTTCTTCAAGGAACGCAGCTCCGAAGGCCTGCCCTGTCAGGCTGACACCTCGAAGCTCTTCTGCTGGGACTGGGCGACGGAGAACATCGACCGCTACGCGACCCCGACTCTGCAGCACCTCGAAATCGTGCTGTTCTCGGTGGTGATCGGGTTCGCGATCGCCTTCGCGCTCTCGCTGCTGGCCCACCGCCACGCTTGGCTGCGGCCGCCACTGCTCGCCGGGACCGGGATCCTCTTCACCATCCCGAGCGTCGCCTTCTTCTTCCTGCTGCTGCCGATCACCGGCCGCGGCCGCGACACCGCGATCATCGCCCTCAGCGCCTTCACGCTGCAGATCATCTACCGCAACACGATGGTCGGCCTCGACAACGTCCCGGCCGACGTCAAGGATGCCGCCCGCGGAATGGGCCAGACCGAGCGCCAGATCCTCTGGAAGGTCGAGCTGCCGCTGGCGACGCCCGAGATCGTCGCCGGCCTGCGCATCGCCACGGTCAGCACCGTCGCGATCGCCACCCTCGCGGTCTTCGCCGGCGGCGGCGGGCTCGGCTCCCAGATCTACACCGGCGGCAACCTCAACTTCACGACGAGCATCATCATCGCCGGCGGGATCGCGATGCTGATGGCGCTCGCCTTCGACGTGATCGTGCTTGTGCTGCAGCGCCTGGCGACCCCGTGGCGGCGGGCGGCTGCATGAGCGGCGCCACGATCGCCGAGCTGCCCCTTGCCTCCTTCGACGGAGCGATCGACTTCATCTTCACCGAACAGAGCTCCAACGTGACCGGCGGCAAGAAGGTCGGCGGCTTCGACCAGGTCCTCGAGCTCACCCTGGCCCAGCTCGAGATCACCGTCCTCGCTCTCGCCCTCTCGCTGCTGATCGCGCTGCCGCTCGGGCTCTACCTCGGCCACCGCGGCGTCGGCGAGCTGTTCGCGATCGGGATCGGCAACGCCGGGCGGGCTGTCCCCGAGTTGGCCCTGATCGCCTTCATGGCCGCCGCGATCGGGGTCGGCCTGTTCAACCTCACGATCGCCCTCGCCGTGCTCGGCATCCCGCCGATCCTCACCAACGCCTTCGTCGGCATCCGTCAGGTCGACCGGGCGACCGTCGACGCCGCCCGCGGGATCGGGATGACCGAGCTTGAGATCCTGCGCAGGGTGGAGTTGCCGCTGGCGGTCCCGACGCTCTTCGGCGGCATCCGCGGCGCCACGATCGCGATCGTGGCGACGGCGACGATCGCGCCGCTGGCGGGCGTCGAAAGCCTCGGCGACCTCATCCTCAGCGAAAACGTCTACGGCTCCGACGGCGTGCTGGCGGGGGCGATCGTAGTCGCCCTGCTCGCCCTCACGCTTGAGCTCATGTTCGCGGGGCTGCAGCGCCTGCTCACCTCGCCGGGCCTGAAGCTGAGGAGCGCTTGATTAGACCACCAACCAAGGAGGACACCAGTGAGGACCAAGACGACGAGGCTGTGGGGGGTGGCTGCGTTGCTGCTCGCGCTCGCGTTGACGCTCGGAGTCGCCGCCTGCGGCAGCGACGACGATGACGGCGGCACGACCGAAGGCAACGGCGGTGGCGGCGCGATCGTCTCCAACCCCGACAACGGGAAAGTCAGCCTGACGATCGGCTCGAAGAACTTCCCCGAACAGGAAATCCTCGGCGAGATCTACGCCCAGGCCCTGGCCGCTGCCGGCTACAAAGTCAAAAGCGACCTCAACCTCGGCTCGGAAACCATCGCCCGCAAGGCGGTGAAGACCGGCGAGATCTCCGGCTACCCGGAGTACGCAAGCACGGCCCTCACCTCGTTCTTCGGCAAGGAACCGGAAGAAGTACCCGCCGAGGCCCAGGGCGCCTACGAAGAGGCGAAAGCCGAATTCGAAAAAGAAGGCCTGACGGCGTTCGCGCCGACCCCGTTCGCCAGCGCCAACGCGGTCGGGACGACGACCGAGACGGCGGAAAGATACGACCTCGAAAACGTCTCCGACCTCGAGGGCGTCTCGGAGGAGCTGACCCTCTACGGCTCGCCCGAGTGCCGCCAGCGGATCGACTGCCTGGCCGGGCTCGAACAGCTCTACGGGCTCAAATTCAAGTCGTTCAAACCGGTCGACATCGGCCTGCGCTACACGGTGCTCGAAAAAGGCCAGGCCGACCTCTCGATCCTCTTCACCACCGACCCGCAGCTCTCGGCGGAGAAAGACAAATTCGTCATCCTCGAGGACGACGAAGAAGTCTTCCCGGCCGGCAACGTCATCTTCGTCACCACGCAGAAGGTGGCCGAAGAAGCCGGATCTGACTACGAAGAGACGATCCTCCAGGTCCAGGAAGGGCTGACGCTCGAGGTGATGCAGGAGCTCGACGCCCGGGTCGAACTCGAACGGCAGACGCCGAAGGAAGCCGCTGCGGCGTACCTGAAATCCGCCGGCTACACCGGCTGAACGGCTCGCCGCTGGGCCGCCCGCGCGAAGGAGACGTGGGCGGCCCAGGCGGCGGCCAGGCCGGTGACGCCGGCCAGCAGCAGGGCCACGCGCGGGTCGTACGTTTCCGCCAGCCAGCCGGTCAGCGGGCCGCCGATCGGGGTCGAGCCGAGGAAGACGACCGAGTAGAGCGCCATCACCCGGCCGCGCATCTCCGGCGAGACGGCGAGCTGCAGGGTCGAGTTGATCGTCGCCGCGAAGGTGACCGCGGCGGCACCGAGCAGGGCCAGCATCGGCAGCTCCAGGGCGAGGACCGGCATCGAGGCGGCGAGCAGTCCGAGCACGCCGAAGGCGAGAGCGCCGGCGGCGATCAGGCGCGGGCCGGTGTGGCCGTGGGCGCCGTTGACGAGGGCGCCGACGATCGAGCCGACCGCCATCGCCGAGACCATCGCCGCGTAGGTGGTGGCGCCGCCGTCGAAGCTGAACCTGGCCAGCAGCGGCAGCACCACCTGGAAGTTGAAGCCGAGCGTCCCGACCAGCGCCATCAGCGCCAGCGGCACGGCCAGCTCGGGGGTGCGGGCGACGTAGCGCAGGGCGGCCCGGATCGCGCCCGGGGCCCGCGGCGCGACCGGCTCGGTGTGCAGGCCGCGCGGGTCCATGCCCCAGAGGGCGACGATCATCGCCACGAAGGTGAGCGCGTTGAGCGCGAAGCAGGGGACGACGCCGAAGGCGGCGATCAGGATCCCCGCCAGCGCCGGGCCGGCGATCCGCGCCATCTGCACGATCACGCTGTTGAGGCTGACCGCGTTGACGACCCGGCTGGGCCCGACCATCTCGTAGACGAAGCTCTGCCGGGTCGGGTTGTCGACCGCGTTGACCGTGCCCATCGCGAACACGGCGAGGTAGACCATCCAGGGCGTGACGACGCCGGTCGCGGTGACCGCGAAGAGGCCGACGGCGGGGATCGCCATCAGCATCTGGGTCGCGATCAGCAGCCGCCGTTTCGGGATCCGGTCCGCCAGCAGCCCACCCCAGGCGCCGATCAGCAGCATCGGCAGGAACTGCAGCGCCGTGGTCAGGCCGACGGCGACGCCGCTGCCGGTGAGGCTGAGGATCAGCCAGATCGCCGCCACGGTCTGCATCCAGGTGCCGGAGAGGGAGATCAGCTGGCCGGCGAAGTAGCGCCGGTAGTTGGGCACCTCGAGCGAGTCGAACGAGCGGCGCAGGGCGGCGCTCAAGAGGCGCGGCGCCGGGCCGGCGCCCCTTCACTCTCCAGCATGCCCTCGAGAATCTCCGCCGCCCGCTCCAGCGTCGCCACGTCGGCTGCCGGCAGGTCCCGCATCCGCTTTGCCAAGAACGCGTTCTTGCGGCCACGCAGGCGACGCAGCCGCTCGCGTCCGGCGGCGTTGACGCTGACCAGGGCGCTGCGGCCATCGGCCGGATCGGGGGTGCGCTCGATCAGCCCCTCGCGGTCCAGGCAGCCGAGCGTCCGGGTCACGGTCGGCCGCTGCACCCGCTCCAACACCGCCAGCTCACTGGGAGTGAGCGGGCCATGGCGCTCGATCGTCGCCAGCGCCGAGGTCGAGGTCGGCGTCAGCCCCGACGCCTCCGCCGCCGCCTCCTGCCGCAACCGCCGCGCCGTCCGCACGATCCCCAGCCGCAACCGTGCCGCGGCGTCCGTAAGTGAGCTGTCCCTGATCTGCGAAGTCATTGGTTAGCCTTGATAATTAGTTTAGCAAACTAATTTCACGCGCACAAACTCGCGCACCTGTCTTCAGCTCGGCCGCGGGGCCGAGTGGACTAGATCGTCGTCCTTGCCAGCCACCACAAGCAACGGTGACGCCGCTCGCCTCGACGATTTCGCTCAGGCATCGCGATGCAGCAGGGGCGCCTTGTTCTCGGGCTGCGCGCCGGCTCAGGCGGCGAAGCGTGCCGCCGAGCGGGCGCGGGCCTTTTCGGCCTCGACCTCGCGGTTCTTCGGCGGCGCCGCGGCGACCAGGCGGTCGAGCAGGCTCGCCGTCACTTCGGCGACGGCCTCGACCGCCTCGTCGAACGCCTCCTGGTTGGCCCGCGACGGCTTGGTCGAGCCGCTGATCTTGCGCACGTACTGCAGCGCCGAGGCCTGGATCTCCTCCTCGGTCGCCGGCGGCTCGAAATTGTGGAGGGTGCGGATGTTCCTACACACGGCTACCTCCTAGTAGCGGTAGTGATCCGGCTTGTAGGGGCCCTCGGCGGGGATCCCCAGGTAGGCGGCCTGCTCGTCGGTCAGCTCGGTCAGCTTGACGCCGAGCGAGTCGAGGTGGAGGCGGGCGACCTTCTCGTCGAGGTGCTTGGGCAGGACGTAGACCTGCTTCGCCTCGTACTGGACGCTCTTGCCGAAGAGCTCGATCTGGGCGATCACCTGGTTGGTGAAGGAGTTCGACATCACGAAGCTCGGGTGCCCGGTGGCGTTGCCGAGATTGAGCAGGCGGCCCTCGGAGAGCATCACGATCGAGTGGCCGTCGGGAAAGCGCCACTCGTCGACCTGGGGCTTGATGTTGACCCGCTCGGCGTCGCTCTCTTCCAGCCCGGCGACCTCGATCTCGTTGTCGAAGTGGCCGATGTTGCCGACGATCGCGTTGTGCTTCATCCGCGCCATGTGGTCGACGGTGATGATGTCCCTGTTGCCGGTGGCGGTGACGAAGATGTCGGCGGTCGCGACCACTTCGTCGAGCGTCCGCACCTCGTAGCCCTCCATCGCCGCCTGCAGGGCGCAGATCGGGTCGATCTCGGTGACGATCACGCGGGCGCCCTGGCCTCGCAGCGAGGAGGCGCAGCCCTTGCCGACGTCGCCGTAGCCGCAGATGACCGCGACCTTGCCGCCGATCATCACGTCGGTGCCGCGGTTGATGCCGTCGACGAGCGAGTGGCGGCAGCCGTAGAGGTTGTCGAACTTCGACTTGGTGACCGAGTCGTTGACGTTGATCGCCGGGAACAGCAGGTCACCGGTCTCGGCCAGCTGGTAGAGACGGTGGACGCCGGTGGTCGTCTCCTCGGTGACGCCCTGGATGCCGGCGGCGACACGGGTCCAGCGCTGCGGATCCGCCTCCAGCGAGCGCTGCAGGGTCTCGAGCACGATCCGGAGCTCCTCCGACTCGGCCGAAGCCGGGTCCGGCACCGCGCCGGCCTTCTCGAACTCGACCCCCTTGTGGACGAGCAGGGTCGCGTCACCGCCGTCGTCAAGGATCATGTTCGGCCCCTCGCCCTCGGGCCACAGCAGCGCCTGCTCGGTGCACCACCAGTACTCCTCCAGCGTCTCCCCCTTCCAGGCGTAGACGGGAATGCCCGCCGCGGCGATCGCGGCGGCGGCGTGGTCCTGGGTCGAGAAGATGTTGCAGCTGGCCCAGCGCACCTCGGCCCCAAGCGCGACCAGGGTCTCGATCAGCACCGCCGTCTGCACCGTCATGTGCAGGGAGCCGGTGATCCGCGCCCCTTTCAGCGGCCTGGTCGCCGCGTACTCCTCGCGGGTCTTCATCAGGCCGGGCATCTCCACCTCGGCGAGGGCGATCTCCTTGCGCCCGAAGTCGGCGAGGCCGATGTCGGCGACCTTGTAGTCCTGCGTGGCGGTGCTGACGGTCATTGGATGAAGATCTCCTGAGTTAGTTGATTGCTCGGGTCATGGTACGCGAAGGGGCTAGGCCGGCTCGCGTCGAATCAGTCGTGGTGAGCTCCGCAGCGGCAGCGAAGCCGGCGCACTACCCGCCGGGGATGGACGCACGCAGCACGCGCGTGGCGGAACGGCTGAACACGCCGATGCTGATCGCGGCGGCGCTGACGCTGCCGACCGTGGCGATCACGGAGTCGCAGCCGGGCGGGACGCTGGAGGCGATCGCGGTCGTCCTCAACTGGATCACCTGGACCGCCTTCCTGATCGAGCTGGTGACGATGCTGGCGGTGGTGCCGAACCGCTGGGCCTGGATCCGCCACCACCCCCTCGACCTGGTCATCGTCTTCCTGACGCCGCCGGTGCTGCCGCCCGGCCTGCAGGGCCTGCGGGTCCTGCGCCTGCTGCGGCTGCTCCGCCTCCTGCGCTTGGCCCAGCTCTCGCGCGAGGTCTTCTCGCTCGAGGGCCTGCGCTACGCGCTGCTGCTGGCGGTGCTGACGGTGATCGGCGGCGGCGCCCTCTTCAACGCCTTCGAGAAGAGCCAGCACCTCGACTTCTGGGACGGCCTCTACTGGGCGATCACGACGATGACCACGCTCGGCTCGAACATCTACCCGACCACGACCGGCGGCGAGATCGTCTCCACGGCGATCCTCATCGTCGGCATCGGCTTCGTCGCCCTGCTCACCGGCTCCTTCGCCCAGCGCTTCCTCGCCCCCGAAATCGCCGAGATCGAGCAGGAGCTGGAGGACGAGGAGCTTTCGGCCGAGGAGGTGGCCCTACGCGAGCTGCGCAACGTTCAGCAGCAGCTGCAGGCGCTCCAGGTCGCGGTCGAGCGGATGGCCGGCGAACGGTCCACGAACTAGCGGCGTTCGTCCTTTGTTCGGCCTCCGGCCTACAAAGGACGAACGCACGAGGTCAGTCCTCGGCGTCGCGCTCCTCGGCGATCTTCGCCTCGAGCTCCTTCATTACGTCTGGATCGCGCAGCGTCGTCACGTCGCCCAGCGCCCGGCCCTCGGCGATGTCGCGCAGCAGCCGCCGCATGATCTTGCCGGAGCGGGTCTTCGGCAGGTCGTCGGCCCAGATGATCCTTTTCGGGCGGGCGAATTTGCCGATCCGCCGGGCGACGCCGGCGCGCACCCCCTCGACCAGCTCGTCGCTGGGCCCGGTCTCGCCGGTGAGGGTGACGAAGGCGCAGATCGCCTGGCCGGTCTCCTCGTCTGACTGGCCGATCACCGCCGCCTCTGCGACTTTCTCGTGGGCGACGATCGCCGACTCGACCTCGGCGGTCGAGAGCCTGTGGCCGGAGACGTTGACGACGTCGTCGATGCGGCCGATCACCCAGAAGTAGCCGTCGGCGTCGCGCCGGGCGGCGTCGCCGGCCAGGTAGCGCTCCACGCCGAAGCGCGAGAAGTAGGTCTCGACGAAGCGCTCGTTCTCTTTGTAGAGGCCGCGCAGCATCGACGGCCACGGCCGCTCCAGCACCAGCAGGCCCTGGCCCTCGGCGATCGGCTCCCCCTCACGCTCGTCGACCACCTCGGCCGCGATCCCCGGGAACGGCTTCGTCGCCGAGCCCGGCTTGGTCGCCGTGATCCCCGGCAGCGGCGTGATCATGATCGCGCCGGTCTCCGTCTGCCACCAGGTGTCGACGATCGGACAGCGCTCGCCGCCGATCACCTGGTGGTACCAGAGCCAGGCCTTGGGATTGATCGGCTCCCCGACCGAGCCCAGCAGGCGCAGCGAGGAGAGGTCGAACTTCGCCGGGATCTCGGCGCCCCACTTGATGAAGGTGCGGATCGCCGTCGGTGCGGCGTAGAGGATCGTCGCCCCGTAGCGCTCGACCAGCTCCCACCAGATGCCCTGGTGCGGGTAGTCCGGCGCCCCCTCCCACATCACGCTGGTGGCGCCGTTGGCGAGCGGGCCGTAGACGATGTAGGAGTGGCCGGTGACCCAGCCGACGTCGGCGGCGCACCAGTAGACGTCCTGCCCCGGCTTCAGGTCGAAGACGTAGCGGTGGGTGGCGGTGACGCCGGTGAGGTAGCCGCCGGTGGTGTGCAGGATCCCCTTCGGCTTCGCGGTCGAGCCCGAGGTGTAGAGGATGAAGAGCGGCTGCTCGGCGTCCATCGGCTCGGCCGGGCACTCAGGGTCGGCGGCGTCCATCACCTCGTCGTAGAAGACGTCGCGGCCCTCCCGCATCGGGCAGTCGATGCCGGTGTGGCGGACGACGACGATCGTCTCCAGCGAGCCGAGGTCGCTCATCTGCTCGTCGACCGCCGGCTTGATCGGCGCCGTCTTGCCCTTGCGGCGGGCGCCGTCGACGGTGACCAGCGCCTTCGCCTGCGAGAACTCCATCCGCTCCCGCACCGACTCCGCCGAGAAGCCGCCGAAGACGACGTTGTGGGGAGCGCCGATGCGGGCGCAGGCGAGCATCGCGACGACGACCTCGGGGATCATCGGCAGGTAGATCCCGACCACGTCGCCCTTCCCGACCCCGAGGTCCTTGAGCGCGTTGGCGAAGCGCTGGACGTCGCGGTGCAGGTCGGCGTAGGTGACGTCGCGCTCCTCCCCCTCCTCGCCGCGCCAGTGGTAGGCGACGCGGTCGCCGTTGCCGGCCTCGACGTGGCGGTCGAGGCAGTTGGCGGAAGCGTTCAGCCGCCCGTCCTCGAACCACCTGTAGAAGGGCGGGTCGGAGTCGTTCAGCCCCTCGCTCGGCGGCGTCTCCCAGTCGAGCAGCTCGGTCGCCTGACGCAGCCACCAGGCCTCCGGATCAGCCGCCGCCTCCTCGTGGATCGCCGGGTCGTTCCACAAGGCCCGCTCGCGGAACTCCGCCGGCGGCTCGAATTTCTCGACCTCGAGAAGCGCCTCCAGCTCCCGCTCAAGATTCATGGGGCCAAACCTACCCCAGCCGGCGGGAGTTAATAACCGGCCGGGTGCCTGGCGATGAAGCCTTCGGGGCTATTGACCGGCGAGGAGTGCCAGCGGGGTCCGGCGCCGCCGGAGGTGTCGAAGGCGAGGCCGGCGATCATCACCCAGGCGTGGCCTGAGTTGGCGTAGACGGTTATCCACTGGCCGGGGCCCGGTTCGCCCCAGGTCGAGAGACCGGTCGAGTCGAGCGGGCTTTCGAGCCAGCCGCCAGCGTGCAGGGCGTAGCTGACGGCGCCGGAGCAGTCGTAGCCGGAGTCTTCGAAGGAGCCGTGGCCGCCGCCCCAGATGTAGGGGGTGTGGGCGATCGCGTTGGCGGCGGCGATCGCGGCCTTGACCGCGTCGGGCGCCGAGGCCGGGGCGCTCGCTTCGCTTTCGCTGATGAAGCCCGCGGTCTGGCCCGGGGTCAGCGGCGCCGGCGCTTCGCCGATCGGGACCGAGCCGCCTTCGGAGGCGATCTGGTTGGCGATCGAGGCGAGGTTGCTGCTCAGCGCTTCTTCGCGGCCTTCCAGAGCTTCCATCGCCTGGCTCCGCTCGGCCTGGGCCGCCTTCAGCTCGCCGAAACGAGCCTCGGCGTCGGCCCTGGCGGCGGCGGCTTGGCGCTCCTTGGCGGCGATCTCGTCACGGGCGGCTTCGATCTCGGCCCGGTTCTCGGCCAGCCTGGCGACCGCGTCCTTGACTTCGTCGCGCAGGCTCTTGACCCGCTCGACGACCGCGTCGTCGTAGCTCTGAATCCGGTTCAGGTATTCGGTCTGGGCCTCCATCTCCGACCAGTCCTCGGAGTCGAGGATCGCGTTGACGAGGTCCGGCGAGCCGGCTTCGTAGATCGCCACCAGCCGCTCGCGCAGCACCCCGAGGGCGCGCCCGAGCTGCTCGCGGACCTCCTCCAGGTGCTCCTTTTCCTTCTCCAGCGCCGCCGTCGCCCGCTCCAGCTCGGCCTGCTTCTCGACCAGTTCGGCCTCGAGCGCCTGCTGTTCGCGCCGCAGCGCCGAGACTTCGCCGATCATCGAGTCGATCGCGGCGTTCTGCTCGGCGATCGTTTCCGCCAGCGCGCTCTGGTCCTCGCGCACGCCGTCGAGCTTGTTCTGGGTGTTCTCCAGTTTCTCCTGCGGGGTCACCACCGCCGGCGCGCTGGCGACCGAGAGGGCGAAGGCGCAGAGCGCCGCCAGCAGCAGCGCCGCGAACAGCAGCGCGCGCCGCTTGGTCGCGCCCGGATGGGTGTCGAGGAAGAGAGCCCGCATCGAGTCCGTGCCGTCCCAAGAGGGTTCGGCAGCGGGTGGCGGAGGCTAGCGAAGCGCCCTTAAGACTGTGAGGAGTTGCTAATAACTTGCAACTTCCCTTGCAAATTGCGCACTTCTGGAGGAGTCAAGACCCCCATCGCGACGGCCGACGGGCCTCAAGCGTCCATATCGCGGACGTTTGGGGCCCGTCGGCAGCGAAGGCTAGGCGAGGGATGCGTATCCGGTTGACTCAGGCTGCGTGCCTGAGCGCCGTTATCTCGCCGTAGGTCGTCGGATCGTGGATCGCGCCGAGGCCGAGCAGGGTCTGGAAAGCGGCCATCGGAGTGCCGCGTCGGTTGTGGCGAAAGACGAACTCGTCGAGGTAGACCGGCAGATGCTCCTTTGAGACGCCGCGATGGGTGCCGTGCATCCACGCCTTGAGGTTGGAGATCGCTCGGTGCGCCCGCGGCAGCAGTAGGTCCTCTGGCGCGGCGCCCGTCTGCTTGCGCGGGCGGTGCCGATAGCCGAGCCCGGCCAGCCCGGTGTAGGAATTCAGCCCATCGGTGTGGACGATCGCGCCCGGGGCCGTGGTCGCCTCGGTGAACGCCTCCAGCGTCTTCGCCCGGGAGTTGGCCAGCACCTGAAGGCGCAGGCGTCCCGAGCCGGCTCCTCGGACCTCGATCGCGGCGCCCACCAAGGCCTTCTTGCCGCGCTGGCGGCTGCCTTTGAGGCCTTCCTCGTAGCCCCCAAGCCAGAACTCGTCGATCTCGACCTCCGTCGTGAGCGGGCTGCGCTCGGGGGCGACCATCGCCCGACGCAGCTTCTGCAGGATCAGCCAGGCGGTCTCATAGCGCGAGAGCCCGAGCTGGCGCTGCAGTTGCTTGGCGGAGATCCCGGGGTGATGGGTGGCGACCAGATAGGCCGCCCAAAACCAGGTCCGCAACGGGGTGCGGGTGCGGTGCATCACCGTTCCCGCCGTGACCGAGGTCTGCAGGGAGCAATCCGAGCACTCCCACAGATGCCGGCGCCCCAGCACCCAGGAGCGGCGGCCTCCACAGCCCGGGCAGATGAAGCCCTCTGGCCAGCGCGAGGCCGCCAGGTAGTCGAGGCACGCAGCCTCAGTCGCGAAGCGGTCTTGGAACTCCATGATCGTGCGCGGGAAGTCTGGACGAGCCATCGGCGCACCGTAGAGCCCTTACCTGACGGAACCGGATACGCATCAGGCGAGGAGCTTGGCCTTGGCCTGGTCGAACTCCTCGGCGCTCAGGGCGCCCTTTTCCTTCAGCTCGTTGAGCTTGTGGAGTTCGTCGGCGGGGCTGGTGTGGGCCTGCTCGCGGACGTACTGGTCGAAGTGCTGTTTCGCCTCGGCCTGGGCTTTGATCGTGCGGTCACGCATGCCGGCGCCGCGGGCGATCAGGTAGATCAGCGCGGTCAGGAACGGGATGAAGACGAGGAACAGGACCCAGGCGGCCTTCGCCCATCCCGATAGCTCGTGGTCGCGGAAGAGGTCGGAGAGGATCGTGATCAGGATCCAGATCCAGATCACGAAGAAGAACACCTCCAGGGTGATGAGGAGAAGTTCGCCAAAGCTGATGTCGGCGATAGGCAGGGACAAGGCGCTTCCTTTCGTCAATGGACGGCTGCGCGACGTTCACAGTCGCAAAAATCATCCTATGCGCTGACAGTAGAGCGCAATCGCAACCGAGGTCGCGAGGTTGAGGCTCGACACCCCCTCCCGCATCGGGATTGCGACGCGGGCGTCGGCCCGCTCCAGCAACTCGTCGCTGATGCCGTGGCGCTCGGTGCCGAAGGCGAGCACGGCGCGCGCCGGCAAGCGGTCGGGGCGCAGCTCCTCCCCCTCGGGGTCGATCGCCAGCAGCGGCCGGTCGTTCGCCGGCAGCGCTTCGACCGAGGCGACCGGCAGAGCGAAGTGCAGGCCGGCGGCGCCGCGCACGGCGTCCGGGTACCAGGGGTCGTTTTCGCCGGTGGTGAGGACGGCGGCCGCGCCGGCCGCCGCGGCAACCCGCACGCAGGCGCCGATGTTGCCCATGTTCTTCGGCTGCTCGAGCAGGACCACCGGCGCCGGCCGGGGATCGGCGAGCACCGCGGCGAGGTCGAGCGGCGGTCGGCGGGCTATCGCCATCACCCCGGTGCGTGGTACCAGTGGCGTCAGGTCGATCAAGGTCTCGGCGTCGACCTTCTCGACCCGGCCGCCCAGATCTCCCACGAGGTCGGGTGCCAGTTCGGTCGCCATCTCCTCCAACCGGTCGGGGTCGACCGCGACCGCCTCGACCAGCTCGGCGTCGAAGCGCAGGGCGTGCTTGAGGGCGTGGAAGCCCTCGACGACGGTCAGCTCGGGGTCGCGCCGCGCTTTGCGGAAGCGCACCGTGAGGCCGTGGTCGCCCATTCCCCCATCATGACTAGGTCCCCTCCTTAAGCCTGCGGAGACAGCACCAGCCGGTCCCGGCCCGCTGCCTTGGCCCGGTACAGAGCGCTGTCGGCCCGGTCGACCAGGTCCTCGGCGCTCTCGCTGAGGTCCCAGCAGGCGAGGCCGGCCGAGCAGGTCTGCCCGCCCGGCGTCGCCGCGCGCAGGCGCTCGACGATCTCGATCGCGAGGTCGGGCCGCGTGTCGGGAAGGACGATCAGGAACTCCTCGCCGCCGAAGCGCACGATCGTGTCTTCCCCCCGCAGCTCCGAGTCCCAGGCGGCCGCGCAGCGGCGCAGCATCTCGTCGCCGGCGAGATGGCCGTGTGTGTCGTTGTAGGCCTTGAAGTGGTCGAGGTCGACGATCGCCAGGCAGAGGTCCGACTCGGCTCGCCGCGCCCGCGCCATCTCCCGCGGCAGCTGTTCGTCGAGGGTGCGCCGGTTCGGCAGCCCGGTAAGGGCGTCGCTGCGGGCCAGCGCCTCGACCTCCACCAGGAGGTGCTCGCGTTCGGACTCGACCCGCTTCAGCTCGGTCACGTCGGTCGCGCGACCGTAGAGCAGCGACTCGTCGGCGGCCAGGGTCGAGCTCCAGCGCAGCCAGCGCCAGCTGCCGTCCTTGGCCCGGTAGCGGTTCTCGAAGCCGACCGTCTCCACGCCTTCGAAGAGGCTGGCGGCCTCGGCTTCGGTGCGCCCGCGGTCGTCCGGGTGGACGAGGTCGACGAAGGGGATCGCCCGCATTTCCTCGCGTGTGTAGCCGAGCCGCTCCCAGGCCGAGTTGACCTCGACGAAGTAACCGTCGAGGTTGGAGGTGCAGAGCATGTCGTGCGAGAGGTCGAAGAAGCGGCGGGCGCGCAGATCGGCCCTGGCGCGGCGGGCGACGATCGCGCTGGTCAGCAGCATCACCACAGTGAGCGAGACAGCGGTAAAGACCCAGCGCGTGAAGGGTGAATAGCCAGCCGTGCTCTCGACCGCGGCAAGGAGGACGCCGTTGACGGTGAGGATCCAGGCGAGGTACGCGATGGCGACGCGCCGGGGAAAGAAATAGGCGGCGACGAGGATCACCCAGACGTAGATCGAGCCGTACTGGCCGGCGGCGACGCCGCTCTCATAGGTGAGCAGGCCGGACAGCACCGCGGCGGCGCCGAGCGCCAGGTAAGCGATGAGCAACGGCACGCGGGGTGCGAGGAACCAGAGCAGTAGGCCGGCGACCGCCATGCCGACGGCGAGCGCGATCAGCACCGAGGTGTTGGCGCCGCTCGGGTGCGGCAGCGAGAGCGAGAGGGCGACCAGCCCGGCGCCGGTCAGCAGCAGCGCCCCGGTCGCGCGCGCCTCCGAGCGCCCGGGGGGCCGCAGCTCCTCCTGTTTTTTAAGTAGCTCGGCCAACGCGGACTAAGCATCGGCAGCGAGCGCGCGACCTTTAACGTTGGGGTTTCTAGGGCCGCACGACCTCGAACTGGCCCATCAGACCGTGGTCCTCGTGGTCGAACATGTGGCAGTGGATCGAGAACTTGCCGGGGTGGTCGACGAAGCGCCCGGCGACCAGGATCCGTTCCCCGGGGTAGACGAAGAAGGTCTCCTTGAGGCAGTCTTCCCAGGGCGGCGGCGGCCGGCCGTCGCGGGCCAGCAGGTACCAGTCGTTGTGGTGGATGTGCATCACGTGGGCGACGCTGGTGCGGTTGTGGAACTCCCAGACCTCGGTCGTCCCCAGCACCGGGAAGGCATCGGAGCGGGCCGGGTTGAAGGTCTTGCCGTTGAGCAGCCAGGTGGTCTTGAAGAGACCGCCGACCGAGATCTCCCAGCGCTGGTCGAGCTTGCGGTCCGCCCGCTTCCGCGCCTGGACCGCCCAGTCCGGCAGCGGCCGCAGCCGGCGCGGGATTCGGGTCCTGTCCGGGACCCGGCCGGGGGCGACGCGGAACTGCATCAGGGCGCCGGCGTAGGCGCGCGAGCCGTCGGGGCTGCGACCGCCATGGGGGCCGCTGCGCAGCTCGACCGACTCGCCGCCGCAGCCGGCGAAATCGACGATCGCCTCGACCCGCTCGGCCGGGCCGATCAGGATCTCGCGGCGGCGCACCGGCCGCGGCATCAGGCCGCTGTCGCTGCCGATCTGAATCATCGCGGCGCCGTTGGAGAGCTGCAGGTTGTAGGAGCGGAACTGGGAGACGTTGAGGATCCGCAGCCGGTAGCGGCGGGCGCTGACCTCGTGGTGGGGCATGAAGACGCCGTTGACGAGGACGGCCGCCCCGGCGATGCCGTCCACCGGCGGCCGCAGCCCGGCCCCGAAGGGGTCGGTCAGCTGGTTGTGGCGGTCGAAGCTGCGGTCGGCGATCATCAGCGGGATGTCGCGCTCGCCCCGCGGCAGCGGCAGCGAGTCGTCGAGCTCGTCGTCGACGATCCACATCCCGGCCAGCCCGCGCCAGCTGTGCGGGGCGGTGCGGTCGAGACGGTGGTCGTGGTACCACTGGAAGGCGCCCCGTTCCGGGCGGCCGTCTTCGCTGAGGTCGTAGACGTAGGTTTTGCGCCCGCCGGGCGGGATCAGGAGGTCGTTGCCGGACTCGCGCGCCGAGAGGCCCAGCGGGATGCGGCAGAAGTTGGAGATCGGCTGGCGCTTGGTCAGACCGCCGGGCTGGCCGTCGAAACGGCTGCGGTTGTGGCCGCCGTGCAGGTGGACCGAGAGCTCGCCGACCTTGGCCGGCAGCTCGTGGCTGAAGGTGACCCGGGTTCGCTGGCCGGCGCGCCGGCGCACGGTCGGCCCCGGAAAGGTGCCGCCATAGGTCCAGAGCCTGGTCCTGCGGCCGGGGAGGATCTGAGCCTCGGCCTCGCGGATCGGGATCCGGATCTGCGAGCCGGTCAGCTCGCGCGGTATCGGCAGCCGCGCCTGGAACGGCACGGCTGCGAGCGCCTCCGGCAGCTCCGGACCGAAGGGCAGCGACCCGCCGCCCCCGCGCAGCGGCAGCAGGTAGGCGAGCGCGCCACCGCCGAGGGCGCCGAGGAAGGCTCGGCGCCCCAGGCGGGGTGAGGTTGTCTGCTTCCCAGCCGTGTCGCTAGCTGCCGAGCAGCGCCACCGGCGCAGGCAGAACCGAGGTCTTGGCCTGCATCCAGGGATGGATCGCGCAGAAGAAGTAGAGCGTCGGCGTCGTCGCCGGGTCCGCGGTCACCTGCTGGGTGATCGAGGTGCCCTTCTTGGTTTCGCCGCTGAACCAGGAGTCGCCCTTCTTCGAGTTGTCGCCGAGCGTGCTCCAGCCCTCAGCGCCCACCTCTACCGGGTTGATGCTGATCTTTTCGGTTTTCGGGTTGAAGCCGTGCCATTTGGCGATCGACATGCAGATGTGTTTCGGCGTGAAGCAGTTTTTCCGCGCGTTCGGCGTTTTCGGCAGCACGCCTTTGGTCACCAGCGAGAAGGTGTGCGGACCGACTTTTTTCGGGTCGGTTTCGCTGAGGAACGTCAGGTCTTGGCCCTGGTAGACCGCTTCCGGGGCGACGAACTTGAGCGCGCCTTTGACTTCTTTCGCGTAGACCGTCGGAGGAAAGGGCGGCGATTCGGCGCCGGCCAGCCCGGGGCCCAATGCGGCGAGGACGAGCGCTGCGGATGCCGCAACCGCCACTGGGAAATGCTTTCTCAAGGAGATTCCTTTCTTCGGTGCACCGGATCCCCTGGTCCGCTGCACAAGATTTGCGAAGGCTCTGCAGGGTAGCCTCCCTCCTACCAAATGACCAGCTTCCTCCACACCTGCTACCGGATCGGCGAGATCGAGCGCTCGGTCTCCTTCTATTCCAAGCTCGGCTTCGAGGAGGTGCGGCGGATGCCGATCGGCGACGAGGCAATCAACGTCTTCATGGCCCTGCCCGGCGAAGACCCGCGCCTGGAGCTGACCTACAACCACGGCATCGGCTCCTACGACCACGGCAGCGGCTACAACCACATCGCCCTCCTCGTCGACGACCTCGACGGCACCCTCGAGCGCCTCGCCGCCGAAGGCGTCGAGCCGGAAAAGCCCCCCTACCGTCCCGGCGGCCGCACCGAGGGCTACCGCATCTGCTTCGTCCGCGACCCCGACGGCTACCGCATCGAGCTGATCGGCGAGTAGCCGCTCCGGGTTAGCCGGGGCTGATGCCGCCGCCGACCGACGGCGGGGCGCTGGGGGCGGGTGCCGGGCTCGATTCCGGCGCCGGGGCGCTTTCGGTTTCCGGGGCCGGTTCCTCGCCGCCTTCGGCTTCTTCGTCGCCGCCTTTGCCTTTCGGCTCCTCGTCTTCGCTTTCGAAGCTTTCTTCTTCTTCGTAGTAGCCGTCCGAGTAGCCCGACGAGGAGGTGTGTTCGCTGTCGAGGCCCGAGAGCTCCGGCATGCCCTCGGGGACTTCGAATTCCTCGCATTCGCCTTCCTGGGCGGATTCCATATAGGACTGCCAGATTGGGCCGGCGGTGGTGCCGCCGTAGCCGGTGTATTCGCGGGTCTGCGGGTGGCCGACCCAGACCGCGGTCGAGAAGCGAGGCGTGTAGCCGACGAACCAGGCGTCGGACTCTTCCTCCGAGGTGCCGGTCTTGCCGGCCGAAGTGCAGGCGGTCGAGGTGTAGCCGGCGCCAGTGCCGGAGGTGATCACGCCCTCGAGGATCCGCGTCACTTCGTAGGCCTCGCCGGGCGTCAGCACCCGCTCGCCCGCGTCGGTGCCGGATTCGTCGACCTTGCCGTTGGGGAATTCGACTTTGCTGATCGCGGTCGGGTCGTGGTGGATGCCGCCGTTGGCGAGCGTCGCGTAGGCGTCGGCCATCTCCAGCGGCGTGACGCCTTCGGCGAGCCCGCCGATCCCCTCCGCCGGCACCGATTCGAGCGTCGAGGTGATCCCCATTTCTTCGGCCGTCTCGGTCACGTTCTCGGGGCCGACGTCGAGGTCGAGCTGGGCGAAGACGACGTTGACCGAGTGCCAGGTGGCGCTGGTCAGGTCCATCGTCCCGCCGCCGTCGCCCTCGGCGTTGTTGACGGTCCAGGTGCCGCCGTAGGGCAGGTCCAGGGTCTTCGGCGAGCTGCCGTCGTAGTAGGTGCTGTCGGGGTCGATCCCCTGCTTGATCGCGGTCGTGAGGACGAAGGTCTTGAACGAGGAGCCGGGCTGGCGGTGCGCCTGCCAGGCGTAGTTGAACTGGGCTTCCGAGGCGTAGCCTTCGGTCGAGGCGAGGGCGACTATCTCGCCGTTCTCCGGGTTGACCGAGGCGAGGCCGGCCGCCGGCCCGCCTTCCGGGTAGCAGACGCCGCACGACTGCACCGCTTCTTCGGCCTTCGCCTGCAGGTCGGGGTCGATCGTCGTGTAGGCCTTGAGGCCGCCGTTGCGGACGGTGTTGATCCCGTAGCGGTCGATCAGCTGCTGCTGGACCAGGTCGAAGAGGAAGGGGTCGCGGATCGTCTGGTACTTGGTGCCCGGGTCGAGCCCGAGGCCCCTGTCGATCGCCTCGCTGTATTCCTCGGTGGTGATGTAGCCCTGCTCCTCCATCGCCCGCAGCACGTCGTTGCGGCGCTCGGTCGCCGCCGCCGGGTCGAGGAAGGGGTTGTATTCGGAGGGCGCCTGCGGCAGGCCGGCGATCAGCGCCGACTCGGCCAGGTTGAGGTCCTTGGCCGGCTTGCTGAAGTAGGTCTGCGCCGCCGCCTCGGCCCCGACCGCGGTCTGCCCTTCGACCGTCCCGTAGGGCGCCGTGTTGAGGTAGGCGGTGAGAATCCAGCGCTTGTCGTGCTTCTCCTCGAGTTCGAACGCGAGGCGGGTTTCCCGCAGCTTGCGCTTGATCGTGTCCTCGGGGTTCTGGATGTAGAGGTTGCGGACCAGCTGCTGGGTGATCGTGGATCCCCCCTGCACGATCGCGCCGGCCTGCAGGTCCTTCCAGGCGGCGCGGACGATGCCGTCCGGGTCGACCGCCCCGTGCTCGTAGAAGTTCTTGTCCTCGATCGCGATCGTCGCCTCCTCGAGCGACTGCGGCAGTGCCTGCGCGGAGACCGGCTGGCGGATGTTGTCGGAGCGGATGAAGCCGATCAGGCTGCCGTCGGCGGCATAGATCGCCGAGGAGCGACCCTTCTGCACGGGCTGCAGGCTCGAGAGCGGCGGCCCGGTGTTGTAGACGCTGAGCGCCCAGGAAGCGCCGATGCCGGCGACCACCGCGATCAGCCCGCCGACGACGACGATCGGGATCGCGAACTTGTGCCAGCGGGAAGCTGGCGGCTTGCGCCGCCGCCTGCGAGTACGGGTCGCCATCGGGCCAGCGATTGTAGAGAGGGCCGGATCGCGGGCGACCCGGCTCGACGACACCGCAATCCGGCTTGCCGAGCGGATAGGCTCGCGCCAGTCCCCAGTCCAGGTGACTCTTTGGGAGAGAGAGGAGAGTTGTGAAACTCGTGATCGGCATAGTCCGGCCCGAGCAGGCGAATGAGGTCCTCGAGGCTCTTTACCGGGCCGAGGTCAAGGGCTTCTCGGTCAGCCGGGTGCAGGGACACGGCGGTGAGCTCGACCGGGTCGAGACCTACCGCGGCACCACCGTGAAGATGGGCCTCTCGGAGAAGGTCCGCTTCGAGGTCGCGGTCTCCGACTCGTTCGTGCAGACCACGGTCGAGGCGCTCTGCGAGGGCGCCCGCACCGGCGAGGTCGGCGACGGCAAGATCTTCGTCCTGCCGCTGGAGCAGGCGGTCCGCATCCGCACCGGCGAGCCCGACGAGGCCGCCGTGACCCCGGTGGCGAAATCATGATCGCCGCGATCGACACGGGCGATACCGCTTGGATGCTGGCCGCGACGGCGCTCGTCCTGCTGATGACGCCGGCCCTCGGGCTCTTCTACGCCGGCCTCGTTCGCTCCAAGAACACCCTCAACACCTTCATGATGTGCGTCGCCGCAATCGCGATCGCCGCCGTCACCTGGGCCCTCGTCGGCTACTCCCTCGCCTTCGACGGCGAAGGCGCGCTGATCGGCGGGCTCGGGCACTTCGCCCTTGACGGCGTCGGCTTCGAGCCGCGCGGCGAAGGGACGATCCCCCACCTCCTCTTCATGGCCTTCCAGGGGACCTTCTGCATCATCACCGTGGCGCTGATATCAGGCGCCGTGGTCGAGCGCATGCGCTTCGGCGCCTTCATGGTCTTCGCCGCGCTCTGGTCGGTGCTCGTCTACGCCGTGCTCGCCCACTGGGCCTTCGGCGGCGGCTGGCTGGCGGAGCAGGGGACGCTCGACTTCGCCGGCGGCGTCCCGGTCGAGATGGGCTCCGGCTTCTCGGCGCTCGCCGCGGCCCTGGTGGTCGGGGCACGCAAGGACTACGGGCGCCAGGCGCTGCTCCCCCACAACGCGGTCTACGTGCTGCTCGGCGCCGGCCTGCTCTGGTTCGGGTGGTTCGGCTTCAACGGCGGCAGCGGCCTCGGCGTCGGCGACGCCAGCATCCTCGCCTTCGTCAACACGCTGCTGACGCCGGCCTGCGCGCTGATCACCTGGTTCCTCCTCGACCTGGTCCGAGGGCGAAAGGTGACCGCGATCGGCGCCGCCACCGCGATCATCGTCGGCTGCGTGCTGATCACGCCGGCAGGCGGGTTCATCAGTCCCGGCTGGGCGATGGCGCTCGGCTTCCTCGGCGCCCTGCCCTGCTACGCGATGATCGTCTGGCGACCGCGAACCCGCGTCGACGAGACGCTCGACGTGCTGGCCGCCCACGGCGTTGCCGGCTTCACCGGCATCCTCTTCCTCGGCCTGGTCGCCCAGGTCGGCTGGAACGGGGTCACGGACGGCCTCTTCTACGGCGATGCCGGTCAGTTCTGGTCGCAGGCGGTGGCGGCGATCGTCACCCCCGCCTACGCCTTCATCGCGACCTACGTGCTGCTGAAGCTGGTCGGCGCGGTGATGCCGCTGCGGGCGACGGAGCACGACGAGGCGGTGGGCATGGACGTCGTCCAGCACGGCGAGGAGGCCTACGTCACCGGCGAGGGCGCGATCCTCGTCATGCCCGACGGCGACGACCGCCCGCTCGAAGTGCCGGTGGCCGATCCGGGTTAGCGACCGGGGACAGCGATGACGGACTACGTCCAGGTCCTGACCACGACCGGCTCGGAGGAGGAGGCCGAGGTGATCGCGACCGCGCTCGTAGAGGGACGGCTGGCGGCCTGCGTGCAGGTCGTCGGCCCGATCGTCAGCCGCTACCGCTGGCAGGGGAAGATCGAGCGCGAGCGGGAGTGGCAGTGTCTGGCGAAGACCGAGGCCGCCCTCTACGACACGGTCGAGGCGGCGATCCGCCGGGTCCACTCATACGACGAGCCGGAGATCCTCGCCACCCCGATCGTCGCCGGCAGCCCCGGCTACCTCGCCTGGATCGGCGAGAACGTAGGTCGCTAGGCGCGGAGCTTGTAGCCGCCGGAGAACAGCCGCAGGTTGACGAGGAACAGCGCCGCGGTGGCGGCGGTCAGCGCCAAGCAGCGAGAGCGCGATGCTGACTTCGCTGAAGCCGACGAAGCCGTAGCGAACCAGGTTGATCATGTAGAAGATCGGGTTGAAGTGGGTCAGGGTCTGGAACGGCTCCGGCAGCAGGGAGGCGGAGTAGAAGACGCCGCCGAGGAAGATCAGCGGCTGCAGGACGAAGGTCTGGGCGAAGGCGACGTCGTCGAACTGCTCGGCGCGGACCCCGATCAGCACCCCCAGCTGCGAGAAGAAGAAGCCGACCAGGAACAGCGACGGGACCAGCACGAGGATGTGGTCGACGGGCAGGTCGACCAGGAACGAGGAGGCGACGAAGGTCAGCAGAGCGACGATCAGCCCGCGCATGAAGCCGCCGAGCGAGAAGGCGAGCAGCAGCTCCATCGGCGAGGCGGGCGAGGAGAGCTGGTCCTGGATCGCCCCCTGGAACTTCTGCTGCAGGATCGAGGACGAGTTGTTGGTGAAGGCGTTGATCGACCAGGCCATCATGATCAGGCCGGGGATGACGAAGACGACGTAGTCGATCCCGTGCAGCTTGTCGATCCGCGAGCCGAGCGCCGCGCCGAAGACGGAGATGTAGAGGAAGGTTTCCAGCAGCGGCGCGCCCAGCGTCTGTTTCTTGATCTTCATGAAGCGATTGACCTCGCGCCGCCAGAGCGTCGCGAAGCGGATCTGGGCGGCGCTCACGGGGCGACCTCAGCCTCGAAGTGGGAGCGCGAGAGCTCCTTGCGCCCGACCAGGGCCAGGTAGGCGTCCTCGAGGCTGGTGACACCGAAGCGGTCGGCGACCTCGGAGCTGGTGCCCTCGGCGACGATCTGTCCCTCGGCGATGAAGGCGATCTTGTCGCAGAGCTGCTCCGCCTCCTCCAGGTAGTGGGTGGTGAGCAGGATCGTCGTCCCCTCCTGGTTGATTTTCTGGACGTAGTGCCAGAGCTCCAGCCGCAGCTCGACGTCGACGCCGGCGGTCGGCTCGTCGAGGATCAGCAGGCGCGGCCGGTGCATCATCGCCCGGGCCAGGATCAGCCGCCGTTTCATCCCGCCGGAGAGGGTGCGGGTGCGTTCGTCGCGCTTCTCGGTCAGCGAGAAGGTCTCCAGCAGCTCGTCGGTCCGCTCGCGACGCTCGCGCTTGGGCATCCCGAAGTAGCCGGCGTGGTAGTCGAGCGTCTCGGCCGACGGTCAGGAACCAGTCGAGGTTCGGCTCCTGCGGCGCCAGCCCGACCGCCTGCCGCGCCTCCGACGTAGTCGCGGATCGCGTCGTGGCCGAAGACCTCGATCGCACCCCCGGTCGGCTGGGCGAGGCCGGTCGGTGCAATGGATCAGGGTCGACTTGCCGGCCCCGTTGGGACCGAGCAGGCCGAACAGCTCCCCGGGCTCGATGTCCAACGAGACTTCCGCGCAGCGCCTCCACCCCGGTCGGGTAGCGCTTGGCCAGGTCCTCGATGTGTAGAGCGTGCTCAGCCACGGCGCCGAAACCTAGTGGACGGCCGACCTCGGCCCGGGGCGTATCTGAGCAAACCTGCCATATATGGCGGCCAAGCTCAGACACGCCCCGGTATAAGTGGCCGATGACCGCGCCGCTACTCGCCGTCGACACGCCTTCGATGCTGTTCCGCGCCTTCTACGCGCTGCCGGACTCGATCGTCGGTCCGGACGGCAAGCCGGTGAACGCGCTGCTGGGGACGTCGAACCTGATCCTGAAAGAGGTCGAGATCCACCAGCCGCGAGCCGTCGTCCTCTGCTTCGGGCCGGACGCGGCCAGCTACCGGACCGAGCTCTACCCCGCCTACCACGCCGAGCGCGAAGCGGCGATGCCGGACGAGCTGGCGCCGCAGTTCGCCGCCGCCAGGGACTTCTTCGAGGCCTTCGGCTGGACCGTCGCCACCAGCGACGACCTCGAGGCCGACGACCTGCTCGGCACCTACGCGCGAGCGCGAGGCCGCGGCCGGCGGCCACGCCCTGCTGCTTGACCGGCGATCGCGACATGTACCAGTGCGCCGGCGAGGGCGTCACCGTGCTCTACGTCCGCACCGGCGGCAAAGGCGCCGAAGAGGTCGGTCCGGACGAGGTGCAGGAGCGCTACGGCATCGCCACCGGAGCTGGTCCCCGACTTCATCGCCCTGCGCGGCGACCCCTCCGACGGCCTGCCGGGCGCCAAGGGCGTCGGCCCGAAGACGGCGGCGGAGCTGCTGCGCCGCCACGGCTCGCTCGAGGCCGTGCTCGACAACGCGATCCGCGAGCAACGCCCGAAACTGCGCGGCGCCCTGATCGAGGCGCGCGATGACCTGCTCGCCTTCAAGGACATCGCCACGCTGCGCGACGCTGGCGTCAAGCGGCCGGCGGATGCGGCGACCGACTGGGCCGGCGCCGGCGCAGCAGCCCGCGAGCGCGGGATGAACCGCCTTGCCGAGCGGCTCGAGGCGTCGGACCCGTCCCGGTAGGGGTTCCGCTTAACTTTTCGAGAATCGCTGGTGGCTGGCGCCTCGATCGCGCGGCGGCGAAAAAGTACAAGACGCTCCACCCCTACCGGGACGGGTCCGGAGTGCGCAGCGCCGTCGCGAGGCCCCAGGCGGAGACGATCGCCCAGACGCCCTCCAAGAGAAGGAAGCCCCACTGGGACTCCACCCAGGCGAGCACCGCGAGGACTAGCGAGCCGACGAGGTTGAGTGCGAGGTAGATCCGCGAGTCGGGGCGCATGCGTTCGAACTGGACCGCGGCGAAGGCGGTGAGGATCAGGATGGCGCCGACGATCTGGATCAGCTGGTCCATGGCGACGACCCTAGCCGGAGGTGCTGTTGAGGTTGATCCCACCATCCGGGACAAACCTCAACAGCGCTGGCGGATATACGGTGGGCCGATGGCCTTCGCAGAGCTTCCGTGGCGCGGACCGGGAACCGAGCGGCCCAACTTGCCTCTTCCCCCCGGGCCGATGCCGCTGCGCCGGGACGGCCAGCTGCGCAAGCGCTGGCGCTACATCGGCGTCTTCGGCGCGGAGGTGATGCTGTGCGCGGCACGGGCCGAGGTCGGCCCGCTCGGCCAGTCCTTCTGGGTGATGTGGGACCGCGAGGGCCGTCGCCACGACGCCCGCACGATGCTGCGGCCCGGCAGTCGCGAGGTGAGGATGGACGGACCAGAGCTCGAGATCGACTCGCCCGGCCTGCGCGCCAGCCTGCGCCTCGGCCAGTGCCTCCCGATCGAGGCGATCTGCCCCAGCGATTCCGGCTGGGGCTGGACCCGCAAGCGGGCCGGGGTGCCGATCGAGGGGACGATCGAGGTCCCGGGCAAGCGCTGGGAGGTCTCGGCCCGGGGCGTCGACGACGAATCCGCCGGCTACCACCGGCGTCACACCAGCTGGCTCTGGTCGGCCGGGGTCGGGCGCTCGGACGACGGCCGCCGCCTCGCCTGGAACCTGGTCGAGGGGGTCAACGACCCGGCCGAGAAAAGCGAGCGGGCGATCTGGATCGACGGCGAGCCCAGCGAGCCCGGGCCGGCCCGCTTCGACGGCATGGCCGGCATCGAGCTGCCGGGCGAGGACCACCTCGATTTCGCCCCCGAGTCCGCCCACGCCCGCGACGAGAACTTCCTCCTCGTCCGCTCCCGCTACCGCCACCGCTTCGGCACCTTCTCCGGCTCCCTCGGCGGCCTGTCCCTCGCCGAGGGGCTCGGCGTGATGGAGGAACACGACGCGGTCTGGTGAGGCACGAGTCTGCGGTTGTGTCCGATATGCGGGACACAACTGCAGACTCGTCGACCTCAGCGGTGCTCGGGGTTGGGGAAGTCGGTGCGGCAGCCGGCATCCCAGGCGGTGCGCTGGTTGCCGTGAGCGGGGATGCCACCGGCGTCCTTGAGGATCCGCGCCAGGTGCAGCATGTTCCAGGCGGCGAAGGTGGTGTTGCGGTTGGTGAAGTCGTTCTCGGGGCCGCCCGAGCCCTCGTCGAGGTAGGACGGGCCCGGGCCCGCCTCGCCGATCCAGCCGGCGTCGGCCTGGGGCGGGATCGCGTAGCCGAGGTGCTGCAGCGAGTAGAGGACGTTCATCGCGCAGTGCTTGATCCCGTCCTCGTTGCCGGTCACCAGGCAGCCCCCGACCCGGCCGTAGTAGGCGTACTGGCCCCTGTCGTTGAGCAGGTGCGAGTTGCCGTAGAGGCGCTCGACGATCTGGGTCGCGACCGAGGACTTCTCCCCCAGCCAGATCGACATCCCGAGGACGAGGATGTCGGCCGCCAGGACCCGCTCGAAGATCGCCGGCCACTCGTCCACCTCCCAGCCGTGCTCGGTCATGTCCGGCCAGACGCCGGTGGCGATCTCGTGGTCGACCGCGCGTATGCCCTCGACCGCGACCCCATTGCGCCGCATGATCTCCATCGAGATGTCCATCAGCCCCTGGGTGTTCGAGACCTCCGGGCTGCGCTTCAGCGTGCAGTTGATGAAGAAGGCCTTCAGGTCCGAGTAGTCGGTCTGGCTCCGCTCGCAGAGCTCGGCCTGCATCGGGGTCAGCTCGGTCATCTACATCTCCTCCGTCGTGGAATTGGCAGCGGCGGCCAGCGTCGAGGCGATCAGCGAGCGCGTCTCGGCCGGGTCGATCACGTCGTCGAGCTCGAACAGAGCGGCCGCGTTGAGCGCCCGCGCGTTCTCCTCGGCGGCCGCGGTGAGGTCGCGGACGCGCTGCTCGCGCTCACCCTCGTCGGCGATCGCCTCCAGCTCCTTGCGCAGGGCCAGCCGCACCGCGCCCTCGAGGCCCATCGGCCCCAGGTGCGCACTCGGCCAGGCGACCGTCAGCAGCGGCTCGTGCAGGCTGCCGCCGGTCATCGCCTGCGCCCCGAGGCCGTAGCCGCGCCGCAGGATCACGGCGACCAGCGGCACCCGCAGCGCGGCGCCGGCGATCAGCAAATTCGAGGCGTGCCGGACCAGGCCGGTCGCCTCGGCCTCCGGACCGACCATGAAGCCGGGCGTGTCGACCAGCGAGAGGACCGGCAGCCCGAACGCGTCGCAGAGCTGCAGCAGTCGCGCCGCCTTCTCGGAGGCGTGGCTGGTGATCGCCCCGGCGACGTGACGGCTGTCGTTGGCGATGAAGCCGAGCGGGCGGCCTTCGATCCGCGCCAGCCCCGTCACCATCTCGGGGGCGAAGCGCTCGCGCAGGAAGGTGACCGAGCCCTCGTCGGCAAGCGTTTCGAAGACTGGACGCACGTCGTAGGCGCGGCGCTGGCGCTCCGGCACAGCCTCGCGCAGCCGCTCCTGGTCGGGTTCGGCCCCCGGTGGCGTCGGCCCCTGGAAGTATGAGAGCAGGCGCTTGGTCACCGCCGTCGCCTCCTCCTCGTCGGCGGCGACGACGTCGACGACGCCGTTGCCGGCCTGCATCGCAATCGGCCCGATCTCGTCCGGGTCGACCGCGCCGAGGCCGCCGCCGGCGATCATCGCCGGCCCGCCCATCCCCAGCGAGACGTTCTCGGTGGCGACGATCAGGTCCGAGCAGCCGGCGATCACCGCGTTGCCGGCGAAGCAGCGGCCGGCGACGACGGCGATCCGCGGCACCACCCCCGAGAGCTTCGCCCAGAGCGCGAAGGCGCGGGTGTCGAGCGCCGAGACGACCGGGTAGTCGGTGTCTCCGGGCCGGCCGCCGCCACCCTCGGCGTAGAAGACGGTCGGCAGCCGCATCCGCTCGATCAGCTCGAACAGGCGGTCCTTCTTGCGGTGGCCGAGCACCCCCTGGGTCCCGGCCAGGACCGTGTAGTCATAGGAGAGCACGGCGCAGGCGGCGCGCGCGCCGAAGAGGTCGCCGTTGATCCGCGCCGTGCCGCCGAGCAGCCCGTCGGCCGGCGTGCGCTCGATCAGGTCCTGGACCTCGCGGCGGCCGCGCTGGGCGGCGATCGCGTAACGGCCGTACTCGACGAAGGAGCCGGGGTCGACCAGGTCGGCGATGTTCTCGCGCGCCGTCCGCCCACCCGTCGCGTGGCGCCGCGCGACCGCGTCGGCGCGCGCGGGGTCCTCGGTCAGGGCACGGCGCGCCAGCAGCTCGGCCAGGTCGTCGCGGCCCTCCCCACTCGTCGCCGACCTCTCGCTCACCGGCTCAACATAGAGTCTCCTGTCGATGAGCACCTCTCCAGACGCCGCTGAAGCCGGCGATCGCAGCGCCGTCGCGGTCGTTACCGACAGCACCACCTACCTGCCGCCCGACCTGATCGACCGCGGGGGAATCGAGCAGGTCAGCCTCTACGTCGGCTGGGCCGGCGATCACCGGCCCGAGCAGGAGTACGACCTCGACGACTTCTACGCCCGCCTGCGCGATTCCGACGACCTGCCCTCGACCTCGCAGCCGTCGGTCGGGGACTTCATCGCCCGCTACGAGCCGCTGGCCGAAGCGGGCCGCGACATCGTCTCCGTCCACATCGCCGCCGGGCTCTCCGGCACCTGTGAGAGCGCCCGCGAGGCGGCGCGCGTGATCGCCGACAAAGGACTCCGCGGCCGGGTCGAGGTCGTCGACGGAGAGACCGGTGCCGGCGGGCTCGGCTGCCTCGTCCTCGCCGCCGCGGCGGCCGCCGAGCGCGGCGAGCCGGTGGAGCGGGTGGTCGAGGCGGTGCGCCAGACGCGCGCGAGCCTCGACATGTGGTTCTGCCTCGACACCCTCGAGTACCTGCGCCGCGGCGGCCGCATCGGCGCCGCCCAGGCCCTGGTCGGCTCGGCGCTGAAGATCAAGCCGATCCTCACCTTCGGCACTGAAATCTCACCGGTCGGTCGCGTCCGCACCCGCAAGCGGGCGATGGAGCGGATGGTCGCCTACCTGCACGAGCTGCGCCAGCGCGACGCCTCCGACTGGTTCGTCCAGCACGCCCAGTCCTCCGGCGACGCCGCCGCGCTGGTCGCCGACGGAACCGAGATCCTCGGCAAGGAGCCGCTCTTCTGCACCCAGGTCGGCCCGGTGCTCGGCGCCCACCTCGGCTCGGGGATGCTGGTCGGCGGCGTCGGCTGCGCGCCCGCCGCCTGAGCCTGGCCAGCCCTTACTCCACCACTTCGACGGTCCCCCGCATGTCCGGGTGGATCTCGCAGAAGTACGGGTAGGTGCCGGCCTGCTTGAAGGTTTCCGACTTGAGCTTGCCCTGCTCCAGGGTTCCGGTGTCGAAGCTGCCGTCGTCGGCGGTCGCGGTGTGAGGCGCGGTGTCCTCGTTCTGCCAGATCACCTTGCCCCCCGGCTGGACGATGACCGGGTCGGGCTGGTAGGTGAATTCGACGATTTTCACTTTTTCGGCGCTGGCCGCCTCGCCGCTCGGGGCCGGTGCGCTGCCGCCCGCTTCGGTGGTCGCCTCCGTGGTGGGAGCCGCCTCCGTCGTGGTCTCGTCGTCGTCACCGCCGCAGGCGGAGAAGGCGAGGGCGGTCGCGATCAGGGCAGGTGCGAGCAACGCTTTCGGTCTCATGCGAACCACGCTACCCGCCTCGCGGTTCCCGAATCATCCCGCGGCTAGGCTTCCGCCGGTGCCCGCCGCCGATCCCAGTCAGCCTTGATCGGGCGCCTCGCCGACGCGGTGACCGGTCCGCGCGGGCGGCTGCTGACGATCGCGGTCTGGATCCTGATCGGGATCGCGGGCTTCATCGCTCGCTCCCACATCGGCGATGCCACCGCCGCGGGGGCGAGCAGCTTCCTCCCCGCCAAGGCGGAATCGACCCGGGCCATCGACGCGCTCGAGCGCGGTACCGGCGGCGGCGAAGAGGTGCCCGTGGTGCTCGTCTTCGAACGCCGCGGCGGCCTGACCAAAGCCGACCTGGGGGCGATCGGCCGGACCGGCCGAGGACTCGAAGAACTGGGCCTGACCGGCGCCACCCCGATCGTCGACCCGTTCTCGGCCCAGGCGAAAGAGCCGCTCGGCGACGTCGCCAGGATCGCCCACGGCGTCGGTCCGATCTCCCGCGACGGCGAAGCGGCGCTGGTCGTGCTGGCGATCGACGCCAGCGATCGCGGCGCGATCGTCGACGGCGTCGAGCAGGTCCGCCGCTACCTGAGAGCACACCACCGGCGGGGCCTCGACGCCTACGTCACCGGACCCGGCGGGATCGCCGCCGACCTCGAGCGGGTCGCCGACGAGGCCGGCCAGACGCTGTTGATCGCGACCCTCGGCCTGGTCCTGATCCTGCTCCTGGCCGTCTACCGGGCGCCGTTGCTGGCGGCGCTGCCGCTGCTCACCGTCGGCGCCGCCTACATGGCCGCGATCGGCATCGCCTACACGCTGATCGAGGCGGGCTGGATCACGGTCAACATCGAGGGGACGTTCCTGCTCCTGGTCCTGATCTTCGGCGCCGGCACCGACTACTCGCTGCTGCTCGTGCACCGCTACCGCGAGGAGCTCGACGCGGGCAGAGCGCCGGCGCTCGCGCTCCCCGCCGCGCTGCGCGAGAGCGCGCCGGCGCTCGCCGCCTCGGCCGCGACCGTGATCGCGGCGATGCTGGTCCTGCTCGTCGCCGAACTGCAATCGACCCACTGGCTCGGGCCGATCCTGGCGATCGGGATCGCGGTGATGCTCGCCGCCGCCTTCACCCTCCTCCCCGCCCTGCTCGCGCTGCTGGGCGAGCGCGCCTTCTGGCGACCGGGGCGCTCGAACCGAGCTTTTTACCCCCAGCGGGGTGAAAAAGCGCAGTTCGGCGGCTGGACCCGGGTAGCGAAGCTGGTGCGCCACCGCTCGCGCCTGATCGTCGTGGCCGTCTTCGCCGGGCTGGTCGTCCTCTCACTCGGCAACCTCACCCACCACGGGACGATCGGATTCGGCCAGGGTGAGACGAAGCCGACCAACTCCAGCCGCGGCACCGAAGCGCTGGAAGCGCACTTCCCCGCCGGCCTCGGCTCGCCGCTGACCGCGGTGGTCGAGACCGAGCGTCTGGAGGCGGCGACGGAGGCGCTGGAAGGGCTGCCGTCGGTGCAGCTGGCGCTGCCGGTGCCGCCGACCGGAGAAATCGACAGCGCCGTGGTCGTCGTCGTCCTCCACGGCGATCCTTACTCGAGCGAAGCCGCCGACACGGTCGAGGACATCCGCGACCGGCTGCACCGGGTCGACCCCGGCGGTCTGCTCGGCGGCATCCCGGCCGAGAACTTCGACATCGAGCAGACCAACGAGCGCGACACGAAGCTGATCGTGCCCCTGGTGCTGCTCGTGGTCGGCCTGATTCTCGCCGCGGTCCTGCGCGCCCTGGTCGCGCCCCTGTACCTGATCCTCACCGTCGTCGCCTCCTTCGCGGCGACGCTCGGCCTCGTCACCTTTGCTTTCACCGAGCTGCTCGGCGCCGAGGGGATCGCCTTCAACCTGGTCCTGCTGTCCTTCCTCTTCCTGGTCGCACTGGGCGTCGACTACAACATCTTCCTGATGACGCGGGCGCGGGAGGAGGCGCCGATCCACGGCACCCGCGAGGGCACCCTGATCGCCCTCGTCAACACCGGCGGCGTCGTCACCGGTGCCGGCCTGATCCTCGCCGGCACCTTCGCCACCCTGACCCTGCTGCCGCTGGAAGAGCTGATCCAGATCGGCGCCACGGTCGCGATCGGCGTCCTCCTCGACACCTTCGTCGTCCGCGCCCTGCTGATCCCGGCGATCACCTACCAGCTGGGAGAGCGGACCTGGTGGCCGTCGCGCCTGCGAAGTTAGCTTTGTTACCCTCTGATATAAATTTAGCCAAGTGACTTAATTTAGACTAAGGACTAAGGTCTTATGAATCTGCCCGAATTCAGGAACCCCTATCGCCCCGGCGCGGGCCATATGCCTCCATATCTCGCGGGTCGCGAGCGAGAGTACGCCGAATTCGACCGGCTGCTCGACCAGGATGAGATCCTCGAGAACCTTGTCCTCACCGGACTGCGAGGGGTCGGCAAGACCGTTCTCCTGGAGACCTTCAAGCCCCGTGCCCTACAGGGGGGCTGGCTCTGGGCGTCGGCAGACCTATCGGAGTCCGCGAGCATCAGCGAGGTTGCCCTCGCCCAGAGGCTGCTGGCGGACCTGGCGTTGATCACGTCCTCTACGACGGTCATCGATCCCGAGCCCCAACAACAGGTCGGCTTCGCCGCTCCCGCCGAGCCACGCAAGAGGTCCCTCTCTCACGAGATCCTGACCGACGTCTTCACTCAGACGCCGGGGCTCATCTCCGACAAGATCAAGGCAACGCTCGAATTCGCCTGGGAGCACCTGAGCAAACAGGGCCACCGCAGGGTGATCTTCGCCTACGACGAGGCCCAGAACCTCTCCGATCACGCAACCCAGGACCAGTTTCCGCTGTCGGTCCTGCTCGACGTCTTCCAGTCGATTCAGAAGAAAGGCATCCCTTTCATGCTGGTCCTGGCGGGCCTCCCTACCCTGTTCCCGAAACTGGTCGACGCTCGGACCTATGCCGAGCGCATGTTCCGGGTGATGACGCTGACCAAGCTGAGCGACGACGAGAGCCGGGAAGCGATCCTCAAGCCAATCGAGGTGGCGGAGTGCCCCGTGAAGCTCACCCCTGCGTCGGTCGAGGTCATTGTCGAGGAGTCTGCCGGTTATCCCTACTTCATCCAGTTCATCTGTCGCGAGGTCTACGACATATTCATCCGGCAACACGAGGACGAAGAGAAGAAGTTCGTGCCGACCGAGGAGATCCAGCGCAAGCTCGATGCGGACTTCTTCGCGGGGCGGTGGGCGCGAATCACCGATCGCCAACGGGAACTGCTCTGGGTCGTTGCTCACCTTGACAACCCCGACGAGGAATTCACGATCGTCGAACTCACCGAGCAGGCCAAGGAGCTCCTGTCGAAGGCGTTCTCTCCCAGCCATGCAAATCAGATGCTCGCCAGCCTTGCCGAACGCGGAATGATCTATCGCAACAGGCCCGGAAAGTACTCATTCGCGGTTCCCCTGCTGGGGCGCTTCATTCGCCGCACCTACGAGCTCCCCGTCGAGCCATAGCCCGCCAGCTCCGGTCAGTACCCGGTCCCGGTCTTGACCTGCTTGCGCTCGGACGGGTGGGCGCCGCCCTTCTTCTCCAGCGTCGCGCAGGCCTGCTCGATGTCATCGGCGAGGCGGTCGACCTGCTCGCGGCTGAGCGTCTCCTTGACCAGCGCCCGCAGGACCTTCTCGTTTTCGGCGTTGGGCGGCAGCGTGTAGGCGGGGAGCATCCAGCCGCGCTCGGCCGAGAGCTGCCAGGAGAGGTCGAACTCGTCGTAGTCCTTGCCCGCCACCAGCCGGAAGGCGACCAGCGGCAGCTGCTCCGCGTCGGCGCCGATCAGCTCGAAGTCTCCGGCGGCCTCGAGCCGGTCGGCCAGGGCGCGAGCGTTCTTCTCCATCGCCTCGATGATGTACGTGTAGCCCTGGCGCCCGTAGCGGACGAAGTTGTAGTACTGGGCGAGGACCATCGAGGCCCCGGTGGAGAAGTTGAGGGTGAAGGTGGCGTCGGTCTTGCCCAGGTAGTTCTCGTAGAAGACGAGGTCCTCGGCCAGGTCGCTCTGCTCGCGGAAGACCAGCCAGCCGACGCCGGGGTAGACGAGCCCGAACTTGTGGCCGGAGACGTTGATCGAGCGCACCTGCTCGAGCCGGAAGTCCCACTTGGAGTCGGGATAGAGGAAGGGCCAGACGAAGCCACCGCTGGCGGCGTCGACATGGAGTGGCACGTCCATTTCCCGCTCCTGCCTGATCTCGAGCAGGAGCTGGTTGATGCCGGGGATGTCGTCGGCATGGCCGGTGAAGGTGGTGCCGAGCACGGCGGCGACGCCGATCGTGTTCTCGTCGACCAGCGGCTCCACATCCTCCGGCCCGATCGTGTACTTGCCTTCCTGCAGCGGCACGATCCGCGGCTCGACGTCGAAGTAGCGGCAGAACTTTTCCCAGACCACGTGCACGTCGCCGCCGAAGACGAGGTTCGGCTTGTCGACCGGTTGCGAAGTCGGCTTCGCGGCGCTCTTTCCACTTCCACTTCAGCGAGAGGGCGCCGAGCATGATCGCCTCCGAGGAGCCCTGGGTGCGGGCGCCGGTGGTCTCGCCGGGGGCGTGGTAGAGGTCGGCGAGCATGCGGATGCAGCGCTGCTCGATCTCGGCCGAGATCGGATACTCGGCGTGGTCGATGAAGTTCCGGTAGAGGTTGTCGGCGATGATCCGCTGCGCCTCCGGCTCCATCCAGGTGGTGACGAAGGTCGCCAGGTTGCGCTGCGGGTCCCCCTCCACCGCCAGTTCCTCGTCGACCAGCCGCATCGCGTCGAGGGCCGACATCCCACTCGCCGGAAAGTCACGCGCGGGCGCGTCCTCGGTAAGGAAGCGGTTGCCGTAGAGCATCGCCGGATCGTCGCCGTGGGGCCTGGCCATTCGGCCACGCTATCGTGCCTGCGAGCTCATCGCTCAGGTCTGTCGATCTTTTGGGAAAGGACGAAAAGTTGAACGGGGATGACATCAACGAGATGGGACCGATCGATTACATCCTGGTCGAGTGGCCGGGGCGGCAGCCGACCGGCGAGGCGGTACCGCACCTGATCGACCTGGTCGACCGAGGGCTGATCCGGATCCTCGACCTCGCCTTCATCGCCAAGGGCGATGACGGCTCCGTTGCCGGGCTGGAGATCGCCGACCTCGGCGACGCGGTGGCGGAGTACGCCGTCTTCGAGGGAGCGTCCTCCGGGCTGCTGTCGGACGACGACGTCAACGAGGCCGCGGGCGCGCTGGAGCCCGGCACCTCGGCTGCCCTGCTCGTCTACGAGAACTGCTGGGCCGCCCCGTTCGCCAGCGCCGTCCGCCGCTCCGGCGGCCAGCTGGTCGCCAGCGGCCGCATCCCCGTCCAAGCCATCCTCGCCGCGCTCGACGCGGCCGAGGCCTGAGCAAAGGAGAACGCCATGCCAGGACTACTCAGAGGCGTCGCCCGCACCGCGGTGATCGCCGGAACCGCGACCTCCGTCAGCAACCGCGTCTCCCGCCGCCAGGGCGAACGCTGGGCGCAGCAGGAAGCCCCGCAGGAACCCCAGCAGGCAGCCCCGACCGCACCCGCCGGCGAGGAGTCTACGATCGACCAGCTCAAGCAGCTGGGCGAGCTGAAAAGCCAGGGCATCCTCACCGAGGAGGAGTTCGCCGCCCAGAAGGCCAAGCTGCTCGGCTGAGCGGGCAGCTGGCCGGGGCGAGACGATGACCGAGCTGGCGAGCTACGAGCTGGAGGGCCGGATCGCGTCGATCGCGATCGACGACGGCAAGGTCAACGCCTTCTCGATCCCGATGCTGGAGGCGATCCACGCGGCCCTCGACCGGGCCGAGGCCGACAACGCGGTCGTCCTCCTCAGCGGCCGCGAGAAGTACTTCTCGGCCGGCTTCGACCTCCGGGTCTTCAAAGAGGAGCCGGAGCGGGTCGTCGAGATGCTGACGCTCGGCGCCAGGCTCTGCGAGCGCGTCCTCGCCTTTCCCACCCCCGTCCTCGTCGCCTGCAGCGGCCACGCGATCGCGGCGGGTTCGTTCCTGCCGCTCGCGGCCGACCTGCGGATCGGCGCCGACGGCCCCTTCAAGCTCGGCCTCAACGAGGTCCAGATCGGCCTCACCGTGCCGCTCTTCGTGGTCGAGCTCGCCCGCCAGCGCCTCACCCCGGCCCACTTCAACCGCGCCCTGGTCACGGCGACGATGTACGACCCCCGCGAAGCCGTGGCCGCCGGCTTCCTCGACCGGGTCGTGCCCGCCGAGGAGCTGCGCGCCGCCAGCCTCGAGGCGGCCGAGCAGCTGGCGACCCTCGACCCCGAGGCGCACAAGGCGACCAAGCTGCGCGTGCGTGCCGCCGCCCTGGAGGCCGTCCGCGCCGGGATCGACACCGAGCTGCAGGCCAACCGCTAGCGAACGCCGGGGTTCTGCTCCGCGACCGTCAGCTCGGCGGTCGGGTTCGCTTCCAGGCGCTCGTCGGGAATCGGCTCGCCGCTGCGGACGGAGAGGCCGTAGGTACCCTCGGCCAGGCGCGCCTCGGCACGCTCGACCGCGGCGAGGCGGTCTTTCAGGTTCTGGGCGCGGCCGGCGTCGAGCTCGTCCTGGTAGAGCCCCTCGGAGTTGAAGTCACCCGGCTCCTTGCGCTCGTCGCTTTCTTCCGGGCCGTCGCGTTCGAGCGCGGCCACCTCGCGCTCGATCCGCTCTCGCTCGGTCGCAAGTAGTTGGCGCGCTCGCTCGGAGTCCATCGGGGACACCGTACCCGGGCGAGCAAGCCGGCGAACGGGTGTCGCTATCCTGTTTGAAGACTAACTACAGAAAGTGGATCTGGTCATGGCCTATCTCCTCATCCCACTCGACGAGGCAATCGTCTTCCCCACCGTCACCGCCACGCTGCCGATCGACGTCGGCGAGGAGGATCGCGTCTTCCTGCTCCCCCGCAGCGACGGCGAGTTCGCCCGCGTCGGCGTCGTCGCCGAGGTGCTCGAGCGCGGCCACTCGCGCCGCGGCGCCCCGGTCGCGACCGTGCTCGGCCTGCACCGCGGCCTCGGCGGCGCCGCCGTCGCCGACAAGGACAACGACTCGCTGCGCATCGACGTGCAGGAGCTCCACGACGGACACCCTGACGACGAGCACACGGTCGAGCTGGCGCGCGAGTACCGCGCCGTGGTCGAGGAGATCCTCGAGCTGCGCGGCGACGACGGTCGCATCTCCGCCTTCCTGCGCTCGGTCGAGGAGCCGGGCGCGCTTGCCGACACGGCCGGCCTCAGCCCGGAATTCAGCGCCGAGCAGAAGCTGCGCCTGCTCGACACCCTCGACGTCAGCGAGCGGCTGCAGGTCGCGGTCGAGCTGCAGCGCGAGCGGCTGGCCGAGCTGCAGGTGCGCAGCAAGATCCGCGACGACGTCGAGTCCGGCGCCCAGAAGCAGCAGCGCGAGTACTTCCTGCGCAAGCAGATGGAGTCGATCCGCAAGGAGCTGGGCGAGGACGAGGACGACCTGATCGAGGAGTACGAGCGCAAGATCGCCGAGGCGGGGATGCCGGAGGCGGTCGCCGATCAGGCCGAGAAGGAGCTGCGCCGGCTCGAGCGCCAGGGCGAGCAGTCGCCGGAGTCCTCGATGATCCGCAGCTACCTCGACTGGCTGATCGCGGTGCCGTGGTCGAAGCGCGCCGAGGAGAAGCTCGACCCCACCCACACCCGTGAGGTGCTCGACGCCGACCACGCCGGCCTCGAGGACGTCAAGCGTCGCATCACCGAGTTCATCGCCGTCCGCAAGCTGCGCGAGGAGCGTGGCAAGGACGAGGACGACGCCCGCGCCAACGGCGCGATCCTGACCCTGGTCGGGCCGCCCGGGACCGGCAAGACCTCGATCGGCGAGTCGATCGCCCGCGCGCTCGGGCGCGAGTTCGTCCGCATCAGCCTCGGCGGCGTCCACGACGAGGCCGAGATCCGCGGCCACCGCCGCACCTACATCGGCTCGATGCCGGGACGGATCGTCCGCGCCCTGCGCGACGCCGAGACGATGAACCCGGTGATCCTGCTCGACGAGGTCGACAAGGTCGGCGCCGACTGGCGCGGCGACCCCTCGGCGGCGCTGCTGGAGGTGCTGGACCCGGCTCAGAACCACTCCTTCCGCGACCACTACCTCGACGTCGAGGTCGACCTCTCCGAGGTCGTCTTCATCGCCACCGCCAACCTCACCGACACGATCCCGGGGCCGCTGCTGGACCGGATGGAGACGATCGCCTTCGACGGCTACACGACCGCGGAGAAGCTGGCGATCGCCCGCGGCTACCTGCTGCCCCGGCAGCTGACCCGCAACGGGCTCGAGCCCGACGAGGTCGACGCTCAGCGACGAGACGCTGCGCAACGTCATCACCGAGTACACCCGCGAGGCCGGCGTGCGCCAGCTCGAGCGCGAGCTCGGCAAGCTGCTGCGCGGGGCGGCGACCAGGATCGCCGCCGGAGAGGCCGAGCTGCCGATCGTGCTCGACGCCGACGCGGTCCACGACTCCCTCGGCCGCCAGCGCTTCTTCCAGGAGTCGGTCGAGCGCACCGCGATCCCCGGCGTCTCGACCGGGTTGGCCGTCACCGGCACCGGCGGCGACGTCCTCTTCATCGAGGCGACCGCGATGGACGGCGACAAGGGCCTGGTCCTGACCGGGCAGCTCGGCGACGTGATGAAGGAGTCGGCGCGAATCGCCCTCTCCTACGTGCGCTCGCACAGCCGGCAGCTCGGGATCGACCCGGCCCGCTTCGACCGCGAGTTCCACCTCCACGTCCCGGCTGGGGCGATCCCCAAGGACGGCCCCAGCGCCGGCACGGCGATGACGACGGCGCTGGTCTCGCTGCTCAACGGCCGGCCGGTCAAGCACACGGTCGGGATGACCGGCGAGGTCACCCTGCAGGGCCGGGTGCTGCCGATCGGCGGCCTCAAGCAGAAGGTGCTCGCCGCCCACGCCGCCGGGCTGACCGAGGTGATCCTGCCCGAGCGCAACCGCGGCGACCTCGACGAGGTCCCCGACGAGGTGGCGGAGGAGATGACCTTCCACCCGGTGATGAGCATCGAGGAAGTGATCGACCTGGCCCTGGAACCGGCCGAGAAGGGCGCCGATGTCGCCGCGATGTCGTAGCTGCTCGCCGATCCCGAGCGAGCTGCGAGCGGCGGCCGGCCTGCTCGAGCGCCGCTGGACGATGGCGACCATCTACGCCTGCTCCAGCGGCGCCGCCCGCTTCAACGAGTTCCGCCAGTCGCTGCCGGGAGTCTCGCCGACGACGCTCTCGGAGCGACTGGAGCAACTCGAGGCGGCGGGGATCGTCGAGCGCCATCTGGTCGCCGGCCGTCCCCCCCATGCCGAGTACACGCTGACCCGCCGCGGGCAGCGGCTGGCCCAGGCGGTCGCCGGGCTGCTGGAGCAGCGCTGAGCTACTCGGCCGGCGGCGTCGGTGGAGCAGCGTCGCCGGGGAAGAGGTCGCCGGCGCGGATCCGGGCCGCCATGTCCTTCGATTCCTCACGATAGGCGCGGCCGTCCTCGAACTCGATCACCGGGTACTTGCGCTGACCCGACAGGCGCTCCAGCTCGTCGCGCTTCCCCGATCGCAGCGGTCCCTTGACGACCTCGTAGTCGATCCCCTGCTCGTCGAGCGCCTTCTGGACGTTCCAGCAGGGATGGGCGCCAACCTTGGCCCACTCCGCCGAGCACCGATGAAGCTTCACTGCCACCGGACAACCATAGTCCGCCGTCGCCGAACGAGCAACGCCGAGCTGCATCTTCACCTGGCGATCAGGACTGGAGGCGATAGGCCAGCATCGCGGGGACCTGTTCTTCGCCGGCGACGAAACCGGCCGGGGCGAGCAAGGCGTCGCCACTGATTGAGAGGCCTGCGTTGATGCTGGCCGGCAGCGAATCCCTCCACATCTCGCGACCGTCGCTGCCGTCGAACGCGTAGATCGTCCCGTCGAAGGTGGTCGCGAAGACCAGATCGTTGACTGCCGTGGGTGCCCCGAACAGCGGCGCTGCGAATTTGCGCTTCCACTTGACCCTGCCGGTCAGAAGGTCCAGCGCCACGAGCTCGCCGCGGAAGGGCCCGGCCTGCCTGGCGTCGATCTGATCGCCCAGCCAGGTCGCGCCGTTCACGACCGGCACGAAGACCGTCGACCCGCCGACGGCAAGGGGGGCGAACACCCCACCCATTCGGCCGGGATAGACGGTCATCGGCGTCTTCAACCTGGAGTATTCGCCTCTCATCGCGAGGATGCCGTCATCGTCGTGCCCGTTATGGATGCCGACGGACCGCCTCCAGATCGGCTTTCCAGTCTGGCGGTCGAGGGCTATCACCACTCCTGACCTGCCGGCCGCTATCACGACGTCCCGACCACCGGCTCTCGCCAGAACCGGGGGGCCGACGTCCCAGTCGCACAAACCGTGTGGCGTCACCTGGTGGTACCACTTCAGCTTGCCCGTCTCGGCATCGAGCTTGACAACCGAGTTGGTATAGAGATTGGGACCCGGCCTACTCGAGCCCCATGGGTGACGTTCGGTGCCGGGAATCGGTCCTGGGTTGCCCACGCCGAAATACATCGAGCCCCTGGCGTCGAAGGCGGGGGCATAGGAAAGACCGCCGCCGTAGTTCACATCGGGGTGCCCCCAGAGGTCCTCGGGGACGGTGTTGAAGCGCCACTCTCTCCCACCGGTTGCTCCGTCCAAGGCCCAGAGCACGCCGATTTCCCCCCCTGCCGTATCGGCGGGCGCGGTGGAGACGTAGACGCGACCACCGTGATATCCGGGAGCCATGTCGATCTGCTCGGAGCTGTTTCGAACAAGGGTGACCGACCAAACCTCTTTGCCGGTCTTCTGGCTCAGCGCGAACGCATCCGTCGCGGTCGCGCCGTATACGCGGCCGTTCGCAACGACAACTCCGTTCGGACCCTCGGCCGGCGATTCATACGATTTCTCCCACAGAACCTCGCCGCTCTCGAGTTCGATCGCCTGCACGTCGGAGTCCTGGTCCTGGGAGTAGACGATGCCATCGGCCACGACGGGCGAGGCCGAATAGCTGCCGAATTCGCCAGGCTGGGCGGTGATCGGGAGGGTCCAGGACAGCTCGAGGTCCGAGACCGTCGCACCGCGAATCGAGCCGGTCGCGTGACGGGTGTTGGCGGCATCGCCGTTTGAATAACGGGAGTCGGTAAAGGCGATGCTTCTCCCGGAGGTGGAGGAGGAAGAGCCGCTCAGGGCGAGGATCGAGACCGCCATGATCGCGAGGACGATCGCCGTCGCGGCCAGCACCAAGCCGCGCCGCTTGATCAAACGCTTGTCGACGCCGTCGGCATCTGGCTCTCCATGCATGATCAGTCGATTAAATTTAAAGTATTTAGAAGCTCTATTCCTCCAGCGACGGCCCAGGGGCTGATCGAGCGCGGCCAAGCCGACCGAGAACACGCCGCCCCGCGAAGCGTGTCCGCCGCCGCCAGGCGTGCGCGGAGGCTCTGAGACAGGTCCTTAGGAAACGCGGTACCTGACGTGGGTCACGTCAGGGGTATGGACCACCCGCATCTGCTCCAGGTCGAGGTCGGTGCCGACGCCCTCGAAGAGCCGCTCGCCGCCACCCAACAGCATCGGGGGAATGTTCAGCTGCATCTCGTCGACCAGACCGGCGGCGAGGTACTGCTGCGCCGCGGCGCCGCCGCCGGCAAGCTTCACGTCCTGACCGCCCGCCGCCTCCCGCGCCTGCTCCAGCGCCGACTCGATCCCGTCGGTGACGAAGTGGAAGGTCGTGCCTCCGTCCATCGCCAGTGGCTCGCGCTCGTGGTGGGTGAGGACGAAGACCGGCACGTGGAAGGGCGGGTCCTCGCCCCACCACCCCGTCCAGGGATCGTCCCCCCACGGTCCCGACCCGCCGCCGAACATGTTGCGGCCCATCACCACGGCGCCGATGTTCTGCATCGACTCTTCGACGATCTCGCTGCTGGCGTTGACCTCGCCGCCCTCGCGGCCGTGCGACCTCCGCCAGGCCTCGAGCTTGACCACCCACTCGTGCAGCTGCTCGCCGCCTTCTCCCAGCGGGTGCTCCTCGCCCTGGTTGGGCCCGGCGACGTAGCCGTCGACCGAGATCGAGATCTCAAACTTCAGCTTCGGCATTCGCCTGAACCGTAGCGACCTCGACGTCCGGGGCCCGCTCCCTCCGCACGTAGTCCACGGCCGTCCAGACCGCCGCCGCCACCGGGACCGCCAGCAGCGCCCCCAGCAGGCCGGCGATCACCGTCCCCGCGGTGAGGACGAGCAGGATCACGACCGGGTGCAGCTTGATCACCCGGCCGACGATGTTCGGGTAGAGGAGGTCGCCCTCGATCTGCTGGATCGCGGTGATCGCCGCGACGACGAAGAGAGCCGCCAGCGGTCCCTCGCTGATCAGGGCGACCAGGGCGGCGATCGCGCCGGCGACGAACGCGCCGATCAAAGGGATGAAGGCCCCGAGGAAGACGACGACCATCAGCGGCACGACCAGCGGGACGCCGATGATCGCCAGCGCGATCCCGATCAGCACCGCGTCGACGACGGCGATCAGGGCGACGCCGCGCATGTATCCGGCCGTCGACCTCCACACCTCCCGCCCCGCCCCGTCGATCAGCTCGCGGTGACGCTCCGGAGCGAACGCGACCGTCCAGGCCCACATGCGGCGGCCGTCGTGGACGAAGAAGAAGACGAGGACGATCAGCAGCAGCAGGCCCGCCACCAGCTCGGCCAGCAGGGAGGCGCCGCTCAGCACCCCCTCGCCGATGTCCCCCGCGTGGGAGCGCAGCGAGTCCAGCCCTTCTTCGACGGCTTCGTCGATTTCGCGCCGTTCCAGGTCGAGCGGACCCTGGACGAGCCAGCGCACGACCTCCTCCACGCCCTCGTCGACGGTGGTCTCGAGCTGGTCGAACTGGTCGATGAAGAGCGGCGCGATCAGCCAGATCACCCCGGCCAGCGCGGCGATGCTCAGCAGCATCACGACCAGCGTCGCGATCGCGCTCGGCCAGCGGTGCCGGCGCAGCACTTCCACCGGAGGCACCAGGAAGGTGGCGAGGAGCAGGGCAACCAGCACCGGCACCACGACGACGCGGAGCTGGGCCAGGACCCAGAGCCCGAGGACGATCGCGAGCCCGATCAGGATCAGGTTCACAGCCACGCGAGTCGCCGGCCATAGCGCCTCTCTCACGAGCCGATCTTAGCCCTGGCGATCACCCTCGGCTGGCTCGCCGTCCTCGCCGCCACCGGCGCCGCCTGGCGGCCGGACTCGCCCGGGGCGCCGTCCTAGAATGCGGGCGATGAACGGATCCACGCAGAAGTTGACCTGTCCCAAGTGCGGCGGCGAGATGCGCAGCTACGAGCGCAACGGCGTCACCGTCGACCAGTGCAGCGACTGCCGCGGCATCTTCCTCGACCGCGGCGAGCTGGAGCGGCTGGTCGACGCCGAGGGCTCTTACTACGAGCGGGAGCGCGGCGATCGGGAGCGCGATCGCTCCGACGAGAAGCACGGCGGGCACAAGCCGAAGCAGTCGAAGAAACGCAGCTTCCTCGAGAACATCCTCGAGATGGGCGGCGAATAGTGGTACCCGTATAAGGAGCACGGAGCGCCTTAAAGGAAGGAGCACAGCAATGGACACGCCGCCGGTCGTTTCGCAGCAGGAGTGGGAAGACGCGCGCGAGGAGATGCTGGTGAAGGAGAAGGAGCTCACTCGCGCCCGCGACGCGCTGGCGGCCGAGCGCCGCCGGATGCCGATGATGGCCGTCGAGAAGGAGTACGCCTTCGAGGGGCCCGACGGCCCCGCCAGTCTGCTCGACCTCTTCGAGGGCCGCCCGCAGCTGATCGTCTACCGCTTCTTCTACGAGCCCGGCGTGTCCGGCTGGCCCGAGCGAGGCTGCGGCGGCTGCTCCTTCCTCGCCGACCAGGTCGCCCACCTCGCCCATCTCAACGCCCGCGACACCACTCTCGCCTTCGTCTCCCGCGCGCCGCAGCCGGACATCGAGCGCTGGAAGGGACGAATGGGCTGGGAGATCCCCTGGTACACGATCACCGACGACTTCGATGCCGACTTCGGCGTCGACGAGTGGCACGGCACCAATGCCTTCCTCCGCGACGGCGAACAGATCTTCCGCACCTACTTCGTCAACAGCCGCGGCGACGAAGCGATGGGCAGCACCTGGAGCTACCTCGACCTGACCGTGCTCGGGCGGCAGGAGGAGTGGGAGGACTCGCCCGAGGGCTATCCGCAGACCCCGCCCTACCAGTGGTGGCGCCTGCACGACGAGTACGGCCAGTAGAGAAGCTGCCTATCGTGGATCGCCGCGATAGGCAGCGGAGCGATGGCGAATCGCCGCGACGCGGACTGTCTGTCCATCGTCGGTCAGCTGATAGAGAATTCGGTAGACGCCCACTCTCAACGAATAGAGCCCGCGTAGCTTGCCGCGAAGGTGGTGTCCAGCCCGAGGCTCGCGCTCAAGTAGGCCCAGGGCATCCTCGATCGCGTCGATCAGCGGCCAGCTGAGCTCCAGCAACTCGCGGCGTGCGCGACGGGCGAGAACGAGGTGCGCCAAGACACTCAGCCAGCGGCTGCTCGGCGCTCGGCCAGCTCACGGCGAAGCTCGGTCAGAGTGACCGTCTCATCGCGCGCGATCTCGGCCAGTCCGTCCTCCAGCGCGGAAAGAGCATCGGGGTCCGAGAGGACCTCCGCGGTCTCCTCCAACGCCTCGTACTCGTCGATCGGCACCAGGGCCGCGGCGGGAGCTCCGTTGCGGGTCACGACCACGTGCTCGCGCCGGCCACCGACATCGTCGAGCAGGCTGCTGAGGTTGCTACGCAGCTCGCGCACAGGAACGGTTTTCGCCATTGGTTGAAGTGTACACAATTAAATACACAAAGAGAAACCTCGCCACCATCGCGTCCGCATAAGTCTCAGTCGGGTGGATCTCTCCCCCAAGCGCGGGTAGTCGCGGGGAGATCGTTAGATTCATCGCCGCAGCGATGACTTTGGGCGCGCACCGCGGTCTATTGACTGCCAGCCGACAACGCCTAGAACAGGAGTAGAGATGAAGGACCACGGAGGGCCGGCCGTCCGAGCGGAGGGACTGGTCAAGCACTACGACGGCAACGACGACACGGTCGAGGCCGTCCGCGGCGTCGACCTCGCGGTCCAGCCCGGCGAGATCTTCGGCTTCCTCGGCCCGAACGGCGCCGGCAAGTCGACGACCGTCCGCATGCTCACCACTCTGCTCACGATCACCGCCGGCAGCGCCGAGGTGGCGGGCATCGACGTCGCCCGCGATCCCGAAGCCGTGCGCAAGCGCATCGGCGTCGCGCTGCAGGAGGCCGGCCTCGACCCGCGCCAGACCGGGCGCGAGCTGCTGACCCTGCATGGGCGGCTGTTCGGCCTCAGCCAGGCCGAGGCCACCGCGCGGGCGCGCGAGCTGATCGAGCTGGTCGAGCTCGAGGACGCTGCGGACCGGGTCACCAAGGGCTACTCCGGCGGCATGCAGCGCCGGCTCGACCTGGCCGCGGCGCTCGTCCACGAGCCGGAGGTGCTTTTCCTCGACGAGCCGACCACGGGCCTCGACCCCGTCAGCCGGCTGACGGTATGGGAGGAGCTGCGGCGGATCAACCGCCAGGGCACCACGATCTTCCTCACCACGCAGTACCTCGAGGAGGCCGACCAGCTCTGCGATCGGCTGGCGATCATCGACGACGGCAGGATCGTGCGCGAAGGCACGCCGACGGAGCTCAAGGCCGAGCTGAGCGCGCGCAACGGCGGCGCCGAGGTGAGCCTCGACGACGTCTTCCTCGACGCGACCGGGCGCAGCCGCGACCGCGCCGCCGGCGAGGTCCAGGAGGTGGGAGCATGAGCGCCACGATCGTGCTCGGGGCCCGCTCGCTGCGGGAGGCGCTGCGGCAGCCCGACGCGCTGTTCATGACCATGTTCATCCCGATCTTCTTCCTCGTCGTCAACACCGGCCAGGCGGCGGAGATCTTCCCCTCCGAGTCGACCAAGTTCCTCGAGGGCCAGGGCTACGGCGCCTTCCAGCTCCCGATCACGCTGCTGCTGGCCGCCTCCTTCGGCATGGCCTCCCTGTTCCTGGTCGAGGAAATCGAGGGCGGCTACTTCGACAAGCTGCGGGCGATGCCGATCCCGCGCTACTCGATGGTGCTGGGCAGGCTGGTCGCGGAGGCGGCGAAGGGAATCGTCATCTCCTCGGTGATCGTCCTGATCGCGCTCCCGTTCGGAATCACGATCGCCAGCGGCGTGCTCGGCTTCTTCCTGATCGTCGCCCTCAGCGCCCTCTGGGGCGTCGTCTACGCCGGCTTCATGCAGCTGATCGCGCTGAAGACGCGCAGCGCCGCGGCGACCAACTCCGGTGGCCTGATCTTCTTCCCCCTGCTCTTCCTCACCCCCAACTTCGTCCCCCGCGAGCTGCTGACCGAGCCGATGGAGGTCGCCGCGACGCTGAACCCCGTCACCTACCTGATGGAGGCCCTGCGCTCGCTGATCCTCACCGACCTCGACTGGGGAGCGATCCTCCCCGGCTTCGCCGTCGTCGGCGGACTCGGCGTGATCGCGCTGCTGCTGAACATCCGCATGATCCAGACCTACGACTAGCGGGACTGGCCAGCCAGCCAGTACTATCCCGGCCAGTGGAGGAGCAGACCGAGGCAAAAGCGGCCGAGATCGAGAGGCAGCTCGTGATGGAGCGCGAGCACTGGATCGACGGGCCGCCCCACGCGCTCCTCAGGGAGATGCGCGGCAGGTGCCCGGTCCACTGGACCTCGGAAGTGACCGAGTTCCCAGCCGCCGTCGGGTTCTGGTCCGTGACCACGGCCGACGACGTGCACGCGGTCAGTCGCGACTGGGAGAGCTACTCCTCCGAACTCGGCGGCGTCGTCGCGATCGACGAGGTCTTCCCGATCGAGCTGGCGCGGGCGATGTTCATCGGCATGGACCCGCCCAAGCACGATCGCCTCAAGGCGCTGTTCCAGGCCGGGTTCACCCCGAAGCGGATCGCCGCCCACGAGGGCGAGATCAGGAAGATCGTCGTCGACGTCCTCGACCGGCTCGAGGGCCGCGACAGCTGCGACCTGGTCACCGACGTCGCCCAGCCCGCCGTCTCCCGCGTGATCGGCAGCTTCATGGGCATCCCCGAGGAGGACGACGCGGCCTGGGCGGAGCTGATGAACTCGGCGCTCGCGGCCAGCGATCCGGACTACAGCCCGGACGGCGTCGACGGGGTCGAAGAGACGATCCAGAAGGCGATGACCCAGATCTTCGCCCGCTGCAACACGATGATCGCGGAGCGGCGCGAGAACCCGACCGACGACCTCACCAGCGTCCTCGTCCACGCCGAGGTCGAAGGCCAGAAGCTCGAGGAGCACGAGATCGTGATGGGCTTCTTCCTCCTCGTCGCCGCCGGCAACGACAGCACCAAGGCGACCTACTCCAGCGGCATGCGGGCGCTGCTCGAAGACCGTGAGCAGCTCGCGCTCGTCCGCGACGACCCGGCGCTGATCCCGGGCACGGTCGAGGAGGCGCTGCGGATGTTCCCCGCCTTCTCCCACTTCCGCCGCACCGCGACCAAGGACACCGTCCTCAACGGGAAGGAGATCAAGAAGGGCGAGAAGGTGGTCATGTGGTACGCCTCGTCCAATCGCGACGAGACCCGCTATGAGGACCCCGACCGCTTCGACGTCCTCCGCAACCCCGAGCACCAGGCCTTCGGCGCCGGCGGCCGCCACTTCTGCCTCGGCACCGCCCTCGCCCGCCTCGAGCTGAAGATCCTGCTCGAGGAGACCCTCGCCCGCTACCCGGACATCTCCACTCGACGGCAAACCGGCCTTCGTCGAGTCGGCCTTCCTCAACCAGCTGAAATCGCTCCCGGTCAAGCTCTCGGCCTAGCCCGTCACCCCTTTGACCACCGGGTAATACCCGTTGGCGTGGCCGCTGACCTTCGGGTGGTAGCTCTCCCCCACCGGGTTCGAGAGACCGTTGATCCACTCCGTCGACGAGGCGCCGCCGCCATCGCAGACCGCATGGCCGATGAACGGCGGGATCACGTCGCGGAAGACGAAGTTCGCCCCCGCCCGCGTGGCCGCCGCGCTGAGCACGTTGTTCAGCATGTCGGCCGTCTGGTTGAGCCGGGTCATCTCGCTGCCGCTGAACCAGGTGAAGGCGTTGCAGTCGGTGCCGTTGAAGAGGCGCGGGTAGTCCAGCACGATCACTTTCGCGCTCGGCGAGCGCGATTTGATCGTGTTGTTACGTGCGGGTTCCCGGTGGTGGCACGCTAGCACTCACTCGGAGTTATTCAAGTGATCAATAGCTCTGGCCGCCCTCCGCGCGGCGGGCATCCGTCTCGCTCATCCCAGCCCGCCGCGCCATCCAACCGCCTACTGGTTCTGCTCCGCCCGCTCGCGGATCCGCTCCTCCTGCTCGCGCAGCTCCGGCGTGAACTCCTCGCCGAAGTCCTCGGCCTCGAAGACCTGGCGAATTTCGATCTCGCCCGGCTCGTCGTGCGGGTTGGGGCAGCGCTTGATCCACTCCACCGCCTCCTCGAAGGAGCGCACCTGCATCAGCCAGTAGCCGGCGATCAGCTCCTTGGTCTCGGTGAAGGGACCATCGGTCACCGTGCGCCCGGCGTCGCCGCCGAAGCCGACCCGGGCACCCTTCGACGAGGGGTGCAGTCCCTCCCCCGCCAGCAGGATCCCGGCCTTGACCATTTCCTCGTTGAACTCGCCCATCGCGGCGAGCAGCTCCTCGCTCGGCATCTTGCCTGCCTCGGAGTCCTTCGTCGCCTTCACGATCGCCATCACCCTCATCTCCATCCTCCTTCGTCGTCGCGGCGCTGAGGCGCCGGATTCTGTCTCTTTACCCCAACGACGAACGAGGGCAACCGAAATCGACATGGCCGTCGCGGTGCCCGTACCTGCGACGGCTTAGCCGCTTCATGGCCGTCTGCTCTACGACAACTTGAGCTAACGCGGCCCGTCGGTATGCACGAACAGCGCCGGGTCGCCGAGGCGGCCCTCCGCGCGCAGCGCCAGCAGGCCGGCCATCGCCTTCGCCGTGTAGACGGGATCGAGCGAGAGCCGCTCCTCGGCGGCGAGGGCAGCGGCGCGCGTGGCGGCCTCGGTGGGATGGCCGTAGCCCGCCCCGATCTGGTCGCGGGTCAGGTCGAGCATGCCCGGCTCGAGCAGGAGCCGGCCGAGGCGCGCCCCACGGCGCTCCAGCACCGCGGCGGTGCGCCGCGCGAGGCGGGCGAACACCGGTGCGTCGAGGCGGAGCTGGTCGTTGACCACGACCCCGACGACGCGGGTGCGCAAGCCGGCGAGCTGGAAGCCGAGTGCCAGGCCAGCCGCGGTACCGCCGGTGCCGACCGGGACGACAGCGTGTGCCGGCTCGGGCAGCGAGCCGTCCTCGACCTGGGCGGCGATCTCCAGCGCCGCCTCGACATAGCCGAGCGCTCCGACCGGCGAGGAGCCGCCGGCCGGCAGCAGGTACGGCGGGCGGCCACCGCGGGCGTTGCGGGCGAGCAGCCACGGCAGCATCGCCACGGTGCGCGCCTTCGTGTGGGTGCGGTAGATGCGCGCACCCGAGGCATCGAGCCGGGCGAGCTGGGCGCGGACGTGGGCGTCGATCGGCTGGTCGACAAGCGCGAGTGCCGTCTCGAGGCCATGTTCGCGGGCGTAGAGCGCGGTCGCGAGCCCCCAGTTCGTGCCGAGGCCGCCGAAGGTGAGGATCGAGCGGCGCCCACGACGCCGGGCGTCGGGGATCAGCCACTCGAGCTTGCGCACCTTGTTGCCGCCCCAGCCGCCCGAACCGAAGCTGCCGTCTTCCTTGACCCAGATGCCGAGGCCCGCCAGCTCGCGGACGGGCGTCGGGCGCTCGGACAGCGCGAGATGGGGAAGGGTCTCGGCCAGGGCTGGGAAGCGCTCATGCAGACGAGGGGTCAAGTCAGGCGCCGACGTAGGCCGCGAGGTGCTCGCCGGTGAGGGTGGAGCGGGCGGCGACGAGGTCGGCGGGCGTGCCCTCGAAGACGATCCGGCCGCCGTCGTGGCCGGCGCCGGGGCCGAGGTCGACGATCCAGTCGGCGTGCGCCATCACCGCCTGGTGGTGCTCGATGACGATCACCGACTTGCCCGAGTCGACCAGACGGTCCAACAGTTCGAGCAGCTGTTCGACGTCGGCGAGGTGGAGGCCGGTGGTCGGCTCGTCGAGGACGTAGACGCCGCCCTTCTCGGCCATCTGGGTGGCCAGCTTGAGCCGCTGCCGCTCGCCGCCGGACAGCGTGGTGAGCGGCTGTCCGATGGTCAGGTAGCCGAGCCCGACGTCGGCGAGCCGGTCGAGGATCTTGTGGGCCGCCGGGATCCGCGCCTCACCGTCAGCGAAGAACTCCTCGGCTTCGGTCACCGACATCGCCAGCACCTCACTGATGTCCTTACCGCCAAACTCGTACTCGAGCACCTCGGCCTGGAACCGCTTCCCCTCGCACTCCTCGCAGGTGGTTGCGACGCCGGCCATCATCGCCAGGTCGGTGTAGATGACGCCGGCGCCGTTGCAGTTGGGGCAGGCGCCTTCGGAGTTGGCACTGAACAAGCCCGGTTTGACGCCGTTGGCTTTCGCGAACGCCTTGCGGATCGGGTCGAGCAGCTTGGTGTACGTCGCCGGGTTGCTCCGCCGCGAGCCGCGGATCGCGGCCTGGTCGACCGTCACCACCCCGTCCCGCCCGGACACCGAGCCGCCGATCAGCGAGCTCTTGCCCGATCCCGCCACCCCGTGACGACGACCAGCCTGCCGAGCGGAATGTCTACGTCGACGTCCTGCAGGTTGTTGGTGCCGGCGCCGCGGACCTCGAGCGCCTCGCTCGACTCGCGCACCTCGGGCTTCAACGCGGCGCGGTCGTCCAGGTGCCGCCCGGTCAGCGTCTCGCCGGCCCGCAGCCCGTCAACGGTGCCCTCGAACACCACCTCTCCGCCCTCGGCGCCGGCGCGCGGGCCGAGGTCGACGACGTGGTCGGCGATCGCGATCGCCTCCGGCTTGTGCTCGACGACCAGCACGGTGTTGCCCTTGTCGCGCAGCCGCAGCAGCAGCTCGTTCATCCGCTGGATGTCGTGCGGGTGCAGCCCGATCGTCGGCTCGTCGAAGACGTAGGTGACGTCGGTCAGCGACGACCCGAGGTGGCGGATCATCTTGGTGCGCTGTGCCTCGCCGCCCGAGAGCGTGCCCGACGGCCGCTCGAGCGAGAGGTAGCCCAGCCCGATCTCGACGAACGAGTCGAGGGTCTCCCCCAGCGCCTCCAGCAGCGGCGCCACCGAGGGCTCGTCGAGGCCGCCGACCCACTCGGCGAGATCGCTGATCTGCATCGCGCAGGCAGCGGCGATGTCGATGCCCTCGATCTTCGACGATCGGGCCGCCTCGCTTAGCCGGGTGCCGTCGCACTCGGGGCAGGTGGTGAACGTCACCGCCCGCTCCACGAAGGCGCGGATATGCGGCTGCAGCGCGTCGACGTCCTTGGACAGCATCGACTTCTGGATCGTCGGGATCAGACCCGCGTACGTCAGGTTGATGCCATCGACCTTGACTTTGGTCGGCTCCCTGTGGAGCAGGTCGTGGAGCTCGGATTTCCTGTACTTGCGGATCGGCTTGTCAGGGTCGAAGAAGCCGCAGCCGCGGAAGATGCGGCCGTACCAGCCGTCCATGCTGTAGCCGGGAATCGTCACCGCACCCTCGTTCAGCGACTTGCTGTCGTCATACAGCGCGGACAGGTCGAAGTCGGTGACCGAACCCCGACCCTCGCAGTGCGTGCACATGCCGCCAGTGCGGGTGAAGGTGGCCTTCTCGGTTTTGGTCTTGCCGCCGCGGTCGACCGTGATCGCACCACTGGCTTTAACCGAGGCGACGTTGAAGGAGAACGCCTGGGGCGAGCCGATCTGCGGCTGCCCGAGCCGGCTGAAGAGGATGCGCAGCATCGCGTTGGCATCCGTGGCGGTGCCGACGGTGGAGCGGGTGTCGGCGCCCATCCGCTCCTGGTCGACGATGATCGCGGTCGTCAGCCCGTCGAGGACATCGACTTCCGGTCGCGCCAGCGCCGGCATCAAGCCCTGCAGGAAGGCGCTGTAGGTCTCGTTGATCAGCCGCTGCGACTCCGCCGCGATCGTGCCGAACACCAGTGAGCTCTTGCCCGAGCCGGAGACGCCGGTGAACACCGTCAGCCGGCGCTTCGGGATCTCGACGCTGACATCCTTGAGGTTGTTCACGCGTGCGCCCTGCACGCGGATCAGCTCGTGGCTGTCGGCTGCGTGCGGCGCAGGCGCCTGCGTGTCCGTCCTCGTGGCCACCGGCTCTACGCGGCGGGCGGCTGGTCGATGCGCACCAGATTGCCGGACGGATCCCGCACGGCGAAGTCCCGCGTGCCCCACGGTCGGTCGGCCGGCTCTTCCACGATCTCGGCGCCCGCGGCGCGCAGCTTCTCGAAGATGGCGTCGAGGTCGTCGGTGTGGAAGTGGACGCCGTTGAGGGCGCCCTTGGCGACGAGGGCGGCGACCGCTTCGCCGTCGGCGGGACTGCCGTTCAGGTAGTTCGTGAGGACGATCGAGACGTCGGGCTGGGAGGCGGCGCCGACGGTGATCCACCGGAACTCGCCTTTGCCGACGTCGCTGCGCTGTTCGAGTCCGAGCGCGTCGCGGTAGAAGGCCAGGGCGAGCTCGGGGTCATGGACGATGACGAAGCATTGGGAGAGAGTGAGGTTCATGCCCGCAAGGCTAGGGAGCCGGCGCCGCGGGCGCGACGCAGGTGCCCGAGGTTGGCGAGCTCCTCCGGCGTCACGATGCGAGCGTAGCGGCGTGACCAGGGCTGACTACTGCTTTTCGGTGTCCCTGCCGGGGCCGCCGAGCAGCTTGTCGCTCCCGCCATCGCCCTTCAAGGTGTCGCGGCCGGGCCCGCCGAGCAGCTTGTCCGCCGCGGAGCCGCCGCGGAGAACGTCGTCTCCGCTCCCGCCGTCGATCTTGTCGCTGTCCGCACCGCCACTCAGCCTGTCGTTGAGGTTGCCGCCGGTGATGGAGTCGAAGCCGAGGCCACCGTCGAAGATGTTGATGTGACCCGGAGCCCCGATGAATTTGTCGTCGGAGTATTCGGTCGGATCGCTCACCGTGGAGATGGCGTGGATCTCGATCGGCCCCTGGCCGCCGCCGAGGCTATCGGGCAGCTGCGAGAAGTCGAAGAGGGTGGACACGGACGAAGAAGCCTCGATTCGCCTCAAGTCGCGGCAGTAGGCAGGACCGTCGTCGACGGAAACGCCGCTGACGGTGAGCTCGCCGTCGCTCGCGCAGCGAGGGACGATTTTTCCCTCGCCACCACTGACCGTGAGCACACCGTTGGTGAAGGCGCCGAAGGCATCCGCCCTCGCCGGCATGAGCAACGCGATTGCCAGCGCAAGCGTCGCACCGATCAGCGCCCAGCAGGATGATCCGCCGAACCGAAGCCGAAGCGTCGCCACCATCGCTGCCACAAATCGGGAGTTTAGATTGTCTCCGGAAAGCGGGGGCAGTGTTCGAACCTGCGACCTTCGGGTTATGAGCGCGCCCCGCTGACTCGGCTAGGCACTGTGGGGCACGGTTTCAAGCGGTTTTCTCGAGATCGAGCTACGTGGAGATCGGCTGGAATCTGTGGGGCACGTTGCCCCATTTGTTGCCCCCAAACGAGCACGTGCATTTGCGTTGTCATGGACGGGCCGCAGGCAACAGTTTGAGTTGTCTGCAGACGAAAAGTTTCGCCCCACCAATCAGGATTTGACACCGCATATACGCTCGGTCTAGTTGCCTTCCGCACGCATTGAGCGGCTGCAGGCGACGCCTTTCATAACCGACGAGCCTTCGCGACCGTGCAGGCTCACTGGAGGAATTGACATGACGCCCAAGACCGCATCTAAGGCCGCCTCGAACGGGCAGGCCCTGAGCACTGACCAGATGTCCTTCGACCGGGCCAACGAGCCCAACGCGGACGTCCTCCTTCCCTCTCTCCGCGCATCCGGCTATTCGCTGGAAACTGCGACGGCGGACATATTCGACAACTCGATTGACGGCGAAGCGTCGGAGATCGGGGTCAATCTCGCCTACGACAAGAAGACCGAAGAGTGGGAGCTCGAGATCGCCGACAACGGCATTGGAATGGACGAGCCCGTACTCGACCAGATGATGCGCCTCGGCAGTCGCTCCGAGCACGATCTCGACCGAGACCTTGGCGCGTTCGGCCTTGGCTCCGACACCGCGGCCCTCGGCATCGGCCGCAACAAGCACGTCATCACGAGTCCCGAACCGGGCGTTTACCTGTCCGCGATGTGGGACCTCGACATCATCGTGAAGCAGCGGAAGTTCGTGAAGCACCTCGATGTGGCCACGCCGGAAGAGGTCGGCGTCTTCAAAGCGGCGTTCGAGCGGTCTGGTTTCGATGTGCCCGAGACCGGAACCGTGGTCCGCATTACCCGGTGCGACAGGGTGGGACGCAAAGACCTGAACTCAGCAAAGGGGGCAGTCAGCAAATACCTCGGTCAGGTCTACCGCCGTTTCCTTATCCCCAACGGCGGTCTAGTGGCCCATGTCAATGGAGAGGCGGTGGTGCCTACCGATCCGATGATGCGGGACCATCCCGACACGCTAGTCCTCGCCGACGAGCAGGCCGAGTTCACCTGGAAAGACGAAGACGGTAAGCACACCGACACGATCGGCGTGCTGGTCGTTCACTTGCCGGATCTCGGTGGCAAAGAGGCCAATGACGAAGCTGGCATCAAACCGTCGACCTCCGGCTTCTACATCCTCCGTAACGGGCGTGAGATCGTCGCCCACACGACCCTCCGGCAGTTCACGCAGCACGCCGAGTTCGCCCGGTTCCGCTGCGAGATCACCGTGCCCGCGACGATGGACTCCCAGTTGGGCGTCACGTTCCTCAAGTCCTCGGTCGACGTGAAGCCGACCCAGGCATGGAGCCATAAGGTCGAGCAGCTAACGGCGCCGTACCGTCGGCAGTCTCGGAAGATGCATCTTAAATCGCGGAAGGACGCCCCGGAGCAGGTGCCTCACGACGAGGCGGCAAAGCAGATCAAGTCCCGGTCGCCATTTCTCCGCAAGCCGAAAGCCGAGATCGAGAAGCGTGGCCCGCGCAAGAACGCTGGCCCCAAAAACAAAGCGAAAGACGCGGAGAAAGCACGGAGCCCGCGTGACCGTACTCAGAACGCCCTCGCCGATCAGGCGACGTTCGAGGCCAAGGCGCTCGGGGCCACCGCCCCGTTCTATGAAGGGACGCTGATTGGCCGACACATCATCGTCACCTACAACTCCGACCATCCGGCATACCAGCGACTGATTCTCGATAACCGCGACAACCGCGGCCAGATCACCGGGATCGACTTCCTCGTCTGGTCGATCGTCGCCGCAGAGTTGCGGAACCACGACGACAACAGCGCGCGTTTCATGGAAGCGATGCGTGAGGACGCATCGTTCAATCTCCGGCAGTTGCTTACGGCGTAAACCGCCGAGAGGGCGGCGACCGTCCACGGTCGCCGCCCTAGCTGCCGGCCAGCGTGGCTTGAACCTTCGCGACGACCGCCCGTAGGTCGCGCTTCACCTCGAAGTCCCAGACCCGCACGACTTCCCAGCCGAGCCTTTCGAGCTCGGCATCGACGGCCCGATCTCGCTCGACGTTGCGAGCAATCTTCTCGTCCCAGTAGGAGCCCGACCGGCCAGGCCGGTGCCGCGACGGGTGGCCGTGCCAGAACGCGCCGTCTACGAATACGGCCACCTTCCGCCGCGGCCAGGCGATGTCCGGCGTCCCCGCCGCCCGCCGGTAGTGGCAGCGCCAGCCCCGCACGCCCGCCGCGTATAGGGCCCTCCTCAGGACCACCTCCGGGCCGGTGTTCTTGCCCTTGACGGCGGCCATAATTCGGCTCCGCTGCTCCGGCGTCCGAGTGTCGGTCACGCGGCTCAGAATAAAGCGGAAAGCGCTGCCTTTCCGACTACACTGGGCCTCGTCGAGGCGCGCATTGGCGTCGTCTCTGCACAATACGCTCCATCGTCGCGATGGGACGCCGAGGAGCCAAGACGCCGCCGCAACGCCGCCCGGTGGCGATCGATCTCTTTTCGGGAGCGGGCGGGTTGTCCTTGGGCGCCGAACGTGCAGGATTCGATGTGCTTGCGGCGCTTGAGTACGACCCGATTCACGCCGCTGCGCACGCTTACAACTTCCCCCAGACGGAGATCGTCTGCGCAAATGCAAAGGAGGTCTCCGGCGAAGAAATCCGCAAGGCGATCAAAGCCGGTTGGAAACTCCACAACCGGAGCGGCAGGTGGAACGGCACCGTGGACGCGGTATTCGGCGGGCCGCCGTGTCAGGGATTCTCGGTTGGCGGCGTCGGGGAAGCGACCGACGACCGGAATGAGATGGTCTTCGAGTTCGCCCGTCTCGTCGGAGAACTTAAGCCGCGCTACTTCGTCATGGAGAACGTCCCTGGCCTGCAGGGCTACCCCGATCACGAACCGGATGCAGAGATTGGCGAGAGACTGCTAGATCGGCTGATTTGGCAACTAGAGTTTGTCGGCTACGAGGTCGCCCGGCCCGTCGTCCTCAACGCTGCCTTTTATGGTGTCCCCCAGGACCGGCGAAGGCTGTTCCTAGTCGGAGCACTTCCTGGCGAAGGCCTGCCTGCGGCTCCTGCGCCCAAAGTGCGGCCCGTCCCGAAGCGGATCGATGACAAACCGCGAAAAGGCTTCGTTGGCCACAAAGATGCCGACGAATCGCTGCCCATAGGTCCCACGGTTAGCGACGCGATCGGGGACCTCCCCAACGCTGACGAGCATGACGAACTCTGGAAGGCGGATGCATACCGCCTCGATGACAGCCAACTCGATCACGCCGACGAGAAGGCCAGCGCCTTCGCCCGCGCCCTCCGTGGCCTGTGTATCAGCCTCAATGACTTCTCCCACCCGCGGGAATGGGACCGCGCCGAGCTCACCTCTTCGATGCGAACCGCGCACCGCCTCAAGCCTCGCCAGCGCATGGATGAGACGGCCCCCGGAGAGTTCGAGTCAAAGAGTCGGCTCTACCGACTAGACGAGAAGGGTTTGTGCCCCACTCTGCGCGCAGGGTCAGGCTACGACCGAGGCTCTTACACGGCGCCCCGACCGATCCACCCACGCCTCCCGCGCGTCATCACCGTTAGGGAGGCGGCGCGCCTCCACTCCTTCCCTGACTGGTTTCGCTTTCACCCGACGAAGTGGCACGGATTCCGGCAGGTCGGGAACGCATTGCCGCCCTATCTCGGACAAGCAGTTGCAGCGGAGATTATTAACGCCATGGGCGCTGACGCTGTCCGACCGTCCGATCTAATCCCGCTTGGCGACGACGCACTGCTTGGAGCGGGCATGCTCGAGGCGGCGGATCACTTCGACGCCAACCAGAACTCGATTCCCGGTAACCATCTGCGCGCCCGGAAAGATGAGATAGAGAGCCAAGCTGCCTAAAGGGCAGCGTTGAGTCCACCCTAGAACTTGGATCGGCCCGCCCCAGACCCGTGTACCCCACGGTCGATTGCACCTTCTTGTTTTGTACTCGACCTCGGTGAGCTTCGCAAATCGCTCGCGAAAAGGCTGCTGAACAGCCGAACCCTGGCCAACTGCGAGGCTAGATGACAGCGTCTACGTAAACGGGCATCTGGCGGTAGAGCAGAGAGTAAGCCTTGGCATCGTCCGGACTGATGCTTCCTGGAGGATCGTCGATATCGCCCTCGGGCAATAGTCGATCCAGCGCCAACCGCTCGCGGTAAGTCAGCTTTGGCACAGCTATGTCGAAGGGGTCATCACCATCCCGCACAAACGGGAGATTGTCGAAGCCGCAGGAATCCTCGATCAGACCTGCTTCATCGTCTCGGTAAAGCAGCCATGCCACCGTCAGCATGTCTGCCCCATCCCTGTAAGTGAAATGGGCCAGCTGGCGTTGCGCAATGCCGTCCCGTATCGCGCGAGTGGTCACTGCCTCATCAACGGCCTGCTGCATGTATCTGTAGTTGAGTTCTCTCAACTTGACTTTCCCGAGATCCTCGTCCGTCCTCACGATCCCAGCGTCGCGACGCCCGAAACGCCTGTGGAAATTACGTACTCGCGACCCGAGAGCATCCGGGGATGCGTTGATGGTCACGATCAGAATGCTGTGAGGAGCCAGCACCTCACAAGCCTCGGCCAGCTGGCTAAGGATTGGCGCGTCGAGCTTGTCCTCATAATCGAGCCACATGATCGTGGGAACCTCAGAGCGAAGCTCGGCCAAGGCCGCCTCGACGCTGGTAGGGCGCACCTCGATGCAGTCGAATGGGCGATTCCATTCGCAGCGCTCCATCAGTCCTTCGCGGCCCTCTAGGCTGATCATCGAGTCGATACCGAAAGCACGATGGAAGAGGGAGAAGTCGACGAAATAGATCGAACCCATTCCCACGTATCGATAGCTCGACATATCTTCAACCGCGCCCATCCGGGAACAAATCTCGAGGAGCATCTTCCGCTCGACGTTCTTTGCCGGCCGGATTCGATAATCGATCTCGCGCGGCTCGGGAGCTAGCCCGCTCAATCGATCTCCGCCTTAACCCAGTACTCGAAGGTCCGCTCGCCGACCTCCCGATAGCTGCTCACTCCAAGAGCCCGCTTTGCACGTGCCAGTTCCTCTTTCGACCGCGAATAGCTCACCGTCCCAGTTCTTGGCGCCTTTGACACCTTCGGGTATAGGAAGATGTTCTGAGGCTCAAGATCGGCAACCGCCATCGGTTTTGCTGCGGCCACCTTGCTTGCGAGCGTCGGCCCAGTCTCAGCACTCCCCTCACGATCATGCTCACTATCGAGCTGATTCAGAAAGTCGATCACCGGCCGCATCATGCTGATCATCTGCTGGCGAGCCGAGCGCCACACCGGAGAGTCTTGATCCAGTGCGGTCTTGGTCGTGGTCCAAGGAACCCGGCTGGCGTCCCTGCAATCGAAGTACGCAAAGCCTCGGAAACGGGCAAACTGGTTGTGGTAGCTCGGGAGCGTCTGATCAGCCGATCCCCCCCAACCAGTAACTGGGGTCTGATCCGATTTGAGCACCGTGCGCCCATTGCAGAGCACATCCCATCCCGCCTCTCCCGGCTGCGACTCTCCGATGCCGCAAACCAGGCGCACCCGCACTGGGTCGCCGGTTCCATTCACAGGAAAGTCCGTATTGGCGGGGACAATCTCCGAGCTGCGGAGCAACACCGCCGGCATTCGTGCGGCGACGATGCCATCGACTGTGAGCTCGAAGCCTTCGTTGATCGCCTCCTGATGACTCGCAACGATCTCGTCGAGAAGCCCCGTCGAGAAGCCTGGTGCTCCGACCTCTTCCGCCACGGCGGGAAGCAGGGGTTCGATTCGAATCTCGGTCCCTACGGCTTTCGCTGGTTGACGAGATTCGTCAACCTCATCGAGGATGAACTCCCATTTCTTTTTTTGGCGCCATTTCTGAACGTCGACCTTGAGGATGAACCGCGACTCCCTGGTCGTGGATAGGACATTGAAGGCAGACCCGAGCTTAAAAAACGCGCGCTTCATACCCACGCCAAACTGTCCGATCGAGTTGTCGATTTTCTTTTTCTTGTGCTTCCCGAATCGAAACGCGTAATGGCGGGCGTCGTCCAGACTGATTCCGCCGCAGTTGTCCGTCAGAGTTAGCGACGTCGGAGAAGTTTCGACTCGAAGAAACATTTTCCGCAGCGGCGTTTTCGAGCTCTGAGCTTTTCCGCCCTTCCCCGCCACGGTGGCTCTTGCCCCATCGATCGCATTGTCGACAAGGTCCAAGATTGCAGCCCGTAGGTCGATATCCCGAACGAGCATCTCGATAAAGAGATCCTTCGTCGGTTCCGCGTCAATGACCCGCGATTGGTTCTCCCCTGCCACGATATGGCAGCTTTTCGCACCGCGGAGGCAGCGTCAAGCGGACAGCCACAACTAACGCCAACGCACCTGGGGGCTTCTTCACCGAACACCGTCTTCGTCGGTCGAGTTGCGGTCGCTTGCGCATCATCTTCCGACTCTCTCTCGCCTTCACATTCAGCCCGCCGCCGTAGGCGCGTCGCTGGCTGAAGCGCACCCTTCGACCGGCGTTGGCGCGCCTCCGGGGCCACTCGTACTTGGGTGCGTTCTCGCGAGCGAACGTAGGTGGACCGGGATCCCCGCGCAAGGCCTAAATCGACCTCTCTCGAAGCTCATGTTGCCCCAGGCGTTGCCCCATGGGCCATTTTGAACCCCTTTGTCTGCGTTCCCAGAAAGACGAAAACCCCGCAAATGCGGGGCTTTCGTGAAATAGCGGGGGCGGGATTCGAACCCGCGACCTTCGGGTTATGAGCCCGACGAGCTACCTGGCTGCTCCACCCCGCGGCGGACTCGGGATGGTAGCAATGGTGCCTGGGCTAGGGGCTGAGGCAGAGCGTTTACGCAAGCGACTTCCCGGCTTCGCCTCGCCTAGATCACTGATTCCCATTCACCACCGTCAGTGGTCGTAGGCGATGAGGCTCCGCCCCGGCTCCCCGATCTTCCAGTTGTGCCAGACGCAGGCGCCGAGGGCGAGCAGCCGCTGAGCGATCCTGGCGCGCAGGCCGGGCAGGGTGTGGGCACCGTGGCGCTCCAGGGAGAGCTGGTCCTTGAGCTGGTCGAAGATCGCCTCGATCCACTGACGTACGCCACCGAGGTTGCCGAAGCGAGGCGCCTCGTCGCGGCGGTCGGGCCGCAGGAAGGTGCCGCCGAGGGAGGCGACGAGCTCTTCGATCTCAGCACCGGAGAGCCCCTTGTCGCCGATCACCGTGTGGCCCTCGAGACCGACCCCTTCGAGCATCCCGGCGACGATCTCGCGCTCGGGCTCGTTGGCAGGAGCCAGCTCGAAGGCGATCGGCATCCCGTCGGGGGCGCAGAGCAGGTAGAGCTTGAAGCCCCAGAAGTGGCGCGAGTGCGCGGCGCAGTAGCCGTAGGCGGCGTGCCCGGCGAACTCCGAGCGCTCCACCGTCTGGCGCGATTGCCCGCAGGGGACGGGGGTGGCGTCGACCAATCTCAGGTTGTCGCACCACGAGGGCGAGACCCGCGCCAGATGCCCCAATAGCCTGACGATCTGGGGGGCGAGGTCGCGGACCCGCTTGTTGTAGCCGGACTGGCCGGGGACGTAGGGGAAGAGGTGGCCGAGGCGGCGCTTGGCAAAGCGGATAAAGCGGCGCTCCTTGGGGCAGTCGAGCAGGACTTGGGCGACGGCCAGGCAGATCACCTCCGCGTCGCCGATCCGAGGCTTTCGCCCCGGCCGGGATCGATCTCTCCCGGGCAGGAGATCGTCGGCCAGCACGTAAAGTGCGGTCAAGAGGGTGTCGAGGTCGGTGGGCATGTCGCCACCTCCGTGTGGTCGGCGTTGCTAGGACACGCCGACCTTCGACACCTTCTTTTATGCCCCTACGCGGGCGCTTGCCGTCGCAGGCAATTAGGAATCAGTGATCTAGAGTGCCGACCGCATGGCGGAGGGCTCCAACAGGGTTGCGGTGATCGATGTCGGCACCAACTCGGCGCGGCTGCTGGTGGCCGACGTCGCCAGGGGCAGGGTGTCGCCGGTCGAGCGGCGCAGCACGGTGACGCGACTGGGCCGGGGGGTCGATCTCTCCGGGCGGCTGTCGGCCGAGGCGGTAGAGGACGCCTGCGAGGCGATCGGCGAGTACGTCGAGATGCTCCAGGAGCTGGGTGCCGAGACCGTCGATGCGATCGCGACCAGCGCCGTCCGCGACGCCGAGAACGGCAGCGCCTTCGTCGCCGAGCTGCGGGAGCGGTTCGCGCTCTCGCCTCGCGTCCTCGACGGCGAGGAGGAGGCTCGGCTCACCTATCTGGGCGCCACCTCCGAACATCCGCCCTCAGAGTCGACGCTCGTGATCGACATCGGCGGCGGCTCGACCGAGCTGATTGTCGGCACCGGTGCCGAGATTTCTTTCCATACCTCGATACAGGCCGGGGTCGTCCGCCACAGCGAGCGCCACATCTCCTCCGACCCCCCCACCGCCCTCGAGCTGGAATCCCTCGCCAGCGACGTGCGCAGCCTGATCGAGGCCGCGGTCGACGACGCGGTCGAGGCCCAGGTCGGGATCGCGGTCGCCGGCACCCCGACCTCGCTCGCCTCGATCGAGATGGAGCTGGAGCCCTACGACCCGGCCCGGGTCCACGGCCACGTCCTCTCGCTGCCGGCGATCCAGCGGATGCTGTCGCAACTCGCCTCGGTCCCGCTGGCGCAGCGAGTCGAGATCCCGGGCATGCACCCCGACCGGGCGCCGACGATCGTCGCCGGCGTCGTCATCCTGGTCGAGGCGATGCGGGCCTTCGGCCTCGAGCAGATCGAAGTCTCAGAGCACGACATCCTCTACGGGACCGCGATCGCCGCCGCCTCGAACCGCGTTTGAGTCCGACTACTTCGCTCGAAGGACTTCGCGGTACCGGCTGGACAGCCACGTACCGAGCGGCAGGACAGATGGGTTAGACCTGCGTCCGAACCACAAAAACTTGGTAGGTTGCTGCTACCCGATTATTAGTATCGGCCTTACGGCTGACTAGACGCAACGGATAGTCGAGCACATAATCGGCTCACCGGGGAAGAGTCGTGGATCGTCCACCACTTGGACCTGGGTTACAGGGCTTAGGCGATTGCCGCATCATGGCGCCTCCCGCCGTCTGAGCCCATCGAATACACATGGTCCCTGAAGACGTACCCCTGCCCGTCCTGAGGGATCAGCTTGAATCGGCCGCCAGAGATGGCGGCCGATTCTCGTTTCCCCAGCCGCCGCCTGCACTGTTTGGCCAGCCGGCCAGAATCTGGCTTTCCTAAGCCAGATTCGACTTGCGCGGGTAGACGACCTCGGGGTCGGTGAGGACGTTGACGAGGGTCGGGCGACCCGATTCGAAGGCCCGCTCGAGCGCCGGCCGCAACTCGTCCGGATCGCGCACGAGGACGCCGTCGCAACCCAGCGATTCGACCAGCTGGTCGTAGCGGGTCTCCGGTCGCAGCTCGGCCGCAACCGAGTAGCCATAGAGGAATTTCATCGGGTGATGCTCCAGCGCCCAGATGCCGTTGTTGCCCATGACGCCGACGACACCGAGACCGTGACGCGCCATAGTGTCGAACTCCATCCCGGCGAAGCCGAAGGCCCCGTCGCCGAGCAGGAGACATACCTGTCGGTCCGGATGAGCGACCTTGGCGCCGATCGCCTGGCCGGGCCCGGCACCGAGGCAGCCGAACGGCCCGGGGTCCATCCAGCAACCCGGCTCGTAGGTGTCGACGAAGCGGCCGGCGTAGGAGACGAAATCCCCACCGTCGCCGACCACGATCGCATCGCGGTCGAGGACCTCGCCCAGATCGCGATAGATGCGGACCGGGTGCAGCGGCGAGCGAGGGTCGTTCAGCTCCGCCTGCTCCGCCGCCCGCTTCTCGGCCTCGACCGAGCGCAGTTCCTCCAGCCAGCTCCCGCCGCGCGGCTCGTCGCCGCCAGCCGTCTCGCGGATTGCCGCCAGGCTCGCCGTGACGTCGCCGACCAAATCGACCGTCGGCGCCCGGTTGGCGGTCAGCGCGTTCGCCGCCACGTCCAGCCGCACGATCCTCGTCTCCTCCCCGAAGCTGCCGCCGAAGCCGAGCCGGAAGTCCATCGGGACGCCGACGACCAGCGCCACGTCGGCGCCCTGCAGGGCGGTGCCGCGGGCACGGCTGAAGGCGAGCTCGTGGTCGGCGGGAAGGCAACCGCGCCCGAGGCCGTTGAGGAAGACCGGAATGCCAAGCGCCTCGGCCAACGCTCTCAGCTCTCCCTCGCCATGCGCCCAGTAGAGACCGGTGCCGGCCATGATCGCCGGCCGCTCGGCCGCCGCCAGGAGCGCCGCCGCCTCCTCGACGCCCTCCGCGGGCTCGGCCGCGGGCGCTGCGGGCGGGGCCGGGATCTCGACCTCGGCCTCGGTGAAGACGACGTCAAGCGGATAGTCGACGAAGGTCGGGCCACTCGGCGGGGCCGCCGCCAGGTCGAGCGCCGCCGCGGTGATCGCCGCGATCTCGCCCGGCTCCTTGACCGTCTCGGCCGACTTGACCAGCGGCGAGACGAAGGGAAGGTGATCGATCTCCTGCAACGAGCCCGAGCCCCAGCGCAACTCCGACGCCCGCCCGCCCAGCACGCAGAGCGGCGAGCCGTTGGCCTGGGCGCCGGCGATCGCGCTGAGCCCGTTGGTCACCCCGGGCCCCGCCGTCAGCGCCGCCACGCCCAGCCCCCGCGTCGCCTTGGCGACACCCTCGGCGGCGAAGGCGGCGGTCTGCTCGTGCCGCACGTCGACGATCCCGATCCCCTCCTCTTTGCAGCCGTCGTATATGGAGAACAGGTGTCCTCCCGACAGCGTGAAGAGATGGTCGACCCCACGCGACTTCAGCGCCTTCGCGACGATTCGCCCCCCGTGCTCCATCGCGCGAGCCTATATAGGAGTGCCCGGGGCGGGACTCGAACCCGCAAGTCCTCGAAAGGACAGCGCCTTTTAAGGGCGCCGCTTTTGCCAGTTTCGCCACCCGGGCACGCTCGATGGTATCCCGCTTGCGATGGACTAAAAGGCCGATAAATCTTCCCGGGGCGCAACTCCGCCGCTGTTACGGTGTCCTTAGTAATTGGAAACGACGCCTTCCCTGGAGGAAAGCTTGGAGGCATCCGCCCTAACGCATGCCAGTCGCCGCGGACTCTTGGCCCGGCGATCGCCGCTGCTGAAGCTGCAGGGAGACGCGAAACTGATCGCGATGGCGCGCAACGGCAACCCCGGCGCCTTCGAGACGATCGTCGACCGCTACCAGGGTCGCCTGCTCGGCTTCTGCCGCCAGATGCTCGGCTCCACCGAGGATGCCGAGGACGTGCTGCAGGAGGTCTTCGTCAACGCCTACAAAGCGATGCTCGCCGACGAGCGCGAGATCAACCTGCGGCCGTGGCTGTACCGGATCGCCCGCAACCGCTGCCTCAACCACCTGCGCAAGCCGACCGCCGACGCGCAGGAATCGATGGACATGGTGCCCGAGGTCGACGCCGCCTCGACGGCGGAGAAGGTCCACAACCGCGAGGAGTTCCGCCAGCTCCTCTCAGACGTCAAAAAACTTCCCGAGACCCAGCGCTCGGCCCTGCTGCTGCGCGAGATGGACGCCCTCTCCTACGAGGAGATCGCGGCGGCGATGGACACCACCGTGCCCTCGGTCAAGTCGCTGCTGGTGCGGGCGCGGATCTCGCTCGCCGAGGCCAGCCAGGCGCGACTGCTGACCTGCGGCGAGGTTCGCATCGAGCTCTCCGAAGCGGCCGAGGGCCTGCGCAAGGTCTCCGGCCCGATCCGCCGCCACGTCCGCGAGTGCGAGGAGTGCGCCGACTTCCGCTCCCAGGTCCGCTCCAACGAGAAGGCCCTGGCCGCCCTCTTCCCGGTCGGCGCCCTGGTCGCCTTCAAGGGCTTCATCGCCGCCAAGCTGGGACTCGGCGGTGGTGGTGGGACCGCGGGCGCCGGGGCCGCGGGTGCCGGTGCGGCCGGTGCCGGTGCCGCGGGTGCCGGCGCGGTCGGTGGCGTCGGCGCTGCGATCGGCGGCGGTGGCGCCGCAGGCGGCATCGGCGCGATCGGCGGCGCGATCGGGACCAAGGCCGTCGCCGGCGTCGTCACCGCGGCGGTGATCACCGCCGGCGCGGTCGAGGTCAAGGAGAACGTCGGCGGACCGGTCGATCCCGAGCCCAAGATTTCCCAGTACCGCACCCCAGCCGCGACCAGCCCCGCCCTCGCTCCCGCCCAGGTGAGCGAGCCGAAGGTCGTCGCCAACACGCCCGAAGCGACCGAGCCACCGGCCCCGCCAGCGGTCGAACCGGCTCCGAAAGAGCCCGCTGCCGAATCCGCACCGGTCGCGCTCGAGGAGGAAGCGGTCGGACAGTCCGCCAGCGGCGAAGAAACGATCAGCACCGGAGACCCGGCGGTCGAAGCCGTGACCGGCGCCACGCCTCCGGCCGGCGCCACCCCGGGAGCCCACAGCGGTGGCGGCACGGTTGTCGTCACGGTCGGCGGCGGCCCCAGTTCCACCACCTCCAGCCCGCCACCCCCGCCGCCCCCCGCGGCCGAACCGGCGCCGGCGCCGGCGCCGCCAGCCGAATCGCCTCCGGCCGAATCGCCGCCGCCGAGCTCCGGCTCGGGCGAAGGCGAAGTGTCTTCGCCCCCCTCTGAACCCGCTGCCTAGGAAGGTCCCAGCGCCCCGGCGCGCTAACCGAGGCCGATGACTTTGAGGCGCCGCATCAGGCAGGTGCCGGCGAACTTGCGCGTGTCCTCCAGCGTGTAGCCGAACAGCTCCCAGTCGTCCGTTTCCTCCGCCCAGGGCGGCGAGAGGACGCCGTCGGCAACCGGCAGCGATTCCTCCAGCGTGCGCTGGATCGCCTGCTTGTAGCGCTCGTCCTCGCGCGCCTTCTCGCGCAGGAAGACGGAGCCGAAGGCGACGTGGCGGTGCTCGTCACGGGCGACGTTGCCGAAGCCCTCGACGAAGGCCGGCAGCGTCCCCTCGCGTTCGTTGTAGTCCATGATGAAGTGCTGGCCGGTCAGGGCCAGCATCCCCTCGATCACCATGTGGTAGAGCGTTACCGCCTCGACCAGAGCCTCGGTGTCCTCCGGTTCGGCCGAGAGGCGGTCGGTCCTCTTTTTGAGCATCTCGTCGAAGAGGCGGCCGAAGTTGTCGTTGAGGTGCTCCGAGGTCTCGCTCAGCATCGCGCTCAGCTCGTCGGACTCGAGCACGCCGACCTCGCGGTAGAAGCGCTCGAAGAAGCGCACGTGGCGGGCCTCGTCGGCGATCTGCGTGCAGAGGAAGATTTTCTGGTCCTCGGTCGGAGCGGCGCGCATGATCGGCCCCAGCTCCTCCGCCACTTTCTGCTCGCCGATGAAGAAGGAGGAGAGCCCGTACATGCGCTGGAAGCGCTCCTCGGCGCTGATCCGCTCGTGCCAGTCCTCGCGGTCGCGGCTGAAGTCGAGCTCCTGGGTCTGCCACTGCTGGCGCTCCCAGAGCAGGTAGAGCTGCTCGTAGGTGAGCAGCTTGACGTCGGCCGTGCGGTCGGCCGCCTCCATCAGGGCCGGGTCGGACGTCTCCTGGAAATCGGCGCGCTCGGTCCGGGACCGGGTCCCGGTTGCCTGTTTGGCCTCCATCTCAGCTCTCCTCCGGTCGGCTGCAGGGGTTCGGGCGAGGCTACCGCAAGGCTGGCCAGCCGGCCAATTTCTTTAGATGCTGTGCGTCTCTCCCGGCTTCAGGATTACGACCTGGGACGAAGTCTGGGCCTCGACGTCGGCCTTGAAGGCCCCGGCGTCGGTCTCGATCGGCGGGAAGGTGTCGTAGTGCATCGGGATCACCGTCCTGGCGTCGACGAACTTGGCGGCGAGGACCGCGTCGTGACGATCCATCGTGTAGTGGCCGCCGATCGGAACCAGGAAGACGTCGACGGGGCTGCGCTCGGCAACCAGTTTCATGTCGCTGAAGAGGCAGGTGTCGCCAGCGTGGTAGACGGTCGTCCCGCCGATCCTGATCACCAGGCCGGCGGGCGGGCCGAGGACGATCCCGTGCTCGGCGCTGAAGGGGGCCGATTCCGAGCCCGGCAGGGTGTTGGTGTGCCAGGCCGGAACGATGCGGACGAAGCCCCAGTCGAACTCCACGGTGCCGCCGAAATTCGGGTCGCTGACCGCATCGACCCCCTGCCCTTTCAGCCATTCGGCGAGCTCGACGATGCCGATGCAGTGGGCGCCGGTCCGCTTTGCGACCGGGACCGCATCGGCCATGTGGTCGGCATGGCCGTGGGAGATCGCGATGTGGGTCGGCTCGACTTCCTCCGCGGTGTGGACCGCGGCCGGGTTGTTCGGCTTCAGGAACGGATCGACCAGGACGTTCGCGTCCCCATCGCTCAGCTCGAAGCAGGACTGGCCGTGAAACTTGATCTCCATCTTCAGCGCTCTCCCTTCGGGTAGTCGTCCCCGTCGCCGGGGCCGCTCATCTCTTCCTTCAGTGCCCAGCCGACGGCGACGCCGACCATCATCCCCATCCGCGCCTCCTCGGCGAGCAGGGCGCGGACGGCGGCGATCCGCTCGTCCGGATCGGGGACGGTCGCGGCCTTCAGCGCCTCCGCCTCGTGCGGCTCGCCGAACCAGCCGCCCTCGGCGAGGGCGCTGGCCAGCACCCTCTGCAACTGCGGCGCTGCCTGGGCGACGACCCGCTCCGCCTCGGAAAACCGCTCCGGGTCGAGCAGCCGCTCGATCGCCGCCTCGAACTCTCTCTCGTCGGGCACCCGCTCAGCCTAGTTATCGGAAGGGCGCAGGGCCGAGGCAGCGAGCCCGGCGAGACCGCCGACGGCGCCGCCGACCAGGCCGGCGACGAGATCGGCGCTCGACACGAACAGCGGCAGCGCGATCAGCACCGCCGTCGCGACCGCCACCCCGACGACGTCGTACTCCTCGTCGATCGCACCGCGGGCCTCAGCGCGCCGGAGCGCGAGCCAGGCGGCGAGTGCCCCCAGCGCCATCCCGTTGCCGCCGGCGATCACGGCGAACTCGCCGCGCGCGTCGGCGACCCCGCTGGCGGCCAGCATCCCCAGCGAGCCGCAGGCGAGCAGCAGGACCGCGGTCGGGACGCTGCCGAGCCGCCGCTCGATCCCGGTCGCGAAGATCGCCAGGCCAAGCGCGACGACGAACAGGTAGCCGACGTCGACGTAGGCGAAGGGAGCGGTGAAAAGGCGCCACCACTCGTCCCCGAACGGGATCAGCAGGCCGCCGAAGGTGGAGAGCGGATCGCCGCTGGCCTTCTGAACCAGCAGCAGCACGGCGGAGCCGAGGATGACGGCGAGCGTCGCGTAGGGCCGGAACGGGCGCGGGGCTCCCGACTTCGGCCGCCGGTGCAGGCGCGGCCGGCGACGGCGCGGGCGCTGCGCCTCGAGGCCGTCGCCGCGGCGCTCCAGCTTCGGCGCCCGCTTGCGCAGGCGGGTGCCGCAGTAAGGGCACTCGGTTACGTAGGGACTGACCTCGGAGCCGCAGTTCTTGCAGATGACGCTGAGCTCAGTCTCGCTCATGGTCCATCGAGAATAGCCCCCTCGTGCCGGGCCCCGCAGCCGTTTCCGGTGGCATACTGCCTGGACACCCGTCTTCGAGGAGGAATTTACGTGGAGCTGAAGAGCCTGACCGAGCAGAAATCCCTGCTCGCGACCCTGCCGCCAGGCAAACGTGCCCGACTGCACCGGCTGCTGTTCGAGTTCGGCCCCGGCAACGGAACCCTGATGCTGCTGCCGATCGACCAGGGGATCGAGCACGGTCCTCGCGACTTCTTCCCCAACCCCGCCTCCAAGGACCCCGACTACCAGTTCCGGCTCGCCGCCGAGGCCGGCTACTCGGCCCTCGCCTGCCAGATCGGGATGGCGGAGAAGTACTACCCCGACTACGCCGGCCGGGTGCCGCTGATCCTCAAGGTCAACGGCAAGACCGACATTCCCTCCTCGGCCAAGGCCTTCTCCAGCTGCAATGCCAGCGTCGAGGACGGGGTCCGGCTCGGCGCCGACGCGATCGGCTACACGCTCTACGTCGGCTCCCCGCGTCAGGACGAGGACCTCGCCCAGCTGCGCCAGGTGCGTCAGGACTGCGACCGCTTCGGGATGCCGCTGGTGATCTGGTCCTACCCGCGCGGCGAAGCCGTCGAAGCCAAGGGCGGCCCCAACTCCTTCTACGCGATCGACTACGCGGCGCGGCTGGCGATGGAGATGGGCGCTGACGTGGTCAAGCTCAACATGCCGAAGATCGACGCCAAGAAGGACAAGGACGCGCAGGCCCCCTACAACGAGATGGAAATCGACCAGGCGGAGGCGATTCGCCAGTGCGTCGAGTCGGCGGGCCGGGCGCTGGTCGTCCTCTCCGGCGGCTCCAGGACCGACGACGACACGGTCCTGCTGCACACCCGCGAGGTGATGGAAGCGGGCGGCTCCGGGGTGATCTTCGGTCGCAACGTCTGGCAGCGCGAGTGGAACGAGGCGCTGGCGATCATCGACCAGATCAAGGAGACGCTGTTGAGCAACGTGCGGCGTACCCCATAGGGGCGGGTCCGGTAGGGGTTCCACTTAACTTTTTTTGAAGGCAGTTGGCGGCCGTCCGAGGATGCCAGCCCAAAAAAAGTACAAGACGTTTCACCCCTACCGGACCCGCCCAGACGGAGCCAGGGCATGGCCCACGTGAGAAGAGATGTCGGGAGTTTGCTGCTGCTGGGGGTCGTTGCGCTGCTCCTGCTGCGGCCGTGGGAAGGTGGCGAGCCGGAGCCGCCGCGGACGGCTGAGGCAGTCGTCGTTCGGGTCGTCGACGGGGACACGTTCGAGGCTCGGATCGGCGATGGGGTCGAGGATGTGCGGTTGATCGGGGTGGATACGCCGGAGACGGTCAAGCCGGGTGAGCCGGTTCAGTGCTACGGCCCGGCCGCATCGCGGTATGCCCACCGCACGCTGGAGGGGCAGGTGCGTTTGGTCTTCGGCGTCGAGCGCCGCGACGCCTACGGCCGCCTGCTTGCCTATGCGTACGTCGATCACATGTTCGTCAACGCCGCCCTGGTCAGCCGCGGCCTGGCGCGGACCCTCTCGATCCCGCCCAATACGCGCTACAGAGCGCTTTTCTCGCGATTGGAGCTGGACGCGGCGCGGGCTGGACGCGGTCTCTGGGGAGCCTGTCCGCCCTGAACCGACTCTTGCAGCTTTGCTACGGTGCCCGCGGCCCTTGGGCCACCCTCTATGAGAATGCGACAGAGCATCTCCCAGTTCGAGACCGCCTTCGAGCAGGAGACTTCACTGGAGCGCCGCCGGCGCGAGCAGCTGCGCAGGCGCGCTGCGAACCGCTCCCGGGCGCGGAAAATCAACCGCACCGAGCAGCACGGCAAGGTCCGCTTCAGCGTTCTCGCCGTCTGCCTCACCGTCACCGTGATCGTGGTCGTCGTCGCGATGTTCGAGGCGCTGGCCTTTTTGATGGCCTAGCGCTCCGCGAACGAACCTCTCGGTTGAATAGACTCGCGCGCCGATGGCCCGACGCTCACTGAAGCCGCAGCTGAACCAGATCCGCGCCTGGGTGCACCAGGGGCGCACGGACGCCTGGATTGCCCACCAGCTCGAGATCAGCGCCACCGAGCTGCGCGAGTTCCGCAAGCAGTACGACCTCTCCCCCGACGACGAGAACGTCGGCTCCAGCGAAGTCGACCTCCGCGACGAGATCGAAGCCGAGATCGAGGCGGCCGCCGCCGAGCAGGAGGAGGTCGAAGAGGACGAGGACGAGGAGGACGGAGCCGAGGGGTCAGGCGAGGATTCCGAGCGCGGCGCCACGGGCGGGCGCCCCAAACGCCGGCGCCGCCGCGGCCGCCGCGGCGGCCGCAGCCGCCGCAAAGAGCTGGAGGCGACCTTCGACCACGGCGAAGACGAGGGTTACGGCCTCTGGCTCGACGCCTCGGTCAAGGACAACCCTGTCTACGCCGAGAACTGGGCCGGCAAGCGCGAGGTCACGGTCCGGATCGAGGCCGACCAGATCGTCATCCGCCGCGCCGGCTCCCCCGCGCCCGAGCGCGACGACTCGGAGGACGCCGAGTCCGAGTCCGACGAGTAGTCAGCGCACTAGCTGCTTGCCGCCGGCGAAGTCCGTCGCACCGCGAAGGTAAAGCCAGAAGGCCGCGTCGGCCAGCGACTGCGCGTCGCTCTCCGCCGCCGGCGCGACGTCGATCGCGACCTGCAGGCACCAGTCGGTCCCGCGTCCGTAGAGCTCGGCCAGCTCCGCCGCCGTGAAGGTCGGCCCGATCCGCCGCCGCAGCTCTTCCCGCACCGTCTCCACAACGCGGTCCGCGAGCCGTCGCTGGCGGGGATCGTCCAGGGCCTGCAACCAGCGGTGCCCCTCCTCCCACTGGAAGAGAGCGTTCTCGAGCGGATAGCTCACCCCGCCGAGACTACTCTTCGGGCCGAAGGGTCTGAAACGTCCAGAATGGCGGACACTTCAGGCCCATCGGCGGTTTAGGTATCGGGAACTTCGCGCAGCGGGGCGTTGATGCGGGTGCAGGCGCTGGGGTCGAGGTTGCCGCGGACCTTCCAGACGGTCACGGGGCCACTGCGCAGGAGCGGGGTGGCGGCGTCCTCGCCGCGCAGCCAGCGGGCCTCGGGCGAGGGGATCGGATCGTCGGGGTGGAGGAAGTTGAGGAAGGGAGCGGTGACCAGGTAGTCGGGGTCGGCGGCGTTGGCGGCGGCGCGGAAGGCGCGGCAGGTCGGGAGCGCGTTGAAGGCACCGTGCGGGCCCTTGGCGCCGAGGTAGACGACGCGGTTGGAGAGGTCGGTGCCGTAGAAGCCGTACCCGGCGAAGCCGGCCGTGGTCCCGGCGAGACCGATGCGGGCGTCCTCGACGCCGCGGGCCCAGCGATAGGCGGAGTCGAGGCTCATCCCGGGGATGCTCTCGTCGGCCACCTCGTTGCGGAAGCGTTGCTCGAGGTAGTCGCGCTGAAGCGGATACCCGATCGCGACCACGGCCAGCAGCAACGCCGCAGAGCCGCCGATGACGATGCCGCGACTGGCTCCGCGGCCCCGGGCGAGCAGCAGCGCCGCCGGAATGAGCACAGCGAGCGTCACGACCAGCAGGGCGAAGGCCCGGTCGGGGTCGCGGAGGACCCCGTCGCCGCGATCGCTGAGCAGGAGGACGATCAACAGCGCCCCCAGCAGCCACCATTGCCGCCTTCCCAGATCGAAGAAGCGCGGCAGCGGCACCAGCACCAGACCGGCAAGGAGGGCGCAGTAGAGGTAGCGGATGTTGATCCCGAAGGCCTCCGGGGCGCCGTCGGCGCCAGCGGCGCCGAGCGGCGTGAAGAGGTAGGCGACGAACCCGAGCAGGGCCACGGCTCCGAGAGCGCGCACGACCCGGTCCCGCCCCTTCAGCAGCGCCAGCAGCGCCGCCACGATCGCGGCGCCCAGCACAATCGGCCAGAGCGCCCCGAAGCCGTCGTGCAGGCCCAGGGCGAAGTACTCGCTCCAGACACCGGTGTCGGTGGCGTAATGGGCGATGCTGAAGTCGGGCCTGCCGACCTGCAGGCGCTCCGGGTGGGGCAGTGAGATCGGCCCCAGGCTCTCGACCGCGGGCAGCGGATTGCCGGCGACGACGAGGTTGCGCAGGTACCAGAACCCGCCCCCCAGCAGCGCCGGCACGAACCACCATCCCGCCGCCGCCCAGCGCCGTCCAGCAGGCGCCAGCACCAACACGGCGACGCTCAGCGCCGCCGCCATCGCCAACGCCGTCACCTTCGTCCCCGAGGCAAGCCCCACCGCGAGCCCGGCGACGGCCAGCGGCCAACCCACAGGCAACGAAGGCCGACGGGCCGATTTTCCTCCATATAGGGGTGTTTGAGGCCCGTCGGCAGGTTGTTCGTCGCTTGGCGCGGCTTCGCGGCGCTGGTGCCAGGCGGTGACGAGGATCGCCATCGCGGCCAGCAGCAGCGCGGCAGCCATCAGGTCGTTCTTGCCCGCCGCGGGCTCGCGCACAACGAGGATGTGACTCTCCAGCAGAATCGCGGCCGCTACGACACTCAACGACCCGCGCCCATAGGGACGGCCGATGCACCAGGCAGCTAGAAAAGCCACGGCGAGCCAGCCGTAGTTCAGGAACAGCGACGGGGTATCCCGCCCCGTCAGCAGCATCCCCACCGCGTGCAGCAACTCGGAGTTCTGTGGGTAGAACCAGTTGGTAAAGACCGTGTCGACATAGTGCATCCCGGTCACGGAGTGGCTCTGAATCATCTCCGCCGCAAACGGCAGGTGGTACCAAAGCGAGTCGAAGTTGAAGACGCCTCTGTCGAGAGCGCTCTTCGTGGTCAGTGCCCAATGTCCGACCACCAAGGCAATGACCCCGGTCATGATCGCCAGCGACCAGACGCTCTCTCCGGCGGGTGGCACTGCGGCGGGGGACCCCCGCGGCGCGGAGGGGCGTCTAGCCCCGAGCACCGTGGGGGTGGCCGCAGTGACAGGACCCGCCGGCCAGAACGCCACCGTCCCTGCAACCAAGACGCTGGCGCCCACAAGTGCCCCTGCGTAGAACAAGTCGAACGTCCCGAGAACCTCCGAGATCCAGACCAGCAACGTCACGGCGACGACCACCTCGACCAACCGAGCCGGCGCGCCCGTCCAATCAGGCATCAACCTCTGTCGCAGCCGGTACGCCGCGAACCCCAGCGAGCACGCCGCCAGGGCCACCTGCACGACCCCCAGCAGATAGGAGCCGAAGCTAAGCATGGCGGGCTACAGAGACTCGGGTCAGCCGCCGAGGCCGCGGATCACGACCGGCGTCTCGCCTTCGGCGACCATCCCCTGCCCACGCGCCATGCGGTCGATCACGATCTCCTCGTCGGCCGACTGGATCCGGTTGTGGAGCCTGGTGTTGTCGGCCTGCAGCTCGTGCAGCTTCGCTTTGGCGGCGGTCGTCGCCGTGTAGGTCCTGACGAAGTCGATCGCCGGGTTGAGGTACGAGTAGAGGACGGCGGCGAGGACGACCGTCAGGGCGATCCGCCCGACGCGGTCCCAGTTGACGCGACTGGCGCCATGGCGCGGGGCCGGCCTGCGGCGAGCGGCGGGGCGGCGACGCGGTTTGGCCGCGGTCCGGCGGGCCTGGGCGCGTGCTGCCATGCCCGGTCCTTTGCGGCCGGGCCCCGCATTCCTTCATTTAGGAGCGGTGCTGGACGAATGCCTGCAAGCCCGGAAATTCAGCCGCGGACCCCAGCTCCTCCTCGATCCGCAGGAGCCGGTTGTACTTGGCGACGCGGTCCGAGCGCGAGGGGGCGCCGGTCTTGATCTGACCGGCGCCGGTGGCGACGGCGAGGTCGGCGATCGTCGTGTCCTCGGTCTCGCCCGAGCGATGGGAGATAACGGCCGTGTAGCCAGCCTCGCGAGCGACGCGGATCGCCTCCAGGGTCTCGGTCAGGGTGCCGATCTGGTTGACCTTGACCAGGATCGAGTTGGCAACGCCGAGCTCGATGCCGCGGCGCAGCCGCTCCGGATTGGTGACGAAGAGGTCGTCGCCGACCAGCTGCACGCGGTCGCCGATCCTCTCGGTCAGCAGCTTCCACCCGTCCCAGTCCTCCTCGTCCATGCCGTCCTCGATCGAGACGATCGGGTAGCGCCCGCAGGCGTCCTCCCAGTAGGCGGCCATCTCCTCGGAGGAAAGGCTACGACCCTCGTGCTCGAGCACGTAGGTGCCGTTCTCGAAGACCTCGCTGGTGGCCGGATCGAGGGCGACGAAGACGTCGGAGCCGGGCTCGTAGCCAGCCGCCTCGACACCGGCCAGGACCGCCTGCAGCGCCGCCTCGTTGGACTCGAGGTTGGGCGCGAAGCCCCCCTCGTCGCCGCCGGCGGTGGAGAGACCTCGCGAAGAGAGCGACTCCTTCAGAGCGTGGAAGACCTCGGCCCCGATCCGCAGGGACTCGGAGAAGCTCGATGCCCCGGCCGGGACCACCATGAACTCCTGGAAGTCGACCGAGTTATCGGCATGGGCGCCGCCGTTGAGGACGTTCATCATCGGCAGCGGCAGCAGCGTCGGCTCGCCGCCGCCGTAGAGCTCGGCCAGGTAGCGGTAGAGCGGCTGGCCGGAATCCGCCGCCGCCGCCTTCGCCACCGCCAGGGAGACGCCGAGCAGCGCGTTGGCGCCGAGGCGGCCCTTGTTCGGGGTCCCGTCGAGCTCGATCATCGTCTCGTCGATGGCGCCCTGCTCGGCGGCGCGCGCGCCCGTCAGCGCCGCGGCGATCTCGCCGTCGACGTTGGCGACCGCGCGCGAGACGCCCTTGCCCGCCCAGGCGTCGCCGCCGTCGCGCAGCTCGACCGCCTCGAACTCACCGGTCGAGGCGCCCGAAGGGACCGCCGCCAGGCCGCGGGCGCCGGACTCGAGCACGACTTCGGCCTCGACGGTCGGATTGCCGCGCGAGTCGAGGATCTGTCGCGCGTGAATGGAGGCGATGGCACTCACGGGCGCGCCAGTCTATTGACCCGCACGGCCGAGGGACGGCCCCGCGAGAGCTCGGCTATTCGCCGGTCGGCGGGGCGCCGGCGGCGCCGGGGGGAATGCCTTCCGGCAAGCCCGGGCTTTCTTCGACCGCTTCTTTCAGGCCCTCGGGACGCGGCCGCTGCGGCAGCCGATCTCCCTGCGGTTTGAGGATCGTGGTGCTGCCGGGCAACGCCGGCGCCACCTGGGTGACGGGCGCCGGGCAGTCTTTCGGCAGGCCGCCTTTGGGATCGGCTTCGTAACAAGCCGGGGGGGCGCCCGCCGGATGACCGGAGCCGACGTAGCTGGCGCATTTTTCGATCAGGAAGTCATCGGCGCAGAAGGTCCGCGACCGCCACTTGCTCTGGAACTGGGTGACGAATTCGGAGAAGACTTCCTGGGCGACCTGCTGGGTCAGCTGGTTCTTGATCTGGGTGCTGACTTCTTTCAGGTTCTGGACTTTCTCCGGATTCAGTTTCTGGACCTGGATCACGAAGAATTTGCCTTGGATGTCGGTCGGGCCGACGATCACACCCGTCGGGTTTCCGAAGACCGCTGATTTGAGCTCCTCCTGGGTGGCGAGGAGTTCTTCGGTCAAGGCAGGCTGGAGACCCCCGTTGCTTTTCGTCGTCGGATCTTCCGAGAGCTGTTCGGCGACTTTTTTCCAGCTTTTGTCCGAGTCGTCTTTTTCCAGCAGGGTTTTCGCTTGTTCGACTTTCGCTTTGTCTTTGTTGACGATGACGCGCACGTCACGCGACTCGGGGGTGGTGAACTGTTCGTCCTTGACCGTGTTGTAGTAGTCGGCGATTTCAGTTTCCGAGGCCGGCGGCGCCCCTTTCGAGATCTGTTCCTGGATCAGGTTGCTGAGCAGCTGCAGCTTCACGCGGTCGAGAACGTCTTCTCTGGTGAAGCCCGAAGTTTTGAGGAACTGCTGGTATTCAGCCTCGGTTTTGAAGTTCTGCTGTTTGATCTGGGCGAATTCGTCGGCGATCTGTTTCGGGGTGACCGCGATGCCGAGTTCTTCCGCCTCACCCTGGATCCAGATCGTGTCCAGGAGTTCGCTCATCGCCGCGGTCTTCAGTTCTTCGTATTTTTTCTCGCCCGGTTTCGGCGGTTTTTCGAGACCCCCTGACGCGGCCTGCTGGAGCAGAGCGCGTTTGAAGTCCGCTTCGCTGACCGTGCCGATGTCGTCGGGGACATGCTCGACGAGGGCGGCGTCCCCCTCGGGGACGCTGGGGTCGCCGATCCCCTGGACGATCGCGAAGCCGGCAAAGAGCAGGACCAACAGCGCGCCGAAAACAACCAGCGCGAGCCGCTGACGACCGGCCGACTTCCGGTTCTGCCCCTGTTTCGCTGCCACGAAGCGGGCAGCATAGTCAAATTCCCTTAGTCGGGGCTAAAAGAGATCGAGCTCAGGCGGCCGCCGGCTCTCCCGAGCGCCGCGCCTCGCGCAGCCCGCCGGCCAGCGCCAGCACCGCCGCGAGACGCTCCTCGGGATCGCCGGCGACCCTCACCGCGGCGGTCTGCTCGCGCCATTCGTACAGCGCCCCCTCGACCTGCTCGGCCAGCACGCCCGCCTGCTCGGAGTCCAGCTCGACCCCGCTGACGCTCAACCTGCCACCGCGGAACTCGACGCTGCGCGCCCCCGCCAGGCCCAGCTCGATCCGTGCCTGCTGCAGCTTCAGCAGGTTCTCGGCCTGCGGCGGCAACGGCCCGAAGCGGTCGCCGAGCTCGTCGCGGATCGCCCGCAGCTGGCCCGGCTCGCGGGCGGCGACGATGCGACGGTGGACGTCGATCTTGGCCGCCTCGAAGGGAACGAAGGTCACCGGCAGGTAGGCGTCGACCGGGACGTCGAGGCGGACCGGCTCCGGCGCCTCCTCGCGCTCGCCCTCCCCCGCCCCCGCCTCGGCCACCGCCTCGTCGATCATCTGGCAGTAGAGCTCGAAGCCGACCGCGGCGACGTGGCCGGACTGCTCGTCGCCGAGCAGGTTGCCGGCGCCGCGGATGTCGAGGTCGCGCATCGCGATCCGAAAGCCGGAGCCGAGCTCGGTGTGGTCGGCCAGGGTCGAGAGCCGCGCCGCCGCCTCCTCGCTCAGCGCCTCGGCCGAGGGGTAGAGCAGGTAGGCGAAGGCGCGCTCGCGAGAGCGGCCGACGCGGCCGCGGATCTGGTAGGCCTGGGAAAGGCCGAGCTGGTCGGCGCGCTCGACGATCAGCGTGTTGGCGGTGGGGATGTCGAGACCGGACTCGATGATCGTCGTCGTCACCAGGCAGTCGGCATCGCCGCGCAGGAAGCTCAGCATCGTCTCCTCCAGCGAGTGCTCGTCCATCTGCCCGTGCGCTTCGGAGAAGCGGGCGCCGGGCACGAGCGCGCGCAACCGCTCGGTCATCTCCGGCAGCGAGTCGATCCGGTTGTGGAGGACGAAGGCCTGGCCCTCGCGCTCGACCTCGCGCTGGATCGCCTTGCGGACCAGGTCCTCGTCGTAGGGGCCGACGTAGGTGCGGACCGGGCGGCGACCCTCCGGCGGAGTCTCGATCACGGAGATGTCCCGCAACCCCGCCAGGCTCATCTGCAGGGTGCGCGGGATCGGCGTCGCCGAGAGCGAGAGGACGTCGACCTTCAGCTTCAGCTGCCGCAGCAGCTCCTTCTGCTTGACCCCGAAGCGCTGCTCCTCGTCGACCACGACCAGGCCCAGCTCCTTGGCGCGGACGTCGCGCGAGAGCAGCCGGTGGGTGCCGATCAGGACGTCGACCTCGCCCGCCTCGAAGTCCTTGAGCACGGCTTTCATCTCGGCCGCCGGGCGCAGGCGGGAGACGCCCTCGACCCGGAAGGGCAGGTCGGCGAGGCGCTCGCGGAAGGTGCCGAAGTGCTGCTGGGCGAGGATCGTCGTCGGCACCAGCACCATCACCTGCTTGCCGTCGGACGCAGCCTTGACGGCGGCGCGCAGGGCGACCTCGGTCTTGCCGAAGCCGACGTCGCCGCAGACCAGCCGGTCCATCGGCCGCTCCGACTCCATGTCGCCCTTGACCGCCTCGATCGCTTCCAGCTGGTCGGCGGTCTCGCGATAGGGAAAGGCCGACTCCATGGCGATCTGCCACTCGCCGTCGGGCGGGAAGGCGTGGCCCCGGCGGGTGCGGCGCTCGGCGTAGAGGTTGAGCAGCTCCCCGGCCAGGGCGCCGGCGGCCTTGCGCGCCCGCGCCTTCATGTTCTGCCAGCGTTTGCCGCCCAGCGCCGAGAGCGACGGTTCGCCGCCGGCGCCGACGTAGCGGCTCAGCTTCGCCAGCTGGTCGGTGGGGACGTAGACGCGGTCCTCGCCCTTGTATTCGAGGTAGAGGTAGTCGCGGGTGACGCCGCCGACCTCGCGCGTCTCGAAGCCGGCGAAGCGGGCGACGCCGTGGTCCTCGTGGACGACGTGGTCGCCGACCCGCAGCTCGCTGAAGGCGAGGCGGCCGCGCCCGGCGCCCGGCGCCGGCTCCTCGGCGCGGCGGCGGTGGACGAGGCGGCGGAAGGGATAGACGGCGAGTTTCAGCTCGGGGCTGACGAAGCCCTCGCGCAGGCGCGCCTCGGCGAAGGAGAGGCCGGGGTCGGGCGAGAGCCGCCCGCCTTCGAGCAGGCGCGCGTCGAGCCGGTCGAGGCCGTAGCGGGCGCGCTCGGCCTCGCCGCGGCTGTCGAAGGCGACGACGGCACGGTAGCCGGAGCGGACCAGTTTCTCCAGCTCGCCCTCGGCCTCCTTGACGCTGCGGGCGGGCGACTCGGCCCGGGCGGCGCGGAAGGCGTCCTCGTCGTCCTCGCCGGCGGTGGTCAGCGAGAGCGCGGCGCGCTCGCTCAGCGGCGCTGCGACGTCCACGTAGAGGTGCTGGGCGTCGTCGGCGTGCATCGCCGCGGTCGCGTCCTCCCAGTGGTCGTGCAGCGCCGGCTCGATCTCCTCGGCGGCGGCGAGGACGACGGCGGCGCTGTCCGGCACCAGGTCGAGCGGAGCGCGGAAGTGCTCCAGCGGCAGCAGCTCGGCCAGGTTGGAGAGCTGCTCCCCCTCCTCGGCCGCTTCCAGGGCCGCCAGCTCGGCCAGCTCGCGGTGCTCGGCGTCGAGCTCCGCCGCGGGCGCCAGCTCGACCCGCTCGGCCTCGCCGAGCGAGCGCTGGGTGAAGGTCGAGAACCAGCGCATCGACTCGATCTCGTCGCCGAACAGCTCGATCCGCACGGCGCGCTCCTCGGTTGCGGGGTAGACGTCGAGGATGCCGCCGCGGACCGCGAACTGGCCGCGCTCCTCGACCTGCTCGACCCGTTCGTAGCCGGCGGCGACGAGGTCGTCCGCGACCGCGCCCAGCTCGATCTCCTCGCCGTTGGCGATGGCGAAGCCGGCCGGGCGCAGGGAGGCGTCCGGAACCGCCTCGGCCAGCGCCGTGGCGCTGGCGACGACGACCGCGTCGGCTTCGCGGCCGAGCGCGTCGAGGGCGTCGATCCGCAGCCCGACCAGGTGCGGCGGCGGCGTCACGTGCGAGGCGTAGCCGGTCCCGCGCGAGGGGTAGAAGCGGACCCGGCGCGGCGCCAGGTAGGCGCGCAGGTCGGCGGCGAGGTCGCGGGCGGAGCGGTCGTCGGCGCTGACCAGCAGCGCCGGCCGGCCGGCGAGGCCGCGGTCGTCCTCGAGCAGCGCCGCCAGCAGCAGCGGCCGCAGCATCGTCGAGGCCCGGACCGTCGCCGCCTCGCCCCCGTCCGCCGCCGCGCGCACGCGGGCGGCGAGCGCGTGCACGCGCTCGTTCTCGGCGACGATCTCGATCAGTGGACGGAGGCTCATGGCAGCGGAAACGGCCAGATCCAGGGATCCGGCCTGCGGCTCGATTCTAGGAGGCGGCGGGCGCGCCCTACACTGCGGTGCCGGTGGCACGCCGATGAAGCTGAGGAGCACGCAGGAGGGGGTGATCGTCGAGGACCGCGAACGCGGGCGCTGGGTCTCGCTTGCGCGCGCCGCGGACCTGGCCGGGTCCGGCCCGGGGACGGGGCTCGGCGAGGAGGCACGAGGCGACCTGCTGGCGCTGCTCGCCGCGGGCGCGGAAGCGCGGGCTCAGGTCGAGGCCCTGCTCGACGCGGTTCGCGACGAGGCGAGCGTGGCCGCCGACCCGGCCGCCGCCGGCCTGCCCTTCGCGCCCCGCTCGATGCGCGCCTTCAGCCTCTGGCCCTCGCACTACGAGGGCTCCGCCCGGGTGCTGGTCAGGCGCTTCTTCCCGCAGCCGGTGCAGCGGCTCGCCGGCGCCTACGAGCGCGTCACGCGCAGGACCTTCCCGCCGTTCAGGCCCAACGCCCGCTTCTACGAGGTGCCCGCCTTCTACCTCGGCAACCACGCCGCGATGCTCGCCGACGGGGAGGAGATGCCCTGGCCCGCGCACACCGGGCACCTCGACTTCGAGCTGGAGCTCGCCTTCGTGCTGGCCCGTCCGCTCGCCGACCCGAGCCCGGCCGAGGCGCGCGAGGCGATCGGCGGCTGGTTCGTGCTCAACGACTGGAGCGCCCGCGACGTACAGGCCGAGGAGGCCCGTCACGGCGTCTTCGGGCCGGCGGTCAAGTGCAAGACGTTCGCCAACTCGATCGGCTGCGACGTGCTCAGCGCCGACGAGCTGCCCGACTGGACCGCGGCGCGGGGCCGCGTGCGGGTCGACGGCGAGGTCTGGTGCGAGGGATCGACCGCGCAGCCGGCCCACGACGTCGGCGCGATGCTCGCCCACGCCGCCGCCGGAGAGCGGCTCGAGCCCGGGGACATCGTCGCCACCGGGACGATGCCCGGCTGCTGCGGGCTGGAGCTCGATCGCTGGATCCAGCCCGGCCAGACGGTCGAGCTCGAGATCGACGGGATCGGGACGCTGGCGAACCGGATCGGAGCACGGCGATGAGGAAGCTGCTCGCCGCCGGGTCGGCCCTCGGCCTGCTCGCCCACAACGCCTTCGAGACCCGGGCCGGGGTCGGCCTGGTCTTCGAGCCCTTCCTCGGCCGCCGCGGCGCCGTCGCCCTCTGGTCGGCCTACTTCCCGCTGATCTTCGCCGCCGCCGCCCGCGACGGCGAGAACGCCCGCCGGCTCTCCGCCTTCAGCGCCGGGATCGGCGTCGCCGGCGTCGCCGTCCACTTCAAGGCCTGGCCCTGGTCGCTGCACGGCGGCCTGCCGCTGCTCGACGAAGCCGAGGGGCTGAGCGAGGACCAGCTGCCCGCCTACAACGCCGTGCTCTGGTTTTGGCTGCTGTGCAGCGCCCTCAACCTGCCCGCCGCCAACCGGCCGGGGGCGAGGCGCTTCGCCCTCTTCGGCCTGCTCAACTTCCCGGTCCTGCTCGCCTCGGCCCGTCACCACTTCAGCTGGGCGCGCGAGCAGGCCCGGCTCGAGCCGGAGCGCTGGAGCCCGGCGCTGCGGGAGCCGTGAGCGACGCTCCGCTCTGGCCGGGCGGCGCCCGGGGGGCGCTCAGCCTCAGCTTCGACAATCTCGGCGAGGCGGCGGAGCTGGAGATGGGCGCGATCGAGCCCGGCGCGCCGCTGGGCGGCCACTTCACCGCAACCGAGGTGCTGCCGACGCTGCTCGACCGGCTCGGAGAGCGCGAGATCGCCGCGACCTTCTTCGTCGAGGGGATCAACGCGGAGATCTACCCCGAGCTGCTGGCGGAGATCGCCGCCCGCGGCCACGAGCTCGCCCTCCACGCCTGGCGCCACGAGCAGTGGGGGGAGCTCGCGGCCCCCGCGCAGGCCGAGAACCTGGCCCGCTGTCAGGCGGCCCTCGCGGGCCTCGATCTGGAGGCGACGGGGCTGCGCCCGCCCGGCGGCCAGCTCGGGGCGGGCGGACTCGGCGTCCTGCGGCAGGCCGGCCTGCGCTACTGCTCGCCGGCGGGCGCGGGCGCGGGCGCGGAGGACGGCGTCGCGCTGCTGCCGTTCCAGTGGCGCCACCTCGACGCGAGCTGCGTGCTGCCGCCCCTGGCCCACGTCCGCGAGCGGATGACCGGCTCGCCCGATCCCGTCAACCCCGGCGCCTTCGTCGCCTCGCTCGAGCGGGAGATCGGGGGGATCGAGAGCGGCGGCTACCTGGCGATCGTCCTGCACCCGTTCATGCTCGGCTGGCTTGGCGCCGAGAACCTCGCGGCGCTGCTCGAGCGCATCGCCGCGGCATCCGCCGGGGACGAGCTCTGGGTCGCGTGCTGCGCCGACGTCGCCGCGCACGTGCTCGCCCACCCCGAGCGGTTCCGGGGCGGGACGACGCTCGACGGCAGCAGCTGGGCCGGCTAAGGATCGAGGGGGTTGCCCGGGTACGGGAACCCGGGCGGCGCCGGCAGCGCCCGATCGACCCAGCGGCGCATCGCCGTGTCGCAGATCGCGTAGCCCCAGTTGATCAGCCGCTCCTGCGTGCGCGCGTCGAGCTTCTTCAGCCGGGTCGGCACCGCCGCCAGCTCCTGAGTCACTTCGAACGGCGCCGGCATGCTCGTTTCGAGGTCGTAGTCGAGGATGTCGCTGCGGATGCCCCAGTAGGTGCCGCGACGCTGTTCGGCGCTGTCGTCGGGCGCTTCGAAGCCGGCGATGATCTGGCGTTTGCGCAGGCTTCGCACCTGGTTGTCGATCGTTCCCAGCACCCGCAGCGTCTGCGTGCCCCAGTCGCGCCAGCGCCAGCTGGCGAATGGGCCGAGCGCCCCTGCGTCCGCCTCGGTGGCGCCGCCGCCGTCGCTGACCAGCACCGCCTTGCAGCTGCCCCAGGCCGTCTGCAGGCCGAGGTTGTCGTAGACGCCGCCGTCGACCAGGGTCGGGCGGGTGGTGAAGGGCGGTTCCTGCAGGTCTTCGCCGCTGCCGGGGGCATACTGGTCCTCCCGGAAGCGCAGGCGTGCCGGGCCGAGGACCGGCGGAAACGCCGAGGAGGCAGCCACCGCGACCGCCAGCGGGATCTCCGGCGAGGGGATCATGCCGACCCGGTAGTCGGCGGCGTAGGGACGGGAGAAGCGCCAGAGGACGGCGGACTGGAGGTTGGTCGCGTTGATCACGAAGCGCGGCCCCTCCTCGTCGCTGGGCAGGCTCTGCAGCGTCGCCGACCCGAACAGGTGGCGCCGGTAGGCCGCGGCGACGCGGCCGCTGATCGTCGCCCCGGGCAACAGCATCCCGGTCAGGACCGCGGGCAGGTCGATGGTGTGCCCGGCCAGCGCCCGCACCGGCGTCACCAGCTCTGCGCCGAAGCCGGCGGCGATCCCGTCGGCGTCGAACCTCAGGTCGCTCCAGCGCTGGCCGAGCACGGCGGCGGTGATCGAGCCGCCGGAGACGCTGGAGACGCGGGTCAGCCGCTTCAGGTAACCGAGCTCGTTGAGCCGCCAAAGGGCGCCGACATGGAACAGCATCGCCCGGTAGCCGCCGCCGGACAGGCAGAGCGCCATTCCGGTGGTCGGGGCCGGGCGGCCCCGATCCGCCGGGGTCGGCTTGACCGGCGAGCGCAGCTTCGCCTCATTGTCGGCAGGAAGATCGGGTGGTGCCTTTGGCGCCTCGGATTGCATCGGCGGGCGAGAGTCTCGCCGCTACCGCGCCGATAGTCAAAGATGCCCGAGTTCTCAGAGCAATATCAGTCACGTTCAGTGGCGCGCTCGACAGTCCCTGGGGACAAACATCTGCAAATCCGTGCATTGCACAGATCGGCGCCTACGACAAAGTCGTCGGGCGAGTTTGCAGGGAGTTAGCTCCCCCAGACTGCTACAGCACAAGCGCATAGACCGATCTCTTTGTGCCGTCGGCGATTCGCGTCTATGGATGACCCGTTCCCGCTCGGGCAACAAGAGCTCGGGCGCAACCACGAGGAGTCAGTCCATGATTCGCAATCTCAAGACCCTGATCGCCGCGGCGATGGCGCTGGTGGCACTCGGAGCGATCAGCGCATCGGACGCGCAGGCGGCCGAATTCCACTGCTCGGTGGAACCCTGCACAATTACAGTCAAACCCGATGGCACCCCTGGTCCGACCGGGAAAACAGCGCACCAGGTGTTCATCGTCAGACAGGGTGGGGTCTCTGTTTCGACGACATGCGAGCAGCTCACAGGCCATGGCACATCTGCAACCAAAACATTCAACACATTCACACTCACAAAAATTATCTACCATGAATGCAATGTCGCTGGCGAAAAACCTACTACGGTGAGAATGAACGGCTGCCAATATCACTTTGCGATCGGCGGCGTTCACGATGCGACGGCTGAAATCAGGTGCCTGGGCAGCGAAAAGATCGAAATCGAAGTGCCGGCGACCGGCTGCCTGATCATGGTCGGAAGCACGGGAGTTCTTGCCGGCGGGCTCACATTCAAAGACGCCGAAACAAACGGGGTCAAAAAAACAGAAATCACAGCGGAAGTGACAGTGACCAACATCTCAGGTGAAGTCAATAACAAATGCCCAGGGGGTCTCAAAGAAGGCGCGATCACGGGTGAATACACCACAGGCAACGTCGAGCTCACAGCGGAGGAAGACGAAGCGCCCTTCACCCACTTGAAACTGTGGTGGGAATAGCGGTTGATAAGCACGCGGCGCCTGCGATGAGCAAGGCACTCGTGTTGAGGGCTGAAGGCGCGGGCCGCGAGGATGAGGGATCCTCGTGGCCCGACTTAGTCCGGCTGCGGCAGCCCCGGGCCGGTTCGCTGCCACTCGATCTGGCCGACGCCCTCGACCTTGGAGCGGCCGACCACGTCGTCCCACTCGTGCAGCATCCGCTTCAGCTGGGCGACCGCCTCGGGCGGGTGGGAGGCGACGGCGGTGGCGAGCTCGAGCGCCGAGTCCTCGGTCGCGGCAGCAGGGGCGACGCGGTTGACCAGGCCCAGTCGCAGCGCCTCGTCGGCGCCGACGGTGCGCGAGGAGAGCAGGAGGTACTTGGCGGCGGCGAGGCCGCAGAGGGTGACGAGGCGCGCGGGGCCGACCGGGACGCCGAGCGCCGCGCCCGGGAAGCGCATCCGCAGGTTGGAGCCGCCGACCCGCATGTCGCAGGCGACCGCGATCTCGGCGCCGCCGCCGACGACGTCGCCGTGGCAGGCGGCGACGGTCGGCTTCGGGAAGGCGACGATCTCGTCGTAGAGGTCGGCGAAGAGCCGCATGCGGCTGACCTTGGCCTCGTCGTCCATCTCCTCGCGCACGTCCGCCCCGGCCGAGAGGCCGAGGTGGTCGGCGGAGCTGATCGTCAGCACCCGCACCCGCTCGTCGGCACGCGCCGTCGCCAGGTGCGCGAGCAGCTCGTTCAGCATCTGGGTGTTGATCGCGTTGCGGGCCTCGCCCCGTTGCAGGCGCAGCAGGGCGACCCCGTTCTCGTCGACCGCGTAGCTGGTCAGCTCGTCCGTCACGGCGCGGAACCTAGCTGGTCCGCGTCGGCCAACCGCTCGACCAGCCGCTCAGCCTCGTCGGCGGCGCTCGCCACCAACCCCTCGACCTCCGCCTTGGACTCGCGGAAGCGCCCCAGCACGTGGGCGGAGACGATCTCCGGATCGGTCGAGTCGGGTCTCCCCACCCCCACTCGCACCCGCCAGAACTCGGCGTCGCCGAAGCCGCGCTTGAGGCTCTTGAGGCCGTTGTGGCCCGCAAGGCCGCCGCCCAAGCGGGCCTCGATCCGCCCAAACGGCAGGTCGATCTCGTCGTGCAGGACCACCACCCGGTCCAGCGGCAGCTTCAGCGAGCCGCGCGCCGGCCCGGCCGAGTTGCCGGCCTCGTTCATGTAGGTGAGCGGCTGCAGCAGCGCCACCCGGGACCCGCCGGGGCCGGTCCTGCCTTCGGCGATCAGGCCGTTGAACTTCTGCCGCGGCCGCGGCAGCTCCCAGCGGCGCGCCAGCTCGGAGGCGACCGCGAAGCCGACGTTGTGACGCGTGCTCTCGTACTCGGGGCCGGGGTTGCCCAGCCCGACGATGAGGATGCGGTCGCCCTGCTCGCCGCGGTCGCGGCGGCGGAACAGCGACAGGATCAGCGCCCTGCCCGGTGGGGCTGGCCAGGAAATGACGAGACACAGGCGCCGCCAGACAAGGACGCAGGGAGCCCGAATGGCAGCGCCATTTGGGCGACTGAGGACGCAGTATGGCGGCGATCTGGGGCCGTCATTTTCGGCCAGACCCCACCGGGCAGGGCGCTAGTCCCCGGAGTCGCCCGAGTCGCCGGAGTCGCCCTCGGCGGGCTCGCCCTCGCCCTCGGCGCCCTCGCCCTCGCCGACCAGCTCGGTCTCCTCCTCGACCTCCGGCTCGGGCTCTTCCTCGACCCGCGGCGGCGAGAGGGTGACGATCGTGACCTCGTCGGGATCGTCGGCGACGAAGGTGACGCCCTCGGGGGCGGCGATCGCGGAAAGCTGAAGCGTGTCGTTGATCTCCATCGCCGAGACGTCGGCGACGAGGCCGTCGGGAATGTCGGTCGGCAGCGCTTCCACCGTGATCTCGCGGGTGACGTGCTCGAGCACGCCGCCGCCCTTGACGCCGGGGGCGGTGTCGGCGCCCTCCAGCTCGATCGCGACCTCGGCCTGGATCGCCTCGTCCAGCTTGACTTTCTGCAGGTCGATGTGCTGGAGGCTGCCGCGAACCGGGTGCAGCTGCTGCTCCTTGACAACCACCGGGACGGCTTTGCCGCCGTCGATCTCGAGGTCGAAGAGCGCCGCGCCCTCGCTGATGATCGCCCGCACCTCGCGTTCGGAGACCTGGAACGCGATCGCCTCCGAGCCGCCCGAGTAGACGACGCCGGGAACCAGCCCCTCGCCACGCAGGCGACGGGCGGTGCGGGAGCCGAACTCGGCGCGGGGAGCGACCTTCAGGGTTGAGCGTGCGCTGGCCATCGGACCGGAGAGGATAGAGAACCGAGGCGAAACGGAACCTGTGGCAACCTTCCGGCGTGGCCGATGACTCAAAGATCCCCAAGGGCCGGGTGCGGCGCTCGGCCAAGCTCGGCTCGATCGTCGGCGTCCAGGGCGCCCGCTACGCCGGCACCAAAGCGGCCAACGTCGGCCGCTCCGAGGAGGGCGGCAAAGAGGCGCTCGAACAGCGCCACCTGGAGACGGCGATGAAGATGGTCGGCGCCCTCGGTCAGATGAAGGGCGCGGCGATGAAGCTCGGTCAGTTCGCCTCCTTCATCGACACCGAGTTCATCCCCGAGGAGTACCGCGAGATCTACCAGGAGCAGCTGGCGAAACTGCGCACCGACGCGCCGGCGATGCCCTGGGAGAAGGTCGTCAAGGTGCTGGAGGACGAATACGACGGCGAACCGCTGTCGGAGCTCTTCGCCGAGATCGAGACCGAGGCCTTCGCCGCCGCCTCGATCGGCCAGGTGCACCGGGCCGAGCTGCTCGACGGCCGCGAGGTCGCGGTGAAGATCCAGTACCCGGGGATCGCCGAGGCACTGGAGGCCGACCTGCGCAACGCCGGCACGATCGTCCGCCTCGCCCGCGCCCTCGCCCCCGGCCTCGACGCCAAGGCGATCGCCGAGGAGATCCGCGAGCGGGTGATGGAGGAGCTCGACTACGAGTACGAGGCCCAGAACCAGCGCTCCTTCGCCCGCGCCTACCGCGACCACCCCTTCATCTACGTGCCGGAAGTCGTGACCCGGCTCTCGCGGCGCCGGGTGCTGGTCACCGAGCTGGTCACCGGCATGAAGTTCGAGCAGATCAAGGACCTCCCGCACGAGGAGCGCAGCCGCTTCGGCGAGATCGTCTTCCGCGGCAGCATCGGCTCGATGTTCAACCTGCAGCACTTCAACGCCGACCCCCACCCCGGCAACTACATCCTGATGGAGGACGGGCGGGTCGCCTTCCTCGACTTCGGGATGACCAAGAAGCTCGACCGCGAGCAGATCCAGCTCGAGCAGCGCGCCTTCGACGCCGCCTCGCGCGACGACCCGGAGGCCTTCCGCCAGGCGCTGCACGACCTCGGCTTCGTCAAGAAGCCCTCCAAGCTCGACGCCGAGCGGCTGATGGAGCACATGGGCGCGGTCGGCGGCTGGTACATCGAGGACCGCGAGATCGAAATCACCCCGCGGCGGGTGATGAAGATCATCGAGTCGACCAACGACCCACGCTCGGAGTACTTCGACCTGATGCGGCGCGAGTCGATCCCGGCCGAGGAGCTGATGGGGCGGCGGATGGAAATCGGCGTCGTCGCCGTGCTCGGGCAGCTGCGCGCCAAACGCAACTGGCACCGGATCTTCCGCGAGTGGGTCTACGCCGACCCGCCGGTGACCGAGCTCGGCGAGCAGGAATGGGAGTACTTCGAGGAAAGAGGAGTCAAGCGAACGCCGGGCCTGGCCGAGATCGGCTGAGACGGCCGGGCAACCCACCAGAGGAGGAACGATGAGGCGGATCAAACGCGGTTGGGGATTGACGAAGAAGAGCTGGGCGCTGCTGAACGGGCACCGTGAGCTGATCCGCTTCCCGCTCTACGGCGCTGTCGCGACCACGCTGCTGGCGATCGTCACCCTCGGCCCGGGCCTCTACCTGCTCGACCAGGATTCGCTCGCCGGCGCCATCCCCCTCCTCATCATCGGCATCTACGTGCTCAGCGTCGTCGGCTTCTACTTCAGCGTTGGCCTCGCCGCTGCCGCCGACATGATCTTCCGCGGGGAGGAAGCCTCCGTCGGCGACGGCCTCGCCGTCGCCCGCAGCCGCTTCAGCCAGATCTGCGGCTGGGCGGCGGTCTCGACCGCGATCAGCGTCCTCATGGGCGTGCTCGAGAACCAGGGTGGGATCGGCGGCCAGATCGCCGCCCGCCTGGTCGGCATGGCCTGGTCGCTGGTCACCTTCCTGGCGGTGCCGGTGATCGCGATCGAGGGCACCGGGCCGTTCGAGACGCTGAAACGCTCGGCCGCGATGTTCCGCGAGCGCTGGGGCCAGCAGATCACCGGCAACATCGCGATCGGCGCCGCGATCTTCCTGCTCGGCGTCCTCCCGGCCGCGATCCTGATCGTCGCCGGCGTCCTGCTCTGGTCCTCGGCCTCCTTCCTCGGTGCCCTGCTGGTCGTGATCGGCGCCCTGACGATCGCGATCGCGATGCTGATCTCGCGCGCGCTCAGCGGCATCTTCGGCGTCGCCCTCTACCGCTACGCGCTCGACGGCGAGGTCGTCGGCGGCTTCACCCAGGAGGAGCTGGAGTCGGCGGTGAAGGTGAAGAAGGGCGGCCGCAACGCCCCGCCGACGGCGACCCCGGGCACCGTCTGAACGGTCGCGCGGTTCCTTTTCCACGTATTTGGTGGCTAAGGAACCGCGAACGTAGCGCCGGCTACGACAACCGGGAGAACAGGCGCGGGTCGTTCGAGCAGAGACCGGTGACTCCGGCCGCGACCAGCGCCCGCATCCGCGCCGGGTCGTCGACGGTCCAGGCGATCAGCTCGACCCCGGCGAGCTTGCAGATGCGGGCGAGGCGGGGGCTGACGAGCGGGTGATAGACCCACATCGCCTCGACGCCCATCTGCGGCAGCTTCTGCGCGGCCAGACCCGGCAGACGGTGACGCATCGCCACCAGGGCGGCCGCCATCGGCGCCTTCGCCCAGCGCTTCGAGTTCCAGTCCTTGGTCACCTTGGGATAGGTCCAGCCGCGCCGCAGCTCCGGCGCCAGCTCGAGGATCCTGCCCAGCGAGTAGAGCTCCATCGTCGAGACCATCGCCCTGCCGACCAGGTCGCGCTCGCGCAGCGCCGCGACGACCTCCTCCTCGCGTCCGGGCAGCTTCAGGTCGAGGTCGATCTCGACCCGGTTCAGCGGCGGCTCGAGGAAGGCGTCGAGCGCCTCGGTCAGCGCCAGCGGCGTGCGGCGCTCGGCGTCGCCCCAGTCGTGGGCGACGACCAGCGGCGCCCGCTGCTCCAGCGGCAGGTGGGCGTCGCGCAGCCAGAGGACGTCGAACTCGATCGTGTCGACGCCGGCCTCGACCGCGGCGCGGAAGCTCTCCAGCGTGTTGCCGGGGACGATCAGGTCGGCGCCCTTGTGGCCGACCAGGCGCAGCTTGCTGGGTGCCTCGGTGGCCAGGGCGGCGGCCCTCAGAAGAGCTGGTTCTCGCCGGCGAAGATCTCGGAGACCGAGTCGTCGGTGAAGATGCGCCGGATCGAGTCGGCGAAGGTGCCGGCCGTGGAGAGCACGGTGATGTTGTCGGGAGCTCCGGGCCGCAGCGGCAGCGTGTCGGAGACGACGATCCGCTCGATCGAGGAGTCGGCGAGCCGTTCGTAGGCGGGGCCGGAGAAGACGCCGTGGGTGGCGCAGGAGATCACCCGCGCCGCGCCCTCGTCGAGCACGGTCTCGGCGGCGGCGCAGAGGGTGCCGGCGGTGTCGATCATGTCGTCGACGAGAACCGCGGTCTTGCCCTTCACGTCGCCGACCACGTAGCCGATCTCGGCGACCTGCTGGGCGGGGCGCTCCTTCTCCATCACCGCCCAGTGGGTGCCGATGCGGCGGGCGAAGTTGCGCGCGGTCTTGACCCGGCCGGCGTCGGGGGAGACGATCACCAGGTCCTCGGCCGGATACTGGTCGGCGAACCACTGGGTCAGCATCGGCATCGCCGTCATGTGGTCGACCGGGACGTGGAAGAAGCCCTGGACCTGGCCGGCGTGGAGGTCCATGGTGAGGACGCGGTCGACGCCGACGCCCTCCAGGCACTTGGCGACGATGCGGGCCGAGATCGGCTCGCGCGGCGCCGACTTCTTGTCCTGGCGGGCGTAGCCGTACCAGGGCATGACGGCGATGATCCGGTGGGCGGAGGCGCCCTGGGCCGCGTCGATCATCGTCAGCAGCTCGATCAGCGAGTCGTTCGGCGTCATCCCGCTCTGCTCGTTGGCGCAGGTCGACTGGACGATGAAGACGTCGGCGCCGCGGATCGACTCCTCGTAGCGGCAGTAGACCTCGCCGTTGGCGAAGGTCGTCAGCGTCGCCTGGCCGAGGTCGAGGTCGAGCTTGCCGGCGACCTTGGCCGCCAGGTCCATCGAGCTGCGGCCGCCGAAGACCATCATTCGCTTCGAGTAGTCGTGGGGAATGTGGGTCGCCGCCTGGGGACGCTCCTCGATCGTGCTCACGGCTCCTGTTCCTCTCGCATCTTCGCGGCCTTGGCCGCCGCGTATCCGTCGATGTTCCGCTGCTCGTTCTCGCTCACGGCCAGCGCCCCCTCCGGGACGTCGTCCTTGACCACCGCGCCAGCGCCAGTGTAGGCGGAGTCGCCGACTTCTACCGGCGCGATCAGCATCGTGTCAACGCCGATGCGAACGTCGCGGCCGATCACCGTGCGGTGCTTGCGGAATCCGTCGTAGTTGGCGGTGATCGTGCCGGCGCCGAGGTTGCTGCCGGCGCCGACGTCGGCGTCGCCGACGTAGGCCAGGTGGGGGACCTTGGAGCCCTTGCCGATGTGCGAGTTCTTGATCTCGACGAAGGTGCCCGCCTTGGCGCCGGCGTCGAGCAGGGCGCCGGGCCGCAGGTAGGCGAAGGGGCCGACCGAGCAGCCGTCGCGGACCTCGCACTCGACCAGGTAGGAGTGGACGACGGCGGACTCGACGCCGACGGCGCTGTCGATCAGCGTCGTCAGCGGCCCGACCACGGCGTGGGCGCCGATCGCGGTCTCGCCGCGCAGGGTCGTGCCGGGCTCGATGCGGGCGTCGGCGCCGATCTCGACACCGGCGTCGATCCAGGTCGAGCCGGGGTCGACGACGGTGACGCCGGCCAGCATGTGCGCCTCGAGCAGGCGGCGCCGGGCCTCGGCCTCGACCGCGGCCAGGTCGACGCGGTTGTTGATCCCCATCGTCACCGCAAGGTCGTCGGTGAGGTGGGCGGCGACCGAGTGGCCGGCCTCGCGCAGAGCCGGGAAGACGTCCGGCAGGTAGTACTCGCCCTGGGCGTTGTCGTTGGAGAGGGCGGCGAGGGCGACGGCCAGCGGCGCCGCGTCGAAGACGTAGGTGCCGGCGTTGATCTCGCGGATCGCCAGCTGCGCGGGGTCGGCGTCGCCGGCGGCTTTGGCCTCGACCACGCGCTCGACCTCGCCCGCGCCGGTGCGGACGACGCGGCCGTAGGAGCCGGGGTCGTCGAGCTCGATCGTCAGCATCGTCGCCGCCGCCGGCGAGGCGGCGTGGGCCTCGAGCAGGCCGGCGATCGTCGCGGCCGAGATCAGCGGCACGTCGCCGGAGAGGACGAGAACGGTCTCGCTCTCCTCGATCAGAGGCAGGGCGGCCCGGATCGCGCCGCCGGTGCCGTCGGCGTCCGGCTGCTCGACGGTCTCGACCTCCTCTGGCAGACCGGCGGAGATGTCCTGGCCCGGCGAGACGATCGCCGCAACGCGCCCTGCCCCTGCCTCACGGGCAGCCAGAATCGGCCAGGCGACCATCGCCCGCCCGCAGACGGGATGCAGCATCTTCGGCGTGGAGGAACGCATCCGCGTGCCCTTCCCAGCCGCCATGACCAGGACCAAGGGGGAACTCACCCCCGAATCGTATTCCGGAAGATGCTTCCTGTCAGACGTGCGCCTTTGGCGCACGGACCCTGTCGTGCTCAGGCGCGTCTTGGCGTGCTTCGAGAAAGATCTTTGTCGACCAGCGCCACGCTGGTCAGCGTCCAGCCGGCGAAGATCAGGTCGATGCCGACGAGCAGGCCGATCGCCCAGTCGGCGGAGCTGGGGAACTTGACCAGGATGAGGACACCGATCAGCAAGCCGGCGATGCCGCTGAGGCCGACCAGGCCGGCGTTCGGCTGCCCCCGCGCCATGAAGGCGATGACGGTCCGGGTCAGACCCATGAAGAGGAAGTAGAGGCCGAGGACCAGGGTCAGGGTCAGGGTGCCGTTGTGCGGCTCGACGATCAGCCAGACGCCGACGATCACCGTCAGCGCCGCCCAGATCAAGCGCAGCACGACGGTCCCGATCGAGTGGGCGGAGAAGGCAGCGGCGATCAGGAAGGCGCCGGCGATGAGGAGGATCCAGCCGATGAAGATCGCCGTCCCGACCGAGGCGACGGCGGGCACGAGGATCGCGACGCAGCCGATGAAGATCGCCAGCACGCCGACGGCCATCAACGCCTTCCAGCTCCTCGCCAGCCCGGCGCGGACCTCCGGATCCATCGACGCTCCTCCGATCTCCACAGACGTAGCCTAAGCGGCCGCGCGGACGCCGAGCCGCGCTTTCTCACCCTCTGGGGGTGAAAAAGCGCGGCTCGGCCTGCCTGGCGCTACGCTCGGAGCCCGATCCGGGATGGTGTAGTCGGTAGCACGCTTGGTTTTGGTCCAAGAAGCGGGGGTTCGAGTCCTCCTCCCGGAACTGCACTCCGCCCCGCGCGCGCCTCGGCTAGTCCTCAGAGCCGCGCGGCACCTTGCCGCCCTTGGCGCCGGGCTCCAGGGCCGGGCCGCGGGGAGAGGCGATGCCGAGGACGCGCATCGCCTTGAGGCCGAGGCCGAGCTTCTCGCGGCCCTCGGTGGCGGAGACGTCGTGGCCGCAGAGCTCCTTCACCCGCTCCAGCCGGTAGCGCACGGTATGGCGGTGGGTGAAGAGCTGTTTGGCGGTGGCGGCGACGTTGCCGTCGTTGTCGAGGTAGGCCTCGACGGTGGCCACCAGCTCGGTCTCGTACTGCTCGTCGTAGCTGGACAGGGGCTCGATCGTCTCCGCGTAGAAGCGTTCGAGCTCGCCCGGGTCCTCGCTCATCGCCGGCAACAGCAGCCGGTAGGCGCCGGTGTCCTCGAAGGCGAGCAGCGGGTGGCCTTCCGCCTCGCCGACGTTGACCGCCAGCCGCGCCTCGCTGCCAGCCCGGTAGAGATCGACCGGATCCGAGCAGCGGCGGCTGCGGCCGGTCGTCAGGTGGAAGCCGGCGAGGCTGTCGTCGAGCTCGCGCCCCAGCCCGGCGGCGGCGCGGGCGAGCCGCTCGTCGTCCTCGGCCGGCACGATCACGGCGATCTCGGCCGCGACCTCGCCGTCCTCGGTGCTCGCCAGCGAGCCGGGTGCCAACGAGCGCAGCGCCCGCATCGCCAAAGTGAGAACCCGCTGGCGCCACTCACCGGTCTGCGCGGCACGGGGGGCGGCGCGGAGGACGACCACGCCGGCGCCGCGGTCGAGGTCGGCTCCCAGCTCGGCGGCGCGGGCGACGATGTCGCCGCGGTCGGTCACCTGGCGGGCCAGCACGGCGGCGACGAAGGCGCTCGCCACCTCCTCGCTCTCCCACTCCGGCGAGCGCGAGCGCTCCAGCTCCAGCGCCAGCAGCGTCGTCACCATGCGGGCGATCGCCGGGTCCGGCGGCGCCTTGGCCCGGTAGCGCAGCTCGCCGACGGCGCTGTCGGCGACCCGCAGCTCGACCGCGGTCACGCCCTCGCCGCCGGAGAGCAGCTTCTTCTCCTGGTCCGGCGAGGCCCCGGCCACGGCCAGGACGGCGCTGGAGCGGTCGATCAGGGCGACGCTGGCGTCCAACAGGCGCGCCGCCGCGCGTGCCACCGCGGGCAGGCCGGCGCCCGACTCGACCGCTTCCGAAAGCGCGTCGAGCAGCCCGGGATCTTCCGCTTTTGCAGGGATTTCAGCCCCCTCCGAGGTTGCCGGCATCCGCTCATTATCCCCGCCTGGGGATTGGCGCGCGCTACCTGCCGTTGATGAAATTCGAGATGTCGGTGTAGTAGTAGACGATTACGAGGCCGATCACGACCCCGGCCACGAGCAGGGCGGCGAGCACGAAGACGGAGAGCAGCCCGGCGGCCGCCTTCTCCCAGATCCGCCCGTGGGCGCTCAGCGCCGGGCTGAGGATCAGGGTGACGAAGGCGACCAGGCAGATCAGGCCGGCGACGCCGAAGAGGACGTACTGGTGGTTGATTTTCGCCAGCGCGTAGAGCGTCATCGCCTGGGATTCTGGCGCACTCCGGAGATGACCAAGCCGACGGTGGCGCAGAGCGAGAAGCAGGCGGCTCCCAGCGCCCAGCCGCCGCTGACGTCGCTGAGGTAGTGAACGTCGAGGTAGACCCGCGAGAGCCCGACCAGGGCGGTCAGCGCGATCCCGGCGAAGACCACGGCCGCCTTGCGGGTGATGCCGGGACGCAGGCGCATCACGATCGTCACCGCCAGCCAGACGTAGAGGACCGAATGCGCGGCGTGGCCGCTGGGGAACGAGGAGCCGGAGTAGTCGACCAGCGCCCCTTCTGGTCGCGGCCGGTCGACCGCGTCCTTGATCTCGTGGAAGCCGACCGAGGTCAGCGTCATCCCCGCCAAGAGGACGCCGAACTCGGTCCAGCGCCGCCTGGCGGCGAGGGCCGCCGCGCAAGCTGCCGTCAGGCCCCAGACGAAGGCGCCCGATCCGAGGAAGGTGACGACCTTGGAGAGGTCGGTGAGCCAGCCGGCACGGAGGCTTCCGACCACGTCGATCGCGGTTTGGTCGCCTGGGGTCGGTCCCGGTTCGTTCCCGATCAAGACGATGTAGGCGACGAGCACGAAGAGCGAGACGGCGAGGGTCGCCATCAGCGTCGTGAATTCGAGTCCGAAGCTGCCGCCCGGAGTGACGCGGTCCCAGAGGAAGCGCAGCTGCGGCCGGTAGCGGCGGCCGAGGACGACGAGCCAGCGCGTCGCCGCGTGGCCCTCCATCCAGCGCACCGCGGCGCGGCGGTTCTCCTCGACCCGGAAGCGGCGGTAGAGGAAGATCGAGCCGCCGACGACGACGATCAGGGAGCCGAGCAGGAAGGCCCCTTTGCCGGCGTACTCGGCCCCGGTCTCGACGCTGCGCGAGAAGAAGTAGCCGATCAGGATGTGGGCGCTGGCCCAGAGCCCGGTGCCGAGGATGCTGTAGGGGACGAAGGCGCGGTAGCGCATGCCCGAGCTGCCGGCGATGAAGGGGGCGAGAGCGCGGACGAGACTGATCCAGCGGCCGATGAAGATCGTCTTGCCGCCGTGGCGGGAGAAGTAGTCCTCGACTTTCTCGAAGCGCTCGTTGCTGATCCCGACCCGGGGGCCATGCCGCATCACGAAGCCGCGCCCGAGCCGGCGGCCGACGAAGAAGCTGGTCGTGTCGCCAAGCCAGGCGGCGAACCAGGCGATCGCGATCAGCAGGTAGATGTCGATCGCCCCCTGGCCGGCGACGGCGCCGCCGAGCAGCATCGTCGTCTCGCCGGGGACGACGAGGCCGACGAAGGCGCCGGTCTCGGCGAAGGCGAAGACGCCGACCAGCAGATAGGTCCAGGCGCCGAGCGCCTCGGAGATCTCTTCCAGCAGGTTCTGCAGGTCGAGGCTGCCGAGCTCGCGGCTGACGAAGTAGTAGAACAGCGCCACGATCGCGACGGCGATCCCGATCAGCAGGTGTTTGCGGCTGCTGCCCTCGCCCTCGCCCGGCATCCTCATGGCGCTCTCCCCGCCTCGCAGACGATCGCGTCGTCGCGGCCGATGGTCGCGGCGGCGGCGCGGGCGGCGGCAAGGTCGGCGAAGAGCCCGACCGCGGTCGGGCCGGAGCCGCTCAGCAGCGCCACCGCGGCGCCCGCTTCGCGCAGCTCCTCGAGCGCGTCACCGATCGCCGGGCGCAGCGAGCGCGCCGCGGGCTCGAGGTCGTTGACGAGCAGCTCAGGGTAGGAGAGCGGCGAGGCACCTGCGCCCGCCGCCCGCCGCAGCTCCAGCGCCAGCGCGTCCAGCTCCGCGGGCTCGCGGCCGAGGCCGAGCCGGTCGGCCTCGGCGAAGACCTCGGCGGTGCTGAGACCGCCACCGTCGGGCAGCAACACGGCGGCATGCGGGGCCGGCGCCGGCAGCGGCTCGACCCGCTCGCCGGCGCCGCGAACCAGGGCCAGCGCCGGCTGCAGCTGCGAGGGGACGTCGGCACCCAGCTCCGCCGCGAGGCCCTGAAGGTCGCCGACCTCGCCGGAGGCGAGGCGCAGGACCGCCGCCGCGTCGGCGCTGCCGCCGCCGAGCCCGGCCGCCACCGGCACCCGCTTCTCGATCTCGATCCGCAGCGGTGGCCCTTCCCAGCCGTGCTCGCGCAATGCCGCCAGCGCCCGCGCGGCCAGGTTCTCGCCCTCGACCCCGGGGCAGATCACCTCGTCGCCGCCGGCCTCGGAGACCTCGATCAGGTCGGCCAGCGCCAGCGGCTCGAACAGCGAGCAGAGCTCGTGCAGCCCGTCCTCGCGGCGCGGCCCGAGGTAGAGGCAGAGGTTGAGCTTGGCGGGGGCGTGGAGGAGCATCGTGGCGGCGGACGTCAGGCGTCGGCCTGGAGCTTCGCGGACAGGGCGGCGAACTGCTCTGGCGCCAGCGCCTCGGCTCGCGCGTCCTCGGCCAGGCCCAGCTCGGCGAGGGCGGCGCGGGCGGCGGCGAGCGAGCCGGCCTGCCCGTGCTCGAGCGAGCGGGCCAGCGACTTGCGGCGGTGGGCGAAGGCCGCCCGGACCAGGGCGCGAGTCGGCGGCGTCGGCGGCGGGGCCGGTCCGGCGCAGCCGCAGGATCGCCGAGTCGACCCGCGGCCGCGGTTTGAAGACGGCGGGGTCGACCTTGCGGACCAGCTCGACCTCGCAGGCGAGCTGGGCCAGCACGCTCGGGCGATCCGTAGGTGCGGCTGCCGGGCGCCGCTCGCAGCCGGTCGGCGATCTCGCGCTGGACCATCACCGTCCAGCTCGCCAGCGACGGCAGCAGCTCGATCGTGCGCAGGATCAGCGGCGTCGCGACCGAGTAGGGCAGGTTGGCGACCATCGCCGTCGGCGCCGGCTCGAACCCGGCCAGGTCGAGCTTCATCGCGTCGCCCCAGTGCAGGCTGACGTTTGGCGGGGCCGCAATCGGGGCCAGGGCCGACTCCAGGCCGCGGTCGATCTCGACCGTGTGAAGGTGCGCGGCGACCGCGGCCAGACGCTCGCTCAACACCCCCTCCCCCGCCCCGACCTCGAGCACGACGTCATCGTCAGCGAGCCCCGCATCGCGCACGATCGCGTCGAGCAGGTTGGGATCGGCGAGGAAGTTCTGGCCGAGCCGGACCAAGGCGGGCTACCAGCCGAAGAGCGCCCGGGCGTTGGCCTCGACCGTGCGCTCGAGCTGCTCGTAGGAGACGCCCCGCACCCGCGCCACGAGGCGAGCGGTGGCGACGACGTTGGCCGGCTGGTTGCGCTTGCCGCGCATCTCCTGCGGCGCCAGGTAGGGGGCGTCGGTCTCGACCAGGATCAGCTCCTCGGGCACCTGGGCCGCCGCCTCGCGCAGGGCCTCGGCGCCGGGGTAGGTGACGTTGCCGGCGAAGGAGCAGTACCAGCCGCGCTCGGCCGCGTCGGCGACCCGCTGGGGAGCCGAGAAGCAGTGCAGGATCACCGGCTGGCCGCCAGCCCCGGCGTCGAGGGTGGCGAAGATCTCGTCGGTCGCCTCGCTGCCGCCCTCGGGGTCGCGGGCGTGGATCACGAGCGGCAGACCGAGCTCGCGGGCGATCTCGATCTGGGCGGCGAAGGCGCGGCGCTGGTCGTCGCGGTCGGAGTAGTCGCGGTAGAAGTCGAGCCCGGTCTCGCCGATCGCCCGCACCTTCGCGTGGGCGGCGAGCTGGGTGATTTCGGTGACCGTGTCGTCGTCAAACCCGGTCGCCTCGTTGGGGTGCCTCCCAACCGCCGCGAAGACCTCGTCATGGCGCTCGGCGGCGGCGATCGCCGCCGGATTGGTCTCGGCGTCCATGCCCACGGTCAGCATCCGCCCCACGCCGGCCTCGCGCGCCGCCGAGACGACCTCGTCCTCAGCCCCGTCGCAGAGGACGAGGTGGGTGTGGGAGTCGACCATCCGCGCCAGGCTACCGGCGCCGGGTTACCGCCCGGCGCCGGTGCCGGCGCACGCTCAGATCCCGGCGCAGGCGAACGGGTCGAGGGCCGGCGGCAGGTCGACGCCACCGAAGATCGATCCGAGGAGCGAACCGGAGAGGGTCGAGACCAGACCGCCGACGCCGCTGCCCAGCAGGTTCGTCTGGGTGACGAGCGTCGAGACCTGGCCACAGACCGATTCGAGCACCGGCACCGCCCCAATCGCGGCGAGCAGCTGTGCGTTGGTCACCCCCTGGAGCACGCCTTCGAGGCTCGCGACCCTGGCGGTGAGAAGGTCGATCGTTTCCTCCAGCTCCGAGGTCGAGAGGATGCTTTTGGTCCCCTCCGGCCCGGCCGCACCGCCGCCGCCGCCCGCGCCCGCGTTGCCGGGAGCGCCAGGGATGCCAGCGGCGCCGACCGCGCCGGTGGTGATCCACGCCACCTTGCGCTCCCCGCGCCGACAGCGGGCCTTGCCGCTCTTGACCACCCGCATCGCCCCTTTGGGCTTGCCCTTGACCCGGTAGCAGGCGTGGATCACGCCGTCCTTGCCGACGGGTGCAGCGGCGGCGACGCCGGCCAGAGCCAGGGAGAAGGCCAACGTCGCGGTTGCCGCGAGAGCAGCGAGCGAGATGCGAGTGGTGGCGGTGCTCACGCGGGCAAGGCTGCCGCCGGCCATCGCTCAAAGCAAGCGATCCAATCGTTTGATCTAAAGATCTGTACCCAAAACATGCAGAACAAACGCGTAGGCGTCACCCAGGCATGGCGGACCGTCCCCGCGCCAGCGCTCGAATAGCCTTCCCGGGCATGGCCGACCCCGCCGACTACTACCGCGAGATCTACATGCGCGGATTGGCCGGGGAGACGCCGGCGGTCCCGGTCGCGGTCGCCGAGCTGGAGCGCCTGGCGATCGCGGCGATGGAGCCGCGGGCGGCCAACTACGTCGGCGCCGGCGCCGGCAGCGAGGACACGATTCGCGCCAACGCCGAGGCCTTCCAGCGTCGCCGAATCGTGCCGCGGATGCTGCGCGACGTCGCCGAGCGCGACCTCTCGACGGAGCTGCTGGGCACGGCGATGCCGGCACCGCTGATGCTGGCGCCGATCGGCGTCCAGCGGGTCCTCCACGAGGAGGGCGAGCTGGCCACCGCCCGCGCCGCCGCCGCGGTCGGGACGCCGATGATCGCCAGCACCGCCTCTCACTTCTCGCTCGAGCAGATCGCGGAGGCGGGTGGCCCCGAGGCGCCGCGCTGGTTCCAGCTCTACTGGGCAAACGACCTCCGCCTGGTCGAGAGCTTCGTCGGCCGCGCCGAGCGGGCCGGCTACGGCGCCATCGTCGTCACCGTCGACACCTTCATCCCCGGCTGGAAGCCGCGGGACCTGCAGCAGGCCTGGCTGCCGTTCCTCGAAGGCCTGGGTGTCGGCAACTACTTCCAAGACCCGGTCTTCCGCGCAGGTCTGGAGCAGACGCCGGAGGAGGACCAGGGCGCCGCCACCGGCCATTTCCTCGGCGCCATCGGCAACCCCTCGCTGACCTGGGACGACCTCTCGGCGCTGCGCGAGATGACCTCGCTGCCGATCCTGCTCAAGGGCATCCAACATGTCGACGACGCCCGCGAGGCGGTCCGGCGGGGGCTCGACGGGATCGTCGTCTCCAACCATGGCGGCCGCCAGGTCGACGGCGCGATCGCCTCACTCGACGCGCTGCCGCCGATCGCGGAGGCGGTCGGCAAGGACCTCGCGGTCCTCTTCGACAGCGGCGTCCGCGGCGGCGCCGACGTCCTCAAGGCGCTCGCCCTCGGCGCCGACGCCGTCTGCCTCGGCCGCCCCTATGTCTGGGGCCTGGCGCTGGACGGCCAGGCCGGGGTCGAAGCCGTGCTGCGGATGACCTTAGGCGAGCTCGACCTGACGATGGCGCTCTGCGGTCTGACCGGGCCCGACCAGCTCGGGCCGCACTGCCTTGCTCCCTGACTGCGCGGTTCCAAACCCACCAAATACGTGGATAACGAACCGCGGAGCTAATCGCCGATCTTGGGGAAGAGCGCCGGCACGCGTTCGACCGCCTGGCCGCCGGGGCGGGAACCGAGCTCGGCTAGGGCGCGCTCCTCTTCACGAAGCGCGGAGAGAAGCGTCTCCGCAGTTTGCGGCAGGTACGGAACCAGCAGCAGCGTCGTCACCCGCAGGCCCTCGACCAGGTTGTAGAGGACTTCGTCGAGGCGCTCGGGGTCGGCCTCGTCCTTGGCCAGCACCCACGGCTGCATTTCCTCGACGAAGCGGTTGAGGCGGCGGACCAGCTTCCAGGCCTCCTCCAGCGCCTGGGTCAGCTCCGCCTTGTCGAGCAGCTCGCTGAACCGCGGCACGACGCCTTCGAAGTCCTCGGCCAGGGTGGCATCGACAGCCGCGACCGGGACGGTGCCACTGCGGTAGCGCTCGACCATCGCCAGCACCCGGCTCGCCAGGTTGCCGTAGTCGTTGGCCAGCTCGGTCTCGTAGCGGGCCTCGAAGCCGGCGGTCGAGATCGAGCCGTCCTGGCCGAAGCTGACCTCGCGGAAGAGGTAGAAGCGCAGCGCGTCGGCACCGAAGCGGTCGATCACCGCGAACGGGTCGAGCACGTTGCCGAGCGACTTCGACATCTTTTTCTCGCCCATCAGCAGGTAGCCGTGGATCGTCATCCGCTGCGGCGGCTCGAGGTCGGCGGCCCAGCAGAGGGCAGGCCAGATAACCGCGTGGAACTTGAGGATGTCCTTGCCCAGCACGTGCAGGCTGGCGGGCCAGTAGCGCCCGGTCAGGTCCTTCCCCTCGCAGGCGAATTTGAGCGCCGTGTAGTAATTGAGCAGGGCGTCGAACCAGACGTACATCCGCTGCTCGGGGTCCCAGGGCAGCCGCATCCCCCACTGCAGCTTCGGCCGCGAGAGCGAGACGTCCTCCAGGCCCTGCTTGATGAAGGAGACCGCCTCGTTGCGGCGGAACTCGGGGACGACGAAGTCAGGCCGCTCCTCGTAGAGCTCTTCCAGTCGCTCCTGAAAGGCCGAGAGGCGGAAGAACCAGTTCTCCTCGCGCACCTTCTCGAGTGCGATCTCGTGGATCGGGCAGGTGTTGCCTGGCCCGAGCTCGCGCTCGGTTTTGAAATCGGCGCAGCGCGGGCAGTACCAGCCTTCGTAGGTCCCCTTGCTGACCCAGCCGTTGTCGTAGACGCGCTGCATGATCGTCGCCACCTGCTCGGCGTGGCGGGGGTCGGAGGTGCGGATGAAGAAGTCGTTGCTGGCGTCGATGATCGGCATCAGCTGCTGGAACTTGGCCGCGTTGCGGTCGGCCAGCTCCTGCGGCGAGATGCCCTCGCGCTCGGCGGCGTTGGCGACCGGCTCGCCGTGCTCGTCGGTGCCGGTGAGGAAGAAGACGTCCTCACCGCGCTGGCGCATGTGGCGGGCAAGCACGTCGACGGCCAGGGTCGAGTAGGCGTGGCCGAGGTGCGGCTCGGCATTGACGTAGTAGATGGGGGTGGTGACGTAGTAGCTCATGGCTTTGCTTCGCGGACTACCTTCGCGCCTCGCGCCCGGTCAGGGCTTTGTAGAGGTCGTTGGCGCGGGTCCCGGTCAGTGCCGCGACGACGCTGGCGGCGGCGCGGGGGCGGGCGCCGGACTGGACCAGATGGCGCAGGGCGTCGACCGCGAAACCGACGTCTTTGTCGTGCTCCGCGGCGGCGGCCGGGCCGATCACCAGCACGATCTCGCCCTTGACCTCGCCGCGGAAGCGGCGCGCCAGCTCGCCCAGGGTGCCGCGCGCCACCTCCTCGTGCATCTTCGAGAGCTCGCGGCAGACGGCGGCGGGGCGGTCCGGGGCGAGCGAGGCCAGCGCCGCCAGCGACTCGCCGACCCGGCGCGGCGACTCGAAGGCGACGACCGTCTCGGCCGAGCGCAGCACCCGCTCCATCTCGCCGGCCCGGCGCGGCAGGAAGCCCTCGAAGCGCCAGCGGTCGGTCGGCAGCCCGGAGGCGACCAGGGCGACCGGCACCACCGAGGGGCCCGGCAGGACCGTCACCTCGAGGTCGCGTTCGATGCAGCGGTGGATCAGCTTGTAGCCGGGGTCGGAGATCGCCGGCATGCCGGCGTCGGAGACGAGGGCGACGATGTCGCCGCGCTCGATCCGCTGCGCCAGCTCGGTCGCCCGCGCGGCTTCGTTGCCCTCGTGGTTGGAGACCAGCCGCGGCGCCGGCCGGATGCCGAGCTTGTCGAGCAGCGAGCCGGTGCGGCGGGTGTCCTCGCAGGCGATGTAGTCGGCGCCGACCAGCGCCTCCCGCACCCGCGGCGTGACGTCGTCGAGGTTGCCGATCGGGGTCGGGCAGACGACCAGCCTCCCCGGCATCAGCCCGCCCTCCGTTCCAGCTCGGTGCGCGCCAGCGCCGCGGCCCCGATCATCCCGGCGTCGTTGCCGAGGGTCGCTTCCAGGATCGGCGTCCGGTTCATCGGGTTGAGGGCACGGGCGCGCAGTTCGCGGCGGGCGGGCTCCAACAGCAGGTCGCCGGCCGCGATCACGCCACCGCCGACCACGATCGCATCGGGCTGGAAGACGTTGGCGAAGCTCGAGCAGGCGACCCCGAGCCGGCTGCCGATCAACTCGAAGACGCCGATCGCGGTCTCATCGCCGGCCAACGCGGCCTCGGTCACCGCGGTGCCGTCGACCTCCTCCCCTGCCGCCAGCAGCTCACCCAGGGCGGAGTCGGGGGCGCTTTCCGCCGCGGCGCGGCCCTCGCGCCCAAGCGCCGTGCCCGAGGCCAGCGCCTCGACGCAGCCGTGGTTGGGGCAGTTGCCCTGGCAGGGAGGGCCGTCGGCCTGGATCACGGTGTGGCCGAGCTCGGCGCCGGCCCCGGTCGCGCCGCGGTAGACCTCGCCGCCGAGGATCAGGCCGCCGCCGATGCCGGTGCCGACCGTCAGCATCACCGTGTTCGGCTTTCCCTGCGCCGCCCCGAAGAGGTACTCGGCGAGCGCCGCGACGTTGGCGTCGTTGTCGACGAAGACCGGCAGGCCGACCCGTTCGCTGACCAGGTCGCGCAGTGGCACGTCGGTCAGCGGCAGGTTGACGGCGGCGACGGCGACGCCCCTGTCATGGTCGATCGTCGCCGGGATCCCGAGCCCGACCGCGCTCGCCTCGGGGCGCGCCTCGCGTGCCTCGCCGACCTCGCGCACCAGCAGCTCGACCAGCTCGTCCTCGCTCTGGCCGGTCGATGCCTCGCGGCTCTCCCAGCGAACTTCGGTGCCGTCGAGAACGCCGACCAGCATCTTCGTCCCCCCCAGATCGACCCCGATCGTCTCGCCCGCGCTCACGGGCAAATCGGGGCTGGAAGGCGGGCGACCGAATACATCGCCATGATTTCTAGCCCTTTTATGCCCGACGATGGCGAGCAGCGGCCTTCGGGACCGCCCGACTACAAGGTCTACCGATCCCGCAGGAGCCTCTCCTCGCGGTTGAAGTCACCCGATCTCTCCGGCCTGCGAGAGCGCGCAAAGCTGCCTGGGAAGCGGCCTGGAGGGAAGCGGGATGCCGACGGCGAACGCCGCCTGCGGCCGTCTCGGACCCGGCTCAAGCGGATTCTGAAATGGGTCGGCGTCGCCGCTTTGGGATGGATCTTGCTCAGCTTCCTCGCCTTCGCGGTCTCGGCCCAGCTGCAGTCGTTCAAGCTCTCCGGCGAAGCGAAGGAGACCCTGCACGGCAACCCGCTGCTGCTGGCGAACGCGCAGACGATCCTCGTCCTCGGCACCGACGCGCGGCCGCCCGGCACCGACGACGGGGCCGGCGCCTCCGAGGAGTGCTTCGAACAGCAGGCCCACGGCGACGCCCCCCACGACCCCTGCTTCGAAGGCGAATTCCGCGCCGACACCCTGATGCTGATCCGGGCCGGAGGCGGCAGCTTCCGCAAGCTCTCGATCCCGCGCGACGCCTACGCGGAGATCCCGGGGTCGGCGCCGCAGAAGATCAATGCCGCCTTCGCCTTCGGCGGCGCCGCCCTGCAGATCAGGGCGGTGGAGCAGTTCCTCGACATCCCGATCGACCACGTGGCGATCGTCGACTTCACCGGCTTCGAAGACCTGATCGACGCGGTCGGCGGCATCGAGGTCGACCTGCCGCAGAAGCTCTGCGCCGACATCTCCGGCGGCGCCGGCGGCGGCCAGGGCGGGGTCACCCTGCGCCTCGGCAGGGGCGAGAACACCCTCGACGGCGAACAGGCGCTCGCCTACGCCCGCATCCGCAAGCCCAGCGAATGCCCGGGGCCCGGCGCAAGCGCCTTCTCCCTCGGCTACGACGACATCGACCGCGAGCGGGCGCAGCAGGCCGTCATCAGCGGCATCAAGGGACGGCTCACCGACCCCCTCCGCGCTCCCTACAACTTCGCCAAGGGCCCGATCATCGGCTGGAACGCGCCAAAGGCGTTCGTCAGCGACATGGGCTTCTTCACGATGCCGCAGCTCGTCCTTGCCGCCGCGATCGGCGGCGACGCCCCCGCCCACATCCTCTGCGGCTCCCCGAACGCGGGCTGCAGCTTCGGCCCCGAAGGCAGCATCGAAGTGCCGGAGTCCGTGCGACGCCGGGCCGTGAACCAGTTCCTCAACGGCTAAAAAGCATCAGGTGATCGGTTGATGACCCTATAGGGGTGTCAGCTCGTCAACTTTTAATCTGCGGTCGAGGCCGCGGTCTTGGTGTCGCTGGGGCTCGACTTCGACTCGCTGGGCTTCGAGTCCGAGGAACTGGAGTCGGACTTCGACTCCTTCCCGCCCTCGCCCGCGGCGCCGTTGCCGGCGCCCTTCTTCTTGCCGTAGTCCGTGTTGTAGAAGCCGCTGCCCTTGAAATGGACGGCGACGGGGTGCAGCACCCGCACCGCCGGAGCCCCGCACTCCTGGCACTCGGTCAGCGGCTCGTCGGCCATCTTCTGGATCACGTCGAAGACATGCCCGTTCTCGCATTTGTACTCGTAGATCGGCATGGCGATGCGTGATTATCGCAGCCGCTACGGTTCCGGCATGGCAACCGCCGAGCCGGAGACGCGCCCGACCGAGGTCTCGATGGAGGAGATCGTCGCCCTCTGCAAGCGGCGCGGCTTCGTCTTTCCCTCCTCGGAGATCTACGGCGGCCTCGGCTCCACCTACGACTACGGCCACTACGGCGTCCTGCTCAAGAACAACGTCAAAGCCGAGTGGTGGCGGGCGATGCTGCAGGAGCGCGACGACATCGTCGCGATCGACTCGGCGATTCTCCAGCACCCGCGGGTCTGGGAGGCCTCGGGTCACCTCGAGGGCTTCACCGACCCGCTCGTGCAGTGCCTCGGCAAGTGCAAGCGGCGCTGGCGCGAGGACCATCTGCGTGAGGCGGTCGAAGCCGAAGGCGGCGACCCCGGCGCCGAGCTGCACTGCCCCGAGTGCGGCGGCGAGCTCTCCGAGCCGCGCCAGTTCAACCTCATGTTCGAGACCCACGTCGGGCCGGTCGCGGGCGAGGGCTCGGAGGTCTACCTGCGACCGGAGACCGCCCAGGGCATCTTCATCAACTTCAAGAACGTGCTCGGCTTCGCCCGCAAGAAGCCGCCGTTCGGGATCGCCCAGATCGGCAAGTCCTTCCGCAACGAGATCACCCCCGGCAACTTCATCTTCCGCACCCGCGAGTTCGAGCAGATGGAGATGGAGTTTTTCGTGCCCCCGGCCGAGGCCGAAACGTGGCACCGGCACTGGATGGAGCAGCGCGAGCGCTGGTACACCGAGCTCGGCGTCCGCCCCGACCGCCTGCGGGTCCGCGCCCATGGCGCCGACGAGCTCTCCCACTACTCCTCCGCCACCAGCGACATCGAGTACCTCTTCCCGATCGGCTGGTCGGAGCTGGAGGGGATCGCCGACCGCGGCGACTTCGACCTCACCCAGCACGCCAAGTTCAGCGGCGAGAAGCTCGAGTACTTCGACCAGCAGACGAAGGAGCGCTACGTCCCGCACGTGATCGAGCCCGCCGCCGGCGCCGACCGCGCCACCCTCGCCTTCCTGGTCGACTCCTACGAGGTCGAGGAGGTCGAGGGCCGCCAGCGCACGGTGCTGCGCCTCCACCCCCGGCTGGCCCCGGTCAAGGTCGCCGTCCTGCCGCTTGTCTCCAAGGAGGGGATGCCGGAGAAGGCGCGCGAGGTCTTCGCCGACCTGCGCAAGCGCCTCCCCGCCGAGTTCGACGAGGGCGGCTCGATCGGCAAGCGCTACCGCCGCCAGGACGAGATCGGCACCCCCTGGGGCATCACCGTCGACCACCAGACGATGGAGGACGACACCGTCACCCTGCGCGACCGCGACTCGCTCGAGCAGGTCCGGGTCCCGATCGAAGGTCTCGGCGACGAGCTCGCCGGGCGGCTCGAGCAGCCCTGGCGCAGCCCGAAGCTGGCTGAGTCCCAGGCCGAATCGGGTATCTAAGCGAGTAACGTTCATTGGAGTAGTCAGTTGCAGGATTGGCGTGGTTAGTTTTTTGCCGGAAGTTCCGGCTTCCAGGGCCATTGGCCCTGGCTCCGTTGAGTAGGTTCGGCCCTCGCGTACCGAGGGAGAACCTTGCAGGGACCAAAAGGCTTTGAGTCGTGGTTCGAACGGGCGACCGGGAGCTCGCCCTACCCGTATCAGCGCAAGCTGGCCGAATCGACCGCCACCCCAAGCGTGCTCGCGGTGCCGACCGGGTGCGGAAAGACTCAGGCCGTGCTCGGGGCCTGGATGTACCACCGCGAGCGGGAGGTGGGACCGCGCCGGCTCGTCTATGCGCTGCCGATGCGGACTCTCGTGGAGCAGACGCGGGATGTGGCCTTGGAGATGCGCGAGCGGCTGGGAATCGCGCCGGAGGCGATGCCGATCCATGTCCTGATGGGCGGCGAGGAGCCCCGCGAGGGCGATTGGCGGCTCTGTCCCGAGCAGGGCCAGATCCTGATCGGCACCATCGACATGCTCCTCTCCCGCGCCCTCAACCGCGGCTACGGCGAGGGGCGGTTCTTCTGGCCGATCTCCTTCGGCCTGCTCAACTCCGACTGCCGCTGGGTGTTCGACGAGGTCCAGCTGATGGGGCCGGCTCGCACCACCTCCGCACAGCTCGACGGACTCCGCGCCGCGCTCGGGACGGCCCTGCCCTGCGAGAGCATCTGGGTCTCGGCGACGGTCGACCCGGCCTTGCTCCAGACCGTCGACCGCCCAGATGTCGGCGCGACGATGGGCCTGACCGACGCCGATCGCGAGACGCACCTGAAACAGCGGCTCGGCGCAGCCAAGGCGCTCGAACGGGAGGACCTCGGCCCGGTCGAGCCGACGTCCCGACCGCGGGCGATCGCCGCGATCGCCGCCGCCCGCCACCAGCGGGGCACGCTGACGCTGGTTGTCCTCAACACGGTCGACGCCGCCCAGCAGGTCTTCGCGGCCCTGGGCCGGGAGCTGAGCGAAGACGACGCTCCCGAGGCCGTCCTGCTCCACTCGCGGTTCCGTCCCGGCGAGCGCGAAGCGCAGATGGCGGCGGTGCGGGAAGAGCCGGGCGAGGAAGGCACGATCGTGGTCTCGACCCAGGTGATCGAGGCGGGAGTCGACCTCTCCGCCCGCACCCTGCTGACCGAGACGGCGCCCTTCTCCTCGATCGTCCAGCGGCTCGGCCGCTGCAACCGGGCGGGCGAGGACAACGACGAGGCACGGGTCGTGTGGCTCGACAACGGGCCGATCGAAAACGGCAAAGCGGGCCTGAAAGCGGCGGCGCCCTACCTGCCGGCCGACCTCGCGCGCAGCAGGGAGGAGCTGCTCGCCCGGGTCGGCGAGTCGTTGTCGCCGCAGCGACTCGAGGGGATCACGGTCGCGGAGACCCCCGATGACCCGGCGATCCTCCGTCGCCGCGACCTGCTCGACCTCTTCGACACCAGCCCCGACCTCTCGGGGACGGACATCGACATCGCGCCGTACATCCGCGAGGACGACGAGCGCACGGTGCTCGTCTGCTTCCGTCTGATCGGCAAGGACGGCAAGCCCGCGCCCGACCACCTCCCGGACCGGACCGAGATCGTCCAGGTCCCGCTGGCGAGCCTCGGCGACCGTCCGTGCTGGCTGGCCGACCACGTGAGCGGCACCTGGGGGCGCCGGCGCGGCAAGCAGGTGTCTCCGGGCATGACGGTGGTGCTGGACGCTGCCGAAGGCGGCTACACCCCCGAGCTGGGCTGGGACGGCAAGAGCAAGCAGCCCGTTGAGGCGATCACGGCGCCGGACTCGCGCAACCCTGTGGTCGGGTTCGACTTCGAGGAACCGAGCGCGCGTCCCGAGCAGCTCCTGCCCCACCTCGAAGCGGTGCAGAGAGAGGCGGAGGAGATCGCCGCCGAGCTGGGCCTCGAGCCCTGGGCCAAGACCCTGGCCGCGGCCGCGGCCCTCCATGACCTCGGCAAGGCACACCCCGCCTTCCAGGCGACGCTGCGCGAAGCGATAGAGAGGGGCGGGGTCGAGGCAGGAAACGGAGGGAGGGTCGAGGACGGCACGATCTGGGCCAAGAGCGGCACCCGGGGCGCGCGCCACAGGAAACGCCCGCACCTGCGCCACGAGCTTGCCAGCGCCCTCGCCCTGCGCGGCCTCGACGGCACGCTCGAGCTTCCGCAGCCCGCCCTCACCGCCTACCTGGTCGCCGCCCACCACGGCCGCGTCCGGCTCTCGATCCGGCCAGCGCCCGGCGAGACTCAGAAGGACGCCGGCGACGAGAAACGCTTCGCGCTGGGGATAGTCGACGGCGATCCGCTGCCGGCGATCGAGACGCCACTCGGCACGATCCCGCCGACGCGGCTCGACCTCGGCTGCATGAAGCTCGGCGGCGACGAGGATTCCTGGACCCGGACCGCGCTCTCGCTCCGAGACTCCCCGGAGCTGGGCCCGTTCCGGCTCGGATTCCTCGAGGCGATCCTGCGGATGGCGGACTGGAGGGGGAGCGCGGATGGCTGAGCTGCGCCTCGCCGGCTGCGCCTCCCGCCCACTCGGGAGCTACCTGAAGGCGCTCGGGCTGCTGCGCATCGTCACCCGGGAGGCCGACCCTGGCGCGACCGGCAGATGGCACCACGGCGCTTTCGAGCTGCGCTCGGCGCTCGACCGGGACGACCTCGACCGCCTCCTGCTCGAGCAGTACGCCCCGGCGCCGGTCGTCTCTCCCTGGAACGGCGGCAGCGGGTTCCACCCCAAGGATGACTCCAGGGCGATCGAGGCGATCGAGGTCTCCGAGACCGCGCGCCTGGAGCCGTACCGGCGGGCGATCGTGGCCGCGCGGGAGAGCCTGCGCCGCTGCGGCATCGCCGACAAACCGGAGGCCGAGCAGAAGGCGCCGCTGGTCCGCCAGCTGCGGCGCACCGTCCCCGACGAGGCGCTGGACTGGATCGACGCGGCCGTCGTGATCCGCGACAACCGCTTCGCGGGCCCGCGCCTGCTCGGCACCGGTGGCAACGACGGTCGCTTCGACTTCTCCAACAACTACGCGCAATGCGTCGTCGCCGGCGTCCTGGCGCCGGACGAGGCCTGCTCCGACAACCTCGCCGCGGCGCTCTGGGGCGATCCGGGAAAGCTCAAGCCGAAGCTCAGCCTGGCGCACTTCAGCCGCGACAGCTCCCCCAACAACTCGCCTTACGGCGAAGCCGACAGCCTCGGCAACCCCTGGGACCTGATCCTCGCCGTGGAGGGCTCCCTGCCCCTCTCCGCGGGCGCCGCCCGCCGGCACAACCACAACCTGGGAGCGAACGCCGTGGCGCCGTTCGTGGTTCGGCCCACCGGAGCCGGGTACGGCTCCGCGGTCCCCGGCGAGTCGGGGCACGCGGAGCTGTGGCTGCCGCTGTGGGGGGAATGGTCCGGGCTCGGGGAGATCGTCACGCTGGCGCGCGAGTTCCGCGCCCAGGTGAGCGACGGCCAGCGGCTGCGCGACGCGCTCTCGGGCCTGGACCTCGCCCGGGCCTGCGGCGAACTCGGCGTCGCCAGGGGGATCCTCGCGTTCGAGCGGTTCGCGCTGCTCGAACGCGCCGGGCAGGCGACCCTGGCGGTCCCCGCCGGAACGGTGGAGGTCGGAGCACGTCCCGGGCCGGTGGCGCTGCAGGGCCTCGATCGCTGGCTCCGGGACGTGGAGCGGTTCGGGGAAGACGAACGCTGCCCGAGCGGCCCCCGGATCGCGATCGACCGCCTGCGCAAGGCCGCCTTCGCGATGGCGTCGCGGGCTGACACGGGCGCCGCCTGCGCGACGCTGGAAGCTCTGGGGGAGGTGGAGTCGGTCCTGGCGCGCTCGGGCAAGGCGGCGGACGCGGTCAAGAGGCCGGCCCCGAACATGCCGGCCGGGCCATGGATCGAGGCGGCCGACGACGGCAGCGACGAGTTCGCCATCGCGGCGGCGATCGCGTCCCTGCGGGATGCGCGGGACGACCGGCGGGGGCTGCCGGCGGTGCGGGACTACCTGCACGGGACGCGGCGCGGCGGCGGGTGGACCGAGTTCGACCCCGAGCGCCGGCACGCGGTCAACGGCCGTACGCCGACCGCGATCCTCGCCGCGCTGCAGGCGCGGCGCCACCTCGACGCGGCGCGGGTCGGCGCGGGGGCGGGCCAGCTCGGCTATCCGGAGGGAAGCTGGATCCCGCTCGACTCGGTCCGCCTGCTCGCGGCCGGTCAGCTTGACGAGGGCCGGATGCTCGCCCTGCTGCGGGGCTTGGCGCTGCTGAGCTACGCCGGGAAGCCGCCGGCGCTGCGGCCGTCGAGCCGGAAGGCACCCCCGCAGCCGGCGCTCGAGCTGATCGCGCTCGCCTGGCACAGCGCCGACTCGCTGGATCCGCGAACTACGCGGAGCAAGGCGGCCAGCGACCTCGGAGCCCGACCGGGCTGGGCCGCGCGCCTGGCCTCCGGCGCGGCGCAGCCGGTGGCCGAAGACGCGACCCTGCGCCTGTCGATGGCGGGGCTGCCGCCGCGGCTGGACACCTCCGACCTGCTGCTCTCCGCCGCCCCGACGACGGACCGGGTCAGCCAGGGTCAGCGCCTCGCGGCGGCGCTGCTCCCCCTTCTCCGCCGCCCCGACCTCGGGCGCCTGGTCAAGTCGCAGATCTTGCCGAAAGAAGAAAACGACAAAGCAAAGGACGTGCAATGACCGACAGCCTCAACGACGCACCCCGCCTGGTCGTCAAGGCCGAGCTGGCGCCCACCCTCGGGTCCAGCTTTCAGCCGACCGGCTTCCCCGATCTCGGCGCCGCCGAGTTCACCCGACCCGGCCCCGGCGGCAGCCAGAGCTCGGTGCTGGTCGAGTCGGTGCAGTCGATGGCGAACCGCCTCGAGGATGCCGCCTGGGACGCGGTCGAGCAGGAGCCGGTCGCGGCGCTCTCCGGCCTCCCCTACGTCGAGGTGCGCGACAAGGACGGCGGCTTCCTCACCTCCTCGCGGTTGGAGCCCCACCGCCTCGCCGGCTCCTACATCAGAAGCGGGAAGGTCGACGGCGGGTCGGGCGACGAATGGCTCTTCGAGCAGGTCGGGGCGAGGAAGGGACGACCGACCGACTGGCGCTCGCTCTACGCGGCGATCTTCCGCCTCGACCCGCTCTGCCTGCTGCACGGGGTCTTCTTCTCCAGCAGAGCCTGGAAAGAGATCGGCAACCCGAGGGTGCGCCGGGCGATCTCGGCGGTGATCGAGGCGCACCAGACCGAGCCGGTCGTCTCCGGCGGGGTCAAGCGCGACGACGTCAACCCGACGAACACCGAGGCGAGAGGATCGAGCGATGGGTTCGGCTTCGTCCCCTTCGGGCGGACGGAGTACACCGCGGAGGAGATCGAGCTGGCGGTCGTGGTCGACCTCGAACAGATCCGCGGCTACGGCCTCGGCGAGAACGAGACCGACCTCCTGGTGGCGATTGCCCAGTGGGAGATCCGCTCGCTCCTGGATCGCCCGCTGCGCCTGCGTACCGCCTGCGACCTCGAACTCGTCGGCGAGCCGCAGATCGCCAAGCCGGGGGGTTGGATGCTCCCCGACGCAAGCGAGCTGGAGGCGACGATCGCGACCGCGAAAGCCGAGCTCGACGACGGCGGCCCGGCCGTTGTGGAGTTCGAGTAGCCGATGGTCGGGCTGACGATCAAGTTCGACCTGGGGCGCTACCACGCGAACCCGTGGGGCTCGCACGTCAACGACGCCGCGGTCGAGTGGCCACCGAGCCCGTGGCGCCTGCTGCGCGGTCTCTACTCGGTCGGGCGCACGCACCTGGCGCTCTCCGAGCGGCAGGCGGACCTCGACCGGGCGCTCGCCGCGCTCGCCACGGCGCCGCCGCCGACCTTCCAGCTGCCGCCGGCCGAGGCCGCGCACACCCGCCACTACATGCCCGTCCCCGGCGGCGCCTCGGAAAAGTCCGCCAAGATCCTCGACGGCTTCCTCGCCGTCGACCCCGGGGCCGAGCTGGTCGCCTGGTGGGAAGCGGACCTGGACGCCGCCGCTCACGACGCGCTCGCCGAGGCGGCTCGGGCACTCGGCTACGTCGGTCGCTCGGAGTCGGTCTGCACGGCCGGCCTGAGATCGGATACGACCCCGGTGGAGCCGCTGGCCAAGCCGCTCGAGGACTTCGCCGGCGCGACGACCGAGCTCGACACGATCGACCTCCTCTGCGTCGACGCGGAGGACCCGATCGGCGCCCTCTCGATCAGCGTCGCCGATATCCGCCGGGAGCGGCAAGCCCGGCCGCCGGGGACGCGCGCGGTTGCCTACGGCGTACCCGGGCTCGGCGCGGTCGGCCGGGAGCGGAAGCGCCGCGACGCGCTGGCGCCGAACTTGGCCCTGTTCCGGCTGCGGGGCGCGAGCCGGCCCGCCCTGACCGAGGCGGTCGCCGCGGGACAGCTGCTGCGAAGCGCGCTGCAGAGCCAGTTCGGCCGTCTCCACGACGGCGGGAAATCGGTCACCTTCAGTGGCAGGGCCGGCGAGGACCGGCGCCGGGACCAGCACCAGCATGCACACTTCCTCGCACTCCCGGATGAGCACGGGCGGCGCGTCGACCGCCTCCTCGTCTGGGCGCCGGAAGGGTTTGGGGACGGGGAGGTGGCGGCGCTCGGTGCAGTGCGCAAGCTCTGGGCGTGGGAGCGCGACGATGGATCCACCGACCTCCCGCTCGCCCTGGGAGCGCTCGGCCGCTCGCAGGAGATGGCCCTGCCGGGAGCACTGGGACCAGCGCGGGAATGGAAGAGCCTGACCCCGTTCGGCCTGGTCCGACACCCCAAGGTCAAGCTGGGAAAGACGACCGACTCTGCCGAGGAGCAGGTCGCCCGCGAGCTTGCCTACCGCGGCTTCCCCAAAGCCCGCTCGATCAAGGTCGAACCGGGCTCGCAGTGGCACCGGTTCCGCAGCTCGAAGGTCGGCAGCTCGCGCGCGGGACGAGCGCCGCTGACCGCTATCACCCTCCGCTTCGACGAAGAGGCGGCAGGCCCGATCGCGCTCGGCGCGCTCAGCCACTACGGCCTCGGCCTGATGAGGTCGGTCGACCCAGCATGACCGGCCCCGACGCAGACCGAGCTGAAGCACCCGACTGACCAAGTACAGACCTTTGACAACTGAATAAGAGGCCGATCACCTTCGGCGTAAGCCAAGGGCTCTGTTGAAGCGAGAAGTGCCCGGGGGCATCTCGCCGGCGCTATCTCGTACCTCGGCGCATGCCGGGGCTCCGTTGAAGCTAGATGCCGTCCGGGCGGTACAGCGGCGCATAGGGCGACGCCCCTCGGCGTAAACCGAGGGCTCTGTTGAAGCGCCGACGGGCACGCCGAAATGCGATGCGCCTGCTACCGGCCACCCTCGACATCAGCCGAGGGCTCTGTTGAAGCGCCTGGGAGACAAAGTGGGTCATACCCTCACCGGTGAGTCACCCTCGGCGTAAGTCGAGGATCTGTTGAAGCCGGCAGTCGCGACGCTGCGCATGGCCCGACCAGCAACCCCCTCGGCGTAAACCGAGGGCTCCATTGAAGCTGGGAAGCGATGGTCGACGTCTGCCGGACCGAGGAGTCACCCTCGGCTTAGGCCGAGGCTCCGTTGAGGGGTCGGTGAGCTCGGCGCCTTTCTGCTGCTCGGCGCAACCACCCTCGGCCTTACCCCGGGGGCTCCGTTGGCATGGTTCGCCTCTCTCAAACTGCGGGGTTTCCAGGCAATTTACAATTTGCTCAGTGTATTGAGTAAAATCCCTCAACGTCATGAGCATTTTGTCTACGTTCCGGCGTGGGATCTTCGATCTGCTGGCCTCGCGCCTGCGGGAGAGCCCCTCGAGGCTCCAGGTCGTCAGCGGACCGCGGCAGGTCGGCAAGACGACCGTCGTCCGTCAGGTCCTGGAGGCATCTGAGGCGCCCAGCCACTACGCGAGCGCCGACGACCCGGCGCTGCGGGACGCAGCCTGGTTGGAGGCACAGTGGGAAGAGGGACGAAGACTCGCCGGCGACGCCGGCAGGGCCATCCTCGCGATAGATGAGATCCAGAAGGTGAACGGCTGGGCGGAGACCGTGAAGCGCCTCTGGGACGAGGACCGAAAGGTGGAGCTGCCACTGCAGGTGGTGCTGCTCGGCTCGGCCGCATTGCTGGTTCAGCATGGGCTGAGCGAGAGCCTGACCGGCCGCTTCGAGCTGATCCGTGCCCCGCACTGGTCCTTTGCGGAGATGCGCGATGCCTTCGGCTTCGACCTCGATCGATTCGTCTACTTCGGCGGCTACCCGGGGGCGGCGGAATTCGTAGACGACGAGCAGCGCTGGGCCGCCTACGTCCTCGACTCGGTCGTCGAGACCACGATCTCCCGCGACCTGCTGCTGCTGACCAGAATCGACAAGCCGGCACTCCTGCGCAGCCTGTTCCGCCTCGTCTGCGACTACTCGAGCCAGATCGTCTCCTACCAGAAGCTGACCGGACAGCTGCAGGACGCCGGCAACACCACCACGATTGCCCATTACCTCGACCTCCTCGCCGCCGCCGGACTCGCGGTCGGCCTCGAGAAATACGCGCGGGGCAAGGTGCGGCAACGACGCTCCACTCCCAAGCTGCTGGCCCTCAACACTGCCCTCGTTTCCGCGATCTCAGGCCGCACTTTCGAGGAGAGCCGAAGCGATCCGGCGCACTGGGGCCGGCTGATCGAGACCACCGTGGGCGCCCACCTCTGGGCCACCCGCGACCCCCGCGCTGAAGTTCTCTACTGGCGCGACCGCGGCAAGGAGGTCGACTTCGTCGTCCAGCGCGGCGAGCGGCTGACCGCAATCGAGGTCAAGAGCGGTCGTCGCCGCGACGGCCTGCCTGGCGTAGCAGCGTTCGAGGCGGCCCACGGCCCGGTCGAGAAGCGTCTGATCGGAGCCGACGGCACTCCACTGGAGGCCTTCCTCGGCGACGACGCCTTGCCGGCGGGCTGAAATCCCAGCTGTACGCCCAACCGTCGGCTAGGCTCGTGCCGACAGTCACCCAACCGGCAGGGCGATCGGAGAGCCAATGGCCTACGAGATGAAGATTCGCGGCACCGAGCACGAGGTGAAGGTGCGCAGCCCCTGGGCCGTCGCCCTCCTGCCGATCATCACCCTCGGCATCTACCACCTGGTCTGGTGGTACAAGATCAACAAGGAGCTGAAAGCCTACGGCGAAGCCAAGGGCTTCGATCTCGGGCAGAACCCGACCAACTCGCTGCTGGCGCTGTTCCCCGGCGGCCTCATCATCATCCCGGCGCTGGTCACCTACTGGAACGGCACCAAGCGCGTTCAGGGCGCCTCCAAAGTCGCCGGACGCGAGCCGGTCAACGGTTGGATCGCGCTGATCCTCTACCTACTGCTCTCGCCCGGCATGTGGGCCTACCTGCAGGTCTCGCTGAACCACGTCTGGGAGCAGGAGGCGGAAGCGCTGCCGGGTCACGAGGCGCCGCCGGCCGGCGACCAGATGCCGCCGCCCGCGCCGCAGGCCTGACCAGGGCCGCGCCTCAGCCGGCGTTCATGAACTGAAGAACCGCGGCCGCGTCGGTCTCCAGCGCCGCCGCGGCTTTCCTCGTCACCTTGCCGAGGTGCTCGATCGTCACCTTTCCCCCGGCCAGGCCCCAGGTGGCGACGGCGCGGCCGTCAACGAGGGCGAAGGGACGAAAGATGCCGTTGATCGTGACCAGCAGCTTGTGCGGGCCGACGAATTCCTCGCGCGAGGTCCAGCCGAGCAGCAGGGGATCGAAGGCGCCGAGCAGGCGGGGTGGCGGCAGCGGCTCCGCCGCTGGCCGCTTGGCGAGGTCGACGAGGCCGTCCTCGCGCTCGACCAGCTCGGAGGCGATCGCCTCGAGCCCCGCCCGGGTATCGCGCAGCGGCAGACCGGCCCAGCGGGCGAGGTCGCGCTCGTCAGCCGGGCCGTGGCCGGCCAGATAGCGGCGGGCCAGCTCGGCCAGGGCTGCGTCGCGATCCACTGGCTTCTGCGGACCGAGCCAGTCGCGCACGAGGGCGTAGGCGTGCTGCTTGCCGAGCATCGGGCCGCGCACGGTGAGGCCGCGCACCGCGGCGAGGAACATCAGGTGGATGAAAGCCTGGCCCGCCGTGTGCAGGTCGGCCGTCTCCAGTCGCTGCTTCAGGTCCTTGCCGGCCAGCGGCCCCTCCTCGGCCAGGGTGCGCTTGATCGCCTCCAGCCCGCGCTCGGCTTCCGCCTCGCTGACGCCCTCCTGGCGCAGGCGGCGGGCGCAGCTGGTCAGCAGCGGCGGCGTCGTCAGCGCCTGCAGCCACGGGTAGTCCTCGCTGCGGACCAGGTGCAGGGTGCCGCGGTTGAGCCAGGTGATCAGCAGCGAGCGGTCCTCGCTCAGCGCCCGGTCGACGTCGGCGGCGGCGAGGCCCGCCGTACGAGCCCGGATCGCCAGCCGGGCGCCGCGCGGGTCCTGCCCCTGCACGGCAAGCAGGCGCTCGGCCACGTCCTCGGGCCGCCTCAGCGGCTCACCGGCGAGCGCCTGCGCGGTCAGGCGCTCGGCGACCAGCTGTCGGTTGCGGCTCACCGGCCTATCCTGCCCGACGTGGACACGAGCCTGCTTCGCAACCGTGATTTCCTCCTGGTCAGCGGCTCGGTCGGGCTCTCGGCGCTGGGCGACTGGGTGGCGATGGTGGCGCTCGGCCTCCACGTCAAGGAGGTCAGCGACAACGGCTTCGCGGTCGCCGCGCTCTGGATCTGCCTCTTCGGTCCCTCCGTCCTCACCGCCGGCCACGCCGGCCTGCTCGTCGACCGAGTCGAGGCGACCCGCCTGCTTGCCGCCGTCTCGGCGACCGGTGCGGTGCTGGCGCTGGCGCTCAGCTTCCTCACGGCCCTGGGCCCGGTGCTGGTCCTGACGACGCTGCTGGGAGTCGTCTTCGCGATCTCCCAGCCGGCCGAGTTCGCGCTGGTGCCGCCGCTGGCCGGAGAGGACCGGATCCAGGAGGCGAACGGCCACATGGAGACGATCCGCTACATCGGCTTCGGCCTCGGGCCGGTGCTGGGCGGCCTGCTCTTCGCGGCCGGCGGCCTGCAGCTGGCGATGATCGTCGACGCGCTCACCTTCGCCCTGGTCGCCGCCGCGGCGCTGTCGCTGCGGATCAGGCGCGAGCCGGCGACCCTGGAGGAGGGGCAACGCGCGCCGAGAGCACGCGACGGCATCGCCTACCTCTTCGCCGACCGCACGCTGGCGCTGGTGATGGTGGTCGCCTTCGCCTCACTGCTGTTCATGTCGGCGGTCTGGGTCGGCGAGCTCTTCTTCGTCGAGGACGTGCTCGGCAAGGGCGACGTCTCCTACGGGGCGATGCTCTCGATCTGGACCGGAGGCATGGCGCTGGGAGCGCTGCTGCTCTCGCCCCGCGTGGCGGCCTACGCCCTGGCGACCGTCGGGCTCGCTGCGGCGACGGTGCAGGGGCTGGCCCTGGCGCTGCCCGCCCTCTGGCTCAGCTTCGCCTTCTTCCTCGCCTGCTCGTTCGCGGGTGGCGTCGGGCACGGGCTCAAGAACGTGATGTTCCGCAGCCTCATCCACCTCCAGGTCCCGGCCGCGCTGCACGGCCGCGCCTTCGCCGCCTACAACGGGATCCGCAACTCGGCCGAGCTCGGCGCCTTCGCCGCCGGCGGCGTGCTGGTGGCCGCGATCGGCGCCCGCGGCACCCTCGCCTTCGCCGGCGGCCTCTCGGCCCTGGCCGGCGCGGCCGGGCTGCTGGCCCTGCTCAGGCGCTACCGCGGCTGGGTGCCGACCGGGCCCGTCGGGCCGCCCAGCGCAACGCCGCGAGCCGCACCCGCCGACCCGCCCGTTTGAAGGGCGCTATTTGACCCCGAGCAGGTCGATGACGAAGATCAGCGCTTCGTTCGGCCCGATCGCAGGGGGGAAGCCGCCGGCGCCGTAGGCGAGATTGGGCGGGATGATCAGCTCGCGCCGCCCGCCGACCTTCATTCCCACTATGCCCTGCTCCCAGCCGGGGATCACCCTCCCGGCGCCGAGCCCGAAGGTGAACGGTTCTTTGCGGTCCCAGGAGGCATCGAACTGTTCGCCGCTTTTGTAGCCGGTGCCGACGTAGTGGACGGTGACGTCGTCGCCGGTTTTGGCTTCCGCACCCGTCCCTTCGACGAGTTCCCTCTCTTCCAGCTGAGCCGGCTGCGGGCCGCTCGGGACCGTGATCTTGGGCTTCGTGCTGGTGTCTTCCGCGCTGTCCGAGTTCGCCGCGGCGCCTTCCGAGTCCTCCGCGCTCGCCTCGCTGGTCGCCGGCGCCGAGGAGTCGTCGTCGCTGCCGCCGCAGCCGGCAATCGCCAGCGCCAGCGCCGCGCAAAGCGAGATGACTAGCATCGAACCCCTGCTCACGGCGAGCATTCTAACCACCATCACAAAAGCTTGCTTGACCGATCAGCTTTTGCCGGAGAGTCGGTCCCAGAAGCGTCCGAGGGGGCCGCGGCGACCGCCCTTGGGGAAGTCGGCCGCGCTGGCGGTGATCGCGCCGGGGTTGGCGTCCGGCTTCGGCAGGTTCGCCGCCGCGTCTGCGTCGATCTTCAACGTCACCCCGTTCTCGTAGATCCCGTCGACCTCGGGGGCGTCGACGAAGCGGTGGCCGCCGGGCCCCGCGGTGGTGTCGAAGACGATCCCGTCGAACATGTCGATGTTGGGCGCCGAGAGCACCCTCACGACCCGGCCGAGGCTCTCACCGTCGCTCGAATACACCGGCACGCCCTTCCTCACCGCGAGATAGGAGCTCGGCTCCCCCAGGTTCTGCATCGGCCGAGACTAGCGGGGACGGAATCCGACGGGGGGCCAAGAGCCGCGGGCCGAGCGCTTAGGGTCTCCCGATCGACACCCCGATTCTGACCTCCGTCCTGCTGCCCGCCGCGATCGCGGTGATCATGTGCAGCCTCGGCACGACGCTGACCCGTGCCGACTTCAGGCGCGTATTCGTCGCCCCGCGCGGAGTGTCGATCGGGATGCTCAACCTGGCGCTGATCTCGCCGCTGCTCGCCTTCGCGATGGCCGAGCTGTTCGACCTGCCCCCGGAGCTCGCGGTCGGCCTCGTCCTGCTCGGCGCCTCGCCGGGCGGGATGATGGCCAACATGCTGACGCACCTGTCGCGCGGCGACACGGCGCTCTCGGTGACGATGACGGCGATCAGCAGCGTCGGCGCAGCGGTCACGGTGCCCCTCTTCCTCAGCCTCTCGACGAGCCATTTCGGCGCCGACGTCGGCGACCCGAGCATGCTCGGGGTGGTGCTGAGAGTGCTCGCGATCACGATCGTCCCGGTCGCGATCGGGATGGAGCTGCGGCGGCGCTGGCCGGGCCGGGTCGAGGCCGCCTACCCGCGAGTGCGAAGCATCTCCCTCAGCCTCTTCGCGCTCGTCGTCCTCGGGGCGATCGTCAGCGAGTACGACACCGTCACCGAACACCTCGCCGCGGTCGCGGGGGCGGCGCTGGCGCTCAACGTGGCAGCGATGACGCTCAGCTTCGGGATCTCGAAACTGGCCCGGCTCGACGACCGCCAGTCGACTGCGATCGCGCTCGAGCTCGGGATCCACAACTCGGCGCTGGCGATCGCGGTCGGTGCCTCGCTCGCCTCCGACGTGACGATCCCGGCCGCCGTCTACAGCTCCTTCATGCTCTTCACCGGCGCCGCCTTCGCCTGGACGATGAGCCACCGCAACGCCAAGGCCGACGAGGCGGCCCAGGTCGAGCCGGCGGAGGCTTAGACTGCGGCGCGGGAAACGGGATGGACTGAACGGAGAGACGGAATGGGACTGAACCTGGCATCGATCGTCACCGAGAGCGCCGCGCGGGTGCCGGACAGCCCCGCCGTCCGCCTCGGCGAGGCGGAGCTGACCTACGCCGACCTCGACGAGCGCAGCGCCCGCCTGGCGGCGCTGCTGCAGGAGAAGGGGCTCCAGCCCGGCGACCGGGTCGGCGTCATGCTCCCCAACGTGCTCGAGTTCCCGACCGCCTACTACGGCGTGCTGCGGGCCGGCTGCATCGTGGTGCCGATGAACGTGCTGCTGAAGCGGCGCGAGATCGCCTTCTACCTGGAGGACTCCGGGGCGCAGCTGCTGCTGGCCTGGCACGGGTTCGCCGAGGAGGCGCGGGGCGGGGCCGAGGACGCCGGCACCGAGCTGATCGAGGTCGAGCCGCAGAGCTTCGCGGCGCTGCTGGCCGCGCACGAGCCGGCCCCGGGCCTGGCCGAGACCGCCGAGGACGACACCGCGGTGATCCTCTACACCTCCGGCACCACCGGCAAACCGAAGGGCGCCGAGCTGACCCACCTCAACCTCTTCCGCAACGCCGAGATCTCGTCCCGAAATACGTGCGAGATCGCCGCCGGCGACATCGTCTTCGGTGGTCTCCCCCTCTTCCACTCCTTCGGCCAGACGGTGGGGATGAACGCCACGCTCAAGGTCGGCGCCTGCCTGGCGCTGGTGCCCAAATTCGACCCCGGCGAGGCGCTGGCGACGATTCAGCGCGACGGCATCACCCACTTCTACGGCGTCCCGACCATGTACGGGGCGCTGCTGCACCACCCCGAGCGCGAGAGCTTCGACACCTCCACCCTGCGCACCTGCATCACCGGCGGCGCCTCGATGCCGGTCGAGGTGCTGCGGGGGTTCGAGCAGGCGTTCGGGGCGATCGTGCTCGAGGGCTACGGGCTCTCGGAGACCTCCCCCGTCTCCAGCTCCAACCACCCGGACAAAGAGCGCAAGCCGGGCTCGATCGGGACCCCGCTGGAAGGGGTCGAGATGAAGGTCGTCGACGAGGACGACAACGACCTCGCCCAGGGCGAGGTGGGCGAGATCGTGATCCGCGGCCACAACGTCATGAAGGGCTACTGGCAGCGCCCGGACGCGACCGAGGAGGCGATGCGCGGCGGCTGGTTCCACTCCGGCGACATGGCCAAAGTCGACGAGGAGGGCTACTTCTACATCGTCGACCGCAAGAAGGACCTGATCATCCGTGGCGGCTACAACGTCTACCCGCGCGAGGTCGAGGAGGTCCTCTACGAGCACCCGAAGATCCGCGAAGCGGCGGTGCTCGGCGTCCCCCACGACGAGTGGGGCGAGGAGATCGGCGCCGCGGTCGTCCTCCACGACGGCGAGCAGATCGACCCGGAGGAGGTCAGCGCCTACGTCAAGGAGCGCATCGCCGCCTACAAGTACCCGCGGATCGTCTGGTTCCTCGACGACCTCCCCAAAGGCCCGACCGGCAAGATCCTCAAGCGCGAGATCGAGCGTCCCGACGCTCCCCGGTCCGCCGACTGAGCAGACCCGCTTATCCGGCTGTTTCCACCAGATCTGGAGGAAACCGTTGTTGCGCTGAGGGGGGACTCATACGGTCATCCACCGACCGTTTCCACAAACCGGAGGTACAGATGAACCGCTTTTCTCGCCAGCCGAGCCTACGCCGCCTGCTCTTACCCCTCGCGCTACTGATCGCAATGCTTTCACTCACCGGAAGCGCACAAGCTCTGACGCAGCACAAATACGTCTCGGCGTTGCTGCCTGCGAAAAGCTGGTCGGGGCAGACGTACGCCCAGTCATGGATCATGGGCCACGTCGCCACCTACGAGGGCGCCGGCCAGATCAATGTCTGTCAGAAAGTCTTCGCGATAGACACCTTGGAAACGAGAAGCTCATGCGGACTCAACGGTGCCGGCAACGCGCTGAACACGCAAGATTGGGCCGCCGCCGGCTACACGATGTGGCCGCAGGTGAAGAACGACAGCTCCAAAAGCCACACGATCAACGGATACGTCTACTCTCCCTAGCGCACGCTCTGGGACCGTATCCAGGACGACGCGGGAGCCGAGGTCGCGGTGCAGCGTCCCAAGGACCTGCTTCTGTGCACGGCTCTGCTCGTCGTCCTCGTGAGTGGATGTGGCGACAACGGCGCGGCTCCGGGACGGTCGACGACCGCCCCGGAGCACAGCGCTTCGCAGGCGCTCCATCGCCTGAAGGAAGATCTCGCCGTCTTCAGAGGTGCGCGCGAGCCCGCTGACCGGCTGCCTTCAGATCTGGCGCCGCCGGGGCTCCTGAGCGACTTCGGTCTGGAACCGTCGAGCTCGCGCTTTGCACGCATGCTCGACCGGGACCGCATATACCTTGCCACGGGGGCGCGGATCACCTGCATGCTCAGCGACAATCACTCGCTCGGAGGCTGCTGGCCCGTCCGCACAGTCGCGCAAGGCCTGGCGACCACCACCGAAATCTGCCCTCCGCCCGATGGCGGGGACGAGATCGTCACCGTTGGAATCGCGCCGGACGGCGTCAGGCGGGTCACCATTCATCGCAGCAACGAACCCGACCGCGTGGTCACGGTTGTCGGCAACGTCTTCGTCGCCGCAACGGGTTCCAAGCCTCCCCTCCCAGAGCGGCTCTCATGGCGACAAGACGGCCAGCGCGTGGTCCATCCCACCGGCATCCCCTCCGATATTGCCCGCGAAGGCTGCGCGGCGTTCGCCACCTGGTGAGAGCCCCCCGGGCGGTCGATTCACCCCAAAGCGTCAGACTGGCTGACCAGCCAGGATCGCGATAGGCTCTTCAGACTTCGTCGCCAAGCCCGACCGCAGCCCCGAATCCGAAGGAGCAGAGATGAGCGTCGCCTCCCAGAGCCTGATGGACAACGTCACCTACGAGGACCTCTACCGTCGCTGGGAGGGAGGCAACTGGAGCGCCTACGAGATCGACTTCTCCGAGGACAGGGCCGGCTGGGACTCGCTCAGCGACATCCAGCGGCGCTCGGCGATGTGGATCTACTCGATGTTCTTCTACGGTGAGGACCGGGTCGCCGACACCCTCGCCCCCTACATCACCGCCGCCCCGACCGAGGAGCAGTCCTACTTCCTCGCCACCCAGCAGGTGGACGAGGTCCGTCACTCGGTCTTCTTCCACCGCTTCTTCAAGGAGGTGATCGGCGTCGGCGGCGACTCGATCCAGTCGACGCTCGCCTCCACCCTGCCCCAGCTCAACTGGGGCTACCGCGGGATCTTCGACCGCCTCGACGTGATGGCCGAGGAACTGCGCAAGGACCGCTCGCTGCCCAAGTACGCGCAGGCGATCACCCTCTACCACCTGATCGTCGAGGGCAGCCTGGCCCAGCCCGGCCAGCACTTCATCGAGGACTTCTTCTCCTCCGAAGAGACGATGCCCGGCTTCAGCGCCGGCATGGCCAACGTCTCCCGCGACGAGCAGCGCCACATCGGCTTCGGCGTCAAGGTCCTCTCCGAGCTGCTCGGCGAAGGGAACCCCGGCTGGGAGGAGAACCGCGCGGCGGTGACCGACCTGCTGCGCGAGGTGCTGCCCTACGGCCCCGCCGTCTTCTACCCGCCGAACCTGGACCGCGAGTACACCGAGTGCTACGGCTTCAGCCTCGAGGACATCTTCGCCTTCGGCCTCAAGCTGATCCGCCAGCGCTGGCGCACGATCGGCTACCCGACCGAGGAGATGCCGCCCGGCGTCTTCCCCTTCGATCCAGAGGCCTCGGAGAAGGAAGTCGCCGAGCGCCAGGTCAAGCTGATGATGGCCGGCATCCTCGGGCCGCCCGACGCCGTGCCCGAGAAATCGCCTGAGCTTCAGCGCCTCTACTTCGACGTGATCAAGCGCGCCGCCGACCCGGCCGCCGCCAACGGCTCGCCGCTGGTCTACCAGTACCGCTTCACCGACGCCGACCCCTGGCACCTGGTGATCGACAACGGCTCGACCCGGGCGGAACCCGGCGAAGCCCCGAACCCGACCCTGGTCCTCGAGACGAGCTGGGCCGACTTCGTCGCCATGGGAAAGCCCGACTCCAAGCCGCTAAAGATGATCCTGCAGCGCCGCCTCCGCCCGCGCGGAAGCATCCGCGAGGTTGCTCGCCTGCGCAAGGTCTTCCGGTAGTCGCTGGCTAGGAGATCGGGGGGCGCTGGTCCGCCCAGGGGCGCTCGGCCTCCAGCTGGGCGGCGAGCGAGAGCAGGGTGGCCTCGTCGCCGGGGCGGCCGATGATCTGGACCGAGAGCGGCATCCCCTCGGCATCGAACCCGGCCGGCACCGCCATCGCCGGATTGCCGAGGTGGTTCCAGGGGACGCAGTAGGGATAGAAGCGGCTCATCCCGAGCACGGTCCGGAGCGCTCCCTGGCCCTCCCAGCGACGCACCGGCAGCGCCGTGCCGCCCATCACCGGGGTCATCAGCACGTCGTGGGTATCGAAGATCGCGTTGACGCGGGCGGCATCGGCCTCGCGCCCGCGCAGGGCGGCTTCGAAGATCCTGTCCGGGAGCAGACCGCCGAGGCGTCCGAATCCGCGCGTGCGCCCTTCGAGCCGCTCCGGGTGCGGCACTTCGGCCACCGTGTCTGAGACCCCGCGCAGGAAGCGGGGCGTGATGTTGTTGCCGATCCCGCCCCAGGCGGGATCGCGCTGCTCGACCTCGTGGCCGAGCGAGCGCAACAGCTCGGCGGTATCGACGACGGCGCCCTTGGCGTCGTCGGAGACGGTCGGCGGCGCGGCGGCGCGCGGGGCCGCGGTCGACCAGGCAACCCGCAGCTTGCCGGGCGGCGTCTGCGCCGACTCGACGAAGGGCCGCTCCGGTGGCGGCGGGGCGCCGGGCTCGGTCGAGCCGCCGCTGACGAGGTCGAGGTAGAGCGCGGTGTCGAGGACGCCGCGGCTGAGGCAACCGAGCACGGCGAGCCCGTTCCAACCTTCCGTCAGCGGTGCGAGCGAGACCCGGCCGCGCTGCGGTTTCAAGCCGAAGAGGCCACAGGAGGCAGCGGGGATGCGGATCGAGCCGCCGCCGTCGCCGGCCGAGGCGATCGGCACCAGGCCGGCCGCCACCGCCGCGGCGCTGCCGCCGCTGGAGCCACCGGGAGTCCGCTGGGAATTCCAGGGATTGCGGGTGACGCCCCAGGTCGCCGACTCGGTGAAGCCGCAGATCGCCAGCTCGGGAAGGTGGGTCAGCCCGACCACGATCGCGCCCGCCGCGCGCAGCCGCCGCACCACCTCGGAGTCCTCGGCAGCCGGCTCGTCGAAGGCGTCGGTGCCGAGCATCTTCACCTGGCCAGCGACCTCGCTTTCGTCCTTGATCGCGATCGGCACGCCCAGCAACGGCCGCTCGTCACCTCCCTTCAGCCGCGCCTCAGCCTGCTCGGCTTCCAGCAGCGCCTGCTCCCCGAGCACAACCCGAAACGCGTTCAGCTGCGGATCGAGCCGCTCGATCCGCTCCAAGCACAGCCGCACCAACTCAGTCGGCGAAACGTCCCCGTTCCGCACCATCTCCGCCTGCCGCGCCGCCCCCGCAAACGCGACATCCTCATCGACCCGCACCGCCTCTCCTGCTCCCATGGCCAAGATCCTAGCTGGCAACCTCAAGTCCAGGCCCAGGCGGAGTTAGGCGAAACCCCTACCGGGATAGGCCCGGGCTACGCCTCGACCGGCTCCGGCTCGCCACCCTCGAAGCTGAGATTGGGCAGCGCCCGGTCGAGCCAGGAGGGCATCCACCAGTTCCAGTCGCCGAACAGCTTCATCGCCGCCGGCACCAGGATCAGCCGCACCAGGGTCGCGTCGAGCGCGATCGCGATCGCGCAGCCGAGGCCCAGCTCCTTGATCGAGGGGACGCCGGTGAGGACGAAGACGGCGAAGACGCAGCTCATGATCAGCGCCGCCGAGGAGATCGTGCGGGCGCTCGAGGCCAGCCCCTCGGCCACCGCCCGCTCGTTGTCGCCGTGAGCCAGGTAGCGCTCGCGGATGCGCGACATCAGGAAGACCTCGTAGTCCATCGAGAGCCCGAAGACGATCGCGAAGATCAGCGGCACGTTGATCGTGTCCAGCGCGCCGAGGCTTTCGAAGCCGAGCACGCTGTCGAGCCAGCCCCACTGGAAGATGGCGACGAGGACGCCGAAGGCGGCCCCGATCGAGAGCAGATTCATCAGCACCGCCTTCAGCGGCAGCAGCAGCGAGCGCAGCATCACCATCAGGACGACGAAGCTGAGCGCGAGGACGAAGCCGACGATCTTCCAGAACGAGCCCGAGATCTGGGTGCGGACGTCGTCGGTGCGCGCGGTTTCGCCGCCGATGTCGACGCTCGCCACCGCAGCCAGGCCGCTGGCGGGTACGAGCGACTCGCGCAACCGATCGACCAGCGCCGTCGCCGCATCGCTGTCGCTGGCTGCCGTCGAGGTCGCCTCGATCAGGACGCTCTCGCCGGCGTAGACCGGCGCGGCGACGGCGCTGACTCCAGGCTGCTCACCCAACTCCTCGGCGAACTGAGCGACGGCGACGCGGTCGGCGTCGCCGGGGAAGGTGGCGACGACCTGGATCGGGTCGGCGCCGCCACCGAGCTGGGCGGAGGCGAGTTCGTTGCCGACCCGCACGTCGCTGTCCTTGGGGAACTGCTGCGAGCGCGGTGGTGCCGGTCTCCATCGAGAGCACCGGCGAGGCGAGCAGGAGCAGGACCGCGGCGGAGCCGGTGACGGCGAGGATCGGTCGGTCCATCACCCGGCGCGCCCATCTGTCCCAGAAGCCGGGCCCTGCGGCGGCGGCAGCGGTGGCCGGGCCCCGCGGGCGGCGGAAGATCGTGTGCTTGAAGAAGCGCAGGACCCTGGCGACCAGGCCGCCGGGCATCACCCGGTCGCCGAGCATCGCGATCAGCGCCGGCAGCAAGGTCGTGGCGGTGAGGATCGAGACGGCGACGACGGTCATCGCGCCGAGCGCCATCGAGCGCAGCGCCTGGTTGTCGACCATCCAGAGCCCGGCGAGGGAGACGATCACGGCGAGGCCGGAGAAGGCGACGGCGAGGCCGGAGGTGGCCAGCGCCTCCGAGCGCGCCTCGTCGCAGTCGCGCCCAGAGCGGCGCTCCTCCCGGTAGCGGGCGAGGATGAAGAGCGAGTAGTCGATCGCGACGCCGATCCCGATCATCGAGGCCATGTTGGTGACGAAGACCGAGGTGGTCATCTGCAGCGAGATGAAGTAGATGAGGGCGCCGGTCACCATGACGCTGACGAAGCCGAGCGTCAGCGGCAGCACCGCGGCGGCCAGCGAGCCGAAGACGACCAGCAGGATCAGCGCCACGATCGGGAAGCCGCTCGCCTCCGCCTTGGCCAGGTCTTCCTTCGAGAGCTCCTGCATCCCCGCCCAGACGGTGGGCTGCCCCGCCAGGTAGGTGGTGACGCCGCCGCTGGCGGTGCCGGGGTCGAGCGCTTCGCGCAGGTCGACCGCCGGGTCGATCAGCTCGTCGGGCGCGACGGCGCTGGAGAGCGGGATCAGGGTGCTGCCGGTGCGCCGTAGCTGTGCCTCAGCTCGGCGCGCAACCGCCGGCGGCAGCGAGATGCCCTCGACCTCGGCGACCTCGCGTTGGACCCGGTCGACGGCGGCGGTGCGCTCCGCCGCGCCGGCGCCCGCCCCGGCCTGCAGCAGCACCGCCACGCCACCGGACTCCTTGGCGAAGACGCCCTGCATCGAGTCGGCAACCGCCTTCGACTGACTGCCGGGGACGTCGAAGCCGCCGCCGGTGAGGTGCTCGGTCTGCTTCGCCGAGAAGGGAAGGGCGACGACGACGATCGCGATCCAGGCGGCCAATACCCAACGCCGGCGCCGGCCGAGCACTGCCGCAAGTCGTTTCATTCCGTCGCGCATTGGCTGGATGGCCAGTTTTCCCCAACAACGCCCCCACGTCTGTGAGTCGCGTCACTCCAGATCCGGCCTGATCCGGCGAGCCGCGCTTTTTCACCCTGGGAGGGGTAAAAAGCTCAACTCGACGTCGGGCGGTGCTCGGTCTACTCGGCGACGAGCAGGTACCGGGCCGAGGCGGCGCCGGCGGCGAGCGCATCGGTGTTATCGCGCTCGGGGTCGGAGAGGGCCTGCAGGGCGAAGCCGTCGCCGACCGCGAACAGGTAGGAGACGATCGCCTCGGCGCTGAAGCGGAGCTTGAGCACGCCCTCGCGCTGCTTGGCCTCCAGCACCTCGGCGACGTGGGAGCGGGTGCGCTCGAACAGCTGACCGACCTCGCGCTGGATGTCGGGGTTGCGCCGGCCGGCGCTGAACAGCTCGTAGAGGAGGAGGAAGAAGCCCGGTTCGTTCTCGATCATGTCGGTCAGGCTGGCGACGAGGACGTCGAGGACGTCGTCCACTGAACCTGCCTTGGCCAGCCGCTCGTCGAGCCGGGAGATGCGGAGCTCGGCGTCGCGGCGGACGACCTCGACCAGCAGCCGCTCCTTGGTCCCGAAGTAGTAGTGGAGGAGGCCGCGGCTGACGCCCGCCTCGCGGGCCACGTGCTCGAAGGTCGACCCGGCGGCGCCGCGGCGGGCGACGCTGTCCCGCATCGCGTCGACGATGCGCTGCGCCTTGTCACCGCTCAGCTCACGCTCTTTGGTTGCAGCCTCCATGGAATCAGTCTAAGAGAGAGACCGGGCGGCCAGCTGTCCAAACCTGGCTAGGGGTCTCCCGGTAGGGGTGGAACGTCTTGTACTTTTTCGCCACTTCGCCCCCGGGGCGACAGCCTGCGGCGTCACTCGAAAAAGTTAAGTGGAACCCCTACCGGGAGACCCCTAAGAACCATTGATGCTGGTAGCGCTCGTGTACTCGAACTCCTCTTCGGCACCGAAGAGGGCATCGAGCACGGCCTTGCGCGCGCCCTCGCTGACGGCCAGGGCGATGACGGCGCCGACCACGGCGATCAGCAGCAGCTTGCCGATGCCGCCCTTGCGCTTCGGCGGCTTGCGCAGGCGCTCGGTTGCCTCGCGCAGGCTCTCCGCCGCGTCGCGCAGGTCCTTCTGCACCTTCTTGTCGCTGGTCACGGCCTTGACCGCGCCCTTGCCGTTGCCGGTGGCACGGCCGTAGGCGCCCTTGGCGGCTTCGAAGGCGTCGCGCAGGCTGTCGCGCAGCTCGTCGTCCTCGATCAGGCGCTGCACGTAGGGGTTTTCGCGGGCAGTCTCGTAGATGTCGTTGGCGCGGGCCGCCTTGGTTTTGCTCATACCCTCTCCTCGCTGGTCAGCAGATCTCCAGGCAGCTTATACCCGAACTTTGAAGCGCCTACCCCGCTCCTGGCTGAGCGTGGCCAAGCAGTTCAAGGACGCAGGGAGCGCCGCGTGCTCTGCACGCAAGCGACCGAGGACGCCGAAATGCGCCGGCCACGCTCAGCCAGGCCCGATGCCGTCCAGGAGCACACCTGTGCTGCGGAAGTTGAGCTTTGCCTCCTTCAGCTCGCGCAGCCGCAGCGGCGCCAGGCCGGGCCCCGGCAGCTCGTAGTGCCTGATGTAGAGGCGGCCGGCGCTTCCCCGCGAGGTTTCGCGGAAGCCGGGTCCGAGCAGCCGCGGCGGGGGCGGTGGCACCTTGCCGTCGGAGATGAAGTCGACTTCGTGGACCAGCCAGTCGTAGCCGTCGGCCGGTTTCACCTGGAAGGCGCCGGTCGAGAGGTAATAACGCAGCGACGCCTCCCCGAGGACCCAGGTGACGCTGGCTCGCGGTGCCTCGGGTTCGCCGATCTCGGCGGCGACGGCATCCCAGTCGGGCCGCTGCAGATCGGGCGAGACGCTGGCCCAGATGCTGACACCGAGCGAGTAGGCGAGCAGCCCGGCGGCGATGACCGTGCCGAGACGGCGCGCGGCGGGCAACGTCGTCGCGATCGCGATCGCGACCAGCAGCGGCACCAGCGCCGGGATCACGTTGCGGGCCAGGACGAAGTCCTTGCCGAACGGCACCAGCGCCAGCAGAACGGGAATCCCGATCGCGGCGAGGGCGAGGCTGAGCGGGATCGCCGCCGCCCGGCGCTCGTCCCGAGTACCCCGGGCGACGAGCAGCGCCAGCGCGCCCAACGCCAGGGCCAGGGGCACGAAGGCCAGCTCCGGGCGCTCCGGGCGGGCGATGATGTCGGCGGTCTCGCCGCTGACGAAGGTCGCCGCGGTTTCCCAGAGCCGGTGTCCGAGCGAGAAGTTGCCGATCCATTCGGCGTGGGCGAGGGACATCTGGTGGTAGGCCAGGGGCAGCAGCGCGAGGGCGAAAGCGGCGACGATCCAGAGCCCGGAGAAGCTGGCGCGGCCGCGGCGCCGCAGCAGCCACACCGCCTCGACCGCGATCGGGAAGACGGCGAAGTAGTGGGTGGCGAGGGCGAGGCCGGAGCAGATTCCCCAGAGCCTGTAATCGCGGCGACCGCCGCCGCGCAGGGCGCGCGCGCAGTAGAGCAGCGACAGCGTGCAGAGCAGGACCAGGAGCGCGTAGGCCCGTGCCTCCTGCGAGTACCAGAGCAGCATCGGGTTGACCGCGACCAGCGCCGCCGCCATCAGCCCCGCCCGGCGCCCGCGCAGCTCCTGGCCCAGCAGGTAGGCGACCGGGACCGTCGCCACCCCGGCCACGGCCGAGAGCGAGCGCAGGCCGAGCTCGCCGGTCCCGGTCAGCTGCGTCCAGACCCAGGCCAGCGCGTAGTAGAGCGGCGGCGCCGACTCGCTGAAGCCGACCGCGTCCATCGCGTGGAAGAAGTCGCTGCGGAGGACGCGGCTGGCGGTGACGATCTCGTCGTGGTGGTAGGCCTGAGCGCCGAGCGTGACGAAGCGCAGGACGGCGGCCAGCAGGGTCAGCCCGGCGACGATCCAGAAGGCGCGCGAGCGTGCGCGCGCCGCCTCGCGCAGCGATTGCGCGAATACCGCGGGCCGGGCCCGGTCGAGAGTCGCCGCCTCCATCGCCTTACGAAAGGGCTACGTCGATTGCCTTGGAGACCTCGTCGACGAAGACGAGCTCGAGGTCGCCGAGCTCGTCCCTGGGGATCTCGTCGACGTCGCCCTGGTTGCGACCGGGCACGATCACCCGCTTGATTCCCGCCCGCTGCGCCGCCAGCGACTTCTCCTTGAGGCCGCCGATCGGCAGCACCTGCCCGGTCAGGGTCACCTCGCCGGTCATCGCCACATCGTTGCGAACCGGTCGGCCGCTGGCCAGGGAGGAGAGGGCGACGGTCATCGCCACCCCCGCCGAAGGGCCGTCCTTGGGGACCGCTCCCGCCGGCACGTGGATGTGGATGTCGTGCTCGGCGAACCAGAGCTCGCCCAGCCCGGGCGCGACCTCGGCCCAGTGGCCGCGGACCCAGGAGAGCGCCGCCTGCGCCGACTCCTTCATCACCTCGCCGAGCTGGCCGGTGATCGTCAGCTTGCCCGAGCCCGGCATCGCCGTCGCCTCGATGAAGAGGACGTCGCCGCCGGTCGGGGTCCAGGCGAGGCCGGTGGCCACCCCCGGGACCTTGGTGCGGCGGCGCTGCTCGGCGAAGACGCGGCGGCGCCCGAGCAGCTCCCGCGCTTTCCTGCCGGAGACCTTGACCTTGCTCTTGACCTTGCCCTCGGCGACGTCGCGGGCGACTTTGCGGCAGATCGTCCCGAGCTGACGCTCGAGGCCGCGGACGCCGGCCTCGCGCGTGTACTCCTCGATGATCGCGGTCAGGGCGGCATCGGAGAACTCGATCTGGGATGGCTTGAGGCCGTTGGCCGCGATCTGGCGCGGGACCAGGTAGCGGCGGGCGATGTGGCGCTTCTCTTCGACCGTGTAGCCGGCCAGCTCGATCGTCTCCATCCGGTCCAGCAGCGGGCCGGGGATCGTGTCGAGGACGTTGGCGGTGGCGATGAAGGCGACGTCGGACAGGTCGAACTCGAGATCGAGGTAGTGGTCGCGGAAGGAGTCGTTCTGGGCCGGGTCGAGCACCTCCAGCATCGCCAAGGCGGGGTCGCCGCGGAAGTCGGCGCCCATCTTGTCGATCTCGTCGATCATGAAGACGGGATTGCGGGTGCCGGCGTCGCGCAGGGCGCGGATGATCGTCCCCGGCAGGGCGCCGATGTAGGTGCGGCGGTGGCCGCGGATCTCCGCCTCGTCGCGGACGCCGCCGACCGAGATCCGCTCGAACTCGCGCCCCAGCGCCTTCGCGATCGAGCGGCCGAGGCTGGTCTTGCCGACCCCGGGCGGGCCGACGAAGCAGAGGATCGGGCCGGGCGAGTCCGGGTTCAGCTTGCGCACCGCGAGGTACTCGAGGATGCGGTCCTTGACCTCTTCCAGGTCGTAGTGGTCGGTGTCGAGCACCTCGCGGGCGTGGCCGATGTCGAGGTTGTCCTCCGTCTCCACCGACCATGGGAGCTCCACCAGCCACTCCAGGTAGGTGCGGATGACCCCGTGCTCGGCCGCGGCCGGCGGCAGTTTCTGCAGCCGCGAGAGCTCCCGGTCGGCGGCTTTGCGGGCGTGCTCCGGCAGGCCGGCCGCCTCGATCCGCTCGCGCAGTTCGTTCGCTTCGGCGAGTTGCTCGTCCTCCTCCCCCAGCTCTTCCTGGATCGCTTTCAGCTGCTGGCGCAGGAAGAACTCGCGCTGGCCCTTGTCGATCTCCGACTGCACCTGGCTCTGGATCTGGGTGCCGAGCTGGACCACCTCGAGCTCGCCGGCGAGCACCTGCGAGAGGTGGCGCAGCCGCTTGACCACGTCCACCTCCTCCAACAGCCTCTGCTTCTCCTCGGTGTCGATCCGCAGCGCACCGGCGATCAGGTGGCCGAGCGCCGCCGGGTCGTCGATGTTGGCGACCGCCATCTGCAGCTCCTCCGGCAGGTAGGGGATCTGCTCGACGATCTCCGAGAAGGTGCGCTGGACGTTGCGGGTCAGCGCCTCCAGCTCGGGGCTGGGCTCGATCACGTCGGGAAGCTCGGAGATCCGCGCCACCAGATAGGGCTGCTCGGCGACGAAGGGGCCGAGCCGGACCCGCTGAGTCCCCTGGACGAGGATGCGGAGCGTGCCGTCCGGGACTTTGATCATGCGGGCGACGACGCCGACCACGCCGACCTCGTACAGGTCCTCGGGTCCGGGCTCCTCGTCCTCGGGGTCGCGGGCGGCGACCATGATCAGCATCCGGTTGGCGCCGAGCACGTCGTCGACGAGCCTGATCGAGCGCTCCTGGCCGACCGCCAGCGGCGTCAGCGTCTCCGGGAAGGCGACGGTGTCGCGCAGCGGCAGCACCGGCAGAGCCTCGGGGAGCGGCTGGTTGGCGCGAATCGCGTCCTCGGCGTCGAGCGGCGAGTCGACGACTTCGAGGACCGGCGCCCCCTCGACCTCCATCACCTGCGTCCGATCGGCACCCGGCGGGTGGTCTCGCCCGGGTCGCGCAGTGGCAGCTCGATCCGCAGCACACCGTCTTCGTAGGTGGCCTTGGCCTGTTCGGCGTCGACCTCGACCTGGAGCTCGACGACGCGGCGGAACGGGCCGGAGGGAATCTCCACCTGCTGGTAGACGCGGCCCTCGGTCTCCTGCACGGGACGCTCGCCGACGATCGCCAGGTGACGGCCGCCGACCTCGATCCCGACCTCGCTCAGCTCGACCCCGGCCAGGTCGACCTTGACCACGGCCTGCTGGGGATCGCCGCAGTAATAGACGTCGACGTTGGGCGAGAAGCCGCTGGTGCGGCGGCTGACGTAGCGACCACCACGGCCCCAGGCGTCCCCCATCATCTGATCCATCTCACGGCGCATGCGCGCGAAGTCAGCAAAAAGATCCCGCTGGGGCACCCGCAAAACATAGCCAGACGCGGCTTGCGGTGGGCCTGGAGAGCCGACACCCTTCCGCGGGAATTTCGTCGCACGGCGCTTCGCGCCTTAGCGACTTGCGCGGGAAGGACGAGACCCTGCCGCTGACGAGGTTCGTCCCGCATGGCGGGATCAAGCTCAACAGCAGGCCATAGTCTCCCCCCACGGCCTCGAGCAGGCGGCGCTAGTTGGTGGCGCTGGCGTCCCGCAGAGCTCTGCCGACCTGCTCCACCGTCACGACGCCCGACAAGCGGCCGTCGGCGTCCACGGCCATCAGCGCTCCGAACCGACGCAGGTTCTGGTTGCTGAGCAACGCGTCGAGCGGGGTGTCGTCACGGACCTGGAAGGTGCCGTCGTCCTGCTCGAGCAGGTCGGAGACCAGGGAGCTGGAGCGGGAGACCTCGGGGACGTCGTCGGCTTTGTCCCGTACGACGAGGCCGAGGAAGCGGTGGGCGGCGTCGACGACCGGGAACCAGGGCCACTGGTAGCGGAGGAAGTACTCGTCCAGGGCCTTCTCGATGCTGAGCTCGCCCGGGATCGCGACCGGTTCGCGGTCCATCACGTCGGCGACGCGGAGGTCGCTGATCTTGCTCGTGATCGCGGTCTGCATCGCGGCGCCGCGGGCGGAGCCGTTGACGACCATCCCGATCAGGGCCAGCCAGATGCCGCCGAAGACGCCGAAGATCGAGTCGGTGAGGACCATGTAGAGGCCGGCGGCGATGAAGAAGTAGCCGAAGCCGCGGCCGAGGTTGGCGGCGAAGCGGGTGGCGGCGGTGCGGTCCCCGGTCCGCCACCAGGCGATCGCGCGGGCGACGCGGCCGCCGTCCATGGGGAAGGCCGGCAGCAGGTTGAAGACCAGGACCAGGGCGTTGATCGAGGCCAGCCAGGCGATCATCGCCAGCACCCCGGAGACGCCGGAGTTGGATTCGAGCAGGGCTGCGTCCCAGAACTCCTGCGCACCGGCGGCGAGGAGGCCGGCGACGGTGAGGACGACGACGATCAGCAGGGTCACCAGCGGGCCGGCCAGGGCGACCTTGAGTTCGGTGCCGGGGCTGTCGGCTTCGCGGTCCATCCGCGCCATGCCGCCGAAGATCCAGAGCTGGATGCTGGAGATCCCGATCCCGTTGCGCACCGCGGCGATCGCGTGACCGAGCTCGTGCAGGAGGATCGAGCCGAAGAAGCCGAAGGCGCTGAGCACGGCGAGCAGGAAGGGAACGGTGTCCGAGCCGGATTCGCCGAGCAGGTCGCCGTAGCTCCGCGACATCCAGAAGATGACGAAGAAGAGGACCAGGAACCAGGACCAGTCGACCGCGATCTTGATGCCGCGAACGTGGAAGAGCGTGAAGGAGCCGCCGCCGAGCATCTGCCAATGGTAAGTGGGTAGCTTCCCCCGCTCCACTTCGACACCCTCGAACGGGCGATCGACCTCTCCGAAGCGGCAATCCGCCGCCTCGGCGAACGCTGGCTCTGACCTGGGGGTCGGGCGACCAATCCCGACTGCGAACTCGGATTTCGGCGCTATAGCATCCGCGCCCGTGCCATCCCATGACGTTCTCGTAATCGGCGCCGGCCTCGCTGGCCAGCGCGCCGCCCTCGCCGCCGCCGAGGAAGGCGTCTCGGTCGGGATCATCAGCAAGGTCCACCCGGTGCGCTCGCACTCCAACGCCGCCCAGGGCGGGATCAACGCCGCCCTCAACCCCGGCGACTCCTGGGAGTCGCACGCCTTCGACACGATCAAGGGCTCCGACTACCTGGGCGACCAGGACGCGATCGAAATCATGACCCGCGAGGCGCCGGAGGAGATCCTCCACCTCGAGCACCTCGGCGTCACCTTCCACCGCAACGAGGAGGGCAAGCTCGGCACCCGCGCCTTCGGCGGCGCCTCCGCCGCCCGCACCTACTACGTCGCCGACATCACCGGCCAGGCGATCATGCACGTGCTCTACGAGCAGCTGATGAAGTACTCCGACTCGGTCGCCCGCTACGAGGAGTGGTTCTGCACGGCGCTGGCGATGGACGAGAACGACGAGTGCTGCGGCGTCGTCACCCGCAACGTCGCCGACGGCTCGATGGAGCTGTTCCAGGCGAAATCGGTGATCCTCGCCACCGGCGGCAACGGCCAGGTCTGGAAGCCGACCACCAACGCGCTGATCTGCACCGGCGACGGCATCGCGATGGCCTACCGGGTCGGGGCGAAGCTGATGGACATGGAGATGATCCAGTACCACCCGACGACGCTGGCGGGCAAGGGCTTCCTGATCACCGAGGGCGCCCGCGGCGAGGGCGCCCACCTGCTCAACGCCAACGGCGAACGCTTCATGGAGAAGTACGCGCCGAACAAGATGGAGCTGGCCTCGCGCGACGTCGTCTCCCGCGCCGAGCAGACCGAGATCGACGAGGGCCGCGGCTTCCCCGACGGCACCGTGGCGCTCGACATCACCGTGGTGCCGAAGAAGCGCGTGCACGAGGCGCTGCGCGAGATCGTCCTCGTCGGCCGCGACTTCGCCGGCGTCGACATCACCAGGGAACCGATCCACATCAAGCCCGGCAACCACTACACGATGGGCGGGGTCAAGACCGACGTCGACGGCCGCACCGACATCCCCGGTCTCTACGCCGCCGGCGAGGTCGCCTGCGTCTCCGTCCACGGCGGCAACCGGCTCGGCGCCAACTCGCTGCTCGACACGCTGATCTTCGGCCGCCGCTCCGGCGTCGACGCCGCCGCCCGTGCCAAGCGCAGCGAGGGCTCCCGCCCCTCGCGCAAGGTGCTCGAGGACGAGGAGGCGACGATCGCCGACGTCGAATCGCGCCAGAAGGGCTCCGGCCGCCGCGTCTCCGAGATCAAGCTCGAGCTGGGCCAGACGATGGACGCCAAGGTCGCCGTCTTCCGCGACGAGGCCGGGATCCAGGAAGCGCTGGAGATCGTCAAGCGGCTGAAGGAGGAGGCCAAGTCGGCCTACATCGACGACCACGGCAGCATCTTCAACCAGGACCTGCTTGGGGCGATCGAGCTGGGGTACATGCTCGACAACGCCGAGTGCACCTGCGTCGCGGCGCTCGAGCGCAAGGAGAGCCGCGGCGCCCAGTACCGGACTGACTTCCCCGAGCGCAACGACGATGAGTGGCTCAAGCACATCGACCTCGAGCAGAACGACGACGGGCCCGAGATCTCATACTCCGAGGTGACCATCACCCAGTGGGAACCGGAAGCGAGGACTTACTGATGGCCGACTACACGATCAAGGTCCGCAGGTTCCAGCCGGAGAGCGGCGAGGGGCCCTACTGGGAGCAGTTCGACGTCGACCTCGAGCCCTCGCTCTCGGTGCTCGACGCGCTGCTGCAGGCGAAGGACCGCGAGGACGGCTCGCTGGCCGTGCGCTGCTCCTGCCGGGCGGCGATCTGCGGCTCCTGCGGGATGAAGATCAACGGCCAGTCCGGGCTCGGCTGCAAGACCCAGATCGGCGAGGCGCAGGAGCTGGCGGAAAAGAAGCGCAAGCGCCGTCGGCGGCGAGGCCAAGGACGCCACCGTCGTGATCGAGCCGATGGGGAACATGCCGGTGATCAAGGACCTGGTCACCGACATGGAGTCGACCCACTGGGCCAAGATCCGCCGCGTCACCCCCTGGCTCCTCCCCCACGGCGACCCGCCCGAGCGCGAGTACGTCGTCGACCCGGAATCGATGCTGGACATCACCCAGTCGATGGCCTGCATCCAGTGCGGCGCCTGCGTCTCCTCCTGCCTCTCGATGGAAGCCGACCCCGACTTCATCGGCCCGGCGGCGCTGGCCAAGGCCTACCGCTTCGTCGGCGACCCGCGCGACGCCGAGACGGTCGAGCGCCTGCACGACCTGGCCGAGGACCCGCACGGGATCTACGACTGCACCCACTGCTTCAGCTGCATCGACGCCTGTCCCAAGGACGTGGCGCCGATGGACCAGATCATGCGCCTGCGCCGCAAGGCCGGCGAGGAGGGGATCGAGGACCCCAACAGCGGCCACGACCACGAGATCGCCTTCGTCAAGATCATCGAGAAGAAGGGGACGCTGGACGAGTCGCTGCTGCTGCAGGAGTCCTTCGCGCCAGGGCTCAAAGGCAAGCTGAAACCGAGCAAACGGGCGATCAAGGAAATGCTCGGCTCGCTTCCCGACCGCGATCCGCGGTCTCAAAACCGGCAAGATGCGCTCGCTGCCGAAGCTGATCCCCGGCGATCCACCACAAGCTCCCCGACGGCGCCCAGGACGAGGTCAAGGCGATCTACGAGCACGCCGAGGCACACAACGAGGAATTCAACCTGTACATCAAGGGCGAGGAGGACGTCGAACCCGAGCCCGATGAGCCGACCGACGCGGCGCTTGCCGCCGAGGCGAAGGCGACGGCGGAAAGCGAGGAGGCATGAGCGACGAGCAGATCAAGGTCGCCTACTGGCCGGGCTGCGTCTCGCGCGGCTTCACCCCGGAGCTGCACGGCTCGATGGCCTGGGTCGCGAACTCGCTCGGGATCGAGCTGGTCACCCTCGACCGCGCCAACTGCTGCGGCGCCGGCGTCATCGCCGAGCACAACCAGGAGCTGGCCGACACGCTCAACGCCCGCACCTTCGCGCTCGCCCAGCAGACCGGGCTGGCGATGATGAACATCTGCTCGACCTGCCAGGGGGCGCAGTCGGAGTGCCAGCAGCGGCTCGACGCCGACTCCTCTTACCGAGCACACATCAATGAGGTGCTGAGCGGCCAGGGCCTTTCCTACGAGAAGTCGGCGGACGGCGCCTGGAACAACAAAAACTTCCTCTGGCTGCTGGTCGAGGACTACGGCCTCGATCGCCTCGCCGCGCAGGTCAAGCGGCCGCTATCGGGACTCCGCGTCGGCCCCTTCTACGGCTGCTACATCGTGCGCCCGAAGGAGCGGCTCGGCTACGACGAGTTCCCCGACCGCGACGTCTACCTGGAGCAGGTGATTACGGCGCTGGGCGGCGAGGTCGTCGAGTACGACGGCGCCCGCAAGTGCTGCGGCTTCCCGGTGATCACGATGAACCGCGAGACCTCGCTGAGGCAGGCCGGCACCCACGTCGGCGACGCGATCGACGCCGGCGCCGACTGCCTCGTCACCCCCTGCCCGCTCTGCCACCTCAACCTCGACATGCAGCAGCCGGAGGCGGCCAAGGTCGTCAACCGCGACCTCGGCCTCGCCGTCCTGCATCTGCCGCAGCTGGTCGGCCTCGCCCTCGGCGCCGAGCCGAAGCAGCTGGGGATGAGCAAGCACATCGCCTCGACCGGCTGGGTCGAGGAGCGGCTGAGCGGCGTCGCAGCCTGACCTGGGGTCTCGGCAGGGGTTTCGCTTAACTTTTTGGGTGACGGCTTACGGCCGTCCGAGGTGCACAGCGCCGAAAAAGTACAAGACGCTTCACCCCTGCCGAGACCCCAGGTCAACGAGGCGACTTGCTCAGCTAGCTTCCCGTGGACATCGCCTCTCTCCCCCCACTCGCCGCCGTCAGCGACACCGCTGGGGTCCTGACGGATCTCTTCCTGGTCCTGGTCGCCGCCAAGCTCGGCGACGAGGTCTTCAAGCGGATTCATCAGCCGGCGATCGTGGGCGAGATCCTCGGCGGGGTGCTGGTCGGGCCGGCGGTGCTGGGGCTGGTCGAGGTGGGCGAGGTGCTGCGCGTCTTCTCCGAGCTGGGGGTCGTCTTCCTGCTCTTCTGGGTCGGCCTGAAGACGAGGCTGTCGGAGATGCGCGCGGTCGGCAGGATGGCGGTCACGGTCGGCGGCGCCGGTGTCGTCCTTCCCTTCCTCGGCGGGATCGGGCTCGGCCTCGCGCTCGGGGAAAGCGCCGAGACCAGCGTCTTCCTCGGGGCGGCGCTGGCGGCGACCAGCGCCGGGATCACCGCCGCCACCTTCCTCGACCTCGGGATCGCCCGCAGCCGCGCCGCCCGCACCGTGCTCGGTGCCGCCGTGGTCGACGACATCCTCGCCCTGATCCTGCTCTCGGTCGCGGTCGGGATGGCGGCGGAGGGGGGCGTCGAGGCCGGCGAGATCGTCCTGGCGCTGGCGATCGCGGTCGCCTTCGTCGCCTTCGTCGCGCTGGGAGGGACGCGGCTGCTGCAGAGCCGCCCGCAGCTGCTGGAGTCGCCGCGCTTCGCCGAATCGCCGCTGCTGCCGGCGGTGATCCTCTGCCTCGGCCTCGCCGCCTTCGCCGCCGAGATCGGGCTGGCGGCGCTGATCGGAGCCTTCCTCGCCGGGATGATCGTCGCCGAGACCAGGGACCAGAGCTCGATCGAGGAAGAAGTGAGGCCGCTCTACGCCTTCTTCCCGCCCTTCTTCTTCGCCTTCATCGGCATCGAGCTCAGCCTCGACGCGCTCTTCAGCGGGCACGCCCTGCTGTTGCTGGCCGCGATCACCGCGCTGGCGATCGTCACCAAGCTGATCCCCGCCTACCTGGCGGCACGTGGGCTGGGGCGCGCCGAAGCTTCAATCGTCGGCGTCGGCATGATCCCGCGCGGCGAGGTCGGCATCGTCATCGCCTCGATCGGCGCGGCAGAGGGCGTAGTGGACGCCGAGCTGTTCGCGGTCGTGGTCGCGATGTCGATCCTGACCACGCTGAGCGCGCCGTTCGCGCTGCGCCGGCTACAGCAGCGACATCGGCCAGGCTTCGAGCCGCTCGCCGAAGGGCACGATGCGGTCTCCGGTGTAGAGCACGACTCCGCGTGAGAATCGCTCGCCGAGGAGCTCCTGGAGGCGCTCGAAGCGCTTGAAGTCGTGGGCGTCGACGCTTTTAGCCGCCTTCACCTCAACGCCCGCGATTCGCCGGTCCGCCGTCTCGATGACGAAATCCACCTCCGTGCCCTTCGGCGTCCGGTAGTGCATGACCCGCGGTTCTCCCCCGGCTACCTCGGCGCTCTTGACCAGCTCCATCCCGACGTAGCCCTCCAAGGCCACGCCCAGCATCGTTGGATCGGATTCCAGCCGATCGGCGCTGAGGCGAAGTAGATGACAAAGGAGTCCGGAGTCGGCAAGCAGCAGCTTTGGCGACTTCACCAAGCGGGGCTGCAAACGACTGTGCCAAGCCGGTAGGCGTTTAACGACGAAGACCCGATCGAGCAAGGTCAGATAACGGTCGATCGAGCTATTGGGGATTCCAAGGTCCTGGCTGAGAGCGCTCTTGTTGAGCGGACCGCGGGAGCGCAACGCAATCGAGGTCAGCAGCAGGGGAAGCTGGTCGAGGCGCTCAATATCCGCGAGCCCGCGGACATCTCCGCTCGAGAATCGTGGCGAGATAGCTGGAGAACCAGCGGCCGCGCCGCTCCTCCTCACGCTCAACCGCCTCCGGATAGCCGCCGGCGATCACACGGGATACCAGCTCCTCACGAGTAAGAGATCCCGGATCGGGCAACTCGGGGCGAGATGAGAACAACCAATCGACGAACCGGCCGGACGGCCGACCCTCCAGCTCAGCGGTGGAGAACGGCCAAAGGGTGAGCGCCTCCATCCGCCCGGCCAGGGCGTCGGCGACGGCGGGGCCGAAGAGGACATTGGTCGAGCCGGTAAGGAGGAACCTTCCCGGGCGGCGGTCGCGATCGACCGCCGCCTTGATCGGAAGGAACAGCTCCGGGGCGCGCTGAACCTCGTCCAGGACCAAACGGTCGCCGGCTCGATCGATGAAACCGCTCGGGTCGTTGCGGGCGGCCGCGAGCTCGGTCGGGTCGTCGAGCGTGACATAGGCGCCGCGATTGTCGAGATTGGTCACCAGCGTGCTCTTCCCGGTCTGCCGAGCGCCGACCAGCAGCACAACCGGAGTGTCGGCGAGAGCAGAGGTCAGGGGACGTGTGAGGACCCTCTCGATCATGGCGTAAATTTACCACGCAATGGGGAATATTTCCCCACGCAATGGGGAATACTCTATGGCTAGTCGAGCAGGCCGCGCTCGGCCAGCAGCTCGGCCAGCTGAACCGTGTTGGTCGCGGCGCCCTTGCGCAGGTTGTCGGAGACGATCCAGAGGTCGAGGGCGCGCTCGTTGCCGGGGTCGCGGCGGATGCGCCCGACGAAGACGTCGTCCCTGCCGGCGGCCTCGGTCGCCAGCGGGTAGCGGCTGGCGGCGGGGTCGTCGACGACGGTAACGCCGGGGGCGGCTTCCAGCAGCTCGCGCGCTCGCTCCGGGCTCAAGTCCTCCTTGGTCTCGACGTTGACCGCCTCCGAGTGCCCGGTCACCACCGGCACCCGCACGCAGGTGGCGCTGACCCGGATCCCGGGGTCGCCGAGGATCTTGCGGGTCTCGTTGATCAGCTTGCGCTCCTCGTCGGTGTGATCGTCGCCGTCGCGGAAGCTGCCCGCCTGGGCGATGGCGTTGAAGGCGATCGGGTGCGGGTAGATCGAACTCGTCGCCGGCTGGCCGTGCAGGATCGCGTGGGACTGTTCGAGCAGCTCGTCGATCGCCGCCTTGCCGGTGCCGGAGACCGCCTGGTAGGTGGAGACCACCAGCCGCTCGATCCCGGCCGCGTCGAACAGCGGCTTCAGCGCCACGACCATCTGCATGGTCGAGCAGTTTGGGTTGGCGACGATCCCCTTGTGGCCGGCGAGAGCGTCGGGGTTGACCTCGGAGACGACCAGCGGCACGTCGTCGTGCATGCGCCAGTAGCTGGTGTTGTCGACCACGGTGGCTCCCGCCTCGACCAGGCGCGGGGTCCACTCGGCGCTGACCGCGCCGCCCGCCGAGGAGAGGACGAGGTCGAGCCCCTGGATCGAGTCCTCGCTCAGCTCGCGGCAGATCAGGGCCGAGCCGTTCCAGTCGAGCTCTTTGCCAGCGGAGCGCTCGGAGGCGAGCGGCACCACCTCGGAGGCGGGGAAATCGCGCGCCGCGAGCAGCTCGAGGATGGTCGTTCCGACCAGTCCGGTCGCGCCCAAAACCCCGACTCTGTATCCGTCGCCCGCCATCGCCTGAGTATGACGAGCGGGTTAGCCGGCGACCGTGGGCCGCTGCTCGGGGCCGGTCGGGTCCTCGGGGCGGATCGCGTCGTCACCGAGCTCGAACGTCTTGTGCAGCGCCTTGACCGCGTCGGGGACCCGGTCGGCGGCGATGACGCACGAGATCTTGATCGGCGAGGTGGAGATCATCTCGATGTTGATCCGTTCCTCGCCAAGCACCTCGAAGACCGTGGCGGCGACGCCCGGGTGCGAGCGCATGCCGGCGCCGATGATCGAGACCTTGCCGATCTGCTCGTCGGTGCGGACCTTGAGCGAGACGTCGCCGAGGGCGGCGATCGTGTCCTTCGCGGTCGGCAGGTCGGCACGATCGACGGTGAAGGAGAGGTCGGCCAGCTGGTCGCCGCCCACCGGCTCGTTCTGGATGATCACGTCGACGTTGACGCTGGCCGCGGCCAGCGCCTTGAAGATGCGGCCGGCGACGCCGGGCTCGTCGCGGACGCCGGTCAGCGTCACGCGGGCCTCCGCGTTGGAGTGGGTGACGGCGGTTACGAAGGGCTGCTCCACGGTCTCGTCCTCTGCGACCACGAGGGTACCGGGGCCGTCCTCGAAGCTGCTGCGGCAGTGGATGCGGACGCCGTGGTTGCGCGCGTACTCGACCGAGCGCAGCTGCAGGACACCGGCCCCGGAGGCCGACATCTCCAGCATCTCCTCGAAGGAGACATGGGCCAGCTTACGGGCGTCGGCGACCAGCCGTGGGTCGGCGCTGAAGACGCCGGCGACGTCGGTGTAGATCTCGCAGACGCCGGCGTCGAGCGCGGCGGCGAGCGCGACCGCGGTCGTATCCGAGCCGCCCCGGCCCAGGGTGGTGACGTCGCGGCTGTCGGTGGAGACACCCTGGAAGCCGGCGACGAGGACGATCCGGTCCTCCCCCAGTGCTTCCTCGATGCGCTCGGCGCGGACGTCGACGATCCGCGCCTTGGTGTGGAAGGAGTCGGTGACGATGCCGGCCTGGGACCCCGTCAGCGAGATCGCCTCGTGGCCCATGTCGTGGATCGCCATCGCGCAGAGCGCGCAGGAGATCCGCTCCCCGGTCGAGAGCAGCATGTCCATCTCGCGGGCGACCGGCCGGGCGGAGATCTCCTGCGCCTGGCTGACCAGTTCGTCGGTCGTCTTGCCCCGGGCCGAGAGCACCGCGACGACCCTGCAGCCGCCCTCGCGAGCGGCGACGATCCGCCCCGCGGCGCGTTTGATCTGCTCGGCGCCGGCGACCGAGGTGCCGCCGAACTTCATCACGACGATGTCGGAATTCGCCTCTCCCATCGGAGTCTGAGGATAGTCAGCCTCGGAATCTCAACTGCCCCCCAAATTTCCCAGCATCGCCTGTTCGGCCATGCGGACGAGGCCGAGGCCGCTGTGGGGGCGCATGTCGCTGCTGCGGACGCGGACGTGGGAGCCGTGCGGGCCGACCACCTCGACGATCGTGCAGACGTCGCCGATTTCGCTGTCGTCGCCGTAGTCGCCTTCGATCGCCTCCATCTGCTCGGCCACCACGCGGCCGATCTTGCTCTGATCAAGCGCCATCATCGAGCTCCTTCCTGGGATTTGGGACGAGAACCCTGAGTGGCCGACCTTATGTGATGAGCATCTCACTTGGAGATATATCTGATCGATATATAATGGCGCGGAATGGAACAGCTCAGCCCAACCGCCTACGTGATCCTCGGGATGGTCAGCAAAGAACCGCGATCCGGGTACGAGATCAAAGCGGTGGTCGACAGCTCGACCAGGTTCTTCTGGGCTGCCAGCTACGGGCAGATCTACCCGGAGCTGAAGCGGCTCTCCGAGGCCGGTCTGGTGGCGGGAGTCGACTCTCCCACCGGAGGACGCAAGCGGACGGTCTACGAGATCACCGCCGACGGCGAAGAGGAGCTGAAGGCGTGGCTGCGGCAGCCACCGGAGACCTGCGAGATGCGCGACGAAGGTCTGCTGAAGCTGTTCTTCGCCAACGTCCTGCCGCCCGGGGAGGCGGTCGAGATCCTGCGCGCGATGCGCGCGCACCGCCTCTCCGTCTCCAAGCAGCTTCGCGCCATTGAGCCGCTGGCCGAGCAAGGGGAGGACCCGCTCCCGCTGCTGGTCCTGCGGGGCGGCATCGAGTTCACCGAGTGGTTCGCCGACTGGTGCGAGCGGATGGAGGCGCAGATCCTCGCGTCCGCTCCCGAGAAAAGGAGCAGCTGATGTTCGATTCCCTCGCCCGCTTCGCCGACGGCAACGCCCGCCGCATCGGGATATTCGCGATCCTCTTCTTCCTCCTCGCCGGCGCCCTCGGCGGCAGCGTCGCCGACCGGCTCGACCCCTATGGGGCCGACGACCCGGAGACCGAGACGGTCGAAGCTCGGGAGCGCCTGCTCGACGCCGGGTTGCGCGTCCCGGCGGTGATCGCGGTGGTCGAGGACGCACCCGTCGCCAAGCCGGCGACCAAGGCCCGGGTCGCGGCGCTCGAGCGCAGCGTCGAACGCCGCCCCGATGTCAAGGCGGTGACCGGCTACTACGACACCGGCTCCCCCGCCTTCGTCTCCCACGACCGCCAGTCCACCTACTTCGCCGTCGCCCTGGTGCCGACCGAGGACAAGGAGTGGCAGGACGCCGGCGCCGCGATCGCCGACCAGCTCTCCGCCCACCCGGGCGTCGTCGTCGGCGGCGCCGCGGTCGCCCAGGAGCAGGTCAACAAGCAGGTCGAGAAGGACCTGCAGATGGCGGAGATGCTCGCCTTCCCCCTCCTCTTCCTGCTCTCGCTGCTGTTCTTCCGCAGCCTCGTCGCCTCGGTGCTGCCGCTGATGATCGGCGGCCTGGCGATCGTCGGCACCTTCCTGATCCTGCGCCTGGCCAGCGAATTCGGCTCGATCTCGATCTTCGCCCTCAACCTGACCACGGCGCTGGGGCTGGGGCTGGCGATCGACTACAGCCTCTTCATCGTCTCCCGCTACCGCGAGGAGATCGCCAAGGACGGGCCCGGCCTGGTGGCGATGCGACGCGTGCTCGCAACCTCCGGGCGCACCGTCTTCTTCTCCTCGCTGACCGTGGCGGCGGCGCTCGCCTCGCTGCTCGTCTTCCCCCAGCGCTTCCTCTACTCGATGGGCCTGGGCGGGGCGCTGGTGGCGCTGTTCGCGGCGCTGATCTCGCTGACCGTGCTGCCGGCGGTGCTGACGATGCTGGGGACGCGGGTCAACGCCGGTGCGCCGAAGTTCCTGCAACGGCGGGCCGAGGCCGACGCCCGGCCCGACCAGCACGGCTTCTGGTACCGGCTCTCGCGCTTCGTGATGCGGCGGCCGCTGCCGATCGCCACCCTCAGCGCCCTCTTCCTGATCGTCCTCGGCCTGCCCTTCCTCGGGATCAAGTTCAACACCGTCGACCCGACCGTGCTGCCGGAGTCGGCCAGCGCCCGCCAGGCCTACGACACGGTCAGCACCGAGTTCCCGCCCTACCGCGAGACCCCGATCTGGGTCGACGTCGAGGGCGGCGGGCCGAAGGCGGCGGCGGCGCTGGCGGCACGGGTCGAGCGCGTGCCCGGCGTCGCCGAAGTGCTGCCGCCGCAGCCGCTGCGCGGCGACGTCACCGCACTGCAGGCGATCTCCGCCAGCCCCTTCGTCTCCGACGCCAGCCAGGAGACCGTGAAGGAGATCCGGGAGATCCAGACTCCACCCGGGACGACGGCGCTGGTCGGCGGTGCCACCGCCGACTTCATCGACTTCCAGTCGAGCCTCGGCGAGCACCTGCCGATCGCGCTGGCGATCGTGATCGTCGCCACCCTGGTCATCCTCTTCCTGATGACCGGCTCGGTGGTGCTGCCGATCAAGTCGCTGATCATGAACTTCCTCAACCTCAGCGCCGTCTTCGGCCTGCTGGTGCTGATCTTCCAGGACGGCAGGCTCGAGGGCTTCCTCGACTACTCCAGCCCCGGCGCGATCGAGCAGACGATGCCGATCCTGCTCTTCGCCGTCGCCTTCGGGCTCTCCACCGACTACGCCGTCTTCCTCCTCTCACGAATAAAAGAGGCGCGCGACGCCGGCGCCTCGGAGAGCGAGTGCGTGGCGATTGGGCTGGAGCGGACCGGGCGGATCGTCACCGCGGCGGCGCTGCTGTTCGCGGTCGCGATGGGCGCCTTCGCCACCTCGCAGATCATCTTCATCAAGGAGAACGGCGTCGGCACCGCGCTGGCGGTGCTGATCGACGCCAGCATCATCCGCGCCCTGCTCGTGCCCTCGCTGATGGAGCTGCTCGGCAAATGGAACTGGTGGGCGCCGGCGCCGCTGCGGCGGCTGCACGAACGGATCGGGGTCAGCGAGAGCGAGCCGGCCGGGGATGCCGCCTCCGCCGGTGGGGCGAAGGCCTGACCCGAAAAGGCCCGGGCCCGCCGCGCTGGCTGCGCGCGGCGGGCCCGTGGTAGCGCCTTTCTCTCCCTCCTGGATCGGTCAGTCGCGACCGATCAGGGTCTGGAACAGGTCGGTCTGGTCGCGGACGCCCATCACGTTGCTCGCCTGCGGGCCGATCGCGGCGACCGGGACCCGGGCGCCGGTGTGGGTCTGACCGGGCGGCGTCTTGCCGGTTCCGTAGGAGACGCGGATCGGCACGCCATCGTCCGATTTGAGCGTCGCGTAGAAGCCGGGCACGTCCTGTCCGGCAGGCACGATCTGGCTCGTGTGGGAGTGATCGGCGGTGATCACGACCAGGGTGTCCTCGTGCGTTTCCTGGTAGGCCAGGGCGACGCCGACCGCCTTGTCGAAGGCGAGGGTCTCACCGATCTGCCCGCAGACATCGGAGGCGTGATCGCGCTTGTCGATCGAGGCGCCCTCGACCTGCAGGAAGAAGCCCCTGCGGTTCTCCAGCAGCTGGATCGCCTTCCTGGTCATCGCCTCCAGGCTCGGCTCGTTGGAGGGTCGGTTGGTCTCATCGCAGCGGAACGTCGGGCTCCCGGCGCCCGGGGTGGGAGCGGCGATCAGCGGTTCGAACTCGGTGGTCATGTTGCTGCCGTTGAAGAGACCGAGGAGCGGGCCTTTCGCGAGTGAGCTGATGGCGCTCAGCTCGCTCGCCGTCTCGACGTAGCGGTAGCCCTTCGATTTGGCGTAGTCGACCACCGTGCTGGTGCTACCGTCGAGCGTCTGCAGGTAGCGGTTGCGGCCGCCACCGAGGTTGACGTCGAGCAGGTGGTCGATCTGCTGCTCGGCGATCGAGCCGAGCCCGCCGGCGCCCTTGGCCTCGGTCGGGCAGATCGTGCGGGCGTCGGCCGGTCCCTGGCAGGCGCGCTGGGAGATGTGCGCGGAGGGTGCGGCGGGCGTGGCGTCGGTGATCTCCGCGGTGGAGACGTTGCCGACCAGCATGCCGCGTTTGTCGGCGATCTCGAACGTCGTCGTGTAGCCGGCGTTGGAGCCCGGGGTTTTCTCCGAGGCGCTCGGGCCCTGGGAGAGGCGGGCGTCGATCGTCTTCTTGCCGGTGGACCAGGCGGTCGCCGTCGGCGCCGAGTCCGGGACGTAGTTCGGCGGGTAGGTGGGACCGGGGCCCGCCGAGAGGCCATAGGTGTTCAGCTCGCCCGCGAAAGGCAGCGTTTCCATGTTCAGCGTGCCGTCGGCGCCCTTGCCGTAGTACTTGGCGAGGGTGATCTCGCTGTCGCCCATCCCGTCGCCGATCAGCAGGATCACGTTCTTGGGCTTGTCCGAGTCGATCAGCTTCTTGATCTCGCGTGAGTTGTCCTCCGCATCGTCTCCGCTCCACTGGTGGGCGCCGGCCACGGTACCCGCGGTGGCGATCGCCGCGAAGGCGATGACCGCGAGGAGCGCGAGGTGCTTTCGCTTGGCTCGCATCGGGATGTTTCCCTCCTTGTCGTCGTTCCGGATTAGTTCCGGCTCGAACCTAGGAAGGCAGTTGAGTCAGCTTGCTAAGGAGGCGTTGCCGCCCTGAAAAAGTGATGTGAACGAGCGCTCAGTCGCCGAGCTTGCGGCCCTGCGAGCCCTTGGCGTAGGCGCAGCGGAAGTTCTCCGCCCGGCCGACCGGGGCGCCGCCGGCGAAGCCGCCGAGGTTGTGGTTGTCGTAGACGGTCACGTAGTTGAGCGTTTCCGGCAGCGGGTCGGCCGGCATCGGCACAGGGTCGGGCTCGCCGAGGTTGCCGTTGCCTTTGGAGCCGACGGTCACGCCCTCCGAGCCGGCCGCGCGGGAGCCGGCGGCGGTCGTGGTCAGGTCGCCGCTCATCTCGCGCTTGTCCCTGATCCCGTTTTTCGCGTCCGGGAACTCTTCGGCGCCGGAGCTGAGGATGCTGTCGTCGATCGTGCTCTGCAGCTTCGCCCGCGGCGCCGCCCCGATCAGCTGCGCGGCGCTGGGCAGCCAGCCCCCGGCCTTGACGCAGGCCTGGGTCGCGTAGAGGTAGTCGTTCTTGCCGATGTCTTTCGGCGGGACCGGGTAGAGGCCGCTTTCCAGGCACCAGGTCCCGAGGTCGATCGCGTTCGGGATCGGGCAGTTGACCGAGAGCTTGCCGCGGGTGGCGCCACCGAGCATTTTCGCGTTCCTGGCCGCCTTGACCACCGGTAGGTACTTCGCCGGGATCTTCCCGTTCTTGCCGAGATAAACCACCTTCTGCCCGCCCTTCTTGGCCGGCGCCAGCCCGCCCATCGAGAAGACGAGCGCGATCAGCGCGACGAACAGCGCCGCTGCGGACAGCAGCCGCGGCAGCGGATCGCGGCCGGGCGTGGCGACGGGTTCCGGCGAGCTCACCGCCCCATGCTCACGACGGCCGGTGCCGAAGATGTGAAAAAAACGAAAACGCCGCGCCGAACCGATCCTTTTCACCCCCTGAGGGGTAAAAAGCGCGGTTCGGCGGTCGCCACACGATCAGCGCGCCTCGGCGACAGGCGCTCACTGCGGTTTGTGCGAGGCGAGGTCGCCTTGGGTCGCGGCAGCGTCATCGGCGCCCTTGCTGCGCTCGTCGCTGGCGAGGCCGGTCAGGCTGAGGTTGCCGTCGGCCGCGATCGTCGCGGTGGCGGCAGCCGAGTCGCCCACCTTCAAGCCGGTGAGGCCGATCGAGGGCGGCACCGTGAAGACGATGTCCTTGCCGCTCTGGCGCAGGTCGTCGCCGGAGAGCGAGAGCTTCGCTTCCGACGGGCAGACGGCGGTCACCACCCCCGCGAAGTCGCTGGAGGCGAACGGGGCGCCGCCGGCGTCGACGCTGCGCTGCCAGAGCACCGCGGTCGGGGCGGGGATCATGAGCGGCTGGGCCGGATCGGGGGCGCAGGTGGGGGCTGGCGGTGCCACCGCCGCAGGTGGGACCACTGACGGGGCGGCCGGCGGAGTAGTCGTGCCTGGCGGTGGAGCTGCGCCCGGCGGTGGTGGTGCGACCAGTGGTGGAGGTGCGGCGGGGTCGATCGGCGGCGGCTTTTCGATCTCCACCGCCACCGTCGCGTAGGCCCCCAGCTGCGGCAGCGCCGGCGCGGCCCCAGTCGGATCGGGACGGAGGCGGACCAGCACCGAGACACCGCGTTTGGAGACCGCGTAGGCGGGGGCCGCCGGGGCGGCGTCGACGAAGGTGACGACCCCGGCGATGCTGGCGCTGGTCCGCTTGCCGCTCTGTTTGCGCTTCCCGGCCTCGGCGAAGGTGCCGTTGGCCAGGGTTCGGACCGGGACGCTGACCTTGGTGCCGGGAGCAGGGAGCTTGGCGGCATGGATCGCGCTCATCAGACCGCCGGCTTCGGCCACGGTGTAGCTGCCGGCGGCGGGGTTGGCGTGGACCACGAGGCCGGCCAGCGTCTGGACCGGCTCCTCGGGCTCGGATTCGTCTTCGGGCTCTTCCTCCGCGGTCGGCGCCGGTGCGGCCGGCGGCGATTCCGTTGCTTCGGCTTCCGGAAAGCTCGATTCGAACGCCGAGCTGCTCGCTTCTTCTTCCGGAAAAGCGGCTTCGCCGCCGCCGCCCGCGGATTCCGCGAAGGCGCCTCCTGCTTCGCTCCCACCCGCTTCGTCCGCCTCCCCTTCCCCGCCCCCGCCGGTGCTGCCGAGCAGGCCGGGGAGCTCGATCACCTGCGGCACCCCGGTCGCAAGGGTGCCGGTGGCACCGGGGCCGATCGCGACGCCGGCGAAGAGACCGAAGCCGAGTGCCAGCGCCGCCAGCGGCGCCGCCCAGCGGCGGTCGGTGACCGGCACGGCCGCCCAGCGCAGCAGGCGGCGGTAGCCGCGGTCGGCGCCGGGCGGACGGACCGGCGCGACCAGGTCGAGCAGGCGCGAGAGGCGCTTCCTCACCGAGACGACGCTCCAGGTTGGGGCGTCGTCTCGGGCGGCCCCACCGGCTCGGGCGGCACTGCCGGGGGCTGGTCGCGGCGCGGCATCAGGTCGCGACCGCACTGCCAGCAGAACACGGCGCCCTGGGCGTAGAGGGCGCCGCAGTCGGGGCAGGCGCCGGCGGCCGCGGCCTGGCCCAGCTTCAGCATCCGCTCGACCTCGGCCAGCTCGGCGTCGACCTGCTGCAGCTTCGCCGCCTGGCTGTTGAGGACGTCGAGCCGGAAGTGGTCGCGGATCGCCATCTCGTAGGCGATCCCGCCCAGGTCCCACTGCAGGTCGACCAGCTGCTGGGCGAGGCGGTCGCGGCGGCGTTCGAGATCGGAGCTCACTTGATCACCAACCCCCCGCCTTCGCCGCCGCCCGGCGGCTTCGATTTGTCGATCGGCGGCGGCGCCCCCGGCGTGGCGATCTTGTCCGGCAGCTTCAGCGCGTTTTTCGCCGCGTCTTCGCCGGTTTCGCTCTGCAGTTCCTCGAGCTGGTTCTCGCTCGCCGTCACGGCGCCGGCCTCGGCGGCCGTTTCGCTCTTGCCGCCGCCCCTGGCGTTCTCGCTCTTGCCGTCGCCGGAACCGGCTCCGCCGAGGCCAGCTCCGCCCCCTCCTTCGCCACCGCCGCCCGTTTCGCCCTTGTCCGCTTCCGCCGCCGCGCCGCCCTGGACGACGACCGGGGCCGGCGCGGGAGCGGTCTCGCCGCCGTCCCCGCGGCCGATCAGGACCCCGACCAGCAGCATCAGGCCGAGCACGGCGATGCCGCCGACCGCGGCGAGCGGCGCGTAGTCGCGCTCGCCCTTGGCGGCTCTCCCCGCTTCGGCCGGTGACGGGGCGGCGCCGACGGAGTTCGACGCACCGGGCGGAGCTGAGCCCGGTGGCGCCGGCTCAGCCGCCGCAGAGGCGGCCTGCATCCGCTGCCGGTAGTCGACCCGCGCGCCGCCGCGGCGCTTGCCGCAGTTGAGGCAGTAGCGCTGGTCGGCCGCCAGCGGCGAGCCGCACTGCGCGCAGGGCTCGCCGTCCTGGCCGAGGGTCGGCGCGTCGTGCGCGAGGGGCCGGGCCGGCATCTCGCTCCCGGTCACGGCTTCGCCTCCAGGGTCGGGTACTTGTAGAGGCTGAGCTCGGCGCCGCTGGGATCGCCGATGAAGTAGACGTTGTAGGGGACCTTCTTCGCCTCCGGCTTCAGGTGCTCGATCGCGCCGCGACCGGCGGCGACGACCTTGCCGCCCTGGCGAGCCACCCCGTAGAGCAGGAACCGGTTCTGGTCTTCGCCGCTGCGGTTGACGACGTCGCCGTCGGCGACGATGCCCGAAGTCGGGTCGCCTTCGAGCTTCGGCTCGGAGACCTCGATCTCGGGCTGCCCGCCGTCGTAGGGGACGCCGCCGACCCCGACCTTGACCTCGGCCGAGACCGGCCTGCCGACCGCCAGCACCTGGTCGTTGACCCAGACCGCGTCGCCGCGGGCGGGGATGAACGGCACCGCGACCAGCGCCTGCTCCAGCCCCGGGGCGTCGTTCCTGTAGACGCTGCGGCCCTTGGCGTCGAGCACGTCGATGGAGATCGGCACGTCGACCAGATCCTCGTTCGAGTCGTTGCGCAGCTCGACCACGACCGCGTTGCCTTCGGCTTCGGAGAGCACCGTCGTCGAGACCACCTCGATGTCGGGGTCCTCCTCGGTCACCGTCATCCCCTCTTCCTCGAGCAGCACGGTGGCGTTCTCCTCTTCCAGCTCGGCGCTGCGGCTCTGGGTCGACTGGCAGGCGCTGAGCGATGCCACGGCGAGCAACGCCAGGCCGGCGGCGAGCAGCGGCTGGGCGCTCATCCGAATCCCCCGCTGACGTACTCGCGGGTGCGCTCCGCGGTCGGCGCCGAGAAGACCCGCTCGACCTCGCCGTACTCGATCAGGTCGCCGAGGTACATGAAGGCGACGTGGTCGGCGACCCGCTGGGCCTGCTGCAGGTTGTGGGTGACGATCACGATCGCCACCTCGGTGCGCAGGTGGACGATCGTCTCCTCGATCGTCGCGGTCGAGATCGGGTCGAGCGCCGAGCAGGGCTCGTCGAGCAGCAGCACCTCCGGCCCCACCGCCAGCGAGCGGGCGATGCAGAGCCGCTGCTGCTGGCCGCCGGAGAGGGCCAGCGCCGGGTGGTCGAGGTCGTCCTTGACCTCCTCGAAGAGGCCGGCGCGGTGCAGCGCCTCGGTCACCGCCGGCTCCAGCGTGCGCCGCGAGGGCTTCCTCGAGCCGCGCTCGCGCAGGCCGTAGGCGACGTTGTCGAAGATGCTCATCGGGAACGGGTTCGGCTGCTGGAAGAGCATCCCGACCCGTCGCCTCAGGTGGGTGACGTCGAAGCCGTCGACGTCCTCGCCGTCGAGCAGGATGCGGCCGCCGCGGACCGCCGTCGGAGTCAGGTCGACGAGCCGGTTCAGCGAGCGCAGGAGCGTCGTCTTGCCGCAGCCGGAGGGACCGATCAGGGCCAGCACCTCGCCCTGGCGGACCTCGAGCGAGACGCCGTTGACGGCGAGCTTCTCGCCGTAGGCGATGCTGAGCCGCTCGGTCCGCATCCGCTCGATCGCCGGCGCTTCGGCGCGCGCCAGGCGCTGCAGCTTCGGCGGCGCCAGCGTCGCCCCCGGAGCATGGCCGTTGCCACCGGGCGGCGGGGCCACGATCGTCGCCGGCGCCTGCGGGGCGATCCGGCGCACGGGCGGCGGCAGCTGCCCCGCCCCGGCCAGCAGCGTGCGCGAGGCGTCCATCCCCTGGGCGTCGCTCAGCGAGTCCATGACGGCCCCCTGCCGCGAGTGATCATGTCGACGGCGAAGTTGAGGGCGATCACGATCAGCAGCAGCACGAAGGCGGCGGCGTAGGCCTTCTCCGGCGACCCTCCCTCTCCGACCGGGGAGTTGTTGTAGACGTAGGTGGTGAGGGTGCTGCCGGTGCCCTGGAGGAAGCTGAGCCCGGGGATCCCGCCCTGGGGGTCGTTCTGCAGGGTGGCGCCGAGCAGGACGACGACGATCGCGGTGTCGCCGACGATCCGCCCCATCCCCAGCGCGACGCCGGTGCCGATGCCGCGCCGCGAGGCCGGCAGCAGCACGCGGCGGATGGTCGAGATCCGGTCCTTGCCGAGCGCGTAGGAGGCCTCGCGGACGTGGCGCGGGATCGAGTGCAGGGCCTCGCGGCTGGCGCCGACGACCAGCGGCAGCGCGATCAGCGACATGATCGATGCCGGCGATGAAGAAGGAGCGGCCGAAGGCGACGCCGGCCGTCGCCTCGTAGGAGAGGAAGCTGAAGATGCCCTGCTGGAAGACCAGCAGGCCGAAGATCGCCAGCACGATGCTGGGCGTGCCGGCGACGATCTCGACCCCCGACTCGACCGCCCGCGCCAGCGAGGACGGGCGCCCGTACTCGGTCAGCCAGACCGCGATCCCGACCCCGACCGGAGCCGCGATCGCGGTGGCGATCACGGTCAGCGCCAGGGTCCCCAGCAGCGGGTCGAGGAAGCCGCCGCTCTTGCTCTGGTCGAGGCCGGCCTGGGGGTGGCTGAAGATCAGGTCCAGGCTCAGGTACTGGAGGCCGCGGAAGAGCATGTAGAGGACGATCGCGGCGGCGATCAGGCAGAGCAGGATCCCCGCCGCCCAGGCGGCGGCGAGGCCGATCTTGTCGCCGAGGCTCCAGGAGTCGCCGCCGGCGCCGCGGATGCGCCCGAGCAAGCCGGCCGGTCCGCCGGTCTGGGCGTGGGCGCTCATCGTGGGGCGAGGGTGTATTTACGCATCGAGCGGCGGGCGAGCCAGCCGCCGAAGGAGAGGAAGGCGCTGGAGACGAGCAGCAGCGCCGCGAACGCGTACATCGTCTGCCCGAACGGCTTCACCGAGAGCCCCTCGGCGCCGTCGACGATCTGCGCCGCCAGGGTGCGGGCCGGCTCGAAGAAGAAGGTGACGCCGTCGAGCGGGTTCGGCGCGAAGGCGACCGAGCCGGTCACCATCGAGAGCATGATCGCCTCGCCCAGCGCCCGCGCCGTGGCCAGGATCGCGGCGGCGACGATCGCCGGGCGCGCCGCTCGCAGCCCGACCGTGCGCAGCGCCCGCCAGCGGTTGACCCCGAGCGCCGCCGCCCCCTCGGTCCAGGTGCGCGGCACCGAGCGCAGCGCGTCGACGGTGATCGCGACCATGATCGGCGTGATCATCACCGTCAGCACGAGGATGCCGACGAGGATGCTGGAGCCGTCGAGCTGGATCACGTACTGGACCGATTCCTTGCGCTCGGCGCTGATCACGTGGTTGCCGAAGAAGGGGACGAGGACGAGGATCCCGATCAGGCCGTAGATCACCGACGGCACCGCCGCCAGCAGCCGCACCACCGGCTGCAGGATCGCCCGGATCCAGCCCGGGGCGAACTCGACGATGAACATCGCCGAGAGGACCGAGATCAACGCTCCGAGCAGGACCGCGGCGCCGGTGATCAGCGCCGTCGCGTAGACCAGCGGCCAGGCGTGCAGGGTGTAGACGTAGTCGCTCGGGTCCGAGGGCGAGTTGAAGACGGCGGTCAGCTGCTCGTCGACGTTGCCGCCAGCGCCGAACCAGGCCAGGCCGTTGTGGGCGAAGGACGGCCACGCCTTGGCGAAGACGAAGGCGATCATGAACGCGATCAGCAGGAGGACCGCTGACGCCAGCGCCCCGAGCAGGAGCTCGGCGCGCTGGTCGGTGCGGTCCCGTTGCTGCGCGGTCTGGGGCCCGCGAGCGGCCACTACTGCAGCGACACCCACTCGGTGTCGATGATCGCGGCGGCGGCCGAGCTCTTGGTGATCCACTTGATCCAGGCCTTGGCGGCGCCCGCGGCGGGGCCGCGGGTCACCATGTAGAGGTTGCGCTGGCCGCCGTACTGACCGGACTTGGCGTTGCGCTCGGTGCAGGCGACGCCCTTGTAGGGAACCGCGTGCAGGCCCTCGGCGAAGGGCAGGGAGACGTAGCCGATCGCGTTCGGGTCGGCCTTGACCGACTGCTGGACGAGCCCGTTCGACGCCTTCTGGCTGGAGCCGGAGAAGACCTTGGTCGAGCCGAGGAAGATCTTCTGGAAGGCGTCCTGGGTACCGGAGGCGGGACTGCGGGTGAAGGTGTCGATCGTGCCGCTGGCGCTCGAGCCCGGGACGCTGCTCCAGCTGCGGACGCTGCCGCCGAAGATCGCCTGCACGCCGGCCTCGTCGATGCCCGGCAGCGGGTTCGACTTGTTGGTGACGATGCAGACCGCGTCGTGGGCGATCTTGTTGAAGACGAGGCCGCCCGGGTCGGTCGGTTTCGGGTCGCGCGAGGCGTTGCCGATCGTGACCCGGCCGGAGGCGGCGTCGGAGATGCCGACGTCGGAGCCGCCCTGCAGCAGCTTGAAGTTGACGCAGTGGCGGCAGACGGCGACGTACTTCTTGGCCAGCAGCGCGGCCAGCGGCGCCACGCTGGTGGAGCCGCTCATCGTGATGGTCGGCTTGGCGGTCGCGGCGGCGGGGACAGCGAGTGCGGCGCTGAGCGCAACCGCGGCCACGACGGCCAGGGGACGGTTCCAAGTCATGTGGGAGATCGCTCCTGGTGACGGTTTCGAAAGTTCCGGACCCGGCCAGTCTCGGGCTCAGCCCGCGAGCCAAGGTGAACGCGACGTGACTGTCTGGAGAAGAACTGGTTACGACGATCGTCGCGAAGCGGTGGTCTTCCTGGCCTATGCGGGTGTGATGCGAGCGCTGATCGCGCGCTCGCCTCGAAGCTCGCAGACCGCTAGGCAGGGCCCCGCCAAAACAAAACGACCCCGGGTGATACCGCACCCGGGGTCGTCTGTGTGTCAGCGATAGATGGCCGAAACTTTAGCGCTGCATCCAGGACGCTGTCGCGACGTTGCTCCAGGCCCCCGTGGACAACTCGCTTTCCAGCCAGCCCGCGCGCTTAACCACCTGGTAGCGCCTTAGTTACAACTTTGTCGCGGGCGGGCGCGAGGGTGACGAGGTCATGCATGCCCTCGCTCTGCTTCTCGCCACAGCTGCCTGCGCGCTGCTGCTCACATGGCCCGCGGCGGCCGGAGCCGAAATCTCCGATCCGCACCTGATCGACGGCCCCAGCGCCGACGTCGTCGAAGTCGCCGACGCGGCGATGGCCGAAGACGGCAGCGGCGGCGTCGTCTACCTGAGGAAGGCCGGCGAACGCAACCACGTCTTCGTCAGCCGCTTCGACGGCAGCGCCTGGAGCGCGCCGCTGCGGGTCGACGGCGGCCAGGAATTCGACTCCAGCTGGCCGCGGATCGCCGCCGGCAGCCGCGGGCGCCTGCTGGTCACCTGGGTGCAGGAGTTCGGGGTCGGCAGCGACCGCATGTTCTCGGCCACGCTCGACCCCGGCGCCGCCGCGTTCCAGACCCCGATCCCGGTCGACTTCAACGTCGGCGAGGCGACCGCGTCCCACCCCGACCTGACGATGAACGCCGGCGGACAGGCCTATCTCGCCTACCTCGTCGTCACCGACACCAGCGCCGCCAACCCGCCGGGGTACGTCGGCGCCGGCGTGCGCGTCGCCCGCTACAACAACCGCCTCTGGTCGCAGCTCGGCGGCCCGGTCAACCGCAACCCGGCGGCGCCGCTGCGGCTGCCGACCGCGGCCACCGGGCCTCGAATCGGGATCGACGCCCAGGGCAACGCCGTCGTCGCCTGGCTCGAGCCCGACGACGAATTCGTCGATCGCGTCTGGGCCCGGCGCCTGTTCGGCACCAGCGCCGGCGTCCCCCTCCCGGTCAGCCCCTCGAGCTGGGAAGGCGCGCCGGTGCGCGGGCCGGCGGACGCCTTCGCCCTCGACGTCGCCGGCTTCGGCCAGGCCGCGGTCGCCCTGCGCCAGCAACCGGGCCAGTCGAGCAAGCTGACCGCCCCGCGGCTCTTCGTCAACGAGATGCCCGACGCCTTCGCCAACGGCGCCTCGGCGTTCAAAGGGGCGAGGCCGGTCGACGGCGGCAACGTCGGCGGCCTCGGCCTGCCGAGCGTCGGGGTCGAACCGAACGGCGCCTTCGTCGCCGGCTTCGGCTCCGGCAACTCGAGCCTGCTCGGCTCCGGCGACCTGCGAGACGGTCGGGCCGGTCACGCGCCTCGACGAAGGCGGCCAGCGCCGTGCCCGGCGAGCCGCTGGTCGACCTGGCCGAAACCGGGGCCGCGGTCGCCGCCTGGCGCGAGCAGCGCGGCGGCTCCGGCCTGGTCGCCGTGCAGGAGCGGCGCTCCGACGAGGTGATCGACCCGGCGACGCTGAGCGCTCCGCGCGGCGGCCCGGTCGGAGCCCTGCAGTTGGGCGGCTCGGGGCTCGGCGACGCGATCGTCGCCTGGACGCAGGGAGGCGGCGGCGGCACCCAGGTCGCGGCGGCGGTCGTCGACGCGCCTCCCGACCCCTTCTTCGTGCAGACGCCGGACGGCTGGCGCCGCCAGCCGAAGATCGCGATCCACTGGGCCGCCGCCGTCAACGCGATCGGGCGCCTCACCTACTCGGTCAGCGTCGACGACGAGCCGGTCGGCAAACCGACGAAGCGGCTCTTCGCGCGGCTGCTCAGCGGCCGCATCGGCGACGGCCGCCACCGGATCCAGGTCTTCGCGATCGACGAGGCCGGCCAGGAGACCGGCTCCCGCAACGCCGTCCTGCTGGTCGACCGGAAACCGCCGAAGGTGACTCTGAAGCGGCGCGGGAACCGGCTCGCCGTCCTCGTCTCCGACGGCGCCCGCCGCGAGACCTCCGGTCTCAAGGGCAGCGCGGTCCAGGTCGGCTTCGGCGACGGCTCGGGCCGCGGCAGGGGCGGCGGCGCGACGACGATCTCCAGCGCCGGGGGCGAACGGGGCGGCGGGGGCAAATCAGAGCCGGTCGCGAAGACGATTCGCCATACCTACGGCAAGCCCGGCACCTACGAGGTGACCGTCAGCGCCCGCGACCGCGCCGGCAACACGACCCGGTTCGAGCGCCGGGTGCGAGTCCGGTGAGCCGCCGTGCCCCGACCTGGCTGGCTGCGGCGGCGGCTGCGCTGAGCCTGCTCCTCCCCGCAGGCGCCGCGGCCTCCTACGGAAGCTCGGCCACCGGCGCAACCGGCGCCGAGCTCGTCTCCGCCGACTACCTGCGGCTGGAACAGGGCGACGACACGACCAGGTTCGCCGCCGTCTCCGCCGACGGCAACCACGTCGCGATCCAGACCAGGTCCCGCAACTTCTTCGCCGACGACGACCCCGACCCCCCTGGCGAGCTCCGGGCGGGCGGGATCTTCCGCTTCGACCTGCGCAGCCGCAACCTGACCAAGGTGGCGGACGGCGATCTCCTGCGCGAGAGCGACAAAGCCCTGCTGCGCCGCGGCGCGACGAATCCCTCGATCAGCGCCGACGGGCGCTTCGTCGCCTTCTCCACCGGCCAGCGGCTGGCGCCGGGCGACGCCAACGACAACACCGACGTCTACGTGCGCGACATGAACGTGCCCGCGACCGAGCCGGGCGCCTACACCCTGGCCTCCGCCCGGGACGGCGGCATGACGGCGGCCGCCTACGCCCCGCCCGCGATCCCGGTGCCCGGTGGCGACCCCGGCGCCGAAGTTTCGCCCGGGGTGGCGATCAGCGCCGACGGCACCAGGGTCGTCTTCCGCACCGAAGCGGGATCGGACCTGCCGGCGCAGGCGGCGCTCGAGACGCCGGCCGGCCAGGTCCTCCTCCGCGACCTGACGACCCAGCGGACCACCTTGGTCACGGCCGCCCGCGATCCCGGCACGGGGTCGATGAGCGCCGACCCTGCCGGCGGAGCCCTCGGGGCCGCGCTCAGCGGCGACGGCTCGACCGTCGCCTGGACCGGCCAGCGAGCCCCCGAACAGACCCGCTTCCTCGGCGGCGAGAACCCGGATCCGTTCTTCAACTACTACCTCTGGCGCCGCGCCCCCTTCGGCCCCTCCGATCAGACGCGCCGGATCACCGGCCTCTCGGACCCCGACGACCCCGTCTGCCGTCAGCTGGAAGAAGAGAACCCGGGCATGACGACGGTCTTCGACGCGAACTCCAACGGCCCCTGCTTCGGCCCGCTGACCGACCAGGAGGGCAACCGCACGGACATCGGCTCGCAGCTGCCGGCGCTCAGCGGCGACGGCTACACGGTCGCCTTCCTCAGCGGCGCCGGACCGCGCCCGCTGGTCCAGAGCGGCCCCGGCCTCGACCTCTACGTCACCGACATGCATCCGGGACTGAGCCGCAAGGCCGCGACCGTCGAGCTGACCCGCGACGCGTTCGGCGGTGACATCGCGACCAGCTCCCCGCTCGGCAGCCTCGCGATCTCACCCGACGGCCGTTATCTCGGCCTCACCACCAGCCGCACGAAATTCACCCTGCCGGCGCTGCGCCAGGTAGGCGGGGTACGCGTGGTTCCGGGACCGCAGGAGCTCTACGTGGTCGATCTGCTGGCACGAACGGTCGAGAGGGCCACCCGGTCCACCGCGGGCGGCGACACCGACGGCGGGGTCCAGGACGGAATCACGGTCAGCGACAGCGCCCAGCGCCTTGCCTTCAGCTCCTTCGCCGGCAACCTCTTCTTCGGCGATGCCAACCAGCGCGCCGACGCCTTCGTCGTCACCCGCCTTGCCGAGTCCCCCGGCGGCGCGGCGGCGGGCGGGAGCGCCGGGGGCGGCGCCAGCTCGATCACGGTCGGGCGCGCTGGCCCGCGGGTGATCGTGCGAGCGAAGGCGAAGGGGGACGGGATCGTGGTGCTGACGATCAACGTCCCGGCCGCCGGCGGCGTCAAGGCGGTCGCCGTCGCGCGCACCGGCAAGGCGGGGAGGCCCCAGACGATCGCCAGCCGCAGGACCCACGCTCGCGGCAAGGGCAGCTTCAACGTCGTCATGCGCGCCGCCGCCCGCTTCCGGCCGCTCCTGCGCGGCGGTCGCAGGCTGCAGGCGCGGATCCGGGTCACCTTCACCCCCGCCGGCGGCGGCAGGCGCCTGCACGGCTCGACCGCGGTTGCCTTCGCCGATTAGCCCTCGGGGCGGCTGCTTCACCAAATCTTCTCCAGATCGAAACAGGAGCTTCACCGCATCGCGGGACGACTCGGAAATGGTGGCGACGATGCTGGCCGAACCGCAGACCTCGGGGTCCGGCGCGACCCACCGCGTCGCCAACCTCGAGATCCGGCCGACCGAACTGCAGGTCATCGTCGACGGCAAGCGCGCCGGTTTCACCGTGCGCGAGTTCGAGCTGTTCTTCCTGCTGGCGAAGCGGCTCGACAGCGTCGTCCAGCGGCCTGAGATCTACGCGCTGATGTGGGGCGGCGAGATGCCGCGCCGCGACCGCTCGGTCGACGTCCTGGTGCGCAAGGTGCGGGGCAAGCTGGAACAGGTGGCACCGGAATGGCGCTACATCCACACCCACTTCGGGATCGGCTACCGCTTCACTCCCGAGCCGGTCGGCGAACTCGACCGCAGCTAGCTGCAAGCTTCCCTCCCGGTGACGCGAGAGCGCTGGACAACCCTGCTGGTCGTCTCGGCGGCGACGGCGATGCTGCTGCTGGACGTGACGGTGGTGAACGTCGCCCTGCCCGCGATCCGCCTCGACCTCGACGCCAGCTTCGGCGAGATGCAGTGGGTGATCGACGCCTACGCGCTGACGCTGGCGGCGACGCTGCTCAGCGCCGGCGCCCTGGCCGACAGGATCGGCCGGCGCGCCGTCTTCTCCGGCGGACTCGTCGTCTTCACCGCCTGCTCGGCGCTCTGCGCCATCGCGACCTCGCCGGTACTGCTCGACCTCGCCCGAGCGGCCCAGGGCATCGGCGCTGCGGCGATGTTCGCCTCCTCGCTCGCCCTGCTCGCCAACGAGTTCCAGGACGCCGAGCGCGGCTTTGCGCTTGGCGTCTGGGGCGGCGTCACCGGCGCCGCGCTGGCGATCGGGCCACTGGTCGGCGGGGTGCTGACCGACGAGCTCAGCTGGCGCTGGATCTTCATCGTCAACCTGCCGCTCGGCGCTCTGCTGATCTGGCTCACGGCGCGCTCGCTGCCCGAGTCGCGCGAGCCGCGCCCGCGCCCGCTCGACCTCGCCGGCATGGTGACCTTCGGCGCCGCCTGCTTCCTCGCGACCTACGGCCTGATCCGCGGCAACGAGGACGGCTGGGGCAGCCTGCCGATCGTCGCCTCGCTGCTCGGCGCCGCCCTGCTGCTCGTCGCCTTCGTCGCGGTCGAGCGCCGCAGCGAGGCGCCGATGCTGCCGCTCTCGCTCTTTCGCATCCCGGCCTTCACCGGGACGGCGCTGGTCGCCTTCGCGCAGTCGGTCGCCCTCTATCCCCTCTTGCTGTTCCTGGCGATCTACTTCCAGGTCGGCCTCGGCCTCTCCCCCACCGAGACCGGGCTGCGCATCCTGCCCCTGACGCTCGTGCTCGTCGTCGTCGCGCCGATCTCCGGCCGCCTCACCAACCGCTGGCCGCTGCGGGTGCCGCTCACCGCCGGCCTCGTGCTGATCGGCATCGGGCTGCTGCTGATGCGCACGATCGACGTCGACAGCGACTGGACCGCGCTGCTCCCCGGCCTGCTCGTCGGCGGGCTGGCGATCGGCGTCATCAGCCCGGCCCTGGCGGCGGCGATGGTGAGCGTCCTGCCGGTCGAGCGCAGCGGCCTCGCCTCCGGCGTCAACAACACCTTCCGCCAGCTCGGGATCGCCCTTGGCATCGCCGGGCTGGGCGCGATCTTCGAGCCCCGCTTCGACCACGCCCTCGACCCGAGGGTCGGCATAGTCGATGGCCTGCAGGCGGTCCTGGCGGTCGCCGCCGCCGTCGCCCTCCTGGCCGCGGCCGTCGCCTGGCCGCTGCTCGGTCCGCAGCGCTCCAGCACCGGGTAGGCGACGCAGCGGAGCCATCGGCGGCGCCGGCGCGAGCCTCTGACCGGCTCCTAGCGGTGCCTGCCGGCGTTGGCGGCACTGGCCGCGGCGGCGCGGCGCCGGACGCCCGGTCCGCCGCGGACCGAGGCGGCGCCGATCGCGGCGAGCAGGACCAGGGCCAGCAGGTAGGGCGGCACCGTCAGCCCTTCCTCCTCGCTCCCATACCGGGAGAAGGCGTGCGATTCCTCGATCGCCGCCTCCTCTTCGCGCTTTTCCTCGACCTGATAGGTGCGGGCGGGCGCCCCACCCGGGGGCAACGGCCGCACCACCGGCGGCGGTGGCGGCAGGATCGCGGCGGGAACCGCGGCGGCGAAGACCGCGGGAGTCGGCACGAACGGGCTCGGCGACAGCGGCGCCGGCGGGATCACCTGCACCGGTGGCGGCGTCGCGGCGGGCGGAGCCGGCGGTACCGGCGGCGGTGGTGGCGGGCTGAAGTCGACCGGCGGGCTGCTGGGCGGGGGTGGTGGAGGCGGCGGCGGCGCGGTTCCGACCGAGGCGCGTTTGAAGCGGTCGGGGCGCAGCGGCCGGGTCCCGCAGGGCCGGCGGACGCTGCCCGCCTGGACCGTGACCTGTTCGGAGTAGGAGTAGCCGCCGGCGCTGACCGTCACCGTGGTGGTGCCGGCGTTGAAGGGGCAGAGCAGGCCGGAGCCGTTGTCGGTGACGACCTTGTCGTTCTTGTCGAGGAAGGGCTTGCGCAGGCTCGCCGAGGCGGGATCCTGGCGGACGAAATCGGCGATGTCCGGATCCGAGGAGGTGAAGCTGTACTCGGGGCGGATGCGGTCGGCGCAGCCGGCGACCAGGCACGGCTCCGGCGGAAAGGCAGTGTAAGGCGTGCCTCCGGAGGGGTTGGGGATGCCCGAGCCGGCCGACGTCGTGCCCCAGCGATCGCCCCCGAGCGGGCGCCGGCCGAGGCCGCTGAACAGGGCCGGGATCGAGCGCCGCAGCAGGGTCCCGTCCGTCGCCTCCAGCGAGAGGTCTTCGATCACCGGGATCAGCCGCGCGCTGACCGGCGCGCGATTGGTCGCCGGATCGCGGCGCGCGGCGTCGAGCTCGAGCACGAGCACGCCGGTGTCGCCGAACAGCGAGTCGGCGGCGTCGGCGCCGAACACTCCCGAGAGCTGCGAGCGGTACCCCAGCGTGCCGGTCCCGAGGCTGGGGATCGTCGTCGCACCCCCGGCCGGGATCTGCATCGTCCGGTTCTCTTCCGGTCGGTCGAAGAGGTAGGCGGAGGCACCGCCGGCGACCAGAGCGCGGGCCACTTCGGTGCCGTCGTCGGCGACGTTCAGCCGCGGCGCGAAGTTCGGGTTGAGGCTGCGGTTGCCCATGACGATGGCCGGGATGCCCCTGGCGTGGGCGTCGGCGAGCACCGCCTGCAGCCACGGCAGCTGCGCCTCGGGCGGGTTCTGGAAGGGGTCGCTGGCCGCCAGCGAGCCACGCGAGTTGTCGATCACGACCACCCGCACGGTGCCGCCGGGACCGCTGCTGTCGAAGGCGTAGTGGGTGCGGGCGCCGCCGCTCGGCGCGGCGCCGGGGATGCCGGCGGTGGAGACCCCGGCCGGAGCGGGGCCGCCGCCGAACGGAGCGGGAAAGGCCGAGAAGGAGCTCTGGAAGACCGCCGAGCCGGCTGGATCGGCGACGTCGTCGGAGCCCAGCGCCGGGTAGACCGGCAGCGACGGCGAGGAGCCGAGCAGGGCGGCGTAGCGTTCGCCGTCGTCCGGACCGAGCCCGCTGGCGACCCGGTTGCCGGTGTAGAGCAGGGCCCGCGCCCCGTTGCCGCCGGAGAAGGCGGCGACCGTGCGCAGCGCCGCGGCGAGGGTCCGGTCGGGCCCGAGCGCCTGCCGGTCCAGCTCCGCGCAGGTTTCCTCGCACTCGGCATGGCCGGCGACGGCGAAGCGAGCCGGGCCCGGCGGCATCGCCACCGCCTGCGCCGCCGCCGCCCGCGGGGCGGGGGTGGCGTCGCCGAAGCGGGCGATCGCGGCGGTCCGCACCCGCACCCGCACCGAGCTGCCGGCGCTGCCGCCGGCCGAGGTGCCGCGCCCGCTCGCGTCGGCGTGGCCGCTCCAGCCCCCGAGCGCCCAGCCGACCCCGGCGGGGTCGAGCAGGAGCGCCAGCACCGGGTCGCTCTTCAGCGGCCGGTCGGCGCCGGAGCTGGCGAAGCTGGTCCGCTGTTCGTCCTCCCAGCCGTTGGCGGTCTCGCGCAGCAGGTAGCCGTCCCCGGGCAGCGCGAACGGCGGCAGGATCGGGGGCGGGACGGTGGGATCGGGTGGCGGGACGTCGTCGGCCGGCGGGAAGGAGAGCTGCGGCAGCACCGAGACGATCGCCCGCACGCCGCCGTCGCGCACCGCCGCGGCGGCGATCGCGGTCGAGCCGAGGATCGGCTGCTTGGAGAAGCGCCAGGGGGTGCCGGGGCCGCCGTCGCGCTCGATCACGATGTCGCGCCCGGCGGCGACGGCGCCGCCGTCCGGGAGGCCGGCGACCGCGTAGACGAAGGGCTGCCCGCCGGGGGCGCTGTGGAGCAGCGCGTGGGCGGAGGCGTCGACCTGCCAGCCGGCGCCGTCTTCGACCAGGAGATCGTCGCCGGCGGCGACGATCGCCTCGCGGCCGGCGAAGGCGATCGAGGTGAAGCTGCGAGCGGCGAAGCCGGCGGGAAGCGGATCCTGTTCCCAGCTCTTGCCGTAGCGCAGCAGGGCCCCGTCCTTGCCGACGGCAAAGCCGCGGCTGGGGTCGGCGGGGTCGAAGGCGACCCCGGTCAGGTTGCCCTCGAACCCGATCGGGACGCCGGGGTCGGCGATCCAGAGGCCGTCGCTGGCGTTCCACTGCCACATCGCCCCGAGGTCGCCGACCGCGTAGGCGTGCCCCGGTTCCGGCCAGGCGACCCCGCGCAGAACCGGCTTGCGCACCGCGCCGCTGGAGCTGAGCAGGAACTCGCGCTGCCAGCCGCGGCCGGGGGTGTAGCGGGCCACCGCGCCGTCGACGCCGACCGCGAGCGCCGGCGAGGAGAGCGCGCCCGGGGCCGAGCCGGGAGCGGCGCTCGCCGCGGTCAGCGGCGCCCGCAGCGAGACCGGCCAGGGATGCAGGCGGTCCGGCGGCGCCTTGCCGGAAACCTCGACCGGGCCGTCGAGCCAGCCGTTGGAGTCGTTGTGGAAGGCGCCGCCGGCGCGGAAGTTGCCACCGGCCCCGGGCAGCCGTTCGAAGGCGGCGCCGCTCAGCCGCAGGTAGGTGCCGCGGTTGCTTTCCTCGCCGCCGCCGACGTCAAGCGGGTTGGTGACGATCCTGGTGCCGGCGCCGCTCCCCGGCCAGGCGAAGCTGCGGTAGCCGATCTGACGCGAGAGCTTGACCCCGAGCGGCGCCGCGCAGACCGCTTCGGAGTCGCACCAGGAACCGGTCACGGCGCCGCTGCCGATCTCGTAGAAGACGGTGACGTCGCGCTCGGCGCCGGCGATCGTGCCGCTGAGGTCGATCCAGACCCCGTCGGCGGTGACGGTCAGCGGCTGGGCGGCGCCGCCGATCGGGGCCAGGTTGGCGATCTCCAGCGCCGCCGTTTCGCGGTCGGCGAATCTGGCGGCGCCGAGGCCGCGCTCGACCCAGACCGGCCCTTCCGGGGTCTCGGTCCGCTGCAGCAGGACCACGGCGCGGTTCAGGGCGTCGGCGGCTGCGGCGATCGCCCAGGCGTTGGCGGGACCGGTGGCGTCGATCGCGAGGACGTGGAACTTGGCCTCGGAGCCGAGCGGGACTTCGACCGCCTCCCGGCTCCATTCCGCTTTCGAGCCGTCGAAGCGGACGATCCCGTCGGCGACGGAGCGGCCGACCGGCGCGAAGAAGAGCCCGGTGTGGCCGCCCGCTTCGTCGAAGGCGGCGTTGGCGATCTGGCCCGCGCCGAGCTCGCCGGCCAGGGCCTCCGCCGGTCGTTCCCCTTCGGCCGGGAGGAGCACGGCCGGCGGCGGCGCTTTCAGCATCCGCCAGGGGCCGCCCGGGTCGTGGGCGAGGACGACGAGCTGTTCGCTCACCGGCCGGGTCGGGTCGCGGCCGACCAGCACCCCCCCGCCCTCGCGGGTGATCCGAGCCGAGAGCCGGTTCGGGCTCGGTCCCCGGTAGGGGTTGCCGGCGGCGTCGAGCGGCGTCTCGTAGACCTGCCAGCCGCTGGCGTCGGTGTGGCGCAGGAAGGCGAGCTGGGGGCGCGGGTTGGCCGCTTCCAGCGGCGGCCCGAAGGGAATTGCGCGCGAGCCGACTTCGGCGGCGGCGACCGCGAGCGGCAGCTGCCGGTACCCCCAGGCCTCGCCGGGCTCGCCCGCCGGCGCCGCCCCGATCAGGTTCATCGCCGGGTCGGCGACGCCGAGCAGGGGCAGCGGGCCGACGCCGGGCGCCAGCGGATCGCCGCGGCCGCTGGTCGCCGCCAGCGAGGCGACCGCCACACAGGCGAGGAAGACGCTGGTGGCGGCCAGCAGCCGGCGCCGGTTCGCCTGCACCGCGGTCATTTCTTCAGCGCCTTCGTCTCGAAGGCAAGCTTGGTCGGGTAGCGATCGCGGCTGAGCTGGAGCGCGAGCGAGTGGCGGCCCACACCGAACGTCCGCTTCGGCGTGCGCGCCACCGTGCGCCCGCCCCGCTTGGCGAGCAGCGCCACCCGGGCGCGGCGGGTGACCGTGAAGCTGACCGTCAGCGTCAACCCCTGCAGCCGCGAGCGGATCCGTTTCAGCAGCGGCGGCTGTTTGCGGGTGCGGGGGTCCTTCGCTTTCGCGTCTTCGATCGGCGGCGGCGCGAAGAGCCCGGAATCGTCGACCGGCAGGGCGTCGGGGACGAACTGTTCCGCCGCCTCGTTGGGGCGGAAGTCGATCGTCCCCTGGAAGCTGGGCTCGGGATCGACCGGCAGCGGGCTGCCGTCGCTGTAGTGGAAGAGCCAGCCGGCCCAGGTGACCATCCAGCAGTCGTCCGGCGCCGGGCAGGCGATGCGGGCGGCGCTGCCGCGGCCCGCACCCGACGCCGGCAGGCGGGTGGTCGTCGTCGTTCCGTCGGGCCCGATCAGCGCCACCGTCGCCTTGCTGTTGACGCTGCGGCGGTCGGCGAAGGGAACCACGGTCGCGATCGCGTCGTCGCTGCCGGGCATCGCGGCGACGTCGCCGAGGCGGTCGGCCGTCCCGAATTCGCCGCCGCTCAGCGTCAGCTCCTGGAAGGCCCCGCCGAGCAGCCGCGCCGCCAGCGGCGGCCGCGCGACCAGCCCTTCGGCCGGGGCCGAGGGCCCGGACGCGGCACCGCCACCGACCGCCCAGAGGTCGCTGCCGTCGCTGTCGAGGGCGAGCAGCTCGGTGCCGTCGGCCGGGACGCCGGACAGCGCTTTCGGCAGGAACGGATCGCTGGCGAAGGCGTGGCCGCTGACGGTATGGATCAGCCTCGGCACCGGCTCCGGTTCGGCCAGCTCGACCGCGTCGGTCCGGTTCTCCGGAGATCTGCCGACGTAGGTGCTCTCGTAGAGGCGGCCCTGGTGGAACTGCATGTCGCTCACCGCCCGCCCCTGCGGCCCGTAGACGGTCGCCAGGTCGGCTCCGTTCCAGTGCAGGTGGAAGGCGCCGATCCGGGTGCCGAGCGCGTCCTGGGAGCCGACCCCGCCGAACCAGCAGTCGTCGGGACCGTTGCAGGCCGCCGAGAGCATCTGCCGGAAGGGGTCGGCGGCGTCGACGCGGCTGCTCCAGGAGCCGACCACCTGGCCGTCCTTGAACCGGCACAGAGCCAGGCCGGACCCGGTCCGCGGCAGGCTCGGTTCGCTGACCACCCAGAACTCGGTCGGACCGGCCCAGGCGATCCGCGCCGTTTCCCCCGGCCCGCCGCAGACGGTCGCCAGCTGGCGCCAGCTCTGACCGTTCCAGACGTAGAGGCCGCGGCGGATCGTGCCGTTGCCCTCGACCGTCAGCAGGCCGCGGTTCGGGGCCCAGAACTTGAGGTCCCCCGGCGCCCCGAGCGGCACTTTGAAGGGGACGCCGGCGGGTGGTGGCGGCTGCTCGAGCCGCCAGATCAGGGCGTCGCCGCGGGCCGCTCCCGCCCCGATCGCCGCGACGAGAAGGGCAAGCAGCGAGATCAGCGCCGCTGTCGCCCTCCTACTCACCTTCCGGCTGGGCCTCGAACTCGCGCGTCTCGGCCTCCTGTTCGGCCCGGCCGAAGTCGAGCAGAGTCGGCTGCACCGAGGCCAGCACCGCGTCGAGCGCGTGGCCGGAGAGCGTCTCGTGCTCGACCAGCGCGTTCGCGGTCTCATAGACGGCGCTCCAGTTGCGGCGCAGGATCGCTTCCGCGCGCTCGACCGCGTCGCCGACGATCCGCTCGACCTCGTTGTCGATCGTCTCCAGCGTCGCCTGCGCGACCTGGCCCAGCTCCTGCAGCGAGGCGCCGAGGAAGACCTCGCCCGCCTTCTCGCCGATCGTCACCGGGCCGAGCTCGTCCGACATCCCGTAGGAGGTGACCATCTGCCGGGCCAGCCCGGTCGCCGCGTGGAGGTCGTCGTGGACCCCGGTCGAGACGACCCCGAACTCGATCCGCTCGGCCGCGAAGCCGGAGACGATCGCGATCAGGTGCCGGCGCATGTCCGGCTCCTGCATCACCACCGCGTCGCGGTCGGTGAGCATGTTCGCGGCGGTGCCCATCTGGCGGCCGCGGGCGACGATCGAGAGCTTCTGCGCCGAGGTCTTCTGCCCGGTCGAGCGGATCGTCACCGCGTGCGCCGACTCGTGGATCGCGATCACCCAGCGCTCCCCGTCGGTGAGCGCGTGGCTTTTGCGCGCCGGACCGGCGACGACCCGGTCGATCGCCTCCTCCAGGGTCGGCTGGTCCATCTCGGTACGGCCTTCGCGCACGGTCAGGAGCGCCGCCTCGTTGATCACGTTGGCCAGCTCGGCGCCGCTGAAGCCGGAGGTCAGCTTGGCGATCTCCTCCAGCGAGGTGCCGGGCGCGAGCGGGCGGCCGCCGCAGTGCAGGGTGAGGATGTCGAGCCGGCCGTGCACGTCGGGGACGTCGACGGTGACCTGGCGGTCGAAGCGGCCCGGGCGCAGCAGCGCCGGGTCGAGGATGTCGGGACGGTTGGTGGCGCCGAGGACGACGACGCCGGCGTCGCCGCCGAAGCCGTCCATCTCGACCAGCATCGCGTTCAGCGTCTGCTCGCGCTCGTCGTTGCCCTGGCCGACGCCGGCGCCGCGCTTGCGGCCGGCGGCGTCGAGCTCGTCGATGAAGATCAGCGCCGGCGCCATCTTGCGCGCCTTGGCGAAGAGGTCGCGGACGCGGGCCGCGCCGACCCCGACCAGCGACTCGACGAAATCCGAGCCGGAGATGGAGAAGAAGGTGGCGTCGGCCTCGCCCGCGGTCGCCTTCGCGAGCAGCGTCTTGCCGGTCCCGGGGGGGCCGACCAGCAGCACCCCCTTCGGCGCCCGCGCCCCGACCGAGGCGTATTTGTCGGGGTTGGCGAGGTAGTCGCGGATCTCGCGCAGCTCGGCCACCGCTTCGCCGGCGCCGGCGACGTTGTCGAAGGTGGTGCGATCGGGCGCGTCGGCGTTGCGCTTTCGCCCCTTGCCGGTGAACTTGGAGAAACCGGCAAATGCCCCGGCGCCGCCGTCCTGGCCGAGCCGGGTGAAGAGGACGAAGAGGCAGACCAGCAGCAGGATCGGGATCAGGAACTGGACCAGGATCTGCTTCGAGGGAATGTCCGCCTGCTGGTCGATCGTCACCTCGGCGCCGCTTTTCGTCAGCGCGCTGACCAGCCCGTTGGTCTGCGCGTCCGAGCTCGGGTAGGCGGCGTAGACCTCGCGCCCGTTCTTGGTCACCGCGACCACGCGCGAGTCCTGATCGAGCAGGGTGGCGGCCTCGACCTGTTCGTCCCCGGTCAGCCGAGTGAGCTCGCTCAACGGCACCTTTTCGCCGCCGGAGCTGGGCTGGATCTGCCCCAGCAGGGAGAAGAAGAGGACCGTCAGCCCGATCGAGGCGACGATCAGCAGGGTGTTGAGGGGGTCCTTGAGGAACCAGCGTCCTGCAGATGCCGCAACGTCGCCCAGACTGCGGGCGACGTTGCGGAGGTCGATCTGCGGGCGCCGAGGCGCCGGACGCCGTTTGCCGGCGTTAGCCACCTTTTTTGACGAGCTTCAGCGTCACGGCGCTGGTCGTGCTCTTCGCCACCCCGCCGGTCGGCGAGAAGGTGAACGTGAGGTTGACTTTCAGCGAGCCCTGCTTGCTCAGCATCTGCTTCGCCGCGGCGGTCGGTTTCAGCGTCACCGAGTAGGTGCCGGCCCTGCCGACCGTCAGGGTCACGTTGCCGACCTTGATCGTTTTTTTGCCGGCTTTGGTCGTGCCGAGCACGCCGAGCTTGCCGGCGCCGGGCAGCTTGACCGAGAAGGTCGCGCTGCCGGTTTTCGACGAGATCGTCTTTTTCGGGATCGAGAACTGGTTGCTGACGACGACCGTGCCACCGCCACCGCCGCCGCCGGGGCTACCGCCGAGCGGGGGGTCGCCGACAGGGGTGACGGGGCCGCTGGAGCTGGACTTGTTCCAGCCGATCTGGCCGATCGCGGTCCGTGCCAGGGACAGCATCCCGGGAGGCAGGGGCGCGTAGTCCGCGGCCAGGAGCTGGGCCTGGGCGGCGTCGGTGACGACGCTTTCCATGTAGTCCTTGACGGTGCGCGCTTTGCTCTCCTCTTCGGGGAGGTTTTTGAACACCGCGGCGTTGTCGTCGAACGCCATCACGTAGGTCAGCGTGCAGAGGCCGAAACCCGAGGTCGCGTTCACGCCGCTGGTTTTCGACCAGTCCCCGAAGCTGTTTCCAGGAGTGTTCTGGAAGATGGTCTCCGAGATGCAGTTGGCTCCCTTCTGAGCCGGCGTCGTGGCCGCCGTCGTCTTGAAGCCGTTGTCTTCGTCGAGGGTCGGCTCGGTGAACCCTTTGCCTTCCCCTTCCTGGACGGAGCCGACGGCGATCGTCCCGTTCTGGACCTGGGTCCAGTAGGGCGTCGTCGGCGCCGTGGCCAGGGCGGCGTTGACCGCCAGCGTCGGACTGGCGTTGCGGGCGGTGGCGATGTCCGAGTAGCCGATCGAGCCCTCGGTCGCGATCAGCTTTTTGACCAGTTCGCCGTTGCCGTTGCCGCAGTTGGTGGTGAGGAAATCGACCGTGTCGGCCTGTTTGCCGGGGGCCGCGGTGGCCCCGCACTGGCCGCCGTCGCCGAACTGGGCGTTGGGCCATTCGCGGTTGCCGGTTTCGCCGGTGCCGGTCTCGAAGGTGGTGGTCCAGCCTCGGCCCGGGTTGATCGTGCGCAGGTAGTCCTTGAACCCGAAGGTGGTGCCGGACTTGTCGAAGCGGACGACGCGGACGATCGGCACTTCGCAGGGCGCGCCCTGCGCCGCGAGTTCGGGGAACGCTTCGCTCCATTTGGCGTTTTCCTCACCGGCCCAGACTTTCTCGTATTTGACCTTGGTGAAGCGGACCCGGAGGATGCCTTTGAGCGCCGCGTTGCCGCTGACCTGGGCGGCCGAGACGGTGCGGTACCTGTCGGCCAGCGCTTCCGGGTTGCAGCCGTCGGGGAAGTTGACCAGCGGCGCGATCGCGCCGGCGGCGACCGGGAAGATGTGGACTTTGCCCTCGTTGCCTTCGACCCCGTCCGCAAGGATTTTCGGTTTGCCTTCGACGGTTTCTTTTTTGGCGCCGGAGTTCATCAGCGCCACCGCGGTCGGGCTGGGCGGGTCGTCGGTGCCCCAGAAACGCGAGGTGCCTTCACGCAGCTGCGCGCCTTCGATGCCGGCCCCGCTGCCGTTCGCGTTGTAGGCGATGCTGAGCCCGCTGCCGGGGCAGTAGAAAATTTTGAAGTAGGAGTTGAAGCTTTCCTGCGCACCTTTGGCGAAGCTGGCGCCGTTGGCGTTGGTGTTCACTCCGCCGCATTTGGCGCTGGTGAAATCGGCGCCGGCCTGGGGGGCGAAGCCGATCGCCGTCAGGGCCGCCAGCACGAGGGCGAGCAGCCCCGCCCTGAAGGCGCGCACGCCGCCCTTCGGCGCACTCGTCGTATCGCTCATGCGATTGATTCCTTTCCTCGACTGAACCATTTCGGCGCCAGGTTTGTGGGCCGGATATGGCTCTGTCAAGCGCGTTCACCGAACTTCTACGACCCCGTTACAACTCCGTATCCGCTGCTTAACCGGATCGTCTCCAGTTGGTGACGAGGAGGTCACTCCCCCTCCTGGCGACCGGCACCTAAGGCGGACTGACCAAGCAGCTCAAGGACGCAGGGAGGGAAGCGTGCTCTGCACACGACCGACCGAGGACGCCGAAATGCGCCGGTCAGGCCGTCTTAGGCGAAGGCTTGGGAGGCGCGGCGGCGCAGATCCGCGTTGAGCATCCCGGTGACCTGGCTGGGGCTCTCGCCGGCGGAGGGAACCGCGGCGCCGATCAGGCCGGCGGCGCGGAAGCCGAAGAGCGGGGCGACGAAGCCGAGCTCGCGGATCTTGCGGACCAGCCTGACCGCGTCCTGGGTCTCGGCGCCGGGGCCGCAGAGGACGATCGCGGTCGGGTCGAGGGCGCCGAGCGCGCGCTCGAGGCGCTCGTCGCCGAGCTCGTTGGAGAGGACGAGGACGCGGAAGCCGGCGCGGCGCAGGGCGAGGTCGAGGGCCTGGGTGTGGACCTCCTCGGCGTCCTGGCCGTGGCTGGAGTCGAGCAGCAGGATCCCGGCCGGGCGCGAGGCGGCGTGGGCGAGACGGCGGGCGCCGTGCAGCCACCCGGTCGCCCAGCGCGCAGGCGAACTCCAGCTCGGCCTCGCGGTCGGGGTCGGCGGCGAGCTGGTCGATCGCCGGCAGCAGCAGCTCCTCGACCGTGCGCTCCAGCGGCCGCAGCGCCAGGCTCTCCTCGATCGCGCGGTCGGCCGCGGCCTCGTCGAAGCTTTCGAAGGCGGCGAGCATGTCGCCGCCGCTGGCCGGCGCCGACTGGCGCTGGCGGGCCAGCTCGATCGCCGAGGAGATGTTGCCGGTCTGGGCGAGGGCGTCGCGCAGGGTCTGCAGCTCCACCAGCTCGTAGTTGCGGTGGTTGCCGACGGTGCGCTTCGGGGTCGGGTAGCCGTAACGGCGCTCCCAGCTGCGCAGCGTATTGGGGCTGACGCCCAGCACTTCGGCCGCCGCGTTGGTTCGGATTCCCGGCATCTGCGGGCATTCTGCCACCGCAAATGCGGGTTTACATCAGTTATGGACAGATTTCCGGAATCTGTCAGCGATCTTGCAGAGCGCCCACGCCTACCGGCTGGCCCACCACGCGTGCCCGCCACATCGCCGCGTCGGCCTTGTGCAGCAGCTGCTCGACGTCGGCACCGTGCTCCGGGCAGGCGACGACGCCGGCCGAGACCGCGATCCGCAGCCCCCCCGCCCGCTCCAGATCGTCGAGCTTGCCCAGCAGCCGCTCCGCCATCTGCACCGCTTCGACCGTACGCAGGTTGGGCGCCAGGACGCAGATCGCGTCCTCCTCGAGCCGGAAGGCTTCGTCGACGATGCGGATGCTGTCGCGCAGGGCGGCGCCGACGATCGCCAGCACCGTCTCCTGCCCGCCGCCGGCGTCGCCGTTGCGGGTGTCGGGGCCGGATGCGTCGAAGACGGCGAGGGCGAACGGGTGGCCGTAGCGGCGGTTGGTCTCCGCCATCTGGTCGAGCCGGCGCCGCATGTGCCCGGGCCGGTAGAGGCTGGTGAGCTCGCGGTGTTCGGCCACCGCGGCCGGCGGTTCCTCCACGGCCGGCGGCCCCGGGGCGGGAGCAGCCTGCTCGTAGGCGGCATCGACCGCGGTCGCCGCCACCGAGCCGAAGTCGGTCGCCAGGCGCTCCGCGGTGGCCGCGAGATCGCGCGGCTCCCCCGAGTCCAGCTCCTGACGCAGCTTGGCCAGCAACGAGGCCTGCAGCGAGGAGACCTCGCGGGCTATCCGGCCCGCCGGCGAGCCCCCTTCCGCTCCGTTGCCTGAGTGCGACTGGCCCGCCACGCAGTGACCTTGTCGAAGGCGGCGGACGTAGGCACCGCAAAAAGCCGCTATTTGCGGGACGACGGTCGTCCAGGACGAATATCCAATTCCCGCTCGATGGGCTTCCAAATTCCTGGCCGACGGCCTGAACGTCCGTTCTGCCTGAAATGCCCGCTATATGACGTTTCCAGGCCCGTCGCCGAGTTAGTCGAGGCTGCGGCGACCGGCCAGGGCCTTGCCGAGCGTGACCTCGTCGGCGTGCTCGAGGTCGGCGCCGACCGGGAGGCCGCTGGCGAGACGGGTCACCGCGACCTTGCCGCGCAGCTCGCTCGGCGATGTGCAGCGCCGTCGCCTCGCCGGTCGTGGTCGGGTTGGTCGCGAGCACGACCTCGCTCACCCCGCCCCGCTCGACCCGGCTCAGCAGCTCGGCGATCTTCAGGTCCTCGGCGTCGATGCCGTCGATCGGCGAGAGGGCGCCGCCGAGCACGTGGTAGAGGCCGCGGTATTCGTGGGTGCGCTCGATCGGGATCACGTCGGCGGGCTCCTCGACCACGCAGATCGTCGCCCGGTCGCGGTTCTGGTCGACGCAGATGCGGCAGAGCGGGCCCTCGGCGAGGTTGAAGCACTCCTCGCAGAGGCCGACCTTCTCCTTCACCTCGCGGATCGCGTCGCCGAGCGCGAACGCCTCCTCGTCGGGCGCCCGCAGCAGGTGGAAGGCGAGCCGCTGGGCGGTCCGCTGCCCGATCCCCGGCAGGCGCGAGAGCTCGGCGACGAGGCGCGCGAGCGGCGCCGGGCCCTCCGTGCTCACATTCCCGGCAGGCCGCCGAGGCCGCCGGTGATCCCGCCCATTTTCGAGCTGGCCAGCTCCTGCGCGGCGCGCAGGCCCTCGTTGACCGCGGCCTGGACCATCTCGGCCAGCATCTCGGCCTCCTCGGGGTCGATCGCCTCGGGGTCGATGACGATCTCGCGCAGGGTCAGGTCGCCGCCCATCTTCACCTTGACCATGCCGCCGCCGGCGCTGGCCTCGACCGTCTCCTCCTTCAGCTGCTCCTGCGCCTGCAGCATCTGGTCCTGCATCTGCTGTGCCTGCTTCATCAGGGCGTTGACGTCGAAGCCCCCCGGTCCGCCTCCGCGTGCCACCTAACCGACCTCCTCCGCGTCGAACTCGCTCTTCAGCTTCTCCAGCAGCGCATCCTCGTCGATGCCGTCGTCTTTCTGCTCGGATGGCGGTGGGGGTCTCCGCCGCCTCGCCCTCGCCGTCGAGCAGGACGTAGACCGGTCGCAGCGCCTGCCCGGTAACCGCCTCGAACGCCGCGGCCACCGCTCGCGCCGCTCCGGCGACTCCGCCTTGCGTCTTGTTGAAGGTCTTGTCGGCAGGGAACCCGACCTTCAGCCCCTCCTCGTCCAGCGCCACCGGATGCGCCCCCTCGAACGTCGCCGCCAGCGCCGGCGCCGTCTCCCCCAGCTTCTGGAGGACCGCCGGCCAGACCCGCTTCAGCTCCTCGAGGTCGAGAGCGTCCCGGCCGGCGGGTCCTGTCGGTGAGGCCTCCCCCACGGTGCTCGAACTCTGCTCCGCAGAGTTCTCCGCGCCGCGGGGGACCCCCGCCTCACCGCCACCCGCCGGAGGGACGTCATCTTCAGACGGCGCGGGTTCAGGCGTCGTTCGCTAGATGGATCTGACTCGGACGTTGGAGGTTGATCGTCAGCTTGTGAGGGTTCTGCCGCGGGTGGCGCGGTGGCGGGGGTCCCCCGCGGCGCGGAGGGCGCGGAGCGCCCGAGCACCGTGGGGGAGGCCGCCGCGACAGGACCCGCGGGCTGACCGCCCCCAAGCTGTCCCTCCAGCCGCTCGACCGACGCAGCAATCCCTCGGTGCTGGGGTCCAGATCTGGGCGTGCCGCTTTGAGCAGCGCGATCTCCACGGCCATCCGCGCGTCGTCGCCCTCGCGCACGGCGGTCAGCGCGTTCGCCAGCTCGTCGATCGTGCGCACCAGGGTGGCCGGTCCGATCGAGGCATGCCTGGGCCTCCAGCCGGGCCGAGTCGGTCGCGGTCACCACGAAGGAGGTCGGCACCTCGCCGGTCGTCTGCGTGACCAGCAGGTGGCGCAGGTGGGCGAGCAGGTCGCGGGCGAACTGGGAGGGGTCGCGGCCGGAGCGGGCCATCTTCTCGACCCCGAGCAGGACCCCCTTCGGGTCCTCGGCGAGCACCGCGTCGACCGCTTCGAAGAGCAGCTCCGCGTCGGCGGCGCCGAGCATCTCCAGGACGGCGTCGAGCTCGACCTTGCTGCCGCCGAAGGCGACCAGCTGGTCGAGCGTGCCGAGCGCGTCGCGGAAGCTGCCGGAGGCGGAGCGGGCGATCATCGCCGCCGCCCCCTCGTCGACCTCGATCGACTCGGCGGCGGCGACCCGGTTCAGCACCTCGGAGATCTGCTCCAGCGATGGGCCGCTGGAAGTCGAAGCGCTGGCAGCGGTCGGCGATCGTCGCCATCACCTTGTGCGACTCGGTCGTGGCGAGGACGAAGACGGTGTTCGGCGGCGGCTCCTCGAGCGTCTTCAGGAAGGCGTTCCAGGCCTCCTTGGTCAGCATGTGCGCCTCGTCGAGGATGTAGACCTTCCAGTGGCCGCCGGCGGGCGCGTAGGCGACCCGCTCGCGCAGGTCGCGGACGTCGTCGACCGAGCGGTTGGAGGCGGCGTCCATCTCGATCACGTCGATCGAGGTGCCGGCGGCGATCGTCAGGCAGGACTCGCACTCCCCGCAGGGGGTCACGGTCGGCCCGCCGCGCTCGCAGTTGAGCGAGCGGGCGAGGATCTTCGCCATCGAGGTCTTGCCGGTCCCGCGCGAGCCGACGAAGAGGTAGGCGTGGTGGACCTTGTCCTGCTCGACCGCGTTGCGCAGGGTGCGGACCACGTGCTGCTGGCCCACGACCTCGTCGAAGGAGCCCGGGCGGTGGCGGCGGTAGAGGGAGGTCGACTCGGCTGGCATCGGGACTGAGGCCAGTGTATCCACGCCCCCGCCCCGCCCCGAGGGGGCGTGTCTGACCTTAGGGCCCCTATGTGGTCCTTAAAGTCAGACACGTCCGTCGGGGGCGGCACCGATACCGTGCGCGCGTGCCACCGAGGGTCTCCAGCTGGCTCGTGCCGGCCGCCTGGGTCGCCGGCGTGAGCGCCGCGCTGCTGCTGCTCTTCCCGGTCGGCTTCCCCAACTACGACACGATCTACGCGCTGGTCTGGGGACGCGAACTGGCGCACGGGATGAGTCCCGACGTCGGCTCCGCCCTTCCCCCCACCCCGCACCCCCTGACCGAGCTGATCGGCCTGGTGACGACGCCGCTGGGCGACGGCGCGATCACGGTGACGATGGTGATCGCCTACGCCTCGCTGGGCCTGATCGGCTTCTTCGTCTACCGGCTGGGGGCGATCTGGTTCGACCGCTGGATCGGCGCCGTCGCCGCCGCGATCGTCCTCACCCGCGCCCCCTTCCTCTCCAACGGCCTGCGCGCCTACATCGACCTCCCCTACATCGCCTTCTGCCTCGCCGCTCTCCTGGTCGAGGCGAAGCGCCCTCGTGCCGGCTGGCCGGTATTGCTCCTGCTAGCTCTAGCCGGCCTACTGCGTCCCGAGGCGTGGCTCTTCTCGGTCGTCTATCTGGCCTACCTGGCAATCGATACAAAGCGATGGTCCGAGGGGAAGGAGAAGGCATCCCTCGAACGGGCGGATACTCAAAGCGCCGGCCTAATTAGGCCGGCGCTTGTCCGGGCGAGGGATGCCTTCTCCTTCCCGCCGCCATGGCTTGTAGCCCTGGCGTTCGCGGGCCCGATCCTCTGGGCCCTCTTCGACGCGATCACCGCCGGCGACCCGCTCTACTCCTGGACCGGGACCAAAGAGACGGTGGAGACGCTGGAGCGGCAGACCGGGCCGGTCGACCTCGTCCTCTACGGACCGCGGCGGCTCGGCGAGGTGCTGCAGTGGCCGGGGATGGTCGGCGCGTTCGGCGGCGTCGTCCTCGGGCTCGCCTTCCTGCGCCGCCGCTCGACGCTGGGCGTCGCCGCCGCCGCGCTCGCCCTGCTCGCCTTCGCGCTACTCGCCTGCGGCGGCCTCGCGATCCTGCCCCGCTACACGATGCTCGCCGCCGCCGTGCTGGCGATCTTCGCCGCCCTCGGCCTGCTCGGCTGGCGCCTGCTCGAGCCGGACAGCCCCTGGCGCCGCCGCTGGCAGCTATTCGCCGGCCTGGTCGCGCTGATGTTCGTCCTCTGGCTGCCGAACCAGTGGGACCTCGACTCCCGCGTCGACGCCGACCTCACCAACCAGGCCCGGATCGAGGGGGACCTGACCGACCTGGTCGACGCCGGCGCCTTCGAGCCGCTCTGCGGCAAGGTCGCCGTCCCCAACCACCGCGCGGTTCCCCGCCTCGCCTTCGGCCTCGACGTCAGGCCGACCGAGATCGTCAGCGCCAGCGAGGAAGAGACTCCTGATCGCGGCTACTTCGTCGCCCCCGCCAGCGAGCTCGTGATCCACAACTTCATCCTCGACCCCGGGGACCCGACCGATTTCTCGCTCGAGGTCCCACCCGGCTTCAACCTCGTCGCCGAGAACGAGTCCTGGCGCGTCTACCGCCGCTGCTAATCGGGTCGACGGGCCTCAAACACCCCTATATGGAGGAAAATCGGCCCGTCGGCCGAGGTTAGCCACCCTCGACCGCCGCGACGGCGGCGTGGGTGGCGGCGGCCAGGTCGGGGTCGGCGAGGTCGACCCGGGGCGGCAGCTCGACGTGGAGGTCGTCGGAGGGGTCGAGCCGGGCACGCAGGCCGGCGCAGGTCGAGTCGAGGACGTGGCCGCCGCGGGCGCGGTCCGCGTCGATGAAGTGGAGGTGGTAGCCGCCGACCTCGATTCCCTCCGCATAGGCCGGGAAGCGGAAGCCGAGCATCGTCCCGGCGACGTCCTCCAGCTCGAAGACGTGCTGGTCGGCGACGACCTCGGTCAGCGGTCGGTACGGCCGGCTCTGCGCCGGCACCGAGCGGGCGCGAACCAGCTCGAAGCGACCGTCGAGGCGGATCGCGCAGGAGGAGGCGCCCGCCGGCATCAGCGCGTCGAGCCGGGCCAGCAGCTCCTGGTGGGACAGCTCGCCCTCGATCCGCTCGTCGATCCGCGGCTCGAACTTCGTCACCACCGCGAACGGCGTCTTCGCCTCCCCGGGGATCGGGTGGATGCCACCGTCGACGTCGGCGCGGAGGAACTCGCCGTCGAGCGCGATCATCTCCCCGTCGAGCCGGTTCAGCGTCCCCAGCCCGAGGTCGCCGTGCTCGGCCAGCTCGGCGAAGCTGAGGTCGCCCTCGAAGGCGCCGTCGAGCAGTGCCCCGATCGTCGAGGCCTGGAAGAGGACGTGCGGCTCGCGCTCGGCGTGTAGGTCCCGGCGGCGCATCGACTCCACGTGCAGGGACCGGATCCAGCGCTCGTCGAGCATCGCGGCAGAGTCTTTCAGCCGGGATAGGGCTGGGGCGCTGGCTCTGTGACCTCTGGCTGGGCCGAGCGCCTCGCCTCCGCCTGAGTCTTTGCTCGTGTCAGCCTGAGCTGGAGGTAGCGACTGCCGAGAGTGCCGCCGTGCAAGCATCGGGTTCCGATGGCGGCGATCGAACTCAGCGGTGTCGTGAAGCGCTTCGGCTCGATCACGGCGGTCGACGGCCTCGACCTCGAGGTGCCCGAGGGCATCTGCCTCGGTCTGCTCGGCCCCAACGGGGCCGGCAAGTCGACGACGATGCGGCTGCTGACCGGGCAGGCGCTGGCGGACGCGGGCGAGCTGCGGGTACTGGGCTACGAGCTGCCCGCCCAATCGAAGCCGGCTCGCGCCGAGATGGGCGTCGTCCCCCAGCTCGACAATCTCGACGTCGACGTCACCGTCGAGGACAACCTCGCGGTCTACGCCCGCCTCTACCGGGTCGAGGACGTCGGCGCGGCCGTCGACCGCGCCCTCGACCTGGCCCGCCTGCGCGACCGCCGTCGCGACGCCGTCGACGAGCTCTCGGGGGGGATGCGCCGCCGCCTGCTGCTGGCCCGCGGCCTCGTCCACGAGCCCAAGCTGGTCCTGCTCGACGAGCCCACGGTCGGGCTCGATCCGCAGATCCGCACCGAGCTCTGGACCCTGATCGGCGAGCTCAAATCCCGCGGCACCACGATCCTGATGTCGACCCACTACATCGAGGAGGCCGAGCGGCTTGCCGACGAGGTCGCGGTGATGACCAAGGGCAAGATCATCAGCCGCGGCCGCCCGGCGGAGCTGATCGCCGAGCACGCCGGGCGCCAGACGGCGGAGATCTACGCGCCGCCGGGCCGCCTCGCCGAGCTCCGCACCGAGGCCGAGGCGGCCGGGTTGCGGGTTCGCCCGGCCGGGCCGGCGATCGCGATCGTCGGCTCCGAGCGGGCCGGGGACGGGCACGTTCCCGAGGAAGCGGTCATCCGCGCCGCCACGCTCGAGGACGTCTTCGTGCTGCTGACGGGGGAGGAGGCGGAGTGAGCGCGACCGCCGGCAGCGCCCCCGCCCGCAGCGTCCGACCGCGTGCGATGCGACGCCTGGAACCGGCCGCGATCGCCGGCGTGATGAGCCGCGAGCTGGCCAACTTCCGCACCTACTGGAGGGGGACGACCTTCTCCAGCGTGCTGGAACCGATCGTCTACCTGCTCGCCTTCGGCCTCGGGCTCGGCGCCACCCTGGTCGACGAAGTCGACGGCGTCCCCTACATCCAGTTCGTCGGCACCGGCATGGTGGCGACCGCGGTGATCTTCTCCAGCGCCCTGCCGGCGATGTTCGGCACCTTCGTCAAGCACCGCTTCCAGAACACCTACGAAGCGATCCTGGCCGCCCCCGTCGACGTCGAAGAGCTGGTCTCGGCCGAGATGCTGTGGATCGGCCTGCGCGCCGGCTTCTACGGCTGCTTCCCGCTGCTGGTCACCTTCGCCTTCGGCCTCGACCCGGCCTTCGGCATGCTGCTCGTCCCCCTCTTCTCCTTCGTCACCGCGCTCGGCTTCGCCGGCTTCGGGATCGCGATGGCGGCGACCGTCGCCAAGATCGACCAGTTCAACTACGTGACCGCCCTCTGCATCACGCCGCTCTTCCTCATCGCCGGCACCTTCTTCCCGATCGACGGCCTGCCGCAGGGCGTCCAGGTCGTGGCCCAGATCAACCCCCTGCACCAGCTGGTCGAACTGGTCCGCGGCGGCGCCTTCGGCTACGAGGCCGTCGACCTGCTGCGCTTCGCCGGGCTCCTCGCCTTCGCCTTCGCGATGTGGCGGATCGCGGTCGCCCGCATGTCCGCGCGGCTGATCGACTGAACGGCGTTCGTCCTTTGTAGGCGGTATGGCCTACAAAGGACGAACGCCGGCAGAGATATGGACCGTGCACCCGCCTTCGAAGCGAGGTCACCGGGCGTGTCCGTCGTTTTTGGCTCCTGCCGGGCTCACCTGCGGCACCCGCGGCATCCGCTTAAGGCTGCTTCCTTCCGGACCTGACCTGATTCGCGTGCCCACGTCGCGCAGGACCCGGCCGTCAACGCCGCCGCGACGCACTGACCCCGACGGCCAGCTCCTCGGAACGGGATTTCGGCCCCGCTAGAGCGGATTGCGGGTTACAGGGCACCGCTGATTCCCCGCCTAGCACGGTCCACTGACGATCCTACCCTGCCGGCCGTAGGATCACCCGCCGTGGGGATCGAGGTCGACACCGGGTCGTTCTTCGCGATCGTCGTGGTCGCGGCCGTCGCGGCGGTGACGGTCGCCGCGGTGCCGAAGCGGTTCGCGCCGCCGGTGGTGGTGCTCGAGTTGATCCTCGGGATCGTGATCGGCCCCGAAATCCTCGGCCTCGCCCACACCGACGAGTTCGTCGACTTCTTCTCCGACCTCGGCCTCGGGATGCTCTTCTTCTTCGCCGGCTACGAGATCGACTTCCAGCGGATCAGGGGCAAGCCGATGAAGCTCGGGGCGCTCGGCTGGCTGCTCTCGATCGCCCTCGCCTACGGGATCGGCGGCGCCCTCGCCGCGGCCGGTGTCGTCGTCTCCTTCCTCTACACCGGCTCGGCGATGGCGACGACGGCGATCGGCACCCTGATCCCGATCCTGCGCGACAACGGCGAGCTGAAGACCCGCTTCGGGACCTACCTGCTGGCGGCCGGCGGGGCCGGCGAGTTCGGCCCGATCCTGCTGGTGACGCTGGTGCTCTCGACCACCAACCCGCTGCACGAGGCGGCGATCCTGCTCGCCTTCGTCGCCCTGGCTCTGGTCCTGGCCGTGGGCTCGGTGCGCTACGCCTGGCGCGGCTGGCCGGCCCTGGAGCGCACCTTCGAGTCGAGCAGCCAGCTGGCGGTGCGGATCACCGTCGTCCTCGTCTTCGGCCTGGTGCTGCTGGCCGGCAAGCTCGGGCTCGACATCCTGCTCGGCGGCTTCCTCGCCGGGATGATCGTGCGGGCGGCGCTGAAGGGCCAGGAGCTGCAGGTGTTCGAGTCGAAGCTGACCGCGGTCGGCTTCGGCTTCTTCGTTCCCTTCTTCTTCGTCGCCAGCGGCATCGAGTTCGACCTGGCGGCGCTCGGCTCACTGGAAGCGATCGCCAAGCTGCTCATGTTCTTCGTTCTCTTTCTGGTCGTCCGCGGGGCACCAGCGCTGCTGCTCTATCGCGGTGTGCTCAGGGCCCGCGACCGCGCCGCCCTCGCCTTCTACTCCGCGACCGAGCTGCCGCTCGTCGTCGCGATCACCACGATCGCGACCGAAAGCGGCCACATGAAAACCTCGACCGCGGCCGGCCTGGTCGGCGCCGCGATGCTCTCGACCCTGGTCTTCCCCTTCGTCGGCCTCGCCCTGCGCAAGCGCAGCGAGGAGGAAGGGAGCGAGGGTCCCTCCCAGCTCGGGGAGGGACCCATCGCCTCGCCTGGGGTGGCGGGTTAGCGGCGAATCAGCTTCAGGCGCTTGTAGACGGTGGCCCGCGCCGGGCCGGCCTTGACCGTCTGCTTGAAGAGGAGCCGCTTGCGCGGAGCGACCTTCTTCTCGGCCTTCGGCTTCACCTTGAGGACGATCCGTTTCGTCTTGCCGGACGCGATCCTGACGGTCCGCTTGGTCGTGGCGGCCCTCCGCTTCCGCAGGAGGCCCTGGAGGGTGACGCGACAGGTGCGATCGACGGCAGCCGGGCAGCGCGCCTCGACGAAGAGGCGCTTGCCCTTCAGCGCCGCCGGCGCGATCAGGCTGTCCTGGATTGCGGCCAGCAGCCGCTGGCTGGCGAGGCGGCCGTCCGCCCCTCCTTTACCGGCGCCGCTGCCCCCGGGGCCGTCGCCGCCGACGGAGAGCGAGACGTTGTCGAAGCGAGTGCTGGTGGTGCCGCCGAGCAACCCGGTGCCGACGACAGAGGAGCTGATTTCGGTTTCGATCGAGATCGCGTAGGTGTGCCCCGGCGCCACCGAGGCGACAGCGTCCTTGCCGACGAAGCCGGAGGCGTCGCCGATCGTCTCTTCCAGCGGTTCCGATTCGCGGTCGGCGCTGCGGTCGATCAGCCTCACCGTGTAGGTCGACTCCGGCGCCAGGTCGACCAGGCTCCCGGGGGCGAACTGCCGGTCGAGGTGAAGGGTCCCGGGACCGCCGTCCGCGACCGTGAAGTCGGGCGACTGCAGGGTCACGGTCGAGTCGAACAGCATCAGCAGGTTGAGCGAGACGTTGGTGTTCGCCGCGAGCGACCCCGGCGGATTGCCGTTGCCGCCTTCGTACCCGCCCGAGGCGTCGCAGAAGGCCGCGGGCGCGCAGCCGGCAGCGGTCACCTGCCAGCCTTCGGCGCCGCCGTTGAAGCCGCTGCCGCCGGCCGGATAGACCGCGGCCTGCGCGACACCCGCAGGCAGGAGCACCGCGAACGCGGCCAGCCCGACCGCCACGACCCCCCGCCCCCGATGAGTTCCAATGGATCGATTCACGATGTTCCTTTCGTCAGGCCCGCGGGTCATCAATCGTTCTCGATCCATAGAACCTCGATACTTAAAATTCTCAACCTTGATACCTACTTTTATGGACTATCGTTCGATCGAACGGACAACCGTTGCCCGCGCCCATGCCTGCGCCGACCAAGCCCCGATCCGCGTAAGATCCCCCTCTCCGGGCGCGTAGCTCAGTGGGAGAGCGCTCGCTTCACACGCGAGAGGTCGCTGGTTCGAAACCAGCCGTGCCCATGGTCTGGACAGCCTCGACCAGCCGCTCCGCTGCCTCGGGAACGGGCTGTCCCGGCATCCAGGAGCACGATGCCTTGGGCAGCTCATACGAGGTTGCCGTCGGCGCCGGGAGCCGCAGGCCCTTCGGCAGGCGATACAGGTCCCCGCCGCTACCGCGCGGGGTCTCGCGCAAGACCAGCAGCTCGGGGCGTTCCCAGAACGCGCGGATCCTTCCGGTCGCGGTGACAAGGCTGGCCAGGGCGGGGCCGTCGGTTTCGGCGCAGGCGAGCGCGACCAGCAGGGGGTCGCGCAGGGGGCTCTCGAACCCCTCGAGTTTCAGCTCGCCGTGCTCGACCCGAGCCGCGATGCCGAAGTCCAGCCAGAGCGTCGAAACCGCGCGCTCCAGCTCGCTGGGCGGGTGCGTGACCCGAGCCAGAACCTCGGCCATGTCCCCGGGGTGGAAGCTGCGACCGAATAGAGCCAGCACCGCCGCCGCCCGCTGCCCCAGCCCCTCGATCTCGGGCCTGCCGAGAGGTCGCTCCCGCAGGCTCGCCGCCAGTTGCTCGAAACCCTCGCGCGCGGGATCGCTGCCGGCGTGTCGCTCGACGTGGGCGTCGAGGATCAGGAGCGCGATCGGGGCATTCGCCTTACGGGCCCGCTCGTCGAGGTCGCTGTCGGCTGCGGTCCGGCTGAACCGGGAGGCCAGGTCGGCGAGCTCGCCGACCCACTCGCGGGGCTCGTCCCAGAGATTGCCGGCCGCTGCCAGGACGGTGAGGTTGAAAACGATCAGCTGGCCCCCCAGGGGAAACGCGGGCGCCGCCCTGAAGAGCTCCCCGAGCCATCGCCGGTAGCGCTTCCGCCGGGAAGCGGAGAGATCGCGGATGCGGCGGACGACCTCCTCGCCGTCCTCGGCCTCGATCTCATCGCCGTCGCCCGTGTCCGCCGGGTCCCCGGCGGGAAGCCGGCTGAAGGGTCCGAGCCCGAGCAGGGCGGGGAGCCCGAGGCCGAACCGGATCATCTCCCCTCCCACGCCTGCCTCACAACGTTCGAGGTATTCCTCTGCGGTCCGCTTCTCCGGGGCCGCCGGTGGGGACCCGCTTCCACCCCCGGCACCGGCCCCGTCCCCCCGCCCGTCTCCGGCCAGCACCACCCTCAGGCGGGCCAGGTCTTCGGCGAACGCCCGCGCGATCGAGAGGTCGGAGAAGATCTCGCCGGGGTCGGTCCGCGTCGTGCCGACGCGCTCGATCTGCGGCCTCGTCACCGCTTCCAGATCGGTGACGAAGACGACGTTCGAGAGCACCCCATCGCCGCCACGCAGGCGTAACGCCGTACCGGGAGCGCCTCCGAGGTCAGGCCACGGAGCCAGCGCCTGCGATGCCCCACCGGGCAGCGAATGGAGCGCGCGCCAGTCCCCGTCCATATGGATCTCGGCTCTCGCATCCCCCGGCAGGGGGCGGCTGAGGAAGATCCGGATGCCTTCCCGCTCGGCGACGGCGCCAAGCAGGACCGGGCCGGAGGATCCATCGGGATCCCGCACCATGCGGTTGGCGCGAAGCGGTTGCCGCGGCTGCGAGGCGACCTCTGGCACGAGGGAGGCCTCGACCTGGGTGATCAGCCCGAGCTCGACATTGCCGCCGGCGCTGGCTGGGTGGAGCAAGGCCGGCGCCGAGAGATTCGGACTGCCGGTCAGCGCGAAGCGCCGGTCCTCGACAACCCACTCGATCAGCTTGCCGTGGTGGTAGCGATCGCCGCCAACCGGATGCCAGCGAGCGTCCCGCTCGGTGAGAAACGCCTCCAGGGCCGGGCCGTCGACCGAGGTCTCAGGGTGGACGTAGACCTCGAGTCGCCTCGGGGCCAGACGCTCGCACAGGGCGCTCAGCGCCTCGAGCTTCGCATCGTAGAAGGGGGCGTGGAGATGCAGCTCGTCGACCGGACCGGCGGGCAGCTGCTGCAGGATGGGACTGGCCAGGGAGTGGACGACCTCGGGCCCCTCGGCGGATGCCTCCAGGGCCGCGAGCCGGGTGGCCGAGCGCTCGAGAGCCTCTCCGACTCCGGGCCCGGCGGCGATGACCGTCGGCAGATCGGCGAGGAACTCCGCCACCGCCCGCAGGCTCCGCGGAGCGCCCTCCGGGCCGGCGCGAAGGACCGACCAGATCTCGGCGTTGGCATGCCAGCCCCCGAGGGTCAGGTTGGCGGAGCCGATCGCGACGGTGGCGCCCTTGCTTCCGGCGAGGACCACGAGCTTGGGGTGGAAAGCGCGCTGGGAGAGCTCGACCCGCCCGTCCAGATAGCGGCGACCGGCCCGGTGCACGGCGGCGACGTCGGCCGAGACCCGTACGGCATCGGCGATCACGCTGACCCGGGCCCCGAGGTTTCTCGCGGCGCTCAGCGCGAAGCGCTCGAAGAAGCCGAGCTGAGCGCCGTAGGTGAGGAACAGCGCCTCCTCGACGGGCTCCGATTCCTCCAGCAGGCTCAGCGGCGAGGCAAGCTCAAGCGGTGGCATAGGACTCGCCCCGGTCGGTCACGTGCCACCGCTCCCCGTCCCGCTCGAGGATCCCGAGCTCGTGCAGAACCGAGCCGAGAGCGCCGATCCGGAAGGTCACGTCGTCGTGCGGCTCCCGATCGGTCGCCCAGTAGAGGCCGTCGCGCTCGGCAATTCTGATCGGGATCCAAGCCTTCCCCCGGCGGATCTCCATCTTCTCCAGGGCGATCCGCTCGGCGCGAGCCACCAACAGCTCGACCAGCTCCTGGGCGAAGACGGACAGCGGCTGCGACCGCCTGCTCTGCAGCCACCTCGAGGTCCAGGCAGGACCGAGGTCGTCCTCGCCGGCGTCGCCGGCGAACGCCGTCAGGACGGCCCCGGCCCCGATCGACGAGAAGCGCAGGGCGCTGAGCGCAAGCAGCTGGAGGTCGGTGTCGGGGTTGAGCGAGCCGTCTCCCCGCAGCTCCTCCTCGACGGCGAGCACCGAGCCTTCCGCCTCGGTCTCGGGCAGGCGGTCGAACAGCTCGCCGACGGTTCCGCAGCTCACCTGCTCGGCCAGCATCTCCGCCACCTCGGCGAGCGACCGCCGCTCGCTCAGGCAGGCGACGATCCACGACCAGAGGCGCCGCCAGGCGCCGACCGCGTAGGAGCGGAGGATCGTCCCCTGCCACGCCGCCCGGTGAAATCCCCCCGCGCCGAGGGGGCCCTGCCCGTAGCGTCGGCGGAAGTGGTCTTCGAGGGAGCCCTCGGCCCCGCTGCGCACGAGCGCGACGACCATGCCCACGGTGGCGATCCTGGCGCGGTCCAGGTCTCCGTCTCTGCCAGCCCGGATCCGGCGGGCAAGGACCTGACGAAGCAGCTCCCCGTCCGCCCCCTCGGCCGTGCCGCAGACGCAGAGGTCCCCGAACCGCGAAAGCTCCTCGACGCTGAGATCGTCGCGGCGGGCAAGCTCGAGGATCGGGCCCAGCGTGTCTTGGAGCGGAGCCGGGTCGAGCTCGGGGTGTGGCCTGGGTGGCCAGCCGTGGCTCAGCAGCCCGAGCTGAACCTCCGACGCGTAGTACACGCCGGCGAAGCCGCGCCTGCCCTGCGCGTATACCCCGGGCTCGGCCAGTCGCGCCAGGTCCAGAACCTCGCCGGCCTCGCCCTGAGCTGCGATCGCATCTGCCCCATGGGCCCGGGAGACGGAGCGCCGGTGGGGATCGTGGGCGAGCCAGATACCCGCGAGAACGACCTCACAGCGCCGTACGAATGCCTCGGCCTCGTCCCGGTCCAGCTGGCGGCGATGCGCCTCCGTCCAGGCAAGCGCGTGCAGCGCAAAGGAGCGGGGATGGTAGGTCGTCGTGATCACGCCGGGAAGCAGCGCATCGACCATCCGACCGCTGTGAGCCTCGACCCGCAGCGGGTAACGCCCGCGAGCCAGATCCAGACCCGGCAACGTCCAATCCGGTCCTGCGGTCGATATCCCCACTGGGGTGCTCCGGCGGCGGGCGGCTATTCCGCCAGCATCTCTTCCTGGATCTGCTTCAGGGATTTGCCGTCCGGCCGTCGCCAGAGCTCGCGGCCGTTGGCGGAGCGGCCGAGCATCACCGCGGCGGCGGCGCTGGGTGAGTCGAAGACGTAATCCTGGGCGAGCACGAGCGAGCCGTCGCCCGCCTCGAGCACGCCGCTCGCGACGAGGTCAGCGCGAAGCCCGTGAATCCACGGCTGGATCTTCGGAACCTCGTCGAGGCGAGCTCGCGAGCCCCGCAGGACTTCGAACCCCCTCGAGGTTTCGCGGCCGCGCGCGGCCGTCGACTTGCCCTTGAGCTCGTACGTGGAGGTGTTCGACGGGCTCGGGGACTCGGGCAGTTCGAACGCCGTGACTCCGATCGTGGGGAGAACCACCAGCATCTCCGCCAGGAATCGCTCCGCGAAGTCACGGTCCTGGTCGCTGAGGTTCGGCCGTCCGGGCGGCACCTTGTTTTCCAGATGACTCGTCTTCGCGAGGACGCCGAGCTCGTAGAGCCGCGACTCGAGATGCTTGGCGTGTGCCCTATTGATGCTCCCGTCGCTGCTCGTGAAGATGATCAGGCGGGTCCAGAAATCCTTGTTGGTCGCGTGGTTTGCCAGGCGCGCGCCGAGCTCGTCCGCCTCGCCGACATAGAGGGCGGGAAGGCCGCCCGCGTCCTGCTCGCTGCCAACCAGCACATACACGCCGCTGCGCCCAAACTCCTCTCGCTTGCGCGCGCGCGGGAAATCGGTCCGCGCACAGTCGATCCCGACCCCGTTCCAGTTGTCTTTCTGCACGACCCGGATGCCAGCCGGCCTCCCGTCCGCCAGATAGAGGCTGATGGTCGATCCGAGGGCAGTTGGAGTGCTCATCGCCGCCACGCGAAGACCCTAGCGGCGAACGGAGGACGGGTCGAGATCCCCGCTTCAGCGCTCCTGCAAGACCGAGAGCGTGTTCCCGGCCGGGTCCTTGAACCAGGCGATCAGCGGGCCGCCCTCGCGCATCACGCCCTTCTCGTCCTGGGGGAGGTCGGGGTTGGCGTACTGCTCGAAGCGGACGCCGCGCGCGGCGAGGTCGTCGACCGCCTGGTCGATGTCGTCGACCGGGAAGTTGAGGATCGTGTAGCTGGGCGGGGTCATGTCAGGGCTGAGGTAGACGATGGTGTCGCGGTCGCCGGCGAGGTGGAGCGTCAACAAGCCGTGCTCCTCGTCGAGCACCTCGATGTTCAGTCCCAGGGTCCCGTCGTAGAACTGCTTCGCTTTGTCGAGGTCGTCGACCGCGAAGCCGCTGAATGCCTTGGACTCGGTGAGCATGATCTGGTCCTTTCGTCGGATCGGTCTCTGGTCGTAAGACCGCGTGCGAGTGGAAACTCATCGGCGGCCGAGCTATTCCCCTTCCCGGCTTGGTCTTCGTCTACCCCGCTTTCGCTCGCCGATGCGTCGCTTCTGTTCGAGGCGGCGGTAGCGGGAAGCCTTGGTCGGGCGGGTGGGACGGCGGCGGCGTGGCGTCGCCAGGGCGGCGGCGATCTTCTGCGCCAGCCGCCGCAGCGCCAGCTCGCGGTTGCGGGCCTGGCCGCGGGCGTCCTGGGCGACGGCGGTGATGGTCGCGCCGGCCCGGGCCAGCAGGCGCTCGCGCTGGGCGTCGTCGAGAGCCGCTGAAGCGGCGACGTCGAAGACGGCTTCGACCCGCGAGGCGGTGACGTTGGCGTGCTGGCCGCCCGGGCCGGAGGAGCGGCTGGTGCGCAGCTCGATCTCCGCCAGCGGGATCGAGAGGCGGTCGTCGATCCTCAGCTCCTCGGCCACGGTCACCCGGCCAGCTCGGGGATGTGGCGCTCGACGTGCTCGGCGATCGTCTGGCGCACCCAGCGCTGGGTCTCGGCGTCGGCCATCCGGTAGCGGCCGAGCAGCATCCTCTGGTCGCTGAGGGGAAGGCCGGCGATCTCCCAGCGCACGGCGAGGCGCTCGAACAGCGCCTCCGAGCGCCGCCGCCAGGCGTCCTCCAGCGAGGCCGCGTCGCTGGCCGGCGGCTCGCCGATCCTGGCGATCGTGCCGGGGCTGAGCGACTGCCGCAGGGTCAGCGTGTTGCCCTCGGGATCGACGTAGTCGACGGTCGGCGCCTTCGGCCGCGGCGGTCGCTGCTTCTTCCGCTTCGCCATCGACCCCGAGTTTGCCAGCCCGGAGCCGGGTAGCAGTCGTGTTGTGAAGCCGCTCGCCTACATCGGCGTTCCGATCGACTCGGTCGGCCGCCACGGCGGCGCCGAGCACAGCCCCGCGGCACTGCGCGATCTGGGGCTGCCGGCCGTGCTCGGCGGCGAGGACGGTGGCGACCTCGACGTCAGGATCCGCGGCGAGGAGCGCGACGCCGAGACCGGCATCCTCGCCAGCGACGACGTCCTCGCCACCACCGCGACGATCCGCGGCGCCGTCGCCGAGCTGGTCGGCGAAGGGGTGCGCCCCTTCCTCGCCGGCGGCTGCTGCGCCGAGCTGCCGGGGGCGCTGGCCGGAGCGCGCGACGCCCTCGGCACGATCGGCCTCGTCGACCTCGACGGCCACCTCGACCTCTACGACGGCGAGACCTCGCCGACCGGCGAGGCGGCGGACATGCCGGTCTCGGTCGCGCTCGGCCTCGGCCCCGCCGCCTGGGTCGAAGCCGCCGGCGGCGCCTCCGTCGCGCCGCCGCGGACGGCCCTCGTCGGCTTCCGCGACAAGCCCGAGTCGGTCGAGTACGGGATGCGCCAACCGGAGACGATCGACCCACCCCCGATCCAGCGCTCGGCCGCGGACCTGCGGGCAGCGGGCCCAAGGCCCGCCGCCGCCGAGGTCGTCGGCCTGCTCGACCAGACCCCGTTCTGGCTCCACCTCGACGTCGACGTCCTCGACGAAGCAATCTTCCCCGCCACCGACTATCTGATGCCGAATGGGCTCAGCTGGGAGGAGCTAGGAGAGGTGCTCAAGCCCCTACTCAGCTCCTCACAGCTAATCGGCGCCTCCCTAGCTTGCTACAACCCGGAGAAGGATCCGGACCGAACCTGCGGCAAGGCCCTGGTCAAGGCCCTGTCCCGGTAGGGGTGGAGCGTCTTGTACTTTTTCCGAGCGGCGGCCCACGGACAGCCGCAACGTGTCTTCGGAAAAAGTTAAGCGGAACCCCTACCGGGACAGGGCCTATGCCAGAGCGTCGATCTTCTCGGCCAACTCGAAGTCATTCTCGGTGAGCCCCCCTTCCGAATGAGTCGACAACGTCACCGTCACCGTCGCCCAGGAGATCTCCAGGTCCGGGTGGTGGTTCATCGCCTCGGCCGGCTCGACCAGGCTGTCGACGAACTCGACCGAGCCGACGAAGTCGCCGCGGTCGAACTGCTTGGCGATCGCGTCGCCGCGCCGCTCCCAGCCGGAGAGCCCGGCCAGCTTCTCTTCCACCTCGGTATCGCTCAACAGCGCCATCGCACTTATGCTGCCAGGCGCACCAAGGCGACGCAATGGCCGGCACCGAACCCACCCTCTGGCAGCTCGAGATCTCGCACTACAGCGAGAAGGCTCGCTGGGCGCTCGCCCACAAGCACGTCGCGCACCGGCGCCGCTCGCCGCTGCCGGGAACGCACATAGCGGTCGCCCTCGCCCTCACCCGCGGCCGGGAAAAGACCTTCCCGATCCTGCAGATGGATGGGCGCACGATCGGCGACTCGACCGCGGTCATCGCCGCCCTCGAGCAGCGCTGCCCGGACCCGCCCCTCTACCCCTCCGACCCCGAGCAGCGCCGCCGTGCCCTCGAGCTGGAGGACTTCTTCGACGAGGAGCTGGGCCCGTACACGCGGCTGCTCCCCTTCCACGAGCTGATCAACGAGCCCGCGATGTTCGCCGAGGTCGCCGCGGCAGCGGTGCCAAGCCCGCTCGGCAAGGCCAAGGGGTTGGTCGGCCTCTACGCCCGCACCTACACCAGCCTGCGCTTCAAAGCCAACGACGACGGCAGGGCAGCGGTCGCGCGGACCAAGATCGTCGCCGCGATCGACCGGCTCGACGCCGAGCTGGCCGCGAACGGCGGCGAGTACCTGGTCGGCGACCGCTTCGGCGTCGCCGACCTCACCGCGGCCTCGCTCTTCTACCCGTTGGTCGCTCCCGAGGGCGGCCCGCTCCCGCCCGACACCCCGACGCCGCCCGCCCTCGAGCGCTTCCGCAACGGTCTCCGCGACCGCCCTGGCTACGGCTGGGTCGAAGAGATGTTCCGCCGCCACCGCCACCCGGCCCGCAGCGCTACGGTGGCGTCGAGTTGAGCCTTTTCACCCCACTGGGGTGAAAAGGCTCAACTCGACAAGCCGCCTACTAGCCGCCGATCGGCGCCCTCGGGTTCGCGCCCCAGAAGACGATGCTCCCGAGCATGCCGATGATGTGGACGAGGATGATGTTGACCACCATCGACTGCGCGGTGGCGGTGCCGACGCCGACCGGGCCGCCGGAGGCGGTGTAGCCGTAGTAGCAGCCGACCAGCACGATCACCGTCGCCATCACCATCCCCTTGGTCAGGCTGAAGAACAGGTCCAGGGGGTTCTGGAACATCCAGAAGATCAGCAGGTAGCCGCCGGAGGAGACGTCCCCCACCTGCTGGACCACCGAGAAGTAGCTGGCCAGGTAGGCGACCCCGATCGCGACGATGTAGAGGAACGGGATCGCGATCCAGGCTCCCAGCAGGCGGGTCGCGGCGAGGAAGGTCACCGGCTGGATCCCCATCACCTCGAGCGCGTCGATCTCGTCGGAGATCCGCATCGCCCCCAGCTCGGCGACGATCCCGGTGCCGACCTTGGCCGAGAGGATGTAGCCGAAGGCGTAGGGGACCCCCTCGCGCAGGTCGCAGAAGGCCGAGAAGAGACCGGCCAGGGACGGCGCGCCGATCGAGCGGTTGAAGTAGGCGCCCTGGATCCCGCACTGCAGGCCGAGGATGAAGACGAACGCCCAGATGATCACGGCGGAGCCGAAGATCAGGATCCCCGCCTGGCGCAGGCTCTCGCCGAAGAAGCGGAAGACGCGGCCGCTGAGGACCAGCCCGGCGACCCGGGAGCCGAAGCGCGCCACCTCCCCGAAGGAGTCGAGCCAACTGCGCGGGACGTCGAGCCAGCCGATCACCGGATCGACTGCAGCTCGGGGTTGGTGGCGAAGAGAATCGAGGTGACGACGAACTGGAAGAAGAAGACCGCGACGAGGGCGATGACCACCGCCTGGTTGACGGCGCGACCGACCCCCGCGGCGCCACCCGACGCCGACATCCCCTTGTAGGAGCAGACGATCGCGATGATCGCGCCGAACATCGTGCACATCAGGACCGAGGCCCAGAGATCGGTGACCGTCGCGTTGGAGAACAGGGTCGCGAAGAAACCACCGAGCGACTGGTTGTAGAGCAGCTCGGCGGCGATGCCGGCGGAGAGCCCGAAGACGATCGCGAAGATGTCGAGCAGGCCGGTGACGACGATCAGCGCCAGGAAGCGCGGCACGACCAGGTTCTTGATCGGGTCGACGCCTAGCACCTGCAGGGCGTCGAGCTCCTCACGGATCTTCCGGGCTCCCAAGTCGGCGGTGATCGCCGTGCCGGCGACGCCGGCGACGACCACGGCGGTCACCAGCGGCCCGATCCAGCGGATCGCGGTCAGCACGAAGAAGCCGCCGAGGCGGTCGAGGGAGCCGACCAGCGAGAGGATCCCCGCCGCCTGCAGGCCCGGGGCGCCGAGGTTGAGGGCGAAGGTCGAGACCAGCAACGGGAACCAGGAGAGTTTCAGCACGAAGAGGAACTGCCAGACCAGCTCGTCGCCGAAGGGGTAGGGAGGCCTGACCGCGGAGACGATCGTCCGCACGGTGAGGATCGTCAAGTTCCCCACTTCGACGAACAGCTCGCCGACGGCGCCGGCTCTGCGCGCTACGGCTTCGAGCGCCACCAGCTCATCGCCCTGCCGAGGGGACCGCCGGACTGAGCGGGCTCGCCGTCCTCACGCCCCTGAGCTCGCTGCCTGCGAGCGCGGGTCTGCGCTTCCCGCCTGACCCGCTGCTCCGCCGCCTTCTGCGCCTCGGAGAGCTGGGCGATCAGCGTGTCGCGGGTCTGCTCGAGCTCCTGCACGCCGGCGACGTGGGCGACGGCACGCCGTGGCGCCGTCGGCAGCTCGGCGCTGAGGTGGCGCGTGTAGGTGGCCAGCTCGGCCTCCAGCCGCCCGATCTGCCGGCGCAGCTCCTGCCGCACCTCGATCGCCTCGCTCTCCTCCTCCGGATCGGGGAGGCCCGGCGGGAGCGCCGCCGCAGCCTCCCCCCCGACATCTCCGGGGATGCTCGCGCAGGCCATCGCGACGATCGCCAGGTCACGCGGGCCGAGGCCGGCTTCGCTGGCGCGGCGCAGCGCCTCGGCAGCGATCTCCTCCAGCTCGGGAGCCGACTGGACGCCGTCGGCGACGAAGGTCCCCTGGCCCTGGCGGCTGACCACCAGGCCGTCGGCCTCGAGGCCCTCGTAGACCGCCCGCACGGTGTTGAGGTTGACTCCCGCCCACTCGGCGAGGCGGCGAAAGCTGGGCAGCCGCTCGCCGCTCGCCAGCTGGCCGGTGGAGATGAGTGCCCGCAGCCGCCAGGTCAGTTGCAGCCCAACCGGCAACTCGTCGCTGGGATCGGTCGCGAAGGGGTTGGGCTCTGCCCGCGCGGCGACGTTCTGCTGTGCCATCAGACAGCACAGTAACTCGCACCACTGTCCTAGTCAAATAGCACAGCCAGCCAGCGCCTGCGCACCCCTCGGCTTCTGCGCCGCTGCCCGCAGTCGCCGTGGCGAGATGACGCCGCAGAGGCCGGAGCTCCAGCGGCCGTGCTCGCCGAGCAGGAAAAGCCCGAAGTGGCGGCCGATGCCATCCGGCAGGCCGCACGCGGCCGAGCTGCGCGGGCTCAGCACCTTCAGGGTCGAGCCGCGCTCGATCGCCTCGCGGCCGCGATAGACGCGCAGGACCCGGTAGCGGTACTCGGCCCGGGTCGCGCCGTGGGGCGCGACCGAGAGCAGGCGGCCGACCACCGCGGCGTCGGACTCGGCAAGCGACTGCACCGGGCTGACGGGCGCGCAGGAGCAGGCGAGCGCGCTGCCGGCGAAGATCAGGCCGAGCAGCACGGCAGACACCGCTGCGATTGCGACGCGCCCCCCGCGCACCGACCCACCTTACCTCTATGGCGAGAGGACGATCTTCAGCGCTTCGCGGCGGTCGTAGATGGCGTAGGCCTCAGCCGCTTCGTCGAGCGGCATGTGGTGGGTGACCAGCGGCGCCGGGTCGAGCTTGCCGGCCTCGAGCAGGCCGAGGACCCGGTCGACGTGGGCGATCACGTTGGCCAACCCGAGGCGCAGGTCGAGCCCCTTCAGCCAGGCCAGCCCGAGCGGCACCTCGCCCCTGCCGGCGTAGGCGCCGATCCCGGAGACGGTGCCGGCGTCGCGGGCGAGGCTGATCGCCAGCGCCAGCGGCCCGGGATCGCCGACCGCGTCGACGGCGACGTCGACGCCGAGCCCGTCGGTCGCCGCGCGCACCGCCCGCTTCGGCTCCTGCTCGGTCAGGTGCAGCGGCGTGGCGCCGAAGGAAGCGGCCATCTTCAGCCGCTGCTCGACGCTGTCGATCGCGAAGACCTCGGCGGCGCCGCCGGTCAGCGCCGCCTGCACGGCGCAGAGCCCGACCGGGCCCAATCCCAGCACCGCGACGGTGTCGCCGCAGCGCATGCCGGCGTGGGCGACGGCGTGGTAGCCGGTTCCCATCACGTCGCCGGCGAAGAGGGCGACGTCGGCCGACATCCCCTCCGGCACCCGCCGCAGGGTCAGGTTGGCGCGCGGCACCAGCAGCAACTCGGCCTGGGCCCCCTGCAGGTCGCCGAGGTGGGCACCATGACCGAAGGTCTGCCCATTGCGACAGCGGTGGTAGTCCCCCCGCAGGCAGGATGCGCAGGTCGCGCAGGCGGTGTGAAAGGTCCCGAGCACCCGGTCTCCCACAGCGACCCGCTCGACACCGTCGCCCGCGGCCAGCACCGTCCCGACGAACTCGTGCCCGATCGTGAACCCCGGCTCCACCGGCACCCGCCCGTGGTAGATGTGAAGGTCGGACCCACAAATCCCACTCACCTCAACCCGGACAACGGCATCATCCCCAGCAACAAGCTCGGGGTCCGGCTTCTCCTCGATCCGAACCTGCTCCGGAGCCTGGAAGGTAACGGCGCGCATCGCGCGAACCGTATCGCCACCCGCTTCAAGACGGCCCGTCCCGGTAGGGGTGGAGCGTCTTGTACTTTTTCGCCGTCGCCGGCCCGAGGCGCCAGCCCCACCAACGCCCCTCGAAAAAGTTAAGCGGAACCCCTACCGGGACGGGCCGTCAGCCCTCGAAAAAGTTAAGCGGAACCCCTGACCGGGGCAGGCCCCTACTTAGACGCTGACGCCGGCCACCTGGAAGCGGTTGCTCTCCCCGTCCGGACTGGCCGTCTCGGCGATCCGCGATTCCAGCGCCAGCTCCTTCTCGAAATCGGCCGCCTCGCCGTGCTGGAAGGAGACGTCCTTGCCCTCGAGCAGCTCGATGAAGACCTCGACGAAGCGGGCGTCGAGCTGCTTGCCGGCGACCCGGCGCAGCTCGACGATCGCGTCGTGGCTCGACATCGGCGTGCGGTAGGAGTCGCGCGCGGTCATCACGTCGTAGGTGTCGGCGACGGAGATGATCCGCGACAGCTCCGGAATGTCGTCGCCGGCGAGCCCGCGCGGATAGCCTTTGCCGTCGATCCGCTCGTGGTGGGCGAGGATGATCTCCGCGACCGGGCCGTAGCCGTCCAGCGAGGAGACCACCCGGGCGCCCTGCTGGGGATGGCGGCGAATCAGCATCCAGTCCTCGTCGGTGAGCGGAACGTTGGCCTTGAGGATGCGGTCGGGGAGGATGAACTTGCCGATGTCGTGCAGGAGCGCGGCGATGTGGACCAGCTCCTCCTCGCGGCGCGAAAAGCCGGCCCGCTGGGCAATCGCCCGCGAGTAGCGCGCCACGGCGGCGCTGTGGCGGGCGGTCATCTGGTCACGCAGGTCGAGCGTGCGCAGCATCGCGCTCAACATCCCGACCTGGAAGCTGGCCAGCTGCTTGCTGCGCAGCTCCAGCTCGCGGGCGCGCTGCTGGGAGAGCAGCAGCTGCCCGAGCAGGTACTGGAAGGTGACGAGGACGACGCCGAAGAGGGCGATCGCCGAGATCCCGATTTTGGCGTAGATGTAGGCGACGGCGACGGCGAGCATCGCGCTGGCAAACTCGGAGGGCAGAACCGGCGGCAGGACCCGCAGCTTGGTCGAGAAGGAGGAGCGCTCGACGTAGCAGCCGTAGCTGGCGATCATCATGAAGTTGAGCGCCAGCGCCAGCTGGAAGAGGGCGAAGACGCAGAGGTAGAAATACGGGTCCGACGCCGTCAGCCCGAGCGCTTCGACGCCCTCGTGGAAGGCGAGGCCGCCGACCAGCGGGAACAGCGCGTAGGTGAGCACGTTGTCCAGCAGGTAGTGCCAGTCGTCGCGCCAGCGAAACCAGCCGGTGAGGATCGTGGCGACGCCGATCAGCGCCGCCGGCGTGCCGCCGAGGAAGACCATCGCCACGACCAGGGCCAGGAAGCTCCCGGAGACCTTGACCTTGGACTCCGTCGGCACGGCGGTGAGATCGCTGAAGATGGAGAAGGCGAGGAGGACCGCGAAGAAGCCGAGATCCCAGTTGCATTCCGGCGCCTCCCAGATCGCCGCGGCCACAGTCAGCGCCAGAGCGCCGATCATGCCGGCGATCGCTAAACGGGTGGGGCGGGTCTCGGCCATTGAGTTCGCTGACTGAAAGGGGAAGAGGGAGGCCTCAAGGGGTACAGATTCACGAGCGCACGCCCATTCCCTGCGCAGAGCGCCCGGCTAACGCCTTTCCGCTAAATGCGAGATCAAAGTTAGTAGCGCCTATCGCATTAGGCAAGGACGTATGGCCGCATGACCAAATTCGCCCAAACGGGCCTCACGCCGGCTTCCGGCATAACCGCGCGGCGCAGGTGGAGGCTCACCGGCCCCGAAAGCACGAAGGGCGCCCCGAACCGGGACGCCCTTCAAAGACTGGTGCGGAGCGCTCGATCAAAGCGGCCCCGCGAAAAAGATCTAGTGACGAAAACCCATTTTCTAGCCCCTTCCGTGGTAGTTGAAGCCCGCAACCTTGTGCGCTGCGTCGTGGAACTTTCAAATTGCCTGGCAACTTTGTAGCACAACCCGGCGGAAACTTGTGCATCTGCAGGAAAACTTGTGCATAAATGCAGTAGTACGCACAGCGACCAATGCGTAGGCGACGCCTGACCGACCCCCTCAGACGGCCCCTCTTCCGGCGGCTCGCGATGACGTACACGGTCAACGAGCTGGGCGACTGGATGGGGATCATCGCCCTCTCGGTGCTGGTCTTCGAGCGCACCGACAGCGCCCTCGCCACCGCCGCGCTCTTCCTCGGCACCCGCTTCCTCCCCGCCCTGCTGGCGCCGATCCTGGTCACGCGGGCCGAGCGGCCGCCGCCGCGCTTCGCGCTGCCGGTCATCTACTGCGGCGAGGCCGCCGCCTTCGGCGTGCTGGCGCTGCTCGCCGCCGACTTCTCGCTGGCGGCCGTGATCGTGGTCGCGACGATCGACGGCGCCCTCGCCCTCGCCGGTCGCTCGCTGACCCGGGCGGTGGTCGCGGCGCAGCTGGAGCCGGCCGGCGAGCTGCGCGCCGGCAACGCCCTGCTCAACGTCGCCTTCACCGGCGGCGCCGCGATCGGCCCCGGCCTCGCCGGCCTGATCGTCGCCGGCTTCGGGGTGCAGACCGCCCTGCTGCTCGACGCGGCCTCCTTCTACGTGATCGCCTGGATCCTGCTGACCGCGGGGCCGATGCCCCAGGCCGAGCCCGAAGCCGGGCGGATGCGGGACCGCGTCCGCGCCGGCATCGCCTACATCCGCGAGAAGGCGGTCCTGCGCCGGCTGCTGATCGCCCAGGGCGCCGCCTTCGTCTTCTTTGCAGCGGTGATCCCGGTCGAGGTCGTCTACGCCAAGCAGACGCTGCACGTCTCCGACTCCGGCTACGGGCTGATGCTCGCCAGCTGGGGCGCCGGCATGGTCCTCGGCAGCCTCGTCTTCGCCGCGGTGCGCCGCGCTTCGCTGGCGCTGCTGCTCTTCTTCAGCACCCTCACCGTCGGCGCCGGCTACCTCGGGCTGGCAGCCGCCCCGACGCTGGCTTTCGCCTGCGCCGCCTCGGTCCTCGGCGGAGCCGGCAACGGCGTGCAGTGGGTGTCGACGATCAGCGCCGTGCAGGAGATGACCGTGCAGGGAATGCAGGCACGGGTGATGAGCGTGCTGGAGTCGATCGGCGCCGCCATGCCGGGGCTCGGCTTCGCCATCGGCGGCGTCATCGCGGCTGTCGCGAGCCCCCGCACGACCTTCCTGATCGCCGGCCTCGGGGTCTTCGCGATCGTCGTCGTCGTCGCTCCGATTCTTGGCTCTAAATGGCCTGAACGCGTCGCAATGTCTAGTTCAAACGAGCTTGACGGGAGCAACGACGTTGTGCTGGAGTTGCTCCCAGGGAGCAGGCCTATCCAGTCCGACTCGGAGGTATTGCCTTGAAGAGATTGTGCGTTCTTGCAGCGGTTTTCGTAATTGCAGCGGTCGCAACTCTCGGATTGGCAGCATGTGGAAGTGACGACTCCTCCAACTCCGGCGGCGGCTCCGGCGGCGGCGGGTCGGTGACGATCGCCCAGGCCTCGCAGCCCGACTACCTCGATCCCGCCCTCTCGTACACGATCCACGGCTGGGAACCGATGTGGGTCGTCTACACGCCTCTGCTCACCTATAAGCGCGAGGAGGGCAAGGCCGGCGCGGAGCTGATCCCGGGCCTTGCCGAGGCGATGCCCGAGGTGAGCGCGGACGGCAAGACCTACGAACTGACGCTGCGCAAAGGGCTCGAATTCTCCGATGGCACGCCGGTCAAAGCCAGCGATTTCGAGCACACGATCAAGCGGGTGCTGAACCTCGAGTCGGGCGGCGCGCCCTACTACGAGGTGATCGAGGGCGCCGATGCCTACCTCTCCGGCGGCAACCCGAACGCCGACATCTCCGGGATCGAGACCGACGACAAGACCGGCGAGATCACGATCGAGCTGGCCGAACCGGAAAGCGCCTTCAACTTCGTGCTGGCGATGAACTTCGCCGCGATCGTGCCCGGCGACACGCCCTTCGAGAACATGACCAAAGACCCGGCCCCGGGCGTCGGCGCCTACATGTTCACGAAATCGGTGCCGAATCGCGAATTCGTGCTCGAGAAGAACCCGAACTTCGACGAGGACACGATCCCCGGCGTCCCGGTGGCGAACATCGGCACGGTCGTGACCGAGATCATCCCCAGCGTCTCGCAGCAGACCCAGGACGTGATCGACAACAAACTCGACTTCATGCAGGAACCGCCGGCCGCCGACTTCGTGGCCGAAATCCTCGAGCGCTTCGGGCCCGACGGCAGCGAGGAACAGCGCTTCAAGGAATTCACGACGCTCTCCACCTACTACTTCTTCCTGAATGGCAAAGTGGCGCCGTTCGACGACCCGAAGGTCCGCGAAGCGGTCAACATCGGGCTCGACAAGCCGGCCCTCGCCCGCCTCTTCGCCGGCACCCTGCAGCCCGGCTGCTCGTTCCTGCCGCCGGAAATGGCGGGCTACTCCGAATCTCTGGACAGCGGCGAGTGCCCCTGGGGCGACCCGAACGAGCCGCCCGACCTCGAGCGGGCCAAGCAGATGATCAAAGAGGCGGGGGCCGAGGGGGCCGAGGTCACCGTCTGGGGCGACAACGTCGACCCGACCCCGAAAGTCACCCAGGCCTATGCCGACCAGCTCAACCAGATGGGCCTCGACGCGGAGCCGAAAATCCTCGACGGCGGGGTCTACTTCCAGACGATCGGCAACCAGAGCACGGAAGCCCAGACGGGGTTCCTCAACTGGTTCGGCGACTTCCCGCACCCGGCGAACTTCTTCTTCCTGGTCGACGGGGCGACGATCCAGCCGACCAACAACCAGAACATGAGCAACGTCGACGATCCCCACATCAACAAAGAGCTGAAAGAGCTCGGCAAAGAGCCGGACCTGACGAAAGTGACGGATCGCTGGGAGGAACTGAACGAGTACCTGGTCGACAAGGCCTACCAGGTGCCCTACGGCTACCGGAAACTGGGCACGTTCATGTCCGAGCGGATGAACTTCGCGGACTGCACGCCGATCAGCCCGGTGATCTACAACGACTACTCGCAGTGGTGCCTGAAGGACGAATAGCCCTTCGCTGCGGTTGAGATTCGTCCGCCCCGCCCGCCGCCCCGGTTTGCCGGGGGGCGGGGGCGGATAATCCAGCCTGGTGTCCGCACATCGCGAAGAGGCCGGTGCCGCCGGCACCGAGTTCACGCTCGACTCCTCGGAGGAGCTGGCCGGAGATCCGTCGGAGCGCCACGGCCTCGGTCCCTGGCGCCTGACCTGGCGGCGCCTGCGCCGCGACAGGGTCGCGCTGGCCGCCGGGCTCGTCTTCGTGCTCCTCGTCGCCGCCTGCCTGGCGGCGCCGCTCTGGGCCAGCCAGATCGCCGAAACTACGCCGGAGGAGAACCACCTCTCGGACAAGGTTCTGATCGACGGCAAGCCGACTGAAGTCGTCGACCTGCTCGGCAAGCCGATCGGGCCGACCTGGAGCGACCACTTCTTCCTCGGCGCCGACAGCAACGGCCGCGACATCATGGTGCGGCTGCTCTACGGCGGTCGCAACTCACTCCTGATCGGACTCGTCGCCGCGGTCGGGACGATCGCGATGGGGCTGGTCCTCGGGCTGCTTGCCGGTTACTACCGGGGGCGCACCGACAGCGTGATCCGCTGGGCGATGGATGTGATCTGGGCGTTCCCCGTCGTCCTGCTCGGCGTCGCGCTGGGCACCGCCCTCGCCCTCGGCGGGCTCTCGATCGGGCCGATCGCGATCCAGGGCGACTCGCTGGCGATCCCGATCCTGATCATCGCCGTGATCTACATCCCCTACCTGGCGCGCCCGGTGCGCGGTCAGGCGCTGGCGCTGCGCGAGCGCGAATTCGTCGAGGCGGCGCGGGCCCAGGGCATGGGCTCGCTGCGGATCGTCTTCCGCGAGATCCTCCCCAACGTCGCCTCCACCCTGGTCGTCTTCCTGCCGCTGCTGGTCGCCAACGCGATCCTGCTCGAGGCCTCGCTCTCCTTCCTCGGCGCCGGCGTGCAGGCCCCCAACCCCTCCTGGGGGACGATGATCGCCGAAGGGGTCGACCGCATCGTCACCGCCCCCCACCTGACGATCGTCCCCGGCGTGATGCTTGTGCTCTCGGTGCTGGCGCTGAACGTCTTCGGCGAGGGCGTGCGCGACGCGCTCGACCCGCGCGCCAAGGTGAGGATCGAGCACTGATGAGCTCGGACATGGCCAGGTTCGTCGTGCGCCGGCTGCTCTCGATGCTGCTGGTCCTGTTCGCCGTCTCGGTCCTCGTCTTCCTGATCTTCAACGTCCTGCCGGGCGGCGACCCGGCGGTGCGGATGGCCGGCAAGATCCCCACCGAAACCCAGGTCGAAGCGATCCGCGAGGAGTGGGGCTTCGACGAGCCGATCTACGTCCAGTACGGGACGATGATGAAGAACCTGTTCACGGGCGAAACGGTCTCCTACTTCACCCAGCAGGACGTCACCGAAGAAATCTGGAAGGGCCTGCCGCGGACCCTCTCGCTGGCGGTCGGCGCCGCCCTGATCTGGATGGCGTTCGCGATCGGCCTCGGCCTCTACAGCGCTCTGCGCGCCGGCCGCTTCTCGGACCGGCTGGTCACCGTGCTGGCGCTGATCGGGATCTCGATGCCGGTCTTCTGGCTCGGCGCCCTGATGAGCTACTACCTCGGCTACAAGGCGGGGATCTTCCCCAGCAGCGGCTACGTCGAGCTCACCGAAAACCCGCTCGACTGGTTCTGGCACCTGGTGATGCCGTGGACGGCGCTCTCGATCCTCTTCATCGGCTTCTACTCGCGGGTCCTGCGCTCCGACATCCTCGAAACGATGGGCGAGGACTACGTGCGCACCGCCCGCGCCAAGGGACTCTCGGAGCGGCGGGTGCTGATCAGACACGTTTTGCGCAACTCGCTGATCCCGATCGTGACCCTCTGGGGGCTCGACTTCGGGGCCGTGATCGGCGGTGCCGCGATCCTCACCGAGACCGTCTTCGACCTGCAGGGCGTCGGCCAGTACGCGGCGGAAGCGATCGGCCAGCTCGACCTGCCGCCGGTCATGGCGGTGACCATGTTCGGCGCCTTCTTCATCGTCGTCTTCAACACCCTGGTCGACATCGCCTACGCGGCTCTCGACCCACGCATCCGGCTCGAAGGGGAGACCGCCAGATGAGCGAGGGCACTCCCCTGCTCGGCGTCCGCGACCTCGCGGTCTCCTTCCGCACCGAAGAGGGAGTCGTCCAGGCGGTCGATCGAGTCAGCCTCGACCTCGGCGGTGGCGAGGTGCTGGCGGTGGTCGGCGAGTCCGGCAGCGGCAAGTCGGTCACGGCGATGACCCTGATGGGCCTGACCCGGGGGCCGAACGCGACGATCTCGGGCAGCGCGAGCTTCGAGGGCACGGAGCTGGTCGCGGCCGGCGACGAGGAGCTGCGCCGCCTCCGCGGCAACCGCATGGCGATGATCTTCCAGGACCCGATGAGCTCGCTCGACCCCGTCTACCGGGTGGTCGACCAGATCGTCGAGCAGATCCGGGCCCACCGCGACGTCGGCGGCGAGGAGGCGCGCGAACGCGCGATCGAGCTGCTCGACGCGGTCGGCATCCCCGAGGCCGCGAGCCGCGCCGACTCCTACCCGCACGAGTTCTCCGGCGGCATGCGGCAGCGGGCGATGATCGCGATGGCGCTCTCGCTCGAGCCGGCGCTGCTGATCGCCGACGAGCCGACGACCGCGCTCGACGTCACCGTGCAGGCGCAGATCATCGAACTGCTGCGGGAGCTGAACCGGCGACGCGGCCTCTCGATCCTCCTGATCACCCACGACATCGGCGTCGTCGCCGAAATCGCCGACCGCGTCGCGGTCATGTACGCGGGACGGATCGTCGAGTACGGGACCCTGGACGAGATCTTCTACGACCCTCAGCACCCCTACACCTGGGGGCTGTTGAGCTCGCTGACCCGGATCGACCGCCCGCGCCCCAGGCGCCTTCCCCAGATTCCCGGCATGCCGCCGTCGCTGCTCGCGCCGCCACGCGGCTGCCACTTCCGCCCCCGCTGCCCGCACGCCTTCGGCCGCTGCGAGCAGGTCCCCGACCTGGTGGCGAGGCTGGCCGATTCCCCCGGCCACCTCGACCGTTGCTGGCTGGAGCCGGAGCGCAAGCGGGAGCTGCGCGTCGCCGATAGCCGCGGCATCTTGGAGCAGACGCAGTGAGTCCCGCCGGCGATGCCCTGCTCGAGGTCCGCGGCCTGGTCAAGCACTTCCCGGTCAAGTCGGGCCTGCTGTTCAGCCGCGAGGTGGACCGGGTCAGGGCCGTCGACGGGGTCGACCTCTCGATCGCGCCCGGCGAGACCCTGGGCCTGGTCGGCGAGTCCGGCTCCGGCAAGTCGACCCTGTGCCGGGCTGTGCTGCAGCTGGTCGAGCCCGACTCGGGCTCGGTCCGCTTCGAGGGCCGCGAGCTGGTCGGCCTGCGCCAGCGCCAGCTGCGGCCGCTGCGGCGGGACATGCAGATGATCTTCCAGGACCCCTATGCCTCGCTGAACCCGCGCTGCCGGGTCGGCCAGATCGTCGGCGGCCCGATCAAGCTCAACCGCCTCGCTTCCGGCGCCGAGCTGCGGCGCCGGGTCGAGGCGCTGCTGGACCGGGTCGGCCTCTCGCCGGAGCACCACGACCGCTTCCCGCACGAGTTCTCCGGCGGCCAGCGGCAGCGGATCGGGATCGCGCGGGCGATCGCCCTGAAGCCGAAGCTGATCGTCGCCGACGAGCCGGTCTCGGCGCTCGACGTCTCGATCCAGGCCCAGATCGTCAACCTGCTCGACGACCTCCAGGACGAGTTCGGGATCGCCTACCTGTTCGTCGCCCACGACATCGCGGTCGTCCGCCACATCTCCGACCGGATCGCGGTCATGCACCACGGCGAGATCGTCGAGACCGGCGGTGCCGACCAGGTCTGCGAGCGGCCCCGTGACGACTACACGAAGAAGCTGCTGGCGGCGGTGCCGATTCCGGACCCGCGCGAGAGTCGCGAGCGGGTGCGAAGCAGGTGAACAGTTTGCGTAGGGTCGCGTAGATGGATTTGCCTCTGTCGCCGCCGATTAAGCCGCAGCTGGCGCTGACTCGGAAAAAGCTGCCGGTCGGCGAAGAGTGGGCGTATGAGCCGAAGCTCGACGGGTTCCGCGCGATCGTCTTCGTCGACGGCGAGGACTTCTACGTCCAGTCGCGCGGCGGCAAAGAGCTGCGCCGCTACTTCCCGGAGCTGAGCTTCGCGCCGGGGCGCTGGGTGCTGGACGGCGAGCTGGTGATCCGCGACGCCGAGGGCAACCTCGAATTCGACGCCCTGCAGGAACGGATCCACCCGGCCCAGTCCCGCATCGAACTGCTCTCGAAGGAGATCCCGGCCGACTACCTCGTCTTCGACCTGCTGGCCGAGGGCGACGAGTCGCTGCTGGAGACGCCGCTGGCGCAGCGACGGGCGCGGCTGGAGGCGATCGCCAAGCGAGCCGGGCTGGAGCTGACGCCGCTCACCCCGGACGCCGAGCAGGCAGAGCGCTGGCTGGGGAGCATCGAGGGGGTGATGGCGAAGCAGCTCGACGCCGTCTACGAGCCCGGCAAGCGCAGGGGCATGGCGAAGGTGAAGCGCGAGCGCACGATCGACTGCGTGGTGATGGGCTGGCGACCGGGCAAAGAGGAGGGCACCGTCGGCTCGCTGATCCTCGGCCTCTATGACGGCGGCGAGCTGCGCTCGGTCGGCCACATCTCCGGCTTCTCGAAAGCGGCGAAACGGAGCATGCGGGCGATGCTGGCGCCGCTGGAGACCGGCGAGAGCGGCAGCGCCGAGCCGAGCCGGTGGACCGGCGGGCGGGATCTCGAGTGGGTGGAGCTGCGGCCGGAGCTGGTGATCGAGGTGGGGTACGACCATGCGGCAAGCGGGCGGATCAGGCACGGGGCGCGGTTTCACCGGTTCAGGGATGACAAAGCGCCGCGGGAGTGTCGGTTTGAACAGCTGGACGAAGGGGGGTAGTCGGGATTGGCGGGGGGTGCCCCTCCCCCGGAGACCGTTGCGCAGCTGGATCGCCGCCGGTGGTGCGGAGCGTGGCGTCGGGAGCCTCCGTGGGAGGGGCACCCCCCGCCAATCTCATGCACCGCTCTGGCCAGCCCGCTCAGAACAGTGAGGACTGGCTCTGCTGCTCGGAAGCCGCCGTGGAAGCGGTCGCGGCGACGGCGGCTGGCGGCGTTGGCCGGTTGCCTTTAGCTGGTTGCTCGGAGCGGTCGGCGAGAGCTTTTCTCAGTCGTCCGCGGCCCCAGCCGCGGACTGCTCGCGTGGTCTGTTTTCGCTGGGCTGGCCGCATATAGGCGCGGTTGCTGTAGAGCTGTTCGTAGTGCGGCAGCAGGTCGGGGCGTTTTGCCTTCAGCCAGGCGAAGAAGATGTCCTTTACCTCTCCGCGGAGATGCAGTGCCACCCCTCCCAGGAACGTGGCTTTGGCCTTTTTCGCCCTTTCCACGATTGGGCGAACTTGGTCGGGGTGGTCGTTGATGCCCGGCATCAGGGGGGCGATGAGGACGCCGGAGTCGATGCCGCGGCGGCAGCCGCTTCGCCATCCGCTCGAAGATCTTCACGTCGCGCATCGCCAGCGGCGACTTGGTCAGCACCGAGACCGGCGTCTCCGCCGCCTCCAGGGCCTCGAGGATCTCCGGCATCATCCGGTAGCGGCTCTCGACCCACTGGTAGGGATCGGTGTTCGTCCCCAGGGCCACCAGCTCCCGCTTCCAGCCCGGCCGCGCCAACTCCGCCCGCAGCAGCTCCGGCACGTTGACCTTGACCACGATCTCGCGCTCGAAGTCGCGACCGGCGTCGAAATCCAAATAGGTGTGAGTTCTTCGAGCAAAACAAAGTGCGGGTGACGGTGCCGTCGCCGACTCCCGGCAACCGCAGATCGTTCTCGACGCGTTGCTCATCCCAGCGCACGAACATATGTTCGCATCTACGGCGGCGGGAAAGATGTCGGATTCCCCCACCTATAGGTGGGACAAACCGTCAACTCTCGCTAATCAGAGGCTGGAGCCGGTCTCCTCGCGGCGGAAGGCCTCAAGCTGGTCGAGCGCTTTGGCCCGGGCTTTGGAGCGCAGCGGTGGCAGCAGCGCGACCAGGTGGCCGCTCGGTCCCAGTGCCTGCTTGGCCCAGTTGCGGAAGTCGAACTCGTCGACGTGGTCGACGATCCTGGCATCGGGAGCGAAGCGGAACCTGGCCTGGATGTCGTTGACGACCGGGCGCCCGGTGGAGAAGGTGTAGCGGGCGATCCAGCGGGCGCTGCCGGTCTCCTCGTCGGCGTCGTGCTCGTGCAGCTCGATCTCCAGGTCGGTCGCGCGGCCGGTCAGCATCCGCCACATCGCGCCGATCTCGTCGCCCTCGAGATCGCCGAAGGCGGGGTCGCGGAAATGCGCGTCGGGCGCGTAGCAGGCGGTCATCGCGGCGCCGTTGCACTGCCCGAACGCCTGGTAGAAGCGCTCGATCGTCGCCCGGTTGGCCTCGCCGCTCACAGCACCACCCTAACCCCTGTTCCCCGCCCCGGCGTGACGGGAGGAGCAGGAACGTCAGGGCAGCTCGCCGCGAATCACGTAGCGCAGGACGTCGACCACCTGCTCGGCCTCGCGCGCGGTCGCCTGGGCGGCGCGGTCGACCTCCTTCAGCGCGTGGTCGAGGTCGGGGTCGTGGACGGTGACGATCGGCTTGCCGAGGGCGGCGGCAAAGCCGGCGTCGAAGGCCGCGTTCCACTGCCGGTACCTGTCGCCGAAGCGGACGACGACCAGGTCGGCGGCGCGGATGTGGGTCTGGGTGCGGATCGCGTTGATGCCGGCGCCCTTGTGGTCGCGCCAGAAGGAGTCGCGCTCCTCCCCCAGCGTGCCGGCGCCGGCGTCGTCGGAGGCGGCGTGGTCGGTGACAGGAGCCGAGAAGGAGACCGGCAGCCCGGCCTCACGCACCCCGGCTTCGATCCGCTCCCGCCAATCGGAGTGAATCTCCCCAGCGAGATACACCAGCCAGGTCCGAGGAGCGGGGGCGGGCACCCCCTCCGAAACACTCAAGCGCGGCTCCCGTCGCGCGTTTCGGAGGGGGTGCCCGCCCCCGCTCCCGCAGTCTGCTCCTCGAAATGCTTGCTCAGCATCGTCACCTGGCCCTGGTAGTTGGAGCCGAGGCTGGCGCCGTAGAGGCGCTCGGCGGAAGCGGCCATCCGCTCCAGGCCGAGCTTGCAGACCGGCTGGCGGTGCTCGACCATGAAGGAGACGTCGCGGGCGCGCACCTCCAGCGCGGCCCGGCTGCCGTGGTTGCCGCCGCCGGGGTCGTAGCCGAAGCCGGGATCGAAGAAGCCGGCGTAGTGGGTGCGCAGCTCGCCGGCGGTCGGGTCGTAGGCCATCATCTCGGCGGCGATCTGGGGTGGGATGCAGACCCCCTCGGCGGAGAGCAGCAGGTAGAAGATCTCCGGCTCCAGCACCACCCGCCCCCCGGGCTCGGGGAAGACCGGGTCCCAGTAGTCGGTCCAGCGATAGGCGCGGACCTGGGAAAGGTCGACCGGGAGGCTGTTCTTCTTCGCCCGGTAGCCGACCGTGCGGTCGCCCGGGCCGGAGAGGTCGAGGCTGAGGAAGAGGCCGTCGGCGACGGCCAGCTCCGCCTGCGGCACCGGCTCGGACTCCATGTACAGGAGCGGCGCCTCGTCCTGGAGGTCGCGGATCTCGGCGTCGCCGAGACGGACGTCGCCGCGCGCCAGCCGCAGCTGGTTGAGCGAGAGCCCGGTCTTGACCTGGATCGCGAAGGAGCGCGGGACGATCTCCAGGTAGAGCCTGCCGCGGTAGCCGGCGCGGATGTCGTCGAAGCGGTGGTGGCGGTCGGTGATCACCCGGGTGAAGACGTCGAGGCGGCCGGTCGAGCTCTTCGGGTTGGCCTTGGCCCGCACGTCATCGGGCAGCGCCAGCTCCTCGATCAGCGGCACCAGATAGGGGCGGTCGCGCTCCAGCACGGCGCCGTCGCGCAGGTCGACCTTCTGGAAGGCGAGCCCCTCGGTCTTCTCCTCGACCGTCGAGTCGACGTCGGGCAGGAAGGAGCAGCGCAGGGCCCAGGCGAAGTCACCGAGGCGGAGGTCGATGCTGGCCGGCTGGATCGCCTCCGGCCGGATCCGGTAGTCGCCGGAGCTGACCCACTCCGCCTCGATCGCCCGGTTCAGCTCCTGCGATGGGAAGACGCCCGGGGTCGGCTCGCTCATCCAGCAGAGATTATTCGCCTTGCCTCGGCGGCGCCCAGGTAGGGCGTCATCGCGAACTCGAGCACCTCAGGGAGCAGATCATCGATCTGCTCCGCTTCGCCCGCCAGCACGCGGCGGCCGAGCAGGGAGGCGATGCCCCCGATCACAGCCTCGTCCATGGCTTTCGGCACGGATTCCGAGTCCGGTGGTCGCGGGGCGCCGGCGCGCAGGCCGGGGACGAAGCTCTCCAGCGCCGCCTGGTAGCGATCGTAGACGCCACGACCGACTCGCAGCCCTTCGACCAGGACGATGCTGGCCAGGGCCGGGTCGCCGGCGAGCAGGTCGAGGAGGGAGGCGACCCCGTCGCGCACCCGCAGCGACCACTCCTTTTCCCCGTGTTTGCTGCAGGCCTCCTGCACCTGCTTGCGAATTCGCTCGATCGCGACTTCGTAGGCGGCGAAGAAGCAGTCGTCCTTGCTGTCGAAATGCTTGTAGAAGTCACTCTTCGACACGGACGCCCGTTGACCGATCAGCGATACCGTCGTCTTCTGGTACCCCACCTCGTAGAGGGCTTCGATCAGGCCGGCGATCAGCCTCTCACGCTGATTTTGAGCGACAAACTCAGGGGAAAGGCCATGTCGTCCGCGCGGAAGTCGGTCCATTGACTATTGAAGTCTGTCACCGTACTACCACTTTCGTCCACTCGTTACGACGCGAGCTTGCGTACATCGCGGTACGGCGAGAGGACGAAGTCCAGCAGCTCAGGCATCAGATCGAGCGCCTGCTCGGCTCCGCCGCGGCGAATCTGCTGGTGCAGGATCCAGGCCACGCCTCCCACCAGGGTCTCCTCGATTGTCTCCGGGAGGCCGGTCTTCTCCGGTGTATTTCGGCGCAATAGGTCCACGGCCCGCTGAATCGCATCGTCGTAGCGCACCGACGCCGCCGGTGTCGCCGACATCGCCTCGATCAGGCAGAGGCGGGCCGAAGCTGGGTTCTCGGCGACGTAGGCGAGAAAAGCGCCAAGGCCGGCATCGACCCGATCGGCCCATTCCTCGCCGGCCTCCTCGCCGGCCTGCTCGATCCGCTTCGCCACCTCGTCGACGGCGCTGTCGAAGGCGCCGAGAAAGACCTCTTCCTTGCCCTCGAAGTTGTCGTAGAGCGTTTTCCGGGCCACGCCCGCACGGCGGACGAGGTCGGCGATCTTGGTTGCCTCATAACCCTGTTCCGCGCACAGCTCCGCCATCGCATCCATGATGCGACGCCGCTTGCGGACTGCTATGAACTCTCGTGGAAGCTCGGGCCGAGTCGGCTTCACCTGGGCTCCCCCGGACAGGGGTGGCATAGGTTGAAGAATAGCCGTGGTATCCAAAAAAGCGCGCGCGGCGGCAACTCTTCTGGTACTTTGACGAAACTGTTAAAGTTCTCATTGGAAACGTGCGGGTTTCCTTTTGCCATTCGACAGAATTCACCTGAGCGAGGAGAAGCTGGTCGCCGCGATCGGCGATCACTACCCGCCGGCGCAGATAGATGCCGCGGTGGAACTGCTGAGCAGCAGCGACGGCAAGTTCCCCTCCGGGGTGCGCAAGCTGCCTTCGGACCTGGTCAGCGCCGTCCAGCGTGAGCGACTGATCGCGGCAATGCTGCGGGCCGCCTCGGAACTCGGCTACCGCGGGACCAACGTCCAGGACGTGATCGAAAGAGCCGGCGTCTCCCGTCCCACCTTCTACGAGCACTTCGCCAACAAAGAAGACTGCTTCCTCGCCGCCTTCGACGTCACCGCCGCCCGACTTCGCGAGCGCATCGCCGAGGCCAGCGAGAAGGGGGGCGACAGCTGGCGCGATCGCCTGCGCTTCGGCCTGGAAACGCTGCTGCACTTCGTCGCCGCCGAACCGGAGGCCGCCCGCACCCTGATCGTCGAGGCGCGCGCGGCCAGCGCCGAAGCGGTGATGCGGCGCGACGCGCTGCTCGATTACTTCGCCGGCTGCATCGACACCCAGGTCCGCGAGCACCTTCCCGACGCCCCCTCCCACTCACCGATCACATCGGCGGGCATAGTCGGCGGCGTCGAAGCGCTCCTCTACTCCCGCCTCAACAAGGGCGAGGTCGATGACCTCGATTCCCTCCTGCCCTCGATGATGTATTTCCTCGTCCTGCCCTTCGAGGGTCACGAGGCCGCCAGCGAAGAGCTGGCGGTAGCGGTTCGCTGAGCTTAGGCTCAACGCGTGAATTCGCCGCGCAGCGCTCAGATCGCTCTGGCTCTCCTCTGCGTCTCCGCGCTCACGATCGGGCTGACGGCGACGGTGCTACCGCGGACCTTCTACGACGACTTCCCCTTCGTCGCCAGCTGGGTCGAGCTGCTGCCGCCCTACAACGAGCACCTGGTCACAGACGTCGGCGGGCTCTACCTCGGCTTCGCCGTCCTCTTCGCCTGGGCGGCCCGGACGCTGGAGCGCACGCTGGTCCAGGCCGTCTGCGTGGCCTGGCTGCTGACGGCGACGCTCCACCTCTTCTTCCACGCCGGCCATCTCGACGGCTTCGGCACCGCCGACGCGATCGCCGAGATCGCCTCCCTGGCCCTGCTGCTCGTCCCGCCGCCGATCGCGATCTGGGCTGTCGGAGCAACCGCAGGGGAGTCGGGGTGAGATGCAGGGATGCCAGTTGCAGGTCACCGACGACGTCGCCCTCGGCCTGCTGGAGGAGGCAGATGCCCGGGAGCTTCACACCCTGATCGAGGTGAACCGGGCTCATCTCGCTCGCTGGCTGCCCTGGGCGGCTGGCCAGACCCTCGACGACACGCTCGACTTCATCCGCAGAACCCAGTCACAGCTACAGGAAAACGGCGGCTTCCAGGCGGCCGTCCTCCTCGGCGGAAGCATCGTCGGCATGGCTGGCTACGTCAGCGTCGACTGGGGCAACCGCGCGACCCGCATCGGCTACTGGCTGGACGCGGGGCACCAGGGGAGGGGCACGATGACCGCGGCGGTGCGGTCGCTCGTCGACCACGCGCTGTCGGTCTGGCAGCTCAACCGGGTCGAGATCCGCATCGCTGCCGACAATCGTCGCAGCCGCGCGATCGCCGAGCGGCTCGGCCTCCGACAGGAGGGGACGCTGCGCCAGGCGGAACTGATCGATGGCCGTTATCTCGACAGCGTCGTCTATTCGATGCCGAGGGCAGACTGGCGCGCCGCAGCGATGCCTACTCCGCCGGCTTGACGCCGATTAGAAGCGCCATCTCCAGCCACTTCCAGTAGCAGTCGACGTCATCGAAGCCGAGCTCGCGCAGCCAGCCCAGCTGCGTCTCGACGTCGAGCAGGCGGTCCGACGGATCCTCGTCCTCGATCGACTCGTCGATCGCGGCGAAGAACGCCAGGTGCAGGCGACGGGTGGGTGACGCCACATGCTCGAAGTTCGCGAAGACGCCGCGCGGTTCCAGCAGCTCGAACACCTCGCCGCAGAGCGAGCGCTTCCGCGGGTGCTCGAGGTGGTGGATCGCGAACGACGAGACGACGGCATCGAAGCGTCCGAGCGCGGGCAGCGGCTCAGCGAGGTCATGCTCGACCAGCTCGATGCCTTCGTCGCCGGCGAAGCGCTCGCGCGCGGCCCCGAGCATCAGCTCGGAGAAGTCGACGCCCACGCCCCGCATCTCGGGACGACCGGCCCGGAGAAGAGCGAGCAGGCGCCCGTCGCCCGTGCCGAGGTCGAGGATGCGCCGAGCATCGGCTGGCACCTGCTCGAGCAGGACCCGCTCCCCCTCCGAGCGGTGGGGAAACTCATCCGCCCGGGCGAGGTAGCGGCGGACTTTCTGCGCGTCGATCGTCCACTCCTCGCCGGCCACGGCCGGATTATCCCGCTCGCCGACCAGACGGGACGACGCGCGAGCACGTCGACTCGCATCGGCCGGCGCGACAAGCGGTCAAGCCTTCCCGCAAGCAGCGCAGTGCTCGGTGCCCACACGCCTGGGTTCGCGACAGCGCGAGCACTCAGACACCACGAGTCGCCCGCATCCCTCGCAATGACGACCGTCCCGGGTGGGAAAGCCGCAGAAGGGGCACTCGCCCTTGCGGACTCGTCGAGCAGGTACCCGCCGGGCGAGGTAGCGCTGCAGCGCGACGAAGGCGGCGAGCGTCAGCGCGATGCCGGCCAGCGAGATGGCCAGCGGACCGGCCTCCGAGAACTCCACGTAGTTGCCGGTGTAATCGCCCGCCATCACGAGCGCCAGGACAGCCGATGCTCCAATCCAGGCGTAGATCGCCGGCAGGTAGCGAGAGCGCCGGCGCCGCAGCCGCCCCAGCAGGTAATAGGCCGATCCGAGCATCGTGGCAAGCAAGGCCAGCCTGAGCACGAAGGTCCGGCGATCATGTCCGGCCTGGTCGCTTCGCCGCTCCTGGCCTCGGCGCGCTTGCGCCCGCTCCGCGTCCGGGGCCGTTTCATTAGCCGTTGCCCGAGCGGCGTCCACACGGTCTTCGGCGTTGTCCAGCGCCTCTTGAGCGACAACGTAGTCCTGCTGGAGGGCGACTGGAGACTGGCCCGCGTCGAGTGCCGTCCGGTAGGCCTCTCGGGTGAACTCGACCTCGTGCCGCGCCGCCCTCGCATCGCGCCCCGCGTCGAAGCGCACACGAATGGCCGCTTCGTGCGCATCGATCGCCGCCCTCTCGGACGGAGTCGCCCGCACGACGACGACCCCATCCTCGGCGCCGAGGTCATCAACCCGAACGTATGCCCAGATGGCGCCGACCGAGATGAAGATCGCCAGCACGACCGAGAGCACCTTCTCGCCCGCTGAAACCTCGATGTCCTCCACGGGAACCCGCGTGCTCATCTCAACGTCCTCCTTGTGTCGTTCTCGATCTAAGCTCCACAACCAATTCGCAGTCGAGCGCACCGGCGATCCGCATCAAGGTGTCGACGCGGGGAGGCCTGTGACCGCGCTCCAGCCGTGCAATCGCGGACTGCGTCGTGCCGCACAGGTCCGCGAGCTCTCGCTGCGAGAGGTTCAGCGCGCGCCGGCGCTCTGCGACCTGGGCGGCAATGGCTTGAAACAAGGCCTCGGGCTCGTCGGCCAGCTCCATTGCCACCCGCCGCCGGAGTCGCTTGACGCCCTTCGCTGCTCTCGTCGCCTCTTCCATAGCAATCTCGCTATGTATAGCAAAGTTGCGATAGCTCTAGACCTGGAGCCGCGGTTCTAATGGGCGACTTCAACACGCGTCTTGAGCGGAGGGGGTGGGATTCGAACCCACGAGCCGCCTTGCGACGGCCAACGGTTTTCGAGACCGCCCCGTTCAACCACTCCGGCACCCCTCCAGGATCAGTCGGGACCCGATTCTAGGGTCGCGGGCCTGCGGGCGGCGGCTTGGCGGGTGGTTCCGCGCCTAAAGAACCGCGCTCCTGCGGTCGATCAAGCCGTGTGAACGCCGGCGAGCAGACCCGAGCCGGGCGGTGGTTCGACCGCCATCCTCGCCTGCTGCGCACGCTCGCCCTCGTGGCGCTGGTCTGGGGGCTCGGGTACCTGACCTGGCGCGTCGGCTGGAGCAGCGAAGGGGCCAGCCCGGTGCTGTTCGCGATGCTGCTGGTGACCGAGGTCTACGGGCTCTACGCGCTGGCGATCCTGGCCTGGTTCTCCTGGTCGCGGCCGCCGGCGGTGCGGCCGGCGGCGACGCCGGGGCGCTCGGTCGACGTCTACGTCTGCACCTACGACGAGCCGGCCGAGGTGATCATGGCGACGCTGGCCGGCTGCCGCGCCCTCACCTACCCCCACACCACCTACCTGCTCGACGACGGCCGGCGGCCGGAGATGGAGGAGCTGGCGAAGCTGGCCGGGGCCGAGTACATGACCCGGCCCGACAACTCCCACGCCAAGGCGGGCAACCTCAACGCGGCGCTGCCGCGGACCGAGGGCGACCTGGTGCTGATGCTCGACGCCGACCACGTGCCGATGCCCGACGCGCTCGACGCCCTGGTCGGCTACTTCGACGACGAGCGCATGGCCCTGGTCCAGACCCCGCACGACTTCTTCAACCACGACTCGGCTCAGCACTACGCCGTCGGCCGCCACGAGCAGTCGCTCTTCTACCGCGTCGTCTGTCCCGGCAAGGACCGCCACGGGGCCGCCTACTGGTGCGGCTCGGCGGCGCTGATCAACCGCCACGCCCTGCTCGCGATCGGCGGCGTCGCGACCGAGACGATCGCCGAGGACTTCCACACGACGATCCGGCTGCTGCGCGACGGCTGGAGGACCCGCTACCACGACGAGGTCCTGGTCCAGGGCCTGGCGCCGCACGACCTCGACGGCTATCTGCTGCAGCGCGACCGCTGGGCGCGCGGCAACCTCGCCGTCTTCACCCTGCCCGAGTCGCCGCTGCGGGCGAGTGAGCTGACGCCGCTGCAGCGCCTCTCCTACTTCGCCAGCCTCTTCGCCTACCTGGCGCCGCCGATGCGGCTGCTGCTGTTGCTGACCCTGGGCGCGGTGCTGTGGACCGGCGCCCTGCCGCTGAAGATCAGCGTCCTCGCCCTGGCGGCGCTGTGGCTGCCCTCGGTGTTGCTGAACCTCGGCGCCGGCGCGGCGTTGGCGCGCGGCTACATGCGGATCCCCGAGACCGCCCACTACGAGCTCTTGACGATGGAGATCTACACCCGCGCCCTGCGCTGCATCTTCCGGCCCGGCAGGACGGCCTTCAAGGTGACGCCGAAGCAGGGCGCCGACGGGGGCGGTCTCGATGCGGTGCGCAAGCTGCACCTGGTGATCTTCTGCACGGTCCTGCTGGCCGCCGGCACGCTGCTGCGGCTGCTCGACCTGGCCGGGGTCGGGCCGCTGCCGGACATGCCGGGGATCGCGGCGGTGATCGTGCCGCTGCTGGGCCTGATCGAGCTGCGGCGCCTGGGCAAGACCCTGTGGACGGTCGGGCGGCGGCGGCAGCGGCGGCTCGTCTACCGCTTCGAGGGCGACGCCGAGGCCAACTGCTTCTCCGCCGACGGCCACGTGCCGGCGCGGCTGGTCGACGCCAGCGCCGCCGGGGTCGGGCTGGTCGCCGAGGCACCGCTCGAGGTGGGGGCGCGGCCGGCGGTGCTGCTGAGCCTGGCCGACGCGAGCGGCGAGTCGCACGAGGTGACGGCCCAGGTCGAGGTGCGCAGCTGCCGCGAGGCCGATGGCCGCTTCCTGATCGGCGCCACGATCGCCGACATCGACCCCGACTCCCGCCTGCGGCTGATGGAGTGGTGCTACGTCGTCTGCAGCCACGAGCGCCTGCGCGGCCACCGCCCGGCGGCGGCGCCGGTGTCGGAGTCCGACGCGATCGTCGTCTCGCTGGACGACTACCGCGAAGCCCCGGCCCTTGCCCAGAGGGCCACTGTCCCCGCGGCCGCACAGTAGGCCGAGCTAGGCTTCACGGACACCCCGGAGAGGTGTCCGAGTGGCTTAAGGAGCGCGACTGGAAATCGCGTGGGCGGGGTTAACCCGTCTCGTGGGTTCGAATCCCACCCTCTCCGCTAGAAGGGTCTTATTGGAACCCGCCCCCAAAGAAACAGGCTTGCGCGCCTCCGCTCGTAGTCGCTTTGGGGTATCTGCCGCCGTCAGTAGCTGAACCTCTGGCCGAAGGTCGCCCTCAATGGCTCCGTCAGGACGAACCCGGAACGAGACAAAGAGAGCTTGATTCCACTGGCGGCGGTCCGTGTCGCCCGCTTCGCTGTAGGCCTCGGTCATGGCCTTCGCCGCATTTAGCGCCTGCTTGAAGGCTTTTGCGAAACGTGAAATATCCGCCTGCACTTGGGCCAGTTCCGATTGCAGGCGAGCTTTTTCGTCTTTGATCCGATCCTGCTCAGACTTCAACAGGTCCTCGGGCAGCGCGTCGGCATAAAAGGCCTGGAGCAGCTTCTTGCTCTCGCCGTCAAGCACTTCAAGGCGAGCGCGAAGGCGATTGACGTCTTCGGCGTTCGCTTGTTCCACTCCGGCCAGCGCCTTGCTCAGCGCCTCCCTCACGTCCTCCAAATGAAGGCGCCAAGAGGCATCAGTCGCGCGCGAGCCAAGCTGGACGATCTTGACCGTCTCGTACTGAGAGGGCACCTGATCCTCAACCTCATGCGCCGGGACGTAGGGCAGTTTGCAGCCAGTGCGCTTCAAGCGCCCGAGACACGCAAAGTAGTCGTAGACCCGCCCGGTTTTGCTCTTGCCCTTCACGAACGTCACGCGCTCACCGCACAGATCGCAGCGCAGGCTTCCCTTGAGGTAGTGATGGTGCTTGCGGTCGCGCTCGCAGGCCATCGCGTGACCTTCGAGGATGCGCTGGACTCGGTCGAACGTGGCTTTGTCGATCAGCCGCTCATGGCGACCATTCGGGTTCTCAGCGCCGCCGTAGCGGACGGTGCCGATGTAGTAGGGGTTCGCCAAGACACGGGCGAGGTGGCTTCGGGAAAGGGGGCGCGCTGGCTGCTTTGCGGTGCGCCTGGATCGCAGGCCGCGCTTCGTGAGCGCTGCGCCGAGCGTGTCGAGGGTGAAGGCGCCCGTGGCATATGCCGTGAAGGCCCAGCGGATATGCGAAGCGCGGTCGGAGTCGAGTTCGACCGTTGCGACGTAGCGGCCGGTGGCCTCGTCCCGCTGCTGCACGTTGAGATAGCCAATAGGCGCAGGTCCCGGCGTCCCCCCGAGCTTGGCCTTCTTGTAGAGGCCGCGCTTCACGTCCTCAGACAGCGCTTCGGAATAGAACTCGGCGTCCGCGGCGGCGTAGCGGCGCATTCGTTTGCCGAACGCGGTGTTGTCGAAGCGCTCCATCGCCGAGATGATTTCGACCCCCCGCTGTTCAAGCTCGCTTGCCAGCACGATGTCGTCGTAGGTGTTGCGGGCGAAGCGCGAGACTTTGTAGACGATCACTAGATCGAGGTCGCCCTCCTCGCGGATGCGCTTTAGGAGCTTCTGAAACTTGGGCCGGTCAGCCACGCGGGCCGAGTCCCCGTAGTCCACGTACTCGGCAACGACCTCGGCCTCAAGCTCGCGGGCGCGACGCTGGCAGGCCTCGCGCTGCGTCTCCACCGAGTAGCCCTCCTCGGAAAACGCCCGGCCGACCTGGCGGTCAGTCGAAACCCGCAGATACAGCGCGGCTTGCTTCATGCGGGCCTCGCTTTCTGCCTTTCGATTGCCCTTTCAGCGAGCGGACTCACGCCGGCCTCCCCCTCGCTTCGGTTTCTTGCTGAGTCGATTGAAATGGCGCTCAAGCTCTTTGCGGGCTGAGGCAGAAAGCTCGTCGCCGTATTTCGCCTCCAGGTACGGACCGAAGCCGGGCAATCCATCGGAGGGGATATAGCCCGCAAGAGCAAAGACGTTCTTAACGTCGAGGTTGAGCGCGCGGGCGATCCGCTGGAGCTTCTCGGGATCGGGGCGGCCGAACTCGCCGCGCTCCAGGCGCAGGATCGTTGCCCGGGTTCCACCCGCCGCGTTGGCCAAGGTTTCGAGGGACAGACCCTGCTTCTCCCGCTCGCGGCCGATGAGCTTGCCAAGGGCTTTGAGATTGCTGGCCATATCCATATTGTCTCGCTGTTGTTGCGTATGCGCAACAAACCGAGCATTGGACACGCGGCGTAGGTCTTCGGCGCAAAAAGACCTGCGAGCGACCTGAACGAATCCGTATGTGGTGTCCAGGTCGCTCGCATTGTGATTACGCCGAGAGCGCCTCGATCTTGGTGGTGATCTCGGCCTTGCGGTCCTCCGCGCTGTCTTTCAGCGCCTTGTACTCGCGGGTGGCCTCCTCGGCCCGCTCCTTGGCGGCTTCGACCTCCTCGTCGATCGCCTCGCGGGCGCCTTCGAGGGTGGCCTTGGCCGAGGCAACTGCGCCCTCGGTCGTCGTCTCCCGGACTCGACTGGGGCCGGTTTCCCCGTTGGCCTTGCGGGCCTGGTAGACCGCGCCGCGGATCGAGCTCGGCTTCATGCCGAACTCCTTGGCGACGATCTCGTGAGCCTCCTTCTTGGAGTGCCCTTCAGCCGCGACCGCCTCCACGCGGTCATAGATGTCCTGGGCTTTACTCATGCCCAAGCACCTCCTTCGGGTAGTGGATGGTTGTGGCGGCGAGCAGAAAGGCGTGCACACCCTTCCGCTCGCCGTGCAGCCGTCCACCGGCTCACGACGCCCTCCCGACGGTGATCCGAGCCTTGGCGAGCTTCGCGTAGGCAGGGTTCAATTCGACGCCGAGCCAGTCGCGGCGCAGCCGCTCGGCGACGAGCGCTGTGGTGCCGGTCCCCATGAACGGATCGAGGACGACGCCGGGGCGGCTCGGGGCGAAGCAGTCGCAGCGTCGAAGCTCCCCGACCTCGCGTGTGTGCCGCATCCCCTCGTTGGTCTGCTTGCTGACGATCCGAGTCGGCCGCGTCCAAGCGGCATCGCACTGGACGCAGATGCGTTCCGGGCACGTCGCCAGGATCGGCCGCTCGATCAAGCCTTCGGGGAAAGTGGCCTGATGGCCGCGCCGGTCGGTGGCAGTCGTCACGGTCCACACGTCGCCGGGGTTCTTGCCGCGCGGGTTTCCGACTCGGCCAGCAGCCTTCAGCCGCCCCAAGCCGGTGTTGTTGCCCTGGTAGCGGCGGGTGCGCTCTCGCTCCTGAGGACGCGCCCGATCTGCCGAGCGATGCGGGATACGGATCGCGTCGAGGTCGAAGAAGTAGCGGCGGCTCTTGGTGGCGAAGATGATCGCTTCGTACGTCGGGCTGAGCCGATCCGGGGCGCTCTGCGGCAGCGGGTTCGGCTTGTGCCAGATGATGACGTTGCGGACGATCCAGCCATCGGCTGAGAGCGCCAGTGCCACTCGCTGGGGAACCAGCAGGAGGCTTCCGCGCGGAGCGCCCTGGTCTATCTGCTTGCTGTAGGAGTCGCCGAGGTTGAGCCAGAGCGCTCCTGAGTCCTTCAGCAACCGCCGCACCTGTCGCAACACGCTCATCAGGTTCCCGACGTACTCGGTGGCGGACGGCTCTCGACCAAGCTGTCCGGCGACGCCGTAGTCGCGCAGGGCGTTTGCGTATGGCGGTGAAGTGACCACGCAATCGACCGACCCGGTGAGCAGACCGGCCAACGCTTTGCTGGCATCGCCGGTGAGGAGCGTGTTTCGCGGCAGCGTCTTCACGACCCCTCCCCCGCCAGCAGGCCCGTCGCCTCCTCATACAGCGCGACCCGATACAGGGGCTGCGCATCGGTGGGCTGCCGCCTCAAGGCCTGGGCCAAGTCATCGCGGCGGGCGGCGCTGGGAGCCAGCAGCAGGACGCGGCCGAAGGCACCGAAACGCTCCTGATCGCGGCCGGTCTGCCAGTAGCGGCGATAGACCCCGAGCTTGCGCGCGACCGTCGGGACCGAGGCGGTGGCCCGGTCGACCTCGACGAAGCTCAGGTGTTCGTACTCGCCTGCGCCGAAGCGGACAAAGGCGTCGGGCTTCAGCCAGGCGGTCGCGCCGCCGACCCCGGCGAAGCGCCGCCAGCAGAACGGCTCGGCGTCGAAGGCGAGGACTTCGCCGCCATCGGCCCGCGCCCGCTCGCAGAGGGCGACATACAACTCCGTGACCGCGACGGCGTGAGCGAGGAACTGATTGCCGGGAGTCCAGGGACGACGCAGACGCCGACCACCGGCCGGGCCGCAGGCCGCCCCCAGCTTCTGGCCGGCGACGTCGAGGGCGAAGACCGCCTGGGTAGAACCGCCCCGGTCGCCGCCGATCTTCCGCTCGAGGACGGTCAGGACCCGCAGGTCTTGCAGCGCCCGGAGCCTGCGCCACGCTTGGCGAGCGTTGGCCGCCTCCGTGCCGCTGGTGAAGTGGAGCCGCCGCAGCTGCGATGCCGTGGCGACTCGGAACTGCTCCAGGGTCTCGACCAAGGCCAGGTCGCGCTCGGGCAGCTCGGCTGCCAACCCTTCGACGTAGGCATTCGTCACCCGCTCCCGACTCATTGGAACCCCCGTTTGGGGCAACTAGTCGTTGGCGCTGCGACAGCGGAAAGGTGCCCGGTGCAGGTGCTTTGCGCGCGGCTCGCGAGAGCGAAACGAACAGCGATCATCGCCGCCTCCTCGCCCCAACCGGAGCGTCGGGAGTGGTGGCACCGAGACGCGCCTGAATCTCGGCGTCCACGTCTTCGGGGCGGCGGCCGTAGCGCTGGCGGGAGCGGGTGCGGACTTCGTCACCGTGACCGGTCGGGGTCAGTGGCGGACGGGTGCGGATCGAGCAGGGCGGGGCGACGGCCGCCCCGGTCGAGACGACGGCGAAGGCCTCGTACGCAGCCAACCCCTGCAAGTCGGAAGCGTCTACGTGCGGTGCTAGCTCACGGGCGAACGCGCGGGCGTCGTCGGCGGTCGTCTGGAAGACGACCTTGGAGCGCAGGTTCGCCAGGACCGCGGCCCGGAGGTCGGCGGGCAGCTGCCCGAGATTCTGATGAGCAACAGTCCAGCCGACGCCGAGGCCACGCGACTGCGCCACTGCATCACCGAGCGCTACCGGCAGTCGGAGGAAGTCCTGCGCCTCGTCGACCATCACCGAGGCAACCGGGCGCTGACTCTGCGGGAGGGCGGCGCGGCGCTGGATCGCTGCCCAAAGCTCGGCCAGGATGCAGGACCCGATCAGGCGGGCGGCGTCTTCGCCGATCAAGGCCTTCTGGAGTGAGACGAGGATGATTCGGCGCTCGCGAAGCGCCGCGTCGAAGTCGAGCGCACTCTTGCTCTGGCCGACCACCGCCCGGAGCTTTCGCCGCAGGGTGAAGGCGGCGAGCTTGTTGGCGAGCGGGCTGACCATCTCGGCGCGGGCCGCATCGCTCTGTCCCTCAAACCACGCCCAGGTCGCGGCTAGCTCGTGATCGGTGACGCCGCCCATCAGCCGCCGCCGGAAGGCATCATCCGAGAGCAGCGGCATGACCTCGGTGATCGCCCAATCGCCGGGTGCCTGCGAGAGCGTCAACAACGCGGCCCGAAGCAGCATCTCCGAACGCGGCCCGAGGTATCCGGCGTAGAGCGCCCGGAACTGGCCGACGACGTGATCGGTGATGAGGTCGGCGGTCGCGTCGCCACCGGCCAGGAGGTTGAAGCCCGCCGGTCGGTCGCTGGCCGGGTCGAAGATCAGCACGTCCTCGCGGCGGTCGGCCGGAACGAGGTCGGCCAGGGCGTGAACCAAGTCGCCCTTCGACTCGACGCACACGACGGCGCGACCGGCGGCGAAGTCGTCGGCAGCCAGGTGCTCCAGGAGCACCGACTTCCCGGCCCCGGTCGGCGCAGTGACGAGCGTCCCGCGTCGGGACTCGGACGCCGAGAGTGCCACCGGCTGCCCCGTCGCGACCGCGTCCCCGAGAACGCGGCCGCGCAGCGGCACGTCGGGGGCGGGCGGCAGCGTCCGACTCTCTGCGAAGCCGAGGCCGGGAAGCTGCGGGCCGCTGATCGGGAAGCCAATCACCGCCGCCAGCTCGTCGGCCCCGAGCACCGAGCGCGAGAGCACAGGGGCAGTGGTGCGGGTAAGCCGGGAGGCAACCCAAGCCGAGGGAAGGAGGCGACGCGTCAACCGGCGCTCGGCGTCGTCGGCACGGTGAATCGCGCCGAACACCTGGCTGAGCAGGGCGTCGGGATACAGGCCGCGAACCCCGATCCGGCACACGGCCCGCAACTGCGGCTCGGCCGGCCGGCCCCCGCCTTCCGGCGCTTCGCGGCTACCTCGCAGCCACAGCAGCCAACCCGGAAGCGGCTCGGTCGGACTGAGCGACCACTGGACGATTACCCCCTCGCTTTGCCGCAGCGACTGACACGCCGCCAGGAGCGCGGCGTTGCTCTCGGTGGTCGTGTCGGTTCGCAGAGAACCAACCCCGACTGCCACAAGCTCGCGCGCCCGGTTGGCATAGCGGTCGGGTGCGAGGGCGGGGACGACGCGCAGGCCGGGGATCGCGGCGCGAAGCTGCCCGACAACGAGTTCGCCTTTCCCCGCCGGGGCGCTGAGGAAATGCGTGATGCCAGCGGCGGTGGCGACCGTCTCGAAGCTGACCGATCGGGTGACAACGAGCCGGTCGGGGAAACGCGGCAAGAGGCCTTGGACACTGCGGAGCGCGGCGGTGACCTGATCCGGCTCGACGCTGCGCGGAAAGGTGAGCCGGAAGATTTCGCGGTTGCGGGCGGCTTTGGCCGCCGCGATCAAGCGGACGGCAAGTAGCCCGCACACAGCAGCAGTCGCAGCAAAGAGGCCGAGAGTGAGGACATCAACCATCGTCGGTCTCCGGTTGCTCGGCCTGCTCTGCCTCGGCCGCTTCTTCGGCCTCCATGCGGGCGAGAGTGAATGCCAGCAGGGCGGCGACGAAGCGCTCCAGGTCGGGCGGATCGCGGCGTTCAGGGATGAGGCGGAATGAAGTCATGGGGTAGGTGTCGTTAGTTGCGTATACGCAACAAAGTGACCTTCCAGTCTGTTGCGCATACGAAACAAAGGCAAGCGACCAAGCAGGCGATTGGCACTCGACGCCCGATCACCGCCGCAGCCGGGGTGGCAGGGCTAGGCGAAGGAGCGCGAACAGCACCAAGAGGGCGATGAGCAGCGGCACCGCCTGACTCGCATACCCAGCCACCGTCGGCAGCAGCAGACAGACGACCAGGAGAACCACGACGGTGCCGAGCGCTCGGTTCATTCACGACTTCCTCTCGACCTTGTCCTCGGGCAGCGGCGGGGCGAGCACGGCCACCTTGTACGGCTCGACCTGGATCGTCGTTGCGCACATCAGCACCGCCGTCTCGTGGGTCAGCCCGACTTGTTCAAATTGGCGGACCTGCCGGTTGACGAGATCGACGATCTCCTGGGGCGTAAGCGGCACTCCACGCATCAGCGCTCACCCCGATTCGCGAGATCCTCGAGTTCGCGGATGGCCTGCTGCGCCTCCGTGTGCAGGCGATCCGTCGCCGAGGACGCCTGGTCGAACGCGGCGTCGCCCATCAGGTAACCGAAACGCTCCTGAAAGGAGAGCACTGCGGCGGCTATGAGGCCGGCGGCGAGTACGAGTACACCGACGAAGGCGAGGCCGTAGAGGATGAGATTGGCTAGGAAATCCATCAGCCCTCTCCCATCGCCAAGCTCGCGACTTCCGTCGCGACCATGCTGGCGTAACCGTCGACGATCAGCTTGGCGCGGGCGTCGATGAGCTGTCCATGCTGCTGGAGTAGCTGAGCCTCCAAGCCGGTCAAAGCCGAAGTGAAGGCAAGCCCGGTGCGAGCAACGACCGCTGCCGCTTCGACGCGGGCGGCCGCTCGCTTAGCCGGGAACTGCGCGTCGCGCAAGCTGGCGGCCTCGCGGCGCTCGCGCACCGACAGTGGCCGGGCGCGGTAGGGAGTGAGTGCGGTTGACATTGACGACCTCCTTGGTCAAAAATCGCGTTTGCGTCAAACCAAGGTGACGGGGGGCTGGGAGGAAGCCGGGAGATTCCCAGGAAGTTCCTGGGCGGAGGCCATAATCCGGGCGCAATGACCGCCGATCTGCCCAGTGAAAAACAACTCGCTAAGGAGCTGCAGCTCCTCTGCGCGAGCATCGGCTATCGAGCGGGAACGAGCGGCACCGAAGCGATCAGGGACGTGCCCACGCTGATCGGCCTTGTGATCGTCGGCGGTCCCTCTGTTCCTGACGGCATTCTGGAGTGGCGGGATCGCCGCAACCACTTGCGGGCGGTTCTGCAAGACGTCATCGAGAACGAGGTGAAGAAGGAACTTGACGAGCGGTATGCAGATGCCGCAACCCGCATCTTCCGTCTGAACGCTTCCCAACCGCTGGGCGTTCCGGAGCACGTCGCATTGGGGGAGATTCAAGCGCCGCTTGACGAAGCTTTTGGGTCACCACCCGGCTCGAAGGCGTTTCAGGATGACCACCGTCCCCTGATCTTCGCGGTGATGGCACAGGCACTTCAGGTTCGTGAGAAAAACGCGAAGGGAAGGAAGTCAACGCCGAACCGCAGACAGAAACCGTCCTCTGACTCCCGCCGCCGGGTGTTATCCCCGAGGCGCAAAGCCGAGGCAGAACGCCGGGAGCGCCGCACGTTGGAAGAAAGGCTGGCAGAACTGCAAGCGGCCGATGAGGCAGAGAAAGCTGCTGCCGCAAAACACCAAAAGGCGAGAGCGAGTTCAGCCAAGGCGCAGGATGAGGGACCATCCCTTTTCGATCTCGATTTCGACCCTCGGAAGCCGTCCGACGTCATCGCGCTGGTCATTGCCGTCGTGATTGCGATCGTGCTTATTCTCACGGGGGTAATTCCGTCTTCGTTGTAGCCGTAAACCGCTTGACAAAGCCAAAAATACGTGTTCAACTGGAGCGTTGGACGGCGTAGAAGTAACACTTAGGGAGGTGGTATGGCTCATGGTTCCGAGCCTCATCCCGACACAAACGTTCACGGCGAAACCGCCGAGTTCGCCGCGATTGAGCAAGAGCAACCCGAGCGGGTCTGCCTAGAAGTCGGCTCCGGCCTCGCCGTCCGGTTTGAATACGGACCGATGGCGCCGGTCGAGATCAGGCTCGGCCAGACGGCCGAGACCAGCCCGTTGTTCCTGCACGACGGCCACTCCTACAGGGAGCTGTGTGAAGCCGACGGGGTTGACCCTGGCTCTGCTTACATCTTGGTTCAGCCCGACGTGATGGAGGAGAACCCAGACCTGGGGTGGCTCGTTCTCGATTCCTGGCAGATGGTCGGCCGCGAGGACACGCCGCAGTTCCGGCTCGGTCGCGATATCTCCCGACGAGGCCATATCGCTCTTGGCCCAGTCCGGGGAGAGCAATCGTTTGAGATCGTCGGCGTGTCTCCCAATCCGACCAAGGTGATCCTGCCGACGCCGAGTTACAAGGTCGCTGGCTACAGGGTCGAGCAGTAGCTCATCGCCCTCAGCCTGTTGCGATCCCGCTCATTCGCCGGGGGGCATCTGCGGCGGCAACGTCAGCGGACGGCTCTCGACCATCGGGCACGATTTCGCCCCCGCCGATTTGGGCTTCACGAAGGCAGTCACGCGGAGGGCCAACCGGGCGAAGACAACCGGTTCGGCCTTCCAGAACCCGCCCCCGTCCGTCTTGACCCTCGCTCCACCCTCGCCCCACATCGGCCGAATGAGCGGCTCGCTTCCCGGTTCATCCGGAAACTCGTACTGCGCGTAGACAACTCGGCCTCGCTGGCAGGCCGGCCGCGCCGAGCTCAGTTTCCCGTAGTAGGCACGGCCTTCGGTGATCGCGCCGGGGATCGGTTCTGCCATCGGCGGCATCGGCTCCATCTTGAAGCTCAGCGTGAGCTTGTCCGGCGCTGCCGGTTTCCCGGCGGGCTTCGCCTCCGCTCTCTCGATCCCGATCAGACCGATGAGCATGACCGCCGCGACCACGAAGGCCAGCGCCGCCTCTCCCCTTCGGTTCCGTTCTCCTGCCATAACCGCAACCTCCCTCTGTCGATGGTGGTACGCCCTGAGTCCTTTAGGCCGGGGTACTTTAGACCGTGGAGCTATAAGCCGCAACGAGGAAGGCTGCCTCCCGCGATGCCCCGCTCGCGTGCCCAAGCCTTCGGAGACGCGCTTCGCGAACTCCGCGAGCAACGCGACCTCAGCCAGGAAGCGGCCGCGCTGGCCTGCGGAATCGACCGCAGCTACTTCGGCAAGATCGAGCGCGGTTTGAAGTCGCCCACGCTCGGGACGGTTTGGAAGATCGCGGACGCGTTCGAGACCCGGCCCTCCGATCTGCTGGCCCGCGCCGAGGGACTGCAGCGCTGAGTTGAAGTTTCCGGCGGGCCAAGACGGCCTTCCCCTCGGTGGCCTGCGACCGCCCCGGCCCGCCGAAAACTCCACATGCACCGCGCAAGGTGGGCGGTTGCGGCGGGCCAAGGGTCTTTGCACTGGCCTGGTTTTGTCCCTGCCAGGTGACATAGGCCTGAAGACCCCGACCCGCCGAAACCGCCCTGCCTGTCATCGGCGCTAGTCCTCGTCCTTCTCGTATTCGTCCAGCAGCAGTTCGTTGGCGATCAACGCCGCCTGCGTCGGCGCAACGAGAGCATCGGGCCGGTTGAGGAAGTCATGGCGGTGCAAGAGCCCGACCCCAGAGAGGTCTCGCACCGCCCGTTCGATTAGGTCGCGTTCCCCGAAGTCGTCCGGCTTCCGAGCCATCTGCCGCACCAATTCGGAGACGGTGACGTGAACGGGATGGAGGTCGATCGCCGCGACGAGAACCCCTTGTCTAACGATCCGATCCTGGTCGGCGGTCGTGCGGTCCTTGGCGTCGCAACGGCTACGCTGATCGCGCATGGGAAGTCACCTTTCCTGTGCCAGCCCCGGGGGCGTCCAACCGCCGCCCGGGGCGTTCTTGTTCGGACGCGCAAGAAGGTAAAGCGGGGCCGCGGGGCGTTGCAACTTG
>CAVZIP010000002.1:0-487727 GCA_963775475.1 uncultured Solirubrobacterales bacterium | reverse complement strand
GTGGTCGAGGTCCACGCGGGCGTATTTGGCCGCCCCGGGGGTCTTCTTGTAGGCCGAGAGCAGGGCGTCCTCGAGGGCGTCCATCAGCTTGTCGGCGGAGATTCCCTTCTCTGCCTCGAGCGCTTTGACTGCGTCGACGATCTCCTTGCTCACTGCGGCGGCTCCTTGGTCTCGGAAATGGTGCTGGGGCGGCGGTACTTCGGGCCCGGCGAAGAGACCTCGAGCGAGTAGTCGGCCAGCAGGTGGTTGAGGTGCCTGGTCACCCGCTCGCAGAGCGCCAGATCGACGCCGCCGGGATGGTCGATGAAGATGCGCAGCAACTCGCTGCCGGGTCGCTCTACGGCGACCAGGTCGAGCGCCGAATCGAGTTCGGATAGCTGCTGCTGAATGTTCTGCTCGAGGTCGGTCATGCCTGGTTCGGGCCGAAAAAAAAGTGGGCCAGGCCCACTTCTCGACACTGCAATACGTGGAAAAGTGCATCGAGTATAGCTCGGGGCAAGCGTGGGCTAGGAGGAGCTCAGGCCGGCGGGTCCTGTCGTGGCGGCATCCCCCACGGTGCTCGAAGGCCGCGTTGCGGCCTTCTCCGCGCCGCGGGGGACCCCCGCCGCCACGCCACCCGCCGGACTAGCGCTGCTGCAGGGACTGCTTGGACCGCAGCCCGGCGACTTTGTCGAGGATCGCGTCGGCGATGGTGTCCTTGGAGGCGAGAGGGACGGGGGTCTCCGCGCTCTTCTCGATCAGAGTCACGGCGTTGTTCTCGCTCTCGAAGCCGATCTCGGGGTTGGAGACGTCGTTGAGGACTATGAGGTCGGCGTTCTTGCGGGTGAGCTTGGCGCGGGCTCGCTCGGCCCCTCCCCCGTGTTCGGCGGCGAAGCCGACCACGGTCTGACTCTCGCTCTTGCCAGCGGCAAGCGCGGCGAGGATGTCTTCGGTCGGCTCGAGGTGGAGGTCGAGGGCGGCCTCGCGCTTGAGCTTGCCCGTGGCCGCCTCGACCGGCCTGAAGTCGGCCGGTGCGGCGGCCATCAGGAGGACGTGCGCGTTCGGGAACTCGGCGGCCGCGGCCGCTGCCAGCTGCGCGGCGGTCTCGACGTCGATGCGGCGGACGCCGGCCGGCTCGGGGAGGGCGACGTTGGCGGCGATCAGGGTCACCTCGGCGCCGCGGCGAGCAGCGGTGGCCGCGAGGGCGAGGCCCATGCGGCCGCTGGAGCGGTTGCCGAGGAAGCGGACGGGGTCGATCGGCTCGCGGGTGCCGCCGGCGGTGACCAGCACCCGCAGGCCGTCCCAGGGGCGCTCGCCGGCTGGCAGCGCCGCCTCGATCCGGGCCAGCAGGCGCTCGGGGTCGGGCAGGCGGCCGCGGCCGAACTCGCCGCGGGAGGCGAGCCGGCCCTCGTCGGGCTCGATCACCTCGACGCCGCGCCCGCGCAGGGTCTCCAGGTTGGCCCGCGTCGCCGCGTCGGCGTACATGCGGTCGTTCATCGCCGGGGCCACGAGGCGCGGAGCCGAGCAGGCGAGGAAGGAGGTGGTAAGCATCGAGTCGGCGACCCCGGCGGCCAGCTTGGCGATCGTGTTGGCCGAGGCCGGCGCGACCAGGAGCGCGTCGCAGTTGGCGGCCAGCTCGAGGTGACCGATCGGGTCGTGGCCGGGCTCGGGGTCGCCTGGGAAGGCGCCGCGCATCGGGTCGCGCTCGAACTCGGAGATGAGGACGGGAGCGCCGACGATCCCCTCGAAGGAGGCGGCGCCGACGAAGCGGGTCGCGGTCTCGGTCATCAGCACGCGGACGCCGTGACCGGCCAGGGTCGCCTGGCGCGCCAGCTCCAGCGACTTGTAGGCGGCTATCCCGCCACTCACACCAAGCAGGACTCTGGCCATTCGCTGCCTCCCGTCAGGGGGCTCCCAGCGCGGGGGCGCTAGGAGCGGTACTCGTATTTGAGCTTGCCCTCGGCAAGCTCTTCGAGCGCCATCGAGAGGTAGTTCCTCTCGGCGTTGACCTCGACCATCGGCGGCGGGTACTCGCCGAAACCGCCCTCGCCGAGGTTGTGGAAGTAGCTGTTGATCTGACGCGCGCGCTTCGCCGAGACGACGACGGCGGCGTAATGGGAATCGCTGTGTTCGAGGAGCTTGTCTACGCGTGGTTTGATCATTCGGCCGCGGAGTCTAGTGATAGACCGAGCTCGGCGCGCACGATCCCCTCCAGCTCGGCCCCCGCCCGCCCGAGATCGTCGTTGACGACGCGGTAGGCGAACTCGTCCTGGGCCGCCATCTCCTGGGCCGCAACCTCGAGCCGGGCGTCGATCGCCTCGGCCGAGTCGGTCCCGCGGGCGTCGAGCCGTTCGCGCAGCACCGCCGGCGCCGGCGGTGCGATGAAAACCTGGATCGACTCCCGCATCGCCGCCCGCACTTGGCGCGCGCCCTGGACCTCGATCTCGAGCACGACCGAGTGGCCCGCGGCGAGCCGCCGCTCCACCTCCTTGCGCAGCGTCCCGTAGCGGTTGTCGCTGTAGGTGGCGAACTCGAGGAAGTCTTCCTTCTCGACCCGGCGATCGAACTCCTCACGGCTGAGGAAGTGGTAGTCGCGGCCGTCGACCTCCCCCTCGCGCGGCTCGCGGGTCGTCGCCGAGATCGAGAGCTCGAGGTCGGGCACGCGCTGCAGCAGCTGCCGGATCAGGGTCCCCTTGCCGACTCCCGAAGGACCGGTGATGACGAAGACTTTGGACATGCGGCCGCGGATACTGACCGGCGTCGCGGTCGGCTAACGGCGCAGCAGGGAGACGAGCTCGGTGCGCTGGCGCTCGGAAAGGCCACCAATCGTCTTCGACGGTGAGATCCGGCACTGGTTGAGTATTCGGTTGGTCTTCACGCGTCCGTACTTGGGAACCGCCAGCAGCATGTCGAAGACCTTCGCGGTCAGCACGTACTCGGGCGGATCGAGCAGGATCGCGTGGATGCTCGCCCGGTTCGCCTTCAGGTCCTTCTTCAATTTGGCCCGTGCGGTGCGGATGTCGTTCGCTCGTTTGAGCGCCTCCATCCTCTGATCCAGGGACCGTTCCGGGGCCGCGGTTGAGATTTTGACTGGCGGGGCAGGCATGTGCGCGCGGCGAGTATAGCCGCGGGTTGAAGCTGCGCAAGCCGATCCGGCCCGATTCCGCCCAAATTCACCTCAACCTCTACTCGAGGTCGAGTACCGGCACGGCCGCCGGCCCCGCCGGAGCGGTCGCGATCAGCTCGGCGGCGATCCGCGCACCCGCCTTCGGATCCCTGAAATTCTCGGTGCCGACGGCCACCAGCCGCGCGCCGGCGGCGATGAATTCGCGCGCGTCGGCGCCGCTGGAGACCCCTCCCATCCCGATCGAAGGCAGCGAGACCGCCGCCGCGACGGCGCGGGTTTGCTGCAGCGCGATCGGGCGCACCGCCGGGCCGGACAGCCCCCCGTGGCCAGCCGCAAGGGCAGGGGCCCCGGTCCCAGGGTCGATCGCGCTGGCCTTCAGCGTGTTGATCAGCGAGACGGCGTCCGCCCCGCCCTCCTCGGCGGCGACGGCGACGGCGGCCGGGTCGGCGACGTTGGGGGTCAGCTTCACGATCAGCGGCTTCGGGGTCAGCGGCCGCAGCGCCTGGAGCAGGGCGAGCGTCTCCGCCGGCTGCTCGCCGACGATCAGGCCGGAGTGGACGTTGGGACAGGACACGTTCAGCTCGATCGCCGCCACCTCGTCGCGCTCGCCGACGCCTTCGACCAGCCGCGAGAACTCCTCGCGGCTGGTGCCCATCACGGAGACGATCAGCGGCACCGGCAGCTCCGCCAGCTGCGGCAGGTCCTCGGCCAGGAACCCCTCCAGCCCCTTGTTCGGCAGGCCGATCGAGTTGATCATCCCCGCCGGCGTCTCCCAGATCCGCTGCGGTGCGTTGCCCACCCGCGGCTCTGGCGTGATCGTCTTCGAGACGAAGGCGGAAAAGGGGAACTGCTCCAGCAGCTCGTCGCCGAACACCCGGTGCGCGGCGATCGCGTCGTACGTGCCCGAGGCGTTGATCACGGGATGGGCGAGCTTGAGACCGCAAAAGTCGAGAGCGCGCTGGTCCGCGGGTCCTGTCGCGGCGGCCTCCCCCACGGTGCTCGGATGCTGCGCATCCTCCGCGCCGCGGGGGACCCCCGCCACCGCGCCACCCGCGGAAGTGACCGGGCCATCGACGCATAGGCGCACGTAGCCACCGTCGCGTTTCGGAACGGCACACCCGAAGCAGGCGCCGAAGCCGCAGGCCATGGGCGACTCCTCGGCGAGTTGGCAGGGGACACTGCGCTCCGTGCAGAGCCGAGCAACCACCTCAAGCATGGCGGGGGGCCCACAGGAGTAGACGACCGCTGACTTGGCGTCGTCGCCGGCGAGCATGGTCGCCAACAGGTCGGTGACGTAGCCGCGGTGGCCGTGGTGGCCGTCCTCGGTAGCGAGACGGACCTCCGGGCAGAGGTCGCCGCCGGCGCCGCAGAACAACTCGAGGCCGCCGGAGTGGCCCTCGTCGCGGAAGCCGAGCAGGACGCGCAGTGGGACTCCCCGCTCAGCCAGGTGGCGCCGCCAGATGGCGAGGGGGGCGATTCCGATGCCGCCGCCGACGAGGATCGCGCCGGCGGCATCGGTGTGAGCCTCCTTTGGCAGCGAGAAAGCATTGCCCAGCGGCCCGGTCACCCAGACCCCCTCCCCCGCCTCCAGCCCGCAGAGCCGGTCGGTTCCGGGGCCGACGCCCTCGATCAGGAAGTCGAGGCGGACGCCGGCGGCTGCCGGTCCCGTCTCGGCAACCGAGATCGCCCGCGGCAGGAACGGCCGCTCGCCGGCACCGGCCCAGTGGCTCGCCGTGGCCAGCATGTAGAACTGGCCCGGCAGCGGCTCGGGCCCGTCGCGATCGAGCAGCGAGAAGACGCGGTAGCCGCCGGAGGCGCGGGACTCGCCGACCTCGCAGAGGCGGCGCCCGAAGGGGGCGGTCATCGAGGCTGGGCGGCCCGGGCGCGGCCGTGGATCTCCTGCAGGCTGCGGACCTCGGCGTCGCCCTGCTGGCCGGCGGCGATCGCCCGCGCCGCCGCCGTGGCGCCGGTCATCGTCGTCACGCAGGGAATGCCCTGGCGGACGGCGGCGGTACGGATCTCATAGCCGTCGGTGCGGGCACCGCGGCCACTCGGGGTGTTGATCACCAGGTCGCAGCTGCGCTTGCGGATCAAGTCGAGGACGTGGGGCGACCCCTCCCCCAGCTTGTTGATCCGGGTCACCGGCACGCCCATCCGCTCGATTGCCTGGGCGGTGCCGCCGGTCGCGATCACCTCGAAGCCGAGGTCGTGGAAGCGGGCCGCCAGCTGCGTCGCCGCCGGCTTGTCGGTGTCGGTGACGGTGATGAAGACGGATCCCTCTTCCGGCAGTCGCACCCCGGCGGCGGACTGGGCCTTGCCGAAGGCGGTCGGGAAGTCGGTGGCGATGCCCATCACCTCGCCGGTGCTCTTCATCTCCGGCCCCAGCACCGAGTCGGCGCCGGCGAAGCGGGCAAACGGCAGTACCGCCTCCTTGACGCTGACGTGCTCGGGCGGGCCCTCCGGCAGCTCCTGGTCGGCCAGCCGCTGGCCCAGCATCAGGCGGGCCGCCAGCTTCGCCAGCGGCACCCCGATCGCCTTCGAGACGAAGGGCACGGTGCGCGAGGCGCGCGGGTTGGCCTCGATCACGTAGAGCTCGCCGGCGGCGACGCCGTACTGGATGTTGATCAGGCCGACGACGCCCAGCTCCAGCGCGATCCGCCTCGTCGTCGCCCGGATTTGGTCGAGCATCTGCTCGCCGAGGCTGAGCGGCGGGATCACGCAGGCGGAGTCGCCGGAGTGGACGCCGGCCTCCTCGACGTGCTGCATGATCCCGGCGACGTAGACGTCCTCCCCGTCCCCGAGCGCGTCGACGTCGACCTCGATCGCGTTCTCGAGGAAGCGGTCGAGCAGCAGCGGATGCTCCTGGTCGGCCTTGACGTGCGCCTCCAGGTAGGCGCCGAGATCGTCGGTCGAGTAGCAGATCTCCATCGCCCGGCCGCCGAGCACGAACGAGGGCCGGACCAGCAGCGGAAAGCCGACCTCTTCCGCAACCGTCACCGCTTCGGCCGCCGAGAGCGCGGTCCCGTAGGGCGGGTGCTTGATGCCGAGCCGGCGCAGCAGGGCGCCGAACTGGCCGCGATCCTCGGCCAGGTCGATCGCGTCGACGGGCGTGCCGAGCAGCGGCACGCCGGCTTCTTCCAGGGTACGGGCCAGCTTCAGCGGCGTCTGGCCGCCGAACTGGACGATCACGCCCTCGGGGCGCTCCTGCTCGCAGACGGCGAGCACGTCCTCGGCGGTCAGTGGCTCGAAGTAGAGGCGATCGGAGGTGTCGTAGTCGGTGGAGACGGTCTCCGGGTTGCAGTTGACCATGACCGCGTCGCGGCCGAGGTCGCGCGCGGTCATCGCCGCGTGCACGCAGCAGTAGTCGAACTCGATCCCCTGGCCGATCCGGTTCGGGCCGGCGCCGAGGATGACGACCGAGTCGCGCTCGCCGCGGCGCACCTCGGAGGCCGGCGGGGAGCCGTCGGCACGGGGGCGCTCGTGGCCCGAGTAGTAATAGGGCGTCGCCGCCTCGAACTCGGCGGCGCAGGTGTCGACCGCCTTGTAGGTGCGGACCAGCCCCTCGTTTCCCTCTCCTTCGCGGGCCAGGGCCTCGAGCTCGCGCAGGAACCAGCGGTCGACCTGGCAGGCGGCGTGGACCCGCTCGCCGTCGAGCCCGCGGCGGAAGGCCTCGAGGACCTGGTCGAAGCGCTCGGCGCAGGGAACCGCCAGCGCCGCCAGCAGCTCCTCGTCGGAGTCGGGGAACTCCGGCGCCGCATCGAGCTCGCGCGAGCGCAGGGCCTTGGCGAAGGACTCGCGGAAGGTGCGGCCGATCGCCATCGCCTCGCCGACGCTCTGCATGTAGGTGGAGAGGCGGCCCTCGGAGCCGGGGAACTTCTCGAAGGCGAAGCGGGGGATCTTCGTCACCACGTAGTCGATCGTCGGCTCGAAGCAGGCCGGCGTCGCTCGGGTGATGTCGTTGGGGATCTCCTCCAGGGCGTAGCCGACCGCCAGCTTCGCCGCCATCTTGGCGATCGGGAAGCCGGTCGCCTTGGAGGCGAGCGCCGAGGAGCGCGAGACCCGCGGGTTCATCTCGATCACGACGATCTCGCCGTCCTCGGGGTTGACGGCGAACTGGACGTTGGAGCCGCCGGTCTCGACCCCGATCGCCCGGATCACCTTAATCGCCTGGTCGCGCAGCTCCTGGTAGAGCGGGTCGGTCAGGGTCTGGGCCGGCGCCACCGTGACCGAGTCGCCGGTGTGGACACCCATCGGGTCGACGTTCTCGATCGAGCAGACGATCACCACGTTGTCGTTGCGGTCGCGCATCACCTCGAGCTCGAACTCGCCCCAGCCGATCACCGACTCCTCGACCAGGACCTGGTTGATCGGGCTGGCGGCGAGACCCTCGGTGACGACCTGGCGCAGCTCGGTCTCGTCGCGGCCGATGCCGCCCCCCTGGCCGCCCATCGTGAAGGCCGGCCGGACGATCGCCGGCAGCGTGATTCGCCCTTCCGCCAGTGCCTCCTCGACCTCGCCCAGCGTCTCCACCGTGATCGACCAGGGGATCCGCAGTCCGGCCTCGGTCATCGTGGTGCGGAACTCCTCGCGGTCCTCGGCGCGGCGGATCGCGGCGGCGTCGGCGCCGATCAGCTCGACCCCGTAGCGCTCCAGGGTCCCGTCCTCGTGCAGGGTCATCGCCAGGTTCAGGGCCGTCTGGCCGCCGAGCGTCGGCAGCAGCGCGTCGGGGCGCTCCTTCTCGATGATCTTCGTGACCGGGCCCGGCAGCAGCGGCTCGATGTAGGTCGCGGTGGCGAACTCGGGGTCGGTCATGATCGTCGCCGGGTTGGAGTTGACGAGGACGACCTCGTAGCCCTCCTCGAGCAGGACCTTGCAGGCCTGGACGCCGGAGTAGTCGAACTCCGCCGCCTGGCCGATCACGATCGGGCCGGAGCCGATCAGGAGGATCTTGGAGATGTCGTTGCGGCGAGGCATCTACGCGGGCTCTCCCGCGAGGGCGAGGAACCGCTCGAACAGGTGGCGGGCGTCATGCGGGCCGGGGCCGGCCTCCGGGTGGTACTGGACGGTGGCGCCGGCGACGTCGCGCAGGACCAAGCCCTCGACCGTGCGGTCGTAGAGGTTGAGCTGGGAGAGCTCGGCGGCGCCGAAGTCGGTCTCCCAGCGAACCGGCTCGTCGCCGTCGATCCGCGGCTCGCCACCGGGGCCGCTGACCGCAAAGCCGTGGTTCTGCGAGGTGATGTCGATCCGCCCCGTCTCCAGGTCCTTGACCGGGTGGTTGGCGCCGCGGTGGCCGAAGGGCAGCTTGTAGGTCTCGAGGCCGACGGCGCGGCAGAGCAGCTGGTGGCCGAGGCAGATGCCGAAGACGGGCCGCTTGCCGACGATCTCGCGCACGGTCTCGACGACGTAGCCGAGCGCCGCCGGGTCGCCGGGGCCGTTGGCGAGGAAGACGACGTCGGGGTCCTCGGCCAGCACCTCGGCGGCGGGCGTCGTGCAGGGCAGCAGGGTCAGCCTGCAGCCGTGCTCGCGCAGCTGGCGGACGATGCTCATCTTCACCCCGGTGTCGATCCCGACCACGTGCGGGCCGTCGCCGTCGAAGCGGACCGGCTCCGGCGGGGTGACGGCACGGGCGAGGTCGGTGCCGGCCATCGCGGGCTCGGCGGCGACCGCTTCGCGCGCCTCCGCCTCGGGCGTCGCAGCCGGGAAGATGCCGCCGCGCATGGCGCCGCGGTCGCGAATGTGGCGGACCAGAGCACGGGTGTCGACACCGCTGATGCCGGGCACGCCGCAGTCGGAGAGCCAGTCGAGCCAGCCGCCCTCGGCGCTGGCCACGTCCTCGCGATTCTTGGCGTCGCGCATGACGACACCGCGGGCGTGGACGCGATCGGACTCCATCGCCGCCGCGCTGACCCCGTAGTTGCCGATCAGCGGGTAGGTGAAGACGATGATCTGGCCCGCGTAGGAGGGGTCGGTCACCGACTCCTGGTAGCCGGTCATCGCGGTGTTGAAGACGACCTCGCCGGTGACGGCGGCGGCGGCGGCGCAGGCGAGCCCGTCGAGCCGGGTGCCGTCCTCGAGCAGCAGGTAGGCCTCGCTCACGCGTAGCGCCCCCGGCGTGTCGAGTTTCGGTCGCATAGCGACATAAAGTCGACACGCGGCCTCACGCGGCGACCCCGAGGCTGAAGCTGCGCAGGCGGAAGGCGACCTGACCGGCGGCGATCGTCACCATCACCCGCCCGGTCAGCGTCCTGCCGGCGCACCAGGAGTTGTGCGAGCGGCTCTCGTAGCCGTCCTCGCCCACCGTCCACTCGGCGCCGAGGTCGCAGAGAGCGATATTGGCCTCCGAGCCCGGGGTCAGCGACGGCCGCTCGATCCCGAACGGGGCGGCGCCCCCGGCCATCCGCTCGACCAGCAGGCCGAGCTCGATCGTCCCCGGCAGGACCAGCTCGGTGTGCAGCGCCGCGAAAGCGGTCTCCAACCCGGTCACGCCCATCGCCGCCTGCTCGAAGGGGACTTCCTTTTCCTCCGCCTGGTGCGGCGCGTGGTCGGTGGCGACGCACTCGATCGTGCCGTCGCGCAGGGCCCCGATCAGCGCCTGGCGGTCGCTCTCGCGGCGCAGCGGCGGGTTCATCTTGAAGCGCCGCGGGTCGAGGCTGCGGACCTCCTCGTCGGTGAGGCAGAGGTGGTGCGGGCTGGCCTCGGCGCTGATCTGCACCCCGGCGGCCTTGGCGGCGCGCACGACCTCGACCGACTCCGCCGCGGAGAGGTGCTGGACGTGGATGCGGGCGTTCTCGTAGGCGGCGAGGGCGGCGTCGCGGGCGATCATCGTCGACTCCGAGACCGAGGGGACGCCGGCCAGACCGAGGGCGGCGGAGACCGGGCCCTCGTGCATGACACCGGCGCCGGAGAGCTCGGGGTCCTCCTCGTGCAGGGCGATCGTGCCGCCGCAGAGACGCTGGTACTGGAGCGCGCGCAGCATCACCCTGGCGCTCGTGATCGGCAGCCCGTCGTCGGAGAAGCCGACGGCGCCGGCCTCGCGCAGTTCGACCATCTCGGTCAGCTCCTCGCCCTCCATGTCGCGGGTGACCGTGGCGAGGAAGCCGACCGGGACAGAGGCGCCGGCCCGCGCCTGCTCGCGCAGGGCGGAGATGTCGGCGGCGGTCGAGACCGGCGGCTCGGTGTTGGCCATCGCCAGGATCCCGCAGTAACCGCCGGCGGCGGCGGAGCGGGTTCCCGTCTCGACGTCCTCTTTGTGCTCGTGGCCGGGGGTGCGGAGGTGGACGTGAGGATCGAAGAAGGCCGGGAAGGCGTGCATCCCCTCGGCCTCGACCAGCTCGGCGCCCTCGGCCGAGCCCTCCCCCGGCGTCGCCAGCTCGGCGATCTCGCCGTCGCGGACGACGACGTCGTGGACGCCGTCGATGCCGGCCACCGGGTCGAGCACGGTCGCCCGGCGCAGGATCACGTTCGCCTCCGCGCCGGGACGGACGTCGAGCACCTCGGTCAAGTTCATGCCGGCTGCCCGATCGGAGTCGGCTGCGCGGTCCCGTCGCCCTCGGCGAGCGGTGCCGGGCGCTCGCCACCGGCCAGCAGCTCGTAGAGGATCGCCATCCGCACCACCAGACCGGCCGCGACCTGCTCGGCGATCAGCGACTGGGGCGAATCGATCACCTCGCCCGAGAGCTCGACGCCGCGGTTGACCGGGCCGGGGTGCATCAGCAGCTGGCGCGGATTGAGGCGGCGGCTGTCGACCTGGAAGTTGGCGGCGTACTCGCGCAGAGAGGGAACGAAGCTCTCGCTCATCCGCTCCTGCTGCATCCGCAGCGCGTAGACGACCTCGGCCTCGCCGAGCCGCTCCAGCGAGTGGGAGACGTCGCAGCCCAGCTCCTCGATGCCGCGCGGAATCAGCGTCGGCGGGCCGCAGACGGTCAGCTCGGCACCCATCCGCTGGAAGGCGATCAGGTTGGAGCGGGCGACGCGGCTGTGGAGGACGTCGCCGACGATCCAGATCCGCACCCCGTCGAGCGAGCCGAGGCGGCGCCGCAGCGTGTAGGCATCGAGCAGGGCCTGGCTGGGGTGCTCGTGCTTGCCGTCGCCGGCGTTGATCACAGCCGCCGTGGTCCACTCGGCGACCATCTGGGCGGCGCCGGCGTAGGGGTGGCGGATGACGATCGCAGCCGGGTCGTAGGCGGAGAGGGTGGCGACGGTGTCCTTCAACGACTCGCCCTTGTCGACCGATGAGCCGGCCGCCTTGACCGAGACGAGGTCGGCGGAGAGCCGCTTCGCCGCCAGCTCGAAGGAGCTGCTGGTGCGGGTGCTCGACTCGTAGAAGAGGGTGACGACGGTGCGGCCGCGCAGGGTCGGCACCTTCTTGATGTCGCGGCGACCGACCTCGGCGAAGCTCTCGGCGCGGTCGAGGATCGCCTCGATCTCCTCCCGGCGCAGCTGCTCCACTGCCAGCAGGTGCTTCACGCCGCCACCTCGGCCGGGGCGGAGATCGTCACCCGGTCGGCGCCGTCGCTCTCCTCGAGGCTGACGTTGACCCGCTCCTCGCGTGCGGTCGGCAGGTTCTTGCCGACGTAGTCGGGGCGGATCGGCAGCTCGCGGTGGCCGCGGTCGCAGAGCACCGCCAGCTGCACCCGGTGCGGGCGGCCGTAGTCGAAGAGCGCCTCGATCCCCGCCCGCACGGTGCGGCCGGTGAAGAGGACGTCGTCGACGAGGACGACGGTGCGCTCGCTGAGGTCGAAGTCGACGTGGGAGGCGTGGACGACCGGCTGTGTGTCGGGCGCTTTTGCCCCGACGTCGTCGCGGTAGAAGGAGATGTCGAGGTCGCCGATCGGCAGCTCGGCCTCGGTCAGCTCGGCGAGCAGCGTGTGCAGGCGGCGGGCGAGTATCGCGCCCCGCGTGTGGATCCCGACGATCGCCAGGCCCGAGGAGTCGGGATTCTTCTCGGCGATCTCGTGGGCGATCCGCTTCAGCGTCCGCCGCAGGTCATCGTGCTCCAGCACGACCTTCTCGCTCACTCTTCGCTTCCTTCCTGGCCTCACGGGACCGGGTTAAAGGACGGCGCCAGCGTAGCAGCCGGGACGGGTGACTCCTCGTAGATGCCCAGCAACCGCCAGTGGCGGTTGAACGTGCTGCCCCTGCGGGGCAAAATCACTCGCCGGAGCGCAACAGCAAGGCACCTACGAGGAGTCACCCGTCCCGCCCCGGTCACGCGCGCCATTGGGGATTAGCTCGGGGTAGCCGCGCTCGGCGAACGGGATCTCGATCAGGTCGAAGTCCTTGGGGGCGACGGTGGGTTCGTAGACCTCCTGGGCCTCCTCGAGCACGGTGCCGACGTGATAGCGCGAGGAGATGTGGACCAGGGCGAGCATCTTGACGTGGGCCTCGCGGGCGACCGCGGCGGCCTGGCCCACGGTTGAGTGACCGGTTTCGGCGGCGCGCTGGGCCTCCTCCTCGGCGAAGCTGGCGTCGTGGATCAGCAGCTCGGCGTCGGCGGCGGCCGCGACCGTGGCCGGGCTCGGCGAGGTGTCGCCGGTGACGACCACGGTGCGACCGGGCCGGCCGGGGCCGACGACCGCCTCCGGCCGGACGGCGCCGGAGGGGCCCTGCACCTCTTCCCCGTTCTGCAGGGCCGCGAACGCAGGGCCTTCGGGCACGCCCAGGCGCCTGGCGGCCTCGACGTCGAAGCGCCCCGGACGCTCCGCCTCGACCAGCGCGTAGCCGTTGGCACGGCCACTGTGGGCGGCTTCGAAGGCCTGGACCTCGTAGCCGTCGCGAGGGACGACGTCCCCAGGGAGAAGCTCGACCAGCTCGATCTCGAAATCGATCCGGCCGACGATCGGCCTGAGGATCGCGAAGAGATCGCCCAGCCCGGGCGGGCCGTAGACCGTGAGCGGCACCTCGCGATCGGTCAGGTCGTAGCTCTTCAGCAGACCCGGCAGGCCGAGGATGTGGTCGGCGTGGAAGTGAGTGAGGTAGATCTCGTCGACCTGAACCAGGCCAAGCGAGCGCTGCAGCTGCCGCTGCGTCCCTTCGCCGCAGTCGAACATCAACCGCTCCCCCCCACGCGCGATCAGCACGCTCGCCGTCGAGCGCCGCGCCGACGGCACCGAGCCGCCGGTGCCGAGGAAGATCGCCTGAAGATCCACGGCGGCGAGCCTAGCGACGAACGACGACTAAGCTGCGCTGTGAGCGCCCGTAGCTCAGCTGGATAGAGCGTTCGCCTCCGGAGCGAAAGGCCACAGGTTCGAATCCTGTCGGGCGCGTAGTCTGTCGCGCCTGTGAACGACGAGCCGGACACTCGACCGCCACGCGGCGCGCTGATCGTGGTTGCGGTCGGGCTGTTCGCCTGCCTGGCAGCGGCGTTGCTGGCGACCGACAAGTCGAGCGGGTCGGCGGCCGATTTGGAATGGGTGCAGAAGGTGCCGCTGCCTGACTCCAGAGCGGTCCCGGTACCCGGCGGTCGGGGCGAGACGCGCCTCACCGAAGCCGGCATCCGCGCCACCGGGACCAACGTCAGCGGCTACTCGCTCTACCGGGTCGCGGCCAAGCTGGAAATCGACGCGGGCACGCCGATCGGCAGCGGCCGGATCCGCTGCGCGATCCAGGCCCCAGGTGGCACCGAAGTGGCCCAGACGCCGGGGTCGCGCGCCTCGTATCCACGCTCCAGCGAAGACCTCTTCGCCCAGGAGGTGCCCGAGGTCGTGCTGGCCGAGTTCAACTCCCACGGGGCGGGCCTCGCGGTGCTCGAATTCGAAGATCTCTTCGAAGACGGCTTCTCCTCCGAGCGCGGGCTCAAGGTCGAGTGGCCGCCTTACCAGGTCGGCAAAGAGCGCTGGGAATGGTTCCTCCCACCCGGGCAGCCGCAGAAAACGCTGGAGCTCCCGTTCGCATCGCTCTGGAGAACGACGGCGATCCCCTCCGCCAAGATCGCCTGCACCCTCACCACCAGCGCCGGCGAAGCGACCGTGAAAACCGCCGGCGCCCTGCCCAAGCGCTCCGCAGCGATCAACGAAGACGAATAGGCCCGCGTCCTACGGCGCGACCAGCAGCTCCGGCCCTTCGATCCCTTTGCCGACCTTGTTCAGCTTCGGGTTGGCAGGGGTGCCCTCCATCCGCCGCGCGTCCAGCGGCGCGCACATCGCCACCGCGTCCTCGACACTGAGGTCGGGGCGCAGCCAGGCTGCCTCGGCCTCGGCGCTGGGCAGGATCGCCGGCATGCGGTCGTGGACGGAGGCGACCACCGCGTTCGGCGTCGTGGTGACGATCGTGCAGCTGTAGAGCCAGCCGTCGTCGAAGCCGCGGTCGTCAGCGTCCTCCCACTCCTTGCGCGTGCAGATCCCGGCGAAGGCGAAGGGCTCGCCGCCGTCGACGGTGAAGCGCCAGGGCTGGCGCGGCTGCTTCGGGTCCTCGGCCTTCATCCACTCGTAGAAGCCGTCGGCGAGGATCAGGCAGCGGTGGCGGAACTTGCCGACCAGCGGGCCATAGGCCTTGCTGCCGGTCAGGTTCTCGGCTTTGGCGTTGATCATCCGGTAGCCGACCTTGAGGTCCTTGGCCCAGCGCGGCACCAGGCCCCAGCGCATCAGCCGCGCCTCGCGCTCGCCCTGTTCCGCCTCCTCGGGAACGGGCGAGGAGCGCACGGTGAGGATCTCCTGGGTCGGGGCGACGTTGAAACGGTCGAGCCCTTTCGCCATCTTCTTCGCCCGCTCTTTGGAAGGCGGCGGCACCTCACCGTCCCCGCCCCGCTCCAGCGCCTTCTCCAACTCGACCTGAAAGCGGTCGGCAATCGTCTTCGTGTCTTTGGCCGTGACCGTGAACCGTCCGCACATGGACGGAGCCTAGAAGACCGGGCCGGTTACTCGGGAACAATCAGTTCTACAGCTGGAAAATAGGTGCGGTAGCGACCAGGGTCGCGGGTGAGTAGCCGCAGGCCGTCAACGGCGGCGTGGGCACCGATGAAGAAGTCAGGCAGAGGCGATCTTTTCGCGCCGCCCCGCTGTCGGTACTCGACAAACGCCCGCCCAGCAAGGAAGGAGGCCGGCCAGGGAATCGGGACCCGCTCGACCCACCGACCCGCCAGCGCCGAGTCGCAATCCTCCACGGTCGGGAAGCCAACCGAAACCTCTGCATAGACGATCTGATTGACGAAGAGGGCACCTCGATCAAGCGCGGTGGCCATCGCATCATCGGCCCATGCTTTCCAGGGCGAGCTTTCGTTGAGCGAATCGATCAGGACATTGGAGTCAACGAGGGTCGCCGCCACCCTCCTCTAAGGTCCCAGTGCCCCAATCCTCTCCCCGGGTCAGTCGCATAACTTCCTCGGTGGTCATCGTGTAGTTCTTACCGGCCTCGCGGAGATGCTCGACGAATTCTTCGCCTCGCCTCCGGCCCGGTGCCTTGACGATCCGGATCCCGTCGTCGCCCCTGATGAAGTGGACCTCCATGCCTGGGAGAAATCCGGCTTCATCCCGAATCTCTTTCGGAATCGTGACCTGCCCCTTGCTCGTAATACGGCCCACAAAGTAAGAGTAGCACTGGTATTACTCTTACTTCGGCCGCGCCTTCGGATGGTTGCGATACCACTCAAAGGTACGGGTCAGGCCCTCTTCGAGGTCCACCTCTGGACGCCAGCCGGTCAGCCCACGCAGCTTCCTCGAATCGACGTACTGGCGGTCGATCTCGCCGGCGGGGTTGCCGATGCCGTGGAATTCCGGGTCGAGACCGGCGCCGGAGACCGCGGCGAGCGTTTCGAGCACCTCGGCCACCGAGTAGGGGTGTTCGCCGCCGGCGTTGAAGGCCTCGCCGGCGGCCGGGCCGCCGGCGCCGACCACGTGCTCGATCGCCAGGTAAGCGGCGACGGCGTCGTCGACGTAGAGGAAATCGCGTTCGGGGCTGCCGTCGGAGCGGATCTGCGGCCGGCGGCCGTCGAGCAGCGCCGCGACGGCTTCGGGGATCAGGCGGGAGAAGTTGAGGTCGCCGCCGCCGTAGATGTTGGCGAAGCGGGTCACCGCGACCGGCAGGCCGTAGGCGGGGCGGTAGCTGAGCGCGATCGCGTCGGCCGCCGCCTTGCTCGCCTCGTAGGGCGAGGCCGGGCGCAGCGGCATCCCCTCGCGATAGGGCAGATCCTCGCTGGGGCCGTAGGCCTTGTCGGAGGAGGCGACGACGAGCGCCGGCACGTCGGCGCGGCGGCAGGCCTCGAGCAAGGTCCAGGTGCCGAGGACGTTGGCCTCGAAGGTCGCCGCCGGCGCGGCCAGCGCCGGCCCGACCAGGGTCTGGGCGGCGAGGTGGAAGACGACGTCGAACTCGCCTGGCTCGACCGCCGCGCCGACGGCGCCGGCGTCGCGCAGGTCGGCCTCGACCAGCTCCACCTCGGGGGCCACCCCCTGCAGGACAAGTCCCGAAAGTGGCGGCGGCGCCAGGTCCAGCACCGTGACGGAATCGCCGCGCTCGAGCAGCGCCCGTGCCAGGTGGGAGGCGACGAAGCCATGGCCGCCGGTCACCAGAGCCCGCTTCACCGCGCCTCCGCGCCAGCCGCGTCCCAAAGTCGCCACGGAGCCTCGCCGGCAGCCCAGAGGTCGTTCAGCGTCACCGCGTCCTTGTAGGTGTCCATGCAGTCCCAGAAGCCCCCGTGGCGGTAGGCGTGCAGCTGTCCGTCGGCGGCGAGCCGCTGCAGCGGCTCGCGCTCGAGCACGCTCTCCGCGTCGAGGTACTCGAGCGCCCCCGGCTCGAAGCAGAGGAAGCCGCCGTTGATCCAGTGCTCGCTGCGCGGCTTCTCGGCGAAGCCGGCGACCCGGTCCCCATCGAGCTCCGCCACCCCCCACTGCAGGTGCGGCCGCACCGCGGTCAGCGTCGCCAGGCCACCGTGGCCGCGATGGAAGTCGAGCAGCGCCGCCAGGTCGACGTCGGCAACCCCGTCGGCGTAAGTCGTGCAAAAGCTCTCGCCGCCCAGGCGCTCGCCGAGCCGCGCAATCCGCCCCCCGGTCGGCGTGTCGAGCCCGGTGTCGACACACTCGACCCCCACCCCCTCTGGCCACCGTTCAGCTCCCGCAAACTCGGCCACCGCCTCACCCATGTAACCGGTGGCAAGAAGGAAGCGCCTGAACCCCTGAGCGGCGTAGATCTGAATTACGTGCCAGAGAATCGGCCTGCCACCGATCTCAACCAGCGCCTTAGGCACCGACTCGGTCCGCTCCCGCAGTCTGGTCCCTCTCCCTCCACAGAGAATGACGACGGTTGGGCGCTTGAGGGTCATCCGGCAGGGGTGGAACGTCTTGTACTTTTTCGCCGCCGCTCGACCGCGGCGCCAGCAATCAAACGATCCACGAAAAAGTTAAGTGGAACCCCTGCCGGATGACCCTCAACCACCCGCAACGGCCGGCAGGATCGTCACCTCGTCGCCGTCGTTGATCCCCGTCTCAAGCCCCTGCTGGAAGCGAATGTCCTCGCCGGACACATAGACGTTGACGAAGCGGCGCAGGTCGCCGTCCTGGGTGATCCGCTCGCGCAGGTCGCCGTGGGCGTCGAAGACGGCGTCGAGCACCTCGCCGACGGTCGCGCCGGAGACCTCGACCTCGGATTGGCCTCCGGTCGCGGCGCGCAGCTGGGTCGGGATCTTCACGGTGACGGACATCAGGCGGCCACCTCCTGGTGGAACTCGGCCTCGAAGCTGTCGAGGTCGGGGTCGATCTCGTGCATCTGGAACGTATCGCGGGTGGCGTCGAGCGTCTTCAGCCCCTCGCCGGTGATGTAGACGACGACGCGCTCGCCGGAGCCGAGCTCGCCGCGTTCGGCCAGCTTCTTGAGGACACCGACGGTGACGCCGCCGGCGGTCTCGGTGAAGATCCCGGTGGTCTCGGCCAGCAGCTTGATCCCCTCGCGGATCTCCGCGTCGGTAACGGAGTCGATGCCACCGCTGGTGCGGCGCGCGTGCTCGACCGCGTAGGGGCCGTCGGCCGGGTCGCCGATCGCCAGGCTCTTGGCGATCGTCTCCGGCTTCTGCGGCTTGCAGACGTCCCAGCCTTCGGCGAAGGCGGTTGCGACCGGGCTGCAGCCCTCGGCCTGGGCGCCGTTGAAGACCGGCTGCCCACCCGCGACCAGGCCGAGGTCGAGCCACTCCTGGAAGCCGCGGCCGAGCTTGGTGAAGAGCGAGCCGGAGGCGATCGGCGCGACGACCCGGTCCGGCAGTTCCCAGCCGAGCTGCTCGACGGTCTCGTAGGCGAGCGTCTTCGAGCCCTCGGCGTAGTAGGGCCGCAGGTTGACGTTGACGAAGGCCCAGGGGCGGGTCTCGGCGAGCTGGGTGCAGAGCCGGTTGACGTCGTCGTAGTTGCCGCGGACGCCGACCAGGTTGGTCCCGTAGACGCCGGTGGCGAGCAGCTTCTGCTCCTCGAGGTTGGCGGGGACGAAGACGTAGGAGTCGAGGCCGGCCGCGGCAGCGTGGGCGGCGACCGCGTTGGCGAGGTTGCCGGTCGAGGCGCAGGCGACCGTCTCGAAGCCCAGCTCCTGGGCCTTGGCGACGGCGACGGCGACGACCCGGTCCTTGAAGGAGTGGGTCGGGTTGGCGGCGTCGTTCTTGACCCACAGCTCCGCCTCCACCCCGAGCCGCTCGGCGAGACGATCGGCGCGCAGCAGCGGCGTCAGGCCCGGCTCCAGCGGGTCGCCCGGCCGACCCTCGAAGGGGAGGAAATCGGCGTAGCGCCAGATCCCCTGCGAGCCCGCCTGGATCCGTCGCTTGACCTCGACCGGGTCCAGGTCGGAGTAGTCGTAGGCGACCTCCAGTGGGCCGAAGCAGTTTTCGCACACGTAGCTGGCGTCCAGCTCGTAGGCGCTGCCGCACTCCTTGCACTTCAAGCTCTCGATTGACATCCGATCCTCTTTCTCATCAAAAAACCTCCGCCGCTGTGGGGCAGAGGTCCGATCGGACGTCCCCCACATCTTCCAGGCCTTGAACCGCTGCCTGCTGGAGTTGGCACCTGCTCTCGGACGGGTGGGTCCGAGGTGGTTGCCGGGGCTTCACTGGGCCAGTCCCTCCACCCCTCTAGATGTGGCGCTTATGTTGGGAGAAGCGTACCAGGCACGATCCGATCTCCCCCAGGCACGCCGGGCGTCTAACCTAGGCGACGAGATGATTCCGCTGCGCGACGAGAAAACGAGCCCCGGCGATGCCGAACCTTCCGAAGCCGAGGCTGCGACGGCCCGGCCGCCGCGGCGAGCTCGTCGAGTCGCCGGCCCCGTCTGAGCCCCAGACCCCCAACGTCGAGCAGATCGACGCCGCCGGGCTGCGCTGGGTCAACATCGAGCGCCCCGGAGCGCTGGAGCGCGCCTGGCTGGAGGAGCACTTCGACTTCCACGCGCTCGACCTCGAGGACGTGCTCTCGCGCAACCAGCGGCCGAAGATCGACGTCTACGACGACTACCTCTTCATCGTCCTCCACTTCCCGGTCTTCGACCGCGCCGCCGGGCGCCTCGGCACCGGCGAGCTCGACCTCTTCGTGGGCCCCGGCTACGTGGTCACGATCCCGAACCAGCCGCTGCAGCCGGTCGAGTACCTGTTCGAGCGCTGCCGGGCCAAAGAGGAGCTGCGCGAGCAGCTCTTCTCGCGCGGCTCCGGCTACCTGCTCTACCGCCTCGTCGACGACAGCTTCGATTACTGCTTCCCGATGCTGCGCAAGATCGGCAACAAGCTCGACGCGCTCGAGGACGACATCTTCGACGGCCGCTCCGAGGAGGTCGTGCGCGACATCTCCAACGTCAAGCAGGAGATCATCAACTTCCGCAAGGTGATCCGGCCGCAGCGGCCGGTGCTGCGCGACCTCGAGAAAGTCAAGCAGCGCTATCTGGCGACCGACCTCGACCTCGAGATCTACTTCGACGACATCGTCGACGCCCACGAGCGGATCTGGGACATGCTCGAGAACTACAAGGAGGTCGCCGAGGCGCTGGCGGAGACCAACGAGTCGGTGATCTCGCACCGCGTCAACGACATCCTCCGCGTCCTCACCTCGATCAGCGTGATCGTCCTGCCGCTGACCCTGATCGCCAGCATCTGGGGGATGAACTCACACGTGCCCGGCGAGGGAGGGACGACCGCCTTCTGGATCGTGCTCGGCAGCATGCTGGCGCTCCTGATCGGCATGGTCGCCTGGTTCCGCCGGCGCGGCTGGCTTTAGACGAGACCCGGCTCTCATAGGATGGGGTGCCCGTGGCAAATTTCCGCATCTGGGCGCCCTGGCGCCTCGCCTACGTGAAGGACGCGTCCAAGGACAACGAGGAGGAGTGCATCTTCTGCGCCAAGCCGGCGGCGGGAGACGACGAGGCGAACCTGATCGTCCACCGCGGCGAGCGCTGCTTCGTGATCCTCAACCTCTTCCCCTACACCAACGGCCACCTGATGATCGCCCCCTACGAGCACATCGGCGCCCTGCAGGAGATCCCGGCCGAGACCCTGGCGGAGATGATGGCCCTGGCCCAGCAGGCGATGGGCCACCTGGAGGAGATCTACAGCCCGCACGGCTACAACGTCGGCTTCAACCAGGGCCGGGTCGCCGGCGCCGGGGTCGAGCACCACATCCACATGCACGTGGTCCCGCGCTGGGCGGGCGACAACAACTTCATGCCGGTCATTGCCGACACCAAAGTGATGCCGCAGACGATCGAGCAGAGCTACGAGGCACTGAAGGGAGCGTTTTGAGCGAGCAGCCGACCCTGGCCCCACCGGGGATCTTCAAGGCGTACGACATTCGGGGGCTGTACGGCTCCGAGATGGACGAGACCACGGCGCACGCGATCGGTCGCGCCTTCGCCCGCGTTCTAGCCCGCCTGCGCGGCAAGCAACCGGGCGAGCTGCGAGTCGGACTCGGCCGCGACATGCGGCTGACCGCGCCGGCGATGGCGGCGGAGCTGCGCGACGGCCTCATCTTCGAGGGCGCGACGGTGCTCGACGCCGGCATGGTCGCGACCGAGATGCTCTACCACCTGGTCGGCTCGCGCGAGCTCGACGGCGGCGCCATGGTCACCGCCTCGCACAACCCCAAGGCCTACACCGGGGTGAAGCTGGTCCGCGAGGGGGCGCTGCCGCTCTCCGGCGACGCCGGCATCGGCGACGTCAAGGCCAAGATCGAAGCCGGCCTCGGCCATGCGCCCGGCGGCGGCTCCTTCGAGGAGGTCGACATCTGGGCGGAGTTCCGCGCCCACGCGCTCTCCTTCGTCGACCCCGCCAACGTGAAGCCGATGAAGGTCGTCGTCGACGGCGGCAACGGCATGGCCGGGCCGATGGCCGGGCCGGTCCTGGAGCAGCTGCCGCTCGAGCTCGAGCGGATGTACTTCGAGCCCGACGGCGAGTTCCCCGACCACGAGCCGAACCCGCTGCTGGAGGAGAACCGGCGGATGATCATCGAGCGCGTACGCGAGTCCGGCGCCGACCTCGGCATCGCCTGGGACGGCGACGCCGACCGCTGCTTCTTCATCGACGCCAGCGGCGAGTTCTGCGACGGCGACTTCATCTGCGCCCTGCTGGCCCGCGCCGCCCTGCGCAAGAACGCCGGCGCGACGATCCTCTACGACCCCCGCTCCAGTCGCGCGGTGCCGGACCTGGTCGCGGCCGAAGGCGGGCGCTCGGACCTCTCGCGGGTCGGCCACGCCTTCTTCAAGGCACGGATGCGCGAGGAGGGCGCCGTCTTCGGCGGCGAGGTCTCCGGCCACTACTACTTCCGCGACTTCTGGAACGCCGACTCGGGCACGATCCCGGCGCTGCTGATGCTGGAGCTGATCTCGCTCGACGGCCGCGGCCTCGGGGAGCTGATGGAGGAGTTCCGCTCCAGGTACTTCATCTCCGGCGAGATCAACTCCGAGGTCGATGATCCGGCAGCGAAGCTGGAGGAGATCGAAGCGCGCTATTCCGACGGGGAGATCACCCGCCTCGACGGGGTCTCGGTCGACTACCCGGAGTGGCATTTCAACGTCCGCCCCTCGAACACCGAGCCGCTGCTGCGGCTCAACCTCGAGTCGCTGATCTCACGCGAGGACATGGAACGCCGCCGCGACGAGGCCCTGGCGCTGATCCGGGCGTGAGCGCCCTGACTCCCGAGGCGGCGCTGGAGCAGGCGGCGCTCGCCGGCATCCACCGCCTGCAGATCCCGACGCCGTTCGCGGTCGGGCGTGTCAACTGCTACCTGATCGAGGACGAGCCGCTGACCCTGGTCGACACCGGCCCCAACTCGGGCAAGGCGCTGGACGAGCTCGGCACCCAGCTCGGCGCCCGCGGCCACTCGATCGACGACCTCGAGCTGGTGATCGTCACCCACCAGCACATCGACCACCTCGGCCTGGTCGAGATCGTCGTCGAGCACTCCGGCGCCGAGGTGGCGGCGCTCGGGATCGCCGCCGAGCGGCTCGCCAACTTCGACGCGGACGCCGAGGCCGAGGATCGTTTCGCGGTCGAGCTGATGCTGCGCAACGGCATTCCCGAGGAAGTGACGGCGGCGCTGCGCAGCGTCTCGCGCAGCTTCCGCGGCTGGGGCTCGCACGTGGCGGTCACGCGGCCGCTGGCCGACGGCGAGCAGATCGAGTTCCGCGACCGCACTCTGCAGACCCTGCACCGGCCCGGCCACAGCCCTTCCGACACCGTCTTCTGGGACGCGGAGCGAAAGGTCCTGATCGCCGCCGACCACCTGCTCCCCCACATCTCCTCCAACCCACTGATCTCGCGGCCGCTGGACGGCTCCTCGCAGCGGCCCCAAGCCCTGGTCACCTACATCGAGTCGATGCGCAGGACGCGGGAGATGCCGGCCGAGATCGTCCTCCCCGGCCACGGCGAGCCGGTGGTCGACCACGTCGCCCTGATCGACGAGCGCCTGGCCAAACACGAGCGGCGCAAGGAGAAGATCTTCAAGCTGATCGCCGAGCGCCCGCGCAGCGGCTACGAGCTGGCGCAGGCGATCTGGGGCAACGTCGCGGTCACCCAGGCCTTCCTCACCCTCTCCGAGGTGATCGGCCACGCCGATCTGCTCGTCAACGAGGGCCGGGTGCTGGAAGTCGACGACGGCAGCGTCGTGCGCTACGAAGCTAGCGACTGAGCGGCGGCGGCAACCGCACCTCGGCGGAGCGGAAGCCGGGGCATTCGTTGGCACCGTAAGGGGAGATCGGGACGCGCTCCTCGAACTCGGCGTAGTAGCGCGACGGGAGGATCTTGCGCCGCTCCTCTTTCCAGAGCAGGCGGCTGCTCTGCGGCCGGGCTTCGGCGCCGAAGGCGCCGGTGACCGGGATCGGCCCTTTGGCCGTCACCCGGTAGATCCTCAGCAGGCGCGGGCCTTCGGGGAAGTGGCGGTTGCCGTAGAGGCAGGCGAATTTCTCGCCAGCGGCGGGCGCAGCGGTCGCCGGCGGCATCGTCACGGTGCCATAGAAGAAGCCGCGTTTGCGGTTGTAGCCGATCGTCGCGTAGCCCGTGTAGGGGGAGGGGCTGTCCTCACAGGCCACGCCGTCCCGGTCGGGGTCGAGGTCGCCGACGCGTCGCTTCGGGCTGCCGCCGAGGTAAGAGAAGTGCTGCTGCGCCTCGGCCTGGCTGCGGAAAGAAGGGCAGCCGGGAACCGGCGTCACCGCGCCGGCGTCGGTCAGGGCCAGCGAGGAGAGCAGCGCCACGGCGATCGCCGCCGGCAGCAGACGCGTCTTGGACGAACGTTCGAGAGCCACGAAGCGGCGATGCTAGCGAGCGCTCCTGGGAGAATCCCGCCGCTCATGGACCGACCGGGGTCGATCTTCCTCCGCTTCCTCAAGTTCGGCGCGCTCGCCTGGGGTGGCCCGGCGGCGCAGATCGCGATGATCAAGCACGAGTGCGTCGACGAGGAGGGGTGGGTCTCCGAGGAGACCTTCAAGAAGACGCTGGCCGTCTACCAAGTCCTGCCCGGCCCGGAGGCGCACGAGCTCTGCGTCTACTTCGGGCGCGTGCGCGGCGGCAAGCTCGGCGGCTTCCTCGCCGGGCTGGGCTTCATGCTGCCGGGCTTCGTCCTCATGCTCGCGCTCTCGGTCCTCTACGTCGAGGCGGATTTGGCTGGGCAGCTCGACAGCGTCTTCTACGGATTGAGCGCGGCGGTCGGGGCGATCGTCCTCCGCGCCGTGGTCAGGCTCAGCGGCACCTTCATCACCGACGCCTGGCTGGCGGCGATCGCGGTGGTCGCCTTCGTGCTGACGGCCTTCTTCTCGGCCGTCTTCATCCTCGTCCTGCTCGGTGCCGGGCTCGTCTACGAGCTGCGAAGCAACGCGGGGCGCTGGCTGGGGCGAGCTCACTCCGTTTCACCCGCAGGCTTCGTGACCGCCGTCGCAGCCGGCGCGGTGACGCTCTCGCTCACCGCCGAGATCTTCCTCGAGGGCCTGAAGGCCGGGCTGCTCACCTTCGGCGGCGCCTTCACCGTGATCCCCTTCCTCCAGCAGGCCGCCGTGACCGACCATCAATGGCTGAGCGACAGTCAGTTCGTCGACGGGCTGGCGCTGAGCGGCATCCTCCCCGCCCCGCTGATCATCTTCTCTACCTTCGTCGGCTACCTGGCGGGCGGGCTCGGCGGCGCCCTGGCGATGACGCTCGGCATCTTCCTCCCCGCCTTCCTCTTCCCGATCTTCTTCCACCGCGCCTTCGTCGCGATCTCGGAGAACCCCCGCATCCGCCCCTTCCTGCTCGGGGTCGCCGCTGGCGTGATCGGCCTGATCGCCGCCGTCACCATCGACATCGTCGACGCCGGCGTCGTCGACGCCTACACCGCCGTCCTCGCGGTGTCAGCCTTCCTCGCCCTCAACCGCTGGCACGGCAAGCTGACCGTGCTCTACGTCGTCCTCGGCTGCGGCATGGCTGGGACCCTGCTGCAGCTGACCGTCGCCTAAATCGTTGATTCCACACCCTCGCTCGAGTGCCTCGGCCAAGGCGAGCTCGCAGTCTCGAGTCTCTGGAAGGGACTTTTTGCATACTCGTGCGTGCACGGATCGGCGCATGCGTAAAGTCATCGGAGGGATTTTGCAGGGGATTAGCGTCCCCAAGCGTTTCCGATCCGACTTCTTGAAATGATTTATTTGACCAATCTGCGGCTGCGCTCTATGGATTGACCGTCCCGCCCGGGCAAAAGGCCTTGGGCGACAACAAGAGGAGTCAATTCATGATTCGCAATCTCAAGATCCTGATCGCCGCCGCGATGGCGCTGGCAGCCTTCGGGGCAATCAGCGCATCGGGCGCGCAGGCGGCCGAATTCCACTGTGGGGCGGAACCCTGCACAGTCGAAGTCCTCCCCGATGGCATCCCCGGACCAACCGGGAAAACAGCGCACCAGGTGTTCATCGTCAAACAGGGCGCGAGTTCCGTTTCGACGACATGCCAGCAGGTCACAGGCCATGGCACATCGGAAACCAAAACATTCAACACACTAACACTAACAGATATTGTATACCATAAATGCAACGTCGCGGGCGAAGCCTCGACGGTGAAAATGAATGGCTGCCACTATCACTTCTCAGTCGGTGGACATCACGATGCGACACCTCGAGTTACATGCCCGGACACGAAAAAAATCGAAATCGAAGTTCCAGCAACCGGCTGTCTGATCACGATCGGGAATACCGAATTGCTTACAGGCGGACTCACATTCCATGACGCCGAAACAAACGAAACCAAAGAAACAGAAATCACAGCAGAAGTGACAGTAACCGGAATCCCGACGACGGTTGCCAACAACAAATGCCCGGGAGGTCTCAAAGCAGAAGCGGCCACGGGCGAATACACCACAGGCAACGTCGAGCTCACAGGTCTGACGGATCCCAGCAAAGAACACGTCAAACTCTGGTGGACATAGTCGTTCGATAGACATTGCGCCCGAGAGGGCCTAGACACTCACATTGAGACGCTGAGTCGTGAAGGCGCGGTCCACTGAGTGGCCCGCGCCTTCTTTAATTCCGGCGATTCCTTGACAAGTACCGTGACGTTCCTATATCGTCTTGCCCAGTTGGGTTTGGTTTGGAGCCACCACTGCATGGGAGAGGCATTCGAGTGGGGGGACGTTTGAGAAGCAAGATCGCCTTGACGGCACTCGCCGCCGGGGCTCTGCTGCTGCTCTCATCCGCGCCCACCGCTTCGGCCGATGCGACCTTCTGCCTGCCGGGCTCCGGCCCCGGCCAGTGCGATGGCCCACAAGGCCTCGCGGTCGACAGCGAAGAAGCTCTCGTCTACGTCGCCGACAACGGCAACGAACGCGTCAACGTCTTCGAATCGGACGGCACCTTCGCGTCGTCCTTCACGGTGGGCTTCGAACCGATCTGGATCGCGCTCGACAACAACGCCGCCAGCCCCTCCCACCACGACATCTATCTGAGCGACGGCTTCGAGATCAAAAAGTACAGCCCTGCGGGGCTGCTCCTCGACTCCTTCGGCGAACAGGGCAAAGGCCCCTGTCAGTTCGCGCGCGCCGACAACCCGATCGCGGTCGGCCCCGGAGGCAAAGTCTACGTCGCCGACAGCTATGCAGAAGGCGCGCCCAACTTCGTCAACCGGGTGATCATCTTCGACGCGGCGGGCAACTGCCTGGAAGAAAGGAACCCGCTCTTTGAAGGGACCAACGACACGATCCGCAACTTCGCGGTCGATTCGGTCGGCAACTGCTACGTGACGGTCGAAGGTGACGGCGGGGTGCTGCGCAAGTACGACTGCGAAAGCGGAGCGCTGCTGGGCCAGTTCAGCGACCTCGAAACCCAAGGCCTCGCGGTAGATGGATCTGACAACATCTTCGCCCGGCAACGGGGGACGAAAGTAGCACTGCCAAAAATCGTGCACTTCTTCACCCAATTCTCGCCCAGCGGGGCAATCATCAAGCGCTTCGGCTACGTCCCCGGGGGCATCTCCGGCTTCCCCGCCCTCGCCGCCTTCTCAAGCCCCGAGGGCGACCTCTACGCCAGCGAGGGAGCGGCGGGGGTCAAGTACCTGACACTGCCGCCGCCGGGTCCGATCGTCTTCCCCGAAGCCTGCAAGGTCAAAGCGGGAACCCTCGGCAGCATCAAAGCGACCCTGCAGGCCGAAGCCAACCCGGAGGGCAAAGCGACCAGCTTCCACTTCGAGTACGTCACCGATGATGAGTTCTTAGCGGAAGAATTCGACACTCCGCAGGAAACCCCCGAAACCCCGCTGGATAGCGGTGCCACCGACTTCGAACTGCACGAAGCCGCCGCCAAAGTCGAAGGGTTGACGCCGGAAACCAAATACCACTGCCGGGTGGTGGTTGAAAACGCCGACGGGGAAACCACCGACCAGGAAGGGACCTTCATAACCAAAGAAGGATTCGAGTTCGGCCCGGCCTGGACCACCGACGCAACCGAAACCGAAGCGACCGTCCACGTAAATGGCAACCCGCTGGGCCTCGCGGCCAAAGGCACGATCGAATACGTCGAAGACGCCAAATACCAAGCCGACAAAGGCGCGGGAGGCGACGGCTTCGACGAAGCGCTGAGCACCCCGCCCGATGAGATCGACTTCGGCGCGGGGGAAGCGATGGTGCTGCAAGACGTGACGCTGAGCGGCCTCGGGCCAGGCACCACCTACCACTGGCGGCTGCGGGCGCTGAACGGGGCGCCGGCGGAGGGGATCGTCTGCCCCGGGCTCGAGCTCGAATGCCCGGAGCTGGAGCACACCCTGAAGACCTACCTGCCCGAACCCGATGATGACCGCGCCTATGAGCTGGTCTCCCCGGGGGAGAAGAACAGCGCCGAAGTGGCGGTACCGGGCAACTCGGCCGGCTTCAACGAGCCCCGGACGGTGCGGATCCAGGCCGGCGCCAGCTCCGGCGAAGCTGTCACCTACACCTCCTGGACCTCCTTCGGGGAGGCAGAAGGCGCCCCGGCGACCAACCAGTACCTCTCACGGCGCGGAGCGGGCGGCTGGGAGACCGAGAACATCTCCCCCTTCGGCTTCCTCCTCAACCCCCTGACCCCGCCCTTCACCGGCTTCACCCCAGATCTCAGGTTCGGGGCGATGAAGATGAACGAACCGCCGCTGACCCCCGACTGCGTGGAGGAATACGCCAACCTCTACCTGCGCGACAACGAGAGCGGGACGCTCACCTGTCTGACCCCCGAAGCGCCGAACACCCCTTTCTCAGAGGTCTGCTTCGCCTTCGCCGGCGCCAGCTTGGATGGCAGCCGCGCCTTCTTCGGCGCCCCCGTCTCCTACGCCGAGACGCCGGCGGGGGAAGGTTGGAGCCTCTATGAATGGTCGGCGGCCGAAGGGCTGCAGGCGGTGAGCATCCTGCCGGGCGAGAGCGATCCCGTCCCCCCGAGCGAACGGACCACCTTCGGCGCCCCCGTCATCGGCGGCGCCAGCGCGAACTGCCAGACCGGCCAGTCGACCCTGCGCCACGTGGTCTCCGCCGACGGCTCGAGGGCGATCTGGACCTATGCCCCCAACGATGCCTCGGTGACGGTTTCCTCGGGTGGGCCCGGCACGGGCATCAGGACGATCACGGTCGAATCGGCCGGTGCCGGCACCTTCACCCTCACCTTCAAAGGGCAGACCACCTCCGCGATCGGCTTTGACGCCAGCGCCGCCGCGGTGCGGGCAGCGCTCGAAGCGCTCTCGACGATCGGTGCCAGCGAGGTCGAAGTAACCGGCTCTGACCCCTACACGGTCACCTTCAAAGGCACGCTCGCCGGCACCGACGAGGTGCTGAGCGCCAACGGCGGCGGGCTCGACCCCGAGAAACTGCTCCTCGTCCGCGTCAACGGAAGCGAAACGATCCAGCTCGACAAAGTGCAGACCGGCAACGGGAAACCGGGCAACGGCGTCTTCTGGGCGGCCAGCAAAGACGGCTCGGTCGTCTACTTCACCGATGAGAACCGGCTGATCGCCGGCTCAGATTCCGAACCGGGGGAACCAGACCTCTACCGCTATGAGTTCGGCAAAACTCCCCCTCTGACCAACCTGACCCTGAACACCGCCAACGTGTCGGGCGACGTGCGGGGCGTGGTCGGGACGAGCGATGACGGCTCGGTCGTCTACTTCGTCGCCGGCGCGGTGCTGAGCGAAGAAGAGAACGAGGCCGGCCAGAGCGCCGAAGCCGGCGAGGACAACCTCTACCTGCGCGAAGGGGAGCAGACCAGATTCATCGCCACCCTCGGCCCAGGCGACGAGGTCGTATACAGCGAACAGCCGCAGAGCCTCGCCGCCCGGGTCTCCCCCGACGGGCGCCACCTGGCCTTCCTCTCCTTCGCCTCCGAAGAGCTGGTCGGCTATGACAACACGGTCGCCGACGCGACGGTCGTCGGCAGCCCGGCGGTGCACTGCCAGTGGGACTCAGTCGGGAAGGAATTCGTCGGCAGCCCGCTCTGCGCGCAGACCTTCGTCTATGACGCCGACAGCGAAGAGCTGCGCTGCGCCTCCTGCAACCCCTCCGGCTCGCGGCCGCTGGGCCCGACGCTCTTGCCGGGCTGGACCAACGTCTACGAAGGCCCGCGCCTGCTCTCTGAGGACGGCACCCGCGTCTTCTTCGAGACCTACGATCAGCTGCTGCCGGGAGACGAAAACCTGAGGCGCGACGTCTATGAGTTCGAGCTGTCGGGCGAAGGCAGCTGCTCTACGGCGAACCCCAACTTCGACCCGGCCGCAGGCGGCTGCCACTTCCTCGTCTCGAGCGGCAAGGACACCGACGAAAGCTATTTCGTCGACGCCTCCGCGGACGGCCGCGACGTCTTCTTCTCGACCCGGGCGAAGCTGACCGGGTGGGACGTGAACGACAACTTCGACGTCTATGACTACCGGGTGGGCGGTGGCTTCGCGGAGCCGGTGCCACCGCCGCCGCCCTGCGTGAGCGAAGCAAGCTGCAAACCGCCCCCCAGCGCCCAACCCCCGCTCTCCACCCCCGCCACCCCGACCTTCAGCGGCCCCGGCGACAAACCGAGCAAACCGAAGCCCAACAAGAAGCACAAGAAGAAGACAAAGAAGCAGAAGCAAAAGAAAAAGCAAAAGCAAAAGAAGAAGAAGCAGAACAAGCAGAGCAAGCGCGCCCACGACAAGCAGAGGGCAAGCCGATGAGCGCCGCCAAGAAGCTTCTCGCTACCGGGGTCCTGGCGGCGGCCCTGAGCGCCCCGGCGAGCGCCCCGGCGGCAACCTTCCTCCCCGCCTATGACATCCAGTCGCTGGCGGTGCCGACCCACTTCGCCCCCGACAGCAAAGCCGCCTACCAGGTCTTCATCACCAACAGCGGCGGCGAAAAAACCAACCAGAGCGAGATCACGATCACCGACACGCTGCCGGGCGGGCTGGTGGTGGAGAAAGTCGAACTGTCGGGGCCACGGCAGATCGGCCAGGACATCAGCCAGGAATGCGAAGTCGACGAAGTGGGCGAGGTCACCGTGACCTGCAAAGTCACCGACGCCCTGCGGCCCGAAACCGAGCCCTCGAAACTGCTGCCGACCAACGGCCTCTTCCTGGAGATCCGGGTGGCGGTGCCCGCCGGCGCGTCGGGGACGCTGGTCAACAAAGTCGAAGTCGAAGGCGGCGGCGCTGCGACGGCCACGGCGGAAGCCGAGAACGAGGTCAGCACCGAGAACCCGCCGGCCGGCTTCACCGAATTCGAGGCCGAGCTGACCGGCCCCGACGGGCTGGCGGTGGGCGAAGCCGCCTCCCACCCCTACCAGTACACGACCACCTTCGCGATCAACGTGGTGCCCTCCCCACCGGGCTCGGCGGCCCCCGTGGTGCCCGCCGAAGGCGACCTGAAGGACATCGAAGTGGCGCTGCCGCCGGGGCTGGCGGCGAACCCGAGGGCGATCGATCGCTGCAGCGCGCAGGACTTCATCACGGTCAAAGCGATCAACGTGCCTCCCGAAGGCGACGTGCGCCCGAACCAGTGCCCGGCGAGCTCGGCGGTGGGGGTGGCGATCGTCGAGCTGCTGGAAGGCAAAGGCGGGATGCGCAAGTTCCCGATCTACAACCTCGAGCCGCCAAAAGGAATGCCGGCCCAGCTCGGCTTCCTGATCCTCGGCGCCCCCGTCTACATCAACACGAAGATCAGAAGCGAGGGCGACTACGCGGCGATCGGGTTCCTGCGGCAGGTGACCGAGGCCGAACGGGTGATGGCCTCGCGGATCTTCATCTGGGGCACGCCGTGGGAGCAAAGCCACGATCAGGTGCGGGGCAAATGCGCGGAAACGGTGGAACAGTGCCCGGTGGGCGGGACGGCGCGGCCGTTTTTGCGGCTGCCCAGCAACTGCCTGGACCCGCTATTGACGACGATGAGCTACGTGACCTGGGCACAACCGCAGACCGAAGCCGCGGCGAGCCATGAAGAAGAACCGCCGATAGATTGCGCGGAGCCCGACTTCGGCCCAACGATCGAAGCACGGCCGACCACCAACGTGGCCGACTCCCCGGCGGGCCTTCACTTCAACTTGCACCTGCCCCAACAAGAGCACGAAGACCCCGAAGGGCTGGGCGAGGCCGACCTGCGCGACACGGTGGTCACCCTGCCCAAAGGCCTGGTGGTAAACCCGGCCTCAGCCGACGGGCAGGCCGCCTGCTCCCCGGCCCAGATCGGCCTGAGCACGCCATTGGGCCAGAGCCCGATCCACTTCGACCGCAACCCGGCGCAGTGCCCGAACGCCGCCAAGGTCGGCACGGTCAGCGCCAGCGTCCCCGCCCTCGATCACCCGATCGAGGGCTCGGTCTACCTGGCCACTCAAGAAGAGAACCCGTTCAAAAGCCTCATAGCCATCTACATCGTCCTCGAAGACCCCCAGACCGGGATCGTCGTCAAGCTCGCCGCCGAGGTCAGCCCCGACCCGCTCACCGGGCAGCTGAGCACGACCGTGACCGATGCCCCCCAGGTCCCGGTCGAAGACTTCGACTTCAGCTTCTTCGAAGGCCCGCGGGCGCCGCTTCGCACCCCCGCGGCCTGCGGCACCCACACCACCAACACCGAGATCACCCCGTGGACGGCGCCCGAAGGCCAGAGCGCCTTCCCGGCCGACTCCTTCCAGATCAGCAGCGGCCCCTCTGGCCCCTGTCCCGAGAACTCCCTCACCCCGAAGCTGAGCGCCGGCCTCGCCAACCCCACCGCCGCCACCTACAGCCCCTTCCTCCTGCGGGTGAGCAGACCCGACGGCAGCAACGAACTGGCCGCGATCGGCACCACACCGCCGGCCGCCTTCACCGCCAAGCTGGCCGGCATCCCCTACTGCTCTGAGGCCCAGATCGCCCTGGCCGCCTCGCGCTCTGCTCCCGGCCAGGGAGTGCTCGAGCAGGAATCCTCCTCCTGCCCGGCCGCCTCGGAAGTGGGGACGACCACCGCTGGGGCCGGCGCCGGCCCCACTCCCCTGTTCACCAGCGGGCGGGTCTACCTCGCCGGCCCCTACAAAGGCGCCCCGCTCTCGATGGTGGCGATCGTTCCGGCCCTGGCCGGGCCCTTTGACCTCGGCGTGATCGTCAACCGCATCGCCCTGCGGGTCGACCCCGAAAGCGCCCGCGTCTACGCCCAGAGCGATCCCCTGCCCCACATCCTCTTCGGGATCCCGCTCGCCGTGCGCGACGTCCGCGTCAACCTCACCCGCCCGGGCTTCACCCTGGCCGGGACCAGCTGCGATCGCGAAGAGGTCTACGCCGCCGTGCAGGGCACCGCGGGGGCCACCGTGGCGGTAACCGACCCCTTCCAGCTCGGCGGCTGCGGGGCGCTTGGCTTCAAGCCCGGGCTCTCGCTGAAGCTGAAGGGGGGGACGAAGCGAAACGCCCACCCGGCCCTGAAGGCGGTGGTCACCTACCCGTTGGGCTCCAACTACGCCAACACCGCCAAGGCCTCGGTCGCCCTGCCGCATTCAGAGTTCCTAGAGCAGGCCCACATCCGCACGATCTGCACCCGGGTGCAGTTCGCCGCCGATGCCTGCCCGAAAGGCTCGATCTACGGCAAGGCGCGGGCGATCACGCCGCTGCTTGACGAGCCGCTCTCAGGCCCGGTCTACCTGCGCAGCTCCTCCAACCCCCTGCCCGACCTGGTGTTGGCCCTGCAGGGGCAGATCGAGATCGCCGCGGTGGGGCGGATCGACTCCCACAAGGGCGGCATCCGGGCCAGCTTCGAAGCGATCCCCGACGCCCCGCTGACCAAGGTGATCGTGGAAATGCAGGGCGGCAAGAAGGGGCTTTTGGTCAACTCCCGCAACATCTGCAACCACACGAACCGCGCCACTGCTCGCTTCAGCGCCCACAACGGCAAGGGCTATGACTTCCGCCCTGTTCTCAAGGACGACTGCAAGAAGGGGAAGAAGGCGGGGGCGGGCAAAGGTAAAGGCGGGCGGGGGTAGGACCTACGGCCGGCCCACCTGGAGTGGGCCGGCCCGAACGGAACAAGCACTAGGCTGCGGGTCTCCCGCTTGGCGGCCACTGGCGCACCCAGCGGCGCACCATCCCGCATGACCAGCCTCCTTCGCTCTAGAAAGCCGGCAAGATCCGCCAAGAAGCGGATGTTGATCATCGTCAACCCGTATGCGACGACCGTTTCGGATCGGCTGAGGAACCTGGTTGTCTACGCGTTGCAGGGGCGCTATGAGGTCGAGGCGGTCTCGACCGAGGCCCAGAACCACGCGACCGAGATCGGGCGTGAGGTGCGCGACCACGGTTACGACATCGTCGTCGCCTTCGGCGGCGACGGGACCCTGAACGAGGTCGCCAACGGGCTCGCCGGGACCGACGTGCCGGTCTCGATGCTGCCGGGTGGCTCGACCAACGTCGTCTGCCGCACCCTCGGCATCCCCAACGACGTCGTCGACGCGACCGAGCACCTGCTGGCGCTGGCCGACGACTGGGCACCGCGCAAGATCGACCTCGGCCTGGTCGACGAGCGCCACTTCGTCTTCGCCTGCGGCGTCGGCATCGACGCCACCGTGGTCGAGCGGGTCGACGGCCACCCGAGGCTGAAGGCCACCGCCGGCCCTTACTACTACAGCTGGGCGGCGCTCTCGACCTTCTACCGCCGCTACCTCTACAACGCCGTCCGCGTTCGCGTCGAGACCGGCGGCGAGGCCGCCGAGGGGGTGACGGCGATCGTCCAGAACTCGGACCCCTTCACCTATTTCGCCAGCCGCCCGGTCCGTGTCTGCGAGGGGATCGGCTTCGACGACGGGACGCTCTCGCTCGGGGTGCTGAAGCGCGCCACCCAACGCGACATGCCGACCCTGATCCCCCGGCTCTTCAGCGCCACCCGGCCGGCGGCGCGCCACCGCCAGGTCGAGCACTTCGACGACGTAACCGCGGCCACCGTCAGCTCGATCTCCGCGGACAAGGACGGCCTCCCCCGCCCCTTCCCGCTGCAGGTCGACGGCGACTACATCGGCGAGCGCACCCGGGTCGAGCTGCGCGCCGACCCCGCGGCGCTGACGATCGTCGCCTGAGGCTCGCTCGGGGAACGCCCCCGCAAGGGAGCGCTACAGCAGGACCAGGTTGCGCGCCTCGATCCCGCGGGTGACGCCACGGAAATCGACCACCAGGGGCGCCGCCGATACGACCTCCCCGTAGTCGAGCTCGCGGTGCGCGGTGACGATCGCGGCGAGATCGGTGCCGGCCAGGGCCTCGTCGAGGTCGACCGAGTCCAGGCCCAGCTCAGGCACGGTCGGCACATAGGGGTCGTGGTAGGAGAGCTCGGCGCCGAGCTCGATCAGCCGCTTGGCGATCCGCAGCGAGGGCGACTCGCGGATGTCGCCGACGCCGGCCTTGTAACTGACGCCGAGGATCAGGATCCGGGAGCCGTTGACCGGCTTGCGGGCACCGTTGAGGGCGCGCTCGATGCGCTCCACGCAGAAGCTCGGCTGGGTCTGGTTGACTTTTCCGGCGAGCTCGACGAACTCGGGGTAGAAGTCGTGCTGGCGCGCCTTGAAGGCGAGGTAGAAGGGGTCGACCGGGAGGCAGTGGCCGCCCATGCCGGGGCCGGGCTCGAAGCGCATGAAGCCGAAGGGCTTGGTCGCCGCCGCGTCGATCACCTCCCAGACGTCGATCCCGAGCCGGTCGCAGAGCTGTGCCAGCTCGTTGACGAGGGCGATGTTGACCGAGCGGAAGATGTTCTCGAGCAGCTTCGCGAGCTCCGCGGCCTCGGGACTGGAGAGGAGGACGACCTCGTCGCAGATCAGCGAGTAGAGGTCGCGGGCGAGCTCGGCGCAGGCGGGAGTGACGCCGCCGACCAGCTTCGGGGTGGTGCGCACGGTGTAGTCGGTGCGGCCCGGGTCGATTCGCTCCGGAGAGAAGGCGAGGTGGAAGTCCTGCCCGGCGGCAAGGCCGGACTCCTCGAGGATCGGCAGCAGGCGCTCGCGAGTGGTGCCGGGGTAGGTGGTCGACTCCAGCACGACCAGCTGCCCGCGCTGCAGCACCCCGGAAAGCGCCGTCGCCGAGGCCAGGAGATAGGTGAGGTCGGGCTCGCGCGAGCTGGTCAGCGGCGTCGGCACGCAGATCACCACGGCGTCGCAGGAGGAGAGGTCGGCCTCCTCGGAGCTGGCCCGCAGACGCCCCCCGAGGGCCGCGAGGGTCTCGTCGCCGACGTCCTCGATGTGGCTCCGGCCGGCGTTCAGGCCCTCGACCTTGCGCCGGTCGGAATCGAGGCCGACGACCTCGTGGCCGGCCTCGGCAAAAGCCACGGCGAGCGGCAGGCCGACGTAGCCGAGCCCGACGATGCCGATCTTCCTCGCTGCGTCCATTGGGCAGAGAACGGGTCACGGCGGCCCCAGCTTGCGTCGCCCGGCGGGGCGCTAGCATGCCGCCGATCATCGACAGGCCAAGAGATCTCGGGACTTCGGCGCGGTGAGCGGGGCGGCGCTTCAGCCCTCCGACCTGGCCCCTGGGCTGCTGCTCGGTGCCGGCGTCGAGATCGGCCCCGACGTCCTGCTCGGAGGTCATGTCGTCATCCACGCCGGCGTGGAGATCGGCGCCGGGGCTCGGATCGGCGATCATGCTCAGATTCGCGACGGAGCGAAGATCGGGCCCGGTGCCACGGTCGGCAGCCTCAGCTCCGTCGATCCCGGCGTCCAGATCGGCGCCCGCGCCAGCATCCAGACGCGCTGTTACCTGACCGCGGGAACGGTGGTCGAGGACGACGTCTTCGTCGGCCCGGGGGTCACCCTGACCAACGACGACACGATGGACCGGCATCCACCCGATACCCCGCTGGAAGGGGCGCTGCTGCGGCGCGCCTGCCGGATCGGCGGCGGCAGCACGATCTGCCCCGGCGTCGAGGTCGGCGAGGAGGCGTTCGTCGCAGCCGGTGCCGTGGTCACCGCCGACGTCGCCCCGCGAGCCGTGGTGATGGGGGTGCCGGCCCGCCAGGTGCGCGAGGTCGGCGAGCAGGACCTACTGGAGCGCTGGCGCTGAGGCCTGCGCGCGGTCGCCGAGCGGCCGCGCCGGGTTGCCGACCACGGTCGACCCGGGGGCGACGTCGGCGGTGACCACCGCCCCGGCTCCGACCAGGGCACCGGCCCCGATGCGGACGCCGCCGAGGATCGTCGCCCCGGACCCGATCGACGCTCCCCGCTCGACCACCGTCTCCAGCCGCTCCCAGTCCGCTTCGGTCTGCAGCTCGCCGTCGCCACTCGTCGCCCGCGGCCGCTTGTCGTTGACGAACATCACCCCGTGGCCGACGAAGACCTCGTCCTCGATCCTGACCCCGTCGCAGATGAAGCTGTGGCTCTGGATCTTGCAGGCCGCTCCGATCTCGGCGCCGCGCTGAACCTCGACGAAGGTGCCGATGCGGCTGCGCGACCCGATCCGGCAGCCGTAGAGGTTGGTGAAGGAGTGGATCGCCACGTCCTCGCCGAGCTCGACCTCGGTGAGCAGGCGGTGGCTCGCCTCGTTGACAGGGGGATTGGCGCTTTTCGGGCCCACCGCAGTAACAACGCCGTCCACGGCCGTGGCTTGCGGCGCCGCGCCCCGCGCAAAATCTGTCGCGGTCGTGCCGTTGGTAGTCCATGGCAGTTCTCAGTGAGCCGATCGACGCCCCGCGGACGGGCTCAGCGCCCTCCTGCCTGATCGTCGGGGGCGGCACCGTGCCGAAGCGGATCGCGACGGCGCTCGACGGCCAGGACTTGGACACCTCGCTGCTCGGCGTCGAAGAAGCCGACGAGCTGGTCGATCGCGAGATCGAGCCCGGCACGATCCTGATCCTGGCCTGCGACCTCGACCGCCCCGGCGAGATGGCGACGTTGCGACGCCTGCGGCGGACCCTGCGTCAACCGCCGATCGTCGCCGTCTCCCCCACCGCAACCGCGACCGGCGTCCGCCGCGCGCTCGACGCCGGCGCCGACGCGATCGTCTTCGAGCCGGAGCTGGAGCTGACGCTGCCGGTGGCCGTGAGCGCCGTCGGATCCGGCCAGTCGGTGGTCCCGCGCAAGATGCGAGCCAGCGTCGAGCGGCCGGCGTTCTCCCATCGCGAGCGGCAGGTGCTCTCCTTCGTCTCCCAGGGGCTGACCAACGCCCAGATCGCGGAGGAGCTGTTCCTCTCCGAAAGCACGATCAAGAGCCACCTCTCCTCCGCCTTCGCCAAGTTCGGAGTGCGCTCGCGCCGCGAGGCCGCAGCGCTCTTCATCGAGCTCGAGCAAGCAAGCAGCCCGGGGTTGACGGCATGAGCGCCGTGGCCGGGTCGAGCCCGCTTTCGCTCGCCGCCACCGAGGGCGACAGGGTTCCGTTCATCCGCCTCGACAGCGCCTTCCCGGAGCTGTTCGCGGAGCTGCTGGAGACGGTCGAGAGGATCGGCCGCGACTCGGCCTTCACGCTCGGGCCCGAACTGGAGCGTTTCGAGGGGGCCTTCGCCGAGTTCTGCGGGACCCCCCACGCGGTCGGCGTCTCCTCCGGCACGGCGGCGCTGGAGATCGCCCTGCGCGCGCTCGGGGTCGGCCCGGGCGACGAGGTGATCGTCCCCACCTACAGCTTCATCGCCACCGCCGAGGCGGTCAGCACCGTCGGCGCGACCCCGGTCATCGTCGACGTCGAGGAGGAGACGGCGCTGATCACCGCCGAGATCGCCGAGGCGGCCCTGACTGCGCGGACCCGCTGCGTGATCCCGGTCCACCTCTTCGGCCGCCCGGTCGAGATGGACCCGCTGCTGACCCTCTGCCGCGAACGCGGGATCGCCGTCGTCGAGGACGCCTGCCAGGCCCACGGCGCGCTCTACCGCGGTCGCCCGGTCGGCTCGCTCGGGGACGCCGGCTGCTTCAGCTTCTACCCGACCAAGAACCTCGGCGGCTGGGGCGACGGCGGCGCCCTGGTCACCAACGACGCCGCCCTCGACGAGCAGGTGCGCCTGCTGCGCTCGCACGGCGAGTCCCCCCGCCACCACCACCGGCTCGCCACCGGCACCCACCGGCTCGACACGCTGCAGGCCGCGATCCTCGAGGTCAAGCTGCGCCGTCTCGCCGACTGGAACCAGCGCCGGCGCGAAGCCGCCGACGCCCTCCGCGCCGGGCTCGCCGGCACCGACGTGGTCTCCCCCACCCCGGCCGCGGCCGACAGCGACCACGTCTACCACCTCTTCGTCGTCCGCAGCTCCGCTCGCGATCAGCTGCGTGACCACCTCGACTCATGCGGGGTGGCGAGCGCCGTCCACTACCCGACCCCGATCCACCTCCAGCCCGCCTACGCCGAGCTCGGCCTCGGCCGCGGCGACCTGCCGGTGGCGGAGCGGCTGGCCGGGGAAAACTGCTCGCTGCCGATCTTCCCGGCGATCACCGCAGAGCAGATCGCGGAGATCGTGGCGGCGGTGCAGAGCTTTGAAGCCGCAGCCGCTAGCTGAGGACCGCTCCCGCAGCGCCACCGGCGGTGGCCTGCGGGTCTGCATGGTCCACTACTCCGACTTCGTCGTCGACTCGCGGATCCAGCGCCAGGCCCGGGCGCTGGCCGAACGCGGCGACCGCGTCGACTGCGTCTGCCTCAACGACCCCGAGCGGATCCCCGTCGGCGAGGGCGAGATCGTCCTGCACCGGGCCGCGGCAGGCAAGCCGCGCGGCGGCAAGCGCGCCTACCTCGAGGGCAACCTGCGCTTCCTCGCCGGCGCCGCCCGCAAGGTGACGGCGCTCGAGCGCAGCCAGCGCTTCGACCTGATCGAGATCCACAACATGCCCGACGTGCTCGTCCTCGCCGCGCTGCTGCCGAAGCTGCGGGGAACGCCGATCGTGCTCAACTTCCACGACACCTTCCCGGAGCTGTTCGCGACCCTCTTCGACCGCGCCCCCAACCACCCCCTCGTGCGCCTGATCCGGGCCGAGGAGCGGATCAGCGCCGCCCTCGCCGACGGCCACATCTTCGTCACCGCCGAGGCGCGCGACCTGCTGGGCGCCCGCGGCGTCGCCGCCGAGCGCACCCAGATCGTCATGAACACCCCCGACGAGCGCGTCTTCGGCGAGCGGCGCAAGCCGCTGGCGCCGCCGGCGGGCGAGGAGATCCGCGTCGTCTACCACGGCGGCCTCGCCGACCGCTTCGGGGTCGAGACCCTGGTGCGGGCGGTGGCGATACTGCGCGAGCGGGGCGAGCCGGTCTCCCTCGACGTCTACGGCTCCGACGCCGAGGCCGCCGCCCAGCTCGCCGCCGCGGCCGCCGAGATGGCACCGGAGGGAGTGCGGATCGCGCCGCAGCCGACGCCGGTCGGGGAGATCCCCAGCCGCCTCGGCGAAGCCCACCTGGGGGTGGTGCCGACCCTGCGCGACGACTTCACCGAGCTCCTGCTGCCGGTCAAGCTGCTCGAGTACGTCCACATGGGCCTGCCTGTGGTCGCCTCCCGCCTGCCGGTGATCGAGAGCTACTTCGGCGACGACGTGCTGCTGGCCGAGCCGGGCGACCCCGCCTCGATCGCCGCCGCGATCGAAGGCGTGCGGGCCGAGCCGGAGCTGGCCCTGGCGCGGGCCGAGCGCGCCTCGCAGCGGCTGTCCGAGATCGAGTGGCGCCGGCAGCGCAGCGGCTACCTGGCGCTGATCGACGAGCTCGCCGGCCGCGCCGCTTCCGCCGCCTGATCGACGCTCGGCGCTTTCCTGATCGCGCCCAGCAGGACCCCGACCAGGCGCGGAACCGCGAGCAGCAGGCAACCGGCGTAGAGGGCGCAACCGAGCGCCCCGGCCAGCAGCGCCTCGGGGAGGCCGTCGGCGACGAAGGCGGCGAGGGCGGCGGCGCCGCCGAAGCTGGCCGCGGCGAAGGCCGAGAGGCGGCCACCGTCGCCGGCCAGGGTCCGGGCCAGGGCCCAGCGACCCTCGCGGACGCCGACGAGGAAGAGCACGGCGGCAAAGGCGGCCGGGGCGACGAAGGCGGCGCCGACCACCCCGTCGGAGCCGAACAGGGCGCCGCCGAGGGCGGTGACGCCAATGTGCAGCGCCAGCAGCGGCGGCGCCAGGGCGTTGACCAGGCGCCCGTGCCCGAGCGCCAGCAGCGCCGGCAGGAAGAGGTTGACGAGCAGCGCCGCCACCGCCCAGGGCGCCAGCAGCGCCGCGAACACGCGCAGGGTCTCGACGTCGCCGGGGTCGAAGCTGTGCGGCAGCAGCTCGCCGATCAGCGGCGCCCCGGCGACGATCAGCGCCGCCATCGCCGGCGCCACGATCAGCATCGAGTAGCGGAAGCCGGAGGGCACGGTGTCGGTCAGCATCTGCCGCCACTCGCCGAGCACGCCGCGGCGCATGTCGGCGATCCGCGAGAGACCGAGCGCGAAAGCGGTGCCGGCGACCAGGTAGCTGGCGAAGAGGTAGGCGTAGGAGAGCACGGTCGCGTCGCCCACGGCGTACCCCCCGGCGAAGGCGAGGGTGACCATGTAGAGGGCGTTGAAGACGAGGTAGATCGCGGTGCGGGCGAGGATCAGGCCCGACATCGAGACCAGGCGGGACGGTGCGAAGGAGGGCTTCGAGGCAGTCGTGGCGGGCTCGGGACGGGCGCCGCGCAGGCCGACCAGCATCACCGAGAGGGTGCCCACCGCCATCGCCAGCATCGACCAGCCGAGAACCAGCTCGTCGGCCAGCGGTGCGACGGCGACGTAGACGACGAGCCCGAGGGCGGCGCCGAGGATGTAGGCGCCGGCGATCGAGTTGAAGCGGTCGCGCACGGCCAGGAGCGTCGCTCCCCCCGCCGCCCACAGCTGCAGCGCCGCCGCCAGGCCCAGCAGCGGCAGGGCGTCGGCGGTGACGGCGCGGTCGGCGGCGCTGAGGCCGGGCGCCAGCAGCTGGGCGAACTGGTCGGCAAGCGGGATCGTCAGGACCAGGATCGGGACCGCGATCAGGGCCAGGCAGACCCCGTACTCGACCGTCAGCAGGCGCGGCCGTTCTCCGATCAGGAGGTTGGCCGAGGTCATGCGGATGCTCTGGCTGAAGATGCCGACGATCGTGTAGAGGGCGAAGGCGACGAAGAAGCCGTCGGTGCGGCCGTCGATGCCGAAGGAGTTGAGGTAGAGCAGTGCCTGCAGGCCCGAGGCGGCGGCCATCGAGAGCGTCGCCAGCGACATCGCGACGCCGGCGCTGGCGTGCTTCTCCTGCATGTTGTCCGCGGCTTGGGTGCTCATCGTCCCTTCAACAACGGCTGGGAAGGTCGATTTCTTCGCGTCGCGTCGCGGTTTCAGACCGAGACGACGGCCTTGGCGGGGACGGCGACGGGGGCGTCCACCCACTCGCGCATCCAGCGCTCGAGCAGGAACAGGCAGAAGAGGCGCTGGTCGGCCTTGATGTCGCCGCCGCCGGAGACCTTCAGCAGGCGTCGCACCTCGTCCTCGCGGTAGAGCCCGCGGGCGGCGGTGCGCGGGTCGAGCAGGGTCTCCTCCAGCAGCCCGCCCCGCTGCGCCTGCAGCCAGGCGCCGAGGGCGGAGCGGAAGAAGCCGCGCTTGCGCCTGTCGACGATCTCGTCGGCGACGAGGCCGCGTGAGACCCGCTTCAGCAGCTCCTTGCGGTTGCCGCGCCGGACCTTGCGCGAGTCCGGCAGCGCCAGGCAGAAGGAGACCACGTCGTGGTCCAGGAACGGGACGCGGACCTCCAGCGAGGTCGCCATCGACATCTTGTCGAAGTAGAGGAGCATGTTGTCGACCAGCGCCAGGCGCCCGTCGAGGTAGAGCGTCTGGGTGAGGGCGGAGCGGCCGGAGAGGTCGTAGTCGCGCACCGGGGCGCCGACGTCGGTCGCGGTGAGGAACTCCGGCGTGAACAGGGCGAGCCGCTCACGCGGCTGCACGACGCGGCTCATCGCCAGCATCCGCTCGACCGGGTCGCGGGTCGAGAGCGCCCGCAGGCCGCGGGCGCGGGCCGACTCCGGCGCCCCCGCGCGCGCCGCCAGCGCGACCGCTCCCCGCGCCGGCGGCACCCGGCCCAGCAGGTCGGCGGCGTGGGCGACCTGGTGCTTGCGGTAGCCGCCGAGGATCTCGTCGGCGCCCTGGCCGGAGAGCGCGACCGTCACGGTCTCCCGGGCGAGCCGGCTGAGCAGCAGCATGCCGACGCAGGAGAGGTCGGCGATCGGCTCCTCGAGGTGGCGCAGAGCGTCGTCGAGCAGGTCGGGATGGTCGAGCGCCGAGGTTTCGAGCTCGTGATGGTCGGTGCCGAGGCGATTCGCCACCTGGCGCGCCTCGGCCAGCTCGTTGGCGGCAGCGTCCTCGACGAAGCCGACCGAGAAGGTCTGCACGGGGCGGTCGGAGGCCTCCGCCATCAGGGCGGCGATCAGGCTCGAGTCGAGGCCGCCGCTGAGCATCACCCCGAGCGGCACGTCGCTGACCATCCGCGCCCGGGTCGCCGTGCGCAGCAGCTCCAGCAGACGCTCACCGTCCTCCTCCCAGGATGCGCCGACCCCCTGCGGGGCGCTGTCCCAGGGGTTCCAGTACTCGCCGCGCTCGCTGACCCGGCCGTCCTCGTGGACCAGGTAGGAGGCGGGGTCGAGCTTGTGGACGCCGGCAAAGAGGGTCAGCGGCCCCGGCACGTAGCCCCAGGCCATGAACAGCTCGGCGGCGGCCGGGTCGAGCTCGGGCCGCACCAGCCCGCCGGCGACCAGCGACTTGACCTCGGAGGCGAAGGCCAGGCCGGCCGCGGTCTCGGCGACGTAGAGCGGCTTCACGCCCATCCGGTCGCGGGCCAGGACCAGGCGCCGTCGCGGCCTGTCCCAGAGGGCGATCGCGAACATCCCGCGCAGGCGCTCGACGAAGCGCGGGCCGAGCTCCTCGTAGAGGTGGACGATGGTCTCGCCGTCGCCGCGGGTGGCGAAGCGGTGGCCGCGCGCCTCGAGCTCGTCGCGCAGCTCGCGGAAGTTGTAGATCTCCCCGTTGAAGACGGCCGTCACCTCGCCGTCCTCGCTGGCGACCGGCTGCGGGCTGCCGGCGGGGTCGATGACGCTGAGCCGGCGCATGCCGAGCGCCACCCCCGGCTCCAGCAGGTGCCCGTCCTCGTCGGGCCCGCGGTGTTCGATCGCGGCCGTCATCGCCCGCAGCGCCTCCGCGTCGAGCGGGGCGTGCCGGGGGTCGGCGGCGGCGATGCCGGCGATTCCACACATCGCGGTCTACCCCGACCCCGCCACGGCCGCGCGCATGCGGCCGCGCAGCTCCTGCCGCACGAAGCGGCGGAACTCCGGGTCCTCGACGCGCGGCACCCGCCGCGCCGCCGCCTCCAGGTAGCCGCAGGCGAAGGCGAGGCCGGAGATCCCCCGCGGCCGCATCCGCAGCCCGACCTTGACCCCGCGCAGGGCGACCCAGGCGAAGCCGAAATGGGCGATCCAGGCGCAGCGGCCGTGACGGGCGCGGCCGCGCAGGGCGCCGCTCGCCGTCGCCACCGGACGGTGGTGACGGGCCACCAGGTCCGGGAAGGAACGGGTGCGGAAGGCCCGCATCCGCGCGTAGGTCTCGTCGATCGTGTCCCAGCCGAGGCGCTCCTGGACGCCGCCGATCGCCTCCAGGCACTCGCGCGAGTAGAGCTTGAGGGCGCCGTGGACGTGATGGGGCGGGATCGCCAGCCGCTCCCACTCGTCGCCGACTGGCTCGATCAGGTCGCCGCAGGCGATGCCGAGCCGCTCGTCGCCGGCGAAGCGCTCCAACAGCACCTCGTAGTAGTCGCGGGGCAGCTCGACGTCGCCGTCGAGCTTGGCGACGTGGGTGAAGTCGTCGCGGCCGCGGGCGAGGCCGGCGTTGAAGGCGCGCGGGGCCGCCGCCAGGGCCAGCCGGTCGACCTCGGCCGGGTCGAGCCGGTCGGCGGAGGAGACGACGCGCATGAAGGGGACCTCAGCGGCAAGCACGCCGAGCAGCTCGCCGGTGCCGTCGTCGGAATGATCGTCGACGACCACCCATTCCTCCGGCGGGCGCGTCTGCGCGGCCATCGCCGCGACCACCCGCTCGAGGTGGGCGGCCTCGTTGCGAACCGGGCTGATAACCAGGAGCCGCTGGTCGGGGGATCGGTTCATCTCAGTTAGGAAACGATCCCGGGGCGGCGCTGCTTCCAGACCACGAAAAGTTCCATGAAAGTACGGGTCCGCCCAGCCGTTGACTCTGCAGCGAACCTCTTATCGACTGGGACGAATGGACCTCATAAGAATCCTCAACGAGCTCTGGAAACGGCGCTTCTGGGTCGCCGGCGCGGTCGTCGTCGCCCTGCTCGTCGGCATCTCGACGAACTACAAGCTCCCCTCCTTCGAAAAGCGCGCCCAGCTCGTCGGCGCCGCCACCTCCCAGGTCCTGATCGATTCCTCGACCTCGGCGATCGCCGACGTCGACCGCGACCCCGGCCCGCTCGCGAACCGGGCGGTGGTCCTCGCGCAGTACATGAGCAGCGCCGAGGCGCGGGCGCAGATCGCCGAGAAGATGGGGCTCTCGCCGACCCAGATCGCCGCCGACGGGCCCTTCAGCTCGCTCACCGACCGCTCGACCTACCAGGCCACGCCGGCCGGCCCGCGGGCCAACCAGCTGACCGAAGAGAACGCCTTCTACCGGCTCGTCTTCGACGCCCAGCTGAGCCTGCCGATCGTCTCGATCTACACCCAGGCGCCGGACGCCGCCAGCGCCGCCAAGCTCGCCAGCGCCGCCACCACGGTCCTCACCGGCTACGTCTCCGAGCTCGACAAGGGGATCCCGCCGGCGCGGCGGATCACCGTCAGCTCGCTCGGCCAGCCCGAGGGCGGGACCGTCAACGACGGCGCCAACCCGACCCTCGCCGTCCTCGCCTTCCTCGGCGTCCTCGTCGTCCTCTGCACCCTGATCGTGCTCGGCTCCGGCCTGGTCCGCCAGTGGCGGGAAATGAAGGCGCCGGAGGACGAGGGTGGCGCCGCCGCCCCGGCGGGGCCGACGCCCGTGCCGCCGATGCCCGACGAGGAGCTGCTCCGCCAGCCCCTGCCCGACGATCCTCACGGGGTCCCCGTCGGGGCGCCCCGCCAGTACCGGTAGGCGGCGATGGCCGCCGCCGGCCCTCGCCCCGACCTCTGGCCGCACACCACGCGGCTATTGCCGTGGAGCATCGCCGCCTTCCTGGCGATGCTCTTCCTGCTCCCCTTCGACTCGACGACGATCACCGCCGCCAAGCCGGATCGGCCGCTGCTGGTCGTGATCGCCGGCGTCTGGCTGCTGGCGCTGGCGGTGATGCGCGGCGAGACCCGGCCGCGCCTCTCGGGGACGGTGCTGCACGCGGCGCTGCTGTTCTTCGTCGTCACCGCCGTGCTCAGCGTCCTGCTCAACGCGGAGACGCTGCGCATCCACGGCGAGCTCGGGCTCGGGATGAAGAAGCTGCTGCTGCTGATGTTCTTCGCCTCCCTCTTCGTGATCGTCGCCTCCGCCCTGCGCCCCGGCGAGGCGCGCGCCTTCATCCCCCTGGTCGTCGGCCTCGGCTGCCTGGCGGCGCTCGGCTCGATCTGGGAGTACCGGGCCGGCTTCAACCCGTTCTACGAATGGGGCGGCCAGATCTTCCCCGGCGGGCTCGAACTGCCCGCGGTGGCGACCGAAAAAGACGCGACCGGGCGGATCCCGGTGCTGGGGCCGACCATCCACCCGCTGGCGGTGGCGCAGCTGCTGGCGATGGTCGTTCCCTTTGCGATCGTCGGCGGGATGTACGCGGAGACCAAACGCCGGCGGGTGCTCTACCTGGTGGCGACGCTGATCGTCCTCGCCGGCGTCTTCGCCACCCAGCGCAAAACCGGGCCGATCGTGCTCGCTGCAGGCGTCCTGACGCTGGTGATCTACCGGCCGCGCCAGATGCTGCGCATGGCCCCGGCCGGCATCCTGCTGATCCTCGCGATACCGCTCGTCGCCCCGTCCGCGGTGGGCTCGGTGCGCGACCAGCTCCGGCCCAGCGCGGCCACCTCGACCCTCTCCTCGCGCGACCGCCTCTCCGACTACGAGGCGATCGGGCCGGAGGTGCTCAACCACCCGGCGATCGGCCGCGGCTGGCAGACCTACGAACCCGAGCGCTACCGGGTCCTCGACAACCAGTACCTCTCGATCCTGATCGGCAGCGGCTGGCTCGGGGTCGGCGCCTTCGTGCTGCTGCTGATCGCCGCCCTGGCGGTCTGCACGCGGGCGATCCGCACCAACGACCCGGCGCGAGCGCCGCCGGCCCTGGCGGCTGCGGCAACCGTGACGATGATGGCGGTCGCCAGCGCGACCTTCGACACGATCGCCTTCTCGGTCGTGCCCTACGTCTTCTGCCTCTTCCTCGGGATGGCCGCCGCCTGCGCCCCGCCCCGCCCCGACGGGTTGGCGCGCGCCGCAGCGCGACTCGGCCTGGCACCGTCGCCCCCGCGGAGGCAGCGCAGCTGATGCCCGCTTCCGGCACCGTGCCGCAGCTGATCGCACCGGCAACCCAGCCGCCGGCGCACGACCTCTGCGCAATCGTCGTCTCCCACGAAGGCAAGCGCTGGCTCGGCCCAGCCCTGAGCACGCTGTTCGAGCACGCGGGCGAGATCGACCTCGACGTCGTCGTCGTCGACAACGGCAGCGACGGCTCGGCCGAGTACGTCGAGAGGCAGTTCGACCGCGCCCGTGCGATCCGCTGCGCCAACCGCGGCTTCGCCCACGCCAACAACCGTGCCGCGGTCGACGCCGACGCGCGCTACGTCCTCTTCCTCAATCCCGACACCGAAGTGGTCGACGGCAACCTCGCCGGCCTGCTCGCCTACATGGACGACCACCCGGAGGTCGGCCTCGCCGGCTGCCGCCAGCTCGACGGCGACGGCAGCCTCTGCCCGACCGCGCGGCGCTTCCCCAGCGTCGGCCGCGCCCTCGGCGAGGCGCTCGGCCCCGAGCGCCTGGGCCTCGCCGCCCGCCTGGGCGAATCGGAGCTCGACCTCTCGCGCTACGACGCGGAGCTCCCCTGCGACTGGACCGCCGGATCGTTCCTCCTGGTCCGCCGCGAGGCGCTGGCCGGCGCCGGCCTGCTCGACGAGCGCTTCTTCTTCTACTCGGAGGAGGTCGACCTCTGCCTGCGGATCAAGCGAGCCGGCTGGGAGATCCGCCACCTGCCGCAGCTGACGATCGTCCACCACGGCGGCAGCACCGAGGCCAGCCCACGGATGGAGGCGCAGATGGCCCACGCCCGCAGCCAGTACGCCGCCAAGCACTTCGGCCCCCTGCGCCGCCGCGCCTTCGTCGCCGCGATCGCCCTGCGTCACCTCCTGCGCTGGCTTGCCTTCTCCCTGCGCGGCGGCGACAAGCGCCGGGCCGGGGCGCACCGACGGGCGCTGATGACGCTGCTGGGCCAGGTCGAGCCCCCCTTCGGAGCGCCCCCTTCCCACGCCGTCGACCCGGACTGATCTCGCGATCTGGCGAGAATCAGGCGCTTCTCTCTCCGAGTAAAAATCCCCGCCGGAACAGCTCCGCGTTTGCCCGGTTCCAGCGATCGAGCTGATCCGGAGTTCGCCACGGTGCTGGCAGGTGCCGGCTGACGGCCCCCTCGAACAGGGCCCCGCCGAGGATCAGAACGATCGTTTGCAGGGCCGCCCACTCCATATCCAGGTCCGCCCGCAGCACCCCCATCTCTGCCAGTCGCTTCCACTGTTGACTTGCGATCTCGAGGAAGGCGTCGAACATCTGCAGGGCGGCAGGATCCTCATCGGCGCTCAACCGGGCGACGTAGAGGAGGGCCTCGGGGTGCTCGCGGGCCCAGTGGGTCACCCGGTTCCCCAGCTCCCTCAGGATCTCCGTCGCGGAATCCTTAGCCGGCAGCTCCGCAAAGGTCTCGGCTGCCCGTTCGACGACGTACTCGTTGACCGCCTCTCGCAGTCCGTCCTTGGTCGCGAAGTGGTGCTGAACCAAGCCGGGTGAGACACCTGCCCTCGACGCCACGTCCCTGATGGAGGTCGCCGCGACGCCGTTTTCGGCAAACCCCAACAGCGCCGCTTCGCAAATGCGCTCCCGCGTCGAGGGTGTCTCGACATCTCTTCCCATACGAGTGTATCGTAATCAAAATACGATTGTATTGGCTGGGAGGCGCAGGATGGCAACCAGGGCATCGCAGTGGATTCATGCTTCATCTCCGACAACGGATAGCGCGGGCGGGCAACGTCCGGGGGTCAACGCGTTGCGCGTGATCATCGCGTTCAATCTGTTGTCGACTTCGGTGCACTACACGCACAACTTCGTGATGGCCCCGTCCTACCCGGTGGTCTTCCCGTTCGTCAACGCAACGGCATACAGGGTCGGGATCATCGTTTTCTGGCCGCTGCTGACGGCCCTGGGCTTGTGGGGATATCAGCTCTACAAGGCCGGCGAGATACGGCGGCCGCGAATTATGCTGGCGGCTTACTCGCTGCTCGGCCTCACGACGCTCGGACACTTCTTCGGCGGCAACCCGGATATCCCGCCGTTCTTCTACGCCACGCTGTTCACCGACTTTCTCGCGGGGTCGGCACTGCTCGCCTTCGTAGCCTGGACGTTCCGGCAACCCGACCCCGGACATGTCGCCACGGTCGAACGGTGACGTGGCACACCAGTCTGAGCCTGTGATGCTGGATGCAGACCGGGGAGGGAGGCCCTAGCCGTGGCGAGCCTCTACGAGACCACCGTCGCCCGCGCTTTCTCTATCTGGTACGGGCTGCTAATGCAGCGCATCGACGATGGCGGGCTTCGCGACATTCGCCGCGCACTCCTGACAGGGGCCCACGGACGAGTCCTCGACGTAGGCACCGGAACCGGATCGAATCTCCCCCTGTTTCCAGACACGGTCGACCTCGTTCTCTCCGAGCCCAGTCCCAACATGCTGACGTCCTTGCGTCGCCGGCTCGACGAGGAAAGCCGCAGCAGCATCGATCTCGTTCAGGCGGGGGCCGAAGACCTTCCGTTCGACGACGCGAGCTTCGACTGCGTCACCTGCACGATGGTGATCTGCACGATGCCCGACCCTCGCGCAGGACTCGAGGAGATCGCGCGCGTACTCAAGCCGGGAGGGGCCCTCCTGTTCTTGGAGCACGTTCGTTCCGCCGATCCCCGCGTCGCCCGAACCCAGGATTTCCTCCTGCGTCCCTGGCGCTTCCTTGCCGACGGTTGTCACTGCAACCGCGACAGCCTCGCGACGATCGAGGCCTCGCCCCTGACTCTGCATTTCGTCGAACACGGCCGCATGCCCCTCGCACCCAAATTCATGAAGCCCCTGATTTACGGAAGAGCCGACCTTGTCGGCTGATGGCCGTCGAGCAACCGGCCCCGGCGACGCGCCAACGCCCCGGGGACCAGGGCTCCTGCAATGCATGGGAAGCAGTACCACCGTCTGACCGCGAGGCGCCGCCGGGGGAGGAACCTGGCACCGCGGCGCTTGACGCATCCGATCGGCGACCCCCAGCCAGGGGTGCCATAGCATTGCGCCGTGCCGTTCACTCTCAGGAACCTCAAGGAGGACCTGGAGGACCTCGGGTCCAACTTCGACGGCGCGCCGGACCTGGAGTTCCGCTTGGCGACCGAGGCGCTCGAGCTCGAGAGATCCGGCCTGGGCTATCAGCGCGTCCCGCCCGACTATCGCTTTCCGTACGGCCACACGCACAAGAGGCAGGAGGAGGTGTACGTGGTCCTGCGCGGGAGCGGGCGGATGAAGCTCGACGACGAGATCGTCGAGCTCGAGGAATGGGACGCGGTGCGCGTCCCGCCCGGTACGTGGCGAGGCTACGAGGCCGGGCCGGAGGGCCTCGAGATCCTCGTCATCGGCGCGCCCAATCTCGGCGAGTCTCCGCGCGAAGACGTCGACGGCCAGCGCGACTGGTGGACTGACTAGCGCCGATCCCATTCCGCAAGGTCAAGACGAGAGGGTAGCTGCCTTTTCTTCAAATCTGATAATCTGATTTCATGAAGCAGCTGAGTGCTACCGATGCGTCCCGCCGGTTCTCGGAGGTGTTGGACGACGTGGAGCGGGACGGGGAGTCATACGTCGTGGTCCGCCACGGTCGCGCCGTGGCGACTATCGGTCCCGCGGGCGGTGGAACCGGGAAGGCGCTCAAGGAGGCGCTTCGTGCCAATCGGCCTGACGACGCCTGGGCGGACGAGCTGCGGGAGCTCCGCGAGGGCATGAAACCCGTGACGGACCCCTGGCACGACTGATCCTGGACACGACGGTCTTGGTTGACGCCGAGCGCAGGGGTGATTCGCTGGGTGAAGCGATCAACGACGGTGACGATGTCGCGGTAGCGGCGATCACCGTGGCAGAGCTGAGGGTTGTGGTTCAGTTGGCGAAAGGGCATCGGCGGGACAAGCGCGCGCGCTTCGTCGCCGCGGTTCTCGACGCCGTCTCGATTGAGCCCTATGACCTTGACGCAGCCGAGGCCCACGCTGTCCTGTTGGCGCATGTTCGGCGAGTAGGCACCCCTCGTGCGCCCACGACCTCATCATCGCCGCAACGGCGCGAGCCCAGGAGCGGCAGGTCGTGAGCCTCGACCGAAGTGGCTTTGCCGAGCTCCCCGGCGTCTCGCTTGCGGGCGGGCTTGGCTAGGCACTGGGCAACAAATGGGGCAACACGCCCCACAGATTCCTGGTCTCCGGCCCAGCTGTGCAAATCCTGCCACTGGGCGATTTGCGCATAGAGGCTCAGACTCGAATTACCTGAATCTCCTCAAAGGCAGTGAAATCGGCGTCCTGGGTTACCACCCCAGCGCCATGGCGCATCGCGGTCGCGGCGATCCAGGTGTCGTGGCGACGGAGGCGACGGCCTTTGGACCGCTCGGCAGAGGCGATGCGTGCGAAGCAACTCGCGACCTCCGGATCGACGGGGAGCAACGGGTAGGTCGCTTGCACGCGGGAAAGGGTGGAGAGCCGGACTGCGCGGGCATCTGGATCGATCGCTCGCAGAACGCCCAGCTCCAACTCGGCGGCAGTGATCACTGAGACTGCGATCTCCTCGGGAAGCTCGCCCAGCCGGCGGCCGGTCTCTTGGGCGATGAAGATGGAGGTGTCGGCGATTGCTCGACTCAATCGTCGAGCTCGGCGCCGCGGACATCGGCAAGATCGTCCAGCAGGCCGGCATCGGCGGGTGCCTCGCCCACAATGCGACGTAGCTCGCTAGCTGGAACCCAGGGGTCGCGATCCTTGACATGGGGGAGGATGTCAGCGACCGGACGGCGGTTGACCGTCAGCGTCAGTCGCTCTCCCGCTTCCAGCTCAGAGACAACGGCAGAGGTGGAGTTCCTCAGCTCCCGGATCGAAACTGCACGCGCCATGTGCACAATTGTAGCACTCTCAGCTACGGAACTGTGATCTTGGGCGAGGTCCGCGCTCATAACCCGGAGGTCGCAGGTTCGAATCCTGCCCCCGCTATAGGACGAAAGCCCTGCATTCGCGGGGTTTTCGCGTTTCTGGGAGTGAAGACGATAGGTGTCAAAATCGCCCGTGGGGCAACATGAGGTCTGAGAGAGACTGGCAAGGCCCCTCTTGCGCTGTGCGTCCTATCACCCTCATGTCGGGCGAGAAGGCTTGAGAGTGTCGTTATTGGAGCCTCCGAGCTCCCTTATTGGTAACGGGATAGTTAGGCTGCCCTCTCGGTACGTGACCGGTACTGAGATAGCACGGGATACCGCTCAGGCGCCGCAGCAAAACGAGAGGAGGGGGAGAGGTGCGACTCGAATCGGTGGAGGTCCACGATCGCCCTCCGGTGCGCTACTTCAAGGCAGACGGGCTCGCTGACGTAGTTGTCCTCGCGGGCCCTAACGGCGTTGGCAAGACTCGTCTCATTCGGGCGATCATCGATCGGCTCCGCGTCGGACCTGGAGGTGGGGTCGAAGGCGTTGATGCGACTGTCGCTGCCACCTCCACCTCCGAGCGCGATGCTTGGGGGAAGGGAACTCTTCGCCTCGATGAGCCCGACGACATCGCACGCCTCGCCCAGACGCTGCAGGAGAATCGTTTGCGCCGCAATTGGTCGAGCAGCATCGTCAACTTCGAGAGCGACCGCACTATCCAAGCCCTGCAACCGCTCACCTTCAGTTGGGACATGGCCGACCCAGACGAAGAGGCCATCGCATGGGACGTCCCGTTCGGGTTTATGCGGGATCGCTTCCAGGAAACCGTGCACTCGATGTTTCGCATGATCGAGACCCAGAAGCAGTCGATTGCCAACCGCGCCGTGCGTCTACGCCGCGACGGGCACACCGAGATGAAACTTGAGTTCAAAGATCCGATGGCGCCCTTCAAGGATGTCTTTGCCATGCTGCTTGCCCCCAAGCAGCTTGCTGACCTTACCGCCCGAAATCAGGTGTTGCAGTACGTGCTCGATGGCGAGACCTTCGACTTCTCGACTCTCAGCTCCGGCGAGCGCGAGGTCGTCAACATCGCCTTTGATTTTCTCCTTCGCCGCCCCTCGGACTGCGTGGTTTTCTTTGATGAGCCAGAGCTTCATCTCCACCCTGAGCTCAGCTACAAGTTGCTTCGCACCCTGCGAACGATCGGCGAGCGCAACCAATTCATTCTCTCTACCCACTCGCCTGACGTAATCACTGCTTCGCTCGACCAGTCAGTGGTCTTCGTATCACCGGATCCGACTGGCGGAGAGGGTGAGCCCAAAAACCAGGCAATTGCAGTCGCCGAGAGCGATGAGACCAACCGCGCTCTACGCCTGCTCGGCCAGTCAATTGGCATCGTTGCTCTTGGCAAGCGAATCGTTCTGATCGAGGGTTCCGACTCGAGCCTCGACAAGCAAACCTATGGCTCGATCATCGGCAATGAGCACCCCGAGCTCGTCCTCGTCCCTTCCGGTGGCCGGGAAGCGCTTGAGTCCTTCGAGCACATCTACGAGACTGTCCTGGACCGCACGATTTGGGGAGTCGAGTTTTTCATGCTCTGCGACCGCGACTCGCGCCCGCCTGACTCGGCTACCTCTGAGCAGGCCGAAGGTCAGAGCCGCCTCGCTGTTTTGCCCCGATACCACCTTGAGAATTACTTCCTTGATGCTGAGGTCTGGGCGGAGGCCTTCGCACCAATGGAGCCCGACGACGCTTGGCTACGCGACCCCGATCAGATCGAGGCGGTCCTGCATGAGCTCGCTGGAGAGCTCCTCTCCTATGCCACGGCGCTGTTCGCTTCACGCTGGTTGCGTCAGCAGGTGGGCAACGTGGACGCTATGCCCAAAGCCTGTCACGGCAAATCACTGAATGAGGTGCAGGGCCTGATCCGCGCCAAGGCCGAAGTCGAGCTAGAGCGCATCAAGGCCGCGCTCGCCCCTGAGCAGATTGAGCAGGTAGTTGCAGGGGTCTATGGGAGGATGGGGCAGGCTCTGGCGAACGGCGATACGTGGAAGACGGAGATCCCCGGCAAAGCGCTCGTAGCCCAATTCGCCAGTCGAGCAGGTGTCTCCCCGGGTCGCGCAAAGTCGATGTACTTGAACGCGGTGCACTCCTCCGGTCGCGACACTTTCGCCGACATCGTGGCGATCTTCGAGCGCTTCACTGCCTAAGACTGCGTTAGCTACATCGACCTGGCCGAGTTCGCGCCGCTACCCTTGTCGAGCTCTCGGCCGAGAAGGTGGGGGAGCCGCAAGGCCCGAACCCCTGACCTGAAGACAACAAGTTGAGTCCGCGGTCAGGATTAATATCGCCACTATGGGTAAGCAGCCGAGGGCCTGGATCGTTGACTTCGACAGTGACGCGGTCATCGACTTCGAGGATGTCAAGTCCCGCGGCGACCGCAAGGCGGTCTTCAACGTCGTACAGAAGTTGAAGGATCTCGGGCCGGATTTGCCGTCGCCGCATATGAAGTCGTTGAAGGGCGAGGCGAATTTGTTCGAGCTGCGGCCGAAGCAGGGCGCTTGCGAGGCTCGGCCGATCTATGCGCGTTTCGGTGGTCGATTCGTGGTCCTGGCGGTAGCCGTGAAGAAGAAAGACTTCGATCGAGCGGTCGGGGCGGCGAACGATCGCTTGGAGCGCCACAATTGACGACTGATAATAGAGCTATTATCATGACCGCGATGGTGGCTTCGCAAAAGAACTTTGATGCCCTCTTGGCCGAGGAGCAGCTAGCCGATCCGAGCTTTCGGGCGGAGTGGCAGAGGCTCGCTCCTGCGCGAGAGTTTGCGGCAACGCTGCTGCGTTATCGCGCTGAGCACAAATTGAGCCAGAGGGCCCTGGCGAAGAAGCTGGGCGTTTCGCAGCCTCGCGTCGTCAAGCTCGAGTCTGGGGAGCACAACCCGGAGGTCGACACGATCATCAACGCTGTTCGGCGCCTTGGAATCGAGTTCGTGCTCGACGTGGCCCCCGCGAGCCGCAAGCCGGCGCTCGTGACGGCACGTGCCCAGAAGAGCGGAGCGATCGCCCACGACGATGTCTCGGTCGTGACGGCTTCGTCGGTATAGCTCTTCTCTAACTCGCGAAATCGCCGCCGCCATCGGCGAGGTCGCATCCGCTTCACCCGCTCGGCAGCGTTGCCTCCATGGGGTCCGGCGTGTCGCAGTAAAGCCCGCATCTCCGTCGCTCGGGTTGGCTCGGTGGCGCAGCCGAGCGCAGACAACAACCCTCTTCATGTTCGCCATTTATGGCTCGCGGGTCAACGAAGCTGCGCCGGGTGCCCTGCTGGGGCAACAAATGGGGCAACACGCCCCACAGATTCCAGCCGATCTCCACGTAGTTCGATCGCCCGAAAACCGCTTGAAACCTAGCTCCACGTAGTCCAGCCGACCCAACGGATCAAGCTCATAACCCGGAGGTCGCGGCGAGCGCCAGCGGGCGCTCCAGGACCTCCGCCCGCCACAACTCCAGCATCATCAGCGCCCAGATCCGCTGCGAGTGGTCGCTGCCGGCGAGGTGGGCGTCGAGCAGGCTCTGGACGGCGCCGGGGCGGAAGCGGTGGCGCGAGAAGGCGCCGGGATCGAGCAGGACTTCGCGCGAGTACTCGCGCAGGTCGCCGCGCAGCCACTCGGCCAGGGGCACCGAGAAGCCCTGCTTGGGGCGGTCGAGGATCGAGTCCGGCAGCCAGGCCCGCAGGGCGTCGCGGAGGACGACCTTCTTCTGCATCCCACGCAGCTTCATCGGCGCCGGGATCGAGGCCGCGAACTGCATCATCGCGGGGTCGAGGAAGGGCGAGCGCGCCTCCAGCGAGTGCGCCATCGTGGCGATGTCGATCTTGGTCAGGAGGTCGCCGGGAAGGTAGGTGCGGACGTCGACCTCGAGCAGGACGTCGAGGCGAGCGTCCCCCGAGGCCTCGCGCCAGGGCTCGGCGATCGCCGCGGCGGCGAGCCGCCCGTCCCCCTGCTCGGCCCGGTACTCGTCGCTGTAGAGGCTGGCCCGCTGCTCGGCGTCGAAGAGGGAGACGTAGCGCGCGTAACGCTCGGGCCCATCGTGGCCGAGCGAGCGGCCGAGGCGACCGATCCGATTGCGGGCGCTCTGCTCCTCCCCACTCTCCGGCACTTGCGCCGCGAGGGCGGCGCCGAGCCGGCGCAGCGGCGTCGGCAGGCGCTCGAGCCGGCCCGCGACCACGTTCGCCGCGTAGCGCGTATAGCCGGCGAAGGACTCGTCGCCGCCGTCGCCGTTGAGGGCGACGGTGACGTGGCGGCGCGTCATCTCCGCCAGGTAGAAGCTGGGGATCGCCGAGGAGTCGGCGAACGGCTCGCCGTAGTGGCGGGCGATCGTCGGCGCGATCTCGATCGCTTCCGGGCGCACGTGCAGCTCCTCGTGCTCGGTGCCGAACAGCTGCGCCACCTCGCGCGCGTGCTCGAGCTCGTCGAAGCGCCCGCCCCCGAACCCGATCGAGAAGGTCCGCACCGGCGCGGCCATCTCCTGCGCCATCGCGGCAACCACCGCGGAGGAGTCGATGCCGCCGGAGAGGAAGGCGCCGAGCGGGACGTCGGCGACGAGGCGGCGGCGCACCGCGTCGCGCAGCGTCTCCAGCAGCGGCGCGTGCAGCTCGCGCGGATCGGCGACGGCGTGCTTGCGCGAGTAGTCGAGCTGCCAGTAGCGCTCGAGCGCGACCCGGCCACCCTCGTAGACCATCGTGGTCGCCGGCGGCAGCTTGCGCACGGCGGCGAAGGCGCTGAGCGGCGCCGGCACGTAGCCGTAGGCGAGGTAGCAGTCGATCGCCTGCTCGTCGACGTCGCGCGGGACCTCCTCGTCCTCGATCAGCGCCCGCAGCTCGGAGGCGAAGCTGAGCGCGTCGCCGCGCAGCGAGTAGAAGAGCGGCTTCTTGCCGACCCGGTCGCGGGCGATCAGCAGCCGCTGCCGCGGCTCGTCCCAGAGCGCGAAGGCGAACATGCCGTCGAGGTGGCGGACGCACTCGACCCCCTCCTCCTCGTAGAGGTGGACGATCGCCTCGGTGTCGCCGTCGCTGCGGAAGCGGTGCCCGGCCGCCTCGAGCCGGCGCCGCAGCTCGCGGAAGTTGTAGATCTCGCCGTTGAGGACGACGGCGACGGTCCGGTCCTCGTTGTAGATCGGCTGGTCGCCGCCCTCGAGGTCGACGACCCGGAGGCGCTGGATCCCGAGCCCGGCGGGACCCTCGGCGTGGACTCCGCGGGCGTCGGGGCCGCGGTGCTCGAGCGCGGCGCACATCCGCTCGACCAGGGCTGGGTCGGCGGTGCCCCCGTCGCTGCGCACGGTGCCGGCGATGCCGCACATTCTCAGGCCTCCCCCCCCACGCTGCGCATCGCCAGGCGGCGGAATCGCACCGTCCGCGCCCCGTCCGGGAGCACCCGCGCGGTCAGCTGCACGATGTCGTTCCAGACGACCGGGAAGAAGCTGCGCAGGGCGCTGGCGTAGACGGCGGTGCCGACCAGCCCGACCAGGGCCGCCAGCACCGGCACCGGTGCGCCCGCGTCGCGCAGCAGCCCCGCCAGCGGCGCCGCGGCCGCGAGCAGGGCGAGGCTGCAGGCGATCGCCGGCAGCAGGTCGCTGACCAGGCGCCCGATCGGGATCTTCAGCAGGAGCCGGAAGAGGACCCCGTAGACGGCGACGATCATCGCCACGTGGACGACGACGACGCTGACCGCCAGGGCGGTGATCCCGTAAGGGGCGGCGATCCAAGAGGTCGCCGCGTAGAGGACGAGCAGGACCACGTTGAAGCTCAGCAGGGCCCGCGGCTTGCCGGCGGCGAGCAGGATCTGCGGGTAGCCGGTGAGGATCGCGGCGATCATCCCCGCCACCGCGAGGATCTGCACCGCCCCGGCCGCCGGCGCCCAGCGCTCGCCGAAGACCCACGGCACCAGGTCCGGGGCGAGCACGATCAGCAGCGAGAGCAGCGGCAGCAGGACGGCGGCGTGGATCCGGGTCGCGCGCTCGTGGAAGCGGCGCAGCTCGTCGAGGTCGGTGGTCCGCGAGTAGATCGGGAAGGCGAGGCGCATCATGATCCCGCTGATCTTGTCCTGGTAGACGACCCCGAGCTGGAAGGCGCGCCAGTAGAGGCCGACCTGGGCGGCGGAGAGGCGCACCGCGGCGATCGCCACGGTGGCGTTGCTGACCGCGACGTAGGTGAGGCCCGCCGCCGAGGCGGGCAGGCCGAAGCCGGTGACGTCGCGCAGCGCCTGGCGGTGGAAGCGCGGCATCGGCGGCGGCACCGAGACCAGCAGCAGCACGGCGGTGGTCAGGGTGGCGATCAGGGCGCCGAGCACGATCGCCTCGGCGGCGAGCCCGGCCAGCGCCATCGCCACCGCGGAGACGGCGCCCATCGCCAGCGAGATCATTTCGATCAGGCTGACCCGGCGGAAGTCGAGGTGGCGCCAGAGCAGCCCGCGCGAGACCGCCCCGAGGCCGGCGAGGAGGAAGACGGGTGAGATCAGCCGCAGCAGCTCCGCCGAGGCGTGGCCGAAGAGCTGCCCCCCGACCGGGCCGGCGAGGAGGAAGGTCGCGAGGCTGAGCACGGCTCCCGTGACCAGGCTCGCCAGCATCGCCGCCTCGATGTGGGCCTGGTCGATCTCCTTGCGCTGCACGAGCGCGCTGCCGAGCCCCTCGAAGGTGAAGATGACCGCGAGCGGCACGAAGATCAGCGGGATCACCGCCTCGCCGAACTCGGAGGGAGCGACCAGGCGAGCCAGCAGCACGGCCGCGACGAGGCTGATCAGCTCCGAGGCGACGCGGGCGACCATCGTCCAGCGCACGCCCGAGACCGCGGCCTCCTTGAGGTCGTGGGAGGACAGCTCGGTTCGCTTGGTCTGGTGTCGGCTCATCAGGCTCGGGGATCCCGGCCCTGGTGCGGGACCGGGTCCACTGAAGATCAACGCCTGGGACGAGAGCCGACTTGCGCTCCGCAAGCGGCGCCGGAGCCCGCCCGTTCATCCCGCAGATGGGCGACGACGCGATCTTCACCTTCGACGAGATCACCTGGGCCGCGGCGCAGCGGCGCGGGATGTGCTTCCCGACCGATCGCGTCGCCCTCGCCCTGTCCGAGGACCCGCGGGTCGAGCGGCTGCTGATCTGCGACCAGCCGCGCAGCGCCCCGGTCAAGCTGGCCAAGGACGCCTTGCGGCGCCCGGTGCCGTTCCCGGCCAGCGACCGCGTCCACCTCTACCAGCCGCTGCGCCTGCGGCGGCGCGACCCGACCTCCCTCGGCGGCCTCGAACGGTCCTACGCGCGCTACGGGCGGCGCCTGCGGCGGGCAGCAGAACGGCGGGGGCTGAAGCGCCCGGCGGTCGTCACCGCGCACCCGTTCGTCGCCGCCTACGCGGACCTCGAGTGGGCCGGCCCGGTCACCCTGCTCGCCAGCGACGACTGGGCCGCCCACCCGGCCTACGAGCGCTGGCGCCCCGCCTACCTCGCCGCCTACGAGCGCATCGCCGCACGCCGGCTGCGGGTCTGCGCGGTGACCGAGACGATCGTCGACCGGATCGAACCGCTGGGCCCCGCGGCCGTGGTCCCCAACGGCGTCGACCCGGAGGAGTGGCTGGCGATCTCACCGCCGCCGGACTGGTTCGCCGAGCTGCCCGGCCCGCGCTTCCTCTACGTCGGCACCCTCGACTCACGGCTCGACGTCGACGCCGTCGCCGCCGTCGCCCGCGCCTGGCCCGAGGGCTCGGTAGTCCTCGCCGGCCCATGCGCCGATCGCGACCACCTCGCGGCCCTGGAGCGGGAGCCGAACGTGACCTTCCCGGGACCGGTCCCGCGCGCGCAGGTCGCCGCCCTCGCCCACGCCGCCGACGCCTGCCTCGTCCCCCACCGGCGGCTGCCGCTGACCGAGGCGATGAGCCCGCTGAAGATCTTCGAGTACCTGGCCGGCGGCGGCCCGGTGGCGGCGACCGACCTCCCGCCCCTGCGCGGGATCGAGGGGCCGCTGACGCTGGTCCCGCCCGGCGAGGACTTCGTCGCCGCGGTTCGGCGTGCGCTCGACCAGGGCCCGATGGGCGAGGAGGAGCGACGGCGGTTCGTCGAGCGCAACTCCTGGCCGCGCCGAACCGACGCGGTGCTGGCCCTGGCCCTGGCCGACTGACCGCCCTCCCCCGGTCCGCGGGCTAGCGTCGCTCGTAGATCGTGAAGGCGGCCGAGGGGTAGCTGCCCGAGACCGGGCTGCCGACGTCGCCGAAGCGCGCGATCGGCCGCGACTCGGTGCGGATCCAACCTCCCAGCAGTGGGTCGTAGTCGGTCCCGAAGCGACGGAAGCCGAAGGCCGAGAAGTCACGCGAGCTGAGCACGGTCAGGCGCGTCCCTTCGCGCTCCAGACGCGCGATCGTCCGCCGCTCGTCGGCCCGTGAGTCGAGCAGGCCCGGCAGGAACATCACCTCGTAGGTGGCCGGCGGCCGGTCGGCCATGAAGTAGATGCCGCCGTCGGAGGGCAGCGCGAGGATCGGCTCGCCGGGCTCGGTGCGGGCGGCGATCAGGTCGAGGGTCTGCTGCAGCGCCGGGGCCGAGGCGTCGTTGGCGACGAACGACCCGCGCGCGGTCCGCACCTCGGTCGTGTTGTCGCTGTAGAGGCCGGCCAGCGGGTAGAGGACGAGGCCGGCGGCGGCGAGCGCCAGGGCCGCGGTGACCGCCGCTCGGGCCTGCGGCCAGCGTTGGCCGATCCGCTGGTGCAGGATCCCGGCGATCAGGACCAGCGGCGCCGCGTAGTAAGGCGCGTAGGAGCCCTCGCCGTTGAAGGCGTCGTAGGCCCGCAGGCCCAGCAGCAGCGCCACCGCGACCAGGGCCGTGTCGGCGGGCCAGCTGCGACCGAGCGGCGGCGGCGAGCGGCGCCAGAGCGCGACAACCGTGACCAGGGCGGCGGCGATCGCCAGGGCCGGCAGCCAGGTCATCCCCAGGGTCAGGTGCGCGAGCTCCCGCTCGACCGCTTCGCGAGGGGCTTCGAAGAGGCCGAGCGAGCGCGCCGCCGCGTCGACCAGGCCGAGCAGCAACAGCGAGCCCAACAAAGGGAGGGCCGCCCGCAGGCGGGCCGCGCCGGTGCGACGGTGCCAGATCAGCGCCGCCCAGGTGAGCGCTCCGAGCAGCCCCCCGTAGACGAGCAGCCGGCCCAGGGTCGAGGCGGCGCTGGCGAGGGTCAGCGGCGCCCAGTCCTCCTGCGAGCGGAACCCGGCGACGCGGATGAAGTCGACCGGCCAGAGGTTCTCCCAGAGCAGCCGATCGGCCCCGGACGCAGCCGCGAACGCCCCGAGGACGGCGAGCGGAATGCCCAGCGCCGGCAGGCCCACTCGCAGCCCGTCGGCGAGCACCGCCCGCCACGGCCGCTCGCGCAGGCTGGCGACCAGCCAGACCAGGGCGGCAAGCACGGCGACGCCGAAGAACTCGGGCCGGGTCAGCCCAGCGGCGCCGATCGCCAGCCCGGCCAGCCAGGGCCGGCCGCGACAGAGCGCCAGCAGGGCGAGGATCAAGCAGAGCAGGCCGACGGTCGCCGAGTTGGAGTGCGGCAGGACGAAGTTGAAGGCGGTGCCGGAAAAGCCGATCGCCATCGTCGTCGCCGCGCAGATCGCCGCCACCGCCGGCTGCAGCCACTGGCGGGCGAGCGCGTAAAAGGAGCCGACGATGCCGGCGGTGAGCGCGAGGCCGAAGCCGAAGGCGACCGTCAGGCTCGCCCCAAACAGCTCGAAGGAGCCGGCCAGGGAGTAGAGGCCGAGAGGGCCGTAGAAGTAGCGGACGTCGCGGTAGGGAACCGCCCCGTCGGCGACCTGTTCCGCCGTGGTCAGCTCGGCGCCGGCGTCGAGCGCGGGGTTGCCCCACTTCTTCCAGGTCAGGAGCGCCAGCAGGACGAGGCCCAGCCCGAGGCCGGCCAGCGCCAGCGCGTCGGCCCGCGACAGGCGCCGCGACCGCACCGCCTCGCTCGCGACCGGGGGTACGAGCCGGAGCCGGCGCTCAGGGGTTGCCGTCGATGCCATCCCCTCACCAACGCACGAACCCCCGCCCGGCTCGCGCGGGGCCCGCTTCAGCGCTCGTCGGCGCCGGCGTCGCGGGCGGGGCCGTGGGGCCGCGCCTCGCCGTCGAAGTCGTCACCGAGGTCGCTGACGCCGGCGGGCACGAAGTCGACCGCGACGCCGCCGGTCAGGTGGTAGTCGAGGTCGGCATGATCGCTGGCCACGGCAAACGGTGGGGCGCCGACGCTTGCGTCGCTGGGATCGCAGGTGCCACCTCCGAGCCAGACGTTGTTGCGGTAGGTGACGCCGCCGTAGCAGGCGCTGGCGCGTTCGGCGATGTTGCCGATCACGCGGACGTTTTCGTACTGGGGACCGGGGGCGCCGTCGTTGAGGTTGATCGCCGTGTTGACCGAGTTATGGCGGATCAGCAGATTGCGCCAGGGCCCGCCGCCCGAGAACTCGACCGCGCGGCCGCTGTTGGGGCTGCCGTTGGGGTCGGTCGGGGTCGCGAACCAGTTGTTCTCCAGCGTCACGTCGGAGATCTCGCCGTTGAAGGGCTGCAGGAAGATGTCGAAGATCGAGCAGTTCCAGAAGCGCGCGCCGCGGACCGTGATGTTCTGCCCGGCGCCGACGATCAGGCACTCGATATGGCACTGGGCGAGGTCGTATGACTGCACGTCGTGGATGTCGACCCCCCAGATCAGGATGTCGCTCGGCATCGCCCCGGGGCGGTTCATGCGGATGCCGTTGTTGCCGCCGCCGTAGCTGCCCCCGCAGGAGCTGGCCGGCCCGTAGTCGCCGCCGAGGATGCTGACCTGGGAGCCGGAGTCGATCGTGAAGTTGCGCCCGTCCATCCCCCAGAAGGTGACGTCGCTGACGTCGGCCGGGCCGTCGTAGGGGACGTCGGTGTCATCAGCCTGCATCGCCATGAAGGTGACGTGGGAGCCGTAGGCGTCGATGTTGCCGGCGACATTCACGAAGGTGCCGGCGGCGGGACGGAAGAAGACGTCCTCGGCCGAGGTCTTCGAAGAGTCGTGCTCGATCCGCTGGGTCGGATAGGTGCCGCCCACGACGTCGACGATCTCACCCGGGCCGGCCACTTCGTAGGCACGGTTGAAGGACTGGCACGGAGCCGCCGCGGTGCACTCGCCGGAGTCCGAGCCGTCGGCTTTGACGAAGCGGGTCGCCGGCGCCGTCGGCGGCACCGGGGGCGCGGTCGGCACCCGCACGGTGACGCCCGGCGCGACGGTGACCCGGCCGCCGCCGACCAGACCCGGCGAGGCGGCGCTGACCGAGTCGCGCGGGGCCACCCGCCGCTCGACGCACCTGCCGTCCCTGCAGGCGATCAGGCGGACCGACCCCGGCGCCGCGGTGGCCGCGCGAGCGCCGCCGCCGCGTACCCGCTTGGCGATCGCCCGGTTGCAGCGCCCCGTCCGGCGGCGCGAAGCCTGGGGCGTAACCGTGACGCGGAAGCGGCCATCGCCCCCGATCGAGGCGTGGCGCAGGATCCGACAGTTCCTGCGGTAGCGGGCGAGGACGTTGTCGGCGTTCCGCACGTAGCCGCTGACGACCATGCCCGAGCCGCTGCCGGCGACCCGTGCTTCCAGGCCCGTGAGGGACGGCTTGCCCTTGCCGCCGCCGCTGGCGAGTGCGATCAGCGCGCCGGCAGAGAGCGCACAAAGCGCCAGAACAGCCGCAATCCAGATCGTTCTAACGCCTTTGATGGCTCTGATTGTGGCAAGACGATCAGCGGTGTCGAGGGTGAAATTGGAACCGACTTGGTGGAAGTACCGATTTCGGACAGGCCTTGGGGAAAGTGCAAACAGACGGTCTCGCAAACGGTTTACTGAATGCATGCATCCGATCCTCGCTCGTCTGGGCATCCCCCTCGCCGTCGCCGTCGCCACCGTCGGCGTGCTCCTGGCCACCTCGTCAGCGCCCGCCGCCGTCACCTGCCCCAACGCGATCCCGGTCCTCAGCGAGAACAACTGCAAAGGCGAAGGCAGCTCCGACTGGAGGCCCGGCAACTACGACGACGGGGTCGCCGGCTTCGCGACCCAGACCAGTTTCAACCGCGGCCAGGGCGTGCCGCTGAAGATCGCCCGCAACACCCCGACGCCGGGCGGGACCAAAGTCGACATCGAGGTCTTCCGCATGGGCTACTACGGCGGCGCCGGCGGCCGGCTCGTCCACACCGCCAGCGGCGTCTCGGTCCCCAACAACTTCAAATGCAAAGATCCGACTGCCGCGACCGAACTCACCGGTGAATACAGCTGCGCCAACTGGAGCGTCACCTATACGGTCCCCTCCTCGGCCCTGCAGACGACCGGCGTCTACGTCGCGAAGCTGACCACGGTAGGGGGCGCGCCGCTGGAAAACAGCATCGTCTTCGTCGTCCGCGACGACAACCCGACGGTCGACTCGAAGATTCTCTTCGTTATCCCCACCGCCAACTACGCCGCCTACAACACCTGGGGTGGCAAGTCGCTCTACTACGACCGGCTCGGTGGACCGGCGACCGTCTCCGGCACCGGGCGTGCGGTCAAGGTCTCCTTCGACCGCCCGATGTTCGAAGGCAACGAGGAGCGCGACCGCTTCTTCGGGCCCGAGTACGAAACGCTGTACTGGCTCGAGAAGCAGGGCTATGACGTCTCCTACAGCGATGACGTCGCCGTGCACCAGAACGGCGCCTCGCTGAAAGACCACGACATCATCATCGTCCCCGGCCACTCCGAGTACTGGTCGGGCGAGCAGTTCAAAGCCTTTGAGGAAGCGCGCGACGCCGGCGTCAACCTGGCCTCGTTCAGCGCCAACACCTCCTACTGGAAGGTCCGCTACGAGAACGGCACCCGCACCTTGGTCTGTTACAAGACCGTGCAGGGCGACGGCTCCGGCGGCAGCGGCGCGATCTCACCCAACGACTGGGGACCCGACGGCCTGCTCGGTACCGCCGACGACGCGCTCGGACTTGACGGCACTGCCGGCACCGCCGACGACCGCCCGCAGAACGCAACCACGACCTTCCGCGACAACGGCGCGTCCAAAGGCGACCCCAACGCGCCACCAGGCGGCCGGGTCGGACCGGACAGCCCGGAGAACGCGCTGTGGGGGGTTATGTATTTCGGCGACAACGCCGCCCAGAGCTACCCGCTCAAGATCCCGGCGGGCAACGCCAACGACGAATACGCCTCCGACCGGATCTGGCGCAACACCGGCATCTCCGAGAACACGACGACGACGATCGGCGATGAGATCGTCGGCTGGGAGTGGGACTCGGTGCCGACCCAGGCCCAGTACCTCGCCCACCAGCCGGACGGGGTCAAGGAGCTGACCTCGACCAACGCCGATACGCTCGGCGGCACGGCGAACAGCTGGCTGATCGACGAGGGTCGCCAGCGCACCAACTTCCCCCCCGCCGGCATGGACGGCACCGTCCACGCGGTCAAGTACACCGCGCCCAGCGGTGCCCTCGTCTTCGCCTCAGGGACGATGCGCTGGGCCCGCGGCCTCGACGCCGAGAGCGACCCGCGAATCGAACAGGCGACCTACAACGTCCTCTCCGACATGGGCGCGCAGCCGGCCACCCCGGACGGGATCACGCTCGACCCCGGCGGCTCCAACCAGGTCCCGAACGCGTCCTTCACGCTCAGCCCCAACCCGGTCGGGTTCAACACGACCGTGACCTTCAACGGCTCCGCCTCGAAAGACCCGGACGGCTCGATCGTCAAATACGAATGGGATCTGGACGGCAACGGGAGCTACGAGGTGAGCTCCTCCAGCTCGAGCACGACCCGCAAATACACCTCGGACGCGACGATCGACGTACGCCTGCGGGTGACCGACAACAAAGGCGCGACCGACGTCTCGGTCCGCACCCTGACGGTGATCGGCAACCAGTTCCCAGTCGCCGACTTCACCGCGACGCCGAACCCGGTGATCCAGGGCCTCACCGTCAACTTCAACGGGTCGGCCTCCAAAGACCCGGACGGCACCGTCGTCAAATACGAGTGGGATCGCGACGGCAACGGGAGCTACGAGACCAACACCGGCTCGACCCCGACCACGTCCTTCGCCTACCCGACGCCCGGCACGGTCCAGGTCGGCCTCCGCGTCACCGACAACGGCGGCAAAACCGCGACCAAAACGGTCCCGGTCGCGATCAGCGTCGCCGGGGTCAGCAGCTACCCCGACGCGGTCAAAGACACGCCGGGCCTACTTCATTACTGGCGTCTAGGCGAGACGGCCGGCGCGAGCTTCGCCGACAGCGTCGGCGGCAAAAACGCCACCACCTTCGGCGCCCCGACCTTCGGCGTCGCCGGCGCGATCGCCTCCGACCCCGACAAAGCGGCCCGCTTCGACGGCGTCGACGACACCGCCCGCGCGCCGGTCGACCTCTCCGGCCTGAGCACGATCACGCTCGAGTTCTGGCTCTACATCGACGCCTATACCAATGACGATGCGCTCGCCCTGGAGCTGACCGACAACTTCAATCAGAACAAAGGCGGCTTCATCCTCGACCCGAATGCGCCCCAGTCGGGCGGCATGTTTGGGGTCGGGATTGGCACTCCCGAAACCCGCAACAACGCCTACTTCGCACGTCCCAGCACCGGCCAGTGGCACCACTACGCGATCGTCCTCGACACGACCGCACCCGCCGCACAGCAGATCACCCCCTACGTCGACGGCAAAGCGGTCGCCTACACGAAGCCCTCCGACGGCTCCGGATCCCTCACGGGCTCGGGCGCCTTCGCCAGCTCGATGCTCAACTTCATGTCGCGTGGAGGCAAAGAACTGTTCGGTCGCGGCGTACTCGACGACGTGGCGATCTATGGCCGCGCACTTAGCGTCAGCGAGATCTCCGAGCACCACGCCAGCTTCGGCACCAACCGGCGGCCCGTTGCTTCGTTCACCGCAAGCCCATCGGCCGTCCTCACCGGGGTGCCGGTATCCCTCAACGCCTCCGGCTCGAGCGATCCCGACGGCACGATCGTCAAATACGAGTGGGATCTCGACGGCAACGGGACGTATGAGACCAGCACCGGTTCGACCCCGAGCACCGCGAAATCCTTTACCAGCAACGGCGAGTTCACGATCGGTCTGCGCGTAACCGACAACTTGACCGGCACCGACACCACCACCCGCACGATCAAAGTCGGCCCGCAGCCGCCGACCGCGTCCTTCACCGCCACCCCCAACCCCGCGGTTCTTGGCAGCTCAGTGCACTACGACGCCTCCGGCTCCAGCGATCCCGACGGTTCGATCGCCAAATACGAGTGGGATCTCGACGGCAACGGCGGCTACGAGACCAACACCGGCACCACCGCTTCCGCCGACCGCGCCTACGAGGAAGCGGGCACCTACACCGTCGGCCTGCGCGTGACCGACAACGGCGGCGCCACCGGCGCGGCGACCGTCCCGGTCACGGTCAACGGCGGCGGCGTCAGCAACTACGGCGACACCGTGCTCGACACGCCCGGCCTGGTCGGCTACTGGCGCCTCGGCGAGAACAGCGGCCCGACCTTCGCCGACAGTCACGGCGCCGCTACCGGCGCCGCCTCGGCCGGCGTCTCCTTCGGCCAGGCCGGCGGGCCCGCGGGCGACCCGAATACCGCCGCGCGCTTCGACGGCGACGACTCCGGCAGCGCCCCGCTCAATCTCTCCGGGACCGCGAAAGCGACGGTCGAGTTCTGGCTCAGATGGGACGGCTACGTCGACGACGACGCGCTCGCGATGGAGCTGACCGAGAACTTCAACGGGAACACCGGTGGCTTCATCGTCGACCCGAACGCGCCCCAGCTCGGCGGCAAATTCGGCGTCGGCATCGGCGAGGGCGAAAGCCGCAACAACGTCTTCTTCGACCGGCCCAGCGCCGGCCAGTGGCACCACTACGCCTTCGCCTTCGACACCACCGCTGCCGGGGCGCAGCAGATCGTTCCCTACGTCGACGGCAAAGTGGTCAGCTACACGAAGACCTCCAGCGGCACCGGCGCCGGCAACTTCGCCAACTCGACCCTCCATCTGATGTCCCGCGCCGGGCAGAGCCTGTTTGGCCGCGGCACGCTCGACGAGGTCGCCGTCTACAACCGCACGCTGAGCGCCAACGAGGTGTCCGCCCACTACGCGAGCAACGGCGCCAACCGCAAACCGGTCGCCGCCCTCACCGTCTCCCCCAACCCGGTCGCGGTCGGTGGCCACGCCACCCTCAACGCCTCGGGCTCGACCGACCCCGACGGTGCCGTCGTCAAATACCACTGGGACCTCGACGGAAACGGCAGCTACGAGACCGATACCGGAGCCACCCCGACCGCCGATGCCACCTACACGCAGGAAGACAAAGTCACCGTCGGGGTGAGGATCTACGACAACAACCTGGCGATCGACACCACGACCAAAGTCCTCACCGTCGGCGGCGCCGACCCGCAGCCGCCGGTCGCCTCCTTCAGCGCCGCCTCGAACCCGGCAATCGCCGACCTGCCGGTCCAGTTCGACGGCGCTGGTTCGAGCGACTCCGACGGCTCGATCGTCAAATACGAGTGGGACCTCGACGGCAATGGCAGCTACGAGAAAGACAGCGGTGCGACGCCGAACGCCACCCACACCTACAGCTTTGCGGCGACCGTGCAGACCCGCCTGCGGGTCACCGACGACAGCGGCATGACCGACGTGGCGACGGTACCCGTGACCGTCAACTCGAGCGGCGTCAGCAACTACGGCGACACGGTGCTCGACACGCCCGGCCTGGTCGGCTACTGGCGCCTCGGCGAGCCGAGCGGCCCGAGCCTGGCCGACAGCAAAGGCAGCGCCACCGGCACCGCCTCCACCGGCACCGCCTTCGGGCTCCCCGGCGGCGTGCTCGGCGACCCGAACACCGCCCTCGGGTTCGACGGCAACGACGATTCCGGCAGCGTGCCGCTCAACCTCTCCGCGACCGCGAAAGCGACGGTCGAGTTCTGGCTCAACTGGAACGCCTACGACAACGAGGACGACCTGGCGCTGGAGCTGACCGAGAACTTCAACCAGAACGGTGGCGGCTTCATCGTCGACCCGAACGCCAGCCAGGGCACCTTCGGGATCGGGATCGGCGTCGCCGACTCTCGCAACAACGCCTTCTTCGCGCGGCCCAGCGCCGGCCAGTGGCACCACTACGCTTTCGCCTTCGACGCGACCGCACCGGCGGCCCAGCAGGTCGTCCCCTACGTCGACGGGCAGCCGGTCAGCTACACGAAGACGGCCAACGGGACCGGCGCTGGCAACTTCGCCAATTCCACCCTCTACCTGATGTCCCGCGCCGGCCAGGCCCTGTTCGGCGCCGGCAAGCTCGACGATCTCGCCGTCTACAGCCGCGTCCTCAGCCCCGCCGAGCTCGCTGAACACCACGCCAGCCACGGCATCAACCGCCGCCCGCACGCGGCACTCTCGGCTTCGGAGAACCCGGTCGAGACGGGCGTCGAGGTCGAGTTCGACGCCGGCGCATCAAACGATCCCGACGGGACGATCGTGGGCTACCAGTGGGACCTCGACGGCAACGGCAGCTTCGAGACCGATACCGGCGCCACCGCGACCACGGCGACCACCTACGCCCAGGAGGGCACGGTGACGGTCACGGTCAGGGCGCGCGACAACGAAGGGGCGACCGACACCGAGAGCATCGCTCTCACGGTAGAGGACGACGAGGAACCCCCTCCCCCGCCGCCCACCGTCAGCTACTCCAAAGCCGTCCAGGAAACCGCCGGGCTGACCCACTACTGGCGCTTCGCCGAGGGGGCCGGCTCAACCGCGCTGGCCGACAGCGTCGGCGGCGCGACCGCGACCACGGGCGGGGCCACCCTCGGACTGGCCGGCCCACTCGGGCTCGGCGCCGCCGGCTTCGACGGGATCGACGATTCCGCCCAGGCCGCCGTCGACCTCTCCACGACCAGCCAGCTCACGGTCGAGTTCTGGCTGAAATGGAACGCCTACGCCGACGACGACGACCTGGCGATGGAGCTGACCGAAAACTTCAACGCCAACGAAGGCGGCTTCCTGATCGACCCGAACTCGAGCCAGGAAGCATTCGGCGTCGGAATCGGCAGCCCGGAAACCCGCAACAACGTCTACTTCGCGCGACCGAGCGCCGGTGCCTGGCACCACTACGCCTTCGTCTTCGACACCGCGGCGCCGGCCGCGCAGCAGATCGTCCCCTACGTCGACGGCAAAGCCGTCACCTTCAGCAAGGGCGCCAGCGGCACCGGCTCCGGCGCCTTCGCCAACGGCAGCCTGTACTTGATGTCGCGTGCCGGGGCAGGTCTGTTCGGCGCCGGCTCGCTCGACGAGGTCGCGGTCTACGACCAGCCTCTGAGCGCGGCGCAGATCGCCACCCACTTCGCCGCCAACGCGGACTGACCGACCCGTTCCGGCGGAACGGCGTCAGCCCGACTCGTCCGCGCCTGCGTCCCGCTGCGGACCCATCGGCCGCGCCTGGCCATCGATGTCAGTGGCGAGGTTGCTCTCGCTCGCGGGGACGAGGTCACGGGCGGCGCCACCGGTCAGGTGGTAGTTCATCCCCGCCCCGTTGACGGCACTCGCGTACGGGTAGGCCCCACTGAGGTTGACGTCGCCGGTGCCGCAGGCCATGCCGCGCCAGAGGTTGTAGCGATAGATCACACCACTCAGGGAGCAGGCGCCATAGGTCGGCTGGCCGATGTTGCCCACCACCCTGAAGTTGGCGTAGGCCGGGTTGGCGCCGTTGTCGTCGAAGGAGAAGTACCCGTTCGCCGAGTTGTGGCGGACGGTCGTGTTGGCGAAGTCACCGGAGCCACCCGAGAAGGCGAGGGTGCTCGAGCCCGAGCCGGTGCCCCCTTGGCCCACCGGGGCCGCGAACCAGTTGTTCTCGATCAGGAGGTTCGACACCGGCCCGCTGTTGGACTGGAGGAAGATGTCGTAGACGGAGTTGCCCCAGAACTTCGAGTTGCGGACGGTGACGCCGTTGCCCGCGAAGATCGCCAGTCCCTCGATGTGGCATTTGTTGAATTCGTGGGAGACGATGTCGTGGATGCGAACGCCGTCGACGAGGATGTTCGAGGGATTCGGCGCCCCGTCTTCGGCAAAGCGGCGAATGCTGTTGTTCGAACCCCCGTAGGAACCGCCGCAGGCGCTCGCCGGACCGTAGTCGCCGCCGATCACGTTGACGTCGGAGGCCGACATGACCATGAAGTTGCGCGCATCCATGTCGCGAAAGGTGATGTCGGATACGGGGAACTGGTAGGGGTCGGTGACCCTGGCATTGAGGTCAGTCGCCTGCATGCCCTGAAGCGTCACGTGCGAGCCGTGGACCGTGACGCTGCCCAGGACGACACCGGCACCGGAGGCGGGACGGAAGACCACGTCCTCGGATGAGGTGAGCCCGGTGTCGCGCTGGATCGTCTGGCTGCCGTAGCTGCCCGCGGCGAGCTCGACGATGTCACCCGGCGCGGCCACCTGGTAGGCGCGGTTGAGCGATTTGCAGGGCGCCGCGGCCGAGCAGGCGGCGGAGTCCGCGCCAGCGGTCGAGAGGAAGAGGTCGGCGTCGCCGGTTGGAGGGGGCGGCGTCGGAGGCGAGGGTGGGTTCGACGGATCTTCTGGCACATCGACGGTCCAGGTCCGGCTCGCCGGCGTGCTGTCGACGTTGCCGGCGCTGTCCTCGGCGCGGACCTGGAAGGTGTGCTGGCCGTCGACGAGAGAGCCGTAGGAAAGCGGCGCGGCACAACCCGCCCAGCTGGAGCCGTCGAGCCTGCAGTCGAAGCTGGCCCCCGCCTCGGAGCTGAACGAGAAGATCGCGCTGGCGGTCGTGGTGGTGCCGCTGGGTCCAGACGTGATCTGGGTCTCTGGCGCGGTCGTGTCCGGCGGCGGGGGTGCCGGCGCCGCGCCGGTCGTCTCGTCGGCACCGGCGTCGGGAGCCGGGCCGGCCGGACGGGCATCGCCGTCGATGTCGGTCGCCGGCGCGTTGGCCGGGTCACCGGCGTCGATCGCCGCGGCGCCGCTCGCCAGGTGGAAGTCCAGCCCGGCCGCGTCGCGGAAGCCCGACGGCGCCACCCTGTCGTGGCTGCCTACTTTCGATCCGGCGTACCAGACGTTGTAGTCCACCTCGACCCCGGCCGGCTTCGGCTCGATCGCCCCGCTGCTGCCGCTCCAGAACTTCACCGCCGGGCCGACGTTGCCGACGATCCTCACGTTCGAGTAGGGCACGCTGGGATCGGGGTTGATCTCCTTGTTCAGCGAGTTGTTGCGGATGGTGACGTTTTTCCAGCTGGTGCCGGCATGGTCCGCCAGGCGGATCGAGTAGTAGCCGCTGCGGCAGCAGTCGAAGAAGTTGTTCTCGATGAGGATGTTGCTCGGCGTCGCCGCGGCACCGCCGGGGAGCTTCTGCAGGAAGATGTCGAACACCTCGCAGTTGCGGAAGGTGCTGTTGCGAATGGTCAGGCCGTCGACGGCCCAGACCTGCAGGCACTCGACGTGCGCTCCTGAGCCGGGCGACACCGTGAAGTCGTGGAAGTCGACCCCGTCGATGAGGATGTTCTGCGGCGAGGCGGAGGTCGACGTGCCGTTGGAGGCGATGCGACTGTTCTCGTCGGCAGATGGCCCGACGCTGCCGCCGATGAAGGAGATGTCGCGCGAGGACTGCGTCCCGATGGAGTAGATGTCGAAGCTCTTCAGGGTGCTGTTGCGCATCGTCACATCGGCTGCGCCCGATTCGATCCAGAGCTTGCTGGCGAAGCGCAGGTCGCGCAGCTCCAGGTGCTGCGCGTGGACGTGAAGCTGCGGAGAGATCGTCACCGTGGCGCCGGCAACCGGACGGAACACCACGTCGTCGCTGGAGGTCTTGCCGGAGTCGAGCGAGAGCGTCGTGTCGCCGTAGGCGCCGCTCGCCATTTCGACGATCTGACCGGGTTTGGCGAGTTTGTAGGCGCGATTGAGCGATTTGCATGGTTTGGCGGCACTGCAGTCGTTGCCGTCGGAGCCCGACGGGCTGAGGTGGAGGGCGTTCGCGACCGGCTCTGGTTCCGGCTCAGGCCGGGGCGCCGGCTCGGGCTCTGGCTCAGGTGCCGGCTCAGGTTCGGGTTCGGGCGCCGGCTCAGGTTCGGGTTCGGGCGCCGGCACGGTCGGCGGTTCGGAATCCGGCTGCGGAGCCGGGGCCGGACCGGGCACCGGGATGGGCTCGGGGGCTGGAGCCGGCGCCACGGGGCCCGTGGGGTCGAGCGGGTCGCTGCCGCGCCGCAACTCGAGGCGGTCGCTGAGCCCGTCGCCATCGGTGTCGCGCCGCTGCGGATCGGTATGCGAGCGGCGCAGCTCATAACGGTTGCTGAGGCCGTCACCGTCACTGTCGCGCTTGTGATTCAGCGGCTGCAGGTTGGCCCGCTTCGCCACCGGCTTACGGTCGATCACCCTGGTCGCAGCCGAGGCCACCGCCACTCCCGCAAGGACGATCGCAAATAGCGCGAGCGGGGAGATAAGGCTCCGGAAGCGCGGGCTATTGGAAAACATTGCCCTACTGTCGGTACCCCGCCCCCACCCCGTGAAACGATCACACCCTCATCGACGAATGGTCTAAAGGGAGCATCGAGGCTCAGCTTGGACAGGCGTCAACCTCAGCATCAGCTCAAGCTGGCCCCAATTCAGAGCCTCAGGATGGGGGTATTACTGAGGTCCGGTGAGGCGGACCGGCGAGGTTGCATCCCGCACCAGCAACCGCGCTGAGCCGCCCTCGGCGGGAGCCGTGTACACATTGTCACCGTCAGAGTACGCAAGAGTCTCGTTGTCCAGCCACTCGACCTGATCGTCGATCGAGCGCGACTCGGCAACACCGTGATCGGCGAGCGTCGCCAGGTCGAGGACACGCAACCGCCAGCGGTCCTCGCCGATACGGCTCTTGAAGGCGATCCGGGTGCCATCGGGTGAGAGCGAGGGGCACTCCACCTCGTCGCGCAGGACTCGCATCGAGCGCGCGCGCAGATCGCCTTCGACCAGGTAATGGTGACCGCCGGTGCCGAGCGTGGCGTAGTAGCGGTTGGAGTCACCGGGGTCGAAGGTGACTCCCCAGAAATTGAAGTCGACCGCATCGAAGGGCCTTCCGTCCCTGCTCACGTCGAACTGCTCAAGCTGACCCAGTTGCTTGCCGCTGTCCATCGCGAGGATCGTGGTCCGGGTCGAGAACGCGGTCGGGGACTCGAGATAGGAGTCGCCGGCGACGAAGACCGTCATCGCCCCGTAGCGGCCGTCACGGGAGACCCGGGCCCGGGAGGGAAATCCGGTCAGGGCGATCTTCTCCTGCGGCCGCAGCCTCGAGTCGAAGATCGTCGCGTCGTAGTCGACGCCCGAGGGCGCGACGCCCATGCAGATGCCGTGGCCGCCGGCGTAGTAGACGCGCTCGCAGGCGAGGTCCCCTGAGCTGCGCTCGACCCTGCCGCCGTCGACGCTGTAGACGCGCCCGTTGAGACGCGGGTTCTCGGGGTCGACCGCGCGCACCATCAGGTCGGTGTGAGCAAGCACGGCGCGAGCCTGCGGGCGGGCGTCGGTGATCGTCTCGTCCGGCCCCTGCGCCGCGATCGCCACGTAGCCACCGCCGAGGACGAGGCAGAGGACGACGACGATGGCGAGGATCTTGCCGCTGCGCTTATCCATGTGCGGGATCGCGCTGGGCGCGCAGCAGCAACGGCGTCGCCACGACCATCGCGACGAACAGGGCACCGGCGAAGATCAGGACCGCGTCCTCGAGGCCGAGCGCGAACCAGAGGGCGCCGAAGCCGACCGACGAAAGTAAGCGGCCGAGGCTGACCACGGTGATCAGTATCCCGATCCCGCTCGCCTGCAGCTTCTCCGGCAGCACCGCTCCCGCCAGCGCCGTCATCACCCCTTCGGTCGCGGCGAAGTAGCCGCCGAGCGCGACCAGGCAGAGGATCAGCACCCCGTACCCGACCGAGGTCGTCAAGAGGACCCCGTAGGCGATGAAGAGCAGCGCGTGCCCGGCCAGCAGCACCGGAACCTTGCCGACGCGGTCGGCGAGCTGACCGACCGGGATCGCCAGGCTCATGAAGACGACCGCGGTGATCACGTAGAGCAGCGGGAAGACCGCCGGCTCGAAGTCGATCGTGCGCTGCAGGCCGACGTAGATCAGCGCGTCGGAGACGCTGGCGATGGAGAGGCCACCCGCCGCGACCAGCAGCGGCGCGAAGCGGCGGTCGCGCAGCAGGCCGGCGGCCGCCCGCAGCGACGGCGGCGCCCCCTCCCGCGGCGCCCGCAGCGGCTTGCCCTGGACCATCAGCACCAGCACGGCGAGGCCGAGCAGGGCGAAGAGGGTGCTGACGACGAAGACGGCGTCGAAGCGGGCGGGGGCGACGAGCAGGATGCCAAAGGCGATCAGCGGCCCCAGCATGGCGCCGACGCTGTCCATCGCCCGGTGCACCCCGAAGGAGGTGGCGAGGCTGTCCTTGGCGCTCGAGAGCGAGATCAGCGCGTCGCGCGGGGCCGTGCGAATCCCCTTGCCGACCCGGTCGACGGCGACGATCGCGCCAACCCCGCCGACCGTGTTGCCGGCCGCGACCAAGGCGACCTTGCCGATCGCGGAGAGCCCGTAGCCGAGCCCGGCGACCTCCTTGTGACGGCGCCAGCGGTCGGAGCCGAAGCCGCTGAGCACCTGCACGAGGGCGGCGGCGCCGCGATAGGTGCCGTCGATCGCCCCGAACACCAGCGGGCTGGCGCCGAGCGTGAAGACCAGGTACATCGGCAGCACGGTGGCGACCATCTCGGCCGAGATGTCGGTCAGCAGGCTGACCGTGCCGAGCATGACGACGTTGCGCGGCACCCGCAGGCGGACGGATTTGCGCGCCCAGAGGCGCGGCTTCAGCAGTGCTTTGGAGGCTTCGACCTGGTACATGGCTTCTCAATCGGGCGCCAGTCAGGATCGGCTCGGCCGGCGCTTCAGGGAAGCAACGAGCCAGCTAGTCCTTTTCTCGCACTTTCAGCCGCAACCTCGCCCGGCAATCCCAGCCGCTCGCCGACTTCGCGGGCGACCCGCTCCGCGAACCCCATCACCGAGTCGCCATTCAGAAGCTGCGGGTAGATCTGCGCGTTGGAAGCAAGGGCAAGCCCCTTGACGCCGGGCCAGACCGGCGCCACGCGCTCCCCGTAGGCGGGTCCGACCTGGTGCACCGGCTCGACCAGCTTCGCCCGCTGCACGGTCCAGTCGACGACCTCCTCGCGGCTGAAGCCGGGCGAGAGCCGGGCCAGGTAGTCGCTGAAGCGCCGGTAGACGGACTCGTCGTCCTCGCTCTGCTCGGGTGCGCTCGGATCGCAGTACTTGGGCAGGTAGACGAGGTGGAGGCCTTCGGTGTGATCGGTCCCCAGCACCTGCGTGGTCTCGACCGCGCTGGTCAGCGGCGTCGGCTCGGTGATGTTGATCGCGTAGTAGGGAAGCAGCGGGCGCCGCACCTTGACGATCGGGCAGACGACGCCGAGCCAGCGCCGCGGATACGGCGCCAGCAGGCCCTGGTGGCGCTCCGGCAGCAGGAAGCGCAGCGCCGGCGGCTGCAGGGTCGGGATCGTGAGGTCGAAATCGAGCGTCTCCGGGCCGAGCTCGACCCCGCTCACCGAGCCGTCGTCGGCCGTCGCCAGGCCGCTGACCGGCGCTTCGGTGCGGGTCTCGACGCCGGCTTCGCGGGCGCGCTCGACCATCGCGTCGATCAGGCGCTGGTGGCCGCCGACGATGTGGCCCATTTCCTCGCCGCCGCTGCCCTTGCTCTGCCGCGCCCCCGACATGCGCCGGGTGCGCGCCCAGAGGTAGGTGGCGGGCAACCCCGAGGGATCGCCGTCGAAGCGCGAATCGAGCAGCGGCTTCCAGATCCGCTCCCAGACCTGCCTGCCGCAGATGCGGCGCAACCAGGTCTCCAGCGGCACCGTCTCGAGCTTCTCGTAGGAGCTGCGCAGCTGGCACTGGGCGACGAACGCGCCGAGCCGCAGGCGCGCGACCGGGCCCAGCGGCGAGAACCGCAGGAGGTCGCCGACGCCGTTGAAGTCGTGCATCTCGCCGTCGGCGAAGAAGCCGGCGCCGACCGGCTTGAAGCGCAGCTGATCGCCGAGCCCGACCTCCTCGGCCATCGCGATCATCCGCTCGTCGGCGGGGGTGATCACGTGGTAGAAGCGGTCGACCCGGTGGCCGCCGAAGTCGATCGTCCCGGCGAGGCCGCCGAGGCTGGGCCCGCGCTCGATCACCGTCACCGCGGCCCCGGCCTGGGCCAGGCGCAGGGCGAGCGAGGTGCCGAGGACGCCGCCGCCGACGATCCCGATCGTTGGCGCTTGTTCGTTCATCCCGTCTGGGCGACGGGCGCGTGCCCGTTCTGCGCCGCCGCGCTGGAGAGCTCAGGCGCCGCCGGCGCCGGCGGCAGCGACGCGGTCGCCTCGGCCAGCGGCGAGACCGGTGGCGGCTGGATGCGGCCGACCATGTGGGCGGCCATCACGCGAAGATAAGCCAGCACGGTCGGTTTCAGCTGCATCTTCGACTCGCCCTTGCGGGTCGTCCAGTCGTTCACGGTCGGCACCTCGGCGACGCTGGCGCCGGCGTTGTAGAGCTTCAGCAGCAGCTCGACGTTGGCGGCGAATCCCGGCTCGCGGACGAGCAGGTAGCCGTAGGTGTCGGCGGCGCGACGCAGGGTTCCCGCCCGGTAGACGCGGTAGAGCGAGGAGAGCGTGTGCATCTCGCGCAGCCCGCCGAGGTAGCGGAAGGTGTTGGAGACCGATTTGCTCGCCAGCAGGCGCCAGCCGGCGACGCCGACGATCTTGCCGCCGGGGGCGTAGACCGAGGCGAGGACGATGTCGGTCCCCTGGTCGAACAGCTCCAGCATCCGCGGCAGGTCGGAGAGGTCGGAGGTGGTGTCGGCCTCGAGGGTGACGATCGCGTCGTCGTCGGAGGACTCCTTCAGGGCCGAGCGGATGCCGGTGTTGATCGCCGTCCCGAGGCCGCGGTTGACCGTGTGCGTGACCACCGCCAGGTGCATGTCCTGGGAGTGTTCGCGGATCACCGCGGCGGTGCCGTCGGTGGAGCCGTCGTCGACGACGATCACGCGGGCGCCGAGCTCGCGCGCCACCGGCGCCAGGTCGGCCAGCAGCTTGGGAATGTTCTCGGCCTCGTTGTAGGCCGGGATCACGAAGCGGATCACGCCAGGACCTCCAGGGGACGGGGAGCGGGAATGTCGAGCAGCTCGACCGGGCGGCGCACGGCAGCCGACTCGCGCACCGCGAGGGCGGCCGCCAGCGCCTTGACGCCGTCGTGGGCGCTGACCGGCTCCGGCGTGTCGTCCAACACGCAGCGGCAGAAGGCTTCCAGCTCGGCCCGCAGCGGCTCCGCCTTGGCGAGCGAGAACCGCACCGCGGCACCCTCGCCGTCGCCGCGCAGCATCGAGAGACCGTCCCAGTGCAGCGGCGCGCTGGGCGACTCGACGAACCAGACGTCCTGGGTGATGTAGCTGGCCCGCAGCAGCCCGTTCTCGCCGATCAGGACGATCTCGCGCGTCTTCTCCGGGGTCAGCCAGTTGACGTCGAGCAGGCCCAGCGTCTCCTCCTGGCCCTCGCCGCCGAAGCGGACGAGGCAGGTCAGCAGGTCCTCCTGCGAGCTGTGCAGGAAGCGACCGCCGTCGGCGTAGATCTCGTTGATCGAGAGGTCGAGGACGTGCTGCATGACGTCGAGGTCGTGGGTGGCGAGGTCGATCGCCACGCCGGTGTCCTGGATCCGCGCCGGCAGCGGCCCGACCCGGGTCGCGTGCGCGCGGTAGACGTTGCCGAGGCGGCCGTCGGCGACAAGCTCGCGCAGCTTCGCCACCGCCGGGTTGAAGCGCTCGACGTGGCCGACCATCAGCTTGCGACCGGCCTCGAAGGCGGCGCTGCGCATCCGCAGCGCGTCCGGCAGCGTCGTCGCGATCGGCTTCTCGACCAGCACGTGCAGGCCGACGGCGAGCGCCTCGAGCGCGACTTCGGCGTGGAGCTCGGAGGGGCAGGCGATCGAGACCGCGTCGAGCTCCTCGGTCCCGTACTGGATCATCTCGCGCCAGTCGGCGTACCCTGCCACCCTGGAGTCACCGAGCGCACGGCGGCGCATCTCCGGATCGGGATCGGCCACGGCGACGAGCTGGGCGCACTCGATCTGGCTGTAGTTGCGGACGTGGAAGGCGCCCATGCGGCCGCAGCCGACGACGCCGATTCTCAGCTGCTCAAGCAACGGAACGCTCCAGCGCTCGGTCGAGGTGGGCGACGGTCAGCTCGGCGATCCGCGCGGCGGCGTTGCCGTCGCCGAAGATCGGTGGCCTCGAGGCCGGGTGTGGCTTCGCGAGGGCGTCGCGGAACTTCTCGGCATCGGCGCCGACGAGCGTGTTCCAGCCCGTCGAGACGGTCTCGATCCACTCCGTCTCCTCGCGCATCGTGATGCACGGCACCCCCCAGAGATAGGCCTCGCGCTGGACCCCGCCGGAATCGGTCGCGATCGCCGTCGCGCCGCGCTCGAGGACCAGCATCTCGGTGTAGGTCAGTGGGTCGCGCACCTCGACGTTGGACGGCACCTCGAGGCCCCAGGCCTCGATGCTCTTGCGCGTCCGCGGGTGCAGCGGAAGGATCACCCGGCGCTCGGCCGCCTCGAGGCACTCGAGGACCGCGGTCAGCCGCTCGGGCGAGTCGGTGTTGTAGTTGCGGTGGGCGGTGGCGAGGACGTATTCGCCCTCCTCCCCGGTCTCGGGCAGGCGGCTGCGGGTCGCCAGCAGGACGTCGGCGAGGACGTCGCCGGTGACGTGGACGACCCCCGGCACGCCCTCCTCGACGAGGACGTCGCGGGCGTGCTCGCAGGGGGCGAAGAGAAGGTCGGAGAGCCGGTCGGTCTCGATCCGGTTGTGCTCCTCCGGCATGTCCTGCCGGTAGCTGCGCAGGCCGGCCTCGACGTGCAGCAGCGGCACCCCGGCGGCAACCGCGGCGCGGGCGCCGGCGATCGTCGCGTTGGTGTCGCCGCGGACCAGCACGGCGTCAGGGCTCGTGGTCTCGATCACGCGGGCGATCCGGTCCTCGGCGACCGCGACGCCGTCCGCGTTGGGCAGCGAGCCGACCCCCAGGTTGTACTTGGGCAGCGGCAGCCGCAGATCGGCGATCTGCAGGTCGGACATGCCCGGGTCGTAGTGCTGGCCCGTGTGGACCAGGATCTCCTCGACGCAGCTCGAGAAGGCGAGCGAAAGCGGGGCCGCCTGAACGATCTCAGGCCGCGAGCCGATGATGGAGACGATCCGGGGTGCCATCGGGTAAGCAACGCACGAACCGGTCGCGTCTTTGCGCGGTCCCGAAAAGTTTGCGCCCCGATGTCAAGACCCGACTTTTTTCCACCTCCGGTCCCGCGTGACGGCGCAAGTGTTCCCGCTCCAAAGTCGTTGTCTTAAGCGACGATGGAGGCTCACGGACTCACCCGCAAGCAGCCGCTGAGCCAGGTGGCCAGCGAATCGCGCTGGCTCTCGGCGCTGCGGCGCCTCGTCGACCTCGTCTTCGCGATCGCGCTGATCGTCCTCTTCTCGCCGATCCTGATCGCCGTCGCCGTCGCCGTCCGCCTCGACAGCCACGGGCCGGCCCTGTTCCGCCAGCGGCGGGTCGGCCACCGAGAGCGAGAGTTCACCCTCTACAAGTTCCGCAGCATGCGCGTCGACGCCGATCCGCGCGGGCACCAGGAGTACGTGACCGCGCTGATCAGGGGAGAAGGCTCGGCCCCCGAGAGCCCTGCCTCCGACGGCGGCCGCGAGACCCTCTACAAGGTCGCGGTCGACAACCGCATCACCTCGGTCGGCCGCTGGATCAGGCGCTGGAGCCTCGACGAGCTTCCCCAGCTCTTCAACGTCCTGCTCGGCGACATGACCCTGGTCGGGCCGCGACCGGCGATTCCCTACGAGGTGGCGGAGTACCCGAGCTGGTACCTGCAGCGCTTCTCGGTCAAGCCCGGCCTGACCGGCCTCTGGCAGGTCAGCGGCCGCAGCGAGCGCACCTACGAGGAAATGGTGCGGCTCGACATCGATTACACCGAGCGCCGCTCGCTCGGGCTCGACCTCTCGATCCTTCTCAGAACCCCGTGGACCGTCCTCAGCAGAAAGGGAGCAGCGTGAATCCAGCCGGAGCCATCGGAACCATGGTCGTCGGATACGGCTACTGGGGGCCGAACATAGTCCGCAACGTCGTCGAGCGGCCCGAGTTCCGCCTGATGGGCCTCTGCGAGCTCGACGAAGGCCGCGCCGAAGACTTCCGGCGACGCCACCCTGGCGTCTGGGTCGAGGGCGACCTCGACGCCGCCCTGGCCGACCCGCGGATCGAAGCGGTGGCGATCGCCACGCCCCCCCACACCCACTACAACCTGGTGCGCCGCGCCCTGGAGGCGGGCAAGCACGTGCTGGTTGAGAAGCCGCTGGCCCGCACCGCCGACGAGGCGGCGGCGCTGATCGCCCTGGCCGACGAGCTCGGCCTGGTGATGATGCCCGGCCACACCTTCGTCTACAGCCCCTCGGTCAACAAGGTCCGCGAGATGATCCAGAGCGACGAGCTGGGTGAGATCTACTTCGTCACCTCATCGCGCATGAACCTCGGTCTCTACCAGCAGGACGGCGTCGTGCTCGACCTGGCGCCGCACGACCTCTCGATCCTCCTCCACTGGCTCGGCAAGCCGCTGGTCGAGGTTTCGGCGACGGGTCGCAGCATCTACCAGGACGGCGTCCACGAGACGGCCTTCCTCACCCTGCGTTTCGAGGGGGGCACCCAGGCCAACGTCCAGCTTTCCTGGCTGGCGCCGCGCAAGATGCGCCAGATGGTCGTCGTCGGCAGCCGTCGCATGATCCAGTACGAAGACACCGCCGCCGACGACTCGGTCCGGGTCTACGATCGCGGCCTCGACTTCTCCGAGCCCCCCGCCAACTTCGGCGAGTACCGCCTCACCTATCGCAGCGGCGACATGGTCGCGCCGCGGATCCAGGCGCTGGAGCCGCTCGGACAGGAGCTGCATGACTTCGCCTCGGCGATACGCGAGGGCACGATGCCGGTCTCGAGCTCACGCCTGGGCTTGGAGATCGTGCTCGGCCTCGAGGCGCTGGAGCAGTCGCTGGCGACGCGCGGCGAGCCGGTTGCGGTTCGTCCCGTCGACGAGGTGCTGGCCGCCGCTGCCGACCGCCACGCGCTGGCTGGCTCCCCGCCCGCCAGCGCCTAAGCCGCTTCCCCTACCGCCGGGAGGCGCTGGGCCCGCGCGGCGTCGCGCCCAGGAACTCCAGCTCGGCCAGGTAGACGAGAACCGCGTGGGCCACCAGCTGGCTCAGCGTCGTCCGCTGTCGCTGCGCCTCCTGCTCGAGCATCTCCTCGGTCTCCGGGTCGATGGTCAAGTCGAGCGCGACCTTCGTCTCCTGCGGAGCCTGATCGGCCAGGAAGCGGGGAAAGGCAACCGGCCTGCGCCCGGTCTTCAGCTTGCCCGCGTAGTGGAACAGAGCCGTCCGCACACCAGCAGAGAGATCCGATCCCAGGTGGGTTTCGATCCCCGAACAGGCAAAGCTTCCAAGCGCGACTCTTACCATCTGCCTACTAACTCCCCAGACGTGGGCAAGATTTTCACCTGCGCCCGGAAGTTCCTCCTAACTTCAACCGTCCAAAATTCGTGCAATATCGCGCGAAAATTTTGTGCAATTGCGCGAGCTTGAGCGTGAGATTGAATTTTGGACGAATATTTGGCATTGACATCCCGAGCGAATGTCCATAAACCTCCCGCATAGATTCGCTTGGATGTGATTAAGGGATGGAGATAACTACCCACTTTGGGAGGTGTTTCTTTTCCAAATTTTCTCCACGGCGGAGTGCCGGTCTCGTTTGATGGCTAGCGCAAGAACGTAATTTTGAAAACCCAGTGGTGGCATGCGGTGAGCATGCAGGAGAAGTCAGATGACCGGTACGCCCGATGACGCAGCCGCAGCTCGCGGGGCGAGCCAGCTCACCCAACAGGCGATCGAGCGAGCCAAGGCCGGCGACTCACAGGGTCTGCACTACCTCTACGTCCGCTACGCGGACGACGTCCTTCGCTATGTGAACAGCTTGCTCCGCGACCAGCACGAGGCCGAAGACATCACCCAGAACGTCTTCGCCAAGCTGATGACCGCGATCGCCAAGTACGAGCAGCGCGAGGTGCCGTTCGACGCCTGGATCCTGCGGGTGGCGCGCAACGCCGCCCTCGACCATCTGCGCGCGAAACGGGCGATCCCGACCGAAGAGGTGAGGCTCGTCGACACCGGTCGCGCCCAGACGGGCCTCGATCGGGGCCGCGCCCTGCGCCAGGCGCTCGAAGCCCTTCCGGAGGACCAGCGCGAGGTGCTCGTGCTCAGGCACATAGTCGGCCTCTCCCCGGTCGAGATCGCGGGCACGCTCGACAAGACCGAGAGCTCGGTGCACGGACTTCACCACCGAGGCCGGCGTTCGCTCCGGGCCAGCCTGGCCGAGCTCGACGCCGCGCCGGTGGTGGCGGCGCGCCCCGGGCCTTAGCAGCGTTCAGCTTTCCGCTTCGCTCGACTCGAGGTCGTCGAGGATGCGCTGGGTGATGCGTCCGGCATCCATCTCCGCAGCGAGATAGAACGCAGCGTGCTCGGAGAGCTGCTGCACCGAAACGTCCTGCTCGACGGCCTCCTCCTCGAAGGACAGCCAGAGGTCGTCGTCGATGCTCAACTCGAGCTCGACGTCCTCCTGCGTTTCGCTGCCTCGCAGAAAGGCGGGATACGGCCATGCCGGCCGACCGGCGCCTCTGTCTCGTAGATAAAAACGAACCGCGTTGGTCAACGTGCTCGCCGCCCGCCCGGAGCTCGTCTCCTCTCCCGCGAGCGCCTCGAACGCAGGCTGACTCAATTTGAGGGTTACCGACCGCTTCACTGGTTCCCGGTCACGAGTAACACGAAGTTCCTCCATCTTCTGCCTCATCGGCAATCTCCCTACCCCGAAGTAAATCTTTAGTAACGAATAGCCACGAACTGTCCATTTTTCATCCTCACCTTGCCTCAGATAAGTCCCGTTTCGCGAGCCGAGACCGCCGTTTGGATCAGCGTCTCGCCGGCGTCGAAGCGCGGCTCCCAGCCGAGCTCGCGGCGGGCCTTGCCGGTGTCCATCAAAACCGGCGTCCGCAAGGCCGTCGCCCACTCGAGCTGGGGTGAGAGAACGCTCAGGCGGGCGGCGACGCCAGCCCCCAACCCGGTCACCGGCCCCGGAACGGGAACCGTGTGCCAGCCGAGGGCGCGCGCGATGTCGCCGACGCCGATCTTCCCCTCGCCCGCCAGGTTGTAGGCGCCGGGCTCTCCGGCGGCGGCGATCGCCGCCGCCAGCGCCCGGGCCACGTCGTCGTGATGGACGAGCTGGATCGGCACGCCGGGGTCCGGCAGCACCGGCTTCGGCAACGGCAGCCGGCCGAGCCGGTGCCGCAGAGCCGGCAGCGGGTCGCCGAGACGCACCCCCTCGACGACCTTCTCGATCAGCATCGTCGCCCGCGGACCGGCGACGACGCAGGGCCTGAACACGTAGGTCCCCACCTCGGTCCCGGCCACGAGCTCATCGAGCGCCGACTCCAGCTCGGCCTTCTGAGCGGAGTAGTAGAAGCTCTCGCTGCCGCGGGCGGGCACCCGCTCGGTCAGCGGCTGCGGGTTCTCCGGATGGAAGCCGTAAGCGGCGACCGAGGACGCATAGACAAGCCGCTCGACGCCGGCCGCGATCGCCATCTCGAAGACGTTGCGGCTGCCTTCGAGGTTGACGCGGCGAGTCTCCTCACGACCGCCGAAGATCGCGAAGGCGAGGTGGACGACGACGTCGACGCCGTCGAACAGCGCCGCCAGCGACCCCCGATCGAGAATGTCACCACGGCGATACTCGACCTTCCTCCATCCTTCCGCAGCCGGATCAAAAGGACGCCGCGCCATCCCCCGCACGGCCCCAACCGCCGGATCCCCCTCCAGCTCCGCAAGCAACGGCAACCCGATCTCCCCCGTGGGACCGGTGACAGCGACGGTCAGCGACACCCGAACCTCCCTTCCCGCCAGAGAGCCTATCCCGGTAGGGGTGAAGCGTCTTGTACTTTTTCGCCACCACGGCCCTCGGACGGCCAGCAGCAATCCTCGAAAAAGTTAAGCGAAACCCCTACCGGGATAGGCTCTCCTCAGGCGCTCGGAGTTATCCGGTACGCGTCGAACACGCTCTCGACGTTGCGCAACCGGGTGATGCACTGCTTGAGCTGCTCGGTGTCCCCCACCTCGACCACGAACTTGTTCTTCACCATCGGATGGTTGGTGGTGCAGGAGGCGCCGATGATGTTGATCCCGGCCTCCGAGAAGGTGCGCGAGAGGTCCTCGAGCAGGCGGGTGCGATCGTAGGCGTCGATCTGCAGCTCGACTTTGTAGGAGGCCTCGTTTTCGCCCTCCCAGCCGACCTGGACGAACCGCTCCGGGGCCTTTTTCAGCGCCTTCACGTTCTTGCAGTCGGCGCGGTGGATGGTGATCCCACGACCGAGCGAGACGTAACCGGCGATCTCGTCGCCGGGCACCGGGCGGCAGCACTTGGCCAGCCGCACGGCGACGCTGTCGACGCCCTTGACCGTGATCCCGTAGTTGGAGGCGTCCTTGGTGCGGCGGGCACGGTCCTCGCGGCTGTCGCTCAGCGGCGCCGGGCGCTCCTCCACCGCCTCGCCCGCCTTCAGCCGCTGCATCAGCTTGTTGGCCGCGGTCTTGGTCGAGATCTTGCCCTGGCCAAGGGCGATGTAGAAGTCGGTGCCTTTGCGGTAGCCCATCTCGCGGAAGACATCCGCCAGCAGGGCCGAGCCGGCGATCTTCTGCATCGGGATGCCGCGCGTGCGCAGCGCTTCGTCGAGGCTCTCCCGCCCCTTGCGCTCGGCGTCCTCGCGCCGTTCCTCTTTGAAGAAGGCGCGGATCTTGTTGCGGGCGCGGCTGGTCCGCACCAGTTTCAGCCAGTCGCGCGAAGGGCCGCGGTTCTGCTTCGCGGTCAGCACCTCGACGATGTCGCCCGACTTCAGCTGGTAGTGCAGCGGCACGATGTTGCCGTTGACCTTGGCGCCGACGGTGCGGTGGCCGACGTCGGTGTGGATGGCGTAGGCGAAGTCGAGCGGCGTCGAGCCGGCCGAGAGGTTCTTCACTTCGCCCTTGGGCGTGAAGACGAAGACCTCGTCCTCGAAGAGGTCGACCTTGAGCGATTCGAGGAACTCGGTCGGATCCTGTTCGCCCTCGGCCTCGACCAGCTGTCGCAGCCAGGTCATCTTCTCCCGCTTGGGGTCACCCCCACCGCCCTCTTTGTAGGCGACGTGGGCGGCGATCCCGTACTCGGCCAGCTTGTGCATCTCCTCGGTTCGGATCTGGATCTCCAGCGGCTTGCCCTCGGGCCCGATCACGGTCGTGTGCAGGGCCTGGTACATGTTGGCCTTGGGCATCGCGACGAAGTCCTTGAAGCGCCCCGGCAGCGGCTTCCAGAGCGAGTGGATGACGCCGATAGCGCCGTAGCAGTCTTTGACCGAGCCGACGATCACCCGCATCGCGGTGAGGTCGAAGATCTCGTTGAACTCACGGCCTTTCTTGGCCATCTTCGTGTAGATCGAGTAGAAGTGCTTGGCCCGGCCGGAGATCTGGGCCTCGATCCCGACCTGCTCCAGCTCCTCGCCGAGGAACTCGCCGGCGTCGGAGACGTAGCTCTCGCGCTCGTCGCGCTGCTGGGCAACCAGCTGTTTGATTTCGGCGTACTTGCGCGGGTGCAGGGTGGCGAAGGCGAGGTCCTCCAGCTCCCACTTGATCGCGTGGATCCCGAGCCGGTGGGCGAGCGGCGCGTAGATCTCCAGCGTCTCGTGCGACTTCGCCATCTGCTTCTGCTTCGGCAGGGCGCCGAGGGTGCGCATGTTGTGGAGGCGGTCGGCCAGCTTGATCAGGATCACCCTGACGTCGGTGGCCATCGCCACCATCATCTTGCGGTAGTTCTCGGCCTGGCGCTCGTCGCGGCTCTCGAAGCTCATCCCCGTCAACTTGGTGACGCCGTCGACCAGCTGCGCGATCTCCTCGCCGAACTCCTGCTCGATCTCCTCCAGGCTGGCGCTGGTGTCCTCGACCGTGTCGTGCAGCAGCGCCGCGCAGAGGGTCTCGGTGTCAAGCCGCATCCCGGCGCAGACCTGGGCGACGCCGACCGGGTGGGTGATGAACTCGTCGCCCGAGTAGCGCAGCTGGTCGGCGTGGCGGTCGCAGGCGAAGTCGAAGGCGCGCTCGATCGCGGCGCGGTCGAGCGTCGCCACCGCCAATGCGGTGCCGCCGCCGGAACCGTTGCCGTCAGCGTTCGGTGAGGAATCGAACTCCTCGACCACGGCGAAGAGATCGGCGAGAAGCTCGCTTCGATCTACAGCTGATGGGGCCTTGCGAGGTATAGCGATGCCTCCGAGTGGGTTGCTCTGTAGGCGCGGAAAGCGACTGAACGCTCCAGCTCCGTCCCCTCTGAGGATACGACCCCGACCGTTCCCGCGCCGCCCCTGGGCTCTCCCGCAACCAATCCCAAATCGACGAGGACCCGGAAGCAGCGGGCCGCGGCCTCGGGGGAGAGCGGGTAGGACCCCTCGCCCTGGAGCGCCTGGCGCAGCGCCGAGCCGCTCGCCTCGCCGGGCTCGCGGAGGCGGCGAAAGACGGCGGCGACGGTCTGGCGCGAAGCAAGCTGCTCGTCGTAAACGGAGAGCGAGAACTCGCGCTCGGCCTCGGTCCAGATGGGATGCAGGAAGCCCGGGGGCAGCGGCCGCACCCCACGCTCGCCCTCTTCGCCTGGGCGGCTCGCAAACCGCGCGGCGGCTTCGCACGGCTGGGCCGCGAGCAGCTCGGCCGCCGCAGAAGCCGGGGGATCCACGAGAACGACGTGCTCGAAGCGTGCGGCAACGTTCTCACCACACCGGCCCAGAGTCGCGTAGTCGGTCAGTGCGAGACCGCCGGCGCCGCGGGTGACCAACGCGTCCAGCGCCTCGCCGCCGCAGCGCGCGCAGGCGATCCGACCGGCGCCGCCGTTGAAGCGAGCCAACCCGGTCGCGCCCGCCGCCAACGCTGCCCGCCGCGAGGCATCGGCGCAGACGGCAAGCACGCCGGCGCCGCTTGAGACCAGCTCAGCGATCGTCGCGCTGGCCGAGCCGCCACTGCGCACGACGGTCCGTTCGTCGGCAGTGTGTCGACTTATTAACCCCACAGGTGAATAAGTCGCCCCACCCTGCTCAAGGTCGCGCCCGAGCTCGGCTTCGAAGCGTTGCCACCACTCGGCGTCCTCGCAGCTGCAAGCGTGCAGAGCGGGTGCCTCGTCCCCGTCGGATGCCGCATCGTCCTCGAGCGGGTACAGCTCGCGCAGCACGACGCGGGGCTCGACCGAGCCGTTCCAGTGGTTGACCTCGAGCCGCACCGCGGCATCGACCGGCTCCTCGTCCTCGACGCCGAGGCTCGAGCGTCCGAAGGCGACGCCGAGGGCGCGATGGGCGCCGCTGTGGAGGCTGAAGCGGGCGTGCTTGCCCTCGCCCATCGTCCGCACGTCGCTGACCCGGGCCGAGGGAACCATCAGCCGGACTCCCGGGTTGCCCATCCCGAAGGGGGCGAGTTGGCCCAGCTCCTCGGCCAGCTCCAAGCCGAGGCCGACCCCGCCGACCATCGCGTCGATCCGCTCGGTGCGGCGCAGGTCTTCGGGTCCCAGCAACGACGCCGCGTGAGCTGCAAAGGCTTCACGGAATGCATCGAGGTTTTCCGCCTTCAATGAAAGCCCGGCAGCCGCTCGGTGCCCGCCGAAGCTCTCGAGGTGCTCGGAGCACACCTCCAGCGCGGCATGGAGGTCGAAGCCGGGGATGCTGCGGCCGCTCCCGCGCCCTTCCCCCTCTCCATCGAGCGAGATCACGACGACCGGGCGGTGATGGCGCTCGACCAGTCGCGAGGCGACGATCCCGACCACCCCCGGATGCCAGTCCTCACCGGCCAGGACCAATCCCGGCGCTTCGCGCAGCCCGTCCGGCAGCTCCCGCCGCACCGCCTCCGCAGCAGCGTCCACCTCCCGCTCCCGCGCCCTCCGCTCGGAGTTCGCCCGGCCCAGCTCGACAGCGATCTCCTCGGCCCGGTTCTCGTCTTCAGTCAACAGCAGCTCGACCCCGGCGTCGGCCCGGTACAACCGCCCCGCCGCATTGATCCGCGGCGCCAGCCGGAACGCCAGATCCCCCTCGTCCAGCCGCGTCGGCTCACATTTCGCCGCCGCCATCAGCGCCCGCAGCCCAACCCGCCGCGCCCGCCGCATCTCCACCAGCCCCCGCTTCACCAGCGCCCGGTTCTCCCCCACCAACGGCACGACATCGGCCACGGTCGCCAGCGCCACCAGGTCGATGTCCTGCTCGCCTTCGCTCCCGCGCAGAGCAGAGGAGAGCTTCCACGCAACGGCGGTGCCGCACAGATGCTCGAACGGGTAATCGTCGAGTCCCGGATGCAGGATCGGGCAGTCCGGCAGCTCCTCGCCGGCCTGGTGATGGTCGGTGACGATCGTCTCGATCCCAAGCTCGCGCGCCAGCCGCACCTCCTCGACCGCGGTGACCCCGCAGTCGACGGTGATCAGGAGCTTGGTGCCGCGCTGCGCCAGCCGCTCGATATTGGGAGCGCTGAGCCCGTAGCCGTCGCCGAGCCGGTCCGGGATCAGCCAGTCGCACTCGGCTCCGAGCTGACGCAGGGTCGAGACCATGATCGTGGTCGCGCAGACGCCGTCGACGTCGAAATCGCCGTGGACGGTGATCCGCTGGCCCACAGCGATCGCAGCCAGCACCTGGCCCACGATCGCCCCCATCGAGTCGAAGGCCGACGCTGGATGAGACTCGTCTGCGGCAAGGAATGCCCGCGCCTGCTCCGGGGTTCGGTACCCCCGCCGGACCAGGGTCACCGCCACCGGCTCGCTGAGATCGAGGCCGTCGGCGACGGCGCGCACGTCGGCGTAGTCGTAGGGCTCGGCGGCGAACGCCTTCAGGGTCTCCGGCACACAGCCAAGCTAGGCGGCGTCCCGGACCGATTTTCGCTCTCCGCCAGACCGGAAGATGCAGGCAAAAGGCCGGGGAGCCCTTAGTCGAGCGACGCTTCCCTGCGAATCCCGATCGCGTAGACGATGGCGAGGCCGATCGCCGTGCCCGGAACCGCGAGCAGGGCGGTGCCGAGATCCGTGTCGCCAAGGCTTTTGCCGCTGATCTGCTGCACGATCACTCCGAATACGACCGAGCCGATGACGGCGCCGACGAAGGCGCCGACGATGCCCTGCCAGAAATGGTCGGGCAGGAAGACGGTGAAGTGCCAGAGCGCGATCCCCATCGTGAACCAGACGAGCAATGCCATGACTAACGCCTCCTCCCGTGCTTGCGGCGCTGCTGGCGACGCGCCCGCCGTTCGGCGTTGCGCTGGCGCCGTTCCGCCGAGGCGCCGTCGCCTTCGCCGTCGCCGGGCTCGCCGTCGGCGGCCGGATCGGCGCCGTTCCCGTCCGTCGTCCGCTCGACCGTGGCGACCGCACCGGCCTGCGGCTGTGCCTGCGGCTGCTCGCTCTCAGCGGCGATCTCGGCTTCGCTCTCTTCGTCGCCGGCGAGCTTTGCCGTCGCGACGTCATCGGCGAAAGCAGGCACGCTGCCCTCGGCCTCGGCGATGCGCAGGCGGCGGCGCGAGAAGCCCGTCTCGCGTTCCTTCCAGGCGGCCAGCACCGGCGAGGCGATGAAGATCGAGGAGTAGGTACCGGAGGCGATGCCGACCAGCATCGCGAAGGCGAAGTCCTGCAGGGTGGCACCGCCGAAGATCAGCAGCGAGGCGACCCCGAGCAGGGTGGTGAAGCTGGTCGCCAGCGATCGCGTCAGCACCTCGCTCATCGAGCGGTTGACGATCTGCGTGAACGCCGCCCGCGGCATCCGCGGCACGTTCTCGCGTATTCGGTCGAAGACGATGATCGTGTCGTAGATCGAGTAGCCCAGGATGGTCAGGAAGGCGGCGACGGTTCCGCTGCTCACCTCTTTCCCCGACAGTGAGTAGACGCCGGCCGTGATCAGGATGTCGTGGAAGATCGCGATCAGCACCGGCACCGCGAACTTGGGGTCGAACCGCAGCGCCACGTAGCCGCAGATCACCAGCAGCGAGAAGATCAGCGCTTTCAGGGCGGAGTCGGCGACCTGCTGGCCGAAGGTCGGGCCGATGCTGGTGCTGTCGAAGCCGTCTTCGGCGACCCCGTACTCCTCCTCGAGCGCCTGTTGGGCTTCTTTGACGGTGTCCGGCTGCAGCTCGCGTGCCTGGATCTGGAAGACGTTGTCACCCAGCACCGGGTCGGAGACCTGCTGGATCTCCTCGCCGGCAACCCCCGCCGCGTCGAGGGTGTCGCGGACCCCTTCCTCGTCGGTGGGCTCGACCAGCGCCACCTTGATCCGCGTGCCGGACTCGAAGTCGATGCCGAAGTTGAGCTGATTGCTGGCCAGCGAGAGGGCGCCGATCAGCAGGATCACGCCGGAGATCGAGAAGAACCAGCGGCTCGCGCCCATGAAGTCGAAGTGCCAGCGCACGCCTTCGCCGCCGGCACCGAGCGCGCTCGGCGAGCGCAGCAGGCGGGAGCGGCTCATGCTGCCGAGCAGCGCCTGGGTGAAGACGACCGCGGTCAGCAGCGAGACGATCGTCCCGACGCCGAGGGTGAAGGCGAAGCCTTTGACGCCGGAGGTCGCCAGCACGAAGAGGATGAAGGCGGTCAGCAGGGTGATCACGTTGGCGTCGACGATCGTGCTGATCCCGCGTTTGTAGCCGGCGCTGATCGCGCTCGACATCGAGCGCCCCGCCCGCACTTCCTCCTTTATTCGCTCGAAGATGACGATGTTGGAGTCGGCCGCGACGCCGATCGTCAGGACCAGACCGGCGATCCCGGGCAGGGTCAGGGTGATCGGGATCAGCTTGATCAGGGCGAAGAAGATCACCCCGTAGGCGCCCAGGGCGATCGAGGCGATCAGGCCGAGGAAGCGGTAGTAGCCGACCAGGAAGATGACCGCCAGGATCAAGCCGATGAGGCCGGCTTTGATTCCCGCGTCGAGTGCCTGCGAGCCGAGGGTCGCCGAGACCTGGGTCTGGCTGATCAGCTTGAGGTTGATCGGCAGGGCGCCGATCTGCAGGACCGTGGCCAGGTCCTGGGCCTCCTGGGTGCTGGTGAACCCACCCGAGATCTGGGCGCCGGTGCGGCCGTCGATCCCGTCCGGGTTCTGGGAGAAATCGATGATCGGCCGCGACTTGACTTCGTTGTCGAGCACGACCGCGAAGTGGCCGGACAGCGCCGCCGCCTGTTCGCCGGCGACGGGGCCGATCGCCTGTGCCTGACCGCGCTGGGCGATCCTGCGGGTGACTTCCTGGAAAGCCTCGCGGCCGTCGTCGGTGAATTTGAAGCTGACGTTCGGAGCGCCGGTGTTTTCTTCGTATTCCTGCCTCGGATCGGTGATGTCCGTGCCCGACAACGCGGGGTCGTCCCTGAGCGCGTACCAGCCTGGCCGCGCGGTTTTGTCGACCGTCCCTTCCTGGTCGGTGGGGTATTCGGAAACGACGATCGTCCCCGGCGGGACCTCGATGACGATTCCGTCCCTTGAGCGTTTTTCGCCGGTCGGGCTGATGAAGAGGTCTTTTTTCTCCAGCTCCGGCCCGGCGATCAGGTCATGTTTCCTGCCGCGCTCGAAGAGGTAGAAGCGCGGCTCCGAGACCGAGCAGCTCTGGCAGTCCTCGACCGGCTTCTGCTCGGAGGCGAGCAGCGCCGCGCCGTAGGCGTTGGGATAGGCGCCGAACTCGACCATCGTCGAGTTCTGGGTGCTTTTCGGGTCGCGGCCCGCTTCTTCCCAGCGTTTTTCCGACGCTTCCAGGGGGCCTTCCGGCGGCTGCTGGCCGGGGCGGCCGCCGAGCGCCCGCTCGGGGCCGATCAGGTTCGGCTCCCAGTCGTAGAAGTAGAGCTGCGCCGTGGTCCCCACCTGGTCGATCGCCCGCTGGGCGTTGTCGACGTCCGGCAGGCTGATCGTGATCTGGTCGGTACCGAGGCGCGAGACTTCGGGCTCGGAGACGCCGAACTGGTCGATCCGCTCACGGATGATCTCGATCGAGCGTTCGATGTCCTCGCCGGTGACCTCGGTCACCTGGCCGGTCGGCTGGCCCTGGTAGACGAGCTCGACGCCGCCCTTGAGATCGAGGCCGAGCTTGGTCGAGGTGTTGGCGATGACCAGCGCCGAGACGGCGACCAGGCCGACGACGAAGAGCAGGACGAAGAGATAGCGGCGCCGGGAGCCCATGCCTAGCTCTCCGGGGTGAGGACGAGCAGGAGCCCGCCGTCGTCGTCGTAGGCGGGGAAGACGTCGGCCACTGCCTTCGCCGGCAGGTCGCCCTCGGCGTTGACCGAGACCCGCTTGCCGAGCGAGCGCACCCCCCACTCCAGCGAGGTCTCGATCGGGTCGGTGACGCCGTCGCCGTTGCTGTCGGACTCCTCGCCGCCGTCGCCCTTGTCGATCCAGTCGAGGCCAAGGACCTCGCGCACGGGGCGGCCGATCACGTCCTCGTCGGTGAGGCCGGTCAGCTCGAAGCTGCCTTTGCCGGCGTCGATCACGCGTTCCTGCTTGTCACAGACGAAAAAGGCGGCATTAGGAGCCGGATAATAATCGTCGAGTAATTCGAAGACAAAGCCGAAGCCGCATTTCGAGCAGCCCTTCGGGCGCGAGCTGAACCCAGCGGTTCGCTCGCCGCTCACCTCCCGGTGCCCGCAATTCGGGCAGATGAAAAACGGCATGACCGACAGGCTAGCGACGCGCGGCTAGAAGAGGCTCGCTGCGCCTTCCGGCACCGCCAGGCCGAGGTGATCGTAGCCCCGCTGGGTCAGCACACGGCCGCGCGGAGTCCGCTTCAGCAAGCCCTGCTGGACGAGGTAGGGCTCGAGCACGTCCTCGATCGTGTCCTGCTCCTCGCCGATCGCGATCGCCAGGGTCGAGAGACCGACCGGGCCGCCGCCGAACTTGGTCGCGACCGTGTCGAGCAGGGCCCGATCGCTGCGATCGAGGCCGCCCGCGTCAACCTCCAGCATCTCCAGCGCCGCCGCTGCAACCTCGGCGCCGATCGTGCCGGCTCGCTTCACCTGGGCGAAATCGCGGACGCGCTTCAGGAGCCGGTTGGCGACGCGCGGCGTGCCGCGCGAGCGAGCGGCGATCGTGTGGGCGCCGTCGCCGTCGATCTCGACCTCGAGGATGCGGGCCGAGCGTTCGACGATCAGCGCCAGGTGCTCGGGGCTGTAGTGCTCGAGCCGGTGGGAGACGCCGAAGCGATCGCGCAGCGGCGTGGTCAGCAGGCCGGAGCGGGTGGTCGCCCCGATCAGGGTGAAGGGCGGCAGCGGCAGCGTCACGGTCCGGGCGCCGGCGCCCTGGCCGAGCACCACCGGCAGCTCACCGTCCTCCATCGCCGGGTAGAGGGTCTCCTCGACGGCGCGGCCGAGGCGGTGGATCTCGTCGACGAAGAAGACGCTGCCGGGCTCCAGCGCGGTGAGGAAGGAGGCGACGTCGGCCTTGCGCTCCAGCGTCGGGCCGGCCGTCTGCACCATCGGCACCCCCATCTCGGCGGCGACGATGTGGGCCAGCGAGGTCTTGCCGAGGCCAGGGGGCCCGGCCAGGAGCACGTGGTCGAGCGGCTCGCCGCGGCCGCGAGCGGCCTCGATGAAGATCGCCAGCTGCTCGGTCACCTGCGCCTGGTTGACGAAATCGTCCAGGGTCGGCGGGCGCAGCGAGCGGTCGAGGTCCTCGTCGGGAACGTCCGCGCGGGCGTCGTGGACGCGCACCTCTGCGTCGACGGGAACGGGCTCGCCCCCGACGCCGGGCGTGCGAATTCGGTTGGCGCCGATGTCGGGCGGGTCGCTCACGCGCCGCTCCGCGCCGAAGCGGCCTTGCGCAGAGCTGCCGTAACCAGCTCCTGCGGCTCCTCGCCGTCGACGCCGTCGAGCAGCTGCTCGGCCTCCAGCGGCGCGTAGCCGAGGTTGACCAGGCCGTCGCGGGCCAGGGCGCGAGCATCGCCGCCCTCCGCGACCGCGATCGCCACCTCTTCCTCGAGGGCGCCGGCGACCTTCTCGCGCAGCTCGACGATGATCCGCTCCGAGGTCCGCTTGCCGATCCCCGGCACCGCCTGGAAGCGTTTGGCGTCCCCTGCCGCGATCGCCCGCAGCAGGTCGCGGGCGCTGCCGCCGGAGAGGGCCGCGATCGCAACCTTCGGGCCGATGCCGCTGACCGAGATCAGCTGGCGGAAGAGGTCGCGCTCCTCCTCGGAGGAGAAGCCGTAGAGGGCGAGCGAGTCTTCGCGCGAGATCAGCTCGGCGTGCAGGAAGGCGTCGTTGCCCGCTGCCGGCACGGCCTTCAGCGTCTCCGCCGAGACCGCCAGCCGGTAGCCGACGCCGGCGGCGTCGATCACCACGTGGTCGGCGCGCCGCACCATCACCTCGCCCCGTACGGCGGCGATCATCCGGCCACCCTTTCCGCAGCGGGATCGGACGCACCCGGGGCGGCCGAGGCGACCGCCTCGCGGTGACCGCTGCTGCCGCCGTGGCAGATCGCCACGGCCAGGGCATCGGCCGCGTGGTCGGGCGTCGGCGGCTCGGGCAGGCCGAGCAGGGTGCCGACCATCCGCTGCACCTGGCGCTTGCCGGCGCCACCGGAGCCGCAGACCGCCATCTTGATCGCCTGCGGCGTGTAGGCAAAGCACTCGACACCGCCCTGGGCGGCGGCCAGCATCGCGACTCCGCTGGCCTGGCCGACCGCCATCGCCGAGTGCACGTTCTTGCCGAAGTAAACGGACTCGATAGCCATCGCCCGCGGCTCGTGCCAGGCGATCAGCTCAGCCAGGGCACGGTGGATCCGCTCCAGGCGCCGCTCCATCGGCAGCTCCAGCGTGGTCTCGACCACGCCGCCGTCGAGGGCGACCATGTGGTTGCCCTCGACACGGACGATTCCAAAGCCAAGATTGGCCGCACCGGGGTCGATCCCCATCACTACTTGCATGGGGAAGGATTCTGGGATCAGCCTCGGATGCCTTCATCGGATCGCGACTGCCGGTCACGCGACCAGTGTGTCATTTTCGCTCCATACGATCGCGTCGTGGGAGCCTGCGGGAGCGAATCCCCTTAAGGCCCTACGACCAACATCCCGCCCGCGCCAATCAGCGCACGCACGAGCCCTCTTAACGCCCGCCCTTCCCCTTCCCCGCCTTCTTCCCCTTCTTGCAGTCGTCCTTCAGCACCGGGCGGAAGTCATAGCCCTTGCCGTTGTGGGCGGTGAAGCGGGCGCTGGCGCGGTTGGTGTGGTTGCAGATGTTGCGGGAGTTGACCAAGAGCCCCTTCTTGCCGCCCTGCATTTCCACGATCACCTTGGTCAGCGGCGCGTCGGGGATCGCTTCGAAGCTGGCCCGGATGCCGCCCTTGTGGGAGTCGATCCGCCCCACCGCGGCGATCTCGATCTGCCCCTGCAGGGACAACACCAGGTCGGGCAGGGGGTTGGAGGAGCTGCGCAGGTAGACCGGGCCTGAGAGCGGCTCGTCAAGCAGCGGCGTGATCGCCCGCGCCTTGCCGTAGATCGAGCCTTTCGGGCAGGCATCGGCGGCGAACTGCACCCGGGTGCAGATCGTGCGGATGTGGGCCTGCTCTAGGAACTCTGAATGCGGCAGGGCGACCGAGGCCTTGGCGGTGTTGGCGTAGTTGGAGCCCAACGGGTAGGTGACCACCGCCTTCAGGGCCGGGTGGGCGTTTCGCTTCGTCCCCCCCTTCAGCTTCAGCGAGAGCCCGGGCTTGAAGCCAAGCGCCCCGCAGCCGCCGAGCTGGAAGGGGTCGGTTACCGCCACGGTGGCCCCCGCGGTGCCCTGCACGGCGGCGTAGACCTCTTCGCGATCGCAGCTGGTCCCGGCCAGGGTGAAGCCCGGGCGGGTGAGGTTGACGCGGACGTCGCGCACGGCGAGCGGGATCCCGAAGAGGATGTGGGGCAGGGGATCGCTCTGGGCGTAGACGCGGGCGCTTTCGGGGTCGACCCGCAGGGCGATGCGGTTGACGATCACGCCGAGGTCAAAGGGCCCGGCCAGGGCCGGAACGATCGCCACCATCGAGAGCGGGGCGCCTTTGTAGGGGCCGGCGAGGTAGACCCGCCCGCTGGTGAACAGGGGGGTGGGGCCGGCGCCGGCCCCGGCGGTGGTCGTCCCCACTTCAGAGGCGGCCGGGCAGGAGGAGGATTCCTGCTCGAGCACTCCCTGGCCGGGAGCAGAGCGCGAGGCGGCCAGGGCGATCTGGGCCTCAGAGCAGTAGGGGATGCCGGCCAGCTTGGCGGTGAAGGCGGCGGGCGGTGTGGTGCCGATCGCGGCCAGTTCGTTGCTGCCGTCGGGTCTGCTCACCCGCAGGAGGAAGGGGCTGTAGGTGGCGGCGGTGGGGTTGGCGAGGCCGGCGCTCAGCTTCGGGGTGAGGGAGTTCTCGGGACAGGGGCCAGAGGGGCCGCTGCTGATCTGGAAGGAGTCGGCCGGGAAGGCGCTTTGGCCTTCGGGCGCCGTCCACGGGGTGATCTCGGTGTTGGTGGTGTGGGTGCCGCAGGCCGCGGGGGTGCGAAGCGGCGCCCGCGGGCCTTCGAAGAAGCTGAAGTCGAAGTCTTCGACCGGGACCTGGGGGGCATCGGTCACGGTCGTGCTCAGCTGCCCGGTGAGCGGGTCGGGGCTGACCTCGGCGGCGAGCTTGACGACGATCCCGGTCTGGGGGTCTTCGAGCACGATGTAGATGGCGATCAGGCTTTTGAACGGGTTCTCTTCTTGAGTGGCCAGGTAGACCGAGCCCTCGATCGGGTGATCGAGGGCGGGGACGCTGGCGCTGACCGTGCCGACCTTGGCGGCGTCCGGGCACTGCGCCGGCGCTCGGTCGAAGTGGATCGGGCTCTGGCCCAATGGCGTGCTCAGGCCGATCTGGGCCGGGGAGCAGGCGGCCTGCCCGTCGGCTGAGGCCGGGTTGACCACCAGCCCTTTGGGCAGGGTGACCACCGTGTCGCGCAGGTCGGCCTCGCCCAGCCCTTCGGGGTCTTCGTGCTCTTGTTGGGGCAGGTGCAAGTTGAAGTGAAGGCCCGCCGGGGAGTCGGCCACGTTGGTGGTCGGCCGTGCTTCGATCGTTGGGCCGAAGTCGGGCTCCGCGCAATCTATCGGCGGTTCTTCTTCATGGCTCGCCGCGGCTTCGGTCTGCGGTTGTGCCCAGGTCACGTAGCTCATCGTCGTCAATAGCGGGTCCAGGCAGTTGCTGGGCAGCCGCAAAAACGGCCGCGCCGTCCCGCCCACCGGGCACTGTTCCACCGTTTCCGCGCATTTGCCCCGCACCTGATCGTGGCTCTGCTCCCACGGCGTCCCCCAGATGAAGATCCGCGAGGCCATCACCCGTTCGGCCTCGGTCACCTGCTTAAGGAACCCGATCGCCGCGTAGTCGCCCTCGCTTCTGATCTTCGTGTTGATGTAGACGGGGGCGCCGAGGATCAGGAAGCCGAGCTGGGCCGGCATTCCTTTTGGCGGCTCGAGGTTGTAGATCGGGAACTTGCGCATCCCGCCTTTGCCTTCCAGCAGCTCGACGATCGCCACCCCCACCGCCGAGCTCGCCGGGCACTGGTTCGGGCGCACGTCGCCTTCGGGAGGCACGTTGATCGCTTTGACCGTGATGAAGTCCTGCGCGCTGCAGCGATCGATCGCCCTCGGGTTCGCCGCCAGCCCCGGCGGCAGCGCCACTTCGATGTCCTTCAGGTCGCCTTCGGCGGGCACCACGGGGGCCGCCGAGCCCGGTGGGGAGGGCACCACGTTGATCGCGAAGGTGGTCGTGTACTGGTAGGGGTGGGAGGCGGCTTCGCCCACCGCCAGCCCGTCGGGGCCGGTCAGCTCGGCCTCGAATTCGGTGAAGCCGGCCGGCGGGTTCTCGGTGCTGACCTCGTTCTCGGCTTCCGCCGTGGCCGTCGCAGCGCCGCCGCCTTCGACTTCGACTTTGTTGACCAGCGTCCCCGACGCGCCGGCGGGCACCGCCACCCGGATCTCCAGGAAGAGGCCGTTGGTCGGCAGCAGTTTCGAGGGCTCGGTTTCGGGCCGCAGGGCGTCGGTGACTTTGCAGGTCACGGTGACCTCGCCCACTTCGTCGACTTCGCATTCCTGGCTGATGTCCTGGCCGATCTGCCGTGGCCCCGACAGTTCGACTTTCTCCACCACCAGCCCGCCCGGCAGCGTGTCGGTGATCGTGATCTCGCTCTGGTTGGTTTTTTCGCCGCCGCTGTTGGTGATGAAGACCTGGTAGGCGGCTTTGCTGTCGGGGGCGAAGTGGGTCGGCACCGCCAGCGACTGGATGTCATAGGCGGGGAGGAAGGTTGCCGCCGGGGCGCTCGCCGGGGCGCTCAGGGCCGCCGCCAGGACCCCGGTAGCGAGAAGCTTCTTGGCGGCGCTCATCGGCTTGCCCTCTGCTTGTCGTGGGCGCGCTTGCTCTGCTTGTTCTGCTTCTTCTTCTTTTGCTTTTGCTTTTTCTTTTGCTTCTGCTTCTTTGTCTTCTTCTTGTGCTTCTTGTTGGGCTTCGGTTTGCTCGGTTTGTCGCCGGGGCCGCTGAAGGTCGGGGTGGCGGGGGTGGAGAGCGGGGGTTGGGCGCTGGGGGGCGGTTTGCAGCTTGCTTCGCTCACGCAGGGCGGCGGCGGTGGCACCGGCTCCGCGAAGCCACCGCCCACCCGGTAGTCATAGACGTCGAAGTTGTCGTTCACGTCCCACCCGGTCAGCTTCGCCCGGGTCGAGAAGAAGACGTCGCGGCCGTCCGCGGAGGCGTCGACGAAATAGCTTTCGTCGGTGTCCTTGCCGCTCGAGACGAGGAAGTGGCAGCCGCCTGCGGCCGGGTCGAAGTTGGGGTTCGCCGTAGAGCAGCTGCCTTCGCCCGACAGCTCGAACTCATAGACGTCGCGCCTCAGGTTTTCGTCTCCCGGCAAGAGCTGATCGTAGGTCTCGAAGAAGACGCGGGAGCCGTCCTCGGAGAGCAGGCGCGGGCCTTCGTAGACGTTGGTCCAGCCCGGAAGCAGCGTCGGGCCCAGCGGCCGCGAGCCGGAGGGGTTGCAGGAGGCGCAGCGCAGCGCCTCGCTGTCGGCGTCATAGACGAAGGCCTGCGCGCAGAGTGGGGTGCCGGTGAATTTCTGCCCGACCGGGTTCCAATCGCAGTGCACGGCCGGGCTGCCGACGATCATCGCGTCGGCAACCGTGTTGTCATAGCCGACCAGCTCTTCGGCCGCGAAGGAAAGGAAGGCCAGGTGGCGCCCGTCGGGGGAGACCCGGGCGGCGAGGCTGCGCGGCTGTTCGCTGTAGGCGGTTTCATCGCCGGGGCCGAGGGTGGCGATGAACCTGGTCTGCCCGGCCTCGTGCAGGTAGAGGTTGTCTTTGCCGGCTTCGGCGCTCTGGCCGGCTTCGTTCTCCTCTTCGCTCAGGACCGTGCCGGCGACGAAGTAGACGACCGAGCCGTCCTCGCTGGCTCCGACCACCCCCCGCACGTCGCCCGCCACGTTGGCGGTGTTCAGGGTCAGGTTGGTCAGAGGGGGAGTTTTGCCGAACTCATAGCGGTAGAGGTCTGGTTCCCCCGGTTCGGAATCTGAGCCGGCGATCAGCCGGTTCTCATCGGTGAAGTAGACGACCGAGCCGTCTTTGCTGGCGGCCCAGAAGACGCCTTTGCCCGGTTTCCCACCGCCTGACACCTTCGCGTCGAGCTGGATCGTTTCGCTGCCGTTGAGGCGGACGAAGAGCGGTTTCTCGACGATTTCGCATTCGGCTTCCGATTGAGAGGGTGCGCAGGGCTCGCTTGGGAGGACGCCTTTTTTGACCCGGTAGCGCTGATCGACGAGCGCGCTGGCGTTGGCGCTGAGCGGATCATCAGAACCGGCGAGGGTGCCTTTGAAGCTGACCGTGTAGGGGCCGGGGCCGGTCACCTCGACGTTGCCGGCGCCGATCGTCGCAAGCGACTCCAGCGCTGCCTGGATCGTGGCGGCGTCGGCGTCGAAGGCGATCGGGGCGGTGGTCTGCGCTTTGAAGCTGAGCGTGAAGGTGCCGCCGACCGCGTAGGCGACGGTGAGCGTGCGGACGCCCGTGCCGGGTCCAGCCGAGGCAACCGTCACCGAGGCGTCTTCTGGCGCATAGGTCCAGATCGCCCTCGAGCCGTCGGCGGAGACCACGTGGCGCATGGTCGATAGCCCGGTCTGGCAGTTGCCGCCAGCCGCTCCGAAGGAGGTGTCTTTCGAGGGGAGCACCGGATCGCTTTGGCCCGGCAGGATGCTCGCCACCTGCAGCCCTTCGGCCGCCGACCATTCATAGAGGCTCACGCCGTTTCCCGCCGGCGCCCCGGCGTAGGAGACGGGGGCGCCGAAGTAGGCACGGGCGCCGTCTGCGCTGGCGCCGGCGAAGGTGAAACAGATTTCAGGCGAGGGGGGAGTCGGCGTTTCCGGGCCCAGGCAGCGCAGGTCCCCGCTCTCGTTGTCGCGCAGGTAGAGGTTGGCGACGTTTTCAGGGCAGTCGGGGCTCAGCGCCGGTTCGTTCATCTTCATCGCTCCGAACCCGAGGTCTGGGGTGAAGCCGGTGAAGGGTGGGGTCAGGGGGCTCTTCAGAAAGCCGAAGGGGGAGATGTTCTCGGTCTCCCAGCCGCCGCTGGTGCGCTGCGAGAGGTACTGGTTGGTCGCCGGCGCTCCTTCGGCCTCCCCGAAGGAGGTCCAGGAGGTGTAGGTGACCGCTTCGCCGGAGGTCGCGCCGGCCTGGATCCGGATCGTCCTGTCCTCGGTGAAGCCGGCCGCGTTGCCCGGCACCGCCACTTCGGCGCCGTTCTTCTCCCCCGGGGAGACCAGCTCATAGACGCGCTCGTCGACGTCCCCTGGTTCGGGCAGGTAGGTCTTCAGGATGTGCTCCAGCTCGGGGCATTCGAGCTCCTGCCCGGGGCAGACGATCCCCTCCGGCGGCGCTCCGTTCAGCGCCCGCAGCCGCCAGTGGTAGGTGGTGCCGGGTTTGAGGCCGCTCAACTCAACGCTCTGCAGCACCATTTCTTCGACCGCTCCGAAGTCGATCTCATCCGGCGGGGTTTTCTGCGCTTCGTCAAAGCCGTCGCCCCCCGCGCCTTTGTCGGCTTGGTATTTGGCGTCTTCGACGTATTCGATCGTGCCTTTGGCCGCCAGGCCCAGCGGGTTGCCGTTCACGTGGACGGTCGCTTCGGTTTCGCTCACGTCGGTCACCCAAGCTGGGCCGAATTCGAACCCTTCTTTGGTTTCGAAGGCCCCCTCTTGGCCGATCGCTTCCCCGTCGGCGTTTTTCGTCACCACCCGGCAGTGGTAGACCGTTTCCGGCGTCAGCCCTTCGACTTTGGCGGCGGCTTCGTGCAGGATGAAGTCGGCGGCGCCCGGCAGCGGGATCTCGGTAGTTTCTTGCGGAGTGTCGAATTCTTCCGCCGAGAACTCCTCGTCGGTGACGTACTCGAAGTGGAAGGTCGTCGCTTTGCCCTCCGGGTTGACTTCGGCCTGCAGGGTCGCCCGGATACTGCCGAGAGTTCCCGCTTTGACTTTGCAGGCTTCGGGGAAGACGATCGGGCCCGGTGGTGGCAGTGTCAGGTACTTGACTCCTGCTGATCCCTCGCTGGCGTAGAAGTCGCCCTCGGGGCTGGGGAAGGCGGCGAGGGCGGGGACTTCGACGGTGTCGGGCGGCAAGTAGCCAAAGCGCCTAAAGATCGCCCCATCGGACGAGAACTGGGTAAAGAAGTGCCCTTCGAAGGAGCGCTGCTTAGCGTAGACGTTGTCGGCGCTATCGACCGCGATGCCTTTGGTTTCGAGGTCGCTGATCTGATTGAGCAGTGCGCCACTCGAGCAGTCGTACTTGCGCAGTATCCCGCCCTCTCCCGCAACCGTCAGGTAGCAGTTGCCGGCCGAGTCGACCGCGAAGTTGCGGATCGTGTCGTTGGTCCCTTCGAAGAGCGGGTTCCTTTCTTCCAGGCAGTTGCCCGCCGCGTCGAAGATGATCACCCGGTTGACGAAGTTGGGCGCGCCTTCTGCGTAGCTGTCGGCGACGTAGACTTTGCCCTCCGGGCCAACCGCAATCGGGTTGTTGGCCCGGGCGAACTGGCAGGGGCCTTTGCCCTGTTCGCCGAAGGAGTCGAGCAGCAGCCCCGCGGGGCTGTACTTTTTGATCTCGAACCCGTCGCTCAGGTAGATGTCGTGGTGGGAGGGACTGGCGGCGTTGTTGTCGAGCGCGATCCAGATCGGTTTGAAGCCCAACGCGAAAGAAGACACGGGGGTGCCATCTGATTCGAAGATGTTGATACGTTCGTTGCCGTTGTCGGCGACGTAGACGAGCGCTTCTTCGGTGTCGACCGCGAGTCCTTGTGGGCCATCGCACTGACCGGGATCGGAGCCCGGCAGGCAGAAGGTGGCATCGGCCGAGGCGGTGGCGGCGGATGAGAGTAGCAGCAGAGAGGCGACGGCGAGTGCCGTCAAGGCGATCTTGCTTCTCAAGCGTCCCCCCATCCCAATTCCGTCCCTGTAGTGGTCGCTCCAAAACCAACCCGATTGGCTGAGACGATATAGGAACGTCATGGTACTTGTCAAGGAATTGTCGGAATTAAAAGGCGCGGGCCACTGAGTGGCCCGCGCCTTCACGACTCAACGCCTCATACGAGTGACTTGCTTCTCGTAGGCGCTGCACTGCTTATCTCGCTGCTATTCCCACCAGAGGTTCGCATGTTTGAAGGGCGATTTGTCTTCCTCTGCTGTGAGCTCGACATTGCCTGTGGTGTAGTCACCTTTGGCTTTGCCTGCTTTGAGGCCCCCCGGGCATTTGTCGTTAACTGTAGTCGGGATTTCAGTTACTGTCACTTCCGCTGTGATTTCTGTTTTTTTGACGCCGCCTGTTTCTGCGTCTTTAAATGTAAGTCCACCTGTCAGCATCCCTGAGGGGCTGATCGTGATCAGGCAGCCGGTTGCCGGTACTTCGATTTGGATTGATTGTCCGGCCGGGCATCTGACTTCGGGTGTCGCATGGTGATGTCCGCCGACTTCGAAGTGATAATCGCAACCGTTCATTTTGACCGTCGATTTTTCACCTGCAACGTTGCATTCGTGATATTCAACATTTGTAATTGTCAGTGTTTCGAACAACAGGGTTTCGGCTGTGCCGTGTCCTGTGACCTGCTCGCATGTCGTCGACACAGACACTTCGCCCTGTGTGACGACGAACACGTGGTGCGCTGTTTTCCCGGTTTTGCCGGGGGTGCCATCGGGTTTGACTGTGATTGTGCAGGGTTCCACCGAGCAGTGGAATTCGGCCGCCTGCGCGCCCGATGCGCTGATCGCCCCGAAGGCTGCCAGCGCCATCGCGGCGGCGATCAGGATCTTGAGATTGCGAATCATGGATTGACTCCTTGCTGGTTGTCGCCCGAGGCCCATTGCCTGGGCGGGACGGTCAATCCATAGAGTGCGATCCCTAATTGGTCAAATAATTGGTTCTATATAGTCGCGGCGCGGAAGCTTGAAGGAGCGAACTCCCTGCAAATGCTCTCCAACGACTTGCCGTTTGCGCCGATCCGTGCAAGCACGGATATGCAAAAATGTCTTTCGGGACTTGTCGAACCTGCGAACTCGCTCTGGTCGAGACGCTCGCATTTGAGTCGAGTCCGCAGGCCAAGCTGCCCTGACCCACTGTTGCGTGGCGAAACAGGCGATACGATCAGGCGGATGTTGGCGCCGTCAGGCCGCCAGCTTCTCCAGCACGTCCTCGGGGATATCGAAGTTCGCGAAGACTTCGTCGACGTCGTCTTGCTCGTCGAGCGCGTCGAGCAGCTTCAGCAGCCTCTCGGCGTCGTGACCCTTGACTTCGACAGTGCTTTTCGGCTCCGTCACCAAGCCCGCCGACTCGATCTCCACCCCGGCCGCTTCCAGCGCCTCGCGCACCGCGCTGAGATCGCTGGGGTCGGAGAGGACACGCAACTGGCTCCCGTCCTCGTTCACGTCTTCGGCGCCAGCGTCGATCGCGACGATCAGGTCGTCTTCGCCGTAGCGGTCGCCGTCGACGACGATCGCCCCCCTTTTCTCGAAGAGATAGGCGACCGAGCCCGGCTCGCCGAGGCTGCCGCCGTGGCTGGAGAAGGCGTGGCGGATCTCGGCGCTGGCCCGGTTGCGGTTGTCGGTCAGCGCCTCGACCAGGATCGCGACGCCGGCGGGCCCGTAGCCCTCGTAGAGAATTCGCTCGATCGCGGCGCCGTCGGAGCCAGCGCCGGTGCCGGTGTCGATCGCCTTCTGGATTTTGTCCTTCGGCATCGAGGCTTCGCGCGCCTTCTGAACCGCGGTCGCCAGGGTCGGGTTGCCATCGGGGTCGCCACCGCCATCGCGAGCGGCGACAGCGATCGCCCGCGCCAGCTTGCTGAAGAGCTTGCCGCGCTTGGCGTCGGCGGCGCCCTTCTTGTGTTTAATCGAAGACCACTTCGAGTGACCGGACATTGCCTGTCATTCTATGAAGCAGGGAGATGGCCGCCAACACCCACACCCACAATCCCGTCCGTGCCCTTGTTGCCAGCATCGTCTTCCTGGCGATGCTGTTGGCGGCGTTTTCGCTCTGGACCGCGATTCCGCTGAGCTGGCTCTACATCGGCTCCAAGGTCTCCGAGACCCAGTTCCCGAGCGGCGGCCCCTACGCGGTCGTCGCGGTCGGGATCATCGTCTCGATCCTCTTCATCGCCTGGCTGATCGGCCGCCTCAACGACCTCTACGTCCGCATCACCGGCACCAACCGGCTGGCGCCGATCCGACCCGCCTGGCTCAAGAGCATGCGCGACACCGGGCCGGTGCAGGGCAACGTGACGGTGGTCGAGGCGGTGCTGATGGGCTCGGTGATGCTGGCGGCGCTGGCGCTGACCATCTGGTTCTTCCTCCTTGCCGGCTCGCCGCTGCCGAACCAGTAGCGCAGGCTCAACGTTCAGAAGTCACCCTGACGCCGGTTTCATTTGGCGAAGCTGTTGCGTTTCGCAGACAACACGTTACGTCCGACCTTCTAAGCTGGCAAGATGGCCGTGATGGCAAGGGAAGCCTGGACCGACGAGCGACTCGACGACCTGAACCACCGGGTCGATTCCGGCTTCAGTGAGGTCAACCGCGAATTCCAGGCAATCAGGCTGGAGATGAGGACCGAATTCGCGGCTGTCAGATCCGAGACGAAGACCGAATTCGCCGCCGTCCGGGAGGAGATCAACGGCGTGCGCGACGAGATGCGGGGCATGCGGAAGGAGATGGCCGGCATCAAAGCGGAGATCGCCGCTGATCGGCGGGCCATGCTGCAGTTGGCCGGAGGCATGCTCGCGGCATACGTCGTCGGCTTCCTCGGGGTCATCGCCACGATCGCCACTCAGGTCTGAAGGTTTTTTCAGACTACGAAGCGGCCGTTTTCCTGCATCACGACGCCGTCGACTTCGAGCTTGCCGCCGAGGCGGAGGTCGCAGACGAGGTCGGTGTGGACGGCGGACTCGTTTTCACCGCCGGACTCCGGATAGCTGGTGCCAACCGCCATGTGCACGGTGCCGCCGATCTTCTCGTCGAGCAGGACCTCACGGGTGCCGCGGTCGATGCCGTAGTTGGTGCCGATTCCGAGCTCGCCGAGGCGGCGGGCGCCGGGGTCGGTGTCGAGCAGCTTCAGCAGGTACTCCTCGCCGCGCTGGGCGCTCGCGTCGACGACCAGGCCGGCCTCGAAACGGAGGCGGACGCCGGAGACCTCGCGACCGCCGATCACCGCCGGCAGATGGAAGCTGACCTCGCCCTCGACCGAGTCCTCGACCGGGCCGGTGAAGAACTCGCCGTCGGGCATGTTGTTGTCGCCGACGCAGGCGATGAAGCGGCGGCCGGCGACGCCGAGGGTGATGTCGGTTCCCGGCGCCGTCACGCGGACCTCCTCGTGACCTTCGGCCCAGGCGGCGAGCCGGGTCGTCTCCTCGGAGGCGCGCTTCCAGGCGGTCAGCGGCTCGGAGTCGGTCGCCAGGCAGGCGCCGAAGTAGAAGTCTTCGTAGTCCGCCAGGCTCATCTCCGCCTCGGAGGCGTAGGCGCTGGTCGGGTAGAGCGTGTAGCACCAGCGGAAGTCGCCCTCGGCGCTGCGCTTCATCGCCCGTGCCATCAGGTCGCCGGTGGCCGACTGGCGCAGGGTTTGGCGCTCCGGCGGAACCCCCGACAGCTCGCGGGTGTTGGTGCTGGCGCCCACCGCGATCCGCACGTCGGCGTTGTCGACCATCCACTCGGCGAAGGGCGAGATCCATTCCAGCTGGGCATCCGAGGCGTGCTTGAAATAAGCGGCGATCTGGCCGTCGAGGGCGATGTTGAGGACGGGGTGGGCGCCGGCCTTCAGCACCTCCTCGTAAACGGCCAGCAGCAGGGGCGCCGCCGCCGTCTCGCCGTCGATTGAGACGACCTCGCCCTGCTTGACCTCGGTCGAGTAGCCGACCAGGATCTTAGCCAGCGCACCCACCCTCGGATCCCTCATCTCGCCGCCTCCTCGCCCGCCCGCTCGCGGGCGCTCGTGGTCATCGCCATGAAGATCGCGTGGAAGCGCGGGTCGTCGGTCAGCTCCGGGTGGAAGGCGGAGGCGAGCACCGTGCCCTCCCGCACGGCCACCGGATGCCCGCCGTAGCTGGCCAGCACCTCGACCCCGGTCCCGTGGCGCTCGATCCAGGGAGCGCGGATGAAGACCGCCCGCAGCGGCTCGTCGCCGCTGCCCTCCACCAGGAGGTCGGCCTCGAAGCTCTGCAGCTGGCGGCCAAAGGCGTTGCGCCGGGTCTCGGCGTCGAGGAAGCCGAGGTGCCCGGCGTCGCAGACGATCATCCCGGCGCAGGTGCCGAGGATCGGCCGCCCTGCCTCGTGGTGGGCCCGCAGCGCCGCCCCCAGGCCGGCCGACTCGATGCCCTTGGTAATCGTCGTGCTCTCGCCGCCGGGAATGACGAGGCCGTCGAGGCCGGTCAGGTGCTCGGGGGTGCGAACCTCGGCCGTCTCGGCGCCGAGCTGGCGCAGGATGCGGGCGTGCGCCTCGAAATCGCCCTGGATCGCGAGGATGCCGACGCGCAGGGTCAGGCTCCGCGGTTCTGCAGGAGGGCGTCCTCGGCGGCGAGGTCGGCGATCTCCAGCCCCGGCATCGCCTCGCCCAGCCCGATCGAGGCGGCGGCGACCCGCTCAGGGTCTTCGAAGTGGGTGGTCGCCTCGACGATCGCGCGGGCGCGGCGCTCGGGGTCGGCGCTCTTGAAGATCCCGGAGCCGACGAAGTTGCCCTCGGCGCCGAGCTGCATCATCAGCGCCGCGTCGGCCGGAGTGGCGATCCCGCCGGCGCAGAAGAGCGGCACCGGCAGGCAGCCGGCCGCGGCGACCTCGCGCACGACCTCGATCGGCGCCTGGTGCTCCTTCGCGGCCCCGGCGAGCTCCTCGGGTCGCAGCTGCGCCAAACGCTTGATGCCGGAGGTGATCTCGCGCATGTGGCGGACCGCCTCGACGACGTTGCCGGTCCCGGCCTCGCCCTTGGAGCGGATCATCGCCGCCCCCTCGCCCAGCCGCCGCAGCGCCTCGCCGAGGTTGGTGGCGCCGCAGACGAAAGGCACGTCGAAGGCGAGCTTGTCGATGTGGTTGCGCTCGTCGGCCGGGGTCAGGACCTCGGACTCGTCGATGTAGTCGACCTCGAGCGCCTGCAGGACCTGGGCCTCGGCGAAATGGCCGATCCGGGCCTTGGCCATGACGGGAATGGTGACCGCCTGCTGGATCTCCTTGATCATCGCCGGGTCGGACATGCGGGCGACGCCGCCGTCGCGGCGGATGTCAGCCGGCACCCGCTCCAGCGCCATCACCGCGCAGGCACCGGCCTGCTCGGCGACCTTCGCCTCCTCCGCGGTGACCACGTCCATGATCACCCCGCCCTTCAGCATCTCCGCAAGGCCGGTCTTCAGTCGGAAAGTCGCGCGCTCAGCCATGTCCGGTCATCTTACGTGGACGCAGCGGCTGACCGCGACGACAGGACTCGCGGGCGAACCGCTATGTCCCTACTTGAGTTTGTAGGCGCGGATGCGGTCTTTGTGAGCCGCTTCGTCGCGCGCGTACAGACCGTGGGCCAGGGCCTGAACCAGCGCCATCAGAGCGGTGTTGGAACGCGCGAACGAGGGGCTGTTGGAGGAGAAGTAGAGAGTCAGCTCGGCGTGCTCCCCCACCTCCGACATCGTCGCGTCGGAGATCGCCAGGGTGCGGGCGCCGCGGTGCAGGGCAAGCTTCATCGCCCGCAGCAGCAACGGGTGCGCGCGGCCGGCGGAAAGGGTGATCACCAGCGTGTCTTCGCCGATCCGACCGAGCCGCTGCAGGGACTCGCCGCCGGTGCTGGCGACGATCTCGGCCCTGATGTCGAGCAGGCTGAGGGTGTGGCGCAGGTAGCTGGCGAAGAAGGCCATCTGATCGACGCCGACGATGACGATGCGCTGCGCGGTGGCCAGCGCCGCAACCGAGGCGTCGACCTGCTCCGGCGTCAGCTTGCGCGCGGTTTCCTCGAGGTTGGCGTAGTCGGCGCTGAGCGAGCCCTCGAGCTCGGAGTGGTCGAAGGAGAAGAGCGCACCGCCGGGGCCGGCGCCGGCCCCGGCGATCGTCGTGCGGTACTCCTCGATCGCCGACTGCTGCAGCTCGGGATAGCCCTCGAAGCCGAGGGCCTGGGAGAAGCGCACCACCGTCGAGGACGAGGTGCTCGCTCTCCGGGCCAGCTCCTCGGCGGTGAGGAAGGCAGCCTCGTCGAGATGGTCGACGATGTAGCGGGCAACGTCTTTCTGGGAGCGCGAGAACTCGTCGAAGCGCTCCTGGATGTAGTCGGAAAGGCTCTTTAGCTGGGGGGACTTCGTCGCGGTCTTGGTCACGGCGGTCGATTTCGCCGGACCTCACGCTTTCCCTTCTTGCGAGGTCACGCTCTTGTGCGTAATTCCTCGCCGATCTGGTTGGATTGGGTCCAGCGATGACGCTCGAACAGGCCCTCCGCCTCACCAACCGCAACATGATCGCCTTCGACCTGCTGCTCGGCAGCGCCGCGATCGCCGCCCCGGCGGCGACCCTGAAGGTGCTCGGACACGAGGAGCCCTCGCCGGACGCGAAGCACCTCTTCCGCCGCTGCGGGCCGATCTGGCTCACCTTCGCCGCCGCCCACGCGATCGCCGATCGTCGTGGCGACCCGGGCGACTGGCAGGCGCTGGCCTGGCTGCGCGGCACCGAGATCGCAACCGACGCCCTCTGGGCGCAGTCGCCGGCGGTCAGCCGACCGGGGGCGAAGCTGGGCCTGCAGCTGGCCGGGGTCGCCAACCTGGCGATGGCAGCCGGCTTCGCCTGGATGTCGAGGCGCTGAGCCGTGTCTCAGTTCGACGGCCAGCCGAGCATGCGCTGGAGTCTCCGCGGGCTGAACGAAGAGGGCGACGAGGTCTGGCTGATCCGCGGCATCGCCCGCAAGCTCTACCACTGCCCGGGTTGCCACGGCGACGTCGAGGTCGGCAGCGAGCACACCATCGTCCAGTTCGTGCGACGGATCGGCGGCACAGACCACCACCACTGGCACCGGCAGTGCGCGGAAGAGCTGCTGATCCCGGAGCTGGGCAACCTGAAGCGGGTCCCGGCCTCGGAGTCGAGCCAGTCGAGACTGCAGGCCCGCGGCCGCCTCAAGCCCGGTCGCCGGCGCGGTTAGCGTGACCAGGCTCCGCAAGCTCGGCTCGATCTACGCGGACATCGGGCGCACCTACTGGTCCTGGGGGCCGTCCCTGCTGTTGCTGGCGGCGATCGTATTCCTGCCGCTGGGCCTGCTCGACTCGATCTCGGCGACGCTGGACGTCGACTCGCTTGACCTCGGCAGCGGCTTCAAGATCGCCGCCCTCATCGCCGCCGTCGCCGCCCTGACCGCGACCAGCCTGATCGGCGAGGTCTTCTACAGCGGCGCCGTGGCGATCTCGCTCACCCACCCCCGCGACGAGCGGCCACCGTCGCTGCTCGAAATCGCCCGTCGGCTCGACTACCGACGGCTGATCGCGGTCGACATCGTCTACGTCCTGATCGTCGTCATCGGCCTCCTGCTGCTGTTCGTGCCGGGAGTGCTGGCCTTCGTCTGGTTCGGCCTCGCCGGGCCGGTGGTGGAGATCGAGAAGCACAGCGTGCGCGGCGCCCTGCGCCGGAGCTGCCAGCTGGTGCGAGGAAGCTTCTGGCTGGTTCTGCTGGTCCTTGGCCCGATCGAGATCGTCGGCGACGTCGGCGGCGAACTGCTCGGCGAGCTCGTCCACGGTGTCCTCGGCCACTCCTTCGTCGCCACCTGGCTTGCCGACGTCGTCGCCAACGTCTTCCTGACGCCGGTCTTCGCCGTCGCCGCCGTCCTGCTCACCCTCGACCTGATCGCCGAGAAGGACGGCAGCGGACCGCGACTCAACCCCCGACCGGCACCGGAGCCCGCGCCGGCACCGGCATGATCTTCGCCTCGTTCATCGCCGACTACTGGCAGGACCACATCCTCGCCAACAACCGCCAGGGCGTGTTCCTGGTCCTGGTCGGGTTCATCCTCTCCTTCGCCTTCATCCGCATGAGCACGCGGCTGATGCGCAGCCCCAAGGTTCCCTGGTGGCCGGGCAGCGTGGTCAGCGACAGCGGCGTCCACCTCCACCACCTGGTCTTCGGGATCGTGGCGATGATGATCGCCGGCACGCTCGGCTTCGCCGCCCACGGCGAGAGCCCCTGGGCGGAGATCTGCGCCTTCTTCTTCGGCGTCGGGGCCGGGTTGACGATCGACGAGTTCGCGCTCTGGGTCTACCTCGACGACGTCTACTGGGCCGAGGAGGGACGCAGCTCGATCGACGCCACGGTGATCGCCGCCGCGGCGATGGGGCTGGTCGTACTCGGGGTCAATCCCTTCGACACCGGCACCGAATCGGAAGGCTGGGTGGCTTTGATCGCCTCCGCCCTGCTGCTCATCCTGGTGGTTGCAATCTGCTTCCTGAAGGGCCGCAATCTGCACGGGATCGTCGGCTTCTTCATCGCCCCGATCGCGATCTACGGCGCCTGCCGGATCGGCAAGCCCGACTCCGCCTGGGCACGGCGGCGCTACGGTGAGCGCCGGCCGAAGAAGCAGGCCAAGGCCGAAGGGCGCTTCCCACCCGACCGCCGTACCGAGCGTTTCAAGGAAGCCTTCCGCGACATCGTCGGCGGCAAGCCGAGCGAGGGCGTCGCCGCGGCCAGCGCCGAGGCGGCAGCCGCGACCCGCGAGGCGGTCGAGGAAGCGCGCCAGCGCGCCGACCGAATCACCCATCCCGGAAGACGAGACAAGAGTTGATGGGTTTTCCCGCCTATAGGGAGGTCAACTCATCAAACTTCACCGCCTGAGGCGGCGCTCGAGGTTGGCCCGCGCTTGCGGCCACTCCGAGTCGATCACGCTGTAGTAGGCGGAGTCGCGGAGGCCGACATCGGGGACGATCATGTGGTTGCGGAGGACGCCCTCGAACCGGGCCGGGATCGCCGCCATCGCAGCCCGGGATCGCTCGTTGCGGGCGTCGGTCTTGAGCTCGACCCGGACGCACTCGAGCTCGTCGAAGGCGTGGGCGAACATCAGCAGCTTGGCCTCGACGTTGATGCCGCTGCGCCAGGCCACCGGGTTGAGCCAGGTCCAGCCGATCTCGACCACGCGGTCGTCGGGGCGCACGTTGAGATAGCGGGTGCTGCCGACGATCTCACCGCTGCGCCGGTCACGGGTCGCGAAGACCCCCTCCCGGCCCTCGCGGTGCGCTGCCAGCGAGATCTCGAGCCAGTGGTCGAAGTACTCGCGGCTGCTGCCGATGCGGGCCAGCCACTGCCAGATCTCCGGCGCCTGCGCCGCGCGCCAGAGATCCTCCGCGTGCTCCTCCCGCAGCGGCTCCAGCGCCGCCAGCGAGCCTTCGAGCTGGATGGCCAGGTTCTCCACCCGGCCATCCTGACCGATCCGTCAGCCGGCCCCGTTCATGTTCATCAGGCCGACCGTGTGGCCCTCGGGGTCGGAGAAGAGGCCGATCTGGCCGCTGGGGATGTCCATCGGCCCCATCACCCGGGTGCCGCCGAGCGACTCGGCCTTTGCCAGGCCGGCCTCGACGTCGTCGACTTCGACGTAGAAGGTGACGTGGCCGTCATCGCCCTCCGGGGCCGAGCCGATCCCGCCCGGGATTCCCTGCTCGCCGGTCTCGATCCCGGTGTAGGGCATCGCCTCCATGTCGGTCAGCTTCCAGTCGAAGAGGCCGGAGTAGAAGCCCTTCATCGCCTCGCGGTCCCTTGCCGCAACTTCGAACCACATCGTCGGGTTGCCCATCGTCGTTCCTTTCGTCGTCGCTTCGTCTCAGGTCGGTGGTGCGGCTACTCGCCGAATTTGTCCGGGCCGGGGTCCTCGCCGACGGCGCTGGTTGCGAGCCGGTCGAGGTAGTGGCGCCAGCCGTGGCCGTGTTTCTCAGCCGATTCGGCGCTGGGAAGGCCGTTGTGGATCAGCCGCAGGTGGGTGCCGTCGCCGTCCGGCGCGAGCAGGACTTCGACCCTGCTGGAGCCCGGTGGAGTGACGCTTTCCTCGCCGTCCCAGCCCCAGGTGAAGACGACCCGGTGCGGCGGGTCGAGCTCGACGTACTCGCCCACCGCAATCGCCTCCTCGTTGGCCACGCAACGGAATCCGCCGCCCGGCCGCGGGTCCAGCTCGGCCGAGCGACCCATCCACTGGATCATCCTGTCGGGGTCGGTGAAGAAGTCGAAGACGGTCTCAGGGCTTGCCCCGATTCGGACCTCTACCTCGACCGCGTCCACCGTGTTTGCGCTTGCCACGTTTGTCCCTCCTCTGCTGCTCCAGCTCGGCGGCCAGCTTCAGCCGCTCGAGACGATCGGTCCAGAACTCGTCAATGAAGTCGCGCAGGCCGGCCAGCCCCTCGGGGCGGGCCCGGTAGTAGCGACTGGTCCCCTGCCGCCGCTCACTCAGCAGGCCGGCGCCGCGCAGCACCGTCAGGTGCTGGGAGATGGCCGGGCGCGAGACGTCGAAGCCAGCGGCGATCTCGCCGGCGCTGAGCTCGTGCTCGCGCACCATCGCCAGGATCTGGCGCCGCCGCGGCTCGGCGATCGCCCGCGCGACCAGGTCCATCGCCTCCTGCTCGGCCATCTCAGTCGCCATGACCTTATTTAAGCAGATGATTACGTAAGCTGCGTCTTACTTAGAGGCCGCGGTCACTCCCCCATCGCCTTGATCACCACCCGCTTGCGGCGGCGGCCGTCGAACTCGCAGTAGAAGACCTGCTGCCAGGGGCCGAGATCGAGGCGGCCGGCGGTGACGGGAACGATCGCCTGATGGTGGACGAGCAGGTTCTTGAGGTGGGCGTCGCCGTTGTCCTCGCCGCCGCGATGGTGGCGGTAGTCGCCGGATCAGCTCGCGCCGCTCCGTCGTCTCGAACGTCAAATACGCGGTGTGGGACTTCATCGGCCTCCTTCAATTCTTGGGGACGCTGCAGACGCCGAACCCGATCTCCCGCGCCAGGTCCTCGCGCAAGGAGTCCTCGGAGTCGCGGCGGTCGCGCGCGGCCTCGACTCCGGCCACGTCGCCCTTCCTGGCCGCCGCGAGCGCCTGCACGTCGGTGTCGTAGACCCTCTCCTGCGCCTCGACGTATTCGCGGTAGGGGCCGGCGAGAGAGGGCGGCGGCGTCAAGCGGCGCAGGCCGCGAACACGCTGGCGCGCGTTGCGGACGAGCGCTTCCGCGTAGGGCACCTCCGTCGAGTACTCCTGTTCGAGGTCCCGGATCGCGACGTAGCGGCGCTGACTCGCCACGCAGACCTCGTCGGCCCGGTTGATCAGCTCCGACCGAGACAGGGGGGCGGGCTTCGGCTTCCTCTCCTCTTGCGGCGGCGGCGCTTGCCGCTGCGCCGTGGTCGCGGTCGCGTCGTCGCCGTCCCCTCCCCCACCCGAGCCGGCAATCGCGATCGCCGCGGCGACAAGGGCCACAGCGGCGAGAGCGGCGCCGGCCAGGACGAGCCGCCGGCGGCCGCCGGCGGCCGCCGGTCGCTCCGCGCCGGACTCGCGCTCGGTATCGAGCGGCCGCGTCGCGGTCGTCGGCTCGCGGGTCGGGGCCGGCGTGGCCGCGGGCTCTGGCGAAGCCGCCGTCTGCGGTTCCCGCGTCGCCGCCGCCCCCGTCGCCACCGTCCGCTCCGGGATCACGACCGCGGTGCCGGTGACCGCGGCGGCGGCGGCACGGCCGAGGTCGCCGGCGGAGGGATAGCGATCCCCGGGCTGCTTCGACATCGCCCTGATGACGACGTCGTCGAGCGCCATCGAGACCTCCGGCGCGTACAGGGACGGCGCCGGCGGCGGGTCGTTGAGGTGGGCGTAGAGCCGCGCCGCCTCGCCGTCGCGCGGGAACGGCACCTCTCCCGTCAGCAGCTTGAACAGCAGGCAACCGAGCGCGTAGACGTCGGCCCTGGCGTCGACGGCGGCGCCGGAGATCTGCTCCGGGGCGACGTAGTCGAGGGTGCCGACGAAGCGCCCGGTCTGGGTCAGCCCGGACTCGGTGGCGACGTTGCGGGCGACGCCGAAGTCGGTGATGTAGGCATGGTCCTCACCCTCCCCCCGCTCAGCAGGACGTTGGCCGGCTTGACGTCGCGGTGGACCAGGCCGGCGGCGTGGATCGCGTCGAGGCCGTTGCCGACCTGGGCGATCAGCGCCGTCGCCGCCGCCGGCTGCAGCCGCCCCTCGCGGACGATCCGCCGGCTCAGGTCCGAGCCGGAGACGTAGCGCATGGCGATGAAGGGAACGCCCCCCTCCTCGCCGGCGGCGTAGATCGGAACCACGTTGGGGTGCTCGATCGAAGCGGCGATCCGCGACTCCTCGGCAAAGCGCTTGGCGAAGACCTCCTCGGCCGCCGCCTCGGGAGCGATCAGCTTCAGCGCCACTCGCCGGTCGAGACCCGGCTCGACCGCGAGATAGAGGATCCCCATGCCGCCGCGACCGAGCCGCTGCTCGATCCGGTAGCCGGCGAACTCGTCGCCCGCCGACAGCTCGCTCCAGCCGTGAGCCTCAACCATCGCTCAACCCTAGCCGCAGAATCCGGCGCCTAGACTGACCGTGCAATGCCCCGGCGCCTGCTCATACCCGCCTGCCTCGCCGCGCTCGCGCTGCTCGGCGCCGGCCTGGCGCAGGGCGAGCTGCGCCAGGCCGGCAACCTGCGGATCTCCTTCAGCGGCGGCTTCACCCCCCACTCGCTGCCCCGCGACCGGCCGGCGCCGATCACGGTCCACGTCAGAGGCGCGATCGGCACCACCGACGGCACCCACCCGCCACCCGTGCGGCGGGTCGAAATCGCCCTCAACCGCAACGGCAGGCTGACGACCGAGGGGCTGCCGACCTGCACCAGCGCGCGGCTGCAATCGACCAGCACCGAGGCGGCGATGGAACGCTGCCGCCCCTCGCTGGTCGGGCGCGGGCGCTTCGGTGCCGACGTCGAATTCCCCGCCGTCACGCCCTTTCCCGCCACCGGCGCGATGCGCGCCTTCTACGGCACGCGGCGGGGACGGCCGGCGCTGCTGCTCCACCTCTACATCACGACCCCGGTGCGGACCACCTTCATCCTGCCGCTGACCATCTCGCGCCGGGCGAAGGGCCAGTTCGGCACCTTTCTCTCGGCCAGGATCCCGACCCTTGCCGGCGGCCTCGGCTCGGTCACCGAAATCGACCTGACCATTGGCCGCACCTACACCCACCGCGGTCAGCGCCATGGCTTCATCAGCGCCAGCTGCGCGGCGCCGAGTGGCTTCACCGTGGGGATCTTCCCGCTGGCCCGGGGCACCTTCTCCTTCGCCGACGGCAGGAAGATCGAGACGACGCTGGCCCGCGACTGCCGCGTTCGCTAGCACCCTCGCGTCAGAGCCCGAGGCCGCCGACCCCGCGCTCGTCCCAGCCGAGGTGGTGGGCCAGCTCGTGGCGCAGCGTGCGCTCGACCTGGCGCGCGAGCAGATCGCGATCGTGGCCGAAGTCCCGCTCCAGGGTGTCGCGGTAGATGACGATCCGGTCCTCGAAGCCTTCGCGGGCGACGCCGTCGCCGAAATACTCGCCGTAGGCGTGGTGCTCGGTGCCGAAGTCGGAGACGACGACCGCGACGTCCTCCAGCACCCGCTGGAACTCCTCCGGGAGGGCGTCGATCGCGTCGGCGACCAGCGCTTCGAACTCCCCCATCTGCTCGGCTTCCGCCATCGCCCCAACGGTAGAGTCACCCGACCTGAGAATCCACCCCGGGGAGAGCTAGATGGAGAGATGCAGAGTCGGGCAGCACCAAGCTTCGCGCGCTGAGCGTCGTCCTCGCCGTCTTCGCGATCGTCGCCGGCGGCGTCGTCTGGTCGGGCTGCGGAAGCGACGACAACGCCAGCGACAGCACCAACCAGGCGAAGGAAGAAGTCGAAGAGGGCACCAAGCAGGCCGAAGAAGGGCTGGAGGAAGGCACCGAAGAAGCCAAGAAGGGGCTCGAAGAAGCGAAGAAGCAGATCGAAGATGGAAAAGGCAGCGCCTCCAAGGGACTCGAAGAAGGCGTCAAGCAGGCTGAAAAAGGCATCGAAGAGGGCAAGGCCCAAGCCGAAAAAGGCATCGAGGAAGCAAAGGAACAGGCGGAAAAGTACCTGCCTTAGCTGGCGGAGGACCGAGGTGCCGGATCGCGGCCCGAGACCTGCCGCGATCCGGCCTCTTCCGCAAGGTCGGCGACGTACCGCCGGCTGAGGCGGGCCCCGGGGGGCTACGCCTTCTTGTGGCTCTCGACGAAGATCTCGAACTGCTTGGCGGTCGGCTCGCGGACCTTGCCGTTGCCGTGGAAGACCCGGACCAGCTCCATGCCGACCGAGGACATGATCTCGGTCAGCTCCTCGACGGTGTAGAGACGCTGGCGGAATTCGATCGGCTTCAGCTCGTCCAGCACCTCGCCGAAGCGGATCGGGATCATCGCCCCTTCCATGTATTTCTCACGACGGTTCCAGCGGTGCTCGACCAGTTCGATCATCGAGGAGCCCGAGATCCACGACTTCTGCGGCAGGTTCTCGCGCGCGTAGAGGACGTTGGGGAGCTGCATCAGGTGCCGCCCGCCCGGCTTCAGCGCGCGCGAGATGACATCGAAGGCGCGCAGGTTCTCCTCCTCGGTCTCGAGGTAGCCGATGGCGCCGTCGTTGAGGCTGAGGACGATGTCGAACTCGGCGTCGAACTCGAGCTCCCGCAGGTCCGCCTCGACGAAGGAGACGTCCAGGCCCTCCTTGTCGGCGTCGCGGCGGGCGATCTCCAGCAGCTCCGGCGAGATGTCGGCGCCGACGGCCTCGAAGCCCTGCCGCACCAGCTCCAGGGAGTGGCGGCCCGAGCCGCAGGCGAGATCGAGCACCCGCTCGCCGCCCTCCGGCTTCAGCATCCGCATCGCCCGCTCGACTTCGGCCTCGGTCCGATCCGTCCAGGCCATGTCGGCCGTGTTGGCGAAAGCCGAGACGTACCAGTCCTGCGGAATCTCCTTCGCCAGGACGCTCACGCCCGCCCCCCGAGCTGTTCCGACGCTCTAAGGCTCATTTACTACTCAACTCCTCCATAGTGGCGAAGAAGATAGCGGATCGGCGCTCTCTCGATGTCGTCGGGAGCGGCCGCGTCAGTCGCAGAATGGGCCGAGCGCCGCCTCAACCGTGCGGACCCTGACCTTGCCTTCCTTCTGCAGAGCGCGCACGTGGTCGACCACCGCTTCGAACCCGGCGAGGTTGAACTGGGTCGGTTCGGTGGGGGTGCCGGCGACGAGGTCGTGGAAGGAGAGCATCAGCCACGACCCCTGCGCGACGGCGGTATCGACCTCGGCTTTGACCGACGTGGCGTTGTCGTCGAGGCCGTTGATCGACCAGCCCCGCATCGTGTAGTTGTCGCGGGGCGGGATCGTTTCCGGGCCGCGCGCGGTCGCGCGACCGGCGCAGTAGTCGCGGGCGGCGTAGATGCGCACGTCCTGCCCACCCCCACCCTTCGGGTAGGCGATGGTGTCGCGGCGGAAGCCTTTTTCGTCCATCCAGGCGCGCAGGTTGTTCATCTCCAGATCGAGCTCGGCCGGTTCGAGCGAGTCGAGCCCGTTGGGTTCTTCATGCGCGGCCAGCGAGTAGGAGTGGGCGCCAATCTCCCAGTGGTGCTGGTTGCGGAGCGCGTAGAGCTGTTCGAGGGTGAGCCAGCCCGGGTCGCCGATGACGTCGGCGATCACGTAGGCGGTCGCCGGGAAGCGGTAGGTGGAGAGCTTTTTCAGCCCGAGCGTGTAGGTGGTGTTGTCGCCGTCGTCGAAGGCGAAGCTGATCGTCGCTTTCTGCGAAGTCGGGACGGCGTAGATGCCGGCCATGTAGAGGGAGACTGGTTCCGCGTCGCTGTCGTTGTCGGTGACAATGATCTGGGCGCGGTCGATCTGCGACCAGTCGACATTGCCGGTCACGTCGAAGGCGCCGGTCGGCAGCGACTGGAACTCGTAGGTGCTGCCGAGGGCGATCGGGTCGAAGTCTTCGCGCCAGATCGTCGCCTCGGCGTGGTCGGTGGCGATGTCGCCGGAGGCGAGGCGCAGTTTGACCAGGCCGAGCCGGTTGCTGAAGCTGACCTGCGAGTGGAAGGAGACGTGGGAGTGCCGGAAATCGACCGGTTCGAGCGCTGGTGAGGTGGCCACCGACTCGTCCCCCAGCCCGCTGGTTTCGATCTTGTAGGCGTTGCCGTCGTTGACGATGAACGGCCCGCCGGTGTTGGTGAAGAAGCCGACCCCGTTGCCGGTCCAGCCGTGCCCGGCCGGGAACATCGCCAACGGTCGCTCTTCGAATTCCACTTCCGGCTCTTCCTCGAGTGACGGCGTTTCTTCTTCTCCCGGCGGAGGCGCGGGCGGGGCGGGCGACGACGCCGAGGAGGAAGGGGAGGCCGGGGGTGGCGGGGTGGCGGGGTGGTTGGCGACCGGCCCGTCGACCCGCTCGCAGTTGCCCGCGACCCTGTCGACCGCGTCGACCGTGGCGACGTCGCCGGAGCCGGAGCCGCAATTGACCGTGTCGGCGGCGCCGTCCCTCGCCAGCAGCTTGTCGTTGCCGCTGTCGCCGAGCATGCTGTCGGCGCCGGGCCCGCCCGTCAGCCTGTCCGCACCCGGTCCACCGGCAAGCTGGTCGTTCCCGGCCTTGGCGGTGAGCGTGTCGTTTCCCCCCAGGCCGCGCAGGGTGTCGACGCGGGTCGTCCCCACCAGCGAATCGGCCCCGGGGCCGCCTACCTTCACGGCTGCTGCACTCGGCTCCGGCTCCACCAGCTTGCCCGCCGGCAAGGCCAACGCCGCGATCGCCAAGAGGAGCAGTCGTGCGCCACCGCCGATTTTTCCCCCGCCGCTGATTCTCAACTTCCAGTCCTTTCCCGCGCCGTCAATTCTTGAAATGTTGGCATTTCGAACACCTCAGCGGCGGCTTCGAGCGCCCGCGAAAGACTCGTACCACTACCGGAGGAGGGCTAGCACTAGGACGGACCGGCGCCGGCGGTCGACGCCACCGCGGTGTCGGCCGCCCCGGCGCTCGCGCCTGATCGGCCCGCGACGAAGCCAAGGCCATTCAGCGCTCGTCGGAGGACGGGGGCGGCAGACGGTCCGGGGTTGGGCGCTGCAAGGTAGGCTTCGGAGAGGCTCAGCAGGTGATGCGAAAGGCTCGCGATGTCGTGCTTTTCCACCGTCCGGCGCAGCGATCGTCGGTAGTGCTGCGACTGCATCACCGCCGTTCGCGCCACCGGCATCAGGTCGCTGTCCTGCTCGTCCCCATGCTGAGCCTGGCACCAGGCTTCGGCGATCGTCCATCCGGGGCCCGGCCGTCCCTCTATCAGCGCCCTCTGCGTGAATGCCAGCGGCCGGGCTGTCGGGACGCAGAGAAACGTCGCCCGGACGAGGATGTCGGCGAGCTCCTCTCGGCCCACGGCCCCGCCGCCCAGCTCCTCCAAGGCGGCGACCCCGGGACCGGCCGCGACGTCGTCGAGGAAATCGTCTATCCAGACGACCCCGCCGACGCTGGAGCCGATCTTTTCGCCGTCGGCAGAGGTGACTGAAGCGTGGAACAACCGCAAGTCTGTTTCGTTGCGCGCACCCGGCCGCAGCTTTTCGAGCAGATCGCGAAGCACGGTGATGACCGGGTGCCACTCGATGCCGGCGACCTCCAGATACGGCTCGCCGGGGGAGAGATTCTCGAGGATATGGTCGTAGACGCCGAGCAGGCGCGCGTGCTCGGTCGGGAAGCCGTCCTCACGTATCAGCACCAGCGTCGGGTACTCCGATCGATCCGTCCTGTAGACGACCGCTCCGGTCTCCTCACGCTCGAATATCTCCCGGTCGACACCCTCGTCCGCCAGCGCGACCGCTCGCGGGATCGCGTCCGACTCGAAGTCGAGATGGTCCATCGTCACGCCCAGGCGAGCGAGGGTGTCGCGATGGCCATCGAGGACCCAGTCGCGCATACGGCGCCAGAGCTGCACCTCCGAGTCGGCCCCGCCGAGCCACTCGTTCATCAGCGTATCGGCGAGATCGTCGAAGGTCTTCCTCTCCTCGGCATTCGGATCTTCGTCGTGCCCGTCTCGACCTGAGCGAACCAGCTCATTCGCGTACTCGCCGGAGCAGAGCTCGACGAAACGGTCCCCAGGGAGCCCCTCGTCCGCCGGGCTCTCGTCCTTGTGAAAGGTCAGGTAGCCGGCCATCGCTTCCCCCACGCGCCGGCCGATGTCCCCGATCAGGTTGTGGCGTCGCACGGTTGTGCCCGCAGACGCACATGCAGAGGCCAGCGCCTCGCCGATCAATATGTTTCGCAGGTGTCCGACATGCAGCGCCTTGTTGGTGTTGGGACCGACGTAGCTGATGGTGATGCGCTCCCCCGCGAACAGGTCTTCGGCATTCATACCCCCAGGCTCTCCCGCAGCCAGACGGCGCTCCCGGTCGGCAAGCACCTCGTCGTCAAAGCGAACGTGAAGAGTGGACTTATGGCGACGAACGCTCTCGATCATCGTGTGCTGTTCGAGTACCGCCATCAGCTCGCCCCCGGCGAGTGACTGCAGCCACTTTCGGTCAGGGAAGACCAGGCGCATGTCGGCCTGATGGCCTTCGTGCCTCCGCGCCTCGATTGCCACACAGCGATGCAGCGCCTCCTGCTCGGCCAAGACGGATTCGCACTCTCTATGTAGGTCCCGTGTGCTCGTGTTCACTTTCGCGTCCTTTGAAATACGTGAGCAAAGCCAATGCACATAGAAGAGCAGAATGATAAGCTTCTCTTGTGCAATGTCAAGGAGGCGGGTTCTCATGCCTCGAGGCGTGAAACCTCGCGCAGAAAAGCCCAAGATGAGTGATGCGTGGAAGCTGACAACGGCAGATTTCGCCGAACCTGATGTGGGGACCGTCTGGGACCTCTGCCTCACCGTCGAGTACGACCGCGGTCGACTCGTGCGCGATCTCGCCGATTGGCTCGGGGCTCCCGATGGCCTGAAGGTGCTCGACTGCGCCTGCGGGAGCGGCTTCCCGGCGCTGGACCTGCACCGCCTTGGCTACGACCTCACCTGCACCGACGGCAGCTCGCTCATGCTTGAGCGGTTTCGCACCAATGCCGAGGAGGCGGGGATCGAGCTCGACCCGGTGCAGGCGCGCTGGGAAGAGCTCGACGAGCGCTACGCCGAGATGTTCGACGTCGTCATATGCAGGGGATGCTCGCTCATCTACGCCGGCACCTTCGACTCCAACGCCGAGCCCGACCGTTCGGCGTTGAAGCGCTCCATAGAGAGCTTCGCCCGCTGTCTGCGCTCGGGCGGTCGCCTCTACACGGACGCGCCCTGGGAGAAGGACCTGGGCGAGAGGGATTCCGAGTGGACCGAGCATGCGCCCCGCACGATCGACGGGCGTCGTGTCGAGCTGCGCGAACGCGTGATCGCCGAACCCGAGGCCCGCACAAGGTGCTGGATGGTCGAGCTGCAGATCGACGACGTCGAGCTCGCGCTCGAACGACGGTCCCATTACATGGCGCACGCGGAACTGCTGGACCTCTTCCGTGAAGCCGGGCTCGAGGACGTGGGTCGCGCCGACATCCCCAGCGAGCGCTACGCGGTCCTCACCGGCCGCAAGCCGTAGCGATGCCAGCGGTGGGCGATCGCCCACCCAGACCTCCACTCACAGCGCCGCTTTCGCTACTGATCGGCCTCGATTTATTCGCCGCATACGTCATTGATTACTTTGATAACTTAGATCATATGGATCTCTAACCGCAGGCGAGGCATGGGAACCCACGGTGCAAGGAAATCTCAGCAACGGCTTGTCAGGCAACATGGTGCGGACGAACTCCAAGCTGGGGCTCGACCAGGGGATGGTGGAGGCCTGCCGCGAGGCCGCCGACGCCGCCGCTGCCGGCGTCAGGGACGAGATCGCCGGCAAGACCACCGTCTCGGTCGAGCGAACCGTGCTCCGCCTGCTCGGCCTGGAAGAGGCTGACGATTCCGGCACCCCGCTCGCGAACGCCCTCGTCGACCACGTCCTCCAGCAGGGGAAGCTGAACCTCGGGATCGGCTACTGGGTCGGCAACGCGATGATCCAGACCGACCTCGGCCTGGAGGAGCTGGCGCTCACAGTCGCCGACGGCGAGTTGGATCTGTGTGCCCTCCCCCTCGCCGAGGAGGAGGCGATCCACCAGCACATGTCCGCAGCGTGCGAGGAGCGGCTGGGCGAGCTTTCGGCAAGGCTGGAGGACCGGCGCGAGATGCGCGAGCGGATCGGCGAGAGCCCTCCCCCGCACCGCTACGTCCTGACCGCGACCGGGAACGTCTACGACGACGTCGTCCACGCTCGCGCCGTCGCGGACCACGGCGGCGACATCGTCGCCGTCATCCGCTCGACCGCCCAGAGCCTGCTCGACTACGTCCCTGACGGGCCGACCACCGAGGGCTTCGGTGGCACCTTCGCCACCCAGGCGAACTTCCGCATCATGCGCGAGGCGCTGGACGAGTGGTCCGAGGAGAACGGCCGCTACATCCGGCTCTCGAGCTTCTGCTCCGGCCTCTGCATGCCCGAGATCGCCATTCTCGGCGCACTCGAGGGCTTCGACAACATGGTGAACGACGCCCTCTACGGCATCCTCTACCGCGACATCAACATGGTCCGGACGCTGATCGACCAACGCCTTTCGCGGGCGATCAACGGCTACTTCCGGATCGTCATCAACACCGGCGAGGACAACTACCTGCGGACCGCAGACGCCCTTGAGGCTGCCCCCTCCGTGGTCGCCTCGCAGCTGATCAACTTCCAGCTCGCGCGCGACTCCGGCGTGCGCCCGGAGCACATCGCCGTCGGCAACGCCTTCGAGATCCACCCGGACGTGCCGAACAGCCTGCTGCTGGAGATGGCGCAGGCGCAGCTGACCCGGGAGCTGTTCCCGGACAGCCCGGTCAAGTACATGCCGCCGACCAGGCACATGAACGGCAACCCGCTGCGCACCCACGCCTGCGACACGCTGTTCAACCTGGTGACCGTCGGCACCCGCCAGGGCCTGCAAACGATCGGGGTCCCGACCGAGGGCGTTTTCACCCCCCACATCCATGACCGGATCCTGGCGCTCGAGAACGTCGCCTATGTGGAGACCAGCGCTCGGGACTTCGCCGACGAGATCGAGTTCAGGGCCGGGGGGATCGTCCAGACCCACGCTCGCGACGTGCTCGACCGCGCGCGAGCCCTGCTCGAGGAGATCGCCGAGACCGGCCTGCTCGCCGCGATCGGGGATGGCCGCTTCGGGGACGTGCGCCGCAACCCGGACGAGGGCCGCGGCATCGAGGGCATTCTCACCACCGACGAGAGTTACTTCAACCCGCTGACGGAGGTAATGGCTGGTGTCCCAGTACCGTGACACCAACGAGGACGCGGGTGGGATCAGGCCCTACGCAGACCACCGCGACGACGGCATCGTCCAGGTCAGCTTCACGCTGCCCGTGCAGGGAGAGCAGACGGCGCGCTTCGCGGCCCTCGAGATAGGCCGCCGCATGGGCCTCACCCGTTCCGAGGTCGTACACCACCAAAAGGTGACCGACGGTTACACCTACCTGGTTCTGTACGGGCGCTTCGAGGAACGCGTCGAGCACAGTGCGATCCGCCGCGAGGGGTTCGAGAAGGAGTACATGAGCAAAGACGACGTCGATGCCTTCGTCGAGCGTACGATCGGTCGTCAGATCATCGTCGTCGGCGCCAGCACGGGGTCCGACACCCACAGCGTCGGCATCGACGCGATGCTCAACCTGAAGGGCTACGACGGTCACCATGGCCTCGAGGGTTACAAGGCCTTCGACACCTACAACCTCGGCAGCCAGGTGCCGAACACCACACTGGTGGCCCGCGCTCAGGAGCTTGGCGCCGACGCGATCGTCGTGTCGCAGACCGTGACCCAGCAGGATCTGCACATCCAGAACCTCACCGAGCTCGCCGAGATGGTCGAAGCGGAGGGGATGCGCACCAGCACGACCCTGGTCTGCGGAGGCCCGCGGATCTCCGACGAGCTCGCAAAGGAGCTCGGCTACGACGCCGGCTTCTCGAGGGGGACGCTTCCCAACCACCTGGCCACCTTCCTCGCCAGCTCGGTCGCGCCGTCCGAGGTCGGGGAGCCGGTTCTCCAGGGGAAGGACTGAGGGCGTTGGGGGCGACGCTCGCGGCCGAGGTGATGCCGGCCCAGCGGGTGACCCTCGTCGGACTGGCCAAGAACACCGGCAAGACCGAGGCGCTCAACGCCCTGGCCGCCGAGCTCGTCGGCATCGGCCGCACCCTCGGGATCACCTCGATCGGCAGGGACGGCGAGGAATCCGACGTGATCCAGCCGCGGATCTCCAAGCCACGCATCCATTGTCCGGCCGGGACGCTCGTGGCGACCACCATCCCCCTGCTCAGCCGCTGCTCCGCCCCATATGAGGTTCTGCTGAACACCGGCGAGAAGACGCCACTGGGAACCGTCGTCATCGGCCGCCTGCACGGGCCGGCGGAGATCGAGGTGGCCGGACCGAGCACGTCGGCGGGGATCCGTGCCGCGGCCGATGCGATGCTCGACCTCGGGGCAGAGCAGGTCCTGATCGACGGCTCGATCGATCGGCGCGCCGCCTCGGCGCCGGGCGTCACCGACGCCGTGGTCCTCTCGACCGGCGCGGTGCTGGGCCGCGAGATCGACGAGGTGACCCGCCGCACCAGCCGCGCCATGGCACTGATCGACCTCCCCCGGGTATCCGATCGCCGCATACAGAAGCTGGCCGCTGGGGAGAAGGGCGACCTGCTCGTCACGGGGTCACGCGACGTGCGTACCCTGCCCGTGCGCTTCACCCTCACGGCGGTCCCGAGCGACATCGCCACCGTCCTCCGGCCAGCCGAGGACGACGAACCGGTCCTGGTGATTCGGGGAACCCTTCCCGAGCGCTTCCTCGACCTGCTGCTCCCAGTCGCCACCCGTCACCCGGTGAGAGTCGCCGTCGCCGACGCCACCAAGGTCTTCCTCCAGACACGCTCCCCCCACTGGTACCGCCGCCGTGGAGTCCACCTCGAAGTCCTGCGCCGAGTGGACCTGTGCGCGATCACCGTCAACCCGGTGGCACCGCTCTCTCACAGGTTCGACTCCGCCGGGCTTCGCGAGGCCATAGCCCAGATCCCGTCACACGTGCCGGTCTTCGACGTGCGGAGCCACGCCTACCGCCGGGCCGCAGAGCATCTGCACTGAGCAGGGCGAGAGAGACTCGGCTCCGACCGACGGATGAGGCGGCGCTGGTCGCTACCCTCAACCCGAATGACCAGCTTCGCCGAGCTGAAAACCCTTCCCGGAGCCGCCCTCGTCAAGCGAGGTGCCGAAGACTTGGACGGCGGGCATGAATCGGTCGAGGCGCTACTCGTATCGATTGGCGCTCCACGACTGCGATCGATGGGCATCGAGTTGTCCTCGCCGATCCCCTCCCCCGAGCACAAGCTCTACCTGCTGCTCGCGCGCGAAAAGGGCGACGCCGCTCACTCCGCCTATAACGCCCTGATTCGCCGGCTCGTCAGCTTCGAGCGAGCAGCGGCATGCGCGAGCTAGCCGACTCCGCTCGCATCGAGCAATTCATGCGCGAGCTGGGGCGAGCCGTCCGGGTGGAAGGCCGCGTCTATCTCACCGGCGGAGCGACCGCGGTCCTCTTTGGCTGGCGGGACACGACGATCGACGTCGACATCAAGCTGATCCCCGATCACGATGAGATTCTGCGAGAGATCCCCCGGCTCAAGGAGGCACTGAACCTCAACGTCGAGCTTGCCGCACCATCCGACTTCATCCCGCTGCCGGCAGGCTGGGAGGATCGAAGTCCGCTGATCCGCAGGGAGGACAAGCTTTCATTCCATCATTTCGACCCAGTCGCACAAGCACTCTCCAAGGTCGAGCGGGGACACGAGCAAGACATACGTGACGTCCGGGAGATGATCGCTGCCGGCCTGGTAAATCCGGCCGAGGCCCTCATCCAATTCAAGGCGATCGAGCCCGAGCTCTATCGCTTCCCGGCAATCGACCCGATCTCCTTCCGCGAAGCCGTAGAGGAGTTGTTCTCCCAGTAAGTGGGCGGGCTGGGCTCGACCAGCGACCGACGGACTCGTCGCGCGAGGGACCTAAGGCGCGCTACACAACTGCGCCGGCCAGCTCGCGGTCGATCTCAAGTAGATAGGGCGCAACCAAACCCTCGTAGGCAGCTTTGCGTTCCGCGGAAAGATCCTTCCAGCCGGTTACCGAGCCACGACAGATATCCGCTCCACAGAGACAGCCACCCGGAAAATGCTCAATCGAGTAGTTACGCATCGCGTAATCGAAGGTGATCTCCTCACGGTTGGAGATCGATTGCCGAGCCACGAAGTCGCAGGCGCCCGTCTCGTTCAGCTCAACGCCACAGTTCGGATTGCACGAGTGGTTGACCTTGGGCCCGAGGCCGCCATGCCGGGCCCACTGGGTGCGACTCACCTGGGTTGCATGAGAGTCGTTGCGGGCAACCTCGCCTTCGAGCACTCCGACCATCACCGTCTCACCGACCCGGAAGGCACGAGTGGCCCGAACGCCACCGCCCTTGCCACCTTCAGGAGTGCACAGCTCATATCCGACAGGATCCAAGGGACCGCCTCTCATTTGCTTAGGCGCAACGACGCTGCGCGCGAGACGACCCTAGCCCATCTGCAACCGAGGCCTCTGGGGCGGGCTGGACTCGAACCAGCAACCGACGGATTTATGAGTCGCGCCGGAACCCGTCTATAGAGCCGAATCTGGCCTGATAGAGCGCCGCCACTCGACGAGGTTCGTCTCCGGGTCTATGGCGATCCAACAGAAGACGACCGAATGCTCCAGCATTACACGAAGGGAGATCTGCGCATCTGCCAGCCGACCTTGCTCAGCCAAGGCCGCCGTCGTGTCCATGATCGCGACCCCACGCGCAAGCAACCCCGCGGCCGCGGCCGGCCAACGGAACGAGGCGAAATCGTCGTTGGCCCCCACTTCGACAACAAATGGGAACCGTTCTTCAACCATCGCCTTCGTCTCGTCGGTCGCCTTGCGTAGGGCGGCTATCTCCTCCGCCTGACTCAGCATCGCCCCACCCTTAACGCGAGCCAGTTGGCGGAGGAATTCCTAGCTGCTTGCAGATTGCGCGAGCGAGTGGATACGCGATCTCGCGGTGGCGGGGTATCGAGGTCGAGCGCTCGGCGTTCATGCCCCAGTAGCTGTGTTGGCCACCCTCACGCAACAAGCGAGCGCCATGCTTCTTCAGGTGTCGCTCCAAGTCTCGGCGCTTCACGCCGCAACGATATTCAGCGACTCGCTGCCAACTGCCTTGCCCTGCGGCTCGTGCTCGGCGGCACGCAGCTCAAGCATCCCCGCCAGGGCGTCCAGCGCCATCTCGCGAGCCTCCTCCTTGGTTCGGCCTTGGCTGAGCACGCCAGGGACCTCGGGGATGGACGAGACGATCCAGCCGTCGCCCCCCTCCTCGTAAAGGATCGTGAGAATGCAGGGGGTCGCTCATGGAGCCAGTGTAGCGGCGGTAGTGGTCTTGGCTGCAGGAAGCGTCTCGAGGGCGCGGCCCGGGAGTTCAGGACCAATTTCGGGACCAAGTTTCCAATCCATTTTATGGCGCCTTCGAGCACCTGGAGCATTCGCGCCTGGCGCTGGCTGCGCCGGGATACAGCTACTTTTAGGGGTTTAGTAAAGAAACCCACTGTAATTTCGCAGGGGCAGCTACCATCGCCCTTGGGAGTCGGCGCCACGGTCGGCGATGGGCAGAGTTTCGTCCCCAAGTGAATGGAGATATAAGTGTCCACGATCGTGGTCGACGACTTGGGCCGTTGCAGGAAGCGCCAGACGCTCTACAACAACGGCCCCTCCTCGTCCAAGGGCTTCTGTCCGGCAGATGGCCGCCGCCACGAAAAAACTGTCTTCAACTTTCAGTCGATGTTCGGAATTCGAACGTCGGACGCGCAGTCTGGGTGGCGGCGCTGCAAGAGATGCGAGGCCATCTTCTTCAACGATGTGCTGTTCTATGCCCGCTCCGACGAGGCCAACATGAACCACTGCACCGGGGGAGGCGAGCATGCATTCCATCCTGGCGCTTTCCACTTCACCCCTGACTCACGACCAGTCGCTGCCGGGCAAGATCGACGACGGGCCGGAGCTGCATCCCGTTGACTAGGCCGAGATCCCCCAGCACGTCCAACGTCTGACAGCACGCGGAGAACCGGTGAAGCCCCTGGACACAGACCAGCCCGAACCAGCCACGGAGCGGAGCTCCTCGAAGGCGCAAATCGGCATCGTCGAAGTGGGTGGTTACGTCCTCGAGGTGGGTGACCCTGCCGGGACCCTAGTCAAGCGAAGCACGCAGCCAACCCCGGGAAGCGACGATCCCCCGTCAGGCCTGTCGAACGCCTTCGAGGAAGAGGGAAGCCAAGGGGGTGACGATAGAACCCGGACGGAGGCAGACGCCAACCTGATCGACGACGCATCCGCAGCAACGGCGAAGGTGGAGAACGCGATCACGCTTGGGAAGGGGCTAGCGAGGGGCAAAGCTCTCGACCCGGCGCAGTTGGGCATCGAGGTCGACGCCGTGCTGGGCCTGCTCGAGCGCCTCGACCGCCAGGAAAAGTGGAAAGAGGCGCTGCGACTGGCCCGCGCCCTATCCACCCTGTACTCGCTGCTGCATCGCTGGGCGGCGCTGTTGCGGTCGCTAGGAGCAGTGCTGCGCGCTGGCGAGGCGCTTGGCGACCTGAGGGCGGTCGGCTGGGCAAAGCATGAGCTCGGCACCTTGAAGGTCGCGGCCGGTGACGTGGGCGGGGCGGCACAAAGCCTCAGCGAAGCGCGGGAGATCAGGAAGCGCGTCGGAGACCGCCCCGGAATCGCTGCCACCGACCGCAACCTGCAGGCTCTGTGCGCGCAGTTGCGCGGAAGGCCCTACCGGAACCGCCGCTTCCCCATTCTGCGAATCTCGCTGCCGCTCGCCATTCTCGCCGCAGTGCTGCTTCTGGCAGGAGGTCTCGAGGGGAGCCTGGTCGTGGACCCGCTCGTAGACGGCGGCGATGACAACGGCAGCAACAACGAGAACGGCCCGAACAGCAAGCTGTTGAGCGTGGAGGTCGAAGGGGACGGCTCCGGGGCGATCAGCAGCGAACCTCCAGGCATCGACTGCGGGGAGAGCTGCGAAGAAACGTTTCCCAAGGGTCAAGAGGTGACGCTGACGGCCGATGCCAACGACGGGTCGGTCTTTGGGGGTTTCTCCGGAGCATGCGATGGTGACAACCCGTGCGAGCTGAGGCTGAACGCGCCGAGGTCAGTCAAGGCCACCTTCGGGATCGGCTACGCGTTGACCGTCACGGTCGAAGGTGCCGGCATCGTGCAAGGGGGCGTTGCCGGCGAGCCGAATCGCATCTTCTGCCGCGCCGACAGCGAAGACGATGGCTACAGCGAAGCGCTCCCGCGAGCCGAGGAGAACGTTTGCGGCGCGGACTTCGCAGCGGACGACGTAGTCGAACTGACCGCCAAACCAGACGGCGGCTGGAACACCGAATCACTCGAAGGATGCGACGACGACGCCATGTGCAGGGTGACCATGAACACCTCACGCGACGTCAATGCGGTCTTCGCGGAAACTTTGCGCTGAGCGGTGGATGTCAGCGAAGCCGCGCTCCGCGAGCCAAGCGGTTTTCCATGGGGCGGGAAGGACTCGAACCTTCGACCGACGGATTATGAGTCGCGCCGGAACCCGTCTATAGAGCCGAATCTGGCCTGGTAGGGCGAATTAGGTCCAGGGAGTTCGCCTGAGTTCGGTGGAGTCGGGGACCAATTTCGGGACCACGTTTTACGGCGGCGTAAGCTCGCAGACCACGACCAATCCATAGAGGCAGTGCAACGTTTCCTGGCCCAGCTCGGGCCCGTCGTTCTCCCGGAGCGCCGCCTCCAGCTCGGCCAGCGTCTGCTCGACCATGGTGTCGCCGGCATCCGCCGCCGCGGATCGCAGTTCCCGGACGCCTGCGAGCGTGTCCTCGAGCCCATCCAGCATCGGCGACCGCTCGTGCGCGGTCTCCTGGAGGACCTCGAAGAGGGCCGCTTGGAGCTTGCGCGAATCGGCGGGACAGCGTTTGCCGATCATGCCACCGAGCAGGGCGGCGACCCAGCTGAGGACCATCCCGCGCACGGCCCCCTGCTCGGCACTTACCTTCGTCGGTCGTTTCGCCACCGCCGCCCCAACCGTCGCGCCCAGGGCGCCGAAGGCGAGCCCGATCGCCGCCGCCACCGCGTCGCCGCTGCCGAGGGCGTCGGCGGCGGCAAAGGCGGCACCGGCCGAGGTCGCCGCCGAGGCGCTGGTCACCGCGGCCTGCTGGCGGAGGCTTCGCCGCCGCCCGATCTCATTGCGGGCAAGGTCGATGCTAATGATCCTGTACGCGAGCTCATCGCGGAAATCCGATCGGCTCTCCTCGTCGAGGAGCTCGTCCTCGAACGCTTGGGGGAATCGCTCCACCACTGCGCCGAGCGTCGTCGCCAGCTCGCCGCACTCGATCGCGGCGAGCTTCCGGGCCAGCTCCTCGCCTTGCCCGGACTCACGCAGCCACTCGCGCAGATGCACGTCGAACGTCTCGCCGAAGACCCTGGGCTTCGGCACCTCCTGCTTGCCGCCGCGGAACGTCACTTTTCGCCCGATCCTCTTCGCCCGGTCAACCAAGCGGACCTTGCCGGTCACCGGCGCTCCGGTCCTTCGCATCTCTATCTCGAGCTCCTCGGCGATGTCCTTCACCGCCTGGTCGTTGCGCCGCCCTTCGCACACCGCCCGCGCTATCGATGCGCGCACCAGGTCGCGGGCCTCTTTGTGGTCCACGTACGTGCTCCAGAGTGCCCAGAGCCCGGCGCCAGCCGTTTTTACGCCACTGATGATGATCCCCGGCTCAGCCACCCACGAGATCGTCTCACGAATGGGGCGGGCAGGACTCGAACCTGCGCTCCACGGATTATGAGTCGCGCCGGAGGGCGTCTATAGAGCCGAATCTGGTTCGTTAGAGCGGATCACGTCCAGGAGTTCGACTGAGTTCGGTGGAGTCGGGGACCAATTTCGGGACCAAGTTCTCGGGGTCCACGATCGGCGCATCCGATGCCGCCGCTCTCGCTTTCACGCGAAAGCCGGAGCGCGAAGGTCTGCATCCAGCATCGCTACGCGTGGTCGCAACGCCTAACACAGGAGCCCGCTGCGAGGGGCGACCAGCACCCCTGCCCCGAGGCAGGTGCATATAGGCTCCAGCGTTGCAGGTTCTGGCACGCATGGCTAACGACGGATGAGGACGCGCGAGGCCCATGGAGAGAGTCGATTACGAGTCGATGGTCATTCAAGAGCTGTTGAACGCCCATGACCGCGGGGAGCTCAACGTGTCGCCGTGGTACCAGAGGCGCGCCGTCTGGTCGAATGCCCATAAGTCCTATTTGCTCAACACGATCTTCGAGACCATGCCAGTTCCGACGATCTACGTCCGACACACGATCGACCTTGAGAGGGAGTTGACCGTCAAAGAGGTCGTAGACGGGCAGCAGCGGTGTCGCTCGATCATCGAGTACAGAGAGGGTGAGTTCGGCGCTCGCCATCCAGAGCACTCCCGTCGCGTCTACTATCGCGACCTATCGCCGTCACAGCGTCACCAGTTTCTCATGGCGAAGCTACCTGTGGCGTATCTGATTGGTGCCGATGATTCGGATGTCATTGAGATCTTTGGCCGACTTAACGCCGTTTCGAAGACTCTCAACCCGCAGGAGAAGCGTGCTGCCAAGTGGAGCGGAGAGTTCCACCAGTTCTGCCTGCGCGAAGCTGTCGAGCGCCTACCGATCTGGCGAGGCCTGAGCATTTTCAGTGCGACGCAGATTTCGCGCATGGCCGAGGTCCAGTTCACGGCCGAACTGTCGATGGCGCTGGTCGACGGCATGAGCGACTACAGCGCCGCGCGAGTCGATGCGGCATACAGCCAATGGGACGAAGACTTTCCCCACCGCACCACCGTCGCCAAGCGCTTGGACCGTGTCTACAAGATGATCGCCTCTCTGAGGCCGGAGGCAGTGAAGGACACCATATTTTCTCGGTCCCCGGTCTTCTATTCGCTGATTCTCGTTCTGGACAACCTGAAAAAACTGCCTGCAAAGACCACGCTGGAAGAGACGCTCGCCAAGATTGACGCGAGGTTCAATGACCCAAGGCCCGCGGCGGAGCGGCCGGAGAAGGACTTGGCGTTTGTGGCGGCATGCACCGCCAGCACTCAGCGAATCAGGTCGCGACAAATACGCCTTGATTACATCCAGTCGTTCGTGTAGCGCGCGTATCCGTGCCGGCGCAGAATCTAGCCGTTCCTCATAAGGGATTCGTCGCTAGGTCGAACCGCCACGGACAAGTGATCCAGGGGCTTAGTCAGACTGAGGTCCGCGTTCGAAAGTTGCTCGCCGAGCTTGTGATGTTGAGGCTCTTCGATGAGTTCCAAGAGGCGATCGAAGGTGTCGCATTGAGACTTGCGTGCGGTACGCCATATGTGGACGGCACAGCCCCCGCGCTCCTCACTGCACCCGCGAGGAGCATCTCTGGCGCACGCCAACTGTACGAAACCTTTGGAAGGCCCAAGCAGGAGTACCTCAGATGGTCAAAGACCTCCTTCATCAACGACGCAACCAAGTACGTTCTCGACCCTTCAAATGCATTCAATGCGGTTTGCAACGCGAATGCATTGGCAATCTCGGAAATGCGAGCGATCCGAAACAGGATTGCGCATTCGAACACCAAATCGCGCGCAGCTTTCGCACTGGTTGTTAAACGACACTATGGCGCGAAACTCAACCACGTTTCGCCGGGAATGCTCCTCATCTCCACACGGTTTTCTCCGACGCTACTGGAGCAGTACCTTGGCGGGTGCCGGGCGATCACGAAGGGCTGCTTGAAGGCGTGAATGTAATGCACGGATAATGCATGTGGGCGATGCGGTTTCTCGGGGGCCGAAGCGACCCAGGGGTCCCTGTGGCCTGCGCTTGCACCCTATTGGGGAAGCAAGCACCCCCGAGCACTTCGACCCCCGAGAAACCGCTGTCACCGCCACGCTGTCCAGCCGTCACCTCCGCTCAGCCGTCTGACGTGGAGCGCCGAACGGCTCGGCAGGACAAGGAGGCCGTTGCTGTACAGCAGGCCCTCCTCGACCAGATCGCGGACGGCGCGGGCGAGCGCCATGCCGCCAGCAAGATCGTTGGGGTTCTCGAACAGCTCGCAGGCGAGCGCCGGGAAGGTCAGAAGGACCGGGTATTCGCGCAAGATCACGGCCAGGACGACACGCTGCATTTCGTCGTCCGTCATGACCGTGACCCCTGGGGAGCGGCGCTGGCGACGCCGCCACGCCCCGCTGCCGCCCCACCGCATCAACCGCGCTTCCCCTCAAGCAGCGAGAGGAGGCCGTGCAGCGCGTCGTGGTTGGCGGCAATCTCGGCGTAGTTGCTCGCCTCGTCGTCGGCTGTGGCGATCTTCCTGACCGCCGACAACGCCGCCTCGTCGGGGACGAGAATCTTCCCCCGCGCCAGCCCGGCCAGTAGCCGCTGGTAGGCGTCGGCTTCTTCGCGGGCCTGCTCTGGGTCTTTCACCGCCTCGGGGGTCTTCAGGTCGCCCCGTACTCCTTCGAGGCAGTCGGCGAGGGTGTCGCGCAGGATCAGCAGATGGTCGGCGGGGAGGTCGAGGGGCACGGCCCGCTCGCCGCCCGTAGGGTTCTTCTCAGCCATGAGGAGGTACACGCTCCTTGTGGTCAGGCGGCCCGTCGCGTTAGCGCGCGGCGGGTCGCCGCTTGATGTTCGTCGCCGGGAGCGTAGCAGAACTGAAGGGAAATTCCCTACAGTTGCCTTGGGCTATTCGCCTCGGAGGATTTCCCCAACGCGGGAGCGATGAAGGCCGACCGCATCGCCGATGTCGCGCAACGACAGCCCCGCCTTCTGTGCCCGCTCAAAGCTCTTGCGTCTCGTCTCGCGGGCGGCATCGATGTCGCGCTCGTAGGCGAACTGCGCCCGCTGGGCGTCGGCGATTGCCGTCTCCTTCGAGTCCTTCGGCATCGACCGCACCCTAAACGCCGAGCACGGGGATACGTTTCGACAATGACCGATCCGTTCATCCGCTGGCTCTCCGCAGACGCCCGCATCCTGGTCGATCTGGAGGGTCGCCCGATGGAACGCTACGCGGTCATGCTCCAACTACGAATCGAGGGCAATTGGCAAACGATCCGTCTGCTCGACAACGCCCACGGGGACCACGATATGCACCGCTACACTGGTTCCGAGAAGCAGCCTGCGGAGCGGTTTTCCGAGGGTGCGGTCAACGAGGTCGTGCCACAAGCCATCCGCTACCTGATCGATCATTGGGAAGCAATCGCGGAATCATGGAAGAACTAGAGCGCAGCAAGTTCACTCCCGCAGGCGAAATCGCTAACGAGCGGCTGATCGATGCTGTCCTCGATCCCGACCGCTATCCCGAGGGAACCACCTTCATCGCCGCCGACCAGGACGGCTTCGGCTCGATCCTCGCGGAGGCCGTTGCCGAGCACCGGCCGCTCGCGATCGTCTATCCCGATGGCCGCGAGATCGTTGCCGCGCCCCGAGGAGGCGCACTCGCGTTCTTTGAGCATCTGCTGACCCGCCGCCGCGAGTCGAAAGGCAAGCACCGCGAGCCCGTCGTGCCCCTGCCCGCCGATTACCAGGTGGAGATCAGGGACCGGCAACCTCTCGCCGCCGCCTGACCTGCTGCCTCTCCCTCTCCCCCGACCTACCCGCAGAACAGCACCGGGAGGGCGGCAGTCAAGGGCGCTCGCGCCCGACCCCCGCAGGGGGTTGACGGCCGCCTGAGCGGTGCTTCAATCGCCGGTAGGTCGGGGGTTCACCGGCCGATGCTCAGCCCCCGCCCGAGCTGGCGCGCTCGCGCCGCGTGCTGTCCGAGACCAAGGGCTCGCTGTGCCTCTCGGATTCGCCGCCACGTCGCCTCCTGCCGTGCTCGCTCGGTCCTCTGCTTCGCCTCTTGTCCAAGGGCTCTATTCGGGTCCATGATGCCGTGCTCCTGGCGGTAGCGCTCGATCTGCGACACACCGCGATCCCATGCCTTCCGCTTTGTCGGATCGCTTGGCCTCTCCCCCAACTCGGCCTTGACGTAGGCAGGCGGGGAGATCCGCGCGGCGATGATCGCCAGCTCGCGGCGCTGCGCGAGAACCTGATCGGCTACGGCCAGCTCGCGGCGGGCCGCGTCGCCGACGACGGGCATATCCGCCAGCTCGGCTTCGAGCTGTCCGGTCTGCCTGCGCGACCTCGCCCCCCAGGAGTCGATGCGGGCCAGCTCGTCGCGGCGCGGTAGCGTTTGCGCTGCCTCGCGCTCGACCTCGAAGCCCTCGATGTGCTCGCGGGCTCGCTCGATCCGCTCCTCCAAGCTGCGCCACTGGCTCTCCCGGCTCTCCTCATGACTTGCCGCAGGTCGCAGCTCGGCGCGTCGGGCGACCAGCTCCTCGGTCGGCAGGCCGGAGAACTTCGAGCGCAGCGCCTCGTCGTGAGCGGCGATCTGCGCCCGGTCGCGCTCGGCGGCTTCGGCGATGTGCGGGATGCCCTCCCGCAGGCAGGGCGACGCCGGCGCGATCTCCTCCCGGTGGGTCTGAATCTCCGGCGTGGCGTAGATGAAAGTCTCCTCGCGGCTGCGCGAGGCGGCGACGTATAGCTCCTGCTTGTCCATCGACGGGTCGGCCGCGACGAAGGCGCGATCTACGGTCGTGCCCTGCGCCGAGTAGGTCGTGACGGCGTAGGCGTGTTCGAGCGCCGGGGCCTCGGAGTGCGGGTTGGTCCGCGCCAGGTAATCGGCTCCGATCTCGACCGCCTTGGCCTGGTCGATGCCCTCGAGGGTCATGCGCCCTCGGCCGCGTCGACCTCGGCAATCCGCCAGCGCTCGCGGTTGAAGATTTCGGCGCGCGGATCGTTGACACGGGTGATGACGAGATCGCCGGCGGCGAAGCTCGCCTCGCCGACTTCGATCTCCTGCCGGGCGAGCTGCCCGGCCTGACGACAGACCTCCCGAGCGATCTCGTTCAGTCGCCTTACCTCGGCGTTTTGCTTGGCGACCATCACGGCGTCCTCGCCGCGCTCGAATGCCTCGTTCCAGTCGCGGACCATCGCCTCGCGACGCTCCTCGGCGTTCGGGGCGACCGTGACCCTCTCCGAAGACTGGTAGAGGCTCAGCGCCTCACGGCCCTCGCCCTCCCTGATCCGCTTCGCCGCGTCGCGGTCAAGATCGTGGCGGTGGCGGATCACCTCGTCCAGGTGGATCGCCTCGCCGCGCTCGGCGAGCGCCCGGAACAGTCCGCCCGCCTCTATCTCGCCGAGCTGCTCAGGGTCGCCGACGAGAACGAGCTTCGCCTGCGCTCGCTCGGCGTGGGAGACAAGCCGCGCGAGCGCCGCGGAGTCCACCATCCCAGCCTCGTCGATCAGCAGGACCGATCCGTGCGGCAAGCCCTCGCCGCCGTCGTGCTCGGCCCGGTCGAGCTTCAAGAGCAGGCTGGCGATGCTCGACGCGGGCAGGCCCTCGGCTCGCATCACGTTCGCCGCGCGCCAGGTCGGTGCTGCGGCACGCAGCTCGATCCCGGCCTGCGCCCAACCCTCGGCTGCGGCGACGATGGCGAAGGTCTTGCCGCTGCCAGCCTCGCCGATCACGACGGCGACCCCCTCCGGGCTCGTCAGCAGACGGCGGATCATCTCGCGCTGGTCGGCCTTCAAGATCGGGCGAGCGCCGATCACGCGCGCCGCGATCAGCTCGCCTGCCGGGTCCGGTCCCTGTGCCCGCATTCGCTCAGCAGCGGCCAGCGCTTCGCGCTCAAGCTCCCAGATGCGGCGAGTCGTGTAGCGGGGGCCTTTCGCGCCTTCGGCTATCTGGATCACGGAGTCGGACGCGAGGAAGGCGTCCGCCAGGCGCTCGACCTCGGCTCCCGGCGCACCCTCGAGCAGCGAGTCGGCGACGGCCTGGATCGCCTCGCGGCGGTCGAAGTGAGACGCCGCCGCCGTGACGGCGCGGCCAAGCTGAGCCTCCGAGAGGATCGGGACCTCGGCACTGCCGACCCTCAGCGCCGCCTCGGTGTCGAAGGTCCGCGCGATCGCCTCCCAGTCCAAGCCGATCTCATCGGCCCTCGATCTCCAGCGCACCAGCAGCTCGCCGTGGCCGACGTCGCGTTCCTTCGGCTTGCGGGTGGCGAGTGCTGCGACCTGCATCGAGCGCGCGGAGGCGTCGGTGCCTGCCGCCTCGAGTATCTCCGCGCGACGGGTGGAGAAGACCCGCAGATGCTCGTCGGCGAAGCCTGCGATCTCGGTGATGCCTTTGCGGGTCGGCTGCCACTCGACGCCGAGGCGGCGGCTGAGCTCGTGGCGAAGGTGGGCCTCATAGATGTAGCTGGCGGTCTTGGCGTGGTCGTAGATCGCCGGGTGATAGAGGCGGGTCCAGCGCCCGTCCGGTCCCTTGGTCGCGTTAGCGATAAGAACGTGGGTGTGCAGCTGCGGATCGCCGTTGCGCGAGGAGCGGTGGACATAGCCCGCCGCCAGGTAGCCGTTGCCCTTGACGAACTCCGAGCCGCCCGCGCCCCTGCGGGTCCAGCAAGCCTCGCGCTGCATGTAGTCGAGGGCGGCTCCTACCGCTTCGCGGTGGGCGGTTTTGACTTCGAGCGCAGCGACGGGCCCGCCGAGGCCCCAGAGCAGCGAGACCGACTTGGGCGCGGAGAACGTGAGATCGAAGCCGGGAACCGAGCCGTTGGAAGGGACGCCGCGCATCCCGACCAGCGGCTCGCCGTCTACCGGGTTGCGGCCCGTCAGCATCGCTTCGAGCCGCACGGCTTCGACCTTGCCGGAGAGGCCCAGATCCTCAGCGGCATCGCCGAGCCATTCTCCGGCGACCTCGCCCTCGCCGGAGTAGTAGTCCTCGGCGCCTTCGGCCACCTTGTCGAGGTAGTAGTGCTCCTGGCCTTTGCCCAGCTTTCCGATTGAGAGCATCCACGGGGTATGTCCGTGGAGAGCGCTCAATGCGCCGATCTCTTAACAAAGTGATAGGGCGTGAGGGTGGTTGCTGTTGGCTGTTTGGGCTTCGGCCTGGGTGGCTTTCTCATGGCTCGATAGCTGCCATGAGTGCCTGACTGCCTTGCTGTTGGCTCTTGCCTTGCTGTTGGTCCTTTGGCCGGCTGATCCTGACTCTGGGATTGGCTGGCTGTACGTTCTTGGTTGTTCTTCACACCCCAGCGTCGAAGGTCGTGCTGTCGCTAAGAGTTTTGACGTTTCGCGTTGCTCGTTATGGCGTAGGTGACGCCCTGAGCAAGAGACACGAACTCATGCGCTCGCTGGGGAGATATGTCCTTCTCGCCGCCGTGAACGGCAAGGTTGCGCAGGACGCTCAAACCTTCGACCGCATGATGCGTCTCGGGAGTTATTAGCCCCTTTTCCCGCGCGAGATCGGCAAGGCGTCGGACGCTCCACGGAGTGTCGTCAACGACGACCCCGTTTTCTTCAAGCACAGACTTCAGCGAAGCCTCGACCTGCGCAAAAGCCTCGACAATCGCTGCCGGTGGACTGTGCTCAGCGATCTCATCGAGCTTCCCGGCAGCTCCCCCAATTTCGCCCTCAGAGATCGAAGGCGGCAAGCCGAGGTCACCCTCCACATCAGTCACCCGACGCTTCCACTCCAAGCTAAACGGTCCGGCAGCGAGCTTGCCCGTGGCACTGGCGAGCGCGTCCGTGAGAGGTCGTCTGAAAAGCAAAGCAATGAGGAGCACAACTGCTGGCCATGCGATTGCGGCAATGAACTCGGCGGCCGACATTCGCTAATCCTCGCTCTCTGACCGGATGGCGCTCCACTGAGCCCGCCCATGAGGCGGTGCAAATTACTGGGGGCGCACGCGGGAGTTTCGGACGCACCCGATGCAATGCGCGCTCTCAGTGGACAACAGGAACGGAGACAGATGCCCGACACTCCGATCAGCACCGAGTCTTTGATGACCGCCGACGAAGCGGCGCGACTCCTGCACGTTCCTCGCAGCACGGTTTACGAGCTGGTCCGGTCGCGGGGTCTGCCGCATGTTCGGATCGGCGAGCGCGGGTTGAGGTTCACCCGCTCCGACCTTGGTGGCTGGATCGCCGAAAACTCTTATGGAACGCGCCGCCGCCGTTAGGTCGGCGTCACGCGGCAGGAGCCGATGCCGGGGACCCCTGCGGCTCCTCCAACCTGAACGCTTCAGAGACTCGCTTGGCTGCGTCCTCTCGGTCTACGAATGCGAGGTAGCGCCTGGTCGTCGCCAGGTCGGCGTGGCCCATCCACTCCATGACCTCGCGAGAATCGGCGTGACGGATCACGGTGCTGCCGAAGGTGTGCCGAAGGTTGTGGAAGCGGAAGTCCTCGCGCAGGCCCGCTGCCCGCAGCGCCGCGCGGTAGCGCTCCTTCAACGACTTGTAGCCGACATGCTGGCCGCGCGGCGTACAGAAGACGAGGTCGTCTTCGGCGGTGAAGTGCTGCCGCTGACCGAGCCGGGCCAGGCGTTCTGCGACCTCCTCGGCCATCGGCACAGCTCGCTCGGTACCTCCCTTTGGGGTCGTCGTCTCACCCTGGGTCCAGTTCTCGCGGACGTGGATCGTGCGGCGGGTGAAATCCACGTCGCGCCAGCGCAACGCGAGCAGCTCTCCCATCCGCAAGCCCGCGAAGGCCGCCGTATGGAAGATCGCAGCGTCCTGGTCGGACTCCGCCGCCCTGACGAGTGCCAAGACCTCCTCGGGGCGCAGCACGTCGATCTTCGCCGCGCGACGAACTCGGGGGCGCTCGACGAGATCAGCAGGGTTGCGGGGCAGGCCATAGACCTTCATCGCCCGCTTGAAGATCGAGCCGAGGCAGACGAGGTACTTCTGCCGCGTCCGGTTGGAGCCGCCGTAGCCGCTGATCCAGAGGTCGATGTCCTGGGTCGTGATCGTCTCGATCTTGCGATTGCCGAACTCGCGGACGAGGACGCGGGCCATGTTGCGGTAGTCGCGGAGGGTGGACGGCTTGCAGTCGCGGACGTTCTCGCTGTAGGCAAGCCACTCGTCGGCGGCGTCAGCGAAGGTCTTGCCGGTCTGGACCAGCCCCGGCAGGGAGCCGTCGCGCGTCTGGCGCAGCAGCTCGTCCAAGTGCGCCTGGGCCTTGCCTTTCGTGAAGTAGCCGTCGGGCGGTGCCGTCTTCTCGGTCCAGGCCAGCCCGAGCCGCTTCTTCTGCTGCCGGCCGTCCGGCAACCGGAACTTGGCGTACCAGACAACCCCACGCTTCCCCTTGCGCTTGAAGACGTGACCGGAGATCGGGCGAGGTACTGGCTGTCGCATCGACCCCAAATTCTAGCGCGTATCGGGACCAATTCGGGACCAATTCAGCTACTTCGTGCTGAACGGCTCTAATCTATTTGGCTCTATAAAAGGCTTTTCTCAGTGGGGCGGGAAGGACTCGAACCTTCGACCGACGGATTATGAGTCCGCTGCTCTAACCAGCTGAGCTACCGCCCCTCGGGGCGAGCCTAGCGGGCTTTCAGGGCGTTCGACAGGGCCGCTTGGAAGGCGACGGGGTCTTCGATCTGGGGGTAGTGGGCGAGGCTGGGGAGCTCGAAGACGGGGGTGCTGGGGCGGAGCTCGCGGAGGCCGTCGAGGACGTTGGTGGTGGCGACCGGATCCTGCAAGCCCCAGATCAGGGTCAGGGGCTTGGGCCAGTCGCGCACGGCGCCGTGCCAGCGGTCGGCGTGGCGGACGCGTTCGAAGGTGTAGCCGATCAGCTTGTCGGCGATGCGGTTGCCGCCGTTGAACTTCATCAGGGCCCACTGGTCGACGCCCTCCTCGGAGCTCATCGGGTGGGCCTCGGCGAAAACCGAGCCGAGCTGCCAGCGGAAGAAGGTTCCGGAGGAGATGCGGGCCAGCAACGAGCCGAGACGGCTTCGCAGCAGCTTCTGACCGAGCGTCAGGCTGGCCCGCTCGATGATCACGCTGCCGTCGAAAAGAACAGCGGCCTCCAGCGCCATGTCCAGCGCGCCCTCGATATCGCGCGCGAGCAGCTCGGTCGCCACCGAGGTCCCCATGTCATGGGCGACCAGATGGACCGGTCCGCCGCCGTGGCGGCGGACCAGCTCTTCGGTCAGATCGGCCTGCCAGGCAAGGGTGTAGTCATGGTCGTTGGGCTTGTCGGAGAGGCCGAAACCGAGGAAGTCGAAGGCGAGGATCGCCCGCTCGGGCTCAAGCGCGATCAGCTCTCGCCAGTCGTAAGAGCAGGTCGGGAAGCCGTGCAGGAGGAGCAGCGCGGGTCCTTCGCCGGACTGGTGGAAGCAGTGGATCCCGCGGCCGCGGAACTCCTCCGTGTGGCCCCTCCCCTCCCACTCCCGTACCCGCTCTGAGAAGTCGGCGCGGGTGGACATCCTGGCCCGCCTCAGGCGCTGAAGAGCTGGGCGAGCGAGCGCCCGACGTCGGGCGGCTCCTCCTCGCCTTTGGCGGCGGCGGCGGCACCCTCGGCGAGGGCCTTGGCGGCGTCGGCGATCTGGTGGGCGCGACCGCCGCGGATGACGCCGGTCGTCTTCGCTTCGGCCAAATCGGACTCCATCAGGCCGGCCAGCTCGGCGAGGCGGCGCAGGCCGACGACTCCGGCGGTGCCGCGCAGGGCGTGGGCTTCTGCCCGCATCGTCTCGAAGTCCGCCGACTCGGTGGCGAGGCCGGCGGCGATCACGTCGCAGCGGCGGCGCGCCTCCTCGGCGAAGGTCGCGAGCAGCTCCTCCTTGGAGGCGGTCTCCTCCTTCGGCGCCTCTTTCTCCTTCTTGTCGCTCATTCCGCCACGGCCTTCTTCACGGCGGCGGTCAGCGCTTCGACGCCGAAGGCACCCTCGATGGCCGAGCTGATCCTGCCCTGGCGGTCGATCGTGAACAACCACGGCTCGCTGGGCAGATTGAAGGCCCGGACCTGCGGGCGCACTCCCTTGCCGGGATCGTTGTCGTTGAAGATCTCCATGTGGATGAAGGCCGCCTCGTCTCCGTATTCCTGCTTAACCTGCTCGGCCACGTCGACAACGGGGCCGCAAACCCGACTCTGGCAGAACTGGGGGGTCGCAAACAAGAGCACGATCGGTTCTTTCCCGAGTGCATCGGCGTAATCGACCTGGTTCTGGGTGTCGGGCGGGATCCGGGTGGTGACCTGCGCCAGGTCGCCACCGACGTCATCCGCGGTCGGGGTATGGATCTTCGGCGCCTTCTCGCCCGGCCTTGGGACCCCGTCGAACTCGCCGACGACGGCGCTCGGCAGCAGCGTGCCTTTGATTTCTCCGTCGTCCTCGATCAGGGCGGCGATCCGCCACTCGCCGTCGCTGGAGAAGTCGATCGGGGTCGAGTAGACGACGCTGGCCGCGTCGGGGTCGTCGCTGGTCGTCTTGGCGCGGAAGGCGGGCTGGGTGACGAGGCTTTCGATTGCGGCCGGGAAGGGGCCGATCGCGGGCTCGTCCAGCGCCTGCGCCTGCGCTTTTGCGGCCGGGCCTTTGTTGCCGGACCTCGATTTCTCGCCCGGCTCCACCGCCGGTGCCCTGGCCAGGTAGAGGGCGACTTCCGCACCCGGCACCTGGGTGCGATCGCGTTCGAAGACCCCGAACGGGTAGCGGTTCTGGCCTTCGTAGAAGACCATCGCCGCCGGCGAGACGACGAGTTCGGCCGGGCCGTCCGCGGCTTTCAGCACCTGGCGCAGCGTCCTGCCTTCCGGGCTGGGGAACGCGCTCTTCGGCGGTGCCGGCCGGCTTTCGACATTCGCCGACCCCGAGGTGGAGTCGCCGGAGTCGGAGCCGCCTCCGCAGCCCGCGACCAGCGCCGTGACGGCGAGCAGGCAGGCAAGGGCCATGGCAAGGCGGGCGGCGACGCGCATCGGCGGCATGTTATTGAGAGAGGGGATCGAACCGGTGCGCCGGGGCGCGTGGTGGATACGGCCGATAGGGTGCGCGGCGGCGGCGAAACAGGAGGAGAGCGGAGATGGCGGAGCGTGCTGCACTGGTAACCGGGGCCTCGAGCGGGATCGGTCTGGCGATCGCGCGGACCCTGGGCGAGGAAGGCCACGCCCTGACGGTCTCCGCCCGCCGTCCCGAGAAGCTGGAGGGGGCGGCGGCGGGGCTGCGTGCCGACGGCTTCGAGGTCCAGACCGTCGCCGCCAACATGGCCGACGAGGACGACGTCCTTGCCGTCTTCGCCGCCCACCGCGCGGCCTACGGCCGCCTCGACGTCCTCGTCAACAACGCCGGGGTCGGGATCGGGTCGCCGATGGAGGAGATCCAGACCAAGCACCTCGACATGCAGCTCGCGGTCAACCTGCGGGCGTTGATCCTCGGCACCCGCGAGGGGTTGCCGCTGCTGCGCGAGGCCGGCGCCCAACACGGCAAGGCGCTGATCGTCAACACCGCCTCGATCGCCGGCAAGGGTGGCCAGGCCTGGCTCTCGATCTACGCCGCGACCAAGGCCGCGGTGATCAACTTCACCCAGTCGACCCACCGCGAGGCCGGCGCGGCCGGGGTCCAGTGCACGGCCCTCGCCCCGGGCTTCGTCGAGACGCCGATGACCGAGTTCGTCCAGGGTCAGATCCCGCCCGAGCAGATGATCCGGCCCTCCGACCTGGGCGAGGCGGTGCGCTTCCTGCTCCACACCTCATCCAATTGCCACGTCCCGGAGATTGTCTTCACGCGCCCCAGCGAGGGCCAGGACACGCCGTGACGGCCTCCGGCGTCGCCATGCTGCGTCCTCAGTCGCCCCAATGGCGCTGCCATTAGGGCTCCCTGCGTCCTTGCCTGACAACGCCGGAGCCTCGTCACTGCGCGTCCTGGTGGCGGCTTTTGGCGACGCCGGGCACGCGTTTCCGGCGATTGCGCTGGGGCGGGCACTGGCCGGTCGCGGGCACGAGGTCGTGGTCGAGACCTGGGAGGAGCGCCGGGCGGCGGTCGAGGGCGCCGGGCTCGGCTTCGCCGCCGCCGAGGAATACCGGATGTTCCCGCCGCCGCAGCCCGACTCCGACGACGGCCAGCACGCGGCCGAGGCGGCGCGCGCGCTGCTGCCTCTCCTGGAGGAGATGCGGCCCCATGTCGCCGTCAGCGACATCCTCACCCTGGCGCCGGCGCTGGCGGCGGAGCGCGCCGGGGTGCCGCTGGCCACCCTGATCCCCCACATCTTCCCGGTGGTCGAGCCGGGCCTGCCCTTCTTCGCTATCGGCCTGCGGCCACCGCGAACGCCGCTCGGGCGGGGGATCTGGCGGGCCGGGCAGCGGGCGCTCGACGTCGGCCTCGAGCACGGCCGCCGCGACCTCAACCTGCAGCGCCGGCGCCTCGGCCTGGCACCTGTCGAGCGCTTCCATGGCGGCATCAGCCCCGACCTGGCGCTGGTCGCGACCTACCCGCAGCTCGAGTACCCGCGGCGTTGGCCGTCGGGCGTGGAGGTGACCGGCCCGATGACGTTCGAGGTCCCGCACCCGGAGATCGAGCTGCCGCCGGGGAACCTGCCGCTGGTCCTCGTCGCCCCCAGCACCGCCCACGACTCCGACAACCGCCTGGTCCGCACCGCGCTGAAGGCACTGGCGGGCGAGCCGGTGCGGGTGGTGGCCACGACCAACCGGGTCATCCCCCAGCGTCCGATCGAGGTGCCGCCGAACGCGCTCCTAGTCGACTGGCTCAGCTACAGCCAGCTGATGCCCGCGGCCTCGCTGGTCGTCTCCCACGGCGGCCACGGAACCGTCGCCCGCGCGCTCGGGGCCGGCACCCCCGTCCTCGTCTGCCCGATCACGGGCGACATGAGCGAGACCGCGATGCGCGTCGCCTGGGCCAAGGCCGGCCTCTCCCTGCCCTGGCGGCTCTGCCGGCCGGGGCCGCTGCACTGGGCCGCCCGCCGCATTCTCCACGAGCCGTCATTCGCCGCCCGAGCGGAGGAAATCGCCACCTGGGGGCGCGAGAACGACGGCGCCCAACGCGGCGCCGAGCTGGTCGAGGCGCTGGCGCTGGGTCGCAGCGGCCGCGCCGCTGCCTGAAGAAAGCTCCGGGGGTGGGACTCGAACCCACAACCGCTCGATTAACAGTCGAGAGCTCTTCCATTGAGCTACCCCGGACCGAGCTAATCCAAATGAGCTACATCGGATTGGTGCCTAGAGGAATTTAGCGGCATCTCGGTAATTCCTGCCTCGACCTCGGCATGACAGTTGGCACAGAGCAAGACGCACTTACGGACCTCGATCCTCGATCTCGCAATGGAACGGCAGTGGCCACCGTGCCCAAGATGGAATTGCTTCGTAGTGGGGTCGAGGTGATGAAACTGGAGGGCCCGCCGACAGCGGTCATAACCGCAGAGCACGCATTTCCCCCCGGCTTCTTCAACCAGGATCTGCTTCACCCGCCGCCGCCTCCGAGCGGAGGCTTCCGCTCTGCATTTCATGCAGCGATATGAGCCGCGGCCCTCGAGCACGAATTTTGTCTGGCCATGGCGCCGACACGACATGCTCACTCTCTTTGCTCCTCCAGGGATCGTTCGCCGACGACAGCGTTCCCGCTTGATCTCATAGCGGGCAATCCAATACCGAACGACCGTCACGCTGCGGTCTAGGTGCGTGGCGATCTCGCGGAGGGAAAGTCCCTCCTCAATCAGCCCAAGCAGCTGATCCTTCTCAATCGGCCCCTTTGGAGCATGAGCCGTGCTTGCCGCAGCTCGCAGCCCGTGCTTTTTCAACCAGTAGGCCACCGTCGAAGGGTGCTTGCCGGCGCGCCCGCCAATCGCGTCGAGCGACATGCCGGCCGCCAGACATTCCTCCAGCCAGCCCCTGTCCATACGGAAAAGCATCTCAGATGATGCAGACAGAACGCTTCATAGACGCCCTGCGAGCCTTTAGCCTGACTCAGCTCTCGACCCGCTGCGTATGGGCGATTCGTTCGACCAGCGCGGCGCGCTCGCGGCTGAGCGCGGCGCGGCGCTCGTAGTCGTCGCGTTCTCCGGCGGCGGCTATCTCCGCCTCGAGGCGGCGCTGCTCGAGCAGGAGGTAGTTCAGCTCCATCGACTCGTGCGACGCCGGCTCGTCGTGGGCCAGCATCACCAGCTCGGTGATCAGCCCGGTCAGCTCGCTGTCGTCGTGGGGCAGATTGGAAGCAGGGTCCTCGGGATGCTCGCGCAGCCAGCTGGCGGCGCGCAGGCCGGTCGGCGAGAGGTGGGAGTCGGTGAGGCGCGCCAGGTACTCCTTGCCCTCCTCCGGCAGGGCGATGCACATCGCCAGCAGCGCCCGCTCGCGGCGCTCGCGCGAGGTCAGCTCCGCCGCCCGACGCGGCTGCGCCGGCGGCGCCCCGTCGCCGGCCGCCGCCTGTTCGGGCCCACCGCTGGCGGGGCGGGCGGCCACCAGCCGGCCCATCACCATCGCCGGCTCGAGGTCGAGCCGCTCGGCGACCTTGCGCACCAGGTCGTCACGGCTGGCCGTCTCCCCCATCGCCGCCAGGACGGGTGCGACCTCGCCCAGCGCCCGGTCGCGCTCCGCCGGCGAGGCGACGTCGGTGCGGTCGAGCACCAGACCGACCTGGAAGGCGTTCAGCTCCACCGCGGCCTCGACCAATGCCCGGAAGCGATCGGCCCCGCCCGGCTCGGCCACCATCTCAGCGGGATCCTCGCCGGCCGGCATCGCCGCCACCCGCAGGCGCATCTTGCGCCCGGCCGCCACCCGCTGCGCCCGCAGCATCGCCTCCTGGCCGGCGGAGTCGGCGTCGAGCGCCAGCACCACCTCCTCGACCATCCCCGACAGCGTCGCCACCTGCTCGCCGGTGATCGCCGTCCCCATCACCGCGATCGTCTCCTCGACCCCGGCCTGGTGCAGCGCCAGCACGTCGGTGTAGCCCTCGACCACGACGGCCCGGGTCGCCTTGGCGATCGCCGCTTTCGCCCGGTCGACGCCGTAGAGCAACTGGCTCTTGTGGAAGAAGTCGGTCTCGGCCGTGTTCACGTACTTGGCGCCCTGGTCGGAGCGCATCGCCCGGCCACCGAAACCGAGGGTTCGGCCGCGGCGGTCGCGGATCGGGAACATGATCCGCGAGCGGAAGCGGTCGTACTCGCCTCCCCCCGCCCCTGCTGCACCAGTCCGACGCCGCGCAGCTCTCTCGATCCTGAACCCGGCCCGCTGGCCCAGGACCAGGATCCTGTCCCAGGCGCTGGGCGCGTAGCCGACGCCGAAGCCGCGCAGCACCTCCTCGCCCAGCCCGCGCTCGGCCAGGTACTCGCGCGCCTTGGCGGCCTCCTGGGAATCCCAGAGGTAGCTGGAGTAGAAGGCGGCGGCCCGCTCCAGCAGCTGCTCGAGGCGGCGGCGCTGCTGTCGCCTGGCCTCCGCCTGCGGATCCTCCTGCTCGCGCTCGAGCTCGACCCCGTAGCGGTCGGCGAGCAGCTCCACCGCCTCGGCGAACCCGAGGCCGTCCTTCTCTTCGACGAACTTGATCACGTCGCCGCCGACCCCGCAGCCGAAGCAGTGGTAGAGCTTCTCCTGCGCGTCGACCGAGAACGAGGGCGTGCGCTCCTCGTGGAACGGACAGAGGCCGACCCAGCGGGCGCCCTGGCGGCGCAGATCGGTGTGGGCGGAGATCACCTCGACGATGTCCGCCGTCTGCTTCACCCGTTCCAGGCTCTCGGGGGAGATCAGGGCCATTGACAGATCCTCGCAGTCGGAGGGCGGGCGTGGCTCAGAAGCGAGCCTCCGAGGGGATCGTCAGTTCAGTGAACTTGGCGATGCAGAAGCGGTCGGTCATGCCGGCGATGTAGTCGGTGACGCGCTGACAGGCGCTCGCCTGCGGGTCCCACTCGGGGACCTCGTCCGGGTGCTCGAGGTAGTGGTCGAAGAGGCCGCGCATGGTGCGCGCCACCTTCTCGTGCTCACGCTCGGTGTCCGGACCGAGGTAGACGCGGTCGAACATGAACTTGCGCAGGCGCAGCATCGCGCCGCCGATCTCGCGACCCTGGGCTATGTCCCCGGTGTCCTCGGAGTGCGCGACGATGTCGCGGACGAGGGTGTCGATCCGCTGCGAGCCGGTCGGCCCCAGCAGCTCGATCTCCGCCGCCGGCAGATCCGCCGGCCGCAGGATGCCGGCCCGCAGGGCGTCGTCGATGTCATGGTTGATGTAGGCGACGCGGTCGACCAGCTTGACGATCCGCCCCTCCAGCGTCGCCGGCTTGGCGCCGCCGGTGTGGTTGAGGATGCCGTCGCGCACCTGCTGCGTCAGGTTCAGCCCGTTGCCGTCGCGCTCCAACACCTCGACCACCCGCAGCGAGTGCTCGTTGTGCTTGAAGCCGCTGCCGCAGCGCTCGCGCAGCGCTACATCGAGCGCCTCCTCGCCGGCGTGCCCGAAGGGCGGGTGGCCGAGGTCGTGCCCGAGCCCGATCGCCTCGGTCAGATCCTCGTTCAACCCCAGCGCCCGCGCCACCGTGCGGGCGATCCCACAGGCCTCCAGCGTGTGGGTGAGGCGGGTCCGGTAGTGGTCGCCCTCGGGCGAGACGAAGACCTGCGTCTTGTGCTTGAGCCGGCGGAAGGACTTGGAGTGGACGATGCGGTCACGATCCCGCTGGAACGGCGTCCGCAGCGGGCTGTCGGGCTCCTCCACCGCGCGGCGAGCGGGATAGGAGCGGGTCGCGTGCTCAGAGAGGAACTCCTCCTCCCAGGCGCCCACCCGATCCTCAAACGTCACCGTTGCATCCATCCATCGATCCTAAGGGCCGGTCCCGGTAGGGGTGGAGCGTCTTGTACTTTTTGCGCGCCACGCAGCGGGCGCCAGCAAGTTCACCTCTGTCGCAAAAAGTTAAGCGGAACCCCTGCCGGGACCGGCCCTTACGCCGCGGATCGCAATTGGACGTGGGCATGATGCTCGAGGGTCTCGCCGACAGCTCGCTCAACTTGACGCAAAGCCAGCGGCTCCGCTTTGGGTGCCTCGGCCAGCGGTAGTGCTAAGGCTTCGACCATGAAGCGGTGCGCCCCTTCGGAGAGCTCGAACGAGCCGGCTTCGCAGCCGGGGCAGACGACGCCCCCGGCGGCCCCGGAGAAGCCGGCCAGGTGCTCGGCCTCGCCGCAGCGGGTGCAGGAAGCCAGCTCGGGGGCGAACCCCGCCGCCAGCGCCAGCTTGAGCCGAAAGGAGAGCGCGACCTCGATCCCGGCTCCGTACGGCTGAGCCGGGTCGTCGAGCAGCGAGAGATAGCGGCGAAGCAGGTTGTAGGCGGGCTGGTTGGGCTCGGCCGAGTCGAGTAGCCGCAGCACCGCGTCGCAGGCGCGGGCGCCGGCGCTCAGCGCCGGGCCGGAGGAGCGCAGGCGCGGGTAGCCGTCGAGGGTGGTCGCGCCGGTCACCGTCATCAGGTCGCCGCGGCCTTCGTGCAGGAGGAGATCGAGTCGGAAGAACGGCTCCAGGCGCCCCCCGAAGCGGGACCTCGGTTTGCGCGCCCCCTTGGCGATCGCCCCGAGGCGGCCCCGCGTCTGCGAGTAGAGGTGGAGGATGCGGTCCGCCTCGCCGTAGCGGATGCTGCGCAGGACGATTGCCTCCGTCTTTACGGTCTTTCCGGCCACGGCACCAAAGGTGACCGACGAGCCGGACGTTGGGCTACCAAAGTTGTCGAGTTGTCCCACCTATAGACGGGGGAATCCGTCAACTCTTTTTTCTACGACGCGGACGGCGACGCAGGCGCACTTGGCAGCTCGGGCAGAAGTAGGTGGAGCGGCCGGCGACGACGATGCGGACGATCTCGCCGCCGCAAGAGGGACAGGGCTCACCCTCGCGGGTGTGAACCAGGAACTCCTCCTGCATCGTCCCCTTTTCGCCGCGCCCGTCGCGGTAGTCGTCGATCGAGGAGCCGCCGTTGTCGATGCCCGCCTCCAGAGCGGCGACGACAGCGTCACGTAGGGCCATCAGATGCTCGGGCTTCATCGAGCCAGCTGGCGACAACGGGTGCAGGCGGGCGCGGTAGAGCGCCTCGTCGGCGTAGATGTTGCCGATACCGGCAACTCCGGACTGGTCGAGCAGGAACGACTTCAGCGGCGCCGTGCGCCCGGCCGCCATCGCGCCCAGGGCCTCGGGCGTGAACTCGGGCGAGAGCGGCTCCACCCCCACCTTGCCCGCGAAGCGCGCCTCGAGATCGACGTCGTCGATCAGGAAGGCCTCGCCGAAGCGGCGCGGATCGGTGAACCAGACCTCCCTGCCGTCGTCGAGGAGGAAGCGAGCGCGCAGGTGGCGGGCCGAAGTCGAGCGCTCGGCCTCATACAGCCGCCGCCCCTCCGAGGGGTCGATCACGTCCTCCCCCTCGACCAGGACCAGGTTCCCGGTCATCCGCAGGTGCATGACCAGCGTCTGCCCCCCGTCGAGCACCAGCAGCAGGTACTTGCCGCGCCGCCCCAGCCCCTCGATCGTCCGCCCACTGACCGCCGCCCCCAGCTCAAGCGGCGGAACGGGTCGCGACCAGCGCTCATCCAGCACCTCCAGCGACTCGATCCGGTGCCCTTCCAGCTCCGGCTCCAGCTGGCGCACAATGGTCTCGACCTCAGGCAGCTCCGGCATGACCGGAGACTAAGTCGTCAGTCCTCACTAGCCCGAGGATGTGCCTGGAAATAGACCTCCCTGAGGCGGTCACCGGAGAGATGCGTGTACATCTGGGTGGTGGAGATGTCGGCGTGGCCGAGCATCTCCTGCACGGCGCGCAGGTCGCAGCCGCCGGCGAGCAAGTGGGTGGCGAAGCTGTGGCGCAGGGTGTGCGGGCTCATCCGTCCGTGAAGCCCCGCCTCGCGAGCGTGGCGCTGGACGATCTTGTAGAGACCCTGGCGGGTCAGCGGCCCACCGCGAAAGTTGACGAACAGCTTCGGCTCGTGGCGCTCGCCGACCAGCTTCGGGCGGCCGCCCCGCAGGTATGCGTTGATCGCCGCGATCGCCTGGCGGCCAAGCGGCACCACCCGCTCCTTCGAGCCCTTGCCGCGGGCGCGCAGGAAGCCCTCGTGCATGTCGATGTCGGCCAGCTCGAGGCCGATCGTCTCCGAGGCTCGCAGTCCGCAGGCGTACATCACCTCCAGCAAGGCGCGGTCGCGCAGCGTCGTCGGCTCGCTGCCGCGCGGCGCCGCGAGCAGCTTCTGGACCTCGGAGTAGTTGAGGACCTGCGGCAGCTTCTTCGCCCGCCGCGGCGCGCTCAGAGCCGCGGTCGGGTCATCGCCGATCAGCTCGTCCCGGCGCAGGTGCTTGTAGAACGAGCGCAGGCAGGCGGCCTTGCGGTGGATCGTCGCCGCCGAGCAGGCCGGCCGCTCCCCCTCCCCCGTCGCCAGCTCGGCGAGGAAGTCGGCGACGTCGGCTGGGCGTGCGGCCAATGCGTCGCGATCGTGGGCGGCGAGGTATTCGCCGTACTGGTGCAGGTCGGTGCGGTAGGCGTTGAGCGTGTTGCGGGAGAGGCCGCGCTCGAGCTCCAGGTATGAGAGGAAGTCCAGGACCAGGCTCTGGAAGCGCGCGTCGGCCCCCGGGGCGGCGGGCGCAGAGGGCACGGCGGGCTTGACTGCGACGGCCATGACGCGGGTTTCTCGGTAGTGCCCGGCAAACCTTGGACCGCAAGGGACCATGCGTGCCGGCCGCGGGTCCTGTCGTGGTGGCATCCCCCACGGTGCTCGGCGCTTCGCGCCTCCGCGCCGCGGGGGACCCCCGCCACCACGCCACCCGCGGGAGGAGCCGATTACCCCTTAGCCGAGAGGAGGTGACCCGCCGCGAGAGGGGCCGCGAAGAAGAGGGGGTCCTCCGCCAAGCTTCTTCCCATGGTGCTGGTCGGGAGACCCGAGGCTGCGTAGGCGTCCAGATCGACTGGTGCGAGGCGGAGCTGGTGCTTGCCGGGTGCCTCTTCCAGGGCGGCGATGATCCGGTCCTCGCCCTCCGGAACCGCCACCTCGACGGGGGCCAACAGCAGCTCCAGCACGGTGTAGGTGTGGTGGCTGACGTCGACGTGGCGTTCGCGGGGGTCGCTTGAGGAGAGACGGGGGGAGATCAGGGTCGGCAGCTTCAATGAGAGGGCGGCGTGGGCGCTGTCGAGCGCGGCCAGGCCGCCGTGGCCGAACTCGGTCTCGGAGCCGATGATGCCGGGACCGGGGCCGACCAGCGCCGCGCCCCAGCCGAGGCGACTCGCGGCGTCGAGGGCGCCGACCGTGCTCAGCGCCTCGCGCTCGCCGCCGTAGGCCGGCGAGGCGGTGATGTGACCACAGAGCAGCTCGCGCTCGCCCAGCTCCGCGACGTCGCGCGAGAACGACCCCGGCAACGCGCCGCCGGCCGTCTGCACGTACCCGACCCGGATGCCCGGCGAGGCCTGGGCCGCGGCCCAGGCGGCGGGTGCGAGGTGTCCGTGCAGGGGCAGGACGCCAACCGGCATCGCCACCCTCCCACCAGGTTCCACGGTTCCTTGTCTACGCATTTCGTGGGTAGCGAACCGCGCAACCTCGGCGCCCTCCACCGGCTCGACGGCGTGCTGCAGCGAGGTGTAGTTCAGCTTCATCACGTGTGCGCTCTCCACCCCACCGCCCTCGAGGCCGCGGGTGAGGTTGACGTGGACGACGTCGAAGCCACCGGAGCCAAGTCCGAGCTCGAGCGCGGCGACGTTGACGACGACCTCGTCGCCCGCGCGCATCTCCCCCAGCAGTGCCGTGTCTGCCCAGGCCGGGCGGCGCTCGCCGTCAACCTCGACCAGCAGCGGGTCGACCGAGACGACAGTGCCCCGGCGCAACGCCAGCCGGCCGCTCACGCCTCCCCCGTGCCGGTGGTCTCGTCCGCCGCAGCCGCGGCGACGATCCCCTCGCAGACCTCGAGCATCTTCTCGAGGCTGGCCGCCGGCACGTGCTCGTCGGCGGTGTGCACGGCGTCGGTCCCGTTGGCGAGCAGGACGCAGTCGAAGCCGTCGAGGCGGAGGGCGTTGGCGTCGCTGCCGCCGCCGATCGCCACCCGCCGGGGCTCGACGCCGGCACCGCGCAGACCCGTTTCCGCCAGCCTCAGCGCCGGCGAGGACGGGGGCACCTCGTAGCCGCGGAACAGCTCTTCGAGGCGGACGTCGACGTCGCAGCCGTGCTCGCTGGCGCCCCAGGCGCAGGCGTCGGAGATCTGCCCCGCCACCTCGGCGGCGCGGCCGATGTCGAGGCTGCGGGTCTCGGCCTGGATCCAGCAGTGGCCGGGGACGACGTTGCCCGAGGTGCCGCCCTCGATCAGGCCGACGTTGGCGGTCGTCCCCTCGTCGAGCCGCCCCAGCTCCATCCGCCCGATCGCGGCCGCAGCGGCGGCGATCGCGCTGCTGCCGTCCTCCGGCCGGATCCCGGCGTGCGCCTCCACCCCCATGAAGTCGGCGAGGATCTTCTGCTGGGTGGGGGTGGCGACGATCGCCTCGCCGACAGGTCCGGCGTGGTCGAGGACGAAGCCGGCTCGCGAATGCAGGAGCGAGGCGTCAAAGGCCTTTGCCCCGCGCAGCCCCTGCTCCTCGGCGACGGTCAGCACCAGCTCGATCCCGACCGGGGGCGGATCGGCGGCGTGGCGCGCCACCAGCTCCATGAAGACCGCGACCGCCGCCTTGTTGTCGGCGCCGAGGATCGTCTCACCGCGGCTGCGGAAGACGCCTTCGTCGTCGACCACCTCGACCTGCCCCCGGTGGGGAACCGTGTCGAGGTGGGCGCAGAACATCACCCACTCCTCGGAGCGCCCCGGCAGCCGCGCCAGCAGGTTGCCGGCCCCGGCTTCGGCCGGCCCGGCGGCGTCGTCCTCGCTCACCTCCAGCCCCAGCGCCCGCAGTTCCGCCGCAACCGTATCGGCGATCTCCCGCTCCTCCCCCGTGGGACTGCGGATCTCGCAGAGCCGAGCAAAGGTCTCGCTGAGGCGCGAACTCACGCCCGCAAGGCTATTGGGACTATCCCGGTAGGGGTGGAACGTCTTGTACTTTTTCCGCGAAGCGGCCCGCGGACAGTCGCAACGTGTCTTCGGAAAAAGTTAAGTGGAACCCCTACCGGGATGATGCGTATCCGGTTGACTCAGGCTGCGTGCCTGAGCGCCGTTATCTCGCCGTAGGTCGTCGGATCGTGGATCGCGCCGAGGCCGAGCAGGGTCTGGAAAGCGGCCATCGGAGTGCCGCGTCGGTTGTGGCGAAAGACGAACTCGTCGAGGTAGACCGGCAGATGCTCCTTTGAGACGCCGCGATGGGTGCCGTGCATCCACGCCTTGAGGTTGGAGATCGCTCGGTGCGCCCGCGGCAGCAGTAGGTCCTCTGGCGCGGCGCCCGTCTGCTTGCGCGGGCGGTGCCGATAGCCGAGCCCGGCCAGCCCGGTGTAGGAATTCAGCCCATCGGTGTGGACGATCGCGCCCGGGGCCGTGGTCGCCTCGGTGAACGCCTCCAGCGTCTTCGCCCGGGAGTTGGCCAGCACCTGAAGGCGCAGGCGTCCCGAGCCGGCTCCTCGGACCTCGATCGCGGCGCCCACCAAGGCCTTCTTGCCGCGCTGGCGGCTGCCTTTGAGGCCTTCCTCGTAGCCCCCAAGCCAGAACTCGTCGATCTCGACCTCCGTCGTGAGCGGGCTGCGCTCGGGGGCGACCATCGCCCGACGCAGCTTCTGCAGGATCAGCCAGGCGGTCTCATAGCGCGAGAGCCCGAGCTGGCGCTGCAGTTGCTTGGCGGAGATCCCGGGGTGATGGGTGGCGACCAGATAGGCCGCCCAAAACCAGGTCCGCAACGGGGTGCGGGTGCGGTGCATCACCGTTCCCGCCGTGACCGAGGTCTGCAGGGAGCAATCCGAGCACTCCCACAGATGCCGGCGCCCCAGCACCCAGGAGCGGCGGCCTCCACAGCCCGGGCAGATGAAGCCCTCTGGCCAGCGCGAGGCCGCCAGGTAGTCGAGGCACGCAGCCTCAGTCGCGAAGCGGTCTTGGAACTCCATGATCGTGCGCGGGAAGTCTGGACGAGCCATCGGCGCACCGTAGAGCCCTTACCTGACGGAACCGGATACGCATCACCGGGATAGTCCCGTAGGGCTCAGCCCGAGCGGCGGACGCCGACGTCGCTCTCCTCGGCGTCCTCGACCGACTCGATCTCCGCCCCGTTCGCCGGCTTTTCGCCGGAATGGCGGGCGGCGGCGCCGACGAACTCGCGGAACAGCGGCTCGGGGCGGTTGGGCCGGGAGTTGAACTCGGGGTGGTACTGGGAGGCGACGAAGAAGGGGTGGTCGGGCAGCTCGATCATCTCGACCAGGCGCTCGTCCGGCGAGGTGCCGCCGCAGACCAGGCCCTCGTCTTCGAGCCGGCGCCGCAGCTGGTTGTTGACCTCGTAACGGTGGCGGTGGCGCTTGTAGATGACCGCCTCGCCGAAGATCTCGCGCGCTTTCGTCCCCTCGTGCAGCTTCACCGGATCGGCGCCGAGGCGCATCGTGCCGCCCATGTCGGAGACCTCCTTCTGCTCCGGCAGCAGGTCGACCACCGGGAACGGCGTCTCCGGATCGAACTCGGCCGAGTTGGCGCCCTCCATGCCGGCCACGGCGCGGGCGAACTCGACCACCGCGATCTGCATCCCGAGGCAGATCCCCAGATAGGGGATCGAGCGCTCGCGGGCGATCCGCGCCGCCTGCACCTTGCCCTCGATGCCGCGCTCGCCGAAGCCGCCCGGGATCAGGATCCCGTCCATGCCCTCGAGCTGCTCGGGGTCGAGGTTCTCGGAATCGACCAGCTCGACCTCGACGGCGACGCCGTGGTGGAAGCCACCGTGCTCGAGCGCCTCGATCACCGACTTGTAGGCGTCGGCGAGCTGCACGTACTTGCCGACGACGGCGATCCTCACCCTGCCGGTTGTCGAGTCGGCGCGGCGCACCATCGCCTCCCACTCCGCCAGGTCCGGCGAGGGCGCCTCCATCCCGAAGTGATCGAGAACGAGGTCGTCGACGCCCTCGGCGCGGAAGACCAACGGCACCTTGTAGATGTTGTCGACGTCGTGGGCGGAGATGACGCCCTCGACGGGGAGGCTGGCGAAGAGGGCGATCTTGCTGCGGATCTCGCGGTCGAGCCGGCCCTCGGAGCGGCAGACCAGCGCGTGCGGCTGGATCCCGATCCGGCGCAGCTCGTTGACCGAGTGCTGGGTCGGCTTCGTCTTCAGCTCGCCCGCGTGGCCGACGTAGGGCACCAGCGTGAGGTGGACGAACATGCTGCGCTTCGGGCCGAGGTCGGTGTAGAGCTGGCGGATCGACTCGAGGAACGGCAGCGACTCGATGTCGCCGACGGTGCCGCCGATCTCGGTGATCACGAAGTCGACCGCCTGCGACTCGGCGACGATCAGGATCCGCTGCTTGATCTCGTTGGTGATGTGCGGGATCACCTGCACGGTGGCGCCGAGGTAGTCGCCGCGGCGCTCGCGCCGGATCACCGAGTTGTAGACCGCGCCGGCGGTGACGTTGGAGGCCCGCGAGGTGTTCTCGTCGGTGAAGCGCTCGTAGTGGCCGAGGTCGAGATCGGTCTCCGCCCCGTCCTCGGTGACGAAGACCTCGCCGTGCTGGAACGGGCTCATCGTCCCCGGGTCGACGTTGATGTAGGGGTCGAACTTCTGCATCTGGACCCGGTAGCCGCGAGAGGCGAGCAGGCGCCCGATCGAGGCGGCGGCGATCCCCTTGCCCAGCGCCGACACCACTCCCCCGGTGACGAAAATGAACCTGGTGTCGCCTTTGTGGGAGGGATTCATGCTCTGCCGAGCGAGTCTAGCCAGCGCAGTGGCGGAACCGACTCGATCGTCGCCGAAAGAGAGCGCAACTCGCCGTAAATCGTCAGCGCGACGACCAGCGCCAGCGCCACCAACCGCCCGTCGCCGCCGAGAACGGTCAGCAGCCAGACCCCGGCGATCGCCCCGATCAGGTTGGAGCCGGTGTCCCCCAGCATCGCCCGCTCGCGCAGGGTCAGCCAGGCGCCGACCAGGACGGGCCCGACGAAGATCCCCAGCAGTTCGAACGGGACGAAGGTCCAGGCGCCGAGGCAGAGCCCCGCGCCGAGCAGCGCCAGCCCCTTCTCGGCCCGTCCCGGCCGCAGGTCGAGCAGGTTGCCCAGGTTAGTAGTGAGGATCAGCAGCGCCACGTCGGCGAGGTAGCGCCAGTCCTCCAGTCCGCGTCCGGAGACCACGTAGGCGGCCAGAGCCAGCGCCCCGATCGCCTTGATCGCCCCGGTCGAGAGCGTGCCCGCGCGCAACGCCCGCCAGTGCCCGCGCCAGCCGCGCGGGGTCGAGGCCGCCGCTCCCTGCCCGAGCGCGTCGTCGAGGAAGCCGAGGAAGGCGACCCCCAGCAGATACGGGAGCCAGCGCCGCAGCTCTGGGTCGAGCAGGTCGAGGTCGGCGCGGTCGTCGAGGAAGGCGAGCGGCGCCAGCGCCACCAGCGCCGCCGTCGCCAGCACCGCCCCGAGCGGGAAGGCGAGCGTCGCGCCGCGGTAGTTCTCCCGCACCAGGCCGGCGTCGCGCAGGCCCCGCGCCCCCGCCGGCACCAGCAGCAGCGAGAGCGCGATCGCCAGCGGGAAGCCGACCCAGTACACGCTCAGCGACCCGGGGTCAGCAGATCCGGCAGCAGCCGGTCGGCGCTGCCCTTGATCCCGAAGCTGCCCTCCGCCCCGAGCAGCGAGAAGACCAGCGCCAGCTGGCCGGCGGTCAGCTCGACGTCGTCGACGCTGGAGAGGTCGTTGCCCTGGAAGAAGGAGATCGAGGACGGTTCCGCGGTCGAGGTCTCGACCCCGACGGCAGGCGTCCGCGTCGCCGTGATCCCACTCAGCAACCCGCTCTCGAGCGTGCCCGCGGTCGTGCGCTGAACCGGGCCCATGTCCTGCGGCTGGTTGCGGACGACGATGACGCCGTCGAGGGCGCCGAAGTTGCCGCTGGCGCGGGAGAAGAGGTGGCCGCGGACGACTTCCGGCAGGGTGCCGCCGAGCACGATCTGGCGTCCGAGGCCGACCCCGAGCGCGGTCAGCGAGTCGGGGTTGCGGCGCAGATCGGCGAAGCGGGTCCTGGCGAGGTCCTCGGCGAGCCCGTTGAGATCGACCGGCTCGCGCACCACCCCGACCCCGACCAGCCTCGCCCCGGTCGGGCCCAGCGCCTCCTCGACCGCGTCGGTGTCCTCGCTGGGCAGCCCGCCGAGGGCGACGATCGCGATCCGCTTCCCCTCCAGCCTGTCGCGGGTCAGCACCGGGTAGACGCGGTCGGCGAACTCGTTCGAGCGGCCGAGCTGTCCGCTCAGCTCGTCGCTGCGCGAGCGCGCGTCCTGGAGGTTGTTGACGAGGCTGCCCTCGAGGTTCCTGCGGGTGTCGGTCAGCGCGTCGCCGCCGAACTCGGCGCCGATCAGGATCCCGATCGCCAGCGCGAGGAACACGGCGATCAGCGAGGTGGCGTGGTAGCGAGCGCTGTAACCCATCGACGGCCGAAGGCTAGATGGTCGCTTCGGCGCCCGCCGGGCAGCGGCCTACAGACCGAGCCAGATGCGGACCTTCAGCCAGAACAGCTCGAAGACGTCGTTGAGCGCCGGCGAGGTGATGACGAGGATCGTCAGCAGGACCGCGAAGGCGACCAGGATCAGGCTGACGGGGGCCAGGGTCGAGCTCGGGTTGTAGAGCCGGCTGACGCCCTTGGCGTCGACCAGCCGCTCGCCGATCCGCAGCCGGGTGAGGAAGGTCGAGGACATGCCGCCGCGCTTGCGGTCGAGGAACTCGATCAGGTTGAAGTGGGCGCCGACGCTGACGATCAGCGTCGCCCCCTTCTCGAAGGCCATCAGCATCGCCACGTCCTCGCTGGTGCCGGCGGCAGGAACAACCGTGTGCGGCAGGCCGGCCTCGACCAGGCGCTCGCAACCCGGGGCGCGGCCATCCGGATAGGCGTGGACGATCAGCTCGGCGCCGCAGGAAAGCGCCTCGTCGCTGGCCGAGTCCATGTCGCCGAGGATCACGTTCGGCTTCAACCCCGCTTCCAGCACCCCGTCGGCGCCGCCGTCGACGGCGACGATCAGCGGCCGCACGTCGCGGATGTAGGCCCGCAGCGCCTTCAGGTCGCGGCGGTGGCGATCGCCGCGGACGACGATGAGGACGTGACGGTCGCGGAAGGAGGCCCTGGTCTGGGGGAGCTCGACGCTGCCGGTCAGCAGGTCGGTCTCCTGGCGCACGTGGGCGACCGTGTTCTCGGCGAACTCGGCCAGCGCCTCGTCGATCCGCTCGCGCTGCTGCTCCAGCTGGCGTTCCAGCTCGGCCGCGCCGAGGACCCGGCCGCGCAGGGCCTCCTGGTCGCCGATCATCACGGTGCCGCCGTCGATCCGCAGCCGGTCGCCGTCTTTCAGCAGCTCGAAGAGGCCGGCGCCGGGTGCGTCGACGAGGCGGATGCCGGCGTGGGCCAGCATCAGCGGCCCGGAGTTCGGGTAGCGCCCGTCGCTCGACTCCGACGCGTTCAGCACCGCCGCGACGCCGGCTGCGATCAGCTCCTCGGCGGCGATCCGATCGATGTTGACGTGGTCGATGACGGCGACGTCGCCGGGCCGCAGCCGCTTGACCAGGTGCTTGGTCCGCTCCCCGAGCCGGGCGGTGCCTTCGATCGGCGCCTCCGGCCGCACGCCGTTGCGACGCCCGAGCAGAGCAGGGAGACGACGGCGACTGGCGGTGGCCACCGACCCAGGTTAGGCCACGCGACGGGGGGCCGGCAAGTGATGAGTCTGCTCTAGGGCTCGCATAGCGAGCCTTATTGCAGACGCACGCCCTCAGGCCGCAGCAGCGAGCAGCTCGCGGGCGTGCCGGGTAGCGGCGTCGTCGGAGTGCTCGCCGCCGAGCATGCGGCGGATCTCCTCGACCACGCCCTCGCCGTCGAGGCGCTCGACGGTGGCGAAGGCCCTGCCCTCGGCGACGCCCTTCTCCAGCCGGAAGTGGGAGTCGGCGAGCGAGGCGACCTGGGGCAGGTGGGTGATGCAGACGACCTGGCGCCCCTCCCCCAGCGCCTTCAGCCGCTCGCCGACCGCCCGCGCCGTGTTGCCGCCGACGCCGGCGTCGATCTCGTCGAAGACCAGCGTGCCCGCGGCCGCGGCCCGTCCGAGCCCGCTCAGCGCCAGCATCACCCGCGAGAGCTCGCCGCCGGAGGCCGCGTCGCGCAGCGGCGCCGCCTCGATCCCCGGGTTGGGAGCGACCCGCAGCTCGACCGTCTCGCGGCCGTTGGCGCCGTAGCCGTCGGGGTGAGGCTCCAGCACGACCTCGAGCGTGGCGCCGGACATCGAGAGCCGCTCCAGCTCGGCGGCCACCCGCTTCTCCAGCGGACCGGCAGCCTTGGCCCGCCCGTCGCTGAGCCGCTCGGCCAGCGCCGCCCGTCGCTCCTCGGCCGCCGCCAGCGCCGTCGCGGCCTCAGCGCCGCGCACCTCGGCGCCCTCCAGCCGCGCGATCTCGGCCCGGCAGCGCTCGGCGTGCGCGAGCACCGACTCGACGCTGCCGCCGTGCTTGCGTTCCAGCCTGTCGACCGCCTCCAGCCGCTCCTCGATCACCAGCAGCGCCCCCGGATCGGACTCCAGCCCCTCGGCGTAGTCGCGCAGCCCCGAACCGACGTCGCCCAGCTCGACCGCCAGCGCCGTGACCCGCTCCGCGATCGCGTCGAGCTCGGCGTCGAGCCCGGCCGCGCTCTGCAGCAGCGATTCGGCCCGGGCCAGCGCTGCTGCCGCTCCGCCGCCATCCTCATCCGCCCCGGCCAGCCCGGCATGTGCGCCGGCCGCCGCCTCGCGCAGCCCCTCGGCATGGCGCAGCCGCTCTCGCTCCGCCGCCATCTCGGCCCGCTCCCCGGGATCGGGAGCCACCTCCTCGATCTCACTCAGCTCGTACCGGTAGAGGTCGAGGTCCCGCTCCCGGGACCCCTCCGCCTCCCGCAGCTCGGCCAGCTCCGCCGCCAACCGCCCGACCTCCCGGTGCGCCTCCCGGTACAGCCGCCGCGTCTCCAGGTGGTCGGCCCCGGCGAACCCATCGACGACCTCCATCTGCGCCGAAGAGATCGTCAGCTTGCGGTGCTCGTGCTGCCCGAAGAAGGCCAGCAGCCGGCTCCCCAGCAGCTTCAGGTCGGCCGCCGTCGCCGCGCGCCCGGCGACGAAAGCGCTCGTCCTCCCGCCGGAAGAGACACGGCGCCCCAGCACGACCTCGTCCGCCCCCTCCGACAGCCGCTCCGCCAGCTCCGCGAGCTCCGGCTCGTCCATCAACCCCGCGGGCAGATCGAAGACCCCCTCGACCCAGGCCTCCTCCGCCCCAGGCCGCACGATGTTCGACTTCGCCTTCCCGCCCATCAGCAGGTCAAGCGAATGAGCGAGAACGGTCTTGCCCGCTCCCGTCTCGCCGGTAATCGCGTTCAGCCCCTCCCCCAGGCGCAATTCCGCCTTCTCGATCAAGAGCAGGTTCTCGATCCTCAGCTCACGCAGCACGCGCTCTTGTCTAGCAACAACAGCGGACCGACCGTCTGAGACCGTCTGACCAAGCAGGCCAAGGACGCAGAGAGCGCCGTGTGCTCCGCACACAAGCGACCGAGGACGCCGGCATGCGCCGGTCAGGCGGCCTCAGACCGCCAGGTGGCCGAACTTCTCGCGAATACGCTGGTAGAAGCTGGTCCCCGGCAGCTGCGCCAGGCAGCCGACCGCGTCGACGAAGCGGACCTCCAGGGCCGCGCCGGCCTCGAGGTCGGCCAGGTAGACCCCGTCGACCGCGACTTCGACCGGCTCGCGGCCCTCGGCGTTGCCGACGTGGAGGATGTCGCCTGGGGCGACGACCAGGGCGCGGGCGGTGAGCGAGTGCGGCGAGATGTAGCTGACCGCGTAGCCCTTCACGCCCCAGGCCAGGATCGGTCCCTGGTTGGCGAGGTTGTAGCCGGTGGAGCCGACGGGGGTGGCGACGACGAGGCCGTCGCAGCGCACGTGCCCGACCTCCTCGCCGGCGATCCGGTAGCTCAGCTCGGCGACGCGGTCGTGCGGGCGGCGGGTCAGGGTGATGTCGTTGAGGCCTGTCGCGGTGTCGCCCTCGAGCGTGACCTCGAGCCCCGGCAGTTCGACCGTCTCGATTTCGCCGGCCAGGGCGCGGCGGATCCCGCCCTCGGCCTCGGCGCGATCGACCGCGGCGAGGAAGCCGACCGTGCCGAAGTTGACGCCGAAGACCGGCACGCCGGTGTGGGCGAAGCGGCGCAGCGCGTGCAGCAGCGAGCCGTCGCCGCCCAGGACCAGGCAGATGTCGGGGCGCGGCTTGTCGCCGGCGACGACTTCGATCCCGGCCGCCGCGTCGCCATGCTTGGCGAGCTCGTCGGCCGTGGCGACCACGCGCCAGCCGGCTTCCCCGGCAACTCGCACCACGATCGCGACCGCCTCGGTGGCGGCCGGCGGGTGCGAGTGGGTGATCAGGGCGGCCGTCTTCACGCGCCCGCCTCCGCGGCGCGGATCGCGGCCTCGAGGTCCTCGGCGGCGGGACCGTCGCCGCCGCACCAGACGAAGGTCTCGCGGTTGCCCTTCGGGCCCGGCAGGCCAGAGGAGGCGAAGCCGTGCACCGGCAGGCCGAGGTCCTGGGCCGCTGTGGCAACGGTGAGGATCGCCTCGCGACGGTCGCCGTCGTCGCGGACGACGCCGCGACCGACCCGCTCGCGGCCGAGCTCGAACTGCGGCTTGACCATCGCCAGGATCTCGCCACCGGGGGCCAGGCAACGGACCACCGCCGGCAGCACCTTGGTCAGCGAGATGAAGGAGACGTCGACCGTCGCCAGCGAGGGCTCGAAGGGCAGGTCGGAGGGAAGCATCTCGCGCGCGTTGAGGCGCTCGATCGTCGTCACCCGCGGATCCTCCCGCAGGCGCAGGTCGATCTGGCCGTAGGCGACGTCGACCGCCGCGACCCGCGCCGCGCCCCGTTGCAGCATGCAATCGGTGAAACCACCGGTCGACGCGCCGACGTCGAGGCAGCCGCGGCCGGAGACGTCGATCGCGAGCGCCTCCAGCGCGTTCTCCAGCTTGACGCCGCCGCGCGAGACGTAGCGCGGCCCCTCGTCGACGATCAGCGTCGCCTCCGGCTCGACCAGCTGGCTCGGCCGCAGGGCCACCGGCCCGTCGCGCCCGACCCGGACTTCCCCCGCACGCACGGCACCGGCCGCAGCCGAGCGCGACGGAAACAGGCCGCGCTCCGCCAAAACCGCGTCTATCCGGGACTTCTTCACGCCGGGAACGCTACAGCGAGGCCTCGCAACAGCCCGTTTACCGCACTCTTAGGCGGGTATGCGAGCTTTATCGGGGAACGGTCGGGGACCGATCAAGGTCTCTGTGATCGGCCTCACACACAAATCGCACGTATGTTCGTACGCTGTTCAAGGATTCGAGTGGAGGTGCCGAAGTAAGAAGCACCAAATCTTTTAGGTCGAGTCTTGCGCCGTCATATGGCCCCGTTGCTTCCCACAACGGCGCCCGCGGCACAAACAGGGCTCACCCACCTCCCACAGATCCACATATATAGAGATACATATCTCTCCTCCCTGTAGTAACCCCAGAAGCGCCCCTCCTCCCCGGAGGGGCGTTTTCTGTTGTGCTGAGCGTGAGAGATAATGCCCGCGTGACGCGGAGGCGGGGACTGATCGCATCGGGGATCGCAACGGCGGTCCTGCTCTTGGCGATGTCGCCCGCCGATCAGCGGATGCAGGACACCGGCGGCCCGGGGATCGTTCCCTTCGAGCTGACGGGAGGCCAGGATCGGGCCGACGAGATCCTTGCCGAATGGGGCGAGGAGGGCCAGGACGCGGCTCGGGAGTCGCTCTGGATCGACTTCGGCTTCCTGCTTGCCTACGGCGCCTTCCTCACCCTCGCCATCGCCGCCGTGCGCGATCTGGCCCGGAGCCGGAGGTGGCGGCGCCTGGCGGCGATCGGCGCGGTCGTCGTCTCGTTTGGCGCTCTCGGAGCCGCCTTCGACGCGCTCGAGAACGTCTGCCTGCTGCTGACCCTCGATGGCGCCGGTGCCGCGTTCCCCCTGCTGGCGACGATCTTCGCCGCCTGCAAGTTCATCCTCCTCGCAGTGGCGATCGCCTACCTGCTCGCCGGCCTGGCGCTGCGGCTGCGCGATCGCGGCTCGACCGCGCCGGCGGCGTAGCATCCATCTGGGCCAGCTGCCGACTGGGCGCCAGGAGGGTCTAGGGAAGTTCTTCGACGGGATCCATCGGGTGCAGCTCGCCCTTGCTCAGGGCCTCGGTGCGGAGGTGGGCGATCGACTGATACTCGGGAGAGCCGACCATGTCGAGGAAGGCCTGGCGGGTGGGGTATTCGACCAGGGCGACGAGGTCCCAGGAGTCCTCGCCCAGCAGGACGGAGGCGGGCTCGCCGGCGAAGACGATGCGGCCACCGGCCTTCTCCAACAACGGCGCCACAGCGGCGCCGTATTCCATGTAGCGCTCTTTGCCGCCCTCCGGCTCGAAGGCGAGGAGGTTCAGCATCACCACGGGCTTGCCGTCGCCGCTCCGGGCGGAGAAGGCGGCGAACCCCTCCTCGTTGACCGGCTCCGGCTGGGCTGAGGCCTCCACGGCGGCGAGTATACGGTCGCGCCGGCCCAGCTCCTAAGGTCCGTGCATGGCGCGAACCGCGGTCATCACCGGTGCTTCCAGCGGGATCGGCGCAGCCACCGCCCGGGCGCTCGCGGGAGAGGGGCTCGAGCTGGTGCTGGGCGCGCGACGGATCGACCGGCTCGAGGCCCTCGCCGCGGAGATCGGCGCTCGGGCGATCGGCCTCGACGTCACCGATCCGGAGTCGGTGCGGGCGTTCGTCGCGACGGTCCCCCACTGCGACGTGCTGGTCAACAACGCCGGCGGCGCGCTTGGGCTGGCGCCGGTCGCGGAGACCGCGGAGGAGCAGTGGCTGCAGATGTACGAGGCCAACGTGCTGGGGACGATGCGGATGACGCGGGCGCTGCTGCCGGCGCTGGCCGAGTCAGGCGACGGGCACCTCGTCGGGGTGACGAGCATCGCCGCCTTCGAGTCCTACCGCGGCGGCGCCGGCTACACCGGCGTCAAGCACGCGCAGCGCTCGATGCTGCGCGCCCTGCGCCTCGAGCTGCTGGGCCAGCCGGTGCGGGTGACGGAGGTCGCGCCGGGGATGGTCGAGACCGAGTTCTCGCTCGTCCGCTTCGGCGGCGACGAGGACGCCGCCGCCCGGGTCTACGAGGGCATGACGCCGCTGCAGGCCGAGGACGTCGCCGAGTGCATCCGCTGGGCGGTCGCGCAGCCCCCGCACGTGAACGTCGACGAGATCGTCGTCCGCCCTCGTGACCAGGCCAGCGCCACCGAGGTTCACAGGCAACGCCGATAGCCGGCATCCTGTCGGCCTGAGTCGAACCGAGCCTTTTCACCCCCTGAGGGGTAAAAAGCGCGGCTCGGCCAAGCGGTTCTCTAGCCCTCTTCCCGCGCCGGGTCGTCGCCGGGCCATCTGCCGACGACGGCGGCGAACCCCGAACGGGCGCCGCGGTCGGTGAAGCCTTTGGCGAGGCGGAAGATCGCCCCCTCGATCGCCAGCGCCGCGAACAGCTTCAGCACCGGCGCCTCGCGGTCGTCCGGCTCCGGCGGATCCTCGTCGTCGATCGCGGACCAGATCCGCTCGAAGGCCTTCTGGGCGACTAGACCGGCCAGGAGGCCGGCGGCGATGCTGATCGGGGCGAAGAGGATCTTCACAGGGGTGAGACTACCCCTCGCCCAGGGAGCAAAACGGCGGACCGGGGCACAGATCGTGCCCCGGTCCGCTCAAGGGAGAGAAATGGAGCCAAAGCAGCTCAATTTCTCCGCCCGCGACCCTAGCTATTTCGTTTTGCAGGAACAGGGGTTTCCAATTGGGAGTTGCTGAGCGGGCAAAGGGGGCTTGAGGGACCGCACCCGACTCAGCCGCCGAGCCAGCCCCTGATCCGGGTGGGCGCGAGCAGGGCCGAGAAGTCGCCGCGGTCTCGCATCGCCTCGGCAGCCGCGGCCATCGATTCGAACGCGGTCCAGGCGAGGCCGCTGCCGACGCTGACCCGCTGCGCCCCAGCCTCGACTATCTCCTCCATGTCGAGCCCCCGGAACGCGAGCACGTTGACGGGAAGGCTGGCTGCCTCGCAGACCGCCCGGATCTCCTCGCCGCTGGCCAGACCCGGCGCGTAGAGCACGTCCGCCCCGGCCGCCTCGTAGGCCCGCAGGCGGGCGATCGTGTCGTCGAGATCCGGGTTGCCGCGGATGTGGTTCTCGGCACGGGCGGTGAAGGTGAACGTGAAGTCGAGGCCGCGCGCGGCCTCGGCGGCCGCGGCAACGCGCTCCGCGGCGTGATCGACGTCGTAGATCCTCCCCTCCGGGTCGAAGTCCTCGATCGAGCCGCCGACCGCGCCCGCCTCCGCCGCCCGCTCGATCGCCCTGGCCGCATCCTCGGGCTCGGGCCCGTAGCCGTTCTCGAGGTCGACTGAGAGCGGCAACGCGGTCGCGCGGTCGACCGCGCGCACGTGGTCGACGACCTCCTCCAGCGTCGCCTCGCCGTCCGACCTGCCGAAGGTGAACGCGAGAGCGGCGCTGCTGCTCGCCAGCGCCTCGAACCCGAGCGACTCCAGCAACCTGGCCGAGCCCGCGTCCCATGGGTTCGGGATCAGGAAGGGATCGCCCTCGTGCAGCGCCCGGAAGCGGATCCCCTTCTCGCTCTGCCCCTCTCCCACCCGGACAACATAGCCCCGCGCACGGGGACCCGTTGGAGCCTTTCCGACATCACCACGCGATACCGACCGCACTAGGCGGCCGGTCGCGAGTGGCCCGATTCCCCCAACGGGCCGACACATATAGAGATACAAACCTCTCCTCCCTATGGCGATCCCCAGAAGCGAGGCCTGACGACCACCGCCACTCCGCCATCACCGGAGAGATTGGCGCAATCTATTCGATTGCGCCAATTGGATCAATCGTCAAAATTGATTAGGCAATTTGCGCACTGAATCCTCGCCAGCCTCGGCTCTTGCCTCGATCTGCGACTAGCTGAGGACCGGCTGGGCCGAGGGCAGCGCCGCCAGCACCCGCTCGGCCACCGACTCGCCGGTGAGGCCCACCTCGGCCCGCAGCAGAGCCGGCTTGCCGTGGGTGACGTAGCGATCGGGGAGACCGACGCGCAGGACCCGTGCCCGCTCCCCCGGTCCCTCCGCGAAGGCGTCCTCGAGGTGATCCAGCACCGCCGCACCGAAGCCGCCGGACAGCACGTTCTCCTCGACCGTCACCACCAGGTCGTGCTCGCGGGCCAGCCGCTCCGCCAGCTCACCGTCGATCGGCTTGGCGAAGCGGGCATCGGCGACGGTCGCGGCGAGCCCGTGATCGGCGAGGATCGCCGCCGCCTCCTGCGCCACGGTGACGCCGTAGCCGTAGCCGAGCAATGCCACGCGCTCGCCCTCGGCCAGGATCTCGCCCTGGCCGATCGGGATCTTCTTCGGCTTCCCGGGCAGCTTCGCCCCCTCGGCCGCCCCGCGCGGGTAGCGCAGCGCCGCCGGACCGTCGTGGGCGATGGCCGTATGGAGCATGTGGACCAGCATCGCCTCGTCGCGCGGCGCCATCACGACCACGTTGGGGATCGGCAGGAAGTAGGAGATGTCGAAGGCGCCGTGATGGGTCGGGCCGTCGTCGCCGACCAGCCCCGCCCGGTCCATCGCGAAGGTCACGTCCAGCTCCTGCAGGCAGACGTCGTGGATGATCTGGTCATAGGCGCGCTGAAGGAAGGTCGAGTAGATCGCGCAGACCGGCTTCGCCCCCTGCAGCGCCAGACCCGAGGCCAGCAGCACCGCGTTCTGCTCGGCGATGCCGACGTCGTAGTACTGCTCGGGAACCTCGTCGGCGAGCTTCTGCAGCCCGGTCCCCCCCGCCATCGCCGCGGTGATCCCGATCACCCGCTCGTCGCGCTCGGCCTCGGCGACGATCGCGTCGGCGAAGACCTGCGTGTACTGCGGCGGCGCCCCGGCCGCCGGCGGCTTCTCCAGCATCTCCGGCGCGATCGCGTCGGGCGCGTCCGTTTCCGTCACCGGCACCGGCTTGGCGGAAGCGGGTTGGCCGTTGACGATCGAGTTGGGCTTGGCGGCGTGCCATTTCTCCATCGACTCCAGGCCGCCCTCTTCGGCCGGGGCGAAGCCCTTGCCCTTGACGGTGTGGATGTGGACGACGACCGGGCGATCGGCCTCGAAGGCCTCTTGCAGGGCCTCGCGCAGCGCGTGCACGTCGTGGCCGTCGATCACGCCCATGTAGGCGAGGTCGAGCTCCTCGAAGAAGAGGCCGGGGGCCCAGTAGGCCTTGATCGCCGACTTGATCTCCGGCCCGAGCCGCTCGATCCGCCGTCCCAGCCCCAGCGGCAGCTTGGTCAGCCGGTCCTCGACCCCCTCGCGGGCATGGAAGAGGCGCGGGTTGAGGCGGATCCGGTTGAAGTAGCGCGAGAGGGCGCCGACGTTGGGGGAGATCGACATCCCGTTGTCGTTGAGGACGATCACGACCGGCGTCTGCAGGCCGCCGGCCGCGTGCAGCGCCTCGTAAGCGACGCCGCCGGTGAGGGCGCCGTCGCCGATCACCGCGGCGACGCGGCCGTCCGCGCCGATCCCCTTGCGCATCGCCTCCTTCAGCCCGACCGCGTACCCGATCGAGGTCGAGGCGTGGCCGGCCCCCATGATGTCGTGCTCGGACTCGGCGATCGAGCAGAACGGGGCCAGGCCCTCGTACTGGCGGATCGTCGGCAGCTGCTCGCGGCGGCCGGTCAGGACCTTGTGCGGGTAGGACTGGTGGCCGACGTCCCAGAGCACCTTGTCGCGGGGCGAGTCGAGCAGGCTGTGCAGCGCGACCGCCAGCTCGCAGGTGCCGAGGTTGGCGCCGAAGTGCCCGCCGATCTCGCCGATCGTGTCGATGATGTATGTGCGCATCTCCTGCGCCACCTGCTGCAGCTGCTCGTCGTCGAGCTCGTGCAGGTCGGCGGGGCCGTCGATCACGCCCAGCAGCTGCTCGGTGTTGTCCTCTTCGCTGCCCTGGGTGGGGGGCTTCTCGCTCATTCGTTCCTCGTGAAGATGTAGTCGGCCACGCGCCTCAGATCGTCCGTCTCCCCCCCGGCCCCGGCCAGCGCCGCGGTCGCCTTGGCGTGGGACTCGGCGGCCAGCTCGCGGGCCCGGTCGAGCCCGAAGAGGCTGACGTAGGTGAGTTTGCCATGTCGCTCGTCGCTTCCATGTGGCTTGCCGAGCTGCTCGTCGCTCTCGGTCACGTCGAGGATGTCGTCGACGATCTGGAACAGAACCCCCAGCTCGCCGGCGAAACGGCGATAGGGCATTGTCTCACGTTCCCCGAGACCCTCGAGCATGAGTACGACGCCGACGCTGGCGGCGATCAGCCGGCCGGTCTTCAGCGCGTGCAGGGCGCGCAGCCCGGCGGCGTCGTCCTCCGCCCCGACCACGTCGACGTACTGGCCGCCGACCATGCCATCGACGCCGGTGGCGGCGGCCAGCTCGCGCATCGCCGCCAGGACCCGGGCCGGCTCGCCCGGCTGCTGGCAGAAGAGCCGCACCGCCTCCGCAAAGAGGCCGTCGCCGGCGAGGATCGCGACGTCCTCGCCGAACTTGACGTGGGAGGTCGGCAGCCCGCGGCGCAGCTCGTCGTCGTCCATCGCCGGCAGGTCGTCGTGGATCAGCGAGTAGGTGTGGATCAGCTCGATCGCGCAGGCGACCGGGAGGAAGCGCTCGGGGTCGGCGCCGAGGGCGCGGGCGGTGGCGAGGGTCAGCACCGGCCGGACCCGCTTGCCGCCGGCCAGCAGCGAGTAGCGCATCGCCTCCTCGAGGCCGGCGGTCGGATCGGCGTGGGAGAAGCGGAGCCGGTCGAGCTCGGACTCGACCGTGGCGCGCAGGTCCTCCGGGTAGGTCACAGGAAGCGCGGTTCCTTTCCCACCGGATACGTGGATAAGGAACCGCGGAGCGGGGAGCCTGTCACTCGGGGGTGGCCTCTTCCGCCTCGCGGGCCTGGCGGTTCGCCTCCTCGACCGCCTCGGCGGAGAGGTCGGCGGCCTCGGCCGCCAGGGCGGCGGCGCGCTCGTCGTTCGCGTCCTCGCCGCCCAGCTCGGCCGAGATCTGGCGCAGCCGCTCGGCGATCTTCCGCAGCCTGCTCATTTGGCCGGCTCCCGTGCGCGCACGATCGCGCCGAGGATGCCGTTGATGAACTTGGGGGCGTCGGCGCCGCAGTACTCCTTGGCGATTTCCACGGCCTCGTCGATCGCCACCTCGTGGGGCACCTCGCCGTGCTCGATCTCGTACAGCGCCACCCGCATCACGTTGAGGTCCAGCGGCGCGATGCGGTCGACCGACCAGCCCTTGGCGTGTTCGGCGATCGTCTCGTCGAGCTCTTCGCGCTCGACGTCGACCCCCTCGGCCAGCTCGCGGGTCAGCGGTCGCGCGTCGGCGATCAGCTCCGCCAGCGGGCGGCCCGTGACGTCGCGCTGGTAGCTGGCGAAGACGGCGTCGCGGCGTTGGTCGGATCTGCGCATCGGCTCATTCTCTCGCTTTTGGTGGCTGCCCGAAGACTCGCCATCGCAGGCGCCGTCGAGGTCGGCTCAGGCGGGCAAGAGCCTCAGGCGCGCGAGACGTACTCGCCGCTGCGCGTGTCGACCCGGATCGTTTCGCCCTCCTCGATGAAGAGCGGCACCTGGACGATCACCCCGGACTCCAGCGTCGCCGGCTTGTTGCCGCCGCCGGAGGCGGTGTCGCCTTTGACGCCGGGGTCGGTCTGGGTCACCTTCATGTCGATCGCGCTCGGGACCTGGACGTCGCTGGGCCGCTCGTCGACGAAGAGGACCTCGACCTCGGCGTTTGGCAGGACCCACCTCATCGCGTCGCCGAGCGCGTCGCTGGGGATTTCGATCTGCTCGTAGTCGCGGCTGTCCATGAAGACCGCCGCGTCGCCGGAGTCGTAGAGGTACTGCATCTTCTTCGCTTCGGTGCGGACGGGCCGGAACTTCTCCCCCGCCCGGAAGGTTTTGTCGATCACCGAGCCGTCCTCGATCCGGCGCAGCTTGGTCCGCACGAAGGCACCGCCCTTGCCCGGCTTGACGTGCTGGAACTCGAGGATCTTCCAGATCTTCCCGTCGATCTCGATGTGGGTGCCGTTCTTGAACTGATTGGTGCTGATCACGGCGGCGAATCCTAGAGTGCGGAGCCGTGGTGCGGGGATCTCACATCTTCGACTCCGCCACCGTTGGGTACTCGATGGATCGCGAGGATCTCGAGTTCCGCTCAGGCAGGGACGTCTGCGCCGCCTGGCTCTACCCAGCGGCTGGAGACGCAGCCGCGGCGCCGATCGTGGTCATGGCGCACGGGCTCTCGGGGACGCGGCGGGACGGGCTGGGACCGTTCGCGGAGCGCTTTGCGGCGGCGGGTCTCGCGGCGCTGGTGTTCGACCACCGCGGCTTCGGCGACAGCGGCGGCGAGCCGGACCTGTTCGATCCGAGGCGGCAGCTCGACGACTGGCGGGCGGCGATCGCCTGCGCCCGTTCGCTGCCGAACGTCGATTCCGAGCGGGTGGCGACCTTCGGCTCCTCGATGGGAGGCGGCAACGCCCTCGCCGCCGCGGTGGACGATCCCCGCGTCGCCGCCGCGATCGGCCAGGTCCCGTTCCTCGACATGTGGCGCCAGGCGCACCGCTCCCCACCGTCGGTCACGGCGCGAATGCTGTTCGCGGCGGTCAGGGGAAGGCACCTGCCGGCCGTCGGCCAGCCGGGCGAGGCGGCGTTCATCAACGCGCCCGGCGGCGAGGCCGGCTGGCGCCACGTCGTCGCGATCGGCGAGGACTCGCGCTGGCGCAACCGGGTCTCCTCGCGCTGGCTGCTCGGCGCTCCCTACCGTCCCGCCCGCCTCGCCGCCAAGCTCCACCGTCCCTGGCTGCTCTGCGTCGGCGAGGCCGACCGGGTCGCAAGACCCCCCGCGGCGATCGCCGCCGCCCGCCGCGCCCCCCTCGGCGAGCTGCACACCTACCCGGGAGTCGATCACTTCGACATCTACGACGGCCCCGAGTTCGAGGCCGTAGTAACCGACGAGATCGCCTTCCTGCGCCGCCACCTGCTCGACGGAGTCTCTACCGAGGGACTATCCCGGTAGGGGTGAAGCGTCTTGCACTTTTTCGCCGCTTTCCTCCGAGGCGGCAGCCCCTCTCCTCTCCACGAAAAAGTTAAGCGAAACCCCTACCGGGATAGGCCCTCGGCCAGACGGAGCACAGCCTGCTCGGGATCGATGAAAACCTCACCGCGGACGAAGTGACCTTCGCCGACGTCCCAGATCCAGGCCACGGGCATGTCGCGGATGCCGAGCTCGCGGCTGCGGGCGTAGACGCGCCCGCGAACCAACAGCGAATCGCCGCTGCGCTCGATCAGCTTCGGCGCGATCCGCAGGTCTTCCCAAACCTGCTCGACGTCAGCCAGGTAGTCGTGCAGCCCCGCCGGCCCGACGTAGGGAGCGGTGCGTCCCACCGCCTCGGCGGTGCCGACGGGGAAGAACTCCAGATCCGGATCGCAGACGGCGGCGATCTCCTCGGCGTCGCGACGGTTGAAGCCCTCGAAGAGTCGTTCGACCAGCGCCCGATCCTCCTCCGAGGCGGGCTCGGCCTCCTCCGAGGCGGGTGCGACGGCGAGGATCGCCGCGTCGTCCTCGAGCCTGCCGGCGGTGAAGCCGTGCAACGCCCCCTCCAGCCTCTGGATGGCGATCGCCGGGCTGGAGACCCGGGCCAACTCGGCGCGAAGCCGCCGCTCGCCAAAGCGCCCCTCGCTTCCGGCCGCCTCGATGACGCCGTCGGTGACGACGACGAGCTGCTGGCCCGGCCGCACCTCGGTGTGCTCGATCCCCCAGGCGACGTCGCGGAAGGCGCCAAGCACCGGCGCCGAGGACGTCGCCTCGACGACCGAGTCGCCGTCGACGAGCAATGGCGCCGGGTGACCGGCCACGGCCAGGCGCACCGGCTGGGAAGGGTCTTCGTCGATGGCCAGCGCGGCGACGCTGCAGAGGGCCGCGCCGTGGCGCGCCAGCAGCTCGCGGTTGAGGGTTTCCAGGGCGACGACAGGGTCGCCGGTGAGCGCCGCCGCGGTGCGCAGCGTGTAGCGGGCGTGGGCGGTGACCGAGGCCGCCTGAGCACCGCGGCCGGTGACGTCGCCGATCACCACCATCCAGCCACCGGCAATGCGGAAGGCGTCGTAGAAGTCGCCGCCGATCTCGTTTTCGGCCCCTGCCGGCCTGTACATCGCGGCGACGGACCAGCCCGGTATGTGGGGCAGCGGCGGCGGCAGCAGCCCGCGCTGCAGGGTCTCGGCGATCTCGGCTCGTTCGCGCTCGCTGCGCTCGAGGTCCGAGAAGAGGCCGGCGTTGTCGAGCGCCAAGGCCACGCGGCCGACGAGGATGCTGGCGAAGTGGGCGTCGTCCTGGCGAAAGCGACGGCCAGAATGACTGACGCCGATCGTCAGCATCCCCGTCGGCCTTCCCCGCGCCCGCATCTCAGCCACCACCGCGGAACGGGCGCCGACACTGCGCAGGAACTCGAAGTCCTCCTCGTCCTCGGCGAATCCGCGCAGGTCTGCATCGGAGAGGCGCTCAAAGAAACGCGGCTCCAGCCGACCCGTCGAAGCAGCGTTCACCATCTCCTCCTGCAGCAGCGGGGGTCGCTCGGACAGGCCCGATTCGATCGCTTCCGCCTCCGGGCCGGCGACGCGAACCGCAGCTCGGCGAACGTGCTCGCCTTCGATCACGTCGATCATGCAGAAATCGCCGAGCTCGGGGACGAGGATCTCGGTGATCGCGTCGAGCGTCTCCTCCAGCGAGCGGCCGCCGTCGGCGACCCGGGCGATGTCGTCGAGGATCTGGAAGCGACGGCTGGCCTGCCGCGCCCGCCTGCGGAAAACCCACGTCAGGGCCAGCACCGCCGCGAAGGCGATTCCGACGGTTCCTATCTCGATCCCGGTCATCGCCCGTCTTCCCCAGTCGCGCTACCCAAAAGAGCGTACCGCTCTTACGGGCATCGCAAAGAAGGTGAAACGCAGCTGGTCGTCCACGCCCGTCACGGCGATCGTCCGCGCCTGGGGAATCTGGGCGAAGGCACCCTTGCCGCCGATGCCGTTGCTGCTGCGCAGCATCAAGCCGTCGGTCGCGGTGCCGGGGATCAGGCGGTAGCTGCGATCGCCGTCGACGATCGCATGCCGGGTGCGGGCGTGGGAGACGAAGGCCAGCAGCCGCTCGAGGCCGCCGACGTCAACCCCGTCGATCCGCGCCCAGACCACCTCGCGCGGCCCTGGGGCGGGAACGTCCACCGCCTCGCCGGGACCGGCCTCGACGGAGCCGAGCCGACGCGACGGCCCGCAGCGATCCGGCACCCCGGCCAGCACCTGCCAGCGTTCGCTCGCGCGCACGATCGCGAAGTTGCAGAGCGCCGTCCGCGCCTGTTCGGGCGGGTCCCAGCCGGGGAAGCGACCGTCGATGCCGCGGGTCGGAAACTCGGGATAGACGACGCCGACGTTCTCGCGCAGGATCCGTTCCGGCCCGTCGGGGCTGAGCAGCGCTTCCGAGTTGATCCGGTCGAGCCGCGCCGTGTAGGCGGAGTAGTTCTGGAAGACCGGCAGCGGCTCCCAGTCCAGGTCGTAGGCCCAGGCGACGCCGATCTCCCACGGTTCGATCGCCACCGTGTGCCCGCGCAGCAGCTTCAGCGTCTCCGGTTCGAGCTGGTAGATCGCCTCCATCGAGGCCCGTCCGGCCGCGCGCAGCTCCTCGCGGCGGGAAGGGCTGGCCAGGGTCTCCACCTGGTCGAACGCGTGCCCGACGTTGGCGACCACGTCGAGGTTGTTGGTCTGGCCGGTGGGACGCACCGGCCAGCCGATCGCGACGATCACGGCGATGCCGGCCAGCATCCAGTGCCAGCGCGCCCGCGCCCAGGGGATCGCGATCCAGAGGATGCAGGCGGTGGAGAAGAAGAGGCTGAGGTGGCCGGCGTCGGTCCTCACCACGCCCTCCTTGAAGACCGTGAACGCCGCCAGCGCCATCAGGGCGATGCCGCACCAGCGCGCCCGCGCGTCGCGGTAGATGCCCTGGGTGCTGGCGATCACCAGGCCGACCATGACCCCGGCGGCGGCGATCGTCGCCGCCGTCACCTGCCAGGCCGGCACGTCGGTCGTCGTCACCATCGCGGCGCTGAAGCCGGAGATGATCTCGTAGGTGTTGCGAAGGAAGGTGGGGATCTCACCGAGGCTCTGGCCGGTGATCAGCCACAGCGCCAGGACCTCGGCCGCGAACAGGCCGAGGTAGGCGCAGACCTGCCACCGGCGTGCCCGCAGGCCGATCAGCGCGATCAGGAAGAAGGTCGCGATCACCGGCCCGGCCGAGAACTTGATCAGCACCTCGATCGCGGCGAAGGTGGCGCCGCCGAGCACGAGGGCGTAGATCGCGCGTTCGGAGCGCTCCCCGGTCAGCGCCCGCATCGAGAGCAGCAGCGCGACCACGATCGCCTCCTCGATCAGCGGCAGCACGGTGACGATCAGGAAGGCGATCGCGACAGCAGGCAGGGCGCCGACCAGTCGCCGCAGCGCCCAGACGAGCGTGATGCAGAAGGCGACGTAGAGGCTCGAGAGGTAGGCGAAGGCGATCATCCCCAGGTCCCCGTACCAGAGCCCCTGCCCGTTCATGAACCCGAGTGGGCCGTAGGTGAAGACGACGTCCCTACCCCACTGCAGGCCGTCATGGACCGCCATCGTCAGGCCGCCGTTCCAGCTCGAATCGAGGCCGACGGAGGGTGGGTTCATGCTCACCTTCCAGCCCAGCAGGGCGACGATCGCGCCCAGCAGCCAGGTAGGCGGATTCCAGGCGACGAGCGACCCCAGCGCCCGCGCCAACCGCCGCCGCGGCGAATCAGGCCGCGGTGGAGCCAGGGTCCTGTTCGCCTGCGGTGCTGGTGGTCAGGTTCGCGGCGGCGCCCCCGCTGAGGACGCGGCGGACGAGGCCGGGGGCGACGATTCGCAGGACCGCGGCCAGGGCATAGGGGCGCGGTACGTAGCGCTCGGCCTTGCCGCCGGGTCCGGCCTCGTAGATCGCCTCGGCGACCTTCTCCGGCTTGGAGACGATCCAGCGGGTCAGCGCTTTCTCGCGCAACTCGGTCGCCGGGAAGCCCTCGGTGGCGATGAAGCCCGGCAGCACCATGCCGACGTGGACCCCGTGCGGCAGCTCCTCCGCGTGGAGGGAGTCGGTCCACCCGATCAGGGCGAACTTGCTGGCCGAGTAGGCACCGGTGCGGGCGCGGGAGACGCGGCCGGCGGTGCTGGCGACGTTGACGATCGCGCTCGGGGCCGAGGCCCGCAGCAGCGGCAGCAGCGCCTCGGTGAGGCGGACGACGGCATCGAAGTTGAGCTCCATGTGGCGCTGGACGTTGGCGTAGCCGGCCTCGGCAAAGCCGCCGCGCCAGGAGGCGCCGGCGTTGTTGACGAGCAGGTCGAGGCCGTCGTGGTTGGCTTCGAGGTGGGCGCGGACATGCTCGGGGGCGCTCTCGTCGGTGAGGTCGACCGCGACGTGGGTCGCCCTGCAGGGCAGCGAGGCGGCCAGGTCGCGCAGCAGCCCCTCGCGGCGGGCGACCAGGACCAGCTCCATGCCGGGCTCGCGCGAGAGCCGGACCGCCGTCGCCGCGCCGATTCCCATCGACGCTCCGGTCACCACAGCCACGCTCATCGGCGCAACGGTATTGCAAGGATGGGCGCGATGACTCCCGCGACGCGAGCGCCGAGGATCACCGCGACCATGCGCGAGGGCGAGCGGGTGCGGCCGCTGGAGCTGTTCTTCGACCTCGTCTTCGTCCTCGCCCTGACCCAGTGCACGGCGCTGATGGCCGACCACCCGACCTGGTCGGGGCTGGCGCAGGGCCTGCTCGTGCTCGGCGTCCTCTGGTGGGGCTGGGTCGGCTACGCCTGGCTGACCAGCGTCATCGACCCCGAGGAGGGCGCCGTCCGCCTCGTCATCTTCGTCGCGATGGCGGCCTTCCTCGTCGTCTCCCTCTGCGTGCCGGACGCCTTCGGCGACCTCGGCCTCACCTTCGCCCTCGCCTACGGCGTCGTCCGCGTCGCCCAGATCGCCCTCTTCATGCTCGCCAGCCCCAGCGACGACGCCCTGCGCCACTCGGTGCTCGGGCTCGCGGCCAGCACCGCGGTCGGGGTCAGCCTCCTGGTCGCCGCCTCCTTCCTCGACGGGCTCGCCCAGGGCTCGCTGTGGGCGCTGGCGCTCCTGCTCGACATGGCCGGCCCCTACTTCTTCGGCTCCGAGGGCTGGAAATTCGTCCCCGGCCACTTCGCCGAGCGCCACGGCCTGATCGTGATCATCGCCCTCGGCGAGTCGATCGTCGCGATCGGGATCGGCGCTGCCGAGGAGCTGACGCTCGGCATCGGCACCGCCGCCGTGCTCGGCGTCGCCCTCAGCGCCGCCCTCTGGTGGACCTACTTCGACGTCGTCGCCCTGGTCTCGGCCCGCCGCCTCGCCGACGCCCCGGAGGGGCGCGAGCGCAACGAGCTCGCCCGCGACTCCTACTCCTACATCCACTTCGCCCTGGTCGCCGGGATCGTCCTCGTCGCCCTCGGGCTGAAGACGACGATCGGCCACAGCGGCGAGCACCTCCACGACGTGCCCGCCTTCGCCCTGCTGGGCGGCACCGCCGTCTACCTGCTGGGGCTGGTCGCCTTCCGCTACCGCCAGGTCCACACGGTCAACCGCCAACGGCTCGGGCTGGCGCTCGTGCTGCTGCTCCTGGTCCCGGTGGCGACCCAGATTCCCGCCCTGCTCAGCCTCGCGATCGTCGTCGTCCTGATCTGGGCGATGATCGCCTACGAGCACCGCGGCTACGACGAGCGGCGCGAGCAGCTGCGCCACGAAGCCGCGGTCGCGTGACCGGCGCAGGCAACAGGACGGACGCCTGTTCGACTCGACATACTGCTGGACCTTGACCGAGACGCCTCGACTGCTCGAAGAGCTTCTGCGCGCCGGCGCACCCTCCGGATACGAGGGCCCAGCCGCCGCGGTCTGGCGCGAGGCCGCCGCTTTTGCCGAGGTCAGCAGCGACGGGATCGGGTCCTCGATCGCCCGGGTCGGCGAGGTCGCGCCGCTGCTGGCGGTGGTCGGTCACATCGACGAGATCGGCCTGATCGTCACCCACATCGACGAGAAGGGCTTCCTCTGGTTTGCCCCCGTCGGCGGTTGGGACCCCCAGATCCTGGTCGGCCAGCGGGTCGAGGTTCGCGGCAAGGACGGGCTGGTGCTGGGCGTGGTCGGGCGCAAGCCGATCCACCTGCTCGAGCCCGACCAGCGCAAGAAGGTGGTCGAGCTGAAGGGCCTGCACATCGACATCGGCGCCACAGACCGGGACGAGGCCGCCGGGCTGATCCGGGTCGGCGACCCGGTCGTGATCGCGGCCGAGCCGCAGCCCCTGGTCGGCGACCGGCTCGTCTCCCGCGCGATGGACAACCGCCTCGGCGCCTACGTGGCGCTGGAGAGCCTGCGCCGCGCAGACGAGCGCGGCGAGCTCACCGGATCCTTCGCCGCTGTCGCGGCGGTGCAGGAGGAGATCGGCCTCTTCGGCGCCCGCACCGCCGCCTTCGAGGTCCGCCCCGACATCGCCGTCGCCGTCGACGTCACCCACGCCACCGACGCGCCCGGGGTCGACGAGAAGGAGATCGGCAGCCACCCGCTCGGCTCCGGACCGGCGATCGGCCGCGGCTCCACCCTCTCCCCCAAGGTCTTCGAGCTGCTGGTCGAGACCGCCGAGGCGGAGGGCATCGAGCACTCGATCAGCGCCAGCGGCCGCGGCACCAGCACCGACGCCGACGTCCTGCAGATCTCCCGTGCCGGGATCCCGACTGGCCTCGTCTCGATCCCCTTGCGCTACATGCACTCCCCGGTCGAGCTGGTCGACCTGCGCGACGTCGAGGCCACGGTCGAGCTGCTGACGGCGTTCGCGGCGCGGTTGACGGCCGACGTGGACCTCAGTCGCTAGCGCGACTCAGTTGTCTACGTAAACCATGTTGCGGCCACCGGCCTTAGCGGCGTAGAGAGCCGCGTCGGCTCGAGCGACGAGGTCGTCGGTGTCGACGACCTCGGGTTCGGCGACGGCGACGCCGATGCTGACCGTGACCGGGACGCCGACCGGGCGGCGGTCGTGGACCTCGCGGCGCAAGCGCTCGCCGATCTCCGTCGCATCCTCGCGATTCGCCCCCGGCAGGATCACCAGGATCTCCTCGCCGCCGACCCGGTAGATCGTGTCGCCGGCCTGCAGTGCCGCCCGCATCGTGTAGGCGACGTCCTGCAGGACCGCGTCGCCGGCGGCGTGGCCGAGCTGGTCGTTGACCCGCTTGAAGTGGTCGAGGTCGCAGAGCAGCAGCGCGTGCGAGAGGCCCTCCTCGAGGTTGCAGGGCTGGCCGTTCAGCTCGGCCAGCCGCTGCTCCAGGGCGTTGCGGTTGAAGAGCCCCGTCAGCGGATCGAGCGTCGAGCGGCGGCGGTGGGCGCGGTCGGATTCGACCAGGGCACCGGAGAGGATCACGGTGCTGACGATCAGCGCCGCCGCCGCGATCAACGTCTGGCGATGCTCGAGCGCGGCACCGGGGTCGGGCAGAACCGCACAGGCGACGAACATCAGCAGGATGTAGGCGGTCCCGATCACCATTCCCCGCGGCTCGAAGCGGAAGCCGAGGGTGACCGCCGGCAGGGCGAACCAGACCAGGACGGGGCTGGTGACGCCGCCGGTGACGAGCACCGCGGCGGCGAGCAGGACGGGAAGCGCGGCCCAGGCGCCGGCGACCCAGATCTCCGGATGGTTGCTGGTCCGCATGAAGCGGTCGGCGACCGCGAAGCCGGCGGCCCCGGCCGCCAGCAGCGGCACCCACCACCAGCCGACGTCGGAGGAGCCGCCAAGGGCGATCGAGAGCGCGAGGATCACGAAGCAGGCGGTGCGGTAGCGACGCACCCGCGTCTCCATGTCGAGCAGGCGCTCGCGGCGCGCCTCCTCGTGGATCGAGACCAGCGTCTCGGCAGCCGGGCCCCGCGCTGAGGCGCGCGGGCTCGAAGTCAGGGTTGGAGCTTGGCTGCTCATGCCAGCCCATCGGCGCCAGCGGCCTCGGCCTTGAGTCCTGGCGTATCAGTCGACGAGCTGCAGCTCCTTCGGCAAGCCACTGAGATTGCGGTGGCCCTCGACGGTGACGACGACCAGATCCTCGATCCTCACCCCGAGCTCGCCGGGCAGGTAGACGCCGGGCTCGACGGTGACGACCTCACCGGGCTCGAGCACGTCGTCGGAGCGCTGCGAGAGCCGCGGCCCCTCGTGCACCTCGAGCCCGACGCCGTGGCCGAGCGCGTGGCCGAAGCGCTCGCCGTAGCCGGCCTCGTCGATGACCTGGCGGGCGACGGCGTCGACGGCTTCGCCCTTGGCGCCGGCGGCGATCGCCTCGAGCGCCGCCGCCTGCGCCCGGCGCACGACCTCGTAGACCTCGCGAGCGCCCTCTCCCGGCTCGCCGGTGGCGTAGGTGCGGGTGCCGTCGGAGCAGTAGCCCTCGAGCTTGGCGCCCATGTCGAAGACGATCAGCTCGCCGCGGCCGATCTCGCGCTCGCCGGGCTCGGCGTGCGGCAGAGCGCCGTTGGGACCGGCGGCGACGATCGCGGGAAAGGACGGCTCGGCGCCGAGCTCGCGGATCCGCGCCTCGGCGGCGCGGGCGACGTCGCGCTCTCGGCGTCCGCCGATGCCGCGCTCGAGGGTCCAGCGCCAAACCTCGTCCGCCAGCTCCGAGGCCGCCGCGATCGCCGCCAGCTCTCGCTCGTCCTTGACCCGGCGCAGCTGCTCGACCGTGCCCCCGGCCGGAACCGGCTCGACCCCCTCGGCGAGCTTCTCCTTCAGTTTCTCCAGCACGCGGACCGACATCTGGTCGTCCTCGAAGCCGACCCGGCCCTGGAGCCGCTCGGCGATCCCGCCGAGCCAGTCGTTCGCGACCGTAATCGTCTCCCAGCCCTCGACCTCGGCGGCGGCGCGCTCGGTGTAGCGGAAATCGGTGAAGAAGAGGCGCAGGCCCGCCCCGCAGACGCAGGCCCCGTTGGTGCCGGTGAAGCCGGTCAGGTAGCGGACGTTGGTCAGGTCGGTGACCAGCATCTGGTCCAGCTCGCGCTCGGCCAGCAGCTTCTCCAGCCGGTCGCCGCGGCCGCGCATCAGGCGCTGGCGCCGAGCTCACGGGCGAGCAGCTCCAGGGCCTCGCGGTAGCCGTCGGGGCCCTTGCCGGAGATCTTCGCCAGCACCAGCCCGTCGAAGACCGAGTCGCGGCGCCAGTCGTCGCGGTTCTCGACATCGGAGAGGTGGACCTCGACCGCCGGCAGGCGGGCGACGTCGAGCGCGTCGGCGATCGCGCGGCTGTAGTGGGTCCAGGCGCCGGCGTTGACCAGGGAGGAGTCTGCGAGGTCCGGCAGCCGGTGCAGGTACTCGACGAACTCGCCCTCGTGGTTGGTCTGGAAGAAGATCGGTTCCAGCCCCAGCTCGCGCGCCCAGCCGGAGATCCGCTGCTCGAGCTGAGCCAGCGAGAGCCCACCGTAGACCTCCGGATCGCGCCGGTCGAGGATGTCGAAGTTGACGCCGTGCAGGACGGCGACGCGGTTGCGGGTGGTGGTCACGGGCACAACTCCTCCACGGCGGCCCTGACCCTAGCGGGGTCGATCAGCTGCCCCACCCGGGGCCGACCGGGCTCGGAGAGGAGGACGAAGCCGACGCCCTCGGCGGTGCGCTTCTTGTCGCGCTGGAGGGCGTCGAGGATGGCCTCGACCTCGACGCTCGGGTCGAGCGCGGTCGGCAGGTCGTGACGGCGCAGGATCTCCTCGACCTCGTCGCGCAGCTGTGGGGCGTCGGAGAGGCGCAGAGCGGCGAGCAGGCCGAGGGCGATCGCTTCGCCGTGGCGGTAGCGGGTGTACTCCGTGGCGGCCTCGATCGCGTGCCCGACCGTGTGGCCGAGGTTCAACATGTGGCGGAGGCCGCCGTCGCGCTCGTCGGCGGCGACGACCTCGCACTTGAAGCGGGCACATGCGAAGACCACGTCGTCGAGGCTCGCCGGGTCGAGGCTGTCGATCGATCGCACCCGCTCCCAGAGCTGCCCGCCGGCCAGCAACCCGGTCTTCAGCGCCTCGACGAAGCCGGCGGCTCGCTCCTCCGGCGGTAGCGTCGTCAAGGTCGCCGTGTCGGCGATCACCGCGGCTGGCAGGTGGTATGCGCCAGCGTAGTTCTTGCCCTCCGGCAGGTCGACACCCGTCTTGCCGCCGTAGGCGGAGTCGACCTGGGCGACCAGCGTCGTCGGCACCTGCACCACGTGGACGCCGCGCTGATAGAGGTGCGCGCAGAGGCCGGCGAGATCTCCGACGACGCCTCCGCCCAGGGCGACGACATGGTCCTCGCGGGTAATCCCTGACCGCGCCATCTCACGCAGCACCCGCTCCGCCTCGGCCATCGTCTTCGAGGCCTCGCCCGGCGCGATCTCGCCCCGGCCCGCGAGGTCGCCGAGCCGGCCGCCATAGGTGGCCCCGACGGTCGCGTCGGAGATCAGAAAGCGACGCCCCTCCAGCGGCCACCACCCGGCTTCGAGCAGCCCGCGTCCGACCAGGACCGGGTACCCGCCGGAGACGCTGGTGGCCCAGAGCATCCTGGTCCCCGCAGGCAGCTCACCCAGCGCCTGAACCGCTGGCAGGGCGTCGAAGATCATCTCCCGGCCCCCCGCTGGCACGATCGCGTCGGCCAGGGCCTCGTAGAGCGGTTCGCGCACCGCCAGCAGCCGCTCGACGTCCTCGGCGCTGGTCGCCAGCGGGCGGTCGCTGCCGGCGATTCGCCGCCAGGCCTCACGCGCGTCGACCTGGAGCCAGACGACGACGTGGCGGTCGAGCGCGGCGCGCACACGCTCGCTGAGCACGCTGCCGCCGCCGAGCGCGATCGCGCCGCCGTCGGCCGCCTCCAGCAGCGCGCCGACCACTTCGGCCTCACGCTCGCGGAATGCCTCCTCGCCGTGCTGCTCGAACGCCTCCTTGATCGGCATCCCCAGCTCGCGTTCCATCAGCTCGTCGATCTCGGTCGTCTCCAGACCGGCCTCGCGGGCGGCGGCGAGCGCGGTGCTCTTGCCCGCGCCCATGAAGCCGATGAAGACCAGCGCCGGCCTCACCAGCTCACCCCCTGAAGTCGATGCGCTGCTTGTAGGCGGCGATGGCGGCGAGGACGTCGGCGATGTGGTCGCCGCCGAACTTCTCGCGGTAGCAGCGGGCCAGGGTCAGCGCCACCATCGCCTCGGCGACCACGGCGGCGGCGGGGACGACGGTCGAGTCGGTGCGCTCGCGCAGCGCCTGGGCCGGCTGCTTGGTCTCGGTGTCGACCGAGCGCAGCGGCTTGGTCAGGGTCGAGATGGGCTTGATCGCGGCGCGGACCGAGAGCGGCTGGCCGTTCGTCATCCCGCCCTCGAGCCCGCCGGCGTGGTTGGTTTCACGGAAGTAGCCGTCCTTCTCGGACCAGAAGATCTCGTCGTGGGCCTCGGAGCCGGGACGGCTGGCGACGTCCCAGGCCTCGCCGATCGAGACCCCCTTCACCGACTGGATCGAGGCCACGGCGCCGGCCAGGCGCCCGTCGAGCCGGTCTTCCCAGGAGATATGGGAGCCGAGGCCGGGGACGAGGCCGAAGACGCGCACCTCGAAGGCGCCGCCGAGGCTCTCGTTGGCCTTGCGCAGCCGGTTGATCTCCTCCACCATCGCCGCGCTGGCCTCGGGGTCGAGGCAGCGCACCGGGTCCTCGTCGACGCCGGCGAAATCGGCCGGGGTGAGGTCGTCGCGCTCGGCGGCCTTGACCGAGGCGATCTGGGTGACGTGGCTGTGGATGCTCGCCCCGAGCGCGGTGAGGAAGCCGCGGGCGATCGTGCCGGCGGCGACGCGGGCGGCGGTCTCGCGGGCGCTGGCCCGCTCGAGCACGTTGCGGATGTCGGCGTGGCCGTACTTCTGGGCGCCGACCAGGTCGGCGTGGCCGGGGCGGGGCAGGTGCACCTCGTCGGGCTCGAACCCCTCGACCGGCCAGGGGTTCATCCGCTCCTCCCAGTTGGCGTAGTCGCGGTTGGCGACGAGGATCGCGATCGGGCTGCCGAGCGTGCGCCCGTGGCGCACGCCGGAGCGGATCTCGGCCGTGTCGGTCTCGATCCGCATCCGCCCGCCGCGCCCGTGGCCGAGCTGGCGCCGCGCCATGTCGCGGTCGAGCGCCTCGCGGTCGAGCTCGAGCCCGGCCGGCACCCCCTCGACGATCGCCACGAGCCCCGGCCCGTGCGACTCCCCCGCGGTGGTGAAACGGAACGTCGTCATCAGCGCAAGGCTATAGCCGGAAGAGTTGACGAGTTGACCCCCCTATAGGTGGGACAAATCATCGACTTTTGGTCTATCGGCGGGCGGCGGCGCGCATCGCTTCGACCGGCGGCTCGCGGTTGGTCCAGATGCGAAGTGAGAGGGCACCCTGCTGGACGAGGATCTCGATGCCATCGACGGTTGTCGCCCCGGCCGCCTCGGCAGCGCGCAGCAGTGGGCTCCGCTCGGCGCCGTAGACCAGGTCGACGAGAGTCTGCCCGGGGGCGAAGCCGTCCGCTTCCAGCGGCAGGCTCTCGAATGGATCGCCACCGCCGAGACCGGCGGCGCTGGTGTTGACGATCAGCTCGTAGGCGGCTTGATCGGGGTCGGCGACCGGGATCCCTCCCAACTCGGCGCAGAGCCGCTCGGCCCTCTCCTGCGTCCGGTTCCAGACGTCGAGCCGCGCTCCCTCTCGGTTCAGGGCCCAACAGACTGCGCGCGAGGCGCCACCCGCGCCGATCACCAACGCCCGCACGCCCCGCGGCGAAGCCGGCAGCGCCGCCAGGAAGCCGTCGGCATCGGTGTTGTGGGCGCGCACCTGACCGCCGGCGAAGACGAAGGTGTTGGCGGCGCCGATCTCCCGCGCAACCTCGCTCGGCGCATCGGCCAGCGCCAGCGCCGCCTCCTTGTGGGGGACGGTTACGTTGGCCCCGGCAAAGCCCTCATCGGGCATCGCCCGCACCCGCTCCTCGAAGCCCTCCGGGGCGACGTCAAGCGCCTCGTAGCTCCACTCGCCCGCCATCCCCAGCTCCGCCAGCGCCGCGTTCTGCATCGCCGGCGAGCGAGAGTGGGCGACGGGATGGCCGAGGACCGCCAACCGGGGCATCGCTAGTCCCCGCAGGTATCCGGCTCGTTGCCGCCGGCGGCCTCGCGGGCGGCGTTGTACCTGGCGACGTCGGCTTCGAATTCGGCGAAGCTCCTGGAGAAGGCGAGCTTGCCGCAGGTCCCCGGCTCGTTGACGTAGTAGAGGTAGTCGCTCTTCGCCGGGTGGGCGGCGGCCTCGATCGCGTCGATGCCGGGGCTGTTGATCGGCCCCGGGGGCAGGCCGGGGTTGGTGCGGGTGTTGTAGGGCGAGTCGACCGCCAGCTCCGATTCGGTCAGCGGCTGGGCGTAGTTGCCGGTCGCGAAGCGGATCGTCGCGTCGATCCCCAGCGGTATCCCTTCCCGCAGGCGGTTGTAGACGACGGCGGCGACCTGCTTGCGCTGGTTCGGGACCCCGGCCTCGTCCTCGATCAACGAGGCGATGATCAGAACGTCGTAGGTCGTCAGGTTCTTCGCGCGGGCGTAGCCCATGTCGACGCCTTTGATCCGGCGCTTGAAGTCCTCCAGCTGCAGCTGCACGAGGTCGGCCGCGGGCGCTCCCGGCTTCATTTCGAAGGTGTCCGGAAAGAGGAAGCCCTCGAGGTCCTTGGCGTCGGCGCCGCCGTATTTGGCCGGGTTGAGGTACGGAGAGCGCACGGTCTCCGCGGTGTAGTCGCCCTCGAGGCCGTCTTCCTCGACCAGCTGCGCCGCCTGCGAACGGCTGTAGCCCTCGGGGATCGTGACCGTGACGGTGCGCTTGATCGGTGGCTGGGTGAGGGCATCGATCGCGGCGCCGTAGGACATCCCCTCGGCCAGCGTGTAGCGGCCGGGGTACAGCTCGGAGCGCTTGCCGGCGAGGGTGACGCGGACCTGGAACAGGGTCGAGCTGTCGATCACGCCCTTCTCGCCGAGCAGGTCGCCGACCTCGCTGACGCTGGCGCCTTTCGGGACCGTCACCCCGACCCGGCCCGAGCCTTCGCCGTGGAAAGGCTGGAAGAGGGCGAAGAGGAACCAGAGGACGAAGAGGACGGCGATCGCGGCGAAGATACGGAACGGGTGTCGGCGCAGGCTGCCGAGCACGCCGCCGCGGCGCGGCCTGCCCGACCCGGCCCCGTTGCTGCGAACCGGCTCCGGCTCCTCCTCTTCCCAAAACTTCTCCCCGGACGTGCGCGAGGGCGGCCCGGCAACCACAGGCGCCTCGTGCGGAGAGCCGGGGGATGGCTCGACTGAGCCTCCCCGCTGTTGCGAAGGCGAGCCACCCCCCGGCTCTCCGCCCGCAGTCCGCTTCTCCTCGCGCTTCTGGCGCCGCTCCTCGCGCTCGCGCCGGCGCTGCTCGCGCTCGCGGGCGGCGGGGTCGTCGGCGTCGGCGAAGGGGTCCTCGCCCAGCCGGTCCTCACTCATCGCCGGGCTCCGCGGTTCTCGGAGTGGCTTCTTCGATCGCCGCGACTCCGGCCAGGTAGGCCTCCAGCAGGTGCGCGGCCGCGAGGGAATCGGGTGCGGCGCTCGCGCCCGCGCGCCGGCTCATCTCCGCCATCCGCGTCGTCAAGCGCTCGTCGTAGGTCTCGACCGGAATCGGCAGCAACGCTTCCAGTTCGGCGCTGAAGCTGCGAGCCAGCTCCGCCTGGCTCCCTTCCTCGCCGCTCAGGTGCAGCGGCAGGCCGACGACGACCCGCTCGACGCCGTGCTCGGCGACGATAGCGGCGACCAGCTTCGCCTCCGGCGGCTCGATCACCGGCAGCGGCGTCGCCAGGGTGCCGGTCGGATCGGAGATCGCGCAGCCGATGCGGGCGGTTCCGTGGTCGAGGGCGAGCACGCGCACGGCCTAGCCCAGCTCCCGCTCGATCGCGGCGCGCGCCGCGGCGAGCGCCTCGTCCAGCCTGGCCGGGTCGCGGCCGCCGGCTTGGGCCATGTCGTCGCGGCCACCTCCGCCGCCGCCGACCACGGCGGCGGCCTCGCGGACCAGGGCGGCGGCGGAGAGACCGCGTCCGACCGCGTCCTCGGAGACGAGCGAGACCAGCGCGACCTTCTCGCCGTCGCCGCCGCCCAGCACCAGCGCCGTGGCGCCGCCCAGCATCGACTGGACGCGGTTGGCGGCGTCGAGCAGCTGCTTCTGGCCGGACAGCTCCGAGGTGGAGATGACCACCTTGATCCCGCTGGCATCGGTGGCGGCGGCAGCGAGCCGCTTCGCCTCCTCGCCCACGAGCTGCTTCTGCGCCTGCTCGGCGCCGGCACCGGCCTCGTGCAGCCGCTCGGCCGCACGGCGGGCGCCGCCGAGGGGATCCTGCGGGTTGCCGAGCAGCTCGCCCGCCTCGCGAAGCTGCGACTCGCGCGCGCGGAAGAAGTCAATCGCGGCGGGCCCCGTGATCGCCTCGACACGGCGCACGTTGGCGGCGCTGGAGCCCTCGGAGGCGATCTTGAAGATGCCGACCTCGCCGGTGTTGGCGACGTGGGTGCCGCCACAGAGCTCGCGCGAGACGCCGTCGACCTCGACCACCCGCACCCACTCGCCGTATTTCTCGCCGAACAGGGCCATGGCGCCGAGCCTCTCGGCCTCGGCCCGGCCCATGTTGAGCCAGCGCACCGGCCGGCTCGCCTTGATCCACTCGTTGACCCGGTCCTCGACGTCGCGCAGCTCCGCCGGGTTGAGCGCCTGCCCGTGGGTGAAGTCGAAGCGCAGCTTGTCGGGGCGGACCGCCGAGCCGGCCTGGCGAACGTGGGTGCCGAGCCGCTCGCGCAGGGCCGCGTGCAGGAGGTGGGTGGCGGTGTGGTTGCGCATCGTCGCGTGGCGGGCCTCGTGGTCGACCACGGCCTCGACCGCGACGCCGGGCTCGATCGCGGCGCCACCCGACTCGACCTCCAGCGCCTGGTCCTCGCCGAGCCGGTAGACGTCGAGCACCTTCGTCTCCTCGCCGGCCCAGCGCAGCACGCCCGAGTCGGCGACCTGACCGCCGCCCTCGGCGTAGAAGGGGCTCTCCTCGAGCTTGACCAGGGCGCGGCCGTCGGCACCCTCCACGGCGGCGAGCCCGGTGGTCGCACGCAGCGTCTCGTAGCCGACGAAGCGGGTCGGCGGCGCCGCGGCGGCGAAGGCGGCGACCCTCTCATGCGTGTTCTCGGAGCCGTGCGCGGTGGCGGCGCCGGTGCGGGCGCGCTGGCGCTGCTCCTCCATCAGCTCCTCGAAGCCGGAGTCGTCGACCGAAAGCCCCCGCTCGGCCAGCAGCTCCCTGGTCAGGTCGTAGGGGAAGCCGTAGGTGTCGTGCAACTTGAAGGCAGCGGCGGCGTCGATCCAGGAGGTCTCCGACTCCTTTGCCTCGGCTACCAGGCGCTCCAGCAGCTCGGTGCCCCGCTCCAGCGTGCGGCCGAAGCTCTCCTCCTCGTCGCCGACCCAGCGGGCGATGGTGTCGCGCTCGCCCTCCAGCTCCGGATACGCGGCCCCCATGAGCTCGATCGTGCGCTCGGCGAAGCGCCCCAGCCAGGGGGCCTCGAGCCCCAGCGTGCGCCCCTGCTGGATCGCCCGGCGCATGATCCGGCGCAGGATGTAGCCGCGGTCCTCGTTGGAGGGGACGACGCCGTCGGCGATCAGGAAGGCGGCGCCGCGCGAGTGGTCGGCGACGATCCGCATCGCCCGCGTCACCGTGCCGCCTTCGTCGTAGCGGCGGCCGGAAAGCTCCTCGGCCAGGTCGAGCAGGGGCCGCACGTGGTCGGTCTCGAAGACCGAGGGCGCGTCCTGGAGGATCGCCGCCATCCGGTCGAGGCCCATGCCGGTGTCGATGTTGCGCATCGGCAGCTCGGTCAGGCTGCCGTCATCGGCCAGGTCGTAGCTCATGAAGACGTGGTTCCAGAACTCGAGGAAGCGGTCGCTGTCGTCGCCCGGCCGCTCGCCCTCGGCGCCGAGCTCGACACCGCGGTCGAGGTAGAGCTCCGAGCAGGGCCCGCACGGCCCGGTGGGGCCCGCCTGCCAGAAGTTGTCCTCGCGGCCGAGCCGGACGATGCGCTCGTCGGGCACGCCGACGCCGTGCCAGATCTCGATCGCCTCCTCGTCGGGACCGAGGCCGAGCTCCTCGTCGCCGCCGAAGACGGTGACCCAGATCCGCTCCGGGTCCATCCCGAAGCCCTGGGTCGAGAGCTCCCAACCCCAGGGAATCGACTCCGCCTTGAAGTAGTCGCCGAAGCTCCAGTTGCCGAGCATCTCGAAGAAGGTCATGTGGCGGGCCGTATTGCCGACCTCCTTGATGTCGGTCGTGCGGAAGCATTTCTGCACGTCGGCGAGGCGCGGCGCCGGCGGTGCTTCGCGGCCGAGGAAGTAGGGCTTGAAGGGCTGCATGCCGGCCGTCGTCAGCAGGACCGAGGGGTCGTGGACAGAGGGCACGAGCGAGGCCGAGGGAACGATCCTGTGTTCCCGCTCGGCGAAAAAGGAGAGGTAGGTGTCGCGGATCTCCTGCGCCTTCATGTGAGGGAGCCTAAATATTTGCGGACGGGAAGGCCGTGGGGCCTGGCGAAGGGCTCAGGCCACAGCGACGATGGTGCCGTGGCCGACGATCGTCTCGCCCTCCATGAGCACCGCCGTCTGACCCGGGGAGGCGCCGACGAACTCCTCGCCCAGCTCGACCTCGATTGTGTCGTGACGACCCGCAGCGGCCGTGCCGACGGAGGCGGGCAGGGCGCGCGAGTGGTAGCGGAGGCGGACCGCGTCGACCCGGCCGCCGTCGCGATGCAGGACCGCGTCGCGGACGTGGATCTGCCGGGTCTCCAGCTCAGCCCGGGTACCGACCGTGACCGTGTTGGCGGCGGCGTCGGTGGCGACGACGTAGAGCGGCTCGGGGGCGGAGACGCCGATGCCGCGGCGCTGGCCGACGGTGAAGTTGTGGTGGCCGCGATGGCGACCGACGGTGCGGCCGGCACTGTCGAGCACGGCGCCATCGCGGTCGCGCAGACCGCCGTGACGGCGCAGGAAGCCGCGCTTGCCCTGACCGGCGAGAAAGCAGAGGTCCTGGCTCTCGGCCTTGCGGGCAACCGACAGGCCGTGCCGGGCGGCGATCTCCCTCACCTCCGGCTTGGTCAGCTTGGTCAGCGGGAAGGAGAGCCGGCCGAGCAGCGGCAGCGGCAACGCCGCCAGCATGTAGCTCTGGTCCTTGGCGGCGTCCGCGGCGGCAGCCAGCAGCGGTCCGTCGCCGTCCTCGACGATGCGGGCGTAGTGGCCGGTGACGAGGCGGTCCGCGCCGAGTCGCTCGGCCAGGTCGACCATCGCCGCGATCCGCACCTCGCCGTTGCAGAGCACGCAGGGGTTGGGGGTGCTGCCGGCGGCGTAGCCGTCGATGAAGCGGCCGACCACCCGGCGCCGAAATTCCTCCTCGAGGTCGAGGGTGAAGTGCGGGATGCCAAGCGAGTGCGCGAGGCCGCGCGCACCCAGCACCGCCTCCGGCGAGCAGCAGGCCTTGGCGCCGTCGGTCTCGGGATCGGCCCAGAGCTTGACCGTGACGCCGACCACCTCCGCCCCGCGCTCGCGCTCCAGCAGCGCCGCGACGGCGCTGTCGACGCCGCCGGACATGGCGACCGCGACGCGCTCGGGGGACGGGTCCCGGCGACCAGAATCTGCCGGTGTGGTCGCCGGAACCCGTCCCTTTTCCAAGCTTGCCGGAGGGAGCGCCAGGCGCGCGGCGGTGGCAGCCGCGCTCGCAAGCGCGCGATGCAGCGCGTCGGCGGCGAGCACGGCCGCATGCCGCTTCGCCGGCGTCAAGCCGCCGATCGCCGTGTCGACCGTGTCGACGTCGATCGCCGCCGCCTCGAGCACCGGTACTCCATCGACCATCTCGGCCACAGCGGCCGTGGCGGCAACCGTTGCCCCGCATCCCTCGGCGTCGAAGCTGACCGAGGCGATCCGCTCATCCGCGATCGAGAACGAAATCCGCGAGAGATCGTCACATGCCGCACCCCCCGCCGCACCGGTGAAAGCGCCGAAGGCAGCGGGTCCACGCCGACTCGTCATCGCTCAGGTAATGCTCGAAAAGCTCTCGATCCATTGCTACAGGGTAGGAGGCTGCGCGGGACCGTGCAGCATTTCCCGCAGGTCGGCGGCAATCGCGTCCGGTTCGTCCCGCAGCTGCCGCCACGTCACCCGCGTCGAGCGCCACCCCTCCGCCAGCAAGACCCGATCCCGCCGCCGATCGCCCTCGAACGCCCGCTCGGTCCCGTGCACCGCCCGCCCGTCGAGCTCGACCAGGAGCCGCTGGTCCTCCCACATGCAGTCGGGTTTGAGGAATCGCCCCCGAATCGAGAGCGTCGCGTTGAGCCGCGGTCGCGGCAGCCCATGCTCGTCAAGAAAGGCGACGAACAGCTCCTCGAAGTCGTTCTGGCTGACTCCAACCGGCTCGCGGCTGGCGAGGATGTGGCGTACCGTCGCCGCTCCGCGACGCCCTGGATGGCGGCGCAACAGCTGCGGCAAGGAGACGTGGCCGGTCAGCTGCTTCACCTCCGTCTCGTGAAAGGCCCGTTCAACCTCCCTCTTCGAGACCACCGCCGCCAGATCGAAGATCGTCCTGAAGACTGCCGTGACCGGAATGCCGTCGAGCTCCTCAACTTCGTCTGGGAGCAGCCGCGCTTGGCGAAGAAGGATCCCGTCGTGCGCCGTCTGTCCTGCGGCCGGCCTACTGACTTCAATCCGGCTGGGCTCGTAGGGGAAAACCTCCCACAGCCTGGCGGCCGAACGATGACTGAGCACCGCTGCCGGGCCACAGCCCAGAGCCGCCGCCGTTCGCCGACCATCCAGGGTTAGCGACGAGCCGTCGACGGCGTAGACGCCGCGATAGACCGAGCGGAGGAGGCCACGCCTCGTCCGTTCTGTGATCGCTTTGCTTCCCATCCCCAGCGCAAGCAGCTGCTTGCGCGTTACGACGCCGTGCTGCCGCCGAGCCGTCTCGGTCATTCGCCGATCCCGCTCAACTCGAGCTGAGACTTTTGGTCGCACTGCGACGACAAGTCTCAGCTCGGCGAAACTCTCCCCCTCGCGCCACGGAAAAAGAGGCTCCAGCCCGCCGTTGCCGCCTCTAGCTTTGATCCCTTCAAGTGAAGGTGGGTGCCTGCTCCTGCCCCCAAAGGGACCGAAGACTTTCGGCTCCCGCGCCGTTTGTGTTGGGTCAAACGGTGAGACGGCTCTCGTACGGGCTCGAGCCTCGGCTCAACCGTACCACCGCCAGCGTGCCCTTAGGAACTCCTGCGTCAGACGTTAGTCCTCGCCCCAGTCGAGGTTGGAGAGATGCAGCTCCGCCTCGCTCCAACGCTCGGCCGGCACCCGCAGGGCGATATCGCCGTGGCCGAAGCGGTCCAGCGGCCAGTCCGCGGTGAGCACCGCCTCGATCTCCGCCTCGATCAGGGCCTGGTGCCAGGCTCGCGCCGTCCGCAGGTCGCCGAAGTCACGCACCACCTCCCAGCTGTCGAAGCTGGGATCGTCGACGAAGACGGGCGTCTGACCGGGTCCGGGAGCCGGGCGCCACCTGCGTGGAAGCCAGTCCCGGAAAGCCATCTCAGTGCCCGGCGAGTTTCCGCTGGTGGAGGGCGATGCCGAGGTCGCGCAACTGCAGGTCCTCGACCGGGGTCGGGGCGCCGGTCAGCAGGTCGAAGCCGGAGGCGGTCTTGGGGAAGGCGATGACGTCGCGGATCGTCTCGGCGCCGCTGAGGCGCTGGACGATGCGGTCGACGCCGTAGGCGATGCCGCCATGCGGCGGCGCCCCGTAGCGCAGGGCCTCGAGCAGGAAGCCGAAGCGCGCCTCGGCCGCCTCCCGATCGATCCCGAGCGCGGCGAAGACCGCCTCCTGGACGTCGGCGCGGTTGATGCGGATCGAGCCGCCACCCAACTCCTGTCCGTTCCAGACGACGTCGTAGGCGACGGCGCGCGCCTCGCCCGGGTTCTCAGGATCGAACTCGCCCTTTGGCGCCGTGAACGGGTGGTGCAGCGAGTCCCAGCGTTTCTCCTCGGCGTTCCACTCCATCAGCGGCCAGTCGACGATCCAGACCAGGCGGTGGTCGTCCTCGTCGATCAGGCCGAAGCGCTCCGCCAGGTCGATCCGCATCTGCCCGAGCACCGCATCGGTGACGCGGCGCTCGTCGGCGACGAGCAGCAACAGGTCGCCCTCCTCCGCACCGAGCCGCTCGTTCAGGTCGGCCAGCTCCGCCTCGCTGAGGAACTTCGCCGTCGGCGAGCGCCAGCCCTCGCCCTCGCGGAAGGCCCAGACCAGGCCCTTCGCTCCCAGCGCCTGCGCCCGCGAGATCAGCCCGTCGAGCTCGGAGCGCGGCAGCTCGCGGCGGCCGGCGTTGATGCCACGGATCGAACCGCCCCCGTCGAGCACCGAGCGGAAGACCTTGAACTCGGTCTCGCGCAGGGCGTCGCCGAGGTCGACCAGCTCCAGGCCGAAGCGCAGGTCGGGCCGGTCGGTGCCGAAGCGGCCCATCGCCTCGTCGTAACACATGCGCTGCATCGGCAGCGCGACCTCAGGCCCGCCGACTGCCTCGAAGACATGCGCCAGCAGCCGTTCGTTGACCTCGATGATGTCCTCGCCGTCGACGAAGGACATCTCGATGTCGAGCTGGGTGAACTCGGCCTGGCGATCGGCCCGCGTCGCCTCGTCGCGGAAGCAGCGAGCGACCTGGTAGTAGCGCTCGAAGCCGGCCACCATCAGCAGCTGCTTGAACAGCTGCGGCGACTGCGGCAGCGCGTAGAAGGAGCCCTGCTGCTGGCGACTGGGGACGAGGAAGTCGCGGGCGCCCTCGGGGGTGGAGCGGGTCAGCACCGGCGTCTCGACGTCGACGAAGCCCTCGCCGTCGAGGAACTCGCGCATCGCCGCCGTCACCCTGTGGCGCAGCATCAGCGCCTCGCGCATCTGCTCGCGGCGCAGGTCGAGATAGCGGTGGCGCAGGCGGGCGTCCTCGCCGACCTCGCCGGAGAAGCCCTCGATCGGGAAGGGCGGCGTCTCGGCGTCGGCGAGCAGCTCGGCGCTTCCCACCTTCAGCTCGACCTCGCCGGTCGGCAGGTCTGGGTTGACCGTCTCGGCGGAGCGCCGTACCACCGTCCCAGCCGCAGTCAGCACGTCCTCCGCCCGCAGCTTGTGGGCGAGCTCGAACGACTTGCCCGAGGTGTCGGGATCGAAGACGAGCTGGAGGATGCCGGTGCGGTCGCGCAGGTCGATGAAGATCAGGCCGCCGTGGTCGCGGCGGCGGTGGACCCAGCCGGCGACCCGTGCTTCGGAGCCCACCCGGTCCCCGAGCACCTCCCCACACCAGGCGTCCCGGTACCCGTTCGCCCGCAGCGGCGGCGCCTCGCTCACGACTCTCCTCCCGTCATCTCGTCGACAAGGTTGCCGGGGTCGACCGGCCGCTGCTCTCCGCTCGACATGTCGCGTAGCTGGGCGGAGCCGTCGTCCTCGAGGATGAGGACGCTGCGGGCGCCGATCCGGTCGGCCTGCTTGAGCTGGCCCTTGAGCCCGCGCCCCGCCAGGTCGATCTCGGCCGAGAGCCCGGCATGACGCAGCTCGACCGCGAGAGCCATCGCCCGCTGCCGCTGGCTCTCGGCGGCGACGGCGACGAAGGCGTCGCGCCCCGGCGGCTCGTCCGCTTCGTCCAGCGCCAGCAGGATCCGCTCGATCCCCGCAGCCCAGCCGACCGCCGGCGTCGCCGGGCCGCCGAGCTGCTCGACCAGGCCGTCGTAGCGGCCGCCGCCGCCAATCTCCGACTGGGCCCCGAGCGCGTCGCAGTCGAAGGAGAAGATCGTCCGCGTGTAGTAATCGAGACCGCGGACCAGGGTCGGATCGACCTCATGGGCGATGCCGGCCGCGTCGAGCAGCGCCCGCACCGCGGCGAAGTGCTCGGCGTCCTCGCCCTCCAGCCCCTCGACGATCGTCGGCGCATTCGCCATCACCGCCCGCGTCCCCGCCTCGGCGGAGTCGAAGGCGCGCAGGGGGTTGATGTCGATGCGCTCCCGCACGTCCTCCGAGAGCTGGTCCTCGTGGGCGCGGAGGTGGGCCTTCAGCCGCTCCAGGTAGGCCTGCCGCGAGTCGAATGAGCCGAGGCTCCCCAGTCGCAGGCTGACCCCGGGAACGCCGAGCTCGCCGAGCAGGTCGGAGAGCAGCATGATCGCCTCGGCGTCGGCCAGCGGCGAATCGGTGCCGATGCACTCGATCCCGAGCTGGTGGAACTGCCGGTGACGCCCGGCCTGCGGGCGCTCGTGGCGAAAGAAGGGCCCGACGTAGGAGAGCTTGACCGGCTGCGCCAGCTTGTGCATCCCGTGCTCGAGGTAGGCGCGGCAGATCGGCGCCGTGCCCTCCGGCCGCAGGGTCAGGCTGCGCTCTCCCTTGTCCTCGAAGGTGAACATCTCCTTGCGGACGATGTCGGTGGAGCGGCCGACGCCGCGCTCGAACAGCTCGGTGTCCTCGAAGGCCGGCGTCGCGATCGGCGCGTAGCCGGCGCGGGCGAAGATCGCCGCCGCCGTGCGCTCGATCCACGCCCGCTTGCGGGCCTGCTCGGGCAGCACGTCGAAGGTCCCGCGAGATGCCTGGTACTTGCTGGCCATGGTCGCGGCGACCTTACCGGCGGCGCTTGCCTACCGGACCAGCGAGGCGAGGAACGGGTTGGAGGCGCGCTCGGCCCCCAGGGTCGTGATCCCCATGTGGCCGGGGTGGACGACGGTCTCGTCGGGGTGGGCGTCGAGCAGGCCGCGAATCGACTCCATCAGCGTCGGCCCGTCGCCGCCGGGCAGGTCGACGCGGCCGACCGAGCCCTGGAAGAGGACGTCGCCGGAGAAGATCGCGTCCTCGCCGCGGACCGAGTAGGTGACGTGGCCGGGGCTGTGGCCAGGGGTGAAGACGACGTCGAGCTCGAGCCCGGCCAGCTCCAGGGTCTCGCCGCCGGCCACGGTCTCGTCCGCGTCGTAGCTCTCGTAGGGACCGAAGCCGTCCCAGGGCACGAAGGCCATGATGTCGGCGAGGATCGGCGCCTCGATCCGCGGGCAGTAGACCGGCGCCCCGGTCGCCGCCGCCACCGGCGCCACCGCACCGATGTGGTCGAAGTGGCAGTGGGTGAGCAGGATCGCCTCGACCTCGCCCATCTCCCCCGCCGCGGCGAGGATCCGCTCCGCCTCCTCGCCCGGGTCGACGATCAGGACGCGATCGGAGCCCTCCCGCCGCAGGAGGAAGCAGTTCTCGGCGATCGCCCCGACCGTGAGCATCTCGACGTCAAGGGCCACTAGGGCATCTACTCCCCCTGCGAGCGCATGCGCGCCCGCTCGCGTCGCCGCCACATCGTCATGTCGATGAAGTAGCCGGCGGGTACGTAGAAGGCGAGCATGAAGGCGCCGAGCGCGAGCGAGGCGCCGAGCGGGCGTTTGAAGATCAGCAGCAGTAGGACGGCGAAGATGACGGCGGCGACGAGGCCGCGGACGATCGAGCTGCGCCAGGTCGGCGGCAGGTCGGCGCGCTGAGCCGGTTTGCGTTTGGCGCCGGCGCGGGCTTTCGCCTCGGCGCGGGTGCGGGGACGGGAGCGGGGCTTGTTGTCGATGCGGCCGCCCTGGGTGCCACGACGCTTGCGGCGGCGCTTCTTCTTGGTTTGGGCCATGACTTGAATCTAATCGGTCAGAGCGCCGAGGCGCCGCTCGATCAGGTGTCGCTCCGGGTCGAAGCCGCGGATCGGAACGTCCGCCGGATAGCCGGCCACGGCGGCGGCCGGAGCGAGGCCGACCAGCTCGGCCTCGAGCGGCCGGGCGCCGAGCGGTGCCGCCAGCTCGCGCACCCGTTCGACCACCGCCCCCAGGGGCACCGCCAGCGGATCGTGGACGTTGGTCGAGACCTGGCCGCGGCCGTCGGAGAGCAGGAGCCCGATCGCCCGCACCCCCGGCAGCCCGCCGCCCGACTCGCGCAGGCCGGCGGCCACCGAGCGGGCGATCTCGAGGTCGCCGCTGTCGAGCTCGACGTTGAAGGCGGCGAGCGGCGGGCGGGCGGTGACCAGGGTGGCGCCTCCGCGCCGGTGCGGCAGATCCGGTCCGAAGTCAGGCCGCAGCTCCCCCGCCTCCATCCGCAACCACAGCTCCGCCAGCCCGCCGTTGCGGAAATAGGCGCGCTCGGCCCGCCCCGGGTCGCGCGCCAGCTCCCCGTAGAGGAAGACCGGGATCCCGAGCCCGCCGATCTGCGTCGCGGTGGCGACCGCCTCGGCGCGGGCGGCGGCGCGGTCAGCCGGGTCGAGCCAGACCAGCGGGCAGACGTCGAGGGCGCCGACCGCCGGGTGCGCCCCCCGGTAGGTCGCCATGTCGATCGTCTCCAGCGCCTCCTCGGCGCCGGCGACGAGCGCCTCGACGAGCGAGCCGGGCTGGCCGGCGAGGGTGAAGACGGTGCGCTCGTGGTCGGCGTCGGTGTGGCGGTCGAGCAGGGAGACACCGCGACCGAAAGCGACTGCCAAACCCTCGAGGCGCTCCCTGTCGCGCCCCTCCGAGACATTGGGGACGGCGAGCACGGGCGGCATGGGGATGAGGCTAACCGCCGGTCGTGGCGGGCGCCGGCTCAGATCAGCAGGTCGCCACCGCCGACGATCGTCTCGCCGTCGACTTCGACCGTCGGTTCGAGCACGACGCAGTCGAGGTGGACCGGGACCTGGACCGTGCCCCCGATCGCGGCGGAGGCGCCGAAGGCGACGTGGCAGGTGCCGAGGATCTTCTCGTCCTCGAGGATGTTGCCGGTCAGCAGCGCCTCCTCGTTGGTGCCGATGCCGAGCTCTGCGACGTTGGTGCCGTCCGGGCCGTGGGCGCTCAGCAGCTCCATCAGGGTGGCGCCGTCGCTGCCGGTCGTGTCGGTGAGGTGGCCCTCGCGGACCGTCAGCGAGACCGGCATGTCGAGCAGGCCGACGCCGGCGATCGAGCCGTCGACGACCAGCGTGCCCTCCGCCGTCCCCTCGACCGGCGCGATGAAGGTCTCACCGCAGGGAAGGTTGCCGAAGGCGCCGCGATTGCCGAGTTCGCCGGCGTCGACGATCGAGAGGCGATCCTCCAGGCCGAGCCGCAGGTCGCTGCCGTGGCGGCAGGTGATGCGCGCCTCGGCGCCGCCGTTGAGAACGCCGCTGAGCGCCCAGCCGCGCCGCCGCAACTCGGAGAGATCGCTGACCATGAGCCGCGTGAGCATGTCCTCGGTCACGCCCGGCAGGCTGCCGATGCGCACACCCTCTTCGCTCGCCTTGCGGCGCGCGGCGGTGTGGGAGATCGACTGGATCGTCGGCGCCAGCACCACGTCGGCCTCGGCCATCGCGGCGGCGACCACGTCCGGCGGCTCGGCGGCCGCCGACTCCCGCTCCGACATCACCGCCAGCGTCGCGCTGGCGCCGTCGCCCTGCGCCTCGATCCGCATCAGCGCGCCGATCTCTTCCGTCACCGGGTTGCATACGATCAGCACCTCCTCGCCCGGGGAGATGCTCATGCACTCGCGGACAACCGTCCGCACCGCCCTGTCCAGCTCCTCCGTGCTCACCCACGCAACCCTAGCCTTCGCCGCCCTCCGGCGCGCCGTTTCCCCTGCAAGCAACGGCCGCTACCATCCCCGTCCCCGCCGGAGTAGCTCAGCTGGTTAGAGCAGCGGAATCATAATCCGCGTGTCGGGGGTTCGAGTCCCTCCTCCGGCATCCCATTACCAAGCGGAATGCGCCGCTTCCCGAGGTCCAGAGAGATTGATTTGGCAGGGGGGTGGCAAGGGAAGTGGCAAGGATCTAGCAGCGAACAGCCGCAAGTCACTCGGGATAGCGGCCGTGCAGACGACGATGAGCGCGCGAGTAGACTGGGTGCGTCCGCGGATTGGTCGGGTGGCGCTCGCCGAAGGCGAGCATCCGCAATACCAGCGCCTCCTCCACCTTCCTGAGAGCAAACACGAAACCGTAGGGCGCCGCCGAGGCCCCCTCCTGGCCTATCGGGACATAGAGCTTCACGCAATCCGCCAGCCTCGTACCTCGCGGGCCGTCCTCTTCGCACGGCTGCCACGGCACGGTCGTCGGGTGGGCCTCAATCTCCCGGCGGGCCTTCTCGGCCTGGGCGCGTGCGGGCGAGTGTTCCCGCAGACGGCCAACCTCCTCGGCCCAGACCTCGTCGTCTATCTCGACGCGGACATCAATCGGATTTCGTCGCCCTGCCACGCCCTGCACTTTTCCAGATCGGCTCGTTGACCCTCCCAGGGTCGCGAGCGCCCACGCCAGTGCGGGTCGTTAGCCCTCGCCGTCAGTCGGCAGATGCCCGAACAGCCGGTCGAAATCCTCTCGGGAGGCCGGCTTGGCGCCGCGCCTCCGGTCCAACTCCGCCATCGGCGTGATCGTGGGCTCAAGCGTCAGGTCACCGGCCCCGTCCGGCACAACCTCGTAGCGACGGCCGTCGACATCCACCAACTCACCCACATGCAGGCTCTTCACCGCAGTTGCCATGCGACAAGTGTAAAGGGGGCTTACGGGGGTTGTGAAGGGGGTGGTCAATAGCTCAACCTGCCCGCCGAGCAAGAGCTCTGTCGGGACGATCACGCCGCCACGCTTCACGCCTCTCCCTGACGCAGCGGTTGCTTTTCGTCTATCAGCATTTGTTTGGCCCCATCCCGATCAGCGACGCTGATCTACGTCCGCCACCGTCAAATTGACGTTGGCAGGGCCTAAGCCACCCGTTATTTCAGGCACCAAGAGGTTCCTCGGGTGGGGGGGAAGTTCCCCCTTCCTTCCTTAAGTGGTTGAGCCCCGTTCCTTGACATATCTAGTGACCTGAGTCGTTAGTTCGCAGGCATAGTGATCTGCGTGTCGAAGTCGTCGCCATCGCAAGCGACGATGGGAGGTCTCATGCCCCGACGCGTGAATGTCTCGATCAGCGAGGAAGAGCGCGAGGTACTGGAGCGCTGGGCCCGGCGCCCGACCAGCGCCCAGGCCCTGGCGCTGCGCTGCCGAATCGTGTTGGCAGCTGCCGATGGAGAGCCCAGCAAGGACATCGCGGCCCGCCTGGGCTGCAGCTCCTCCACGGTCGGCAAGTGGCGAGGGCGCTTTGCCGAGAAGGGCATCGACGGCCTGCACGACGAGCCGCGCCCGGGCAAGCCGCGCCAGATCGGCGACGAGGACGTCGAGCGGGTGATCGTGAAGACGCTGGAGGAGAAGCCCGCCGACGCGACGCACTGGTCGACGCGCTCGATGGCGGCCGCGACGGGGATGAGCCAGACCGCGATCAGCCGGATCTGGCGTGCCTTCGGGCTGAAGCCCCACCAAGCCGAGCACTTCAAGCTCTCACCCGACCCGCAGTTCGTCGACAAGGTCCGCGACATCGTCGGCCTCTACCTCAATCCGCCGGAGGCGGCAGTGGTGCTCTGCGTCGATGAGAAGTCCCAGATCCAGGCGCTCGACCGCAGCTCGCCGGTGCTGCCGCTGATGCCCGGCGTGCCCGAGCGCCACACCCACGACTACGTGCGCAACGGGACCACGAACCTCTACGCCGCGCTCGATGTCGCTTCCGGCCAAGTGATCGCCGAGATGACCCCCCGCCACCGCGCCGAGGAGTTCCGCCGCTTTCTCAACCTGATCGAGAGCTCGGTCCCCGACCACCTCGACGTCCACGTCGTGCTCGACAACTCCTCCACCCACAAGACGCCTTCGATCCAGCGCTGGCTGGTGCGCCACCCACGCTTCACCCTGCACTTCACGCCCACCTACAGCTCCTGGCTGAACCTCGTTGAGCGCTGGTTCGCCGAGTTGACCACGAAGTGGATCAAGCGCAGCGCCCACCGCTCGGTCCGCGACCTGGTCGCCTCGATCCGCACCTGGATCGCCAACTGGAACGACGAACCCAAGCCCTACGTCTGGCACAAGAGCGCCGATGAGATCCTCGACAGCCTCGCCGCCTACTGCCAGCGGATAAACGACTCAGGTCACTAGAGAGGTTGTTCCACCAACCGCAGCCGCCTCGCTTCCTTGGGTCCAGCAGCACTCCTCGTATCTGACCCCGGTCAATCACATCGTGAGTGGGTGGGGTCAGATACGAGGAGTGCGCCCTTTTCGGCCCAAGGAAGCGAGGCGGCTACACACGGCCAATTTGCACACAGCTTTGTTCGTAGCCAGGAGGGTCTTCTTGGTTCCAGAGGCGCTTAGGCCGCCATCGACTCGCCGTCTTCGACAGAGCCGCCGCCAGCCACAATGGCTGCCTCCAACATCTCCTCAAACGAAGCTGCGGATTGCTTCGTGCCGGTGACGAGGGTGTCGGCAACCTTTTCGGAGTCCGCCGCGCTCTCCCCGTAGAGCCTGAGCAGTTGATCGAAGCGTGGGGCAAGCCAGATCGGGTCGCAATCGAAGATCACGGAGAGTTGCGCCACGGCAACAGCCATCGGCCGAATCTCGGATGGCGAACGAGCCTGTCCTGCGAGTGCTCCGATCAGTTCGCCGCGACGTAACGGCCGCATCACGGCAAAAGCCTTCTGCTTTTTCATCCAGTGCCAGATTTCGTCGGCTTCCTCGACGCTCATATCGGTGCTTTGAACAGAGGCATCAACGAGGATCGACTGCTTTTTCGCCGCGAGGATCACCGACCACAACAGCGCCGCAGCGACATTCACCGCGACGAAAATGACGATGCCGAGCAATCCCAGCGCAACGAGCGAGACAATCAGCACGGCCACCTCAAAGACCGATAGAAGCGTCTTCTGAAATGAGTTGAACTCCAGCCGCTGCCACCCCGCCCATAGGACGATCAAGGTGAGGATCAGTCCGGCTACGCCGATCAGGGTCTCCATAGAGGTTCAAGTCTGAGGGATCGATCGGCGCGACCCGCACAATGGTGGCGCCGCATTTAAGTGATCCCACCCGAATCACCAGGGTCAGCATCACCCAGAGGAGCGCCAAGCGACTGCAGAATGAGCCGTGAGTCAATGTCGCTCGGCGACGATAGATCTGATCGTTTGACCAACTGGCGGATTATTTCTCGGAGTAACTCAGTGGCCAAAGAAATCGCAGAGATTTCTTCATCCCCCGAAGACGATTTTCCGCAGCTTGGCCACCTTCTTGGTTCGACCATGGGCAACCGCTGAGCGATACTCGTAAAGGCGCTTGACTTGCCCAAAAATGATGCCTGGGTTGTAGGCAGGTAGTTGGCCTAGAACCGCTGCCGTTCGGATCGCCAGCTTGTAGGTCAACTCCCCCTTGTCTTGGTCGCTTGGTCTGCCCCCGGTTCCAGAAATCCCGCCTAGGCTTGGACCCCGGCAGGACTCTTCGAAGTTCCTGTGACGACCCTTTGGGAATTCTCTTCTTCACCTTCATGGGCGTTGAAAGATTTTGCGGCTGTACCGGCGGCCGGACTCGACACAGGGCTTGCCGATGCTCGATCCCAGCCGAGTTGAACTGGCTTCCTCCCTCACTGGGGGCTTGCCGAAGCCCGGATCAGCTCGGCGATGCGCTGCGGCTCCTGGGCCATGAGGGCGTGGCCGCAGCCGGCGAACAGCTCGACCCGGGCGCTGGGCCAGCGAGCGGCGAGGACCCTGGCGTTGGGGGGTGGGATCACCTCGTCCCGGTCGCCATGGACGATCAGGACCGGCGCAGTCACAGGGCCACCGTCCGCCGACCCCGGCTCGCGGTGCCAAGCGTCCATCGCCCCCTCCTGGGCGCGCAGCGCCGCGGGTGAGAGCTTGGCCCGGGCCGCGGCGACGATCTCGCCGAACCGGCGGTCGATGTCCGCGGCCAGGGGAGGCGGGAAGAGCAGGGAGACCAGCCGCGAGGCCTGCTCGCGGCTGGTGCCGGAGTGGTCGACGAGGCGGGACCACGTCTCAGGGTCGGCCGGGACCGAGTCCGGACCACCCGGATCGGTGGCGAGCAGCGCCAGCGCCGCGACGCGCTCGGGCGCTCGGGCCGCCAGCCGCTGGGCGACGAAGCCGCCCATCGACCAGCCGACCACCGTCGCCCGCGAGACCTCCAGCGCGTCGAGCAGAGCCTCGAGGTCGGCGGCCATGCCGTCGACGGTCAGCTCCGCCCCGCCGAGCGCGGAGCCGCCGACCCCGCGGTTGTCGGGACAGATCACCTCGAAGGACCGCGCCAGCGCTTCCAGGAAGACGGGATCCCAATCCTCACTCGTCGCCGCGTAGCCGTTGACCAGCAGCAGCGGAGAGCCCGCGCCGACCGCGCGCCAGGCCAGCTGACGCCCCTCGACTTCGATTGCCCCCTCCGACGCGGACCCCATGAGGCGCGAACCTACTACTCAGCGTCTTGGGCCAGAGCACCCCGGCGTCGCCGTCAGTGCAGCCACCGCATCGAGAAGAACTCCTCTCCCACCGTGAGCCTGGCCAGCGCCACCACTCCGATCAGCGCCGCCAGGACCGTGAGGACGGTGGCGAAGAGGCTCATGCCGCCACTGCTCGGCATCAGGTCGCTGTAAGGATCTGGCCGCGAGGAATGCGGCATCGGGGCCGGCTCGGAGAGGGCGGAGCCGCCCGACGCGGCGACTCCCAGCACCTGCGTGAACAGGCGAGCCGGGTCAGGCATGGGGGGCGCGCTCGCGCCCACCAGGTCGGGCAGCAGGACCGCCAGTGCCCGTGCGGCGGGCCCCAGGGAGACCGCGGGCCAGACATGGGCCAGCCAGCGCGGCAAAGGAGCTGCCTCCGCCGCTCCGACCGAACGCTCCCCGGTCCCAGTGGCTGCCGTCGTGCCTGGGTCGTGACCGCGCTGTCGGTCCAGGCTAGCGCCGAGCCCGTTGCGATCGGAAGCAGCCCCTTGCGGCGACGTCTGCGTCGCAGTGCTCGTGACAGAGCTGCTCAACTGCTTCTCGCCGCTGGCCACCCTGTCAGCCGAAGGCACCGCCGCAGCGGCGCCCGAGGCCTCGGATTCAGCGGCGCCCGCTGGGCTCGGCGTGAGCTGGTGCGATGGCGAGGGCAGCGGGGGCGGCTTGGCCGAAGCCGGGGGAGTCGCCGGGTCGGCAATCGGCGCGGGTGGTATCGCGGGCTGTTGCCCATTTGGCAGCGAGGGGCCGGGGGCACCGGTGACTGCGGTGACGAGTGAGCCCGCCGCATCCGTCGCTTCTCTCAGCGGCGAAGCGGAGGCAGGGGAAGCCGCAGTGACTGAAACGAGCAGAGCGACGCCGATCGCGATGCTGCCCCGCAGCGAATGCCCCCTCGCGATTGAGGATCTTTGGTGTCGTCTCGAGGCCAAATGCAGCTCCATGCCTTGGAACTTTAGCGACTACCCATTATTTGGACATTTAACCGATATTTTCGATGAGCAGCGTCACCGGCCCGTCGTTGACCAGGGCCACCCCCATGCAGGCGCCGAAGACACCCTTCTTGGCCTCGAGCCGCTCGCAGAAGCGATCGTAGAGCGGCTCGGCGACCTCGGGACGCGCCGCCTGGACGTAGCTGGGCCGGTTGCCCTTGCGGGCGTCGCCGTAGAGGGTGAACTGGCTGACGCAGAGGATCTCGCGCTCGCCCAGCGGCTCGTTCATCCGCCCCTCGGCGTCGTCGAAGATGCGCAGGGCGCGGACCTTGTCGGCGAGGCGATCGGCCTCCCCCTCTCCGTCCCCCGCACCGACCCCGAGCAGCACCAGCATCCCCGGCCCGATCTGGGCGACGCGCTCGCCCTCGACGTCGACCGCCGCCTGGCTGACCCGCTGGACCAGCGCTTCAAGCAGCTCGCTTCGCCCGGCCGCCTGGCTGCCGCTGGCGGGCGATCTTGCGGCAGCGCAACTTGCCTTTGATTTTCACCTTGCGCCAGCCCTTGCGGCAGCGCAGATTCGGCGGCCTGTTCGCCGGCCCGAGCGGGAGGGCCACCTGGGGCACCGCAGGCAGGGGCAGGGCGGCGGTCCCGGCGCCCGCAGGGGGAACCGTGCCACCGTCCGGGATGACCGCGGCGAGGGCCGCGTCGATGCCCGGCGTGCCGAGACCCTCGGCGACGGCGACCAGGTCGGCCTGCTCACCGCTCACCCTGCCGTTGTAGAACTGCGGCAGGTAGGCGCTCATGATCGAGGGCGAGAACTCGACCTTGTAGTTGCCGCCCTCGAGGCCGGCGACGACGTAGGTGCCGTCGCCGCCCGTCTCGCCGCACTCGAAGACGTCGGTGACGCCGACGCTTTCGGCGCAAACGACGACTTCGGCGAGCGGCGCCTGGCTGGCGGCAGCGATCACCGTGCCGGAGATCGACGACGCCCCGGCAGCTGCCGGGGCCGCCGCCCAGAGCGCCGCAGAGGCCGCCAGGCCCAGAGCCGTGTTCGTCGCGCGGCGCCGTGCCGTCACTGGACGAACGCCCCGGTCAGTTTGCGCACCATCCCAGCCTTTCTCCGCATCGCCGATATCGGTGGTTCAACCAGCAAACGATCAGCCGGTTGCGGAACTTTCCAGCGCCTCGACCAGGGACGATGCGTCGTAAGCGCCGTAGTGGCGGGTGCCGTCGACGAAGAAGCCGGGGGTGCCGGTGGCGCCGCTCTGCTCGGCCGAGCGCAGGTCGCGTTCGACCCGGGGGCGATGGGCACCGGCGTCGATCTCGGCGGCGATCCGGCCGGCATCGAGGCCGAGGTCGCGGGCGACTGCGAGCATCGTCTCGCGCGAGAGCTTCGGCTGGGCCTCGAAGAGGGCGTCGTGGTACTCCCAGAACTTCCCCTGGACGGCGGCCGCCTCGCTCGCCTCGGCCGCCAGCGGGGCCAGCGGGTGGCGCTCGGGGATCGGCAGGTGGCGAAAGGCGAAGACGAGGCGATCGCCGAGCCGCTCGTGGACCCGGCGCAGCACCGACTGGGCGCCGAGGCAGAAGGGGCACTGGAAGTCGCCGAACATCACCAGCTCCAGCGGCCTTCCCAACTCGCCACGAATGTGGTCGAGCTCCTCCAGCGGGGGCGTGAGCGTGGTGTCCACTGCCAGGATGCTATGCCCAGATGGACCACATCGAGTCGATCCTCGTCCTGATGCTGGCGGCGGCGCTGCTGGTCCGCCTGGCCGAGTACGGCAAGATCCCGGCGCCGATCGTGCTCGTGCTCGGCGGCCTGGCGATCGCGTTCGTGCCGGGACTGCCGGAGGTCGAGCTCGATCCCGACACGGTCTTCCTCGTCTTCCTGCCGCCGCTGGTCTTCTCGGCCGGCTGGCGCACCTCGCCGCGCGAGCTGCGCACGGTGATGGGACCGCTCGCCCTGCTCTCGGTCGCCCTCGTCTTCCTCACCGCGGCGGCGGTGGCGCTGGTCGCCCATGCCCTGGTCCCGGAGCTGGGCTGGGCCGAAGCGGCGGTTCTCGGAGCGATCCTGGCCCCGACCGACGCCGTCGCCGCGATCGCCGTCTTCCGCCGCCTCGGCGGCCCCAAGCGGGTGCGGCTGCTGGTCGAAGGCGAGTCGATGATCAACGACGGCACGGCGCTGGTGCTCTACCGGATCGCGGTCGGGGTCGCCACCGGCGGCGCCTTCGCGCTCGGTGACGCGGTGCTCGAGTTCATCGCGGTCGCCGCCGGCGGCATCCTCGTCGGCCTGCTCGTCGGCGTCTTCTCGATCGTCGTCATCCGCCGCCAGACCGACACCAGCCTCGTCGTCATCCTCACCCTGCTCACTGCCTACGGCGCCTACATCGGCGCCGAGGAGGTCCACGTCTCCGGCATCCTCGCCGCCGTCGTCGCCGGCCTCTACGGCGGCTACCGGGGTCCGCGCGCGCTCGACGCCGACACCCGGCTCAGCGCCGTGGCCTTCTGGAACGTCCTCATCTTCGGCCTCGAGATGACGCTCTTCGTCCTGCTCGGGGTGCAGCTGCCGGAGGTCGTCGACTCGCTCGAGGCGAGCTCGTCCGGGATCGCCGAGCTGATCGGCCCGATCGCGGCCATCGCCGCGGCCTCGATCGCGATCCGGCTCGCCTTCGTCTTCGCGATGGGATCGCAGGCCGGCGAAACGCCGGGCCAGCGCTTCGCCGTCGGCTGGAGCGGGATGCGCGGCGCCGTCTCCCTGGCGGCGGCGCTGGCGGTTCCGCTCAGCGTCTCCGGCCGCCCCCAGATCATCTTCATCACCTTCGCCCTGATCCTCATCACCCTGGTCGGCCAGGGCCTCTCGCTGCCCTTCGTGATCCGCAAGCTGCACCTGGAGGAGCCGCGGCGCTGGAGCGAGGAAGAGGCGGTGGCGCGGATGGAGGCGGCGCAGGCGGCGCTCGACCGCATCGACGAGATCGAGGAGGAGGGGCGCGCCTCGGAGTCGCAGCTGCAGCGCCTGCGCGACCTCTACCGCGCCCGCTTCCGCATGTGCCAGATGGTGCTCGGCGGCGAGGGCCCCGAGGCCGCCGCCCGCGAGCAGCGGCTCGCCGACTACGGCGCCCTGCGCCGCGAGCTGATCGGCCTCGAGCGCGAGGTCCTGCTGGAGCTGCGCGACCGCGCACGCCTGCGCGAGGCGACGATGCGCCAGATCGAGCGTGACCTCGACCTCGAGGAGGCACGGATTCGCGCCTGAGAGGGGTCGGGGGAGGACCCTCCGTCGCAGATCTGGAGGCTCCTCCGGGTCCTCCCCCCGACCCCTGCTCAAACCTCGAAGAAGGCGCGAGCCTTTTCAGTCACCAGCTCGCCGTCAGCCCGTCAGTGCAGCGCGGTCGCGGCTGTCTGGCGAAAGTCGGCGAGCATCGCCCCCATCGTCTCGACGTCGCAGGCGACCATTTCCGGCCACGGCTTGTCCGGGTGCTCTTGCAGGGTCTTGAGGCCGTTGCCGCTGATCACGGCCACCACCGTCTCGTCGGCTCCGAGCTTGCCTTCGGCGGCCAGCTTCGCGGTGGAGGCGATCGTGGTGCCGCCCGCCGGCTCGGTGAGGATTCCCTCGGTCGCTCCCAGCAGGTCGATCGCCTCGAAGATCTCCTCGTCGCTGGGCCCGGCCGCCCAGCCGCCGCGAGTCCGCACCGCGTCGAGAACCAGGTTGCCGTCGCCGGGAGCGCCGATCGCCAGCGAGTGGGCAGCCGTGTTCGGCGCCTGCGGCTCCAGCTCGCCACCCTCGCGAATCGCGGTCGCGATCGGATCGCAACCGCCCGCCTGGGCGATGTTGATCCTGGTCGCGGCGGTCTCGGCCAGGCCGACCTTCTCCAGCTCGTTCAGGCCCTTGTGCACGCGCGAAGAAAGGGTTCCGCCCGCCGCCGGGATCACGAAGTGATCCGGCGCCGTCCAGCCCAGCTGCTCGACCACCTCGAAAGCCAGCGTCTTCGCGCCCTCGGCGTAGAACGGGCGCAGGGTGATGTTGGCGAACTGGATGCCGCTGGCGAGGGAGAGCTCGCGGCAGGCGCGGTTGGCCTGGTCGTAGTTGCCGTCGAGCTGGCAGACCTGGGCACCGAGCGCGCGGCAGGCCTTGGCCTTGCCCTTCTCCATGTTGCCCGGATAGAAGATGTAGGCGGTGGCGCCGGCCTTGGCGGCCAGCGCCGCCACCGCGGTGCCGACGTTGCCGGTGGAGACGCAGCCGACCTCGTCCTTGCCCAGCTCCAGCAGCCGCGCGATCGCCATCCCGACCACCCGGTCCTTATAAGAGAGGGTCGGGCGGTTGGTCGAGTCGTCCTTGAGGTAGAGGTTCTTGAGGCCGAGCTCGGCGCCGAGCCGGTCGGCGCGGATCAACGGCGTCTGGCCGGCGAACTGGCCGACCCTCGCCTGCGCGCCCTGCGAGGCGATCGGCAGCAGCTCCTCGAAGCGCCAGATGTTCTGCGAGCGCTCGGCGAGGCCGCGCTCGGAGATCAGCGACTTGGCCCGCTCGTAGTCGTAGTCGATATCGAGCCCCTCGCCACAGGCCGGGCACTTGAAGGCGGTGTCGAGCAGAGGCGTGCGGTAACCGCAATCGCGGCAGACGAGCTCGGTGGCGCAGGAGCTGGTTCGGGGCCCGCCCGGATCTACCGCCTCAGTCATGACTCCTCCTTTGCCATCGCACGGGTATAACACATAGGTTGCTAGCGCTCAACGTCTTCTGCGTAAATATCCCGATATCGGTGCGCCTTTCTGGACTGCAAAGTACCGAACGGACTCACCCCACCGGGATGAGGAACCTTTCTGTCTGTAGAGTTGCTGTCTTCAGTCACAAAGAATCGCCAATCGAATGACCCCCCAGGAGCGCTTCGCCGCAAATCTCCGCCAAGCCCGCGTCAAAGCCGGCATCTCTCAGGAAGAGCTGGGGTATCGCTGCGAGCTGCACCGAACCGAGATCTCACTGCTCGAGCGCGCCGGCCGCGAGCCTCGCCTGAAGACGATCGTCAAGCTCGCGGGCGCGCTCGAGACCACGCCCGCCGCACTCTGCGACGGCATGGCCTGGCAGCCGTCGAAGCGGCGCTTCGACGTGAAGCGGCCGCCCCGATCCAGCGATTGAGCCCGGACGCGATTGCGATGAAGTGAGACGGGGCTGCGCCGGCCGTGCCGGCGTCACCAGGCACCGTCACGGTCCTGGCTCACGACTGGTCCTCCTTTGCCACCCCAAGGCGGTTTCCCAGTTCTTTGAGAGCCCCGCCCACTTCACCGGTTTGATCGCCCGGCGGGATTATTCATAACACACCGGCGTGTAACAATCAAGTCAGTTTGCTTAATGGACAGACTTATGTCCTGGGGTTTCAGGTGGTAGCTGCGGGGGCCTCCGCAACGACCGGAATGGTCGCCGAATCGGGCCACGGCGCGGGCAGCGCGGCGGCCTCGAAGCGGTCCGACGCGAGCAGCAGCTCCTCCGCCGTGTGCGGGGCAAAGGGCGCCAGCGACTGCGCCAGGAGAACCAGCGCGTCGACCTGCGCCTCGGCGTCGGCGCGATCGAGCTGGCCGCGTCGTTTGACCACGCGCTTCTCGAAGTCCTGAATCCGCTCGAAGAGACGGGTGACGTTGCGAACCCCCTTGTGCATCTGCAGCTGGGCGACGTCGTCGGTGATCCGCGCCAGCCCGTTCTCGCACCATTTGCGCAGGCGGTCGCGCATGAACTCGGTGTCGGCGGCCGCCTCCTCGTCGTGCGGCACGGAATCCAGCGCAGCGAAGCGATCGTGCGAGTAGGTCCAGAGGCTGCGCAGGAAGCGGTTGGAGAAGCGCAGCGCCCCCTCGCTCCAGTTGAGGGTCTTGGCCGGACCCGCCGCGTAGAGGACGGCCAGCCGGACGGTGTCGGCGCCGTATTGCTCGACCAGCTCATCGGGGTTGACGACGTTGCCGAGGTGCTTGCTCATCTTGCGCCCGTCGGCGATCACCATCTCGTGGAAGAGGCAGCCGGCGAACGGCTCTCCGTCCTCGAGGAAGGCAAAGGGGCCGACGTCGCGCAGCGCCTTGGTGACGATGCGCTGGTCGAAGACGAAGCCGCCGCTGTCGCCGCCGGCGACGAGGCGCTCCGCTGGCAGCCACTCCCTCAGCTCGGGGTGCTCGAACATCTGCTCCGCCCGGTCCGCCGGCGGAACCGCGGCCGGGACCCAGAGCCAGAGGGCGTCGAAGTGGCAGTCAAGGGTGTCGGTCTCCCGCTTCGCCGGCGCGTCGCATTGCGGACAGGCGACGTCGACGAAGTCCGGGCGCTCGGCGAGCGGATTGCCCTCGCCGGTCGGGGCGATGTCGCGCGGCAGCACCACCGGCAGGTCCGCCTCGGGCACCGGCACCGGGCCGCATCGCTCGCAGTGGACGATCGGGATCGGGGTGCCCCAGGAACGCTGACGGGAGATCGAGAAATCGTTGGCGCGGTAGCGCTTCGCCTCGCGGGCTCCCTCGACGGCGGCGGCCGCGACCGGGCTCGGGTCCTCGTCCGGCTCCCCCCCCTCCTCCCCGGGCTCCTCCCAGGCCGGGACGCGCTCGATCCGCGCGGCGATGTCCCGGTCGGCCTCGTCGACAGCGGGGATGCCGAGTGCAGCGGTCGGGCCGAAGCGGGCGTCGACCAAAGGTGAGATCAAGACCGGCAGCACGCCCCCGTCCGGGCCGACAGCTGCGGCACCGGTGTCGAGGACGGGGACCGAGCGGGCGTCCCGGGCGCTGCGGTCCCAGCCACCCGACCGCATCTGCTCGAGCTGCTCCCGCACCGTGGGGTCCTCGGCCCATGCGTCGACGTCGGGGTGGCGCGGCGAGAGCAGAACGAAGCTCGCCAGCCCGATGGCACCGCGATGGGGGCTGAAAACGGTCAGGGGGCCGCCATCGCCGGCGAGGTCCAGCTCGACGCCGTCGCTGCGACCGAGGATGTGGCGCTGGGTCGAGAGCGCCAGGTCGTCCCAGCTCTGCAGCTTCTCGGTGTTGCGATCGTTCTCCTCGAGGTAGGGCGTGATCCGCAGGAACCAGGTCGGGCGCCGGATCAGCCGCACCTCGTCGTGACAGCGCCAGCAGCGACCGTCCTCGACCTGGATCGAGGCCAGCGTCGTCTGGCAGGTGTCGCACCAGTCGACGGTGGCGTCGTCGCGGTAGATCAGGCCGGCCTCGAGCAGGGTCAGGAACAACCATTGCGACCAGCGGTACTGCCCCTCGTCGGAGCTGTAGAAGACGCGGTCGTAGTCGAAGGAGAAGCCGAGCCGCTTCATCTGGGCGAGCATGCGCTCGCCGCATTGCGCGACCCAGTCCGCGGGCGGCTCCCGGCGCTCGATCGCCGCCAGCTCCGCCGGCAGGCCGAAGGCGTCGAAGCCGAACCCGAGCAGCACGGCGTCGCCGCGGGCGCGGCGGAAGCGCGCGTAGGCGTCGCCGATCGAGTAATCGCGGACGTGGCCCATGTGCAGGTTGCCCGACGTGAAGGGGCTCGAAGGCTTGACGTAGACGCGAGCCTGACCCTCCTTCGGCCGCGGCGCCTCGTAGTCGCCGCGCTGCTCCCAGGTGGCCTGCCTGGCGGCCTCGATCCGCCCCGCGTCATAGCTCGGCTTCCGCTTGCTCATCTCGCGCTCAAGGCTAACTTAGCGGTGCCGTCGCCAGGCCAGAGCACGATGTCAGCCCAGCCGGACCATCGATGTGCCCACGTCCGGAACGGACCATACCCTCGCCGGGTCCATGCATGTAACGGCCCCGGCGGTGCTAGCTACACCCCGGGGCCTGGCCGAGACCTGAAGAGGAGGCCCCAACGTGGAGAAGGGTAGAGAGGCGCTGCTTGTCATTGTCGATCGCTGCTACGAGGACTCGATGACGCGGGCCTTCGAAGCGGCGGACGAATCCTCGGCACCGTTTCTCGCCGGCATCGAGGCGGCGATCGAGATGGCCGAGGCGAACCCCGAGGGTGCGCGAGAAGTCCTGTGGCGCCTGCAGGGAGACTGGCCGATGCTGGAAAGGCTGGAGAGAATTCTCGGCGGCGAGCCAACTCGCGCGGTGCTGCGGCTCGGCGCGGCAATCCACGCTGCTCGCGCCGAGCTTGCCTCACCCAGCCCCCAGCCCAGGCGCTGCCTGAACGAACTGCTCGGCTGGCTCTATGGGCCCGAACTGACCGCCGTTTAGGCCGCCTTCCCGGTTTCCTAGGCGAACGTCCAGAGCTTGTTGCCGAGGAAGTTGAACGGCATCGCGACCGCAACCGCGATCGCCTGCGCGGTCAGCTCGCCGACGTCGCCGCTCGCCACCAGCACCTCGAGGACGACGAGGTTGAGGCCGAGGGCGGCGAGGCTGACGGCGAAGAAGCGAGGCGCCTGGAAACCGGCGGAGCCGGTGCCGGCGCCGAAGGTCCAGTGGCGGTTCCAAAGGAAGTTGTTGGCGACCGCGACGCAGAAGGCGGCGACCGCGGCGAGCATGTGGTGGACGTCGAGGCTGCCGGCGAGCGCGGCGAAGACGGCGAGGTTGATCAGGTAGCCGGAGCCGCCGACGATGCCGAATTTGGCCAACTGCCACCAGCTCGCCGGACGGCGAGCGGCGGCCCCGAGCCTGTCGGCGAATTCCGAGGGACTCATGGCTTCGGACCGTCGATCAGCACGGCGTCGTCGCCGAAACCGGTCGGCAGGTCGTGCAGGGTTTGGAATGGGATTCTCACGGGGCGTTTGGAGGCGTAACTATTGAGCGTCAGCCGGTCGACTCGGACTCGCTCCACCTGGTGGAACGAGGCCGGCAGGTTAATCGGCTTCCCGGTGGCCAGGGGCTTGCGCAGCACGGAGATTTCGCTTACTCGTACCCGCCCACCGTATACGCGCACAGCATGGTCGGGCAGGTAGTAGCGGACCGGGTCGGCGGCGAGCTTCCAGGTGACGATCGCCCGCTGTCCGTTGCGGGGAGGTCCCAGCTCTTCGGTGATGGAGCGGAAATCGGGCCGCTGCAGGTTCGGCGTCTGGGTGACATGGACGTCGAAGGCAAGCCAGTAGGCGCAGAGGGCGGTCGCGAGCAGCAGCCCCACTCGGCGGGCGCCGGCAGAGGCCCAGCCGATCGCCAGGACCGCCAGCAACGGGACCAGGGCCGGCAGCAGGTTGCGCTCGATCACGTAGTCCTTGCCGACCAGCGCCGCGACCGTCGTCAAGCCGGCGACACCCAGCCCCAGAACGAGCCCGATGCTCGCCCCCCGGCGCTCGCGGCGGCCCCCACGCCAGGCGACCAGGAACAGGGCGGCGCCGGCGAGGATCAGCGGGACCAGCGCGTAGCGCTCCCGCGGTGCCTGGGCGATCACATGGCCGGTTTCGCCGATGTGGAAGGAGACGGCGGTCTCCCAGAGGCGTTCGGCCAGGGGGCTGCTTTCGATCCAGCCGATATGGGTCGGATTTACCTGCGAGTTGGCCAGCGGCAGCAGCGCCAAGCCGGCCGCCGCGACGCCGGCGAGTGCGGGCAGGACGGCGCGCCAGCGAACCCGCAACGCCACCAGCAACCAGACGGCCTCGATCCCGACCGCGAAGACGGCGTAGTAGTGGCTGCAGAGCGCCAGCGCCGAGGCGACGGCCCAGAACGCCAGGTCGCGGCCGCGGCGTGTGTCCAGGGCCCGCGCGAAGAAGAACAACGCGACGGCGCCGAAGAAGACCAGCAGCATGTAGGAACGTGCCTCCTGCGAGTACCAGATCAGCATCGGGTTGACGGCGATCAGCGCTGCCAGGATCAGCCCCGCCTGGCGGCTCGCCAGCTGGCGACCGATCAGGTAGCCGACCGGCACCGTGGCCGCCCCGAACAGGGCGGAGAGGGAGCGCAGACCGAGCTCGTCGCTGCCGAAGGCCTTCGCCCATCCCCAGGCGAGGGTGTAGTAGAGGGGCGGATTCGACTCGCTTGCCCTGACCTGGTGCAGCATGTCCCCGAAGCCGCCGGGAATGACCCGCATCGCGGTGATCGCCTCGTCGTGGTGATAGCTCTGCAGATCGAGGCTGGCGAAGCGCACGGCGATGCCGAGAGCGGTCAGGCCGGCGAGGCCCCAGAGCACGGCCGAGCGTTGGCTCACGGGGCGCAGTGGCCCTTCGGCATCGGCTGTCCAGGTCCGAACGAAGGTGGCGTAGCCGCGGCCGCAGCCCCCCAGCGGCGGTTCGGCCGCGAACCGAGCCGGAAGGAGAGCGTCGCGCCATGGGCCAGGGCGCAGTAGGTCGTCCATGGCCTGGTGTAGGCGCGGCCGTCGAAGCGCAGGGACTGGACGTAGGGACCGTGACCGCGTCCGACGATCACCGCCCGGCGGCGCTGCGGAAGGCGAATCTCGGCCCGCTCGAAAAGAGGGCTGCCGATCGCCAGCACGCCGACGCCGGGCACCGCGGGGTAAAGGCCGAGGGCGCCGAACACGTACCAGGCCGAGAGCGTGCCGAGGTCGTCGTTGCCGGGATAGCCGGCGGGCGAGGTGTCATAAAGGCTGAGCAGGGCGCGGCGAACCGCCGCCTGGGTGCGGTAGGGCCGCCGCATCCAGTTGTAGAGCCAGGGCGTGTGCAGGGTCGGCTCGTTGCCGAGCAGCGCGTGGTCGGTGTGCGTCCCTCCCGCGCCGCCGTTCAGCTGACGCAGGAAGCGGTCGAGCCGGGTGGCTGCCGGGACCGGCCCGCCGAGCCGCCCGATCAGGCCGCTGGGGTCCTGCGGCACCATCCACGTGTACTGGGCGGAGTTGCCCTCGACGAAGCCAGCGCCGCCGAGGTTGTCGTAGCGCGGGGGGAAGCGGCCATCGGCGAAACGCGGCTCGACCATGCCGCTCGCCTGGTTGAAGAGACGGCGCCAGTTGGCGGAGCGTCGCATGAAGGCACGGTAGGTGGAGCGGTCGCGCAGGGAGCGAGCGGCGAACTGGGCGATGGCGAAATCGTCGACCGCGTACTCGAGGGTCGTCGCCGCCGAGCCCCAGACGGCGTCGGGGTCGCCGTAGATCGAGTTGGCGTTGCGGGTCTTGGTGTCGAGATCGAAGGGGACGTAGCCCAGCGCCAGGTACTCGGACAGGCCCTGGCGCTGCAGGTATTCGCCGTTGGCGCTGCGGCAGGGCTCGGTCGCGCCTTTGACCATCGCCGCCAGGGCCGCCTGCCGGTCGAAGGCGCCGGCGCCGAAAGCCGCCGCGGAAGCGAGGATCGGGTCGGCGGAGTCGCCGACCATCGTCATGCTCTGGCCATTGGCGTAGGACCAGCGCGGCAGGCAGCCGCTCTGCTCGGCGTCGGCCAGCAGCGAGCGCATCATCTCGCCGGCCCGCTCTGGAGCCAGCACCGAGAGCAGCTGGATCTGGGTGCGGTAGATGTCCCAGCCGGAGAAGTCCGCGTACTGGGTGCGGCCGCGGGCGCGGTGGATCTGCCCGTCCATGCCCGGGTAGGCACCGCCGACGTCGCTGAAGGTTCGCGGTGCCAGGAAGGCGTGGTAGAGCGCCGTGTAGAAGGTGTCGAGCAGGTGCCTGGGGCCGCCGCTGACGCGGATCCGGCCCAGGGCCTGGTTCCAGCGCTTGCGGGCGCGGGAGGCGACCGCGCCGAACCCGGCGCCCCCGCTTTCGGCGGCGAGATTGGCGCGGGCGCCCTCGACGCTGACGAAGGAGATGCCGACCCTGATCCCGACGAGCCTGTCGCCGCGGGTGTCGAAGCCGGCGTAGGCGCCGGCCTGGGCGGTGGTGCGCGGATTGGCGACGGGTTCCTGGGTGTCCTCCGCGGTTCTGCCACCGCGGTCGAGCGAGCCACCCTCCCAGGTCCCGAAGGCGTCGAAGCGGCGGTCGAAGACAGCCGCGAAGAAGACCCGGTAGCGCGGGCGCTGACCGCAGAAGTGGCCGCTGGAGGCGCTGCCGGAGATTTCGCGGCGTCCCGGGTCGACCGTGACCGCGGCGAAGTCGTTGGGCTGAGCGCTGCCGCCGGCGTCGATCAGGACGCTGGCGTGGGGGCTGGCTGGAAACCGCAGGCGCGCCATGCCGGTCCGCGTCGTCGCCGTCAGCGCGACCTCGACGTCGGCACCGCGGGCGGGGTTGAGCCGGACCCGATAAAGGCCCGGGCCCGCTGCCTCCTCGGCATGGGAGAAGCCCGGCTCGAACCTGCCGTCGAGACCGCCCCCGGGCGCGGCTGGCGAGGAGGAAAGCGGCTCGGTGGTCGGCAGGAAGGGGAAATCGCCGTAGAGGGCGCAGCCGGCGCCGCTGAGGTGGGTGAGGCTGAAGCCCCTGACGTGGTTGTCGCGGTGGTCGTAGCCGCCCGAGTGCGGCGCCGCCGGAGTCGTGTCGGGGCTCCACTGGACCATCCCGAAGGGCAGCGCGGCGCCGGGGAAGTTGTGGCCGCCGCCGAAGGTTCCGGGCCCCGGGCGGGTACCGGCGAAGGGGTTGACGTGGCTGACGGGGTCGGCCGCCGCCGCGCCGGGTGCCGCCGCGGCCAGCGCCAGCGAGACCGCGATGATCGCGGCGCCGGCTCGTCGCATGGGGGTCTGTGTGTTGCGCGTAATGTTCCCGCTCCGATGCGTAGGAGGAATGCAACCTTGGCAGCGCTGGCGGCGACCGTCGTCGCGATGGCGCTGGCGCTTGCCTTCGGCGGCGGCTCCGACTCGAAACCCGCGCAGGCGAGCGAGGAAGCGGTGCCGGGCCAGCCCAGCGTGGACATCGTCTCCCCCCGCAACGGCGCCCGCCAAACCAGCCACGCCGTCGTCGTCAAGGCGATCGTCCACAACTTCCGCCTGGCGCCGCGCCAGTTCGGCCGTGACCCGCAGCTCGGCGAGGGCCACATCCGCTTCAGCCTCAAGCGCGTGCCCGACTGCGTCGACCCGGTCAAGCTCCTGCACGCGATCAACAGCCCGATCGGCAAAGGCCGCCTGGTCGGGGCCTCCTTCGACTACCCGCGCTACTCGGGGCCCAACGGCGTCCTCGCCGAGCGGATCGGCACCGCCGGCAGCTACTCGCCGGCGACGCGGCCGGAGATCTACTACCACGACCTCCTCCCCGGCTTCTACCGGCTGATCGTCAACCTGGCCCAGAACAGCGGCGCGACGACGACGGCCCACGCCGTCACCAACTTCCAGATCCTCCCCCGTCCCGGCCACGGCCCAAAACCGTGCGAAAAGGGCAAAGTGCCAAGCGCCAAGGCCGCCGCCAGGCTGAGCGGCTAGCGTCGCGCGGAGCGCTTTCCCCAACCGGGGGGCAGCAAAAGCGCCCCGGGTGGCCAATACTTCACTTTGTATAGTGGGTGCCGATGCGCACTTACCGCCGCCTGATGGGCTTTCTCCGCCCCTACCGGCCCCAGCTCTGGGGCTCGCTGGTGTTCGCCTGGGCGGCGATGGGGATGACGGTGCTGATCCCCTGGCTGATCGGCCGCGCCGTGGACGCGATCCAGAGCGGCGACAAGCCCGACCTGCTGCCGCTGGCGCTGGCGATCTTCGGCGCCGCGATCCTGCGGCTCGGCCTGACGGTGGTCCGCCGCGTGGTCGCCGGCAAGGTCTCGCTGGCGGTCGAATTCGACCTGCGCCAGACCTTCTACGCCCACCTGCAGCGGCTGGAGCTGGGTTTCTTCGACGGGCAGCAGACCGGGCAGCTGATGTCGCGGGCGACGGTCGACCTGGGGGCGATCCGCTTCTTCCTCGGCTACGGGTTGATCTTCATCACCCAGAACCTGCTGACGATCGTCCTCGCCAGCGCCGTGATGATCGCGATCGAGCCCTGGCTGGCGCTGATCGCGCTGGCGCCGGCGCCGTTGATCGTCTACACCGCCTCCCGCTACAACCGCGTCTCCCGCCCCGCCCAGCAGGAGGTGCAGCAGCGGCTCGCCGAACTGACCGCGGAGGCCGAGGAGAACGTCTCCGGGATCCGCATCGTCAAGGCCTTCGCCCGCGAGGAATACCAGCTGCGCCGCTTCAGCCGCGCCGTCTCCCGCGTCTTCGACCAGAGCATCTACTCGACCAAGCTGCAGGCGTTCTTCTCGCCGCTGATCGGTCTCCTGCCCCAGCTCGGCATCGCCCTGGTGCTGCTGATCGGCGGTCGCCAGGTGATCGCCGGCAACCTCAGCCTCGGCGACTTCACCGCCTTCTACACCTACCTGGTGATGCTGGCCGGGCCGATGCGGATGCTCGGGGTGACGATGGGGATGGCGCAGCGGGCGATCGCCTCCGGCAACCGGCTGTTCGAGATCCTCGATCGCGAGCCGCGGATCGAGAGCCCGCCCGCCGCGCCGCCGCTGCCGGCCGGGGGCGGCCGAGTGCGAGCTGCGCGACGTCAGCCTGCGCTACGAGGGCGCCCGCTCCAATGGCGCTTCCGACATTGACCCCACCCAGGTGGGGTCAATGTCGGTTGCGGCGCTGAGCGACGTCGAGCTCGAGGTCGAGGCCGGGCGCACCGTGGCGCTGGTCGGGCCCTCGGGCTCGGGCAAGACCAGCCTGGTGGCGCTGATCGCCCGCCTCTACGACCCCAGCTCCGGAACGGTTCTGGTCGACGGCGCCGACGTGCGCGAGGTCGACGTCGGCTCGCTGCGCTCGGAGATCGCCTTCGTCGCCGACGACAGCTTCCTCTTCACCGCCAGCGTCGCCGAGAACATCGCCTACGCCAGCCCGGAGGCGACGATCGAGGAGATCGAAGCGGCCGCCCGCCGCGCCCAGGCCGACGGCTTCATCCGCGAGCTTCCCGACGGCTACGAGACCCGGGTCGGCGAGCGCGGCCTCACCCTCTCCGGCGGCCAGCGCCAGCGGGTGGCGATCGCCCGCGCCCTGCTTGGCCGACCCGCGGATCCTGATCCTCGACGACGCCACCTCCTCGGTCGACGCCAGCACCGAGACGGCGATCAAGTCCGGCCTGCAGGAGGCGATGGCCGGGCGCACGACCTTCATCATCGCCCACCGCCTCTCGACCGTCTCCCTGGCCGACGAGATCGTCGTCATCGACGGCGGTCGCATCGTCGACCGCGGCACCCACGAGGAGCTGATGGAGGGCTGCGGCTTCTACCGCGAGATCGCCGAGCACGGCCTCGCCGACTCGGTCTTCCTCCAGCGCGACCTCGAGCAGCGCGAGGAGATGGCGCGGCTGTGAACGCGGAGCGAGCAAGCGTGCAGCTCTGGTTCTTCGCGCCGCGAGCGGAGCGTGAACATTTGTCATGAGGGATCTGGGAAACATCGGCCGTCTCTTCGCCGCGCTCTGGCGGTTGATCCGCGGCGAGGACCAGCGCGGCCGCAAGGTGCGCTGGCTGGTCGGCCAGCTGCGGCCCTACCGCGGCCGGGTGGCGCTGATGTTCGTCGGGCTGCTGCTGGCGACGGCGGCCGGGCTGGCCCCGCCCTACCTCGCCGGCCGCGCGATCGACTCCGGCATCCTCGCCGGCGACGTCGCCGCGCTGGACCTGATCGTCGTCGCCTTCGTCGTCGTCGCCGTCCTCTACGCCGCCGCCACCTACCTGCAGACGTACATGGTCGGCTGGGTCGGGACCCGGGTCCTGCAGGACCTGCGCCAGCGCGTCTTCGCCCACCTGCAGTCGATGTCGATCGGCTTCTTCACCCGCCGCAGCCCCGGCGTGCTGATCTCGCGCATGACCAACGACGTCGAGGCGCTCAACCAGCTCGTCACCAGCGGCGTCGTGACGATGTTCTCCAGCACCCTGACCCTGCTCGGAGTGGTCGTGATCATGCTGGTGCTGGACGTCCAGCTGGCCCTGATCACCTTCCTCACCTTCCCCCTGCTGCTGATCGCCAGCGTCGCCTTCCGGATCGTCTCCCAGGGCGCCTACCGGGCGACCCGAGAGCGGATCGCGGCGATCACCGCCTACCTGCAGGAGTCGCTGAGCGGCGTTCGCGTCGTCCGCAGCTTCGGCCAGGAGCCGCGCCACCTCGAGGCGATGACCGACCTCAACGAGCAGAACCGGGCGGTCAACATGAAGACGGTCTACCTCAACGCCTCCTACTTCCCGGCGGTCGAACTGCTGGCGGCGGTGGCGACGGCGACGATCCTCCTCTACGGCGGCTCCCAGGCGATCGACGGGGCGATCCAGATCGGCGTCATCGTCGCCTTCGTCGGCTACCTGACGACCTTCTTCGAACCGATCCAGCAGCTCTCCCAGCTCTACACGACCTACCAGCAGGGGATGGCGGCGCTGGACAAGATCTTCGACCTGCTCGACACCGAGCCCGACATGGTCGACGCCCCGGCGGCGATCGACCCCGGCACGCTGCGCGGCGAGATCGAGCTCGACGGAGTCTGGTTCTCCTACGGCGAAGAGGGCGAGCCCGGGCACGACGCGTGGGCCCTGCGCGACGTCGACCTGCACGTGCCGCCTGGCCAGACGCTGGCCCTGGTCGGCGCCACCGGCGCCGGCAAGTCGACCTTCGCCAAGCTCGTCGCCCGCTTCTACGACCCGCAGAAGGGCACGGTGCGGGTCGACGGCCACGACCTGCGCGGGGTCCAGCAGCGGGCGCTGCGGCGCCAGCTCGGGATCGTCCCCCAGGAGGGCTTCCTCTTCTCCGGCAGCGTCCGCGAAAACGTCGCCTTCGGGCGGCCGGAGGCGAGCCCGGAGGAGATCGAGGCGGCGATCGCCGCGGTCGGCGCGACCGAGTTCGTCGCCGCCCTGCCGGACGGGATCGAGACCGAGGTCGGCGAGCGCGGCGTCCAGCTCTCGGCCGGCCAGCGCCAGCTCGTCGCCTTCGCCCGCGCCCTGCTGGCCGAGCCGCGCATCCTGATCCTCGACGAGGCGACCTCCAACGTCGACGTCCGCACCGAGAAGACGATCGAGAAGGGCCTCGAGCGCCTGCTCCAGGGCCGCACCGCGATCGTCATCGCCCACCGCCTCTCGACGATCCGCCGCGCCGGCAAGATCGTCGTCCTCGAAGACGGGCGCATCGCCGAGCAGGGGACGCACGACGAGCTGATCGCCGCCGGAGGGGCCTACTCGCGTCTCTACGGTGCCTGGGCTGAGAGCTCTGCGGCATAGGGAGGGTGCTGGTGGTGCCTCGGGCGAATTGAGTCGCGCGCCCTGCGGGCGCAGCTCCGGATGTTGGTGCCCGCCTATGGCGGGCAGATGACGGATTGCATTTCCGCCGCTTCGCGACATTCGCCCGAGGCACCACCAGCACCCTCACCGACACGGGACATCGACAGCGACCAGGACAGCAGTTCAGCTCCAACTGCGAGGCGGGAATGTGCCCCGAAGGGGCGCGATATGCAATCTGATTCCTGCGCGCCATAGGCGCGCAGCATCATCCGGAGCTGCGCGCGAAGCGCGCGCGACTCAATTCCCGCCGGAGGGGTACCGGCATCCCTCCCCACACAAACGCTCCGAAGCGCGTCAGCCGGGGCCGACGCCGCCGGAGCTGCCGCCGCCAGTGCCGCCGCCGGTTTCCGGCGCCGCTTCTTCGACGCCGCCGCCGGCGCCACCGGCCCCACCCGTTTCGGGCGCGACTTCTTCCGGTGCGACTTCTTCGATTGGCGCTTCTTCTTCGAGTTCTTCCGGCGCGACTTCGATCCCGCCTTCTTCGACCGGGGCGACGCCGCTGCCCGGGCCGGAGGGGATCGGTGCGCTGGGTTCTTCGCCGCAGTCTTCGAAGCCGTACTCGCCGGCGGCGCTCTGGAACTCTTCGAGCGCCGGAGCAGTCCGGGTCGCCGCTTCGCCGATCGCCGCGCTGTCTTCGCGTTCGGCTCGCCAGCTTGGCTTCGCCCTCGACCTGCGACAGCTCTTCGGCGGCGGCGATGAATTCTGCGTAGCCCTCGTCTTCCGCCGGGATGCCGAGCCGCTTGATGCTCTCGACCATGCCGATGTAGAGGTCGGCAATCTGGGCGGTCTGGTCCGGCGTTTCGGCTTCCCCGCTGGCAGCCGAGCCAACCGCGGCGTTGACCTCGGCGCAGATCGCGTCGCCCTGCGAGATCAGCTCCGCCCTGCTCAGCGCCGTCGTTTCCACCGTCGCGGCGGTCGAGTCGGTCGAGTCGTCATCCCCGCCACCGCAACCGGCGACAGCCAGGGCAGCCAGCGAGAGGGCGATCGTCGGAGTCTTGAGAAATCTCATCGGAAAAGCTGCGGCCCAGGGACTCGAACCCCGACTGCCTCTTCCAGAGAGAGGTGTGCTGCCATTACACCAGGCCGCAAAGCTGCGCCAAGGATAACGATGGACGGGGGGGAGAGAACGGGCGTCCCGGGACTTAGGGCCGGTATGCCCATTCCGGCTCTTGTAGACATAAGTGTAGACTCACCGACGATGGCGATTGTCTCGACGACCACGATCCGCGTCAGGCGCAGCACCCACGAGCGCCTTCAAAAGCAGGCGGAACTCACGGGGCAGAGCGTGACGCAGGTCCTGGAGGAAGCAGCCGACATGCTGGAGGAGGCGAAAATGCTCGAGTCCGCCGAACGCGCCTGGCAGCGTTACGCCGAGCTGCCGGCCGAGGTCCGCGCTCGCCATGCCGCGGAAGAGGACGAGTGGGTCCGCGAACTCGAATCGCGACCGCCCTCGACCGACGAGGACTGAGTTGTCCGCCTCCCCACCCCGCCGCGGGGAGATCTACCTCGCCGACCTCGACCCCGTCGTCGGCAGCGAGCAGAGCGGACGTAGGCCGTTTCTGATTCTGTCGATCCGGGCGATGAACCAGGCGCCCGCGCACCTCGTCGTCGGAGTGCCGCTGACCACCACCGAGTGGTCCAGCAAGCTGCATCTGCGTATCGACCCCGCGGAGAGCGGCCTCGACCGGATCAGCTACGCGATGCCCGAGATGGTTCGTTCGGTCTCGACCCAACGTTTCGGTCGCCGACTGGGCCGAATCCCGATCGGAGCTGTCGAAACTGCATCCGCCCGCGCCGGCCTTCTGATCGGCCTCGGCCGCACCAGGTTCTAGACGATCTCGGAGAGATCCGAGCCAGGGTCGGCGAGCGTTTCGCGGGCGGCGGAGACGTCGACACGGTCGGCCAGCATCCGCCGCGCTTCGGCGAGGTCCTCGGGGCGCTCAACGCTGAGGGCGCCGGCGACGCGGCCGTCCTTCAGGTACCAGACCGAGAACTCGCCGGCCTCGCGGTCGCCGCGCCAGATCTCCTCGTCCCAGTCGACCGCCGGGCCGACGTACTCGAGACTGGCCCAGTCGGCGAGGTCGCTGAAGAAGTAGGGGACCACTTCGTAATCCCGATCGTCGCCGAGCATGTTGCCGGCGGCGTGGATGCCCTGCTGCATCGCCACGTCCCAGTGCTCGACCCGCAGCCGGCGGCCGTGGACGACGCTGTCGTAGGAGCAGCAGTCGCCGGCCGCGTAGATGCCCGCGACCGAGGTCTGCAGCTTCGAGTCGCAGACGATCCCGTCCTCGACCTCGAGCCCGGCCCGCTCGGCCAGCATCGCATCGGCGCGAACGCCGGCCCCGACCACGACCGCGTCGCACTCGATGCTGAGCCCGCTCTTGGTCACGACAGCACCGACCCGGCCGTCGCCCTCGAAGGCCTCCAGCTCCTCGCCGCCGTGGAACTCGACCCCGTGCGACTCGAGCTGCTCCTGGAACCAGCTGCCGGCGCCCTCGCCGAAGGTCCGCGAGAGGGCCACCTCCTCCATCGCCACGATCGAGCACTTGGTGCCCTTGGCCGTCAACGAGGCGGCGACCTCGGTGCCGATGTAGCTGCCGCCGATCAGCACCACGTGCTCGGCCGCCGCGGCCTCGGCCCGGATCGCGTCGGAGTTGCCGAAGGCGCGCAGGTAGTGGATGCCCTCGTTCTCGGCGCCCTCGACGCGGAGGATGTTGACCATCGCCCCGGTCCCGATCAGCGCCTTGCCGAAGGCGACCTCCTCCCCACCCTGGACCTTCACCGTGCGCGCCTCGGGGTCCAGCGACATCACGTTGCGACCGCTCCGCAACTCGACGCCGTTCTCCTCGTACCAGGAGGGCGGGTTTACGTGGGCGTCGGCGCGCTCGGCCTCGCCGCGCAGGTACTCCTTGGAGAGCGGCGGCCGTTCGTAGGGCGGCTCCGGCTCGCGGCCGACCAGCAGCACCGAGCCCTCGGCGCCGCGCTTGCGCAGCTCCGCGGCGCAGGAGGCGGATGCCAGACCTCCACCTATGAGCAGGAAATCGACTTCTCGATCAGCCACTGCTGCTGCCGTTGCCTTCCGGTCCGAAGAGCGCCTTCAGGTCGTCCTCCTTACCCGGATCCAGCACGGCCAGAACCTCGTCGCCCTCCTCGAGCACGGTGTCGGCGGTGGGCACGAAACCCTTACCCGAGCGCAGGACCGAGATCAGCAGGCTGCCTTCTGGCATCTGCAGGTCGCCGACCCGGCGGCCGGTGACCCGCGAGTCCTTGCCGAGCAGCATCTCGATGATCTCCAGCTGCTCCTCCTGCAGGTCGAGCAGGTGGACCAGCCCGTACTCGGGCACCTCGTGCTCGAGCAGGCGCAGGATCAGGTCGGTCGCCGAGACCGAGGGTTTGACGTTGAGCAGCTCGAAGTGCTGGCGGTTGCGGGGATTGTTGACCCTGGCGATGATCTGCTTGACCAGGTACTTCTCCTTGGCGACCTGGCAGATCAGCATGTTGTCCTCGTCGTCGCCGGTCACCGCGATCACCATGTCGGCGCGCTGGATGCCGGCCCGCTCGAGCACCCAGAGCTCGGACGCGTCGCCGTAGGAGACGTTGTGCTCCAGCTCCTGCTCGACCGTGAGGTAGCGGCGCCGGTTGTTCTCGACCAGCGTCACCTCGTGGTCTTTCTCGAGCAGCTCGCGCGCCAGGTTCCAGCCGACCTTGCCCGCTCCGACGACGATGATGTACATCGGCTCCCCAGTCTCCCTCTAAGCGGCTTCCGCCGCTCCATCCGGTGGACTGCCGCCTTCGCCGCCCCTGCGGACCGCGCTCTCGAGCATCTCGATCGCGACGCTGGTCGGGCAGACCGTGTGCAGCCCCTGCCGCTGGTACCACTCGGCCCGCAGCGGATCGAGCACGCGCGCGATCACCGTCGGCACCTCGTAGCGTTTCTGCGCGATCTGGGCGATCACGATGTTGGTGTTGTCGCCGTCGGTGGAGGCGATGAAGGCATCGGCTTTCTCGATGCCGGCGGCGACCAGCGCCTCGCTCTCGAGCCCGGCGCCGACCGTAAACTGACCGCCGAGGTCCTCCCAGCTCTTCTCCAGGCCGACCTCGAGCCGGGCGTGGGACTCGGGGTCCTCATCCAGACACGAAACTTCGTGCCCCTCCCGCAACATTGCCCTGGCCACAGACGAGCCAACGCGCCCGCAGCCCACGATCAAGATGAACATGGGCCGGATACTAGTCAGCGTGGGGCGCAGCAGGGATAGGTCCGGGGTGGGGCCTGCTTGCGCCTAGCACCTCCGCTTCGCTTCGGTGCAATGGAGATGCCGCCTAGCGGCGGCAAGACATACGCAGCGAGCTGTGAGGCTGAGCAGGCCCCACCCCGGACCTATCCAGCTCCAACGCCTGTGGTGACGCCCATCCCAGCCCAAACCAATCGGAGGCTCGAACACCGCAGCTCCTCTCCCCCGGCTGCCTCCCCAACGAGTCCGGGTGCTTACTCGTCTCCTCAGCTGGTGTGGTCCGAACGTATCCCCCGGGACGGCCGGAACTTGGGGCGAGTCCGGGTGGGGCTCGCTAAGCCTCCACGACTCGTCGCGTATTCCTGCCGCCGCCAGGCGGCATCAAGATTGCACCGGAGCGCAGCGGAGGTGCTAGGCGCAAGCGAGCCCCACCCGGACTCGCCCACGCTCTAGATCACTCAACTCTTGGCGTCTGGAGGGACCGCTTCGGACTCTGACTCTGGAGCAGCTTCCGGCGGCGCCGTGAGCAGCACGCGACAGGGGGCCTTCTTCAGGACGTACTCGGTGGCGGCGCCGATCTCGGCCGGCTTGGCGGCGCCGATGCCGCCGATCATCGCGCCGCCGCGGATCTTCGTCGGCGGCTCGCCGCCGATCACGATCGCCTCGGCGCCGCTGCGCCGCGCCGCCTCGAGGATGCCGGCGCCGACCTTGCGGGCGCGGATCACCTCGGTGGTGACCCCCACGTCCTCGTACTCCTCGCCGACCTCGCGCGCCCGCGCCAGCGCCCGCTGCGCCTCGGCCTCGCGCTCGGGCGGCAGCTGCGCGTCCAGCGGCAGCGTCAACGGCACTTCGATCACGTAGACGACGTCGAGCCGGGTCTCGTCCTCCCCGTCACCGGATTGCTCCTGTTCGGCCGCGGCGAGGCGGCCGGCGGTGGCGACGATGTCGTCGTCGAGCTTGGTGCCGAAGACGGGCACGAGGATGTTGCGGAACTCGATCTCCGGCACCTGCTTGGTCAGGGCGTACTCGGGAACGGAGACACGCCGAGTCAGCGTCGTCCCCTCGAAGACCTTGCGGTAGACGACATAGAAGGTGAGGCCGAAGACCATCCAGCCGAGCCCAACCCAGCGAGCGGTGGAGTGGTAGGCGAGGACGCTGATGAAGGCGAGACCGCTGAGGACCGCCGCGGCGATCGCCGGCAGCGGCAGCTCAGCGCCTCGCCAGGAGACCCCGAGCGGGATCCTGAAGGGCCGCGGACGGTCGGGGTCGCGGACGCGCAGGCGGATGATCGAGAGGTGGGCGACCGTGATCGCCAGCGTCGCCCCGAAGGCGTAGATCCCGGCCAGCAGCTTGACGTTGGTCGGGATCACCAGCCCGAGGGCGATGACGCCGCAGATCGCGATCGCCACGTAGGGCGTCGCCCAGCGCTTCTCCAGCTTGCCCAGCCAGCTGGGGATCTGGCGGTTGATCGCCAGCGTGTAGATGTGGCGGGAGACGCCCAGCATCGAGGTGTTGGCGGCCCAGAACAGGACCGGGGCGGCGATCAGCGCCACCATCCAGCGCATCGAGTCGGCGACCCAACCCGGGCTGAAGGCGGAGACCACCCCCAGCACCGGCTCCTCGATGTACTGATTGCCGAGCGCGGTCTCGGGACCGTTGGGCCCGGCGACCACCGGCACCGCCATCAGCGCGATCGCCGCCATGCCGGCGTAGACGAGCGGCACCGCGATCGCCCCAAGCGAGGCGATCCGCTTCAGGTCGCGGCGGCTGACGTCGATGTCGGGCGCCAGATCGGAGGCGGCCTCGATGCCTGCGTAGGCCAGCATCGCGACGACGGCGGCGTAGACGGTGTCCTTGAAGCTGGGATCGGAGAAGAGATGCAGCTCCGCCGTCAACCGCTCCGGATGGAGGACGACGAGAGCGCCGACGACGATCACCGCCAGCTGCAGGCCGAGGTCGGCCAGCGCCAGCACCGCCAGCGAACGCTGCTGCCCGCGCCCGGTGACGTTGAACACGTTGAGCACGCAGGCCGCGGCGATGACCGCGGCGGCGAGGCCGATCTCCCAGCCCGGCTTGGCGAATCCACCCCAGACGGGCTCCAGGTAGTGCGGCACCGAGATCGCCGCCAGGGCGATCACGATCAGGTAGTCGATCAGGATCGCCCAGCCGGCGACGAAGGCGACGAGCTCGTTGAAGGCGTGGCGGGCGAAGGTCGAGGAGCCGCCGCGCTCGCGGAACATCGCCCCGCCCTCGACGTAGCTGAGCGTGGTCAGGCCGAAGAGCAGGCCGGCGGCGAGGAAGATCAGCGGCGTCAGGCCGAGACCGCGGTCGGCGACGACCCCGAGGGCGAAGTAGATCGAGAAGCCGACGGCCGAGTAAGCGGCGGCGAACAGCCAGGGGACGCCGAGACCGCTCCTCAGGAGCCGGGCCGACTGTCCCTCCCGCGGCCGCTGCGGTGGCACCTGCGGCGGGCTCATCGCTCCATCCGCGAGGAGATCCAGAGCCTGGCGGCGCCGACGCCGATGAAGGCGATTCCCATCAGCACCCCGACCGAGGCCGGGCCGCCGCCGTTGGCGAGCGTCACCGCCAGCACCACCAGCCCGATCGCCACGAAGGTCAGCGAGAACCCCCGCACCGCTCGCCGGTAGATCACCTGATCACCTCGGAGAGGGCGGGTGCGGGGCCGGCGACCGGGGTGCCGGGCGGGTCGGAGACGACGATGACCCGGCAGGGTCGCTCGGCGAGCACCGTCTGCAGGGTCTTGTCGTAGAGCGGCGCACCGCCGCGGTAGCGCAGGCCGACCACGAGCGCGGCCGCCTTGATCAGCTCCGCCTCCTCGGAGAGGGAGTAGCCGGCCTGGCCGGGCCTGACCCGGAAGACGTGGCCGGTGACCCGCTGGCCGCCGATCAGCCTCGCCTCCTCGATCTTGCTCTGCGCCTCGGCTTCCTGCTCGACCATCTCCGCGTTCAGCGGCAGATGGGTGGGGACGGTCAGCATCGAGTGGACGTGGATGCCGCGGCGGCGCTTGGAGGCGAGCTTGACCGCGGTCGCGACCATCTCGGGCGAGAACGGCGCGTCGTCCTCGAAGCCGACCAGGACGCTCTTGTACTCGACCTCTTCGACCCCGAGCGGCTCCGGCAGCACGACCTTGACGGTTTCGGTCAGCGGCAGCCGCTGGCTGCGGCGATAGAGGACGTAGACGGCGATCCCGAAGGCCATCCAGCCGAGGCCGACGAAGAGCGTGCGGGGATTGAGAGCCATGACCACGATCCAGGCGGCGAAGGTGCCGAGGCCGCCGAGCACGGCGCTGATCGGCAGCTCGAAGCCGAAGGCGCGGACGTTCAGGGGTGCCTTCCAGGGACGCTCGGCGTCGCTCTGCCTGCGCCGTAGCTGGATCACCGCGACGTGGGCGATCGTGAACGAGAGCATCGCGCCGAAGGAGTACATCGTCGCCAGGAACTCGGTCTGGCCCGGCAGCAGGGTGACGATCGCGACCACCGCGAAGATCAGGATCGCGATGTAGGGCGTGCGGTACTTCGGGTGGACCTGGCGCAGGGCCTCCGGCAGCTGCCGGTGCTGACCCATCGAGTAGGTGAGCCGGGAGACGCCGATCAGGCCGGCGTTGGTGGCGATCAGCAGGATCACCGCAGCCAGCACGCCGACGTAGTAGCGGAGGATTTCGGTCGGCAGGTGGGAGAGGCCGAGGTTCTCGACGATGCCGAGGATCGGGTCGTCGGCGAAGGTCGTGCCGAGGGCGGTCGTGAAGTTGCCGGCGGCGTCCTGGGTGACCGGCATCGCCGAGAGCGCCACGACCGGGATCAGCAGGTAGAGGCCGAGCACGGCGGCGACGGTGAGGCCGACGCTGCGCGGGATCGTCCGGGCCGCGTCTTTTGCCTCCTCGGCCATGTTGGAGATCGTCTCGATCCCGGTGTAGGCGATCATCCCGACCGCGATCCCGAGCGCGAAGTCGCTCCAGGTCGGGGCGACGCCGAGCTGGACGTTGTCGATCAGGATCTCCGGGCTGAAGACCAGCGCCAGCCCGATCCCCACCAAGATCACCTGGGTGGCGAGATCGGCGACGGCGAGGACCAGGTTCAGCTTCGCCGACTCCTGCGAGCCACGGATGTTGAGGAAGGCGAGGGCGACGATCAGCGCCGCCCCGCCGACGATGTCGCCGGGGCTGTCTCCCAGCCAGGGCCAGAAGACGGCCAGGTAGTGGGGCACGAAGAAGGCCGAGATCGCGACCGTGATCGTGTAGTTGAGCATCTGCCCCCAGGCGGCGACGAAGCTGACCAGCTCGTTGAAGGCGTGGCGGGCGAAGCTGGAGGAGCCGCCCGCCTCCGGGTACATCACGGTCGCCTCGGCGTAGGTGGCGGCGGTGGCGGCGAAGATCAGGCCGGAGATGACGAAGGCGACCGGAGTCAGGCCGAGGGCGAAGGCGGCGGTGACGCCGAGCGCGTAGTAGATCGAGGAGCCGACGTTGCCGTAGGCCGCCGAGAACAGGGCGCCGACGCCGTGTACACGGCTCAGCGACTCGTCTCTGGGGATGCGCTGGGCCATCTAGAAGCTGCCGAAACCAGTCACTCGGCCGAATATACGGACGTCGCCGGTGCTCTCCGCAGGTGGGAGCGGGTCAGGTCGGCGGGCGCGGCGCAGCCGCAGAGAGCCAGGGTCAGCTCGAGCTCGGCGCGGAGCAGCTCCAGAACCCGGCCGGCGCCCGCGAAGCCGGCTGCCGCGAGCCCCCATAGCGCCGGCCGCCCGACCAGCACCGCATCGGCCCCGAGGGCGAGCGCGATCGCGACGTCGACGCCGCGCCGGATGCCGCCGTCGACCAGCACCGCGGCGCGCCCGTCGACCGCGTCGACCACCTCCGGCAGGGCGTCGCCCGTGGCGAGCGCCCGATCGAGCTGGCGACCGCCGTGGTTGGAGACGACGACCCCCGCCGCGCCGTGCTCCACCGCCAGCTCCGCGTCCTCCGCCGTCAGCAGTCCCTTGACCAGCACCGGCAGGCTGCACTCGGCGGCGAGGTCCTCGAGGTCGGACCAACCCAGGGCCGGGTCCATCAGGGCGAAGGTCTCCTCGATCGTCAGCGCCCGCTCCACTCCCATCGCCGCCGCGACGCTGGGTACCCCCAGCCCCTCGGGGACCTTGAAGCCGGTGCGGCGGTCGCGCTCGCGGTTGCCGGCCCGCGGCGCATCGACCGTGATCACGATCGCCTCGAACCCGGAGTCGACCGCCTCCTCGATCAACGCCCCGGTAACCGCCTCGTCCTTGAAGCGGTAGAGCTGGAACCAGCGCGGTCCCGGCGGCGCCAGTTCGGCCAGCTCGCTGGGTCGCGTCGTCGCCAGGGTCGAGAGGCACATCGCCGTCCCGGCCTCGGCAGCCGCCCGCGCCATCCCCACCTCCCCCTCCGGATCGACCAACCGCTGGTAGGCCACCGGCGCCACCAGGACCGGCATCGACAACGGTGCACCTAGAAGCTCAACCTCGGTCGAGACCTGGCCGACGTCGACCAGCACCCGCGGCCGCAAGCGCCAGCGCCGCCAAGCCTCGACGTTCTCCCGCAACGTCAGCTCGTCCCCGGCCCCACCGGCGAAGTACCCCAGCACCCCCGCATCGAGCTTCTCCGCGGCCACCCGCTCGAAGTCGGCGACGTTGACCAGATCGTCGATCACGGCGAGCGACCCTAGCCGCTCGGCGTGAGAAAATCAGGCTTTAGCTTTGCGAGGTTTCGGCTTCGGGATCCGGAAGCTGGCGGTCGCCGGGGAGGCGTCACTGTTCCCAGCCGCGTCCGTGGCCACAACCTTGAAGGTGTGCCGACCCACTCTCAGGCCCCGGTAGGTCTTCGGCGAACTGCAGCTGGACAGGGGACGGCCGTCGAGGCTGCACTTGAAGCTGCTGGGCTCGGTCGACGTAAACCGGAATGTCGCCGAGCGTTTGCGGGGCTTTATTTTCGAGACGGTAATCGAAGTGCCCGGCGCCGCGCGATCGAGCGGAATGGGCACGGGCACCGGATCGTTGCCTAGCCCCGGCCCGGGCGGCAGGAACATCACCACCCCAAGCGAGAAGATACCGACGACGGGCTCCCCAGCTTCAGGGTCGAACATGCCGTCGACGGCGATCCGGTAGGTGGCGCCGGCCACGACTGGCGCCTGGGTAAATCCGATTCCCGAGGCCACCGTCGTCAGCGTGCCGAGACTGCCTCCGGTGTAGACGCCGAGCAGGCGTGGCCTGCCACAGCAAGCACTCAGGCGAGCCACACCGGATTCCGACGGCGTCCACGAGTACCAGACAGAGGCTCCCCCGGGGTCTCCACCGTGGCTTGGCTCCCCCGACTCCTTGGTCGCACCCCAGTTGTGGCCCTGCTGACTGGCGAAATAGATGCGATTGCCGTTCGGTTCTTCGTTGACGGCCCCCACCAGCGACGCTGCGTCGTCAAAATCGTCGTTCGCGGGCGGCGACGTCGTTTCCACCCGCAGGGAGATCGCGCCTTCCCCGGAGGGCGGAGGCGACGGCGGGAGATAGAAACCGTCGCCGTCGACCAGGATCACGTAGGTCGTGCCGGCCTCGGCCATGAACGTCTCCCGCGACCCGCTCAGCGGATTAGGGCACCCAGGGCCGTCGTCGAAGGCGCCGGGGACAGTGGCCAGCTCGTTGAGCGCCGTCCCGGTGTAGACCTCAAGCTCCGTGCGGAAGGCGGTATCGCAGGTCCCGACCGTGATGAAGCCGGTCATTTCCGCCTCCCACTCGTACCAGATCGTGCGGCCCTTACCAAAGGGGAGGAGAGGCTCGCCATCCTCTTTCGTCGCTTCCACGTTCGAGCCAGACACAGCAATCGGCAGGGGGCCGCTCAACGCCTCCCGATCGGCGAAATCGTCGTTATCCGGGGCTGCAGCCGCGCTCGGAGCCCAGCACACGGCACAGGCCAGCATCGCGCCGAGGGCCGCAACGGCCTTCATCCCCCACCTCATTGGAGCAACGTTACAGAACAATCCGGAACCTTCTGCACCACCCAGCCAGGCGAACGAGCCGGTGCTGATCATCCCGCTCGTCCACCTAGCCCTGCCGCCGGAGGGGGCCGTGTGCCCCTCCCCACCCGCACGCTTAGAAGTTGACGATCGGGATGATCAGGATGGCGACGATGTTCGCCACCTTGATCATCGGATTGATCGCCGGCCCGGCCGTGTCCTTGTAGGGATCGCCGACCGTGTCGCCGGTCACCGAGGCGGCGTGGGCCTCGGAGCCCTTGCCGCCGTGGGCGCCGTCCTCGATCAGCTTCTTGGCGTTGTCCCAAGCGCCGCCGCCGGCGGTCATCGAGATCGCCGCGAAGAGGCCGACGACGATGACGCCGATCAGCAGGCCGCCGAGCGCGTCGACGCTGAGCAGGCCGACGATGACGGGGACGACGATCGGGATCAACGAAGGAACGATCATCTCCTTCTGGGCAGCCAGGGTGACGATGCTGACCGTTTTGCCGTACTCCGGTTTTTCGGTGCCCTCCATGATCCCCGGGTGTTCGCGGAACTGCTGGCGAACCTGTTCGACGACCTGACCGCCGGCACGGCCAACCGCCTCGATCGCCAGGGCCGAGAACAGGTAGACCATCATGCCGCCGATGATCAGCCCGATCAGCACGTCCGGGCTGCTGAGGTTGAAGAGCCCGTTGAGGTCGAAGCCGTCGGGCTTCTCGGCGGCGAGCTCGCTCTTGAAGGCGGCGAACAGCACCAATGCGGCCAACGCGGCCGAGCCGATCGCGTAACCCTTGGTTACCGCCTTGGTCGTGTTGCCGACCGCGTCGAGCGGGTCGGTGACGTTGCGGACGTCCTCCGGCAGCTCCGCCATCTCGGCGATGCCGCCGGCGTTGTCGGTGATCGGCCCGAAGGCGTCGAGGGCGACGATCAGGCCGCAGAGCGAGAGCTGAGCCATCACGGCGATGCCGATGCCGTAGATGCCGGCCAGCTCGTTGGCCCCGAGGATCGCGATCGCCAGCACCAGCGCCGGGGCCGCGGTGGCCTGAAAGCCCTGCGCAAGCCCCTGGATGATGTTGGTCGCGTGACCCGTCTCCGAGGCCTGGGCGATCGTCTTCACCGGCCGGAAGCGGGTCGAGGTGTAGTAGTCGGTGATCACGAACAGCAGCGCGGTGACGGCGATGCCGATCACGGCGCAGAGCCAGAGATCGGTGACCGTGACGGCGTCGGCGGCGGTGCTGGCGAAGCCGAGCCGCAGCGGCTCGCTCATCAACCAGTCGGTGATCGGGTAGAAGGCCGCGATCGAGATCACCCCGGAGACGATCATGCCGACGTACAGCGCGCCCTCGACTTTGTCGGATTTGGTCCGCACCGAGAGCGCTCCGATGATCGAGGCGATGATCGCGACGCCGCCGATGACCAGCGGGAAGATCGCGACCTCACGCGCATAGTCGGTGGTGAAGGTGAGGACGCCGAGCAGCATCACGGCGACCGAGGTGACCGCGTAGGTCTCGAACAGGTCGGCGGCCATGCCGGCGCAGTCGCCGACGTTGTCGCCGACGTTGTCGGCGATCACGGCCGGGTTGCGCGGGTCGTCCTCGGGGATGCCCGCCTCGACCTTGCCGACCAGGTCGGCGCCGACGTCGGCGGCCTTGGTGAAGATGCCGCCGCCGAGCCGGGCGAAGACGGAGATCAGCGAGCCGCCGAAGCCGAGGCCGATCAGCGCGTCGACGGCCTCCTTGTCGGTGCTGCCGGTGGCGACCAGGATCCCGTAGTAGCCGGCGACGCCGAGCAGCGCCAGGCCGACCACCAGCAGGCCAGTCACCGAGCCGCCCTTGAAGGCGACGTCCAGTGCCGGCGGAACGCCGCCGCGGGCGGCCTCGGCAACGCGAGCGTTGGCCCGCACCGAGACGTTCATCCCGATGAAACCGGTCGCACCGGAGAGAACGGCGCCGATCACGAAGCCGAGCGCGGTCTTCCAGTCCTGCAGGAGCAAGAGCACCACCGCGAGCGGTATCGCAACCGCGGCGATGATCGTGTACTGGCGGTTCAGATAGGCCTGCGCCCCCTCCTGAACGGCGCCTGAGATTTCCTGCATCCGGTCGTTGCCAGGGGACTTGGCAAGCAGGCGCTGGGTGACTATGAGTCCGTAGACGACGGCGGCGCCCGCGCATACGAGCGCGACGACAACCCCGTAATCGGTCAAGAAGTCGGTCAAGTTTCGTTCCTCCGGTGGATTTAGCGGCGCGGGAGTCTATAGACGAAGGCGGCGACGCCGCCCGTAGACCCGTCTCAGGCGGTTTTTGCGGTCTCTCCCGCGCCCGCGTAGGTGCGTTTGGTCTCCGCCACCGCGTCGCGGTGGATGTCCTCGATCGAAGCGCCTCCGTCGAGCGCCTCGCGCGCTCGCTGGGCGCCGTTTCGCTCGGGCGGTCGCAGCTCGATCCCGAGCTGGGAGCGGGCCGGCTCGGCCCAGGCGAGAACAGAGTCGAGCATCTCGCGCGCCTCCACCTCCACCCCGCGCCGGAAGTCGATCATCTTGCCGCCGAGGCCGTGGCGGATCGCCCGCCAGAGGTTCTCCTCGATCTCGCGGTCGGCCAGCGGCACGCCAACCCCTTCGTAGCCGTGCTCGTCGTAGGAGATCGCTGCCTGTGCGATGCAGGCGGCGATCAGGCCGGCCAGCGCGAAGGACTCGTCACCGCGGGTCTGGGCATCGCAGATCCGCACCTCGACGGTGCCGAACCGGTGATGGGGACGCACGCTCCACCAGAGCTGGGTCGACTCGACGATCGAGCCGACCCGCTCCAGCATCGCCACGAAGTCGGCGTAGCTGTCCCAGTCGCGGAACGGGGAGGGCACGCCACAGCGGGGGAAGGTGCGGGTGAAGATCTCGGTGCGGACGGTGTGCAGGCCGGTATCGCGGCGATCGAGGAAGGGGGAGTTGGCCGAAGCCGCGAGCAGCAGCGGCAGCAGCTCCCGCATCCAGTCGCAGACCGCGATCGCCCGGTCGGCGCCGCGCACGCCCATGTGCAGATGCATGCTCCAGGTGTTGTTTCGCTGCGCCACCCAGCCCAGTTCCTGCCGCAGGCGGTTGTAGTGCGGCGTGTCGATGATCCGCTGGTCGAGGTAGCTGGCCCAGGGATGGGTGCCGGTGGCGGCGAGGGCCAGGCCCATGCGATCGACCAGGGCGAACAGGCGCCGGCGCCGCTCCTGCTGTCGCTCTGTCGCCTCGGCGAAGGTCTCGGAGCGACCGGAGCGGATCTCGATCTCGGAGGCGATCAGCTCCCCGGCGGCCGACTCGGCCAGGATCTCGTCCTCCTGGCAGGCGGCGTAGACGTCCTCGAAGCGATGCTCGAGCTCCAGCGTCGCCGGGTCGAGGATCGCGAACTCCTCCTCGAGGCCGATCGTGAAGTCGGCCGAGGACTCGAATCTCTCGCGGACGAGGTCGAGATCGAGGGACAAAGGTCTCAGGCCAGGTAGAAGTAGAGCGCGTAGAGCAGGTCGACCGCGGGGCTGGACGTGTGGACCGTGACCTCCGGCGGCACCTGGAGCAGCTGCTCGGAGTAGTTGAAGATGATCTTGACGCCGGCCTCGACAAGGCGGTCGGCGACCTCCTGGGCGGCGTCGGCGGGAACGGCGAGGACGCCGACGACGATCTCCTCCTCGGCGACGACCGACTGCAGACCCCCGAGATCGCGCACCTCCAGCTCGCCGACCCGCTTGCCGACGACGGCCGGGTCGCTGTCGAACACCGCGACCACCTGGAAGCCGTGGTCAGCGAAGATCGCCGAGCTGGCGATCGCCTGGCCGAGGTTGCCGGCGCCGAAGAGGGCGATGTTGTGCTGGCCCGAGGTGCGGAGGATCTTGCGGATCTCCGCGACCAGCGACTCGACGTTGTAGCCGACGCCGCGCTTGCCGAACTTGCCGAAGCCGGAGAGGTCGCGGCGGATCTGGGTCGGGTTGATGTGCGTGTACTCGGAGAGCTCCTGCGAGGAGATCGTGTCGCGGCCCATCTTGCGCGCCTGCGTCAGCACCTGCAGGTAGCGGGACAAGCGCGCGGCGACGCCCAGCGAGAGGCGCTCGCCTTCGACCGGGAAGCCGTCGGAGGCCTCGAACTCTTCGATCAGCTCGACCACGCCCCCACAGTATCGAGCCTGGCGCGCAGGCCGGCTTCGTCCAGAACCAGCTCGGAGACGACCGCGCCGTCGACCTCGACGACGGGGATTCGCTCCAGATGGCGCCGCAGCAGCAACTCGTCGCTCTCGATGTCGATCTCGTGCAGGGCGAAGCGGTAGCCCTCCCCGTGCAGGGCGACGATCGCGGCGATCGCCTCCTCGCAGAGATGACAATCGGGCCTGGAGTAAACGGTGATCTGGTTCATACCGCCGGTCGATGGGCCGATAGGTTGCCTCCGGCTCCGCTTTTCGGCCCATCGACCGGGGTTTCGCCGGTGGCGAAGGCATCGTAGGCGAGGTAGTCGGGGTACTCGAGACGGGGGGCGAAGCGAGCGGCGGAGCCGATCATCGCGGCGTTGTCGGTGCAGAGCTCGCGCGGAACCAGCTTCAGCCGCACGCCGCGCTCCTCGCAGAGGGCCGCCACCGCCTCGCGCAGGGGGCCGTTGGCGGCGACGCCGCCGCCCAGCGCCACGGCCTCCCAATCGCCCTTCTTCAGCGCCCGCTTCGTTTTCGCCACCAGCTGACCGACCACCGCCGCCTGGAAGGAGGCGGCGAGGTCGGCCCGGCGCGCCGCCACTCCCTCGTCGCCGAGCTCGCGGCAGCGGTAGACGAGCGCCGTCTTGAGGCCGCTGAAGCTGAAGTTGAGGCTGGGATCGCGGGCCATCGCCACCGGCATCTCGAACGCCTCCGGGTCCCCCTCGGCGGCCAGCTTCTCCAGCGCCGGCCCGCCCGGGTAGCCGAGCCCGAGCAGCCGCGCCGACTTGTCGAAGGCCTCGCCGGCGGCGTCGTCGAGGGTCTGGCCGAGCACCTCGTGGCCCTCGTGGTCGCGGACCCCCGCCAGCAGCGTGTGGCCGCCGCTGGCGAGGAGGCAGAGGAATGGCGGCTCCAGCGGCTGCGGCTCGAGGAAGTTGGCGGCGACGTGGCCCTGCAGGTGATCGACGGGGATCAGCGGCAGCCGCCGCGCCGCGGCGATCGCCTTGGCGGTGCTGATCCCGACCAGGAGGGCGCCGATCAGGCCGGGGCCGGCGGTCGCGGCGACCGCCTCGACGTGGTCGAGACCCACCCCCGCCTCCTCGAGCGCCGCCCCGACCAGCGGTGCGGTCAGTTCGAGGTGATGACGGGAGGCGACCTCGGGCACGACGCCGCCGAAGTGCGCGTGGGCGGCCGCCTGCGAGGAAATCAGGTTCGAGAGGATCCGCGGGCCGTCGAGCACGGCCGCGCAGGTGTCGTCGCAGGAGGTCTCGATCGCGAGGATCAAGCCGACCTCAGTCGAGCCACATGATCAGCGCGTCCTCGCCGTTGTCGTGGTAATAGCGAGGGCGGACGCCGGCGGAGCGGAAGCCGAACCTCTCGTACATCCCGATCGCCTCGCGGTTGGAGACACGCACCTCCAGCGTGAACGGCAGCACGCCCCCCGCCTCTTCGAAGAGGCGGGTCAGCAGCCTGCCGGCGACCCCCGCCCGGCGGCGCTCGGGGGCGACCGCGATGTTCATCAGGTGCCAGACCTGGTCGTAGCGGGAGCAGATCACGTAGCCGAGCAGCTCGTCGCCGTCGCTGGCGGCGAGGCAGATCCCGGCTGGCTTCGAGAGCTCGAGGACGAACATCGCCAGCGACCACGGGGTCGGGAAGGAGCGGCGCTCGATCGCGATCACGGCGGGCAGATCGCTGTAGGCGAGCCTGCGCACCTGGACCTGTCGGGTTAGATCACTCGGCTCTCTGGAAAGAATCTCGCTCACGCCACCGCTCCGCGTCGGGAGGTCTGAGGTAGATCGGGGCGAGCGGGCCCCCGCCTCCCGACGCCGCCGCGAGAGCGCAGATGTGCCGCGCGGCAACCCGGTGAACGGGGTCGGCATCGTCCGCTATCCGGACGCCGTGCCGGGCCAACTCGTGACGGAATCGTATCGCCCCCGAGCCGGCGGCCCGCGGCGGCGCCGGCAACGCGGCGACGCGCTCCTCCAGCTCCTCGGGCCGGCAGACCAGCGGCTCCCAGATCCGCTCGCCGCTCGCGGAGTGGAGAGCGGCGAAGACCTCGCCGCGACGGGCGTCGAGGACGGCGAGGCTTGGAGCGCCCCTTTTGTCCGCCATGTCGAGGGAGGGAGCACCGGAAGCAGGGGGCTCCGCCATCGCCCGGCCGATCGCGTCGAGCGTGCACACGCCGGCAATCGGCAGGTCCCGGCTGGCGCCGAGGCCGCGCGCGGTGGCGATCCCGATCCGCAGGCCGGTGAACGAGCCGGGGCCGAGGCCGACGCCCAGCAGACCCACCCGCTCCCAGCCGCCCGCTGCGGTGGCGCAGCGCTCGACCTCCTCCAGCAGCGCCGTCGCGTGCCGGGGCCCCTCCGCGACGGGACCCAGCAGCGACTCGCTCAGGACCTCGCCGTCGCGCCAGGCGCAGGCGGCGGTGTCGGCGGTCGCGGTATCGAAGCCGACGACGACCAGCGCAGCGCCGCTTCTAGCCCTTGACCCGGAAGACGAAAGAGCCGACTCTCTTGCCCTCGACGAACCAGGTCACCCGGTGCTTGCCGGGGATGGTCGAGGTGACCTTGTTCACGTAGAGGGTGCCCTGGGTCGCTTCCTGTTTCTGGGCGCAGAGGTTTTTGCCGCTGGGGAACTTGACGCAGACGCTGTAGCTGACGTCGGCTTTGAGGCTTTTGAAGAAGGCGCCCTTTTTGCTCCCCTTCGGGCAGACGTGCGAGGGAGTGGCGTTGCGGGAGATTCCGCAGCCGACATAGTGCTTGTACGCCGCCGCCGAGGCGGTGGCGGGCACCGCGCTGATCAGCAGCCCCGTCACCAGCAGTGCCGCCGAGAGCGCTTTAAGTCCCTTCATCGCGTCCTTCCCTTCGTGGATCGAGTTCTGTGCCGATGCTACAAGCTGTGTTCGCTGTTCTGGAACACCGCTGGACGACGCTTGGAGCGCCTCGCTACCAATCGATTTCGACACTGCGCCCTTCTCCACCTGCGTGTTCGAGTCGAATCTCCAGCGCCGGGCGGCCGAGGCGATCGATTCCCACCGCCGGCCACTCGACGAAGGCGACGCCGTCGGCGCCGAGGTAGTCGTCGAGCAGGGCAGGGTCCTCGCCCTCGAGGCTCTCGAGCCGGTAGAGGTCGAGGTGGGAGACCGGCAGGCGGCCGCCGCGGTAACGCTGGCCGATCGTGAAGGTCGGCGAGGTCACCGGCTCCTCGATCCCCAAGGCCCGGCAGGCGCCGCGGATCAGGGTGGTCTTGCCGGCGCCGAGGTCGCCGCTGACGACGACCACGTCGCCCGGCTGCAGGCGTGCGGCGACGCGCGCCCCGAGCGCTTCGGTCTCCGCCGCCGAGCGGCTCTCGACCCGTTCCACCTCGGCCGCGCCCACGTCAGCCGAACATGTCGAGCTGGTCGGCCGGCGGCGCGGGCGGGGCTTCGGACCCGGCTTCGGCGGCGGCGATCTCCTCGGCGCTGGGCGCCGGTGCGGGCGCCGGACCGGAGAGCAAGCCGGTGATCGTGGCGAAGTCGCCGCGCAGCGTCTCCTTCATCGCCGGCGTGCGCAGCGCCGCCGCCGGGTGCAGCAGCGGCAGCAGGAAGACGGTGCGCCCACCCAGCTCGTGAACCTGCGGCGTGCCGCGCACCTTGGTGATCCCGACCGGGCTGCCGCTGAGCAGCTTGGTCGCGAAGTTGCCGAGCGTGCAGACGACCTTCGGCTCGATCAGCCGCACCTGCTCGAACAGATAGGGCTCGCAGGCGGCGATCTCCAGCGGCTGCGGGTCGCGGTTGCCGGGCGGGCGCGACTTCAGCACGTTGGCGATGAAGACGTCCTCGCGCGAGAGGCCGATCTCTTCCAGCAGCTGGTTCAGCAGCCGGCCGGCGCGGCCGACGAACGGCAGGCCCTGCCGGTCCTCGTCCGCCCCGGGCGCCTCGCCGACGAACATCAGCTCGGCGTCGGCGTTGCCGGCCCCGAAGACGGCCTTGGTGCGGGTCTCGTGCAGGGGGCATTTGGTGCACCCCGAGACCTCCTTATAGAGGGCCACCAGCTCCTCGCGGCGCTGCTCCGCGGTCGCCGTCATTTCTTCTCCTTCCGCGCGGGAGCGACCCTCTCCCCCGCGGCCCGCTGCTTGCGCGACTCGGCGATCCGGCCCTGCCGCGCCGCTTCCCGCTCCCGCCGCCGCGATTCGTCGGAGCGCACGGCGGCGCCGCGGGGCTGCCGGCCGGGCGGCGAGACGTTCGAGAGCAGTCGCCGCGCGGGAGCCGCACCGCACTCGGAGCAGGCGACCGCCGCGTCCCCCGCGGTCACCAGCTCCTCGAAGCGAGCCCCGCACTTCTCGCACTCGAACTCGTAGATCGGCATCGCTCGGCCTATCGTAGTTCGGGCGGCTGGACGACCAAGGTTCGAATAGTCTGGTCGACATCAAGCTGCACCTCGCTCCCGACCGGTCAGAACGCGGCTCACTGAGCAGGAGCTGCAAGGGGCACCCCCCGGTTTTCGTGCCCGGCACCTACCGTGGCACGATCGAGTACAGCGGTGAGGGAGACGTGCCCACGGCCTCCTTCACGCGTACCGTCCTCCTCGAAGCCCTCAACTTCGCCTCGCTGCGAACCCCGGCGCGCTCGTTCGGATTCCTTCTCGCGGGGGCCTGCGAAAGGGACGGAGGGGTGCGGATCGCCCGAAGCACGCTCGAGTTCTTCGGTCCCGAGTCATTCGCCGTCAGCGAGCGTGGCAGGAAGCCGGAGACCGTCCGAGTAAAGCTGCCGGAGCCCTACGGCAGCGGCTCCCACTCCCAGTCCTTGGCCGACGCCAGGCTCTCCTGGTCGAGGTAGCGGCGGAACTCGGCCAGCTCTGCGGGCTCAACGCTGTAGACGTGGTCGGGCTCGGGGAAGTGGCGGGTGCGGACCTCCTTGCCGTACTGCTCGACCGCGGCGACCATCTGCTCGTGGACGTTGGCGTAGCGCTTGACGAACTTGGCCATGTGGCCGGTGGTGATGCCGAGCAGGTCGTGGAAGACGAGCACCTGGCCTGAGGTCGAGGGGCCGGCGCCGATCCCGATCGTCGGGATCTCCAGCTTGGCGACGATCGCTTCGGCGATCGCGGCGGGGACGGCCTCGACGACGATCGCGAAGCAGCCGACCGACTGCAGGGCCAGCGCGTCCTCGCAGACCTTGATCGCGTCCTTCGCGGTCTTGCCCTGGGCTTTGTAGCCGCCCAGCGCAGTCGCGGTCTGCGGGGTGAGGCCGACGTGGCCCATCACCGGGATGCCGGAGCGGACGATCGCCCGCGCCCGCTCGACGGCGATGCCGCCGGCCTCGAGCTTGACCACCTGGCAGCCGGTCTCCTTGACCAGCCGCTGGGCGCTCTGAATCGCCAGCTCGTTGCTCGACTCGTAGCTGCCCATCGGCATGTCCCCCACCATCAACGGCGTCCTCAGCCCGCGGCGCACGGCCTTGCCGAGCACGATCATCTCCTCCATCGAGACCAGCTCCGTGCCGGAGTAGCCGAGCACGACGTTGGCCGCCGAGTCGCCGACCAGGACGATGTCGACGCCGGCCGCCTCGGCCACGGTCGCCGAGGGATAGTCGTAGGCGGTGACCATCACGATCGGTTCGCCATCGGCCTTCATCTCGGCCAGGCGCGGCAGGCCCACCGGCTTGCGATCCGAGGGCGGGGGCGCGGTGTGGGAGCGGCCGCCGGAGCTCATGAGAGCAGCACCTCGGGATGGCTGTCGACCGCGACCGGCTCGTTGGCGTCGTCGACGTGGACGACGACCGGCGAGTAGCGCTCGAGGTCGCTCTCGTCGTAGGCGCCGAAGGAGGCGACGATGATCTTGTGACCGGGGGCGGTGAGGTGGGCGGCGGCGCCGTTCACCTGCATCGTCCGCGAGCCGGGCTCGCCGTCGATCACGTAGGTGACGAAGCGGGCGCCGTTGTCGATGTCCCAGACGTGGACCTGCTCGTTGGTGATCAGGTCGGCTTGAGCCATCAGCTCGGTGTCGACCGTGATGCTGCCGATGTAGTCGACATCGCAGTCGGTGACCGTGGCCCGGTGGATCTTCGACTTCAGCATCTGCCTCTGCATGGGCTCTCCTTCGTGGGGGTCAAGGTTGAATCAAGACGTTGTCGATCAGGCGGGCGTCGCCGACACGCGCGGCGACCGCGACGAGGACGGGACGGCCGTTCAGCTCCGCCACCGGCTCCAGCAGCTCGGCGTCGCGCGCCTCCAGGTACTCGGGCTCGATCCCGGCCTCCGCCAGCTCGCGGCCGGCAGCGTCGAGGCCGGCCTGCAGCGACCCCTCCTGGGTGCAGCGCTCGACGGCGCGCAGCGCCCGCGAGATCGCGACCGCCCGCTGCCGCGACTCGGCGTCGAGGTAGGCGTTGCGGGAGCTCATCGCCAGCCCGTCGGCCTCGCGCACGGTCGGCAGCACCTCGATCCGCGCCGGGAGGTCGAGGTCGCGGACCATGCGGCGGATCACCGCTGCCTGCTGGGCGTCCTTCTGGCCGAAGTAGGCGACGTCGGGGCTGACCGTGTTGAGCAGCTTGGCGACAACCGTGGTGACGCCACGGAAGTGGTCGGCGCCGCGTCGACCGGGGTCGCCGTCGAGGATTTCGGTCAGATTGCCGCCGACCTCAACCGCGGTCGCGAAGCCTTCGGGGTAGACCTCGGCGACTGAGGGCGCGTAGACGAAGTCGACCCCGGCCTCGCTGGCGAGCCGCAGATCGCGCTCCTCGTCGCGGGGGTAGCGGTCGAGGTCCTCGCCGGGGCCGAACTGGGTCGGGTTGACGAAGAGGCTCATCACGACCAGGTCGCACTCGGCCCGGGCCGCACGAAGCAGCGAGAGGTGGCCCTCGTGCAGGTACCCCATCGTCGGCACCAGGCCGATCGTCCGCCCCTGGCGGCGCGGCTCCTCGAGCTCCGCGCGCAGCGCAGCCTTGGCGCGCAGGACGCGGGCGCCTTCGGTCCGGGGGGAGTTGACGGTGCCGAGGTCTGAGTTCATCCGGTCCATGCCCTTCAGGGTCACGGCCAATGGGTGCCGGATTATAGGGACTTGGTCACCGAATTCTGTGACTTAGTCACGAAACCCAACCGGCTTGATCACGCGCGCGGGCACACCGGCGGCGATAGTGCGCGGCGGCAGGTCGCTGTTGACCACCGAGTTGGCGCCGACGACGCAGCGCTCACCCACCGTGACGCCGCTGGTGACGGCGCAGTTGACTCCGAACCAGCAGCTGGCGCCGATCTCGACCGGGCCCTTCGAGGTGAACCCCTGCTCGGTGATCGGCCTGTCGGGGTCGTCGAAGCGGTGGTCGGCGTCGCCGACGAAGCAGCCGTTGGCGAGCATCGTGTGGTCGCCGATCGAGACCCGCTCGTGGGCGGCGATCATCGTGTTGCGGTTGAGGAAGCAGCCGGCGCCGATCTCGATCCGGGCGTCGGGCCCCAGGGTCAGCCAGCAACCCGGCTCCAACAGGGTCCCCTCGCCGATCGTCAGCCGCCCCTCGTCGAGCGCCTCCAGCACCTCGCCCTCGACCGGGTAGCGAACGAAGAAACCGCCGCGGGCCGCGTGGCGATCGATCCGCCGCCGCCGCAGCCAGCGCCGGTTGCGCTCGTACCAGCGCCGCTTCGCCCACCAGATCCGCCAGCCCCGCTGCCCACTCACCCCCGGCACGTTACGCAATAGATGCCGACGGGCCTAAAACCCTCCATATAGGGGTGTTTGAGGCCCGTCGGCCCATAGACTGCCCGGGTGGCTGAGCTGCGCGGCGGGATAGACCTGGGTGGGACGAAGATTCAGACGGCGGTCGTCGACGGCGGCGGCGAGGTGCTGGGGCAGGCGCGGCGGCCGACGCCGACCAGCGGTGGGCCGCAGGACGTCGCCGACGAGATGGCGGCGGCGTTGCGCGAAGCGGCGGAGCAGGCGGGGGTCGAGACCGCGTCCCTGCGGGGTGTCGGGGTGGGCTCGCCGGGTGACGCCGACGAGAAGACCGGCGTCGTCTCCTCAGCCAAAAACCTGCCTGGCTGGGAAGGAAGCTTCCCGCTTGCAGAAGCGCTGAAGGAAGCGTTGGGAACCGAGGTGCGGGTCGGCAACGACGTCCAGGTCGCGACCGAGGCCGAGTTCCACCTCGGCGCCGGGCGCGAGTTCCAGAGCCTGATCGGCGTCTTCTGGGGCACCGGGGTCGGCGGCGGGCTCGTCCTCGACGGAAAGCCCTGGCTGGGCCGCGGCGCCGCCGGTGAGATCGGGCACATGGTCGTCAAGCGCGGCGGCGCCAAGTGCCCCTGCGGGCGCAAGGGCTGCATGGAGGCCTACGCCGGCCGCTCGGCGATGGAAGCCGAGGCGCGGCGCCAGCACGAGGAGGGCCACAAGACCGATCTCTTCAAGCTGATGGAGAAACACGGCAAACCGCGGCTGACCAGTGGCATCTGGGAGCGGGCGCTGGGCCACGGCGATCACCTCGCCGAGAAGCTGATCGACCGCGCGATCGAGGCCCTCGGGACCGGGGTCGCCTCAGCGGTCAACCTGATCGACCCGGAAGCGGTGATCATCGGCGGCGGCCTCGGCGTCCGCTTCGGCGAGCGCTACATGGATTCGCTGATGGAGGAGATGCGCAAGCACCTCTTCCTCGACGAACGCCCGCCGGCGGTCCGGGTCGCCTCCCTCGGAGACCTCGGTGGCGCCATCGGCGCCTCCTTGCTCTTCGCTCGCTAGCCGAGCTGAGCCTTTTACCCCTCAGAGGGTGAAAAGGCTCAGCTCGACTCAAGCCCTACCGGAGCCGGCGCGCTGCTGACGGGCGATCGCGTCGACGAGCACGGCCAGCAGCAGGACGCCGCCGGTGACCATGAACTTGACCGCCGAGGAGAGCGCCAGCAGGTCCATGCCGTTAGAGATCGAGCCGATCACCAGGGCGCCCATCAACGCCGTCCAGACCGAGCCACGGCCGCCGAACAGGCTGGTGCCGGCGATTACCGGCCCGGCGATCGCCAGCAGCAGCAATTCGTTGCCGCCCGAGTTCTGGTTGACGGCGAGCAGGCGCGAGGCGGCCATGATCCCGCCGATCGCCGCCATCGTGCCGGCGATCCCGAAGACGGCGACGCGGATGCGGTTGACGGGGATGCCGGCGCGGCGGGCGGCCTCGGCGTTGCCGCCGACGGCGAAGACGTGGCGGCCGAAGCCAGTCCGCTTGACCACGTACTCCATGCCGACGACGAAGGCGAGCAGGATCAGCAGCGCCAGCGGCACGCCGCGGTCGGAGTTGAGGACCGCGGTGGCGACGACCGTCACCACCGCGACCAGCCCGAAGCGGAAGCCGAGGGTGGCGAGACGCTCCTCGGCGAGGCCGGCGGCGAGGCGGCGGCGACGGCCGCCGAAGAGGACGGCGCCGTAGGCCGCGATCACGATCGCGGCAAAGGTCCAGCCGACCGCGTCGGAGTAGAAGGTGTTGGCGAGCCCGGTGATCTTGGGGTCGGTGAGGTTGATCGACCCGGTCGAGCCGAGCACCTGCAAGAGCGCCCCCTGCCAGGCCAGCAAGCCGGCGAGGGTGACGACGAAGGAGGGCACGACGAAGCGGCTGAAGAGGGTGCCCTGGAGCAGGCCGATCGCCAGCCCGACGAGGATCGCCGCGGCGATTGCCAGGTAGGGGCTCCAGCCGTGTTTGACGTTCAGCACCGCCATCACCGCCGCGGCGAGGCCGCTGACGGCGCCGACCGAGAGGTCGATCTCGCCCAGCAGCAGCACGTAGACGACGCCGACCGAGATCAGCCCGATCGCGGTGATCTGCAGCATCAGGTTGGTCAGGTTCTGGGCCGAGAGGAAGCGATCGTTCTCGAACTGGAAGATCGCCCAGATCAGGGCCAGGCCGATGACCACGCGCAGCGAGGCGAGGTCGCCCTGGACCAGGCGCCGCAGCGTCTCCTTCGGCCGCGTCTCGCTCTGCTCGGGCTCGGCGGTGCCGACGGCCGCGTCGCTCATCGCGCTTCCTCTCCACCCTCGTCGTTCTTCCTCTCGCCCTCGGAGCCGACGCCGGTTATCGCCGAGACGACGTGCTCCTCGGTGGTCGCTTCGGCGCTGAACTCCCCGGCCGCGCGGCCCAGCCGCAGCACGAAGATGCGGTCCGCCACCTCGAACACGTCGACCAGGTTGTGGCTGATGATGACGACGGCGAGGTTGCGCTCACGCAGGCGGCGGATCAGGCTCAGGACCTGCGCGGTCTGCGCCACCCCGAGTGCCGCCGTCGGCTCGTCGAGCAGCACGGCCTTGGGCTCGCCGAGCAGCGAGCGGGCGACGGCGACCTGCTGGCGCTGGCCGCCGGAGAGGGTGCCGACCTCGCTGCGCAGGCTGGGGATCGTCACCGCCAGGTTGGAGAGCAGCTCGCCGGTCTGGTGCTCCATCCGCGCCTCGTCGAGCTGCCGCGAGACCAGGCCCGGGCCGGGCGAGATCTCCTCGCGGCCGAGGAAGAGGTTGGCGACGACGTCGAGGTTGTCGCAGAGGGCGAGGTCCTGGTAGACGGTGGCAATCCCGAGCGCGGTCGCGTCCTGCGGTTTGGCGATCGCGACCTCGGCGCCGTCGAAGCGGATCGCACCGTCGTCGGCTGCGTGGATACCGGCGATCGTCTTCACCAGGGTCGACTTGCCGGCGCCGTTGTCGCCGACCAGACCGACCACCTCGCCGGCGTGGACGGCGAAGTCGACCCGGTCCAGGGCCTGGACCGGGCCGAACTGCTTGCTGACTCCCTCCAACTCGAGGAGCGGAGCGCCGGTGTTCATCTCAGCCCGAGATTCCCGCTTCTTTGCACGCGGACGCGTAGGGGCCGGTGCAGAGTTCGTCGGCGGTCACGAATTCGTCGGCGATCACCGTGCTTTTCACGTTGTCTTTGGTCACCGCGATCGGTTCCAGCAGCACCGCGGGCACGTCGACCTTGCCGTTGTTGACTTCTTCGGTGACTTTGTCCTGCGGCACGTCTTCGCCTTCGGCCAGGGCGATCGCGATTTCGGCGCTGACTTTCGCCTCCGGCGGGATTTCCTTGTAGACGGTCATGTATTGCTGGCCGGCGAGGATCCGCTGCAGGCCGGCGACGGTGGCGTCCTGGCCGGTGACCGGCCGTTCGGCGGGGTTGATGCCGGCGCCTTTCATCGCCGCGATCGCGCCGCCGCCGGTGTCGTCGTTGGCGGCGTAGATGCCGGCGAAGCCGTCGTTGCCGAGCGCGGTGATCGCCTGCTGCGCCTCGCGCTGCGCGTTTTCGGCCGACCATTCGGGCGTGTCGTACTCTTTCGCGATTTTCACCCCGGCGGCTTCGAAGCCGTTCTTCGCGCCTTCCTTGAACAGGGCGGCGTTGGGGTCAGCCGGGTCGCCGTTGATCATGATGACCGGGCCACTCGGTTTGCCGTCTTCTTTCAGCTTTTCGGCCAGCGTTTCGGCCTGGAGTTCGCCGACTTTTTTGTTGTCGAAGGAGACGTAGGCGTCGATTTCGCCGTTTTCGATCAGGCGGTCGTAGCTCACCACCGGCACGTTCTGCGCCTTTGATTTTTCGGCGATCGTCGCGGCCGATTTGGAGTCCATCGGGTCGACGACCATGACTTCGGCCCCCTGGGTCAGCGCCGCTTCAGCCTGGCTCTGCTGTTTTTCGGCGTCGCCACCGGCGTTGCTGTAGAGGACTTCGCAATCCGGGCAGAGTTCGTCGATCGCCGCTTCGAAGTCCGGCCGGTCGTTGGTTTCGTAGCGAGGCGTCTCGTTTTCCGGCAGCAGAAGAGCGATCTTGGTACCCCCGTCCCCATTGCCCCCACCGCACCCGGCAACCACCAACGCAACCGCGATCAGCGCCGCCGCGACGATCGCGACCCGCTTCGAAATTGCAGAACTGGACATGAGCTCCCTCCGGTCTCCTGCCTGTTTCGCTCTGCAGGTACCCAACGCCCGGGATTTCATGCATGGCACCGCCGAAAGCCGAGCTAAGCGGCGAGCGGCTCGCGGCGCTTGCCGCCGCGCTTCGGCTTGGCCGGTTCGACCAGGCTGGAGAGGAAGCGGCCCGTGTAGGAGCCCTTGACCGCGGCGACCTCCTCGGGGGTGCCGGTGGCGATCACCTCTCCCCCCTCTTCGCCTCCCTCGGGACCGAGGTCGATCAGCCGGTCGGCGGTCTTGATCACGTCGAGGTTGTGCTCGATCACGACCACGGTGTTGCCGGCGTCGACGAGACGGCCGAGCACGTCGAGCAGGCGCTGGACGTCGGCGAAGTGGAGGCCGGTGGTCGGCTCGTCGAGGATGTAGAGGGTGTCGCCGGTGGCGACTTTGGAGAGCTCGGTGGCGAGCTTGATCCGCTGCGCCTCGCCGCCCGAGAGCGTCGTCGCCGGCTGGCCGAGGCGGATGTAGTCGAGACCGACGTCGTGCAGGGTGCGCAGGCGACGGGCGATCTTCGGCACGTTCTCGAAGAAGGAGACCGCCTCCTCGACCGACATCTCCAGCACGTCGGCAATGCTCTTGCCCTTGAAGCGAACCTCGAGCGTCTCGCGGTTGTAGCGCTTGCCGTGGCACTGCTCGCAGGGCACGTAGACGTCGGGCAGGAAGTGCATCTCGATCTTGATCTGGCCGTCGCCCTTGCAGACCTCGCAGCGGCCGCCCTTGACGTTGAAGCTGAAGCGGCCCGGCTTGTAGCCACGCGCCCGCGACTCCTGGGTCTGGGTGAAGAGCTGGCGGATGTGGTCGAAGACGCCGGTGTAGGTGGCGGTGTTGGAGCGCGGCGTGCGGCCGATCGGCGACTGATCGATGTTGATGATCTTGTCGATCTGGCTGAGCCCGTCGATCCCGTCGTGGGCGCCCGGCCGCAGCTTCGCCTGGTGCAGCCGGTTGGCGACCGCGTGGTGCAGCGTCTCGTTGATCAGAGTCGACTTGCCTGAGCCGGAGACACCGGTGACGCAGCAGAACACGCCGAGTGGGATCGCCACGTCGACGTGCTTGAGGTTGTGTTCGCGGGCGCCGCGGACCCGTAGCGCCCCGCGCGGCTGTCGCCGCTCCTCCGGCACCTCGATCCTGCGCTTGCCGGAGAGGTACTGGCCGGTCAGCGAGGCGGGGTCCTTGGCGACCTTGGCCGGCGGGCCGGCGGCGATCACGTGCCCGCCGTGTTCGCCGGCGCCGGGGCCGAGGTCGACGAGATGGTCGGCGGCCATCATCGTGCCCTCGTCGTGCTCGACCACGATCACCGTGTTGCCGAGGTCGCGCAGGCGGTCGAGGGTCGCGATCAGCTTCTCGTTGTCGCGCTGGTGGAGGCCGATCGAGGGCTCGTCGAGCACGTACATGACTCCGACCAGGTGCGAGCCGATCTGGGTCGCGAGCCGGATCCGCTGCGCCTCGCCGCCGGAGAGCGAGCGGGCCGAGCGGGACAGCGAGAGGTAGCCGATGCCGACGTTCTCGAGGAAGGCGAGCCGTTCGTCGATCTCGCGCACGATCAGGCGCGCGATCGCCCGCTCGGTCTCGGTCATCTCCAGCGCCGCGATCCACTCCGCCGCCGCCCGCGCCGAGAGGGCGCTGTACTCGGCGATGCTGAGGCCGCCGACCTTGACCGCCAGGGTCTCCGGCCGCAGCCGGGCGCCACCGCACTGGGGGCACGGCTGCTCGGCCATGTAGCTCTCGATCCGCTCGCGGTTGGTCTCCGAATCGGTCTCCTCGTAGCGCCGCTGCAGGTTGTTGACGATGCCCTCGAAGCGGACCTTGTAGGAGCGGCGGCGGCCGAAGCGGTTGGTGTAGGTGACCTGATGGCGCTCCTCGCCGGTGCCGTAGAGGAAGATCTCTTTGTCGGACTTCTTCAGCTTCGACCACGGCTTCTCGGCGTCGACGCCGTACTCCTCGGCGACGGCGGCAATCAGCCGCTTCCAGTAGGCGGTGATGCCACGGTTCCAGGGCTGCAGGGCGCCCTCGGCCAGCGAGAGCGTCGGGTCGGGGACGACCAGCTCCGGGTCGATCACCCGTTGGAAGCCGAGCCCGTGACAGCGCTCGCAGGCGCCGTGGGGCGAGTTGAAAGAGAAGATCCGCGGCTCCAGCTCCGGGATCGAGGTGCCGCAGTTGAGGCAGGCGAACTGCTCGCTGAACAAGAGGATCTCGCCCGCCTGCTCACCGTCGGCGATCTCGATTTCGATCAGGCCGGCAGCGAGCCCGGCAGCCGCCTCGACCGACTCCGAGAGCCGCCGCCGCAGGTCGGTCTTCATCACCAGCCGGTCGACGACGACCGAGATGTCGTGTTTGAACTTCTTGTCGAGGACGATCTCCTCGTCGAGCCGGCGCAGCTCGCCGTTGACCTTGGCCCGCGAGTAGCCCTCCAGCCGCATCTGCTCCATCAATTTCCCGTACTCGCCTTTGCGCCCGCGCACGACCGGCGCCATGACCATGAACTTGGTCCCCTCCACAAGGGTCATCAGCCGGTCGACGATCTGCTCCTGCGTCTGACCGCTGATCTCCTCGCCGCACTCGGGGCAGTGCGGCACCCCGATCCGCGCCCAGAGCAACCGCAGGTAGTCGTAAATCTCGGTTACGGTCCCCACCGTCGAGCGCGGGTTGCGCGAGGTCGTCTTCTGGTCGATCGAGATCGCCGGCGAGAGACCCTCGATCGAGTCGACGTCCGGCTTCTCCATCAGCCCGAGGAACTGGCGCGCGTAGGCGGAGAGCGACTCGACGTAGCGTCGCTGCCCCTCGGCATAGATCGTGTCGAAGGCGAGGCTCGACTTGCCCGAACCCGAGAGCCCGGTGATCACGATCAGCGCATCCCGCGGCAGCTCGAGGTCGACGTCCTTGAGGTTGTGCTCCCGGGCTCCCGAGATCACGATTCGTTCCGAGGCGGCCACTGTCAGCCGATTCTACGCAGGCGAACAGATGTTCCCTTCAGCAGACCGCACTTTGCGGCTAACGTTAGTTCCAGGCAGGGCCAAACAGAGGAGGAGACAATGTCGAACGTCGACACCGCCCGGGCCGCCTACGAGGCATTTGGGCGAGGAGACCTGGATGCCCTCAGAGAGGACTTTGCCGAGGACGCGGTCTGGGTCACCTCGGACGAGCTGCCGCTCGGAGGAGAAGTCAAAGGCCGCGATCAGATCCTGGAGAACTTCGCCCAGATCCCCAGCTACTGGACCTCGTTCAGCGTCGAGCCCGAGGAGTTCCTCGACTGCGGCGACTACGTCGTCGTCCGCGGGACCCAGCGCGCGGGCAACGACAATGGGAGCTTCGAGGCACCCTTCGTTCACGTCCTCGAGTACGAGGGCGGGAAGACGGTGCGAGGCGAGTTCTACGGCGACAGCGCCAAGGCGGCGAAGCTGCTGAGCTGAACGACGCGCCCTGCCGGGGTCAGGGCGCCGCTCAGGCCCCGGCGGTCATCCCGTCGAGGTCGCGACGCAGCTCCTTCAGCTCGTCGCGGATCCGGCCTGCCTCCTCGAAGCGGAGGTCGTCGGCGGCGGCCAGCATCTCCTCCTCGAGAGCCACGATCGTGCGCTCCAGCTCCTCCGGGCTGTCGAAATCCTCGCTGCGCTTGCTGCGCCGCTTTGCCGGCGCCCGATCCTCCATCGCCAGGAACTCGCCCATCTCGGAGATGCCCTTGCGGACCGTCTCCGGGGTGATCCCGTGCTCCTCGTTGTAGGCGAGCTGGATCGCGCGACGGCGGTCGGTCTCGCTGATCGCCGCCCGCATCGCGTCGGTCTCCTTGTCGGCGTACATCAGCACTCGCCCGTTGACGTTGCGGGCGGCACGGCCGATCGTCTGCACGAGGCTGGTCTCGCCGCGCAGGAAGCCCTCCTTGTCGGCGTCGAGGATCGCGACCAGGGAGACCTCGGGCAGGTCGAGCCCCTCGCGCAGGAGGTTGACGCCGACGAGGACGTCGTACTCGCCGAGGCGCAGGTCGCGGACGATCTGGATCCGTTCCAGGGTGTCGATCTCCGAGTGCAGGTAACGGACCTTGATCCCGTACTCGAGCAGGTAGGCGGTCAGGTCCTCGGCCATCTTCTTGGTCAGGGTGGTGACGAGAACGCGCTCGCCGGCCTTGGCGACAACCCTGGCTTCGTTCATCAGGTCGTCGATCTGGTTCTTCGTCTCGCGCACCTCGATGTAGGGGTCGATGATCCCCGTCGGCCGGACGATCTGCTCGACGATCCGGCTCGACTCGGCCCGCTCGAACTGGCCCGGCGTCGCCGAGACCATCACCAGGCGGGGGACCCGGTCGAGGAACTCGTCGAACTTGAGCGGCCGGTTGTCGATTGCCGAGGGCAGGCGGAAGCCGTATTCGATGAGGGTCGACTTGCGCGAGCGGTCGCCCTCGAACATGCCGCCGATCTGCGGGATCGTCTGGTGCGACTCGTCGACGAAGACGACGAAGTCGTCCGGGAAGTAGTCGATCAGGGTGTGCGGCGGGCTGCCCGGGGGGCGTCCGTCGAGGATGCGCGAGTAGTTCTCGATCCCCGAGGTGAAGCCGACCTCCTTCAGCATCTCGAGGTCGTAGGCGGTGCGCTGCCGCAGCCGGTGCGCCTCCAGCTGCTTGCCTTCCCCCTCCAGCTCGGCGGTGCGGGAGTGGAGTTCGGCGCGGATCTCCTCGACTGCGCGCTCCAGCGTCTCGTCCCTGGTCACGTAGTGCGAAGCCGGCCAGACCGAGACGTGGTCGATCGTGTCCAGCACCTCGCCGGTCAGCGGGTCGAAGTGCTGGATCCCCTCGATCTCATCGCCGAACAGGGAGATCCGGTAGGCCGACTCGGCGTAGGAGGGCATGATCTCCAGCACCTCGCCGCGGACCCGGAAGGAGCCGCGGCCCAGCACCTGATCGTTGCGCTGGTACTGCATCTTCACCAGCTTGCGCAGGACCTCGTCGCGCTCGATCGTCGCCCCGACCTTGAACAGCTGCATTTTTTCGTTGTAGACCTGGGGTGAGCCGATCCCGTAGATGCAGGAGACCGAGGCGACGATGATCACGTCGCGGCGGGCGAACAGCGCCGCCGTCGCCGCGTGGCGCAGGCGGTCGATCTCGTCGTTGATCGAGGAGTCCTTCTCGATGTAGAGGTCCTGGGCCGGAACGTAGGCCTCGGGCTGGTAGTAGTCGTAGTAGGAGACGAAGTACTCGACCACGTTGTCGGGGAAGAACTCGCGGAACTCGTTGCAGAGCTGCGCCGCCAGCGTCTTGTTGTGGGCGATCACCAGCGAGGGCCGCTGCACCGCGGCGATCGTCGCCGCCATCGTGAAGGTCTTGCCGGTGCCGGTGGCGCCGAGCAGCGTCTGGAAGCGTTCGCCCGCGGCGAGCCCCTCGGCGAGGCCGGCGATCGCCTTCGGCTGGTCGGCGGTCGGCGTGTAGGCGGGATTGAGCTTGAACTCGGGCACGAAGTGACGAACATAGCGGGCCTCCCAGGCGGGCTCGCCCGTCCGCGGTTCCAAATCCACGCATACGGTGGGTTTCGAACCGCGGAATGAAAGACTGCGGTCCCGATGACTCGCTCGCGCACCGCCCTCGCCGCCTTCTTCTCCACCATGGGGACGCTGCACTTCGTGATCCCGCGCAGCTTCGAGGCGATCGTGCCGCGCGGGATCCCGGCGCAGGAGGCGGTCGCGGTCAGCGGCGTCGCCGAGATCGCCGGCGGGCTCGCCGTCCTCCACCCCACCACCCGGCGCCTCGGCCGCTGGTGGCTATTGGCCCTGCTGCTGGCCGTCTTCCCGGCCAACATCCACATGGCCGTGAATCCCGAGCAGATCCGCGGCCTCGACCTGAACAGGGTCCCGCGCTGGGCGCTCTGGGCGCGGCTGCCGCTGCAGCCGCTGGCGATGCTCTGGGTCTGGCGCGCGACGCGCACCTAGTAGTAGGCCGACAGCATGACTAAAGAGCCTGTCCCGGTAGGGGTGGAGCGTCTTGTACTTTTTGCGGAACCCCTACCGGGACAGGCTCTACGGCAGGAATTCTTCCAGCAGGTCGCCGGCGGGGCCGAGGAAGCTTTCGACGTTGCCGAGGATCGAGCGCGCATCGTTGATCAGTTCGATCGCCCGATCGAGCGGGATCTGCTCGACCGTCGAGCGCAGGGGGTCGGCGAGCAGCGGACTGAGCGCACCGGCCTCCTCGGCGTCGTCGATGGCGCGCAGCAGGCCGGCGCGGATCGCCCGCGCCAGCTCCTCTTCGCTGATCCCGTAGCGCTCTCTGAACTGCTCGCGCCCCTGCTCGGTGGCCAGCGCCTGGGCCAGCGCCTCGCGCGAGACCCCGAGCTGGCAGGCAGCGCCGTCGAGGGCCGAGCTCGAGAACTGGTTGGCGATTTCGCCGAGACTCTGCGGATTGCTCCAGGGCCGCTGCTTGCAGGGGTCCCTGACCTTCTCCGGCGTGTAGGAGGAACCGCCGGCCGCGAGGTAGGCGCCGACCAGGGCCACGGCGGCGACGATCGCCGCCCCGACCAGAAGCTGGGATCGCAGCGCCGGGTTCACAGATCCACTCTCCGCGAGAGGCCGATCGGGAGCAGCGCCAGCAGCCCGAGCAGGGCGCCGAGCAGGAAGGCCGTGCTGAAGGCGTGGGTGGCGCCGCGGTCGAGCTGGTCCTGCAGTTCTTCGCGTAGCCCCACCACTTCCGCCCGCTCGCCGGGATCGGAGGGCAGCGGCTCGAAGACCGGCCCGATCGTCGGCACTTTGCCCTCCTCCCCTTCGAGCTGGTCACCGACCCGCTGGGCGATCTCGATCTTCAGCAGCGGGCTGACCCGGGAGTCGAGGATGACCGCGGTGCCGGCGTCGATCGCGTCCTCGCGCTGCTCGGCGATGTCGGCGGTGAAGATCGGGGTCAGGGCCAGCAGCCCGATTACGACGCCGGCGTGGCGAGCGGAGATCGTCCAGCCGCCGTGGATCGCCTGCGGGGCGCGGCCCGCCAACGCGGTCTCGGTCAGGGCGGAGAGGACCAGCGCCAGCCCGACTCCAACCAGGACCTGGGGGGGCAGGGTCAGGGCAACCTCCGCCTTGGGCAGGTAGGCGAGGCCGGCGAGGCCGCCGGAGACGAGGATCGCCCCGGCCGCCGCCCGCGCCTTGCTGCTGGGGACGAGCGGGTTGAGGCGGCTGCCGAGCACCGCGGCCAGGGGCATCGCGCTGACCACGATCGCGGCCCCGATAGGAGTCAGGCGCCAGCCCTCGATCAGCAGCAGCACGAGCAGGAAGAGAGCGGCGGCGATCGCCGCCGAGACCATCGCCAGCGCCAGGTTGGCGAGCAGATGGGGACGGCCGGTCGGGCGCAGCTCGGTCTGCAGGATCCCGGTCGCCGCCTCGTGCTTGGCGACCGCGAGGATCGGCGCCGCCGCGGCCAGCGCGACCGGGACCTGGATCAGGAAGATCGACTGCCAGGAGACCAGCTCGGTGAGCAGGCCGCCGACCGCCGGGCCCAGCGCCGCCCCGGTCGCGCCGGCGCTGGCCCAGACCGCGGTCGCCCGCCGCTCCGAGCCGACCGTGGCCGGCAGCAGCTCCAGCGCCGCGGTGATCGCGGCGGCGCCGCCGAGCGCCTGCACGCAGCGGGCCAGGATCAGGGTCGAGAGATCGTCGGCGACGCCGCAGGCCAGCCCGGCTCCGGCGAAGACCGCCAGCCCGATCGCCGCCGTCCGGCCCGGTCCGGCGCGGCGGGCAAGCAGCGCTGCCGGCACCGCGGCCAGCGCCATCACCAGGTTGAAGGAGATCAGCACCCAGGTGACGCCGGCGACGCTGGTGTCGAGCTCGCGGTAGATCTCCGGCAGCGCCAGGACGACGATCGAGGAATCGGCGAGGACGAGGCCGACGGCGAGCGCGAGCGCGGTGACGCGCGGCTGCGGGGCGCTATCGCTCATCGGGGTAGCCCAGCTCCTGCGCGTACTTATCGCGGTAGGCGCGGCGCTTGTCGAGAACCTCTTCGACGTAGGCGCGGGTTTCCGGGAAGGGGATGCCGTCCACCCTGAGCTCGCTGCCGCCCCACTCTTCGGCGTTGGCGGGACCGGCGTTGTAGGCGGCGAGGGCGGCCGCCCGGTCGCCGCCGAAGCGGTCGAGCAGTTCGCGCAGGAGGAAGGTGCCGTAGCGGATGTTGATTTCCGGGTCGGCAAGGTCCTCGAGCTTGAACGAGGTACCGCCGCTGAGGCGCTCGATTTCGTTCGCCGCTTCCGGGGTGATCTGCATCAGCCCGCGGGCGCCGGCGCTGGAGGTCTGGTCGCTGAACTTCGACTCCGAGTAGATGACCGCGGCGATCAGCGCCGCGTCGACGCCCTTTTCACCGGACTGCTGGCGGATGATGTCCTCGTGGCGCAACGGCAGGGTCAGCTCCTGGATCGCCTGGTCGAACTTGCCGCTGGCGACCAGGATCCCGGCCACCAGACCGGTCGCCGCCGCCATCCCACCCAGCGCCAGCCAGCGTCGCCTCTTTCCCCGCTTCATCGCCGCAGCCTCGCGATCACGGCGGACAGCGACCGCTCGAGATCCTCCACCGAGCCGTCGTTCTGGACGGTGTGCTCGGCCCGCGCCGCCTTCTCGTCCTGGGCGAGCTGGCGCGCCTCGCGCTCGTCGACCAGGGTGTGGCCGCGGGCCGCAGCGCGCTCCTGGCGCAGCTCGTCTCCGGTGACCACGGCAACCGTGGTCTCGAAGGCCTTCTCCATTCCCGACTCGAACAGCAGCGGCACCTCGATCACGGCGATCTCGGTCTCCGCCGGCAGGGAGGCGAGCCAGCCGCCGATGCGCTCGCCGACAAGCGGGTGGATCTGCTGCTCCAGCCAGGTCAGCTGATCGGGGTCGGCGAAGACGATCTCGCCGACGCGGCCGCGGTCGACGCTGCCATCGGGCGCCACCTCCTCCCCCCAGCGCTCGACCAGCCGCCCGACCAGGGGTTCGGAGTCGAGCAGCTCGTGGACGACCGCGTCGCTGGAGAGAGTCGCCGCCCCCAGGCGTGAGAAGGCAGCCAGCGCCTCGGACTTCCCGGCCGCGATGCCGCCGGTGAGGCCGATCGTCAGCGGCATCGCCGTCTAGGAGTCGGCGGGTGCCTCGGGATCGGACGTCTCGCCGGCAGCCTCGTCGACGTCGTCCGGCGAGTCGGGTCGCTCGCTGACCGATTCGCCCTCATGGGCCTCCTCGCCAGCCTCGTCTTCGGATCCATCCCCCTCGGAAGTCTCAGCCTCGGCCACGGGCGCCTCGTCCTGGGGCTCTTCCGCTGCAGGCTCCTCCGCCGGCGCATCCTCCTGGGCCTCCTCGGCAACAGGCTCCTCCGTTGCAGGCTCCTGCGGAGCAGCCTCGTCCTGGGCGTCATCCTGCGGCTGCTCGGCGTCAGTGGACTCAGCGGCCTCACCCGCGGGTGGCGTGGAGGATGGCTCCTCGCCCGCAGCTTGCGAGGACGAGGAGTCGTCCTCCACGACAGGACCCGCGGCTGCGGCGTCTGAGCCCTCGTCGGTCTCATCCTCGACGACAGGACCCGCGGGCGTGCCGCTCTGTCCCTCGCCGTCTGCCACCCCCTGTAGCTGGTCGCCCAGCCCCTGCATCGGCATGTTCTGCCCCTCGACCCGCTTGATGCTCAGCGACAGCCGTCGCCGCTCTTCGTCGATCTCGAGGATCTTCACGTTCAGGTTGGTGCCGGGCTCGACCACTTCGCTCGGGTTCTCGACGTGGTGGTCGGCGAGCTCGGAGATGTGGACCAGGCCCTCGACGCCGGGGAGGATTTCGACGAAGGCGCCGAAGGCGACGACCTTGGTCACCGCCCCCTCGAGCACGTCGCCGGAGCGGTGGGTGCTGATCACCCGCTGCCACGGGTCCTCCTGCGTCTGCTTGAGACCGAGCGAGATGCGCTGGCGGTCGCGGTCGATGTCGAGGACTTTGATCCGCACCGTGTCGCCGATCGCGACGACTTCGGAGGGGTGGTTGACGTGGCTCCAGGAAAGCTCGGAGATGTGGATCAGGCCGTCGATGCCGTCGAGGTCGACGAAGGCGCCGAAGTCGACGATGTTGGAGATCTTGCCTTCGACCACCTGGCCCGGCTCGAGCCGGCCGAGGATCTGCTCGCGCACCTCCTTGCGCTCCTCCTCGAGCACGGCGCGGCGCGAGAGGACGACGTTGTTGCGGCTGCGGTTGAGCTCGATCACTTTGCACTCGAGCGTCTGGCCCATGAACTCGTCGAGGTTGTGGACGCGGCGGATGTCGACCAGCGAGGCGGGCAGGAAGCCGCGCACCCCGAGGTCGAGGATGAGCCCGCCCTTGACGACCTCGATCACGCTGCCTTCGACCGGTTCGCCGGAGTCGGCGGCGATCTCGATCCGGCGCCAGGCCTTCTCGAAGCGGGCGCGCTTCTTGGAGAGGATCAGGCGACCCTCGGCATCCTCCTTGGTCAGGACCAGGGCGTCGACCTCCTCGCCCAGCTCCACCTCCTCCGCCGGGTCGACCGACTTGCGGATCGAGAGCTCGTTGGAGGGAATGACGCCCTCCGCCTTGTAGCCGATGTCGACCAGGACCTCGTCTTTGTCGATGCGGACGACCCTGCCGTTGACGACGTCGCCCTCGTCGAAGGAGACCATCGTCGCCGCGTAGTTGGGGACGATCTTGCCGTCGATCTCGAGCAGCAGGCCGCCCGAGCCGTCGACAGGAGTTGCGCTGGGTGCGGGCGTCATGGTCTCGGTCGCGGACACGACGGCGAATAATGGCAGAATCGGGGCCGATGCCGGTTAGAGCGACCAAGCGCGGTGACGAGCGGACTCCGCTGGACGGGAGCCACGACGTGCTGATATGCGGAGCCAGCTTCGCCGGCCTGGCGATCGCGCGCGAGCTCAGCGGTTCCGGCGCCGACGTGATGATCCTCGATCGCTACGAGATCGGCGAGCGTCAGACCTCCGCCTGCGGGATCCCGACCGAGTGGCTGCGGCGGCTGGACCTGATGGATTGCGAGCGCCAGCGCTTCGACACGCTGGTCATGCACACCCCCCACGGCGACGCCCGCTACCGGCTCCCCTGGACCTTCTCCACCTTCGACTACCGCGAGCTCTGCCAGCTGCTCTGGCGCGACTGCGACGCCCGCTTCGAGACCGCGAAGGTGAACGGGCGGGCTGGGCGTGTCGATTTCCTCCCGGATAGCGAGAGGAAATCGACACGCGCGGCTGGCGAGATCGCCGTCGCGACCGACCGCGGCACGATCTCCGCCCCCCTGGTCGTCGACGCGCTCGGCTGGCGGCGGGTGCTGGTCGGCGGCGACGGCTATCAACCGCCCGAGGCGCCGCTCTCACGCGGGCTCGAGGTCCATCCCGCCGGGAGCTCCGAGGATCTCGAGATCTGGATCGACCGCCGCTACGTCCCGGCCGGGTACGGCTGGTCCTTCCCGGCTCGCGACGAGCTGCGGATCGGGATCGGCTCCTTCGACCCGCGGTTCCACGTCAAGGACACCACCGTCATGCTCACCGAGGACCTCGGCAAGGAGCCGAACGAGTACCAGGGCAACTGGATCCCCCACAAGCTGCGCCGGGCGACCGAGGGCGGCGTCTTCTTCGCCGGCGACTCGGCCGGCCACTGCCTGCCGCTCAGCGCCGAGGGGATCAGGACCGCGCTCTACTTCGGCATCGCCCTGGGGCGCGAGCTGCGCGGCGTCGTCGAGGGGCGCCAGAGTCGCGAGCAGGCCGCCGCGACCTACGCCGAGTTCCACGACTCGCACGAGTGGAAGTTCCGCTGGATGCTGCGGGTGCAGCGGCTGATCCCGCGGATCCCGCCACGGATCCTCGGCCCGGCGATTCGCCTGATGGGGGCGAAGCGCTTCGTCGACTGGTCCTTCGCGCACTACCTGAACATCGCCCCGCCGGACTTCGTCCCCTCAGCGGACGATCAGCACAGTCCCCACCAGCAGCAGGGCGACCCCGACCAGGCGCTCCGGAGTGAGCGCGACCTGGTCCAGGCCGAACAGGCCTAGGCGGTCGATCGCCACCGAGGCGGTGAGCTGGCCGGCCACGGTCAGCGCGGCGACGCCGCCGGCCCCGATCGCCGAGACCGCGAGCAGCGCGTTGGTCACGTAGATCGCCCCCAGCAGGCCCCCGACCAGGTAGTACCAGCTGACGTCGAAGGTGGAGTCGAGGCCGGCGGCCTTGCCGCTGAGGACGACGATCGCGGCGAGCGCGACCGTCCCGACCGCAAAGGAGACAAGCGCCGCCTGCAAACCGCCGGTCGCCTTGCCGAGCTCGGCGTTGATCGGCGCCTGTAGGGCGATCAGGCCGCCCGCGACGGCGGTCAGGATCACCGCCAGGCCCCTATCCACGGCGAGGGCCCCTGGCTGGCGTGATCTTCGAGCTGAGCGCGTGTTGCATGGGTACGGGCGAGCCGGTCGAACCGCCCTGCTGTCATATCAGTACCGCAGTAGAGACCCGCCGTCGGCAACAGGACCTCAACCAGCGAGACAAGCGATGCCCCCACCCCCCGCAGAGCCCTTCGCCTCTCGGATCTTCCTCGGGCCGGCGCTGCGCGCCCAACCCGACCGCCGCCTGGTCAAGCTCGTCCGCGAGGGCTACGAGGTGGCCTTCGAGGAGATCGTCCGCCGCTACCGCCGCCCGCTCGACCGCTTCGCCGCGGCGATCGTCGGCAACCGCTCCGAGGACGTCACCCAGGACGCCTTCTCGAAGGCGCTGCTGGCGCTGCGCGGCTCCGAGAAGGAGATCGAGCTGCGGCCCTGGCTGTACCGGATCGTCCGCAACACGGCGCTCAACGACCTGCGCGACGCAGCTCCCGCGACCGAGGAGCTGGGCGAGACGATCGCCGGCGGGCACAGCGCCGCGGTCGAGGCCGAGCGCCACGAGGAGATCGCCGAGCTGATGGAGCGGCTGCGGGCGCTGCCCGAGCCGCAGCGGGCGGCGATCGTGATGCGCGAGCTGGAGGGGCTGAGCCACGAGGAGATCGCGGCGGCGCTGGGCGTCAGCGGCGGCGCCGCGCGGCAGGCGATCCACCGGGCGCGCCTGGCGCTGCGCAACGGCCTCGGGCTGCTGATCCCGCTGCCGCTGCTGCGAGTGCTCTTCGACCACGGTGCGGAGGCGGCTGGCGCCGGCGGCGTGGCTGCGGCCGCGGGTGCCGCCTCGGCGATTGGCGGTGGCGCGACGCTGGGCGGTCTCAGCGGCGGCGGCGCGCTCAAAGCCGGGGTGGCGACGGCCCTGGTCGCCGGCTCGGTCGGGGCGGGAGTGGCGATTCAGCAGAACCGCGACAACCCCGCCCCGGAGCCGGCGGCGGCCTCGACCGCGCAGCGGCCGGACAGCGGTGGAGTCGCCGACTCGCCCACCTCTTCGAGCTCGTCCGGCAGCGGCGGCTCGGCCTCGTCGGGCCCGAGCGCGAACAGCGGACCGGGAGGATCCGGCTCGGACGACGATCACGGCGAGGCCGACGACGATCGCTCCGGCGAGGGAACCTCGGGGGGGAGCGATTCTGGGCCCCGCAGCTCGGGCAGCGACGATGACGGCTCACACGGCGGTTCGGATGGCAGCGGCTCGGGGAACAGCGGCCCAGGCAGCGGCGGCGACTGAGCTACTTGGCGGTGAGCCAGTCGGGGCCGACCCCGACGTCGACCTCGAGCGGCGGGTCGAGCTGGTAGGCGGCGCACATCTCGCGCCTCACCAGCTCAGTCGCCGTCTCCATCTCCTCCGGCGGCCCCTCGAACAGCAGCTCGTCGTGGATCTGCAGGACCAGGCGGGTCTCACCCCCGGTCTCGCGCAGGGCCCGCTGGCAGCGCACCATCGCGACCTTGATGATGTCGGCCGCGGTGCCCTGGATCACCGTGTTGACGGCGAGCCGCTCGCCGAGGCGGCGGGTGTTGGGGTTGCCGGATCGCAGCTCGGGGATCTGGCGGCGGCGACCCATCAGGGTGGTCACGTAGCCCTCCTCCTGCGCCCGCTCGACCACCTGCTCGCGGAAGGCGCGCACGGCCGGGAAGCGCTCCAGGTAGCGGGCGACGAATTCCTCGCCCTCCTTGCGGGGGATGTTGAGCCGGTCGGCGAGGCCGAAGCCGGTGAGGCCGTAGACGATCCCGAAGTTGACCATCTTCGCCTTCGAGCGCTGGCCGACGTCGACTTCGTCGCGGCCGATCTCGAAGACCTCGGCGGCGGTCGCCGCGTGCACGTCTTCGCCGGCGTGGAAGACGTCCTTCAGCACCTCCTCGTCGGCGACGTGGGCGAGCACCCGCAGCTCGACCTGGCTGTAGTCGGCGGAGAGCAGCTCGGAGCCCTGCTCGGCGACGAAGCAGGCGCGGACCGGGCGACCGATCTCGGTCCGGATCGGGATGTTCTGCAGGTTCGGGTTGGTGCTGGAGAGGCGACCGGTGGTCGTCGCCGCCTGGTTGAAGGTGGTGTGGACGCGGCCGGTCTCGGGGTCGATCAGCTCCGGCAGCGAGTCGAGGTAGGTGTTCTTCAGCTTGGTCAGCTCGCGCCAGGACTCGATCTTCTCGACGATCGGGTGCTCGTCGCGGATCTGGGCGAGCACGCGGGCGTCGGTCGAGAAGCCGGTTTTGCCGCGCCGCTTGCGGGTCAGCTCGAGCTTCTCGAAGAGGATGCGGCCGACCTGCTGCGGCGAGCCGATCGTGAACTCCTCCTCCGCCAGCTCGAAGATCTCCCTCTCCAGGGTGGCGATGCGCTCGCCGAAGCCGGCGCCGACCTCAGCCAGGCGCTCGGCGTCGAGCTTGAGACCCTCGCGCTCCATCGCCGCCAGCACGTGGACCAGCGGCAGCTCGACCTCGCGCAGCAGCGTCTCCAGGCCCAGCTCCTCGATGCGCGGCCGCTGCACGTCGGCGAGGGCGGCGACCAGACGAGCCTCCTCGGGTGGGTCGAGCCCGGCCTCGACCTCCTCGCCGAGCGCCAGCTGGCCGTCGTCCTCGTCCGGCGCCGCGGCGGCGCCCTCGGCGAGGCCGATGCCGGCGTCGGCGGCGAGCTCGGTCAGCTCGTAGGTGCGGCGCTGCGGGCTCCAGCAGGTAGGCGGCGATCATCGTGTCGTGCTCGAGCGTCAGCTCGACGCCCTCGCGGGCGGCGGCGGCGAGCAGGCCGTGGCGGCCGCCGCCGAGCGACTTGGCGTCGTGGGCGAGGAAGGACCGGCCCGACAGCGCCACCGCCAGCTCGTCATGCGTCGAGGAGCCGGCGAGGATTCGCTCCCCTTCGGCCGCGGCCCAGCGGTCGCCGACGATCGCCAGCGCCGCCGGCCCCGCGCCGAGGTCGCCGGGCGTCCCCTCCTCGACCTCGACCTCCAGCTCCTGCTCGACGCTGCGGCCCGGCACCGCCTGTCCCTCCGGCAGCGCTTCCTCCAGCCGCTCCATCACCGCCCGCAGCTCGAACTCGCGCATGAAGTCGCGCAGGACGCCGCGGTCGGGCTCGCCGGCCATCGCCTCGGCCAGGTCGACCCCGGTCTCGATGTCGTACTGGAGCGTCGCCAGCTGCTTCGACATGCGCGCGTCGTCGGCGTGCTCGACCAGGTTCTGCTTGCGTTTGGCGCCGGAGACCTTGTCGACGTTGGCGAGCACGTCCTCCAGCGAGCCGAACTCCTGCAGCAGCTGGGTCGCCGTTTTCTCGCCGATCCCGGGGACGCCGGGGATGTTGTCGGAGGTGTCGCCGCGCAGCCCCATCAGGTCGGTGATCAGCTCCGGCGGCACCCCGTAGCGCTCGACGCACCGCGTCGCGGTCGTAGATCTTGGTCTCGGTGATCCCGCGCGAGGTGCTCATCACCCGCACTCCGTCGGCGACCAGCTGGTAGGCGTCGCGGTCGCCGGTCACGACCATCACCTCGATCCCCTGCTCGCGGGCCTGACGGACCAGCGAGGCGATCACGTCGTCGGCCTCGTAGCCCTCGACCCTGACGTTGGTGTAGCCGAAGGCCTCGACCAGCGGCATCAGGTGCGGCCACTGCTCGCGCAGCAGGTCGGGGCGCGGTTTGCGCTGGGCCTTGTAGAGGTCGTAGGTGACCTCGCGCCCGGACATCCCCGCGTCCCAGGCGACGACGACCCCCGCCGGGTGGTGCTCGTCGATGATTTTCACCAGCATCGAGGCGAGCCCGTAGATCGCGTTGGTCGGCCGCCCGTCGCTGGTCCCGATCGACTCCGGCAACGCGAAGAACGCCCGGTAGGCGAGCGAGTTCCCGTCGACGAGGAAGAGCTCTGGCACGTCGGCGCTCACGCGCCCCACTCTATGAACGCGGCACGGTGAGCGTCTGCGTCGTCACGTCGACTCGGCCGTCGGCGGCGCGGAAGCGGGTGACGAGGGTGACTTTCAGCCTGCGCTGGGAGAGTCGCTCGCGAGCCGCTGCGGAGAGTCGACAACGAACCGTGAGCACGGCTGGGCGCTCGATCTCGAGGCGCCGGAAGCAGACGGTAAGCAGGCCGTCGGAGGTCAGGATCGCCCCCCGCTGGGTCAGAACCCCGGGGCCGTCGAGCGCGAGGCGCGTCCGCAGCGTGCCCCCCTCCCCAACCCGCGGCGCCCCCTTCGGCGTCATGCTCGGCGACGGCATGGGAATCGCGACCCGTCGGGGTGCCGTCGCGTCGTGCCCAGGCGGGGACGGCGTCGGCAGCTGTGGCGGGTCCGGCAGCTCGGGCAGCCACGCCGCCAGCTCGCCCGGACGCAAGCTGATGAAGAAGCGTGCGTCGTCCACGCCCTCTTCGAATTCCGCCGTGGAGTATTCGCGGCGCGGCTCGGCTTCGAGCGCCTGCCATGGCTCGAGCAGATCGGCGATCGCCTCCGCTTGCGCATCGAAGTCGAGGCCGGGCAGCACCTCCTGAAGGTCACGCAAAGCATCTACGTAGAGGGCTTTGCAGCTTGCGTCGGCGAGGCAGTCGTTGAAGAGCAGCCCGCCTGCGGGCTCGCCGAATTCGACCGGCACGACCCAGGTCTGGTCGGTCCCCCACGGCATCATCTCGAAGACGCCGGAGTCGAGGCTGTGCAGGTAGTAGTTGTTGGGGCGGAAGGCTGCGTCGATCCCCGCGTAGCCGTCCCAGTGGCCGACGTAGCGCTCTACCGCCCACATCCGCGCCATCTCGTCGAGGTCGGCCACGGCGGCCATCCCGTCCGACCAGTCTCCCTCGGTGTCGTCGGCGGCGGCGATCAGCGCTTCCAGATCGGCGATGTCCTCGTCGTCGCCTCGGTCGACCTCGAATTTCGCCTGCTCGCCGGGAGCGACGTCGAGGCCGGGTTCGTCGGCCTCGTAGAGGTGCTGGGTCGAGCCGAACCAGCGCGGCAGCGAGATCTTGTCGAGCGTCTCGACGTTGAGGTAGACGCCGTAGGGCTGGTCGTTGATGCGGACGAAGGCGTAGCCGGTGCGCGACGCCGGGACGCCGACCGCGTCAAAGAGGTCGTAGGTGAGCGTCTCGTGCACCATCGAGGGGTCCTGGACCATGTTGTTGAGGGTCAGCCGCTCCAACCCAAGGACCGTCTGGTCGTCGACGAACTCGTCGAACTTGACTTTGAAGGCCGCCTTTTCGCTCAGGGGCCGGAACGAGCCGAGGCCGCCCTTGAGGCGAAGGCCGACTTCAAGCGGACCGAAGACCTGGGCGCCATGCGCGAGCGTGAACGTCGCCGGCACGTACTCGTCCGGTTCCGCTTCCAGCGCGGCTTCATCCTCCGCGGTCATCGCGAAGTCGATCTCGACCACCTTGGCCGGGTCGTAGAGCCATTCGGCTTCGTCCGCCCCCGCCGGAGGGGCCGCAAACGCGAGCGCGACCAGGCTGAACAGAGCCGCGATGCCCCAGATCTTCAGTTTTGGGTCCGACATGGTGCCCACGGTAGAGCTAACGGAGATGGACGGGCGAAGTTTCTCCGGGTGGAAGCAGGATCTTTCGAAGGTCCGCCACCACGCGGTCGGGTTCTTCGTCGATTTGCCGCCCGGTGAAGCGCCGGATCGCAAAGCCATGCCGTCGCAGCTCAAGGTCGCGCGCGTGGTCGTCCTCGAAAGAGACACTGCCGCGGTGGTAGCGGAAGTCGTCGGTTTCGACCGCGACCCGATCGGCGCGCCAGACGAAGTCGACCTCGAAACGGCCGACCTTGACGTTCACCTCGGGGCGAGGAAGGCGATGGCGCCGGCAGAAGCGCAGGAAGTCATCCTCGAGATCGCTGCGCGTGCGTTTGGCTTCCGCCCCGTGAATCCTGTATCCCGCCAGCTCCGCCTGCCGCGTCGCACGGCGGACCAGAGACGGCGGAACGACGCCGCGAAGATCGGCGATGGTCCGCGGCACCGTCGTCACGGGGACCAGGTTCCGAACCGTGACCAGCCCTTCCCGCCGACCATTGGCATCGCCCCCTTCGAGCGGAGCAAGAGACGGGCAGCGATGAAGCTGCCCACGCCGCGCCCGTCGCGCGATGCCGTTCCCGGTCATCCCGGCTGCCATCAACTGCCGATACGAGACCACTCCATGCTGCCGTTGAGCGATCTCCGCAACCACAACGTCGAACGGGTCGACTTGTTCACCCATGGGGTTAATAAGTCGACACGCCCCAGGGTTCGCCCCCCGCGGCGAAGGGCGCGTCCGAGCGTCCCAGGAAGTCGATCGCCGAGCCTGAGAGCGCTGGAGGGCCTTATGGGCAGGGTGCGGGCACGGGAGCCAGGACCGGGAATCTGATTCGATAGCCGCCATGGCCGTCAGCGCCCAGTACAGCGTCACGATCCGGGTCGAGCTCGACGCGCGGCAGGAGCCGCTGGGCAAATTGACCGCGGCGATCGCCGAGGCGGGGGGGCAGTTGCAGGGGGTCGACCTGGTGCCGGGGGCCGGGCCGGAGGGCAAGCGGGTGCGCGAGTTCACGATCGACGCCACCGACCGCGAGCACTGGGAGCGGATCCTGCGGGCGATCGGCTCGACCCGCGGGGCGCGGGTGCTCGACTACGTCGACCGCACGATGCAGATGCACCGCGGCGGCAAGATCGACATGCACAACAAGTACCCGGTGAAAACGCGCGACGACCTCTCGATGGCCTACACGCCCGGCGTCGCCCGCGTCTGCATGGACATCCACGACGACCGTGCCAAGGCCTTCGAGTACACGATCAAGAAGAACACGGTCGCGGTCGTCTCCGACGGCAGCGCCGTGCTCGGGCTCGGCAACATCGGCCCCGAGGCGGCGATGCCGGTGATGGAGGGCAAGTGCATGCTGTTCAAAGAGTTCGCCGGCGTCGACGCCTTCCCGATCTGCCTCGACACCCAGGACGCCGACGAGATCGTCAAGGCGGTGGAGCTGATGGCGCCGACCTTCGGCGGCGTCAACCTCGAGGACATCTCCGCTCCGCGCTGCTTCGAGATCGAGGACCGCCTCAAGGAGTCGCTCGACATCCCCGTCTTCCACGACGACCAGCACGGCACCGCGGTGGTGACGATGGCCGCCCTGTTCAACGCGCTGAAGATCGTCGGCAAGCCGATCGAGCAGCTGCGGGTGCTGGTGGTTGGGCTCGGCGCGGCCGGGGTAGCGGTGACGAAGATGATGCTCGCCTCCGGAGTCACAGAAATCGTCGGCTGCGACCGCAAAGGGGCTCTCTCGCCCGAGCGCGACGACTACCAGTCCGGCGAGATGAACGACGCTAAGCGCTGGTACGCGGAGAACACCAACCCCGGCAAGGTCGGCGGCCAGCCCGACGACGCGATCGAGGGCATGGACATCTTCGTCGGCCTCTCCGGCCCCGGGATCATCAAGCCGGAGTCGCTGGGCAAGATGAACGACGACGCGATCGTCTTCGCGATGGCCAACCCGACCCCCGAGGTGATGCCGGAGGACGCCGCCCCCTACGTGCGGATCATGGCCACGGGCCGCTCCGACTACCCGAACCAGATCAACAACGTGCTCGCCTTCCCCGGCATCTTCCGCGGCGCCCTCGACGCCGGCGCGCCAAGCATCACCGAGGAGATGAAGCTGGCCGCGGCCAAGGGAATCGCCGTCGCGGTCTCCGAGGCCGACCTCGCGGAGGACTACATCATCCCCAGCGTCTTCAACCGCGAAGTGGCGCCGAAAGTTGCCGAAGCGGTGGTCGAGGAGGCGCGGCGCGACGGGATCGCCCGCCTCAACGAGGAGACCGGGACCTTCGCCACCGTGGACGGCGACCAGTGAAGGGCCGGACGCCAACGCCATGAAGGTGCTCGTCACCGGAGCCAGCGGCCTGATCGGCTCGGCCCTGTGTGACTCGCTGTTGGACCGGGGCGACGACGTCGTCGGGCTCACGCGCAACCCGCCGAAGGCGCGGCGCGCGAAGCCGGGAATCGAGTGGCACCCCTGGGAGCCGACCCTGGAACGGCCTCCGGCCGCGGCCTTCGACGGGGTCGACGGCGTCGTCAACCTGGTCGGCGAGAGGATCAACCAGCGCTGGACCGAGGAGGCGAAGCGGAAGATCATGGAGAGCCGCCGCACGGCCACCCACAACCTGGTCGGGACGATCGCCGGGCTCGAGCGGCGGCCGCCGGTGCTGGTCAGTCAGTCGGCCGTCGGCTACTACGGTGACCACGGCGACGCGATCGTCGATGAGTCGACCGGCCCCGGGTCGAGCTTCGACTCCGAGGTCGTCGAGGCGTGGGAGCAGGCCGCGCGCGAGGTCGAGGGGACCGGAGTGCGGCTGGCGATCCTCCGCAGCGGCCAGATCCTCGACCCCCACGGCGGCATGCTCGCCGAGTTGCTGACCCCGTTCAAGCTCGGCGTCGGCGGCCCACTCGCCGGCGGCGCCCAGTTCATCTCCTGGATCCACCGCGACGACGAGGTGGGGTTGCTGCTCTGGGCGCTGGACAACGACGAGGTGAGCGGCGTGCTCAACGCGACGGCGCCGAACCCCGCCACCAACCGCGACTTCTCGAAGGCGCTCGGGCGCGCCCTCGGACGGCCGGCGGTCATGCCCGTCCCCGGCTTCGTCCTCGACCTCAAATTCGGCGGCGAGCTCGGAAAGGTGCTGCGGGGTGGGCAGCGGGTGGTGCCGAAGCGGGCGCTGGAGCTGGGGTACGAGTTCAAGCACCCGAATTTGGACGAGGCGCTAAGAGACTTGCTCTAGCGGGGGAGAGCCGGGTGACCCCTCCCAAAACGAGCAGCCAGGAGGCTGCTCTTGAGTGTTTTGGGAGGGGTCACCCGGCCCTCTTGTCAGTTCAAGGCGTTGCGGACTGCCTCGCGGAGCGAGCTCGAATCGGCGTCCTGGATGGCTTGGAGTAGATGGGCCATCCCGGCTTTTCCTGAGCTGGTGTTGACGAAGGCGATGCCGGCGGAATCGAGGATCGGGCGGGAGAAGCGGGCGGCGGGGCCGCGGGCCTCGACGTAGCCGACGGTGGTCGAGTCCTCGCTGGCGCGGCGGGCGTTGGCGCCGACGGTCGCGAGGTCAAGGCGCCTTCCAGCTTCCGCCGCGCGGAGGCAAGCGACACGCACCCGGACGTCGCCCGCGCGGCCACCCTCCCGCGCCAACTCCCCTCTCGCTTCAGCGCAAAGCGGCGCCGCCACGTAAGCAGTCACGGTCGCGTCGTCGGCAACCCCCGCTTCCCCACAGCCAATTCCAGCTAAGAGCAGGGCGCATACCCCGGCAGCCAGCAGTGCCATGCGCGAGGTCTGAAGGGAGGGCCGGGGGGTCCCTCCCGCAAGCGGCGCTACGTTTTCGCCTGACCGATCCTCGGACGGCCGCCGCGGGACCCACGCGAAAACGACAGCTTGCGGGAGGGACCCCCCGGCCCTCCCCCACCACCACCTAGCCAAAGAACACCTCCGCCTCGGCATAGAGCGACTCCGGCACCGTCTTCAGCTCCGCCGTCGCCTCGCTCAGCTCGACCAGATGGATGTCAGTCCCGCGCAACGCGGTCATCGTCCCCCACCTGCCGGCGTCGGCTGCGTCGATCGCGTGCAACCCGAAACGGGTCGCCAGCACGCGGTCGAAGGCGGTAGGGGTGCCGCCGCGCTGGACGTGGCCGAGCACGGTCGCCCGCGTCTCCTTGCCGGTGCGGCGCTCGACCTCGCCCTCCAGCCAGTGGGCGACGCCGCCGAGGCGAACGTGGCCGAAGGCGTCGCGCTGGTCCTCGTCCTGGGTTGGCACGCCCCCCACCGGCTGCGCCCCCTCGGCGACGACGATGATCGGTGCGAACTGACTGGCGAAGCGGCGGCCGACCAGCTCGCAGACCTGCTCGACGTCGAACTGCCGCTCCGGGATGAGGATGATGTTGGCGCCGCCGGCGAGGCCGGCGTGGAAGGCGATCCAACCGGCGTGACGACCCATCACCTCGACGATCAGCACCCGGTGATGGCTGTCCGCAGTCGTGTGCAGGCGGTCGATCGCCTCCATCGCGATGTTGACGGCCGTGTCGAAGCCGAAGGTGTAGTCGGTGGCGCCGAGGTCGTTGTCGATCGTCTTCGGCACGCCGATGACCGGGATGCCGTGCTCCCCGTGGAGCCGCGACGCCGCCCCCAGCGTGTCCTCGCCGCCGATCGCGATCAGCCCGTCCACCCCGGCTGCCCCCAGGTTGTCGGCGATCTTCTGCGGACCGCCGTCGCCCTTGAACGGGTTGGTGCGCGAGGAACCGAGGATGGTGCCGCCGCGGGGCAGGATCCCGCGCACCTCCGGCACCCCGAGCGGGCGGCTGTCGTCCTCGAGCGGCCCGCGCCAGCCGTCGCGGTAGCCGACGAACTCGTGCCCATAGCCACCGGCCCCCTTGCGCACGATCGCCCTGATCACCGCGTTGAGACCGGGGCAGTCGCCGCCGCCGGTGAGCACTCCGATCCGCATCGGCTCAGCTTAGAAGCTGTCCAGCCGCGATGGCAGGAGGTAAGTTCGGAGGACCCGACGAGGAGGAGAGATGAACGACGCCCCGGATCTCAAGGCAGTAACCCAGGTGCAGCAGCAGACCTGGTCGAAGGGTGACTTCGCGATGGTCGCCAACATCGTCTACAACGCCAGCGAGAACCTCGCCGAGGCGCTCGGCATCGTCCCGGACGAGCGGGTGCTGGACGTCGCCTGCGGCAGCGGCAACGGCGCCATCTCCGCGGCACGGCGAAGTTGGGGCGGCACCGTCGGCGCCGACTACGTCCCCTCCCTGCTCGAGCGCGCCCGCGAGCGCGCCGCCGCCGAGCGGCTGGAGGTCGAGTTCGTCGAGGCCGATGCGCAGGACCTGCCCTTCGAGGACGCGAGCTTCGACGTCGCGATGTCGATCTTCGGCGCGATGTTCGCCCCCGACCAGAGGAAGGCCGCGGCCGAGCTGCTGCGGGTGGTCAAGCCCGGTGGCCGGATCGGCATGGCCAACTGGACCCCCGGCGGCAGCGTCGGCAAGATGTTCAAAACGATCAGCGGGCACGCACCGCCGCCGCCCGGGCTCGACTCGCCGCTGCTCTGGGGCACCGAGGAGCGCCTGCGCGAGCTGTTCGGCGACGGGATCGCGGACCTGCGGACCGAGCGCCGCATCTCGCGTCAGCCATTCCGCTCGGCCGACCACTACATCGAGTTCTTCCGCACCTACTTCGGCCCGACCCAGATGGCCTACGAGCGGGTCGGCAGCGAGGGCGAAGGGGCCCTGACCGACGATCTGCGCGCCTTCCTCGAAGCGGCGAACACCGCCGGCGACCGGGCGATGGTGCTCGAGGCGGAGTACCTGGAGGTGATCGCGACTCGCGCTTAGAACCTGTCCCGGTAGGGGTTCCGCTTAACTTTTTCGTGGAGAGGGGAGAGGGGAGAGGCTGTCGCCTTGCAGGGCGGCGGCGAAAAAGTACAAGACGCTCCACCCCTACCGGGACAGGTTCTTAGGGCTGCTGCGGTTTGAGGACACGCATTACGGCGCCGACGAGAAGCACCGTGAAGAAGACCAGGCCGGCGATCGGGCCGCCCTGGCCGAAGGCGTAGGAGATGACCATCGCGGCGACGGCGAGGAAGAGGGTTACGACCATGCCCATTGCGGCGGGAAGCCTACCGGGCGAGGGCGACGCGCGCCTCGCTGAGAAAGGCGGCGACGGCATCTGCAGAGGCCTGTGGTGAGTCGCCCTGGCCGGCGGCGCGGACGAGCCGGCTGCCGACGATGACCCCGTCGGCGATCCGTCCCACCTCGGCGGCCTGCTCGGGGGTGCCGATGCCGAAGCCAACCGCCACCGGGACCTCCGCGTCGGCCTTGGTGGCGGCCACCAATTCCGCCAGAGCGGCGGGAACCTCCGCCCGCTCGCCGGTCGTCCCGACCGTGGAGACGACGTAGACGAAACCACGGGCGGCGGCGCAGATCCGCGCCCGCCGCTCCGCCGGCGTCGTCGGCGCCACCAGCGGCACCAGCGCCAGGCCAACCGCGGCGAACTCCTCCCGCACCTCCTCGGCCTCCCCCAAGGGAAGATCGGGAACGATCGCGCCGGCGGCACCGGCGGCGACCGCCAAGCGAGCGAACTCCACCGCCCCCCCATGCGCAAGCACCATGTTGGCGTAGGCCATCAACACCACCGGCACCCGCTCGGACACCGAGCGACACACCTCAAGTGCAGTCGAAAGAGTCGTCCCAGCCTCCAGTGCCGCGGTAGCGGCAGCATGAATAGTCGGCCCATCCGCCAACGGATCGGAAAAAGGAACCCCCAGCTCAATCAAATCGGCCCCAGAGTCCACATAAGCTCGAGCAACGGCGAGGAAGCCTCCCGGCTCGGGTAGCCGGCCATCATGTAGGGCATCAGCGCAGCACGGTCTTCGGCTGCGGTCAGCTCAAAGGCCGCAGCGATCCGATCCGCTCCTGCCAGAGCGCTGTCGATGGGGGCCGGGGCATGACTCGCCGGAGCCTCCCCGCTGTTGCTCCGCCGAGTCATGCCCCGGCCCCCTTCTCAACCACCTCAGCGAGATCCTTATCTCCGCGCCCCGAAAGACAGAGCACATCGAAGTCGCTTTCCCCCGGGTTCTCAAGAAGCCAAGCAATCGCATGCGAGGACTCCAGCGCCGGAATGATCCCCTCCAGCCGCGAGAGCTCGCCGAAGGCGGCCAGCGCCTGCTGGTCGGAGATCGACACGTAGCTGGCGCGACCGGTATCGCGTAGATAAGCGTGCTCGGGGCCGACGCCGGGATAGTCGAGCCCGGCCGAGACCGAGTGGGCCTCGAGGATCTGCCCCTCCTCGTCGGCGATCACCGCGGAGAGCGAGCCGTGCAGGACGCCGGTGCTGCCGGCGCCGAGCGAGGCGCCGTGCCGGCCGCTGTCGAGGCCCTCGCCGGCGGCCTCGACGCCGATCAGCGCCACCTCGGCATCGTCGACGAAGGGGGTGAAGATGCCGATCGAGTTGGAGCCGCCGCCGACGCAGGCGATCACCCGCTGCGGCAGAGCGCCCTCGGCCTCGAGCGCCTGCCGACGCGACTCCTCGCCGATCACCCGCTGCAGGTCGCGGACCAGGGCCGGGTAGGGCGCCGGGCCGACGGCGGAGCCGATCACGTAGTGGGTCGTCTCGACGTTGGCGACCCAATCGCGGATCGCGGCGCTGACCGCCTCCTTGAGGGTGCGGGCACCGGCCTCGACCGGCGCCACCTCCGCCCCCAGCAGCTTCATCCGCTCGACGTTGGGCGCCTGGCGGCGGATGTCTTCGCTGCCCATGTAGACCACGCACTCGAGGCCGAGCAGGGCACAGGCGCAGGCGGTGGCGACGCCGTGCTGGCCGGCACCGGTCTCGGCGATCACCCGCGGCTTGCCCATCCGCTGCGCCAGCAGCGCCTGGCCGACCGCGTTGTTGATCTTGTGCGCACCGGTGTGGGCGAGGTCCTCGCGCTTCAGGTAGACCTTCGAGCCAACCCGCTCGGAGAGCCGCTCGGCCAGGTAGAGCGGAGTCGGGCGGCCGATGAAGTCGCGCCGCAGCAGGTCCAGCCGCGCCATGAACCCCGTGTCCTCGCGCGCCTCGCCCCAGGCGGCGGTCAACTCGTCGAGCGCCGCGATCAGGGTCTCCGGCACGTAGCGCCCCCCGTAGGGGCCGAAGCGCTGCTCGACCGCGCTCATGGCGCCGTGACGCCGGTCGGCTGCGCCGCCGCGAAGAAGGCCGCCATCGCCGCGTGGTCCTTGCGCCCGGGCTCGGTCTCGACCCCGCTGGCGACATCGACGGCATACGGCTGCGCAACCGCGATCGCGTCGGCCACGTTCCCGGGCCGCAACCCGCCGGCCAGGATGTCCGGGACGTCGGAGCGATGCCCTCGCAGCAACTCCCAGTCGAAGCTCTCCCCCGTCCCGCCCCAGAGCCCTTTGCCGCGACGGTCGAAAAGATGGAAGTCGGTCCGGTAGGCCTCGGCCCCGTGGATATCCGCGGCGCTGGCGACGTGTATCGCCTTGACCACCTTCATCCCCGTCCGCCGCGCCACCTCAGCGCAGAACTGCGCCCCCTCGGCCCCGTTCAGCTGCACCATCGTCAACCCCGCGTTCTCCACCGCCCTGTCGACCTCCTCCAAGGTCGGGTTGACGAAAACCCCCACCACCTCGCACTTGCGCCTGAAAGCAGCCCCGATCCGAGCCGCCTCGGCCGGCTCGACGCAACGCGGACTGCCGTCGAAGTGGATCAGCCCGATCGCCCACGCACCCAGCCGCACAGCCTCGGCCGCATCGTCGAGATTGGTGATTCCGCAGAACTTGACCCGCATAAGCCCAGACTACGGGAGCCGCTACGTGGAGCGGGGACCCCACCCCCTCCGAACGGCTTGTACTTCTCGGTCACCAGCGCAAGAGGCGCCAGCCTCCAAACTCTCCACCCGAGCAAGTTGAGTGAGGAGGGGGTGGGGTCCCCGCTCCCCTACCGCTATTCGGAGGACTCAGTCGAGTCCGGCCGCTCGCCCAACCTCACCGTCGCGGTCCTCGTCTCGCCGTCGCGCAGGTAGGTCAGCTCGAGGTCTTCGCTCGGCTCCGCTTCGTTGATGATCTCGATCAGGTCGTCCATCCCGGCCACCTTCTCGCCGTTCATCTCTGTGACGACGTCGCCGCCGAGGCGGACCTGCGCCCCCTCGATCGTCGCCGAGGTCCTACCACCCTCGATCCCAGCCTTCTCGGCCGGCCCGTCCGGGACGACGTTCTGGATCAGCACCCCTTCCTCGACCGAAAGGTTGACCGCCTGCGCGAGGTCGGGGGTGATCGAGATGCCGCTGAGGCCGATGAAGGCATGGTCGACCTCGCCGGTGGCCTTGAGCTGCCCGAGCTCGGCTTTGATCGTGTCGATCGGGATCGCGAAGCCGATGCCGACGTTGCCGCCGCCCCCACCGCCGGTCGCGATCTGGGAGTTGATCCCGATCACCTCGCCGGCGGCGTTGATCAGCGGGCCGCCGGAATTGCCGGGGTTGATCGCCGCGTCGGTCTGGATCACGTTGGTGATCGAGTAGCCGTCGGGGGCTTGGATCTGGCGCTGCAGGGCGGAGACGATGCCGCTGGTCACGGTGCGATCGAGCCCGAACGGGTTGCCGATCGCGACCACCGGGTCGCCGACTTCCATCTCGGCCGAGCGGCCGAGCGTCAGCGGGTGCAGCTTGTCGGCCGGCGCCTCGACGTCGAGCAGGGCGAGGTCCGTCGAAGGATCGGACCCGACGAGCTCGGCATCGTAGGGAGTCTCGGAGTCGCCGAGCTTGACCTGGATCCGGTTGGCGCCTTCGACCACGTGGTTGTTGGTCAGCAGGTGCCCCTCGCTGTCGATCACGAAGCCGGAGCCGGTGGCGGTGCCGCCTTCCTGTTCGGGTTCGCCGAAGGGCGAGAAGGATTGCTGCGGTTCGGCAGTGCCGCTCTCCGCTTCGATGAAGGCGACCCCTTCGCCGTCTTCGCGGTAGATCTGGTTGACGACGTTGCCCTCGCTCCTCGCTGCCCCGGAGCGGTCGGCGACGGGCGCGGCGAGCGGCGCGGCGACGGTGGTCGTCGCGCCGCCCTCGGACTGGATCCAACCGGCCGCGATCGCGATCCAGCCGAAGGCGGCGACGATTGCGCCGCCGAGCAGCGCTGAGACGAATGGGGTGCGGAGGAGTCGTCGTGCCATGTTCACACGGCGATACTCGGGCACCGCGCTGAGCCGACCTTAAATGCTCTTGAAAGATTGTCTAAATTGCCGCGGCGTGCGGCGCCCGCCGCCCAGGCACGCGCCGAGTTTCGTTAGACCCACTCAGAAAAGATGCTCGCGGGTGCCTTCGTCGGCCCCGGTCAGCTCGCGCGTCTTCGCCTCCGGGTCGGCGGCGGCCATCAGGGCGCTGCCGATCAGGACCGCGTCGACGCCCACCCGCTCCAGCTCCTGCAGCTCCGCCGGGCCGGAGATTCCGCTCTCGGCCACCACGGTCTTGCCGGCGGGCACGTCCGGCATCAGCTCGAAGGTCGTCGCCAAATCGACGATGCCCTGGTCGAGGTCGCGGTTGTTGATCCCGATCACCTCGGCGTCGGCCTCCAGAGCGCGCGCGAGCTCCTCGCCGTCGTGGACCTCGACCAGGCAGTCGAGGTCGATCGCCCTCGCCTCGTCGTAGAGCGAGCGCAGGGCGTCGTCGTCGAGCGCGCGGACGATCAGCAGCACCGCGTCGGCCCCGTTCACCGCCGCCTCGTAGAGCTGGTAGGGATCGACGATGAAGTCCTTGCGGATGATCGGCAGGCCGCAGGCCGCGCGCGCCGCGCGCAGATCCTCCAGCGAGCCGCCGAAATGAGGCTCGTCGGTCAGCACCGACAGCGCCGCGGCGCCGCCGCGCTCGTAGGCGCCGACCTGGTCGGCGACGAGCGCCGTCGCCGAGATCTCACCGGCGCTGGGCGAGCGGCGCTTGAACTCGGCGATCAGCGAGAGCCCGGGGCGCACCAGCGCCTCGTTGAAGGGGCGGTCCTCGCCGCGACCGGACAGGCGCGACTCGAGATCGGCCTGCGGAAGCTCGCGGCGACGCGCGTCGACTCCCTGCCTGGCCCCGGCGATGAGCTGCTCGATCATGCCCACTTGACTACTGGAGCCTAGCTCTCGCGGCCACGGGTCGCGGCGATCAGCCGCTCCAGCACGTTTCCTGCCGCGCCGGAGTCGATCGCCTCGGCGGCCTTGACGACGCCCTCGCTGAGGTCGGCGGCGAGGCCGCCGACGTAGATCGCCGCGGCGGCGTTGAGCAGGGCCAGGTCGCGACGCGGCCCGGGCTCGCCCGCCAGCACTCCGCGCACCGCGGCGGCGTTCTCCTCCGGAGTTCCTCCGGCCACGGCCTCCAGCTCAGCCGGGGCGATCCCGAACTGGCTCGCTTCCACGAACCACTCCGAGGTGCCGCCGTCGGCCACCTCGATCACCCGCGTACGGGCCGCGATCGAGAGCTCGTCGACGCCGTCCTCGGCGGAGACGACCAGCGCCCGCACGCTGCCGAGCCCGACCAGCGCCTCGGCGATCGTCTCCTGGTAGTGGCGATCGGCGACCCCGAGCAGCTGCCGGTTGGCTCCGGCCGGATTGGTCAGCGGGCCGAGGAAGTTGAAGATCGTGCGCACGCCCAAGGCTTTGCGGGCCGGCACCACGTGCGCCATCGCCGCGTGGTGTCGGGGCGCGAACATGAAGCCGAAGCCGACCTCGTCGATGCAGCGCCCGACCTGCTCGGGGTCGAGCTCGACGTCGACGCCGAGCGCCTCCAGCAGGTCGGCGGAGCCGCACTTGCTGGTGTTCGAGCGGTTGCCGTGCTTGGCGACCGCGCAGCCCGCCCCGGCCGCGACCAGCGCCGCGGTCGTGGAGACGTTGAAGGTCGAGGGGCCGCCGCCGGTGCCAGCGGTGTCGACCAGGTCGGAGCGAGTGCTGGAGACGGGCGTGGCCAGGGACCGCATCGTCCGCGCCAGCCCGACCAGCTCCGGCACCGTCTCGCCCTTCGCCCGCAGCGCGATCAGGAAAGCGCCGGTCTGGACCGGGTCGGCGCGCCCCTCCATGATCTCCTTCAGCACCGCCGAGGCATGGTCGGCGGTGAGGTGGTCGCCGGCGCAGACCGCGTCGATCGCCCGGCTGACGACGTCGTTGGGCATCAGGCCCGCTCCCCCGCGAGGAAGTTCTCCAGCAGGTGCTTCCCCTGCGGGGTCAGCACCGACTCCGGGTGGAACTGGACGCCCTCCGCGGGCAGCTCGCGGTGGCGCGCCGCCATCACCACCTCGCCCAGGGAGGCGCTCAGCTCGAGCTCGTCGGGCAGGTCGGGGTCGGCGACGAGCGAGTGGTAGCGGCCGGCGACCAGCGGGCTCGGCAGCCCGGCGAAGATCGTCCTGCCGTCGTGGTCGACCTCGGCGTCCTTGCCGTGGATCGGCTCGCCCTGGACGACGCGGCCGCCGAATGCCTCGACCATCGCCTGGTGGCCGAGGCAGACGCCGAGCGCCGGCGTGCCGGCTTCGGCGAAGGCGCGGATCGCCTCCCCGGAGATCCCGGCCTCGGCCGGCGTGCAGGGCCCGGGCGAGACGACCAACCGGTCGGAGCCGCGCTGCAGCAGCTCCGCGACCCCGGCTTTGTCGTTGCGCACGACCTCCACCTCCGCCCCCAGCTCGCCCAGGTACTGGACCAGGTTGTAGGTGAAGGAGTCGTAGTTGTCGATCACGAGCACCCGCACCGCTAGCTCCAGTCCGGCTGTTCGCAGGCGACCTCGACGGCGCGGAAGACGGCCTTGGCCTTGTTGACCGACTCCGTGTACTCGTAAGCGGGCTTGGCGTCGGCGACGGTGCCGCCGCCGGCCTGGACGTGCAGCTGGCCGTCCTTGGCGACCACGGTGCGGATGTGGATCGCGGTGTCGAGATCGCCGTCCCAGGAGAGATAGCCGATCGCGCCCCCATAGGAGCAGCGCTTGACCGGCTCCAGCTCGTCGATGATCTGCATCGCCCGCACCTTCGGGGCGCCGGAGAGGGTCCCGGCCGGCAGCGCCGAGCGCAGCACGTCCATCGCGCTGACCCCCTCGCGCAGGGTGCCGGAGACCTGGCTGACGATGTGGAGGACGTGGGAGTAGGTCTCGACCGCCATCAGCTCGTCGACCGAGACCGAGCCGTACTCGCAGACGCGCCCGAGGTCGTTGCGCCCGAGGTCGACCAGCATCACGTGCTCGGCCCGCTCCTTGGGGTCGTTGATCAGCCGCTCGGCGAGGCGGCGGTCCTCGTCCTCGCTGCGCCCGCGCGGGGAGGTGCCGGCGATCGGCCGCGTCTCCACCCGCCTGCCGCTGACCTTGACCAGCGGCTCCGGCGAGGCGCCGGCGATCTGGAAGTCGCCGAACTCGAGGAAGTACATGTAGGGCGAGGGGTTGACCGCGCGCAGGCCACGATAGACGGAGAAGGCCTCGACCGGGGCGGGCGCGGAGAAACGCTGCGAGGGCACGACCTGGAAGGCGTCGCCGGCGTGCACGTAGGAGACGATCCGCTCCACCGCGGCTTCGAACTCCCCGCGCTCCATGTTGGAGACGAAGCGAGGCGGCTCGGCGATCGACGGGCGGGCCGGGGCCGGCACCGCCCCGCGCAGCCGTTCGCGCATCGCGGCGATTGTCGCGGCGGCGCGCTCGTAGGCGGCGTCGACCCCGCCCTCCCCGTCGGCGAAGGCGCAGGCGAGGATCGTCAGCTCGTGCCGCAGGTGGTCGAAGACGACCATCGCGTCGGTCACCATCAGCGCCATGTCGGGCAGCCCGAGGGGGTCGGGGTTCGGGTCCCCCAGCGGCTCCACCGTTCGCACCAGGTCATAGCCGAAGAAGCCGACGGCGCCGCCGGCGAAGGGCGGCAGGCCCTCGACCGCGGCGGGCCGGAACTCGGCCAGGCGGGACGCGACCGCGGCGTAGGGATCGGGCGCCGGCTCGCTGCTGTTCGGAGCCTCGCCGGCAGCGGCCTCCTCGCCGCTCCACTCCGCCAGCGTGCCGTTGCTCCAGCGCAGCACCGCCCGCGGGCGCAGGCCGACGAAGGAGTAGCGGCCGACCTGCCCCTGCTCGGCCGACTCGAGCAGGAAGCAGGGCGCCCCCTCGGGCTCGCCGGCGCGCAGCTTGAGGAAGGCCGAGACCGGCGTCTCGCAGTCGTCGACGAAACGGGCCCGCACCGGCACCACGTTGCCCTCGCGGGACAGCTCCCGAGCCCGCTCCAGGCTCGGCTCGAGCTTCAGCTCGGAATCACTGGCTACGGTCATTCAGCACTTCCATCACCGCTGCCTGGGAGACGCCGCGGGAGACCAGCAGCACGCTGAGGTGGTACAGCAGGTCGGCTGCCTCTTCGGCGACTCGTTCGTCGGACTCCTCGCGGGCCGCCCGGATTACCTCCTCGGCCTCCTCCTCGACCTTCTCGCCGATCAGGGCGCGGTCGTCGAGCAGCTTGACCGTGTAGCTGCCGTCCGGGCGCTCGACGGCGCGGCTGCGCAGCGTCCGCTCCAGCGCCGGCAGCGCTTCGTGGGTGACCGGGAAGGGCTCGCCCGGTGCCGGCGGCGCGTCCTTGCGGCTCGAGGCCGAGCCCAGCACCTCGCGGTAGAAGCAACTGCGCTGACCGGTGTGGCAGGCCGGGCCCGCCGGGTCGACCATCGCCACCAGGGCGTCGCCGTCGCAGTCGTAGCGAAGCTGGCGCAGGTGCATGAAGCTGCCCGAGCTTTCGCCTTTTTTCCAGAGCTCGTCGCGGGAACGGCTGTGGAAGTGCAGGTCGCCGGTCTCCAGCGTCATTTCCAGGGATTCCGCGCTGACGTAGGCCAGCATCAGCACCTCGCCGGTGGTCCAGTCCTGGACCACGCAGGGCGCCAGCCCGCGCTGATCGAATTCGATTTCCCCGAACATCGGTCAATCGTAGTCGCCGGCCCCGGCTACTCGATCCCGAGCCGGTCCAGCAGGTCCTCGTCGCGGCGCCAGTGGCGGCGCACGCGCACGCTGAGGTCGAGGTGGACCTGCGCCCCCAGCTCGCGCTCCAGCGAGCGCCTGGCGGCGGCGCCGATCTCGCCGATCTTGGCGCCTCCCTTGCCGATCAAGATGCCCTTCTGGGACTCGGTCTCGGCCCAGATCTCGGCCGTGACGGTGACCAGCCCGTCGTCCCGTGGCGCCACCTCCCTGACCGCGACCTCGACCGAGTGCGGGATCTCCTGGCGGGTGCGGTTCAGCACCTGCTCGCGGATCAGCTCGGCCAGCAGCAGCTCACTCGACTGGTCGCTGCTCTCCTCCGGCGGGTACATGTAGGGGCCCTCGGGGATCAGCTCCCCGAGCCGCTCGACCAGGACGTCCAACCCCTCGCCTGTGCGGGCGCTGATCGGGAATACCTCGTCGACCCCATCCAGCTCGGCGGCGGCCGCCAGGACCGGCACCAGCTCGTTCGGCCCGAGCCGGTCGGCCTTGTTGACGGCGCAGATCACCGGCAGCCTGGCGCCGGCCTCGAGCAGGGCGCGGACGATGAAGCGGTCCCCAGGGCCGACCCCCTCCTCGCCGTTGACCACGACCAGGGCGATGTCGGAGTCGGCCAGCTCGCGCTTGACCCGTTGCTGCATGCGCTCGGTGAGGACGTCGCGGGGGCGCTGGACGCCGGGCAGGTCGACGAGGATCAGCTGGCGCTCGGACTCGAGGTCGGTGGCGACGCCGCGGATCGCCCGCCGCGTGGTCTGCGGCCGCACCGAGGCGATCGCCACGTGCGAGCCGACGATCGCGTTGACCAGCGTCGACTTGCCGGCATTCGGCCGTCCGGCCAGCCCGATGAAGCCGGCGCGGCTCATCCCAGCCCGGCCAGCACCCGCGCCTGCAGGTCGAGCATCTCGCCGTCGTCGGTCTCGTGGTCGTGGCCGCAGAGGTGAAGGACGCCGTGGACGGCTGCCTCGGTCACGTCGGTGCAGTGCTCAGGGCAGATCGCGACGTCGCCGAGCTCGCGTGGCCCGACGATCGGCCCGGCGCCGTCGACCGGGAAGGCGAGGACGTCCGTCGGCGCGTCCCTGTCGCGGTGCTCGCGGTTGAGCGCGCGGATGCGGTCGGCGCCGACCAGCTCGACCGCGAGGTGGCCGTCGGCCACCGCGGCCGCCGCCAGCGTCGCCGCGACCGCCTCGCGCAGTTCGGTGGGGACGTCCGAGAGATCGACGCTCAAGAGCGCGGCGTCGGGCCGTGTTCGTCTCGCGCCGCCCGCTCGCCACCATCGTGCTGGTCGTAGGCGGCAACGATGCGCTGGACCAGCTTGTGGCGGACCACGTCCTCGCCGCCGAACTCGACGAAGGAGATGTCCTGGACCTGGTCGAGGATGTCGCGGACGGCGATCAGGCCCGAGCGCTGGTCGCTCGGCAGATCGATCTGGGTGATGTCGCCGGTGACGACCATGCGCGAGTTGAAGCCGAGCCTGGTCAGGAACATCTTCATCTGCTCGGGGCTGGTGTTCTGCGCCTCGTCGAGGATTACAAAAGAATCATTAAGCGTTCTTCCCCGCATGAACGCCAGCGGCGCGACCTCGATCACGTCGCGCTCGAAGTAGCCGTTGACGCGATCGGGGTCGATCATGTCGTAGAGGGCGTCGAAGAGCGGCCGCAGGTAGGGATCGACCTTGGCCTGGATGTCGCCCGGCAGGAAGCCGAGCCGCTCGCCGGCCTCGACCGCGGGACGGGTGAGGATGATCCGCTGCACTTTGCGTTCGGTCAGGGCCGCGGCGGCCATCGCCACCGCGAGGAAGGTCTTGCCGGTGCCGGCGGGCCCGATCCCGAAGGTGATCGTGTGGCGGCGGATCGAGTCGACGTAGCGTTTCTGATTCAGCGTCTTCGGCGCCACCTTGGTGTTGCGGTGGCGCCAGACGACGTCCTCGAGGATCTCGGCCGGGCTCTCGTCGGCGTCGAGGGCGCCGGTCACCGCCTCGATCGTCCCCGGCGCGACGTCGTGCCCCTGCTCGATCAGCTCGACCAGCTCGTCGACGATCGTCGCCGCGGCCTGGACGTCGCCCGAGTCGCCGTCCAGGGTGAGCACGTTGCCGCGCAGGTGGAGGTCGCAATCGAGCCGCCCCCGCAGCGCCCGCAGGACGGTGTCCTCCGAGCCGGCCAGCTCGGCGGCGACGGTGTTGTCCAGGGTCAGCTGCCTACGCGCCAAGCCGCTCACGCACCGCCGCGCTGACCCGCTTGCCGTCGGCCCGGCCGCCCAGCTTTGGCATCAGCGCCGACATCACCTGGCCCATCTGCCTCTGCTCGCTGGCGCCGGTCTCGGCGATCGCCGCGTCGACCAGCTCGGCCAGCTCCTGGTCGGAGAGCTGCTGCGGCAGGTAGCCGTCGATCAGCTCCGCCTCGAAGCGCTCGGCGGCGGCCTGTTCGGCGCGGCCGGCCCCCTCGTAGGCCTCGGCCGCCTCGATCCGCTTCTTGCGCTCCCGCTGCAGCACCGCGACCTCGTCGCCCTTGCCCAGCTTCGCGTCCTGCTGGAGCACGTCGACGATCAGCCGCAGCGCCCCCGCCCGCTCGCGGTCGCGGGCCTTCATCGCCGTCCGCACGTCGCCCTGCACCTGCTCGAGAACGCTCATCGGGCTAAGGGTAGTCGGCGGCGTCGGGAGTGACCGCCAGCCCCTTCGAGACCAGGTCGGCGATGTCGGTGCTGACCAGGGTCCAGTCGTGGCGGCGCGCGGCCGCCACGTAGGCAGCGTCATACGCTGTCAGCCCGTGCTCGGCCGCGAGCTCGAGGCCCGACTCGATCAGCTTCGCATCCACCGTCAGCAGGCTCTCAGCGCAGCGTCCGACGACGAGGCGGCAGAGATCGACCGCTTCGCGATGCCGTCCCCGGCGCACTCCGAGGCCATTCGCGACCTCGTGGAGCGTCAGATCCAAGGCCGCGACCGCCTGGGCAGGATCGATCACGAGGGTGCGGGCGGCGTCGAAATAGCCGTCTTCGCGATCCTTGGCGGCGATCCAAACGCTGGCGTCGAGCAGAAACACGTCTAATGCGCTTCGCGGTCTTCGCGGATCAGCTTGGCGGCTTCGCCGCCGAGATCCACGGGTGGCCCAAGCAGCTCTTCGAACTCCTTGCGACGGCGAGCGTTCTCGGTCGACAGCTCACGTTCCACCAGGCGACGCAGCAAGCCGCTGCGGCTCTCCTGATTGGCACGCGCCTGCAGATCGACTCGCTCGAGCAGATCGTCGGGGATCGAGATCATGACCTTGGCCATAGGATGAGTATATATGGTATTGCCGGCGGCTAGAGTGGGCATGAGTCGATGCTGCGGGATCGAGACCGACGCGTGGCACGTAGAAACGAATAAATGCGTGCCAACTGGAGCGCCAAAGCCTCATTTCTGGGCGATCTCCACCCGCTCGACCTCGCCCAGCGGCATCTGCAGGAAGCGGGTGCCGAGATCGCGGAAGGAGTCGGTGTCGCCGGTGCAGAGGAAGCGGTAGTCGCCCTCGCCATCGCGCTCGCGGGCGATGCCGCCGCGCTCGAGCGTGCGCTGGACGGCGGCGGCGACCGCGTGGCCGCCGCTGACGAGGCGAACGTCGCGGCCGAGGATGCGCTGCAGCATCGGCGCCACCAGGGGGTAGTGGGTGCAGCCGAGGATCAGGGTGTCGACCCCGGCCCGCTTCAGCGGCGCGCAGTAGGCGCGGGCCATCGCCATCGTGCCCTCGTCGAAGGGCGAGCCCTGCTGGATGAACGGGGCCAGCTCGGGGGCCTCGACTTCGGTCACCTGCAGCGCCCGCCCCGCGGCTTCGAGGGCGCGGCGGTAGGCGCCGCTCGCGACCGTGTTCGGCGTCGCCAGCACGCCGACCCTGCCGCTGTCGGTGATCGCCGCCGCGATCTCGGCCTGCGGCTCGACCACCGGCACGACCTCCACCCCGCTCCCGGCCCCGACCGTACGCGCCACGTCCGCGCCGATCGAGGTGGCGGTGTTGCAGGCGATCACCAGCAGCTTCGCCCCACGCCCGAGCAGCAGCTCGGCGATCCGGGCTATCCGCTCGCGCAGACGGTTGGGGTCGCGGCTGCCATAGGGGAACATCGCGGTGTCGCCGAGGTAGACGAAATCCTCCTCCGGCAGCGAGACCAGGCACTCGTGCAGCACCGTGAGCCCACCGACGCCGGAGTCGAACATCGCCACCGGCAGCGAGGCGTCGAGCTGGGGGACGGCTGCGGTCAGCGACCCGGCCAGCCGACCGCTACAGGAACGGCTTGTAGGACATGAAGAAGATCGTCACCACGACGATCAGGCCAGCCAACCCGCCGACCTGGCCGACCCGCTGCGAGACCGCTTCGAACTCCGCGCTCAGCGAGTCGCCGGCCTTGAGATCGCGCTCCGCCAGTTCCTTCGCCCTGCGCGTCTGCGGCTGGAAGAACGCGTGCTGAAGCCCGAAGAGGACGATGATCGCGAGGAACCCCACCCCGATGAACGCATCACTCGTCTCCCAGGGGCCATCTGAGAGCAGATAGAGACCGGCCAGCAGCAACACGATCATCCCCGGGTTGACCAGATAGCGGTCGCATCGCTGCACCCCAGCGAGAATCGCGGGAGTTGCTCGCGGGAACTGAGGCGCTACGGAGAAGAAGAGCGCATAACCGAAGGTCGGTCCGAAGGCCAGCACCACCGCCAGGATGTGCAGGAACGCCGCAATCTTGTAACCGGGGTCGACAATCGACGCAAGAGACACGGCGAAAACCCTACCTCTCAGCCGCGACGGAGCAGCAGCGCCGCCCAATCGCCATCCCGACGGCGCTCGACCTCCGCTAGACCGACCGCAACGAACGAAGCGACCACGTCATCCAGCTCACTCGGGAGCAAGCCAGAACAGACGAGCGTGCCGGGAGCCGGGGGAGGGGTCGCCGGAGCCTCCCCGCTGTTGCTCCGCCGACCCCTCCCCCGGCTCCCCCCAAGCCCTTCGAGCTGCGCAGCAACCGCGCTCAGGATCGGCGCGGTCATGTTGGCCACGACGGTCGGGGCAAGCGCAGGAAGGCGTTCGCGCAGGTTGATTCGCTCGCAAGAGATCTCGACGCCGTTGGCAGTCGCGTTCGTCGCTACTGCCTCCAGCGCCGGCGGCTCGTGATCGTAGGCGCTGACCGGTGCCCAGCCGAGCTTGACGGCGGCGATCGCCAGCACGCCGGAGCCGCTGCCGAGGTCGGTCAGTGGCCCCGAGGCCTCCCCCGCCGCCTCCAGCTCCAGCAGCAGCTCCAGGCAGAGCCGGGTGGTCGGGTGGGCGCCGGTGCCGAAGGCCTGGCCGGGGTCGACGACGACATCGATCGCGCCCGGCCGCGGCTCCTCCCAGGAGGGGCGCAGCCAGAGGCGGTCGCCGACCAGCAGCGGCTTGTGGAAGTCGCGCCAGCGGTCGGCCCAGTCGTCGGGAATCTCGGTGGCGCTGACCTCGATCCTGCCCGTGCCGACCACGGCATCGAGCGCGCCCAGCTCGGGCAGCTCGCCCTCGCCACCGTAGATCGCGTACTCGACGTAGCCCGGGCCGCGCTCCTCCTCGACCCCGTTGGGTGCCAGCACGGTCAGCTCGGCGAGGACGAGGTCCGCCTGCTCGGGCGGACAGCGCACCGCGAGCCGGATCACCCGAAGGCCCGGCGAACCCGGCTGAACAGCCCCTCGCCGTGGCGCGGGCCGAGGTTGTCGGGCTCGAGAGAGTCGTCGAGGCGCTCGACGACCTCGCGCTGCTCCTCGCCGAGGTTGGTCGGAATGATCACGTTGAGGATCACCCGCTGGTTGCCGCGACGGCGGCCGCCGAGCCGCGGCAGCCCGACCCCGCGCAGGACCTCTTCGTGACCGGGCTGGGTACCTGCCCCGATCTCGATCTCATGCTCGCCCTCGAGGGTCGGGACGGTGACGGTGGTGCCGAGCATCGCCTCGGTGGCGGGGATCGAGACGACGCTGATCAGATCGGTGCCGTCGCGCTGGAAGCGCTCGTCCTCGGCGACCGTGACCTCGACGTAGAGGTCGCCCGCGGGGGCTCCCGGGTCGCCGGCGTGGCCGGCACCTGAGACCCGCAGCCGCTGTCCGCTTTCGATCCCGGCCGGAATCTCGACCGCCTGCGTCCTCTGGCCACGGACGCGACCGCTGCCGCTGCACTCTGCACACGGCGTCTCGGGAATCTTGCCGGCGCCGCCGCAGGCGTCGCAGGCGACCCCGCGGACCATCTGGCCGAACGGGGTGCGGGTCACCTGGCGCAGCTGGCCGGCGCCGCCGCAGCGCTCGCAGGTCGTGATCGGCGTGCCGGGCTCGGCCCCGTTGCCGTGGCAGTGCTCGCAGGCGCCGACGGCCTCGTAGGCGATCTCGCTGCGCACCCCGGAGGCAACCTCCGCGAGTTCGATCTCGGTGGCGACCAGGATGTCGGCGCCCGCCACCCGGCCGCCGCCGCCTCCGAAGCCGAACGCCTCGCTGCCGAAGAAGGCCTGGAAGATGTCGTCGATCGAGCCGAAGGAGGCGCTGCGGGGGTCGAAGCCGCCGGAGCGCAGGCCCTCGTGTCCGTAGGCGTCGTAGGTGCGGCGGCGCTCGGCGTCGGAGAGCACCTCGTAGGCCTCGGCCGCGGCCTTGAACTTCTCCTCGGCCTCGGGATCGTGATCGTTGACGTCGGGGTGCAGTTCGCGGGCGAGGCCGCGGAAGGCCTTCTTGATCTCGGCCTCGCCCGCCTCGCGGCCGACGCCGAGCACCTCGTAGTAGTCGCGCGGCATCGGTCGCTAACCGTCGTACACGGTCTCGAAGTAGCGCGAGAGCTCACGGGCGGCGCCGCGGACCGAGGCGATCGCGGTCGCGTAGTCCATCCGCAGCGGCCCGACCACGCCGACCGAGCCGAGGTTGCGATGGCCGAGGCCGTAGTTGGCGCCGACGACGCTGACCGAGCGCAGCTCCGGCTGCGGGTTCTCCTCACCGATCCAGAGGAAGACCGAGCGCTCCTCCAGCGAGGAGCGCAGCATCTGCAGCACGACGGCGCGGCGCTCGAGCGCGGTCATCAGCTCGTCGGCGCGGGGAAGGTCGGCGAGGTGCGCTTCAGAGAGCAGGCGCGAGGCGCCGTCCATGTAGAGGTCGGCGCCGGTCTCCCGCTCCAGCTCGGTGAAGGCGGAGCCGAGGGTGGCGACGAACTCCACCTCGACCCGGTCGAGCTCGGGGTCGGCGAGACGGCCGGCGATCATCCGCGAGCCGACCGCAAGGCCGGCGAGCGACTCGTTCAGGTAGCTGGAGGCCCACTCGACCAGGCCCGGGTCGACCGCCCGGTCGAACTCGAAGACCCGCCGCGCGACGTCGCCGGTCGAGGCGATCGCGATCACCACCACCTTGGTCGGCTGCAGGCGCAGAACCTCGACCCGGTGGATCGTCGCCGAGGCCAGCGGGGGCGCCGTCGCCATCGCCACCAGGTCGGTGACCTGGGCCAGCGCCGCCGTCGTCTCCCGCATCGCCTCGTCGACCTCGCGGCGCAGCCGCGAGAGCTCCAGCTCCATCCCAGCCTTGCCGTGCTCGTCCCGGACTCCATCAGCCGATCGACGTAGCAGCCGGTAGCCCGAGTCGGTCGGAACCCGCCCAGCCGAGGTGTGCGGATGCGTCAGATACCCCGCCGCCTCCAAGGCCGCCAGCTCTGCCCGGACGGTCGACGGACCCCACTCGATCGCGGAGAGCTCCGCCAACTCCTTCGAGGCAACCGGCTTCGCCGAAGTCAGGTAGGCGTCGACCGCCAACCGCAAAATCAGCTCCTGCCGCTCGCTCAACATCACTACATCTTAGGAATCAGCCCAGCGCCGCTTGGAGAGGGTGACGGGCACCCCTCGGAGCGGCTTGTACTTTTTCGCCAGAGCTCGACCTCGGACGGCCGGTGGCGATCCTCGAAAAAGTTGAGCGAGAGGGGTGCCCGTCACCCTCTCCATCCCGCTAAAGCTCGATTTCCGCCTCGGCGTTCTTGATGATCTCGGTCTCGCCCTGCCTGGCCACGGTGTCGACGACGACGGTCCCGCCGTCGGCCGACTTGACCGTGCCGGAGACGACGATCTCCTGCTCGGGCGCGCCCATGCCGCGGAACTGGACCGAGAGCCGCTTCAGCGCCCGCGGGTCGCCGCCGGCCAATGCGGTGTTGGCGCGGGCGACGAGGCCCATCGAGTAGAGCCCGTGGAGGATGTTGCTCGGCAACCCGACCGCTTTCGCGAACTCGGGATCGATGTGGATCGGGTTGAAGTCACCGGAGGCGCCCGCGTAGCGGTGCGGCAGGTACTTGTCGGGCGTGACGCTCAGCTCCGGCACCTGGTCGCCGACGTTCAGATCGGTCATCTCAAACCCCCCTGACGATGTTGGTCCAGACGGCGCGCACGACCCGGTCGCCGTTCTGGTTGACGGAGACGGACTCGAAGACGTAGAAGCCCTTGCCGTCTTTCTCGTAGATCTCGAGGCACTGCGGCGTGGTCGTGATCTCGTCGCCGGAGCAGGCCGGCTCGCCCCATTCGAAGACCTGGCCGCCGTGCACCATCGCCGCGAAGTTCATCCCCACCTCGGGGTCGAACATCACCGGGCCCATCGCCGGGCCGCTGTAGACGACGGCGAACATCGGCGGCGCCACCACGTCGCGAAAGCCGGCCGCGCGGGCGGCCTCGACGTCGAAGTGCACGGGGTTGTCGATCCCCAGCGCGTTCGCGTACTCCTTGATCTTCTCCCGGCCCACTTGGTAAGTGGTGCCGGGCCACTCTTTACCTACGGCGTCAGTCTTGATTGGCATGGCGCGGCAGTTTATGCGCTTGGAGAGAAGGGTGCCCGACCCCTACTCGTCGACCTCCAAGACCGCCAGGAACGCCTCCTGCGGCACTTCCACGCGCCCCACCGACTTCATCCGCTTCTTGCCCGCTTTCTGCTTCTTCAGCAGCTTCTGCTTGCGGGTGACGTCGCCGCCGTAGAGCTTCGCGGTGACGTCCTTGCGCAGCGCCTTGACGGTCTCGCGGGCGAGGATGTTGGAGCCGATCGCGGCCTGGACCGGGACGTCGAAGAGCTGGCGCGGGATCGTCTTGCGCAGGCGCCCGACCAGGCGCTTGCCCTGCTCGTAGGCGAATTCGCGGTGGACGATGATCGAGAGCGCGTCGACCTTGTCGCCGGCGAGCAGGATGTCGACCTTGACCAGGTCGGAGGCGCGGTTGCCGATCGGCTCGTAGTCGAGCGAGGCGTAGCCGCGGGTGCTGCTCTTCAGGAGGTCGAAGAAGTCGAGGACGATCTCGGCCAGCGGCATGTCGTAGCGGATCTGCACCCGCTGCGGGCTCAGGTAGTGCATGTCGACGTGGGTGCCGCGGCGGGTCTGGCAGAGCTCCATCACCGCGCCGACCTGCTCTTTCGGGCAGATGATCGTGGCGCGGATGTAGGGCTCTTCGATCGCCTCGATCGAGCCGGGGTCGGGCAGCTCGGTCGGGCTGTGGACCTCCACCGTCTCGCCGGTGACGAGCTGGACCTCGTAGCGCACGTTCGGCGTCGTCGCCAGCAGGTCGAGGTCGTACTCGCGCTCCAGCCGCTCGCGCACGATCTCCATGTGCAGCAGGCCGAGGAAGCCGCAGCGGAAGCCGAACCCGAGCGCCTCCGAGGTCTCCGGCTCCCAGGACAGCGCGGCGTCGTTGAGGGCCAGCTTCTCGAGCGCGTCGCGCAGGTCTTCGAAGCGGTCGGTGTCGATCGGGAAGAGTCCGCAGAAGACCATCGGCCGCACCTCGCGGTAGCCCTCGAGCGGCTCCTCGGCGGGCTCGGGCTGCGCCGTCAGGGTGTCGCCGACGCGCAGCTTGGCGACGTCCTTGATCCCGGTGATCAGGTAGCCGACGTCGCCTGCCTCCATTCCCGGCACCGCGGTCATCGCCGGACGGAAGAAGCCGATGTCGTCGATGTCGGCCTCGGTCCCGTTCTGCATCGCCAGGATCCGCTCGTCCTTGCGGAAGGAGCCGTCGACCATCCGCACGTAGGCGATCACGCCGCGGTACTGGTCGAACTCGGAGTCGAAGATCAGCGCCCGCGTCGGCGCCCGCGGCTTTCCCGCCGGCGCCGGGATGCGGGCGACGATCGCCTCCAGCACCTCGACCACCCCCTCCCCGGTCTTGGCCGAGATCCGCAGCGCTTCCTCGGGGTCGCCGCCGAGCAGGTCGGCGATCTCGGCCGCCACCCGGTCGGGCTCGGCACCCGGCAGGTCGACCTTGTTGATCACCGGGATCAGCTCCAGCCCGTTCTCGATCGCCAGGTAGGTGTTGGCGACGGTCTGCGCCTCGACGCCCTGGGCGGCGTCGACGACCAGCAACGCCCCCTCGCAGGCGGCGAGGCTGCGCGAGACCTCGTAGGAGAAGTCGACGTGGCCGGGCGTGTCGATCAGGTGCAGGTGGTATGTCTCGCCGTTCGCGGCCCTGTACTCGACCCGCACGGCCTGCGCCTTGATCGTGATCCCGCGCTCGCGCTCGAGGTCCATCGAGTCGAGCATCTGCGCCTGCATTTTCTTCGGGTCGACGGCGCCGGTGACCTCGAGGATGCGGTCGGCCAGGGTCGACTTGCCGTGGTCGATGTGGGCGATGATCGAGAAGTTGCGGATGTGGTCCATGGGCGGAGCGGAGTATGGCGACCATGGTCTCCGGCCGGCGGGTCCTGTGAGGAGCACCGGCCCGCGGGTCCTGTCGTCGGAGGAACGTGGAAGAGGACCCGCCGGAGGGCGCGCTCACCTACACGACCCATGGATCGCAGCCGCCGACCTCAGCTGGGACAGAGCGATGGATCCAGCTTTCCCGCCAGCTTGAAGACGACCGTCGGCGGCTTCCTGAGCAAAGGCGTGGCTGCGGGGCCTTCGGTCCAGCTCGCCTGTTGTGGATAGACAGGCTTGCCCGGCTCGATGCGATCGCGGGTGGCGACGACGTAGTCGTAATTGCCTTCGTTCAGCTCCTTGCGCCAGGCGCGGCAGGTGGTTGGGGGTTCGAAGCCGCCGTGGGGGCGTTCTTCGCCGATGAACTGGACGTGGTTGGAGAGGTCGGCGCCGAAGAGGGGGTACTGGCGGGTGCTGGTGGTGGCGATATCAGCGTCGGAGATGTCGCGGGACCAGGCGAATGCGGCGTTGAGGCCGGGGGTAGTGAAGGTCGGGTCGGCATAGCGGTTCTCGAGGTAGTGGCGCTGGACGGGGTAGCCGACAGCGACGCCAAAGGCGACCAGGACGGCGCCAACCGCGAAAACCCGGCGCCTCCCCCCAGCAAATGGACCGCGTCCCTGCTTTGAACCGCTATGCGGCACAAACGAAGGAGGCGCTTCAGGAAAACCAGCCAAGCTGGACCGCAGCCTTGGCGTGGCCGGCAGCAGCGCCAAGCCGAGGACGAGGGCGGGCGCGAGGTAGCGAAGGCCGGACTCGAAGCCGCGGGGCATGCCGTCGGGGCCGGAAGCGGAGGTCGGGGCGAAGAGCCAGGCGAGAGCGGTGGCGAGGCTGACCAGGGCGGCGAGTGGCAAGCCCGGGTCAGCCCCCCCGATCCAAGCGCGCGGTTCCTTTCCCACGCCATGGGTGGATTCGGAACCGCGGAACGACTTGGCAGCGGGGACGAGGCAGAGGACGAGACCGGCAAGGGCAGCAGCGGCCAGCAGCGGCCAGACGAGCCAGAGGCCGTCGTGGAGGCCGGGCAGGAACCAGTCCGACCAGACGGCGCCGTCGGTCAGGTAACCGAAGACGCTGTGCGCTTCGCGGCCGCCCAGCGCCTGGTCCGGGGCCGGCAGCGAGATCGGGCCGAGGCTGTCGATCCAGGGCAGCGGGTTGCCGCTGTGGACGAGGTTGCGCAGGTACCAGTAGCCACCGCCGGCTAGCGCCGCGAGGCCGGAAGCCGCCAGCGCCCGCCGCCTCGCCCCTCGCGGCGCGATCGCAACCAGCCCGAGCACCAGCACCCCGGCCGGCAACAGGAAGTTGAGCTTGGTCCCGGCGGCCAGCCCTGCGGCGAGGCCAGCCACGACGAGCGCTCCGGTCGAGAGCCCCTCCTCACCCTCGCCTCGAGCAGCCCAGGCGTTCAAGGCAACAGCGACCGCGGCAAGCAGGAAGAAGATCCCGACGATGTCGTTGCGCGCCTCCCCAGCCTGATCCGCCAGCGCCGGCACGCTCAGCGCAATGGCGCCCAGCGCAAGAGACCATGGCGCGACCCGATATGGGCGCCCGATGCACCAGCACGCCACCAGGCAGCCCACAAGCCAACCGAGGTTCAGCAGCGGCGACAACACATCACGGCCGAACGCCAGCATCCCGACGGCGTGGAAGATTTCTCCGTTGGCTGGGTAGAACCAGGCGAGGAACTGCGGGGCGATGAAGTGCAGGTCCCAGGTGTCCCCGCTCTGGAAGAAGCCGGCGGCGAAGGGGCCGTGGTACCAGGTGCGAATCGAACCCGGTCATCCCGGTCGACAACCGCGTCTTGACCCCGACGGCGAAGTGAACGACCGCGACGGCCGCGATCGCCAGCGCGACGGCGATTGCCACTGGCGAGGGACCATGCGTTCCGGCTGCGGGTCCTGTCGCGGCGGCATCCCCCACCACCGCTTCACCCGCGGGTGAAGCGTCAACTTCCCGGACCACCACGCGGAGCACGACTCCCAGTACGACAACCGCCAGGACATAGGGCAGGGGCTGGAAAAGCGAGACCGTCCCGAGGATCTCGCCCGTCCAGATCAGGAGAGCAAGCGCGAGTACGGCGGTCGCCAGGTGCGCCGGTGCTCCCTCGAAGCGGGGGAGCAGCCGAGAGCGGAGGCGAGTTGCGCCGAGCCAGGCGAAGCCGACGAGAAGGGCGATCTCGAGGACGCCGAGCAGGTAGCGACCGAGGTCCAGCATTCAGCGGCGGCGGACGAGCCGCAGGATCTGGTCCAGCTCGGGAATGCGGAGGAGACGGGCAGCGCCGAGGTAGACGAGCCCCCCGGCGCCGAGGCCGGCGCCGAGCGAGACGATCTGGCCAGCGAGGCCGCGCCCGAGGGCGCCGTCGAGCACCTCCCAGATGCCATAGCTGACGGCGGCGAGGGCGGCGGCGGCGATCGCGATGCGGATGCTTGCGTCAAGCAGCCGGCCCAGCTCGAGACCGCCGAGCAGGCGCCTCAGGATCACGCACTGGGCGACGACGCTGGCGGTGGTGGCGATCGCGGTCGAGGCGACGATCCCGCCGACCCCGAGGTGGTAGAGGGCGAGCGCCCCCAGCGCGGTCACGACCAGGTTGCCGGCGGCGATCGAAGTCGGGATCCAAGGGCGCTGCAGCCCGAAGAAGGTCCGGGTCAGAAGCAGGAAGAGGCCGTTGGTGGGCAGCGAGAAGGCGAACCAGAAGAGCGCCGTCGCGACCACGGTCGTCTCCGCCGCGTCGAAGGCGCCGCGTTGGTAGACGAGCCTGATCATCGGATCGGCGAGAACGAGGACGGCGGCGGCGGCGGGCACCAGCACGAAGAGGATCTGGCGCATCCCGTTGGCCATGGTCGATGCGCAGGTCGTCGATCGCGCCGCGGCTGGCGAAACGGGCCAGGGTCGGGAACAGGACCGTCGCGATCGCCACCGAGAAGATGCCCTGCGGCAGCTGGTAGATCCGGAAGGCCTTGTCGATCGCCGCCGGCGCCTGGTCGCTGACGAGGCTGCCGAAGAAGCTGTTGATGACCAGGTTGAAGTTGATCAGGCCGAGGCTGATCGTCACCGGCAGCATCAGCAGCAGCACACTCCGCACGCCGGGATGGCGCCACTCGAAGCTCCAGCTGAACTTGAACGGGGTGTTGCGGAGGTCGAAGGCGGGGATCAGCAGCTGGACCAGGGTGCCGGCGAGGATGCCGATCGCGTAGGCGTAGATCCGGTCCTGGCCGCTCGAGCATCGGCTCGACGACGATCAGCACGGCGATGATCGTCAGGTTCCAGAACAGCGGCGCGATCGCGAAGGCGCCGAAGCGGTCGTAGCTGTTGAGGATGCCGACGACGATCGCCGCTGATCCCCAACAGGATCAGGATCGGGAAGAGGACCTGGGAGAGGGTGACGGTGAGGTCGAGGATCTCGCCCTCGAAGCCGGGGGCGAAGAGCGGCATCAGGAGCGGAGCCGCGAGCACGAACAGCGCCGTGATCGCGCCCAGGACCATGGTCACGATCAGCAGCAGGGTCGAGGCGAGCCGGAACGCCTCGCGGTAGTTCTTCTGCTCCAGCTGCTCGGTGAAGACCGGGACGAAGGCGGGCTGCAGGGCGGCGTCGGCGAAGAGGGCGCGGATCAGGTTGGGGACCTGGAAGGCGATCGTGAAGGCCGACATCGGGCCGCTGATCCCGTAGTAGCCGGCGGCGACCACCTCGCGGGCCAGGCCGGCGACGCGCGAAGCGGCGGTGGCGATCGAGAAGAAGGCGGTCGAGCGGGCGATCCGCCCCGCCTGGCGGCCCGGCGCCGGCTCCCCCTCGAGCTCCTCGCCGGGGTCGAAGGCCTCGGCGGCGCGCAGGGCGGCGTCGGCGTCGATCGCCGCCCGCTCGTCGCCTTCGGGGGTGTCAGGTGCCTTCGGCGTCTCCAAGCTGGATCCAGGTCTCAGTCGCTATAGTCGGCGGCCGCCTGGAGCCCGCACGGCGTTGGCTCAGGCACTTGACTCATGGCCAACATAGCCTCACAGAAGAAGCGGATCCTACGCAGCGAGCGCGAGCGCGCGGAGAACCGGCTGCTCACCAGCACGGTGAAGACCCATTTCCGCCGCCTCGAAAGCGCGGTCGAGGGAGGGGACGCGAGTGCGATCGAGGCCGAGCAGCGCGATCTCGTCTCGAAGATCGACAAGGCCGTGCAGAAGGGCGCGATGCATCTGAACACCGGCTCGCGCAAGAAGTCCAAAGCAGCCCGCATCGCCGCCTCGTAGGACGCTGCAAACCGGCGCATCGCGGCGTCGTCGTTCGGTCATGTGCGGAGCACACTCCCTCACTCCTCCTTGCGCTGCTTGGTTTTCGCTGCCCTACGAGGCGGCCATCGACCGCAGGGCCAAGGTGAACGCCAAAGAATCGCCGTAGTCGGCGCCGCCGCGGCACCAGAGCTCGAGGTCCGCCAATGCCTCCGTCGCCAGACGCAAGCTGGCGACGTCGGTGTCGCGCAGGCGGGCGACGAGCTGCTTGGCCGCGTAGGGGTGCATCTTCAGCGAGGACTCGACCTGCTTGGGAGGGATCCCCTCCTCGAGCTGGGCGGCGGCGGAGCAGGCGCTGCGCAGGCGCGAGGCGAGGCCGTAGATCAACCCGGTCACGTTCTCTCCCTGCTCGATCAGCCGCTCGCCGATTCGCAGGGCGGCGGCGGGGTCGCGTTCGAGCAGGGCATCGGAGAGCGACCAGACCGCCGCCTCGGAGGTGTCGGCGATCATCGCCTCGAGATCGGTGACGGTTACCTCGCCGCCCTCCCCGGCCCAGAGGGCCAGCCGCTCCAGCTCCTGTTGCAGCCGCACCGGGCCGGCGCCCATGCGGTCGACCAGGACCCGGGCGGCGACGGGCTCGAGCCGGAAGCCGAGCCGCTGGGCCTCGGCGACGAGGACCCGTGGCATCTCGCGCGCCTTCGGCGCCTCGAACTCGTGGATCTCGCCCTTCGCGGCCTTGACCGCCTTCGAGAGCTTCGCCGGCGCCTTGGCTCTGGCGATCAGGACCAGGGTCAGGTCGGGCGGCAGCTCGCCGACCGCGGCGGCGACCTCATCGAGCTGGCGATCGCGCCAGCGCTCGACCCCGTCGGCGAGCAGGTAGCGGCGCGACTCCATCAGCGACATCGCCGGGATCGCCGCCAGCAGCGCCTCGTGGTCCGGCATCCCCCGGCCCTCCCCCGGCTCGAAGACCTCCAGCGCGTCGGATCCGGCCTCGCGCTCGGCTCGCGCCCGCAACCGGCCCCGCGTGGCGTCGATTTTCGCCCCGTCGGTGCCGGCGATCAGGTACAGCGCTCGCATCTCCTCGGCCACCGGCCGAGTCTAGATGCCGCCGCGGCCTCCCGGCCGGGCACTACTTGCCGAAGCGCCCGTGGCCGTTGCCCCGGCCCTTGGCACGGTCGGACGAGGAGTCCTCCTTGCCCGGCTCGGCCTCCGCCTTGTCGTCGGATTCGACAGGGGCGGGAGCGGCCGGGGGCGGCGGCGCCTTCGACTCGGGCTGCTCATAGCCGTCGTCCTTCTCCGGCCTGCCCTTCCACTCGCCGGATGACTTGGACCTGCCCTGCGCCTTGCCCTCCTCGCGATCGTCGCTCTTTGGAGAGCTGACCGCCACCGCCACCGGGGCGGAGGGGGGCTTTGGAGAGGAGGTGGCTTCGGGCGCGGGCGCAGTTGGGGATGGTTCCGCGGCCGGCGCCGTGGTCGGGGATCCAAGCGGCGGCTGGACCGGGCCGGGCGCCGCGGGCGCGCCCTGATCTGAGGGCGCATCGGCGGCGGGATCGGGCGCAGGCTGGGGTGGCGCGGTCGCCAGCGTCTGCGAACCCGACACCTGCGGGGCCGCTTTCTCCTGCGTCCGGGCGCCGCGGTCGACGCTCGGCTCTCCAACGCCTGGCGCAAGCGAGCGCTGCGCCGGAGACGCGATGCCCTGTCCTGCGACCGCAGCCGCCTCGTGCACCTCGCCGGGCTCGGACAGGCCGGGAATCGGGGCCGCGGGCAGCAACGGCCAGTCCTGCTGAGAGGCGACCGCGACCAGCCCGAGGCCCATCGCCGCGGTGACCCCCAGGAGGGCAAAGGTTGTGCTGCGCATCCGTTCCAGCAGGCCGGTGCCCGCGAAGCTGAGCTTCTTCCGCCGAGGCAGCGACTTTCCTCTCCGAGAGAGCATCTAGGCGACCATCGGCGGGACGAAGCCACGTCGATAGGGCCCGGAGCGGGAATTCCCATTATCGATTGGGTTATTCGTTGAGGCTGCTCAACCCTCGATCCTGACGTCGAACGATCGACGCCGGACCTCGATCGCGATCTCGCCGTCGCGGTCGGTCCTCAGGGTGAGAACGCCGTGCGCGGAGAGTGTCGCCAGGGTGCGGGCCGTGGGATGCCCGTAGGGGTTGTCATCGCCGGCGGAGATCACCGCCAACGAGGGCCTGACGCGATCGAGCAGATCCGCGAGGCCGGCGTCGTCGCTGCCGTGGTGGGCGACCTTGAGCACGTCGACCGGGCCGGGGTCGAGTGGGACCGCCTCCGCCTCGGCATCGGCGGCGAGCAGCATCGAGAAGTCGCGCCAGCGGGCGAGGAGAACGAGCGCCAGCTGGTTGGGGTCGGCGCCGGCAGGGGGTCCGGCCAGCAGCTCGCGTGGCGGCCAGAGGACCTCGAGACGGAGCCCGCCGGAGCGCAGCTCGCCACCGGCGACTGCCCGCACCGGGGCGGCGCCGGCAGCGCGGGCCGCCGCGAGCGGCTCGCGCCCCAGCCGCGCGTAGACCAGCCTGGCGACGGGAAAGCGGCCGAGCAGCTCTTCGATCCCGCCCGCGTGGTCGGACTGGTCGTGGCTGACGACGGCGGCGGCGAGTCGCTCGACCCCGGCGTCGCCGAGCTTGCCGGCGAGCCCGGCACCCGGCGGCCCCCCGTCGACGAGCACCGCCGGCGCCCCGGCGGGCTGCAGCAGGATCGCGTCCCCCTGGCCGACGTCGAGGACCTCGATCCGCAGGCCGGACGGCGGCGCCGCGGCGGTCCCTCCCCCTCCCACCGCGATCGTCGCCACGAGGACGAGGGCCGCGAGGGCCGCCAGCGCCAGCCGAATTCTGCGCGCGCCACGAACCGTCGGCCGGGCCCGCCGCGGCCCCCCGACCCGCTCCCTCGCTGCCGCCAGGCGGCGCCGGCGAGAGAGCCGGAAGGCGCTCGCGAGGGCCGCGGCGAGCGCCAGGTAGGCGGCGGCCAGGCCCTCGCCACCCAGCCGGACGTGCACCTCGGCCCAGGCGGGCCGCCCGCACCAGGCCGCGACCTGGGCGATGTATCCGAGCAGAAGGGCGTTGACCGCGTTCGGCGCCTCGACCGGCAGGCCCGGGACCTGCGCGGCGGCGGCGCTCGCCATGCCCAGCCACATCGCCGGGGCCACCGCCGGCATCGCCAGCACGTTGGCCGCCAAGGTCGTGGTCGAGAGCGTTTCGAAGTGAAAGGCGATCAACGGCGCCGTCGCCAGGGTGGCGGCGATCGTCACCGCGGTGCCCTCGGCGAAGGCGCGACGCCAGCTGCCGGTGCCGATTCGCGCCGCAACCGCCTCGCGGATCGGCGCGGCGAGGACGAAGATCCCCGCGACGGCGGCAAAGCTGAGCTGCCAGCCGATGTCCGCGGCGATGCCCGGGTCGATGGCCAGGGTGACGATCAGCGCCAGCGACAGCGCGTACAGGCGCGATGCCCGCCGCCCCGCCAGAGTCGCCACCAGCCCGGCGGCTCCCATCACCCCCGCCCGCTGGATCGAGGGACCCGCCCCGGCAAGCGGCACGTAGACGACGATCAAGCCGAGGATCCAGATCAGGCGCTCGCGCAAGGGGATGCCCAGCGCAGCCAGCAGCGGCATCGCCAACAGTGCCAACAGGGTCACGTTCTGGCCGCTGACCGCGAGCAGGTGGCTCAGGCCCGCGCGCCGGAAGTCCTCCTCGGTCCGCGCGTCCATGCCCCCGTCCGCGCCGAGGACGAAGCCGCGAGCCAGCTCGGCCTCCCGCGCCGGCATCCCCCGACCCAGGCCGTCCTCGGCCCGCTCACGGATCTCCTCGCTGCGGACGAGCGCGATCGTGACCAGGGCCGCGATCCCGATCAGAACCGGCAGCGACAGCCGCGGCGAACGCATCGTCGGCGCCTCAGGGCTGCAGCCGGGCGCGCAACGACTCCATCGTCGCCGGCCCGATTCCCGAGACCTGGTCGAGCTGGTCGACCGAGGCGAGGCCGCCATGTTCGTCGCGGAACTCGACGATGTCCTGCGCGGTCACCGGTCCGATGCCGTCGATCGTGTCGAGCTGTTCGACCGTGGCCGTGCCAAGGCTGATCGGCCCCTCTTCCGCCCCGCCCACGCCGACCGCCGTGACTCCGCCGGGACCGTGCTCCGGTACCACCACCTGCTGTCCGTCGGCAAGCCGAGCGGCGAGGTTGACGGCTTCCAGCTCCGCGCCGCCGCTGGCACCGCCGGCGCGTTCGACCGCGTCGTTGACCCGGCTCCCCGCCGGCAGGCGATAGACACCGGGGCGCGCGACCGCCCCGGCGACGTGGACGACCACGTCGCCGGCCTGACCGCTGAGGCTGAAGCTCGCGCTCGACTGCGGCTCCCCCACCGGGTCCGTCGAGTAGGACCGCTCGCCTGCTCCCTCCGCCCGGATCGCCCGCGCCCCGACCAGCAGCAGGGCGACGGCGATGGCACCGTAGACGACGACCTGGCTGCGGCTCAGCTCGGGCATGCCCCGATGCTGCCTCGCCGCAACGCACACATGGCGCGCTATTTCAAAAAAGCATGGACCGAAAACGCCTCTGAGGTGTCAGAGGCAAGCAGCTCGGGGGACGCAGGGAGCATGGCGAGGGGAGCGCACTCCAGTGCGTGACCCGAGCCAGCGGACCGAGGGTCCCGAGATGCGCCGCCTCTGGCGCCTCAGAGATCGTCGTCGTCGTCGTACCCGGCGACCTCGGCCAGCTGGTCGCTATACAGCTCTTCGGCGGCGACGGGTGGCGACTGGATCGAGACGCAGGAGAGCTCCACTTCGCCGTCGTTGGCGAGCGAGTGCTCGGTCGCCGGGGGGACCAGGATCAGGTCGCCCTCCCCCACCTGCTGCGTGTCGCCGGCGACCGACATCGCGCCGGCGCCGCGGACGACGACATAGGCCTGCTCGGACTGCTCGTGCGAGCGCAGGGTCTGCTTGCTGCCGGCCGGCAGCGTCAGCCAGGTGACCGAGAGGTTGCGGGAGCCGAGCTCGCCCGCGTCCATGAGCACGTGCGTCTGCAGCCGGTGCCACTCCTCAACTGGTGCGTCCTCCAGACGCCTGACGAGCATCGGCGCGCTTTCTACCAGATAGGAGTCCGAAACCGTTGCGCCGGCGGTGAATCAGCGCACGACCAGGTTGACCAGCTTGCCGGGAACGACGACCTCCTTGACGATCTCCTTGCCGTCGAGATGGCCGGCGACCTTCTCGCTGGCACGGGCCAGGGCCAGCACCTCGTCCCTGGGCGCCACCGCTCCGACCTCGATCCGGTCCCGCAGCTTGCCGTTGACCTGGACGACTATCGTCACCGTGTCGCTCAGCAGCATCTCCGGGTCGGCCTCGGGCCAGGGCTGCTCCCAGACGCGCTCGCCGCTGAGGCGCTCGAAGACCTCGCTGCCGAGGTGCGGCGCGAAGGGGAAGATCAGCGAGGCGGCGGTGGCCGTCGCGAAGCGCATCGCCGCGGCACCTTCGGGTTCGCCGTAGAGGCCGTCCTTGAGCCGGTAGGCGTCGTTGACCAGCTCCATCACCGCGGAGATCGCGGTGTTGAACTGGAAGCCGCGCTGGAAGTCACGGGTCGCCTTGTCGATCGCCCAGTGCGCCTTGGCGAGCAGCTCCCGGGCGTCACCGTCGGCAGCCGCACCGGGCTCGCCGGCCTCGGTGCGCTCCTCGACCTCCCCGCAGAGGCGCCAGAGCCGCGAGAGGAAGCGGTTGACGCCCTCGACCCCCTCGTCGGACCAGTCGCCGCCGCGCTCGGGCGGGCCCATGAAGCAGATGTAGGTGCGGGCGGTGTCGGCGCCGTAGCGCTCGACGTACTCGCCGGGGCTGACCGTGTTGCCCCGCGACTTCGACATCTTCGCCCCGTCGCGGGTGATCATCCCCTGCGCGAAGAGGTTGGCGAACGGCTCCTGCACGTCGAGCTGGCCGAGGTCGGCGAGCGCCTTGGTGAAGAAGCGCGCGTACATCAGGTGCAGGATCGCGTGCTCGACGCCGCCGATGTACTGGTCGACGGGGAGCCAGTGGTCGGCCGCGGCACGGTCCCAGGCCGCCTCGTCGTTGCGCGGGTCGAGGTAGCGGATGAAGTACCAGGAGGAGTCGACGAAGGTGTCCATCGTGTCGGTCTCGCGCCGGGCCGGGCCGCCGCAGCGCGGGCACTCGGTGGCGACCCAGTCCTCGGCGGCGGCCAGCGGGCTCTTGCCCTGCGGCGCGTAGTCCTCGATCTCCGGCAGCTCGACCGGCAGCTGCTCGTCGGGCACCGGGACGATCCCGCACTGCTCGCAGTAGACGATCGGGATCGGCGCCCCCCAGTAGCGCTGGCGCGAGACCAGCCAGTCGCGCAGGCGGTAGTTGACCGCGGGCTTGCCGCGCCCCTCCGACTCCAGCCAGGCGACGATCTCCGCATAGGCCTCGCGGTTGTCCCTGCCGTCGAAGCGGCCGGAGTCGACCATCGGCCCGTCGCCGGGGTACGGGAGGCCGTCGTCGTCGCGCGCGACCTCCGGATCCTCGCCCTCGATCACCCGTCCGATCGGCAGGCCGAAGGCTTTCGCGAACTCGTAGTCGCGCGTGTCGTGCCCCGGCACCGCCATGATCGCCCCGGTGCCGTACTCCATCAGCACGTAGTCGGCGACGAACATCGGGATCTCCTCGCCGTTGACCGGGTTGACGACGCTGCGCCCGAGCGCCACCCCGGTCTTCTCGCGGTCCTCGGCGCCGCGCTCCTCGGCCGACTCGCGGCCGACCCGGTTGACGTACTCGCGGACCTCGTCCTCCGCTGGCGTGCCGGCGACCAGGCGCTCCAGCTCGGGGTGCTCGGGGGCGAGGACGAAGAAGGTGGCGCCGAAGAGGGTGTCGGGGCGGGTGGTGAAGACGGGGAAGTCGAGGTCGACTTCCTCGCAGCGGAAGACGACCTCCGCCCCCTCCGAGCGGCCGATCCAGTTGCGCTGCATCGTGATCACGTGCTCGGGCCAGGACTCGAGCAGCTCGAAGTCGGCGAGCAGGCGCTCGGCATAGTCGGTGATGCGGAAGAACCACTGCTCGAGGTTGCGCTGGACGACCTCGGTGCCACAGCGCTCGCAGCGGCCGTCGACCACCTGCTCGTTGGCGAGCACGGTGGCGTCCTTCGGGCACCACTGCACCGGCGCCTCGGTCCGGTAGGCGAGGCCCTTCTCGAACAGCTGCAGGAAGATCCACTGGGTCCAGCGGTAGTACTCGGGCGTGTGGGTGCCGATCTCCCGCGACCAGTCGATCGAGATCCCCCACTCGCGGAACTGGCGGCGGAAGGAGTCGATCGAGCGCTCGGTCGCCTCGCGCGGCGGCTCGCCGGTCTTGATCGCGTTGTTCTCCGCCGGCAGGCCGAAGGCGTCGTAGCCCATCGGGTGGATCACCTGGAAGCCGTGGCGGCGGCGGAAGTGGGCGATCGCGTCGCCGACCGCGTAGCACTTGAGGTGGCCGACGTGGGGCTCTCCCGAGGGGTAGGGCAGCATCTCCAGCACGTAGGACTTCGGCTTCGAGTCGTCGAAGCCGGGCTGACCGGGATTCGGGACCTCCCAGGTCGCCTCCTCGGCCCAGACCTGCTGCCACCTGCTCTCGATCGCCTTCGGGTCGTAGCCGCTCACGGACGGCGATCTTACGAGGGCTGGGAGCGGCGGCGCGTCAGCCGCCGGCCAGGAACGGGTCCCGCACTCCACTCGAGAGCAGCTCGAGGATCTGCGGCCAGCCGTAGACCTCGATCGCCGCCGCCGCGATCAGCACCGGGATCGCGAGAGCGACGGTGAGGAGAGTGGCGGCGAGCAGCTGGTTCCACTCGCCGCGACGGCTGGCGATCAGCCAGGCGGCGAGGGGCAGGAAGAGGGCGGTCAGCTCGGGAAGTGCGTGCGGGAGGACGCTGAGGATCAGCTCGAGCCGGGTGATGTCGAGCTGGTGGGAGATCGTCGACGCCTGGAAGCCGAGGTAGAGGGCCTGGGTCGAGAGCGAGAACAGGGTCACGGCCGCGACGAAGAGGATCGCCAGTTCGCCCGCCTTGACGTGGACCCAGCGCGAGAGCCCGGTGCGCTGCGCGGCGGCGATCGGCATCGAGGCGCCGGCGATGAAGCCGGCGACGCAGGCGGTCGCGTGCAGGGCGAGGACGAGCGAGTTGCGCCAGAGGATCGGCAGCAGGTCGTCGGGCTCGGAGGGATGGGTGAAGCCGGCGATGTGGACCGGCGTCAGGTCCGGAGTCAGCAGCCCGGCGACCACCCAGACGGCGAGCAGCAGCGCCACCGTCACGGCCAGGCTCAGCGCCGCCCAGCCGCGCAGGACCGACCAGGGCCGCTCGCTCCAGACTTCGAACGTCTCCCGCGTGTCCCGCATCCCGTGCGAGAACACGTGCTGATTGGCCGCGCTCACGCCCCAGTCATCGGCAGCGACGGGCGGATCGTTGAGAGTGGAGCTGAGGGGGCTCGAACCCCTGACCTCCGCCATGCCATGGCGGCGCTCTTCCAGCTGAGCTACAGCCCCAGATCGGCTTGGGAGTTTATCGTGAGCGCCGCTCCCGCTAAGCGGCGCGCTGCTCGGGGCCCTGATCCTCATCGACGTCGAGGATCAGGTTGTCGGGGGCAGTGTGGCGGACCTTGAAGTCGAGCGTGGAGAGCTCCTCCAGCTCGCGCAGCAGCTCGACCGGCTGGTCCAGCCGCATCGAGAGGGTCGCGCGACCCTCGGAGAAGCGTTCGACCGAGATATCGGAAGCGCCGACCTGGCCGACGGCGTCCTCGAAGCCGACCAGCTGGGAGAAGTCGCCCAGGGGCCCGATCTCGAGCTTGATCGAGCCCTCGAAGACCCCGTTGAAGTCCGGCCTGCGGCCGTTGCCGCCGCTTGCGCCCGGCGCGTCTGCGGCTGGCGCGCCCTGAGCGTCGGTCAGCTCCTGCACGCGCCGGCCGACCTCGACCGCCTCGCGCAGCGCTTTCATCCGGATCCGGGTCGCCTGGCCGCGGGCCTGCGTCTGGATCTCCTGCAGCCGGCCCGAGACCGCGTCGAGCGAGGCGATGCTGCGGTCGTGACGTTCGTTGGCCTCGCGCAGGCGCTCGATCAGCCCGCGGATCTCGCGCTCGCGCTCGATCACCATCGCCGAGAGCGAGGACATCTCCCGCTCGAGCTCGGCGATCGCCGCGACCTGACGCTCGCATTCGGCGGCCCTTGGCTCCAGGGCGTCGATCCGTCCGTCAAGTGCGGATATCGCCGCGTCCACGTCGGGGCGGCGGTAGCCGAAAAACACCCGCTTGAAGCGATCCATGCGCGGCACCGTACGGGCGGGCTCGGACGGTATTTCGTCACAGATGCGCCTAGCGCTCGCAGCTGCCTCAGGCGCTCGCGGCGGAGGGCGCCTCGGGCGCGTCGAGGTCGAGCTGCAACCGCGGCGCCTCGCGCCAGAGGTCCTCGAGCTGGTAGCGCTCGCGCGCCTCGGCGGTGAAGACATGGAGGACGCAATCGAGGTAGTCGAGAACGACCCAGCCATCCGCGCCGGCGCCGTCGACGCCGCCGGGAAGCTGGCCCATCTCCCGCTTCACCTGCAGCCTCACCTCGTCGACGATCGCCCGTGCCTGACGCTCGTTGCGAGCGGTGCAGATGGCCAGGAAGTCGGTGTAGGAGACGAGCTCGCGCATGTCGAGGACGACGATGTCCTCGGCCTTTTTGGAGTCGGCCAGCTCGGCCAGGCGGCGCGCCAGCGGCTCCGCTTGTGGTGCCTTCATGAGTAGATCCCCTTTTCCTCGATCAGCCGCGCAACCGGCTCCGGCACCAGGTAACGCAGCGGCCTGCCCGCCGCCGCCCGCTCGCGCACGGCCGAGGAGGAGACACCGAACTGCGGCATCTCCAGCATCGTCGCCCGGCCCTCGGCGCTGAGGCTGCGCATCACCGCGGCCACCTCGGCGTCCGAGATACCCGAGCGCCGGGCGACGGCAAGCCGGGCCAGCTCGACCACGCGTTCGGGGTTGCGCCAGCTCTCGAGGCCCACGGCGGCGTCGGCGCCCATCACGAACACCAGCTCCGTGTCGCCCCGTTCTCTCGCAAGCAGCTCCAAGGTCTCATACGTGTAGGACGGCCCATCGCGCTCGACCTCGAGCGTGGAGACCGAGAAACGCGAGTCGTCGGCGGCGGCGAGGCGGGTCATCGTCAGCCGCAGCTCGCGGCCGGGGTCGTCGGCGATCCGCTTGTGCGGCGCGTCGCCGGTCGGGACCAGGATCACCTCGCCGAGGCCGAGCTGCCAGAGCGCCTCCTGGGCCAGCGCCAGGTGACCGAGGTGCGGCGGGTTGAAGGCCGACCCCAGCACGCCGATGCCGACACCGCCGGAGCTACCCACGTATCTGGCCGTCGCCGCGGGCCACGTACCTGAAGGTCGTCAGCTCGCGCATCCCGATCGGCCCGCGGGCGTGCAGCTTCTGGGTCGAGTTGCCGATCTCGGCCCCCATCCCGTACTCGAAGCCGTCGGTGAAGCGGGTCGAGGCGTTGACGTAGACGGCGGCCGAGTCGACAGCGGCGGCGAACTCCTCGGCGGCGTCCTCCGAGCTGGTGACGATCGCCTCCGAGTGCCCGGTGCCGTGCGCGTTGACGTGCTCGACCGCGTCCTCGACCGAGTCGACCACGGCGACGGCCAGCTTCAGGTCCAGGTACTCGGTGTCCCAGTCGGCCTCGGTCGCGGCACCGACCTCGATGCCGGCGGCGAACGAGCGGGCGCGCTCGTCGCCGACCAGCTCGACCCCGGCCTCGCGCAGGTCGGAGAGCACGGCGGGGACGAAGCGCTCGGCGATCGCGGCGTCGATCAGCAGCGTCTCCGCCGCGTTGCAGACGCCGGGCCGCTGCACCTTGGCGTTGACCGCGATCCGCCGCGCCATCTCGAGGTCGGCGTCGGCGTGGACGTAGACGTGGCAGTTGCCCGCCGCCGCGTACATCACCGGCACCGTCGCGACGTCCTTGATCGCCGCCTTGAGACCCTCGCCGCCGCGCGGGATCAAGAGATCGACCCGACCCTCCTGGGTCGCCAGCTCGGCCAGCTCCTCGTGGCCCCCGCCGGCCAGCAGCACCACCGCGTCCTCCGGCAGCCCCGCCTCGCCGAGCGCCTCGCGGACGACGGCCGCCAGCGCCCCGTTCGACCTTTCCGCGTAGTGGGAGCCGCGCAGCACGATCGCGTTGCCGCTCTTGATCGTCAGCGCCGCGCAGTCGACCGTCACGTTCGGCCGCGCCTCGTAGACCACGGCGATCACTCCCAGCGGCACCCGGATCTTGCGCAGGTCCAGGCCGCTGGCCAGGGTCCTGTGTTCCAGCTCCTCGCCGACCGGGTCCTCCAGCGCCACGACGGCCCGCACCCCTGCCGCCATCGCCGTCACCCGCTCGGAGGTCAGCGTCAACCGGTCCCTCAGCGCCGCGGTCAGCCCCGCCGCGCGCTCGTCGGCCAGGTCCGCCGCGTTCGCCTCGAGGATCCCGGCCGTGCGCTCTTCCAGCAACCGCGCGGTCGCCTCCAGGGCCGCGTCCTTCGCCCCCGTGGAGGCGCGCGCCAGCGTCCTCGCGGCCTTCTTGGCTGCGGCGCAGGTCTCAGCGACGGTGGTCGTGGTCACGGCCATCGGACAAGGGTAGCTGGGGGCCCCAGGCCACTACTCACACAAGGACGAAGCGATCCCGGTGGATCACCTCGTCGGCCGCGTGGGGAAGCAGCTCCCGGGCCCGGTCGGTCTTCATCCCCCTGACCCGGGCCAGCTCCTGGGAGGAGTAGTCGGCGATGCCCTTGCCGATCGCCTCTCCGTCGACGACCACGTCGACGGCGTCGCCGGCGTCGAAGGCGCCCTCGACACCGACGATGCCGACCGGGAGCAGGCTCGATCCGCGCTCGCGCAGCACCCGGGCGGCACCGTCGTCGACGACGATCCGCCCCCGTGCCGGCTTCGCGTATTTGAGCCAGAGCTTGAAGCTGGAGGCCTTGCCCGCCTGGGCGGCGAAGCGGGTGCCGACCTTCTCGCCCCCGGCGGCCGCGACGAGCGTCCCGGCGCTGGTCCCGTTGCAGATCACCGCCGGGATGCCGGCCTCGCTGGCCATCTCCGCCGCTGCCACCTTGCTGCGCATGCCGCCGGAGCCGAAGGCCGAGGTGCGATCGCCGATCTCCAGCGGGGCCAGCTGCGCGAAGTCCGTCACCTCGGAGATCGGCTCGGCCGCCGGGTCGAGGCCGGGATCGGCCGAGTGGAGCCCGTCGACGTTGGTCAGCAGGACCAGCAGGCGAGCGTCGAGCAGGAGCGCGACCTGGGCGGCGAGGAAGTCGTTGTCGCCGAAGCTGATCTCGTCGGTGGCGGTGGTGTCGTTCTCGTTGATCACCGGCACCACACCCCACTCGACCAACCGCCTCAGGGTCTGGCGCGCGTTCAGGTAGTTGGTGCGGGCGGCGATGTCGGCGGCGGTCAACAGCACCTGCGCCGCCCTGGTGCCTCCCTTCGCCAGGCGGCTCTCGTAAGCGCGGAAGAGGTCTCCCTGCCCAACCGCCGAGGCGGCCTGCAGCTCGTCCATCGCTCGCGGGCGCGCCGCCAGCCCCAGCAGCCGCATCCCGCGGGCGATCGCCCCCGAGGTGACCATCACCACCCGCTCGTCGCCCTGCTCGAGCGTGCTCACCTGCTCGCAGACCGAGTCGAGCACGTCCGTCCGCAGCTCGCCGTCGTCGGCGGCGACGATCGAGGAACCGAGCTTGACGACCAGGGTCATGGCCCGGCAAGTGTATGAGCGGGCCGCGGTTAGGCTGAGCGGATGATTGCGGCACTTGGCTGGGGCGCCCTGGCGGCGAGCTCGCTCGTGATCGGCGCCGCGCTCGCTCTCGCTCGCCAGTGGTCGAAACGGCAGGTGGGCCTGGTCCTCGCCTTCGGCGCCGGGGCGCTGATCAGCGCCGTCAGCTTCGAGCTGGCACAGGAGGGCCTGGAGGTCGGTGGGGCGGGAGCGACGGGGATCGGCCTCGGAGTCGGAGCGCTCACCTATTTCGGGCTCGACGGCCTCATCGCCAGGCGCCACTCCGCTGGCAGGGGCCGCCGCGGACGTGCCGGCGGCTCCGACGGCGGGACCGCGCTGGCGCTGGGCGCGTTCCTCGACGGGATCCCCGAGCAGCTGGTCCTCGGGACCAGCCTGGCCGCCAGCGGTGAGATCGGCGTCGCGCTGCTGGTCGCGATCTTCGTCTCCAACCTGCCGGAGGCGCTCGGCTCGGCCGAGCAGATGCACGAGAGCGGGACCCCGCGCGCGGCGATCCTGCGGTTGTGGCTGCTCGTCGCCGCGATCTGCGTGCTGGCGACTGCGCTTGGCTACGTGGCGGCGGAGGTGGTGAGCGGTGACGCACGCGCCGCGATCGACGGCTTCGCCGCCGGCGCCCTGCTGGTGATGCTGATCGACTCGATGATCCCCGACGCCCGCGCCGATGCCGGCCGAACGGCGGGCCTCGTCACCGTGCTCGGCTTCGCCCTGGCGGCGGCGCTGTCGCAGCTGACCTAGGCGAACCCGCCCCGAGCCAGAGCCACCGCCACCTGAGCCAGAATTGCGAGCACCATCACCGCAACCCCGATCAGGACCCAGAGATGCTCGATTTGCCTGACCCGGTCGGGGTCCAATGCGAATCCCCCGCGCTCGCGCCAGACGACGACCGATTTTCCGGTGAACGACCCGAACATGAACCCGGCCAGCAGGTACTCGATCACCACCGGCAGATCGACCAGTGAGAAGAAATTGGCGAGGAAGATGAGTCCGGCGAGCGGGAACATCCACCCGTAAAGGTCACGAGGGCGCCGAGCTCTCCCCCCGACTCGACGAGCTCCGACCGCGCGCGCATGGCCGGCCGCCCCCCCGCCGGGCGCGTAGGCGCCGTTGACGACAGAACGTTTCATATGGAGGATGCTACTGAAGGCGCGGACAGAAAGCTTCGCGGGTCAGATGTGCAGCTCGAACTCGTGCTCGCCGATGCGGACGTCGTCGCCGGGCTCGAAGCCGGCCTTGGTCAGGGCGGCGATCACGCCGATCTCGCCCAGTCGCTGCTCGAGGTAGGCGAGCGCCTCCTCGTTTTTCGTGTCGTGGCGCTCGAAGAGAAGCTCGACGCCTCTACCGGCGACCCGGTAGGCACCGTCCTCCTCGCGCTCGACCCAGTAGCCGCCCTCGCCCACCGGGCGGTAGACGCGGTGCTCCACCTCGAATTCTCCGTCTGGCTCGTCCACGGCGACGGCTGCGGAGGGCTGCTGCTCCGGCAGCTCGGCCAGCACCCGCCGCCGCAACTCGTCCAGCCCCTCTCCAGTCGCCGCGGACACCGCCAGCACCCCGAGCGCCTCTCCACCCAGTAGCCGCTCCCAATCCGCCAGCACCGCTTCGACCTTCTCGCTCTCCAGCAGATCGCGCTTCGAGAGCACGACCAGCTCCGGCAGCGCCTCCAGCCCGGCCCCGTGCGCGGCCAACTCGGCCCGCACGGTCTCGTAGTTGGCCTCGGGAGCCCCCTCGATCGGCGCCAGGTCGACCAGGTGAACCAGCATCGAGCAGCGCTCCACATGGGCGAGGAACTCGTGGCCCAGACCGGCCCCCTCCGCCGCTCCCTCGATCAGCCCCGGGATATCGGCGACCACGGCCTGCCGGTCCTCCCCTTCGATCGTCCCCAGCACGGGCGAGATCGTCGTGAACGGGTAATCGGCCACCTTCGGCGCCGCCCGCGTCAACCGCCCCAGCAGCGAGGACTTACCGGCGTTGGGCAGCCCCACCAGCCCCACGTCCGCCAACAGCTTCAACCGCAGCTCGATCCAATCCGCCTCCCCACTCGTCCCCTTCTCCGCGAACCGCGGCGCCTGCCGCGTCGAGTTCGCAAACCGCTTGTTCCCATGCCCCCCACGCCCGCCATGAGCGACGACAGCCCGCTGCCCAGCATCCACGAGGTCAACCGCGCTGCCGTCCACAGTCACCGCCTGAGTACCGGCGGGCACCGGAATCGCCAGCTCCTCCCCCCGCGCCCCATGCCTGTTCGACCCTTCCCCATGCCTCCCACGCTGCGCCCGAAAGTGCTTGCTCCCCTTCAGGGCACCCAGATCCCGCTTCGAGATATCGCAAACGAGCACCACATCCCCCCCATGCCCACCGTCCCCACCATCCGGACCGCCGCGAGGAACATGAGCCTCCCGCCGAAAGCTGACGCAGCCGTTCCCACCAGCTCCGCCTTCAACCCAGATCTTCGCCTTGTCGTACATCGCCAGCTAAAGGTAAGCGAGGCCGGAGCCAGTTCGGAGGGGACGGGTGCCCCTCGTACGAGCGGCGTCCTGATTTTCGCGGTACCTACTCAGCGAGAGACACAGCGTTAAAGGCGAAAATCCCAGCGAAGGTAGAGGGGCACCCGTCCCCTCCGCCCGCTCAGTCCTCAGCCAGAACGCTGATCGTCCGCCCCCGCCGCGCCTGCCGGAAATCCACCCTGCCGGCCCGCGTCGCGAAGATCGTGTGATCGCGCCCGAGTCCCGTGCCCTCGCCGGGCCAGAACTTGGTCCCGCGCTGCCGCACGATGATCTCGCCGCCGCTGACCTGCTGGCCGGCGAAGACCTTGACCCCGAGCATGTTGGGGTTCGATTCGCGCCCGTTGCGGCTGGAGCCCAGCCCTTTCTTATGAGCCATCGGCCTCCTCCTTCTTCGCAGCGGGTTTTTTGGCTTTGGCAGCCGTTTTTTTCGCGGCTTTTTTCGCGGTGGCCGGTTTGGCCGCGGCGGCTTTCTTCTCGGCTGGTTTTTTCTCTTCGGCCTTGGCCTCTTTGGCTTTGGTCGCCGATTTCAGCAGCTTGACCTCGGTCACCTCGAGCTTGGTCAGCTCCGAGCGGTGGCCGGCACGGCGGCGGTAGCCCTTCTTGGCCTTGTATTTGAAGACCTTGATCTTCGGCCCGCGCAGGTGCTCGGCGACTTTCGCCTCGACCTTGACCTTCTCCAGCTCCTTCGGGGCGGCGACCACGTCGCTGTCGCGGAACATCACCGCGCGCAGCGCGACTTTGTCGCCCTCCTTGGCGTCGAGGCGATCGACGAGCAGGGACGTGCCCTGCTCGACCTTGTACTGCTTGCCACCGGTTTCCACTACCGCATACATGCTCAGTCGTCTTCCTTGCTGCCTTGCTTGGCGCGCGAACGCCCCTGACCGCCCCTGCGGCCACGACTGCGTTTACGCGAAGGAGCGCTGGAGTCTAGCTCGGAGTCGTTTTCCTCGCCGCCTCCGGACCCGTTGGAGGAGTCGCCCCCCAGCAGCGAGGCGATCGCCGCCGAGCGCTCCACCTCCTCGATCCGCACCAGCTTGCGCTCGCCGACGTAGCGACCGCCGCCGGTGACGCTGACGATGTAGGAGTCGATCCGGGCGACGGCGTCGTCGGCGTTGTACATGTGCGGCTCGTCGATCTTGACCAGCACCTCCTCGCCGACCTTGAACGGCAGCGCCCGCTCCTCGATCTCCGCCCGGGTCCCCTGCTCGATCATCTTGAAGGTCTCGATCGCCAGCGCGTCGCCGCCCTCGAAGTGGAAGCGCTTGCCGGTTTCGTCCTCGAGCTCGGTCAGGCCACTGTCCTCGCCGGTCAGCTCGTGCGCGACCTTCGGGTTGACCCGGATCAGGAAGGCCTCGGCGTCACCGTGCTCGGCGGCGATGTCGCGCATCTGCCGCAGGCCCTCCAGGGCCACCGTCTCAGCCGAGAGGACGACGCCCTCGCCGGCGCAGGTCGGGCAGGGCGCGGTGAGGATCTCGCGGACGCCGTCGGTGACGTTCTGGCGCGTCATCTCGACCAGGCCCAGCGGCGAGACCTCGACCACGTAGCTCTTCGACTTGTCCGCGTCGAGCGCTTTGCGCATCGTCTTCAGCACCTTGTCGCGGTTGCTGGCCCGGGCCATGTCGATGAAGTCGATGACGATGATGCCGCCGATGTCGCGCAGTCGCAGCTGCCGCACGGCCTCCTCGGCCGCCTCGGTGTTGACTTTGGTGATCGTCTCCTCGAGGCCGCCTTTGCCGCGGCCCGTGAAGCTGCCGCTGTTGACGTCGATCACCGTCAGCGCCTCGGCGTAATCGATGATCAGGTAGCCGCCGGAGGGCAGGTCGACGCGGCGGTTCAGCGTCGACTCGATCTCCTCGTCGATCTTCCATTTCTCGAGCAGCGGCGTCTGACCCTTATAGAGCTCGACGCCCTCGACCAGCTCCGGCGCGGTCCGCTGGAAGAACCCGGTGACCCGCTCGAACTGCTTCTCGGAGTCGATGATCGCTTTCTCGAACTCGCTGAGGAAGACGTCGCGCAGGACCCGCACCGAGAGGTCGGCCTCCTGGAAGACGAGCGCCGGCGCCTTGGAGGCCTCGCTGCGCCGCTCCAGCACCTCGTTCAGCCGCTGCAGGTAGCCGATCTCGCGCACGAAGTCGGATTTCTTCGCCCCGTGGGCGGCGGTGCGGACGATCAGGCCGCCGGGCCCTTTGTAGGTGCGGTCGACCATCTTGCGCAGGCGGTCGCGCTCGGAGTCGGAGAGGCGGCGGCTGACGCCGACGCCGCTGCCCTGTGGCGCGTAGACGAGGTAGCGACCGGCGATCGAGACGTTCATCGAGAGCCGCGCGCCCTTCGTCTTCAGCGGGTCCTTGACCACCTGGACGAGGATCTCCTGTCCCGGTTTGATCAGCTCGTTGATCCGGCGCCCGGAGCCGCGGCCGCGCTTGGGAGCCTGTTCGCCGCCCGGCAGGACGATCTCGTCGACGTGGAGGAAGCCGTTGCGCTCGAGGCCGATGTCGACGAAGGCGGCCTCCATGCCGGGAAGGACGTTGTCGACCTTCCCCTTGTAGATGTTGCCGACGATGGATCGCCGGCCGCGGCGCTCGATGTAGAGCTCCGCCACGTCGCGTTTGCCGCCTTTCGTCTTCGACTCGAGGACGGCCACGCGGGTCTCTCCGCGCTCGGCGGAGACCAGGATGGTTTTCTTCATTTGTTGTTCAGCTCAGTTCGGATAGGTACGCAGGCCGGGGGGCTTCTTTCAAGGCCTCACCAGGCGAACCTTCCCTTCTGAGCGAGACGCGCTTGGACGTTGATGCTCTGAAGCACTCCGATCGCCAGGAAGGTGGCGAGCACGGAGGACCCTCCGTAGCTCATCAGCGGCAAGGGGATGCCCGTGATCGGCATGATGCCGAGGTTCATCCCCACGTTGACGAAGACCTGGAACAGCAGCGAGACGGCGATGCCGCCCGCGACTAGGGTCCCGTAGGAGTTCTTCGAGAGCGTCACGATCTTCAGCGCCCGCCAGAAGAGCAGGGCGTAAAGGGATAGGACGAACGCGGCGCCCATGAACCCGTAGCGCTCACCGATCACCGCGAAGATGAAGTCGGTGTGCCGCTCGGGAACGAAGTCGAGCCGCGTTTGGGTGGCTTTGTCGCCACGGCCGGTCAGCTGACCGGCTCCGGTGGCGATGACTGATTGATTCTGCTGGTAGCCCGCACCGCTCTCGTGCTCGTGCGGGTTCAGGAAGGAGGTCAGCCGTTCCTCCTGGTAAGTCTTGAGGATTGGCACGCCAGCCGCAGGGGCCGCCACGAGGACGACCGCTATCAATGCGACCAGTGAGGAGCCGATTACCGCGAAGTGGGTCCATGGAACTCCCCCGAAGTACATCACGGCGAGGGTCGCGACCACGAACACGAGGGAGGTGCCGAGGTCCGGCTGCAGGAAAACGAGCGCCGCCGGAGCGAGGCCGAGGCAGAGATAGCGCACCGTGCGCTGCTTCGCCGAGCCCCGCCTGGCGCCGTCGATGACGAACCCGGCAAGCGCCAGTACGAGCAGGAGCTTGCCGAGCTCCGACGGCTGGAAGCTGAAGAAGGGGAATTCGAAAGCGCGCCGCGAGCCGCGGGCGGCGAAGCCGAAGACGAAGACGAGCGCGACGCTGACGCAGAGGAAGGTGTAGATCCCGACCCGCAGCTCGCGGAAGCGCGAGTAGTCGATCCGGGTCAGCAGCAGCATCCCGATCAGGCCGAGCACGCAGTAGATCGCCTGGCGGTCGACGAAGTAGCGGGGGCTGCCGGGGACGTCGTTGAGGGTCGCCTGGCCGAGGGTGAAGACGCTGAAGGCGGCCAGCGCCACGGCGGCGAGCGTCAACGGCCAGTCCATGTGCGCGAGGCCGAGGCGCTCGGCGATGCCGACGCGGACGGCGAAGGGCTCGGGACGGGCCTGACGGGAGCGGGTCGCGTACATCAGCCCGGGCTCCCGCCGTTGGCGGCGCCGGTTTCGGTCGCCTGCTTGTGGAAGTGGGCTTCGAGGATCTGCAGGGCGGCCGGCGCGGCCGCTTCGGCGCCGAACCCACCTTCCTCGACGGTCACGATCGTGACCACGCGGGGGTCCGGGTATGGGGCGACGACCGCGTACCAGGACTGGTCGCCGTGCCCGGGACGTTCGGCCGTCCCGGTCTTGCCGGCAACGTCGATCGGGAAGCCGCCGAAGACCCCGTAGGAGGTCCCCCCGGGCGCCTGCGCCGCCTGGTGCAGGCCCTCGAGGATCGCCGCCCGGTAGCCCGGATCGATCTGGACCTGACGCCGCACCGCCGGGTCGAATTCCTGCAGCACCCGCCCCGCCGCGTCCTCGACTTCGAGGCCGACGTGCGGGGTGACGAGCTTGCCCCCGTTGGCGAGGGCGGCGTAGGCGATCGCCAGCTGCAGCGGGTTGGTCTGCAGGTCGCCCTGGCCGATCGCCAGCTGGATGTTGTCGCCCGCCGACCAGGGACGTTCGGTATTGCCTTCGGCGAAGAGGTCGTCACGCCATTTTTTGCTCGGGACCAGGCCTTCGGTCTCGCTCGGCAGGTCGAGCCCGGACTCCCTGCCGATCCCCAGCTTTCCGGCCCAGTCCTGCAGCTGGTTGGTCTCCCACATCCTCAGGCCGAGCGTGTAGAAGTAGACGTCGGAGGAGACCTGCAGGGCGGAGACCATGTCGACCGTCCCCAGCGCGACGCCGCCGGCATTCTGGAACTCCTGGCCGCCGACCGTGATCGAGCCGCTGTCGACCATCGGTTCGGTCAGGGTGATCTCGCCGCCTTCGAGCGCCGCCAGGGCGGTGATGATCTTGAAAGTCGATCCGGTCGGGTAATAGCTTTCGGTGGCGCGGTTGGTGAGCGGCGCCGAGACGTCGTCGCGGTAGAGCTCGTTGACCTGGGCCTGGGTCATCGGCTTGGTGAAGACGGTGGGGTCGAAGGTCGGGGACGAGCCCATGCCGAGGATCTCGCCGTTGTCGACGTTCATCGTCACGAAGGCGCCCGGCAGGCCGAAGGAGGCGAGGGCGCTTTCGCCGGCGGCCTGGACGTCGGAGTCGATCGTCAGCTTCAGGTTGTCGCCGGGGGTCGGCGGCTGCGAGACGAGCTGGCCGCCGGGGGTCGGCTGGCCGAGCGCGTTGACCTGGATCTTGGTCAGCCCCGGCTCGCCCCGCAGATAGCCGTCGTAGGTCTCCTCGACCCCGCCCTGGCCGACCTCGTCTCCCGGCTCGAGCGCCCGGTACTGGGCTTCCTCCAGCTCTTCTTCATTGACCTCGCCGACGCTGCCGACCACGTGCGCGGCGCGGCTGCCGTTGGGGTAGGCGCGGACGAAGACGCGCTGGACGGCGACGCCGGGAAAGTCGCGCTGGTTCTCTTCCAGGTAGTAGACGAGGTCGTAGCCGACGTCCTTGCGCAGCGTCACCGGAGCCCCGGCGGCGACCTCTTCGGATTCGCGGATCGTCCGCCGCACCTTGCGCAGGGACATCTGGGCAAGCCTCCCGAGCCGGGCCAGCTCGGCCCGTTCTTCGGCCGGATCCTCGGGCAGTTTCTGGGTGTTGAGCTGGAGCGCCAGGCTGGTGCGGTTGTCGACCAGGACCTCGCCCTCGCGGTCGAGGATGTCGCCGCGCGGGGCGATCACTTTGAACTCGCGGGTGCGGTTGTTCTTCGCCTCCGCCAGGTACTCGTCGCCCGAGAGCACCTGCAGGTCCCAGAGCCGGAAGAACAGCACCCCGAAGAGGGCGACCGCGACGCCGCCGAGAACCGCGGTGCGCAGCGCCAGGCGGTTGCTGGGCCGGTCGTTGGAGCGTTGGTACATCGTTCGACCTTAGGCTCCCAGCACCGTCGGCCGCCGCGGCGGGCGCACCGGGTGCACGTCGACGAGGGCCGGGCGCAGCGCCCGCCTCAGCCCCAGGTAGATCGGCCAGCCGAGGAAGAAGGCGTATATGGACTTGACGAGGATGTCGCGTACGACCAGGCTGCTGACCGCGGCATCGGCGCCGAGCATCAGCTCGACCGCGCCGAAGCCGAGCTCGGCGAAGGCGGTCAGGACCATGCAGAGCAGCGGCGGCGCCAGCGGGCTGTGGATCTCGACCCGCTCGCGGAAGAGGCCCGCCATGTAGCCGGTGCCGAGCAGGACCAGGGAGCCGCCGCCGAGCGGCTGGACCAGGAGGCAGTTGAGCAGGAAGCCGACCGAGAAGCCGGTCACGGCGCCGGTCATGGTGCCGCCGAGCAGGCCCAACGAGACGACCAGGGCGGGAAGCAGGTCGGGGCTGACGTGGAAGATCGCCACCTGGGAGAAGAAGGAGAGCTGCGCGATCACGCCGAGCAGCACGATCGCGACCAGGCGGGCGAGGATCTTCGGGGTCAGGATCACCCTCGCGAGCCTCCGGTCAGGACCTGGACGAGGTCGAGGTCGCGCAGGTCGGCGTAGGGCCGCACCTGCACCTGCTGGCTGGCCTCCTGCTCTTCGATCGAGGCCCGGGTCACTTCGCCGATCGGGATGTTGGGCGGGAAGCGCGACTCGATTTCCTCCGCGCGCCAGCCGGCCGTCACCACCGTCTGCCCCCTGTGGACGTGCTTGCTCGAGTCGATGAAGTCGAGGATGAGGTCCTCGGGGTCGCCGACGTTGGGCCGGATCACGCCCTGGACGGCAACCGGGACCACCTTGGCCGAGACGGCGCTGGAGTGATCGGCGATCAACGTCACCTGGGCAGAGCCGCCGGTCACCGCCGAGACGGTCCCGACCAGGCCATCGCCGTTGACGACCGGATCGTTGACCTCGACCCCGTCGTCGCTGCCGGCGTCGATCGTGACGTCGGCGAACCAGACGGTCGGGGAGCGCGCGATCACCCTTCCCGTAACCGGGTCGTAGCCGGAAGGGATCGCTCCGCTGCGGTCGAGCGAGAGCAGTTTTCGGAGCTGTGCGTTTTCGGCCAGGGCGGCGTCAGCCGCGACCGCCTGCTCGCGCGCCGTCCGCAGCTCCTCCTGGAGGCGGCTGTTGCGACCGCGCGCGTCGAAGGTCTGGTCGAACCAGTTGACGAGGTCGCGAGCCGGCTTCAGCGCCCCGTCGGCGACCGACTGGACCGGGCTGAAGATCGCGCTGACGCCGCGCTGCAGGCCGTTCGAACCCGAGCCATAGGTGATCGTCAGCAGCACGAAGGAGCCGACAATCAACAGCGCGAGCACCGCCCTACGACGGCGTACTTGCTTTCGGTACACGTGGGAGACCTAGGTTCGTTGCTTTTTTCCGGCACGGTGGATCGCCTCGAACTCCTCGAGCGAGATGCCCGAGCCGACCGCCACGCAAGTCAACGGCGACTCTGCCAGTTGACAGGGCATCTGGCACTCGTCGCGCAGGCGTTGCTCCAGTCCTTGCAAGAGAGCGCCGCCGCCGGCGAGGGTGATGCCGCGGTCCATGATGTCACCCGCCAGCTCCGGTGGAGTGCGGTCGAGCGTCTCCTTGACCGCGTCGACGATGTGGCCGACCGTCTCGTCGAGCGCTTCGCGCACCTCCTCGGAGCCGAGCGTGATCGTTTTCGGCAGGCCGGAGACGAGGTCGCGGCCGCGGATCTCGGCCCGGACCTCCTCCGACAGCTTCGAGGCGGAGCCCGCCTCCAGCTTCACCTCCTCCGCCGTCTGGGTCCCGATCGCCAGCTTGTAGACGCGTTTGCAGTGGTTGACGATCGCGTCGTCGAGCTCGTCGCCGCCGATCCGGATCGACTGCGAGACGACGATCCCGCCGAGCGAGATCACGGCCACCTCGGTGGTGCCACCGCCGATGTCGACGACCATCGAGCCGGTCGGCTCGGCAACCGGCAGGCCGGCGCCGATCGCCGCCGCCATCGGCTCCTCGATCAGGTAGGCCTGGCGGGCGCCGGCGGCGAGGCAGGCCTCCTCGACCGCCCGCTTCTCGACCCCGGTCACCCCGGAGGGGACGCAGAGGACGACGCGGGGGCGGGAGAAGCGGCTTGAGCGAGCCGACCTGATGAAGTAGCGCAGCATCTGCTCGGCGACGTCGAAGTCGGCAATGACGCCGTCCTTGAGCGGCCGGATCGCGGTGATCGTCCCCGGCGTGCGGCCCAGCATCCGCTTCGCTTCGACGCCGACCGCGTGAACCTGGCCGTTGCGCGAGTCGATCGCCACCACCGAGGGCTCCGAGAGCACGATCCCCCGCCCGCGAACGTAGACAAGGGTGTTGGCCGTGCCGAGGTCGACCGCCATGTCGCGGCCACCTAAACGGGTGAGGTAACTGAATATGCCCATGCCGGGATTGCGGTACTTGCAGCGGAATCATCCCAAACGTGCCAAGCCGGCCGGCGCTTTCCGCTCAGGAACGCACGAATAACTGCGGCGCCAGCTCGAACAACAGCCCGACCGGCAACCCGACGACGTTGGAGACGCTCCCCTCCAGCCGCTCCACCAACGTCGATCCCAGCGTCTGCACCGCGTACCCGCCGGAACGGCCCCGCCACTCTCCAAAGCACACGTAACGCTCCTTCTCGGCTTCGGAGAGCGGCTTGAAGAAAACCGAGGTCCGTTCCAGCCCCGACCGCTCCTCTCCGGCGTCGAGCACCACGAGCCCGCTCAACACCTGGTGCTCCCGCCCGGCCATCCGATCCAAATACTCCCGCGCCTCGAGCGCGTCCTTCGGCTTGCCGAGCGCTCGGCCATCGAGGACGACGTCGGTATCGCAGGCAATGACCAAGCGACTCGCAGGTCCCTCTCCCTCCCCGCCCGCAATCGCCCGAGCCTTGCGCCGAGCGTTCTCCACCACCTCGACCTCAGGGTCCCCTCCCGTCAACTCCTCGACACCTGGGACCACCACCTCGAACTCCACCCCCAGCTTCCGCAGAATCTCCTTCCTCTGTGGAGATCCGGATGCCAGGACCACCCGCTTCGAGATCGAGCTGAATCCCGAGTCCCCGCTCATGAGGACGGGCTGGGTAGGCCTGGAACGTCTTGTACTTTTTTGCCGGCTCGAATCTCGGACGGCCACCGCGGCTCCACAAAAAAGTTAAGTGGAAGGCCTACCCAGCCCGTCCCCGTCAGCCCAACTCGGGGAACCAGATCCCGATCTCCCGCTCCGCAGACTCATCGGAATCGGACCCGTGCACCATGTTGAAGGTGACCTCGAGGGCGAAGTCGCCGCGGATCGAGCCGGGCGCTGCCTCGACCGGGTTCGTGGCCCCGATCAGCTGACGAGCCGCGGGCACCGCTTCGGACCCCTCGAGCACCATCGCCACCAACGTCCCCCCGGTGATGAAGGAGACCAGCTCGCCGAAGAACGGCTTCTCGGCGTGCTCGGCGTAGTGCTGGTTGGCGATCGCCTCGTCGATGCGCATCGACTTCAGGGCGGCGATCCGCAGCCCCTTGCGCTCGAAGCGGGCGATCACCTCGCCGGTCAGGGCGCGCTCGAACGCGTCAGGCTTGACGAGGATCAGGGTCCGGCTCACGACTGGGGCTCCTTTGCTCTGGTTTCGGGCTCGACGCCTCTTCCGGGGCGCCGCGGGCCGGCTCTTTGCGCTCGGCACTCGCGGCGGTTCTTTTTTCTGGGGCCGGTTTCGTCGCCGGTGCTTTTTTGCGGCGGGCGGGCGGGCGTTCCGGGGCCGGCTCCTGTTCGGGCCGCCGCCCGCCCCGCGGTTGGCGTCGCGGGCGCTCGCCGCCGCCGAGCGTGCTCTCGCAGTAGGGACAGAGGGCCCAGCGCGGGTCGACCGGCTTGCTGCAGGTCGGGCATGGATCCTTGAGACGACGCTGGCAGTTGGGGCAGCGGAGGTAGTTCTTCTCGACCGGGTACTCGCAGTTGGGGCAGGTCTGCTCTTTCAGCTGCCGCACCCGCAGCTCCGCCGCTTTGATCTCCAGCTCGCGCTCGTGGGCGTCCTCGAGGAACTCCGGCGGGCGCACGATCGCGTAGACGGCGGTGCCGATGTAGGGGAAGAAAGAGGCGACGGTCGCGCAGGCGACCAGAAAGGGATCGGAGATGCGGCGGCGCGCATCGAGGTAGGTGTAGACGATCAAGGCGAGCCAGAGCACGACCAGCATCAGGACGAACAGGGTCGCCACCAGGTTGAGGCTGTCGTTGGTAATGCCGAAGATCGCTAGTGACATGGTGGGCGCCCGGTGGAGGGAGCGGCAGTCTACTTCGCCGCGCCGGGCACGAACCCTGTCGGCGTCTCCCGGCTCGGCGCGAGACCGCTAGAGGAAGAGGCGCCCGAACAGGTAGCCGACGCCGAAGAAGACCAGGATCACGATCGCGACGACGGCGGCGACCAGGCCCATCATCGAGAGCAGTTCGGAGCCGGCGCTGCGGTTACTCATGCGCGAATCCTCGCACAGCGTTCGTCCTTTGTTGGCGCCTGGCCCTACAAAGGACGAACGCCGAGCGCTTCATGGGCTGGAGCGATCGCGTAATGGGAGCCGGTAACGAGGACGGCACCCTCGGGCGGCTCGGTAGCCAGCTTCGAGGCCCGTCGCAGCGCCGCCGCGAAGTCCGGCACCGGCTCGGCCGGCAGACCGGCCTCGGCACAGAGGGCGGCCAGCTCCGTGGCCGCCCGCGATGCCGCTCCGGGCCGCCCGTGCGCCTCCAGCGCCGCGACCGGCAATTCGGTGCAGACCGCCCGCTCCAGGGTCGGCGCCAGCGCTCGCACCATCCCCGCTGCATCCTTGTCGGCGAGGATCGCCAGGCAGGCGACGACGCGGCGGCCGCCGGTCACCGCGGGCAGGGCCTCGGCCAGGGCGGCGGCGCCGTCGGGGTTGTGGGCGGCGTCGACGAAGGTCGGCGGATGCTCGGCGATCCGCTCCAGGCGGCCCGGGATGGGCACGCTCGCCGCCACCTTCGCGACCAGCTCCGGGTCGAGCTCGCCGAGGAACGCCTCGGCGGCCGTTGTCGCCAGGGCGAAGTTTCGCCGCTGGAAGCCACCGGGGGCGAGTAGGCGCAGCTCCCGGCCCGGCTCCTCGGGGGCGCGGATCAGCCGGGCGCCACGCTCGGTGGCGATGCGTTCCGCCAGCGCCTCGACCTCGGGTGCGACTCGGCCCAGGACCAGCGTCGTCTGGTCGCGCAGGACCGCCAGCTTCTCGGCCGCGATCTCGACCTCGGTCTCGCCCAGCCACTCGGTGTGATCGAGCCCGATCGAGGTGAGGACGGTGACCCCCGAGGGGATCGTGTTGGTGGCGTCGAGGCGGCCGCCGAGACCGGCCTCGATCGCCGCCGCCTCGACCCGAGCCGAGGCCAGGGCGGCGAAGGTCGCCGCGGTCGCCGCCTCGAACTGGGTGACGGCGTCGCCCTCCTCCAAGGTCCGGTTGACACCCTCGGCGGCCTTCGCAACCTTCTCCACCGCGTCCGCCCACTCCCCGAGGCCGATCTCCTCGCCGTGGACCAGCGTCCGCTCCGACCAGTGCGTGGTGTGGGGCGACAGGCAAGCTCCCGAACGGACGCCGTGCGCCTCCAGCAGCGCCGCCGTCATCCGCGCCACCGAGGACTTGCCGTTGGTGCCGACGACGTGGATCGAGGCGAAGCGGTGCTGGGGCAACCCGAGGGCCGTGGTCAGCTTGTGCATCCGCTCCAGGCCCAGCCGCCAGCCGATCGGCTCGAGCGAATCGAGGTAGGCGTCGGGGTCCCAGGTCAGGCGATGGCTGCCCTGCTTCGCGTCCCCGCCGTCCGGCACGTCATCCCAGCTCGGCGAGCTCGGTCCGGTAGCGCTCGAGCTTGCCGCGCTCCTCCTCGACCACCTCGGCCGGCGCCTTGGCGACGAACCCCTCGTTGCCGAGCTTGCGCTCGCCCCGCTCGACCTCGGCCCGCAGCTCCTGACGTCGCTTCTCGAGCCGCGCCGCGACCGCCTCGGCGTCGAGCTGCTCGGAGGGGAGCACCCGCACCGGGCCGATCGAGGCGACGGGGTCCCCACCGTCGGCCGAGAACTCGAAGCGGGCGAGACGCGCGACGAACTCGGGCGGGTCGACGCCGTCGACCCGGGCCGCCAGCACACTCGCGGCCGGCACGTCGACGAGGTCGCGCCAGGCGCGCAGGCGCTGGGTCAGCGCGATCCCCCCTTCCACGTCGGCTTCGGCGGCGTCGTCGAACAGCGACTCCTCAGCCTCGGGGAACGGGTGCACGGCCAGGTGGCCACGCCTTGCCGGGTGAAAGGACCAGATCTCCTCGCTGACGAAGGGCATGATCGGGTGCAGCAGCGCCAGCACCCGTTCCAGCGCCCAGAGCAGGGTCGCCGAGACCTCCGCCTCGCCCTCGTAGAGCCGTGGCTTGACGATCTCCAGGTACCAGTCGCAGAGGTCGCGCCAGAAGAACGAGTAGGTCTCCTGGACGGCGTGGGCGAAGTCGTAGGACTCGAGCTTCGCGGTGACGGAGGCGATCGTCCGCTCCAGCCGCGAGAGGATCCAGCGATCCTCGACGTGGAGCGGCCGCGGCGCCGGCTCGACCTCGGCGGTGTTGAGCAGGATCAGCCGGCTCGCGTTCCAGAGCTTGTTCGCCAGGTCGCGGCCCTGCTCGACCTTGGCGTCGGAGAAGCGCACGTCCTGGGTCGAGGACATCGCCAGCAGGCCGAAACGCAGGGCGTCGGCGCCGTGGACGTCGATTTCCTCCAGCGGGTCGATCCCGGTGCCGAGGCTCTTCGACATGCGGCGGCCGTCCCGCGCCTGGATCACCGAGTGCACGTAGACGTCGCGGAAGGGGACGTCGCCGGCGAACTCGATCCCGGTCATGATCATCCGCGCCACCCAGAGGAAGAGGATCTCGCGCGCGGTGGTGAGGAAGCTGGTCGGGTAGAAGGCGCGCAGCTCGGGGGTGTCGTCCGGCCAGCCGAGCGTGGCGAAGGGCCAGATCGCCGAGCTGAACCAGGTGTCGAGCACGTCCTCCTCCTGGCGCAGCTCGCCCCCGCAGCCGCCGCAGCGCTGCGGCGGCTCCTCGGCGACGATCGTCTCCTCGCAGGCGTCGCAGTACCAGACCGGGATCCGGTGCCCCCACCAGAGCTGGCGCGAGATGCACCAGGGGCGGATTTCCCGCATCCAGTCGAGATAGACGCGCTTCCACTGGGCCGGCGCGATCCTCACCTCGTCGCGTTCGACGACCTCGATCGCCGGCGCCGCCAGCTCGTCCATGCGGCAGAACCACTGCAGTGAGATCAGCGGCTCGATCCGCTCGCCGGAACGGTGCGAGAACGGAACCGAGTGGGTGTAGGGCTCCTCCGACCGCAGTCGCCCCTCCTCGCGTAGCGCCGCCACGACCGCGTCCTGCGCCGCGGCGGCGGTCATCCCGGCGAAGTCCCCCGCCTCCTCGGTCAGGCGCCCGTCGGGGCCGATCGCGACGATCTCCTCGAGCCCGTGCCTGCGGCCGATCTCGAAGTCGTTGGGGTCGTGCCCGGGGGTGATCTTCAGCGCCCCGGTGCCGAACTCGGGGTCGACGTGCTCGTCGGCGATGATCGGCAGGCGGCGGCCGACCAACGGCAGCACGCAGTGCTCGCCGACCAGGTCCGCGTAGCGCTCGTCGTCCGGGTTCACGGCGACGGCGGTGTCCGCGAGCATCGTCTCCGGACGAACCGTGGCGACGGTGAGGACACGGTCGGAGCCCTCGACCGGGTAATCGATCGAGTAGAGCGTGTCCTCGACCTCGCGGTTCTCGACCTCGAGGTCGGAGATCGCCGAGTGCGAGCCCGGGTCCCAGTTGACCATGTAGTAGTCGCGGTAGATGTAGCCCTTGTCGTAGAGGCGCTTGAAGACGCGGTAGACGGCCACGACGTAGCCTTCGTCGAGAGTGAAGCGCTCGCGCTCGTAGTCGAGCGAGGCGCCGAGCCGCTTGTACTGCTCGACGATCCGCGAGCCGTACTCCTCTTTCCACTCCCAGACCCGTTTGACGAACTCCTCGCGCCCGAGCTCCTGGCGGCTCCCGCCTTCGGCCCGAAGCTCTTTCTCGACCACCGACTGGGTGGCGATGCCGGCGTGGTCGGTGCCGAGGATCCAGAGCGCGTTGCGCCCGCGCATCCGGTTCATCCGCACCAGCGCGTCCTGCATCGAGCCGTTCAGCGCATGCCCCATGTGCAGGGCCCCGGTCACGTTCGGCGGCGGGATCGCCACCGAGAAGTTCTCCTCCGGCCTGCCCTCCGCCTCAGGATGGAAATACCCCCCCTCGATCCACTCCGCGAAGATTCGCGCCTCGACCTCGGCGGGGTCGTAGCGGGTGGTCTCCTCGAGCTTCTTGCGATCGGCCACGCTCATTGGCGGCGAGTGTAGATAGATGCTGCGGTGCGAGGGAGGGATGCCGGTACCCCTGCGCGGGAATTCAAAGGACGCCCAGGTCATTCCAGCTTTGAGAAAAGCTGGCAAGGGACGCTGCCTTTGTTCTTAGCTGGAAGCTCCCGACCTCAGCCGTCTCGGTGATGCGTGTCGGTGGAGGGGCCTGGTCGCCCTCCATTCGAATGTGCGCGAAGGCGCGCGAAATGCAATCTGGCTATTGCGCGGCGTCAGCCGCGCTCCAACATCGGAGCTAAGGCGCGAAGCGCCGTGCGACCTCAATTCGAATGGAGGGCGACCAGGCCCCTCCCTCACAACGCTCAGTCCCGCAACGATCGGCGCCTAAGCCGATTCCTCGCTGAGGCCGTCCTCAGCGGCGCCGATGTCCTGGTGCGCCGCCTCGGTGACGAGGGTCGGGCGGCGGCCCTGGGAGATCGTCTCCTTGGTGACGACGCACTTGGTCACGTCGCGGCGCGAGGGCAGCTCGAACTGGACGTCGAGCAGGGTCTCCTCGAGGATCGAGCGCAGGCCGCGGGCACCGGTCTCGCGCTCCAGCGCCTTGTCGGCGATCGCCTCGAGGCTGTCCTCGGCGAAGACCAGCTCGATGTCGTCGAACTCGAAGAAGCGCTGGAACTGGCGGGTGAGCGCGTGGCGCGGCTCGGTCAGGATCGTGGTCAGGTCGTCGCGGCTGAGCTGATGGATCGCAGTGATCACCGGCAGGCGGCCGATGAACTCGGGGATCAGCCCGTACTCGATCAGGTCCTCGGGCAGCACCTGCTCGAACCACTCGCCGGTGTCCTTTTTCTCGCGCGAGGAGATCGCGGCGCCGAAGCCGACGCCGCGGTCCCCCACCCGTCGCTCGATCACCTTGTCGAGCTCGGCGAAGGAGCCGCCGCAGATGAAGAGGACGTTGGTGGTGTCGATCGTGAGGAACTCCTGGTGGGGGTGCTTGCGGCCGCCCTGCGGGGGCACCGAGGCTGTGGTCCCCTCGAGGATCTTCAGCAGCGCCTGCTGCACGCCTTCGCCGGAGACGTCGCGGGTGATCGACGGGTTGTCGGCTTTGCGCGCGATCTTGTCGATCTCGTCGATGTAGATGATCCCCGTCTCCGCCTTCTTGACGTCGTAGTCGGCGGCCTGGATCAGCTTCAGGAGGATGTTCTCGACGTCCTCGCCGACGTAGCCGGCCTCGGTCAGCGCGGTCGCGTCGGCGATCGCGAAGGGGACGTTGAGGATCCGGGCCAGGGTCTGGGCGAGCAGCGTCTTGCCGCACCCGGTCGGGCCCAGCATCATGATGTTCGACTTCTGCAGCTCGACCTCGGTCTCTTCGGACTGGGCGATCTGGACCCGCTTGTAGTGGTTGTAGACGGCGACCGAGAGGGCGCGCTTGGCGGCCTCCTGGCCGACCACGTACTCCTGCAGGACGTCGTGGATTTCGCGCGGTTTCGGCAGGTTCTCCAGCTCGAAGGCGGGTGGCGCCGTCAGCTCCTCGTCGATGATCTCGTTGCAGAGGTCGATGCACTCGTCGCAGATGTAGACGCCGGGACCGGCGATCAACTTCTTGACCTGGCGCTGCGACTTGCCGCAGAAGCTGCAGAGGAGCTGCTCGTTCGAGTCTGTCGGTCGGGCCAGCGGAATCCCCTCCTAACGGGACGATCTTGACTCCGGCAGCCCCAACAGCTTAGACGGGGGCACAAGCCGGTACGAGGAGTCGTTTACTGCGCCAGTACCCAGGTCCCTGCTCGTGACTCCGGCCTTGCGCCGCCCCCGATACGGTAGGGCGAATGCCCGAGGAGCTCCAGATCGCCCCGGTCGAGGCGGCTGAGCTCGAGCTGCTGCTGCCGCTGATCGCCGCCTATCAGCGCTTCTACGAAGTCGACGATATCGACGAAGAGCGCAACCGCGGCTTCTTCCGCCGCTTCCTCGCTCCCAGCGAGGACGGGATGCTGCTCGGCGCCCACCAGGGCGGCGAGCTTGTCGGCTACGCCTGCCTCTACTGGCACTTCTCCTCGACCGATGCGGTGGAGACCGTGCTGATGAACGATCTCTACGTCGCCGAGGACGTGCGAGGCGGGGGCGTCGGCCGCGCTCTGATCGAGGCCAGCGCCACCGTCGCCCGCGAACGCGGCTCCCCCTACCTCGAGTGGCGCACCGCTCCGAGTAACGCCACCGCCCAGCGCCTCTACGACAGCACCGGCGCCGAGCGCTCCGAATGGATCGAGTACGAGCTGGAGGTCTGAGCTAGGCGGCTGATGCGTATCCGGTTGACTCAGGCTGCGTGCCTGAGCGCCGTTATCTCGCCGTAGGTCGTCGGATCGTGGATCGCGCCGAGGCCGAGCAGGGTCTGGAAAGCGGCCATCGGAGTGCCGCGTCGGTTGTGGCGAAAGACGAACTCGTCGAGGTAGACCGGCAGATGCTCCTTTGAGACGCCGCGATGGGTGCCGTGCATCCACGCCTTGAGGTTGGAGATCGCTCGGTGCGCCCGCGGCAGCAGTAGGTCCTCTGGCGCGGCGCCCGTCTGCTTGCGCGGGCGGTGCCGATAGCCGAGCCCGGCCAGCCCGGTGTAGGAATTCAGCCCATCGGTGTGGACGATCGCGCCCGGGGCCGTGGTCGCCTCGGTGAACGCCTCCAGCGTCTTCGCCCGGGAGTTGGCCAGCACCTGAAGGCGCAGGCGTCCCGAGCCGGCTCCTCGGACCTCGATCGCGGCGCCCACCAAGGCCTTCTTGCCGCGCTGGCGGCTGCCTTTGAGGCCTTCCTCGTAGCCCCCAAGCCAGAACTCGTCGATCTCGACCTCCGTCGTGAGCGGGCTGCGCTCGGGGGCGACCATCGCCCGACGCAGCTTCTGCAGGATCAGCCAGGCGGTCTCATAGCGCGAGAGCCCGAGCTGGCGCTGCAGTTGCTTGGCGGAGATCCCGGGGTGATGGGTGGCGACCAGATAGGCCGCCCAAAACCAGGTCCGCAACGGGGTGCGGGTGCGGTGCATCACCGTTCCCGCCGTGACCGAGGTCTGCAGGGAGCAATCCGAGCACTCCCACAGATGCCGGCGCCCCAGCACCCAGGAGCGGCGGCCTCCACAGCCCGGGCAGATGAAGCCCTCTGGCCAGCGCGAGGCCGCCAGGTAGTCGAGGCACGCAGCCTCAGTCGCGAAGCGGTCTTGGAACTCCATGATCGTGCGCGGGAAGTCTGGACGAGCCATCGGCGCACCGTAGAGCCCTTACCTGACGGAACCGGATACGCATCAGGCGGCTTGCGGCGGCAGGCGATCGATCAGGGCGAATAGGGCTTCGCGAGGCCAAGGGCGACTTCATCCGCGCAAGCCTTGCTCAGCTGTAGCGGTCCCAGCGAGTCAGCGCCGGCGTCGGGTCGATCGGGACGCCGTTGACGTGGATCTCGAAGTGCAGGTGGCAGCCGGTGCCGACGGCGTTGCCGGTTTCGCCCACCGAGCCGATCCGCTCCCCCTCCCACACCCGCTCGCCCGCGCGGACCCGGGCCGGGCGCGGCATGTGGGCATAGAAGTAGCTGCGCCGCTCCCCTTCGCCGTGGATCAGGGCGTAGTTGCCGTAGAGCACGGGGTCGAAGCCGACCTTGCGCACGCGCCCGTTGCGGACTGCGACCAGCGGGGCCCCGCAGCGGGCGACGACGTCAAAGCCTTCGTGGATGCGGCCCTGGCGCGGCGCGTGGTACTCACCGACGGCGCCGCGGACGCCGTGCGTCGCCTGGACCGGGAAGACGTGGCCGTAATAGGGGACGCCACCGTCATCGCTGACGATGCGAGCCACGGCCGGAGTGACCAGGGCAGGGAAAAGGGCGAGGACGAGGAGGGCGGCGCGCTTCAGTGGTGCTCGATGACGCGGTCGACGATGTTGTACCCCACCGCCTCCTCCGCGCTCATGAAGTAGTCGCGCTCGGTGTCTTTCGTCACCTTCTCGAACGGCTGCCCGGTGTGCTTGGCGATGATCTCGTCGAGACGGCGGCGAACGTCGATGATCTCTTTGGCGTGGATCTCGATGTCGGTCGCCTGACCCTGGAACCCGGCCGAGACCTGATGGATCAGGACCTTCGAGTTGGGCAGCGCCATCCGCTTGCCCGCGGCACCGCCGCTGAGCAGCAGGGCGCCCATGCTCATCGCGACGCCGACGCAGATCGTCTGCACGTCGGGCTTGATGAACTGCATCGTGTCGTAGATCGCCAGCCCGGCGTAGACGGAGCCACCCGGCGAGTTGATGTAGAGGCTGACGTCCTTGTCCGGATCCTCGGACTCCAGATGCAGGAGCTGCGCCACGATCAAATTCGCGATGTCCTCGGTAACGGGGGTGCCGAGGAACACGATCCGCTCGCCCAAAAGGCGCGAGTAAATATCGAACGCCCGCTCCCCACGCGACGTCTGCTCGACCACCATCGGGACCAAAGGACTCATGTTCCGCACTCTATAGAAGCCCCGGAGCCGTTCAGCTCACGGCAGCTCTCCGCAAAGCTGCTGGACCCTGGGCGTCTACGGCGCTCGCTTCGTAGGAGGGTGGCGGTGGGGGTCTCCCGCGTATCAGCACGAGCAGAGCCGGCAAGCCCCCAGACGCCAGTCTGAACCGATCCTCTCTGCGAGGTGCAGCGGGAGACCCCCACCGCCACCCTCCCCCAACCCAACGCAACCTCAGTCAGAGTCAGGAGTCCAGAGACCGCCGGCTTTCTCCCGCTCTTTCTCCGGCGTCCAGATCTGCTCCCGCGCCTCCGCCCGCTCGAGCGGGATCGGCTTGGCCGACTCGGCCACCAGCTCGATCGCCTTGCGGGCCTTGAGGTCCTCGACGACCATCGCGTCGCGGCCGCTCTCGCGCAGGCGCTCCAGCAGCTTCTGCGGCGTCGTCCGTTCGTGCTCGGCGCTGTGCTCGAGCGCCTCGACCAGCTCCTCGTCGGAGACCTCGATCCCCTCTACGGCGGCGATCGCGGTGACGACCGCCTCGCGCTTCAGCTCGCGCTCGGCGTCCGGCGTCGATTCCTCGATCAGTTCCTCGCGGGTTTTACCCTGCATCTGCAGGAAGGCGTTGGGGTCCATGCCGCGCTGCGCGAGCTGGCGTTCCATCCGCTCCCAGCGTTCGGTCGCGCGGGCGGTGACCAGGCTGGCCGGGACGTCGACCGTGGCCGCGTCGACCGCGACGTCGACCGCGGCGATCCGGAAGTCTTCCTCCGCCCTGCCGCTCAGGGCCTCGCCGACTTTCTCGCGGATGTCGGCCCGCAGCTCCTCCAGCGTCTCGAACTCGGAGGCATCGGAGGCGAAGTCGTCGTCGAGCTCAGGCAGGATCTTCTCCCGCACCTCTTTGACCTTGACGTTGAAGACCGCGTCTTTGCCGCTCAGATGCTCGGCCTGGTAGTCGTCGGGGAAACTGACCTCGACCTTGCGCTCCTCCCCCGCCCTGGCGCCGGCCAGCTGCTCCTCGAAGCCCTCGATCAGCTGGCCGGAGCCGAGCGCGAGCAGGTAGTCCTCGGCCTTGCCGCCCTCGAAAGCGGTGCCGTCGATCAGCCCCTCGAAGTCGATCAAGAGCGAGTCGCCGTCGGCGGCCTCCCGCTCGACCGGCTCCAGGCGAGCGAATGCCTCGCGCACCCGGTCGATCTCGGTGTCGACGACTTCGTCGGGCACCTCCTCCTCTTTGCGGCCGACCTCGAGGCCCTTGTACTCGCCGAGCTTCGCCTCCGGCCTCACCCCGACCTCGAACTTGAACGCGAGCGGCTCGCCCTCGTTCTCGGGGGTCGAAACCATCTCGATGCTGGGGTCGCCGATGACGCTGAGCCCGGCGTCGAGCAACGCTCGTTCGTACCACTCCGGCAGCGCCTCGCGAATCGCCTCTTGCAGGACCGGCCCAAAGCCGAGCCGCTGGATCACCAGCGACTGCGGCGCCTTGCCCTGGCGGAAGCCGGGCATCCGCATCTCCTTCGCCATCGCCCGGGCGGCGCGGGAAGTCGCGCGCTCGACGTCCTTGGCCGGGACCTCGACCTCGACGCTGACGCGCGAGTCGGGCAGTTCTTTGACGGTGGTCTGCATCGGGCGTCTGACCCTAAATGATCGGGTCCGCCGTCGATCTGCCACAAGAGTTGATCGCTTGTACCCCCTATAGGGGGGTCAACTCGTCAACTCTTTGCTCGACGGGAAAGGAAGATCCGCAACGCCACCGCGAAGTCGATCGCGAAGGAGAGGCCGCGCCCGATTGGGCCGGTCACCAACCAGGCCTTGAGCCGGTCCGCCGCTTCATTCATTCGCGTATTCCAGCAGGGAGCTGTCGACCAGCCACTCGACCGGGGCGCGGTCGTCGGTGTAGACCTTGCCACCGGGCAGCCGCGGGGCCAGCGCCGCCGCCGCGGAACGGGCGAGCGGTCGCAACGGGGGCCGCAGCGCCTCGGCGTTGCGGCGCAGGCGCACCGCCGAGAAGTCCCCGTCGCCGCCGACCAGCAGCGTGTTGGTCGCCTCGATCGGGTAGCGCAGCACGCGCGGGAACGCAGCCGCCATCGTCCGTCCGAGCACGCGCTCGAGCTCGTCGCTGCCCTCGGGATGGCCGACGTTTACGATCACCAGGCCGCCGGGCGCCAGCCGCTCCCGAGCCAGCTCGAAGAACTCGCGCGTGGTCAGGTAGAAGGGGATGTAGGGCTGGCGGTAGGCGTCGACCATGATCGCGTCGTAGCCGCCACCGGAGCGCTCGAGCCAGGGTCTCGCGTCCTCGGCGAAGGTGCGCATGCGCGGGTTGCGCAGGCCGAGGAAGCGGCGGCCCAGCTCGGTCAGCTCGCCGTCGATCTCGACCGCGTCGACGGCGGTGGCGGGGAAGAAGCGCCCGAAGGCCCGCGCCACGGTGCCGCCGGCGTTGCCGAGGATCGCGATCCGCTGCGGCGGCGCCCGCCGCGAGGCGGCAGGCAGCACCAGGTGACCGTCCCAGTAATCGCCGGTCAGGTGGGTGCCCGGCCGCCACAGCGAGTGCACCGCCTGGCCCTCGTTCAACTCGAGCGCGCGGCTGCCGTCGGGCCTTTCGACCACGCGCGCGTACTGGTGGACGGTCTCCGCCTCGTAGAGGACACGGCCGGTGTCGGCCGCCTTGATCGTCCCGACCGGCAGCGCCATGGCCAAGCCCAGCGCGGCGGGAACTAGAACGAAGCGCCAGCCGACCCCGGCGCTGGCGACGAGGGCGAGGGCCAGGGCGAAGGCGAAGAAGGTGCGCTGGGTGCCCAGCAGCGGGATCAGCAGCAGCGCCGAGAGCATCGTCCCCAGCAGCGAGCCGGCGGTCGAGATCGCGTAGAGGCGGCCGACGACCTCGCCCGAGCGGTCGACGTCCTCCACCGCCAGCCGCACCGCCCACGGCGCCGCCGCCCCGAGCAGCGTCACCGGCACCGCGACCAGCACCAATACCCCGAACAGCGAGCCGGCGAAGCCGCCGACCGAGACCGTGTCGAAGGCGTCGACCGAGAAGCCGAGGAAGGGGCGGGCGGCGAAGGGGATAGCCGCGATCAGCAGCGAGGCGACGAGCACCAGCAGGCAGAGGCCGCGCAGGTGCGGATGGCGGTCGGCGTAGCGGCCGCCGAGCCAGTAGCCGACCGAGAGCGCCACCAGGACGACCCCGATCGTGTTCGCCCAAACGATCGTCGAGGCCCCGAAGTAGGGCGCCAGCAGGCGTGCCGCGGCGATCTCGACCCCGAGGCTGGAGGCCCCGACGACGAAGACCAGCGCCGGCAGCAGCAGCCGCTCAGGCGCCGTCGGCACCAGGGTCTCTCCCGGCGGCGATCAGTTGCTTCTCGAGGCGGTCGCCGTGGCCCGCCGCGACGGCGCGCTGCGCCCGCTCCTCGTCCAGCTCGACGCCGCGCTCGTGCGCGAGGTCGAGCAGGCGCTGCTTCTCGATCCCCTCGCGGGCGGCCTCGAAGAAGACCCAGGCCAGCAGCCCGAGGCCGAGGAAGGTGCCCTCGACCATCATGATCACGCCGGCCGTGCTCTGGTCGGCCAGCGGCGAGATCCCCCAGTAGGCCTCGCCCGGGGCGTAGATCGGGTAGAGCACGGTGCCGGACCACATCAGCACGTTGCCGAGGATCGCCCCGGCGAAGCGCACGGCGATCACGTAGCCGACCTTCCAGGCCGCGGTGAACCACTGCGGGGTCGGCAGCGGCCCGAAGACCGGCATCCACATAAGGCAGCCGAAGAAGATGAAGGTCGAGTGCTCGACCACGTGCATCAGGGCCGTCCCGTAGGCGGCTTCGTAGAGCGCGGGGATGTGCCAGACGTAGAAGTTGATCGCCCACAGCGGGAAGGCGACGAGCGGGTGGGCGAGGATCCGCAGCCGGTCGAAGACCGGGATCGCCAGGATCGGCTGCAGCAGCGGCCCGGTCAGGCCCAGCACCAGCAGCAGGGTGGCGATGTCGCCGAGCAGCAGGTGCTCGAGCATGTGGGCGATCACCAGCTCCTCGGAGATGTGGCCGACCGGCGAGAACAGCGCCACCACGATCGTCAATACCCCGCCCGCGAAGCAGAGCTGGCGCCAGAGCGGCACCGGCCTGCCCTTGCGGGCGAGGGTCGAGGCGCGCTTCGCGTAGAGGCCGGCGGCGAGCAGCAACGGCAGCAGCTCCAGGGGGGCGAAGGCGCTGCCCACGTGCGCGAACGGCAGGGTCATGAGAGTCAGCGTAGCGGCGCCGATCGCCGGCTCGCCCCCGAACGCGCTGCTAGCTTGAGCGCGCAGAATGGGCGCCGCAGAGACGCTTTCCGACGATCGGCAGCTACGGCTTCCTCTCCGACTGCCACACCGCCGCCCTGGTCTCCTACGACGGCGCCGTCGAGTGGCTCTGCCTCCCCCGCTTCGACTCGCCCAGCGCCTTCGCGGCGCTGCTCGACCGCGGCGCCGGGCACTTCCGGCTGAAGCCGCGCGGGGTCGTCGTGCCGATCGGCCGCCGCTACAAGCCGGGCACGCTGGTGATCGAGACGACCTGGGTGACCGACACCGGCTGGGTCGTGGTCCACGACGCGCTGACGATCGCCGAGTGGGTGACCGCCGACGGCGAGCGCGCCCGCCCCGACACCAAGCACGAGTCCGACCGCTCGCTGCTGCGGACGATGACCTGCATCGACGGCGAGGTCGAGATGGAGATGGAGTGCCTGCCCCGCTTCGGCTACGGCACCGAGGGCGCCAGCTGGAGCGGCGGCGAGCTCGGCGAGGCGGTCGCCCGCGCCGGCGACGGGACCGAGCTGCGGCTGACCAGCGACATGGAGCTGACGATCGGGGACGGCGCCGTGCGCGGCAGCCTGAGGCTGCGCGAGGACGAGAGCGGCTTCTGCGCGGTCACCTGGGGAAACGAGCATCTGGGCGGGCCGCGCAGCTCCCCCGAGGCGCTGGAGCGGCTCGACTCGACCGAGGAGTTCTGGCGCGACTGGCTGCGCGACGGCGACTTCCCCGACCACCCCTGGCGGATCCACCTGCAGCGCTCGGCCCTGGTCCTCAAGGGCCTCACCTACACCCCGACCGGGGCGATCCTCGCGGCGCCGACCACCTCGCTGCCGGAGACCCCCGGCGGCGAACGCAACTGGGACTACCGCTTCAGCTGGATCCGCGACTCGACCTTCAGCCTCTGGGCGCTGCACACGCTCGGCTTCGACCAGGAGGCGCGCGACTTCATGCGCTTCATCGTCGACGTCTGCAAGGACCGCCCCGACCTCCAGATCATGTACGGGATCGGCCACGAGAAGGAGCTCGACGGAGAAGACCCTCGACCACCTCGAGGGCTACGGTGGGGCGAAGCCGGTGCGGATCGGCAACGGCGCCTACGACCAGCGCCAGAACGACGTCTGGGGCTCCCTGCTCGACTCGATCTACCTGCACGAGAAGGCGCTGCGCGGGACGGGAACCCCCGCCGACCGCGCAGCTGATCCGCTACCAGGTGGAGGCCGCGATCGCGGCCTGGCCGCACCCCGACCAGGGGATCTGGGAGTCGCGCGGCGAGCCCCGGCACTACGTCTCCTCGAAGCTGATGATCTGGGTCGCGGTCGACCGCGGCGCCCGCCTCGCCCGCGGTCTCGGCTTCGACGAGATCGCCGACGACGTGGCAGGCGAAGGCGGATGAGTTCCGCGCCGAGATCCTCGAGCGCGGCGTCCGCGACGGCGTCTTCCGCCAGCACTACGACACCGACGCGCTCGACGCCTCGCTGCTGCTGATCCCGCTGCTTCCGCTTCCTGCCGCCCGACGACCCCCGCGTTCGCGCGACCGTCGACGCGATCGCCGCCGACCTGACCGAGCACGGCCTCGTCCTCCGCTACAAGGTCGACGAGACCGACGACGGCCTCCACGGCAAGGAGGGCACCTTCCTGATCTGCTCCTTCTGGCTGGTCTCGGCGCTTTCGGAGATCGGCGAGCGCAAGCGCGCGCGCGAGCTCTGCGAGCGACTGCTGGAGGCCGCGGGCTGGCTCGACCTCTTCGCCGAGGAGCTGGAGGCGGAGTCGGGCCGCCACCTCGGCAACTTCCCCCAGGCCTTCACCCACCTGGCGCTGATCAACGCGGTCTCCCACGTGATCGCCGACGAGCGGCGCGAAGACGGCGGGGTCACCGCGGTCTTCAGCGAAATGGGCGGCGTTCGCGAGGATGCCTGAGCGGCGCCGAAACCGCATCGAACTTTCCGCAGACACAAGCCCTACAGACAGAACGTTTCGTTTGCTCTATATTGCACGGGCCAAGATGACGAAACTCAACCGCTCGGACGACAACGACCTGCTGGTGGCGCTGCGGCATCCGCTGCGGCGGGAGATCCTGCGGACGATGGCGGGCGAGAAGGCGATCAGCCCGCGCGAAATCGCGGCGACGCTGGACCAGCCGCTCAGCAACGTCAGCTACCACGTGCGCGTGCTCGCCGACTGCGCCGCGATCTCACTGGTCAGCACGAAACCGGTGCGCGGCTCGATGCAGCACTTCTACTGCACGTCGATCGAAGCGCCGTGGGCGCTCGAGGTGTTGGGCATGAGCGAGAAAGACGCGAAGCCGGCGGGGGAGAGTTCCACCGAGTCCGAGACTTAGCAGCCAGGGAGGGCCATGGACGAGATCGACGACAGCTGGACGCCCGCGGCCGAAGACGCTGCCACCGAGTCCGCTGTCCTGCAGCAGGTGCTCGAGCTTCACCCGGTGCAGGTGACCGCCGCCGAACTCGTTCGCGAGGTCGGCGGCGAGTCGCCTGACTTCGCCCGGCGCGACGCGATCGAACGAGCCATCCGCGACCTCACCAACGTCGGCCTCATGCACAGACACGACGCCTTCGTGATGCCGACACGCGCGGCGCTTCGCTTCAGCGAGCTGCTGGACCGCTGACCACCAGCCGCCGGAACGCGACCCGAAGCCGTCGCTCGAGCTCGGCCGCCGCGACCTCGCCGGCGGGATCCTCGCCTGCGGGCCCGGTGACGAGGATCACTTCGGTCGCGGCGAAGCTCTGGAGCTGGTCTTCGACCGCCTGCACCAGGTCCTCGTCGCCGACCCTCGCCTCGGCGGCAACCCCCGCCTTGGCCAGCGAGGCGACCGTGATCACCAACCGGCGCTGGGCCTCGCGCCGGCGCACCCTCGAGGTCCGAGGCCCAGCGATCGAGAAAGCCGAGCCGTGCCGGCGCAAGCAGGAGCACCTCGGCCGGCGCGGTGGCCGTGTCACCGCCCTTCCGCGCAGCGCCGGCGATCTCGCCGATCGCCGTCCCCTCCACAGGGCAGCTGACGACGACCAGCAGGCGATGGCGCTCGGGGTGCCGAACCGCCCCTCCGATCCCACCGCGGGGGCGCTGCCGCACCGCCACCACCACTATTCCCACCGCCGCCAGGGCACCAGCCGCGAGACCGAGCCCCGGACTGACGTAGAAGGCGGCGACGATCGGGACGGCGATCGCGGCTACGACCAGAGGCAGCTTCCATGGCGCCACCGCTACAGCCTGCCAGGCGCAACCGCCGCCCTCTCGATTTAGAGCCTGTCTTAGGCGCCCTTGCTGACAGCCACAGCAGTAACCCGGTCCTGCATCGTTCCGATCTTCACGCGCCTCACCTCCCCTCGTGAGTCCCTTCCCCGACCGCTTCCCAGGCGGTATCCGTGCAGACCGAAGTAATACTCTAAAAGTTTCTATCAATCAAGGCGCCCACACCAAGAAATTAGGAAATAAACGAAAATTGCGGGACTGATGTGGAAATCCTGAGTTTGAATCTTTAAAGTTCAGTAATCGGCCGCCACCGTTAAAACAAGCGAAGGACAGCCCCTTGCCGAAGACGAAGAAGAAAGACGGCGTCGAACAAATCGTCGCCAAAGCGTTCGCCCATCCCCTGCGTGTACAGATCCTGATCATTCTCAATGAGCGGGTTGCCAGCCCCAACCTGCTCTCTCAAGAGTTGGAACAGAGCCTCAACCTGGTCGCCTACCACGTGCGGGTTCTGGAGAAATACGACTGCATCGAGCTGGTCGACACGAAGCAGCGCCGCGGCGCCACCGAGCACTTCTACCGCGCCACCCGACGACAGTTCCTCAGCGACAGCGAATGGGCGCGGATGCCGGCCGCACTGCGACCCGGACTGTCGGGAGCGATGCTGAAAGCGGTTTTCGACGACATCGAGGAAGCCGTCAGCAAAGGCACCTTCGATGAGCTAGAGGACCGCCATCTCAGCCGCGTTCCGATGGTCGTCGACAAGAAGGCCTGGAAGGACGTGGTCGACCTGCTCCTCGGCACGCTCGACCGCTTGCTCGAGATCCAGGCCGAGGCATCGGAGCGAATCGCCCACAGCGATGAGCCCGGGATGCTTTCCAAGGTCGAGATGCTGCATTTCAAGTCGCCCGACCCGGCGCCCGAGTTGGAGGCCGAAGCCACGGCCGAGGCTGAGTCGGGACCGGCCGCACCCGAGTAGCCCCGCGGTCGGTCCAGACCGGCGCCGCTCGCTCCGCGAGCGGCGCCGGGGCCTCCATCCCGGAGCCCGCGGAGTCACGCCCTCCCCCAGTGGGATAGGGCAAAGCCGGGGCGAACCGAGCGGTATGGTGTGAGCACGACGGCCGAGCCAGGCCGGCGGGCGCTGCACGGCTTCCGATTACGCCCTCAGGGTGGCGCCGGTGCTCAAACCCCGGCGCGTGACAATCGATGGCTGCGAAAAAGGAAGAGACCCAAGCGATACCGAACGAGTCGCCGCCCGGACCGGGTAACGGGCTGGCGAGCGAGCGTGAGCTCTGGGAGCGCTTCGCCGAGAGTCGCGACCAGGCCACCCGCGAGGAGCTGGTTCGTCGTTACCTTCCCTTCGCCAAGAACCTGGCGCTGCGCTACCGCGGCGCCAGCGAGTCCTTCGACGACCTGCTCCAGGTCGCGAGCCTCGGGCTGGTCAACGCGATCGACCGCTTCGAGCCCGATCGTGGCACGCCCTTCACCGCCTTCGCCTCGCCGACCATTCTCGGCGAGCTGAAGCGCCACTTCCGCGACCGCGTCTGGACCGTGCGGGTGCCGCGTGGCTTACACGACCGGATGGCCGAGGTCGACAAAGCGATCTCGGCGCTGACCGTCGACCTGCAGCGCTCGCCCTCGGTCGGTGAGATCGCCGCCAAGCTCGACGTCGACCCGACCGAGGTGCTCGAGGTGCTCGAGGCAAACCACAACCGTCGCCCGCTCTCGCTCGACCGTCCGGTCGGCGGCGAAGAAGAGGAATCACCGGCCGCCGAGTGGGTCGGTGACGAAGACGAGGGCTTCGAGCTGGTCGAGGACAAGCTGGCGCTGGAAGGGGCGCTGCCCCATCTCGACGAGCGCGAGCGGCTGGTGCTGCAGCTTCGCTTCGTCGAGGACATGACCCAGTCCCAGATCGCGGAGCGGATCGGCCACTCGCAGATGCACGTCTCGCGGATCCTGCGCCGCACCCTGGAGCGAATCCGGGCGGAGGTCGCCGAACAGGACGGCGGCTAGCTCGACAGCGAGGCGATGCCGACGACGAGGAACTCCCCTTCGTCTCCCCGCTCGATCCTCAGCTCGTCGGCCAGCGTCGCCAGCGAACCGCCGACCTCGGGCAGGTCGAGGCTCTCGCGCAGCTGCTCGGCGGCGCCGCTCTTCATCGGCCCGACCCGCAGCTGCACCCCCTCGGGCCGGTCGGCAAGGCTGAGCGAGACGTGTCCGTCGCTGAAGCCCTCCGGGGCGCGGGCGGAGATCGCATCGCTGAGCAGCATCGCGTCCGAGAGACGATCGACGCTGATCTCGCGGCGCGCCGCGAGCGCCCCCAGGGCGCGGCTGAGAATCGGGCCGACCAATTCGGGTGGCCCCACCCGCAGCGCGGTCGCCTCATCGTCGATCGGCGCCGCCGCAGCAGCAGCCGGCGTGCGCTCGGCGCTTTCGTCGCGGGCGCTCAGCGGCAGGTGCATTCTGATCTCGGTGCCGCGATCGACACCGCCCTTGATCTCGAAGCTGGTCGAAAGGGCGGCGATCAGGGTCAGCCCGATCCGCAAACTGGGACGGTCGGCCCCGGGACGCGGCTGGATCCCCTGGCCGAAGTCGCGGACGACGACGGTGAGACCGTCCAGCTCCTCCGTCGCCTCGACCCTCAGCAGCCCCGCTTCCTCATCCGGGTAGGCGTGCACGACGACGTTCATGCAGGCCTCGGTCACGACCGTCTTCAGATCGGCGATTCCCGGCTCGTCCATGCCGAGACGCTCCGCCAAGCCGGCCAGGGCATGCCTTACGACCGCGACGTTCTCGGCCCGCGCGGGTAGGGACATCTGCAGCCCCGATCGGTCGTCGGTGGTCGTGTTCACGATTGAGTTAGTCCAAGCCCTCGCGGATTGCTGGCGAGCATAGCTTCGATCGCCGCTTCCAAAATTCCTACCCCGGCAGGCGTGGGCGAAACGCCGCTCGGCGGATCGTCGGCCTGCGGTAGCATCGGCGCGTGATTCCGGCACCGTTCGAGGCATCCGCCGCCCAGCTCGACGATGGCATCTGCGTTATCGCGGTTCGCGGCGAGCTCGACCTCAGCACCGCCCCCGAACTGGAGGGGCCGCTCGAGGACGCCGTCGCGGCCGGCAACACGTCGGTCCTGGTCGACCTCTCGGGGTGCGAGTTCATCGACTCGACCGGCATCGCCCTGATCGTCAGGGCCTGGCAGCGGCTCGACCGCGACGCCGACGGCGAGGGCGAGGGACGCGTCGTCATCTGCAGCTACAACGACCAGGTCCGCCGCGTCCTCGAGATCACCGGCCTCGAGCTCTCGATCCCGATCCACGGCACCCGCGACGAAGCCCTCGCCTCGCTCCGCGACTGAGCTCGGAGGGGTTCAGCCGCTCGCGGCTTCCAGGTCCTCGACGTCGGCAAGATCGCGGGTCCGTCCCGATGCCCGCTTCATCGCTTTCAAATCCTCGACCGAGCAGACGGCGACGGTGACGCCGAGGACGTCGGCTTGGGCCGCCCGCTCGCGTAGCTCTCGAAAGGACGGGACTCCGTCCAGTCCCTGAACCACGTCCAGCCTGCCGAGCTCGGTTTCGATCGCAACCTGCTCTCCGGTCGCCAGCTGTCCGGCAATCGAGAGCTGGCTGCTGAGAAACGACTCGCCGGCTTCGATGTGGCCGTGTGCAGCAACCGCCATCTCCGCCAGCCGAGCGAGATTCTCCGGGTCCGGGTCAACGACGATGTCAACGTCCTTGGTGCCGCGGACGACACCCCAGGCGCCGACAGCCATGCCGCCGATCAGCACGAAGTCGACATCCGCCACGGAGAGCCGACGCAACAGCTCGGCGAAGTCAGGTGGGCTCAACGCCGCGCGCGGCTCCCGCAAACCGCATCAACATCTGACTGAGGGCAATCGTCTCGGCCAGGTTCACGCTCATCGGGCGCTTCGCGTCTTCGCGCAGGCGCCTGACGCGGACCGCCTCGGCCGCTGTCGCTGAAGTGGACAGCTTCTCTTCGCTTGCCATCGCTGAATAGTAGGTCGTGCGCAGGCACCCGGCAGGGTGGTATTTGGCTTGGATGCCCTCTCGCCGGCTCGATCGAGCCGGTCGGTCGTTGATCCGCCAGTGGATGCGGGTGCTAAGCGAGGAGCAGGATCAAGAGGTTGGCGAGCATCGCCACCGAGGTCCCCGCCAGGGAGAGGGTGCGGAAGAACTTGGCGAAGCCACCCCGGTAGCGAACGCTCTCGAAGAGGGTGAGGCCGACGACGTGCGCCATGTTGACCAGGGCGGTGAAGATCGCGATTCCGATCGCCACCGCTTTCCAGCCCACCTCGGGCCCGGAAGCCGAAGCGACCGCGGCGGCGAGGACGATGGTCACGATCGTGCCGACGATCCCGATCGCCACGCTGGCGAAGTCCGCGCGCGAGAAGCCGGGAAGGTAGGCGGACCCGACCTCCTTCTCCTCGGTGGGCTTCACGCCGGGCCCGGCGCGCTCGACGTCGACGACATGGGTCGCGTCCTCGTCGGGGTCGATGACGACCATCCGCAGCGGTGGCTCGAGCGACTCCTGCGCCTTCTCGAACAGCCCGTCTTCGAACCAGCGGGCCTGGCCTTCGGAGTGCTCGAAGATCAAGACTTCCTCGGCCGGCTCCTCGAGCAGGGCGTCCTGGGCGGCCTGGACCGGGTCGGGGTCGCCGACGTAGCCGGAAGCGCTCACACCGCCCCGCTGGAGAGCCTGCAGCGAGGCTCGCAGCCGCTCCTCCGCCCGCTGCTTCGGCTCGTCGACGTCGCCGAGCGTGTGCCGGAAGACGTTCGCCTCCACCGCGGGCACGACGACGCGCACCTCGACCCCACCGCCGTCGCCCTGGCGGCGGATCTCCTCGATCGGCTCCGAGCCGACCAGAGTGTCGGTGACGATCGCGAGCAGCCGGTGGGTCGCGGTCGCGCTCATTCGCTGCCGTTCGGGAGGATCGGCTCGTCGGCCTCGCCGTACTCGACCTCGCCACGCTCCTCGGGCAGCGGTACGTCGCGATCTGGAAAGCCCCGCTGGTTGCCGTGGGTGGCGTTGTCCTCCAACTCCTCCTCGGCCAGCTCGAAGCCCTCCGCCACGCCCTCGCCGGCCTCGACCAGTGGCCGGCGCGCAGGATCCTCGCTCTCCTCGGGCACCTCCCCGCCGATCCGGGCGGCTTCCGCGGCAGCAGCTTCAGCCTCTTTTTCGGCCAGACGCGCTTTGTCCTCAGGAGTCATGAGCGTCGCTCTCCCCGGGCGACCACGCCACCGCGAACAGCGCCAAGACGACGACGGCAATGGGGTATCGCGTACATGCCGTTCGGCTACCCACGGCCGAGACCGACGAAACTCGCCCGAACGGGGGCCCGCTTCAACTTCGAGGCGGTCCCATGGGCGTGTGCTTGGCGGTCGACTTGACCGCCTTGCGGGCGATGGCTTTCTTGATCGTCAGACCCTGGGCAGGATCTCGCGCTCGTAGAAGTCGAAGAAGCCCTCTTGGTCGGGGCCGATCTGGTGGATGTAGACGTTGTCGTAGCCGGCATCGGCGTATTCGGCGATCGCGTCGAGGTGGGGCTGGGGGTCGGGGCCGCAGATGACGCTTGCGGCGATGTCGTCCCCGTCGACCATCTCCGCCGCCTCTTCGAAGTGGCGGGGCAGCGGCAGCTCGAGGAAGTGACTGCCGCTGAAGGCGCCGTTGGGCCACCACTCCAGCGCGGTGCGCCTCGCCTCCTCCTCGCTTTGTGCCCAGCAGACGTGGATCTGGCCGTAGGCGGGCTTGTCCGCGCCGGCGCCGGCGCGAAAGCGCTCGAGCGTCTCGGCCACGGGCGCGGTGCCGACGAGGCCGTCGGCGGCGCGCGCCGCGAGCTCGGCCGATTTCATCCCCGCCACCGCGACCAGAATCGGCGGCAGTTGGTCCGGCAGCGTGTAGAGGCGGGCGTTCTCGACCGTGTAGTGACGGCCGCGGTGGCTGCACAGCTTCCCCTCCCAGAGCAGGCGGATCACCTCGATCGCCTCCTCCAGGCGCTCCTGCCGCTCGGCGACGGCGGGCCAGCGGTCGCCGAGGATGTGCTCGTTGAGGTTCTCGCCGCTGCCGAGGCCGAGGGAGAAGCGACCCGGCAGCAGGGCCGCGGCGGTGGCGGCCGCGTGGGCGACGATCGCCGGGTGGATGCGAAAGGTCGGGCAGGTGACGCCGGTGATCAGCTTCAAGCGCTCGGTCCGCTCTGAGATCGCCCCCAGGACTCCCCAAGCGAACGGGCTCTCGCCCTGGCGGTCGATCCAGGGATGGAAATGGTCGGAGATCGAGGCGAAGGAAAAACCGACCTCCTCGGCGCGGGCCGCCTGTGCGACCAGCGCCGTGGGGTCGTTCTCCTCGCTGGACAGGGTGTAGCCGAGCTGCGTCAAGTGCGCCGGGCTCTCAACTCGCGCCGGCCACAGCGTGTTGGAGTTCTTTCTTGCTCATCTTCGAGCGGCCTTCGATGCCGAGCTCCTTGGCGTCGTTCACGGCACGCGCGGCGATCTCCTCGGCCCGTTTGCTGGAGCGGCCCGCTTCCTTCTCGCTCTTTTTGATGTGTTTGTACTGGCGCTCGCGTTTGCTGCCTTTTTTCACTCCACGTGGCGGCATCTGGCTTCGATCTCCTCCTCTGCTCGCTCGTTGAAGTCGTGGCCCGCCGACCCGAGCACCTCTCCGCGATAAGCGGTTGGTCGTCTCACCCGAGCGGGAACCGGTGCAAGGCCCGGTGAAAGCCGCTGGGATTCGGGCCGGCGAGCAGTCCTTGTCCGCTCTCGGGCTACCCGGCACTGTCGCGAGGCAAACGACGACTGCGCGGTGGTCAGGAGATCAATTCGAGCACGCGGCGCTCGACCCGCGATCGCACCCGGGCACTCATCTCCCCCCGCTGCGCCAGCGGCTCGGTCGTCACCCCGTCGCGGTAGCGATCGAAGACGCGGGGGTCGATGTAGGAGCGCCGGCAGACCGCGGGGGTGTTGCCCAGCTCACCAGTTCGGTCAGCTGCTCCTCCCCGGCGGACTCGTTGAGCTTGCCGAGCACCGCCCAGTGGCCGACCTCGCCGGCGGCGGCGCAGAGCTCGGCCGAGAGGTTGCGCTCCATCATCTCCCTGGCGGCGAGCAGGTCCGCCTCCGCATGGTCGTAGGGGTTGAGCATGTCGACGACGACGAGGGCGGTGCGGCCGGAGCCACCGCGGTGCTCCAGCAGAAGCAGGACGGCGCGGTCAAGGTGCTGCCGACCCCCTGAACGCGGTCGCGGCCGCCTCGAGACGGCAGGCCTCGAGGCGGTCCCGCTGCGCCTCGGCCCGGGCGGTGAGCGCCTCGAAGTCGAAGCCGGCGAGGCCGTCCTCGAACGTCGCTCCCATGACCCTCCAGAGCATCGCCTTGCCGGTAACGCCGGCGCTGAGACCCTCCAGCTCGACGACCCGGCTCAGGGGCGAGTACCCGTGCAGCTGTCCGTTCAGCTTGAGCCGGCCGAGCTTCTCGGCCAGCCAGGCGGCGGCGGGCTTGGCCCTGCTCTCGGCGACCTGGAGGCTTTTCATCAGTCGCCGCAGCGTCTCCTGGTCGGCTTCGATTTCGGCGCAGATCTCGGCTAGGACCTTCCCCAGCTCGGTTCCCTCGTTGCTCGCGCGCGCCCGCTTGGCGAGCTCGACCCCGACCACGGAGCCGGCGAGATGGTCGTTGAGGTAGATGGCGAGAAAGGAGTTGGCCACGTCAGGTTGTAGTGCCCGTCGCTGGGTACAGGCAAACAGTGCTCGATAGCTCCCGCAATCCGCTCGGGAAGACCGGCCGCTACGCACACCGCTTCGGCGCCTCGCCACCGCTCTCGCTGGGAGTGGAGGAGGAGCTGCTGCTGGTCGACGAGAGCCGGCAACTGGTGGCGGCGAGCGAGCTTGTCCTCGACGGCGTCACCGGACCGGCCGCGCAGCGCGTCTCCGCGGAGATCTTCGCCGACCAGATCGAGCTGAAGACGGGGATATGCCTCGGCGCCGAGGCGGCGCTCGCGGAGCTGCGCGAAGCGAGGCAGGCGATCCGCGAGGCCGGCTTCGGGCTGCTCGGCTCCGGACTGCACCCGGCGGACGAGTCGGGCCAGGCCAGCCTGATCCGCAAGCCGCGCTACGAAGTGGTTCGCAAGGACCTCGGGGACCTGCTGAGAACGCCGCCGTGCGGACTGCATGTCCACGTCGGCATCCCCGACGCCGAGACCGCGGTGCGGGTCGCCAACGCCTTCCGCCTCTATCTGCCGGTGCTGCAAGCCCTGAGCGCGAACTCGCCCTTCCGCGAAGGCTCCGACTCCGGTCACGCCAGCGCCCGCACGCAGGTCGTGCGCAGCTACCCGCGCTTCCAGGTGCCACGGCAGTTCCGCGACTACGAGGACTTCTGCCAGGTCTCCGACCAGCTGATCGCCGCGGCCGGAGTCGCGGACTACACCTATATCTGGTGGGACGTCCGACCGCACCCCCGATTCGGGACGGTCGAGGTGCGCGCCATCGACGTGCAAACCGATGCGGCAGGCTCCTGCGCCTTCGCCGCCATGATCCAGGCAATCGCGGCAAAGGAGCTGGACCGGCCGACCACGCCCGGCCTCTACCGCGAGGCACTCGAGGAGTCCTACTTCCAGGCGGCCAGCCACGGCCTCGAGGCGGAGATCCTCTTCGACGCGGAAACGCCGGAACCGGCCAGGGCGGTGGCGCGACGGGTGCTGGATCTGGTCCGTCCGTTCGCCCGCGAGCTCGGCGGCGAGGCGCCGCTGGAGGAGATCGAGCGGATCCTGCGCGAGGGCAACGGCGCCGAAGACCAGCGTCGGGTACACGGCGACGCCGGAATGAGCGGGTTACTCGACTACCTGGCCGCGCGCACGCGCTGATCGGAATTCGGAACCAGGTCCACCTCGTCCTCCCGCGGCGGCAGCTCGTCCTGCGGCGGTTCCATGACCGAGCGCGCGTTCGGCAATTTGAAGACCTTGAAGGCCAGCGGCGCCTGAACGCCGTCGCGCAGCTGACAACGTGGGCAGTGCTCGACCCCGATGTGGTTCGCGCTGTAGCTGCTGCCGCACCTCTCGCACGTGAACATCGCTATCCCTCCTCCAACAACTCCCATTTGCAGAGCTACCCCCGTGTTACCCATGGACGCCACGGACAAACCCATCTGACCGGATGGGCCCACCGGGCCTATCCGCTCGCCACCTCACGCACCACCTCGTGCGGCCGCTTGTCCTCGCGCAGGCCGAGGTAGCGGGGGTGGCGCAGCTTGCCGTCGCGGGTCCACTCGCCGAAGCCGAACTGGCCGACCAGGCGCGGCTCGACCCAGCGGGCGCTGCGCGGCAGCCCGCTCCCCCGGGTGAAGGGCGATCGCGGGACCTCCAGCGACTCGAGCCTGGCGCCGAGCTGCGCCAGCGTCTTTGCGCTGAACCCGGTCCCGACTTTGCCCGCGTAGCGGAGCTCGTCGCCTTCGTAGCAGCCGACCAGCAGCGCCCCGAAGTGCTTGCGCGAGCCCTGCGGCGGCGTGAAGCCGCCGATCACCAGCTCCTGCTCGAAGGAGCACTTCAGCTTCAGCCAGTCGCCGCTGCGACCGTGGAGGTAGGGGCTGTCGGCGCGCTTGGCGATCAGTCCCTCCCACCCCTTCGCGCAGGCCTCGCGCAGGAGCTCCTCGCCGCGCTCGTTGCGGTGCGGCGTGTAGCGGACCGGGCCGTGGAAGGAGAGGGCCCTGCGCAGGGCGCGCTTGCGCTCGCGCAGCGGCAGGGGGGTGAGGTCGTGGCCGTCGAACTCGAGCAGGTCGAAGAGGTAGAGGAAGACCGGGATGCCGGTCAGCCGCGCCAGGCGCGGATCGTGGACGCCCATCCGCCCCTGCAGCTTCTCGAAGCTGGTGCGCTTGCCGTCGAAGGCGACGATCTCGCCGTCGGCGAGGAAGTCGGCGGCGGGCTCGGCCTCCAAGGCCTCGACCAGCTCGGGATAGGCGGGGGTGAGGGGTTTGCCGGTGCGCGAGGTGAGCGTCACCGCGCCGCCCCGCTTGCGCACGGCCGCCCGGATCCCGTCGAGCTTGCGCTCGAAGACCCAGGCCGGATCGCTGAAGGGGCGGTCGCCGAGCTTCGCCTTCATCAGCTCGATCGGTTCGGCCATGGAGGTCAGGCTACCCCGCGTCCTGGGCATCGAATGGCTCCCTGGCCGTAGCATCCGCGCGATGACGGTCGCCGCCAGGGCAACGCTCGGTGGCGGCCTACTCGGCGCGCCACTACGGGCAGTCCAAGTGGCGGCTCCGCGATCCGCGGGTGATCGTCGAGCACATGGCCCAGACCGCGACCGCCGCCGCGGTCTTCAACACCTTCGCGCCGGATATACCGGACGTGGAGCTGGGTGAGCTGCCCAACGTCTGCTCCCATTTCGTGATCGGCTCCTCGGGTCGGATCTACAAGCTGGTCAACCTGCGCACCCGCTGCCGTCACACGGTCGGCCTCAACTGGACCGCGATCGGGATCGAGCACGCCGGCTACGGCGACGGCGACGTGCTCGGGAACCGGCGCCAGCTGCGCGCCTCGCTCTGGCTAACCCAGAAGCTGTCGCGGATGAAGCGCTGCTAGTCCGGCCGACCGGGCGCGGATAGACTCGGCCGATGGATCAGCAAGCACGGCCCCGGGGCGCCAGCCGATGAACGAGGCGATCGAGCACGGGTTCAAGGAGGGCGACAAGGTCTGGGTCCAGGACGGCGACGGCAACCGTCACCCGGGCATCTTCGTCGGCGACAACGAGGCCGCCGGCTGGTTCGGCGGTGGCCCCAGCGCCTACGTGGTCCACCCCGAGCCCACCAGGCCGAGGTGGTCTCGATCTTCCGCGTCACCCCCCGCAGCGAATAACACACTCAGCGTCATTTAGGCATATGCGTCTTGCGTGGTCGGTAGCGGTAACCGACTCCCCGCACCGTCTCGACTGGGTCGACTGTCGCCGCGTCGCCCAGCTTGCGCCGCAGATAGCTGACGTAGAGCTTCACCTCGTCCTTTTCCCGCAGCCCGCCGCCCCAGACCATCTCCAGGATCTGACTGTGACCGAGAACCCGCCCGGGATTCTCGGCGAACACCGTCAGCATCCTGAACTCGGTGGGGGTCAACGACACCTCGACACCCAGCACCTCGACCCGGTGCCGGATGCGATCGATGTGGACGAACTCGTCGTCCAGCACTGTCGGTCGCCGACCCTCGGTGCGGGGGCGCCGCAAGAGCGCCTCGATCCTCGCCAGCATCTCCTGCCAGCCGATCGGCCGGGTGACGCAGTCGTCGGCACCGGCGCGCAGGGCTCGCACCCGCTCGACCCCGCCGTGGTCGCGCCCGGTTACGACCACCACCGGGACATCGCTCAGCTCGCGGATCTTCGCCAGCACCTCGAGTCCGTCGCCGTCCCTGAGCTCGAGATCGAGTGCGACGACGTCAGGTCGCTCGGCGTAGAAGGCCTTCAGACCGGCGTCACCGTTGGGCGTCGAGACGACTTCTATCCTGGCCACGGCGAGTACGTCCTTCAGGGACCGCCGCTCTTCTTCATTGCCGCCGACCGCCAAGACTTTGCGAGCATCGTCGGGTGGCGCTATGTGCCGGGCAACCACGTGTGAGAGAACTTCACTTTACTCAACACTCTTTGTCAACCCGTACAGATGAGTATGTAGGTAACAGAAGGGATTTAGTGGGGTGACAGGCGGTGCGGCGAACAAGGCGAACAAGGCGATCGAGGCGGTCTGGCGGATCGAGGCGGCCCGCCTGATCGCCGGCCTGGCGCGAATGGTGCGCGACATCGGCCTGGCCGAGGACCTGGCCCAGGACGCGCTGGTCGCGGCGCTGGAGCGCTGGCCGGAGTCGGGCATCCCCGAGAACCCGGCCGCCTGGCTCATGGCCACCGCCAAGAACCGCGCGATCGACCTGGCGCGTCGTAGCGCCACCTTCGAGCGCAAGCGGGAAGAGCTGGCCCGGGACGTCGGCATGCGGATGGCGATGGATCGCGCCGACTTCGAGACGGCCGCCGACGACGAGGTCGGCGACGACCTGCTGAGCTTGATCTTCACCTGCTGTCACCCGCTGCTCTCCCGGGAGGCGCGGGTGGCGCTGACCCTGCGCCTGCTCGGCGGTCTCAGCACGCCGGAGATCGCCCGCGCCTTCCTGGTCAAGGAGTCGACGATCGCGCAGCGACTGGTGCGGGCGAAGCGGACGCTGCGCGACGCCGGCGTGCGGTTCGAGGTCCCGCGCGGCGAGGAGTTGGAGGCGCGGCTGCCGTCGGTGCTCGAAGTCATCTACCTCGTCTTCAACGAGGGCTACGCGGCCAGCGCCGGCGAGGACTGGATCCGGCCGGCGCTCTGCGACGAAGCGCTGCGCCTCGGCCGCATCCTCGCCGCGCTGGCGCCGGAGGAGCCCGAGGCCCACGGCCTGATCGCGCTGCTGGAGATCCAGGCCTCGCGCAACGCGGCCCGGCTCGGGCCCGAAGGGCAGCCGGTGCTGCTGCTGGACCAGGACCGCTCGCGCTGGGACCTGGTCCTGATCGGCCGCGGCCTGAAGGCATTGGAGCGGGCCGAGCAAACGCACGGCCCGTTCGGCCCCTACGGCCTGCAGGCGGCGATCGCGGCCTGTCACGCCCGTGCGCGAAGGGCCGAGGAAACCGACTGGGTGCGAATCGTCGCCCTCTATGACGCCCTCTCCCAGCTGACCCCCTCCCCCATCGTCGAGCTCAACCAAGCCGTCGCGGTGGCAATGGCCTTCGGCCCCGAGGCCGGCCTCGAGCTGCTGGATCAACTCACCGCCGAACCGGCGTTGAGCGACTACCACCTCCTTCCCAGCGCCCGCGGCGACCTCCTCGCCAAACTGGGCCGCCACGACGAAGCCGCCGCCGAGTTCACCCGCGCCGCCTCCCTCACCGAGAACGCGCGCGAGCGCGAGCTGCTGCTCAGGCGAGCCGCCAGCAGTGCCGCCGGCTGATGCGGCTCTGAGCCTAGGCGATCCCCTCGAACTCGTACTCCCGCAGGAAGCCCTCGAAGAGCCGGCGGTGCCCCTGCTCGTCGCGGAGGATCGCGATCACCATGTCCTGCGTGACCGGGTCGACCTGGTCGGTCTCCTCGACGATCCGCGTGTAGTGCTCGATCGCGCCGGTCTCGGCTTTGATCACCCCGCGAATCACGTGGACGGTGTCGGTCTGGTGCTCGGGCGGCTGCAGGTAGCTCTGCTCCGCAGCGAATGCTTCGGAGCCCGGCACCACGCCGTACAGCTCCTTGATCCGGTCGGCGAACTGGCGCGCGTGGCCCAGCTCGTCTTCGACCTCCTTGTCCAGCGACTCCTTGATCTCCATCGCCCGCACGCCGTCGAGATTGACCGAGGCGGCGAGGTAGCTCATCACCGTCTCCATCTCCATCCAGTAGGCCTTGGTCAGCAGCTCGACTATGTGGTCGCGCGTCCCCGAGCTGTCGCCCCCCAGGATCCCCTTGTCGAGGCTGTTCGTCTCCATCGCCGCTCGCTCCTCTCTCGTGGCTGAACCGTGCGCCTATCCCCTACCCGGGCGCCCCTGGGGTAATCGGGGCGTCTAGGCTGCCGCGCGATGGACACGATCGACGAGCTGCTTGCCAACAACCGCGCCTTCGCGGAGCCGCTGACCGACAGGCACCTCGACGTGCAGCCGAGCCGGCGGCTGGCGATCGTCACCTGCATGGACTCGCGGCTCGACGTCTTCGCGGCGCTGGGACTCGAGGACGGCGAGGCGCACGTGCTGCGCAACGCCGGCGGCATCGTCACCGACGACGCGATCCGCTCGCTGGCGATCTCGCAACGGCGGCTGGGAACCCGCGAGGTGATGCTGATCCACCACACCGACTGCGGCATGGAAAAGATCACCGACGACGGCTTCCGCGCCGAGCTGACCGACGACGCCGGCGTCGCCCCCGAGTTCCCGATCGGAGCCTTCGCGGACGTCGACGCCGCGGTGCGCGAGTCGGTCGAGCGCGTTCGCAGCTCCCCCTTCCTCCCCCACCGCGACATCGTGCGCGGCTTCGTCTACGACGTCGATACGCACCGCCTGCGCGAGATTGCCGGCGACGACGTGTGAGCGTCCTAGGTTGATGCCGCATAGCGGCACAAACCTAGGACGCACTCACCAAAGTGCTTAGCCGCCCATGGCGCGGGCGATCACGACCCGCTGGATCTCGTTCGTGCCCTCGTAGATCTGGGTGATCTTGGCGTCGCGCAGCATGCGCTCGACCGGGTACTCGTTGACGTAGCCGTAGCCGCCCAGCACCTGGATCGCCTCGACCGTGACTTTCATCGCGTTGTCGGAGGCGAACAGCTTCGCCATCGAGGTCCACTTGCCGAGATCGGCCGGGCGCTCCGGCTTGTCGGCCATCGCGCAGGCTTTGTAGAGGAGCTCGCGGGCGGCGGCGGTGCCGGTCTCCATGTCGGCGAGCTTGAACTGGATCGCCTGCAGGGCATTGATCGGCTTGCCGAAGGCGACTCGCTCCTTCGAGTACTGGTTGGCGTAGTCGGTCGCTCCCTGGGCGATCCCGACCGCCTGAGCGGCGGCGCCGAGCCGGGTGCGCTCGAGCGTGCCGAGAGCGACGCTCAGCCCCTTGCCCTCGGTCCCGACCAGGTTCTCGTGCGGGACGCGGACGTCGGTGAACGAGGGTGAGCCGGTCGGCGAGCCCTTGATCCCGAGCTTGTGCTCGAGCTTGCCGGGATCGAAGCCATCGCGCTCCTTCTCGACCACGAAGGCGCTCATCCGCTTGCTCTCGCGGTCGGTGACGGCAAAGACGACGTAGAAGTCGGCGATCGAGGCATTGGTGATCCAGTTCTTCTGGCCGTTCAGCACCCACTCGTCGCCGTCGCGGACGGCGGTCGTGCGCATCGAGGCGGGGTCGCTGCCGGCCTCAGGCTCGGAGAGGGCGAAGGCCGGCGACCACTCGCCGCTGGCGCACTTCGGCAGGAAGCGCTGCTTCAGCTCGTCGGAGCCGAAGAGCTGGATCGGCAGCGTCCCCAGCTCCTGGATCATCAGGATCAGGGCCGAGGAGGCGCAGGCCTTGGCGATCTCCTCGACCGCCATCTGCAGGACCAGCGTGCCGGTCCCGGTGCCGCCGTAATGCTCGGCGAAGGGCAGGCCGAGGATGTCGTGCTCGGCCAGCAGCGCGCGCACGTCCCAGGGGTACTCGCCTTCGCGGTCGATCTCGCTGGCGCGCGGGGCGATCTTCTCCTGCGCCAGCTGGCGCACCATGTCGCGGAGGTCACGGGACTCCTGCGGGACTTCGTAAGCGTCAGGCATCGGGCCGGGCAGTCTATGGTGCCGCCCGTGCCCGAGATCGCTTCCCATGGCTCCTGGCGCTCGGCGGTCGACGCCGGAACCGTCGCCCGCGCGGGCCGGCGGCTGGCGGCGCCGGCGCTGGCCGCCGACGGCGCCGTCTGGTGGGCGGAAGGGCGGCCGGCGGAGGGTGGGCGCGTGGTGCTGATGCGGCGGCCCATCGGCGGCGAGGCGGAAGACGTGACCCCGGCCGAGCTCAACGTCCGCACCCGCGTCCACGAGTACGGCGGCGGCGCCTGGACGCTCGCCGGCGACGACCTCGTCCTCTTCGCCAACTACGCCGACCAGCGCCTCTACCGGCAACGATTGGGCGAGGAGCCGGTGCCGATCACGCCGGAGCCGGAGAGCCCCGCCGGGCTCCGCTACGCCGACATGCGGCTGACGCCGGACGGACGCACCGTCATCTGCGTGCGCGAGGTCCACGGCGAGGGCGAAGCCGAGAACCAGATCGTCGCCCTCGCGATCGACGGCTCGAAGGACGCGGCCGTGCTCGCCTCCGGGCGCGACTTCTACTCCTTCCCCCGTTTCAGCCCTGACGGCATCCGCCTCGCCTGGACCTGCTGGGATCACCCGAACATGCCCTGGGACGGGACCGAGCTCTGGGTCGCCCCGCTGGCCGACCCAAGCGACGCGACCCTGGTCGCGGGCGGCCCGGAGGAGTCGGTCTTCCAGCCAGAGTGGGACCGCGAGGGCCGGCTGCACTTCGTCTCCGATCGCGAGGGCTGGTGGAACCTCTACCGCGACGAGGGCGAGGTGGTGGTGCAGCTGACCGACGAGGAGGCCGAGCTGGCGCACCCGCAGTGGCTGTTCGGCGGCTCGACCTACGCCTTCCTCGCCGACGGCGCGATCGTCTGCGTCCGCTGCGACCGCGGCGAAGAACGCCTCTTCCTGCTCGAGCCCGGCGCCGAGCGGCTGCAGGATCTGGAGCTGCCCTACACCTCGTTCGGCTTCCCCGTGCTGGCGAGCCGAGGCACCACGGTTGCCTTCGCCGCCGCCAGCCCCGCCCGCGAGACCGCGGTGGTTCTCTTCGACGTGCGCGACGGCGAGCTGGAGGAGGTGCGAAGCGCCAGCGAGGACCCGGTCGACGACGGCTACGTCTCGATTCCCCGCCCGATCGAGTTCCCGACCAGCGACGGCGAGACCGCGCACGGCTTTTACTACCCGCCGACCAACCCCGACTTCGAGGCGCCGGAGGGGGAGCTGCCGCCGCTGATCGTCCAGAGCCACGGCGGCCCCACCTCCCACGCGACGCCCGCGCTCGACCGCGAGTTCCTCTTCTGGACCAGCCGCGGCATCGGCGTCGTCGACGTCAACTACCGCGGCAGCAGCGGCTACGGCAGGCCCTATCGCCAGCGCCTGCGCGGCGGCTGGGGGGTGATCGACACCGACGACTGCATCGCCGCCGCCCGCCACCTCGCCGCCGGCGGCGATGCCGACGGCGCAAGGCTGGCGATCCGCGGCGGCAGCGCCGGCGGCTACGCGACGCTCTGCGCGCTGGTCTTCCACGACGACTTCGCCACCGGAGCCAGCTACTACGGGGTCGCCGACGCGGAGACGCTCGCCACCGACACCCACAAGTTCGAGTCGCGCTATCTCGACGGCCTGATCGGGCCCTATCCCGAGCGGGCCGACCTCTACCGGGAGCGCTCGCCGATCAACTTCGTCGAGCAGCTGCGGGTGCCGGTGATCCTCTTCCAGGGACTCGAGGACGAGGTCGTGCCGCCGAGCCAGGCGGAGACGATGGTCGCGGCGCTGGAGCGCAACGGAATCCCCCACGCCTACCTCGCCTTCGCCGGCGAGGCGCACGGATTCCGCCGCTCGGAGACCGAGATCCGCTGCCTCGAAGCCGAGCTCTACTTCTACGGCCGCATCCTCGGCTTCGAGCCGGCCGACGCGCTGGAGCCGGTCGAGATCGACGGTTCACCGCCGCCCTGACGGGTACACGGAGAGGGTGGAGAGACCGCCCGCGCGAGGAGACGAGGCACGCCGGGACCACCGGCCGGAGGGGGCGAGCACCGGCTCCGGCCTGTTCGCGACGCTGAAGCGCACCGCGACCGAGTTCATGGAGGACAACCTCACCGACTGGGCCGCCGCGCTCACCTACTACGGCCTGCTCTCGCTCTTCCCCGCCCTGATCGCGGTGGTCTCGGTGATCGGGCTGGTGGGCGATCCGAAGAGCACCACCGAGAACCTGACCGAGATCGTCACCGAAATCGGCCCTTCCTCGGCGGCCGAGACCTTCTCCGGCCCGATCGAATCGATCGCCTCCAACCAGAGCGCCGCGGGCTTCGCCTTCATCCTCGGCCTGGCGCTGGCGCTGTGGTCGGCTTCGGGCTACGTCGGCGCCTTCATCCGCGCCTCCAACGTCATCTACGAGACGCCCGAGGGGCGGCCGTTCTGGAAGCTGCGGCCGCTGCAGCTGCTGGTGACGCTGATCATGGTCGTGACGCTGGCCCTTCTGGCCCTGAGCCTGGTCCTGACCGGCCCGGTCGTCGACGCCATCGCTGGCCCGGTCGGGCTCGGCGACACCGCGGTCAGCATCTGGAACGTCGCCAAGTGGCCGGCGATGGCGGCGATCTTCGTGCTCATGGTCGACCTCCTCTACTACGCCTCGCCGAACGTGAAGCTGCGCGGCTTCAAATGGGTGACGCCCGGCGCCCTCGTCGCCCTCGTGATCTGGGCGATCGCCTCGGCCGCCTTCGCCTTCTACGTCGCCAACTTCGGCTCCTACGACAAGACCTACGGCACGCTGGGAGGCCTCGTCGCCCTCTTGGTCTGGCTCTGGATCAGCAACCTGGCGATCCTCTTCGGCCACCAGCTCAACGCCGAGCGCGAGCGCAGCCTCGAGATCGAAGAGGGCCGCCCGCGGGCCGAGCGGGAGATCCAGCTCGAGCCCCGCAGCGAGCCCAAGGACCAGCGGACCGCCTAGTCCGGCGGGGTCGTCAGCTGACCTGACAGCTGGCGCCGCCTTCGCTTTCGCCCTGGGCGGGGAAGGCGTGGGCCAGCGCCTGGGCGATCAGCTCGCTGCGGGCGGCGTAACCGGGGGAGGTGAAGTGGATGCCGTCTTCGATGAACCAGGCGTCTTTGACGTCGGCGGCCCAGTCGTAGACGCGCATGCTGGGGTACATGCGACAGGCCTCGAGCAGGGTCCTGTCCCACTTCTCCATGTTCTCGCTCGAGTAGGGGTCGCCCTCTTCGACCAGCGAGCGTACGTTCACCCACATCACCGGTTCGTCGCCGATCGTGTCCATCATGATCTCGATCCGTTCCATCTCGTCGACCGCGGAGCCGACGAACACGTTGGCGGCCTCGTTGGTCCCCAGCGCCAGCACCCAGCACCCCCTGAAGCCTTCGAGCTTCCACGCTTCGGCCACTTCCTGGGCGTTCGGTTCGCCTTCGAAGGTCTCGACGATCGAGCGGGCACCGGATATCTCCATGTGCTGTTCGACCGCGCCGACACCGGCGTAGCGGGCTTCGATCCGTTGGCTTTCGAGCGGCAGGTATTCGGAGGAGGTGAGGCCCTCCGAGGTGGAGTCGCCGATGTGGACGACCGCTTCGCAGGAGGAGCGGGTCGAGGAAGCCGCCTGGGCGGGAGTCAGCGGCGGCGGTTTCGAGGTGCCGGCGGCCCGCGCTTCTTCCGCCCTGCTCTCCGACCCTTCGGCCGGGGCGGAGTTGACCCCCGCCATCCCGGCGGTGGCGGCGAGGAGGACGAGCGAGCAGGCGCCGGCCGCGGCCCAGGCCTCGCGCGAGAGGCTCTGCGGCCGCCAGGCGCCCGATCGCAGACGCCGCCAGAAACGGCCGAGCGCGCCGTGGCGGATCGGCTCCTCCAGGTACCTCCAGGAGAGGGCCGAGACGGCGAAGATCGCCGCCACCTGCAGTGCCGCGCGCAGCAGTTCGCGCCCGTTGGCGACGCCGCCGGGCGTGGTCAGGACGATGATCGGGAAGTGCCAGAGGTAGATGCCGTAGGAGCGCACGCCGATCCAGCGCAGCGGCCTCCGGCCGAGGATCCCACCCAGGCGGCAGGCGGGATGGGCCAGCGGGGCGAGGACCAGAACCGTCGCGATCGAAAGCAGCACAAAACCGCCGCGATAGAGGAAGGAGGAGTACTGGTCGGTCTGCCAGATCATCAGCGCGATCGCCAGCAGGCCGACGACGCCGAGCGCGTCGAGCGTGTTGCGAGCGCCGGCGCCGATCCGCGGGCTCAGCTTGCGGCTTGGCCAGACCATCGCCAGGGCGGCGCCGAAGAGCAGCTCCGAGGCGCGGGTGTCGGTGCCGTAGTAGACCCGTGAGGGGTCGAGGCTCGGCCTGTAGAGGACCGCCATCAGGATCGCCGAGACGATCGCCAGGCCGAGGGTCACGGCCGCCAGCCGCGGCCGCACCCCGGACGGCAGCGGCGCCTCGCGCACGAGCTTGACCCCGACCAGGAGGATGAAGGGCCAGAAGATGTAGAACTGCTCCTCGATCGCCAGTGACCAGAGGTGGTTGAGCGGGCCCGGCGGCTCGAAGCGGGCGAAGTAGGAGACGTCGCCGAGGATCAGCTGCCAGTTGCCGACGTAGAAGGCGTTGGCGACGACCGCGTCGCGGAACTGCTGCGGCTGGGCCGGGCCGAAGATCGTCACCCAGGCGACGACGACGATCAGCATCGCGAACAGCGCCGGCAGCAGGCGGCGGGCGCGGGCCAGCCAGAACCTGCCGAGGCGGATGTGACCGCGACGGTCTAACTGAGAGAGCAGGATGTCGGTGATCAGGTAGCCGCTGAGGGTGAAGAAGATGCCGACGCCGAGCAGCCCTCCCGGCGCCCATCCGAACCCAAGGTGGAAGGCGATGACGGCGAGGACGGCGATCGCGCGCAGGCCGTCCAGCCCAGGCATGTAGCGCTGGTTGCGCTTGATTGGTTCAGGCATCTGTCGGCCGCAATGCTACGGCGCACGCTGGCGGCGCTGGTACGTTGCCGCCGCGTATGCCTGCCACCCACAGCGCCCTGATCCGCAGGCTGGCCCTCCTCTCACTCGCCGGGCAGGTCGTGTGGGTCGCGGTGGTGGTCGTGGCCGGGGCAATCGAGCCGGGGTACAGCGAGGTCCGCGACGCGATCAGCTTCCTCGGCGCCCGCGATGCCGAGCGGCCCTGGCTCTTCGAGACCGGGGTCGCGATCTGGGGCATCGCCTTCATCGCCGCGGCGGTCGCGCTCTCGCTCGACGCGCCGCGGAGCCTGCGCGGGCAGCTCGGCCCGGCGCTGATCGCGCTGACCGGCCTCGCGCAGATACTCGTCGGCTTCCCCTTCCCGGCCGACTGCAGGGACACCATCGATGCCGGCTGCGAGGCACGAGAGCTGGCCGGGCAGGTCTCGTGGCAGCACGTGGCGCACAGCTGGGCCTACATCGTCGGCGCGGATGTCCTCCTGCTCTCCGTCTTCGCGATGGCCTGGCGCTTTCGCGGCGACTCCCGCTGGGGCAGGGCGGACCTCCTGACCCTCGGCTCGGCGCTGCTCGGCCTGCCAATCTTCGCCTGCCTCTTCTTCATCGCCGACGACGGCATCGACGGCTATTACGGCCTGGTCCAGCGCCTCTCGCTCGCCGCGGGCGCAATCTGGGTCGCCGCGCTGACGATCGGGCTGCTCGCGATCCACGGACGTGACAATGACCCCGTGGTTCGGCTTGCAGGATGGCTGCGGCGGTTTCCGGGGGGAGAGCTCCTGGTGCGGCCGGGGAGCGGGCTCTGAGCCGACCCCAGGGCGGGAGCGACCCAGTACTAGGGCTGTAGCTGCCGAATCCGCTTCCCCAAGCGAGAAGGCCCTAGTCGGGGCGGTGCAAGCCTGATCCAGCGGATGGACGGTGTTTGCGCCCGACTCGCTGCCATTTAGGCACCAGCGTCTCCCCGTAGCCGCCTCAGAGATTGAGGTGGTAGCTCTTGCATCATCCCTTAGATTCTCGAATGAGTGCCGGACGACAACGGCATAGCCGGTTCAAACATGCGGAGCGGGAAGCTGTTGGACTCATCTGTTCCTCGCTGCATAGGCTTCACCCGTGGAGATCGAGCGCTTCGTCTGGACCGAGCACGCGGAGGATCGCCTCCGACAGCGCCGGCTCGAGGCGGCCGATGTCGAGGAGGCGATCAAGGACCGCCATGCCGAGCGAGAGGTAAACGACGGTCGCGCCGAATGGCTCGTCAGCGGCGAGACCGCCGACGGTACCGCCTTCGAGGCCATCTACGACCACCCGCACCGAGACGACGAGGCTGCGGTCCGGATCGTCTCTGTCTGGAGGCTCGATTCCTAGCTGACAGCCCAAGCCAGCGCTACCCTTTGTTCAAGCATGTTCGCCTACTACGACTCAGACGCCGACATCGCCTGGTTCCCGACCGGGGAGTCCGACGATGTCGTCAGCGAGCGCGTGCCGGGTGGCCTCCGCGACTACGACCGCACCAGCCACAAGCTGGTCGCAATCGAGGTCTGGGACGCCAGCACTCGCCTTCCAGCGAGCATCCTGGAGGCGCTACCAGCGCCGGGCACCGCCCACCGCGCCGCCGCCTGACGGCAACAGCGCCCTAGCTCGACTCGGTGGCGAAGGACTTCTCTCTCGACCCCGATCGCAGCGAGCAATAGGCCAAGTTCGCTTCGTTCTCGCGAGCCAAAAAAGACGCGACCCGATTTTGGGTCGCGCCCCAGAACCCAGGAACTGCTCCGGAGCCGCCCTTGACCCAGGAAGCGCGGGGCGGCGCCGGATACTGGAGCTAGCCGGACTTCGAGAATGGACAGAACTGGCATGACCGACTCGGTCGCTGCGAGCTTCATTCCCTCACCCCCTTTTAGATCGCTTAGCGGGAGTAAAAGTAAACGAAGGAGTGCGCAAAGCAGACGCGTGCCTGGTCGCGTCTGATAACTACCTAGACTTCATACGCTCAACAAACAGAGAACAGTGGAGGAACGTCGGGGTGATTACGGCCAGAGTGCGCGTCAAGTCTCAGCCGTCTTTCCTGATGCGCCTTGCCGTCGTTTTCGCCGATCCGCTCAGGCTGAAAATCGTCACCGAGCTGTACATGCGGGAAATGAGCCCGACGCAGTTCCACGCGGAGTTCGGCGGCGGCTCGGTCACCAGAGTCGACCGACACTTCAAAAGGCTGTCCGAGTACGGATGGCTGAGGCTGGTCAGGACGGCAAGCGGAGGGCGGCGACGCGGCGGAACCGAGCACTTCTATCGGGCCACCGAACTCGCCATCTTCGACCTCGAGACCTGGTCCGAACTGCCGCCTTCTATCAAGACCGAGTTCAGCTGGAGAATCTTCGATCAGTTTGCAGAGCGGGTCAAAGACGCTCTGGAGGCCGGCACGTTCGACGCTCGTCCCGATCGTCATTTCACCTGGACCCCGCTCGTCCTCGACGAGCTGGGTCGAAGCCGGGTGATCGCCGCGGTCGATGCGCTCTTCGGATCCCTCTTCGAGGAGCAGGCCGACGCCAAAATCCGCATCGCCAAGTCAGGTGAGAAGCCAATCCTGGCGACGGTCGCCCTACAGGCGTTCGAATCGCCGAACCAGCACCGAAATCGGTCTGGCCTGGCCCTGCCCAAGACCAGTTCCGCGGAGTCCGCCGATACTTCCATGCCCTTCACGATGCGAGTCGCCAAGGTGTTCGCCGATGCGCTGAACCTGAAGATCGTGACGGAGCTGAATATGCGGGAGATGAGCCCCACCCAGTTCCTCGACGAGTTCGGCGGTGCCTCGATATCCGGCATCGACCGCCGTTTCAAGCTGCTCACGGAGTTGGGCTGGCTGAAAAAGGTGCGTGAAAAGACCGGGGGGAGGCGCCGGGGAGCCACCGAGCACTTCTACCGCGCAATCGGGCCCGCCATCTTCGACAGCGGCAGTTGGTCTCAGGTACCGGACGCGATCAGGGCGACTTTCAGCTGGAGAATCTTCGAACAGCTTGCCGAGCAGGTGAGAGAGGCGATGACCGCCGGCACATTTGACGCTCGACCGGACCGGCATCACACCTGGTCTCTGCTTCTGCTCGACCAGCTCGGCTGGGAACAGGTGATCGCAGCGGTCGACGCGCTCTTCGGATCCCTCTTCGAGGAGCAGGCCGACGCCAAGCTTCGCATCGCCAAGTCAGGTGAGGAGCCGATCCTGGCGACGGTCGCCTTGGCCGCGTTCGAATCGCCCCAGGATGGTCCGCGAGCCCCTTGAGGCCGAGGCGCGGCGGGCGCCAACCGCACGCCGAGGAAGTCGGCCTTTTTGCATCGCGAAATGCGTTTGTAAAGGCGCTCAGCCTCCCTAGACTGCCCCGCGAATTCCTAGCAGTCCATTTGCGTACAGCATTTGCAGCCGAATGGAGGCAGCGTCCGATGAAGGGCAAGGACAGCGAAGGGGAGGCCCCGAAACGCAAGCTCGCCAGCCAGCCGGGTGGCGGGAGGATCTCGCGGGAGCTCCTCCGGGGCGTGGCCCATCCGCTTCGCCGTCAGGTCCTCAGGACCCTGCATGAGGTCGGCGAGGCTCGCAGCCCCGCTGAGCTCGCACAGGCCTTCGACCTCCCCGTCAGCCACGTCAGCTACCACGTGAAAGTGCTCAGGGAGTGCGGTTCCGTCGCCCTGACCGACACCCGGCCCGTGCGGGGAGCGCTCGAGCACTTCTATGCCTCGACGGTCGCCGAAAACGAGTCGGTGAACGTGATCCTCGCGTCGACCGAAGAGGAAGACGAGGACTCGTGAAGCCGGCTCAGTAGCCCCCCGGGTGGCGGGCGACGAAGCCGCGGCTGCTCGCCATGTCCGCGTGCCAGCGGGGACCGGTGCCGCTGCCGTTGCCGGAGGTGTCCCAGCGCAGGCCGGCGATCACCGCGTAGGCGTGGCCGGCGTTGGCGTAGATCGTGATCCAGCGCCCGCGCCCGGGACTGCCCCAGCGGGTCATCGGGCCCGACGGCAGCGGGCTGTCGAGCAGTTCGCCGCCGTGCAGCGCGTAGCTGACGGCGCCGGAGCAGTCGTAGCCGCGGTCCCACCAGCGACCGTGGCCGCCGCCCCAGACGTAGGGCCTGGTGCGAATCCGGTTGGCCGCCGCGATCACGCGGTGCACGGCGGCCGGCGCGTCCAGCGGCGCCACCGCGCGGCCGCCGACGAGGAGGGCGCGACCGGGCGGTGCGCTCGGATCGGGGCTGGGGGCGCTGCTGATGGCGGAGAGGCCGCCGGGCGGTGCGGCCCAGGCCCTGGCCCCCGGCAGCGCGGCGACCAGCGCCGTGGCAAGCACGGCGAGAGCGGTGCAAAGGGCGGCGCGACAGGCCACCCCACGGGCGTTCGACATCGATTCCTCCTTCGTCGGCCGGCGGGGTTAGCTGACGGGCTGGCGCTGAAGGAGCCTGCGCCCCCACCCGAAGGTGGGCTCGCCCCGAAAACGTGGGTCCCCCGCTCCCCGGCTGTGGCCGAGGATTGGGCATTGCTTTGAGGCGTTAACTCGCGACCGGCCTCAGGGTTGCGCTGCCGCAGCGGCGAAAGCGCGATCGGGAACGGCGCAGACCTTGCCCTCGGAGAAGCCCTCGGGCTCGATGTCGAGGGCGACGTTGATGCGGGCGCGGGCGTTCTCCCAGGCGATCAGGTGGACGAGCTCGAGCGCGCCCCTGACGCCGAAACGGTCGCGGACCCTCGCCATCAGCTCCTCGTCGACCTCGCCGGCGGCGGCCCCCGCATCGACGAGTGGGCGCTGGCGGATCTGATCGCCAGCGGTGCCTTCGACCGTCACGTCCGCAGTGCCCGCCAGCGCTACCGGGCCAAGCGCGCGACCCTGCTCGACGCCCTCGCCTCCGCCCTCCCCGGCGCCCGCGTCCGCCCAGCCCGTGACCACCCTGGTGCGGCCGTCGCCGAGATCTTCGAAGACCGCGGCGTCGACCGAGACGTGGCCCGGCATCCCGTCCCATTCGAACGTCTGCACGATCCGCTCGGGCGTGGTGACCTCGCGGAACACCCCGCGGAAGACGATCTCGCTGCCATCCGGGTTGGGCATCCTGAACTGCCACCTGCCACCGGTCGCCGCGTCCAGCTCGTCGACGGTCGTGGTCGTCCCCCGCGGCCCCCACCACTGCGGGATCAGCTCCGGGTCGGTGTAGGCGGCGAACACGCGCTCCCGCGGCGCGTCGAACTCGCGCTCCACGTGGATCTCCCGATCGCCCACCAGCGTCATATCTGCTTTGCGTGCGCTCTCCTGCTGGCTCATGATGCTTCTCCTTTCGTCCGTTCGAGCAGCTCCTCGAGCCGATCGAACCGTTTCTCCAGCATTCCCCCCCGCAGGTGCTTCTTCATCCGCCTCGCCGGCCGAGGCCCCGCGATCCACGCGGGGCCTCGGGACGCGGCGCTCAGCCGATGCCGTATGTGCCGGAGTTGGGCGAGTCGACGGTGAAGGAGCCAAACGATGTGTAGCTGCCGTTTTCACCATGGAACTCGAATCCGGTGATCGCGGCTTTTTCATCGGGGGTCATTGTCATCGTCACCGTTTTGTCGATTTCCGAGACGGCGCACCCGGCTTTGAAGGTGCGGCGGAGGCGCAGGCTTGTGACTGTCAGATCCGCGGCATCGACGTGGACCGACCAGGAAAGGCCTTTCGGTTCCGTGGCCAGAACCTGACAGCCGACCAGGTTGCCGAAGGCGTTGGAGCAGTTTTTCACGTCCCATGTGGTGATCGATCCGGTGCTCCCACCCGAGGTTGTGATCGTCGCCAGCACTTCGCAGGACATCCCGCCGCTGCCGGTGTTGAAGACTTCGGAGCCGGTGAGCCCGATTTCGGTGTGTTTGGCGAGGTTCGAGCCACCGTGCTTCCATACCGCCGCGGAGGCCGAGGAGGCGGTCACCGCGAACAGGCTGACCGCGAGGGCCAGGCTGGTCAACAGCACGCGCTTGTTGATCTTCATCTCTCTCCCTTTCCCTTCTTCATGACTGGGTAGCTGCCATTCCGCATGGGATTGCGGAAAAAGCAGGTTTACATAACGAAGGGAAATATAATCAGAAACTATCGATCATCGGGCGACGTGCAGCTCGAGCGCGTGGATCTGGCTCTGGCCGTAGGAGCCGGTCTGGACCGGACCGGCGGCGCTGATCAGGTCGCCGGGGCCGGGCAGCGGGTGGGGCCGCAGGCCCCGGCGGACGTCGATCGCGGTCAGGCCGGGCAGGGTGATCCCCTGCGGATCGGCGATCACGAAGTGGGCGTCGCCGTCGCCGTCGGGATCGACCCGCTCGACGTAGACGATCCGCCCCTCCGCGCTGCGACAGCTGGGCCGGCCGGCCTCGCAGTGCGAAGGGACCACCGTCTCGACAGGCGGCCTCTCGCGGGGCTCGGGGGCGGTGCGTTCGCGCGCCGGGGGCGCCGGGCTGGGGTTCGTCGCGCCACCCTCCCCACCGCAGCCAGTTGCTGCGACCAGCACCGCCGCCGCCGGGACGAGAACCCCGCCGCTCCTTCGCCGTCCCCGCACCGGTCAGTGGAAGTCGATGACGCTGCGGATCCCGTCCTGGGCCTCCATCAGCTCGAAACCGCGGTTGACCTCGTCGAGGCCGAGGCGGTGGGAGATGAAGGGCTCGACGTCGATCTCGCCGGCCAGGCAGCGCTCGACCAGGACCGGGACCTGGTCGCGCCCCTTGACGCCGCCGAAGGAGGAGCCGGCGACGCGGCGGCCGGTGATCAGCAGGCGGGGGACGATGTCGAGCGTCTCCCCCCTGCCGGCCACTCCGGCGACGGTGCAGAGGCCCCAGGCCATGCGCGCGGCCTCGACCGCCTGCCGCATCACGGCGACGTTGCCGGTTGCCTCGAAGGTGTAGTCGGCGCCGAAGCCGCCGGTCATCTCGAGGATCTGCTCGACGGCGTCCTCGCCGCCCGCGATCGCGTCCGTCGCCCCCTGGCCGCGAGCCAGCTCGAGCCGCTCTGGCGAGAGGTCGACGCAGACGATGCGCTCGGCGCCCTGCAGGCGACAGCCGGCGACCGCTCCCAGGCCGACCATCCCGGCCCCGAAGACGACGCAGGTGCTGCCCGGCTCCACGGCGGCGGTGTTGATCGCCGCCCCGAGCCCGGTCGAGAGGCCGCAGGCGAAGAGGCAGACGTGCTCGAAGGGCGCCTCGGGGTTGACCTTGGCCAGGGCGATCTCCGGCATCACCGTGTACTCGGCGAAGGTCGAGCAGCCCATGAAGTGGCGGATCCCCTCGTCCCCACGCGAGATGCGCGAGGTGCCGTCGGGGAGGAAGCCCTGGTTCTGCTGCTCGCGGATCGCCAGGCAGAGGTTGGTCCGCGGGTCGAGGCAGTGGACGCACTCGCCGCACTGGGGCGAGAAGAGGGTGACGACGTGGTCGCCCGGGGCAAGCGAGCGGACGTCCGGGCCGACCCGCTCGACCACCCCCGCACCCTCGTGGCCGAGCACCGCCGGCGCGTAGCCCGAGGGGTCGGCGCCGGAAGCGGTGTAGAGGTCGGTGTGACAGACGCCGCAGGCGACGAGCCGGACCAACACCTCCCCCGCCCGCGGCTCGGCCAGCTCGACCTCCTGGACCGCGAGCGGCTGCCCGAACTCCTCCAGCACCGCGGCGCGCATCTTCATCCTCGCGACCCCGGCACCGTCAACTGTCCTTGAAGCGGGTGGCTTCCTCCGAGCCGCCGGTGGCGTCGCCCTCGCTGTAGGAGTGGGCGCCGGCGCCGGCGAGCGTGCCCCCGTCGACGATCAGGTACTCCTCGCGGATCGGGCGCCCGTCGAGCCAGCACTCGAGGATCTCGCGGGCGCCGGCGGCGTAGCGGGCCTGGGCCGAGAGGCTCGTCCCGGAGACGTGGGGCGTCATGCCGTGGTTGGGCATCGAGCGCCAGGGGTGGTCCCTGGGCGGAGGCTGGGGAAACCAGACGTCGCCGGCGTAGCCGGCCAGCTGACCGCTCTCGCAGGCGCGGGCGACCGCGTCGCGGTCGCAGATCTTGCCGCGGGCGGTGTTGATCAGGTAGGAGCCCCGTTTCATCTTCGCCAGCAGCTCGGCGTCGAACATGCTCTCCGTCTCCGGGTGCAGCGGCGCGTTGATCGTGACCACGTCGCACGCTTCCACCAGCGACTCGGCGCTGGGGTGGAAGCTGACCCCGAGCTCCTCCTCGACCGCGGCCGGCAGGCGGTGGCGATCGGTGTAGTGCAGGCCGACTTCGAACGGCTGCAGCCGGCGCAGGACCGCCGACCCGATCCGCCCGGCCGCGACCGAGCCGACCTGCATGCCCTCGAGGTCGTAGGAGCGGGAGGCGCAGTCGGCGATGTCCCAGCCGCCGTCGACCACCACCTGGTGGGAGGGGATGTAGTTGCGGACCAGCGCCAGGATCATCATCACCACGTGCTCGGCGACGCTGATGCTGTTGGAGTAGGTCACCTCGGCGACGGTCAGCCCGTGCTCGATCGCCGCCTGCAGGTCGACGTGGTCGGAGCCGATGCCGGCGGTCAGCGCCAGCTTCAGGTTGGGCGCCCTGGCGATTCGCTCCGCCGTCAGGTAGGCGGGCCAGAACGGCTGCGAGATGACGACGTCCGCCCCCGGCAGCTCACGCTCGAAGACCGAGTCGGGCCCGTCCTTGTCGGCGGTGACGGTGAGCCGGTGCCCGCCCGCCTCGAGGAACTCGCGCAGCCCCAGCTCCCCGGAGACGCTGCCGACCAGCTCACCGGGGCGGAAGCCGATCGCCTCGGGGGTGGGCGTGCTCTGCCCGTCGGGGTAGCCGCCGATCGCGGGAACCTCGTCGCGCGCGTAGGCCGGCGGGTAGCCGCCCACCGGATCGTCGTAGAGCACACAGAGAACGTTCGCCATGCTCAGACCACCCTCTCACCACTCAGGCTGCGCGCGCAATCGACGATCGTCTCCTCGACCGGGCGGGGCGACCAGCCGAGCAGGTCTTCCGCCTTCGCGCTCGACAGCTCCACCTTCTGGCCGAGCTGGCGCGCGACCGAGCGAACGCTGGGATCGAAGATCCCCATCGCCCGCACGACCAGGTCGGGGACGGTGCGCTTGGGCACCTTCGCGGCCGCCGGCCCGAGGCGGTCGCGCAGCACCGCGGCGATCTCCGCCATCCACTGGAACCGCGCCACCGCGATGAAGCGCTCGGCGGCGGCGGCCGGCGCGGTCATCGCCCTGATCTGCAGGTCGGCGACGTCGCGCACGTCGACGACGCTGAAGCCGATCCGCGGCGCCCCGGGGATCCCCTTCAGCAGCCGTTCGATCAGCTCCAGCGAGTAGGAGCGGTCGTCGCCCAGAACGGGACCGAGGATGGCGCCGGGATTGACGACGGCCAGCTTCTCGGTCTCGCCTCTTTCCTCGACCAGCTCCCAGGCGGCGCGCTCGGCGATCGTCTTCGACCGCGTGTACGGCTCCAGCCGGAGGTTGTCCGGGTCGGTCCAGTCCGCCTCGGTCAGCGGCGCCGGGGCGCTCTTGACGCCGCCGCGGACCGCCGCCACCGACGAGGTGACGACGACGCGGCGGGCGCCGGCGTCGAGGCCCGCGCGGAGGACCCGCAGCGTCCCCTCCCGCGCCGGCACGATCAGCTCGTCGGGATCCTTCGGCTGCACCGGCGGGAACGGCGAGGCGACGTGCAGGACGTAGTCGCAACCGCGGGCCGCCCGCTCCCAGCCATCGTCGCCGAGTAGGTCGGCGGCGTGCACCGAGAGACGGTCGCCGGCCTCGACCTCACGCTCGAGCCTGGCCCGCACCTCCGCCTCCCGCGCGACGTCCCGCACGGTCGTGCGCACGCGGTAGCCACGCCGCAGCAGCTCGACCAGGCACCAGCCCCCGAGGAATCCCGAGCCACCGCTGACGAGAATCGTCTCTTCCTGTGCCTGTGAGCTGTCCAATGCGAACCCGCGGCGACGGTACCACCCTCAGCAGGACTCTTTTGCCGCCGCCGCCGATGCGAACATGTGTTCGTACTCGACCGAGGAGGAAGCGAAATGTCCCAATTCGACGCCTACGAAGACCTGGTTGGCAGGTGGCGCTGGCGGCTGCTCGGCGCCGATGGCCGCACCGTGGCCACGTCCGGAGAGTCCTTCGATTCCCACTGGCATGCGCTGAGGGCAGCCGAGAACGTTCGCGGCGCCGCCTCGGCAGCCCAAATCTCCAGCGTTCCCGCCGACGGGGTCGACGACGCCCTGGGCGCGATCATCGATCGCGAGCTGGCGCGGAGCTAGCTGCCGACGGTGACCCGCTTGGCACCTATCGTCGCTCAAATAGGGGCTCCACACCTCACCTAGAATCGCCACCATGATCGCCAAGGGAGCCCGGTTGAAGGATCGCTACCGGCTCGAGCGGCCTCTCGGACGGGGCGGCATGGCCGCGGTATGGCTCGCGAGCGACGAGGTTCTCGAGCGGCCCGTGGCGATCAAGGTCCTCTCGGACACCATCGCCTCCGATCCGGAATTCCAGGCGCGATTCCGCCGCGAGGCGCGAGTCGCGGCGGGCCTGTCGCACCCCAACCTGATCGGCGTCTACGACTACGCGGATGGCGACGAACGCCCCTACCTCGTCATGGAGTACGTCCCGGGCGACAACCTGGCCGAGCGAGTGTCACAAAAGGCCGGGATCGATTGCAAGCAGCTCGCGCGCGAGCTGCTCGGCGCCCTCGCCCATATTCACGCCGCGGGAATCGTCCACCGAGACATCAAGCCCCAGAACATCCTGATCGCACCGGATGGCAGTGCCAAGCTGATCGACTTCGGCATCGCATTGCCAAAGGATGCGACTGCCCTGACCCGCACCGGCCACCTTCTCGGCACCGCCCGCTACATCGCGCCCGAGGTGATGAGCGGCAAGCCGGCAACGGAGCAATCAGACCTCTACTCGTGCGGGGTCGTGCTGCGCGACTGCCTCGGGGATGCCCCCTCAGGCCACCTGGGGGCGTTGGTGGAGCGCCTGTCCACCGCGGACCCACGGGGCCGTCCGACCTCAGCCGCGGAGGCACTCGCCCAGCTCGACAGAGCGGCCTCTACCCCAGACCAGCCGACCGAGCCGTTCGAACCGATCCAGCCGGTCGAACCGACGGAGTCGTTTGAGCCAACGCTCCGCCAGCGGCGCGCGCCAGAGGCGCCGCCACCGCCACAGCGCGCCCCGGGCAGGGGCGCCGCGATCGCCGCGATCGTGGGAGCCTTCGCCGCATTGGCCCTCGTCTTCCTGGTGGTCACCGGCGGGCCGGAGGAGAAGCCCAGCGCGACGACCGACTCGCGCATGGCCACGCCCAGCCGCGAAGGTGTTGAAACGACGGGCGGCGAGGAAACGGAAGCCATCGCGACGGTGCCGGCGCCAACGGGGAACGACGTCGTGCTGGGTAGCAGCCTCAATCGGGAAGGCTTCGACCTGATTCAGGCCGGCAGCTACGAAGAAGCGATTCCGGTGCTCGAAGAAGCCATCCGTGTCTTCCCCCCGAACACCGACGACCTCAACTACGCATACGCCCTGTTCAATCTGGGCAACGCACTGCGCCTCAGCGGGCGCCCAGACGACGCGATTCCGGTGCTCGAACGGCGCCTGGAGATCCCGAACCAAACTGGGACCGTTCGCCGCGAGCTGGCCGCCGCCGAAAGGGAAGCGGACTCCTAGCGGAGCGCTCGATGTCGACCCCTTGCCGGCCGAAACCTCAGGCGGCTCCCGAGTAACGGAGGGACCCAGGGGTGTCCAGCAGCTGAAGGTCTGCACGAGCCGGCGCGGCGGGTCGACCTCGACGTTCTCGCCGCTGGCGATGTTGACCACGCCCGGGACCGCGGACCTGTACTCGGAGCCGGGCGTCCAGTCGGAGACGTCCCCACCCCGAAGCTGTACTTCTTGCGCATCTCGCCGTCGGTGATCGCCTCCCAGAGGCGCTCCGGCGTCGTCTTGATGTAGATCTCGAACACGGTCATCGTGCCGCGCCCGCCGATCACGGTGTAGAGCTGCTCGTCGTTCATCGTTCGTCCTCCTCGATCTCTTGTTTGAGCTCGCTGAGCGCCGAGGCCCAGGGCTCCGCGCACTTGCTCACCCAGCGGTCGTGGACCAGCCGGATCGGGACGGAGTTGAGGAAGTGGAGCTTCTCGCGACCGCGTCGCTTCGTGGGGTAATTATCCCTTTAAGTCACATGTCAAGATGATGTATGCTTATACATCATGCATCGCACTCAGATTTATCTCGACGACGACCAGACGGCTCGCCTCGACAGGTACGCCGCCGCGGAGGGAACCTCTCGCTCGATGGTGATCCGGCGCGCGGTCGACACCTACCTCTCCCAAGAGGATCAAGATGCCGCGGAATGGCAGGCGCAGTGGAGGCGAGCGATCGATGGAACCGCCGGCATCGCGTCTTATCTCGACGAGGGCGAGGAGTACGTCGAGGGCATCCGGCGCGAAGACGCCGAGCGCCTGTCGCGGTTCGAGACTTGAACGTCGTCCTCGACACCAGCGTCCTCGTCGATCATCTTCGCGACTCGGCCCCAGCCACCGAGTATCTGGCCGGCCTCAGCGAACAGCCCGCCTGTTCGGAGATCAGCCGAATCGAGGTGATCCAGGGGCTGCGCTCGGCGGAGCGACAGGCCGCGGACAGGCTGTTCGCGCTCATCTCCTGGGTGCCGGTCAGCGAAGTCATCGCCCGCCGGGCCGGCGAGCTCGGTCGTAAATGGGGGCGTAGCCACCCCGGCATCGGCGTAGCCGATCTGGCGATCGCAGCAACGGCCGAACAGGTCGGCGCCGTGCTCGCGACGCGCAACCTCAAGCACTTCCCGATGCTCGAAGATCTTCGCGCGCCCTACTGACTCGAGGCCAGCGGCTAGCTTGTATTTGAGGGCGCTGGAGCTGCTGCTGGTGCCGAAGAAAACGTTTGTAATTGGTGCTGGCTATACCCGTACGACCTCGAGTAAACCAGCCTCCACCGCCGCATCGAAGTCTGCGTCCTGAGTGCAGACCGCCGCGCTGTGAGCCATCGCCGTTGCGGCAATCCAGGCGTCCATGACCTTCATCGCCCTCCCCACCGCCTTGAGCGCGACCCGAAGGCGCGCCAGCTCATCGCCGACCGCCTCGTCTATGGCAAGCGGCTTCGCTATCTGCCGCGCCGCCTCGAGCGTGCTGAGACGCCGCGCCATCTGTTCATGGCCAGCAGCGGAAAGGACGCCGTGGCGAAGCTCGGAGAGAGTCACGACGCTGACGGCGACTTCGTCGGGAAGCTCGCCGAGCGGGCGTTCCTGCTCTCGCGCGATGAAAACTGAAGTATCGAGGATCGCCTGCAAGCCGAACCAAGCCCCCTAGATCTGATCGGTCGTGTCCGGAAACGCCTGGTCCAGGTCGGCGGACAAACCGGCGTCGGCCTGCGCGGACGCGATCAGCTCCCGCGCCCTGGCGCCGGCCGTCCAAGAGGGCGCATCCTCGATGGGAACGAGGTCGGCGGCATCGCGCCCTGAGACAGTGACGCGCAGTTGCTCGCCCGCCATCACCCGACGCAGCACCGCCGACACGTCGTTGCGTAGCTCGCGCTGTGGAATTCGTTGCACAGGGTGATCGTAGCAAAACTGCTACAGCGCAGATGCAGCTGCTAAGGCGACTTCAGGCGGGTTTTTTCGACCCGCGCCAGCTTCCGTTTCAGCCGCAGGAGCTGCTGCTCCTGTTTGGGGGAGCGTTTGTAGCCCGGGTAGGCAAGGTTCGTTTCCTCGCGCGGATCCGCCTTCAGGTCGTACATCTCCCACTGCGGCGCTTTGCGGCCGTTGACGTCGTAGTACTTGGCGAGCTTCCAGCGGCCTTCGCGGATGCTGACGATGTGGTTCGGCGGTTTCGGGTAGGGCGGGTTGTTCTGGCCGGACTGGTAGTCGTCGTAGGTGAAGACGATGTAGTCCTGGGGCGGCTTCGCCGTCGCCGGGTCGAGGACCAGCTTGGAATAGTCCACGCCCTGCCAGTTCGCCCGCGCTTCTTTCGGCGCCTTCGCGAGGCTGGCCAGGGTCGGCAGGAAATCGACGTGGGAGACCAGGGCGTCGCTGCTCAACGGCCGCGGGAACAGCTTCGGGTTCGAGTAGACGAGCGGGATGCGGATCGCCTCCTCGTAGAAGTTGAAGTTCTTCTGCCGCAGGCCGCCGTGGGTCAGGCCCATCTCGCCGTGGTCGGCGGTGCGGACGATCAGCGTCTCGTCGAGCAGGCCGGTCTCTTCGAGCTTGTCGAGGACGTTGACCAGGTAGCTGTCGGAGGAGCGCATCAGGTTGCCGTAGAAGTTCAGGTAGGCGCGCTTTTCTTCTTCGCTCTTCGGCTTGCCGGTGAGGTTGAAGATGCGCAGGAACTCTTCCTGGACCGTGGGCTTGGTCGAGAGGTCTTCGTCGTTGGTCGCCGGGATCGGGACGTCGCCCTTGAGCCAGGTTTCGTCGTAGCCCGCTTCGGTGAAGGTTTTGCTCGGGTAGAAGAGGACGTCGTGGGGGTTGACCAGCGAGATCACCATGAAGAAGGGCTGCTGCTGGGCCGCGGTCGAGCCGAGGTACTGCAGCACTCCCTCGGTCCCCGCTGACACGGTCCCGACCTGGTCGACGAAGCGGCCGTCGTTGTCGACGTGGCCGCCGCCGGCCTCGGGCACGCTCTGGTTGGCGCCGGCGTCGGGCGGGTTCCAGCGCAGGAAGCCGTACTTTTCGAGGTCGGCCGGGACCGCGTGTTCCGGAGTGGCCGGTTTCGAGCAGTGCCACTTGCCCTTGTAGACGACGTTGTAGCCGGCGGCTTTCATCACCGTGGCCAGGTTCGGGATGTCGGTCGGCAGCTGGACCTGCGGGTATTCGCTTGCCGGCATGTCTTCCTCGAGCGTGTACTTGACCCCGTGCTGGGCGGGGAAGTAGCCGCTCATCAGGGTCGAGCGGGCGGGGGAGCACATGCAGGCGTTGGTGAAGGCGCGTTCGAAGCTGAGGCCGTGGCGCCGCAGTCGCCTCATCCCCGGCATGTTCTGGCGCAGCCAGTTGGGCGGGAAGTGCTGGATCGCCCGTTCCTGGTCGGTGAGGAAGAGGATGATGTTCATCCCGGCGACGTCGCGCCCTTTGCCTTTGGCCGCGCCGAGCGCCCGCTCGACCCCGGCGCCCTGGGCCAGCAGCGCCGCCGCTGCCGCGCCGGCGCCGGTCCCGAGCAGCTGCTTGCGCGTCAACCCGTCCTCGCGCTTGTCCGCTTCGCTCATCTGTTCCTCCGGAAGATGTTCACGGCATTGCTGCCGAACGACGTCGAGTAGAGGTAGCGGCCGTCGGGGCTGAGCGCGATCGAGCTGACGCCGCGCAGGGCCCGGCCAGGCGCGCAGCCAGGCATCTTGGGGGCGGCGAGGCAGCCGGCGGCGCCCGGCTTCTGGGTCACCACGCCGGTTTCGCGACTGCGATCGAGGACCGCGATCGCGCCCGTGCCGAAGGCGGCGACGTAGACGTTGGTCCCGTCGGGCGAGACCGCGAGCCCCTCCGGCGCGACCAGCGCCCGGCCGAAGGAGCAGCCGGCGGAGCGCAGATAGATCAGGCAGGCGGCGGTCCCTCCCTTCTGAGTCAGGGTTCCGGCGGGGACCGCGCGGGTGAAGGAGGTGACGCTGTTGCTGAACAGCGAGGTCGCGTAGACGTCGCCGCCGCCGGGGCTGACGGCGACCGCGTTGGCGCCGCTCAGCTGCACCCCGGTGGCACAACCGGCGAGCGCGGCGTTGGCGATGCAGCCGCTGCCGTCGGTCGCCTGGGTCAGGGCGCCGGTCGAGGGGTCGCGCGAGAGGACGACGACCGCGTTGGAGAGCGCCGTCGCGGCGTAGAGGCTGGTCCCGGCGGCACTGACCGCCAGACCCTCGGGGGCGCCGAGGGCGAGGCCCGGAGCGCAGCCGCCGATCGCTTCGGCCAGGCAGCCCGTGGTACCGGCCGCCTGCGCCAGGGCGCCGGAGGCGGGGTCGCGGTTGAAGACGGCAATCGCATTGCCGAAGAAGGAGCCGACGTAGACGTTCCTGCCGTCGGGGCTGATCACGACGACATCCGGACCGATCAGCGCCCGGCCACTGGCGCAGACCGGGACCGGCAGTCCCGAGATACAGCCGAAGCCGATCGGCAGCTGCGTCAGCCAGCCGCTTTTGGGGCTGCGCTGGAAGACGGTGACGGCGTTGCTGTTCCGCGACGTCGCGTAGAGGTTGCGGCCGTCGGGGCTGATCGCGATCGAGTTCGGGCCGTCGAGGCCGACGGCTTTGGCGCAGGCGCCGGTGCTTTCGTTGGCGATGCAGCCGGCCTGGCCTCTTGACTGGGTGAGGGCGCCGGTGCGGGTGTCGCGCCGGAAGATCGCGATCGCGTCGCTGCGCGAGGAGGCGACGTAGACGTTCTTGCCGTCGGGGCTGACCTCGATCGCCCGCGAGCCCATGAACGGGCCGGGCCCCTTGAGGGCGCGCGCGATCCCGCAGCCCTTGGCACGAGCCGAGCGATCGACCAGGCAGCCGCGCGGGCCCTGCAACTGCACCAGCGTGCCGTGCTTCAGCTCCTTCGCGTTACCGCCTTTCGGCGCCGCCAGACTGCTCGCCGGCAGCGCCGCAACGGCGAGCAGCGCTATAAAAAATAGAAGGGGGCGTCGCACGGCCGCGAGCGTAGTCGCGGCCGCGGACACGCAAGGTCAGCGCCCCTTCGGCTTCAGGTTGCCGAGCACCCCGACGCGGATCCCCAGCCACGGGTAGGTGGCGGTGAAGAAGGTGTTTTCCTGCGGCTGCAGGCCGACCGCGGAGAGCCACAGCTGGTAGACGGGCGCGTTGGCGATGCCGCCGTGCAGCCGTCGCCAGATCCGGCCACCGCTGCGCCCGGAAGGCGGCGGGGTGATCGTGTCGGTCCACTCGACCACGTTGCCGCCCTGGTCGAGGGTCCCCCAGGGCGAGAGGGTTCCTGCCTGGCCGACCGTGCCGAGGCTGCCCGCGTAGCCCTGGGCATACTTTTCGGCCGGGAGGTCGAACGGGTTGACGGTTTCGCAGGCTGCGGCCGACTGGTTTGAAGGGCACCAGGTCGGCGCCGGCGTTTTCGGCGTGTGGAAGATCGCCAGCGGCTGGGAGGAAGCGTTGGTGACGTCGCCGGTGGCGGGGTCGAGGGTGGCCTGCACCGGCGCCGCGGCACCTTCGTCGCCGAAAGCGCCGGGGTTGGTCGGGTACTGCCAGTAGGAGTAGGTGCCGCCGCCGTTGGGGTCGTAGTAGGCGGCCTTGATCCACTCGTTCTGGCTGGGCACGACGAAGCCGGTCTTGTGCGAGCGGGTCGCGGTCCGGTCGGTCATCTCGTACATCCCCCGCTCGGTCCGCCGCGAGAGGCGCACCCGGTAGGTGACGGCGGGGAAGCCGTTCGCCACACCGGCCCGCTTGGAGAGCAGCCGGCCGTTGTAGAGCGAGTTGACGAAGCGCGCGCTGCGCAGGAAGTTGGCGAAGCCGTAGGGCTTGTCGGCCCATTCCGGCGCGGCCACCGTGTAGTGACGGCCGGGGGGCGCGCCGGCGGAGAAGTCGATCTGGCCGAACCGAGGCCAGGAGGCCCCGCTCTCGGTGTCGCTGTAGAGGCGGTGGCGGTTGCGGCCGGCGGGGTCGGCCGTGTTCAGGAAGGCGACCCACTGGCTGACCGTGATCTCCAGCTGCCCGATCCCATAGCGGTACTTAACGCCGCCGACCTGCTGGCAGGCGGGGGCTTTTTCTTCCTTAGGCGCCTGTTCGCAGGACGGATAGATCGCGTCCGTGAAGGGAACGATCCCGACCGAGGGATTCCCCGGAGCGCCGACCTTGACGGTCTTCAGCGTCAGGACCGACGGCTTCGGAGCGGCGGCCGCGATCGTCGGGATGGCGAGGACTGCGATCGCGACGGCGGCAAAAGCGAGGGCCGTCTGGTTACGGAGGACGCGGAGCGCTGCGGGACTGGTTGGCATCTGCCCTCATCGACATCGGTTCGGAATGCTTTAGCCGAGGGCGATCCGGGGAGTAGGTTGAGCGAGATGAGCTCACTCGACGGAACCGTCGCGCTCGTCACCGGCGCCAGCAGCGGCATCGGCGAGGCGACGGCGCGGGCGCTGGCGGTCCAGGGGGCAAAGGTCGCGGTGGCGGCCCGCCGGCTGGAACGACTGGAGCGGCTTGCCTCCGAGATCGGTCGCGAGGGTCACACGGCGCTGGCGATCAAAGCCGACATCACCGATCAGGAGCAGGCGATCGAAGCGGTGGAACGCACCGTCGACGAGCTCGGCCGGCTCGACATCGTCGTCAACAACGCCGGCCAGATGCTGCTGGGACCGATCGAGGACGCACCCACCGAGGAGTGGGACCGCATGATCGACCTCAACCTCAAGGGCCTGATCAACACCACCCACGCCGCCCTCCCCCACCTGCTCGCCGCCGCCGCGAGCTCGCGGCGGGGCTGCGCCGACGTAGTCAACATCAGCTCCGTCGCCGGCCGCGTCGCCCGCGCCGGCTCCGGCGTCTACAACCTGACCAAGCACGGCGTGGGAGCCTTCAGCGAGTCCCTCCGCCAGGAGTTCGCCAGCCGCAAGGTGAGGACGATCCTGATCGAGCCGGGTGCCGTCGACACCGAGCTCTCCGACCACATCCGCGACGGGGTCAGAGAGCAGGTGCGCGAGCGCTTCGCCGACATCCAAACGCTCGAGTCCGCCGACGTCGCCGACGCCATCGCCTACGCCGTGACCCGCCCCTGGCACGTCTCGATCAACGAGCTCCTGCTCCGCCCCACCGAGCAGCGGGGCTGAGCGCCGCCGACGGCGGTCTAACGGCCCCCGGCCTGGCACCGAAGTTCTTTAGGGCTTGCGGGATGGGGCTGGCCGATGTGCTGCGCTGGCTTTTGATGCGCCAGAGCGCTGCTTAGCCACCCCTGGCGCCTTGTCCACAATGCGCAGAGATACCGGATTGCTCGTTCGCGCTGAGTTTTTGATCATTGGCCAGCACCTCCGTCGACTGCCCTGAATGACGCCGTCGCCACCTGAACTCCGTCGATCTCTAGCTCCCAACGGTACCCCATCGGCGGAAGAACCAAGCCATTGAACTTGAGGACAAAGGGGGTATTGAGTCCGCTCCCAGGCTTAGTCCCAGGTGGCCGTCCCACCTCCAAGAGACCGCCATTTGTCACTGGCGTGTCTTCCATATGAACGAGCTGCCCGTCCTCCGTCATCAGCTTTGCCTCAATCTTGAATTGCTGATTAGCTTTGTCCCACGGCACGATGATGAGGGTCGCCAAAGCGAGGTTGAGCGGCACGTTCGCTGGAGCGATGCTCCAGCCACCGCCGAGAACGTAGAGTTTGCCGCCGATCTCGTCGGCGGAGTCGCAAAGTAGGAGCGTGACCTCCACTCGATGACCCTAGGGCGCGAGAACGGGGTCAGAGACCTTGGGCTCCAGCGCCTGAAAATGGGGCGCGGGTGCCTTCGTCAGCTCGAACCGGACCTGTGGACCCTGAGAGGCGCTTTCCGCCGTCTGGGGGATGAAATGAGCAATCGCGAGGTCTTCTTCCGCAAACCAGGGCAGTCCCTCGCTGACCCGCTCGCGAGCCTCATCAAAAGAATCGCCGTGTCCTACGTAGCCTGGGACGTCCGGAGAGGAACCCATCCAGGCTCCGTCGCTTTCCCTTCGATATTTCACAACAACGGTTCTCATAACGCTCCTAGCTAGAGCAGCTTACGTGCCTCGTTCTCCGAAAGCCCAACCTGCTTCACCAGAATCTCCTTGACCACAGATCCTTTCAAGGTGTCCTTGTCGTGAGCCCAGAATCCAATGTCTGGATATCCATTGCTGGACACCAGGTGTCGGTGGGAACCCTTCCGCTTCTTGCCTGACTTTTCGCCATAGAGCAGCGGTTTCCGCTCCAAAATCGCGAGCATCTTCCTGGCCTTGAGGGACGGAAACTCGGCCACACGGACCGCAGCGTATACGTTGCGCAGGCGGAGCGCCTGGGCCGTTGTGATGCTCGCAATGATCGGCTTGGCCTATCTGCTTCTGCTGCGACGCCCTCAGACTGACCCACCGACGGATCGCTTACTTAGAGTTGGTTTACCGGCGAGCGGGCTCGGGTACCTCGCGGCCATGTCACTAGCCCTATTACTCATAATCATCGGAATCGTTCTCGCGATCCTGGTCCACTACGCGCTCGGGATCGTCTGCATCCTGATCGGGCTCGTATTGCTGATCTGGCCGCGGATCTCTGCGGGGCGCGGCGCCCGCGTCTAGGCGTCGCGTTCAAGCCCGGCTCCGCCGGCCGCCCTACGGTCAGTGGAGGCCGTGCGGATGGAGGTGGTCCTCCGCCATCCGCTTCAACCCGACGCGGTCGATCTTGCCGGTCGGGTTGAGCGGCATCTCCTCGAGGATCACTACCTCCTCGGGGGCCTTGTAGCCGACACGATCGCGGCAGAAGACGATCAGGTCGGCGCTGGACGGCCGCTCGGCACCCTCGCGCAGGGTCACATAGGCGCGCACGTTCTCGCCGTGGACCGTGTCGTGGACGCCGACGACGCCGGCGAGCGCGATCGCCGGGTGTTCGACCAGAGCCCCCTCGACCTCGAGCGGGCTGATGTTGGAGCCGTCGTGGACGATCACCTGCTTCTTGCGGCCGAAGAACCAGAGGTAGCCGTCCTCGTCGGCGCGGGCGAGATCGCCGGAGTCCAGCCACCCCTCCAGCACGACCTCCTCGGTCGCCTCCGGCGCTTCCCAGTAGCCCGCCATGCGGCTGCGCGTACGGATCCAGACCCGGCCGACGGATTCCGACCCGGCCGGCTCGCCGTCCTCGCCCCGGATCGCGATGCTGAAGCCGCCGATCGGGCGGCCGATCGAGCCCTGCTTGACGATCCCCGAGGGCGGGTTGAGAGTCGCCAGGCCGACCTCGGTCATGCCGTAGCCCTCGACGATGGGGAAGCCGGCGCTGGCGGCGAACTCGTGCAGCAGCTCGGTCGAGACCTTGTCGGCGCCGGCGCGGCAGATCCGCAGGCAGGAGAGGTCGGCGGGCTGCAGGTCGTGGTCGTGGATCAGCGCCGAGAGCGCCGCCGGGATCATCGCCAGCACCGTCGGCTGGTGCTGGCGCAAAAGGGGCAGCAGCTCGTGGGCGTCGGTGCTGCGGGCGACGACGACCCGGCCGCCGACCGAGAGCATGGTCAGCGTCCAGAGGAAGGAGCCGATGTGCGACATCGAGGAGCCGGGCAGGAAGACGTCGCCCGCGTCCAGCTCGAAGGCCGCCGCCGCGCTGGCGATCATCCAGCGCAGCGTCTCGCGCGTGTGGGTGACCCCCTTCGCCGGCCCGGTGCTGCCCGAGGTGAAGAAGATCGCGGCAGGACTGGACGGGTCGACCGGCGGCTGCCCGGCCGGAAGAGGATCGCTGTCGAGGAGCGCCTCGAAGCTGTGCTTCCAGTCGCCGTCCGCGGCTCCGGGAGTCTCGCCGTCCCCGTAGGCCACCGTCCCCCGCTCGAGGCCGCCGGCGAGCCGGCTCGCCGCCACGTCCTCGGCCCGCTCGACGTGGACCAGCAGCGCCCTGGCCCCGCTCACCCCGAGCGCGTGGTCGATCTCACGATGGGTGTAGCGGTAGTTGAGCGGCGTCGCGATAAGTCCGGCCTTGAAGCAGGCGAGGTAGTGGACCACGAGGTCGATCCGATTCGGCATCAGCGAAGCGAGCCGGTCGCCCTGCTCCAGACCGAGTCCGCGGTAGCCGCCGGCCAGCCGGTCGCTCTCCGCCTCCAGCTCGCGCCAGGTCAGCGACCGGGTAGCCGAGACCAGCGCCGGGTCGTCGGGAGCCGCCTCCAGCCCCGCGCGCAGCAGGTCGTTCAGCGGTCCAGATGGTTGCTCGAGCGCGATCCCGTCGATCTGCATCGGCGGGATCGTATGGGACGCTCCTCGCTCCTATTTGCTCGCCGTCGCCGTCGCGTTGGTGTAGCTGCTGCCGTTCAGGGTCGCGGCGGTGATCGTGTTGGTGAAGCTGCCGCTGACGGGGGCGGTGTAGGTGAACCGGGTTTCGGAGACGGCCGGGCCGGTGGCGGCGATCGCCAGCGACGCGCCGGCGACGACAGTGCCGCCGGTCGCGGTGACTTTCGCGGCGCGGTCAGTGCCGATATTGGAGACGGTGTTGCCGGCGCTGTCGGTGATGCTGACGTTGGCGCTGACCGTGCCGCTGTTGCCGAGGCCCGTGATCGGACAGGTGAACAGACAGGTCGGAGAGATCGAGCCGGCGCTCGCTTCGACCGCGGTCAGGCCCCATTTCGCGGCCACCCCGACCGCGACCGCGATCGCCAGCGGCGTCGCGGTCGAGATCGTGCCGTCGGTCGCCGCGAGGCTCACCGCACCCGCCCCGTACAGCCTCATCAGCCCGTTTTTCGAGGAGGAGACCGAGGCGACGCCGGAGCTGTTGAAGGTGAGCGCCGTCGCCGAGCCGAATGCGATCGCCGTGCCGGCGCTGTTGACGATCGTGGGCGCACTACCGCTGGGGCTCGCGGAGGCGCCGGAGAAGATCAGGTTTTTTGACCCGGTGTAGGAGGAGGCGTTGTTGCCGTAGGCGTCTTTTGCGGTCGTCGTCAAGTTGCTGCTCGCCCCCGCCACCGGCGTCGTCGTCGAGGCGGTGAGCACGAAGGTCGCCGCAGCGCCGGCGGCGACGGTCTGCGCCAGCGCGGTCGAGTTCGTCAGCGAGCCCTCGGTGGCTTTGACGCTCGCGGAGCCGCTTTTGCAGAGCGTCATCTCGCCGTTGGCGACTTCGTCGACGGTGGTCGACACGCCGGCCTCGAAGACGATCTCCGTGGCGGTTCCGAAGGGGACGTCGGTCCCGCTCGCATCGGACACAGTGGGGAGGTTGCCGCCTGGGCTGGCGGAGGCGCCGGAGAAGACGAGGCTGTGGGCGCCGGTGTAGGCGGTGGCGGTGTTGCCGTAAGTGTCGACGGCGGCGATCGTAAGATCGTTCGGCGCTCCCGCCGCCGGCGTCGCCGTCGTCGCGGTGAGCGTGTATTTCGACGCCGCCCCCGGCATCACCGTCACCTCGAGAGGCACGGTGGTGACGATCGATCCCTCGCTGGCGGTGATCTCGGTCTCGCCCGCCCGGAACAGTTTCATCAGCCCGTTTTTCGAGGAGCTGACGCTTGCCACTCCGGCGGTGAAGTTGAGCGCGGTCGCTTTGCCGAAGGCGGTCGCGGTGCCGGAGCTGTTGGCGACGGTGGGTGCGTTTCCGCCCGGGCTCGAGGAGGCGCCGGAGAAGACCAGCGAGTGGGATCCGGTGTAGGTGGTGACGGTGCTCTCGTTCTCGTCCCTGGCGGCGATCGTGAGGTTGTCGGAGGCGCCGGCCGCCGGCGTCGAGCTCGCCGCGCCGATCGTGAAGTGGGTCGCCGCGCCGATCGTGATTTTGGCCGAGGAGATCGTGCTGGTCACGCTCCAGGAGCGCCAGACGGCGGTCACCGTATAGGTGTGGGTGCCGATCGCGAGGCCGCTGTCTTTGCAGCTGGTGGCGGCGGCCGGCACCGCCGGGGCGGCGCAGGTGCCGGCGGGGTCGCCGCCGTCGCGGGTGACGTAGTACATGACCGTGCCGCTGCCGGGAGCGCTGACCGAGCTCCAGCTCAGCGACACCGTCCCGCCCGCGGCCGGCGTGGCGGCGGTGATCGCCGGCGCCGTCAGTTTCGAGACCGCTGCGGCGGCGGTGCCGCTGCCGGTGGCGGTGAAGTAGGCGAGGGCGCTGCCGCCGATCGCGACGGCGGCGGCCGCCAGCAGGACGACGGCGAGGGCGGCGGGGGCGAGGCGCCTCATCCGCGGGCCTCACCGCTGAAGACGAGTGGGACCCCGGCACCTCGGCAGGCGTCCTGGTTGAAGGGAAGGTCGAGCATGGCGATCGCCGGCGCCGAGGCGGCCGCCGCGGGCAGGCTGACCGAGCCGCCCGCGGGCACCGTCAATGGTGCTGCGGAGGAGACGCTCGACGGGGTCAGCGCGAAGTTCTCGGCCGGGCAGTTGGGGGGGTCGCCGGCGAGCGCCACGGTGAGGCTGGTTACCTCGATCGCGACCGGGTTCGGGTTGCTGACCCGAACCGACAGCTGCTGCGCCGGGTGACCGGGGTAGAGATCTTCGAGATCCCCCGCCTGGGATTCGATCGCGAACGGCATCGGGCCCACCGCATCGGGCTTGCGCTCCGGGGAGCGCTCCAGCTGCTGCCACGCGTGGCTGGTGGCGGGACCGGGGCGACCGTCGCGGGTGAAGGCACGGATCGCGAAGGAATGGTCGCCGGGGGCGAGGCCGGCGAGGCGGTGGGGCGAGCTGCAGGCGCTCCAAGCGTTGCCGTCGAGCCGGCACTGGAAGCGCCGCGGCGGCGGCGGCTCGCCCGGCGGGCCGGGCGGCGGCGAGGGGAGCAGGCGCTGTGGCCGGGGCACGACGTGGAACCTGAACTGCGCTTCGGGCAGCGTCGTGACCGCCTCCGGGGTTTCGAGGAAGCGCGGGTGCAGCAACCGCTCCTCGCCTTTCCCTCCGGTGCCGGCGCCCCCGGCCTCAGTGCCCGTCCCGGCGCCGGCGCCGGTCGAGACCTCAACCGTCCGGTTCCCCGCCAGGCCCGCATCGCGGCCCTCGGACCGGGTCGCCGCATAGGCGACGACCGCCCCGAGGCAGGCCGAGGCGGCGACCAGGGCGATGAGCACCCTGACCACCGCCGATCGGCTTGCCACAGCGCGGCGAGGAGACATGGGCCGCGAGGGGGGTCCCGGCTAGTTGTTTTTCAGCGTCAGGGTCAGCGTCGCGCCCTGGCAGGCGTCCTGGCTGACCCCGGTGTCGTTCATCGTCAGCGTCCCGCTCGGCGTCACCGCCTGGCCGTTGCCCTGCCCGTAGGTTTTGTTGACGACGACGTCGGCCATCGTGAAGTCCGGGTTGCCGCCGCCGGTCGCGACGCTGCAGCTCGAGTGGCCGGCATCGGCGGTGATTTTTTCCAGCGAGATCGTGCCGACCCGCTGTTTCGCCGAGGACGGGTTGTCGACCGTGAGCGAGACCGGCGAGGACGATCCCGGGTAGAGGTTCCCGGTCACGGTCCCTTTCAGGGTCACGGCCGAACCGGTGCCGACCGAGGCGGTCACGGTGCCCGAGCCGGTGGTCGTGAAATAGGCGTAGGCGACGCCGGCCAGGGCCAGCGCGCAGGTGCAACTCAGCGCCAACAGCGCCCGCTTCTTGGTGATACCTCGCATCGTCTCTCCTTCGATTGGTGGCCAGAGCCAGAGCAGGCAACTCCGGCGACTTGAGCACCATCGAGCGGAGTGGACGAATGCTTGAGCGCTGCAATGGACGCGTCTACGGGCGCGGCGTGATCAGCGCCACCGGCAGCGCCAGGCCGGCGGAGCGGCGCAACGTCGCGATGCGGCGGCCGGGCTGGATCGCCGGGCGGACCTCGCCGACGCGGTCGCCGAGGGCGGCGACGGTCGCCTCAAGGTCGGGGGCGACGAAGGCCAGGCCCCAGAAGAAGGCGGGCCGATCCGCCCCACCCCCACGCTCGATCGCCTCCGGCGGCTCCTGCACGACCTCGAGGATGGTCGCGCCGAGGCGGAAGAAGGCCTGCCGCGGCGCCCCCGCCGGCGTCGGCTCCTCACGGATGCGGCGGAGGTCGAGGCCGGCCGCCTCCAGTGCCACGATCGTCCGCTCCAGCGCCGGCGTGATCGCGACCACGTGGTCGAGCGCGGCGATGCCGTTGGCGTGCAGAGGGGGCTCGCCGGGCGACTCCCGGTCGGACCGCGTCGTCGCCAGCCCGTCCAGCTCCGTGCATTCGATCTCGCGCAGCGACCAGCCGCTCAGACCCGTGCCGGCATCCAATCCAGCCAGGCGAATCCGCACGTCCCCGACGACACAGGTGTCGCCGTCGAGATCGAACCCGATGGCGGCCCAGCTGGCCGGGGCGTCCGCGACCGTCAACTCGTCAAGCGTTGGAGCCACGCCCCCACCGTAACCCGGGCGATCGGCCACAGCAGCCAATGAAATGAGCTAGTAATCGCATAATCGAGCTAATCAACGGTCTTTTTAGCTTGATTGTGCGAGAATTAGCTTGATGCAGAGCTTTATCGACGTGGACAGGACCTTTGCGGGACAGCCCCGCGGACTGGGTCCCTTGCTGGCGCGGATTGACACCGGCAAGGGACGCGAGGCCCTCTTCGAAGATCAGATGCCGGAACTTCTCAGCCAGCTGGCCGAAGACGCGCGGATCGCCTCGATCACCGCGTCGAATGCGATCGAGGGCGTGATCGTCGATGACGACCGGGCCGAGCAGATAGCCGAGGGATCGCGCCGCTACCGCAACCGCAACGAGCGCGAGTTCGCCGGCTACCGGGATGCAACCGACGAGTTGGTGCGGCTGAAAACGTACGAGCCGCTCACGGTGCCGTTCGTTCTGCACCTGCACCGGCTCCTCTTCGCGCAATCGGGCGGGCGAGGCGGTCATCTGAAGTCAGACCAGAACCTGATCGTCTCCTACGGAGAGGGCGAGCGGCGAGTCGTCTTCGAACCGACGCCGCCGGAGCAGACCGAGTTCCAGCTCGGCGAGCTGCTGGTCCGCTACGAGATGAACAAGCGTGCCCAGGCAGCTCACCCCCTGATCCTGATCGGCGGCCTCGTCGTCGACTTCCTGGCGATCCATCCAGTCGCCGACGGCAACGGCCGGCTGGCGCGCTTACTGACCACACATCAGCTGCTCGCCCAGGGCTATCGGGTGGCGCGCTACATCAGCGTCGAGCAACGTGTCTATGAATCGAAGAACGCCTACTACGCCGCGCTCTACGAATCGCAGCGCGGCTGGCATGAGAGCGAACACGACGTCTGGCCCTGGATCACCTACCTGACCCAGATCCTCGCTTCGGCCTACGACGGCTTCGAGGAGCGGGTAGCGGCGGCCCGCTCACAGACGGGAAGCAAGCAGGAGCGGGTCCGGAATCACGTCCTTCATCACGCCCCCCAAACGTTCCGGCGCCGAGACATCGAGCGCGCCTTCCCCGGCATCAGCGACGCAACCGTTCGCCTCGTTCTTGCCGAGCTGCGCGGCGCGGGCAAGATCACGGCCGAAGGGGTGGGTCGCGGAGCTCGCTGGCGGAGGCTCGAAGGCGATCCCCCGCAGGACTAGCGTTTCTCTTTGACGACCTTGAAGCTGAAGCTGGCCGGGGTCGGATCGACCGCGCCGCCGGGCCGGACGGCCTGGACGGTGAATTTGTGTTTGCCCGGCTTCACTTTGTAGGACTTCGGCGAGGTGCAGGGCTTGAAGGCCCCTTTGTCGAGCTTGCACTGGAAGGTCACGCCCGGCTGGTCGGAGGAGAAGGAGAAGCTGACTTTGGCCTTCGCTTTCCTGGTCCTGACCGTGGCGCGCGGGTGCGAGGCGAGGAGCGTGTTCGGGGGCAGTGGATCGCCGATCACGACTCCACCGCCACCACCGCCGTTGCTCCCTCCGCCTCCAGCGCCGTTGCCCCCCCCGCCGCTGCCACCACCGCAGCTGGCGCCGCTGTCGGAGACGTCGGCGCTGACGGTCTTCGTGCCGTCGTCATAGGTGGCGGTGAGCTGCTTGGGACAGGTCAGCGGCGGGTTCACGGTCGTCTGCGCGAACGGGTTGGTGCGGGTGCCGCTGTAGGCGAGGAAGGCGATGCTGTCGCCGGCGGCCGCCGAAGCCGCGTAGCCGGCCGTGGGCCGCAGGGCCAGCGTTCCACCAAGGGTGACGCTGCCGCCGACGGCAAGTTTGTCGAACTCGCCGGCGCCGGTGCCTTCGACCTCGATCTCGAGGCTGCCGCCGGCGCCCTGGGTGTAGCTGCCGTTGACGCTGAGGTTGCCGGGGCTCGCCCCGGGAGCGATGGTCCCGGTCGTGTTGTCCACCGAGCCGTTGACCGTGCCGACACCGGTCAGCCGGCCCGTGTTGGTCAAGGTGCCGGAGTTGTTGAGGGTCCGATGCGAGCCACTGGGGTCGAAGGCGATCGTCCCGGCATTGGTGAAGGGCGCGGAATGAAGCACGCCGGCGACCGTCACCGTCTGTCCGCTGGCGAGGTTGCCGGTCAGGCTCGCGCTGTTGTTGGTGGGGATCAGCACCTTGCTCGCGCCGGTGCCGGTGTATTTGAGGTAGCCGCAGTTCATCGAGACCGGTGCGGTGCCCGAGGTCGTGCCGGCGCCCTGCTCGAAGTTGACGGCGCGGAGCGTGCCGGTGCCCGTCGCGTTGATCTGACCGCCGGTGTCGTTCTTGACCGAACCGCCGGTGTCGCCACAGGAGCTCGTATTCGAGTTAGCGATCTTGCCGTCGGCAATGTTGACCAGGCCTTTGTTCACCACCGGCCCACCGAGGCCGGCGCTCTGGTCGAACTGGATCGTCCCGGTGTTGGTGATGGTTCCTTCAAAATTGCTGCCGAGGCCGGCCCCGGTGCCCGAGGCCGCGGCGACGGTGAACGTCCCGGCGTTGATGAAGTCCTTGTCGTTGACGTTGAAGCCGGAGCCCCCGGTCGGACCGCCGCTGCAATCGCCGGGCGAAGCGGGGCAGGTGAGCGTGATCGAGCCGTTGTTGGTGAAGTTCGCGCCCAGGATCGCGTTGGTGTTGGAGCTCTCGGCGCTGACGGTCAGCGACTGGCCGGCCTGCATTTCGCCGGTTAGGGTGAAGCCGCCGTAGGCGCGGACTTTGCTGGCCCCGTCGCCGGTGTATTTGACGCTGCCGCAGGGCAGCTGAATGGGGTTGGCGCCCGAAGTCGTGCCGTCGCCCTGCTCGTAGTTGATCAGGTCGATCGTGCCGGTGCCGACCGTGGTGATCGTGCCGCCTGCGTCGTTTTTCAGCACCGTGCCGGTGCTGTCGCCGCAGTGGCTGGTGGTCGACTTGAAGACCTTGCCGTCGGCGATGTCGATGTCGCCCTGGTTCAGCAGCGTGCCGTTGGAATGGGTGGCGTTCTGGTCAAACCGCATCGACCCGGTGTTGTTGATGTGACCGCTGAGGGTGGCGCCCGTGCCGGAATTCGCATCCACCGTGATCGTCCCCGCGTTGTCGATGGGGCTGGAGCCGGTGTTGAGCCCCGACCCCCCGCTCGGGCCTCCCAGGCATCCGGTGGGGAGGGCGGGACAGGTGAGGACGATCGCGGCGCCCGCGGCGATGTCGATCCCCGTGGTGGTCGCGTTGAGGTTCGTGTTCGGGCCCTCGGCGGAGATCACCAGCGTCGGCGTCGAGCCGGGACCGCCCAGGGTCAGCGATTTCATCGACGCCCCGCCGTTCATGGTGATGGTGGGGCTCCCGGCGGGCGTGATCACCGTGTCGCAGGACCCGCTCGGCGTGCCGTTGCTCCAGGCGCCGTCTTCGCCGAGATTGCCGCTGCCGGCGATCCACGCAGTCACTTCGGTGGCGGGGACTTTCGGACAGGGAGCGGCGGACGCGCTCGCGGGCAGGGTCATCGCCGCGACCGCGATTAGTCCCATCACGGTCGCCCAAAGCGCACCTTTTTGCGCGCTATCGATCTGTCCCATGCCCGACACGCCGCGGCGACGCTATCAGGAGAACACGGGGTTTGAATACGGCAACTGCCGTAATTTCATACCCCACCGTAGACTCGCCCTCGATGGCTCAGCGTCCACCAAGGACCTGCGCGCGGCCCTCGATTTCGTCGCCGGCGCGCTGTTCATCAGCCCGCGCACGGTGCGCAAGCACCTCGAGCACATCTACGAGCACCTCGGCGTGCACAGCCGCGCCACGGCGATCTCGGCAGCGCTTAACGCGACCAGGTAGGCCCTGACAACCAGCGATTGAAAGACGTTTCCAATGCAACCCGGCTAAGGCCGGCCAAACCGAGGAGGCGAGAATGGTCGGGGGCTTGATCGCGGTGCTGGTGGTCGTGTCGACCGCGCTGATCCTGCTCGGGCTGGCGATCGTGGGGGTATTCCTCGGCCTCAGCGCCCTGATCCTGCTCTTCCTGGCGGTCCTGGCAAGGGCCTGACCGGATCGCGCGGCTCCGGACCGGTGCCTAGCCGCCGTCTTGGAGCAGCTCCTCGAGCGTTCGGCTGCTGACCACCGACTCGGGGCTCTCGGCAACGACGTCGGAGCCCGGGCGCGCCTGTTCGTCACGGCGCTTGATCAGCAGCCACTGCGGCTTCGCGCCGGGGCGGGTGCGCTGCAGGGCGAAGCCGCCGCGCAGCTTCTCGCCGTGGAGGACGAACACCGCGTGGCCGCGCTCCAAAGCCTGCGGCCAGGGGACCCGGCCGCCTTGCTCGTAGTGCCCGCGGTCCCAGACGATCACCCCGCCCTTCCCGGTCGCACCCTCGAAATCGTCGTGAGAGATCTCGTGGTCCTCGACCTCGACGGCGAGTCGTTTCACGGCGGGATCCATCGAGGGCCCCTTCGGCACCGCCCACGAGCGCATCGCCCCGTCCACCTCCAGGCGTAGATCGAAGTGGTGCGCGGTGGCGGCGTGCTCCTGGACGACGAAGGCGCCGGCGCTGACGCCGCGGATCGCGAACTGCTCGTGGCCCTCGACCCTGACGCTCTCGGTCGCCACGGCGGTCACCCGCGCACCCCGCGGCCCCTCGCGCAGAAACGCCACCAGCTCCTCGACGGCGGGCTCCGCTCCCTCGGCGTGGACCCGCAGGGAGCCGTCCTCCCCGTTCCGCACCCAGCCCATGACCCCGAGCCGCCGCGCCCGCCGCAGCGTCGCGTCGCGGTACCCGACACCCTGCACGTCTCCATTGACGGCGGCGCGCACCGCCGTCGCCTCTTCATTGCCTGGCTTGGTCATCATGGCTCAGAACCTGGTTTAAGTCCCAGCCCGCCAAGTTAGAGGGTGCACGCCGGTCTGAGGTTTAGAAGCCGTCGCGGGAGGTACCCGCCTTAGTGAGAGGAGGAGTGCGATGAAGCAGAGGATCGTTCCCAACCTGTGGTTCGACACCGAGGCCGAGGAGGCGGCGGGGTTCTACACCTCGGTCTTCGACGACTCTCGGATCGTCAACGTCACCCACTACACCGAGGGCGCACCGCGAGAGGCGGGCATGGTGATGACCGTGGAGTTCGAGCTCGCCGGCGAGCGGTTCGTCGGCATCAACGGCGGTCCCGAGTTCAAGTTCGACGAGGCGGTCTCCTTCGCGATCGAATGCGAGACCCAGGAGGAAATCGACTACTACTGGGACAAGCTGTCCGAGAACGGCGAGGAAGGCCCGTGCGGCTGGCTCAAGGACCGCTTCGGCCTCTCCTGGCAGGTCGTGCCGACCGGGATCGAAGAGCTCTTCTCCGATTCCGACAAGAGTCGCGCCGAGCGCGCGATGAAGGCGATGCTGACGATGAAAAAGCTCGACATCGGCACCCTGCGCGCCGCCGCCGACGGCACCCCAGCTAGCGGTTAACCGTGGGCCGCTGAGGCCGAAAGCCGCGCAGGCGCAGCGAGTTGGAGACGACGAAGAGGCTGGAGAGAGCCATCGTCGCCCCCGCGATCAGGGGATTCAGCAGGCCGGCAGCCGCCAGCGGCAGCGCCGCGACGTTGTAGGCGAAGGCCCAGAACAGGTTCCCCTTGATCGTCGCCAGGGTGCGGCGGGAGAGCCGGATCGCGTCCCCGACCGCGCGCGGGTCGCCGGCGACAAGGGTGATGTCCGAGGCCTCGATCGCGACGTCGGCTCCGGTCCCGATCGCCATTCCGAGGTCGGCCTGGACCAGCGCCGGGGCGTCGTTGACCCCGTCTCCGACCATGGCCACGACCCGACCCTCGGCCTGGAGCCCCTCCACCACCTCCGCCTTCTCGGCCGGCAGCACCTCGGCGATCGCCTCCTCGATGCCCACCGCGGCCGCGACGGCCCTGGCGGTGGCCTCGCTGTCGCCGCTCAGCAGCACCGGCCGCAGGCCGAGGCCTCGCAGCTGCGCGATCGCCTCGCCGCTCGTGGGCTTGACGGCGTCGGCGACGACGAGGAGCGCGCGGGCCTCGCCGTCCCAGCCGACCGCGATCGTCGTCTGGCCCAGGCCTTCCGCTTCGCCCCGGGCGCGCTCCAGCTCCGGCGGCAGGCGCATCGCCCACTCGGCCAGGAACCCGACCCGGCCGACGACGACGGCGTGGCCCTCGACCACACCCTGGACGCCGAGGCCGGAATGGCTGGCGAAGTCCGCGACCGCCGGCAGCCGGGGCAGCTCGCGCTTGGCGTGGGCGGCGATCGCCTCGGCGATCGGGTGCTCGGAGGCGTCCTCCACCGCGCCGGCCAGGCGCAGGACCTCGGCCTCCTCGGCACCGGCGGCCACCCGGACCTCGAGCACAGCCATCTCCCCCGTCGTCACCGTCCCGGTCTTGTCGAGGACGACCGTGTCGATCCGGCGCGTCGACTCGAGCACCTCCGGCCCCTTGATCAGCAGGCCGAGCTGGGCGCCGCGGCCACTGCCGACCAGCAGCGCGGTCGGGGTCGCCAGGCCAAGCGCGCAGGGGCAGGCGATGATCAGGACCGCGACCGCGGCGGTGAAGGCGAAGGTCAGCCCGGCCCCGTTGCCGAGCCAGAAGCCGAGGGTGCCGACGGCCAGCGCGATGACGATCGGGACGAAGACGGCGCTGACCCGGTCGGCGAGGCGCTGGACGGGGGCCTTGCCGGTCTGGGCCTCGGTGACGAGGCGGGCGATCTGGGCCAGCGCGGTGTCCTCGCCGACCCGGGTGGCGCGGACCACGAGCCGCCCGCCGACGTTGATCGTGGCGCCGACGACCTTCTCCCCCGGCCCCACCTCGACCGGCACCGACTCGCCGGTGATCAGTGCCCGGTCGACCGCCGAGGACCCGCTCTCGACGACGCCGTCGGTCGCCACCTTCTCGCCCGGGCGGACGACGAAGAGATCGCCGACGGCAAGGCGCTCGACGGCGACGCGGCGCTCGCTCCCGTCCCCGTCGAGGACGGCGACGTCCCTGGCGCCGAGGTCGAGCAGGGCCTCGAGCGCCGCCCCGGCGCTGCGCTTCGCCCGCGCCTCGAAGTAGCGGCCGGCGAGGACGAAGGTGGTGACGACGGCGGCGACCTCGAGGTAGATCTGATCGGAGGCCGCACCGCGCTCGGTGAACAGCTCGAAGGGCATCGTCATCCCCGGCGTCCCGGCGCCGAGGAAGAAGAGGGCGACGAGCGACCAGCCCCAGGCGGCGAGAGTGCCGATCGAGATCAGCGTGTCCATCGTCGCGGCGCCGTGGCGGAGGTTGCGCCAGGCCGCCTCGTGGAAGGGCCAGCCGGCCCAGAGCACAACCGGGGTGGCGAGCTGCAGCGCCAGCCACTGCCAGTTCTCGAACTGCAGCGGCTCGACCATCGAGAGCAGCAGAACCGGCAGCGACAGCGCCGCCGCGAAGATCAGGCGCCGCCGCAGCGAGGCGGTGGGGTCGCCCTCCCGCGCCCCCTCGCCCGGCTCCTCGGCGCTGGGGAGCGAGGCCGTGTAGCCGGTCTCCCCGACCGCCGCGACCAGCTCCCGCGGCTCGACGCGCTGGGGGTCGAAGCTGACCGCGGCCTGCTCGGTCGCGAAGTTGACCGTGGCCTCGACGCCGTCGATCGCGTTCAGGCGCTTCTCGACCCTGCCCGCGCAGGAGGAGCAGGTCATGCCCTCGATCGGCATGCTGATCCGCCCGGATTCGACCGCCCGCATCATCGCCTCACCGCGACCGTGAACTGCGCCGTCCTGACAGTCCTCGATCCGGAACCGGGCCCGTCTCCGCGAGCGCCAGGGCGTACGAGGCGATACGCGCACCCGGGCCGACGCCACCGCGCGAGCTCAGCTTGTCCATAGAGCGCTCCATGAATAGGGGCAGGGGGTATCTGGATCAGCCTAGCATATACCCTTAGGGGGTAGTGGTATCCTCCCAATCCCAACCCGAAAGGAAGCGAAATGGCTGAGCGAGCGGCGCACCCCGGCTACATCGCCGACAAGGACAAGATCAAGAACCGCCTGCGGCGGATCTCCGGCCAGGTCGGCGGCCTCGAGCGCATGGTCGACGAGGAGCGCTACTGCATCGACATCCTCACCCAGATCTCCGCGACCCAGGCCGCCCTCGACAAGGTCGCCCTCGCCCTGCTCGACGATCACGCCCGCCACTGCGTGATCGGCGCCGAGACCCGCACGGACCGCGAGGAGCTGACCGAGGAGATGATGGGCGCGGTCGGCCGCCTCCTGCACAGCCGTTAGCGCCATGGGCACACGAATCGAGCCCACTGTGTCGCCCCCAGTCGGCGTCCGCCCGTTGGGACTATCTGGGATGGTGAGGTGGAGATGAAAGGCCGCCGTTCATACGGGCCGCTGCCGCCGGGCCCCCGCGCCCCGGCCGCGGTCAACATGGCCCGCCTGGTTCAGCGACCGCTGGAGTCCCTGGTCGGCTGGCGGCGGCGCTACGGCGACGTCTACACCGTCCCCCTCCCCGTCTTCGGCGTCGGCGTCTATGTCGCCGATCCCGAGGCGATCCGCGCGATGCTCACCGGCGACCAGTCCGACCTGCACGCCGGCGAGGCCAACGCGCCCCTCTCCCCCGTCCTCGGCGACAAGTCGGTGCTGATCCTCGACGGGCGCGAGCACATGCGCCAGCGCAAGCTGTTGCTGCCGCCTTTCCAGGGATCGGCGATCGAGAGCTTCCGCACCGTGATCCGCGAGGTGGCCGAGGCCGAGGTGGACGGCTGGAAGGAGGGTCAGAGCCTCGTGATGCGCGAGCGGATGCGGGCGCTCACCTTCGAGGTGATCGTCCGCGCCGTCTTCGGCGTCACCGAGCGCGAGCGGATCGAGCGGCTGCGCGGCGCCCTCGTCTCCCTGATCGAGATGCAGGCCGTATTCGTGCTGCCGCACGCCCTGCGGCGCGATCTCGGGCGCTGGAGCCCGTGGGGTCAGTTCCAGCGGCGCCTGCGGGTGGCCGACGCGCTGCTCTACGAGGAGATCGCCCGCCGCCGCGCGGAGACCGACCTCGCGGACCGCGCCGATGTCCTCTCGCTCCTGCTGCGCGCCCGCGACGAGGACGGTCAGCCGATGACCGACGTCGAGCTGCGCGACGAGCTGATGACGATGCTGCTGGCCGGACACGAGACGACTGCCACCGGCCTCGCCTTCGCCTTCGACCTGCTGCTGCGCGAGCCTCGCGTGCTCTCGCGGCTGCGCGACGAGCTGGACGGCGACGACGACGCCTACCTGGATGCGGTGGTCACCGAGTCGCTGCGACTGCGGCCGGTGATCGACGCCGCGGAGCGCACGCTGACCGAGCCGCGCACGATCGGCGGCTGGGACCTGCCCGTCGGCATCCGCGTCTACCCGGCGATCGCGGTCGTCCAGTTGCGCGAGGACCTCTACCCGCAGGCGCAGGAGTTCCGCCCCGAGCGCTTCCTCGAGGAGGGGGCGAGGTCCTACGCCTGGCTGCCGTTCGGCGGCGGCATCCGCCGCTGCATCGGCGCGGCGCTGGCCCAGGCCGAGATGGCCGAGGTGATCCGCACCGTCGTCTCCCGCGTCGACCTCGAACCTACGCGGCCCAAGCGCGAACCCGTGGTCATGCGCGGCATCACGCTGGTCCCCCGACACGGGACGCCGGTCCAGGTGCGGCGGCTGAATTCGGGCACGGCGCCTCCTTCCGCGCAACCAGAGAGGATGTGCAGATGCCCCAGCCCCGCCGCCCGAAGAAACGCACCGAGCGCGAGGACTATGGCTGGGTGATCTCGTTCGGCTGCAAGCCCGCCGGCAAGCTGCGGCGGCTCAAAGTCGACGCCGACCCGGCGACCGACACGCGGCCGATCGAAGTCCCCTGCGTCTGCGGCGAGGTGCACCGGGTGACCGTCTCCCCGTACCGGCGCCGGCGCTCCGCCGACGAACCCTTCGACCTCGAGGTTGCCTCGCTCGACGAGCTGCGCTGAGCTCGGGGCTGTCACCTCTCGCCGAGCCCAGGGTGGATCCCCCGGCCGATCGTCTGCTCGTCGACGATCTTCTGCAGCAGCTGGGTCAGGCGCTTGCGGTCCGCCGCCGCCATTCCCTTCGTCAGCTCCTCCTCGTGGGCCCGGGCGATCTCGCGCCCGCGCGCGAGAGTCCTCCGGCCCTTCGCGGTGAGGTAGAGGGCGCGGACCCGGCGGTCGGTCGGATGGGGCCGGCGCTCGACCAGGCCGCGCTGCTCGAGCTCGTCGACGAGCGCGACCATGCGGCTCGGCGGCACCTCGATCGCCTCCCCGATCGCCTGCTGCGAGCGGCCTTCCCCGGCATCGACCAGGTTGAGGACGCGGAACAGCGGCGGGTGCAGCCCGACCTCCGCGATCCGCTCGGAGAACTGGCGGGCGGCGTAGATCCCCACCTGGGAGAGGAGGAAAGCGAGGGTTGAAGGTGCCCTGTCGCCGGGTATCGGCTCACTGCCCATGGGCGTAAGAGCCTACCGTTTTCGTTTGTGCTAAGAATCGTTTTGCACTTGAACCTTTCTGCTCTGCAACGAGCCTCCCACGAGAAAGGACGCGCCGCATGACCCGCCATCTCGCCCGCCTCGCCGACCTCTCCTACCGCCGCCGCGGCCGCATGGTCCTCGCCTGGATCGTGGCGACGTTCGTGATCATCGGACTCGGCTCCTCGCTGGCCGGCGAGTACGAAGCCGACTACAACACGCCGGGGTCGGAGTCGAAGGCGGCGAGCGAGATCACCGAAAGGGAGTTCGGCGGATATTCCGGACAGGAAGTGTTCGTCGTCTGGAAGGACCCGGACGGCGCCACCAGCCCCGCCGCCGAAGAGCGCGTCGATGCCTTCCTCGCCGAGGCGGAAAGGATCGACCACGTCGAGCCGGCGACGCCGGTCCGCGTCTCCGACGACGGGTCGATCGCCACCACGACGCTGCCGCTGACCGTCCCCGGCTGGGAGGTCCCCAAAGAGGACGGCGAAAAGCTGGTCGCCGCGGCCGACGACAACAGCGGCGACGGGCTCGAGATCAAGCTCGGCGGGGACCCGATCTACCGGACCCAGGAAGGGGCAAGCCCCGAGGGGGTCGGCCTGCTCGGAGCGGCGATCGTGCTGCTGATCGCCTTCGGCTCCATCGTCGCCGCCGGTCTGCCGCTGGTGATCGCGATCGTCGGCCTCGGCATCTCGGGCGCGGGGCTGATCGCGCTGCTCGCCAACGTGATCGCGGTGCCGGACTGGACCCTCGCGGTCGCGGGCCTGATCGGGATCGGCGTCGGGATCGATTACGCGCTGCTCGTGCTGACCCGCTTCCGCTCCGCGCTGAAAGACGGCAAGGACCGCCACGACGCGGTGGTCGAGGCGGTGACCACCGCCGGACGCAGCGTGATCATCGCCGGCTGCACCGTCGTTATCGCCGTCCTCGGCCTCTTCCTCACCGGCCTCCCGTACATGTACGGAGTGGCGATCTCAGCCTCGCTGGCCGTGCTCGTCGTGATGCTCGCCGCGGTGACGCTGTTGCCGGCGCTGCTCTCCTACCTCGGCCCGAAGGTCGACCGGCTGCGCATCCCCCTGCTCGGGCGCGGACTGACGAAGGAAACCGACGGCGAATCGCCGGCCGCGCGCTGGAGCCACGCCGTGCAGCGGCGGCCCTGGACCGCGGCAATCGTCGGCACGGCGGTGCTGCTGGCGCTGGCCGCGCCGGCCCTCGGCATGCGTCTCGGCTTCCCCGACGCCGGCAACGACCCGAAGGACACGATGACCCGCCAGGCCTACGACCTGATGTCGGAGGGCTTCGGCCCGGGCTCCAACGGCCCGATCGTAATCGCGGCCGAACTGCCCGATCCCGCCGCCCAGAGCGACGTCGACGAGCTGGCGAGCAGCCTGCGCGCCGACCCGGGGATCGACTACGTCCCGAAGCCGGTCTTCAACGAAGACGGCGACGCCGCCCTCGTCACCGCGATCCCGACCACCTCCCCCCAGGCGGAGGCGACGCAGGATCTGGTCAAGCGAGTGCGCGGGACGATCGTGCCCGAGGCGACGGCCGGGACCGGCGTGGTCGCCGAGGTCGGCGGCCTCAACGCGGCGCTCGAGGACCAGAGCGAGTACATGGTCGACCGCATGCCGCTCTTCATCGGCGGCGTCGTCGGCCTCTCCTTCCTGCTCCTGCTGGTCGCCTTCCACTCGCCGCTGATCTCACTCAAGGCGGGAGTCATGAACCTGCTCTCGGTCAGCGCCGCTTACGGAGTGATGACCCTGGTCGCCCAGGGCGGAGCGGTCGGCGAACTGATCGGGATCGACCACGAGGTGCCGATCGCCCCGTTCATGCCGGTGATGATGTTCGCGATCCTCTTCGGCCTCTCGATGGACTACGAGGTCTTCCTGATCTCGCGCATCCGCGAGGAGTACCTGAAGGACGGCGACACCAGACGAGCGGTCGCCGATGGCCTCGCCAAGACCGCCCGCGTGATCACGGCGGCGGCGGCGATCATGGTCGTCGTCTTCCTCGCCTTCGTCGCCTCGCCGGAAGTCTTCCTGAAGCTGTTCGGGATCGGGCTCGCGTCGGCGATCTTCCTCGACGCGACCGTCGTGCGAATGGTGCTCGTCCCCGCCGTGATGCAGCTGCTCGGCAGCCGCAACTGGTGGATTCCCGACTGGCTGGAGCGAGCCCTGCCGCGGCTCGACGTCGAGCACCGCATCCCGGAGATGGCGGAGGGCCGGCCGTAGCGCCGGCTCGAGCTACCGGGGTCGGGCAAGGCCCAGCCAGAGCTGGCGGTTGCGCGCCTCGGGGCGCTCGCGATGCCCGTCGCCGGCGTGGCGCCTGCGATGGTGGCGCTTCTTCCTCACGCACCGCACCTTGCCTTTGGCCCTCTTCTTGTGGAAGCCCTTTCTGCATCGGAACGGGGCCTTCCGCTTTGGCGGCGCCGGCTGGGTCAAGACGGGCGGCGAAGGGAGCGGGACGAGGGCGGGAGCACCGAGGCGAGCGTCGATGCCCGCGATCGTGACCGGTGGGGTCAGGCTCAGCACATCGGCGAGCGCGAGGGTTGGCTCCCCGTCGTAGAACTGGGTCGGCCAGCCGTCAGGTCCGGGAAGCTCTTCCGGGGAGTATTCGGGTAGGAACTCAGCCAGTTCGAGCGAGAAGCCGATCTTGAACGGCCCCGGGGGCAGACCGAACAGCGCGTAGTCGCCGAACCAGTCGGTTTCGGTGCACCTCCAGACCTCGCCGCTCGCCGCTTCGAGCGCGCAGACCACGATCCACCGCAGTGGCTGATTCGTCGCCGCGGAACGCACCGTTCCCTGGATTTCGGCTCCCTGCGGCAGATCGCCGTCGATTCCCGTGACGGTCGCGCCGGCGGTGACAGGGATCGGGTCGGCGCTGGCCCAACTCGTCTCGTGGTCCCAATACTGGAACTGGAGGTTCTGTTCGGTAAAGACAGGTGAGAAGCCGACCCGGTAGGAGCCCGTGGCCAGCCCGACCAACTCGTAGTCGCCGCCGCTGTCGGTTTCCGCACAGGGACCGAAGAATTCTGCGTTGGCGCAGACGTAGACTTCTTCCAGCGGCGCACCGAGTGCCGTTCGCACCTCACCCTGGATTCGACCCCCCACTTCAAGCTCGGCGTCGATCCCTGCCGTGGTCGAACCTTCGAGGACCTCGACCGGATCCGCCAGTTCGAAATTCGACTCATCGTCGTAGTTCTCGCCGACATAGTTGAGGTGACTCGGGCGCGCCGAGAATTCGAGCAGGTACTGGCCGCCAGACAGTTCGCCGACCTCATAGGACCCGCCCGGCCCGGTCAGGTCGCACCACCATTCGGATTCTTCACCGACCGGATAGGCGCAGACCCGGATCTCCTCGATCCCCAAGTGGGTCGTTTCATCGCTGACCGTGCCGGCGATCGCCCCGGTCGCGGCGTTCGCCGTGGCGGGGGCTGCCAAGACTGCGACCAGCGCCACGCCGAGCCCTAAACGCATCAGCCGAAAGATCCCCTGAGAAATCAAGCGGGCCAGTATAGGGCGGCCCGGAGGAAGGGGAGCCGAATCCGGTAGCCGGCCGCGGGTGCTAAGCCGCTGCCGGCACTCGCGAGCGGGCACCGAGCACGACGCGCGCACCGCGGACGGGGCGCACCGTGATGTTCCGCCGCTGGGCGACCTCGACCCCGTCGCCGGCGGCACTCACCTCGCAGGCCCCGAGCAGGGTGCGGAGGACCACTTTCATCTCGAGCATGGCGAAGCTGGCGCCGAGGCAGCGCCGCCGGCCGCCGCCGAACGGGATCCAGGTGTAGGTGCCGGGAGGGTCGTCGAGGAAGCGCTCGGGGCGGAAGGCGTACGGGTCGGGGTAGATGTCCGGGTCGTGGTGGATCAGGTAGCCGTTCGCGACCAGGCTGCAGCCCGGCTGATAGCTCCAGCCGCCGACCTCGATCGGCTTCGCCACCAGCCGCGGCGCCACGTTCGGGAGGACGGGACGGGCCCGCAGCGTCTCCTGGATCGTCGCGGTCACGTAGGCGTCCTCGCCGGCGTCGATCTCCTCGACCAGCCGATCGAGCACCGGGCGCTCGTGGACGAGGCGCGAGAAGGCCCAGGCGAGCGAGGAAGCGGTCGTCTCGTGACCGGCGACGAGCAGGGTGAGCAACTCGTCGCGGATCTCCTGCTCGCTCATCGGCGAGCCGTCCTCGTGCCTGGCCTCGAGCAGCATCGCGAGCACGTCGTCGCCCCCGGCGCCCTCATCCCGCCGCTCGGCGATCAGCGCGAAGACGATCTCGTCGACCTCCTCCTGCATCCGCACGAACTTGACGAAGGGGCCGACGCTTTCCAGCGTGCGCCTGAGCGGGCTGTCCGGCTTCGGCGGCACCAGGCTGATCGGGCTATCGCCGAAGGCAAGCATCCGCTGCAGCCGCTCCCGCAGGGCGTCGAAGCGGGCCCCGGGGTCGAGGCCGAAGACCGCGCGCAGGATCACCTTCAGCGTCAGGTCCTGCATCCGCGGGTGCAGCGCGACCGGCGTTTCCCTCGGCAGCGCCGCGACCTCCTCGGCCGTCACCTCCTCCATCAGCCCGGCGAGGCGCTCCATGCGCTCGCCGTGGAAGGCCGGGAGCATCAGCTTGCGCTGCTCCATGTGCGCCCCTTCGTCGAGCAGGATCACCGAGTTGCTGCCGACGACCGGCTCCAGCACGCGGGCGCCCTGGCCGGGGCGGAGAACGTCGGGAGGGGCGGTGAAGACCTGCTTCACCTGGTCGGGATCGGTGATCATCACGAACGGCGGCGTGGCCGGAAGCTGGATCGTGAACCGCTTGCCGTAGCGGGCGCGACAACGCTCGAGGAAGGCGAGTGGCCTCGTCCAGAAGCCGGCCATCTGCATGGCCGCCGGGAGCGAGGGGCCCGGGGGTAGGGCGGAGCGCGACCTCATGCTTGCCCCTAGCTTGGCGGACGACTCCCGCGCACGCAACCTCGCGACTCGGCTGCGGCCGGCATAGGAGCAATATACCGATATCGGTATATTGCTCCTATGCCTTCGCTCGCTGACACTCTTCGCCAAGCGCGATTCGACGCGAATCTTTCACAGGTAGACCTAGCCGCACGCGCCGGGACCTCTCAGTCGGCACTTGCCCGGTATGAGACGGGCGCAGCCCTTCCCACCCTGCCAACGCTGGAGCGGCTCCTGGCCGGGTGCGGTCGACGTCTGGAGATCCAGACCCCCCCCGCCCAGCCTTCTGCCGCCATCACCTCCATGCGCAGTCAGCTCGGTCCACAGGCCAACAAGCTGCGCCGCCAGCGTCGCCGGCTGCTCGACGCCGCCGAAAAGCATGGTGTCGGCAGGTTGCGTGTATTCGGATCGCTCGCTCGCGGCGAAGCAAAAGCCGCAAGCGATGTCGATCTCTTGGTCGACCTCAAGCCAGGCCGCACGCTTCTCAACCTCGCCGCCTTTCGCCGCGAGGTTGCGGAGATTCTCGATCTACCCGTCGACGTCGCAACCGCAGACATGCTCAAGGAGCGCATTCGCGACAAGGTGCTAGCCGAGGCGCTGCCCTTATGAGCCGTGATGAGCAAGAGCGCCTACGCGACATAAGGGACGCGATCGCTGCGATCCGCGCTCATTTGGCAAACGTTGGGGAGATCACCGGAGCCAAGGAGGACCTGTTGCTGCACGACGCCCTTCTCTTCCAGTTCGTGGTGATCGGCGAGGCCGTCAAGCATCTCGCTCCCAAGACACGGGAGTCGTCGCCCGAAATTCCTTGGACCGATATCGCTGGGCTCCGAGACCTGATCGCCCACGAGTACTTCAGGATCGACATCCAGCGCGTACTCGAGATCGTGGAGAAGGATCTTCCGCCACTCGAACAGGCAATCAGTCGCCTGCTCGAAAACTGAATCCTCCATCCCGAACGCATCCCGTCGAACGCCCGAGCGTCAGCTCCGTTCGGCAAGCACGGCCGCCGGGTCCGGATAGGCGAACGAGCTCAGCCCCAGCCAGTCCGGGACACTGCGCACCAGGTCCTCCGGGCCGGTGATCCGCACCCGCCCGGAGCGCATCGCCGCGCCCAGCGCGAGCTGCCCCACCCACACTTCGGCCATCGCCCGCGCCTCGGCGTCGACCTTCAGGTCGACCGAGAAGCCCGGGTCCGAGAAGCAGACGTCGGTACCCGAGCCCTGCGCCACCAGCCACCAGGCGCGCTTGCCGTCCTCGGCGTCGCGGTAGCGAAAGAAGGTCACGACCCGGTCCGCCGGGAGCCGGTCGAGGCGAAGGCTCCTCCCCATGTCCCACATCAGCAGCGCCGGGTCGGCCTCCTCGGTGGTTATCTCCCGCTTCAGGTGGTCCCGGCTCCAAGTCCCGAGCGAGACGACGAGGGGACCGAGCGCCTCGCCGGCGGGGGTCAGCCGGTATTCGTGCCCGCGCTCTCCCTGCAGCGGGTGCCTGGTGAGCAGCCCCGCGCGCTCCAGCTCCCGCAGCCGCTTGCTCAGCAGCGACGAGGACATGCGCGGGACGCCACGCTGGATCTCGTTGAAGCGCGTGCTCCCCATCAGCAGCTCACGAACGACGAGCAGCGTCCAGCGCTCGGTCAGAACCTCTGCCGCTTGTGCAACCGGGCAGAACTGTCCGTAGCTCTCTGGCATGGGACCTCGCCGCGAGTGTACGTGCCCAACTGCAGATTTAGAAGTTGAATCGATCCCCGGCGAGGCGTAAACCGTCTCCAACAGCACACGCGAGAAGGAGATCTAATGAACGACGTTGCCGAGCAGGCGAAGGATGCGAACCGCGAGCTCAAGGCCCGCCACCGGTCGATGTGGGCGTCCGGCGATTACCCCTCGATGGTCGAGACGTTCCTGCTGCCGCTCGGTCCGCGCCTCGTCGAGGCCTGCGAGATCGGCCCCGGGATGCGCGTCCTCGACGTCGCCGCCGGGACCGGCAACGCGGCGATCCCCGCGGCCGGCCGCGGAGCGGAGGTCGTCGCCAGCGACCTGACGCCGGAGCTGTTCGAGGCCGGCCGCGCCCGCGCCGAGGCCGAGGGCGTGGAGCTCGAATGGGCCGAGGCCGACGCCGAGGACCTGCCGTTCGAGGACGCCAGCTTCGACGTCGTCATCTCCTCGATCGGGGTGATGTTCGCGCCCCACCACCAGGCGGCCGCCGACGAGCTGGTGCGGGTCTGCCGCCCGGGCGGGACGATCGGGCTGCTGAGCTGGACCCCGGAGGGGATGATCGGCGGCCTCTTCCGCACGATCGGGCCGTTCGCCCCGGCGCCGCCTCCGGGGGCGCAGCCGCCGCCGCTCTGGGGCAGCGAGGAGCACCTGCGCGAGCTGCTCGGCGACCGCGTCGAGCTCGACACGCTCGAGCGCGACATGCTCGAGGTGACCGCCTTCGAGCGCCCCGCCGACTACGCCGAACACTTCAAGCAGCGCTACGGCCCGACGATCGCAGCCCAGGCGAACGCGCGCCGCAACGACCGCGAGGCGGAGTTCGAGCAGGCGCTGGACAACTACTACGAGGAGCAGAACCTGGGCAGCGCCGACGACGCCCGCTTCGAGATGGAGTACCTGCTCGCGATCGGAAAAAGGCGATCGTGAGCTGGGGCGGGGCGGTCGAGCTACCGCCCCGCACCGACCTCCTCACCCCGCGAGCGCCTCGAACGGCTGGTTCGCGAAGGCCTGATAGTCACGGCACGGCTCCCCCCGCAGACCCGGGCAGGGAGGCAGGCCGGCCGGCACGCTCAGCCCCGGCACGACGGGCAGCAGGAGGTTCGAAGGCGTGTCGCCGCCGTGGGCGATCACGACCTGCGCGGTGCCCTCCGGCTCGGTTTGATCGAAGGCCCAGATCGGCTGGGTGCCGTTGGGGGCGGCGATCGTCACCCGAATCCGCGAGCCGGCTCGATAGGCGTGCCCCTCGTAGTAGAGCGGGATCGTGACCGGCACGAACTGGTCGGCCGGAAGCGGGGAGACGTCGGATTCCCGCAGGCTCAGCACCGGCTCGAGCGGGGTGCTCTTCTCGGGGTCGAGCTTGCGCTCGTTGCCTCGCACCCAGCCGTTCTGGACGAAGGTCTCCTTGCCGTCGGGCCTCACCTCGCTGATCGTCGCCTGCAGGTCGACGTTCGGGGTGGAGGAGCGGACCCAGACGTTCACGGCGCCGGCCCCGAGCACGGTCGCGTTCGCGGTCAGCGGGGCGGTGAGGTAGGAGGCGGCGCTTCCCGGCGGGCTCTGCGCCCATTCGTATTTGGGCATCGCCGTCCAGAGACCACCGGAGCCGGCGCCGGTGTCGCCGCTGAAATCGGTCCTCGGCAGGGCGTCCGCGTCCCAGGTGAATTCGTCGGCACCCGAGCCGGCGGGCGGAGTGCCGCTCAGACCGCCACCCGGCGAGAGGTACCAGGCCTTGGCTTCGGTGCCCGGCACGGGGAACTCGTCGAAGGACTTCTCGTAGCTGGGGTAGGGCCGGCCCGGCAAGAGCCCTCCGGCGCCGCTGTCGAAGAGAACCCTGACCGGCTTCAGTTTTTCGAAGGCGGCCAGCGCCAATCCATAGGTCGGCAGCAGCTGGATGGAATCCAGAGGCAGCGTGACCGCGGGGATGCCCATCGCTTCCTGGTAGATCAGCGGCGCCCCAGCGCGGATCGCCGCGGAACCGAGGATCGGCGGCCGTTTTGCGACGAAGAGCTGGAGGAAGTCGTACCAGCGGTTGAACGTCGCCGGGTCCAGCGAGTCGACGTGCGTGCCGTTGGTGAAGGTGAACCACTTCCGTTGCGTGCCGGTGAAGTGCTTGGCCAGGGCCGGGCAGTGGCCACCGGTCTGCTCGTCGGTCCACTGGCAGGCCAGGAAGGTCGGCACGTCGATCTTGTCGACGAAGGTGATCGGCGAGAGCGGGTCGGCGACCTCGGGTTTGTAGTGATCGTTTTCTTCGATCTTTTTGAGGAGATCCACCGCCTCGGGGTGCAGGGCCTGATTGGCCGCGCAGGTCTGGTCGCCTTCCTGGATGCGTTTGTAGGCCCATCCCTGACCCGCGGTCGGAGACGCCGCTTCGGCATCGTGGACCCGATCCTTGGCCCATTCGAGCGCGAACCCGGTGTTGAGGATGCCGCCCGGATAGAGCGTCGTCTGGGTGTTGTCGATCACCGACAGCGGCGAGATCGCCGCCAGGCTCGGCGGCTGGGTGGCGGCGGTGAACAGCTGGCTGATGCCGCCGTAGGAGATGCCCATCATCCCGACCTTGTCGTGCAGGACCCACGGCTGGCGCGCGATCGTCTCGATCACGTCGTAGCCGTCGAGGCTCTGCAGCGGCTCGAAGAAGTCGAAGGCGCCGCCGGAGCAGCCGGTGCCGCGCATGTTGACGTCGACGACCGTGAAGCCCATCAGGTTGGCGAGGATCGAGAGCCCGTTTTCGGGCCCGGCCGGGTCGGCGTACCCGTAGCCCGAGTACTCGATCAGGGTCGGCGTCGGACCGCTCGGCAGCGGCGGCAGCTCGACTCCGGGAAGGACTTTCGTCACGTCCTGCGGCGGATGGACGTTGATCGCCAGCTTGATCCCGTCGCGGGTGGTGAGGTACCCGTACCCGCTCGAGGGGATCGACTGGCTGTAGATGTCGGTGCTGGGCGGCGCGGACTGGGTCGTGAGGACCTGGAGCGGATCCGACCTGGGGCCCCCGGACGTCAGACCGACGGTATAGCCGCCGCCCGGAGCCACTTCGCGAAAGAGGGTCCCCCCGAGGTCGCCGGCGCTCTTCGTAGCGACCTCGCCCCCTTCGCTGTCGTAAAGAGACACCTGAGCGCCCGGCGGAAGGCCCGTGGCATAAACCTGCTCGACGCTCCCATGCGCATCAAACGACGGCCCGGCCTGGCTGGCGGCGGCAGGCCCAGGAGCGAGCAGCCACGCGAGCAGACCACACCCGAACGCCATCCACAGCGCCACCCCGCGCCGGCCTCGCCAGCAATCGGCTGCTCCCGCTCTACTCAAGATTAAGTATTAGTACCATGACGAGTTTCGTTTGCAAACCCCTGCGCGTCGCGGCGCACGGCCAATGGCAGAGCGATGCAAAGCGGTGGCGGTGAGCGTGAGAGGTCGGCTGTCAAAGCTCGCCGTTTGCCGCGATCTCAGAGGGGTGGCTGACCGGATTCGAACCGGCGACCGCCTGGACCACAACCAGGAGCTCTACCAGCTGAGCTACAGCCACCTCGCGGCTTTCAATCTAGCGGGCCAGGGCGGGGATTACGTCGCGGCCGATCAGCTCGATGGCGTCGAGGTCGCGGTGGAGGAGGTGCTGGGCCATGAGGCGGGTCAGGCCCGCGTCTTCCAGCTCCTGCAGCTGCTCGAGGGCTTCGGGCACGGTGCCGACGATCGTCCCCTTCCTGATGTCGGCCAGGAAGGCGTCGCCGTCGTCGCCCTCACCTCCCCATCGCGAAAGGCGGCTGGCGCGGTTGCGCAGTTCGTCGCGGTCGGCGGCGACGAGCCAGCCGGTCATCATCGAGAGCGGCAGGTTGGCGGGATCGCGATCCGCCGCTTCGCAGGCCTGGTCGAGCCGCTTGCGGACGTCGGCGATCTCAGCCGCCGTCGACATCACCGTGTTGTACTCGTCGGCGAAGCGGGCGGCGAGACGGAGGCTGCGGGGGCCGCCTTTGCCGCCGAGGATCAGCGGCGGCCGCGGTTGCTGAACCGGCTTTGGCAGCGCGTCGAGGTTCTCGGCGCGGTAGCAGCGGCCCTCGTAGTTGAAGGGGCCGTCTTCCCAGTAGCGAGGGATCAGCTCCAGCTGCTCCTCGAGCGCGTCCATGCGCGGGCCGACCTCGGGCATGGGGATGCCGTAGGCCGCGTGCTCGCGCTCCCACCAGCCGGCGCCGATACCGAGCTCGACCCGGCCGCCGGAGACGTGGTCGGCGGTGACCACCGACTTCGCCAGCACCGCCGGATGGCGGAAGGTCGCCGGTGAGACCAGGGTCCCGAGGCGCAGGTCGCCGGTGATGGCGGCCAGGGCCGCGATCGTGGTCCAGGCATCGAGCGAGCCGCGCTCGCGCCGGTCGTCGACCGAGAGGTAGTGGTCGGAGCGGAACAGGGTCCCCACCCCGTGCTCCTCGCAGGCCGCCGCGATCGCCCGCCAGTCCTCCCAGGTCACGTCCTCCTGGCCCTCGATCATCAGACAGACCTCCACGGCGCTCCTCCTTCGGTCGGACATCGACGCTGTCGCGCATGCACTACCCGTTTGCGGCAACAAGCTGCGCGAAGGTCTCGAATCCCGGCCTGGTGCACTCGACCAACGTGGCCTCGGCCGCGCTCGCCTGACCCGGCAGCCCGGCGGCGCCGTCGTTGCCCAGCGCCGCACAGGCGGCGTCGATCATCTCCGGGACAGCGAGCCAGGCCTCGACCAGGGCGAAGTCGGCCTCGGGATGGAAGAGCACGCCCCAGGCGTTGCCGGCGCGGAAGGCCTGGTGCTCGGTCCGGGCGGAGGAGGCCAGCGACTTGGCGCCGTCGGGAAGGTCGAAGACGTCGCCGTGCCAGTGGAGGACGTCGGTGCTGGGAGCGAGGCCGCCGAGGAGCGGATCGGCGGGATCGCTGACCTCGACCGGGGCGAAGCCGATCTCCGGCCCCGCCCCCGGCCTCACCTCCGCTCCGAGCGCCCGCGCCAGCAGCTGCGCACCGAGGCAGATGCCGAGCACCGGCATCTCCCGCCCCACCGCCTCGGCCAGCCACTCCCGCTCCGCCGCCAGAGCCGGGAAGCGCTCGACCTCGTCGACGTTCATCGGCCCGCCCATCACGACCGCGCCGGCGACCTCGTCGTGGGCCGGCAGCGCCTGGCCGGCGAGCGGTTTCACGGTGTGGACGTCGAGCGCCCCGCAGGCGTCGAGGATGCGATGCGGTCCCTCCCAGGGCACGTGCTGGACCGCCAGCAGGGTGGGACGCTCGTCCGCGCTCATCGGACCGTCAGGCTAGCCTCAGGCCATGAAGGGTCACTCCCGCGACACCATGCTGGCCCGCGACTTCGGTCAGGAAGGGCTCCTGACGATGGCCAGGCGACGCCAGATCGCGAAGCTGCGACCGGAGGCGGCCCCCGCAACCGCAACCGGTGCCCAGGCGCGCGGCGCGATGGCGGTCGGGGCCCTCGCCGTCGGCGCCGCCGCGATCGGCGGCTTCGCGATCGGCCGCCTCGCCGTCGGCCGCCTGGCAGTCAAGCGCGCCAAGTTCGGCCGGGTCGAGATCGAGGAGCTCGAGGTCGGTCGCCTGACCGTGCGCGAGACGATCCCCAGCGCCGATCGCGCCACTCCGCCCGCCGAGTCCTGACCAGCGCATGACCTGGAAGCGCTTCGCCATCGGCTCCATCGCGATCGCGATAGCCATGGTGTTCGCCGTCCTGGCCAGCCGCGCCGGAGCTCTCGGCCCCTACCCCGACCTCGGCTCCTGCCAGGTCTTCCCCGACCCGCCGGCCTCGCTCTCGCCCAGCGCTCCGTCCCTCCCCAACCAGGCGGCCTGGAACCAGGACATCACCAAGGCGCCGCGCGACCCGCGCTCGGCCGCCTACATCTCCTACATCGACTCCCAGGGCGGCGACCACCTCCACCCCGACTTCGGCTCACCCCGCCCCTACGGCTTCCCCTTCGCCGTGGTCGGCCCGGGCCAGCGCCGCCTGCCCGTCAACTACACCGCCTACGGCGACGAGAGCGACCGCGGGCCCTTCCCGATCCCGCCCGGCGCACCGGTCGAGGGCGGCAAGGGCAGCGACGGCGACCGCCACGTGCTCGCCGTCGACAGGTCGAGCTGCACGCTCCACGAGCTCTACCGCGCCTTCTACGTGCCGCGCCCACGCCCGCACTGGAACGCCGATTCCGGCGTCGCCTGGGACCTCGAATCGACCGCGCTGCGCCCCGACGGCTGGACCTCCGCCGATGCCGCCGGGCTGCCGATCTACCCCGGCCTGGTCCGCTACGACGAAGTCGCCGCCGGCCGCCTCGAGCATGCGATCCGCGTCACCTTCGAGAGCACCCGCGACGCCTGGATCCACCCCGCCTCCCACTGCGCCGGCGACACCGCCAACCCCGCCGCCCCGCCGATGGGCCTGCGGCTGCGGCTCGAGGCCGACTACGGACTCGGCCGCTTCGGCGGCCACGCGCGCACGATCGCCGAGGCGATGAAGCGCTACGGCCTGATCGTCGCCGACAACGGCTCCAACTGGTTCTTCAGCGGCAGCAGCGACCGCCGCTGGGACGACGAGAACCTGAACCAGCTGAAGCGGATCCCGGGCAGCGCCTTCGAGGTCGTCAAGAGCGCCGCCGGCATCCACATCTGCTGAGGGGTTCCTTTCCCGCCATATACGTGGATTTCGAACCGCGCAACGCGGGGCTGGCCCGGCCTCTCGGTACGATTGACTGACGAGTCAATCGACACGAAAGGCTGTCACATGGCTTCCAGCAGCGGCAAGGTCTCCCCGGCGGACCTCCCGCCCCCCGTCGACGTCGAGCAGGAGTTCGTCAAGCGCTCGCTCGACGGCGAGGACGACCGCATCGAGATCGGCGTCGCGATCGTCGGCGGCGGCACCGCCGGTCTCGCCTGCGCCAACCGCCTGCTGCAGCTGCTGGCCGAGGACCCGGAGACGATGGAGAAGCTCGGCGAGGTCCCGGTCGCGGTGATCGAGAAGGCGAAGACCTGCGGCGGCCACAACCTCTCCGGCGCCGTGATGCGCCCCGGCGCGCTCGAAGAGCTCTTCCCCGACCTCAGCCGCGAGCAGTGGCGCCAGGAGGGCTTCGGCTTCGGCGAGGTGAAGAAGGAGGCTGTCTACGTCCTCCCCAACGGCAAGCGCAAGCTGCGCATCCCGCCGCCACCGCCGCAGCACAACCAGGGCAACGAGGTCGTCTCGGTCTCCGCCCTCTGCCGCTACCTGCAGGCCCAGGCCGAGGAGGCCGGCGCCTACCTGCTGACCGAGACCTCGGCCACGCAGCTGATCGTCGAGGACGGCGCCGTCCTCGGCATCCGCTCCGGCGACAAGGGCCGCGGCAGGGACGGCGAGCTGCTCGGCAACTTCGAGCCCGGCACCGACATCGCCGCCAAGGCCACGGTCCTCGCCGAGGGCTGCTGGGGCCACCTGACCGAAGCCGCCGTGCGCGAGCTCGAGCTCGACGAGGGGCGCGAGCCGCAGGTCTGGGAGCTCGGCGTCAAAGAGGTCTGGAAGGTGAAGAAGCCGCTCGACCGCGTCATCCACACCCTCGCCGGCTGGCCGCTGAAGATCCGCGCCAGGTACCACCAGATCGGCGGCTCCTGGATCTACCCGATGGTGGACGAGAAGACCGGCGAGGACCTGGTCTCGATCGGCTGGATCCTCGACCTCGACTACGCCGACGCCACCACCTCCGCCCACGACCTGCTGCAGCAGCTCAAGACCCACCCCCTGGTCCGCGACATCCTCGACGGCGGCGAGCGGGTCGGCTGGGGCGCCAAGACCCTGCCCGCCGGCGGCTACTGGGCAATGCCGAAGCTATCCGCACCGGGGGCCGTGATCGCCGGCGACGCCGCCGGGATGATCAACCTGGCGGCGCTGAAGGGCGTCAACTACGCGATCAAAGCCGGGATGCTCGCCGCCGAGTCGATCTACGCCAGCCTCAAAGAGGGAAGCAACGACTTCAGCGCCTACGAGCAGGCGATCGAGGACTCCTTCATCGGCAAGGAGCTCTACGAACAGCGCAACACCCGGCAGCCGTTCCAGAAGGGGCTGATCAAAGGCGGGCCGCTGGTCAACCTGATGATCGCGACCAAGGGCCGCTTCCCCGGCGGGCGCTGGAAGATCCACCGCAACGACGCCCAGCCGATGTTCGTCGGCAAGACCAAGGACGGCTATCCGCAGCCCGACGGCAAGTACACCTTCGACAAGCTCTCCAGCGTCTTCATCAGCGGCAACGTCACCCGCGACGACGCCCCGAACCACATCCGCGTGCGGAAGACGGTGCCGCGGGAGATCGCCGAGACCTGGGTCTGGATGTGCCCCGCCGGCGTCTACGAGATCCCCGAGGACGCGCCGGAGAGCGGCGACGTCGAGGTGATCGTCAACTACACCAACTGCGTCCAGTGCGGCGCGATCACCGCCAAGGGCGGCCGCCTGACTCCGCCCGAGGGCGGCGACGGGCCGCTTTACCAGAGCACCTGAGCGGGTGCGGTCGTCCTTTCCTCCGGATAGCGGGAGGAAGGACCACCGCCCTATGTGCCGAGGTCGACCGAGTCGCCGATCGGCAGCCAGCGGACGCTGCGCCGGAACGCCGGCGGAGCGCCCTCGAATTCGTGCTCGATCGCCTCGCGCCCCTGGCGGAAGTGCTTCCAGCCCTCGTAATGGATCGGGATCACCGTCCGCGGCTGGATCTCCCCGCAGAGCTCGACCGCCTCGGCCGCGTTCATCGTGTAGCGCAGCGGGCCCGAGACCGGGAAGCGGACGCCGCCGAGGTGGATCAGCGCCGTGTCGACGTCGAGCCGGTGGGCGACCTCGCGGACGCCGTCGTAGAGCACGGTGTCGCCGGAGATCCAGAGCACACCGCCCTCCTGGCCCTCCCAGCTCAGGGCGAAGCCGACGACCTCGCCGACGATCGGGTGGCTGAACGGCGGCCCGTGCCGGCACGGCGTCGCGGTGATCTCGATCGGGGCCCGGCCCGGCGCCTCCAGCCGCGTCGTCTCCCACGCCGCCAGCCCGCGGGCGTTGCCGCCGAGCCGCTTGGCGCCGGGCACGGTGGTGACGACCGTCCCCGCCGACGGCAGCAGCGCCCGCCCGGCGTCGTCGAGGTTGTCGTCGTGGTGGTCGTGGGAGAGCAGGACCGCGTCGATCGGCTCCAGATCCGCGGCCGCGATCGCCGGCCCGGCCAGCTTGCGCGAGCTCGTGCCCCAGCCGAAGTTGTATTTGCGGCCGGGCGAATCGAAGGTCGGGTCGGTCAGCAGGCGCCGGCCGCCGACCTCGATCAGGACCGTCGGCCCGCCGATGTGAGTGAGGCGAACTCCGTTCATGTCGGCCATTATCGTGTCCCTTCCTCGTTTTCGAAATGGAAACTCTTCGCAAAGCTGCAATTGGCTGCTTCCTCGCCCTCCTGGTGCTGCTGCCCTGCACCTCCGCGAGCGCGGCCGGGGATCCCCGGAGCCAGCAGGATGACGCGACCCTGAGCGCGCTCGGCGAGACGGTTCTGGGCGCGATCGTCTCGAGCACGAACGCCGACGAGGCCCTCGGCTCGCTCGGCCGGGGCCTGGCGCTGATGGAAGCGAGCGAGCGGGTCGAGGCCGAAGCCGAGAAACAGGCGGCCGCCGCAGCCAACCACGACCCGCCCGGCCCAATCGTCCCCGGCGACCCCTCCACCCTGCCACCCGCCTCCGCCGGCTCCAACGGCACCGAGATCCCCCGCCACAGCAGCGCCGAGCGGGAAAAGATCTTCGCCAACATGCGCGCGGGAGGCGGCGAATCCACCTCGATCCTGCTCACCGGCATCGCCCTGCCGCCGCCGGACGCCCCGCAGGCCGTCAAGGACGTGGTCAACAACGCCAACATGATCATCGGCCGCCCCTATATCTGGGGCGGCGGCCACGGCTCCTTCTACTCCCACGGCTACGACTGCTCCGGCTCGGTCAGCTTCGCCCTCTTCGGCGGCGGCATGATCCCGCGCCCGCTCACCTCCGGTGAGCTCGAGGGCTGGGGTGCCCCCGGCCCCGGCAAGTGGATCACCGTCTACGCCAACGCCAGCCACACCTTCGCCGAGATCGCCGGCCTGCGCTTCGACACCTCCGGCACCGAAAGCGGCACCGGCCCGCGCTGGCACCTCCAGGCCCGCCCGACCGCCGACTACGTCGTCCGCCACCCGCCGGGCTTTTGAAACGCCCCCGGCTGGATTCGAACCAGCGACCATCGGCTTAGAAGGCCGGTGCTCTGTCCACTGAGCTACGGGGGCTCGGTGTTAGTTTGACGCCGTACCGGCGGTTTTGCCGCCGGTCAAGGGAGAGAAAGACCTACTGGGAGGACCAATGCGAGCTCTACGCAGCAAGCTGACGTACGCGAACGTGATCTCGACCCTCTGTTTGTTCATGCTCCTGGGCGGCGGCGCCTACGCCGCAACCCAGCTGCCGAAGAACAGCGTCGGCACCAAGCAGATCAAGAACAACGCGATCACCGGCAAGAAGATCAAGAAAGGAACGATCGACGCCGGCAAGCTCACCGCGAGCGCGATCGCGACCCTGAAAGGGGCCACGGGGAATGCGGGGCCGGCAGGTCCGCAGGGCGCCCAGGGACCACAAGGCCTGACCAACGGCGGCGCCTACGCCACGATCGGAGTCGAAGAAGAAAATCCCACCTTCGTCGGCAGCCATCCCGGCTTTGCGGCGGTCGAGAAGCCTGGAGCCAACGGCGTCTACTGCCTGACGCCTACGCCGGGAACGAACATCGAACATCCCATCGCTTCGATCGACTGGGCCGGCTCGGGGGGAGGCAAAGCCAGATTCGTCGAACCGCTGGCCGACGGAGTCGTCTTCGTCTGCGAGGCGGGTCAGCTCGAGGTACGCACCTTCGAGCTCTTCGAAGAAGAAGAAGCGTGGATCCCGCTGCCGTCGAACGCACTGGCCTTCACCGTCTTCGCCCCGGGCGTCTAACGCTCGGCAGCAGTCGGCCCGGCCGAAGGGGGCCCCACGGGGCCCCCTTCGCATACCATCGCCGCGTGCCGAAAGTCTCCCTGCCCGGAACCGAGCTGAACTACGAGCGCGCCGGCGAGGGCGAGCCGCTGCTGCTGATCCAGGGGATGACCGCCAACCACCTGGCCTGGGGGCGGCCCTTCTCCTCGCTGCTCGAGCAGAGCTTCGACGTGATCGCCTTCGACAACCGCGGCATGGGGCTGTCGAGTCCCACCACCGAGGCGTTCTCGATCGCCGAGATGGCGGCCGACACCGCGGCCCTGCTGGAGGCGCTGGAGATCGAGAGGGCCCACGTCCTCGGCATCTCGATGGGCGGCATGATCGCCCAGGAGCTGGCGCTCGCCCATCCCGGGCGCCTGCGCTCGCTGACCATCGGCTGCAGCTACTGCGGCGGCCCCGGCTCGCAGCTGATGGACCCCGCCGACTTCCAGGGCCTGGTCGAGGCGATGTCCTCCGGCGATCCCCGGCGGGTGCACCGGGCGATGTGGGACCTCAACCTCTCCCCCGGCTTCCGCGTGGACGAGAGCGGCTACGCGGAGTTCATCGCGATGGCCGAAGCGCTGCCGGCCTCGCGCCAGACGATCGGCTTCCAGCTGCAGGCGATAACCGCCCATGACACCAACGCGCGCCTCCCGGGCCTCGCCGTCCCGACCCTGGTCATCCACGGAACGGTCGACCGCGTGCTCGGCTACCCGAACGGCCCGCTGATCGCCTCGCTGATCCCCGGCGCCCGCCTCGAGACCCTCGAGGAGGTCGGTCACATGTTCTGGTGGGAGCAGCCCGAGCGCTCGGCCGAGCTGATCCGCGAGCACGCCCTCGCACCCGCCTAGTAGGTCGGCGGGCGGGCTACTTGCAGCCAGCCGGGTCGAGCTTGCCGTTGACCTTGAAGACGTAATCGGGCTGGGGCACGATCGCCGGCTCTTCGATCACCAGCTTCAGCGCCGGGTCGTCTTTGACCCAGGCGTAAACGGGGAATTGGTACGGGTTGGGGATGCCCGCGTTGTAGGGGCCGAGATCCTGGGTGTACTGGCTCATGATCACGTAGTCGTATTCGCCTTCGTCGATCAGGCGACGGAACTGGCGGCAGCTGGTCGCCAGGCGGTAGGTGCCGTTCGGCCCCTCCTGGCCGATGAACTCGACCTCGTTGGAGAGGTCGCCGCCGTAGAAGCCGTACTGGCCGAAGATGATCTCGCTCGAGCCGACGATGCCGATCCGCTGGTCGCGCTGGTTGCGGGCGAAGTCGTAGGCCTTGCGCGGACCTCCTTCGCCGAGGAACGGCAACGGGTTGGCGTAGTGCTGGTCGGCGTACTGGACCTGCTGCGCCCGCCCCAGGACCACCGCCATCAGCACCAGGACCACTGCCGCCCCGGCGACGACGGCGCGGCTGACCTGGCCGCGAGCGCGCCCGAGACCAAACCCGGCCGGCGCCCAGACCAGCACCAGGGTGAGAAAGATCGTCCCGAAGATGTAGGTCGTGAACCAGCGCGGCGTCGACAGCACCGTGATCCCGTAGACCCCGGTTAAGAAGAGCAGGGTCTGCCAGGCGCGCCGGTCCGGCGCCCGCAGCGGCCGCGCGATCGGTAACAGCACCATCGCCAGCACCAGGCCCGGTGACCAGGTAGCGGGTGTTGGTGAAGAACCCGGTCGGCGAGCCCTCCTGCCCGGCGGCGGTCAGCGGCGTGAAGATGTAGACGACCGCGGTCGCCAGCGCCGCGACCGCGACCACGCGGAGGATCTTGTTGCGCGAGCGCCAGGCGATGTAGACGGCGGCGGAGACGGCGATGATCAGGATCAGCGGCCAGAGCGGCCCCAGCGCGTTGTCGAGCTCGGGGAAGAACCAGCTGCGGTACATCGTCGGTTCGGTCAGGTAGTCGGCGACAGCGAAGCGCGGCCGCGGGTCGAGCGGCATCTGGTCCGGGGTCGGCAGGTTGAGCGGCCCGAACTTGGTGATCGGGATCGGGTTGCCGCCGGTCTTGATCGCCGCCCGCAGGTACCAGTAGCCGCCGACCACCAGCATCGGAACCGCCATCACCCAGGCGGTGGTCCAGCGCCGCCCCCTGCCGCTGAAGAGGACGACCCCGACCGTGATCGCGACCACGGGAACGAGGAAGGTGGTCTTCACCGAGGCGGCGAGCCCGGCCGCGATCCCGGCCATCACCAGCGGGCCCTTGTCGAGCAGCGGCGCGTCGCGCTCGGGCGCGTCCTGCACCGCGCCGCTCGCCGGCGCCCGCCGCTGGTGGCCGTTGATCAGGAAGGCGACGAAGGCGAGCAGGAAGGCCAGCCCCATGATGTCGTTGCGGGCCTCGCCGGGCTGCGTTTCGATCATCACCCCGGAGTCGAGGACGATCGCGGCGGCGACCAGCGTCGCCGGCCCGACCTTGTAGGGGCGGCCGACGCACCAGGCGGCAAGCAGCGCGATCGGCAGCCAGATCAGGTTCTGCAGCGGCGCCAGCCAGTCGCTCTTGAAGAGGACGATCGTGGCGCCGTTGACCAGCTCGGTGCTGGCCGGGTAGAACCAGGCCGCCAACCGCAGCGGATCGGTGAAGTGCAGCGGCACGGTCGAGTGGTCCTGGGCGATCGCCGCCGAGAAGGGCATGTGGTACCAGGTGGTGTCGCCGCCGAACATGCCGAAGTCGAGGCTCGACTGGGTCGGGAAGGTCCACTCGGCGACGGTGAAGGAGGCGACGCCGATCGCGATCAGGAGAGCGATCGTCTCCACCCGCGGCGCCGCCACTTCGCGCCGCTCGCCCGGCGCCTTGGAGCGACCGAGCCAGGCCGCCCCGAGGCCGACGCCGACGCAGAAGACGACGATCCAGCCGAAGTAAAGAAGGCTGAGCGCGCCGAGGATCTGCAGCGAGACGATCAGCAGTGCGACCGCGATCGTGGCGTCGGCGAGCCGCGCCAGCGCGCCGGAGAATTCGGGCACGATCCAGCGCCGCAGCCAGTAGCCGCCGAGGCCGAGTGCCGCAACGATGCCGATCAGGGCGAGGCAGCCGGCTATGTAGGAGCCGAAGGAGGGTGCCACGGGCGCGTGATGCTATTCGCCGCGCCGGTGGTGCATCCGCGCGGTCAGGAGGCCGGGGCCGGAATGCGGCAGGAGACCCCGGTCCCGGCCAGGCCGCAGTAGCCGTTCGGCACCTTGTGCAGGTACTGCTGGTGGTGCTCCTCGGCGTAGTAGAAGGGCCCGGCCGGCTCGACCTCGGTCGTGATCGGCTCGTGCCCGGCGGCCCGCAGCGAGGCGTCGTAGGCGTCCCGCGCCATCTCCGCCGTCGCCTTCTGGGCGTCGTCGGCGAAGTAGATACCGGAGCGGTACTGGGTGCCGACGTCGTTGCCCTGGCGCATTCCCTGGGTCGGATCGTGCTCCTCGAAGAAGACCTTGAGCAGGTCGGCGTAGGAGATCTGCTCCGGGTCGAAGGCGACCAGCACCGCCTCGGCGTGGCCGGTTCGCCCCGAGCAGACCTCGTCATAGGTCGGGTTCGGCGTGGTCCCGTTCTGGTAGCCGACCGCGGTCGTGTAGACGCCGTCGAGATCCCAGAACAGCCGCTCCGCCCCCCAGAAGCAGCCGAGCGCGAAGTGGGCGACCTCGGTCCCCGCGGGGAACGGCGGCTTGATCGGGGTACCGAGCACTGCATGGGTGTCGGGGACCTCGAAAACGGGCTCGCTGCGACCGGGCAGGGCCTCATCCGGCGAGGGCATCCGCGTCTTCTCGGGATTCAGCATCGTCATCAGCCTTCCAAGTCGGTTCATCCGCGTTACCTCCTGCCACCTACGTTACGGAAGCTGTCCAGCCGCTTCGGCGGGTACGGTCTTCTCGTGGGCTGCCTGCTCGTCCTCTTCGCCCTCATCTCGCCACGGCTGGCGCTGTTCGCCCTGTGGCTGTTCAGCGACCTGCTCAGCCGCGCCTTCGACAGCTGGTTCGTGCCCCTGCTGGGCTTCTTCCTGCTGCCCTGGACGACGCTGGCCTACGCGGTGATGTGGAGCAGCTCCGACCGCGTCTCCGGCTTCGAGTGGTTCATCGTCATCCTCGCCTTCGTGATCGACCTCGGCGCCTACGCGAGCCGGGACCGGGCGCGGCGGGGCAGCGCCTGAGCGCTCGCTCCCAACGCCTCAGGCAAAGAACGGGTAGGCGATCCGAATCTGACGTTTGGAGAGGACGGCGAACGGCCGCTCGCTGACTGTGCCGTCGGTCAGCGAGGTGATTTCGACGTTGGTCAGCGAGAGGAAATCGGAGTCGCGCCGGTTGAGCACGTCCGAGAAACGGGCCTGATAGCCCTCCGGCGGCAGCGTCACGTCGCCGATGACTAACTGCCTGTCGGTTTCGAACACAGCCCGCTCGACGCGGCGCGCAATCTGGTCGCTCTCGTTCATGCCCCGTCCCTATCGGTAAAAACTCCTGCAAACGCGAGTGTACAAACGTCCAGCGAGGAAATCGGGCTCATCGAAGCCCAGAAGCTGAGGAAGGTTGGCGGCTACTGACATGGCCGCTATACTGGCCATATGTCTAGACAAGTGACCGCTACCGACGCGAAGGCGACGATTCTTCGTCTCCTGGACGATGCCGCCGCAGGCGAAGAAATCGAGATCACCCGTCATGGTCGTCCGGTCGCCCGTCTCATACCCGCCGCCGGCGCACGCTCGCTGAAGGGGTCGTTCGAGGGTGTCGCGATGACCGCGGTCGATGAGGAGCAGCTGTTCTCGACCGGCGAGCGCTGGAACGCCGCGTAGGCGTGGGCGCGGTTCTTCTCGACACCCACGTCGTCCACTGGTGGTCGGCGGAGCCGAAGCGAGTCAGCTCGCCCGCGCGCAAGGCCCTGGAGGGCGCAGACGAGCTCGTAGTAGCGGCGATCTCCTGGTATGAGCTGGCATGGCTGGCGAGACACGAGCGCATCGCCGTCACGGTTCCGATCCGGTCCTGGCTCGGCGGCCTGGCCTCACAGCTGCGCACGATCGGCGTAACCCCAGCGGTGGCGGACACCGCCGTCGGCCTTCCCGCCTCCTTCCCGGGCGATCCCGCCGATCGGCTGATCTACGCAACGGCGATCGAGCACGGCCTCGACCTCGTCACCAAGGATCGAGCAATCCGCGATCACGACAAGCCTCGGTCGCTGACGGTTTGGTAGTCGGCCCTGCCGGGCCGAGCAGTGAAATCGGGGCGCCCGGATTCGAACCGGGGACCTCCGCCACCCAAAGGCGGCGCGCTACCAGGCTGCGCCACGCCCCGACCGGGCCAGTCTAGAGCCGAGCCACAGGGTTGGGGGGCGGCAACCGTTAGCGTTGGCGACCATGGCGGACGTCCAGCCGTTCAAGGCGCTGCACTACGACCTGGGGGCGGTCGGGGCGCTGGACGCGGTCGCGGCGCCGCCCTACGACGTGATCGACGCCGCCGGGCGGGCCCGGCTGCTGGGCCGATCCCCCCACAACGCGGTCGCGATCGATCTGCCGAAGCCGTTCGATCCCGCCGACCCGGCGAGCAATCCCACGGGCGATCCCTACGAGGAGGCGGCGCGGACGATCGACGCCTGGCGCTCCGAGGGCGCGCTGGTCGCGGACACGGAGCCATCGATCTGGGCGCTGACCCAGGACTACGCCGCCCCCGACGGCAACAGCTACAGCCGCAACGCGATCCTCGCCCGGGTGCGGGTCGTCGACTACGACGAAGGCGTTCGCCCGCACGAGCGCACCCACCCCGGCCCGCTCGAGGACCGGCTGCTGCTGACCCGGGCGACCGGCTACAACCTCTCGCCGATCTTCTCGCTCAGCACCGAGGACGCCTGGCCGCTGGTCGAGCCGGCGCTGGGGCCCGAGCCCTGGGGCGAGGCGACCGACGAGAGCGGCACCGTCAACCGCGTCTGGCAGGTCACCGACCCGGCTGTCCACGCCGCGGTCAGCGAGCGCCTGGCCGGCGCCGAACTGCTGATCGCCGACGGCCACCACCGCTACGAGACCGCGCGCGCCTTCCGCGACGAGATCGGCGGCGAGGGACCCCACAACTACACCTTGATGGCACTGACCGGGCTCGACGATCCCGGCCTCACCGTCTTCCCCACCCACCGCCTGCTCTCCGGCTTCGCCGACGATCCCGAGCGCCAGCGCCGCCTCGGCAACGGCCTGCGCGAGCTGTTCGAGGTGAGCGAGATCGCCGTCGAGGAGATCGACCCGGCCGCCGAGGAAGGCGTCGGCGTCTTCGGCCTCTACGACAGCTTCCACAAGCAGGCGTACCGGCTGCGGCTGAAAGACGTCGCTGCCTTGGACCGCCGCCTCGAGGGCAAGCCCGAGGCCTACCGCCGCCTCGACTCGGCGATCCTCGAGACCCTGGTCCTCAAGGACCTGGCCGGGATGAGCGACCACGACATCGACGAGCGGCGCGGCCTCGAGTACGCCAAGAGCGTTCCCGACGCCCTGGCCATGGTCGACGGCGGCGAGTACGACGTCGCCTTCGTCCAGCGCCCGGTCCCGGTCGAGCAGGTCAAGGCCGTCGCCGAGACCGAGGCGAACATGCCGCCGAAGTCGACCTACTTCTTCCCCAAGGTAATGACCGGCTTCGCCTTCAACCCGGTCGCCTGACGAAGCACACACGGCCGAGATGCGACGTTTGCAGCGGCCGCGCCCACGTAGGATGAGCCCACCGTGGTCAAGATCTATACGAAGAAGGGCGACGACGGCACCACCTCGCTCTGGTACGGCGGCCGCGTCCCCAAGCACCACGGCCGCACCGAGGCCTACGGCGCCCTCGACGAGGCCTGCTCGCAACTCGGCGTCGCCCGCGCCCTCTGCGGCCCCGGCGAGGCCGAGCTGGCCGCCGACATCCTCCGCCTCCAGGACGACCTCTTCGTCGCCGGGGCCGAGCTGGCGACCGCGCCGGAGGCGGCCGCGCGGCTCGAAGACGGCGTCAGCCGCACCACCGAGGCGATGGTCGCCGAGCTGGAGCGCCTGATCGACCGCTACATGGCCGAGGTCGAGCTGCCGCCGAAGTTCGTCATCCCCGGCGGCACCGCGCTCTCGGCCCAGCTCGACGTCGCCCGCACGGTGATCCGCCGTGCCGAGCGCCGCATCTCCGCCCTCGCCGAGGCGGGCGAGCTCAGCGGCGAGACCGTGATCCACTTCGTCAACCGCGCCTCCGACCTCGCCTACGCGATGGCCCGCTTCGCCGACGTCGACGACCCGGCCCTGTTCGAGGGCCGCGGCAAAGGCTGAGCGCGTGGGGTCGTCGCCCACCGCCTCGGCGGGCTCGCCCACGAGGTCGACCTCGTGGGCGGCCACACGCTCGTTATCGACGTCGTCGGCGAGGCCTCGGTGACCGTCAGCGACCGGGCCGAGGCCCTCTAGATGGACCTGGGATTGAAGGGGCGCGCCTGCGTCGTCACCGGCGCCAGCCGCGGCATCGGCCGCGAGACCGCGCGCCAGCTCTGCGCCGAGGGGGCCGGCGTGCTGCTGGTCGGCCGCCACGAAGAGCGACTGGCGGAGGCGGTGGCGGAAGCCGGTGCCGCCGGTGCCGAGGCGGGAGGGCAGGCGGGGGCGCTGGTCCTCGACATCACCGCGAACGATGCGGGCGAGCGGATGCTGACCGAGTCCCGCGAGCGCTTCGGCTCCCTCGACGTGCTCGTCAACAACGCCGGCGCCGCCGCCTGGCGCCACCTCGACGAGGTCCCCGACGAGGACTGGTATGCCCAGTACGAGCTCAACGTGATGGCGCCGCTGCGAGCGATGCGAGCCGCCGTCCCGAAAATGGCCGAGCGCGGCTGGGGGCGCGTCGTCAACGTCTGCTCGACGGCCGGCAAGCGCCCCTCGGCGGCGATGCCGGAGTACTCGGTGGCGAAGGCGGCGGAGCTCTCGCTCTCGCGCCTCTTCGCCGACCGCTACGCGAAGATCGGCGTCCTCGTCAACGCGATCTGCCCGGGCCCGACCGAATCGGAGATGTGGATGGACCCGGGCGGCCTGCTCGACCAATCGCGCGACCTGAGCGGCGCCGGCAGCCGTGAGGAGGCGCTGGCCGAAGCCGGTTCCAAGCGCCCGATCGGCCGCCTCGCCGACCCCGCCGAGATCGCCAGCGCGATCGTCTTCCTCTGCTCCGAGCGCGCCTCCTACGTCGCCGGCGCCGCCTGGTCGGTCGACGGCGGCACCGTCCAGGTCATCATTTGATCGGCGGCTCGGTCGAGGCGGCCGTGCTGCTGCCGCTCTACGGCTGGCCGCACGACCCAGGGCTCGTCTTCACCGAGCGCCGGGCCGACCTGCGCCGCCACGCGGGCGAGATCTCCTTTCCCGGCGGCCGCCGCGACGACGACGACACCGACCTGAGGGCGACCGCGCTGCGGGAGGCCGAGGAGGAGATCGGCCTCGACCCCGCCGTGGTCGAGCTGGGCGAGGGCCTGCCGGCGACCAGGACCTTCGTCACCAACTACGTTGTCCACCCGTTCGTCGGGCGCATCCCCCACCCCGGCGAGCTGTCGCTGCAGCCCAACCCGGCCGAGGTCGAGACCGTCCTCACCTTCTCGCTCGACCTGCTGCGGGAGAGCTACGAGATCCGCCGCCTGATCCGCCGCGGCGTCCCCATCCACACCCCCACCTACGAGGTGGAAGGCCACCTGATCTGGGGCGCAACGGCCCGCATCCTCGGCGACTTGCTAGATCAGGTCTGAGGTGCGTAGCCAAGCCTGGCTAGGACGCAGGGAGGGAGACAAGGGGAGCGCACATCAGTGCGTGACCCGCAGTCGACCGACCGAGGACAACGCCAGGCGCCGGCTACGGCGCCTCAGACGGCTGCGGAACGATGCGGATGTAGGGACGCGGCTCCTCCCAGCCATCCGGGTAGATCTCTTTCGCCTGGTCGTTGGAGACCGAGCCGGCGATGATCACGTCGTCGCCCTGCTGCCACTGGGCCGGGGTCGCGACTTTGTGCTGGGCGGTGAGCTGCAGCGAGTCGATCACTCGCAGGACCTCGTCGAAGTTGCGCCCGGTCGTCATCGGGTAGACGAGGATGAGCTTGACTTTCTTGTCGGGGCCGATGACGAAGACGTTGCGCACGGTCTGGTTGTCGACCGGCGTGCGGTCGGCGGCGTCGCCGGAGACCTCGGCCGGCAGCATCCCGTAGAGCTTGGAGACGTTGAAGTCGGCATCGCTGATGATCGGGTAGTTCGGCGCCGTCCCCTGGGTCGCCTCGATGTCGCTCGCCCACGCCTCGTGTTTGTCGAGCGGGTCGACCGAGAGCCCGATGATCTTCACGTTGCGCTTCTTGAACTCGGGCTCGATGCTCGCCATGTAGCCGAGCTCCGTCGTGCAGACCGGGGTGAAGTCCTTCGGATGGGAGAACAGGACCGCCCACGAATCGTCGATCCAGGCGTGGAACTCGATCCGGCCCTCGGTCGTGTCGGCCTCGAAATCTGGTGCTACGTCACCAAGCTGCAGCGCCATCGAACTGCTCCTCTCGCGTCAAAGTCCTTAATTCCTATCCGAGCTTAGCTATTTGACTTCGCCGGCCGGGGAGAGCAGGCCCAGAGCGGCGTCCACCATCTCCTGGGACCAGCGGACGAGATCGTTCGGCTCGGCGGCGACGATCTCCACCGGGATCCGCCAGGTGCGCGAAGCCGTCCGCACGATCTCCGCTCCAGCCTCGAGCAGGCCGGGCTCGACGCTCCCCGCGGCCTCGTAGACCACCCCCCGCACCGGCGTATCGACCAGCTTTTCCAGCAGCCGCTCCAGGCGCGGCGCGTGGATCGCCGCAACCGCCCCGGCGTCGCCCTCGGCAGAGCCGAGCAGGAGGCAGACGACGGCGACGTCGCCGACCAGCTCGAGCACCGTCCCGACCCGGTCGGGGTCGGCCAGCGCCGGCTCGATCCCGGCCGCCTCGATCGCCGCCAGGCCGTCCTCACGGCGGCTGGTCCCCCGCACCGCCCAGCCCGCGGCGAGCAGGTGTCCTCCCAACTCCCTGCCGCGACAGCCGCAGCCGACGATCAGCGCCCGCGCCAACCGGGCTGCCTAGGTCGCGTCGAACGGATCGCGCCAGCGCAGGCGGAGCCGCTCGTCTTCGGCGACCTTTTCCTGCAGCTCGGCCTCGGTCATCTCGGGAGCGCCGCGGCGGCGGCGCAGCTCGTTCTGGGCTTCCATCATCTGGCGGACGTCGTCGATCTCGTTCTGCACCTCGACCTCGGGCGAACGGGTCGGCTTCCAGTCGATCAGGTCGGCGTCGCTGCCCGGGTAGAAGCGACCGACCAGCACCAGCACGCCGATCATGAACGCGAGCATGGCCAGGGTCCCGAGGATGAACCACATTCCATCAGGATACGGTTCTTCTCCAGTGGCCGAGGCATACGTACTGGACGCGATCCGCACCCCGATGGGCGCCTACCGCGGCGCCCTCTCAGGCGTCCGCCCCGATGACCTCGCCGCGCACACGATCCGGGCGGTGGTCGAGCGCAGCGGGGCCGACCCGGAGCGGATCGTCGACGTCTACTTCGGCGCCGCCAACCAGTCGGGCGAGGACAACCGCGACGTGGCGCGGATGGCGGCGCTCCTGGCCGGGCTCCCGCAGAGCGTTCCCGGCGCCACCGTCAACCGCCTCTGCGCCTCCGGGCTGGAGGCCGTCAACGCCGCCGCCCGCGCGGTCAAGCTCGGCGAGGGCGACTTCTACCTGGCCGGCGGCGTCGAGTCGATGAGCAGGGCGCCGTGGGTGGTCGAGAAGCCCGAGCGCCCCCTCCCCCGTGGCCCGCAGACGATGCACGACACGACCCTGGGCTGGCGCATGGTCAACCCCCGCATGGCCGAGCTCGGCGTCTCCACCGAGTCGATGGGCGAGACCGGGGAGAACGTCGCCGAGCGCTACGGAATCAGCCGCGAGGACCAGGACGCCTTCGCCCTGCGCAGCCACCGGCGCGCCGTCGCCGCCGCCGAGGCCGGCGTGCTGGCCGAGGAGATCGCCCCGATCGAGGCCCCGCGGGGACGCGAGACGGTCCTGGTCGAGGCCGACGAGGGCCCCCGCCCCGATGCCTCGCTCGAGAAGCTTGCGAAGCTGCGCCCGGTCTTCCGCGAGGGCGGCACCGTCACCGCCGGCAACGCCTCGACCCTCAACGACGGCGCCGCCTGCCTGCTGATCGGCTCCGAGGAGGGCGCGAGCCAGCTCGGCATCGAGCCACTTGCCCGCATCGTCTCCAGCGGCGTCGCCGGTGTCGACCCCGCCCACATGGGCATCGGCCCGGTCGCAGCGATCCCCCGCGCCCTCGCCGCCGCCGACCTCTCTCTGGAGCGGATCGACTTGGTCGAGCTCAACGAGGCCTTCGCCTCCCAGGTCCTCGCCAGCGCCCGCGAGCTCGGCATCGAGGAGGAGCGCCTCAACGTCAACGGCGGCGCCATCGCCCTCGGCCACCCCCTCGGCTGCTCCGGCGCCCGCCTCTCCACCACCCTCGTCCGCGAGCTGCGCCGCCGCAACGCCAAATACGGCATCGCCACCATGTGCGTCGGCGTCGGCCAGGGTCTGGCAACGGTCTTCGAAACCGTCTAAGTCCCAACGACCGTTCGGAGTTCCCGCAAAGTCTTAATACCTCTGGGTAATATCTTTATTACTTGTGCTTATAATCTCCTGCCATGTTGACTGACGATCGCATCGGCAGCCTCTTCCCCGCTGGCGGCCCCGTGCCTCCGGATCTGGTCATCGGTCGGCACAGCGACATCGCGGAGGTCAAGCGGCGCCTGGAGGAAGGCATTCACACGATGCTGACCGGCAATCGGCGCATCGGCAAGACGACGGTCTGCAACGCGGTTTGCGATCGCATGAGAAAGGACGGCAAAACTGTCGTCCAGATCGAGGTTCCGGAGCGCAACAGAGCAACGGCCTTTCTCCAGCAGATGATCGATCGCTCCAGTCAGGCAACGATCGCCGCCAAGGGACTCCGGGCCCTACGGGTGGCGCGTCCGACGATCGAGAAGCTGCTCCAGGAAAGCGGGGTACCGCTCGACCTCGGCCAGCTGGGGGGTGACGGCGCTCCGCTGCCCTCGCGCGAGATCCTCTCGCTTCCCCTGTGTCTCGCCGAACGGACCGGAGGCCCGGTGATCCTCTATCTCGACGAGCTTCAGCGTGCGGTGGACTACATCGACGGAGCGGAGATCCTGGGCGACCTGGTCGACCTCTACAGCGGCCGCACCGACGTCGTCCTGCTGGTCGACGGAAGCGACGAGCGCGCCCTCGAGGGGATGCTCGGGGATCCGGTTCAGTTCGCCAAGCTGTGTGACCGCCAGCCCCTGGCGCCGACGATCGGGCGCACCGACTGGAAGCTCGGCCTCCCGAAGCGATTTCGCCAAGCCGGGCTCGAGCTCGGAGCGACCGAGCTGGAGTCCCTCTTGGCATTCGGCGAGGGACGCCCGTACGCAACGATGGCCGCAGCCCGCTACACCGCGTTCAACGCCCGCAAGCTCGGGAGCAAGAAGGTGGGGAGCTTCGAGGCGCAGGAAGGGATTTCAGAGGCCCGGCGACACCTGGCGGACGATGACTAGGGCCGATCGACAGCCGAGCCCCGACGCCGAAGCCCTAATCGGCCACCTGGTCGAGTACGGAGAGCTGCTCGAACTGCTGGCGGAGCGCCCCGGGCTGCTCGTAATCTCGGCCGATCCGTTGAGCGGCACCAGCGCTCTGCTCAATGCCGCGCTGACGGAGACGGAGAGCGCGCAGGTGACCGTCGACGCGCGGCCCTGCCTCGATGCCCTCGACCTTGCCATGGCGATCGCCGACGCCAGCATTTCCGTCTTCGCCCGCGACGCCCTGCCCTCGTGGCTCGGCACGGCACCCCCCGGCAGGTCCGGTCTCTCTCTCCTCCGCGACCTCAACCTCGCCGGAGTCGAACCAGACGGTCTCCGCGATGGCAACGGCGACGGCCTGCGACGCCTCGCCGAGGCGGTCGCGCTCATGGTCACCCTCGCCCGCGGAGGCGGGATCCTGGCGATCGACCACCTCGGACTGCTTCTCTCTGCCCTGCCGGCCGCCGACGCCCGTGCGCTCTTGGCCGAGCTGCGAGGAGCGCGGCAGCGGCATCCTGGACTCGACCTGGTCCTCGTCGAGCACGCCGACGGCCATGCGAGCCGGGCGCTCGTCGACCCCGACCATCCGCTCTTCCGAGCCGGGGAGGCCATGCGCCTGCGTCGCGCCGAGGCCGAGCGCTTCACCCAGGACCTTGCCGTCGGACGTGCCTGGACCGATCTGCCGGCCACGTCGATCGGTGCCGCCGCAGAGCTGGCGGCTGGCGTCCCGTTCCTCGCCTGGCGCACGTTGGAACTGGCGCCTCGCAACGACGAGAACCCAGCGAGCGGTGTGCTGGAGGGCTGGCAGCGGCTGTGCTGGACCAACGAGCCGAGCACCGCTTGCGAGTGGGACCTGCTGCGCCGCGTCCACCCGCTGGCGCAGCCCGTGGTAGCGGCGATGGCGGTGGGCCTCGGTCCGCATGCAGCCACGGGGAACTCGAAGAGCATCAACGACGCGCTGCGTCGACTGCGGGGGCTGGGGTTGGTTTGGCAGCCGGAGGAGCGGCGGTGGTCGCTCAGCAATCCATTGCTCCACGTTTGGGTCCGCGACCACAAGCCAGCCTGGACTCGGCGCGGCCAGCCGGCAGCCTGACGGCCTATCGAAATGAGGTCGGCCTTCGCCTGAGGTAGCCTCGCCCAGCGATGACGGGCGCGTTCGAAGAGCTGGCCAGCGTCGACGGGGAGGTGACCCCGACGGCCGAGGCGATGGTGCCGATGAAGGACGACGGGCTCTACCGGGGCGACGGCGCTTTCGAGGTGATCCGGCTCTACGGAGGGAAGCCATTCGCGCTGGTGGACCACCTCGGTCGGCTCGAGCGCTCCGCTGCCGCGATCGAGCTGCAGTTCGACCGCGGGGCCCTGGAGCGGGAGATCGAGGCGCTGCTGGCCGAGGCCGGCGACGTCGAAGGGCAGATGCGGCTGATCGTCACCCGCGGCGGCCGGCGGATCGCCGCCACCGAGCCGATCCCCGACCACGGCGAGACGCTGAAGCTGGCCACCGTCACCTACACCCCGACGGTGATCCTCAACGGGGTCAAGTCGCTCTCCTACGCCGCCAACATGCAGGCCAGCCGAATCGCGAAGGGGCGCGGCGCCGACGAGGCGGTGCTGGTGCGGCCCGACGGCACGGTGCTGGAGCCGCCAACCTCGGCGGTCTTCTGGGTCTCGGCCGGCGGCGAGCTGCGCACGCCGGCGCTCAGCGACGGGGTGCTCGAGTCGATCACCCGCGACCGCCTGGTCAAGGCGCTCGACGTCGCCGAGGGAACCTGGGACGTCGAAGACCTGCGCGCCGCCAGCGAGGCTTTCCTCGCCTCGACCACGCGCGAGATCCAGGCCGTCGCCGCGATCGACGGCACCGACCTCCCGGCCGCGCCCGGTCCGCGCACCCGAGAGGCGCAGCAGGCCTTCGCCGAGACGCTCGGCCGCGAGCTGCGAGAGCTTTGACGACCACAAGAAAGACAGGAGCGAGATGGACTTCCAGCTCAGCGACGAGCAGCGACTGATCTCCGAAGCGGCGCGCGAATTCGCCGACAGGGAGATCCTCCCGCGGGTCAAGGAGAACGACCGCGCCGGCCGCTTCGACCGCGAGCTGGCCAGCAAGCTGGGCGAGGTCGGCTACCTCGGCGCCCCGGTCAGCGAGGAGTACGGTGGCCGCGGCCTCGACTACATCGGCTACGGGCTGATCGTCGAGCAGGTCGGCCGCGCCGACTCCTCCGCCCGCACCGTCGTCTCCGTGCAGACCTCGCTGGTCGCCGGCTCGATCGAGCGCTGGGGCACGGAGGAGCAGAAGCAGCGGTGGCTGCCCCGCCTCTGCTCGGGCGAGGCACTCGGCTGCTTCGGCCTGACCGAGCCCGACACCGGCACCGACGCCGCCAACCTCCGCACCCGCGCGACCAAGACCGGCTCCGGCTGGTCGATCAGCGGCCAGAAGATGTGGATCTCACTCGCCAACTTCTCCGAGGTGGCGCTGATCTTCGCCCAGACCGACCCCGAGAAGAAGCACAAGGGGTTGGCGTGCTTCCTCGTGCCGACGGCATCGGAGGGCTTCACCACGCAGGAGATCCACGGCAAGCTCGGCCTGCGCTCCTCGGACACCGGCGAGATCTCGCTCGACTCGGTCGAGGTCGGCGAGGACGCGATGCTGGGTCAGATCGGCGACGGCTTCAAGGTCGCGATGAGCGCCCTCGACAACGGCCGCTACAGCGTCGCCGCCGGCTGCGTCGGCATCTGCGACGGCTGCGTCGACGCCTCCGTCGCCTACGCCAAGGAGCGCAAGCAGTTCGGGGTTCCCATCGCCCGCTTCCAGCTGGTGCAGGAGATGATCGCCGACATGATCCTCAAGCGCGACGCCAGCCGGATGCTGGTCTACCGCGCCGGTCTACTGAAGGACGAAGGCATGCCGAACACGACCGAGACCTCGGTCGCCAAGCTCTACGCGACCGAGTCGGCGGTCGAGTGCGCCAACCTGGCGATCCAGGTCCACGGCGGCGCCGGCTACGTCGACGACTACCCGGTCGAGCGCTACCTGCGCGACGCCCGCGTCACCACCCTGTACGAGGGCACCTCGCAGATCCAGAAGCTGATCATCGGCCGCGCCGCCACCGGGATCAACGCGATGCTGCCGTTCGAGGAGAGCTGAGGCCGGGCTTGGCCGACCTGGTCGAGACCACGGTCGACGAGCTCCACGTCGCCCTGCTCCGCCTCAACCGGCCGGAGGCGCGCAACGCCCTCTCGCCGGAGATGAAGGAGCGGCTGATCGCCGAGCTGGAGCGGCTCGACGCCGATCCTGAGGTCCGCTGCATGGTGATCGCCGGCTCCGAGGAGACCTTCGCCGCCGGCGCCGACATCAGGGCCCTGGCCGAACGCGACATCGGCGCCCCGGCCGACCCCGAGGCGGCCGCCTTCTGGACCCGGTTGGCGGCGGTCGAGACGCCGCTGGTCGCCGCCGTCTGCGGCTACGCGCTCGGCGGCGGCTGCGAGCTGGCGCTGGCCTGCGACATGATCGTCGCCGACAAGGACGCTCGCTTCGGCCTCCCCGAGGTGACCCTGGGGATCATTCCCGGCGGCGGTGGCACCCAGCGCCTGGCGCGGGTGGTCGGCAGGCAGCGGGCGATGGAGTACGTGCTGACCGGCCGTCGCTTCGACGCCGAGATGGCGGCCGGCTGGGGGCTGGTCAACAAGGCGAGCCGCAAGGGCGCCTGGCTGAACGACGCGATCGAGCTGGCCCGCACCGTCGCCGAGCGGCCGCCGATCGCCACCCGCCTCGCCAAACGGGCCGTGCTCACGGCCGGCGAGACCGCGCTGCCGGCGGGCCTCGAAGCCGAGCGCCGGCTGTTCGACGAGGCGATGGCGACGGAGGACCGGGTCGAGGGCATGCAGGCCTTCCTCGAGAAGCGCGAGCCGAACTTCAAGGGCCGGTGACGGTCGCCCGCGTCGGCATCCTCGGCGCCGGCACGATGGGCGCCGGCATCGCCCAGGTGGCGGCCCTCGGGGAGCTCGAGGCGATCGTCTACGACTCCGACCCCGAGGCGCTGGAGAGCGGCCAGGAACGGATCGGCGAGGCGCTGGCGAAGGGCGTCGAACGCGACCGCTGGAGCCTTGCCGAAGGAGATGCGGCCGTCGAGCTCCTCGACGGCACCACCGAGCTGGGAGACCTGGCCGACTGCGATCTGGTGATCGAGGCGGTGCCGGAGGTCCTCGAGCTGAAGCGCGAGCTGCTCGCCTCCGTGGCGGCGGTCTGCGGCCCGGAGACGATCCTCGCCTCCAACACCTCCTCGCTGCGGGTCTCCGAGATCGCCCGCGGGGTGCCGAACCCCGAGCGGGTGGTGGGGATGCACTTCTTCAACCCGCCGGTGCTGATGAAGCTGGTCGAGGTCGTGGCGGCGGAGCAGTCCTCCGAGCGGGCGCTGGCGACGGCGACCGCCGTCGCCGAGCAGATGGGCCGCACCCCGATCCGGGCCAAGGACAGCCCCGGCTTCGTCGCCAACCGGCTCGCCCGCCCCTTCTCGCTGGAGTCGCTGCGGATGCTCGGCGACGGGGTCGCCGACGCGGAGACGATCGACCGCGTCATCCGCCTCGGCGGCGGCTTCCGCATGGGCCCGTTCGAGCTGCTCGACCTGATCGGCCTCGACGTCAACCTGACCATCGCCCGCTCCTTCTTCGCCCAGGGCGACGAACCGGAGCGCTGGCGCCCGAGCCCGATCCAGGAACGGCTGGTCGAGGAAGGCAAGCTCGGCCGCAAGAGCGGCCAGGGCTACCACCGCTACGGCGACGGCAGCGAACGCGAGATCGACCCCGAGCTGGGCATCCTCGCCCCCACCCTCGACCCGGAGAAGCTGGCTCTTATCGACCCCGCCGCGAGCGAGGTCCTCACCCGCCTCTTCGCCCAGATCGCCAACGAGACCGCCTTCGCCCTGGAAGAGGACATCGCCTCGCCGGAGGACATGGACACGGCCATGCAGCTGGGCTTCAACTGGCCGCTGGGGCCGTTCGGCATCGCCGCCAAGATCGGCTCGGCGCGGGCGGTCGAGGCGCTCGAGGCGCTGCGGGCGGAGAAGGGCGAGGCCTACCGTCCGGCGCCGCTGCTGCGGGCCGAAGCGGAACGGGACGGGTAGCGACGGGCGATCGCAGGCCGGCGCTCTCAGACCAGCAGCAACAAAACCCAGACGACCACAGCCAGCAGCGAGACCGCGATCAGCCGCATCCCGAGCTGACGGTCCTTGGGCCACTCGATCGCCCCCAGCAGGATCCCCACCGGCGGGAAGAGGACGGCGAGGACGAACGGGAAGTAGAGGCTGAGGCGCTCGCCCATCGCCCCAACATAAGGGAAAGCTAGGGAGCGATCTCGATCGGCTCGCCGCCGGGCATCCAGTGGGCCTCGACGGGGGGCGGGCTGTCGCGCAGGTACCACTCGGCGTCGAGGGCGCCCATGCAGCCGGTGCCGGCGGCGGTGACCGCCTGCCGGTAGGTGTGGTCGACGAGGTCGCCGACCGCGAGGACGCCGGCGAGGTTGGTCCGGGTCGAGCCCGGCTCGGTGACGACGTAGCCGTCCTCGTCGGTCTCGACCTGGCCGACGACGATCTCCGATTTGGGGATGTGCCCGATCGCGATGAAGGCGCCGTCGGTTGCGATCTCCTCCTGCTCGCCAGTCCCGGGGTTGCGGAGGCGGACGCTGGCCAGCTTGCCGTCCTCGCCGGCGACGAACTCCTCCGCCACGAAGGGGGTCTTGAGGCTGATGTTGTCCTGCTCGCGGGCGCGGTCGAACATGATCTTCGAGGCGCGGAAATCGTCGCGGCGGTTGACGATCGTCAGCTCGCCGGCGTACTTGGAGATGAAGATCGAGTCCTCCATCGCCGAGTCGCCGCCGCCGATCACGATCACCTTCTGGCCTTTGAAGAAGGCGCCGTCGCAGACGCCGCAGGTGGAGACGCCGCGGCCGCCCAGCTCCATCTCGCCGGGAACGCCGAGCCGTTTCGGCTCCGCCCCCATCGCCAGGATCACGGTCTTGGCGCGGTGCTCCTCGTCGCCGAGGAAGACCTTCTGGACGCCGCCGTCGGTGAGCTCGACCCGGTCGACGTCGTCGGTGACGAAGCGGGTCCCGAAGCGCTCGGCCTGGGCGCGGAACTGGCTCATCATCTCCGGGCCCATGATCCCCTCGGGATAGCCCGGGTAGTTCTCGACGTCGGTCGTGTTCTGCAGCTGACCGCCCCACTGGAAGCCCTCGAAGATGAGCGGCTCGAGGTTGGCCCGAGCCGTGTAGAGCGCTGCCGTGTAGCCGGCGGGCCCGCCGCCGATGACGATTACGTTCTCGACCTTCTTCGAATCAGCCATTTCTCGCCGCCTGGAGTCTAATACTTTACTTTTTATAGTAACCCTCGGCCGGGGTGGTGGGTCAATTTGACGAGAAAACGCCGTCTCGGCGAGCTATCGACCGAGACGACGCCTGATCGCCGCGACCTGATCGGGCGTCAGATCCCATCTACCCCCTAGCGGCTAACATTCGGCCCATGCCCGACCCCCGCGAAGCGATAGTGGCCCCGTCCATCACGAGTTCGGTCCTCAATGGTGCTGGCACGGTCTTAGGATCAGTCCCAACGGGCGCACCTAACAACCCGGCGCTAGCAGACGCTGTGGCCCTGCGAGGGGATCAGCTCGCGATTGCGCGAGACTTTTGGGGAGCGGTTGCAACCTTTCACCAGACCGGGTTCTTTGTTCATCCCGGCCAGGGAAATCTTTTCGAGCAGCGTTAGCAGGTGACTGAGCTAGACAAGGGGGATGCGCAAGGCGAAGTCCCTGAGCCTGATCCCTCGCCCGGCGGAGATCCCCAGGGACCTCAACCCGGCGCAGAAGCGGTTGTCCAAGCCGTTCGAGTTGAATTCAGCGGCCCCCTGCCACACCCCCAACTGCTCGGGCAGTACAACGAAGCAGTTCCCAACGGAGCGGATCGAATCGTGAAGCTCACCGAGAATCAAGCGAAGCATCGACAGTCAATTGAATCTCGTGCACAGATCTTCACCTTCGTTCTTGCGCTCGTGGCCCTACTGGGCGGAATTGTTCTAATCGCGCTCGGCAATAGCGCAGAGGGACTGGTTCCGTTGGTTGCTGCGATTGGCGGCTTGGGCGGCTTGTTCGTCTACCGGGAGATCCAGACTCGCAAAGAGGAGAGAGCGCTCCTAGACGAGTAGCTAGTGGTGTGACCGGCAACGTCTGCCGGTTTCCATAACCAGGCTCCAAGGCCCGCCGCCGAAGTGGCTCCCCGCACGCAACCGACGATCGGGGGTAACGATGGCGGCGAGGGTGCAGCTGCGGGAGATCACCAACGAGGAGGGCAACCGGCTGCTGCGGATCGTGCGCCGCGACAGCGGTTCGGTCGTCACCTGGCGCAGGGCGCAGATCGTGCTGCTCTCGGCCCAGCGGATGAGCCCGGCAAAGGTCAGCGAGGTCGTCTTCACCGACCCCGACACCGTCCGCGAGGCGATCCACAAGCCCAGCTCTTCCTGCGAGAGGCCCGCTCGGCGCCGGTAGATCATCAGGTTCTCTCCAAACCGCTGCGCCACGCTCACCATGCGTCCAGTCGATGGCAGAGGATCGCGGCGGGCGTTGCGAGGAACGCGGCTTCGCGTGGTTCCAGCAGGCCCGCAGAGACAGAGCGAGGGCGAGGATCGCCCGCTGAGCCGCCGTATCCGCAGGCGTAGGATTGGCTTGCATCGGAAGGTTCCGCCTTTCGGTGCAAGCCGGGAGGCCGTTTGCGCGGCGCTCCCGGCGCTTTCAATTTTCGGCGGCGAAGCTAACGCTGATCCTCCGGAGGATCAAACTGACCCACTACCTCGGCCGGGTCGGGGGCAAGCTCTCCGGTCGGCGGCTCGAGGTCCGATTCGGCGCTGCCGCCGCGTTGGATCGGCAGCCCCTCTGTTTCCCAGCGATGAACCGTTTTACGCAGTTGGAAGAAGGCGATTATGCCGAGTGGGATCGGCAGCCAGAAGGCGACGAGGCGAAAGACGAGGATCGCCGGGAAGACCGTCTCCTCGGGGATGCCGAAGAGGACGAAGGCGCCGATCATGCCGGCGTCGACCGCGCCGACCCCGGCCGGCGCCAGCGGGAAGAGGTTGGCGACCATGCCGAGGAAGAAGCCCTGGACCACGACCGCCAGCGGGACCTGCACGCCGAAGGCGTGGAATGAAGCCCAGAGCACGCCGATGCTGGTCGCCCAGTAGCCGGCGGCGCCGACCAGGGCCAGCCAACCGCGCGAGGGGTGGGCGAAGAGATCGAGCGCGAAGCGAAACCCCTCCCCCACGGTCGCCGGCACTTTGGCGACGCTGTGCAGGAGGGACCGGGCGCGGTCGCTGTGCGCGAAGGGCGCCAGGCGGCGCTCGACGTCGGAGGGGATGAAGGCGATCAGGATCCCGACCACGAGCAGCGCCCCGGCGACGCCCGCGGGGACGATCGTCAGCTCGACCGAGCCCTTGCCGTTGAGCACACCGGTCCGCAGCAGCACCCCGAAGAGGATCAGCGCCAGCGGATAGAAGGCGTACTGGAGGGTGAGGAAAGCGACCATCCGCCGGGCGACGTCACGGCGCCCCATCCCCGCCTTGCGCAGCGCCCAGTAGGTGAGGGCGATGCCACCGGCACCGCCGGCCGAGAACAGCTTGGTCGCCGCCACCCCGGCCATGTTGATCTCGTAGGTCTCTACCCAGCGCAGGCGCAGCGCGTCGCCCCCCACCACCGCCTTGAAGAGGGCGATGTAGGTGGCGATGGCAAGGACGCTGAACCCGATTGCGACGCCGATCCAGAGCGGATCTGCCTGATCGAGCCGGCCCAGCGCCTGGTCGAGCCCGACCAGCTTCGGGAAGAGGAAGTAGATCCCGACCAGCAGCAGGACGACGACGAAGCCGGTCTGCACCAGGCGCCGCGCGGTGAGGATCGGCATCTCGACGGTCCCGTTGCGATTCCCCGGGTCCACTCCAGACACTCCATGGACGCTACCCGTTCGCCAGGCGCTCCAAGCGACGAAGGGCACGATTGACGCCGTGCACGAGCGGTTCGGCGAGCGGCTCGCCGCGCCTGACCAGGGCCACCAACGCCGCCCCGGCGATCAGGTCGGTCACGTAGTGCTCGCCGAGGTAGACGAGGGCGAAGCCGAGCGTTCCCGCGTAGCCCCAGCCGATCGCCCCCTCGACCTTGCCGGCCTCGGCCAGCGAGAGGGCGGCGGTCACCGAGGTGGCGAAATGCAGCGACGGCATCGCCGCCCAGGGGTTGCCGCCGAGAGCTCCGTACATCGCCGGCCAGGCCGAGCGCCAGGTGCCTTCGCCGACCTCGACCATGATCCGCCGCACCTCTTCGTCGGTCACGCCCTCCTCGGAGGCCCACCAGGGCGGCGCCGTCGGCAGCGCGAAGTAGACGGCGCAGCCGAGGTCGAAGACGACCGCCATCTGACGGGCGGCGCGGGGGAAGCGCTCGTTGTCGCGCAGCAGGATCAGGACCAGCGCCAGGTAGGGCTCGACGAACCAGAGCCAGTGGACCCAGGTGAGGAAGCGGTTGACGGCGCCGTTCCGGGGCAGGCGCGAGAGCGCGCGCTGCAGCCGCACGTTCGGCAGCTGACCGCCGCCGACGAGCCGGTCGACGGCGATCGGGTAGCGGCTGCGCAGGCGTCGGCGCAGCGCCTCCGGATCGTCGTACGGGATCTCGTGCGCCATCGTGAAGGCCCACATCTGCAGCGCGTAGAGGGCGACGTCGCGCTTCTTCGAGCGCGGGTAGAGCACGGCGAGCGCGAGCGGGCCGCCGGCGCAGGCGGCGACCGTCACCGGGGCCGGGATCCGCAGGCGCTTGCGCAGGAGCGGAACCGCGAAGGCGGCCCCGACGATGCCCGCCGCCCCGGCCCGTACCGCGAGTCGCAGTGCGGGTGATGGCCTGGAGCGCCTGCCCATAGGGTCGGCGAGTATAGGTAGGGACCCGGTAGCGGGAGCGGCGGCACGCCGCCTTGGACGTCTTCCACGTGATTAGAATGGCCGCGCTTTGACGCCGCACTCCCCTGGCACTGACCAGATCGACACCCTGCTTTGGATCGGCTTCGTCGCCGCGGCCATCATTGTCGTCGCGATCAACGTCGCGCTGCTCTACGCGCTGCGCCGGAACCGTGCCAAGCGCGGCACCGCCCCGAGCGAGACCGGCGGCGGCCGGCGGCTCCAGTTCCGGGTCGGAGCCCTCCTCACCGTCTTCGCCGCCGCGATCTTCGTCGTCAGCGTCATCTTCACCGGCAAGGCGCGCGAGACGCCCGCCCCCGGCGCCGCCGGACTCGCCGCGGCCAAAACCGAGCCGCTGACGATCCGGGCCACCGGCCAGCAGTGGGTGTGGCGCTATGACTACCCCAACGACGCCTTCTCCTACTACAAGCTCGTGGTTCCGGTCGATACCGCGGTCAAGCTGGAACTGCTCTCGACCGACGTCGTCCACACCTGGAACGTCCCCGACCTCTCCGGCAAGCGCGACGCGGTCCCCGGCAAGGTCAACGAGGTCCTCTTCCGGGCCGACGAAGAAGGCACCTATGGCGGCGAGTCGGCAACCCTCTCGGGCCAGGCCTACGCCTCGATGCGGACCGCGGTCGAGGTCGTCTCGCCGCAGGCCTACGAAGACTTCGTCAAACAGCAGAAAGCCGATATCGAGGCCGCCCAGGACCGCGTCGTCGGCTTGATCGAGAGCGGCAAGGTCCCATGAGCGAGAAACCGCGCCCCGAGCTGGTCGTCGACGGCTTTCCCAAGCGGCGCCCGCGCTGGATCGAGCTGACGACCAGAGCCGACCACAAGGACCTCGGCCGGATCCTCGTCTGCGGCGCGCTCGGCTTCCTCTTCCTCGCCCTGATCGAGCTGCTGCTGATGCGGTTGCAGCTGGCGATCCCCGAGAACACCTTCCTCTCGCCGGTCACCTTCAACCGGATGCTCTCCACCTACGGAGCCACCGCCGTCTTCTTCTTCGCGCTCCCGCTGGCGCTCGGTCTCTTCTACTACGTGACGCCGCTGCAGATCGGCGCCCGCGGCACCGCCCTGCCCCGCCTCGGCCAGATCGGCGTGGCGCTGTGGGCCGCCGGGACGATCGTGTTCTACGCCGGCTTCCTCTTCACCCCGTCGGAGGCCGGGGTCAACCCGCTGGCGCCGCTGACCGAGCTCACCTTCCTCTCCAGCAACGGCGTCGATGCCTGGGCCGCGGCGACCGGACTCTGCACGCTCGGCTTCGTCTTCCTCGCGATCGACCTGCTGGCGACGCTGCGCAACGTGCGGGCGCCGGGCATGGCCTGGCGCCGCGTGCCGGTCTTCGCCTGGGCGGCGGCGGTCAGCTGTTGGCTGGTGCTCGCGATCGGCCCGGTTCTCCTCGCGGCGCTGACGATGCTGATGATCGACCGCAACTACGACGGCATCTTCTTCGCCGACGGCTCCGGCGGCGCGCCGCTGCTCTGGCAGCACCTGAGCTGGATCTTCTTCTCCGGCGCCTACATGCTGATCCTGATCTTCGCCCTCGGCGCGATCGCCGAAATCGTCGCCGCGCTTCTCCGGCAGGCCGCTCCTCAACCGCGGCGTCGTGATGGGATCGATGGTCGCGATCGCCGTGCTCGGCACCCTCGCCTGGATGCAGAACATGCTGACGGCACCGATCGGCATCGGCTGGATGTACTTCGCGACGCTGATGTCGCTGGCGCTGATCGTCCCCTTCGGCCTGATCTTCTTCAACCTGATCGCGACGATGGCCGGCGGCGCGCTGCGGATGCGGGCGCCGCTGCTGTACGCGGTCGGGGCGCTCTCGGCGATCTCGATCGGCCTCGCGGGCGAGCTCTCGCACTCGATGGTGGCCGCCGCCTGGCAGCTCAAGAACACCACCGACGCCACCGCGTCGACCCACTTCGCGCTGGTCGGCGGCGCCGTCTTCGGCGGCTTCGCCGCCCTTCACTACTGGTTCCCGAAGATGACCGGCCGCACGATGGGCGAGAGCCTCGCCCGCATCTCCTTCTGGACCACGGCGCTGGGCCTCGTCCTCGCCTTCGTCCCGCTCTTCTTCGCCGGTGGCCTCGAGGGCCAGGTGATCGACGCCTACAAGTTCTTCGACGGCACCGGCGTCAACGCCTACAACCTGATCGCCTCGATCGGCACCCTGGTCCTTGCCGCCGGGATCGTGATGACGCTGGTCAACGCGATCCAGAGCCGCGTCAACGGCCCCGTGGCGGGGCATGACCCGTGGGGCGGCGAGTCGCTCGAGTGGTTCGCCCTGTCGCCGCCGGAGCCGCACAACTTCGACGTCGTGCCCGACGTCCGCAGCGCCCACCCGATGCACGACATCCGCGCCGCGATCGCCCACCGCACCAGCCGTCCCGAGGCATCGGCGCGCGAGTCGCAGCCGGTAGCCTGAGCGGAATGCCACCCGGCGCCGGCGCACCCACCGCGCCCACCCCGACCGCAGCCACCCCTGCTCCGCACTCCGCCGCGATGGCGGTGGTCCGCGACTACCTGACGCTGACCAAGCCGAAGGTGCAGTCGCTGCTGCTGTTCACGACGGTGACGACGATGTACGTCGCCGGCGACCCCTCGCTCGGCCTGATCTTCCTCACCTGCCTCGGCGGCGCCCTCTCGGCCGGCGGAGCCGGGGCGATCAACCACGCCGTCGACCGCGACATCGACCGCACGATGGCGCGCACCGCCGACCGCCCCGTCGCCTCGGGCAGGATCTCCGCCCGCGCCGCGATCGCCTTCGGCGCCCTGCTCGGCTGCGCCTCCTTCGCCCTGCTGGCCCTGACCGTCAACCCGCTGGCGGCCGCCCTCTCGCTCTCCGGCCTGTTCGGCTACGTCTTCGTCTACACGCTCTGGCTCAAGCGCACGACGCCGCAGAACATCGTCATCGGCGGCGCCGCCGGCGCGGTGCCGCCGCTGGTCGCCTGGGCGGCGGTCACCGGCGAGCTCAGCGGCATGGCCTTCTATCTCTTCGCGATCGTCTTCTTCTGGACGCCGCCCCACTTCTGGGCGCTCTCGCTGCTGATGAAGGACGAGTACGCGAAGGCCGGCATCCCGATGCTGCCGGTCGTCCGGGGCGAGGAGGAGACGCGGCGCCAGATCCTCCTCTACACCGTCCTCCTCTACGCGGTCACGCAGCTGCCCTTCTGCGCCGGCGGCCTCGGCGTCGCCTACCTGGTCCCCTCGATGCTGCTCGGCGCCGTCTTCATCGGCTTCGCAACGAAGCTGTGGCGGACGGCGGATCGGAAGTGGGCGTTGCGCACGTACCTCTTCTCGCTTGCGTACCTGGCGCTGCTGTTCCTGGCGATGGCGATCGACGCCAACGCCTAGAACAGTTCGAGGCCGGGAGGGCTGCATCGCTTTCTGAATTTGGAGCTGGGAATCGGTCGGAGGGTCGGGTGCCACTCCCCATCCCAAAATCCGAGCCTCTTAGCAGCCTGATACAAATCCGAGCCGTGGATCGCGAGACCGCACGGAAGAGCATGAGCGCCGGGCTGACCGCCGGGGCGCTGTCCGCAACGGTCTTCGCCCTCTGCTTCGTCGCCGCCCTCCTCTACATCGCCCAGTAGCGAGATGAGCGACCACCGACACGTCCCCGAGCCCGGCGAGCTGATCTACCCGCCGAAGTCCTCCTGGGCACCGCTCTTCCTCGCCCTCGGCGTCGTCGGCTTGGTCTGCGGCACCTTCGCCTCCGGCTTCATCTTCGCGCCCTACATCTACGGAATCACCGGCGCGATCATCGCCCTCGCCGCCTTCCGCAGCATCGTCCGCGGCGCGATCCGCGACTACTACCGACTGCCCCGCCGGCAGAAGGTCCGCAGCGCCGCCCTGCCGGTCGAGACGATCACCGTTCCTCCCAAGGCCTAGCGGCTGCGCTCAGCCGGGCGTCATGCCTGAGGTCGCACCCTCTGAGGTCCAGACGCGGACGATGTCGCGCATCGAGAGGACGCCGACCGGGTCGGGACCCTCGAAGACGACCAGGTGGCGGACGCCGCGGCGAGACATCTCGGCGGCGGCGCGCTCCAGGCTCCAGTCCGGCGCCGCGGCGATCACGCCCTCGCTCATGTGGTCGCCGACCAGCTCCACGTCGGGATCCTCGCCGGCGCCGACCGAGACCAGCAGATCGCGCTCGGTGACGATGCCAGGCGTCGGCGACTCGGCGTCGTTGACGAGGGCCGCCCCGGTGCCCTTCTCGACCATCATCGTGGCGGCTTCGCGCAACGTGTGCGAAGGACCGACCGTCAACGACACCTCCGACATCCCGTCCCTCACCTGCATCGGCATCCTCCTTTGGGCAGCCTCTGGAGATAGTGCGAATCGCTGCAAGATTACTCCAATCGCGACCGCCGACAGGACGCTTTCGGGCTGCCTCGACATATAGACTCCGGCCCGCCGCCAGCCGTATGCACAGTCCCTCGCAACTCATCCGCCCGCTGCTCGCCCTTGCCGCCCTCGTGGGCGTCGTCATGGTCGTCTCCGGCTGCGGCACGACCACCGCCGACGAGACTCGCGGTCGCGTCCTCTTCATACAAAAGTGCGGTACCTGCCATGCCTTCGCCCAGGCCGGGACGACGGCTCAGATCGGCCCCGATCTCGACCACGCCTTCGCCTCCGCCCGCGAATCGGGCCAGAACAGCGACACGATCGAAGGGATCGTCAAGGCCCAGGTCGAGTTCCCCCGCCCCAGCACCGACAATCCCGCGGTCTCGATGCCCGCCGACATCGTCACCGGGCAGGACCTCGACGATGTCGCCGCCTACATCGGCATGTACGCCGGCGTTCCAGGCGCGGCCCCTCCCAAAGTTCCCGGCGGCCCCGGCGCTCAGGTCTTCGCCAACAACGGCTGCGGCGGCTGCCACACCCTGGCCGAGGCGAAATCGGGTGGCGTCACCGGGCCCAACCTCGACGAAGTCCTGCCCGGCCAGAGCGCGGCGACGATCGAGGAGGACATCGTCGATCCGAACAAAGTGATCGCCAAAGGCTATCCGGCCAACGTGATGCCGGCGACCTATGCGGACACGCTGTCGCCGAAAGAACTCGAAGACCTCGTCGCATACCTGATCGAAAGCACCTCCGGCGGCAAATCCGCCGGCTCGAAAGCCCAGGCCGGCTGAGCCCGGCGGCCGCTCGGCCGCTGCGATCATTGCGACGATGCGGCAACGACTCAAAGCCCGCCTCGCGATCTCCCCCCACCGCTACGCGCAGGTCACCGCGGTGGCCCTGGCCGCCCTGGCGCTGATCGTCCTCACCGGCGCCGCGGTGCGGCTGACCGGCTCCGGCCTCGGCTGCCCGGACTGGCCCAAATGCTACGGCGGCACCACCCCGCCGCTCGAGACCCACGCGGTGATCGAGTACGGCAACCGGCTGCTGACCGGGTTCGTCGGGTTCGCCGTGATCGCCGCCTGCGCCCTCGCCTTCTTCCGCGTGCCCTACCGCTGGCACCTGGCCCTGTTCGGCGCCCTGCTGCCGCTGGGCGTGCTCGGCCAAGCGATTCTCGGCGCCCTCGTCGTCAAGCACCACCTCGCCCCGGGCCTGGTGATGTCCCATTTCATCCTCTCGATGATGCTGCTCGACGCGGCCTTCGCCCTCGCCTGGTGCTCGCGCTATGAGCCGTGGGAGCGGCGGCGCTCCAGCGACCGACTCGGCGTCTGGTCGGTGCGAGCGCTGATCCCGCTTGGCCAGCTGACGATCCTGGCCGGGACGATCGCCACCGCCTCCGGACCGCACGCCGGCGCCCACGAAGGCGAGCTCGTCCACCGCTTCGACTTTCAGGGCGGGGAGACGCTGGAATGGGTGGTCCAGCGTCACGCCGGAATCGCGGCCCTCTACGGCTTTGCGGCGATCGCCGTCTGGTTCCTTCTGCGCCGCCCTGGCGGCGACAGGCGCGCTGTCAGGCCCCTGACCGTGGTCCTGAGCCTCCTCGCCCTCCAGGGCGTCATAGGCGGCGTCCAGTGGGGGCTGGAGCTGCCCAGTGAGATCGTCTGGGTCCATGTCGCCCTGGCCACGCTGAACTGGCTGGCGATGCTGTGGACGGTCGCCGCCGCCGGGCGGCTGGAGCCACGGGACAGGGCCGCCGGCGTGGGCGAGCAGCCCGACCGCGCCGCATCGGCCACCGCCGGCGCCCTCTAGGTTGCTCCCCTTCTCCCTCTCGATCGGCGTCCTCAGCCTCGTCCAGGCGGCGCTCGTGGCGGCGCCACGTCCTGCCACCACTCCGCTGCTCTCGGGCCTGCGCAACCGTTCCTGGGCGCTGGTGCTGCCGCTCTCGATCGTCGTCGTCGTTGCGGCAATTGCCCTCGACTCGGCCGTCGCCGACTTCCTCACCTACCTGGCGCTGATCGCCGTCCCACCCCTGGCGGCGCTGGCGCTGGCGGCGGTCGTCCGCGGCGGGCGCCCGCCGCTTGCCCTCCTGGTCATCCCCCTGTTCGCGCTTGCATGGGCGACCAGGGATTCGCTCGCCGGGGAGACGGCAGGCCTGGTGCTGTCAGCCCTTGCCTGCGTCAGCCTCGGCTGGCTGCTCGTCTGCGTCGTCCCCGCTCGCTGGCTGAAGCTAGGGATCTACGCGATGGCCGCGATCGACGCCTGGCTGGTCGGCTCGAACCTCCTGCAAGGGCCCAATGCCGTTCTCAACGCGGCTTCCCCGGGCGGTCTGCCCCAGCTCCAGTTCGTCTCCTTCGGTTCGGCCGTGATGGGCTTCGGCGACATCTTCATCGCCGCGGTCTTGGGCGCCCTGCTGGCCGCAGACCGGCGCCTACAGCTGACCGGCGCCGCCCTCGCCGCCCTCCTCTGCCTCAGCTTCGACCTGCTCTTCTTCGCCTTTGACCAGCTCCCCGCCACCGTCCCGATCGCGCTGACGCTGGCGGTGCTGGAACTGGTGCGACGCTGGCTACAGCTTGGTCGCGATGACGGCGACCATCGCGCCGAAGCCCGCGACCATCGTCGATGACATCGCGATCGCGCCGAAGACGAAGGCTCGTCCCATCGAGTCGAGACGGCCGTCGATGCGGTCGAGACGAGCATCGACCTTGTCAAAGCGCTTATCGACGTCATCGAAGCGCCTGTCTACTTCGTCGAAGCGCTGATCCACCCGCTCCTTGAAGTCATCCAGCCGCTCGTCGGTCCAACTCTCTCTCACAGTGACACTCATGGTGGCAGATTACCGCGACAGGTGTAATGAGTTGTCTGCGTGGGTTACGTCTCTGGATCAACTTCCGCGCCGCTTGCGCGCAGCCCAGCGATAGCCGTGCCAGCCAGCGGCGATCACGAGCACCAGCCCCCAGATCGCCCCAACCAGCGGGCGGGTCAGCAGAGTCAGCACGATGATCGAAGCGGCCGCGACCCCGACGATCACGACCCACCTGAAAACCGCCGCCTCCGAGATCTTCATTCCGGGCCAGCGTACTGAGGCGGCGAAAATCAAGTCTGGGTAGGACGCAGGGAGTGAGACGAGGGGAACGCACTCCAGTGCGTGACCCGAAGGGGAACGACCGAGGACACCCCCAGACGCCGATTTGCAGCCGCCTCAGCGACCGAGGACGCCGAGATGCGCCGGTTTGCAGCGTCCGCGCCTAAAGGATGTACACCGTGACGTAGACGATGATCCACATAATGTCGACGAAGTGCCAGTAGATCCCCGGCACCTCGACACCGAGGTGGTCCTTGGCCGCCGGGCCGAAGTGCCCGCGGAAGGCGCGGATCGTCGCGAAGGTGAGCAGCAGCAGGCCGACGAAGACGTGGGCTCCGTGCAGTCCGGTGAGGCTGTAGAAGATCGAGCCGAAGCCGAGGTCACGGGCGCTGAAGCCGATATGCACGTACTCGTTGACCTGGATGAAGAGGAAGGTCGCTCCCAGCAGCCAGGTCAGGAACAGGCCGATTTTGAGGCCGGCGTGGTTGCCGCGGCGGATCGACTCCAGGGCGTAGTGGATCGTGAAGCTGGAGGAGACGAGGATCGCCGTGTTGATCCCGGCGACGGCGACCGGAAGCTCGTAGGGGTCGGGGGGCCAGCTCTCGGGGGCGACGACGACGCGGAGGAAGAAATAGGAAGCGAAGAAGGCGCCGAACAGCATCACCTCGGAGACGATGAAGAGCAGGATCCCCAGCGTCTGTTTGTCGATGCGCGAGCTCTCGTTGGCCTCCGGAGGGCCGTGGTGGTCGTGCTCTTCGGCGTGCCCGAGGGCGACGGTAGCGCTCTCCATCAGGCCTCCCCTCCCTCGGCCACGGCGGCGGCGACAGCGGCCGCCGGGCGGCCGACCTCGATGTGCTCGACCTGCTTCTCGGTGATCTCGCGCACCCGGCCGATCAGGTCCTCCTCGAGCCAGCGCGAGTCCTCGCCGGCGAAGGTCGAGATCAGGACCTCGTCGATCCGGTAGTGCTCGATCGCGTTCTTCACGGCCTGGAAGGGATCGGGGCTCATCGGCTGGCCGGTCGCGTCGATATCGGCCTTGTAGAGCTCGGCCAGGGTCGCGGCGAGGTCGCGGACGATCTCCGCCTCGCTGACGTCGTCGGCGCGGGGGCAGATGATCGTGTAGCGGTGGGGACGGGCGGCGGCTCGCTCCCTCAGGCGTTCGACGAGGTCGGGGGTGGCGACGGTCTGAGTCGCGACGACCAGGGTGTGGATCACGTCCCAGCGGATCGCGTCGTCTTCGATCCGGACCGGGATGTGGGTCACCTCCGTGTCGGGCTCGAGCTGCGCCTTCGCCCACTCGACCAGGTCTTTGCGGGTGAGGCCGAAGCGGGTGTCGTAGAGGCAGGACAGCAGCACCTCGCCGGGCTCGTGGGCGCGGACGGCGTCGTCGAGCGCCAGCGCAGGGCTCCGGGTCCAAGACCTCGCCGACCGAGTCGATGCCGAACTCGGCCAGCACCGCCATCGTCACCTCGACCCGGGCGCGGGCGGCGTCGCGCAGCTCGCCGGGGTCGATCAGCTGGCCGACGGCGGGCTCGTTCTGTGGCGCCGCGACGACCACGCCGGAGACCTCGTCCTGGCGCTCGCGCACCGCCTGCAGCAGCTTGCGGCCGCCGGCGACCTCGTTGAGGAAGACCAGCAGCGGCCGGCCCTCATCCGCCTCGCTCATGGCGAGCCCACCACGCTCGGCTCTTTCGCCGGCACCTCGGCCCCTTCGCCGGGCATGATCGCGTGTTTGGCGCCGGGAACGCCGAACTCGTAGGGACCGCCGACCACGCGGGGGATCTCGGGGAAGTTGAAGATCGGCGGCGGCGAGGAGACCTGCCACTCGATCGAGTTGGCGCGCCACGGGTTGGCCTCGGCGCGCGGCCCGAAGCGCCAGCTGACGACCATGTTGTAGAGGAAGACCAGCTGGGCGGCGCCGAGCATGAAGGCGAAGACGCTGATCAAGAGGTTCCACTCGCCGAACTGGGTCGCGTAGTCGGCGACGCGGCGCGGCATCCCGTCCATGCCGACCCAGTGCATCGGGACGAAGGTGCCCCAGGTGCCGAGCAGCGTGCCCCAGAAGTGGACCCGGCCCAGTTTCTCGTCGTACATGCGCCCGGTCATCTTCGGGAACCAGTGGTAGATCCCGGCGAAGATCGTGAAGACGGAGCCGCCGAAGAGGACGAAGTGGATGTGGGCGACGATGAAGTAGGTGTCGGAGACGTGGATGTCGATCGGCACCATGCCCAGCATGACGCCGCTGATGCCGCCGATCGTGAAGGTGACGATGAAGGCGAGCGCAAACAGCATCGCCGTCGAATACGTGTGGATCTTGCCGAAGTAGAGCGTGCCCAGCCAGGAGAAGATCTTGATCCCGGTCGGCACCGCGATCAGCAGCGTCGTGATCATCATCGGCACCCGCAGCCAGCTGAACATGCCGGCGACGAACATGTGGTGGGCCCAGACCGAGTAGCTGAGGACGACGATCCCGATCAGCGCCAGCGCCATCAAGCGGTAGCCGAAGATCGGCTTGCGGGCGTGGGTCGAGATGACCTCGCTGATGATCCCGAAGCCGGGCAGCATCATGATGTAGACGGCTGGGTGCGAGTAGAACCAGAAGATGTGCTGGTAGCTGATGACGTCGCCGCCGGCCGCGAAGTCGAAGAAGTTGGTGTGGAGGACGCGGTCGAAGAGGACCATGAACTGGACGCCGGCGATGAACGGGGTCGCGGCGACGACCAGCAGCGAGGTCGAGAGGTTCGCCCAGACCAGCAGCGGCATCCGCCAGAAGGTCATTCCGGGCGCACGCATGGTGATGATCGTGACCAGGAAGTTGAGCGCGGTCGCGATCGAGGAGGCGCCCGCGAACTGGACGCCGAGGTTGAAGAAGGACTGCCCTAACGGGGCGCCGGTGGAAAGCGGCGCGTAGCCGGTCCAGCCGGCGTCGAAGGCGCCGCCGGGGGCCAGGAAGCTGCCGATGAACATCAGCCCGGCCAGCGGCAGCATCCAGAAGCTGAGCGCGTTGAGGCGCGGGAACGCCATGTCCGGGGCGCCGATCATCAGCGGCAGCACGTAGTTGGCGATGCCGGCGAAGACCGGGATCACGAAGACGAAGATCATCAGCACCGCGTGGGTGGAGAAGAGGCTGTTGTAGGTGGCGGCGTCGACGATCTGGGTGCCCGGCTGGGCCAGCTCGGCCCGGATCAGCATCGCCATCAGGCCGCCGACGAAGAAGAAGAAGAAGGTGGTGACGATGTACTGGATCCCGATCACCTTGTGATCGGTGTTGAAGCGGAAGTAGTCCTTCCAGCTCGTCGCCCCGTGCTGGGAGTGGTCCTCGGGGATCGTCGGCGCGCCGATCGCCCAGCGCAGCCAGTAGTCGAAGCAGCCGAAGCCGGCGAGGAAGCCGAGCGGAGCGAGGATCAGCGGCACGACCACATGCGGGTAGCCGGTCTGCTCGGTCTGGTAGAGCGGCAGGTCGGAAATCGCCCGCAACGCGATCACCAGGCCAAAGCCGAATGCCCCAGCGGCGAGGGCGCCAAGCGCGCCTCGAATCCATCCCGGTCGCTTGATCGCAGCCGTCATTCGATCCTCTCCATTATGCCTATGCCCCGCCCGCGCCAACGGGGGTGGGGTCGCTCTCCTCGTCGGCAACCACTTCCATCAGCGGCGCCGGCACTTTCTGCTCCAGGCCGGCGACCCATTCGTTGAAGTCGGCCGGGGACTCGACGACGACTTTGGCCCGCATCGAAGAGTGCCCGAAGCCGCAGAGCTCGGTGCAGATGAGCTGGTAGGTGCCGACCTTGTCCGGGGTGACGATCGCCGTCGTCGTGATGCCCGGCACGTTGTCTTTCTTGATCCGCCACTCGGGGACCCAGAAGGAGTGGATCACGTCCAGGGCGTGCAGCTTGAAGTGGACCTGGCGGTCGACGGGGACGTGCAGCTCGCCTTCGCTCCAGACGTAGCCTTTGCCCGGGTAGGCGAAGCTCCAGGCGAACTGCTGGGAGAAGACGGAGACGGTCAGCGGGTTCTTGGCCGGCTCTTCGATGTCGTCCAGCACCTTCCAGCTGTAGCCGCCGGCGAAGAGCACGATGATCGTCGGGATCAGCGTCCAGGCGACCTCGAGCCGGGTGTTGCCGTGGATCGGCTCGCCGTCCGATTCGTCGCCCGGCTTGGCTTTGAATTTCCACAGCGCGTAGAAGAGCATCACCATCACCAGCGAGAAGACGAAGGCGGAGAGGACGATCATCACGTTGAGCAGGTTGTCGATCTTCGGCGCCGCCGTCGAAGCCTGCTGGCCGTCCCAGTTGATCGGGATCATCACGGCGGAAATAATCGCGGTGCCCGCAGCCGTGGCGGCGAGCATCTTCGCTATCGGGAGGCGGCCGTACATGAGGCGGCGGGCATTCTATTGAAGCGGCGGCGGGAGGTTTTCCGCCCCAGGTGACGCTTCGCACTTGCTAGGCCGGGCGCGGCAGATCCCCCAGCTCTCCGGCGGAAGCGGCGAGGACGCCGCGGGCCACTCCCTCCCAGCTCCAGAGCCTGCCGACGGTCTCGACCAGGGTCCGGCGAGCCGCTTCGCGCTCCGGCGGCGACAGCCGCAGCCAGCCGTCGAGGCGGTCGGCGATCGCCTCGACGGCACCGGGCTCGACCGTGAAAGAGGTCAGGCGGCCGGTCTCCGCCGGCAGCGCAGTCGGCGAGCTGGCGGGAGACCTCGAGCATCCCCGAGTGCCCGGCCGAGACCGGCAACGCGCCGCAGGCCGCGGCCTCGACCGCGACCATGCCGAACGCCTCCGGGAAGGTGCTCGGCATCACCACCGCCTCCGCTCGCGTCATCAGGGTCGCAACCTCGTCGTGCTCGAGCCGGCCGATCAGCTCGACCGAGCCGGTCATGGCGCGGGCGGCGTCGGCGTACCCCTCGGGGGGGTCGGCCAGGAAGGCCGAGAGGATCGGCAGCGGCTTCTCCTCGCCGCCCTCCAGCGCCCAGCCGCGGCGCGCGATCTCACGGGCCTCTCCCAGGTCTCCCCGTTCGAGCGCCGCCAGCAACCGCCGCAGCGCCTCCTCGTACTCGCCGAAGCCGGCGACCTGGAGACGAACCGCGGGATGGGCCGCCCGCACCAGCGGCCAGGCGGCCAGCAGCAGATCGACCCCCTTGGAGACGATCAACTTGCCGACGAAGACGACGAGGGACCGACCGTTCCGACCGCGGGTCCTGTCGCGGGGGCCTCCCCCACGGTGCTCGGATGCTCCGCATCCTCCGCGCCGCGGGGGACCCCCGCCCCCGCGCCACCCGCGGGTGGGACCGTCTGGACTGAACTCTTCGACATCGACGCCAGGCGGCCCCAAGCGCGTCTTCTCCTTGAGCTGTGGAAGGTTTGGCAGGGCGGCCCAGAGGGACTCGGCGGTGTGGCTGGAGCCGACCAGGACTCCGGTGGCCGCCTCCATTCCCTCGTAGGCGTAAGGAAGGAAGCGGGGGTGCGGTTTGACCGTGTACTCCAGCGCCGAGCCGTGGATCTTGGCGGCGAAGGGGCCGACCTCGGCGCGGGCGAGGATCGCCGGCCCCATCACCAGGTGGTTGGCGAGGGCGGCGTCGATCCCGCCCGCCGCGGCGGCGACGTCGCGGACCGCGGCCACGTTGGCCTCGATGTAGCGGTCGAGCTCGGCCTCGGTCAGCTCCGGGAAGGCCTTGACCTCGAAGCCCTCGTAGGGGTCCTTGACGTAGACCGGCAAGCAGGCCGTGGATGTCGGGGTTGTGGACCTCGACCCCCTCGATTCGCACCTGGCGGTCCTGGCAGAGGAGGTGGACCTCGTGGCCGAGCCGGGCCAGCGCCCGGGCCAGGTTGACGTTGTAGATGTTGCTGCCGGTGCCGCGCAGCATGTAGCCGTGGAAGATGAGGACGCGCATCGCTGCCGCCCAAGCTATTAGTCTTCGCGGCGATGAACGAGCGTCAGCTCTACCGGATGCGCGCCCCGGCCTCCGGCCGCGAGGCGATCGCCCCCGCCGAGCCCGGCCAGGTCTACGTCGACCGCGAGACCGGCGAGGAGATGGAGCCGGTGGCGATGGTCCTCCCGCTCGCCCCCTCCGCCTCGTCCCTCCCCCGCGCACCGGAGAACCTCCGCGCCTGCCGCCGCTGCGACCAACTGATCGGGCTGGACGTCAGTCCGATTGCCCCTACTGCGGGCTGCGTCAGAGCGCTCTTTAGGCTTGCCTCTGGTCGCCTGTCGCAGTCGCTGTCTGGCGAACTCGATCGCGAGAAACAAAACAAAAGGCAGATAGATCAGTTCATTGATCGCCGCCGCCAGAACGACCAAAGTGGCGGTGACCCCAATCGCGACGGGGAGCCACCAGTCCCTTCGCCTATCTCGGACAAAAGATTTCATCGGCCCGATGATAGCTGAACCATCAGCGCCAGCAAGTAGAGGACGGTCCCCAGCCCGAACCCGATCAGTCCACCTATTCTCATCGCCCACTCTCGTCTCGCAGCCGGTGAGGTAGCGCAGATCACGCTGCCGAGTACGCCGCCTGCACCGGCAATCGCGAACGGAAGCTGAAGTCCGATTCTGTCGGGGATCGGGTCTTCCACCTGCGGTAGAGCAGAGGCCAGAATCAAGATAGGGAGCGCAGCAAACACCGCCACGACCTCGATGCTGGCGAGATAAGGCGCACGCGTGGTGCGTCGAACGTCAAGCGTGCGTCACGAGGGAAAGACGGACTACGGCTTTTTGACCAGGGTCGCCGTGTAGAGCAGCCGCGCGTTGGAGTAGTAGCAGCCGTAGGTCTTGGTTTTGCCGACCCCCTGTTGGGGATTCCCGGTCTGGATGTCTTCCTTGGAGGCGCAGTGCTCGGGCAGGCGGCTGCCGCGCCAGGTGTTGTCGGCGTCGACGTTGAAGGCGAACATCGGGGCCCAGGTGGGGATCGTCAGCGCCACGACCTGGCCTTTGAGGACGGTCAGGGGGTGGTCGAGGGCGAAGATCGGGGTGGTGCCGAAGTAGGGGTTGAGGACCTCGAGCGGGCTCTGGCGGACGAGCGTGTATTTGGGCGGTTTCGATTCCTCGACCGGGCGCAGGACGCCGATCCGGGCCTGCGAGGGGCGGCCGAGGAATTCGTCGAAGAAGCCGACCTCGTTGGAGGTGGTCGGCGTTTCCACGGTCGAGGGCTTGGCCAGGGTGATCGACCAGGCGACGATCTTGCCGTCGAACGGCGCCTCGTAGGGGCGGGCGATGCCGTCGGCGATCGCCTGGAAGCCGGTCACGTGGCCCTCGACCCGGCAGGGGGTGATCTCGACGTTGTTGACGATTTTGCCCGGGCAGGAGGCCGGCGGGGTTTCCGCGGTCTGGCCGAGGACGACGACCCGCAGCGGCGCCGAGTCGGCCTGGCCGGGGGCGATGACCGCGACCAGCCCGGCCAGCAGGCAGGCGGCGGCAAGCAGCGCCCAGGCGCGACCGTCGCGGCTTTTCTTCTCGGCTACGGGCATTGATTCACGCAAACACGGGCCAAAGACCCCGGTTGCGCCAGGATTCTGCCTTTCCGGCGCGCGGAATGGCGCTGAGTCGGCCGCTTTGCACGATCCCGGCCATTCGGGCTCTGTAGGGTTGCCAGCCCAGATGGAGGCCTCGAACCGTGCAGACGAATTCATTCCCGCCGGTCTCGCCTCCCTGGGGATCGAGGCCGACGAGATCGAGCTGGCGGTGATGGGCGCCGCGCACGAGCTGTTCTGGCCGGCGATCCTCGATCTCTTCGACCTCGACACCGGCGGCGTCACCCCCGAGCTGGCCCCCGACCTCTCCCGACCGCCGGCATCGTGAGCGCGCTCGATCTGACGCTGCGCGGCCAGGCCGCGGCGATCGCGGCCGGCGAGGCGGACCCGGCCGAGCTGCTGGAGGAGGCGCTGGAGCGGATCGGCCAGCGCAATCCCGCGATCAACGCCGTCGTCGAGACCTTCCCGGAGCGCTCGCGGCAGATGCTCGACGAGGCGCCGCCGGGGCCGCTGCACGGGGTTCCGGTCGTGATCAAGGACGAGTGGCCGCTGCCCTGGCGGGCGCAGCGCTTCGGCGCCGCCGAAATGCTGATGCCCACCGCCCCCGGCGAGTCCGGCCCCTACCGCGCCCTGCGCGACGCCGGTGCGATGATCGTCGGCGTCGCCAACATGCACGAGCTCGGGGCCAGCAGCACCGGCAACATCTCGGTCTACGGCCCCGCCCGCAATCCCTGGCAGACCGAGCGCTGCCCGGGCGGCTCCTCGAGCGGGCCGGGCGCCGCGGTGGCCGCCCGCCTCGTCGCCGGCGCGGTCGGCGCCGACGGGATCGGCTCGATCCGCTTCCCCGCCGCCTACTGCGGCCTGACCGGGCTGAAGCCGACCTTCGGCCGCGCAGCGATGGACGGCCACCACATGGCAGACGTCTCGACCACGATCGTCTCCGGGCCGCTCTGCGCCGACGCCGCCGACTGCCGCCTGCTGGGCGGGGCGCTGTTCGGCGCGACCCTGGAGGCGGGCGAGGCGCCCGGCCTGCGAATCGGCGTCGTTCGCGACAGCGTCTCCGAGGACGTCGCCGCCGACGTGCGCGCGGCCTGCGAGGAGGCGGTCGAGGCCCTGCGAGCCGAGACCGGCGGCGAGGTGCGGGAGATCGAGCTGGCCGACATCGAGCCGGCGGCGCTGGCGACGGTGCTGATCGCCAACACCGAGAGCCTCGGCGGAGCTCAGCCCCAGCCGCCTGGCCAAGCTCGATCCCGAGCTGAGCCCGATCGCGCGCGGCTTCGCCAAGTACCGGATGCTGCTGCCCGCGGCCGCGAGCATGAAGGCGCAGCGAGTGCGGACGCTGATGCGCCACCGCCTCGCAGCCGCCTTCGAGGAAGTCGACGCGATCGCCTGGCCGACCGTCCCAGCGGTGGCGCCACCGCTGGAGGCGCCGCTGGTCGAGCTGCCCTCCGGCACGCTCACCGCCGACGCGGCCAACGTGCGCGGCGCCGGCCTCGCCAACCTCACCGGCATCCCCGCCATCAGCGTCCCGGTCGGGCTCTCGGAGGGGCTGCCGATCGGCCTGCAGCTGCAGGCCGCCTGGGGCCGCGACGAGCTGCTGCTCGACGCGGCGGAGGCGCTGGAGCGGGCCAACGGCCGCCGCTGGGTCGAGTCGCTGCCGCCGCTGGCACAGCAGGCCGAGACGACGGGGGCATAGGCCATGCCGGCGATCCTCGTCGAAGGGCTGGAGCGCGCCTTCGAGGAGGTGCTGGCCGTGCAGGGCATCGACCTCGACGTCGAGGAGGGCGAGATCTACGGCTTCCTCGGCCCCAACGGGGCCGGCAAGACGACCACGGTGCGGATGCTGACGACGCTGCTGCTGCCGACCGGCGGCAGCGCCACCGTCGCCGGCCACGACGTGGTCGCGGAGGCGCGGGCGGTGCGCGCGACGATCGGCGTCGCCCTGCAGGAAGCGGCGCTCGACCCGCTGATGACCGGCCGCGAGCTGATCCGGCTGCAGGCGACCCTGCAGGGCATCCCCACCGCCGAGGGCAGGCGCCGCGCCGACGGCCTGCTGGAACGGGTCGACCTCGTCGCCGCCGCCGACCGCCGCGTCGGCACCTACTCCGGCGGCATGCAGCGCCGGCTCGACCTCGCCGCCGCGCTCGTCCACGAGCCGCGCGTCCTCTTCCTCGACGAGCCGACCACCGGCCTCGACCCGGTCAGCCGCAAGACGATCTGGGAGGAGGTGCGGGCGCTGAACGACGAGGGCACGACCGTCTTCCTCACCACCCAGTACCTGGAGGAGGCCGACCAGCTCGCCGACAACGTCGGGATCATCGACAGCGGCAGGATCGTCGCCGAAGGGACGCCGGAGTCGCTCAAAGCCGAAATCGGCGATCCCCACATCCAGCTGCAGCTGGCGGAGGGCTCGGTCGCGGAGGCGGAGTCGATCCTGGCGCCGATCGGCAAGCTGCTGCCGCCCAAGGACGGCAGGACCGTGCTGGTCGAGGTCGAGAACGGCGCCGCCGAGATCCCGCGGGTGGTGCGCGCGCTCGACGACGCCGGCATCGCGGTCGAGTCGCTGGAGCTGGTGCGGCCGACCCTCGACGACGTCTTCGTCGCCAAGACCGGCTACCACCTCGAGGAGGAGGACGAGGAGGGCGCCGAGGAGGCGGTCGAGGCATAGGCAATGGCTTCGCCTCGCTCACTCGCAAAGGAATCGGATATGGATGCTCGCTCGCTCGGCTCAGCATTTGCCACGAACCTTCGCGTCGTTCGAGCCCTGGGGCTGCGCTCGATCCGCCAGACCTTCCGCCGCCCGCAGCTGATCGCGCCGATCATCGTCTTCCCGACGCTGCTGCTGGCGATCCAGACCGGCGGCGCGGGCGGCGCGGTCGAACTGCCCGGCTTCCCGCCGGTCCAGAGCTTCCTCCAGTTCATGCTGGCCGGGGCGATGATGCAGTCGCTGATGCTGGCCGGCAACAGCGGCGGCATCGCCCTCGCGGTCGACATCGAGATGGGCTTCACCGACCGCCTCTTCTCGGCCCCGATCCCGCGCTTCGCGATCGTCCTCGGACGGCTCGCCGGGACGGCGGCGCTGGGGCTGTTCGCGGCGCTCTGGTTCCTCGCGATCGGGCTGATCTTCGGGGCCGAGATCGAGAGCGGCGTCGCCGGGGCGCTGGTGGCGATCGTGCTGGTCACCGCGGCGGCGATGGCGGTCGGCGGGATCGGCGCCGCGATCGCCCTGCGCACCGGCAGCGCCAGCGTCGTCCAGGGGCTCTTCCCGCTGGTCCTCGTCGTCCTCTTCCTCTCCTCCGCCTTCTTCCCCGTGGAACTGATGATCGAGCCGGCGAAGACGATCGCCGAATACAACCCGCTCAGCCTCGTCGTCGAAGGAGTCCGCGAGCCGATCATCTCCGGGATCGACGCCGCCGACACGCTCTATGCGGTGCTGGCGATCCTCGGCATCGTCGTCCTCGGGCTGATCCTCAGCGCCCGCGCGCTGCGACACCGGCTGCGGGTCGGCTGATGGAGGCGGCGACGGCAACCGCGGCCGCGACGATCCCGGCCTGGCGCGCCAACCTGGCGACGATCGGCGCGCTGATGGCGCGAGCCCGCAACGAGCTGGTGCGGGTCCCGGGGGCGGCGATCCCCGGCGTGCTGGCGCCGACGATCTTCTTCCTCGGCCTCAACGGCGTCTTCGGCGCCCTGACCCAGCTCAACGGCTTCGACCACCGGCACCTACGAGAGCTTCATCGTCCCGATCAGCATGCTGCAGGGGGCCGGCTTCACCGGCGCCGCAGCCGGCGTCAACATGGCCCGCGACATCGAGCAGGGCTGGCTCGACCGCCTGCTCGTCTCCCCCGCCCCGCGCTGGGTGCTGCTGCTCGGGACCGTGCTCTCGGCCAGCACCCGGGCGCTGATCCCGGCGACCTTCGTGCTGGCGATCGCGCTGGCGCTCGGGGCCGGCTGGCCGGGCATCGACGGGCTGCTCGTCACCTACCTCATGGTCGCGGCGATGGCCGCGGTCGCCGCCTGCTGGGGGTCGTTCCTCGCCCTGCGCTTCAAGAGCCAGTCGGCGGCGCCGCTGATGCAGGCCGGGATGATGGCGCTGATCCTCACCACCACCGCCTACGCGCCGCTGGCGCTGCTGCAGGGCTGGCTCCAGGACGTCGCCCGCGTCAACCCGGTCACCGAGGTGGTCGAAGCGGCGCGGCAGGGCTTCGTCGGCAGCGTCACCTGGGCCGAAACCTGGCCCGGGCTGGTGGCGCTGGCCGGGATGCTGGCCCTGCTCGGCGCCCTCGCCCTGCGCGAGATGCGCCGCACCGGCAAGTGACCCCCCGCCGACGGGCCGATTTTCCTCCATATAGGGGTGTTTCAGGCCCGTCGGCCACTGAGCTGGCCGAGCTCGTGTTGCGGGGAGGCTGGGTTGAGGGGGAGCGGGGCGGGACTCGCTATGCGTATACGCGGCCGAGCCCGGGGCGGTATCCGTGGCAGTGGTACTGGGACTCGTGCTTCGCGGCGATCGTCTGGCGGCGTTTCGATCTGGCGCGGGCGCGAACCGAGCTGGAGAGCCTGCTCGCCGCGCAGCGCTCGGACGGCTTTATCGGCCACACGATCTTCTGGGACCGCCCCGTCTCGCTGCCTCGCCTCGCCTTCTACAACGTCGCCTCGCGCGGCTCCCTCCAGACCGAGACGATCCAGCCGCCGCTGCTGGCCTGGGCCTGGCGGATCGCCGTCGGCGACCCGGCCGCGGAGCCGCGGATCGGCGCCCAGATCGAGTGGCTCGCCGCCAACCGCGACCTCGAGGGCGACGGCCTGCTCTGGATCCTGCAGCCCGACGAGTCGGGGCTGGACGCCTCGCCGAAGTTCGAACCGGTCTGGGGCTGGCGCTCGAACGGGCGGATCGGCTTCCCGCTGCTGGTGCGGCGCAACCGCAGGCTCGGGTTCGACGCGCGGCGACTGCGCGAACGCGGCCACCCGCTCCTCTGCGAGACCCTGGTCAACACGATGTGGTCGCTCTCGTTGCAGGCGCTGGGCCGGCCCTCGGCGACCCCGGCCCTGGTCGAGCGGCTCTGGGACGAGCGCCGCGGTCTCTTCGTCGACGAGGCGCAGCCGGGTGCGATCAGGCCCGGACCCCTTACCTGGGCCTCGCTGGCGCCGCTGGCGCTGCCGGACCTGCCGGAGGAAATCGGCCGCCGCCTCGTCGAGGAGCACCTGCTGAACGAGCGCGAGTTCCTGACCGCGGTGGCGCCGCCCTCGGTCGCGGCCGACGAGCCCAGCTACGAGCCCGATGGCGGCGGCGGCCCGATTCGCCGCTACTGGCGCGGCCCGACCTGGGTCAACTCCGCCTGGATGGTCTGGCTGGGGATGCGCCGGCTCGGCTACGTGGACGAGGCCCAGCTTCTCGCCGACGGCCTCATTGCCACGGTCGAGCGCGAAGGCCTGCGCGAGTACTACGACCCGCGCACGGGCAAGGGCCTGGGCGCGAAGGACTTCGCCTGGTCCGCCTTGATCGCGGAGATGGCGAATCCGGATGAATCCGCGAGGACGAGCTATTTGTAGCGGTAGGTAATTCGGCCGCGATCGAGGTCGTACGGCGAGAGCTCGATCTTGACCCGGTCGCCCGGGAGGATGCGGATGTAGTGGCGGCGCATCTTGCCTGAGATATGGCCGAGCACGTCGTGGCCGTTGTCCAGTTTGACCCGGAACATGGTGTTGGGGAGAGCCTCGGTGATCTCCCCCTCCATTTCGATCTTTTCCTCTTTGGCCATGCGGCGGGGAGCGTACCTGACACGACGCTGCCGACGCGCGTCAGAGGTCCTCGGCGGTCCAGCTCGTCCAGTTGCGGGCGTGCTCGACCGCCGCGGCCCGGTCCCCGACCTCGCCCGCGTACTGGGCCGCCTCCAGCTCGGCCAGCACCTCTCCCAGTCGCGGTCCCTGCTCGATCCCAAGCTCCCGGGCGAGCTCGTCACCCCGCAGAAGCGGCTGCGGTGGGCCGTCGCGGCGCCAGTCGAGCGCGGCGGCGACCATCTGCCGGGCGAGGGTGAGGTGCGCCTCGACCATCTCCGGGCTGGCCAGCGGCCCGGCGCCGCGGGCGGAGAGCCGGTCGGCGACGGTGAGCAGGGTGACGTCGACGGCCACCGGTTCGGTCGCGCGCAGGTACTCGTGGACCCGTCGCGGCGGCAGCGGCGCCTCGGGGATGAGGAATCCGAGCCGCAGGTGATGCAGCGTCAGGCCCTGCAGGTGCTGGGTGAGGCGGCGGCTGGCGCGGAGGCGGCGGCAGATCTCGCCGACGATCTCGGCGCCGACGCTGTCGTGGCCGCGGAAGCCGATGAAGCCGTCGTATTCGGCGCGGGTGGCTGGCTTGCCGATGTCGTGGAAGAGGGCGCCGAAGCGCAGCGCCGTGCCGCGGCTGACCTCGTCGGCGAGCGGATCCGCCAGCAGCTCGGCGACCTCGGCGGACCGCTCGGCGGCGAAACGCTCGAGGTTCCCCTCGACCTCCAGCGTGTGCTCCAGCACCGCCAGCGTGTGACCGTGGACGTCGAGGTGGTGGTTGGGGCCCTGCTCGACCCCGCGCAGGCTCTCCAGCTCCGGCAGCACGACCGCGGTCAGCTCCAGCTCGTCGAGCAGGGCGAGGCCGCGCAACGGGTCCGGCCCGCCGAGCAGCTGCTGCAGCTCGGTCAGCTGGCGCTCGCCGGCGGGCTCGGCGGCGCGGGAGGCGGCGGCGCGGGCCAGGGCGACCGTGCCGGGATCGATCTCCAGGCCGAGCTCGGCCGCGAGGCGGGTGGCCCGCAGCAGGCGCAGCGGGTCGGTGGCGAAGCTGCGCTCGCCGACAGCCCGCAGGACGCGGCGCTCGAGGTCGGCGAGGCCGCCACGGGGGTCGATCGGCCCGCCGCCGCCGAGCGGCACGGCAACGGCGCCGATCGTGAAGTCGCGCGCGGCCAGGTCGGCGTCGATCCCGTCGCCGCGCAGCACCGTCGCGTCGACCTGCCAGCCCCGGCTCGGCGAGACGACCCGCCAGGTCCCGAACTCGGCCGAGAGCTCGAAGGCGTGCTCCCCCAGCTCCGCCGCGATCGCCCGCGCCGCCGCGCCGGGATCGCCGGCGACGGCGAGGTCGAGGTCGGCGACCTCCCGCCCCAGCGCCGCGTCGCGGACGGCGCCGCCGACGATCCAAGCTTCACGATCGTCAGCGAGGGCTCGGCGCACCGCGGCGACGAGGGGGGAGCCTTGGAGGCGCTCGACCAGGCTCATTCCGGTGAACCGCCTGCGCATGGCAACTTCATTGCCCCTACGGCAACAAAGTCGCCGATCGCGCTCATGCCTCCCGCCGGGGCACCCGGGCGGAGATCCCGCAGGTGACCTCGTAGTTGATCGTGCCGAGGCGGGCAGCGACTTCCTCGGCGAGGATCGCCTCCTCGCCCTGGGTGCCGATCAGGACCGCCTCCTCGCCCGGCTCGATCTCGGTCTCGGGTCCAAGGTCGATCGTGACGTTGTCCATCGAGACCGTTCCGACCAACGGCCGTCGGCGGCCGCCGACGAGCACCTCGGCGTTGTTGCCGAGGCCGCGGCGAACGCCGTCGCCGTAGCCGAGCGGAACGACGCCGACCCAGGTCTCCTCCGGCGCCCGCCAGCGCTGGCCGTAGCCGGCGCTGGCCCCGGGCGCGAAGCGCTTCACGTCGGCGACGTAAGAGCGCAGCGAGAGCGCGGGGACCAGGCCACGCTCGGCCGGGTTCCCCTGGAAGGGGTCGAGCCCGTAGACGGCGACGCCGCAGCGGGCCATGTCGAAGTGGGAACGCGGGTCGCGGAAGACCGCGGCGCTGTTGGCGGCGTGGGCGATCGTCCCCGGGAACTCCGCCTTCACCGCCTCGGCGAGGGCCTCGAAGCGACCGAGCTGCTCGTCGAAGAAGGGGGAGTCGGGTTCGTCGGCGGTGGCGAAGTGGGTCCAGACGCCCGCCAGCTCCAGATAGGGGTCCCCGTCGCAGGCCCGCGCCAGCGCCAGGACCTCGTCGGCGTCGGGGTTGCCGAGCCGACCCATGCCGCTGTCGTGCTTGACGTGAACGCGCGCCGGCCGCCCCTGGGCGCGAGCGCGGTCGGCGAGCAGCGCCCGGAAGCCCTCGCGCCAGACCGCCACCTCCGAGCCGGCCGAGAGGACGACGTCGACCTCCGCCGCCGTCAGCGCCCCCATCGTCAGCAGGGGGACGTGCTGGAAACGCCGGCCGATCTGTTCGGCCTCGGTCGCGGTCGCGACGGCCAGCCGCGTCGCCCCCCGGCCAGCGCCGCGGCGGCGCAGCCGTCGGCGCCGTGACCGTAGCCGTCGGCCTTGACCACGGCGCAGAGCTCGGCGCCTCCGCGCAGCTCCGCCTGCAGGCGAGCGCAGTTGCCGCGAACCGCGTCGAGATCGATCCGGGCGAGCGCCCGCTCCATCGGCTTACTCGTCGTCGACCAGCGCGGCGAGGGCGTCGGCCCTCGTGACCATGCCCGCCAGGCGCCCGTCGGCGTCGACCACAGGAAGGTGATTGTGGTGGGAATCGGCGATCTTCTTGGCGACGCGATCGGCCGCTTCGTAGTCGCGTGCCACGACCGGGTCGGGCGTCATCAGCTCCGAGACCTTGGTGGCGAATGCCTTGTCGAGGCGCTCCTCGAAGCCCTTCATCGAGCCGACGAAGACGATCCCGCCCATGATGTTGAGGTAATGCGGCAGGTGCAGGTCGGACTCCTCGTCGCTGAGCACCAGGTCCGACTCGCTGACGATGCCGATCACGCGCCGGTCTTCGTCGACGACGGGGATCGCGCCCATGTCCGTCTGCGCGAGCAGGTCGATCGCCTTGCGGGCATCGTCGTCGGGCGAGACGCTCGGCACGTCGGCGTTCATGATGTCGGCGGCGGTGTTCACGGCGGCGAGGTTATTCGACCGGCTCGTCGGGGCGCAGGCCCACCGCGATCGAGTCGATCACGTCGGTTGCGATCACCGACTCGGCGGCACCGATGCGAACCGCGGCATCGCGGCCGGCGCGGGCGTGGGCGACGACCGCGGCGCAGGCGGCCGCGAACGGCTCCAAGCCGCGAGCGAGGAGCGCGGCGACCATGCCCGAGAGGACGTCGCCGCTGCCCGCCGTCGCCAGAGCCGGGGCGGAGATCGCGTTGACGGCGACCCGCTCGCCGTCGCAGACGATCGTGTCGTCGCCCTTCAGCACGACCACCGCTCCCGCCTCGCGAGCGGCTTCGCGGGCCGACGCGAGCCGGTGAGAGGCGACCTGCTCGGAGTCGCGGCCGAGCAGCCGGCCCAGCTCGCCGGCATGCGGGGTCAGCACGGTCGCGGCTTCGCGGGCCGCGACCGGACCGAGTTGCCCGGCGAAGGCGTTGAGGCCGTCGGCGTCGATGACCAGCGGCGCCGCGATCGCCCCCACCACCTCCCGCGCCAGTTCGACCGAGCCCGGATCGCGGCCCATGCCGGGCCCGAGCACCCCCGCCGCGGCGCGCTCGAAGGTGCGCAGAAGCGGCTTTGCCGAGGCCGGCGCCAGGCAGCCGTCGCCGCCGGGACAGCCGACCGACATCACCTCCGGCTCACCGGCTTCGAAGACCGGCTCGAGGTCGGCGGGAACGACCACCGTGGCGTAGCCGGCACCGGCCCGGATCGCCGCGGTCGAGGACATCCGCACCGCCCCGGTCAGCCCGCGCGAGCCGCCGGCGATCGCCACCTGGCCGGAGCTGAACTTGGTCGATCGCGGGCCGCGGCGCGGAGCGAGGGAGAGGATCGACGGGTCGATGATCCCCCCCAAGGGCGGGCTCGGTGCGCCCTCCGGGATCCCGATCGGCACGACCCGCAGCTCGCCCGTGTGCCACCTGCCCGGCGCGATCCGCTGCCCCAGCTTTGCCGCGTGGAAGCTCACCGTCAGATCGGCCTCGACCGCCATGCCCTCGACCTCGCCACTGGAGGCGTCGACCCCGGAGGCGACGTCGCAGGCGACCACCGGCGCCCCACAGCGGTTGATCGCCTCGATCGCCGCCAGCGCCGGCTCCCGCGGCGCCCCCGAGAACCCGGTCCCGAAGATCGCGTCGACGACGGCGCCGGAGCCGGCCAGCCAGACGTCGAGATCGTCCGGCGCCTCGTCCCCCCAGAGGTCGACGACCTCGACCTCGAACCCCGTCTCCTTCAGGTGCCGAGCGGCAACGTGGCCATCGCCTCCGTTGTTCCCTTTCCCGCAGACAAGGCGCACCGGTCCCTGCGGAGCCAGCGCCGATACCGCCTCCGCCAATGCCGTCCCGGCAGCCTCCATCAGCTGCTCGGCGGGAATCCCCTGCTGTTCGATTGCCCAGGCGTCGACCGCCCGAATCCCCTCAGCATCGTAGAGCGGCTCAAGCCACGAATCCATCCGCTCAGCCTAGTGTCCTCCTCGCTGAGCAGCAGCGACCATCTCTTGGATTATCCCAGTGTGAAAATGGCCAGCCCTGACCACGCCAGCGCTTAGCTGATCAAGACACCGGGCGGGAGCAAGCTCTCGAAGGTCTCCTCGGTGTGGAAGTAGCTGGAATGCGTGCGCTTGATCGTCTCGATTGAGTCGGCCCCGAGCAGAACGATGTCGTAGGTGTCTCGATTTGCGAAGTCTTCCTCGGCCCTGGCGTAAGCAGCCAGGGCGCCCTCGTAATCGGTCTCGAAAGACTCGACCTTGGCTTCACCCTCTGCAAGGTTGTAGACAACGAGAAAGTGTCGGATCTCAACATCGGTCATTTCGCCCTCCGCGGCGATTGAGGCCTCAACTCGTCTCGAATCTTGTCATACCGAGCATTCAGCTCAGCACGCAGCTCCTCGGAAAGTGGTCGGTGGGTATCGAGTGTCCAGAAGACCTCGCTCATCACACGGTAGAAGGCGTGGATGTCGTTGCTACCAAAACCAAACTTGTAGCCAGTTCCAAGTGCGCGTCCGTCATCCTCAACCTGGTTAGCCCAGGCGTGCTGACGGATCGTCCGGAGCTGGACCTCGATAACGCGCCCGTCGCGGCGAACTTCGTGATGAATCGCGCGGTAGCCGGAGTCTTTTGGTTCCGCCACGTAGTCACGCGTGTTGACGATCGTCCAGGTCTTCCGTAACCGACGGCTCACAGCCTGCAAGCAGTCAAGCGAGGGAAGTCGTGCCCTAACCCCACCGATATCGTGCATTCGCGTCAGCTTCATGCTCGGATAACGATCGAGCTTGTCAATAATCGTGTCGCGTTTCTTGAGTCGCTGCGCGACATCGAGCTTCCCTTCGATCTCGCCCTGCTCTTTCATTACGTGGTAGCGCAGATTGGAAGCTACTTTGCTCAACGGCACGGCATGCAACTGTTTCCACCACGTCACAGCGAACATCGCCTCTATGACCATGTCTGAATCCCAGCCATCCCAGACATCCTGACCGGACGCTCGCGATTCATGGAAGAAGCGCCGCAGAACCTCCCCTGCCTTGTTGACCGCTTCCTTTGAGTAGGTCTTCTCCGGAGGGGGCTTAAAAAGATCGCGGCTCGGCGGACTCATAAGAGCCGCATCGTACGGCTCACCCCGTCGAACAAGGCAACACTCGCAAAATGCCTGCAAATCTGGCTAATGATCGTTTGATACTTAATAAATATCGTGAACTACCGCGATGGCAGCGGCGTCCCCTCGCGAGTGGGTCAGCGAGACGTCGACCCGCCGGCCCGCCGCGGCCTCCGCAGCACGCCCCGAGAGCCGTACGGTCGGTGGCTCCCCGGCGACCACCTCGATCTCATGCAGACCAAAACCACCCCGCAGGCCAAGCGCCTTGACCACCGCCTCCTTGGCGGCGAAGCGGGCCGCGAGATGCCGCCCCGGCCGTGCTCGCGCCGCCGCGTACTCGCGCTCCGCTGCGGTGAAGACGCGCTCGGCGAGCCGGGGGTAGCGAGCCAGGGCGCGCTCGACGCGGTCGATCTCGAGCAGGTCAATGCCGACGCCGGCCACCGCTGGCAGCTACCTGTCGCCGATGCCGGCGATCAGCCTTGCCGTTGCCAGCTCGCCGGAAGAACCCGTGCCGATCGCCAGGTAGTCGATCTTGGTCAGATAGGGCCGCACTTTGCGGAATTCCTCGCGGTCCTCGGCGTCGTCGCTCTGGGCGAACAGCGAGGAGGCGAGCTTGAGCGCCGCCGGGCCGTCGGCGAAGCCGCTGATCGGAGTGGCGCCGAGGGCGCTGACGGCTTGCTTGTAGACGGGGCTGTCGACGAGCGTCTGACCGGACCCCGCGGCCAGGGCCCGGGTCGCGGCCGGGAGGCCGTAGGCGATCGCGATCCTCTCGCCCTGGGCGGCGACCACCAGCGGCTTCGGGCCGAGATCGTCGCTTTGCACCGAGAAGCCGCTCAGCTTGCCGGAGATCGCGGTGACCCCGGAGGTGCCGCTGGCGCGCAGCAGGAGGCCGACGTTGGAGACGGTGCTCTGCGCTTCCCTCGCGCCCTCGGTGGTCAGCACGGCGGCGCCGGCCAGGCTGCTCTCGCTGCTGCCTTCGGCGAAGACGCCGAGGTCGCCGATCGAGGCGGCGATCCTGTCGACGTCGATCCCGGCTTCCTTGAGCGTGCTCTTGAACTTGCCCGGCGGGATCTCGCCGGGGATGCCGTTGGTGTCGATCTGGTCGAGCGCTTCCTCGAAGCGGGCTCCGAAGTCGGCGGTGGCGACGGCGGCGACAGAGTCGGCCGGAAGCGAGCCGAGCAGGCTGGAGACATCGCCGCTGGGCGGGCTCTGGCCGCCGAGGTCAGAGCTGAGCTCGATCTCGATCTGGTTCTGACCCGGAATCAGGCTGGCGACCGCGGTCGCTTCCTCCGGTTCGATCCCGGCGCTGTCGAGGAACTGCTTCGCTTCCGGGTCGATGCTGCCGCCGGACTGGTCGATCAGGCCGCCGATGTCGACGAAGACATCGGCGAAGCTGCCCTCGGCGGCCGCGGCGACGGTCTCGGAGTAGAGATCCTCGTCGGCCAGCGATTCGCCGCTGGAGGCATCGACCATCAGCTCGAAGGTGCGCTCGTCTTCGGCGATCGCGACGAAGTCGCCGACGACGCCGACCGCGGTCCCGTCGTCGCTGTCGATCTTGTAGTCGACCCCGTCGTAGGAGCCATCCTCGGCCGCTTCGCCGTCGGATTCGCTCTGCTTGTCGACGAAGTCCTGGCTGGCGGCGGCATCGGTGGTCTGGACGGCGACGCCGTAGCCGCTGAAGTCGTCGCCGTCGTACTCCTGGAAGAAGAGCCCGCCCGTCTCGCCGAGCCAGGGCTTGACTTCCCTGTCGAAGTCGAGCTCTTCGCCCTCCGAGTCGGCCGAGCCTTCCAGCTCGGAGACGATCAGCTCGCCGAGGCTGGTGTCGATGCCGCTGATCTGCTCGAACAACCCGTCGACGTTCGTCTTCAGCTCGCCTTCGGGCTGCACGACCGCCTCGATGAAGAGCGGTGATTCCGGGGGCGCCAGGGCGGCCGGATCGGAGCCCGAGCTGCCCTCGCTGCTGCCGCATCCGGCAACGACGAGTGCGAGGGCGGCGGTCGCGGCGGCGACCAGGAGGACGAGGCGGGCCTTCATGCGCGCGGGCATCCTAGCGCCGCGATTGCACGAGATCACTCGACGGTGACGGTCTTGGCCAGATTGCGGGGCTGGTCGACGTTGAGCCCACGGGCGCGGGCGATGTCGTAGGCCAGCAGCTGCAGCGGCAGGATCGCGACGATCGGCTGCAGGATCCAGTCCGTGCGCGCCACCTCGACCGTCTCGTCGGCGACTTCGGCGGCGCGCTCGCCACCGGCGGTGGCGATCGCGATCGTCTGGGCGCCGCGAGCCCGGACCTCCTCGACGTTGGAGAGGACCTTCTCCAGCACCGGGCTGTCGGTGGCGACGCAGACGACCGGGGTCGACTCGTCGAGCAGGGCGATCGGGCCGTGCTTCATCTCCCCCGCCGCGTAGGCGTCGGTGGGGATGTAGGAGACCTCCTTCAGCTTCAGCGCCCCCTCGAGGCAGACCGGCAGACCGATGTGGCGGCCGAGGTAGAGGAAGAAGTCCTGGTCGCTGTGGGCGGCGGCGACGGCGCGCACCGGCTCCTCGACCGCTTCGATCGTCTCCTCGATCTTCGACGGCAGCGACTTCAGCTCCGCGACCAGCTCGGCGATGCGCTCGGGCGGCAGGGTCCCGCGCAGCTCGGCCAGGCGCAGCCCGAGCAGGTACATCGCCGCGACCTGGGCGACGAAGGTCTTGGTCGCCGCGACGCTGATCTCCAGCCCGGCCCGGGTGTAGAGGACGGCGTCGGCTTCGCGCGTCACCTGACTGCCCATGATGTTGGTGACGGCGAGCACGGTGGCGCCGGCCTCGCGGGCCAGCCGCATCGCCGCCAGCGTGTCCGCCGTCTCGCCCGACTGGGTCATCCCGATCACCAGGTCGCCGGGGCCGACGACCGGGTTGCGGTAGCGGTACTCGGAGGCGATGTCCATCTCGACCGGCACCCGCGCCCACTCCTCGATCGCGTAGCGGCCGATCAGGCCGGCGTGGTAGGAGGTGCCGCAGGCGACGATCACGATCCGTCCCACTCCGCGCAGGAACTCGTCGGAGAGGTCGACGTCGGAGAGGTCGACCCCCTCGTCGCCGGGCAGGCGGTCGGCGAGCGTCTCGGCGACGGCGTCGGCCTGTTCGTGGATCTCCTTCAGCATGAAGGTCTCATAGCCGCCCTTCTCGGCGGCGTCGGCGTCCCAGGTCACCTCTTCGGCGACGCGATCGACGGCGTTGCCCTCGGTGTCGGTGATCCGCACCTCGCCGGCTTCGATCTCGACGATCTCGCCGTTTTCGATCGGCATCGCGATGCGGGTGTCGGCGAGGAAGGCCGGGATCGCCGAGGCGAGGAAGGTCTCGCTCTCGCCGACCCCGGCGACCAGCGGGCACTCCTTGCGGGCGCCGACCAGGCGACGGGGCTCGTCGGCGTGCATGGCGACGAAGGCGTAGTGGCCGCGCAGCTCGGCGTAGGCGGCGCGCACCGCGGCGGCGAGGTCGCCGTCGTAGTGGTGGGCGATCAGGTGGGCGACCACCTCGGCGTCGGTCTCCGAGGTGAACTCCTCGCCCTCGGCCTGCAGGCGCTTGCGCAGGCTGGCGTGGTTCTCGACGATCCCGTTGAGGACGATGTGGACCTTGCCGGAGCTGTCGTCGTGCGGGTGCGCGTTCTCCTCGGTGACGCGACCGTGGGTGGCCCAGCGGGTGTGGGCGATGCCGGTGTGGGAAGGCGGCAGGGCGCCGGCGCCGTTGGCGGCCCGCTCGTCGACGGCGGCGCGCAGGTTGGCGAGGTTGCCGACCGCGTGGACGCTCTCGACGTCGCCGTCCTCGATCAGCGAGAGGCCGGCCGAGTCATAGCCGCGGTATTCGAGCTTTTCCAGCCCCGAGAGCAGCAGCTCCTCGCAGGGGCGAGCGCCCACGTATCCGACGATTCCGCACATAAGGGACCGATAAGAGTAGAGGCCTTCGGCCGACGGGCCTCAAACACCCCTATATGGAGGAAAATCGGCCCGTCGGTTTCAGGTCAGCTCTTCGCGGACGACCGCGACGAGGCGCTCGCAGACGGCCTCGGCCTCCTCGACGCTGGGCGCCTCGACCATCACCCGCACCAGGGGCTCGGTACCCGACGGGCGCAGGAGGACCCGGCCGCGCCCCTCGAGGGCGTCGTCCTCGGCCTCGACCGCCTCCCAGACGGCAGCGGCGTCGGCGATCGCCTCGCGATCGGCGACCTCGACGTTGACCAGCGTCTGCGGCAGCTTCTCCATCGGCACCGCGTCGGCGAGCGCCGCGCCGTCCAGCTCGCGCATCGTCATCAACGCCGCGGCGATGCCGTCGCCGGTGGCGACGAAGTCGGAGGCGATGATGTGGCCCGACTGCTCGCCGCCGAGCGACCAGCCGCGGCGCTGCATCTCGTCGAGCACGTAGCGGTCGCCGACCTGGGTTACGGCGACCTCGATCCCCGCCTCCTCCATCGCCCGGTGGAAGCCGAAGTTGGTCATCACGGTGACGACGACACCGCCGTCGAGCTCACCGCGGGCAGCCCGCCCGCGCGCGGCCAGGGCGATCAGCTCGTCGCCGTCGTGGACGCGGCCGCTGCCGTCGACCGCCAGCATGCGGTCGCCGTCGCCGTCGAAGGCGAACCCGATCTCCGCCGCGGAGTTGGCGACCCGCTCGGCCAGCGGCCCGAGGTGGGTCGAGCCGCAGCCGGCGTTGATGTTGCGGCCGTCCGGCTCGACCCCGATCGCGTCGACCTCCGCACCGAGCCGCTCGAAGATCGCCGGGCCGGCGCGGTGGGTGGCGCCGTTGGCGCAGTCGAGGACGACGCGGCGGCCGCTCAGGTCGAGTGGGAAGGCGGACTCGAGCTCGCGCAGGTAGTCGTCGAGACCGCCGTTCAGCTCACGCACGCGACCGGGCTCGGTCTCCGCTGGCGCCTCGTCGAGCAGCGACTCGATCCGCGCCTCGAGCTCGTCGCCGAGCTTCGTCCCCTGGCCGGAGAAGAACTTGATGCCGTTGTCCCGGTACGGGTTGTGGGAGGCGGAGACGACCGCGGCGAGGTCCAGCCCCAGCCGCCTCACGAGGATCGCCGCGGCGGGCGTCGGCAGCACGCCACCCAGCAGCGCGTCGCCACCGGCGGCGGCGACTCCGGCGGCCAGCGCCGCCTCCAGCATCGGCCCCGACTCGCGGGTGTCGCGGACGATCAGGACCTGCGGACGCGGCGCCCGCAACGAGGCGGTGGTGGCCCTGCCGAGCGCCGTCGCCAGCTCGGCGCTGAGGAACGTCCCAGCCTCCCCTCGGACCCCGTCGGTTCCGAAGAGCTTGCGCTCGGCGCTCACCAAGCCCCCGTCAGCGCTTGCTGAACTGAGGCTTCTTGCGGGCCTTCTTGAGGCCCGCCTTGCGGCGCTCCTTGACCCGTGCGTCGCGGGTCAGGAAACCGCGCCGCTTGAGGTCGCCGCGCAACTCCGGGTCGATCTCGGTCAGCGCCCGGGCGATGCCGTGGCGGACCGCGCCGGCCTGGCCGCTGATGCCGCCGCCGTGGACGCGGACGCGGACGTCGACGTTGCCCTCGTAGCCGGAGACGGCGAGCGGCTGGCGCGCCATCGTCTGGTGCAGGGGGCGGGGGAAGAACTCCTCGAGGCTGCGCTTGTTGACTTCGATCTTGCCGTCGCCGGGCAGCAGCGTGACCCGGGCGATCGAGCTCTTGCGTTTGCCGGTGGCGAGGTAGCGGGCGCCGCTCTCCATCTTCGCCGGCGCCCGGCTGGCGGGCTCCTCGGCGCTGGCCAGCTCGGCCTCGCGACGGGCTTTCTCCTCTTCCTCGGCTTCCAACCGAGCCCGCTCTTCCGCGCTCAGCTCCCGCGTCTCCGTCTCCACCGCGATCGGCTCCAGATCGGCACCGGGAATGACGTCCTTTTTCTTCTCCTCGACCGCAGGCTCCTCAGCGGGAGCTTCCTCAGCGGCCGGCGTCTCCTCGGCTACGGGCTCCTCCTCCGCAGCAGGCTCCGCCTCAACGGCCTCGGACTCCTCAGCTTCAGGAGCAGGTTCGTCGGCAGATGACTCGGGCTCCACAGGCGGCTCAGCCTCCGCCGACTCGGCCGGAGCCTCAGACGCATCTCCCGCGGGTGGCGTCGAGGGTGAGCTCTCCGGCGGGTGAGCCGGAGAGTCACCCTCGGCGACAGGACCCGCGGGCTGACCGCCCTGTCCCTCGGTCGTCTCGTCGCTCGGCTCAGTCGTCTCGTCCGGTGCTTTGTCGTCTGCCATCAAGTGGTCTCCATCGGTTTGGGCTGCTGCGCCGCGTGCGGATGATCCGGTCCCGCGTACACCTTCAGCTTGGTCAGCTGCTGGCGCGCGAGGCGGTTGCGGGGGAGCATCCCCTTGACCGCCTTGCGGATCACTTCCTCCGGACGACGCTCGAGCATCTCGCCCAGGGTCCGCGACTTGATCCCGCCGGGGTAGCCGCTGTGGCGCCAGTAGGTCTTCTGCGCCAGCTTGTCGCCGGTGACCCGGATCTTCTCCGCGTTGACGACGACGATGAAGTCACCGGTATCGCAATGCGGGGTGTACTCCGGCTTGCGCTTGCCGCGCAGCGCGTCGGCGATCTGCGTCGCCAGGCGGCCCAGGGTCTTGCCCTCGGCATCGACGACGTACCAGTCTCGCTGGCGGTTGGCTGGCGTGGCTACAAAGGTCTTCATCGTGCAAAAACCGCGCGGTCGATCTCCACGCGGCCGGGGGATCATAGCCATCCGGGCCTCTATACTGCCGCGCCAGCAAATGCCGAATCCCGTCCGGGCGTCCGAACGGGAGCGGAGGAACCGAAGAGACCGAAGCAGGTCTCCGGGGCGAATCGGACGAATCCGTCCGTAGCGCATCTCTTTCAGCGCGAGCCCGACAGCTAACTCCGCAGGCGAACGAAAGAGAGGGTTTGCTGTGCGCGACAACGAGATGTCCCGGCCCGGCCCGGCGGGATGGATTTGCATAATCGCCTCGAGCGTGGCCTTGCTCGCCTGCGGCGCCGCCTCGGCGGCGGTCTCGACCGGCGGCGCCGGGACGCCGGGTGCGGCGCCGACCCCCCAGGGGAGCCCCTCGGGAGCGGCGGACCCCGCCCCCAGCTCGGGGGCGGTGACGCTCACCTCCGCCCAGGCCGCGCCGCGCAAGAGCTACTTCTTCGGTTATCGCTATCCCCGCTTCGGTTTCTCGATCGGCAGTACCCAGCCGCAGAACGACCTGCAGGTGAACGTGGTCAACGCGGCCGCTGAAGTCGTCCGCAGCTTCTTCCGCAACGACGTCGCGCCGGGAGTGCCGGTCTCGATCCGCTGGGACGGCACCATGGCCGAAGGCCGCCCCGCCCGCAACGGCCGCTACACCTTCCAGGTCGTGCCGCAGGGAAGCACCGCCGCCGCCCGCCGGGCCACGGCGTCGGCGTCGGTCACCGCCGGCTTCGCTCTCTACGGCTACGCCTTCCCGATCCTCGGCGCGCACGAATTCGGCCTCAGCGCCGGTCGCTTCGGCTCCGCGAGGTCCGGTCATACCCACCAGGGCCAGGACGTGATGGCCGCCTGTGGGACCCCGCTCGTCGCCGCCCGCGGCGGCACCGTGCAGTACAACGAGTACGAGGCCAGCGCCGGCAACTACATCGTCATCGACGGCAAGGGCACGCCCAACGACTTCATGTACGCGCACCTGGCCGAACCCTCGCCGCTGCCGGCCGGCGAAACGGTCCGCACCGGTCAGCCGATCGGCATCGTCGGCGACACCGGCAACAGCCAGGGCTGCCACCTCCACTTCGAGATCTGGGGAGCCCCCGGCTGGTACGAGGGGGGCAGCCCCTTCGACCCCCTTCCCGACCTCGAAAAGTGGGATCGGTACAGCTAACGGGCGTCTGAATGAGAATGGTTCTCATTCTCTGATAGCGTCGCAGGCCTGAACTGGTCAGCCCACGCATCCAAGTGCCTTGACGACGCGGGACTGCGCAGCGGCCGTGCGCGCCGGCAGGTGGTCGAGCTGCTGGCCGACGCCGAGTGCGCGCTCACCGCGCTGGAGATCGACCGCCGCATCGACTCGGTCGGCCGCGCCAGCGTCTACCGCACCCTGGACCGCCTCGAGCAACTGCGGCTGATCCAGCGGGTCGACGTCGGCGGTGACGCCGCCGGCTACGAGCGCGTGGACCCGGCCGACCACCACCATCACCTCGTCTGCCAGGAGTGCGGTCGGCTTGCCCCCTTCACCAGCGAGGAGCTGGAGCAAGCCGTCGAGGCCGTCGGCAGGCGCTCCAAGTTCGTGCTCAGCAGTCATGACGTCGTCCTGCGCGGCACCTGCCCCGGCTGCCGCGAGCGCCATGCCTGAGGTCGCCATCCCCCTCGCCGGGCTCGCGGTGCTCGCCATCCTCGCCGGCGGCGCGATCGCCCTGCGACTTGCGCACACCTTGCCGACGGTGGTCGCGCTGAGCGGCGGCATCGTCGTCGCGGTCGCCCTGCTGGAGATCCTTCCCGAGGCGATCGAGAGCATCGGGGACGCCCATGACGCGGTGCCGCTCGTGGCCCTCGGCTTCATCGCCTTCTTCCTGATGGAGCGCGTGCTGGTGCTGCATCACCGCGACGACCCGGAGGAGGCCAAGTCACACGGCCGGGTGGGGGCGCTGGGAGCGCTCGGGCTCTCCCTGCACTCCTTCACCGACGGGCTCGGCATCGGCCTCGCCTTCAGCGTCAACACCGAGACGGGTCTGCTGGTCCTGCTCGCGGTCGTCAGCCACGCCTTCGCCGATGGCCTCAACACCGTCAGCTTCGTCCTCAGCCAGTCCGGCGACCGCGTGCGCGCGAAGCGGTGGCTGCGGATCGACGCGCTGGCGCCCCTCGCGGGCGCGGTGGTCGGCTCCGCGATCTCCGTCTCCGAGCAGACGCTCGGGTACTTCCTCGCGGTCTACGCGGGCTTCTTCCTCTACATGGGGGCGACCGATCTCCTCCCCACCGCGCACGCCCACGAGCACGACGGCGAGAGGTCCTGGCTCCGCGTGCTGCTGACGATCGTCGGATTCGTGGTCATCTACGCGATCACGCTGATCGGGCACCCCGGCTGACAAACCGGGTCCCATACCCGCCGTGCCCGAATCCGTCACCAAATGGTGAACAACTAACGACCAATTTGCGACATTTAGTTGTGATCCATACAAATAATCAACACGTATTCGTCTAAGCAGAGGAGTGCACGCGCCAGGGAGGAGCGCGGACCTACGCCACCACGCCAAGGAGCCCCCAGTGAAAAGGAACCGCCCGGAAGTGATCGATCAACGCTTGGTCAGGGCGTTGGCCCACCCGCTGCGCATCAAAATCCTCGAGATCCTGACCGAACGGGTCGCGAGCCCCAACCGGATCTCAGACGATCTGGAGACGGGGCTGAGCCACGTCGCGTACCACACCAGGGCGCTCGACAAGTGCGGTTGCCTGGAGCTGGTCGACACGGCGCAGCGCCGCGGGGCCACCGAGCACTTCTACAAGGCCTCGCCGCACTCCTTCATCGGCGATCGGATCTGGCGGCGGGTGCCCCGCGCCCTGCTCGGCGGCGTATCCGGTGCCACGTTGCAGAGCTTCATGGACCGTGCGGTGGCGGCGCTGGAGGCCGGCACGATCGACGAACGCGAGGACTCGACGCTGTACTGGATGCCGGTCCTGCTCGACGAGCAGGGCTGGAACAGGGTGACGGCGACGATGGAAGAAACCGTCGACAAGGTCCTGGTGATTCAGGAGGAAAGCCGGGAACGAATCGCCAGGCGCAAAGGCCGCGGCGCGATCTCGGCGATCATCGGCGTCGCCAGCTTCGAGACCCCCCACTCGCGCGAGGAATTGCTCTAGCGGCGGCAGAATTCGAACTGCGACCTTCGGGTTATGAGCTTGATCGGCGAGATCGGCTGGACTACGTGGAGCACGGTTTCAAGCGGTTTTCGCGCGATCGAGCTACGTGGAGATCGGCTGGAATCTGTGGGGGTTCTTGCCCCATTTCTTGCCCCAGCGACCTACGAATCCGACATGGCAGCACACTCCGCCTTCCAGCCCCAATTCGCCAACTAGCCTCGATCCACCGTTTTCACCCCAGCAGGGTGGGCCGGGCGACTTGAGGTAGGTACCAGCGCCAGGGCGGTTCCGTGGAACCTCCCTGGCGCTCCTTTCGAGGCCGATCGTCGGCGAATCCGAGCGCCGGCGCTCGTTCGCGGGCAGGCCGGGATCGGCAGGTGCGGCGAGGGGGGAGCTGAGGCTGGCAGCGAGCCGGGTGGCTACGGGCTCGCTGCCGGCAGCGCCCGCAATCGGGCGAAGGCCGCCACCAGCGCTTCGGCCCACGGCCAGCTCCGCGGCAGCCGCAGCGCCACCCGCCGACCCGAGCGCACGAGGCGCCCGGCGACGTGCAGTAGGCGCTGGCGCACCCGCTTGGGCTCGGCGAGGGCGAGCTCGCCCTCCAGGCAGAGCAGTGCCGCCCAGCGCAGGATCGCCTGAGCCAGCAGCGAGACCTCCAGCCAAGCCTGGTTGTGCTCGAAGGCGGCGAAGGGCATCTTCGCCATCCCGGCTTCCTTGCCGACCCGAATCGCGTCCTCCACGCGGGCGCGGCGGCGGTGGCGCAGCTCCAGGGCGGCGACGTCGGCGTCTTCTTGGTCGGTGATGAAGGTGGTGTGGCGGTAGCCGGCCTCGCAGTCGAAGACCGAGAGCTGGGCGCCAGGGTGGGGCCGCTCGCGGCGGAGGATCAGGCGCGTGCCGCAGGGCCAGCTCGAGAGGTCGACGCGATCGGTCAGCTCGGCGACCTGGGCGCCCTCGCGAACCTCGCCGTCGCCGTCGATCGCGCTTCGCCAAGCCGATTCGGGCAGCTCCATGATCGCCCCGCGCACCCGCTCGTCGACCTCGTAGCCGACCGAGAAGCCGATGCCGGCCGAGCGGCAGTCGGAGGTGAAGGCGTGGGTGCGCCCGCCGATGTCGGCGCGGGCCAGGATCTCGCGGTCGAGGTCTTGGGCGGGCAGCTGCTCGAGGGCCAGCTGCAGGACCTCGAAGTGATCGGCGGCGGTGTGAGCGGCGGCGTTCCCGGGTCGCAGGACGGCCGCCAGCGGCTCGCCTGTCTCGGCCAGGTAGCAGAGCAACGGGTGAAAGCCGAAGCCGCCCTTGTAGTTGCCGGCAGCTCCTTCCTTCTCGGAGTGGGCGGTGAGGAGGCTGGCGTCGATGTCGAGGACCAGCTCTACGGGTCGGGCTCCGGCATCCCAGGCGCGCTCCAGCGCTTTGGCACGGGCGGCGCGGAGCGCTTCCAGTGCCTCGGCGTCCACCGACTTGATCGCCCGGTGGGCGGTGCTCTCTGAGGCCACCGCCCCGAACAGCGCCTGCTGGCCGCGCAGCACGCCGAGATCTGTGACGTGATCGCCGCCGTCGGCGATCGCGACGGCGAGATCGCGCAGGACGACGCCGGGGTCGTGCGCGGAGCGGCGCTCGCGGGTCGGAGCCATCGCCTCGGCGAGCGCAGTGGTGAGGCCGAGCCGGTCGGCGAGCTCGACCAACAGGAAGGCGCCGGCGTGGGAGACGAGCCCCTCGCCGTCCGCCCTGACTTCTACGGTTTGCGCTGTCGTTTGTGTCTTCACCTTCCGGGTGTCCTCCTGGGTTTGTGGGAATGGGCTCGCAAACCGCATTCTCAAGACCCAAGAGGACGTTCCCGGGCGGTTTCCTCAGGTTGCTACTGGTGGATCGAGGCTAGTAGCGGCGCGCTTTTCTCGATTTAGGCCCAAGCGTGAGGTTGACCTTGCCGCCGGCGGGACTCGCGCCCACGGCGGGGGTCGAGGACTTGACGACGAGGGCCGACAGTCGCTTGCCTTTGCGGGGCCGTGGACTTCGCACGGTGCCGAGCCTGCAGGCGGCCGCCTTCAACCCCGCTTTCGCCTGGGCTAGCGTCTTGCCGATTAGCCTCGGAACGATGCATTGGGTGCTGAGGTCGGGGCCTTTGCCCTCATCCGTCGGCCCACCACCCCCTCCGCTCTCGCCACCGCCTGGCGTCGGCGCTTTCACGCGCGTGTATGAGATCGGGTCCGAGCAGTCCGAGATATTGGCGCTTGGGTCGGTGGCTGTCGCCGAGAATACGGCGGTAACGCCTTCGGCGACCTGAATGAAGATGCCGGGTGAGCCGAGGTCGGCTGCGCTCCCGGTGGTGACTGGCGAACTCGCGCAGGCAGAGCCGGCATAGACGTGCACTATCGACCCCGCCTCTGCGGTGCCGAGAATCCGCGGAGTGCCGCTCAAGGCGGGCGACGGCGGATCGGTACCTGTGAGCTCGGGCGGATCGGGATCAGCGCAAGGGTCGACGTCCCCAGCGAGGCCGGGGTCGGGTTCGATCGAGATTGTCCGCGGCGCGCTCGTCTCGTTCGCCGCCCCGTCGGTGCCGGTCACCGTCACCGTGTATTCCCCCGGCGTGCCGTAGCAGTGACTGACCGTCGCACCGGAGCCGGTAGCACCGTCGCCGAAGTCCCATCCCGTCGTCACCGGCGACCAGACGTCGAACGGGTCAACCGACATCGCGACCGCCTCCCCAACGACGCCGTTCGCGGGCACCTCCACGTCTTCGAGCAGAGGTGCAATCGCGTCGTAGACCCGGGATCTCATAGCGTTGGTCCCACTCCACAGCGTGGTTACGTAGCCCAGGGGATCGACTGCTATCTCCGCCGCCCACACATCGTCGGGAGTCGACAAGGCGACGGGGCTGCTCCACGCGCCCCCGGCAGGGCGATGGACGGCCTGCAGCCGTCGGTTTTCGGTGACGCCGATCCCGGGGTTGGGCCCAACCGCCGCCGACCAGGTCGCGGTCAGGCTTCCCTGGGGGTCGGCGACGATCCGCGGATTGGTCGGCTTGCCTTGGAGACTGCCGCCATCGGGGGTCGACAACGCGACCGGGGTGCTCCATACCCCTCCGTCCCCGGCCGTGCGAGTGCTGGAGCGCATCACGTTGCCACCGGGCGCGAACGAGCTCCAGATCGCGGTCGTGTCGCCCTGCGGATCGGTAGCCAGCGCCACCTCTGGGGTCTTTTCATCCTCGAGGTCGTCCCAAAGCAACGCCGGCGCATCCCACAATCCCGAGCTCTCGTTGCGATATGCCGTCTGCACCTCGAAGTCTCGGCTCACGTCGAGGCCCTCTCTGCACTCGGGGTCTGTGCACTCCTCGTACGCTTGGCAATCCTCGGGGTTTATGCACTCGGAGTAAGACCAGGCGGCAATCGCGTTGCCATCGGGAGCGACCGTTATCTGCGCGTTGGATGCACGGCCGGCGTCGCTGGAGAGGTCGGTGGCCGTAATGCTCCACGCCCCACCAGCCGGACGGCTCTTGGATCGCACGACGGAGTTGTCGGGGTCGACCCCGGTCCACACCGCGGTCAGGTCGCCGGCCGAGTTGACCGCGACCTGGGGATTTCCGCCGTTCGCGGGACCGGAGAGTTCGTCGGGATCGCTCCACTCGCCGTTCAAGGGACGACTCGCCGCGCGCACGAAACTGCCGGGCGGGTCGTCGTCTCCCTCTTTGAACGAGTGCCAGATCGCCGTTGCGGTGCCGCTTGCGTCGATGACGACGTCAAACTCACTGACACCGCTGGCGACGGAGATTTCCTCCGGCTCGCCCCATGCGCCGCCGGGCGAACGGCTCGCGGACCAGAGCGCCTTGAAAACGTTCTCATTTCCCCACGCCTCGGGAGGCCTCGCGGCCCAGACGGCGATCGCGTTGCCATTCGGATCGACTGCGACCTTCGATCGCAGTATCTCCCCCGTTCGCGTGTCGCCGGAAATGGCCACCGGGACAGTCCATTGACCGCCCCGCGGCCGCGACGAAGCGACGATCTCCCATTGAAGGCCGCTGACATGACGCGCCCAGACACCAACCGCGTTGCCCTCCGCGTCTACTCCGACCTCGGTTGCAAACGCTGCTTTGTCGCCCGTTTCGGCGTTGACGGATGGCTGCCAGCCCGCCGCAGAGGCGCTGGTGGGTGTGGTGGCCAGCACCCCGACAATTGCTACGAGCAATATGGCCCCGCCCCGCCTCATACACATACGAGTATTCCACACGGATGGCTGTTCCGCGCGCCTTTATGTCTTGTCCAGGGGACCAGGGGCGGACGAGCTCGATTCGATCCGGTTGCGGCCGGCCGGTGGCGCGACGATCATGCCGAGCCTCCCGCCGTCGCCCCAATCGACGTGGACGGTCCCGAGATCGTCAACTATTGAGACCGTTCCCTCGATGCCGACCCGGAGGCGGCTGTAGGGATCGGACTCGCCAAAAGCCGAGGAAGCGGGACGCGATCGCCCTTCGCGTATGTCGCTCATAGGAGAACCTCCAGCGTTTCTCGCGAGCGAACGTAGGTGGACCGGAGGCCCTGCGCAAGGCCCGGAATCAACCTCACTTTGACCTCACCTTGCCCCAGGGCTTGCCCCACGGCGTTTTTTCGTCGTTTTTGAGTCTCCCCAAAAACGCGAAAACCCGCTTGATAAGCGGGTTTTCGTCCTATAGCGGGGGAGCGATTCAATCTAAGCGGCGCATCCTCCGTGGCGATCAAGCCATGTCAGTGACCCCAAGCGCAACGCGACACAAGGCACGAAACATTCGACATATGCAGGGTCTTTGCGTCCGGCTTAGTAAGCAAGTTACCATTGGTAGTCAATGCGAGCTAAGTTTGCCGCCGCAGCGGCCGATGTAGTGGCCAGTAGTACCCGAGCCGAGAGGAGGCCCATGGCGATCGCCGACCGAAAGGTCAAGACCAAGAAGGTCACCCGCCGAATCAAGCACGAGCAGCCCTTCGCCGAGATCAACGCGAAGCAGCTACGCCGTGCCCAAAATGATCCGGGCGTGCAGCAGCTTCATGCTGCAGCTGATCGGCATCTAGAGACACTTCAGGCCGAAGGTCGGATCGACCTCTAGATCGGGACGTAGAGCCGCGTCGGCCGATTGCCTTCGCGGTGCCGGCACTTCTGGAAGTTCCAGGGAGTTGCCTGCCACATTTTCGACACCTCCTCGTCGTGCGGGTCGAGGGCGAGCGCGACGAGTCCGCTGTTCCGTTTTGCATGCCGGGCGAGGGATACGGTCGTGAGCATCAGCTGCGTCCCAGGGATTTCGCTGTCCTTATGTCGCGCGACCCAGCAGACCAGGAACGCGGGGGCCTGTCGTCGCCGAAGGTCGCGCCGGACCGCCAGCCGTTTCATGCCGCCTTCCGTGAGTTCGACGGTGCCGAAGCAGGTCGCGATATACCCCTCGACGCGCTCGTCCGAAACCAGCAGGCGCGTCTTGGTGAGGCCGTCGTTGTCGTAAGCGTCCTCGCGGAGCCAGCGCGCCGCCTCGACTCCAGCCGGATAGTTCAGGGGCTCGAAAGCCTCCACCTTTTCGGCAAGCTCATCGTCGTCATCAGCGTCGCGGTCCCAATTGCGCCAGCGCCCCCGAGGATCGGTTTCGAGCGGGGTGTCGAGGAGAATGCTGTGAGCGGGGCGCGCCATCAATCTTCCTCCTCCTCCTCGTCTTGCTCCTCCCAGTACGGGTCGTCCTCCTTTGGGGCGCGCTGCTCGACCTCGACGGGTAGGAAGGCGCTGTATTTCCCGAGATAGTCCGGGATTAGCAGCGCCTCCTGCTGCCGAAAGTCGGACTCGGAGTCGATGAAGTCCTCAATCGCATATTCGATGAACTCCGCCATCGAAGACGGTGGCTTGACCAGCCAGACAACGCGCGTGTCGAGACCGAGTTCCTTCGTCGCGATCCAGTCCCGAAAGTTAGTCTCGACCTGGAGGGCGCGCATGGAAGGATCTACGCGCTCCCGGTGCACGGCTTTGCTGGCGGTATCGATCCAGCATTCCGGAAGCTCTTCCAGCGCCCGGTCCTTCGCGTAGCTGCTGGTGATCTTGTAGTTGCGGGACCGGGCGAGCTTGAGCCGATCCGACCCGTGCTCCTCAATCCACCGGTCCATGTCGATGTCGAATTCGGCGAGCTTCAGCCGACGGCGGAACTCCCTGGACTCTCGACTGGGGATCACATCGTCGTCGTCGACTCGCTCGTTGGCCCACTTTTCGAGCAGGTCGAGGAACTCTTCGGGGTCCTCCGTGGGTTCGGCAAGTACCAGATCTCCGGAGATGCTCGCCCACATGTCTCGTAGCTTGCGTGCCCGCCTGCGAGCGTCCGCATCGCGGAGCTCCCGAAGCTGGAAGTCGATCCGCCAAATTTTTGGCGGTTCAATGCCATCCTCGTCGATTTGGTGCTCAATCCACTCATCCGACACCACGTAGCGGTATCCGTGCTGGAGAACGCGCGCGCTCCCCTGCGGGCCGGTCTCGGCCATTTCAAGGTCTTCTTTCTGTAAGCCCCCAGACCACCGGCCTGAAGTTTTGATAACCGACCGCTCCGACTGGAGCAGCCGCATCTTCAGTGTAAAGCACTGGGAGGCACTCGACCTCGACTTGGCGACCGCCCGCCAGGGCGCTGGAAAATCCGCTCCGGGGCGTCGAGAGCCCGCGAATCGGGCGGACCCGAACGCGACGCTGGGTTTTGCGACGGGTCGAAGCGGAATGGAAACTGGCGATCGCCGCCCCCTGGGGATGGGCGCAGGAGCACCCCTAAGCCCGAGTCCCCCCACACTCTGGCTTACGGTGCCGTATAAGCGACTATGAGCCCTCCTCGGGCAGTCCCGGAACAGTCGTGCGTCACCGGGGGCGCTACTCCCACTCGATCGTCGCCGGCGGCTTCGAGGAGATGTCGAGGGCGACGCGGTTGACGTCGCGGATCTCGTTGATGATCCGGTTCGAGACCCGCTCCAGCAGGTCGTAGGGCAGCCGCGCCCAGTCGGCCGTCATCGCGTCGTCGGAGGTGACGGCGCGGATCACGATCGGATAGGCGTAGGTGCGCCCGTCGCCCTGGACCCCGACCGAGCGGACCACCGGCAGCACGCAGAAGGACTGCCAGAGCTGGCGGTAGAGCTCCGGCCGCACGGATCTCCTCCTGCAGGATCGCGTCGGCGGCGCGGAGGATGTCCAGCCGCTCCCTGTTGACCTCGCCGCCGACGATCCGGATCCCCAGCCCGGGGCCCGGGAAGGGCTGGCGCCAGACCATCCGCTCGGGCATGCCCAGCTCGGCGCCGACGGCGCGGACCTCGTCCTTGAACAGCATCCGCAGCGGCTCGACCAGGTCGAAGTCGAACTCCTCGGGCAGGCCGCCGACGTTGTGGTGGGACTTGATCGTCGCCGCGTGGTCGGAGCCGCCGGACTCGATCACGTCGGAGTAGAGCGTGCCCTGGACCAGGAAGCCGACGTCCTCGAGCTTCGCCGCCTCCTCCTCGAAGACGCGGATGAACTCCTCGCCGATGATCTTGCGCTTGCGCTCGGGGTCGTCGACCCCGGCCAGCCTGGCGAGGAAGCGCTCTTCGGCGTCGACGTGGACGAGCGGGATGCCGAACTGGTCGAAGGCCTCGACCACCTGCTCGGCCTCGTTCAGTCGCATCAGGCCGTGGTCGACGAAGACGCAGGTCAGCCGCTCCCCCACCGCCCTGTGGACGAGCAGCGCCGCGACCGAGGAGTCGACGCCGCCGGAGAGGCCGCAGATGACCCGGCCGTCGCCGACCTGGGCCTGGATCTTCTCCACCTGCTCGGCGATCACCGACTGCGGCGACCACTGCTGCTCGCAACCGGCGACGTCGCGCAGGAAGCGGGTCAGGATCTCGGTCCCGTAGGGGGTGTGGACGACCTCGGGGTGGAACTGGATCCCGTAGAGGCCGCGGTCGGGCAGCTCGCAGGCGGCGACCGGAGAGCTCGGGCTCGAGGCGAGCGCGGTGAAGCCCTCGGGCGCCTCGAAGACGGCGTCGCGGTGGCTCATCCAGCAGCTCTGCTCCTCCGGCAGCCCGCCCAGCAGGCGGCCGCCGCCGTCGCGCAGGACCAGGTCGGTGCGGCCGAACTCGCCCGTCTCGGCCGACTCGACGCGGCCGCCGAGCGCCAGCACCATCGCCTGCATCCCGTAACAGATGCCCAGCAGCGGGATCTCGAGGTCGAGCAACTGGGTCGGAAACGGCGGCGCGCCCGGCTCGTAGACCGAGGCCGGCCCGCCGGACAGCACCAACGCCTTCGGCTTCCGCTCTTGAATCGCCTCCACCGAGACAGTCGATGGGCAGCAGCTCCGCGAACACTCCGCATTCGCGGATCCGTCTCGCGATCAGCTGCGAGTACTGCCCGCCGAAATCGAGGACGAGCACCTCCTCCAGCGCCCCTCCGGCGGGTAGCGTCGTAGGGGGGCCCATCTCCGAGGAAGCTTTAGCTACCGGAGGGGATGGCGGGTCCCCTGCGGCGACAGGACCCGCCGGCCGGAGCGCGTCGGCGCTACTAGTCATCCGATACGGCAACTCCCGCCGAAACGGCGGCCCGTCCATTCGAGCCCATGCCCACCGACTGCTCGTTCTGCAGCTTCTTGCCCTCGCTCATCAGCGCCGGCGCGACCATCACCTCGGCCCGCTGGAAGGAGCGGATGTCCTCGTAGCCGCAGGTGGCCATCGAGGTTTTCAGCGCCCCCATCAGGTTGAAGGTGCCGTCGTTCTCCTGCGCCGGGCCGAGCAGGATCTCCTCCATCGTCCCGTCCTGCTTGGTCGAGACGCGGGTGCCGCGGGGCAGCGAGGGATGGAAGGTCGCCATCCCCCAGTGGAAGCCGCGGCCGGGCGCCTCCTTGGCGCGGGCCAGCGGCGAGCCGACCATGACCGAGTCGGCGCCGCAGGCGATCGCCTTGGAGACGTCGCCGCCGGTGCGCATGCCGCCGTCGGCGATCACGTTGACGTACTCGCCGGTCTCCAGCATGTGCTGGGAGCGGGCGGCGGCGACGTCGGCGATCGCCGTCGCCTGCGGGACGCCGATGCCGAGCACGCCGCGGGTGGTGCAGGCGGCGCCGGGGCCGACGCCGACCAGGACGCCGACCGCCCCGGTCCGCATCAGGTGCAGCCCGGTCGAGTAGGAGGCGCAGCCGCCGACCACGGTCGGCACCGGCACCTCGGCGATGAACTCCTTCAGGTTCAGCGGCTCGACCGTGGTCGAGACGTGTTCGGCCGAGATCACCGTGCCCTGGATGACCAGGATGTCGAGACCGGCCTCGACCGCGACCTCGTAGTGCTCGCGCACCTTCTGCGGCGTCAGCGAGCCGCAGGCGACGGCGCCACGGGCCTTGATCTCCTCCACCCGCTTGCCGATCAGCTCCGGCTTGACCGGCTCCGCGTAGATCTCCTGCATCAGCCGCGTCGCCACGTGCTTGGGGGCGGCGGCGATCTGCTCCAGCCGCTCCTCCGCGTCCTCGAAACGGGCCCAGATCCCCTCCAGGTTGAGCACGCCGAGGCCGCCCAGCTCGTTGACCAGCACCGCGGTGTCGGGGCTGACGACCCCGTCCATCGCCGAGGCGACCAGCGGCAGGTCGAAGCGGTAGGGACCGAGGGTCCAGCTGATGTCTATGTCGTCGGGATCGCGGGTACGACGCGACGGGACGATGGCGATGTCGTCGAATCCGTATGCGCGCCGCCCCTTCTTGCCGCGGCCGATTTCGATTTCCAAGTGATTCCTCCAGGGCTGGCGTTGAAACAGCCAGACTACACTTCGGCCGGGACCTCCAGATCGTGCACCGCGACCTCGCCGAGCAGGCGCTCGACCTGGTTGCGATCGACGGTGCCGGCGCCGAAGTGCTGGGTCGACTCGGCGCCGCAGGCGACGCCGTAGGCGAGGCACTCCTCGGGCGAGCGACCCTCGTAGCGGGCGGCGACGTAGCCGGCCAGGAAGGCGTCGCCGGAGCCGACCGTGGAGACCGGCTCCAGCGGCTCGGTGTGGACCTCGAGCAGACGCCGGTCGGCGTTCTCGCCGACCGCGGCCACGCAGCCTTCCGGCCGCGTGATCGCCGCCTCGGCGGCGCCGAGGCGGACCAGCTCGCTGAGTCCCTGGGCGAGGTCGCCGCGATCGGCGAACTCCTGCCCGACCAGCTCCTCGGCCTCGCGCTCGTTGGGGGTCACCATCGCGGCTCCGGCGCGGACCCCGGCCAGCATCGCCTCACCCTCGGCGTCGAGCACGACGGAGACGCCGCGGCGGCCGAGGTCGGCGATCAGGCGGGCGTAGAGATCGTCGCCGGCGCCGGGGGGCAGCGAGCCGGCAAGCACGCAGATCTTGGCGCCGCCGGCCAGGTAGCCGATCCGCTCGAAGAGCTCCTTGACCTCCTCCGGACTGACCGCCGGCCCGCGCTCGTTGATCTCCGTCTGGTCGCCCGAGGTGGGGTCGATCACGGCGAGGTTGATCCGCGTCTCGGCGGCGATCCGAGTGAAGTCGGTCAGGACCGACTCTTCGCGCAGGCCTTCGAGGACCCGGGTCCCGGTCGGCCCGCCGACGAAGCCGGCGGCGATCACGGGGCGGCCGAGCAGGCTCAGGGCACGGGCGACGTTGATGCCCTTGCCGCCGGCCACGGTACGGCTCTCGACCGCGCGGTGGCGGCGCCCGAGGCGGAAGTTCGGCACGGCGACGGTGCGGTCGATTGCCGCGTTCAGAGTCACGGTGAGGATCACTGCGCTTTCACCCGGATTCGCTCTCCTCGGTCGCTTTCAGCGGGACAGACGGCGGTAGAGCAATACCCCGCCAATCAGTATCACGAACCCCGCCAGGGCGATAGGGACCAAGTTGTCACCGAGGAAGGCGCGAACACGGTCGAAGGCACTGGCCTCGGGAATCGAGCGGCCCGCTCGCAGCGAGACCGCAGCGGCGCGGCGGCCGGCGACGAGGACCGTCGCCCGACCAAGCGCGGCGCCGCGGCGGATCGGCCCCTCGACCTCGGCCGGGGCGCGAACGTCGACCTCGAGCCGCTGGCCGCGGCGCAGGCCGACCGTGACCCCGCGAGCGGCCCGCAGCGGCAGTTCGCCGCCGGAGTAACGGATCGTCGGGTCGGCCAGGTCCTGACCGGCCCGGATCGGCTGTCGCCGCCGGTACTGCGAAAAGCCGTATTCGAGCAGCTCCAGGTTGGCGCTGTAACGGGCTTCTTCGCTCGGCGCCCCGACCGCGACCGAGATCAGGTCGACCCCCTTGCGGCTGCCGGACGCGACCAGGACGTAGCCGGCGTCGAAGGTGTGCCCGGTCTTGATCCCGGTCGCCCAGGGCACCATCCACAGCAGGTCGTTGCTGTTCTCGACCCGTCGCGGCGGCCGCAGGCTGCGGAGGACGGCGGTGCGGGCACCGACTATCTTGGCGAAGCCGGGGATCCGCATCAGACGGCGGCTCAGCGTCGCCAGGTCCGCGGCGCTGGAGTAGTTGCCGCGCTGGTCGAGGCCGATCGGGTTCGCGTAGTGGGTGTCGGCGAGGCCGAGGGCGGCGGCGCGACGATTCATCTGACCGACGAAGCGGGGCTGGGACCCGGCCGCGGCGAGGGCGAGGTCGTGGGCGGAGTCGTTGCCGCTGCGCATCAGCAAGCCGTGGAGGAGGTCGCGCACGCTGACCCGCTGACCCGCCCGCAGGCCCAGCAGCGACTCGCCGTAGATCGCTTCGTAGGGCGCCGCCCGCACGACCCGGCTCAGCGGCAGCTCCTGCAGCGCCACGTAAGCAGTCATCAGCTTCGTCGTGCTGGCGATCGGCAGCCGCTCGGCGGCGGCGTGCGAGGTGAGCACTTCGCCGCTGCGAGCGTCGATCAGGGTCCAGGCCCGGGCTTCGACCCGCGGCGGCTGCTCGGCCGCGGCGGCGGGACCGGCGCCCAAGAGCAGCGCCGCCAGCAGCGCGACGCCGAGGCGGCAGCGGCTCATCTGAGCTTCAGCGTCTCGCCGGCGATCAGGATCTGCGGGTCGACTTCGGGATTGAGGGCGAGGATGTGGGCGACCGGGATCCCGGTCCTGTGCGCGATCGAGACGAGGGTGTCGCCGCTCTTGACGACGTAGGTGCTGGCCTTCGTCTTGCGGTCCTCCCTCTGCGCGGAATGGTTGCTCCCCTTGCCCGACTCCTCCGAGGAGTCGGAGCCGCCGAGAGAGCTGGAGATGGCGACGATCACGACCACGACCGCGCCCGCCAGGGCGACTGCGGCGAAGATCCGGGCGGAGGCGCTGGTGCGTTTTTCCATTGGACTGGAGGGGAAAGATTGCGGAGCCGCTGATCGTATAGCCGCCGCAGGCGCCCTCAGGCGGTCGAAACGTCCCAGACCGCGGCCCGCAAACGCTCGGCCGCCGCCGCCGGATCGGGATCGGCGGCGATGCCGCGCGAGGCGGCGACCAGAGCGGACGCCCGGCCGGGCGCGAAGGCGGCACCGAGCAGCTCGGGCTTGCCGCCCTGGGCGCCAACTCCAGGGAGGAGGAAGATCGAGCGCGGCATCAGTTCGCGCAGGTGGGCGATGTGGAGCGGCTCGGTGGCGCCGACGACCGCCCCCATGCCGCTCAGCCCGCCCTCGCCCAGCAGGCGCCCGGAGAGGCCGTCGACCAGCCGCGCCAGGCGCTCGTGGAGCGGCTGGTGCGGCGCCGGCAGGTCCTGGACGTCCCTGGCGCCCGGATTGCTGGTGCGGACCAGGGCGAAGACACCGGCGCCGGCGCTCTCGGCGGCGGCGAGGAACGGCTCCAGCGCATCGAGGCCGAGCAGGGGGTTGGCGGTGAAGGCGTCGGCACCGAGGCCCGGGACCGGCCCCCACGGCGTCGGCGTCTGGCCGACCAGGGACTGGGCGTAGGCGGCGGCGGTGACGGGGACGTCACCGCGCTTGCCGTCGGCGATCGTCAGCAGCCCCGCTTCGCGGGCGGCGGCGCAGATCTCAGCCAGGGCCGCCCACCCGGGTGCGCCGAGACGCTCGAAGCAGGCGAGCTGCGGCTTGACCGCGACGCAGGCCGGGCCGGCGCGATCGATCAGCGAGCGGCAGTGGGTGACGACGGCGGCCGCGGCGAGCTCGGCGGCCAGAGCGCCCGGGCCGGGGGCCGCCGCCCCCTCCCCGGCCAGCTCGGCCGGGTCGGGGTCGAGGCCGAGGCAGATCTGGCTGCGGCGCTCGTCAACGAGCGCCGCCAGCCGATCCGCGAAAGGCGTCAGGGAGTCAGCCGCCCTTGACCTTGGTCTTCAGGGCCGAGCCGGCGGAGAAGCGGGGAACCTTGCCGCCCGGAATCGTGATGCGCTCGCCGGTGCGCGGGTTGACGCCCTGGCGGGGGCCACGCTCGGCGACATGGAATTTGCCGAAGCCGGTGAAGCTGACCTCGCCACCGGAGCTCAGCGCGTCGGTGATCGCGTCGAGGACAGCGTCGACGGCGTCGCCGGCAGCCTTCTTGCTGCCAAGCCGGTCGTCGCCGGCCAGTTGATCCAGAAACTCAGCCTTGGTCACGTCGGGAATCCTCCTCGGGGTTGAAGACCGGCGCAATCTAACAGTGGCCACGGCGTAACCGTCACGAACCGCTGACCGCCATCGCCTCGATCAGCAGCGGCGGCGTCTGCACAGAGCCCCCGAAGGGGACCCAGCGAGCCTCCGCGCCGACGGCCTGAACGGCGCCCAGCATCGCCACCAGGTCGCTTGCGATCGTGAACTCGCGCAGCGGCTCGGCCAGCTCGCCGCTGCGGATCGCCCGACCGGAGGCGCCGACCGAGAAGACCCCGGTCACCGGGTTGACGCCGGAGTGCAGACCGGCGACGTCGGTCACGTAGAGGCCCTCTCCGGCGGCGGCGAGCAGCCCCGCGAAGGAGAGCGCACCGGGAGCGACAAGCAGGTTCGAGGGGGAGACCGTGGGCTGCGAGCGATAGCCGTGCCGGGAGGCGTTGCCGGTCGAGGCGCCGCCCTCGCGGTTGGCCGTATAGGTGTCGTAGAGGAAGGCGCGCAGGCGCCCGCCCTCGAGCAGCGCCGTGCGCCGGCGCGGCACCCCCTCCCCGTCGAAGGGCGCCGAAGCCGACCCGCCCGGGTCGCGGCCGTCGTCGTGGAGGACGAGCGCCTCGCTGGCCAGCTCCTCGCCGAGGCGGCCGGCGAACGGAGAGCGGCCGCGCTGGACAGCGCTGGCGCCGAGGGCGGAGCCGATCAGGCCGGCGAAGCTGGCGGCGACGGTCGGGTCGAAGACGACGGGGCAGGAGCGCGACTCGGGCTTGGAGGCGCCGATCATCGCCGTGGCCCGCTCGGCGGCCTCGGCCCCGATCGCCTCCGGGTCGAGACCGTCGGGTCCGCGGGCGAGGCCGAAGCCGAGACCGGTCTCGCGCCCACCGTCGCCCTCGGCCAGTGCTTGCAGGTAGGCGAAGCAGTCGGATGCCTCGAACTCGCCGGCGACGCCGGTCGAAGAGGCGATCGCGACCCGTTCGGCGGAGTCGGCGTAGACGACCTGCTCGACCCCGGCGACGCGCGGGTCGGCGGCCAGCGCCGTGCGCTCGACGCCGAGCGCCAGCTCCGCCACCTGGGCCGTGGTCCAGGACCCGACCGAGGGATCGCTGAGCCCGGGCAGCGCCTCGAACGGGGCCGGCTGGGGCGGGATGGCGAACTCGTCCGCGTCGGCAACCGCCGCCGCCTCGGCGGCGCGGGCGGCGATCGCGCCGACCCCGGCCTCGGAGAGGTCGGTGCCATAGGCGTAGCCGACCCGCCCGCCGATCCAGGCGCGGACGCCGACCCCGCTCTGGGTCGCCGCGGTCAGGCTCTCGACCTCGCCGCCGTGGACCCGCACCTCGCGGCCGCTGTCGCGCGCGGCGTGGGCCTCGGCGTCGGCCGCGCCGGCGGCCAGCGCCGCCTCGACCCCCCGCGCCGCGGCCGCGCTGAGCTCGCTCATACCCATGTTCCGCTTCTCTCCCTCACGAAGGAGTCAGATATGACGTTAGGTCGTTCCGCGTCACAGCTCGGTCCCCCCGACCGTCATCGCCCGCACCCGGACGTGGCCCTGGCCGGTGCCGACCGGGGCTTTCTGGCCGCCCTTGCCGCAGATGCCGGTCTTCATGAAGAAGTCCTCGCCGACCGCGTCGATCGCCATCAGCGCCTCCAGGCAGTTGCCGATCAGGGTCGCGCCGCGGCAGGGGCGGGTCACCTCGCCGCCCTCGATCAGGTAGCCCTCGGAGACGCCGAAGACGAAGTCGCCGGTCGCCGGGTCGACCTGGCCGCCGGCGAAGGAGACCGCGTAGAAGCCCTTCTCGAGCTCGGCGATCATCGCCTCGGGGCTGGCGTCCCCGGGGGCGATGTAGGTGTTGGTCATGCGCGGGATCGGCAGGTGGCGAAAGCTCTCGCGGCGACCGTTTCCAGTCGAGGCGACACCGTCGCGCTCCGCGGTCAAGCGGTCGTAGAGGTAGGCGCCGAGCCGCCCCTCCTCGATCAGCTGCGTCTTCTGGGTCGGCGTGCCCTCGTCGTCGATCGCGTCGCTCCCCCACTCGTTCGGCAGGCGGCCGTCGTCGTAGGCGTTCAGCAGCGGCTGGGCGACCTGCTGGCCGAGCTTGTCGACGTAGACGCTGGCCCGCTTCTGGATGTGGTCGGCCTCGAGTCCGTGGCCGGTCATCTCGTGGAAGAGGACGCCGCCGAAGCCGCCGCCGACCACGACCGGCATCGGGCCGGACGGGGCCGAGCCGGCGTCGAGCAGGGTCAGCGCCTTGCGAGCCGCCTGCTCGGCGATCAGGCCGGGATCGTCTTCGAGCAGCTCGAAGCCGCGGTGGGCGCCGAGCGTCTCGGCGCCGGTCTCGACCGCGTCGCCGCGGCGGGCAACCGCCTGGGCGCCGAGCCGGGTGCGGGTGCGGTCGTCGCCGCTGAAGAGGCCGTCGGAGTTGGCGACGACGACCTGGCGGCGCGCCTCCGCGTAGGAGGACGTGAACTGGGCGATCTCGCCGCCCTGGGCCCGGCCGCGCTCGTCGAGCTCGCGCAGCAACGCCGCCTTGCGCTCGGCCGGCACCTCTTCGGGGCGGCGTTCGATCGGCACCGGCGCGCTCACCACAGCCGTCAGCGCCCGCGGCTCGCGGCGCTCGCCGCGCAACGCCGCGGCGGCCTCGCCGGCGGCTCGTTCGAGCTCGTCCGGATCGAGGCCGTCGACGTGGGCGAAGTAGGTGGTCCCGCCCTCGACCACCCGCACCCCGGCGCCCTCCTCGGCCCCGGACTGGACGGCCTCGATCCGCGACTCGTCGATCGACATCGAGAGGCCGTGGCGG
>CAVZIP010000001.1:0-1139655 GCA_963775475.1 uncultured Solirubrobacterales bacterium | reverse complement strand
GAACTCCTTGGCGACGATCTCGTGAGCCTCCTTCTGGAGTGCCCTTCAGCCGCGACCGCCTCCACGCGGTCATAGATGTCCTGGGCTTTACTCATGCCCAAGCACCTCCTTCGGGTAGTGGATGGTTGTGGCGGCGAGCGAGAAAGGCGTGCACACCCTTCCGCTCGCCGTGCAGCCGTCCACCGGCTCACGACGCCCTCCCGACGGTGATCCGAGCCTTGGCGAGCTTCGCGTAGGCAGGGTTCAATTCGACGCCGAGCCAGTCGCGGCGCAGCCGCTCGGCGACGAGCGCTGTGGTGCCGGTCCCCATGAACGGATCGAGGACGACGCCGGGGCGGCTCGGGGCGAAGCAGTCGCAGCGTCGAAGCTCCCCGACCTCGCGTGTGTGCCGCATCCCCTGGTTGGTCTGCTTGCTGACGATCCGAGTCGGCCGCGTCCAAGCGGCATCGCACTGGACGCAGATGCGTTCCGGGCACGTCGCCAGGATCGGCCGCTCGATCAAGCCTTTCGGGGAAAGTGGCCTGATGGCCGCGCCGGTCGGTGGCAGTCGTCACGGTCCACACGTCGGGGTTCTTGCCGCGCGGGTTTCCGACTCGGCCAGCAGCCTTCAGCCGCCCCAAGCCGGTGTTGTTGCCCTGGTAGCGGCGGGTGCGCTCTCGCTCCTGAGGACGCGCCCGATCTGCCGAGCGATGCGGGATACGGATCGCGTCGAGGTCGAGGAACTCACGGCGGCTTGGTGGCGAAGATGATCGCTTCGTACGTCGGGCTGAGCCGATCCGGGGCGTTCTGCGGCAGCGGGTCGGCTTGTGCCAGATGATGACGTTGCGGACGATCCAGCCATCGGCTGAGAGCGCCAGTGCCACTCGCTGGGGAACCAGCAGGAGGCTTCCGCGCGGAGCGCCCTGGTCTATCTGCTTGCTGTAGGAGTCGCCGAGGTTGAGCCAGAGCGCTCCTCGTCCTTCAGCAACCGCCGCACCTGTCGCAACACGCTCATCAGGTTCCCCGACGTACTCGGTGGCGGACGGCTCTCGACCAAGCTGTCCGGCGACGCCGTAGTCGCGCAGGGCGTTTGCGTATGGCGGTGAAGTGACCACGCAATCGACCGACCCGGTGAGCAGACCGGCCAACGCTTTGCTGGCATCGCCGGTGAGGAGCGTGTTTCGCGGCAGCGTCTTCACGACCCCTCCCCCGCCAGCAGGCCCGTCGCCTCCTCATACCAGCGCGACCCGATACAGGGGCTGCGCATCGGTGGGCTGCCGCCTCAAGGCCTGGGCCAAGTCATCGCGGCGGGCGGCGCTGGGAGCCAGCAGCAGGACGCGGCCGAAGGCACCGAAACGCTCCTGATCAGCGGCCGGTCTGCCAGTAGCGGCGATAGACCCCGAGCTTGCGCGCGACCGTCGGGACCGAGGCGGTGGCCCGGTGGACCTCGACGAAGCTCAGGTGTTCGTACTCGCCTGCGCCGAAGCGGACAAAGGCGTCGGGCTTCAGCCCAGGCGGTCGCGCCGCCGACCCCGGCGAAGCGCCGCCAGCAGAACGGCTCGGCGTCGAAGGCGAGGACTTCGCCGCCATCGGCCCGCGCCCGCTCGCAGAGGGCGACGTGCCGGACTCCGTGACCGCGACGGCGTGGGCGAAGAACTGATTGCCGGGAGTCCAGGGACGACGCAGACGCCGACCACCGGCCGGGCCGCAGGCCGCCCCCAGGCTTCTGGCCGGCGACGTCGAGGGCGAAGACCGCCTGGGTAGAACCGCCCCGGTCGCCGCCGATCTTCCGCTCGAGGACGGTCAGGACCCGCCAGGTCTTGCAGCGCCCGGAGCCTGCGCCACGCTTGGCGAGCGTTGGCCGCCTCCGTGCCGCTGGTGAAGTGGAGCCGCCGCAGCTGCGATGCCGTGGCGACGGACTGCTCCAGGGTCTCGACCAAGGCCAGGTCGCGCTCGGGCAGCTCGGCTGCCAACCCTTCGACGTAGGCATTCGTCACCCGCTCCCGACTCATTGGAACCCCCGTTTGGGGCAACTAGCCTCGTTGGCGCTGCGACAGCGGAAAGGTGCCCGGTGCAGGTGCTTTGCGCGCGGCTCGCGAGAGCGAAACGAACAGCGATCATCGCCGCCTCCTCGCCCCAACCGGAGCGTCGGGAGTCGTGGCACCGAGACGCGCCTGAATCTCGGCGTCCACGTCTTCGGGGCGGCGGCCGTAGCGCTGGCGGGAGCGGGTGCGGACTTCGTCACCGTGACCGGTCGGGGTCAGTGGCGGACGGGTGCGGATCGAGCAGGGCGGGGCCACGGCCGCCCCGGTCGAGACGACGGCGAAGGCCTGCGTACGCAGCCAACCCCTGCAAGTCGGAAGCGTCTACGTGCGGTGCTAGCTCACGGGCGAACGCGCGGGCGTCGTCGGCGGTCGTCTGGAAGACGACCTTGGAGCGCAGGTTCGCCAGGACCGCGGCCCGGAGGTCGGCGGGCAGCTGCCCGAGATTCTGATGAGCAACAGTCCAGCCGACGCCGAGGCCACGCGACTGCGCCACTGCATCACCGAGCGCTACCGGCAGTCGGAGGAAGTCCTGCGCCTCGTCGACCATCACCGAGGCAACCGGGCGCTGACTCTGCGGGAGGGCGGCGCGGCGCTGGATCGCTGCCCAAAGCTCGGCCAGGATGCAGGACCCGATCAGGCGGGCGGCGTCTTCGCCGATCAAGGCCTTCTGGAGTGAGACGAGGATGATTCGGCGCTCGCGAAGCGCCGCGTCGAAGTCGAGCGCACTCTTGCTCTGGCCGACCACCGCCCGGAGCTTTCGCCGCAGGGTGAAGGCGGCGAGCTTGTTGGCGAGCGGGCTGACCATCTCGGCGCGGGCCGCATCGCTCTGTCCCTCAAACCACGCCCAGGTCGCGGCTAGCTCGTGATCGGTGACGCCGCCCATCAGCCGCCGCCGGAAGGCATCATCCGAGAGCAGCGGCATGACCTCGGTGATCGCCCAATCGCCGGGTGCCTGCGAGAGCGTCAACAACGCGGCCCGAAGCAGCATCTCCCGAACGCGGCCCGAGGTATCCGGCGTAGAGCGCCCGGAACTGGCCGACGACGTGATCGGTGATGAGGTCGGCGGTCGCGTCGCCACCGGCCAGGAGGTTGAAGCCCGCCGGTCGGTCGCTGGCCGGGTCGAAGATCAGCACGTCCTCGCGGCGGTCGGCCGGAACGAGGTCGGCCAGGGCGTGAACCAAGTCGCCCTTCGACTCGACGCACACGACGGCGCGACCGGCGGCGAAGTCGTCGGCAGCCAGGTGCTCCAGGAGCACCGACTTCCCGGCCCCGGTCGGCGCAGTGACGAGCGTCCCGCGTCGGGACTCGGACGCCGAGAGTGCCACCGGCTGCCCCGTCGCGACCGCGTCCCCGAGAACGCGGCCGCGCAGCGGCACGTCGGGGGCGGGCGGCAGCGTCCGACTCTCTGCGAAGCCGAGGCCGGGAAGCTGCGGGCCGCTGATCGGGAAGCCAATCACCGCCGCCAGCTCGTCGGCCCCGAGCACCGAGCGCGAGAGCACAGGGGCAGTGGTGCGGGTAAGCCGGGAGGCAACCCAAGCCGAGGGAAGGAGGCGACGCGTCAACCGGCGCTCGGCGTCGTCGGCACGGTGAATCGCGCCGAACACCTGGCTGAGCAGGGCGTCGGGATACAGGCCGCGAACCCCGATCCGGCACACGGCCCGCAACTGCGGCTCGGCCGGCCGGCCCCCGCCTTCCGGCGCTTCGCGGCTACCTCGCAGCCACAGCAGCCAACCCGGAAGCGGCTCGGTCGGGACTGAGCGACCACTGGACGATTACCCCCTCGCTTTGCCGCAGCGACTGACACGCCGCCAGGAGCGCGGCGTTGCTCTCGGTGGTCGTGTCGGTTCGCAGAGAACCAACCCCGACTGCCACAAGCTCGCGCGCCCGGTTGGCATAGCGGTCGGGTGCGAGGGCGGGGACGACGCGCAGGCCGGGGATCGCGGCGCGAAGCTGCCCGACAACGAGTTCGCCTTTCCCCGCCGGGGCGCTGAGGAAATGCGTGATGCCAGCGGCGGTGGCGACCGTCTCGAAGCTGACCGATCGGGTGACAACGAGCCGGTCGGGGAAACGCGGCAAGAGGCCTTGGACACTGCGGAGCGCGGCGGTGACCTGATCCGGCTCGACGCTGCGCGGAAAGGTGAGCCGGAAGATTTCGCGGTTGCGGGCGGCTTTGGCCGCCGCGATCAAGCGGACGGCAAGTAGCCCGCACACAGCAGCAGTCGCAGCAAAGAGGCCGAGAGTGAGGACATCAACCATCGTCGGTCTCCGGTTGCTCGGCCTGCTCTGCCTCGGCCGCTTCTTCGGCCTCCATGCGGGCGAGAGTGAATGCCAGCAGGGCGGCGACGAAGCGCTCCAGGTCGGGCGGATCGCGGCGTTCAGGGATGAGGCGGAATGAAGTCATGGGGTAGGTGTCGTTAGTTGCGTATACGCAACAAAGTGACCTTCCAGTCTGTTGCGCATACGAAACAAAGGCAAGCGACCAAGCAGGCGATTGGCACTCGACGCCCGATCACCGCCGCAGCCGGGGTGGCAGGGCTAGGCGAAGGAGCGCGAACAGCACCAAGAGGGCGATGAGCAGCGGCACCGCCTGACTCGCATACCCAGCCACCGTCGGCAGCAGCAGACAGACGACCAGGAGAACCACGACGGTGCCGAGCGCTCGGTTCATTCACGACTTCCTCTCGACCTTGTCCTCGGGCAGCGGCGGGGCGAGCACGGCCACCTTGTACGGCTCGACCTGGATCGTCGTTGCGCACATCAGCACCGCCGTCTCGTGGGTCAGCCCGACTTGTTCAAATTGGCGGACCTGCCGGTTGACGAGATCGACGATCTCCTGGGGCGTAAGCGGCACTCCACGCATCAGCGCTCACCCCGATTCGCGAGATCCTCGAGTTCGCGGATGGCCTGCTGCGCCTCCGTGTGCAGGCGATCCGTCGCCGAGGACGCCTGGTCGAACGCGGCGTCGCCCATCAGGTAACCGAAACGCTCCTGAAAGGAGAGCACTGCGGCGGCTATGAGGCCGGCGGCGAGTACGAGTACACCGACGAAGGCGAGGCCGTAGAGGATGAGATTGGCTAGGAAATCCATCAGCCCTCTCCCATCGCCAAGCTCGCGACTTCCGTCGCGACCATGCTGGCGTAACCGTCGACGATCAGCTTGGCGCGGGCGTCGATGAGCTGTCCATGCTGCTGGAGTAGCTGAGCCTCCAAGCCGGTCAAAGCCGAAGTGAAGGCAAGCCCGGTGCGAGCAACGACCGCTGCCGCTTCGACGCGGGCGGCCGCTCGCTTAGCCGGGAACTGCGCGTCGCGCAAGCTGGCGGCCTCGCGGCGCTCGCGCACCGACAGTGGCCGGGCGCGGTAGGGAGTGAGTGCGGTTGACATTGACGACCTCCTTGGTCAAAAATCGCGTTTGCGTCAAACCAAGGTGACGGGGGGCTGGGAGGAAGCCGGGAGATTCCCAGGAAGTTCCTGGGCGGAGGCCATAATCCGGGCGCAATGACCGCCGATCTGCCCAGTGAAAAACAACTCGCTAAGGAGCTGCAGCTCCTCTGCGCGAGCATCGGCTATCGAGCGGGAACGAGCGGCACCGAAGCGATCAGGGACGTGCCCACGCTGATCGGCCTTGTGATCGTCGGCGGTCCCTCTGTTCCTGACGGCATTCTGGAGTGGCGGGATCGCCGCAACCACTTGCGGGCGGTTCTGCAAGACGTCATCGAGAACGAGGTGAAGAAGGAACTTGACGAGCGGTATGCAGATGCCGCAACCCGCATCTTCCGTCTGAACGCTTCCCAACCGCTGGGCGTTCCGGAGCACGTCGCATTGGGGGAGATTCAAGCGCCGCTTGACGAAGCTTTTGGGTCACCACCCGGCTCGAAGGCGTTTCAGGATGACCACCGTCCCCTGATCTTCGCGGTGATGGCACAGGCACTTCAGGTTCGTGAGAAAAACGCGAAGGGAAGGAAGTCAACGCCGAACCGCAGACAGAAACCGTCCTCTGACTCCCGCCGCCGGGTGTTATCCCCGAGGCGCAAAGCCGAGGCAGAACGCCGGGAGCGCCGCACGTTGGAAGAAAGGCTGGCAGAACTGCAAGCGGCCGATGAGGCAGAGAAAGCTGCTGCCGCAAAACACCAAAAGGCGAGAGCGAGTTCAGCCAAGGCGCAGGATGAGGGACCATCCCTTTTCGATCTCGATTTCGACCCTCGGAAGCCGTCCGACGTCATCGCGCTGGTCATTGCCGTCGTGATTGCGATCGTGCTTATTCTCACGGGGGTAATTCCGTCTTCGTTGTAGCCGTAAACCGCTTGACAAAGCCAAAAATACGTGTTCAACTGGAGCGTTGGACGGCGTAGAAGTAACACTTAGGGAGGTGGTATGGCTCATGGTTCCGAGCCTCATCCCGACACAAACGTTCACGGCGAAACCGCCGAGTTCGCCGCGATTGAGCAAGAGCAACCCGAGCGGGTCTGCCTAGAAGTCGGCTCCGGCCTCGCCGTCCGGTTTGAATACGGACCGATGGCGCCGGTCGAGATCAGGCTCGGCCAGACGGCCGAGACCAGCCCGTTGTTCCTGCACGACGGCCACTCCTACAGGGAGCTGTGTGAAGCCGACGGGGTTGACCCTGGCTCTGCTTACATCTTGGTTCAGCCCGACGTGATGGAGGAGAACCCAGACCTGGGGTGGCTCGTTCTCGATTCCTGGCAGATGGTCGGCCGCGAGGACACGCCGCAGTTCCGGCTCGGTCGCGATATCTCCCGACGAGGCCATATCGCTCTTGGCCCAGTCCGGGGAGAGCAATCGTTTGAGATCGTCGGCGTGTCTCCCAATCCGACCAAGGTGATCCTGCCGACGCCGAGTTACAAGGTCGCTGGCTACAGGGTCGAGCAGTAGCTCATCGCCCTCAGCCTGTTGCGATCCCGCTCATTCGCCGGGGGGCATCTGCGGCGGCAACGTCAGCGGACGGCTCTCGACCATCGGGCACGATTTCGCCCCCGCCGATTTGGGCTTCACGAAGGCAGTCACGCGGAGGGCCAACCGGGCGAAGACAACCGGTTCGGCCTTCCAGAACCCGCCCCCGTCCGTCTTGACCCTCGCTCCACCCTCGCCCCACATCGGCCGAATGAGCGGCTCGCTTCCCGGTTCATCCGGAAACTCGTACTGCGCGTAGACAACTCGGCCTCGCTGGCAGGCCGGCCGCGCCGAGCTCAGTTTCCCGTAGTAGGCACGGCCTTCGGTGATCGCGCCGGGGATCGGTTCTGCCATCGGCGGCATCGGCTCCATCTTGAAGCTCAGCGTGAGCTTGTCCGGCGCTGCCGGTTTCCCGGCGGGCTTCGCCTCCGCTCTCTCGATCCCGATCAGACCGATGAGCATGACCGCCGCGACCACGAAGGCCAGCGCCGCCTCTCCCCTTCGGTTCCGTTCTCCTGCCATAACCGCAACCTCCCTCTGTCGATGGTGGTACGCCCTGAGTCCTTTAGGCCGGGGTACTTTAGACCGTGGAGCTATAAGCCGCAACGAGGAAGGCTGCCTCCCGCGATGCCCCGCTCGCGTGCCCAAGCCTTCGGAGACGCGCTTCGCGAACTCCGCGAGCAACGCGACCTCAGCCAGGAAGCGGCCGCGCTGGCCTGCGGAATCGACCGCAGCTACTTCGGCAAGATCGAGCGCGGTTTGAAGTCGCCCACGCTCGGGACGGTTTGGAAGATCGCGGACGCGTTCGAGACCCGGCCCTCCGATCTGCTGGCCCGCGCCGAGGGACTGCAGCGCTGAGTTGAAGTTTCCGGCGGGCCAAGACGGCCTTCCCCTCGGTGGCCTGCGACCGCCCCGGCCCGCCGAAAACTCCACATGCACCGCGCAAGGTGGGCGGTTGCGGCGGGCCAAGGGTCTTTGCACTGGCCTGGTTTTGTCCCTGCCAGGTGACATAGGCCTGAAGACCCCGACCCGCCGAAACCGCCCTGCCTGTCATCGGCGCTAGTCCTCGTCCTTCTCGTATTCGTCCAGCAGCAGTTCGTTGGCGATCAACGCCGCCTGCGTCGGCGCAACGAGAGCATCGGGCCGGTTGAGGAAGTCATGGCGGTGCAAGAGCCCGACCCCAGAGAGGTCTCGCACCGCCCGTTCGATTAGGTCGCGTTCCCCGAAGTCGTCCGGCTTCCGAGCCATCTGCCGCACCAATTCGGAGACGGTGACGTGAACGGGATGGAGGTCGATCGCCGCGACGAGAACCCCTTGTCTAACGATCCGATCCTGGTCGGCGGTCGTGCGGTCCTTGGCGTCGCAACGGCTACGCTGATCGCGCATGGGAAGTCACCTTTCCTGTGCCAGCCCCGGGGGCGTCCAACCGCCGCCCGGGGCGTTCTTGTTCGGACGCGCAAGAAGGTAAAGCGGGGCCGCGGGGCGTTGCAACTTGCTGTCTCACCGCCCTTGCTAGCGGCACGGCGTCCAGCGCAGCTAGTCGCTAACCGGCCGGTAGACGTGTGGGCCACCGAACCGATCGTGTGCAAAAGCGACGAGCAGCCACGGGCCGAAGGGCGGCTCCGGCAAGCGTGAGGGGTAGAACGCCATCACGTCGCTGACGTGATGCGGCAATTGCGGCGCGTTCTGTGGGCAGACCAAGCCGACCTCGTAAGCCAGCCGCACGGCCTCCTCTGCGGTTAGTTCGCCTGAGTTAACGCGGCGATCAAGCTCCTGCCAGCACGCCTTGAAGTGCGGCCAGGTCAGCGGAGCCGATGGGTCGAGGTCACTCATCGCCAAGCGCCGCCAGGCGATCACGCAGGCAGCGAATCTCGACCTCGATGGTTTCGAGCAGGACGCCATGATCGGCGCTGCGGGCCAGCTCTGCCCGAATCGCGTCGGTGAGATAACGGCCGTCGAGCCGGCCGCGTCGCATATGGCGCACCGCCGCCATCAAGCCCGAGCGGTCTTCCTCGAGGTGGGCGATTCGCTCGCGGAGTCGAGCAACTTCAAAAGTGCGGTCTAAGTAGTCCGTAGGGTTTTCGGTAGCCATGAGGGAGCTACTGCCTCCTTGTGGTCAGGCGGCCCGCTCGCGCCACTAACGCAGCGGGTCGCCGTTTTGCCAGTCCGGCGGCGTCAGGCTGACGGACCCGGCACAGGGCGAACAGAAGCTAGACCGGGATGCGGGAAGCGGGCAAAGTGCGGTTCACCGCGTTGGCGGGCCGCTGATCCCGGCGTAGCCTGAGGGCATGGACACCCCCTCCGATGCCGCGACTATCGAACGGGCACACAGCCTGGCGAACGAAGCGATCCACATGGTCGCCCTCCAGCGGCGAAGGCTTCAATCGGAGGAGCCAGAGGACGAGACCTTCGTCTTTCGTCGATGGGCTGACTTTCAGTTCTTCATCGTCAGCCTGCGCAGGCTTCGCCAAGCTGCGCTCCTGGCCGCGCGACCTAGAGCGAGCAAGGCGGCAATCGAGAGCGCGATTGGTGAGTTTGATGCAGCCCTGCCCGACCGTGAGAAGAAACGAAACGTCATTCAGAAGATGCGCAACGTCGGCGAGCACATTGACGAGTACGCAATCGAAAAGGGGAGAGATCGCAAAGTGAACCGACAGGCGCTCCAGGTCGGTCGCTTCGACAGCACCACGCTCGAATGGCTCGGAGAGCGCTTGAACGTCGATGAGGCGCTTGCAGCGGCCGAGGCTCTCTATCGCGCGATCAACGATGCTCGCGCCGCTTACCGAGCGTGATTCATCCGGCCCGCGAGGTACCGTCCGATCTCTATGAAGCTGCACTTGGACATCAACTACGAGGTAGAGGCGGACGACCCTAAGGTCGAGGAGATTGGCATGAAGATCGTGGGCGAAGAGGCAGAAGCACTCGGCGTCTCGATTCGTGATCGCCTTTCGGAGGCAGGGGTAGACATTCGCGAGTTCGTGGTCAAGGCTGCCTAGCCTGAGCCCAGCCGGTCAAACCTGTCCCTGATCTCTGGAAAAACTCGCCCTGGCGAGTTGGCGTTCGACGCAGCGCCGAAATCGACCGCCGTTCTGACTGCCAAGCTCGCCAGATGGCCGACATTTCGCCAGCGCAACTGCGGAAGGCAACCGATGAGATCGCCGCCCTAATCGAGGATCGGCTACCTCTCCAGATGCCGCCCGAGGACATGTGGCAGGCGGTCGCCCACGGCTTCCTTGCCCGAGGCGGAACGCTGTTGGAGTCGGTGACGCTCCAGGTCGAGCGGGGGATGCCGGGGGAGGCTCAGATGCTTCTACGCATCTTGTTCGAGCATGTCGCGACGTTCTGCTGGATCGGGATCGACCCCGAGGCCCACATTCCGCAGTGGCGGGAATGGGCCGACTACCGCAGCTATCAGGTCCACAAGTACGCGAAGGAGCGATTTGAGATCGAACGCCTCACGCCTGCCCAGGTAGCGAAGGCCGAAAAGGCGAAGCAGCCGATCAAGCTGCACAAGCTGACCAGCGCGGTTGACGAGCATTGGTCCGAGGTCTCACCCGCCTTCCGCAGCTACGACCCAGCCGAGCCCGACATCCTCACTTTCACCGGCGTCTACACCGCCGTCTACAGCAAGACCAGCAACCTTGTTCACGCCGATCCCGCCTCGGTCGAACGCTTCATGACGATGCCGCTGCCGGGAGAGGCGACGATCCATGCTCGCGAGAAGCGCAGCGAGAGCGAGGATTACCCCTCCGTCGGGCTGGCGATGGTGGGCTTCCTGCTGGTCGTCTTTGAGCACCATTTCTCCTGGCCTGCTCGCGACGTGATCGACGGAGTGACGCGCGGCCTCATGCCGGACTGACGACCCACGATCACCGCATGGCGTGGTCCGGGGGTCGGGTTGCGATGGCACCGCCAAGTTGCCGCCGCTTCGTCTGCCAACCTGCTTTCTGCGGCGAGCCGGTCCCCCGGGTGGGGATGGTCTCCAAGAGGAGACGAATACAGGTGCCGCCATAGAGGATCAGCGGACTGCGACCCGCACCCTCGGAGCCTTGGAGCGAGCCGAATGGCACCTCACAAGGGGTACCCCGACAGTCGCAGGCAAGGGCTATAGATCCCCGGCCAGAGTCCAAATCTGCGCCGGGGTTCCTTGTCTTCGGCGGTCAATTGACTATCCGGGCTCGGCTCAGAATCTCGAACGTCCGAGCGCTCAGGCAAGCTGACGGCATGGACGATCCGGTCCAATGGCCGAACGCCGACATCACTTGGAGCCGTGACCAGGGCTACACGCTTCGCGTGCCGCTTTGGGCGGACAGCCGTGCCCTCGCGCTCCGCGAGGATGAGTTGGTCAAGGCGATCAACGAGGCGATGCCTAGCCGCTCGCAGATCGTGACCGGAATTACCCCAATGGTTGTTCATGAGGACAGCCGAGGGAGCAGCGCGGACCCAGGGGAGATCGCCATCAGCACCGACACGATCATCAGCGTCACCGAGGCTCGGGAGCTGCGCGAAGGGATCGCGGAGGCGCTTCACGGCGTGACTGACGAGGCAGAGCGAGCCGTGGCGGCCGACGAAGAGGCAGCGCAGGAAGCGCTGTCGATCATCCGCGAGTCATCGTCCAGTGGCTAGCAGTCCAGCCGATCAAGCCGTTCCCTGACTTCGGGGTTCCAATACCGTCCCATCAGGTCCGCTCTGTGATGTGTCGCGACATCGGAGACAGATGTCGCGGGACATCGTAGACACGTCAACTGGCTCCGAGCGGCTGGTAGTCGCGACTCGGATCGAGGGTCAACCGGCGGATCAGCTCGCCCGTTCGGGCATCGAGGACGCGGATGTCGCGATCGGCGACGAGCAGCTTGATCAGCCTGCCCTTGTGGGCGCGACCGAGGCCGATGTGGTGGAGCTTTGAGTCGTGGCGCAGGGTGACGGTGCCGCCGGCGTCGACCTTGTCGTGGCGGACGCGGAAGTAGGCCTCTGAGACCTCCTGGGAGGCCGGCCGAGCCTTCACCCGGGCGCTGTAGGCCTGCAGGGGCGTGCGCCCGCCAAGCGCCCGGTGCGGGCGGATCGCGTTGTAGTAGTGGGCGAAGGCATCGAGCTGTCCCTGCAGCTCGGCGAGCGTCCTCGCCGGAGCCTGCCTTGCCAGGTAGCGCTTCAGCGTCTGGTGCAGGCGCTCGACCTTGCCGCAGGTCTGGGGGTGGTAGGGCCGCGAGTTCTTGGCGACGACGCCGAGGCGCTCCATCTCGAGCTGCAAGAGCACCTTTCCTCCCCGTGGGGTGGCGGTGAACACGGCGCCGTTGTCGCAGAGCAAGGACGCCGGGGACCCGTGCAGGTCAATTGCAGAGCGAAAGACCTCGACCACGTCGGCGGCCTTGGCCGTCGAGAAGACCCGTGAGGCCACAAACAGCCGCGAGTGGTCGTCGATCATGTTGAGGATCTCGACGCCTTGCCCGCCCGCAAGCTGCCAGTGGGTGATGTCGGCCTGCCACATCTCGTTGGGCAGCTCTGCTTCGAAGCGGATCAGCGAGCAGCGCGGGCGCTTTTGCGGTTGCGGCGTGACCAGGTCCTCCCGCCGCAGGATCCGCCAGATCGTCGAGACCGAGGGGACGGAGTCGAGCTCCTTGGCGAGGTGGTAGGCGATCGTCTCCGCGCCGCAGTCGTGTCCCTGGGAGAGCAGCTGCTCTCGCAGGGACACGATGGCCCGCACTACCTCCTCTGGCGTGCGGTTGGGACTGGAGCGCGGCACCCGGGAGCGAGGCTCCAGGGCTTCATAGCCGCCTTCGCGGTAGCGGGCCAAGAGCTTGTAGATCCAGCTGCGATGCACGCCATGGGCCGCCGCCAGCTCTGCGACCGAGAGGCCCGCCAACAGATGCGCCTCGACCAAATACCGCGCCTTTGCCACAGGAGATCCCCCTTCGTTCGGTGTCTCCTATGACTCGACACAGGTGTCGCCTATCTACTGACACCGGGCACCACCCTCTCCGCTCGCGGGTTGATGGCGGCGTCTGGCGGCGTCATCGAGGGCGGGTCGTGCGGAGCACTGCCCCGCCCTCTCTTCCTGGCCAGACTTGCCCTCAACCCGCGAGAGAGCAAGTGGGGACTTCGAGGATGGCTCAGGCCTTGGGTTTTTTCAGCGTCAGCCGATCGTCGTCCACCGCCGCGACCTCCCAGGCCTGGCCCGTCCCCTCGTCGGCGTCCAGGACCAGGCGGTCGCCGTCGAGCGACCAGTGGCCGCTCGACTCCTCGGGGACGTCGACCGGGCCGGGGGAGCGTTCGGCGTAGCTGCCGTCTGGGCGCAGCTCGAAGGACGCCCGGCCGCGCGAGGGCGGGAGCGCGTAGGTCGCGGGACGGAAGACCATCTCGTCCTCCGTGTCCTCCTCGTGGGAGTGGACCCAGTGCCTCTGCAGCACCGCCTTCCGGTTTGCGGTCACCCAGGGATGGTCTCAGAGGCCCGCCAGCTTCCTCCTCGGCCCGGCCAGCGTCGCGTTCATGCGCGCGACCTGCCCCGCCGTGAACATGAACATGGCCGCGTCGTCGACGTAGTCCATGTAGTTCATGAACATGTCGCCGCTGGGGCCGTTGTTGCAGGTGAGGTGGGGGAATTTCGGTTTGCCGTAGTTCGCTGCCCGGGCGCGTGGCGTGTCGGCGACGAAGTCGTCGCCGCTGCAGTCGTTGCGGTCGCCCCAGATGTGGCGCAGCCCCAGGTAGTGACCGACCTCGTGCGTCGTCGTCCTGCCTTTGTTGAACGGCGCCGTCGCCGTGCCCTGGGTCCCGAAGGCACTGTGGAGGACCACCACGCCGTCCGTTTTCGAGGGGCCGCCCGGGAACTGCGCATAGCCCAGCAGGCCCTGACCGAGGCTGCAGACCCAGATGTTCAGGTAGCGGTCGGTCGGCCAGGGATTGACACCGCCCGTTTTTTTCGACTTGACGGTGTCGTTGGGGCCGAAGGAGGCGGCTTTGGTGAGCGTGCGGGTGATCCCCGAGGTTTTTTTGCCGCGCGGGTCCTTGCTCGCCAGGACGAACTGGATCTTGGCGTCGGCCGCCAGGCTCCTCCACACTTTCGGGACTTTGCCGAAGTCGCTGTTTTTCGCGCGGAAGTCCTTGTTGAGGGCGGCGATCTGGCTTTTCACCTGCGCGTCGGAGATGTTCTCTTTGTCAGTTTTGCGCACGATGTGGACGACCACCGGGATCGAGATCAGTTTGTCGACGACTTTCATCGCCCGCCCGCTCTCGATGCTGCTGCGCGTCTCCTCCTCTGCCTGCAGCCTGTATTTGCGGTAGTCAGGGTGCGTTTCCGCCAGCAGCTCGTGGACCACCAGGTGCGCGCAGGTACGGCGTTTGGGCACTTTGACTGGGCTCATCGATTCCCACTCCCTTACATAAAGGTTTTTCGTTTATTCAAACGAGCGGGTTGATCCTAACCCCTTTCCTGGAACGTCTTCAGCTCGGCCCGCGACGAGCCGCGAAGAACTCGCGCAGGAGGGCGGCGCACTCGGCCTCGCGGACGCCTGTGACGACCTCCGGACGGTGGTTGAGGGCGGGCTCGGCGAGGACGTCGAGGACGGAGCCGGCGGCGCCGGCCTTGGGGTCGGGGGTACCGATGACAACGGTGGGGATGCGGGCGAGGACGATCGCGCCGGCACACATCGCGCAGGGCTCGAGGGTCACGTAGAGGGTCGTGCCCGGCAGGCGCCAGCCGCCGAGGGCCTCGGCGGCGGCGCGGATCGCCAGGATCTCAGCGTGAGCGGTGGGGTCGCGGCGCAGCTCGCGCTCGTTGCCGGCGAGGGCGAGCGGCTCGCCGTCGCGCAGGATCGCGGCACCGATCGGGACGTCGCCATGGCCCTCGGCCCGGCGCGCCTGCTCGATCGCCAGGCCCATCGCTTGCAGGTGCGTCGCTGCGCGGGTGAATTCGCTCATCGATCCGGGAGTATGTCTCCTACAACTTCGCCGGCCAGCCGGTGTTAGTCCAAGAGCTCGCCCGGATGTGGGGATCCGGGCGGCCGAGGACCCAATGAGACGACCGCTTCCGATACTCGCCAGCCTGGCCCTGCTCGCGGCACTAGCCGTGGGCGCCGCACCCGCGGGCGCCGCCACCGCGATCTCGCCCGCGCGCGAATTCGCTCCGCGGCAGGTGGTCGTCAAGTTCAGCGGCCAGCGGCGCGGGCGGACGCTGGCGCTCCCACCCGGCAGCGGCGTGCGGCGTGCGGCGGCGGCGCTGCGGAGCAACCCCGCGGTCGAGTACGCGGAGCCGAACTACTTCGCCACCGCCACCGCCTCCGCCACCACCGCCAGCCCCAGCTTCGTCTTCCCCAACGACCCCGGCACCCTCGAAGGTGCCTCCGAAGCGGCCGCGACGGCGGGCGACTGGGCATTCAAGCAGTGGAACTTCCTGCCCTGGGAGGGGGACGCGACGGGGCGGCTGCCGATCTCGCCCGGGGGCATCGACGCCGTCGGCGCCTGGGAAAACCTCGACAAGGTCGGCCGGCCGGGAGCCGAAGGAATCACCATCGCCGTCCTCGACACCGGCATCGCCTACCGCGACCAGGGCACCCGCTTCGTGCGCAGCCCCGACTTCGCCTCCGGGCAGTTCGCCAAGGGACACGACTTCATCGATGACGACCGCCTGCCGCTGGACGAAAACGGGCACGGCACCCACATCGCCGGGACGATCGCCGAGAAGACCGACAACGCGATCGCGGTGACCGGCCTCGCCTACCGGGCGAAGCTGATGCCGGTGCGGGTGCTGGACCGCAACGGCCGTGGCCAGGCGACCGACATCGCCCAGGGCATCCGCTTCGCCGTCGCCCACCGCGCCCAGGTGATCAACATGAGCTTCAACTTCGGCTGCGGCAAGAAGGTGCCCGAGGTCGACGAAGCGCTGCGCGAGGCCTACGCGCGCGGCGTGGTCACGGTTGCCTCCGCCGGCAACCTCGGCTCCGAGACCTGCGTCTCGGCGCCGGCGACCGGCCCGCGGGCGATCGGGGTCGGGGGCAGCACCGAGGGCGGCTGCCTCGGCGACTACTCGCTCGCCGGCAAGGGGATCGACCTGGTGGCACCGGGTGGCGGGACGCCTGTGGCCGGCTGCCCCTCGGTGGCGGCGCGACCGATCTACCAGGTCACGCTGCGGGCCGGCTCGACGCGGGCCTTCGCCATCCCCGGCAGCTACGTCGGCACCTCGATGGCCGCCGCCCACGTCAGCGCCGTCGCCGCGATGGTGATCGCCGCCGACACCTACGGCGGCCCCCGCTTCTTTCCGAAAGAGCCGCAGCAGGAGGCCAAGACCCGCGTCAACGAGGTCGCCGAGCAGCTGCGCAAGACCGCCCGTGACCTCGGGTTCCCCCGCACCCAACAGGGCGCCGGCCTGATCGACGCCGCCGCCGCCACCGAACCGCCTGGCCCCCAGCCACCCAGCCCCCTTAGCTAAGTCCCGGTAGAGGTGGAGCGTCTTCCCCGAGGCGCCAAGAGCCTGTCCCGGTAGGGGTGGAGCGTCTTGTACTTTTTCGCCACCGCGGCCTGAGGCGCCAGCCCTACCCGACGCTCCTCGAAAAAGTTAGGCGAAACCCCTACCGGGACAGGCTCTACGTAGTGCGAACGATGATGACGCTGCACGGCGCATGGTGCGAAATGTTGTTGGGCACGCTGCCGAGGATGAAGCGCCGCGCCCCCGTCATCCCCTTGTTGCCGACCACGATCAGGTCGGCCTTGGTCTCTTCGGCGACGTTGAGGATCGCCTCGGCGGGGTCGGCCTCGACCGGGTGGGTCAGGACCTCGATCCCCTCCTTGCGGGCGTCGGCGGCGGCGGCGTCGAGGACGAGATTGACGTCCTCGCGCGGGCCGATCTCATACTGGACGTCGGCCGGCGCCTCGCGCTGCTGGTCTTTCACCTTGCGCTCGGAGATCGGCGCGTAGGCGCTGACGATGCTGAGCGTCGCGCCCGCCAGCTTGGCCAGGTCGATCGCCTGACGCACCGCCTCGGCAGCGGTCTCGGACCCGTCGGTTCCAACCACGATGCGAGTGAACACGCCGCGATACTAACGCCCACCCCAGAGCGTGGTTCGTTTTCCACGAATTAGGTGGTTAAGGAACCGTGCTCCGGCTGGCCGGGCGCTCGGGCAGGCCGCGGAAGCCGTCGCCGAGGATCTCCGTCGGAGTCGTCGCCAGGCGCACGATCGCGATCGCCATCGAGGCGAGCAGGCAGGCGATCAGCACCACCATTCCCGCTTTCCAGATCCAGGGCACGCGCGCAACCCTACTGCCGGCCGATGGGCCGAAAAGCCACGGATGTCGTGGGAAATCGGCCCGGCGGCGGTTATGGTGAGCGCGTGGGGTTGGAGAAGGTTGCGGACGGGGTCTGGCTGCTGCGCGGCGATTTCCGTGGTGCGATGAGCGTCTACTTCCTCGAGGACGGCGAGGGGGTCGTCCAGTTCGACGCCGGGACCAAGGGGATGCGCAAGGCGGTGAAAGCGGCCGGGGAGCAGCTCGGCGGGATCAAGCGGGTCGTGCTCGGACACGCCCACGCCGACCACCGCGGCACCGCCCCATATATGGGGGCGCCCGTCCTCTGCCACGCCGACGAAGTCGCCGACGCCGAAAGCGACGCCGCGATCGCGCCCTACTTCGACCTCTCGCAGCTGCCGGTGGCCTGGGTGCGCTGGATCTACCCCACCCTGCTGCGCCACTGGGACGGCGGCGCCGTGAAGATCGCTGGCACCGTCGCCGAGGGCGACGAGGTGGCGGGCTTCCGCGTCATCCATTTCCCCGGTCACGCGCCGGGACTGATCGGGCTCTGGCGCGAGAGCGACCGGGTGGCGCTGGTCTCGGACGTCGTCTACCTGGTCGACTCGGGCCGGTTGAAACCGTTGCCCGAGGGCGAGGTCAGCGTTCCCCATCCCGCCTGGGCCTGGGACCACCGGCAGGCAAAGGAGTCGGTGCGGCGACTGGCGGCGCTGGACCCGCGCCTGGTCGGCGCCGGCCACGAGCATCCGCTGCGCGGCGAGAGCCTGCGCGGCGCGCTGGAGCGAGCGGCCGAGAAGTACTGAGCGGCCGGCCGCGCGGCGCGGGCGGCATCCGCCGCGCGGCTGCCATAAGTTGCCCTCCTGATGATCGGGACCTACGCCTCGGCGGCGCTGATCTGTGCCGCTTCGCTGCTGGTCGGGCGCGCCCTGCTGTCGCTGGCGGGGCGGCGGTCGTGGTCGTGGCTGGAGCCGGCGGTCGGGCTCGCCGCCGTGCTGACGGTGACGGGGGTGCTGGCGCGGGCGCCGGGCCACGGAACCAGCGTCACCCTCGGATTGGTGTTGCTGCTGATCGCGGCGGCGCTGCTCGTCTGGTGGCTTCCCTACGAGGCGCCGGGGGCGCTGCGGGCGGGCCTGCCGGTGGCGATCGTCGTCGTCCTCGCGCTCTCGATCCCGTTTGCGATCAGCGGCCGCTGGGGCCTGCTCGGCGTCGGCTTCAACAACGACCTCGGCCTGCACCTGGCCTGGGCCGAGTGGTTGCGCAGCGGCTTCGGGCCGGTGCCGGACACCGGCTATCCGTTGGGGCCACACGGACTGGCGGTGGCAACCGCGGCGGTCCCGGGGATCAGCCTCGGCCAAGCGTTCATCGGTGAGATCGTCGCGATCGGGGTGCTGACCGGGCTGACCGCGCTCGGTGCGCTGCGCAAGCTGGCACCGGGGCGCCGGATCCTGGCGGCGACGATGGTCGCCCTCCCCTATCTCGCCGCCTCCTACTTCGCCCAGGCCGCCTTCAAGGAGACCGCCGAGGCCCTCTTCGTCCTCGCCTTCGCGATCTACCTGCTCACCATCGACAGATCGAAGAGCGCCGCCAGCGAGGTTCGCTCCCGGTCGAGCGCCGCCAGCCAGGTCCCCTCCCCAGACACTCAACAGCGAGTAAAGCGAGCTGTGTCTGGGGAGGGGACCTGGCTGGCGGCGCTCCCGCCACTGGCCCTAGCCGGCGGGATCTTCTTCTCCTACAGCTTTGCCGGGCTCGCCTGGCCGATCGCGATTCTCGCGCTCTGGAGCCTGACTCAGCCGACGGTGCGGCGGATGCTGCGGCCGCGCTCGCTGCTGCGCTTCCTCTTGCGGCCGGCGACGCTGGTCACGATCGTCGTCCTCGGCGGGCTGGCGGTGGCGCTGACGATCGCCGGGCCCTTCGGCTTCGCCCACGGCTTCAACAAGGTCGCCGGCAGCAACACCTACGGCCCGGTCTCGCCGGTCGAGGCACTGGGGATCTGGCCGGCCTCGAACTATCGCCTCGATGCCGCCGGCGGCGCCGAGCTGCCGGGTCTCGCCGGGGGGATCGCGGCGCTGGCGCTGCTCGTCGGCGTTGCCTGGTGGGTGCGCCGGGGAGAGCTGGCGATCCCGGTCGCGCTCGCCGCCTGCGCCGCCCTCTATCTCGCCTCCCTCCCCTTCAGCGGCGACTACTCCCAGGCCAAGGCGCTGATGATCGCCGCCCCTCTGGCGATGCTGGTTGCGATCCGGCCGCTGCTGGCGGAGTTCCCGTGGGCTGAGGGCGGGGGCTCTGCGGTGGCGCGGGTGGGCTGGGGGGTGCTGGCGGTGCTCTTTGTCGGAGGGGCGATCTATTCGAGCTTCCTGGTGCTGCGGGATGCTCCGGTTGGGCCGGCGGGGCACGGGGTCGAGCTGAAAGCGTTCCTGCCGATCGTGCACGGGGAGCCCGTGCTCTACGCGGGGCAGGATCGCTACGCGGCCTACGGGCTGCGCGGGGCCGACACCCACGTGCCGCTGGTCGAGTTCCCCGACGCCGAGGTCGAGTCCAACACCGAGAAGCCGTTCGACACCGGCGACGCCTACAGCCCGGTCGACTTCGACTCCTTCTCGCGCGGGACGCTGGACCGCTTCGACTACGTGATCACCGGTCGCGCCGCCTGGAACAGCCAGGCGCCGGCCAACTTCGAGCGCGTCGCCACCACCCCTTCCTACGTGCTCTGGAAACGGACCGGTCCGACCCCGGAGGATCGCCACGTGCTGCTCGAGGGGACCGAGCCCGCGGCGCTTGCCGGCTGCGCCGCGCCGGAGATCCGCATCCTGCTTGCCAACCCGGGACGGGCATCGCTCTTTCCCGCCGCGGCGATCGGCTCCAAAGCGGCCTGGAACGAGGGCAGCATCCTCGGCACCGGCACGCAAACCTCGCAGTCGCTCGACCTCCCGGCAGGCGAGTGGAATCTCTCGATCCAGTACTTCTCCCCCTTCGACCTGACCCTCTCCGCCCCCGGCTTCCGCGAGCCGCTGAAAGCGGCTCTCGACGGCCAGCGACCGAACACGATCAGCCTCGGCAACAACGGTCAGTTCTGGCCCGCCGGGCGCTACGAGAGCGGGGGCGGCGAGACGCGGTTCACCGTCGCCACCGCCGACGCCACCGCTCTGCAGCGCCTCAGCAGCTACGACGGCAAGGCCTACGTCGGCGAGCTCGTCGCCGTCCCGGTCAGGCCGCACCGGATCGTGCCGCTGGCTGCCGCCTGCGAGGGCTGGATCGACTGGTACGAGTCGCCGCAGGCTCCCTGAGCACAGCGCGATTTCAAAAAAACCAGCACCGTTTTTCCCAACTCCTGTTCGAATAAGAGCGACCGTGGCTGCACGCCAGCCTGGTCAACCGATATCCTCCTTGACGGATAGAAACACGAGAGTTTGTCGATGGGAAACGGCGACTGTTTGGTCTATCCAGCTTGACCATCGTTGTTCATTACAGGGAACAGGGAGATGAGCAAACCGAGAACGCCGATATCTGTCGCGCGGTCGGCTTCCAGCTGGCTGGAGATGGTCGTCGAGCCGACACGACTGCACATATTGCGCTCGCTCAGCGAAATGTCCGAAGCGACCGCGACCGACCTCTCCTTTGGTCACGCCAGCGCCCAGACCTTGCGCCGCCACCTCGAGGCGCTGGTCTCGGTCGGCCTGATCGACGAACGGCCGGGGGAAAGCGACGGTGAGACCCCTGGGAGGCCGGCCGCGCGCTTCAGGCTCGATCCGGAGATTCGGGAGAGTGTCGCTTCCGTTCTCTCACCTTCGACTCGACCAAGTCCAGCGCCGCCGGCACTCCCATGAAGGGCGCCAGCGTCAGGTAGGCGGCGAGGGGCAGCAGCTCCAGCATCCTCTCGCCGCGACCGGCCACGACCTCGCGCCGAAAGAGCTCCAGCATCGCGCCGCTGATCGCCTCCGAGGACAGTCGCGGCAGGGTTGCGGCCTCGGGCCGCAGCCGGTACCCGTCCTCGAGAAACAGCGTGTAGGCCATCCGGTTCTCGAAGGAACGCCGGATCGCCGCGGTGCCGGCCGCATAGCTCTCGACGAGATCGACGTAGACGAGGCTGCGCTGACCGGCGATATAGCTCAGCGTCGCCTCCAGGCCACTCCAGACCCGATCGGGCCAGCTCTCCTCGCCGAAGAACCTGCCGGCGGTCGCCGATACGCTCGCTTCCAGCCCGAAGGTCTGGGCTGCGAGAAAGGCGTCCTCCTTGCCCCGGAACTGCTCGTAGAACGCCTCGCGGGTGACGCCCGCGGTGGCGACCAGGTCGGCGACGGTGGTCGCCGTGTAGCCCTTGATCCGGGAGAGCTCCGCGACCGCGGCCAGGACGCGCTCGCGCTGCTCGCCGGCGACCAGCGCGGGTGGCAGGGCGGCGCGGCCCCGCGGGAGCCGTCGGGCGAGCACCTCGGGACCGAGCGATTCGTCCTTTTCGGCCACCAGGCCCTCGCCCAGCTTCGCCCACTCGGCTCCTGTGCGGCGCGGCCCCTCCGGCAACGCATAGGAGTCGATCCAGCCAAGCAGTTCGTCCCGCAACCCGCGGAGCCGTCCCGCTTCGCCGCGGAAGACGCGGATCGCGACGACGCCGGCGGCGGCGCCGAACACGGCCCGGGCCGGGATCTCCAGCCGGGGAGATCCCGGCGGGGGGTTCTGCAGGTGATGTTCCAGCGCCGCCTCGATCTCGCTCAGCAGCAGCTCGTGCTCGCGGCGCACCTCGGCCCCCGCGGCGAGGCTCTCGATCAGCCCCACCCGCGCGGTCGCCGGGTACGCGTCGGCGGCGCCCAGCAGATCGCCCAGGATCGCCCCCGGTGTGCGATCCCCCCCCTTGCTCAGGGCACGGCGGATGATCCCCCCGACCTCGCGATAGGCGGCGAGGAAGCAATCGTCGCGATCGGCGAAGTGCTCGTAGAAGGTGGCGCGGGAGACGCCGGCCTGCTTGACCACCCGAGAGACGCTGGCCCCGCCGTAGCCGTAACGAGCCGCGGTGACCATCATCGCATCGACCAGCCGCTGGCGGGGGCTCGGCTTGGTGGCGGCTGGCTTCGGCACCGGGTGATCTAAACAGACACCCGGGCAGGCGCGACTCGTTCAGGCCGCCTTGGCCGCCAGGCGCTCGGGCGGGACGCGCACGACGTCCCAGACCAGGCCGGCCTTCTCGAGGCCGTCGATGACGATCGCCGAGATGTCGACCTGCCACCAGCGCAGGCCGTGGGTGGCGGAGGTCGGGAAGGCGTGATGGCTGTTGTGGAAGGCCTCGCCGAGGGTGGGGATGGCGATCAGCGCCAGGTTGCGGGAATGATCCGCCGTCTCGAATTCGCGCACCCCGAAGACATGACAGAGGGAGTTGATGCTGTAGGTGAAGTGGTGGAGCACGAAGACGCGGACGAGGCCACCCCAGAGCAGGCCGGTGACGCCGGCGAAGAGCGTGCCGCCGATCGCCCAGCCGAGCGCGAACGGGAGCAGCAGGCCGGCGATCGCCCAGAGCAGGAAGGTGCGGTCGACCCAGCTGATGATCGGGTCCTTGAGCAGGTCGGGCGCGAAGCGTTCCTTGCTGCCGCGCTGGGTGTGGATGAAGAGCCAGCCCATGTGAGCGTGGTAGAAGCCGCGCAGGGCGCCGCTCCAGCCGTGGCCGTGGTCGACGTGAGGGCTGTGCGGATCCCCCAGTTCGTCGGAGAAGGCATGGTGCTTGCGGTGGTCGGCGACCCAGGAGATGACCGGGCCCTCGATCGCGGCGGAGCCGAGGATCGCCAGCAGACCGTGCAGCCACGGCTTCGCTTTGAAGGCACGGTGGGTGAGATGGCGGTGGAAGCCGACCGTGATCCCCAGCCCGGTGAAGAGGTAGAGGCCGACGAAGAGGAAGACGTCGCTCCAGTGCAGGGCGCTGCCCCAGACCTGCCAGCCGGCGAACCCGATCGCGACGAACGGGACCAGCGTCACCAGGCCGGTGATGATCCGGTCCCGCTTCTCGTTCTCGACGGGCTGGATGTCGGAGGGGAGCGGACCGGCGGCGGAGGACATTGGCGCGATCATAGGGGTAGGACACGAGGGGATGTAGAGGTCGCGCCTGGGGCGGGGCGTATATAGGCTCAACCGATGCCGTTCGCGAGCACCGCACCGCTGCGACGGGAGATCGAGAAGCGGATCCCCGAGCGGCCGTTCGCGATCGAATTCTGGGATGGGACCAGGCTTCCCTCGACCTCCGGGGAGGGGCCGACCTTCTCGGTGCGCTCGCCGCGGGCGGCCGCGCACGTGCTGCGGGCGCCGGGGCAGCTCGGCCTCGGCCGCGCCTACGTCAGCGGCGAGCTCGAGGTCGACGACATCGACGCCGTGATCGAGCTGCTCGACGGCTGGCAGCCGCCTGTCCTGGACGGGACCGACAAGCGGGCGCTGCTGCTCGGCGCCGTGCGGGCCGCCGGGCTGACTCGGCCGCCGGCCCGGCCCAAGGCCGAGCTGCGTCCGAGCGGTCGCCGCCACAGCAGGGAGCGCGACGCCCGCGCCGTGCGCCACCACTACGACGTCTCCGACGAGTTCTTCGAGCTCTTCCTCGGCCCGGCGATGGTCTACAGCTGCGCGATCTTCTCGCGCGGGGCGCAGACCCTGGAGCAGGCGCAGGAGGAGAAGCTGGAGACGGTCGCCCGCAAGCTCGAGCTGCAGCAGGGCGACCGGGTCCTCGACGTCGGCTGCGGCTGGGGCGGCTTCCCGCTCTGGGCAGCGACGAAATACGGCGCTCGCGTGGTCGGCATCACCCTCTCCCCTCCGCAGGCGGAGAAGGCGCGGCAGCGAGCCGAGGAGGCGGGGGTCGCCGACCGGATCGAGATCCGGGTCATGGACTACCGCGACCTCGCCGGCTCGGGCGAGCGCTTCGACGCGATCGCCAGCATCGGCATGGTCGAGCACGTCGGCGGTTCCCAGATCGACGTCTACGCCCAGACCCTGGCGAGCGTGCTGGAGCCGGGCGGGCGCCTGCTCAACCACGGCATCACCCGACTCCGCCACACCGATGCCGAGGCGGGAGCCTTCTCGGAGCGCTACGTCTTCCCCGATGCGGCGCCGCTGCACCTCTCGCGCAACCTGCTGGCGCTGGAACGGGCCGGCTTCGTCACCCACCACGTCGAGGACTTCGCCCCCGACTACGCCGAGACGCTGCGCCACTGGGCCCGCAACCTCGACGACAACCTCCAGCAGGCGATCAGACTTGCCGGCCCCGAACGGGTCCGCGTCTGGCGCCTCTACCTACGAGCGGCCCGCAACGGCTTCGAAAGCGGGTTCACGTCGATCTACCAGGCGCGGTGTCAGCTGGAGGCGCTTTAGAAGCTGTCTCAGAACCTGGCCAGGCTGTCGCGCGCCCTGAATGCTCATCCCATGAGGTGAGTGCCGCCCCAGGTCGGGCTGAATGTGACCCATTCACCGTTGCTGTAGTAGGTCTGGTAGAGGTTGCGGTCGGAGCCTCGCCAGTCGGCGATCACGCCTTGACTGGAGTTGAAGGTCAGGGCTGGGTTGCCGGCCAGCGTCACCCCGGCGGGCAGGTCGCCCAAGGTCGGGCTGAAGGTGACCCATTCACCGTTGCTGTAGAAGGTCTGGTAGAGGTGGCCGTCGGAGCCTCGCCAGTCGGCGATCACGCCGAGGGTTGGGTGGGAGATCAGAGCTGGGTCCCCGGCCACTTTGACCCCGGCGGGCAGGTCGCCCCAGGTCGGGCTGAAGGTGACCCATTCACCGTTGCTGTAGAAGGTCTGGTAGAGGTGGCCGTCGGAGCCTCGCCAGTCGGCGATCACGCCTTGACTGGAGTTGGAGGTCAGGGCTGGGTTGCCGGCCAGCGTCACCCCGGCGGGCAGGTCGCCCAAGGTCGGGCTGAAGGTGACCCATTCACCGTTGCTGTAGAAGGTCTGGTAGAGGTGGCCGTCGGAGCCTCGCCAGTCGGCGATCACGCCGAGGGTTGGGTGGGAGATCAGAGCTGGGTCCCCGGCCACTTTGACCCCGGCGGGCAGGTCGCCCAAGGTCGGGCTGAAGGTGACCCATTCACCGTTGCTGTAGAAGGTCTGGTAGAGGTGGCCGTCGGAGCCTCGCCAGTCGGCGATCACGCCGAGGGTTGGGTGGGAGATCAGAGCTGGGTCCCCGGCCACTTTGACCCCGGCGGGCAGGTCGCCCCAGGTCGGGCTGAAGGTGACCCATTCACCGTTGCTGTAGAAGGTCTGGTAGAGGTTGCCGTCGGAGCCTCGCCAGTCGGCGATCACGCCTTGACTGGAGTTGGAGGTCAGGGCTGGGTTGCCGGCCAGCGTCACCCCGGCGGGCAGGTCGCCCCAGGTCGGGCTGAAGGTGACCCATTCACCGTTGCTGTAGAAGGTCTGGTAGAGGTTGCCGTCGGAGCCTCGCCAGTCGGCGATCACGCCGAGGGTTGGGTGGGAGATCAGAGCTGGGCGGGGAGTCGGGAGTGTCTCAACTACCTGATCCGCCCCATAGCTCGTCCCCATCACGTTGGTGGCGACGACCCGGTAGTGGTAGGTGGTACCGGGCTGCAGACCGGAAATCGTGGCGCTGGTGGCGACGCTGCCGGGGTTCCAGCCGAGGCCGGTGGGGGCGGTGGAGGAGCCGTAGGCTTGGGTCGGGCCGTATTCGAAGTGGTAGCTGGTGTTGAGGCCGTTGGGGTTGGCGGTGCCGTTGAGCGTGGCCTGCGTGGACTGCAGGTTCGAGGCGGCAGTCGTCTGAACGCCCGGTTTCGGCGCATTGGGGAAAACGGTTTTGTAGGAGGGGCGCGGCGTGCTGCCCAAACCCAGCAGGGTAGAGTCGAATCCAGGGCAGGTGACTTCTTTGTCGTGTTCCTGACCCAGCGCGTAATAGTAAGTGCGCACGACTTTGGCATCCTGGAAGTTGACCAGGTTGGCCGCGGAGGCGTTCTGGAAGTTAAGCGAGGCCGGCAAGTTGCCAGCGGTGTAGCCGGATCCGTTCTTGCAGACCATGCCGCCAACCTCGGTGAACCAGATCGGCTTGTTTTCGGTCAGCGGCTTGAAGGTATTGGTGAAGACACCCCAGTTGCCGGTCTCCACGCCGGTGTAGGGGTGGATCGCCCAGGCAGAGGGAGAGACGCCCGCTTCGCCGATCCGTTGCTTGTAAGGGTTGACGTAGCTGTTCTTGAAGGTTTCCGCGTTGGCCGGACTCGGTTCCAGGAAGTCGCCGGCAATGACTGTGCAGTTCGTCGGGAAGTTGGTGCTGTGACAGAGCGCATTGAGGGCGATCCAGTACTGGGCGGCGAGGATTGGATTGCCGTTGGTGTTTGCTTTCGGCAGGAAGCTGAATTTGTGGTTTGGCTCATTCCAAGCCGTGTAGTAGGCGACCTGGGGAAAGGCCTGGCGGAATTTGTAGACGGCGTCGAGGTAGGCAGTCGAGGAAGGCGGCGCGACATTCTCGCTCCAGTTGACCCGGAAGGAGACCAGAACCTGCAGGCCCCTGGCTTCCGCCTGGTTGATCCAGCTGGCGGTTTCGGTCAGCTCCCCCTGGTGTTGCTCCTTGCCGTCGGCTACGTTCCAGGCGACCGTGCGGCGGACCTGCTGGACGCCGGTCGCGTCGAAGGCGGCCCAGCTGGCAGGTGACCAAGCGTAGAGGTTCTCATCGGCGATGCCCGTGATCTGGGTGGCATGGGCCTGGGAGGAGAGCGAGAGGCAGGCGAGCAGGCCCGCGATGAGAAGAAAGCTCGTTTTCTTCTTCAAGGTGCTGGTCAGGGACATGCGGTGCCTCCTCGGATCGGCAAATTCACAATGACGGGCGAAAACCTAGGCCTGACTGATGAGACGGGGCAACGGTTTGGTGCAAAGCTGCGCTAAATGTCGAACCTGGAAGTCGACCTGCTGCTCAGCAGGCCGGCATCGCCGGGCGGCATTTGATCGTGGTCCAGATCGGGCGGGCTCGTGAGTCGAGAGTCGGTTCGGGATCGATCAGACCACGATCGACCCCGGTTCCCGCGAAGTTGAAGTAGTAGAGACGGGCTACGTGGCTTTCTTCTGAGAGCGAGATCAGGTATTTGAAGCGGTTGTTCTGGGCGACGTCGTCGCTGCTGGAACTGCTGCCGTTGTCGTGCTCGGCTCCGACCTCGGTGTCCCAGATCGACAGCGCCGAGCGGTCGTTCCAGGGGTAGGGCTCGCTGTCCAGCCAATCCTCGAAGGTCGTGGTGATGCACTTGCTGGGAGAACCGCCGCTCCAGCAGTCGTTTTCGGTGCCTGTCAGCGGCTTGGCATCGTTGTGGCCATGGAAGCTGATCGTCACTGGCCGCAGGCTGGAGATCGATTCGATCTGGCCGGCATACTTGTCCCAGTACCAGAGGTGTTTGGGGCGGCTGGCGAACTCGCCGGCGACGATCCGGCAGCCGACCGGGCCTTCGCTGCATTTCGAGGCTCGCTCGATGATCTCCTGGACTGCGTAGTACCAGTAGTAGGCGGCCATGCGCGGACCGCAGTTGTAGACGGTCCAGGACTGCCCGGAGGGACAGTTGGGCAGACCGAGGTCGTCGGCGTGAGCCATCGTGTGGTTGTTGGTGTAGCCGCCTTCGGTGTTTGCTGGCAGGTAGACGCGGGCTTGGCCGGCACCGCCGGGAAGGACCTGACTCACCTCCTCGACGTTGGGCTCGTTCCAGGCGCCGAAGTAGCGCACGTTGCCCGCTGTCCCTGGGCCCCAGGTGTCCATGAATTTGTCGATCGCAGTGCGGTAGGTGTTGACCAGCGGGGTGACGAGCTCGTTGGGCGCTTTGGGGTCGGAGGCCGGGGTGCGAAAGACCTCTTTCGGATACGTCGCGGCATCGACCACGTTGGTGGTCAGCTCGGTCGGGCCGAAAACCACAAATGGCTCAGCTCCGAGTTCGTTGGCGCGGTCGAGCCAGTGCTGGAACTCCTGCCGGCGTCCGTCAGTGGGGCTGCGGAAGGCGAGGTCAAACGGCACGATAACCCGCAGGCGGGAGATATCAAGCGGTGCCCAGAATGTGGATTTAGAGACGTCCTTGCTTTCGTTGTAGGGCCCCTCGTCGACCTTGAGGCCGAAGTTGCGGAAGGATTGGGAGATACCGAACTGGGGCCAGGCGGCGTGGGCCTGGGAAGGGAGGACCAGGCAGCACAACGTAAGCGTCAGACCCAAGGTATGCCGGGGTTGAAAAAAGCGCGCGATGGCACTCATTGTGTATTGCTCTCCTCTGCGGTCTGGAACGGGAGGCCGAAGCTAAGGGCGCACCGCCAGCGGCGCAACTGTTTGAATCAAGATTGGAAAAAAACTGAGAGCCGGACAGCCCACCCGGTGGAGGTGAGGAAGCCAATGTGGTGGACTGTCGGCTCCACTCCAATGCACCAACACGGTACTCACGATCAACCCCGATCCGACCGCCTTAGCTCAGGGCGCATAGGCCCACCGTTGAACCCTTTGATTGGCCACGTCGGCGACCCAGAGCTTGCCGTTGTCGTCGCTGGTCAAGGCCATCGGCCAGCTGAAGCTGAACTGGCCTGCGCCCGATCCTTTGGTGCCGAAGGACGTTACGTATTCGCCGAGTTGATCGAACAGCTGCACACGGTGGTTGCCTTCGTCGCCGACCCAGACGTTGCCTTCGAAGTCGACCTCGACTCCGTTGGGGTGAGCGAACTGACCGCCAGCCGTGCCTGAGACACCGAACTTGAAGAGGAATTCGCCGGCTTCCGAGAAGACGTTCACGCGGTTGTAGGTCCAATCGGCAGCCCAGATCTTGCCATCGGGTGCGACATCGATGCCTGTGCACTGGCCGAACTGGCCGTTGCCCGAGCCCAGCGAGCCGACGACTTTGACGAAGCTGCCCGCTGCGGTGAACTTTTGGATGCGGCCGTTCAGCGTGTCGCAGACCCAGATGTTTCCTTTGGCGTCAGTGGTGATACTTTCCGGCTCTTTGAACTGGCCATTGCCGGTTCCGAACGTCCCGAACTGGGAGATGTAGGTGCCAGAGGAACTGAACTTCTGCACCCGGTCGTTCTCTCCGTCGGCCACCCAGATGTCGCCGCTGGGGCCGATCGCGATCGAGGTTGGGCGGTCGAACTGGCCGTTGCCCGTACCGTAGGAGCCGAACTGGGCCAAATATGCGCCCGAGGAACTGAACTTCTGCACCCGGTTGTTGCCCTTGTCGACGACCCATAGGTTGCCGGCCGAGTCGCGAGCCACGTCGCCGGGACTTTTCAGCTGGCCATTGCCGGAACCGTTCGTACCGAACGTGGCTTTGTAGGTTGGGACATAGTCGGGGATCAACCAACGCTGGATGCGGTGGTTGGAGACATCGGTGATCCAGAGATTGCCCTTGTCGTCTGCGCCAAGGCCCATCGGCCAGGTGAACTCAAACTGGCCCGAACCGGTGCCTTTGGCACCGAAGGTGGCAAGGTGCTGGCCGGTCTGATCGAAAAGCTGCACCCGGTCGTTCCCGTCCTCGCCCACCCAGACGTTGCCCCTGCTGTCGACCTCGACGGCGTCGGGATGGTTGAACTGCCCGTTGCCCGTACCGTAGGAGCCGAACTTGAAGAGGAATTCACCGGCTTCCGAGAAAACGCTCACGTGGTTGTCTTGCCAGTCGCTGACCCAGATCTTCCCTCCGGGCCCGGCGTCGATGCCGGCGCTCTCGCGGAACTGACCGGCACCCGTACCGTAGGAGCCGACGACTTTGAGGAAGCCGCCCGAGGAGTCGAACTTCTGGACGCGGCCGCTGTAGTCGCTGACCCAGAGATTGCCTTTGGGGTCGATCGCGATGCCCTTGGGCCCGTAGCTCCCGAACTGCCCGTTGCCCGTTCCCACGGAGCCGAATTTCGCCAGATAGGTCCCCGAGGAATTGAACTTCTGGACTCTGTGGTTCCGGATATCGGTGACCCAGATGTTGTCCTGCCCGTCGATCGCGATCCCGGCCGGTTCGTTCAGCTGGCCGTTACCCGCGCCTTTGGTGCCGAACTGGGAGATGTATCCGCCGGCGGCGCTGAACTTCTGGATGCGGTGGTTGAGCCTGTCGACGACCCAGACGTTGCCTTTGGAATCCACGGCGGTGTCGGCCGGGCTTTCCAGCTGGCCGTTGCCCGAGCCACTGGAGCCGAAGGCTGATGAGAACTGAACCTCGGTCGTATCGGTCGTCGCCGTGAAGTCCTGTCCGTAAGAAGTGCCGACGGCGTTGGTGGCAACGACGCGGAAGTGGTAGGTGCGTCCTGGCACGAGCTCTTCGATCGGCTTGCTCACCGCCACGTTTTTGCCGCCAGAGCCGATCGACTCGGGCGAAGCGGGAACGCTCAGGCCATATGCCTGGGTCAGCCCGTATTCGAACCGGTAGGTGGTCGCGGAGCCTTCGGGGTTGACTGTGGCGTTGAGGGTCATGCCGGTCTCAGCCAGGTCGGTCGCCCCTTCCGTCGTCGCTTCGGGCGCTCCGAAGGACCACTTTTGGACCCGGCTGTTGCTGGTATCGACGACCCAGAGGCTGCCGTCGGATCCGAACGCGAGGTCCTCCGGGTAGGAGAGCTGACCCGAACCTGCACCCTCTGAGCCGAAACCCGTCAGGTAAGTACCGTCAGCCGAGAAGGTCCGCACTCTATGGTTGCTGGTGTCCGCTACCCACACATTTTCGTCCGAGTCAACGGTGAGACCGTGCGGCAGGTTGAACTCTCCCCAAGGTCCAGAGTCCAGCGTGTTCAGGATCTGGCCGGTGGGGCTGAACCTACGAACCCGGCTTTCGAAGGACTCGCTCACCCAGAGATTGCCCTGGGCGTCGGCGGCTATACCGATCGCGGGGCCAAAGGTGGAGAATTTACTCTGATAGACGCCACTCGAGCTGAAGTGCTGCACGCGTTCGTTGCCTGAGTCGACGACCCAGATCTTTCCTTCCGCGTCGACGTCGATCCCCCACGGATAATTGAGCTGGCCGTTGCCGGAGCCAAAGCCGCCAAACTGGGTCAGGTATTTGCCGGTCGAGTCGAACTTCTGCACCCGGTGGTTGAGCCTGTCGACGACCCAGACGTTGTTCGAGGCGTCCACCGCCAGGCCCTTGGGGCCGTTGAACTGACCGTTGCCGGTGCCCGCCGATCCCGAGGCGAGGAGGAATTCGCCGCTTGAGCTGAACTTCTCGATGCGGTTGTTGCCAGCGTCGGCCACCCAGATGTTGCCGGAGGCGTCGACATCGAGTCCCATGGGCTGGTTGAACTGGCCCGTCGCGCTGCCGGCTTTGCCGAAGGAAGAAGCGTAGACGGGCGGGGCCGCGGCTTTGGTGGTGAAGGTGTGATCCTCCCCGTGGGTGGTGCTCTCGAGGTTGGTGGCACTGATCCGGAAATGGTAGGTCGTGTCGGGTTGCAGATCTTCGACAGTCTCTTCGACCTGGACGTTCTCCTCCTCTTGACCGATCACCCCTCCCCCGCCAGGGAAGGTTTTTCCGTAGGCGGTCGTGGTGCCGTATTCGAAGCGGTAGGTCGTCTGCGATTCCTCGGGGTTGACAGTTGCGTGCAGGGTGGCCTGCTTGCTGCGCACCTCATCCGCCGCTCCGGTCGCGACGGTGGGCGGGACGCCGATGCGGTCCTCGGCGAGGATGCTTTTGCTGAGACCTCCGTACTTCCCCCCCACCGCGACGCAGCCCACCGGCACCTCTACACAGGAGATGCTCACGAACTCCATGAAGTTCACTGGGCCTTCGCTTGGCAGCGCCGCTGTCACCTCGCGCTCCCAGCGGGTTCCGTCCCAGCGCACCGCTTGACCCCGCCGGCCAACGCCGAAGGGAAACACCGGTCCGCCCACCGCCATACAGGCGTTTGCGGAAGGGCAAGACACCTCTTCCAGGGGTCGCGGCAGCCACTCGAGCGACCAGGCTGCGCCGTTCCAGTGCGCGGCCCGGGCGGTCTGGTCGAGCACGACGCATGCGTCGCTCGCCGCGCACGACACGTCCTTAGCCTCGCCGAGGGAGGGGGGCATCGTGCGCTCGCTCCATTCCTCGCCGTCCCAGTGCAGGGCCAGGGCACCGAATTCGAACGACTCTCCGAATTCGATTACGCGTTCGTAATAGCCGACAGCCAGGCAGTCCTCTGTGGAGGCGCAGGACACGGCGCTCAGCACGTCGGCGGCAGATGAAGTCCCTTCGGCGATGGCGTGGTGGGGAGTCGGCATGATCGACCATTCCTCGCCGTCCCAGTGCTCGACCAAGGCTTCGTCGAAGGTGCCGCCGCTGTCTTTCCAGCCAACCGCTACGCAGAAGTCGGCAGCCACGCAGGAAACGTCGTCGAAGGCGCTCCGTTCGACTTCCGGCGGGGCCAGCGCCGGCTCGACCGCCCACTCCTCGCCGTCCCAGAGCCAAGCCGTCGGTCGGAACCCTTCGAAGGGAAATTCCGAGCCGCTCCCTCCGAGTGTGTAGCGGCCGACAGCGACACACTCTTCAGCGGCCGGGCAGGAGATTCCGGTGGGTTCGTAGTCGGACAGTTTTTCGATCGGGGGTTCTGGCAGGGAGCCAAATGACCACTCCTCACCGTCCCAGTGCGCTGACCTCGCGTCATCCCTCAGCGCAATGCAGGCGTCGGTCGTCGCGCAGGAGACGTCATAGAGATGCCCAGACCCTTCCCCCGGCATGTGCTCCCAACTTGGCTGGGGTGGCGGCGGAGGTTCCCCTTCGATTGTCTCAGCGTCGAACACGCTCTCCTCGCCGACGTCGAGCAGCGGCTCCTCGATGCCGTCTCCCGAGGTGTCGGTCCAGTCGCTGTTGCTCTCTTCGACGATCGTGTCGCGGATCGCTTCCACGTCCTCACGATCTTCGGGATTGCTTTTGCTGGCGAGAATCGCCGCCGCGCCGGCGACATGCGGCGCGGCCATCGAGGTGCCGCTGATCGTTCCGACCTCACCCATCAGCCAGGTGGAGGCGATGCAGACGCCCGGAGCGGCGACGTCGACGAAGTCGCCGTGGTTGCTGAAGCTGGCCAGCTCGTCGTCCTCGCCGTTATCGTCTTCCTCGCCCACCTTCTCCTTGCAGAACTGGCTACTGAGGGGATCCATAAGACCGCCCGGCGCCGCGTCGTAATCGGCTATCGCCGAGACCGTGATCGCATCGGGGTTGTGGGCGGGACTGATGTATTCGGCATCGACGCCGGAGTTGCCTGCGGCAACGACATAGACGACGCCGGTGTCGATCGAGGCGTCGATTGCTTCTTCGACGGCGGGCAGCTCGCACGCTTCCATTTCTTCGGTTACCTCATTCAGAAGCGGGCCGCAACCGAGGCTCATGTTGGCGACCTCGATCTCCGAGGCGTGGGCCGTGACCCAGTCTACGCCGGCGACGATCCACGACTGCGCACCGCTCCCCCAGTCAGAAAGCACCTTCACACCCCAAAGCCTCGCTCCCGGCGCCACCCCCACGACATCGTTGCCGTCGTCGATCGCGGCGATCGTCCCCGCCACGTGGGTGCCGTGGTAGTGAGCGCCGGTTCCCTCCTCGTCCAGACATCCCGTCACCACTTCACCGAAGTCGGTAGGGATGCAGGTGGTGTGTGCGACGAGGTTCAGCTCGGGCTGTTCGAAGCTGTCGATGCCCGTGTCGATCACCGCCACGTCCGCGTCGACCCACTCGTCCTCTTCCCCGTTGATATGGAGAGTGTCGTTCTGGGTGGCAAAGATACGGCCGATCCCGCGCGGCACCGTCTGCGCGAAGGCCTCGACGCGGCGGTCCGGAGTGACGTACTTGACACGGGGGTCGCGCCTGAGCGCCACCGCGTCAGCGCTGGAGAGCGTTGCCGAGTAGCCCTTCAGGGCGTGACGGTAGAGGAGGCCCAGCTTGCCGCCTCTGGCTTGCACCTGGTTGCGGGCAACCTGGGCGGGACCCGCGACCGAGTTCTTGAGGACGACTATGTAGCGGTTGGGGATGATGGAGTCCGCAGCAGGCTCGGGCTTCTGCGCCAACAGGCCGAAGCGGTGACCGTCCTCGTTGCCGGAGTGAGCACCCTGGGCAGAGGATTGAGTGGTATAAAAACTTACGGCAATCAGTGAGAAGATCCCTACGGTGAAACCCAGTCGCATGCATGACATGGCAATCGTTTGCTTGTACGCGCCGACAATGCGCGCGGGTCGCCGAGTCCTTCCCACAACATCCTCTCTCCTCGTAGAAGGAGGGAGCCTAGGGCGACCGTGTCCACACTTGCAACGGTTTGTCACACATCTGGGCCAAACGCCCGTCGTAGCTCAGACGGGGAAATCGTGAGTGACCGTCGACAGCGCCCAGTCGGCGCCGGACTCGTGAAGTTGCGCGAGCGTGTAGCTGCCCGTGGCGACGCCGACCACGCGGATGCCGGCGCCGTGGCCGGCGTTGACGTCGCGGGGGGTGTCGCCGACGGCGATCGTCGCCGCCGGGTCGAGGGGGGCGCCGGCGACGGTGCCGCCGCGCTCCAGCGCCTTTTTGGTCAGCTCGGTGCGGTCGCTGGAGTCGGAGCCGTAGCCGCCGAAGGCGAAGAAGCGGTTGAGGTGGCCGCGGGCGAGCTTGAGGTGGGCGGCGGACTCGATGTTGCCGGTGACGATGCCGAGCAGCACGCCCTGCTTCGCCAGCCGCGGCAGCAGCTCCTCGATCCCAGGCATCACCCGGTAGCCGCTCGACTCGTTGACGGCGTCCTCGAGGTGGCTGAGGTAGGCGGCGATCGCCGCCGCCCGCTCGGCCTCGCTGCCGTCGCGGCCGATCACCTCGCGGAAGACGATCGCGGCGATTTCCGGGTCGGTCATGCCGGCGTGGGTGTGCTCCTCGATGTCGGCGTCGATCCCGTGCAGCTCGCGGAAGGCGCGCTGCCAGGCGACGGCCCCGGCGCCGCCGGTGACGAGCAGGGTGCCGTCGATGTCGAAGAGGACCGCCTTGATCACGGCCGCGAACCTAGCGGGCCGCCGGGACGCGGCGGGCGTAGCGCCGGCGCGACTCAGTCGCCGGCGACAGCCGTGCGGGCGCGCAGCGCCTTGCGGCACCTGAGCGCGTGGCAACGGGCCTGGCCGGCGGCCAGCGTCTTGCCGCGGTCGAAGCGGCGCTCCTTGCCGCGGCTCGCGGGCGGGGCGCCCGCCGCGGTGGCGGAGCCTCCGGGCGTGACCGTCGGCGCGTCCGGCGTCGTCGGCTCCAGGCCCTCGCCGCTCAGCAGCGCCATCGCGCCGCCATCGTCGTCGCCGAAGAACGCGAGACGCGCGGACTTCGGTCCGGTCACCTGCGGGGTGAAGCGGACCTCGGCGGTGCAGCTCTCGCCGGGGGCGATCGGGCCCCAGGTGCAGTCCTCGTCGATCAGCTGGAAGCTGGCGACGCTGCCGCCGGCGATCACGGCGATGAAGACGTTGGCGGGGAGGTTGCCGTGGTTGGTCAGCACGACCGGCGTGACCGGGCCGGCGCTGCCGACCGGGAGCCCGCCGAACTCGACCGTCTCCGGTTCGGCCAGCAGCAGCGCCCGACCGCCGAAGCCGCTGAGCGCGGCGGTGAAGGTGGCGCCGTAGGCGTAGGCCTGCAGCTCGGCCTCGTAGGCGACCGTGTCCCAGGGGTTGAAGCCGACCTGGACGCCGCAGCTCTCGCCCGGCGCCAGCCAGCGCCCGCTCCAGCAGTCGCCGCCGTTGGTCCAGAAGTTGTTCGTGTCTTTGCCGCCGATCCCGGTCCCGCCGAGCTGGGTCAGGGCTTCGCCCGTGTTGGTCAGCTGGAAGCTGGCCGAGCCCTCGCCGCGGTTGACGCGCTGGATGCCGAAGTCGTAGCCGCCCGGCGTGAAGGCAAGCTGGGCGGGAACGGCTTCGCCTTCGAGCTGCACGTTCTGCTCCGGCGCTTCCTTCAGCTTGACGCTGAGCGTCGCCGCCTTCGCCCCGGCGCTGCCGGGCGCGAAGGCGACCGAGAGCGAGCAGTGCTGATCGAGGCCGAGCCAGCTGCAGCCGCCGCCGCTGATCTTGAAGTCGCCGGAGTCCGCTCCTTCGATCACGACCTGGTCGACCGCCACCTCAGCACCACCGACGTTGTGGACGTCGACCGTCTGGGCCGGCGTTTCGGTCCCGGCAGTGGTCTTGGCGAAGCCGACTGGGGCCGGGCTGAAGCTCAGGAGTGGCTCAGCGGCAAAGCCGGTCGCCGGGAGGACGAGCGCCACGGCGAAGGCGAAGGACAGGGCAAGGGAGGTGGCGGCGACCTTGCAGCCCCGCGGCGCGAGTTTGGTCATGCGGCCTCATCGGGCACGGCGATATCGCAACTTGAGACTGGGCGGTACCGTGCGCGAATCTGCGCCGCTGCGGCGTACAGCGCTAGTGCTCACCCTCCAAAACGTCGCGCTGACTGAGTGCAAAGAGCAGCGCGAGCGAAGGCAGCACGAGCACCGCAGCAGCAGCAAAGACGACGAAAACGACCGTCAGGGTCGAATCCGGCGCCGCCGCCTGATCGATCCGCAACGAGGTCGGCAGCAGATAGGGGAACTGCGCCACCCCCCACCCCCAGATCACCCCCACGACGGCGCCACCGGCCAGCGGCCGCAAAATGCGGGCGCCGATCGCCGGGGCGCTGGCGGCAGCATCGCCGACGGGCCGATTTCCCTCCATATAGGGGTGTTTGAGGCCCGTCGGCCGGAGCAGGAGGATGGCGAGGAGGGCGAGGCCGCAGGCGGCGGAGGCGATTACGAGGGGAAGGCCCTGGTCCACGAGGCGGTCGAAGACGTAGCGGGCTTCGGCGTGGAGCTCGACCAGGCCGACCGCCGCGGCGACGCCGGCGAGCGCCGCGGCAGCCAGCGCCCGCCGCAGGAAGTAGCGCTCGAGATCCGCTTCCCCCGCCCGGCGCGCGTCGCCGACGAGGAAGACGGCGGCGAGGTAGGCACCGGTGGCGACGAACATCGCCCCGGTCAGCAGCGGCAGCGGCTCGAGCCAGCTGGAGAAGGCGTCGCCGTTGCCCTCGGCCGGGACGTTGCCGGAGGCGATCGCGCCGACCACGGCGCCCATGAAGAAGGGGGTGAGGACAGAGGAGAGGGCGAAGGTGGCGCCCAGCGCCCGCCGCCCCGAGAGGCCCTCGACCTGCTTGCGGAAGGCGAAGCCGGCGCCGCGCAGGACGATCCCCAGCGCCGCCAGCGCGATCGGCACGTAGAGCGTCGAGAAGATGGCGCTGAAGGCGGGTGGGAAGGCGGTCCAGAGGATCACGAGGACGAAGATCAGCCAGACGTGGTTGGCCTCCCAGACCGGCGTCAGCGAACGCTGGACCAGCCCCCGCGGCCGCTCCCCCTTCTCCGCATCCCCCGCGATCAGATCCCAGAACCCACCGCCGAAATCCGCCCCCCCGAAGAGCGCGTAAAAGGTCACGCCCACCCAAAGAACCCCCGCCGCCACATCACCCTTGCTCAACGCCCCCACCCCCCCGCGCGGTCGACGGGCCGATTTTCCTCCATATAGGGGTGTTTGAGGCCCGTCGGCATCATCGCGCCGCCTGCTCGGGGGGCGCGTACGGGGTCTCGGGCTCCTCGGCGCCCTCGCGCCAGCGGCGCGACATGCCGCGGAGGACGACGATCGCGGTCGTCCCCAGCGCCGCGTAGACCAGCAGCACCGCGGCGAAGGCGAACCAGAGTCCCTCCGCCTCGGTCACCGCTTCGGAGGTGCGCATGTAGCCCTGGACGATCCAGGGCTGGCGGCCGACCTCGGTGACGATCCAGCCGCACCAGAGGGCGACGATCGACCCCGCGCCGGAGATCGCGACCGCGCGCAGGAACCACGGCGTGGCCGGGATGTCACGCCGTTTCCACCAGGCGATCGCCAGCCAGACGGCGAGCAGCATCAGCGCCGTCCCGATCCCGACCATCGCGTCGAAGGAGAGGTGCAGCAGCGTGTTCGCCGGCGGCCGCTCGTCGGGCGGGATGTCCTCCAGCCCGGTGACCACGGTGTCGGGGCTGAAGCCGACCAGGTAGGAGTCGAGGTCGGGGATGCCGATCCCCCACTTCACCCCGTCCTCGGTGCAGATGCCGCCCACCCACTCGGTCTGGTTCGGCCCGGTCTCCTGGATGCACTCCATCCCGGCGAACTTGGCCGGCTGGTGGTCGGCCACTCCCCGCGCCGCGGTGTCGCCGACGAAGAGCTGGATCGGGGTGGCGATGCAGGCGATCGTCAGCGGGATCAAGAGGCCCAGCCGGTGCAGGCGGTCGCGCCGCCCCTTCAGCATCCCGACCGCGTAGATCGAGGCGACGAGGAAGCCGGCGACCATGTAGGCGGCGAGGATCATGTGCGGCACCTCGTAGCCGGTCGCCGGGTTGAACAGAACCTTCAGCGGGTCGGTGTCGACGACCTCGCCGGCGGCGTTCAGGGTGAAGCCCTGCGGCTGGTTCATCCAGGCGTTGGCGGCGACGACGGAGAAGGCGCCGCCGATGCCGGTGATCACCATCGGCACCCCCGACCAGAAGTGGGCCCAGCCGCCGAGCCGCTTCCAGCCGTAGATGTAGATCGCGAGGAAGATCGCCTCGATGAAGAAGAAGATCCCCTCGATCGCGAAGGCGACCCCGAAGACCCCACCCCAGCGGTCCATGAACTCCGGCCAGAGCAGGCCGAACTCGAAGCTGAGCACGGTGCCGGTGACGGCGCCGACCGCGAAGGTGACCGCCATCGCCTTCGACCAGCGCCGCGCCAGCTCCATCGCATCCGCGTCGCCACGCTTCAGCCCCAGGTAGTTGGCGACGAGGATGATCGCCGGCAGGGCGACGCCGAGGCAGGCGAGGACGATGTGGAAGCCGAGCGTGAACGCCATCTGGTTCCGCGCGGCAAGCAGGTTCGACGACTCCGCCGCAAGAGGGAGCGCGTCGAGCGGCAGCATGGCGCTGAGGCTAGCGCCTGGGGGCGGCGGCGACCGTGAACCGGCTCACGCTTCGCGGGCCTGGCGGTAACGACGGATCAGCGCGTTGGTCGAGCTGTCGTGCTCGAGCTTCGGCTCCTCCTCCGCCTTCAGCTCGGGGATGATCGCCTTGGCCAGGACCTTGCCCAGCTCGACCCCCCACTGGTCGAAGGAGTCGATCCCCCAGATCGCCCCCTGGGTGAAGACGCTGTGCTCGTAGAGGGCGACGAGCTTGCCCAGCGTCTGCGGGGTGAGGCGGTCGGCGAGGATCGTGTTCGAGGGCCGGTTGCCCTCCATCACCCGGTGCGGCACGACCTCCTCCGGCGTCCCCTCCGCCCGCACCTGCTCGGCGGTTTTGCCGAAGGCCAGCGCCTCGCCCTGGGCGAAGACGTTGGACATCAGCAGGTCGTGGTGGTCGCCGAGCGGGTTGTTGGAGTGGACGAAGCCGATGAAGTCGCAGGGGATCAGGCGCGTCCCCTGGTGGATCAGCTGGTAGAAGGAGTGCTGGCCGTTGGTCCCCGGCTCGCCCCAGTAGATCGCGCCGGTGTCGTAGTCGACCCGGGCGCCGTCGACGGTGACGTGCTTGCCGTTGGACTCCATCGTCAGCTGCTGCAGGTAGGCCGGGAAGCGGTGCAGGTACTGGTCGTAGGGGAAGACGCCGCAGGTTTCGGCACCGAAGAAGTCGGCGTACCAGACGGCGAGCAGGCCCATCAGCATCGGCAGGTTCTCCCCCGCGGGGGCCTCGCGGAAATGCGAGTCCATCGCGTGGAAGCCGGCCAGCATCTCGGCGAAGCGGCCCGGACCGATCGCCAGCATCGTCGAGAGGCCGATCGCCGAGTCCATCGAGTAGCGGCCCCCGACCCACTCCCAGAAGCCGAACATGTTGTCGGTGTCGATCCCGAACTCGGTCACCTCCGCGGCGCTGGTGGAGACGGCGACGAAGTGCTTGGCGACCGCCGCCTCGTCCCCTCCCGTCCCCGCCACCAACCACTCGCGCGCGGTTCTCGCGTTGGTCATCGTCTCCAGCGTCGTGAAGGTCTTCGAGGAGATGACGAAGAGGGTCTCCGCGGGGTCGAGGTCACGGGTCGACTCGGCGAAGTCGGTGGCGTCGACGTTGGAGACGAAGCGGAAGGCCATCTCGCGGCGCGAGTAGTGCTTCAGCGCCTCGTAGGCCATCGTCGGGCCGAGGTCGGAGCCGCCGATGCCGATGTTGACGACGTTGCGGATCGGCTTGCCGGTATGGCCGCGCCACTCGCCGGAGCGCACCCGCTCGCTGAAGTCCGCCATCCGGTCGAGCGTCTCGTGCACCTCCCGGACCACGTCGACGCCGTCGACCACGAGCGAGCGGTTGCGCGGCATCCGCAGCGCCACGTGCAGCACCGCCCGGTCCTCGGAGACGTTGATGTGCTCGCCGCGGAACATCGCTTCGCGGCGCTCCTCGACCCCGCGCTCCCGGGCCAGCTCGCCGAGCAGCAGCAGCGTCTCGTCGCTGACCCGATTCTTCGAGAAGTCGAGGTGGAGGCCGGCGCCCGCGGCGACCAGGCGCTCGCCGCGCTCGGAGTCGGCGGCGAAGAGGTCGCGCAGGTGGGTGTCGCGAATGACCTCGAAGTGGGATTCGAGCCGGCCCCAGGCCGGCGCTTCCCGCAGCCCGCTCATCCGCTGTGCCTTTCCGTCGCCATTCGGGGGAAACTCACAGCGATCGGGAGATCGAGCTCACCCTGCGGTGACCCCGCGCTGGGAGGAAATCGACTCCAGCAGGTCTTCCCACGATTTGTTGAAGCTCGCCTTGCCCTCCTCCTGGAGGCGCGCCGCCAGGGCGTCGACGTCGATCCCGGCCTCCTCGAGCTCCTTCAGCACCGCCTCGGCGTTGCCGCCGTCGGCCGGCAGCAGGTCGCCGACCTCGCCGTGGTCGGCGAAGGCGAGCAGGGTCGGCTCCGGCATCGTGTTGACGGTGAGCGGCGAGGCGAAGGCCTCGATATAGAGCGTGTCGGGGGCGTTCGGGTCCTTGGTCCCGGTGCTGGCCCAGAGCAGCCGCTGCGGCCGCGCCCCCTCGTTCATCAGCCGTTGCATGCGGGGCGAGTCGAGCAGCTCGCGGTAGGCGCGGTAGGCGCGGCCGCCGATCGCGACCCCGAGCCGGTTGACCAGCTGCTCCGGCACCTCCTCGCCGACCGCGACGTCCCAGCGGCTGATGAAGAGCGAGGCGACCGAGGCGACGTCGGGGTTGAGCCCGGCCTCGATCCGCCGCTCGACGCCGCGCATGTAGGCCTCGGCGGCGGCGAGGTACTGCCTGTCGTCGAAGAGCAGGGTGACGTTGATCGGGATGCCGGCGAAGATCGATTCCTCGATCGCGTTGAGGCCGGCCTGCGTGCCCGGGATCTTGATGAAGAGGTTGTCGCGCTCGGCCCTGGCGTGCAGGGCGGCCGCCTGTTCGATCGTCTCGCCGCCGTTGTCGGCGAGCAGCGGCGAGACCTCCAGCGAACAGAAGCCGTCGACGCCGTCGCTGCGCTCGTGCACGCCGGCGAAGAGGTCGGTGGCGCCGCGCAGGTCGGTGAGGGCGAGCTCGAAGAAGACGCGCTCGTCGGAGTTGGCGCCGACGCCCTCGCCGGCCTCGGCGGCGGCGCTGACCGCGGCGATCTGCTCGTCGTAGGAGTCGCCGCCGGAGATCGCCTTGTCGAAGATCGTCGGGTTCGAGGTGAGGCCGGTGACCGAGAGCTCATCGATGTAGCCGGCCAGAGTGCCGTCGGCCAGCATCGTGCGGGTGATGTTGTCGAGCCAGAGGCTCTGCCCCAGCTCGTGCAGTCGTGCCGTTGCCTTCATCTGAGCGACCCCCTTAGGTCGAAGTCTTTACGGCCGCGCGCTCGGCGACCTCGCGCACCACGTCGGCGACCTGCTCCGAGGTGAAGCCGAACTCGGCCTCGACGTCCTTGTGGGGCGCCGACTGGCCGAAGGTGGTCATGCCGACGATCGTGCCGTGGTCACCAACGTAGCGCTCCCAGCCCATCGGCGAGGCCTGCTCGATCGCGATCCGGGCGGTCACGCTCGGCGGCAGCACCTCGTCGCGGTAGGAGGCGTCCTGGCGGTCGAAGATCTCCCAGCAGGGGAGGCTGACGACGCGGGTGCGGATCCCCTCGTCGCCGAGCATCTCGTGGGCGCCGAGCGCGAACTGGACCTCGCTGCCGCTGGCGATCAGGATCAGCTCGGGGTCGCCGTCCTCGGGGTCGGCGAGCACGTAGCCGCCGCGGCGGGCACCCTCGGCCGAGGCGTACTTGGAGCGATCGAAGACCGGCACGTTCTGGCGGGTGAGGGCGAGCGCGACCGGGTAGTGGGTGCGCTCTATGGCGAGCCGCCAGGCCTCGGCGACCTCGTTGGCGTCGGCGGGCCGGATCACGTCGAGGTGCGGCATCGCCCGCAGCGAGGCCAGCTGCTCGATCGGTTGGTGGGTCGGCCCGTCCTCGCCGAGGCTGATCGAGTCGTGGGTGAAGAGGTGGATCACCGGGATCTCCATCAGCGCCGAGAGGCGGATGCCGGGGCGTCCGTAGTCGGAGAAGGTGAGGTAGGTCGACCAGAGCGGGCGCAGCTTGCAGAGCGACATCCCGTTGCAGGCGGTGGCGGCGGCGTGTTCGCGGATCCCGTAGTGGACCTGGCGGCCGCCGTAGCTCCCCGGCTCGAAGTTCTCGACGCCGTCGAAGTCGAGCCGGACCGAGGTCGAGTCGGTGAGGTCGGCGGAGCCGGCGATCAGCCACGGCACCCGCTCGGCGATCGCGTTCTCGACCTTGTTCGAGGCCTTGCGGGTGGCGAGGCCCTTCTCTTCGTCGGCCTCGAAAGAGGGAATCCCGGCGTCCCAGCCGTCGGGCAGCCGTCGCCGCTGCATCATCTCGATCTCCGCCGCGTGCTCGGAGCCGGCCAGCTTCTCCTCCCAGGCGCCGCGCAGCTCGGCGCCGCGCCTGCCGATCACCTCGTCGAAGCGCTCCCGCACCCCGTCGGGGACGAGGAACTGGGCGTCCTCGGGCCAGCCGTAGGCGCGCTTGGTGAGCACGACCTCCTCTTCCCCCAGCGGTTCGCCGTGGGCGGACTCGGTGTCCTGCTTGTTCGGCGAGCCCCAGCCGATGTGACTGTCGATCACGATCAGGGTCGGGCGGCCGACCTCGGCCTTGAACGCCTCGAAGGCGCGCGCCAGCAGGTCGCGGTCGTTGGCGTCGCCGACCCGCAGCACGTTCCAGCCGTAGCCCTCGAAGCGGGTCAGCACGTCGTCGCCGTAGGCGAGGGCGGTGTCGCCGTCGATCGTGATGTGGTTGTTGTCGTAGAGCCAGCAGAGGTTGTCGAGCTTGAGGTGCCCGGCGAGCGAGGCCGACTCGTGCGAGACGCCCTCCATGATGCAGCCGTCGCCGGCAAGCGCGTAGACGTCGAAGTCGAAGAGGTCGGCGCCGAAGTGCTCGCCCTGCCACTTGGAGGCCATCGCCATCCCGACCGAGGTCGCGATCCCCTGGCCGAGCGGCCCGGTCGTCGTCTCCACGCCGGAGGTCCAGCGGTACTCGGGGTGGCCCGGCGTGCGCGAGTGCAGCTGGCGGAAGTTTTCAATCTCCTCGAGGCTGCAGGCCGGCTCGTCGAGCACGTTGTAGTCCTCGTCGACCCGCTTCACGCCGGCGAGGAAGAGCATCGAATAGAGCAGCATCGAGGCGTGGCCGGCCGAGAGCACGAAGCGGTCGCGGTTGGGCCAGACGGGGTCGGCGGGGTCGTAGCGCAGGTGGTTCTGCCAGAGCTCGTAGGCGACCGGCGCCATCGACATCGGCGTCCCCGGGTGCCCCGAGCTCGCCTTCTCGACCGCGTCGATCGAGAGCGTGCGGATCGTGTTGATGGCGAGCGTGTCGACGTCCTGGGTCATGCGGTCCCCGATCCTAGCCTTACGGGCCGATCGCCGATTTCCGTCCGGTCGAGTTATTCACCTGGGGGGTTAATAACTCGACACGCAGCCGGCTCAGGGCTCGATGCGGGTGATGGAGCCGTCTCCGTTGTTGACTACCCAGACCGCGCCCGCCCCGATCGCGACGGCCCCGGGTTCGGGGCCGATCGCGACCGGGGAGCCCTCGCGCTCGCCGCTCTCGACGCCGATCCGGGTGACCGTGTCGTCGGCGGCGCTGGCGACCCAGACCGCGTCGGTGCCGGCGTCGATGCCGCCGGGGCGGCCGCCGACCTCGATCGGGTCGCCGAGCACGGCGTGGATCGAGGGGTCGACCTTGGTGACGGTGTCGGAGCGGCTGTTGGCGACCCAGACGAGGCCGTTGGCGACGGTGACGCCGGCGGGGCCACGGCCGACCGGGATCGGCTCGCCGGGGAGCGTCGTGCCGAGGTCGATCCGGCGCACGTTCCCGGTCGAGGCGCTGCTGACCCAGAGGCCGCCGGCGCCAGCCGCCAGCCGCAGCGGCGCCGCCTGCGGGGCGAGGCCGCGTCTGTAGATCCGGCCGCTCTCGGCGTTGACGGCGGTGATCCCGCCTCCCTTCTCGTCCGCGACCCAGACCCGGCCGCCGCCGAGGGCGATCGGCCCGGGGGCGCCGCCGACGTCGATCCGCTCCAGCACGCGGCCGCCGCCGAGGTCGATCCGCAGCAGCTCCCCCCGCCGCGGGTTGGTCACCCAGAGCCAGCGGCCGCCGACCGCGACGCCGGAGACCCCGGCCCCGATCTGGACCGGCCTGCCAGCCTCTTCACCGCTCTCGGGGTCGAGCCGGGTCAGGGTGCCGTCGCGTTCGCTGGTCACCCAGATCGCGTCGGCGCCGGCGGCGAGGCGCAGCGGCGGCGTGCCGACCGCGATCGGATCGGAGACCTCGACCCCGTCGCCGCCGAGCAGGGTCAGCAGCAGCACGACCAGGCCGGCGGCGAGCGCCACCGCGGCGCCGGCCCACTGCAGCCGCTTCCCCCGCAGCGACCCGAAGCTGGGACCGCTCGCGAGCGCCGCGGTCGGTCGCTCCGCCGGCTCGGAGAGCACCGCCGTCGCCGCCAGCCCGGCGCCCTCGCGCTCGCGGGCGGCGGCGATCAGCGCCCCGGCGCTCGGGTAGCGGTCGCTCGGGTCCTTGGCGACGGCGCGCTCGATCACCGCGTCGAGCCCCTCCGGCATCTCCGGCTTGGTGTCGGCGTCCTTGCGGGCGAAGGGGACGATCCCGGTCAGCGACTCGTAGAGAACGCAGCCGAGCGAGTAGACGTCCGCCTCCGGCCCGACCGCGCCGCCGCGCCACTGCTCCGGCGACATGTACTCGGCGGTGCCGACCACCGAGGCGCCGCTCTGCTGGGCGCCGCTCTCGCCCAGCGCCTTGGCGAGGCCGAAGTCGGAGAGGTAGGCACGGTCGCCTTCGACCAGGACGTTGTGCGGCTTGACGTCGCGGTGGACGACGCCGGCCGCGTGGGCGGCGTCGAGCGCCTCCGCGACCTGCCCGAGCAGGGCGATCGCCCGCGCCGGCTCCAAGGGCCCATCGCGATTGATGACCTTGCTCAGGTCGCCGCCCTCGACCAGCCGCATCGCCACGATCAGCTCGCCGTCGACCTCGCGCGAGTCGAAGACGGGGACCACCGCCGGGTGGTCGAGGCGAGCGGCGAGCCGGGACTCGCGCAGGAAGCGCTCGCGGAAACCCTCGCGGTCGGCCAGCTCGCGGGCGATCACCTTCAGCGCCACCGGCCGTTCCAGCCCCAGGTGCGTCGCCCGGTAGACGACGCCCATGCCGCCGCGGGCGATCAGCGCGTCGATGCGGTAGCCGGCGACGGTGGAGCCGATAGCGAGATTTGCCACGCGCCGGTTATATCGTCGCCCCAGGGCGTCACCTGATGTCAACCGGGCTCGCATACCTCGCACTGGCGCTTCGGCACCGAGCTGAAGGTGGTGCTCTTGACCGAGGCCGAGCTGCGGGCTGTGGTCGAGACGGCGCCACGCGGGTTCGGCGCCGAGTCCTATCTCTCCGACGTGATCTTCCTGCGCAAGCCGCTGACCGCGAAGAAGACGATGGGCCTGGTCGAGCTCAGGGATGGCGTCGACCGCGCCTGGGCCGGGAAGGGCGTCGTCTACTTCTCGCGGCTCGCCGCGAAGGCCTCGGGCAGCCGGCTGTCGAAGCTCGCCGCCCGGCCCGAGTACAAGGAGATGACCGTCCGCAGCTGGAGCACGACCACGAAGCTGCTCGCGCTGATGGACGCCCCCGCCCCTGACGAGACTCAGAGGTAGTCACACAAGGACGCAAGGGACCCGGACGGCAGCGCTGTCCGGGTCCCGAGGACACCGCGTGACGACCTCTGAGGCCGTCAGGGGACCGGCTGCCATGCGATCACCGGTCCGATCGCAGTGCCGTCTTTGGAGTCGACCTCGAAGCCTTCGGCCAGCTCGCTCTGGCGGCGAGTGGCGACGTCGATCGAGACCAGCTGCTGCCGATCTTCGACCGCGACGAAGGCGGCGACGCGCTTCCCGTCGGAGGAGAAGACGCCGTTGGTCTCCGACTGGTCGGGCAGCTGGGCGAGCTTGCGGGCCTTTGCCGGCCCGATCCGCTTCGCCCACAGCCCCTGATCGCGGCGGAACAGCAGCGTCCGGCCCTTTGCCCCGACATCTTCGACGTAGGCGGAGCCGACGCCGGCGACCTGCGCTTTCACCTTGGTCCCGTTGCGGCGCATCGTGTAGATGTCGGCGTATGCGGCCGGGCCTTCGGTGCTCTCGCCGCGGCTGTAGACGATGCCGCCGGCGAAGTAGCGCGGCTCGAACTCGTCGGCCCCGGCGGTGCGGGTCAGTCTGGCCAGACCGGCCCCGCTCGGCCGGATCGAGTAGAGGTCCTCGGCGCTGTTGGTCGGACTCGTCGCCCGGGCGCGGACGAAGACGAGCGCCCGTCCGTCGGGAGAGAATTCGGCGTCGTGGTCGTTGGCTTCGCCGCTGGTCAGGGCACGGATGCCACCGCCTTTGGCCCCGACCGTGTAGAGGTCGGCCGCGCCGCCGGCGCTCGCCCGCCGCTCGAAGACGACGGTGCGGCCGTCGGGAGCGACGATCGGCGCCGAGTCGAGCTCGGGGCCGCCGGTCAGCCGCCGCTGGCCGGAGCCGTCGGGGCGGACCGAGTAGAGATCGCCGCCACGGGCGAAGGCGATCGTCCTGCCGTCCGGCGAGAAGGCCGGTTCGGTGTCGGTCGGGTCTTCGGTCAGCTGGTTGAGGCGCCCGTCGCGGACGGCGAAGATCCCGCCTTTGGCGACGCCTTCGGCGGTCGTCGCTTTGGAGAAGACGACGGCCCCCGTAGACGGCGCCGCCGCGGCGACAGCCGGCACGACGAGGCTGACGAGTGCGATCAGTGAGATGAGGATGGTGCGGTGCATGGCTTCCTTTCGGTTGGTTGGTGCTGCCCAACCGATCCTGCGCCCCGCCTCCGCACGGGCAAACGACAGCGGCGCCCCCCACCGAGCCACCTCTGTCCCCCACCGAGCCACCCCTACTCAGGTCGACGGGCCTCAAACACCCCTATATGGAGGAAAATCGGCCCGTCGACAAGAGCTAGCGGTCGAGGCCGAGCTCGATGACTCGGGCGGCGATCTGGCGGGGGCGGTCGCGGCCGGCGTCGCCGGGAACGTTTAGCTTGGCGGCGAGGGCGTCGAGGCGGCGCTGGGCGGTGCGCTCGCTGACGTGCAGCGCCGCGGCGATCTCGGCCCGGGTGGCGGGACGGCCGGCGAAGGCGCCCTCGCTGCGGTAGGGGGCGACCAGCGCCGCCGCGGTCGCCCGCTCCTCTTCGTTCAGCGCCACCGACGGGGCGCTGCTCGGCACCGTCGCCCCAGCCGGCGACGCCGGCCGGGTCGAGACTTCGAGCCGGTGGCCGCCGACGATCAGCGTGTCGCCGTCGCGCAGCCGCCGCGGCCGCTCCAGCGGCTCGCCGTTGAGCGCGGTGCCGTTGCGGCTGTCGAGGTCGGTCGCCATCAGCACCTCGCCGCGCCGCTCGATCTCCAGGTGGTTCCAGGAGACCGCCTCGTCATCGAGCCTCACGTCCGCCTCCGGCGAGCGCCCGACCACGGTCCGCTCCCCGGCGAGCGCCACCGACCGCGGCGCCTCCCCTCCGGCCGACACCCAGATCCGTGCATCCACCCCCGCGACTATAGGTCGACGGGCCGATAATCCTCCATATAGGGGTGTTTGAGGCCCGTCGGCACCTTGGGCGCCGGGATAGAGTCCCGGCCGATGAGCGCGGCGGAGGCGGAGAAGCGGCTCGCGGCGGAGGCTGCCGCGGAGCTGGTCGAGGACGGGATGACCATCGGACTCGGGACCGGGTCAACGGTCGCCTTCCTGCTGCCGGCGCTCGCCCGCCGCGGCCTCCGCGACATCCGCTGCGTCGCCACCTCGGTCGCGACCGAGGAAGGGGCGCGCGAGCTGGGGATCCCGGTCGAGCGGTTCGACTCCCTGCAGCGCCTCGACATCGCGATCGACGGCACCGACGAGGTCACCCCGGACGGCTGGCTGATCAAGGGCGGTGGCGCCGCCCACCTGCGCGAGAAGATCGTCGCCGCGGCGGCGGCGCGCTTCGTCGTCATCGCCGACGCCAGCAAGCCGGTCGACGCCCTGCGCGGGCCGGTGCCGCTGGAGCTCTTCTCCTTCGGCCTCGCCTCCACCCTGGCCCGGCTCGGTCCCGACGTCGAGCGGCGAGACGTCCCGCCCAGCCCCGACGGCGGCACGATCGCCGACTATCGCGGCCCGATCGGCGACCCGGCCGCGCTGGCCGCCCGGCTCGACGCCGACGCCGGCGTCGCCGCCCACGGCCTCTTCCCGCCGGCGCTGGTGCACGACCTCTTGATCGCCGTCGGCGAGCAGGTCGAGCACCGCACGATCTCCGCCTGAAGCCAGGCCCCCGGTGTGAGAGGGTTGCCGGCGTGAGCGACCTCAGCGGACTGGAGATCGACGGACGGATCGCCGTCCCCAGCGACGCCGACTGGGACGAGGCGCGGCTCGCCTGGAACCTCGCGGCCGATCAGCAGCCGGTGGCGGTCGCCTTCGCCGAAAGCGCGGCGGACGTCGCCGCGGTCGTCCGCCATGCTGCTGCCAACGGGCTCAGGGTCGCCGGCCAGAGCACCGGCCACGGCGCCGTGCCGCTGCCACCGCTCGACGAGACGATCCTGCTCAAGACCGAGCGCATGCGCGGGATCGAGATCGACCCGCAGGAGCGCAGCGCCCGGGTCGAGGCCGGATCGCTCTCCGCCGAGCTGGCCGAGGCGGCGGGTCAGCACGGCCTCAGCTCGCTGCCCGGCTCCTCCCCCGACGTCGGCGTCACCGGCTATACGCTCGGCGGCGGCCTCAGCTGGTTCGGCCGGCTGCACGGCTTCGCCTGCAACAACGTGAAGGCGATCGAGCTGGTCACCGCCGAGGGCGAGCAGAGGACCGTCGACGCCAACGACGACCCGGACCTGTTCTGGGCGCTGCGCGGCGGGGGCGGCGGCTACGCGATCGTCACCGCGCTGCACCTGGCGCTGCTGCCGATCGACGAGGTCTACGGCGGCATCCTGATCTTCCCCGCCGAGCTCGGCGCCGCCGCCTTCCGCGCCTACCGCGAGTGGGCCGCCGGAACCCCGGACGAGGTCACCTCGATCGCCCGCCTGCTGCGCCCGCCGCCGGTCCCCGACGTGCCCGAGCCGCTCCGCAACAAACCGCTGATCACGATCGACGCCGCCTTCGTCGGTGAGCGCGAGCAGGGCGAGGCGCTGATCGCGCCGCTGCGCGAGATCGGCGAGCCGATCATGGACAGCTTCGACCAGATGCCGGCCGCCGGCCTCTGTCGCATCCACATGGATCCCGAGCACCCGGTCCCCGGCCTCGGCACCCACGCCCCGATCGCCGCGCTGCCCGACGAGGCGATCGACGCCTTCGTCGCCAACGGCCCCGGCCCCGAGACCGGCTCGACCCTGCTGCTGGCCGAGCTGCGCCAGCTCGGCGGCGCTCTCGGCCGCCGCAGTGAGGACGCCGGCGCCCTCGAGCGACTCGACTTCCCCTTCGTGATGTCGGCGATCGGGTCGCTGATGGCACCCGGGTCCGAGCAGACGGTCCCCCGCGACCTCGACCGCATCGCCGCGGCGATGGAGCCCTGGACCGCCACGGGCGGCTACTTCAACTTCGCCGAGCGTCCCTGCGACGTCGACGCGATCCTCCCCGCCGAGACCTGCGCCCGCCTCGCCGAGGTCAAGCACCGCTACGACCCGGACGGCCGCATCGTCGCCAACCACGCCATCGCGCTCGACCCTGCGGTCTGAATCAGGCGGGGTTGGCCTCGCGGATCGCCGCCAGGCGCTTGTAGGCCTCGCCGCCCTCGCCGACCAGATCGGCCAACGTCCGCGCAGCCGTCTCGATGTCCTCCGGCGTCGCCAGCGCGACCGCCTCGATATCGCCCCAGTCTTTGGTGCGATCGAAGAGGGACTTGAAGAGGACCAGAGAAGCGCAGTCGAGGACAGGCGCTTCGCGACCCTCCAGCGGGACCCAGACGACCATGGTTGCTACGGCCTCGTGGAGGGGAAGGTTGTTGAGAAAGACGTCGATCGGAACGCCGTCCCAGAAGAGCCGTGCCTGGCCGTCCCGCTTCACCCGCTCGACGTCCCTGGCGCTGACCCGGACCCCATCCGGGAGCGCCGCCAGCACTCTCTCGGCGTCGGTGGCGTCGCAGAAGACGTTGACGTCGAGGTGCCGCGTGCCGCGCGGCTCTTCGACGCAGTAGGCAAGCGCGATCGCTCCCCCGAAGGCATGGGGCAGCGCCTCCGCCAGCTCCAGCACCTGCACAAGGATCTTGCTGGCGCGCTCGGGGTCAACCAGCGAATTCGCTAACGCTTACGGGCGACCCGCCGCCGCCTCGTCTGCCACCACGACCATCTCGTCGTTCCGCACCCGGCCGGCGGGGATCGACTCGTCACCCGCGAGCAGCTTCTCCAGCGGCTCGCGCTTGTCGGCGCCGGTGACGAGCCAGAGGAGCTGGCGGGCGGAGTCGAGTGCCGGGTAGGTGAGGGTCATGCGGCGGTGGCCCTGGTACTCGCCAGCGGTGAGGGCGACACGGCGGTCGCCCACCTCCAGCACCGGGTCGCCGGGGACGAGGGAGGCGGTGTGGCCGTCGGGGCCGAGCCCGAGGTGGACGAGGTCGAAGCGCTCCGGCAGCGAGGACTCGTATTCGCGCGCGGCCGCCTCGAGGTCGCGCTGTGTGACCGGCATCGGCCGCAGCGCCGACTGGTGGTCCATCGAGAGCCCCAGCACCATGTGGGTGAGGTTGCGCTCCTCGCTGCCCGGCGCGGCGATCCGCTCGTCGACCTGGAACAGCGCGGTCGAGTCCCACGGCATCCGTTTGAGCTCGCCGAGGATCGCCAGCATCGCCCAGGGCGAGCGGCCGCCGCTCATCGCCAGCTCGAACGGTCCCCGCGCCGCCGCGGCGGCGGCGCCGGCCTCGGCGATCAGCTCGGCCGCACGCCGCGCCGCCGCCTTCTCGTCGGCGACGACCTCGAGCTTCGGAGCCACGCCCTAGCTCGGCTTCTCGTCGTGGCCGCCGAACTGCTTGCGCATGGCGGAGAGCACCTTGTCGGCGAACTCGTCGTTGCCGCGCGAGGCGAAGCGCTCGTACAGCGCCGCGGTCAGGACCGGCGCCGGCACGCCCTCGTCGATCGCCGCGATCGAGGTCCAGCGACCCTCGCCGGAGTCGGAGACACGGCCGGCGAAATCGGACAGGTCGGGCGATTCCTGCATCGCCGCCGCGGTCAGGTCGAGCAGCCAGGAGCCGATCACGCTGCCCCGGCGCCAGACCTCGGCCACCTCGGGCAGGTCAAGGTCGTACTGGTAGTACTCGGGGTGGTCGAGCGGCGCCGTCTCGGCGTCGGCCTCGCGCTGGACCTTGCCGGCGTTGGCGTTCTCGAGGATGTTGAGGCCCTCGGCGTAGGCGGCCATCACCCCGTACTCGATCCCGTTGTGGACCATCTTCACGAAATGCCCGGCGCCATTGGGGCCGCAGTGCAGGTAGCCGTTCTCGGCCGGCGTGACCTCGCCGGACCGCCCCGGCGTGCGCTCGGCCGACTCGACCCCGGGCGCCAGCGAGGCGAAGATCGGGTCCAGTCGCTCCACGGCGCGGTCGGGGCCGCCGATCATCAGGCAGTAGCCGCGATCGAGCCCGAAGACGCCGCCGCTGGTGCCGCAGTCGACGTAGTCGATCCCCTGCTCCCCCACCTTGGCGGCGCGGCGGATGTCGTCGCGGTAATAGGAGTTGCCGCCGTCGACGATCGCGTCGCCGGACTCGAGCACTGCGGCGACCGCCTCGACCGTCTTCGCGGTGATCTCGCCGGCCGGGACCATCACCCAGACCGAACGCGGCGTGCTCAGCTTCGCCGTCAGGTCCTCGAGCGAGGAGGCGCCCACGGCTCCCTCGCCGGCCAACGCCGCGATCGCGTCCGGGTTGACGTCGTAGGCGACGATCCGGTGGCCATCCCGCATCAGGCGGCGCGCCATGTTCGCCCCCATGCGGCCGAGGCCGACGATTCCGAGCTCCATCAAAACCTCCGCTGGTTAGTGGACGGGTGCAGACCGCGTCGCAATCCTAGGCTCTCCCGACGCGTCTGCATTTAGCCTCGCATAGCGAGCCCTATTGCAGACGCAGCACGACCGATAGCCTGCGCGCCGATGGCCCAGGTCTCCGACAGCGCCGCCGGCGTCCTCGCGATCTTCGGCATCAGCGGCGATCTGGCGAAGAAAATGACCTTCCGGGCGCTCTACCGGCTCGAGGCCGCCGGCAAGCTCGCCTGCCCGATCGTCGGCGTCGCGATCGACGACTGGGACGACGAGCAGCTGCGCCAGCACGCCCGCGACTCGATCGGCGCCACGGTCGCCGAGCCCGACGAGGACGTCTTCACGCGCCTCGCGGCGCGGCTCACCTACGTCCAGGGCGACTACGCCGACGCCGCCACCTTCGAGCGGGTCAAGGCGGCGCTCGGCGGCGCCGAGAACCCCGTCTTCTACCTCGAGATCCCGCCCTCGCTGTTCGCGACGGTGGTCAAGGGCCTCGGCGACGCCGGCCTGACCGAGAACGCCCACGTCGTGATTGAGAAGCCCTTCGGGCACGACCTCGAGTCGGCCCGCCAGCTCAACGCCGAGCTCTGCGAGGCCCTGGAGGAGCACCAGATCCTGCGGATCGACCATTACCTCGGCAAGGAGCCGGTGATGGACATCGCCTACCTGCGCTTCGTCAACTCGATCCTGGAGCCGGTCTGGAACCGCGAGCACGTCTCCCACGTGCAGATGACGATCGCCGAGGACTTCGGCGTCGATGACCGCGGCCGCTTCTACGACGCGGTCGGGGCGATGCGCGACGTGATCCAGAACCACGCCCTGCAGGTGCTGGCGCTGGTCGGGATGGGGCCGCCGACCGGCAACCACCAGGACTCGATCCGCGACAAGAAGCTCGAATTCTTCAAGGCGACGCGGGCCGCCGACCCCAAGCGCTACGTGCGCGGCCAGTACGAGGGCTTCCTCGAGGTCAAGGACGTCGCCCCGGACTCGACCACCGAGACCTTCGCCGCGGTCGAGCTCGAGGTCGACAACTGGCGCTGGAGCGGCGTCCCCTTCTTCATCCGCGCCGGCAAGTGCATGCCGGCCAAGGCGAGCGAGGTGACGGTCGTCTTCAAGCGCCCGCCCAGCCTCGGGATCGGCAAGGGCAAGACCCCGGAACCGAACCAGATGACGATCCGGATCGAGCCGACGCCCGGCTCGCGGATACGCCTCTACGCGAAGAAGGCCGGCGAGGAGGCGTTCGAGCCGGCCGACCTCGAGGTGCTGTTCGAGAAGGTGCCGGGCGAGGAGCCCGAGCCCTACGAGCGCCTGCTCGGCGACGCGATCGCCGGCCACCACGCCCTCTTCACCCGCCAGGACACGGTCGAGGAGACCTGGCGCATCGTGCAGCCGCTGCTCGACGAACCGGGGCCGGTCCTCCCCTACGCGCCCGGCACCTGGGGGCCGCCCGAGGCCAGGGACCTCACCCGCGGCGTCGCCCAGTGGTCCGAGCCCTGGCTGCCGGAGGCCTAGCGACCGGTCAGCTTGTTGACGACCTGGCCGCCGGTTCGCCGCAGCAATCCCGGGCCGTCGCCCTCGTCGCCCTCGCCCGAGGCCTCCCCGCCGGCGGAGCCCTGCTCGTCGCTCTCGTCGCCGATCAGGGCGCTCATGTGCTCCTTCAGCTCCTCGGCGGACTCATCGGGAGCCTCGGTCGACGCGGCTTTGACCAGGCTGTCGAACTCCCCGGTCTCGAAGCCGGGCAGGTCGAGCGTCGACTTGGAGGGGATCGACCAACCGGCCTCGCTGTTGCCCGCGGGCTCCGCGTTGACCTGTTGATCACGCTTCATTGCCACTCACGATAGCTCGATCTTCGGAGGCCGTGGGAGAGATCGCCTGGCGGGTCATCTCGCGCAGCTCCCTCAGCTCGCGGATGCTCTCCTTCGCCAGCACGGTGCGGCCGTCCTCGGGGGCGATGTGGATCTCGTCCGGCTTGCGCTTGAACGGCGTCGTCATCAGCGAGAGGCCGAGCCCGGCGAGCGGCGCGACGAACAGCAGCGGCAGGGCGATCCACTCGGCGACCTCGTGCACCTTCGCCTCCGAGTCGAAGGCCGCCCGCAGCTCGATGCAGCCGAGCGCAAGGCAGACGAGGGCCGCCAGAGAGGCGGAGAGCGACATGTAGCGGCGGTTCTCGGTGATCTTCATCTCCGCCCGGTTGGTGGCCAGCAGCAGCATCGCGACCGCGGTCACCAGCAGGCCGACCGCGGCCAGGGCGCGCAGAGCCGAGTGCTCTCCGATCAGCTTGAGGAAGCCGACCAGCGAGAGCGAGAGCAGGAGGAGGATGCCGAGGACGATGTACTGAGCGCGGGGCGTGTTCAGCTTCTTCAGCTGGTGCAGCACGAGCGGGCTCGAGATCAGCCAGCTGGTCGCGAGCGGCACCGTGGCCGCGGTTGCGACGGCCGCGCAGGCGGACCAGGTGGAACGAGAGCCGAACCCGAACGGCGCCACCCCGATCAGCACCGAGGCGGCCCCCACCGAGCACAGAGCCGGGACGAACAGCATGATCCTCGCCCCCCAGATCATCCGCGCCACGCCTCCCTCCTCGGCCACCACCAGCGCGCCCAGCACCGCCGGGACCAGCAGCAGGATGCCGGCCGCGATCTCGTTGCGGCCGGCGCCCTCGGGCGACCCCTCGAACAGCTTGGGGTCGGTCGCGGCGAACGCCCAGAGCATGGCTGCGGTCAGGGCCCCGGCGAAGAACCAGAGGATCGGGAAGGCGCCGGCGCCGACGCCGGCTGTCACCCGAACCGTGAGGTCGCCGACAACGCGGCCCCCGGGCAGGTAGAGATGAGCGCTGCGGGCGCGCATCGTTTTACGCCCCCCGGTTGGCTTTTCGTCCCCGTCGCCGGTGGTGACCCTGATGTCGCGCGGGCTGAGACCGCTCGGGCAGGTCACCTCGAAGTGGTAGGAGTCGCAGCGGCGCGTGTAGATGGTCGGGAATTCACACTGGATCGGCACCCACGCCAGCGGCCTGACGATGCGCTCACCCAACGCCGGGAAGCTGATCCTGTAGGCGCGCCGGCCGTATTTCGCCTTGCCGGTCTCGAGCACCGAGCTCGGGTCGTCGACCATCCGCGCACGCCGGGGCCGCAGCCGCGGGAAGCGCGGCGGCTGCACCTCGCCAAAGCTCCAGCGCACGATCGAGCGTCGCGCGAGGTCGATTTCGTGCCCGACCTCGATCAGCCGCTGTTCGCCGGGCAGCCCGCGAATCGGCAGCCAAACCATCGAGTGCTCGACCAGGGCCCGCAGGTCTTCGGTCAGCCCGTGCTCGTCCCAACCTTCGAGGATCAGCGGATCGAGGCCATGGAGCAGCTGGTTGAGGATGACCGAGGCGTCGTACGGCTTGGCGCTGAAGGTGCTTTCGTAGACCGGCTTGAGGTTCTCCAGCGGGAACGAGCGCCGCGACCGCGGCAGCAGCCGCTTCGCCGCCTCGGTCGCGGCCAGGGCCGAGACCCAGTCGCACCTCGCCCTGGTCGGCAGGGGAAGCGAGATGCCGTTCTCGTCCCTTGCGTAGAAGGAGGTCCTGCCTTCCGACTTCCTCAGGAACATCAGCGGGAAGAGGAAGAGCCACTCGTCCCCCTGGCGGCCGCAGCGGGCGGCGGGATCGGTCGGCAGCTGGAAGTCGACCTGCAGCTGCCAGGCGGCGGTCTCGTCGCTGTTGAGCGCGACCGTCTCCAGGTGCCGGTGGATCAACCCGTGTTCCTGCCCAAGGTAGTACCCGCCGGTCTTCGCGCAGCGCTCGTCGATCTGGGCCGAAACCGGCGCCCGTCGGCCGCCGAGGCGCGGGGCGATCGCCCGCCACGTCAGTTTTCTCTCCCGCTCCGCCACCTGCGAACCGCAGTTTATGAATCTCGAACAATCATGTACTCCCCATCGCTATGTGAAAGTGAAAATTCACCGAGGGTGGACGAACGAGATCGGGCTCGGCCCCCACCCGCCGCGCCAGGGCTTAGCCTGGCCGGGGCATGATCGAGGCCGGGGACAGAGCCGACGAACTGCTGGGCCGGCTCGGCTTCGAGCACTGGCGCCCGGGGCAGAAGGAGGCGGTCGAAGCGGCGCTGGAAGGTCGCGACTCGCTGATCGTGATGCCGACCGGCGGCGGCAAGAGCCTCTGCTACCAGCTGCCGGGGCTGGCGACGGAGGACCTGACGATCGTGGTCAGCCCGCTGATCGCGCTGATGCGGGACCAGTGGCAGCGGCTGACCGCGGCCGGCCACCCGGTGGCGATGATCTCCTCGAACATGGACGGCGAGGCGGTCCGTCGCAACCTCGGCCAGGTTCGCGGCGGCGCGGCGCGGATCGTCTACTGCTCGCCGGAGCGCTTCGGCTCCAGCGTCTTCCTCGACGCCATCCAACAGCGGCGGATCGACCTGATCGCGGTCGACGAGGCCCACTGCGTCTCCGAGTGGGGTCATGACTTCCGCCCCGACTACCTGCGGCTGCCGCAGATCGCCGACCGGCTCGGGCGGCCGACCGTGATGGCCTGCACGGCGACGGCGACGAAGCCGGTCGCGGCCGAGATCGCCTCCCGCTTCGGCATGCGCGACCCGCTCCAGGTCCGCTCCGGCTTCGACCGCCCCAACCTCTCCTTCGACGTCGTTCCGCTCGAGGGCAAGGGCTCCAAGGCGCGGCGCCAGGCGCTGCTCGAGGCCGGCCTCGGCGACCCCGCCAACCGGCCGGCGATCGTCTACTGCGGCACCCGCAAGGACACCGACGAGGTGGCGGCGACGCTGCGCGAAGCCGGCCAGGCGGCGCTCGCCTACCACGCCGGGATGGAAGCGGAGGAGCGGACCTCGGTCCAGCAGCGCTTCATGGGCGGCGAGGTCGACGTGATCGTCGCCACCAACGCCTTCGGCATGGGGGTCGACAAGGCCGACGTGCGCTCGGTCTGGCACATGGCGATCCCGACCAGCGTCGAGGCCTACTACCAGGAGGCCGGCCGCGCCGGGCGCGACGGCCTCCCCGCCCGCGCCGTGCTGCTGGCGATGAAGATGGACCTCGGGCGCCTGGTCCGCTTCAACGAACAGCGCGCCGGCGATCCCGAGCTGGCGATCGCCCACGAGCGTGGCTGGCGCGCCTACCACGCGATCAAGGCGTTCATCTACTCCGAGCGCTGCCGCCGCCGCTCCCTGCTCGACCACTTCGGCGACCGCGCCGCCGGGGCGCCGCTGGAGCGCTGCTGCGACGTCTGCGACGCGCGAGCCTGGCTGCCCGACCCGGAGACGATCGCGGTCCGCCGGCCCAAGCGCGCCGGCAGCACCGCCGCCGCCCCGGCCCCCGACCTCTCCCCCGCCGACGCGCCGCTGTTCGAGGCGCTGAAAGCCTGGCGCCTCACCGCCGCCGCCGGCAAGCCCGCCTACACGGTCGCCAGCAACCGCACCCTCAGCGCGATCGCCGCGATCCGCCCCGCCGACCCCGCTGCCCTGATCGAGATCAACGGCGTCGGCCCCGCCTTCATCTCCAAGTACGCGCCCGAAGTCCTGGCGATCGTCGCCGCGCACCCCGCCGCCCTGGCCGCCTGAAGCGGACGCGCTCCCGCGCGCGTCCGCTCCTAATCGCGGGTCTGTCTCGAGGTGAGGCCCTGCAGCACGACCTCGATCGGCGAGCGGTGCGCTGCGCCGTTCGTTTTCTCGCGGGCGCGCCGCACCTCGATCGCGACTTCGCCGACCTGCGCGCCGAAGTTCCCGACCTTCTTCGCCGCCTTGGCGAGGTCGTCGGAGTCGATGCCTTTGAGACCGTTGAGGCCGCGGTGACGGTGCGCCTGACGGTTGCCGAGCGCAATGCCCCCGGCGACCCCGGCAAGCGCCGCGCCGCCGGCCATCAACGGCACCTTGGCTTTGCCGACGGCGTGCCCCGCCTTGCCGGCGGCGTTGCCCACCGCCCGCCCCGCGTCCTTCGCGGTCCCCTCGACCGCGTCGACGGCGGCTTTCGGTTTGCTGGTCGAGTTCGTGCTCGGTTTGCTCGATGCGCTCGCTTTCGGTTTGCTAGCCGAGCGCGCTTTTTTCGGTTTGCTCGAGGCCCGTGCCTTCGATTGGGGTTTGGGTCTCGAGCGCGTTTTGGTTTGTGCCATTCTTCTTCTTCCTCCTCTTGGCTCTGGTCAGCTTCTGTCGCTGAGCTCCTGCTCGCGGCTCCTCGCCCGCTCCTCGTCGAGGTCGGCCTCGACCTTGGCCCGCTTCGCCTTCTCCTCGGCGATCGCGGCCTCGGTGCGGCGCTCGTCCGCCCGCTCCCGGTGGTGACGGACGTCGTCGTGCTGAGCCTCGTCCTGGGCCTGCCCGAGCTGGCGCCGGTCGCGGGATTTGCGGGCGACCGAGATCACGACAGCGAGGACGATCAGCGCGGCGACGACTATCGCGATTACTGCAAGCGTCGACATAGCTCCTCCTAGGTTGCTTACACAACCTTTCTGCCCTAATAGCGGAGGTCGAAACACCTCCCGCCCGTCCGGCGCGGGGAGCGCCGGACGGAGAGTTGCCGCTCACTCTCCCTGGCTAGCTTTGTCGGCCCGAGCGCGGCGGTGGCGAGTGGGACCGAGCATACGCCCCTTTTCGCGTGTTGAGAAGGTCATGCGCGTACCCAGTCGAAGAGGTCGCGGATGACCCGTGGGCTCAAGGTCCAGGCCGCCGCCTGCGCTCTCGCCGCCGTCGCCGCCGTGGCGCTGGCCACCAGCGCAAACGCCGGCGCCGGCCTGCTCGAACCGCGCGGCAAGAGGGTCTGGTTCGGCATCTCCGACACCGGCGACCCGGCCGATTTCGGACGGTTCTCCGACGACGTCGACAAGCACCCGGCGGTGATCCAGTCCTTCCGCACCTGGGGCAGCGACTTTCCCGACTCGATCCAGCGCTGGCAGACGGCGCGAGCGCGGCCGATCATCCACATCACCACCGCCGACAACAACGACGGGCACGAGCTGATCACCCCGCGGGCGATCGCCCAGGGCGAGGGCGACGAGTACCTGATCCGACTCAACCGGCTCTTCCACGAAAAGGAGATGCGCGCCTACGTGCGGCCGCTGGGCGAGCCCAACCGCTGCCTCAACGTCTACGCCTCCTACGACTGCGCCGGCGCCGCCCGCGACGCCGCCCACAAGCCGCGCTGGTACAAGCTCGCCTTCCGCCGCATCTACGTGATCGTCCACGGAGGCGGCAAGGCGAAGGAGATCAACCGGCGCCTCGCCGAAGCCGGGTTATCGCCGCTCAACGCCAGCCTCGGCGGCCTGCCGAAGGCGCCGGTCGCGATCGTCTGGAGCCCGCTGCCCTCCGGCTCGCCGACCGTCCCCCACAACCGGCCGCGCCACTTCTGGCCGGGGTCGCGCTGGGTCGACTGGTCGGGCACCGACTTCTACGCCTCTTACCCCGAATGGAAGTCGCTCACCGGCCTCTACAACCGCTACCCGAACAAGCCCTTCGCGATCACCGAGTGGGGCGTCGAAGCCGGCGAGGACCCGGCCTTCGTCAGCAAGCTCTTCGCCTGGGTGAAGAAGCACCCGCGCTGCAAGATGCTCGTCTACTACCAGGACTTCGGCAGCACCAGCAACTACCGGATCCAGAACTACCCGACCAGCCTCAACGTGCTCCGCGACCGCCTCCACTCCGGGCTTTTCCCGCCCTTCGCGCCGGGCGCGCCTCGGCTACCGCCGCCACCCCCCGGTGGGGTTGCGCCCAGCCGCCGCTAGTCCGAACGGGACATTGCAGCAGCAGGCCTAAATAGTTCGTTTATCCTTGCAGTTCTAAAGTTTAGATATAGAATTGCAAGGATGATTGAGAGGAGAATCGAGGCTGAGATCGCCGCCCTGCTGCAGCAGGCGCCTGCCGTGGTCATCACCGGACCACGGCAGGTGGGCAAGACCACGCTCGCGCTTGCGGTCGCCAAGGGACGCGATGCCGTCTACCTCGATCTCGAGTCCGAGGCGGACCGGGCGCGGCTGGCCGAACCGGAGCTCTACTTCGCCGACCACGCCGACCAGCTCGTGATCCTCGACGAGATCCACCGCGCCCCCGGCATCTTCGAAGCGCTGCGAGGGACGATCGACCGCGGTCGGCGTGAAGGGAAAGGGGCTGGCAGGTTCCTGCTGCTCGGGTCGGCGGCGATCGAGCTGCTCGCCCAGGGTGGTGAGACCCTCGCCGGCCGGGTGGCCTTCGTCGAGCTGGCGCCCTTCGACGTGACCGAGGTGGGGAAAGATCGACTGGACCGGCTCTGGGTCCGTGGCGGCTTCCCCGAAAGCTTCCTCGCCACCGGTGACGCGGCCAGCCTGCGCTGGCGGCGCGACTTCATCCGCACCTATCTCGAGCGTGACATCCCCCAGCTCGGGCCTCGCATCCCCGCCGAGACCCTGCGGCGCCTTTGGACGATGCTCGCCCACCAGCAGGGCGGCCTGCTCAACGCCGCCCAGCTCGCTCGTGGACTCGGGGTCAGCGGCGCCACCGTCGCCCACTACCTGGACCTGATGGTCGACTTGCTGCTGGTGCGGCGCCTGCCGCCGCGGCTGACCAATGCCGGCAAGCGACTGGTCCGCTCGCCCAAGGTCTACGTGCGCGACAGCGGGCTGACCCACGCTCTGCTGGGCCTTGCCGACAAGGAGGCGGTACTGGGGCACCCGGTCGCCGGCGGCAGCTGGGAGGGACTGGCGATCGAGAACCTGATCGCCACCGTGGCCGACCGCGCCGAGCCGAGCTTTTACCGGACCAGTGGCGGGGCCGAGATCGATCTCGTCCTCAGCTGGCCGGACGGGCGCGACTGGGCGATCGAGGTGAAGCGCAGCCTGGCGCCCAAGCTCGAACGCGGTGCTCGCTCGGCGCTCGAGGACATCGACCCGGAGCGCGCTTTCGTGGTCTATCCCGGAGACGAGCGCTTCCGGCTGGGGGACGGAGTCGAGGCCGTCAATCTCGCGGACCTTTGCGCGGAGTTGGCGCCGGGCGCGCCTCGGCTACCGCCGCCACCCCCCGGTGGGGTTGCAGCGCAGTGATGCTCGAGTAGCCGGTCAGGTAGATGCGGCGGCCGTCGGAGATCACCGGCGAGTAGGTGCCCTTCGGGTAGCGGAAGACGCGCTTGCCGCTGCGCATCATGAAGCCGGAGGTCGTTTTGCCGGTGAACTCGGCGACGTAGACGATGTCCCCCACCGCCGAGAGCGAGCCGATCACCTGGCCGCCGGCGGAGCGGCTCCAGCGCAGGTTGCCGTTCTTGGCGCCGAGCGCGTAGACGTTGCCGTCGAAGGAGCCGATGAAGACGGTCGGCGGGCTGTGCTTGGTGTTGGCGACGGTCGGGCCCGAGTAGGCGTAGCCGCCGGTCGAGTAGCTCCAGGCGAGCTCGCCGCTGCCGGTCTCGAAGCTGTAGACGCGGCCGTCGTTGTTGCCGGAATAGACGCGACCGAAGGCGACGGCGGGGGTCGAGTAGAAGGCGCCCGAGGCGCCGAAGCCGGGGCCCAGCGAGCCGCTCTGCCAGACCAGCTTGCCGCTCTCGGCGTCGACCGCGTTCATGTAGCCGCCGTAGTCGCCGACGAAGAGCTTGCCGCCGTAATAGGCCGGCGCCGACTTGACCTCGCCGCCGAGCTGGGTCGACCAGCGCACGTTGCCGTTGACCGTGCTGAGCGCGTAGAGGTTGCCGTTCTCGCAGCCGAAGTAGACGCTGCGGCCGATCACGATCGGCGAGGACTCGGCCCGAGCCGGTAGGGACCGCTTCCAGATCGTCCTGCCGGTCTTGGCGTCGAGCTTGAGGACGTGGCCGGGGACGAGGTTGACGATGTAGAGGCGGTTGCGGGCGAAGGCGGGCGAGGAGGCGTTGAGGCGACCGATGCGGCGTTTCCACAGCTCCCTGCCGGTGTCGGCGTCGAGCGAGTAGGCGTAGCCGCTGTTGTTGACGAAGTAGAGCCGGCCGCCGACGTAGATCGGCGGGAACTCGAGCAGCGGCCGGTCGGTGAAGCGCCAGAGTTTGCGGAACGGGGGCTTGATCCCCTTCACCGGCAGGTAGCGGGTGCGGGCGCGGTCGTAGCCGAAGATCGGCCAGTTGACGGTTTTCGCCTTCTTTACCTTCTTCGGTTTCTCCGGTTTGAAGATCGCGTCCGGGTTGTGGACGTCGGCCGGGCGTTTGAGCAGCTCGTAGCCGACCAGCGCGGCGCTGAAGACGATCGCCGCCGCGAGCAGGGCGATTGCCGGCCAGCGGTTCTCATGCCGGTCGAGCGGGGGCGGGGAGAGCTTGGGGCGCATCGAGGGAGCCGGTCATGGTACGAGACCGACCCGGCGCCCTGGCCGGGCGCTAGCTTGCGGCGCGCCGCTCGGACTCCTTGGCGATGCCGTCGAAGAGCTGCTTGACCCCGAGCTTGGCGACGGCGACGGCGACGGCGCCGACCAGGGGCAGCGTCGGCGTCGTGCGAACCGCGTAGACGAACCTGGTGCCGCCGTCCTGCGGCGTCAGCTCGACCGTGCCGACGTGGTCCCGCAACGGCGCCCCCGAGAGCAGCTTGTAGGAGAATCGCGTCGGCGCCTCGTAGACGATCGTTTCCTCGCGCAGCGGCGGCCCAACTGCGGTCAGCACCCTGATCGCTCCGACCCCGTTCGGCGCCGGCTCCCCCTCCCGCTCCAGCACCGACTTCCGCAACGGCGTGATCTCGGAATACCGCCGATGATCCGTCAGCACTTCGAACACGGTCTCGACCGGTGCCGCCACCTGCTCTTCATAAGTGAAGCTAGCCACGGCCGCGAAGCGTATAGGTCACCCGGCTCCCCCCACCCTCCACTTCTCTGGATCAGTTCCATCCACCTTCGATACCTCGCCCGCGATCGCCAGGTGGTCGAGGCATGAGAGGACGATCTGCAGGACCCAGGCGCTGGCCGGGGTGTTGAGGTTCTCCGCGCCGACGATGTCGGCGACGACTTCGAAGGCGGTGCGCTCGCCCGCGGCCAGCGCCTCGCGCGCCTTGCCGAGCAGCTCCTCGACCTGGCGCCGCGCCTCGGCGATCTTCGCCTCGGGGTCGCGGAAGGGACGGCCGTGGCCGGGCAGGACGAGGTCGACGTCGAGCGGCTCGACCTCGTCGAGGCCGCCGAGGAATTCGCCGACGGGGTCCGGCGTGTGGCCGTAGTCGAAGAAGAGGACGGTGCGGCCGAGCAGGTGGTCGCCGGAGATCAGCAGCTTGCGCTCGGGCTGGTGCAGGACGACGTGCGAGGGCGCGTGGCCAGGGGTCTCGTACACCTGCCAGGCGCCGAGCCCGGTCTCGACCTCGATCCCGGGCACGAGCTCGCGGTCGGGCACCTGGATCGCGTCGATCCCGGTCTCTTCGTCGCCTTCGCGGGACTCGCGGTAGCGCTCCAGGGCCGCGACCGGGACGCCGCTCTGGCGGGCGACCTCGAGCCGGTGTTCGAGCGCCGCCGCCGGGTCGTCGGCGAGCAGCCGCACGTGCTCCCAGGCGGGGTGCATCCAGAGCTCGCAGCCGGCCGCCTCGACGATCGAGGAGGCGAGGCCGTAGTGGTCGATATGGGAGTGGGTGCAGACGAGCAGGCCGATGTCTTCGACCCCGAAACCGGCCTGGGCCAGTGCCAAATCGAGTTGCCGCAGCCGTCCCCTGCCGCCCATGCCGGTGTCGAAGAGGACGATCCCGTCCCCGGCTTCGATCGCCCAGGCGTTCCCGTGCGGCACCCCCGGCCAGGGCAGCGGCAGCCGCAGCCGCCAGACCCCCGGCAGCACCTTCTCGGTCCGCGGCGCGTTCGCTCGTGCCTCGCCAGCCATCCCGCGCATCCTCTCAGGCGTCGCCTTCAGCTGCCGACGGGCCTCAAACGCCCCTATATGGAGGAAAATCGGCCCGTCGGCCTAATCGGGGCGCTCGAACTCCTGCAGAACGCCGGCGACGGCGAAGCAGAGGGCGCCGGTGAGGGTGCCCCAGTTGGCGATCTCGATCGAGATGAGGTCGCCTTCGGCGCGGACGAAGGAGGCGACGGCGGAGACCATGAAGAGGATCGAGCCGAGCTGGTTGACGGCGACTATCCACCAGTCGAGCCGGTGCGGCCGCCAGCAGGGCAGCCAGGAGCCGGAGATCGCGACCATCGCGAAATGGCCGGAAACCAGGAAGAGGGCGCAGCCGACCATGTCCGGCGACCAGACCAGGCGGTCGACCTGGGCCGGGGTGAGGTCGCCGAGCAGCGAGTCGAGCAGGTTGATCGCGAAGACGAGGGTGCCGCAGAACAGCACCAGGGCGCTCAGCTGTTCCAGCGGCGGCCCGCCCCTGGCCACTCGCACCGACGCGGCGCCGCCGGTGCTGAAGAAGACGCCGCCGAGCAGGTAGACCCCGGCCACCAGCCTCGGTCCACCGATGTCCGCCTGCGCCAGCGCCGCGCCGACCGCGAACAGCGAGCCCCCGGCGACGAAGGCGGTTGCCGCGACCGCGTCGACCCACCTGCCGACGGGCCGATTTCCCACGTTATGCGTGGGTTCCAGGCCCATGGGCCGTCAGGGTATGTCTACGGGCTGACGAAGGTGCTGGGATCGGGGCCGATGCGCTCGCCGGTCTCGAGGCGGGCGATCGCGGCCATCTCGTCCTCGCTCAGCTCGAAGTCGAAGACCTCGATGTTCTCGCGGATCCGCTCCGGCGTCACCGACTTCGGGATCACGACGTTGCCGAGCTGCAGGTGCCAGCGCAGGATCGTCTGGGCCGGGGTGCGCTCGTGGTGGGCGGCGATAGTCGCGATCGTCGGCTCGGAGAGCAGGGCGCCCTGGGCGAGCGGGCTCCAGGCCTCGGTGGCGATCGCGTACTCGCCGTGCCAGGCGCGCAGCTCCGCCTGCTGCAGGCGTGGGTGCAGCTCGATCTGGTTGACCGACGGCAGGTAGTCGGCCTCCCGCCGCAGCCGCTCGAGGTCCTCGACGCGGAAGTTGGAGACCCCGATCGAGCGCGTCAGGCCCCGTTCCTGGATCCGTTCGAAGGCGCGCCAGGTGTCGAGGTAGCGGCCCTCGCTCGGCACCGGCCAGTGGATCAGGTAGAGGTCGACGTGGTCCATGCCGAGCCGTCGCAGGCTCTGGTCGAAGGCGCGCAGGGTCGACGTGTAGCCCTGTTCGGAGTTCCACAGCTTGGTGGTGACGAAGACCTCCTCGCGGCTGCAGTCGCTGGCGGCGATCGCCGCCCCCACCCCGGCCTCGTTGCGGTAGGCGGCGGCGGTGTCGACGTGGCGGTAGCCGCTCGCCAGCGCCTCCTCCACGACCTCCTGGGTCTGCTCCGGCGGCACCTGGAAGACGCCGAAGCCGAGCCGGGGGATCTCGACGCCGTCGTTGAGGGCGACGCCGGGGATGGAAGTCACGTGGCCCATCTACCCTCCGTTCCTTTGACCTCGAACGTCGAGTACCCCGCCCGGCGCCGATTATGCGTCGAAAACTCTTGACTCGAAGCTAGCTGGTCGCGAGGCCGATCGCGAGCAGCGGGAAGGCGAGCATGACCCCGAGATAGGCGCCCATCAGGGCGCCGCTGCCGAGGCTGGCAGTGCGCGAGCGGGCGCCGGAGACGACGCCGACGAGGAAGATGAAGCCCGCGAGTCCGAGGCCGATCCAAAAGACGGGAGGCATTGCGTCCGCGACCCTATCGAACCTCGATGCCGTCGGCCCAGTCTCTGTGCCGACGGGCCGATTTTCCTCCATATAGGGGTATTTGAGGCCCGTCGGCGGGAGGAATCGCGGCGTCGGCGGCAAAACGCCACGGCATGGACGAGACCGGCGGCAAGAACAAGACCCTGATCCTGGCGGCGATGATCTTCGCGGTCTCGATGACCTTCATCGACCAGACGATCGTCGCGATCGCGATCCCCACCCTGCAGGACGAGCTCGACGTCTCCACCACCGGGGTGCAGTGGATCATCAACGGCTACCTGCTCTCGCTCTCGGCCCTGTTCGCCTTCGGCGGCCGCCTCGCCGACATCGCCGGCCACCGCCGCATGGTCACGATCGGCGTCGTCGTCTTCGCCACCGCCTCCGCCCTCTGCGGCGCCACCCCGACCGGGAGCCTCGGCGAGGCCTGGATGATCGTCTTCCGCGTGATCCAGGGCGCCGGCGCCGCGATCATGTTCCCGGCCGCGCTGGCGATCGTGATCGCCTCCTTCCCGCTGCGCGAGCGCGGCCGCGCCCTGGCGATCTTCTTCGGCATCGCCGGCGGCCTGACCGCGCTCGGCCCGCTCGCCGGCGGCTACCTGACCGAGTGGACCTGGCGGGCGATCTTCTGGGTCAACGTCCCGGTCGCGATCGTCGCCCTCTTCCTGACCTGGAAATCGAAGCCCGACAACGTCAAGCACCCGGCGCCGCTCGACTACCGCGGCACGGTCCTGGTCTCGGCCGGCATGGGGCTCGCCGTGCTCGGCTTCATGCAGGCGAGCGTCTGGGGCTGGAGCAGCCCCGAGACCTGGATCTGCGTCGCCGCCGGCGTCGCCCTGCTGGTCGGCTTCGTCCTCTACGAGCTCCGCGCCGAGAACCCGCTGATCCGCGTCCGCATCTTCCAGAACCGGGCCTTCGCGGTCGACAACATCGTCCTCTTCCTGCTGATGATCCCGTTCGTGCCGCTGTTCTTCTTCGCCAGCATGTACGCGCAGATCTCGCTCGGCGAAAGCGCCTCCGAAACCGGCCAGTACCTGATGATCTTCTTCGCCGGCTTCTTCGTCGCCTCCCAGTACGGCGGCAAGATCCTCGACAAAGCCGGCGCCCGGCCCTCGGTCGTGCTCGGCTGCGCCGTCGCCGCGGTCGGCTTCTACCTCTGGGGCCAGTCGCTGACCGAGCTCTCGGTCGGCGAGCAGTGGTACTACATCGTCATCGCCGGGGCCGGGGTCGGGCTGGTCCTCAGCCCCGCCAACACCGACGCGATGAACCGCGTCGCCAGCGACCGCTACGGCGAGGCGACCGGGATCACCCAGACCGTCCGCAACTTCGGCTCCAGCCTCGGCCTCGCCGTGCTCGGCTCGGTCCTGGTCCTGCAGAACAGGTCGAACATCGAGGCCAGCGCGGCCGAACACGGCGTGCCGGAGGCGGTCGCCGACGAAATCGCCGACTCGATCAGCCAGGGCAGCAGCGCCGAAGAGGGCGCCCAGCAGGTCGGCGGCGCCGTCGGCAAGGTGGTCGAGAGCATCCCCCACGACTTCGCGCTGGCGACCCAGACCGTCTTCTACGCCTTCGCCGCGGTGATGGCGGTGGCCTTCGTCGTCGCCCTGGTGGCGATGCCGGGCGGCAAGGTCGAAGAGCAGGTCGAGGAGGCCGGTGGCCGAGCCGGCTGACGCTGCTCTGCTTCGACCTGCAGGCCCGGGCGGAGGAGGATAGGTTGTCCAACCGTGAAGCTCCTCGCCTTCAGCGACCTGCACCGCGACCTGGCCCAGGGGGCGGAGCTGGTTGAGATGTCGACCGCGGCCGACGTCGTGATCGGCGCCGGCGACTTCGCCTCGGTCCACGAGGGGCTGGAGGAGACGGTCGCCGTCCTCGCCTCGATCTCCACTCCGACCGTGCTCGTCCCCGGCAACAACGAGACCGTCGACGCCCTGCGCGACGCCGTCCGCAGCTGGGAGGCGGCCACCGTCCTGCACGGCGAAGGGATGACGATCGCCGGCACCGAGTTCTTCGGCCTCGGCGCCGGGATCCCGGTCACCCCCTGGGACTGGAGCTTCGACCTCGACGACGACGAGGCGAGCGGGATGCTCGCCCCCTGCCCCGAGGGCGCCGTGCTCGTCCTCCACTCACCGCCACGCGGCCATTGCGACGCCAGCGCCGACGGCACCCACTTCGGCAGCCCGGCCCTGCTGCGGGCGATCGAAGAGAAGCGGCCGCGGCTCGCCGTCTGCGGCCACATCCACGAGTCCTGGGGCTGCGAGGGCGAAATCGGCGCGACGCCGCTCCACAACCTCGGCCCGACCGGCACCTGGATCGAGCTCTAGCCCGCGGAGTGGAAGCGAGCGGCCCCAAGCGCGCCGGGCTCGTCCTCGCGACGCTGATCCTGGTCGCCGGCGTCGCCAACCTCAACCTCGCGGTCGCCAACGTCGCCCTGCCGGACATCGGCAAGGCCTTCGACGCCGGCCAGACGACGGTCGACCTGATCGCCGTCGGCTACTCGCTCGGCCTCGCCGCCTCGGTCCTCTACCTCGGCGCCGTCGGCGACCGCTACGGGCGCAAGTCGCTGCTGGTGCTGGGAATGGCGTTGACGATCCCCATCTCCGTCCTCGCCGCGCTCGCCCCCAGCGCCGAGGTCCTCTTCGCTGCCCGCGTGCTCGGCGGCGTCGCCGCCGGCATGGCCTACCCGACCACGCTGGCGCTGATCACGGCGCTCTGGTCGGGGCCGGCGCGGACCAGGTCGATCGCCCTCTGGTCGGCGCTCGGCGGCGGCGTCTCCGCCCTCGGCCCGCTGCTGGCCGGGGCCCTCTTGGAAGGCTTCGAGTGGGGCTCGGTCTTCATCGTCAGCGCGCCGCTGGCGGCGATCGCCCTCTTCTTCGCCTGGCGGCTGATCCCGGCCCACGTCAACGAGACGACCAAGCCGGTCGACCACCTCGGCGGCATCCTCTCGATCGCCCTGGTGGCGACGCTGGTGCTGGCGATCAACCTGGCGCCGGAACCCGGCAAGGGCACGACCGCGATCGCCCTCGGCATCGTCGCCCTCGCCGCCGCCGGCGCCTTCCTGCTGCGCCAGCGCCGCGTCGCCAACCCGCTCTACGACCTCGAGATCGCCGCCCGCAGCACCTTCTGGGTCGCCGCCCTGGCCGGGATCATCGTCTTCGGCTCGCTGATGGGGGCGATGTTCATCGGCCAGCAGTTCGTCCAGAACGTGCTCGGCTACTCGACCCTGGAAGCCGGCCTGGCGATCCTCCCGGGGGCGGTGGGGATGGTCCTCGTCGCCCCGCGCTCGGCGCGGCTGGTCGAGTCGCACGGGTCGCGCTTCACCCTGCTGCTCGGCTTCGTCTTCTGCCTGCTCGCCTTCCTCGAGATGTTCCTGTTCTGGGACGAGGGCGTCTCCTACTGGGTGGTCGGGGCCGGCTACCTGCTGGTGGGAATCGGCGTCGGCTTCGCCGGCACCCCCGCCTCGCGCTCGCTGACCGGCTCGGTCCCGGTCACCCGCGCCGGCATGGCCTCCGGCACCGCCGACCTCCAGCGCGACCTCGGCGGCGCGATCATGCAGTCGATCTTCGGCGCCCTGCTGACCGCCGGCTACGCCGCCAGCTTCAGCTCCCAGATCGCCGAATCGCCACAGGCGGCCAACGTCGGCGAGCGGGTCCAGAACGAGCTGACCAAGTCCTTCGCCAGCGCCGCCAACACCGCCGAGCAGTACCCCCAGTACGCGCAGCCGATCGTCCAGGCCGCCCGCACCTCCTTCCTCGACGGCGGCGACTGGACCTACGCCGCCGGCATGATCGCGATCGCCTTCGGCATCGCCGTCGTCTTCTTCCTCTTCCCCAAGCGCGAGGAGGAGCAGCGTCTGCTGCAGCGCTTCCACACGGAAGACGCGTAGCCGACATTCGCCCCACCCCAGTGGGGCCAGAATCGGCTACGCGAACTCGACGTCATGGCGCCGCAGCCAAGCGAGTGTGTTCTCAAAGAAACGGCCGACGCGCGCCATCTCGGCTTGCGAGGCCCTAGTCACCGGTGAGCTCCGCGATCGCGCGCGCGGCACCATTCATCTGTCGCCGGTAGGCGCGTTGGGCGCGCGCGCGAATCGCCCGGCGCCGTTCACGCAGCTGCCGCCAAAGTCCGTCGCGATCGACGAGGACGCGGCCCTCGTCCAGCACTTGGCGCAGGAGCAGCGGGGCATCGGCATCGACTCGTCCCAGCTCGGCGATATCGACCCGATATCCCACAACCGTCTCGAGGAGCTGCGCCAGCTGCATGGAATCGGAGGCGTGCTCGTCGGCGAAAGACACCAGCAGATCGAGGTCGGACCCGACTTCCTCGTCTCCCCGTGCAACAGAGCCGTAGAGCACAGCGAGGCGTACAGAGCGCTGGGTACGGAGAGTCTGGCGAAGCTGAGCGAGCAGGCGCCAGTGCTGGCGCAGATACTCGCGCTCCCCATCCGCGAGACGGAGTCGCCGGGGACCGGTTCGTTGGCAGCGCAGCGCACCCTGCGCTGCCGCACGGCGGAGAGTGCGCTCCTCTGCACCCAGATCTGCAGCTATGGCCTGGATCGGTCCCACTCGCTAAATTTTAGTCATATGTGTCCGTTATACGCATAATTCTTGTTACGGCCACTGCCGCCGCGATAATCCGGCGATGGGCTATCGCCTGCTCCGGGCCGCCGACGCCTTCTGGCGGCCGTCGAACCAGATGTCGGTGCTGAACACGGACCTCGGCAAGCAGCTCGAGGCGGGGTCGCTCGGCGCTCGCCTCTGGCGCCTGGCCCCGGGCCAGGCCTCGACCAAGCACCACCATCGCCAGCAGGAGGAGCTCTACCTGCTGCTCGAGGGCAGCGGCCGGGTGCGGCTCGGTGGGGAGGCGCTGACGCTGGAGCCGCTGGACTCGCTGCTGGTCGAGCCCGACACCGTCCGCCAGCTCTTCAACGACACCGAGGCCGACCAGCTCTGGCTCGTCGTCGGCGCCCCACCGGAAGCGGCCAACACCCTGGAGATGAGCGAGCAGCAGCTGCGGGAGCTCTATCCAGACGGCCCCAGGGCGCTGCCGCCGGAGCTGGGTGGCTGAACAAACCGTAAGGTTTGTTAATTGCATGAGTGAGATTTAACGGTTAGGTTCTATCTCGTGCCGGGGCAGGGGAATACCGATTCTGGTTCGAGACGTACCGGCGCCCTGATCGCGACCCTCGTCGTCCTGGCCGGTCTTGCCGTCTTCGCCTGGGTGCAGATCCAGCCGACCCACGCCAGTGAGGATCTCTGCGACCAGGGTGCGGTCCTGAAAGCCGCCCGGCTCCTGGACGAGGCCCAGGAAGCCTACGCCCAGGCCAAGGAAGAGGGGCGTGACTGCAAGGAGAAGCCAGCCCAGGCGAGATCGCCGCTGGGATTGGTCGAAGCTGGGCAGACCCGCGCCGAAGAAAGCTTCACCAGGGCCAGGGTTTTCACCGGTGCCAAACGAACCTGGCGCGCCATCTCCTCCTACGCAACCGGTCTCGAACTGAACCCGTTCGACGAAGCGGGAAGTCTGGGCCTCGCCGGCGCGCTGAAGGAACTGCAGGCGGCAGGGACCAAAGCCGCGGCGACCGTCCGCTGCCGGCTGGGGCGGAGACTGGCGAAGGCGGCCCTCCTGGACGACGCCGGGACCGCCGTCTCCGCTGGCCTGCCGAAAGCCCCGAAACCATGCAGGGCAGCGGCGAGGCGGCTCGGCAAGCGAAGCGCACACGCGGCCGGCCTCTTCCGCGCGGCTCGACGGCTCGAGGGCGAAGGGGAAACGGGCTCCGCCCAGACGCGGTACGCGGGGGCGCTGCGGGTCAACTCCGACCTGGGCGAAGCGCGCACCGCGCTCGAAGACTCGTTCGACGACGAAAGCAAGCTCGACTGGCTCGGCTCGAAGCTGGCCGGGATCCCCGGCACCTTGAAGACCGCCCTGTCCTGGCTCATACCGTTGGTGCTGATCGCACTGGTGGCGGCCCTGCTGGCCTGGATCGCCGTCCGCCAGGCCTCGGTGCGGTGGCCATGGGCGCGCAGTGCCGCCGAATCGCTCGGCAGGCAACGCGGGCTCTCGTTCTTCCACAACGCCGCTGTGCCGACGGTCTCGATCGAACCCTTCGGCGGCAATGACGCCGCCGAAGCCGCAGGCAAGGACTTTTCGACCCTGCTCGCCGCGGCCCTGCCCAGGCAGGCTGGCCGGGAGCCGGCCTTTCCCTACGATCGCGTGGTCAAGGGAAGCCCCGACGACGGGGCCGCGGCGGATGCGGCCGGCCTGCTCGCCGCGGTTCCCGAGACCAAGCTGCTGGGCAGCCTGGTTCAGCTCCTCAGCCGCCTCTTCCGGCGGCGCTCGATCCACGTCGTCGGCCACCTCGCCCCGATCTCGGACGCGGGCGCCGGCGTGACCGTGACCCTGGAAGGCATCGGCAGCTCGGGCAGTGTGAGCATCACCCTCTGGGAGGAGATGTTCGATCCCCTCCCCGGCGGCAAGGGCGCCGCCCGCTGGCTGCGGTTGCTGCCGGCGGCGACGATCTGGGTGCGCTGGCAGCTCGCCACACACGGTCCGTCCGAGGAGGCACAGGGCCTTGACCCGGACCGATGGGAAGCCGACGCCTTCTTCCGGACGGGGGTTGTATGGCAATCGCTGGAGGAGCCGATCCGGGCGGAAGCGCTCTATGCCAAAGCCGTGGAAACGGACCCGATGCTGCTTGCGGCGTCCCACAACCTGGCCGTGGTCGAAACCCAGAACGAGCATTACGAACAGGCGAGGGAGTGGCTGCTCGCGCTGAGAACGAAACTCGAGGGGTGGGAAAAGAGCTCCCCCAAGGAAGTGAGCCCCCGCGAGCAGTGGCCGACCCTCGACACGTCTTCGCTGTACACGCTGTCGCTCGCCTACGCCTATCCGGTGGTGGCGCAACCGAACCAGTGCCACGACGGGGACTTGACAGAGGCGTTGAAGTACGCCGGGCAACTGGTGGAAACACTCGCCCGCGAACTGGAGGAGAACGCGAAGAGGGGGAGGGAAGGGAAGGAGTACCTCGACGAGCGGTTGCGCGAAGAGCTCGAGGACGCGGAGCCACCCTCGGTCGTGCTGCTGGCCAGCCTCTCCGTCAGGAGCAGTCCCGAGCTGAGGGACGACGCGGCCAGGCACGCCGCCGGGGTGAAGAAGCTCAAGCCGAGGGAGCTCGAGCGCTCGGACCTCTGTGAGAAGGCGGGGGAGAACGAGCCGTGGGACCTGATCGACGGCTACGTCCTCAGCAAGGGGCGTGCGGTCTCACGCCGCACCCGCTACAACCTCGCCTGTTACTACACCACCCTGGCGGAAGGGGCCACCGGAAGCGTGCAGCAGGAGTGCCTGAAACGCGCTTACACCTTTCTGGACGAGTCGCTGACGGACGTGCACCTTTTGCACTGGGCCAGCGAGGACCCCTCACTGCAATGGCTGCAGGCGGTCGACGAGGAGAGGTTCGAGGAGGTCCTGGAGAAGCACGCGGTTCCGGCCCATGCCACCGAGGACGGCGAGGATGACGAGGACGGGGACGCGGCGAAGCCAGAAGCGCCGGAGGCCGTCGAGCCGTACGAGCAGGTGCTGGTCTGGCTCCGTGGCCAACTCGGGCTCTAGGCGGCGAACAGGCCGGGAAGTAACGTCTGTCGCCTGGCCTCCCCGACGCAAACGGCACCGGCGCCCGGCCTCGCCTTCGAGAGCGCAGCGGGTCGCTGGCTGCTCGGCGTGGCCGTCGCCGGCTCGGGGATGGCCTTTCTCGACGGCACCGTCGTCAACGTCGCCCTGCCGGACATCGGCCGTGACTTCGACGCCAGCACCAGCACCCTGCAGTGGATCCTCAACGGCTACCTGCTGACCCTGGCCTCGCTGATCCTGCTCGGCGGCTCGCTCGGCGACCGCTACGGGCGCCGCCGCGTCTTCGTCCTCGGGGTCGGGCTCTTCACCGCCGCCTCGCTGCTCTGCGCCGTCGCCCCCAGCGCCGAGCTGCTCGTCTTCGCGCGGCTGCTCCAGGGCGTCGGCGGCGCCCTGCTCACCCCCGGCAGCCTGGCCCTGATCGAGGCCAGCTTCCGGCCCGGCGACCGCGCCCGCGCGATCGGCGCCTGGTCGGGGCTGGGCGGCGTCGCCACCGCGTTCGGGCCGTTGCTCGGCGGCTACCTGATCGGGGCGATCTCCTGGCGGGCGATCTTCCTGATCAACCTGCCGATCGGCGCCCTGGTCGATCTGGGCGGCGGCCCGGCATGTGCCGGAGAGCCGGGACCCGAGCGCGAGCGGCCGCCTCGACCTCTCCGGCGCCGTGCTCGCCGCCCTCGGCCTCGCCGGCACCACCTACGCGCTGATCGAGGCGCCGGGGCAGGGCGCCTCGGCGGCGATCGTCGTCACCGCCGCCGGCGGCCTGCTCGCGCTCGCCGCCTTCTTCGTCGTCGAGCGCCGCAGCCCCAACCCGATGCTGCCGCTGGAGATCTTCCGCTCGCGCCAGTTCAGCGCCGCCAACGCCGTCACCTTCGTCGTCTACGCCGCCCTCGGCGGCTTCTTCTTCCTGCTCGTCGCCTTCCTGCAGATCTCGCTGGGCTACACGCCGATCGAGGCCGGCGCCGCCTCGCTCCCGGTCACCTTCCTGATGCTGCTGTTCTCGGCCCGGGCCGGAGCGCTCGCCCAGCGCATCGGCGCCCGCCTGCCGCTCACCCTCGGGCCGCTGATCGTCGCCCTCGGCCTCGTCTGGATGACCCAGATCGAGCCCGGCGACAGCTACCTGACCGCGATCCTGCCGCCGGTGATCGTCTTCGGCCTCGGCCTGACCCTGGTCGTCGCCCCGGTCACCGCGACCGTCCTCGCCGCTGCCGACACGCGCCACTCCGGCATCGCCTCCGGGGTCAACAACGCCGTCGCCCGCGTCGCCAGCCTGCTCGCGGTCGCGGTCCTGCCGATCGTCGCCGGCCTCACCGGGGACGCCTTCTACGACCCGGCGCAGATGACCGACGGCTTCCAGATGGCGATGCTGGTCTGCGCCGGCCTCGCCGCCCTCGGCGGCATCCTCGCCTGGCTGACGATCAGCCCCGAGGTCCTCCACGCCGAGCCCGAGCCCGGCGGCGCCACCCCCGAGCGCCTTGCCGAGGACTTCAGCTGCGGCGTCGGGGCGCCACCGCTGCGACCCGGGCGCGAGGCCGAGTGCACCGCGATCGTCGGCAGCTGACCGCACGATCACGCCGGGCTTCTACTGGTGTGGATCTTTCACCGTGAAAGTTATTGGCCCAGAACTCAGTTGCTCTTGTCGCATTCGGAAAATCCATAAGGGTCATCCACCATGCCAGACAGGAACAGAAAAAACGGAAAGATATGGACGCCCACCAAGAGGCAGGCGAAGGCCCAGCGTGACATGGCGGAGGCTCTGGTGACTCGTCACCTGCAGGAGTCGTGGCCCAAGGACAAGGACTCACCGCCCACCTGGTTCAGGGACGGTCCTCCGCCCCGCTACCAGGAGGATCTGCGCACCGTCGCCGTCGTCGGCGCCGGCGCGAGCATGCCGATGGTCGAGGTCGCGGACGAACTCGCGACCGAGCTCGAGGAAGAACTCGAAACCGACAAGCACAGCCGCGAAGTCGAGCTCGAGCGGCTGGAGAACGTCTACGACCTCAACCCGGAGAGCTTCGAGACCCGGCTCACCGCCATCTGCAGGACCCCCGAGGCGGAAAGGCGGGTCCGGGAGAAGATCAGCGAACGGTACCGCCATCATTACCCCAGCCTTCTCACCTATGAGCTGCTCGCCCACCTGCTGCACCATCGCTTCCTCGACGCGATCATCTCCTTCAACTTCGACGAACTGCTCGATCAGTCGATCGAAGACGAGATGGGTCCCAACGAGTACACGCGGGTTGTGACCGAGCGCGACTTCGACTCCGACGGCTCCGTCTCCAACCCGCTCTACATCAAGATGCACGGCACCGCATCGGAGCCGGACAGCCTCCGTTTCACCCGCGAGCGCTACTACTGGATCCCGAAGTCGATCATCGAGCTGGTCGAGCAGCAGTTCGACGTCGGGCACCTGGTCCTGATCAACCTCGGCTTCGCGATGGAGAGCTTCGACTTCCAGTACCTGCTGCGCAAGCCAAGGGAGCTCGAGATTTTCCACCTCGACCCCTACGCACTGACGCCAGGCGTGGAAGAGGGCATTCAACGGCAGCGCCGCAAGCAGCGCGAACGCACCAAGGCAACCCGATCGAACTGCTACGACGCGCCCACGATCGCGGACTTCTCCCTGTTCGAGAAGGGGGCGGGAGTGCCGCCCGGCAAGGAGCCGCAGTCGTCGTTCCTCGAACAGGCCCTGGGCGAAACGGTCGACGAGATCAAGCGCTACAGCAAGACCCGCGCCGCCAAGCCCACTCGCTGGCGCTCCGTCCTCCGCCATCAGGCGGTCGTCGAGCTGCTCGAGGACTGCGACCCGAGCGATCCCAAGCACCTCCACACCTACCTGCGCCGCCGCACCATCCTGGAGATCGCCTTCGCCGCCGCCAAAGGCCGCGGCGTGATCTCCATCGCCGCGATGGTCAACGAGCGCTGCGGCCGCTATTACGAGCTCTACGCAGACTGCGCCGGCGACCAGGCCGAATCCTGGTCGAAGCTCTGCCGGGCGGGCGGCCTGATCGAGAGCCCCGACTGGCCCGACACCTACGAAGTCCTCAACGAGATCCGCGAGAAACCTTCCCGCCGAGGAGCAAAGGTGGATATCCACCGCTTCCAGCTCGCCGATCCGGAGAAGCTGGCCGTGCACGTGATCAGACAGCTGGACGTTCCGGGAGAGGCGAAGAGGCGGCTGACCAGGCGACTCGTCGAAACCCTCGGCTTTCTTCAGGAAGAAACCGAGATCGAGGTTCACTCCAGTGACGACCGCGTCTGCTCGAAGCTCTTCGCCGAGCCGGTGATCCTGAAGACGCTCACCGGCCTGCAGGGCTGGACCCTCGAGCTGCTCAAACCGGACCCCGCCGCGACGGAGACCGACGAGCCGCATTTCGACGAACTTCGCGTCGTCGCCGAGACCGGAGGCTGGCTGGGCAAGCCGGAGGTCCAGGAGCTGCTCGCGTCCCAGAACCTGAAGGTGAAACTGATCAGCGCCTTCGACGGAACGCCGAAGCTGCCGGGGAAGGATCCCGAAATACAGAAGCTGCCGTGGGGAAGGCACAACCGCCACATGACCATCCTCTGCAACAAGGGTGAGCCTCAGGCCGCGATCTATTTCGTACGCAGGCTGAGGGCGGCGACGGTGACTCCGGTGTACCTCTCCAACCAGCAGGACCTGAAGCGCGTCGCCAAGGCCTTCGACAAACTCTGGGAGGAAGCTGAAGTCTACGAGGACGAACTGGAGCGGGAAACGGCGTTGGCGCGCGCCGGCGCTTCGCCCTAGAGAACCGCGGCGAGGGTGCGGGCGGCGGTCTGCCGCAGCACCGCGGCGCCGATCGCGCCGGTCAGCGCTTGCTGCCGCGCCTGCATCTCGTGCACCTGCGGGAGGCGCGGCGGCGCCTCCTCCAGCACCGGTCCCCGCGATGACGGGCCGGAGGCGGTCGCGCCGGACTCGTGGGCAAGACACCCCATCACCCCGCGGGCGATCAGCTGCGCCCGCAGCTCGGCCCCGGCTTCGATCGGGTGCAGGTTGTCGGCCTGCATCAGCTCCGGGTGGCGGAAGACCGCGCCCTGCCAGTCGGGCGTCTGCGTCCCCGGGCGCGAGGCGGCGAATTCCCGCACGACCCGGTTCTTGCCGCTGTCGTCGACGCCCCCCGGGTGGAGGCCGTGGATCGTCGGCACGACCATGCACCTGTCCCCCACCGTCGCCGCGACCTCGGCCAGGTTGGCGGCGAGGATCTGCGGATAGCCGGGGTTGTCGTTGGTCCCCGCGTCGAAGACGATCACCCGCTGCGAGGGGTCGTAGCTCTGCTGGAAGAGGTCGAGGATCTGGTAGCTGTTGTAGCCGCCGACGGCGTCGATCGTGATGCGGACCCCGGGCAGGAACTTGGCCAGGTGGGGCGCGGTCAGCTCCTCGAGGCTGTCGCCGACCACCAGCACGTGCGGCGCCGACCGCGCCGCGGGCGCGAGCGGCGTGAGAGCGGCGAGCGCGAGCAGCGCGAGCGCGCCGAGCGCGGTCGCGACCGCCACCCCCGCGCGCTTCCCGATCCTGCGCATCGAGCGGATTTCTACACTACGCCCCGATGGCGCCCGCACCGTCCTCTGCCCGCCGGCTGGTGCCGCGCGGGTGCGCGCTGGCCGCGACGCTGGCGCTGGTCCTGTCCGGCTGCGGCGAGGAGGGGGCGGCACCGCCGGGGAACGCCACGGCGCAGCCGCAGGCCGGAAGCGAGGACCGGCCGCAGCCCGAGGCGAAGCAGCGGTCCACTCGGCCCGGCGCCGCCACCGGCTGCTTCCGCCAGGTCGACGCCTTCGTCGAGTCGCTGGACGGGCTGCGCGACCGGCTCGCCGTCGGCTTCGGCTACGAGCAGTACGCGGCGGCGATCGAGGACCTCAGGGCCTCCTACGACCGCATCCCCGTCGACCGGCTCGCCCTCGACTGCCTCGCCGCCACCGGCATCCCCGGCGAGCAGGCGCTCAACGAGTACATCGACGGCGCCAACGCCTGGGGCGAGTGCCTCGCCGACCCCTCCTGCACCACCGCGACGATCGAACCGGTCCTGCAGAGGAAGTGGCGCGTCGCCTCGCGGTTCCTGTCCGAAGCCCGGTAGCGGCGCGCTCTACCTCCCTACCGCCCCACCGCCCCGAACCCCAGCGCCCCCACCACTTCCCCCGCCGCGAACACCGCTCTGCCCTCGGCGAAGGCGGCGTTGAAGTTGGCCGCGGCCGCGGCGTCGAGCGCCAGCGGCGCGCCGCCGAGGGAGATCGTCCGGCGCCCCGGGTCAGAGGCGACGCTCGCCGGCGCACCGAGCCCCAGCACCCCGACCCGCCCCTGCTTGCCGGCGAAGGGCGGTGCGGGCTGGGTGTCGACTTCGAAGCTGACGCCCCGCGCCCCGAGGTCGGCCCAGGGTTCGTGCCAGAAGAGCTGCCCGCCGCCGAGCTGGAGGAATTCGAGCTCGCCGGCGGCTCTGAGCGTGCCGAGCGCCGCGTTGGGGGCGATCGCGCTCTTCAGGGCGATCGGGAAGCTGAACACCCCGCCCACCGCTTCGGCCGGGAAGATCGGGTTGAGCGAGACGAACAGCGAGGCGAGCTTGGCCATGAAGGCGGGGTCGGGGGTGAGCGTCGCGGTGCCTTTGGGCAAGAGGGCGACGCTCGCCGGCTGGGTCTTCGATGTGCTTTGGCCAAAGGGCTGGCCCGCCTCCAGGGTTCGCCCGAGCCCGAGCTTCTTGTCGAGCCGGGTGGCGGCCTTGGCGCTCAGGCTGAGGCCCTTGGCGCTGAAGCCCAGACCGAAGCCTTCCCGGCGCGAGGAGATGCCCTCGGCCGAGGCGAGCTTGAGCTGGCTGCCGCCGACCTTGGCGAGAAGCGGCGTGCGCTTGGCCTCCAGGGCGATCTCGCGCAGCGGGACCCGGCGGCGCTTTGAGCGGAGCACCAGCTCCCCCTCGTGCTCGATCCTCCCCTTGGCGCTCTCGGGATCGACCTTGCCGCCACTGACCGGCAGGGTGAGGACGGCGCCCTTGAGGCGGGCCGGGGCCTTGGCTTCCAAAGACACCCCGTGGGAGCGCAGGTAGGAGAGCAGGCCCTGGTCGAGGACGATCCTGGTTTGCCCGGAGGCGAGCGGGTCATAGGTGGCGTGGGCGGCCGAAGTGAAGGAGAGCGCCAAAGCCGGCGCCAGCGCGGCGAGGAGGAGCACGCGGGCGAGGTAGCTCCGGGCGAGAGCCATGACCAGCGCTCGTGCCCTCACTCCGCCACCCCGCAGGCCTTGGTCACCGTCGTGCTCAGCGGCGGGCGCCCGGCGAAGGAGAAGGTCGCCTGGGCCAGCGCAAAGGCGGTGCGCCTGGTCCCCGCCGGGGCCGGGCAGGCGGCGTTGAAGTAGGAGAGCTGGCGGCCCTTATATGTGTATTTGCGCCGCAGGGTGAGCTTGATGCGGTCGACGTAGCCCCATTCCCCCAGCGACTCGGGCAAAGAGGCGGTGAGCTCGGTGCCGTAGCGGCCGCGGTCGACGTGGCGCAGCGCGAAGGCAACCAGGAAGGAGGCGTTGAAGGGGTCGCGGGTGTAGATGTGGGCTAGCAGGGCCGGTTTGCCGCGCTTCTCGCCGTTGAAGACGAGCAGGCGCCCGTGGGTCGGGTATGGCTCTTGGCCGGGCAGGACGATGTGGGCCCAAAAGCGCCCGGAGCCGACCAGGGCATCGCCGCAGACGGCGAGGGCGCGTTCGGTCGAGGCCGGCTGGACCTGCCTCAGCCCGCAGGCGGGCAGGCCCCTGCTCTGCAGCAGGCCGTGGCGGTTGACCTCGACCCGCATCCGCTGCAGCTGCGGCGGGGTGCCGCCGGAGGCGTTGGCGAGGTGACCGGCCACGAAGACGGCGATCGGGGCGGGTTGGGTTCTCGGCAGCTTGTAGGGGAGGATCTGGGAGAGCACGGTGATGCGCAGGCCCTGGTCTTGGACCACGGCGGCGCCGGCCAGCGCCGCTGCCAGGAGCGCCCCCACCGCGGTGAGGGCGAGGGGGCCCCGGCGCCTCACCGCCGCTTAGCCGCCGCGCTTGGCGCGGCCTGGGGCCTTGCCCTCACAGCTCGGCTTGACCACCGGGTTGAAGTCGCGCGTCTTGCCGTTGTGGGCGTCGAAGCGGACCCTGGCGCGGTTGGGGCGGGCGCAGAGGTTGGCGCTGTTTTCGAGCAGGCCCTTGCTGCCGCCGAGCATGGTCAGGACGAACTTGCGCACCGGGGCGTCTGGGACCGCCTCGAAGCTGGTGCGGATCTGGCCATTGGCGACCGAGTCGATCCTCCCGACCAGGTGGACCTCGATCCGGCCCGAGCGCAGTTTCGCGACCAGGTCGGGGAGGGGGTTCTCCGAGGAGCGCAGGTAGACGGGGCCTTCGAGCGCTTCGTCGAGCAAGGGAGTGATCGCCCGGGCGCGGCCGTAGACCGAGCGCCTGGGGCAGGTCTCGGCTTTGAACTGCACCCGGGTGCAGACGGTGCCGATGTGGGCGTTGGCGAGGAAGGCCGAGTGGGGCAGGGTGACCTCGGCGCGGGCGATCGCCGCTTCGCCCGTTCCCTTCATCTTCAGCTCGGCTCGCAGCGAGGGGTACTGACCGCGCTTGGTCCCGCCCTTCAGCGTGATCTTCAGCTTCGGCTTGAAGGCCAGGGCCGAGCAGCCAGCCGCCTGGTAGGGGGTGGAGACGGTGACCGGGCGGTCGTCGGCGGCGGAGGCGAAGTCAAGGCCGTAGCCCAAGACCGTGGAGGCGGTCGAGGTGCGATCGCAGGAGGTCGGGTTGAGCATGAAGCTCGGTCGGTCCACGTAGGCGCGGATGTCGCGGATGTGGGTGGTGATCCCGTCGATGATGTGGGGGATCGGGTCCGAGCCGGTCGGATCGACGAAGACTTCGGCGGTTTCGGGGTTGACCCGCAAGGCCTGGCGCACGACCACGGTGCCGAGGTCGAAGGGGCCGACCTTGGCGGCGGTGATCGCGGCGATCGAGAGGGCGGAGCCGTTGTAGGGGCCGGCCAGGTAGACCTTGCCGGGGACGTAGGTCTGGACCGGGCCGACGCCGGCTCCGACCAGGGTGCGGCCGACCTGTGAGGCGGCCGGGCAGGAGGGGGTGGCGAGCTCGGTGGCGCCGGTGCGGTTCGGGTCCTCGGCGGCGGCGATCGCCGCGTCGGGGCAGAACGGGACCCCGGCCAGCTTGCCGACGATCCCCGGCGGCAGCTTGATCGAGAAGTGGGTCATCTCCTGTTCGGCGTCGGAGCGGAAGAGGCGGATGTTGAAGGGGGAGTAGGCGCCGCCGGCGTTGTTCAGCGAGCCGGCGATCAGCCCTGGTTTGAACGGCGGCAGGCCGCCGCCGGGGCAGGCGGAGCCGCCGATGCCCCTGGTGATCTGGAAGCTCGATTCAGAGACCACCGGTGCCCCCGTCGGGTCGGAGTGGCCGGTGAACTCGGCGCGGGTGGTGTAGCGCCCGCAGGCCGACGGGGTGACCAGGGGCGCCCTTGAGCCCTCGCGGAAGCGGAACTCGAATTTGTCGAAGGGCAGCTGCGGGAGGTCGTCGAAGGTGGTGGTGATCTGGCCGGTGAGCGGGTTGGTCTCGACCTTGCCCGCCAGCGTGACGAGGATGCCGCGCTGGGGATGGTGGAGGACGATGTAGAGGGCCAGGAGGCTTCCGAAGGGGTTCTCGAAGGGCTGGGCGATGTAGACGTCGCCGGGGATCGTCTCCTCCAGCAGCGGGGTCTTGACCTGGACCGTGCCGATCTTCGAATCGTCGGGGCAGCCCTTGCCGGGGGTGGGGAAGAAGGAGAGCACGGTGCTCTGGTACTGCGCCGAGGAGCAGGCTCCGAGGCCCTCGGCCTGGGAGGGGTTGACGGTCAATCCCTCGGGCAGGGTCACCTTGACCTTCTTGACGTCCGAGGAGGCGATCCCGGTCGGGTTCTCCAGGCCCGGGTTGGGGACTTCGACCTCGACCTCCAACCCACTCGGGGTGGTGGTGTCGATCGTCGTCGGCTGGGCGGCGAGCTTGCCCTTGACCGGGACGTCCTCACAACCCGTGACCCCCACCTCGGGCCCCCATTCGGCGGGCAGGCGCGGGTAGCCGGGGGGCTCGTGGGTGGCGAGCGTGCGCCCGACGAAGTCGCCCGGCTCCACCCAGGAGTCCATGCGGACCGTCGTCTCGAGGCCCTCGTCCGGGGCGGCGCAGGAGGTCGGCATGCGGAAGAAGGGCGCCTCGGGGGTGTTGGCGGCGCAGCTGGGGCCGCCACCGTTGTAGGGGACGTTTTCGCCCGTGCAGGCCCGGTGCGGCGTGTGGGCGGGGGAGGCCGGCACGCCCCAGAGGGTGACCGTGGTGCCGGCGACGCCGATCGTCTGCGGGATGTTGTGGGCGCCGACGCTGAGGCCGTAGTCGCCGCCGGAGCGCAGCTCGGCGTCGAGGAAGACGATCGCGCCGAGGACTTTGAAGCCGAGCCGGGCCGGCACGCCCGGCGGCGGCACCATGTTGAAGACCGGGTAGGGGCCGGTGAACAGCGACCAGCGGTCGCCGCCTTTGCGCAGGCGCACCTCGGTGGTCCCGACCTGGGCGGCCGCGGGGCACAGGGTGATCGGACCGAGATTGGCGTCGCCACCGGCGAGCTGCTCGACCGTGCACTGCGCGGCGACGCTCGGGTTGCCGACGAAGCCCGGGGGCAGGTCGACGAGGACGTCCTTGGGCGGCTCGATCGGCCAGATGTGGCCCTGGTTTGGCACCGGGCTGTGCTCGGTGTTGAAGTCGATCCAGGTGGTGTAGGTGTAGGGGTGGCCGCCGGCCTGGGTGAAGGCGGTGCCGGAGGCGTCGGCGCTGAGCGAGCTGTCGAGCGCGTCGAAGCCGAAGTCGAGCGGCTCTTCGGATACGAGCACCGGATCGACGGTGGCGGCGCTCGGCGTGAGGCCGCCGGAGACCTCGAAGCGCGGCAGGAGGACCCCGCTGGCGCCGGGGGCTACGCTGACTCTCATATCAAGGCGAATGAACTGGGATATGACCGAGGGCCCCGGCCCGACTTTGCTCGTGGTCGGGCAGACGACGCTCTGCGCGCCGGCTACCGGTGCTTTGCTGGCGCCGCCGTCGAAGCCGTCATAGCAGGGGAGGAATTCGCCGGCCGCCTCGTTAACCGCGCTGGCGCTCAGCGCCTCCATCCCTTCCGGCAGCTCGGCCAGCAGCTCGATCGTCTCTTTTTCCCCGTCGATCGCCTGATCGCCGACGCTGGTCGCCTGCGCGTGGTACTGCAACGTGCCGCCGGGGAGGGCGGTGGTGTCGGAGATCGAGTCGATCCGCCACTGCGGGCCTGCGAAGGCTGGCGCCGCCGAGACCAAGAGCAGCAGCGCGGCCGCGCTGAGGGCGGTGATCAGCTTCTTCATCGTCCCGCCCTCCGGTTGCTCTTGGGGTCTCGTTTCTGGTGGCTCTGCTTCACGCAGCGGCTCTTGCCGCCGCGCGCCTTGACCCTGCGCGCGCCTTTCGGGCAGCGCGCCTTTGCTTTGCGGGCCGAGGGGTCGCCGGGGCCCTGGAAGCCCGCGGAGGCCGGGGTCGGGTCATTGAGGGAGAGCGGCGGCGGCTGGCAGGCGTCGCCGACGCAGCCGGGCGGGGGAGGCGGCGGCTCGGGGAAGCCGCCGCCTATGCGGGCGTCATAGAGGTCGAAGGTGGAGTCGAGGTCCCAGCCACTGAGCGCCTCGCGGGTGACGATGAAGGCGTCGGTTCCGCTGGCGGAGGCGTCGAGGAAGAAGGAGGGCCAGGAGTCCTCGCCGCTCGAGAGCAACCTCGGCTCGCCCAGCTCGGAGTCGAAGACGTAGGCATCGACGGTGCCGTTGGTGTCCTCGGGGACCAGGCGCTGGGCGGTCGAGAAGAAGGCATAGCGGCCGTCCGCGGAGAGCTGCCTGCCCTCGTAGGGGAGCGGCGAGAGGGCGGCTTTGAACCCCGACACGCTCGAGGTGAGGCTCGACATCGTCTCGGCGGCGCGCACACGCTCGTCTATGCCGACCGTCGCCGATGGGCTGCCGTCGGGGTCGCAGGAGGCGCAGCGCAGGGTCTCGGCCTCGGCGTCGTAGAGGTAGAGCTCGCGGCAGCCTTTGCTGGCGCCATTGAGGAAGCAGCCGCCGTGATCGTGGTCGACGCCGCCGTAGCGGGAGAGCAGGCCGGTGCCCTGGTAGGAGCCGAAGAGGAGGCGGCGGCCGTCGGGGGTGACGCGGGCCTGGTGGCCGATGCCGCCGACGACGGCGAAGGGACCCGAGCTCACGAGCTCTCTGGCGGCGCGGCTGCCGACAACATTGATCCCAAGCGGCCCCACGTAGCGCAGGGCCCCTTCGTCCCACAGGTAGATCCCATAGACGCCGGGAGCGGCTGGCTCCCCGGCGACGAACTGGTTGGCGGCGACGAAATAGACATGGGAGCCGTCGTCGCCGGCGCCGATCACGCCGACTATTCCTTCATTGCCATCACCCGGCTGGCCGTCGGGGTTGAGCAGGGTGAGGTTGTCCGGCGCGGTGGCGGGCTTGGTCGTGTCGTAGGAGTAGAGCTGCGGATAGGCTGAGACTGGGGCGTCGTCGGTCAGCGCCTGGTTGGCGAGGAAGAAGACGCGGCTGCCGTCGGGGGTGGCGTCGAGGTAGCGGGCCGGGGCGAAGGCGTCGTGCGGTTTGTCTTTCCGCTCGGAGACGTTCAGCTTCGCGGTGGCGGTGCCGTCGGTGCGGGCGTAGAGGTTGCCGGTATCGGGTTCTTCGGGATAGTTGGTCGGGACGGTGAAGAAGGCGCGGGTGTGACCGTCGGAGCCGTCGGAGATGACGTGCGGGGTCGGGTAGCCGTACTTACTGGAGCCCGAGCCGGCGAGCGAGATGGTGGCGGCGAGGCAGGCGGGGGCGGAGGCGTCATCGCACTCGATCGCGGCGCCGGCGGGGACCCTGCCGGCGAGGCGGACCGTTCCCTGGTCCCATTCATAGACGCGGAACAGCCACTGCGATATGCCACCGAGCTGCGTGGGCGAATCGGCCGTCAGCCTCTGCGTCGATTCGAACAGCAGGTTGCCGAGGTCGGGTGAGGCGCCGACCAGGGTCGGGCGCAGATTGAGCGCGAGGCCTTCGCTTTCGGGCGCTGCCGGCAGCGGCGGCAGCGGCACCCCGCTCTGCTCGCAGAGCGGGCAGGCGGTGACGAGCTGATAGCTCCCCTGGCCGGGGGCGCGGGCGTCGTCGCGGAGGTAGAGGTTGGAGACTTCGGCGACGCCGGGGTCCACGCTCAGCGGGTAGCGGGCGTGAAAGACGCCCTTGCTGAGGTCGGACGTGAAGATGGAGAGGTAGCGGGGGTCGAGGCCGGCGTTGGCGGAGCCGAAGGAACCCGCTTCCTGCTTTGGCATCAGCGAGTGGGTCGCCCAGCCGCCCGTGCCGGGATCGGGGTTCGTGCCGCGGACGGCCATGTAGTCGGTGGCGTAGCCGGTGGCGAGGGCGTCGCCGAAGGCGGCCAGGGAGGAGAACTTGATCGCCGAGCCGTCCTCGGCGGCGCGGATGATCCACGAGACGGGGATGGCGAAGCCGCCGTTCTTATCGGCCGGGCTGACCATCTCCCAGGCGCGGTTGTCGGGCAGGAACCCCTGGCCGGGGAAGGCCGGCGCCGCGGTGGCGGTGGCGGCCCCGCCAGCGACCGTGGCGGCGAGGCCGAGCAGGGAGAGGCAGGCCACTACAAAGGCGCTTCTTGCTCGTTTCATGATCTGCCTCTCCCTCTCTTCCTTAGCTAGGCGAACTGGGCTTTGCAGGCGGCGATCGCTTTGGCCTTGCGCTTGTTGGCGGCTTTGATCGCTTTGGCCTTGGCTTTGCCCTTCTTTTTGGCGGCGGCTTTCTTTGCCTGCTGGGCCGCTTTGCTGGCCTTGGCGATGCAGGGGCCGAGGTTGTCGACGGGGGGTGGGGGCGGTGGCAGGATCACTCCGCCGCCACCAGTGCCTCCGCTGCCGCCGCCACCGGGGTTGGTGGGGGGCGGGCAGCCGTTGGCCTGGGTTCCCGCTTCTTTGGGGCAGGCGTCGGAGTTGTCGGGGACGCCGTCACCGTCTGAGTCGAGCTGGGTGAAGGTCGCCGTCGCCTCGGCGGCGGCGGCGATCGTCACCTCGCAGGTGGCCGCGGTGCCGGTGCAGGCTCCGCTCCATTCGCTGAGGGCCCAGCCCGTGGCGGGGGCCGCGGTCAGTTTGACTTTGGCGCCCTCGTTATAGGTGGCTTCGCAGGTTTTGCCGCAGTTGATCCCGACCGGGTTGCTGGTGACGGTGCCCTCGCCTGACTTTTTGACCGTGAGTTTGTGTTTGACCAGGTCGAATTTGACGAAGACTTCGCTGTCTGCGGTCAGCGTGAGCTCACACGGCGAGGCGGCGCAGGAGGCGGCCGAGGCGGTGCCGCTGATGCTGGTCAGCTGCGAGCCCGGGTTGGGGGTGGCGCTGAGCGTTACTTCGGTGCCTTCGGCGTATTTGGCTTTGCAGGCTTCGGGGCCTGAGCCGGTGTCGCATTTGACCTCGCCGGTGCCGCTGCCGGTCGGGTTTTTGATCACCGTCAGTTTGACCAGCGGGTCCCAGATCTCGATCGCGCCGTTGCCGGAGTCGGCGACGTAGATGCGGTCGGTGGCGCTGTTGACGGTGACGCCGGTGTAGTTGTAGCCCGGCTGGTCGGAGGTTTTGCCGGAGTCGGGGGCTTCGCTGCCGTCGGCTTCGTACCAGATGAGCTGCACCCCGCCCGCAACCGCATACGCGCGGTCACTCGTTCGGTCCACCTCGACGTCACTCAACTGAAAGCCGGAGAGTGCGGCCTCGGTGGCGTAGCCGCTTGAGGCCGAGAACTTGTGAAGGCTGCCGCTCGCCAACTTCACGTAGAGGTCATCGACGGAGTCAAACGCGAGGTTGCAGAGGTCGTCGTACACGGCCGAGGTCACGATCGGGCTGCCGACCGGGTCGCCGTTGGTCGCGTCGCGCTGCTGGATGTCCCCGCCCCAGACCGAGCCGAAGACCTCGCCGTCGGCGTTGACGGCGATGCCGCATACGTCGGTCACGGCCTCTTCCCAGGCGAAGGCCCCGGCGGCATCGAAGGCGAAGAACTTCGAGAAGCCCGTGGCCAGGTAGATGCGGCCCTGGGTGGCGCCGCCGGAGTTGTCGATCGCGATGTCGTCGTTGCCGTTGAAGCCGAAGGACCCCACCGTGGTTGAGGAGCCTTTGATCTGGGAGAGGTAGTTGCCGTCTTCGTCGAAGCGGTTGACGACGTCGTTGGCGGAGTCGATCACGTAGATGTCGCCGCTGGCCTCGTTGACGGCGAGGCGCTCGGGGGTCATCGATTCGAAGTCGCCGCATTTGGCGGTCGGGGTGCAGCCGAATCGCTCGCCGGTGTATCCCGGCGTCGCCGCGGCCGAGGCGCTGGTGCTCGTTACCAGCGCCAGGCAAAGCGCGGCGATCAGGGCCAGACCAAAGCGGCCTGAGTTGGCGGTGGCCGGGGTCGGTGCTGGGGTGGATCGCTTCTCTGGGCGTCTCACTCGATGACTCTCCTTGTCCCTGGAGCCCCTCTGCCGGCCGCTCCCTTGGCGGCCCTCCCTCGAGGCTCGGTCTATGTCCCTGTGTGTCCCTGGCGGCGGCCCTTCGACCGCCCCCTTACATCTGAACTACTTCGTACACAAAGTACGCAGAAAGGAGAACACAGAAGTTTGCAGCTGTCAAGCCCAATCTGAGAAAGCGCTCTGGAGAGGGAGAAACGGAGGGTTTCTCAGCCGAGATCCGCGGCGAGAACAAGGCGAACGTCGTCGCGCTCGGCCGCCAGCTCCTGCAGGCGGGGTGAGAGCGAAGCGCGATCGAAGAAGTAGAGGAGCGCGTCGGGAGCGTCCAGCTCCTGCCTGATCGTCTCCAGCTTGTCGAGCTCGGCGGCGCCGTGGGCGTGACCTTCGTTGCCGGCGCCCGGCCACTTGCAGGAGCCGAAGGCGATCGCCTTCCCCGCCGCGTCCACGGCGACCGCATCGGCCTCGTAGGGCCGCAGCTTCAGCGAGCCGGTGCGGCGCATGCTCGCACGAAGCGGTTCAGCAGTGAGCCGATCTCCGGCTCCTGGCGGGCGATGAACTGGAACTCGTCGAGGACGATCATCGTCTGGCCTTCGGTGAGCAGTTCGGAGAGCGCCGCGAAGGCGGCGCGCCAGCTCCCCAGCGGCTGCTCGGCGTGGATGCGGCGACGTGCAGAGCTAGCGGCCGCGGCGCTTGCCGCGCTTCGGGCGCGCCGGCTTGGCGGCGTTGCGGAGGGTGCGTTCGCCGGCCTTCTCGGTCGCCTCGCCCATCGCGATCTGGAACATCGCCAGGACGGCGTCGGAGGCGAGCGGGCGCATGCGGTCGAGGGCGTTGCGCACCTTCGGCCAGTCCTCCTCGGGGCGGCCGGCCTTGTCGAACGGCTCCCAGATCTCCTTCACGAAGAGGTCGACGAAGGTGCGGGCGGCGGCGTCGGCCTGGCGGCGCAGCTTGTCGGCCACGTCGAGGGTGGCGTTGGGGCTGACGCCGAGCTCGACCAGGGCGCCGCCGGCGCGCTGCAGGCGCGGGCTGATCGCCTCGATCTTGCCGTCGGGCAGCTCGCGCAGGATGCCGAGCTTCTCGCCGCGGCCGATCAGCTTCGGGTCGAGATCCTTCGCCCCCCAGATCTGCGCCAACTCGCCCGGCTCGAAGATTTCCGGCGTCTCGTCCTCGAACGGAGCGCGCACGGCGCGGGCGAAGTCGACGATCTCCGCCGAGGAGCCGTCGGTGCTCTCGAGCACGCGCCGGATCGCCTCCAGGTTCAGGCCCTCCGCCTGCATTTCGCGGGTCAGCTCGATCCGCTGCACGTGCTCCTCGCTGTAGTAGCCGGTGCGCCCGTGCACCTCGGGCGGCGGCAGCAGCCCGCGCGTCTGGTGGGCGCGGATGTTGCGCACCGTCATCCCCGTGCGCCGCGCCAGCTCGCCGATCGTCATCAACCCCTCGGGCGCCTTCGGGCGTTTGGGCCGCGGGCTCATCCCCGCATGGTAAGCGGGAACCGCGAGCTTGCAGCCTAATTAGAAGGCTGGCGCGGGATCGCGCGGGATCAGTCCCAGTTCCTCAGCCTCGTCCGGAGCCACCAGGGCGTTGGTCTCCGCGAGCTGTGACATGGCCTCCGGCACGGTCGACCAATCGACCAGAGAAGACCAGCGCTGCGCGCGCTCGATCGCGCGAAGCAGCGGCTCGGGATCGCCCTGCCGGCTGATCGCGCGCGACGCGCCCGTTGCCGTCGGCGAAGGGATGAACCTCGCTGGCCGGTTCGGCACCCGCTTCCACTCTCCCGGCCGCCTGCTCGGCCTCTGCTCCAGGATGCGGCGGTTGAGCAGCCGCAGAAGCTCGATGAAGTCGTCAGCGCTGGCTGGAACACGTGCCCGCAGCGAGGGATCGGTGACCGCCCCGAAGGTCCCGAGAATGTCATGCGCGTCTTCGGGCCGCTCTTCGGATCGGTGGGCTCGGGGCGCAGGGGCGCGATGTGGCCTGCCAGCGCGCCGTGCAGCGTCTCGAACAGGGCGACGCGCGCGGTGTCAAAGGGCTCGCGACGCCCCCGAGCCCTGCCGGAATCGGTGACGAGGCGCGGATCGCCGGTGCCCAGAAGCGCGGCGATGAGCTGGTCGAGCCGCTGCTGCTGCGACCCCGCGTTGAGCAGCGGCGCGATGTCGCGCGCCTCGTCGCGGATCCGAATCAGGTCGTCCTCGCCACGGTTGCGGGCGATCCGCTCCAGCCACTCCTCCAGCTCAGCCGGGCCCAGGGTGCGGGCGACCCCGCTGCGAGCCCTCGAAGGACGCAGGTTGTCGAGCCCGGTACGAGCCTCACCGCTGCGAAAGAGCGCCCCGAACGGCATGTCGCCCTCAATCGGACCGGGTCCCGAGCGGGGCCTGAGAACGAGGCCCGGAAGCACCACCGGCTTCGGGCGAAGCGGCCGCGGGCCTGCGTCGAGGGTCAGCGAGCCGTCGAGCGCGGGGCGACCTTCGACCGCGGAGCGGTCGACTATCACGGCGTCGGGAAGGTAGAGGGAGACGACGTCGATCCAGCGTCGGCGCAGCAAGCAGACTGAAGCGACAATAACCAGTACTTAAGAGCGCCTTACGGGGCCGGAAAGATTGGGAAACGCTGCCCATTCATCTTCCCGCTCGCATTCGAGCAGAGGAATGCGATCGCCTCGGCGACGTGCTCGGCGGGGGTGAAGGTCGGGAAGTCCTTGCCCGGGTTCTCTTCGCGCATGCGCGGGGTGAGGAGCGCGTCGACGACGACGATGTTGGCGGTGGCGCCACCGGGCTCGAAGCCGTCGGCGAAGGCGAGGGTCCAGGCCTCGGCGGCGGCCTTCGCGGCGGCGTAGGCGGCGTTGGCGTTCGACGGCGACTGCGCCTGCTGGGCGGAGACGAGGACGAAGCGCCCGCGCTCGCTGGCGACCAGCTGGTCGTGGAAGGCGCGGGTCGTGTGCTGGACGGTGCGAACGAGCAGATCGTGGAGCAGGTCCCAATCGGAGAGCGGCGCCTCGTGCAACGGCTGGCCGCCGCGCCAGCCGCCGACCAGGTGGACCAGCCCGTCGACCCGCCCGAAGCGCTCGACCAGCGCCTCGCACCAGCCCCGGGTCGCCTCCTCGTCGAGCAGGTCGACCGCCCGCCCGTCCCAGCGCTCCACCGGGATCCCGAGCTCATCGCCGAGAGCGTCAAGCGCCCCCTGGTCCCGATCCGTCCCCGCCACGGTGGCGCCACCCTCCGCGAGCCGCGCCGCTACCAGCGGCCCCAGCCCACCCCCGACTCCGGCGATGGCGATGACACGGCCGTCGAGTTCGGTCACCTGTCGGACGGTACCGGGGCGGGAGGAGGCTCGATCCGCTCGAGGATGACCCTGCCATCGCCGTCGCTTCGCACCCGCAGACGATCGTCGTCTTGTAGACCTGCCTCAACGCACGCCTGCGCCGGGATGGTTACTCGTCGCTTCTGATTGATGATCGCCTGCCCACAGCGGCCGCGCGAACGCTCGTACTTCGTGGGTTGGAAGCCCGGTCTTGGGCGGAATGGGGGAGGCAGGATTCGAACCTGCGAAGGCTGGGCCGGACGCTTTACAGGCGCCATCCGTTGACCGCTTGGATACTCCCCCACGTCGGCCCGCGATTCTATAGGCCGATCCTCCCCGGCTCGATCTCGAACTCGGAGGTTCCATCCGACGAACATATGTTCGTGAGCGGACGTTTTCGTGGCGCGCGCCGAGACTAAGCCTGCGCCGCTTCGAGGCGCGCTTTCATCTGCTCGTTGAAGGCGGTGATCGCGGAGAGGGGGCGCATGAAGACGGTCAGCTCGGCGACCTTGCCGTCGGCGTCGAGCTCGAGGAAGTCGATGCCTTCGAGCTCGCGGTCGCCGACCTGGGCCTTGAAGCGGAGGCAGACGGTGTCGCCCTCGGCCAGCTCGTCGGTGTAGGTGAGGTCCTCGAGAGTGGCGGCGACGTGGGTGAGGACCTGGCCGACGATCTCGCGGCCCTCGAAGCCGCGGAAGAGAATCGGGCTGTGGAGGACGACGTCCTCGCGCAGCGCCTCGGTCATCTGCCCGAGGTCCTTCGCTTCGGCGGCGACGCGGAAGGGGTGTGGCTCGGCCATCGCCCCACTCTAGTGCGCGGTTCCCTTCCCACGAAATGCGTGGGAAGGGAACCGCGCATCGTGGGATACTCGCCGCCGTGCCCAGCGACCGCTTCTACTCGCGCATCTCGATGTCCCTCGGAGCCACCGGGCTGCGCTGGACGGGGAAGCTGAACACGCCGCTCTACCGGCTCAGCGGCGGCCGCATCGGCGGCAAGGTCGGCCGCGCGCCGGTCCTGCTGCTCACCACCGCCGGCCGCAAATCGAGGCAGCCGCGCACGGCGCCGGTCGTCTACCTCGCGGACGGCGACAACGTCGTCCTGATCAACACCAACGCCGGCAACGCCAGGATCCCGGCCTGGTCGCTGAACCTGGAAGCGAACCCCGAGGCCGAGGTCGAGATCGGTCGCAAGCGCAAGCCGGTGCGAGCGCGGATCGCCGAAGGCGAGGAGCGCGCCGACCTCTGGCGCAAGCACGTCGAGCAGTTCGGCGGCTTCGACTCCTACAAGCAGAAGCTCGAGCGCGAACCGTCGGTCTTCGTGCTCGAGCCGCGCTAGGACGCTTCTCTAAGCATCTGCGCCTCTGGGAGGCGCTGCAGCTTTTTCAGCGTGTTGTTCTCGATCTGGCGGATTCGCTCGCGGGTGACGCCGAACGTCTTGCCCACTTCCTCCAGCGTCAACGGCTCGAGGCCGGAGAGGCCGTAGCGAAGTTCGATCACCTGGCGCTCGCGTTCGGGCAGCGCCTGCAGCGCCCTCTGCACGCCCTCCTTCTGCAGATGCTCGCTCGCTTCCTCGAACGGCTCGAGGACGGCGTCGTCGGCGACGAAGTCGCCGAGCTCGGATTCGTCCTCGTCGCCGACCGGTTTCTCCAGCGAGACCGGCAGCTGCGAGACGCGGAGGATGTCGCGCACGTCGGCGACCGGCCAGCGCAGCTCCTCGGCGATCTCCGCCGGCTCCGGCTCGCGCCCCAGCTTCTGCACCAGCTGGCGCTCGACGTGGGCGACCCGGTTCAGCTTCTCGACCATGTGGACGGGGATGCGGATCGTCCGCGCCTTGTCGGCGATCGCCCGCGTCACCGCCTGGCGGATCCACCAGGTCGCGTAGGTGGAGAACTTGTAGCCGCGGCGGTAGTCGAACTTCTCGACCGCCCGGATCAGCCCCAGCGAGCCCTCCTGGATCAGGTCGAGGAAGCTGAGCCCGCGGCCCAGATAGCCTTTCGCGATCGAGACGACGAGGCGCAGGTTGGCCTCGACCATCTGCCGCTTCGCCAGCATGTCGCCGCGCTCGATCCGTTTCGCCAGTTCGACCTCCTGCGACGCCGTCAGCAGCTCGACCTGGCCGATCGAGCGCAGGTAGAGGCGCAGCGAGTCGAGGCTCGGCTCGACCGTCAGGTCCAGCTCGGCCTTCTTCGCGGTCCCGTTGGTGTCGCCGCTGCGCTGCTCCTTGTAAGCGCTGACCCCGTCCTCGGCGATCACGTCGACGCCGTGCTCGACGAGGTGGGCGTGGAGGCCCGAGACCTGCTCCTTGGTGATCTCGACCTCCTCCAGGGTGGTCGCGATCTGCTCGAAGGTGAGGTACCCCCGTTCGCGTCCTAGGGCGACGAGCCCGCGGAGCTCCTCGATCTCGGCGATCGGGCTCTCCTCCCCGTCGCGCTCCATGACATCCGTCGCCGTCTCCAACGGTTCGATGGTCACTCCCTCCGCTGCAACTCTCCCCATTTCCCATGGAGCCGGCCCTGAAGCTCCGGCCGCGCCGAAGTATAGGCGGAAAAATCTCCGCATTGGTTCCTCGGAACGGAGCGGCTCCCACCGGGCACCGCCGTCGAACCACCCCCGGCAGGCGCCGCCGGACCGCCGACGGGCGCCGTCGCTTACCCTTCATAAGCCGATGGCAAGCCAGCCGACCGCCACCCAAGCCACCCCCGACGTCCAGGCCTCGCTGCCGGCGACGCAGGTCAGCCTCTCGCGGGTCGGCGTCACCGGGGTCGAGAAGGTGATCCGGGTCAGCGTCAACGGCGGCGAGAGCCTCTTCTACGCCGAGTTCGAGTGCTTCGTCGACCTCAACCCGCAGCAGGCGGGCGTCCACATGTCCCGCTTCGAGGAGATCGTCGGCGAGGCGATCGACGAGGTCGTGCTGGGTGAGGCCTTCAAGGCCGAGGTGCTGGCCGCCCACGTCGCCCAGAAGGTGCGCGAGCGCCAAGGAGGGCTGCGGGCCGAGGTCTCGGTCACCGCCCACTACCCGGAGACGGTGACCACTCCCGAGAGCGGCAGGAGCACGCAGGAGATCTACGTCCTCTTCGGCACCGCGGTCGCCTCCGAGCGTGGCACGCGGACGCTGACCGGAGTTCAGGCCCAGGGGATGACCGCCTGCCCCTGCGCGCAGGAGATGGTCGCCGGGCTCTCGCGCGAACGGCTGGCCGAGGAGGGCTTCAGCGCCGAGCAGATCGAGCGCGTCGTCGACGTCGTCCCGATCGCCACCCACAACCAGCGCGGCATCGGCACCCTCCACGTCGGCTGCCCCGAGGGCGGCCCGGCCTGGATCGACGCGCCGCAGCTGCTGCACATAGTCGAGAGCTCGATGAGCTCGGAGATCTACGAGCTGATGAAGCGGCCCGACGAGATGTCGGTCGTCGTCAAGGCGCACGAAAACCCGCGCTTCGTCGAGGACTGCGTGCGGGAGATGGTGCGCCAGGTCGTCGAGGGCTACCCCGACCTGCCCGACGAGGCCTTCGTGATGGCCCGCCAGGAGAACCTGGAGACGATCCACCGCCACAACGTGGTGGCCGAGCGCTACGGGACGCTGGGCGAGCTGCGGGCCGAGCTGGCGAGCGGTGAGCACCAGGCGCGGCACCAGACCAGGCGTGAATGGCTGGAGGGAGTCGGGTGACCCTCTCCCGGAGGCCGTTGCGCAGCTGATCGAGCTCTCTGGGCTCGGGATGTCCGCTCAGGAGCCTCCGGGAGAGGGTCACCCGACTCCCTCGCGCGCGCTCTGCCCAGCCCTAAGTCGTCGGGTTGGCCTTCGCCGCAGCCCGCTCTTTTTGCTGTTCCTCGATCCGCCGCCTCAGACCGAAGAAGTAGTCGGCGCCGCTGACGACGGTGACGACGAGCGCCATGTAGACGAGAAGGTCGACGCCGAGCGGGGCCGGGTCGGCGACGATCAGGGCGATCACGGCGGCGATCTGCAGCACCGTCTTCAGCTTGCCGAGCCAGCTGGCGGCGATCACGATGCCGCGCTCGGCGGCGATCGTGCGGAGGATGGTGACGGCGATCTCGCGGGCGATGATCACCATCGCCACCCAGGCTTCGAGCCGGTCGAGCGAGACCAGCGAGACCAGGGCGCCGATGATCAGCAGCTTGTCGGCGAGCGGGTCCATCAGCTTGCCGAAGGTGGTGACGGCGTCGCGCGAGCGGGCGAAGTAGCCGTCGAGCCCGTCGGTCAGCGCCGCCAGCGCGAAGACCGCCGCCGCCAGCGCGTCGCCGTTCGGCGTCTCCCCCAGCAGCGCGACGACCACCACCGGCACCGCCAGGATGCGCAGCAGCGTCAGCGCATTCGGCAGGTTGAGCGGGAACATCGCCGCTCAGTCTGGCCGATCCGGAGGCCGATGGGCCTCAGATGCCCCTATATGGAGGGTTTGAGGCCCGTCGGCGAGTTTGGCGTCCCGCTTGGCGAAGTACTCCTCGCCCTCGATGCTGATGCGGGGGACGATGCGGTCGAGCCAGCGCGGGCAGCCACCAGGCGCGCTTGCCGAGCAGGACCATCACCGCGGGGACGAGCAGGCAGCGGACCAGGGTCGAGTCGATCGCGATCGCCACCGCCAGCCCGACCCCGAACTCCTTCACCACCGGGTCGCCGTTGAGGACGAAGCTGGTGAAGACGCAGACCATGATCGCCGCCGCCGAGGTGATCACGCGGCCGGTGTTGGCCAGCCCTTCGACCACGGCCCGGCGCTCGTCGCCGTACTTGGTGAAGTGCTCGCGCATCTGCGTCAGCAGGAAGACCTCGTAGTCCATCGAGAGCCCGAAGAGGATCGCGAACATCAGCAGCGGCACGAAGCTGACGATCGGGATCGAGTGGTCGAGCCCGATCAGCGAGGAGCCCCAGCCGAGCTGGAAGACCGCGGTCACGACGCCGTAGGCGGCGGCGACCGAGAGCAGGTTCATCGCCGCCGCCTTGATCGGGACCAGCAGCGAGCGGAAGGCGATCAGCAGGACGAAGAAGCTGAGCGCGACGACGATCGCGATCATCAGCGGCAGCTTTTCCGCGATCTGCGAGCCGAGGTCGATGTAGCCGGCGGTCTGGCCGCCGACGTAGGAGCTGGCTTCGGTCCCCTTAAGCGCGGCGGGAATCGTGGTGTCGCGCAGCTCTTCGACCAGGTCGACGGTCTCGTCCGCCCACGGCTCCGATTTCGAGAGCACGGTGAAGACCGCCACCGTCCCCTTCTGGTCGAGGGTCGGTTCGCTCGACCGCTTCGACGTCGCCGTCGATCGCTTTCTGCAGCCCCGGCAGCACCTGTTTCGCTTCCGCCGGCGAGCTGAATTCGGAGGCGACGAGCAGCGGCCCGTTGACGCCGGGCCCGAAGCCCTGGTTGAGGCTGTCGTAGGCCTGGCGCGAGGTCGTGTCCTTGGGCAGGGCGCTGATGTCGTTCTGGCCGAGCTCGAGCTGGAAGATCGGCAGCGCCAGCACCACCAGGACGACGAGGGCGACGATCGCCGAGCGCCAGGGGCGCGAGGCGACGCGCTCCGCCCAGCGCCGCCACCCGTGCGGCTCGGAGTCCTCGGGGTGGCCCTTGCCGCGGCGGATGCTGAGCGAGTTGATCCGCGGCCCCAGCGCGCCGAGCATCGCCGGCAGCAGCGTCGCCGCGGCGCAGACGGCGACGACGACGGCGACCGCGGCGGTGAAGCCGAGCGTCGAGACCAGCGGGATCCCGGCGAAGGCGAGCGAGCAGAGGGCGATCACGACCGTGAAGCCGGCGAAGACGACGGCGCCGCCGGCGGTCGCGGTGGCCCGGGCGATCGACTCGCGCAGCTCCATCCCCTCGGCCAGCTGGAGTTTGTGGCGGGTGACGATGAAGAGCGCGTAGTCGATCCCGACCCCGAGCCCGATCATCGTCGCCAGGGTCGAGGCGACCGCGGGCACCTGCAGCACGTGCTCGAGCATGCGGACGATCGAGAGCGCGCAGGCGAGGCCGATCAGGGCCGAGACGATCGGCAGCATCATCGCCGTCGCGGTGCCGAAGGCGAAGAGCAGGATGATCACCGCGGCGGTCAGCCCGATCGCCTCGCTGACCTCGGTCGAGGGCTTGGAGAGCTGCTGGCCGACGTAGCTGCCGACGGCGGTCTCGAGGCCGGCGGCACGGGCGGGCCGGGCCGCGTCGAGGATCCGCTGGGCCTCCTCTTCGTCGATTTCGCCGGGGCCGATGCCGAGGACGACGGGGATGTAGCCGACCCGCTCGTCTTTGCTGAGGAAGTTCGCGCCCTGCGGGCTGAGCGGGCTGGTGGCCGAGTTGACGTCGTTCAGCGCTTCCAGGTTCTTGGCCGTTTCGGCGACCGCGGCGCTGTACTTCGACTCGGTCAGCCTGGCGCCCCTCGGGGCCTCCAGCACCAGCGGGTTGCTGCCGTAGGCCTGTTCGGGCAGGTTGTCTTCCAGCAGTTCGGTCGCGATCGTCGAGTCGGTGCCCGGCAGCGTCAGGTTTTCGCTGGTCTTGCTGCCGCCGGCCTGGCCGACGAGGACGAGGACGAGGGCCAGAATCACCCAGAAGCCGATCACCGGCCAGTGATGACGCGAGCAGAAGCGTCCGATCGCGTAGAGGGGCCCGGTCATTCGGCCATCATCTCCGACGGGGCGGGCGTCGTCCCGTCCTCGAAGGCCTCTGGGATCGATTCGCCGCCGCCGGCGCCGAGCGCGCGCCGCAGCACGACCAGGTGCTGGGCCTGGTTGGCGGCGATCGAGCCGAGCAGGGAGCGCGGCCAGGGAGTGGTGAGGTGGGAGATCGCGCGCAGGCCGTTGGCGACGGAGACGCTTTCGACTTCGTAGAGATGCTCGAGGGCGTCGGCCTGGGTCTTCAGACCCTCGCTTTCGATCTCTTCCTCCTCGGGAACGGCTTTTTCGCCGAGGCCCCGCAGCGCCTTGACGATCGCGTTGACGTGCTCCTGTTCCTGGGCGCGGAACAGGCGGGCGCTCGCGAGGGCGGGACCGCGGAGCAGCGACAGGGTGCGGTCGTAAGCGCGGACCGCCGCCATCTCACGGGCGAGGACGTTGTTGAGGATCTCCGCGTCGCCGGCCTTGTCGACGGCGGTCGTCGTCGTACCGCCGCCGCTGCCGCACCCCACGAAGACCAGCGCGAGCGCCGCGGCAAGCGCAGCGAGCGAGCGCCGCCACCGCCGACGGGCCTCAAACACCCCTATATGGAGGAAAATCGGCCCGTCGGCGGTGGGGCTTGTGTCGCAAGTGATTGGGTTCCTGCTCATGGAGAGGCGGCCAAGCCTATGAGCAATGCCAAGGCGGAGGCGCTCGCCGCCCTGGCGGCCGAGGTCCACGCCTGCCGCCGCTGTCCGCGGCTGGTCGAGTGGCGCGAGGGGGTCGCCGCCGATCCGCCGCGCCGCCACCGCGGCGAGGACTACTGGGCGAAGCCGCTGGACGGCTTCGGCGACCCGGCGGCGCGGGTCGCCGTCGTCGGCCTGGCGCCGGCCGCGCACGGCGCCAACCGGACCGGCCGCATGTTCACCGGCGACCGCTCGGGCGAGTGGCTCTACGCCGCCCTGCACCGCGCCGGCTACGCCGGTCGCCCCGAGTCCGAGCGCCGCGGCGACGGGCTGCGGCTGCGCGACGCCTACGTCACCGCGGTCGTCCGCTGCCCGCCGCCGGCCAACAGGCCGACCCCCGGCGAGCGCGACAACTGCCTCCCCTACCTGGAGCGCGAGCTGGAGCTGCTCGAGCGCTGCCGGGTCGTCGTCGCCCTCGGCTCCTTCGCCTGGGACGGCGTCCTCCGCAGCGCCCGCGCGCTCGGGGCCGAGGTCCCGCGGCCGAAGCCGCGCTTCGGCCACGGGACCGAGGCGGACCTCGGCCGCTGGGCGCTGCTCGGCTGCTACCACCCCAGCCAGCAGAACACCTTCACCGGCAAGCTGACCGTGCCGATGATCGACGCCGCGTTCGCGCGCGCGAAGGAGCTGGCCGGTTAGTCCTTCTTCTTCGGCGGCCCGACCTTGCGCTCGTTCGACATCAAGGCCTCGAACAGCATCATCGACACCGTGACGGGAATCCCCGCCGCGTCCTCTTTGGTCAGGCGTTCGGCGCTCGCGGCCTGGATATCGAAGACCCTCTCCAGCATGGCCGCCAGCTCCTCCCTGAGTTCCCCCCAGCCCTGCTCGTCGACGATCATCGGCGTCCAGCTCAGATGCCGGTCGCTGCGTTTGTCGAAGGTCCCCGCCAGAAGCGCGGAGGAAGCGTCGTTGAAGACCGTCCTGAGTCCGCTCCCGCTCAGGCCGGGACGGATCGAGTCGGGCATGGAGGCCCATTCCTCAGCGTTGAGGAAGGCGCGATCGGTGGCGCGGTAGTAGTGCTCCATGGCGCCGCGACGGGGAGCGGTGTCGACGAGCTCGATGCACTCGCACTCCTTCAGCACTTTGATGTGGTAGCTGACGTGACCGACCGTCTGGTCCAGTTCCTTGGAGATTTCGTTCGGGCTGGCGACTCTTTCGTTGAGGATGATCAGCGCCTGCACGCGCACCGGGTGCCCCATGGCCCGCACCAGGCGTTGATCTATCGCGCCGCGGTGGCGGCTCAGGTCTTTGGCACTTTGCTCCACGTCGCTCTTCTTACTGGGGGTCAAGGCGATCTCCAATCTCTCCGATTCCTACAGGGGTGGTCCTGATAACTCCATGGTATTGCCTCTATAGGTGTTTCGCTGAACAATTGCAGGTACTTTTATGAAGTTCCTCGACTATCGGAACTCTTTCTAGCAATGCGTTGGTCTCCACCATTAGCAATCATTCGCCGGTTCTGGGCCGGCGCCAAAAGACAGGGGAGACAGATGACGATCAGCACTGGGCAAGTAGTCCCGATGGTCTCGATTCACAAGATGGGCTAAGGCCCATCCGCATGCGCCGGCCTCGGATCAAACGGACGACGGAACCGGTCGGTTCGCCCGACGGTGACGTCTACCTGATGCGCCCGAGCGCCGGCAACGACATCCGGATCGAGAAGCCAAACGAGGAACAGCGGCAGCTGCTGGAGGCGCTCGACGGCGAGCACACGCTCGAGCAGCTGCAGGAGCGGTTCGGGGAGGAGGAAGTCACCGACACGATCTCCCAGTTCCTGGAGCTGGGCATCGTCGAGGACGCAGCAGACGACGACCTCGTCCCCGCGGCGGAGCTGGCGCGTTTCGACCGCCAGCTCCGCTACTTCAGCGACATCGGCACCGGTGAGGTGCTGCCGTCCGAGTGCCAGCGACGGCTGCGCGAGGCGAAGGTCGCGGTGCTCGGGGTCGGCGGGCTCGGCGGCGCGGCCGCCCGGTCGCTGGCCAGCATCGGCGTCGGCGAGATGTGGCTGATCGACGGCGACCGGGTCGAGGACAGCAACCTCAACCGCCAGACCCTCTACACCGAGGCCGACTTCGAACTGCTCAAGGTGGAGGTGGCGACGGCGCGGCTGCGCGCCTTCTACCCGGCGATGCGGGTGACCTCGACGGCGCGGCGGCTGGAGAGCCAGGCCGAGATCGCCGACTTCATCGACGGTGCCGACGTGGTGATCGACGCCGCCGACTGGCCGGCGCACGACATCGAGCGCTGGTGCAACTCGGCCTGCTTCGAGGCCGGCATCCCCTACATCACGATGAGCCACTTCCCGCCGATCGCGCGGGTCGGGCCGCTGTACGTGCCCGGGGTGACCGGCTGCTTCGCCTGCCAGGAGACCGCCTACCGGCGCGAGTACCCGCTCTTCGACGTCGCGGTCGAGCAGCGCCGGGCCAAAACCTCGCCGGCGGCGACGCTGGGGCCCGCCTGCGAAATGATCGGCGGCCAAGTCGGGTTGGAGGTCATGCACCTGCTGACCGGCCTGCACAAGCCGTCGACGCTCGGGGTCGCCCACATCTCCGACCTGCGGACGCTCGAGGTCGAGCGCGAGCCGGTGGTGCCGGAGCCCGACTGCCCCGTCTGCGGCCACCTCCCGCACGAAATCGAGCCGGTGACGGAGGCGGCAGGATAACCACCCGCCGATCTCGGTCCGCCCGGCGCTGCGCTCCCTGGCCACGCCGGGATCATCGAGCCCAACCGCGACGGAACCGAGTCCCGATCCTCTTAGAATGGTCCCGTCGCGCCGGCGTAGCTCAGTTGGTAGAGCACATCATTCGTAATGATGGGGTCCCCGGTTCAAGTCCGGGCGTCGGCTTATCGCGGTTGGGGGGCAGCTCCCGCCGAAATAGGTATTTTGGGATCTTAATTACCTATTTAGGCACCGATCACCAGGCCGAGGCCGCAAGGAGTGGCGCCGGCTCAGCACCGCGTTCTAACCTCGCCCGCCACGGAATCAGCGCTGCAGGTTCGTCGATGCGCCGCGCCGCGCGGAGGATCGTGTCGCCCTCTGCCGCCGGACAATCATGGCTGGATTGGAACGCGTGCCGCGACGACGGGCCGCCACCCGCCGTTGCGGTCAGCTAATCGTTGCCGTTCTGGCTGAAGTCGCTCGGCGGCGCTTTGAAGTCGTGGGACTCGATCACGCGGTCGATCAGGCCGTACTCGACGGCCTGCGGCGGCTGGAAGAACTTGTCGCGTTCCATGTCTTCGTGGATCTGCTCCGCCGACTGTCCGGTGTGCCTGACGTAGATGTTGTCGAGGCGGTCGCGCAGCTCGAGGATCTCCTTGGCGTGGATCTCGATGTCCGTCGACTGGCCTTCGAAGCCGCCGCTGGGCTGGTGGATGAGGACGCGGCTGTTGGGCAGCGCCATCCGCTTGCCCTTGGCGCCGCCGGTGAGGATCAGCGAGCCGGCCGACATCGCGATCCCGTAACAGATCGTCTGCACGTCGGGCTTGATGAACTGCATCGTGTCGTAGATCGCCAGGCCCGCGTAGGCGGAGCCGCCGGGCGAGTTGATGTAGAGGCTGACGTCCTTCTCGGGGTCCTCGGACTCGAGGTGCAGCAGCTGGGCGATGATCAGGTTGGCGAGGTCCTCGGTCACCTGTTCCCCGAGGAAGACGATGCGCTGCGCCAGCAGGCGCGAGTAGATGTCGAAGGAGCGCTCGCCGCGAGCGGTCTGCTCGACGACCATCGGAACCAGTGGCATAGGGCCTCCTTGTCGGGGATCGACTGCCTTGACCTTATCCAGGTCGAGGCCCCTACTCCCCCCACCCCACAAACGACACACTCCCCAGCGCCTCCCCGGCCACGAACACGCCGCTCCTGTCCTGCGGCCTGGCGAAGAGCTCCTCGAAGCTGGCGGCGGTCTCCGGGTTCAGCGCGAGCGAGGCGCCCGAGACAGTGACGCTCCTCGCCTTCGGGTTGGCGCTGACAGAAGCGGCGCCGAGGCCGGCGACCCCGACCCTGCCCACCTTGCCCCCGTAGGGAGGCGAGGGCAGGACTTCGGCCTCGGCGCTCAGGGAGCGGGACTCCAGGTCGAGCCAGGGCTCCCTCCAGAAGAGCTGCCCGCCGCCGAGCTGCAGCAGCTCCAAGGCGCCTTCGGCTGCGATCGTGCCCAGGGTGCCGTCGGGGGCGATCGTGCCGCCGGCGATCGGCAGGGTGAAATCGGCGGGTCGTTCGGCCGGGAAGATCGGGTTGAGCGCGACGAAGAGCGAGGCGAGCTTGGCGCGGATCGCGGGATCGAGGACGAAGGTGAGCTTGCCTTTGGGAAGCAGGGCGATCGTCTCGGGGTCGGCTTTGGTCAGGGCCGAGCCGAAGGGCTGGCCCGCTTCGATCACGCCCCGCAACCGCAGCTTCTTGGCGAGGCGGGTGGCCAGCTTGGCGCTGAGGGTGAGATCGGTGACCCTGACCTTGCTGGCGAAGCCTGCCCTGGTGACGTTCAGGCTCTGCGCCGCCGCCAGCTTCAACTGGCTCCCCCCCACTTTGGCCGAGAAAGGAGAGCTGCGCTGGGTCGTTTTCAGCTGCGGGGCTTTGATCGGGATGCTCCTCTTGCCGGCCTTGAAGAGGAGGGCGCCACCGTGCTCGATCGTGCCCCTGGCGCTGGTCGGGTCGAGTTTGCCGCCGCTGATAGGGAAGCTGACGGTGGCGCCCTCGAGCTTGGCGGGCGAGACGGCGCTGAGCTTCACCCCGTTCTGTTTCAGCAAGCCGAGGAAGGAGCGATCGAGCGTGAGCCTGGTCTGCCCGGAGCCGAGCGGCTCGTAGGTTGCCTGGGCGAGAGGCGCCGCAGCGGCCAAGGTAAGAAGCAGAGCAAGGGCGCCGAGGAGCGCAGCGGCCTTCCCTGGGGATCCAATGCCCTTGTGCCCAATCCCCTTTCTCATTGCTTCACCCCGCAGCTCTTGGGGACGAGCAGGCTGATCGGCTTCAGTGCGGCGAAATAGAAGCTCGCCTCGGCCAGGGGGAAGGAGGTGATCCTGGTCCCGCTGGGAGCCGGACAGGCGGCGTTGAAATAGCTGCGCTGCGCTCCCCGGTAGCTGTATTTGCGCCGCAGCGTCAGCTTGATCCGATCGACGTAGCCCCATTCGCCCAGCGCCTCGGGCAACGAAGCGCTCAGCTCGGTGCCGTAGCGGCCCTCCTCGATGCGCTTGATCGCGAAGACGATCGTGAAGGCGGTGGCGAAGGGGCTGGTGGTGTAGATATGGGCGAAGAGGGCCGGCTTGCCTCGCGTCTTGCCGTTGAAGACCAGCAGCCTGCCGCGGGTCGGGTAGGGGCGCTGGTCGGGTAAGACGATCGTCGCCCAGAAGCGGCCGGAGCCGACGAGGGCGTCGGAGCAGTTGCGAAGCGCCCGCTGGCTCGAGAGCGCCTCGACCTCTGGCAGGGTGCACTTCGCCAGCCCTTTGGATTGCAAGAGGCCGTGGCGGTTGACCCTGACCGTCATCCGCTGCAGCTGCGGCGGCAGGGTGCCGTCAGGGGTGGCGAGGTGGCCGCTGATGAAGACGGCGATCGGGGCGGGTTGGGTCCTCGGGAGCTTGTAGGGGAGGATCTGGCTTAAGACGGTGATGCGCAGGCCCTTCTGCTGGACCACGGCGGCGCCGGCGAGGGAGGCGAGGGAGAGCGCCGCGGCGAGGGCCGCGGCGCCGAGCGCGATCCTCGCTTTCATCTAGCGCTTGCGCTTGGCCTTGCCGGCCTTGCCGCAGCGCGGCTTCACCACTGGCCGCAGCCTGTGCGTCTTGCCGTTGTGGCCGGTGAACTCGGCGATCGCGCGGTTGGCGGAGCGGCAGAGGTTGGCCGAGTTGATCAGAAGGCCCTTCTGAGCGCCCCGCATAGAAAGAGTGAACTTGGAGACCGGGGCGTCGGGGACCGAGGCGAAGGTGCTTCTGATCTGGCCCTCGCCGACCGAGTCGATGCGGCCGAGGACGTTGACGTCGATGCGGCCGGAGTGAAGCGCGGCGACCAGGTCGGGCAATGGGTTGCTCGAGGAGCGCAGGTAGACGGGGCCCTGGACCGGCTCGTCGAGCAATGGCGTGATCGCTTTCGCGTAGCCGTAGATCGAGCCCGGTGGGCACATCTGCCCCGGGAAGGCGCCCTGGGCGAACTGGACCCTGGTGCAGACCGTCCTGATGTGGGACTGATCGAGGAAGGCGGAGTGCGGCAGGGTGACCTGGGCGCGGGCGATGTTGGCGTTGTTGCCTTTGGGGAAGGTGAGGATCGCTTTTAAGGCCGGGTTCTCACCGCGCTTGGTCCCGCCCCGCAGGCTGATCTTCAGCTTCGGCTTGAAGGCCAGGGCCGAGCAGCCAGCCGCCTGGTAGGGGGTGGAGACGGTGACCGGGCGGTCGTCGGCGGCCGAGGCGAAGTCGAGCCCGTAGCCGAGCACCGTGGAGGCGGTCGAGGTGCGATCGCAGGAGGTCGGGTTGAGCATGAAGGAGGGTCGGTCGACATAGGCGCGGATGTCGCGGATGTGGGTGGTGATGCCGTCGATGATGTGGGGGATCGGGTCGGAGCCGGTCGGATCGACGAAGACTTCGGCGGTTTCGGGGTTGACCCGCAAGGCCTGGCGCACGACCACGGTGCCGAGGTCGAAGGGGCCGACCTTGGCGGCGGTGATCGCGGCGATCGAGAGGGCGGAGCCGTTGTAGGGGCCGGCCAGGTAGACCTTGCCGGGGACGTAGGTCTGGACCGGGCCGACTCCGGCTCCGACCAGGGTGCGGCCGATCTGACTTGCGGCTGGGCAGGAGGGAGTTGCCAGCTCGGTGGCGCCGGTTCTATTCGGGTCCTTGGCGGCGGCGATCGCCGCGTCGGGGCAGAACGGCACCCCGGCCAGCTTGCCGACGATCCCCGGCGGCAGCTTGATCGAGAAGTGGGTCATCTCCTGTTCGGCATCGGATCTGAACAGGCGGACGTTGAAGGGGGAGTAGGCGCCGCCGGCGTTGTTCAGCGAGCCGGCGATCAATCCCGGTTTGAACGGCGGCAGGCCGCCGCCCGGGCAGGCGGAGCCGCCGATCCCCCTGGTGATCTGGAAGCTCGATTCGGAGACCACGGGCGCTCCGTTGGGGTCGGAGTGGCCGGTGAACTCAGCGCGGGTGGTGTAGCGCCCGCAGGCCGATGGGGTGACCAGGGGCGCCCTTGAGCCCTCGCGGAAGCGGAACTCGAAGCGGTCGAAGGGCAGCTGCGGCAGCTCGTCGAAGGTGGTGGTGATCTGGCCGGTGGCGGGGTCGGTCTCGACCTTGCCCGCCAGCTTGACGAGGATGCCGCGCTGGGGGTGGTGGAGGACGATGTAAAGCGCCAGCAAGGAACCGAAGGGGTTCTCGAAGGGCTGGGCGATGTAGACGTCGCCGGGGATCGTCTCCTCGAGGAGGGGGGTCTTTACCTGCACGGTGCCGATCTTCGAGTCGTCGGGGCAGCCTTTGCCGGGGGTGGGGAAGAAGGAGAGCACGGTGCTCTGGTATTGGCCCGGCAGGCAGGCTCCGAGGCCCTCGGCCTGGGAGGGGTTCACGGTCAGTCCCTCGGGCAGGGTCACCTCCACCTTCTTGATGTCCGAGGAGGCGATCCCGGTCGGGTTCTCCAGGCCGGGATTGGGGACCTCGACCTCGACCTCCAACCCGGAGGGGGTGGTGGTGTCGATCGTCGTCGGCTGGGCACTTAGCTTGCCCTTGACCGGGACGTCCTCACAGCCGCTCACTCCGACCTCGGGGCCCCATTCGGCGGGCAGGCGCGGGTAGCCGGGGCCATCGTGGGTGGCGAGGGTGCGGCCGACGAAGTCGCCCGGGTCGGCCCAGGAGTCCATCCGGACCGTCGTATCGAGGCCATCGCCCGGAGCGGAGCAGGAGGTCGGCATGCGGAAGAAGGGCGCCTCGGGGGTGTTGGCGGGGCAGCTGGGGCCGGCGTTGTATTGGGCTTGCTCGCCCGTGCAGGCCCGCTGCCGCGTGTGGGCGGAGGATGCGGGCACGCCCCAGAGGGTGACGGTGGTGCCGGCGACGCCGATCGTCTGCGGGATGTTGTGGGCGCCGACGCTGAGGCCGTAGTCGCCGCCGGAGCGCAGCTCGGCGTCGAGGACGACGATCGCGCCGAGGACTTTGAAGCCGAGCCGGGCCGGCACCCCCGGCGGCGGGGCCATGTTGAAGACGGGGACAGGGCCGACGAAGAAGGACAAGGTCTCCGTGCCCCTGCGCAGGCGCACCTCGGTGGTCCCGACCTGGGCGGCGGAGGGGCACAGGGTGACCGCCGCGAGGTTGCCGGCACCTCCGGCGAGCTGCTCGACGGTGCACTGCGCGACGACGCTCGGGTTGCCGACGAAGCCCGGCGGCAGGTCGACGAGGACGTCCTTGACCGGCTCGATCGGCCAGATGTGGCCCTGGTTTGGCACCGGGCTGTGCTCGGTGTTGAAGTCGAGGTAGGTGGTGTAGGTATAGGGGTGGCCGCCGGCCTGGGTGAAGGCGGTGCCGGAGGCGTCGGCGCTGAGCGAGCTGTCGAGGGCGTCGAAGCCGAAGTCGAGCGGTTCTTCGGAGACGAGCACCGGGTCAACCGTCGAGGCGCTCGGCGTCAGGCCGCCGGAGACCTCGAACTCCGGCAGGAGGACCCCGCTGGCACCGGGGGAGACGCTGACCACGAGGTCGAGCCGCAGGAACTGGTTGATCACGCTGGGGCCCGGCCCGATTTTGGTCGTGCTCGGGCAGACGACGCTCTCGGCCCCGGCTACCGGCGCTTTGCTGGCGCCGCCGTCGAAGCCGTCATAGCAGGGGCTGAACTGGAAGGCCGCGATGTCGACCGCGCTGGCGCTCACCACCGTCATCCCTTCGGGCAGCTCGGCCGCCAGCTTGATCTCCTCTTTGCCGCCGTCGATCGCCTGGTCGCCGACGCTGGTCGCCTGCACCGCGTAGAGCAGCTCGCCGCCCGGCGCGACGGTGGTGTCGGAGATCGAGTCGATCCGCCACTGCGGGCCGGCAGAAGCGGGCGCCGCCGAGACGAGGAGGAGCAGCGCGGCCGCGCTGAGGGTGGCGATCAGCTTCCTCATCGTCCCGCCCTCCGGTTGCTCTTGGCTGCTCGTTTCTGGTTCTGTTTCACGCAGCGGCTCTTGCCGGCGCGGGCCTTGACCTTGCGCGCACCCTTGGGGCAGCGCGCTTTTGCTTTGCGAGCCGAAGGATTGCCCGGGCCCTGGAAGCCGGCGGAGGCCGGGGTCGGGTCATTCAGGGAGAGCGGCGGCGGCTGGCAGGCGTCGCCGACGCAGCCCGGCGGGGGAGCCGGCGGCTCGGGGAAGCCGCCGCCTATGCGGGCGTCATAGAGGTCGAAGGTGGAGTCGAGGTCCCAGCCACTGAGCGCCTCGCGGGTGACGATGAAGGCGTCTCTTCCGTCGGCGGAGGCATCGAGGAAGAAGGAGGGCCAGGAGTCCTCGCCGCTTGAGAGCAGCCTCGGCTCGCCCAGCTCGGCGTCGAAGACGTAGGCATCGACGGTGCCGTTGGTGTCCTCGGGAACCAATCGCTGGGCGCTCGAGAAGAAGGCGTAGCGGCCGTCCGCGGAGAGCTGCCTGCCCTCGTAGGGGATCGGTGAGAGGGCGGCTTTGAACCCCGAGGCGCTCGAGGTCAGGCTCGACATCGTCTCGGCGGCGACCACACGCTCGTCTTCGCCGACCGTGGCCGAGGGGCTGGCGTCGGGGTTGCAGGAGGCGCAGCGCAGCGAGTCGGCCTCGGCGTCGTAGAGGTAGAGCTCGCGGCAGCCTTTGGCAGAGAGGGTGATCGCGCAACCGCCGTGGTCGTGGTCGACGCCGCCGTAGCGGGAGAGCAGGCCGGCACCCTCATAGGAGCCGAAGAGGAGGCGGCGGCCGTCGGGGGTGACGCGCGCCTGGTGACCGCCGCCGCCGACGGCGGCGAAGGGACCCGAGCTTACGAGCTCTTCGGCGGCTCTGTCGCCCACATTTTTGCCGAGCGGACCCACGTAGCGCAGAGTCTCCGCGTCCCACAGGTAGATCCCGTAGACGCGAGGGGCAGGCGGCTCGTCGGCGACGAACTGGCCTCTAGCTACAAAATAGACACGGGAGCCGTCGTCGCTGGCGCCGATCACGCCTATGACTGGACTGGGCTCACTGTCATCGCCCGGCTGGCCGTCGGGGCTGAGGAAGGTGAGGTTGTCCGGCGCGATGGCGGGCTTGGTGGTGTCGTAGGCGTAGAGCTTTGGAAAGACGTTGACTGGGGCGTCGTCGGTCAGCGCCTGCTTGGTGAGGAAGAAGGCACGGCTGCCGTCGGGGGTGGCGTCGAGGTAGCGGGCCGGGGCGAAGGCGTCGTGCGGTTCGACGTCTCGCTCGGAGGCGTTCAGCTTCGCGGTGGCGGTGCCGTCGGTGCGGGCGTAGAGGTTGCCGGTTTCGACGGTGCTGCCGCTGATGAGTTCGGTGGGGACGGTGAAGAAGGCGCGAGTGTGGCCGTCGGAGCCGTCGGAGATGACGTGCGGGGTCGGGAAACCGTACGTATAGGAGCCCGAGCCGGCGAGCGAGATGGTGGTGGCGAGGCAGGCGGGGGCGGAGGCGTCGTCGCACTCGATCGCGGCGCCGGCGGGGACCCTGCCGGCGAGGCGGACCGTTCCCTGGTCCCATTCGTAGAGGCGGGGCAGCCTCTGCGCTATATCGGCGGGCTGGGAGGGCGAGTCGGGCGTCAGCCTCTGCGTCGATTCGAACAGCAGCTGGCCGAGGTCGGGTGAGGCGCCGGCCAGGGTCGGGCGCAGGTAGAGCGCGTATCCCTCGCTTACCGGCGCCGCCGGCAGCGGCGGCAGCGGCACCCCGCTCTGCTCGCAGAGCGGGCAGGCGGTGAGGAGCTGATAGGTCCCCTGGCCGGGGCTGCGGGCGTCGTCGCGCACGTAGAGGTTGGTGACTTCGGCGACGTTGGGATCGTCGGTCAGCGGCGAGCGGGCGTGAAAGACGCCCTTGCTGAGGTCGGAGGTGAAGATGGAGAGGTAGCGGGGGTCGAGGCCGGCGCCGGCCGCCCCCCAGGAGCTCGCTTCCTGCTTTGGCATCAGCGAGTGGGTCGCCCAGCCGCTGGTGCCAGGGTCGGGGTTCGTGCCGCGCACGGCCATGTAGTCGGTCGCGTAGCCGGTGCCGAGGGCGTCGCCGAAGGCGGCCAGGGAGGAGAACTTGATCGCCGAGCCGTCCTCGGCGGCGCGGACGATCCAGGAGATGGGGATCGCGAAGCCGCCGTTCTTATCGGCGGGGGAGACCATCTCCCAGGCGCGGTTGTCGGGCAGGAAGCCCTGCCCCGGGAAGGCGTTCTCGGCGCTGGCGGTGGCGGCCCCGCCGCCGGTTGAGGCGGCGAGGCCGAGCAGGGAGAGGCAGGCTGCGGCGAAGGCGCTTTTGGCGTGTCGTCTGATCATCTGCCTCTCCCTTCTTCCTCAGCTAGGCGAACTGGGCTTTGCAGGCGGCGATCGCTTTGGCCTTGCGCTTGTTGGCGGCCTTGATCGCCCTGGCCTTGGCTTTGCCTTTCTTTTTGGCGGCGGCTTTCTTTGCCTGCTGGGCCGCTTTGTTGGCTTTGGCGATGCAGGGGCCGAGGTTGTCGACGGGGGGCAGGGGTGGCGGTGGCGTGGTCGTTCCGCCACCGCCGCCGCTACCACCGCCGCCACCGGGGTTGGTCGGCGGTGGGCAGCCGTTGGCCTGGGATCCGGCTTCTTTGGGGCAGGCGTCGGAGTTGTCGGGGACGCCGTCACCGTCGGAGTCGAGCTGGACGAAGGTCGCCGTCGCCTCGGCGGCGGCGGCGATCGTCACCTCGCAGGTGGCCGCGGTGCCGGTGCAGGCTCCGCTCCATTCGCTGAGGGCCCAGCCCGTCGCCGGGGCCGCGGTCAGTTTGACTTTGGTGCCCTCGTTGTAGGTGGCTTCGCAGGTTTTGCCGCAGTTGATCCCGACCGGGTTGCTGGTGAGGGTGCCTTCGCCTGACTTTTTGACCGTGAGTTTGTGTTTGATCAGGTCGAATTTGACGAAGACTTCGCTGTCTTCATTGAGCGTGAACGTGCACGGCGAGGCGGCGCAGGAGCCGGCCGAGAAGGTGCCGCTGGTGCTGGTCAGCTGCGAGCCGGGGCTTGGCGTGGCGCTCACCGTGACCTCGGTGCCTTCGGCGTACTCGGCTTTGCAGGCCTCAGGGCCCGAGCCGGTGTCGCATTTGACTTCCCCGGTGCCGGTGCCGTTCTGGTTTACGACCACCGTCAGTTTGGCCAGCGGGTCCCAGATCTCGATCGCGCCGTTGCCGGAGTCGGTGATGTAGACGCGGTGGGTGGCGCTGTTGACGGTGACGCTCTGGTAGTCGATGCCCGGGAGGTCGGAGGTTTTGCCGGAGTCGGGGGCTGCGTTGCCGTCGGGTTCGTACCAGTTGAGCAGGGTGCCGCCTGCGGTGGTGTAGGCGCGGTCGCTCGTGCGGTCCACCTCGACATCACGGACCAGGAAATCGAAGAGTTCCGTCGGGGTCGCGTAGCTGTCCGACGCCAGCAGCTTCCAGCCTTGGCCGCCGGAGTTTTGCCGTCGCACGTAGAGGTTGTCCTGGGAGTCAAAGGCGAGGCTGCAGGTCCTGGTGAGGACTTCGGGTTCGACGACCGGGGCGCCGATCAGCGAGCCGTCCACGGTGCTGCGCTGCTGGATGCCGCCTTCGCCGGCTGCTTCGCCCCTTTCGGCGCCGAAGAGATCACCGTCTTTGTCGACCCCGACCCCGCAGGCTTCAGAGCCGGTGCCTTTCGCTTTTTCCCAGGCGAGTGAGTGGGGTTCGGCCTCGGTGGGAGATTTGAAGGAGAAGAAGGTCGTTTCGCTGTTGACGTAGATCCGGCCTTTGGTGGCGCCGGAGGAGTTGTCGATCGCGATCTCCTCGCTGGAGCCGTTGAAGCCGAATTTGCCTTCGCCTCCGACTCCTTTGTCCGCCGGCAGGACGATCGAGGATTTGTAGGCGCCGTCTTTGTCGAAGACGCGGATCGCGCCTTCTTCGGGAGCGAGGTCGAGCGCGTAGACGTCGCCGTTCTCCTCGTTGACGGCGATCTTGCCGGGGCTCCATGAGGTGACGCCGGCGCCGCATTCGTTCCCGGCTTTGCAGCCGAATCTCTCGCCGGTGTATCCCGGCGTCGCCGCGGCCGAGGCGCTGGCGCTCGTGAGCAGCGCCAGGCAAAGCGCGGCGATCAGGGCCAGCGCGAAGCGGCCTGAGGTGGCGGTGCCCGGGGTCGGTGCTGCGGTGGATCGCTTCGCGTGGCGTCTCACTCGATGACTCTCCTTGTCCCTGGAGCCCCTCTGCCGGCCGCTCCCTGCGGCCCTCCCTCGAGGCTCGGTCTATGTCCCTGTGAAATGCCGCGTCCGCTCCCTGTGCGAACTCGACCGTCGGGACTGTAAACGGTCTCTTTCATAAAGTCAAGACGCTGTTTTTTGAGAGAAGGAGAGCGTTTGCTTGCGGTCTCGCTACGGTTGCCGGGGAGTCGCGTGATCGTCTCGGTGCACATCGCGGAAGTGGGGCCGCGGGCGGCGGCGGAGGTGCTGCTGGGGCAGCCGAAGCCGGGGCGCGTGGCCGGCCTCACCTACGCCGAGACGACCACGGTGGAGCCGCTCGGCGAGCCGCTGCTGCCGCCGCGGCGGCTGGGGCCGGTGGGGATGATCGCCGCCTGGGAGAGCGGGGAGGCACTCGACGAGTTCTCCCGCACCCACCCCGTCGCCCACCGCCTCGCCGGGGGCTGGCAGGTGCGCCTGCAACCGCTGCGCGTCTCCGGCGCCTGGGCCGGGATGCCGGGCCTGCCGGCCCGCGCCCTGCCGGTCGACGACTCCGAGCCGGTCGGGATCCTCACCCTCGGCCGGCTGCGGCTGCTCCGCACCGCCGCCTTCCGCCGCAGCGCCGCGCCCGCCGAGGCCGCCGCTCTCGACAGCCCGGCGCTGCTCGCCGGCACCGGCCTCGCCCGCCCGCCCCGCCTCGTCGCCACCTTCACCCTCTGGCGCAGCGCCGCCGCGATGCGCGACTTCGCTTACGGCCAGGGCCTCCCCCACCAGGCCGCTATCAACGCCGACCGCGCCCGCCCCTTCCACCACGAATCCGCCTTCGTCCGCCTCCGCCCCTATGCGTCACGCGGCAACTGGGGCGACCATGACCCTCTTCGCGGTACCTTGAAGACGTGAAAAACAGGAAAAAAGCAGGGAATTGGTCACCTGACGAAAAAGCCGAGCGCGCCGCCTTGCGGCGAGACTACGTCAACCTGACTCCGGCCCAGCGCGCCGAACAGGTCTTCGACCTGTCCCGGTTCATGTCACAGGTGGCAGAGGCGGGGAGCCGCCGGCGCAGTGCCTGAGCTGAACATCCGGGGGATCCTCGGAGAGCTCACTCGAGAAGGCGTCGACTTCCTTGTAATCGACGGTCTCCCGATCAAGATGGCTCGGGTTAACCGGCGGCGGCCGGCTCCGCCGTGCCGTAGACCTCGGCGAAGCGGGTGAGCGGGAACTCCACGGGCTCCAGCCCGAGCTCGACCCGCAGGTCGGAGAGCGTCGTCCAGACGGTGCTGACGTCGGCGGAGAAGGCCTGCGAGACGCCGGCCAGCCGGTCCACCAGCGACGGGCCCTCGGCCTCACCGGCCGTCTCCTCCCCCTCCCCCGGCTCGGTCCCGGCGGCCATGGCGGCGAACTCGCGGTCGCCGAACCGGGCGAAGAACCGCGTCATCGTCGCCGCCAGGTAGGCGAAGGCCAGCAGCTGCGTCGCCAGGCCCTGCAGCTCGCGCCGCTCCCGCCGCAGGTCCTCCTCGTCGGGCAGCGCGCGGACCTTGGCGAGAAGGTCCTCGTGGAAGCCGCGGCAGAGCGCCAGCAGCGCCTCGGCGTCGCTGCCGCAGGCGCGCAGCTCTTCCAGCCAGGCGACCAGCAGGGCCACGTGCGCTTCGGACTCAAAGCGCCGCGAGGCGACCTTGGCGGCGTCGGCCTTCGCCTCCAGCGCATCCCCCAACAGCTTCGCGGTGGCGGCATCCAGGCTCGTCCCCTCCGCCAGCGCGACGAGGTCGCGGGCGGCCCGGATCAGGTCGCGCGGGAGGCCGCCGGAGAGGCAGTGGAGGAAGCAGGCGAAGGGGATCGGCAGCCCGACCGTGCGCCGTTCGAGCAGTTCCCGCGAGACCCGGAACTCGAGCTGGGGAACGCGCATGACGGCGTCGAAGGAGCTGTCGAAGACGTCGCGGAAGGGCAGGCCGCGGCGCTCGAAGAAGCTCATCGCGTCCTCGGAGATCGAGATCAGGAAGAAGCAGCGCGGGACGCGGAAGACGACCTTGATCTCGTTGAGGAAGCGGCGGGCGGCCTCGTCGTCCATCTTGTCGAGCTCGTCGATGCCGATCCGGACCTGGCCGTTCTCGGCGGCGACCCGTTCGAGGAACTCCCGCAGCAGGGCGACGATGTCCGGGAAGCTCATCTGCCGTTCGGCGAGCTCGTTGGTCGCGCTCACCCCGCCCTCGAGGCCGACCGGCGTCCTGAACGAACCCGACCAGCCCGAGGAGAAGCTCTGCTGGAACCAGATCTGGCCGAGGCGGTCCCGGGCCAGGGCGACGGTGGCCGGGTCCCTCGCCCGCTCAACCGACGTGCGGAGCGCCCCGCGCCGGCGCCCGAGGCGCGGCAGCTCGTGGATCAGCAGCATCCCGGTCAGCGCGCAGCCGGCGAGGAGGAGGCCGATCCCCCAGCCGACGCGGGCCGACACCCCGACGTCGATCGGCAGCACCAGCAGCAGCCCGACCAGCGCCAGCAGCGGGCCGATCGAGAGCCGCAGGAGGGATTCGGCGAGCGTCCGGGCTTCGAGCGGACTGCCGCCGAACGGCCGATTCCAGCCGCGCAGCGCTCTCACCCTTTCCTGCCCCAGGACCTCCGAGCAGACTCGCGCGAACAGGTGCAGGACGAAGTCGCGGGCGTCGTACTCGACCGGAGCGTCGACGACGACGCCGAGGACCTTGACGTCGCCTTCCCAGCGCGTGCCCCGGCCGCAGATCGAGCGCATCAGGGTGCTCTTGCCGACCCCGCGTGGCCCCGAGAGGCCGATCGCACCGCCCGGCATCCCCTCCCGCATCAGCTTCAGGAGCCCCTCCCTGGTGCCGGTCGGAATCTCGTGGGCGGGGTCGTCGACCTCGGCCAGGCCGGAGCTGCTCCGGTAGTAGAGCTCGGTCCCGTAGGAGAGCCCGCGCTCGGCGTTGATGCGTTTCCGCAGCCACGGCTGGATCCCCGCCTCCCGCAGCTTCTCGCGGAATTTGAGATCGCGGAGCACCATGTTCTCCAGCGCTCGCTGGAAGCCCGGGTGGTCGACCCGGGCGGCGATCCGGCGGGCGCCACCCGCCGCGAACACCAGCGCGACGAGCGCGACGAGGAGCGGCGGGGCGTCGGTGCCGAGACCCAGGCTGGACCAGAACCCCGTCATCGTGAGGAAGGCGAGGAGGCCGGCCGGGGGGAGCAGGGCCACCGCCACCAGCAACGAGCGCCATGGATAGGCGACGGCCACCCTCGCCATGTGGGCGGGGGAGCGGCGGCCGCGCCGGAGCCGCGACGACGCCTCCATCGCCTCCTGGACCAGCTGCGACTCCTCCGCCGCGGTCTCGAGAATCTGCGGCGCCTCCTCCTTGGCCTCCGCGAACAGGCGCTCGCGGCTCAGGCCGACCTCGGCCGCGAGCCCTTCGAGCTCTTCGTCAAGGCCTTTCTCCAGCTCTTCCCTGAACGTTTCCAGGCGAAGCGCTTCCTCGTAGTCCTCGAGTGACGAGCGCAGAGGTCCCTCTCGGGCGATCAGCCCCGAATCTGACAGGGACTGAGGAAGGTGCCCTTCATCAGGGTGCCGTCCTTGAAGCCGAACTCGCCGATCGCCTGGAGGCGGCCGTCGGCGCAGCGGGCGTTGACGAAGCTGTGCTCCTTGCCCTTGAAGGTCCATTTGCGCCCGACCCGCAGGGAGCCCGAGAGGGGGATGCCATAGCCGCCGGCGATCCGTGGGATCTCAGCTCTGACGTGGTACCCGTAGCGGCCGTTGTGGATCGTTTCGATCCGGACCGGAACGATGAAGGTGGTGGGGGCGGGAACCGTGAGGTGGGCGTGGGCGAGGACGCTCGGGTCCCCCCCGATGCGGGGACCGTTGAAGAGGGTGATCGGCGAGCTGGCCGGGATCGGGGCCTGTTCGGGGAACTTGACGACAGCGCTGCCGCGACCGGTGCCGACGATCGCGCCCGGGCAGAGCTTGCGCGCCTGCGGCACCGTCGTCGCCTTCAGCCTGGCCACGGAGCATTTCGGCAGGCCGGTGGTGTCGACCGAGCCGTGCTTGTCGAATTCGAAGTCGATCGTCTCCAGGACCGGCGGGTAGCTGCCGTCGACGGTGCTGATCTTGCCGCGGCCGAAGAGCGTGATCGGCGCGTCGACGTTCTTCGGCAACGCCGTCGGCGTGAAGCCGCCTTCGCCGTCGACGATGATGTTGCCGGCCTGGATGTGGACCTTGGTGACCTTCTTCACGCCGAGGGCGCTGCCGGCGGCGACGAGGACGGCCACGGCGGCAACCGCCACCGCGAAACCGCGGATAGTTCTCCTGCCCATGCGCATAGCTTAGGCCACAGGCGCCGAAAGCTCAGGCTAGGCGGAGCCGGCGGCGATCCGGGCGGCCTCGGAACGGCCCAGGTACGGCGTCAGGAAGAGCTCCAGCAGGCTGGGCAGGAGCTGGGGCAGATCGTCGCCCTCGCCGGCGTTGACCTTGCGGACGACGAGGGCCACCATGCCGCCGATCAGCGAGGCGGCGACGGCGTCCGACGGCGCCTTCGTGGCGGGCGGCGGCGGCATGCCCTCGCAGAAGTACTCGACCGCCCGCACCATCGCCGTGCGGCACCGCCGGGCCACCTCCTCCCCCGCCCGCTGCGGGGCGACGAGGAGGAACTTCACCAGGTCGGGGTTGGCGGCGAGGAGCTCCAGCGTCGTCCCGAGCTTGGCGGCGACGCGGCCGGGCCAAGCGTCCGCCCCGGTCGCGGCGGCGTCGGTCGCGATCCGCAGGTGCTCGACGATCGTCCTGTAGGTGGCGAAGAAGCACTCTTCCTTGGAGGAGAAGTAGGCGTAGAAGGTCCGCCGCGAGACGCCGGCGGCGGCGCAGATCCGGGTGATCGTCGCGTCGTTGAGGCCGCGCTCGGCGACGACGGCGATCATCCCCACGGCGAGCCGGTCGCGCTGGTTCCGGGTGACGAATTCGCGCGGCAGGCCGTGGCGGCCGGGCGGCAGACGCGCCAGGCGGAGCGCCGCGTCGTCCCCCTGCCGCTCCCCCTTGCTCACGGATTGACCATAGCTGGACCGATCCGCCCCGTGCACAGGCTGTCTCGTCTCGGTACCACTGAGTCAACGAGGCGCCGCGCCCCCCGCCCCGGCGCCGCGGTCGGGCGGCGCTGGAATCGTGAGCTCCTCGCGCGCGACCTCGTGCCCGAGGTAGGGCCGCACCGCGACGTACATCAGCTCGGGGACGAAGTCCTCGGCGGCGCGGGTGCCCCTGCCGGCCTTGATCTCCCTCACCAGCGATCCGTAGACGGAGCCGAGCACGCCTTCGGCGACCCCCCGGCCGATCGAGTCGGGATCGTCCAGCTCGCCGCGACCGGCGTCGATCAGATCGACCATTTCGTGCAGCTGGCTCTCGCGCTCGACCTGCGCCATCTGGCCGGCCTCGAACATCTGGATCGTCCCGAAGCGCGCGACGCGGGGGTTGTCGCGGAGGTAGCGGGCGGCCGCGTAGGCCGCCGCGCGCAGGGAGTCGCGCCAGCTCTGCTCACGCTCGAAGGCCGCGCGAAGCCGGGCGTTGAACTCGTTCCTGTACCTGCGGAAGGCCTGGAGGATGGCGTCGTCGAGGTCGGCGAAGTGCCGGCCGAAGGCCTCCGGCGGCAGGCCGGCGCGCGCGGCCACGGCCGCGACCGTCATCCCCTCGTAGCCCCGCTCGACCATCAGGTCGACCACGGCCTCTTCGAGCAGCTCGCGCTCCGCCAAGGGCGGCGCGGTGCCGGAGCCCGGTTCGGCTACCACGCCGGGCCCCGTCGGCGGCGGCAGGTCAGGTCGAGACGAGCAACTCGGCGGTGGCCGCCTCGCCCAGGAAGGGCTCGGCGACGATCTCCAGGACTTCCGGCAGCAGCTTCGCCGCCGCAGCGGTCTCCCCCATCGCGATCCGCTGCTGCAGGAACCAGGTGAGCCCCCCGATCGTCGCGAGCTCGAGCGTCGCGGGCAGCTCCTCGGGGACCGGGCTGTGCTCCCTGCCCGCCCGCAGCAACTCCGCCGCCTCGTCGAGGTTGCGGTCGTGGTGGGAGAGCGCCGCCGGGCCGGCGGTCTGGACCTCGACCAGGGCGATGCGGGCGCTGAACGGCTCGGCCTCGATCGCCGCCAGCAGCGCCGCCAGGCCGGCGGCCAGCCGCTTCCCCCAGGAGCTTTCCCCCGGCAGCGCGGCGGCGATCCGCTCGCGACCTTCGGCGGCGATCCGGTCGTAAACCGCGAGGAAGCAGCCTTCTTTGTTCCCGAACTGCTCGTAGAAGCTGCCGACCCCGATGTGCGCCGCGGTGACGAGGTGGTCGACGGTCGTGCCCTGGTAGCCGCGCTTGGCGAAGACCTCGACGGCGGCGTTGAGGATGCGGTCCCGCTGGTGCTCGGCCAGGACCTCCCGCGGAAGCCGATCGCGGCCGACCGAAATCGGCATCAAATGCTCCGGCAACGACGCCATTGCCTGAGGATAGCCAAGCGGTAGCCATTTGGGAACGCGCGAGTTCTAGGGCGGCAAGCGGCTGCGAGATCACGGTCTCCTGTGTGAGGGAACGGTTTTTATTTAAAGGTATGCTCGTTTCCATTGCTGGGCGAGCCGCGCCTGGGAGGCAGGCGCGCGACCCGGCGGCAGGGACCCGATGCCACCGACAGCACCACGCGCAGACCTGCGGGAGACGATCATGGAAGCGACACTGACCGCCTGCGGGGACGTCGGGTACCGCGGCGTCACCGTCGACGACGTGACCGAGCGCTACGGCGGCGACCGAGCCCAGTTCCACAGCCACTTCGCGAACCTCAAAGAGTGCTACGCGGCCGCCTACGAGGCGGAGGTCGGGCGACTCTGCGCGGAGATCCTGCGGGCGGGGGCCGCGGAGCCGACCTGGCGGGATGGCCTGCATGCGGCGATCGTCGTCGTCGCGCGCTTCGTCTCGGAGCGCCCGCTCGTCGCCCGCGCCCTCCTGGTCGACGTCCACCTCGCCGGCGAGCCGGCGGGGAACCTGAGGAAAGAGATGCTCGAGCGCCTCTCCCGCGCCATCGACAGCGCGCGCCGCGAGACCGAGTCTCGCCACTCACCACCTCCGTTGACTGCGCTGCTCATGGTAAGCGCGATCGAGGTCGCCGTGGTCGCCGCGCTGGTCCGCGGCGAGCCCGGCAGCTTCGCCGAGTCGGCCCCCGAGCTCGAGCGGCTCGTGCTCGGGGCCTACTTCGGCGACTGAGGGCGGGCCCGGAGCAGAAGGCGAGAGCCCGCGCGCCAAGCTCGTCTACCGGTCGGACAGGCCGAGCTCGCGCTTGGCGGCCAGGAGGGTGGCAACGTCCTCGAGGTCGCGGTCGCGGCCGGACTCGCGCTTCAGCCGAATCAGGTCGTCGAAGCCGACCGCGCGGACGCCGATGCCCTGGACGACGGCTTCCACCGCTCGAGGACGCATCTCGGCATATGGCCGGCCCCCCGGGATCTCGCTCGGGTCGAAGAGGTCGAGACCGCCGGCCGCCGTCCTGAGGGTGAAGTTGCCGCCATGGAGCAGGTCGTCCGGGTCTCGAGGATCGACGTCCAGCGGGTCGGCGTCGACGCCGAAGAGCTCGGCATCGAGGTCCGCGAGAGCGACGGCCAGGCGCCGCATGTTCTCCGCCGTCCACTCGACGAGGATGTCGACGTCGCGGGTGTTGCGAACGTGGCCATGGGCATTGACGGCCACGCCCCCGATCGTCAGGTACTCGACGCGGTGACGCTGCAGAGCCGCGAAGATCCGCACCGGGTCCGACGGGCCGCGGTCCAGCTCGGAGGGCAGATCTTCGAGCAATCCTCAGCGCTCCCGGCTGCCCAGCGGTCGCAGCGGCGCCCGGGCCAGTCTGTCGCCGAAGCGCATCCATTCGAAAAGACTCTCCAGGCGCTGTGAAGGGGTGAGACGAGCCTCGGCCGCAAGATGGACGGGGTCGGCCCCGCTGCCGGCAAGCTCGCGGAGCTCGACGGTCGGCTCGAAGCCGAGCGCCCGCAGGCAAGCGGCGAAACGCTCGAACGAGGGCGACTCGTGGCCGTTCTCGATACGGCTGATCGACGGCGCCGCGATTCCGGTGCGAATCGAGAGCTGCCGCTGAGATACACCTGCCCGCCGACGGGCATCCCGAAGAATCTGCCCCAGGGCGGCCTTACCAGCATCCGCTTGGGCCATAGCGGATACGTTAACACGACCCCTACTGGCCCCACGCCACGAACGAAATGCTCCCCAGCGCTTCCCCGGCCGCGAACACGTCGCTCCTGCCCTGCGGCTTGGCGAAGAGCTCATCGAGGGTGGCGGCGGTCGCGGCGTCGAGGGCGAGGGAGGCGCCCGAGACGGTCACGGTCCTGGCCCTGGGGTCGGCGCCGATGGCCGCTCCCGCCAAGCCGAGGCCGGCGACCGCGACCCTGCCCACCTTGCCCCCGTAGGGAGGCGAGGGCTGGAGGTTCGCCTCGGCGCTGAGCGCCTTGGCGCCCAGGTCGAGCGCGGATTCTCCCCAGAAGACCTGGCCGCCGCCGAGCTGCAGCAGCTCCAGGGCGCCCTGGGTTTCGAGCGTGCCGAGCGAGCCGTCGGGGGCGATCGTGCCGCCCCCGATCGGCAGGGAGAAGGCGCCGGGGCGTTCGGCCGGGAAGATCGGGTTGACGGCGACGAAGAGGCTGTCGAGCCTGGCGCGGATGCCGGGGTCGAGGGTGAGCTCGAGCTTGCCCTTGTCGAGCAGGGCGATCGTCCCGGGCTGAGCCCTGGTCAGGGTGGAGCCGAGCGGCTGCCCCTCCCTGAGGGCCCCCTTCAGCCGCAGCTTCTTGGCCAGGCGGGTGGCGAGCTTGGCGCTGAGGGAGAGGTCGGTGACCTTGACCCTGTTGGCGAAGCCGGCCCTGGTGACGTTCAGGCTCTTCGCCGCCGCCAGCTTCAACTGGGAGCCGCCCACTTTGGCCGAGAGCGGCGCGCGGCGCTGGGTCGTTTTCAGCTGCAGCGCCTTCAGCGGGATCGTGCCGGACGGGGAGCTGAGGCGCAGGGCGCCTTCGTGCTCGACCGTGCCCCTGGCGTCGGTCGGGTCGAATTTGCCGCCGCTGATCGGGAAGGTGACGGTGTCGCCCGCGAGCTTGGCCGGGGCGACGGCGCTCAGCTTCACCCCGTTGTGCGCCAGCAGCTGGCGGAAGGAGCGCTCGAGCTTGAGCTTGGTGGCGCCGGAGGCGAGCGGGTCATAGGCGGCTTGGGCGAGCGGGGCGAAGAGGAGCAGAGCGCTCATCAGCGCCAGCGCACCCACTGCCAGCGATCCCCACCGCCTCACTCCGCCACCCCGCAGCTCTTGCTCACGGTCAGACCGATCGGCTTGGTCTCGGCGAAGTGGAAGCTGGCGAGGGCGAGCGGGAAGGAGGTGACCCTGGTCCCCGCCGGGGCCGGGCAGGCGGCGTTGAAGTAGCTGCGCTGCCTGCCCCTGTGGCTGTATTTGCGCCGCAGGGTGAGCTTGATGCGGTCGACGAAGCCCCAGGAGCCGAGCGCCTGCGGCAGCGAGGCACTCAGCTCGGTGCCGTAGGGGCCGCGGGAGATGCGCTTGATCGCGAAGACGATCACGAAGGAGGTGGCGAAGGGGTTGGTCGTGTAGATGTGGGCGAAGAGGGCCGGGCTGTCACCCTGGCGGCCGTTGAAGACGAGCAGCCTGCCGCGGGTCGGGTAGGGGCGCTGGTCGGGGAGGACGATCGTCGCCCAGAAGCGCCCGGAGCCGACCAGGGCGTCGCCGCAGTTGGCGAGCGCCCGCACGCTGGAGAGCGCATCGACCTCGGGCAGGGTGCAGGTGGGGAGACCCTGGGACTGCAGGAGGCCGTGCCGATTTACCCTCACCGTCATCCGCTGCAGCTGCGGCGGCAGCGAGCCGTCGGGGGTGCCGACGTGACCGGCGACGAAGACGGCGATCGGGGCGGGTTGGGTTCTCGGCAGCTTGTAGGGCTTGATCTGGGAGAGCACGGTGATTCGCAGGCCCTGGTCTTGGACCACGGCGGCGCTTGCCAGCGCCGCCGCTGCCAGGAGCGCCCCCACCGCGGTGAGGGCGAGCGGGCCCCGGCGCCTCACCGCCGCTTAGCCGCCGCGCTTGGCGCGGGCCTTGCCCTCACAGCTCGGCTTGACCACCGGGTTGAAGTCGCGCGTCTTGCCGTTGTGGGCGTCGAAGCGGACCCTGGCGCGGTTGGGGCGGGCGCAGAGGTTGGCGCTGTTTTCGAGCAGGCCCTTGCTGCCGCCGAGCATGGTCAGGACGAACTTGCGCACCGGGGCGTCGGGGACCGCCTCGAAGCTGGTGCGGATCTGGCCGTTTCCGACCGAGTCGATGCGGCCGACCAGGTGGACCTCGATCCGGCCCGAGCGCAGTTTCGCGACCAGGTCGGGCAGCGGGTTCTCCGAGGAGCGCAGGTAGACGGGGCCTTCGAGCGCTTCGTCGAGCAAGGGAGTGATCGCCCGGGCGCGGCCGTAGACCGAGCGCTTGGGGCAGGTCTCGGCTTTGAACTGCACCCGGGTGCAGACGGTGCCGATGTGGGCGTTGGCGAGGAAGGCCGAGTGGGGCAGGGTGACCTCGGCGCGGGCGATCGCCGCTTCGCCCGTTCCCTTCATCCTCAGCTCGGCTCGCAGCGATGGGTACTGACCGCGCTTGGTCCCGCCCTTCAGCGTGATCTTCAGCTTCGGCTTGAAGGCCAGGGCCGCACAGCCCGCCGCCTGGTAGGGGGTGGAGACGGTGACCGGGCGGTCGTCGGCGGCCGAGGCGAAGTCGAGGCCGTAGCCGAGCACCGTGGAGGCGGTCGAGGTGCGGTCGCAGGAGGTCGGGTTGAGCATGAAGGAGGGGCGGTCCACGTAGGCGCGGATGTCGCGGATGTGGGTGGTGATCCCGTCGATGATGTGGGGGATCGGGTCCGAGCCGGTCGGATCGACGAAGACTTCCGCCGTCTCGGGGTTGACCCGCAAGGCCTGGCGCACGACCACGGTGCCGAGGTCGAAGGGGCCGACCTTGGCGGCGGTGATCGCGGCGATCGAGAGGGCGGAGCCGTTGTAGGGGCCGGCCAGGTAGACCTTGCCGGGAACGTAGGTCTGGACCGGGCCGACGCCGGCTCCGACCAGGGTGCGGCCGACCTGTGAGGCGGCCGGGCAGGAGGGGGTGGCCAGCTCGGTGGCGCCGGTTCTATTCGGGTCCTCGGCGGCGGCGATCGCCGCGTCGGGGCAGAACGGGACCCCGGCCAGCTTGCCGACGATCCCCGGCGGCAGCTTGATCGAGAAGTGGGTCATCTCCTGTTCGGCGTCGGAGCGGAAGAGGCGGACGTTGAAGGGAGAGTAGGCGCCGCCGGCGTTGTTCAGCGAGCCGGCGATCAATCCCGGCTTGAACGGCGGCAGGCCGACGCCGGGGCAGGCGCTTCCGCCGATGCCCCTGGTGATCTGGAAGGAGGATTCAGACACCACCGGCGCCCCGCCCGGGTCGGAGTGGCCGGTGAACTCGGCGCGGGTGGTGTAGCGCCCGCAGGCCGACGGGGTGACCAGGGGCGCCCTTGAGCCCTCGCGGAAGCGGAACTCGAATTTGTCGAAGGGCAGCTGCGGGAGCTGGTCGAAGGTGGTGGTGATCTGGCCGGTGAGCGGATTCGTCTCCACCTTCCCCGCCAGCTTGACGAGGATGCCGCGCTGGGGATGGTGGAGGACGATGTAGAGGGCCAGGAGACTATTGAAGGGGTTGTCGAAGGGCTGGGCGATGTAGACGTCGCCGGGGATCGTCTCCTCGAGGAGGGGGGTCTTCACTTGCACGGTGCCGATCTTCGAATCATCGGGGCAGCCGTGGAGGCCGTCGGGGTGGAATTCCAGGCGGGTGCTGGCGTACTGCGAGGGCGAACACGCTCCGAGGCCCTCGGCCTGGGATGGGTTCACGGTCAGTCCCTCGGGCAGGGTCACCCTCACCTTCTTGATGTCCGAGGAGGCGATCCCGGTCGGGTTCTCCAGGCCCGGGTTGGGCACCTCGACCTCGACCTCCAACCCGGAGGGGGTGGTGGTGTCGATCGTCGTCGGCTGGGCGCTCAGCTTGCCCTTGACCGGGACGTCCTCGCAACCGCTGACCCCGACCTCGGGGCCCCATTCGGAAGGCAGGCGCGGGTAGCCCGGGCCCTCGTGCGTCGCGAGCGTGCGCCCGACGAAGTCGCCGGGGTCGGCCCAGGAGTCCATCCGGACCGTCGTCTCCAGGCCCTCGCCCGGGGCGGTGCAGGAGGTCGGCATCCGGAAGAAGGGCGCCTCGGGGGTGTTGGCGGCGCAGCTGGGGTCGCCGTTGTATGGGGCACCTTTGCCCGGGCCCGTGCAGGCCCGGTGCGGCGTGTGGACGGGCGCTGCCGGCACGCCCCAGAGGGTGACGGTGGTGCCGGCGATCCCGATCGTCTGCGGGATGTTGTGGGCGCCGACGCTGAGGCCGTAGTCGCCACCGGAGCGCAGCTCGGCGTCGAGATAGACGATCGCGCCGAGGACTTTGAAGCCGAGGCGGGCCGGCACCCCGGGTGGCGGCACCATGTTGAAGACCGGGTAGGGGCCGGTGAACAGCGACCAGCTGTCGCCGCCTTTTCGCAGGCGCACCTCGGTGGTCCCGACCTGGGCGGTCACCGGGCACAGCGTGCCCGGTGCGAGGTTGGAGCCGGGGGCCGCGAGCTGCTCGGCGGTGCACTGCGCGGCGACGCTCGGGTTGCCGACGAAGCCCGGCGGCAGGTCGACGCGGACGTCCTTGGGCGGCTCGATCGGCCAGATGTGGCCCTGGTTAGGCACCGGGCTGTGCTCGGTGTTGAAGTCGATCCAGGTGGTGTAGGTGTAGGGGTGGCCGCCGGCCTGGGTGAAGGGGGTACCGCTCGCGTCGGCGCTGAGCGAGCTGTCGAGGGCGTCGAAGCCGAAGGGCAGCGGCTCTTCGGAGACCGCCACCGGGTCGACGGTCGCGGCGCTCGGGGTGAGGCCGCCGGAGACCTCGAAGCGGGGCAGGAGCACCCCGCTGGCGCCGGGGGAGACGCTGACCACGAGGTCGAGCCGCAGGAACTGGAAGATCACGCTGGGGCCCGGCCCGACTTTGGTCGTGGTGGGGCAGACGACGCTCCCCGCGCCGGCTACCGGCGCTTTACTGGCGCCGCCGTCGAAGCCGTCATAGCAGGGGAGGATTTGGCCACCCGCGCGGTCGACCATCCTGGCGCTCAGCGCCGTCATCCCTTCGGGCAGCTCGGCCGCCAGCTCGATCGTCTCTTTTTCGCCGTCGATCGCCTGGTCGCCGACGCTGGTCGCCTGGGCGTGGTAATGCAACGTGCCGCCGGGGAGGGCAGTGGTATCGGAGATCGAGTCGATCCGCCACTGCGGGCCTGCGAAGGCGGGCGATGCCGCGGCGAGGAGCAGCAGCGCGGCCGCGCTGAGGGCGGCGATCAGCTTCTCGGTCATCGTCCCGCCCTCCGGTCGCTCTTGGCCGCTCGCTTGCCCTGACGCTGTTTCACGCAGCGGCTCTTGCCGCCGCGGGCCTTGACCTTGCGCGCACCTTTGGGGCAGCGCGCTTTCGGCTTGCGGGCGCTGGGGTTACCGGGGCCCTGGAAGCCGGCGGAGGCCGGGGTCGGGTCGTTCAGGGAGAGCGGCGGCGGCTGGCAGGCGTCGCCGACGCAGCCCGGCGGTGGCGGTGGCGGCTCGGGGAAGCCGCCGCCTATGCGGGCGTCATAGAGGTCGAAGGTGGAGTCGAGGTCCCAGCCCGAGAGCCGCTCGCGGGTGACGATGAAGGCGTCGGTTCCGCTGGCGGAGGCGTCGAGGAAGAAGGAGGGCCAGGAGTCCTCGCCGCTCGAGAGCAGGCGCGGCTCGCCGAGCTCGGAGTCGAAGACGTAGGCATCGACGGTGCCGTTGGTGTCCTCGGGGACCAGGCGCTGGGCGGTCGAGAAGAAGGCGTAGCGGCCGTCCGCGGAGAGCTGCCTGCCCTCGTAGGGGAGCGGTGAGAGGGCGGCGGAGAGCCCCGTCACGCTCGAGGTGAGGCTCGTCATCGTCTCGGCGGCGGTCACACGCTCGTCCTTGCCGACCGTGGCCGAGGGGCTGCCGTCGGGATTGCAGGAGACGCAGCGCAGCGAGTCGGCCTCGGTGTCGTAGAGGTAGAGCTCGCGGCAGCCTTTGCTCGTGCCATCGAGCGCGCAGCCGCCGTGGTCGTGGTCGACCCCGCCGTAGCGGGAGAGCAGGCCGGTGCCCTCATAGGAGCCGAATAGGAGGCGGCGGCCGTCGGAGGTGACGCGTGCCTGGTGGCCGATGCCGCCGACCAAGTTGGCAGAGCCCGAGCTTACGAGCTCTTCGGCGGCGCGGCCGCCAGGACCCTCACTAATATTGCCTTCCCCAAGCGGCCCCACGTAGCGCAGAGTCTCCGCGTCCCACAGGTAGATCCCGTAGACGCGAGGGGCAGGCGGCTCGTCGGCGACGAACTGGCCTCTAGCTACAAAATAGACACGGGAGCCGTCGTCGCTGGCGCCGATCACGCCTACGACTTCACTGCTCTCACTGTCATCGCCCGGCTGGCCGTCGGGGCTGAGGAAGGTGAGGTTGTCCGGGGCGGTGGCGGGCTTGGTCGTGTCGTAGGAGTAGAGCTTCGGCTGGCCGGTCGGGGCGTCGTCGGTCAGCGCCTGGTTGGTGAGGAAGAAGACGCGGCTGCCATCGGGGGTGGCGTCGAGGTAGCGGGCCGGGGTGAAGGCGTCGTGCGGTTTGACTTCCCGCTCGGAGACGTTCAGCTTCGCGGTGGCGGTGCCGTCGGTGCGGGCGTAGAGGTTGCCGGTTTTAACGGCGCTGCCGCCGATGACTTCGGTGGGGACGGTGAAGAAGGCGCGGGTGTGGCCGTCGGAGCCGTCGGAGATGACGTGCGGGGTCGGGAGGCCGTACTTATAGGAGCCCGAGCCGGCGATCGAGAAGGTGGCGGCGAGGCAGGTGGGGATAGGAGTGTCGTCGCACTCGATCGCCGCGCCGGCGGGGGCCCTGCCGACAAGGCGGACCGTTCCGTGGTCCCATTCATAGACGCGGTACAGCCTGTCCGTTATACCGGCGGGCTGAGTGGGCGAGTCCGCCGTCAGCCTCTGCACCGATTCGAACAGCAGGTGGCCGAGGTCGGGCGAGGCGCCGACCAGGGTCGGGCGCAGGTAGATCGCGAGATCTTCGTTTTCGTTCGGCCCAGGATTCGGCGAGACCGGTCCCGGCAGCGGCGGCAGCGGCACCCCGCTCTGCACGCAGAGCGGGCAGGCGGTGACGAGCTGATAGCTCCCCTGGCCGGGGGCGCGGGCGTCGTCGCGCACGTAGAGGTTGGAGACTTCGGCGACGCCCGGGTCCACGCTCAGCGGGTAGCGGGCGTGAAAGACGCCCTTGCTGAGGTCGGAGGTGAAGATGGAGAGGTAGCGGGGGTCGAGGCCGGCGCTGGCGGAGCCGAAGGAGCCCGCTTCCTGCTTTGGCATCAGCGAGTGGGTCGCCCAGCCGCCCGTGCCGGGGTCGGGGTCAGAGCCACGGACCGCCATGTAGTCGGTCGCGTAGCCGGTGCCGAGGGCGTCGCCGAAGGCGGTCAGGGAGGAGAACTTGATCGCCGAGCCGTCCTCGGCGGCGCGGATGATCCAGGAGCGGGGGATGACGAAGCCGCCGTTCTTATCGGCCGGGGAGACCATCTCCCAGGCCCTGTTCTGGGGCAGGAAGCCCTGCCCCGGGAAGGCGTTCTCGGCGCTGGCGGTGGCGGCCCCGCCGCCCATGGCGGCGAGGCCGATCAGGGAGAGGCAGGCTGCGGCGAAGGCGCTTCTTGCTCGTTTGATCATCTGCCTCTCCCTCCTTCCTCAGCTAGGCGAACCGGGCTTTGCAGGCGGCGATCGCTTTGGCCTTGCGCTTGTTGGCGGCCTTGATCGCCCTGGCCTTGGCTTTGCCTTTCTTTTTGGCGGCGGCTTTCTTTGCCTGCTGGGCCGCTTTGTTGGCCTTGGCGATGCAGGGGCCGAGGTTGTCGACGGGGAGAGGAGGCGGTGGCAGGATCACTCCGCCGCCGCCACCTCCGCTGCCGCCGCCACCGGGGTTGGTGGGGGGCGGGCAGCCGTTGGCCTGGGTTCCGGCTTCTTTGGGGCAGGCGTCGGAGTTGTCGGGGACGCCGTCACCGTCGGAGTCGAGCTGGACGAAGGTCGCCGTCGCCTCGGCGGCGGCGGCGATCGTCACCTCGCAGGTGGCCGCGGTGCCGGTGCAGGCTCCGCTCCATTCGCCGAGGGCCCAGCCCGTCGCCGGGGCCGCGGTCAGTTTGACTTTGGTGCCCTCGTTGTAGGTGGCCTCGCAGGTTTTGCCGCAGTTGATCCCGACCGGTTCGCTGGTGACGGCGCCTTCGCCGGACTTTTTGACCGTGAGTTTGTGTTTGACCAGATCGAATTTGACGAAGACTTCGCTGTCTGCGCTGAGCGTGAACGTGCATGGTGAGGCGGCGCAGGAGCCGGCCGAGGCGGTGCCGCTGATGCTGGTCAGCTGCGAGCCGGGGTTGGGGACGGCGCTCACCGTGACCTCGGTGCCTTCGGCGTACTCGGCTTTGCAGGCCTCAGGGCCTGAGCCGGTGTCGCATTTGACTTCCCCGGTGCCGGTGCCGTTGGGGTTTTCTTTCACCGTCAGTTTGGCCAGCGGGTCCCAGATCTCGATCACGCCGTTGCCGGCGTCGGCGATGTAGATGCGGTCGGTGGCGCTGTTGACGGTGACGCCGGTGTAGTTGATGCCCGGGAGGTCGGAGGTTTGGCCGGAGTCGGGGGCCTCGCTAGTGTCGGGTTCGTACCAGCGGAGCAGGGTGCCGCCCGAGGTGGAATACGCTCGGTTACTCGTGCGGTCCACCTCGACGTCACGTTGCTGCTGGCCGGCGAGCTGCGTCGGGGTGGCGTAGCTGTCTGACGCCAGCAGCTGTTGGACCTGCCCGCCCGTCACCCGCACGTAGAGGTTGTCCTGGGAGTCGAAGGCCAGGTTGCAGGCGCTTTCGAGCACGGCGGGGGTCACGATCGGGCTACCTACCGGTTCGCCATCGGTGGCGCCGCGCTGCTGGATGTCGCCGCCGTTCACCGAACCGAAGAAGTCCCCGCTCGCGTCGACGGCAATGCCGCAGGCGTTGGTCACTTCTTTTTCCCAGACGAATGCGCCGGAAGCATCGAACCCGAAGAACTTCCCGGCCCCTGAGACCAAGTAGATGCGGCCCTGGGTGGCGCCGCCGGAGTTGTCGATCGCGATGTCATCGAAGCCGTCGACGAACCCGAAGGACCCCGCCGTCGTCGAAGACCCTTTGATCTGGGAGAGGTAGTTGCCGTCTTCGTCGAAGCGGTTGACGACGTCGTTGGCGGAGTCGATCACGTAGACGTCGCCGGTGGCCTCGTTGACCGCGAGGCGCTCGGGGGTCATCGATTCGAAGTCGCCGCATTTGGCGGTCGGGGTGCAGCCGAATCTCTCGCCGGTGTATCCCGGCGTCGCCGCGGCCGAGGCGCTGGTGCTCGTGAGCAGCGCCAGGCAAAGCGCGGCGATCAGGGCCAGCGCGAAGCGGCCTGAGTTGGCGGTGGCCGGGGTCGGTGCTGCGGTGGATCGCTTCGCTGGGCGTCTCACTCGATGACTCTCCTTGTCCCGTGAGCCCCTCTGCCGGCCGCTCCCTTGGCGGCCCTCCCTCGAGGCTCGGTCTATGTCCCTGTGTGCTGCTTCCCTGCGACTCGGTCGACCGGGTCCAGTGGTGGACAACCGTGTTTCCCGAAGTCGTCCACAGGGTAGACAATCGGTTCTCCAAATGTCAAGGACAAATTTGTTTCTTTACCCTTGACAGGGCTTTGGAAAGGGGAAAACCGGAAATCTCGGAGGATCTAGCGAGTCAGAAGACCGGCGAAACCGATGACCATCGTCACTATCAGGCCAGCGCCGACGCGGACGATGGCGAGCTGGAAGGCATCGATCTTGGAAGCTCAGACGCCGGCGCCGCTGAACTTGTAGCCGACGCCGCGCACGGTGACGACGAGCTCCGGCTTCTGGGGGTCGCGCTCGACCTTCTGGCGCAGGTTGGAGATGTGGACGTCGCAGGCGCGCTCGTCGCCGTCGAACTCGGTCTGCCACAGCTCCTCCATGATCTGGGCGCGGGCGAAGACCTCGCCGGGGCGGCCGACGAGCAGGCGCAGCAGCTGGAACTCGGAGCGGGTGAGGTTGACCGGGACGCCGCGCACGGTGGCGACGTGGCGGACCAGGTCGATCGGACACGGGTCCGGACTCGATCTTCACCGCCTGGGCGAGCGGCGAGCGGTCGAGCTCGCGGCGGCGCAGCTGGGCGCGGACGCGGCCGAGCAGCTCGCGGACCGAGAAGGGCTTGGTGACGTAGTCGTCGGCGCCGACCTCGAGGCCGACCACCTTGTCGACCTCGTCGTCCTTGGCGGTGAGGACGATGATCGGCACGGCGCTGCGGGAGCGGACGTCGCGACAGATGTCGAGCCCGCTCGGCCCCGGCATCATGATGTCGAGGATCAGCAGGTCGAAGGGGATGCCGTCGCCGAGCTTCTCCGCCGCCTCGTCGCCGTCGGCCGCCGGGGTCACCTCGAAGCCCTCCTGTGCCAGCGCGTAGCCGACCGAGTCGCGGACCGAGGGCTCGTCGTCGGCGATCAGGATGCGGCCGCTGCTCATGTTCGCTCTCTCCTCATGGTCAGGCCACCGGGGTCGGGCTCGGCTGGGCGACGGGGAGGCGGACCCAGAAGGTGCTGCCCTGGCCCTCGACGGACTCGGCGCCGATATGACCGCCCATCACGTCGACCATGCGGCGGGCGATCGCCAGGCCGAGGCCGAAGCCCTCCTGCTTGCGCGACTCGCTGCGGCGGTAGAAGCGCTCGAAGACGCGCTCGATCTCCGCCGCGGGAATGCCGGTTCCAGTGTCGATGACCTCCAAGATGATCTCGGCCTCCCCATCGTGCCGGCCGCGTACGGTAACGGTGCCGGGGGGCGGCGTGTTCTTGAAGGCGTTGGTCAGCAGGCCGATCATCACCTGGCGCAGCAGCGTCGGGTCGCCGGTGGCGGCGAGATCGGGCTCGACCTCGACCTCGAGCGCGACATGGCGGGGCGGCTCGACCGCCGCGACGACGTCGCGGACCGCCGCCGCCACGTCGACCACCTCGCTCTCCGCCGCCCCGCGCGACTCGACCCGGGCCAGGGTCAGCAGCGACTGCGTCAGCCGGCTCATGCGGTCGGCGTCGTCGGCGAGGCGGGAGAGGAAGTGGTCGCGGTCGCGCGGGTCGTTCTTGGCGCCGCCCTGGAGGACCTCGATCGCGCCGGAGATCCCGGCCAGCGGGTTGCGCAGCTCGTGGGCGGCGTTGGAGACGAAGTCGGCTTCGGCCAGCTCGCGGCGCAGCTCGTCGGTGCGGTCGCGCAGCACCGCCAGCACGGCGCGCTCGTCGGGCAGCGAGCGGGCGCTGAGCGCGTAGGCGCGGTCGCCGATCCGCAACGCCGGGTGAGCGGCGAAGCCGACCTCGGAGGCGCGGTGCAGCTGCGGCAGGACCACCTGCGGCGGCCTGCCGGCGGCGTCGAGCAGGCGCGCCGCGGCGACGTTGGAGAAGCGAACCGGCCCTTCGAAGTCGACCACCATCACCGCGTCGGTGAGCCCGTCGAAGATCGCCGCCAGCTTGTTGCGGTCGGCGGTGAGGACGCCGAAGCTCTCCTTCAGCGAGGCGCGCATCGAGTCGAGGGCGCGGGCGAGGTCACCGATCTCGTCGGGGCCGGAGACGCTGAGCGGGGCGTCGAAGGAGCCCCCCGCCATCTCGCCGGCGGCGCGGGCGAGGCGGACCACCCGGTGGGAGATCGCGACCGCGATCAGGAAGCCGGCGAGGACGCCGATCAGGACCGCGCCGACCAGCGCCTCCTCGTTGTCGCCGAAGAGGTAGACCGCGCTGGCGGTGATCAGGCTGACCGCGGCGAAGGCGCCGGTGAGCCAGAGGCGCATGCCGATCCGCGGGCCGGGGGCACGCGCGGCCGCGGGCGTATCGTCGGGGGAACTCATGAACGTTTACTAACACAAAACCAATCCATCCTCCAGCGGGGTGGGCGGCGATGGCTGGCCTGCGTGGGAGAATCGGCCGCATGGGGACTCTCGTCTTCATCCCAGCCTGGAACGAGGAGGCGTCGATCGCGGCGGTCGTCGCCGACGTCCGCGAGCACCTGCCCGGGGCCGACATCCTCGTCGTCGACGACGGCTCGACCGACGCGACGACGGCGCGAGCGCGCGAGTGCGGCGTCCTCGTCGCCACCCTTCCCTTCAACCAGGGGCTCGGCGCGGCGCTGCAGACGGGCTACCTCTACGCCCTGCGCGAGGGCTACGACTGCTGCGCCCACCTCGACGCCGACGGCCAGCACCCGGCCGCCGAGGTGGCGCGCCTGCTGGCCGAGGTCGAAGCCGACCGCGCCGACCTGGTGATCGGCTCGCGCTACCGCGACCCGGACGCCGTGGCTGAGAGCGACGACTACAAGCCGACCTTCTCGCGGCGGATCGGCACCGGCGTCTTCCGCTTCTTCCTCACCCTGGCGACGCGCCAGCGCTTCACCGACACGACCAGCGGCATGCGCGCCGCCAACCGGCGGGTGATGTCGCTGTTCAGCGAGAACTACTCGCCCGACTTCGCCGAGATCGAGTCGCTGCAGCTGGCGGTGCGCGAAGGGCTGCGGGTCGAGGAGGTGCCGGTGCGGATGCTGGAGCGGGCCGGCGGCGCCTCCTTCCTGACGCCCCTGCGCTCGGCCTTCTTCATCTTCAAGGGAGTCGTCGTCCTCCTGGTCGGCCAGTTCCGGCCGCGGCACGCGGAGGCGGAGCGGTGAGCTGGCTGGCCGCGGCGGCAACGACGGACAGTACGCAGGTCCACCTGACCGCGCAGACGCGGATCCTCGCCGCGATCATCGCGATCGCCTTCATGCTGCTGATCCTCGAGCTGATCCGGCGCGACCGGCTGCAGGAGCGCTACAGCGTGATCTGGTTCGTGGCCGGCCTCGGCATGCTCGCCGGCGCGGCCTTCCCGGGCCTGCTCGAGCTCGTCGCCGACCTGATGGGGGTCCGCGACACCAACGTCGCCCTCTTCTCGATCGTGCTGCTCCTGCTGCTCGGCCTGGCGCTCAACTTCAGCGTGATCATGTCCCGCCAGGCCGCCCAGATAACCCGGCTGGCCCAGGAGCGGGCGATCGAGAAGGCGCGCGAGCAGGCGGCCGAAGAGCGCAGCAACGGCGGCTCCGCGGGCACCGAGCGCGAGCGCGCTTAGTCGGCGCCTCAGCGACGAGGGGGATGGCGCTGTTGCGTGCGAGTTGGAATCTCGTCTTGGTGGGCGGCGCAGTAGTTCCCGATGATCAGGGCACCTGCCCCCGTATAGGAGAAGAACGTCCCGAAAACGAGGGCTGGTGGTGCATTTAGGACATTCGCCAAGATGACAAGTGGGATGGCGCCGGCGCACATCACGGCGAAACGTATTGTCAGCGCTCGGATCATGGCGGCAGTCTAGCCAAGCACCAGATCGAGAGCAAGAATCAGGGCGCCGAAAACCAAGCCACCGGCGAACCCCGCCGCCGTCAGCCACTCAACCTGCTCCGCGGGAAACTTCCTGAGAACGGCCAGTGCTCTCAGCACACCAGCCAGGAGGCCGGTGGAGACGAGCATGGTTCCGGCAGCTCCCGAAATAATTTCGACAACCACCCCGGCGATCGGCGGAGATTCCAGCGAGACCCAGGACATGACTTTGACCGTAAGAGTCGCGGCCGCACGCGTGACGCGCAGGGACGGGAGGAACTAGAACTTCTCTAGCGCAGCTCTCGCTCAAGCCGGAAGAACAGGGCCTCGAGCGCCAGCTCCTCGGAGACGTTGAGGTCGAGGCTGCGACGGGTCTCCTGGACAACCTCGGCACCGGCGCGAGCCTGAGCGGCGCCGAGGCCGGCAGCCTGAGAGCGGAGCTGGTCGAGGCGGTCGCGGTTGAAGGCGACGTCCTCGGCGCCGGCGGCGATCGCGGCGAGGTCGCGCAGCCAGGCGGCGCAGAGCTCGAGGCCGAGGTCGAGGATCTCGGTGCGGCGGCGGCGGCCGGCCCGTTTGGACTCGTCGGCGATGTCGCGGGCGGTGCGCTTGAGGCCGCCTTTCGCCTCCTCCTCCAGCGCTTCCCGGACCGCCGCTTCGGCCTCCTCTCCAGCGGCTTCGGCCGTTTCGAGGAGCTGTATCCATGGGGGCGTCGGGGTGGTGGGCACCGCCCCGATCAGCCTCGATGCCGCTTCACGTATCGTCCTGCCGGCATCGGAGAGCAGGTAACGGGCGCGATCGGGGTCTCCGGCGGAGAGGCGAGCGGCGGTCGCGACCTCCTCGGCTGAGCCGGCGCCCGCCAGCTCGGCTTCCACCACCTCCGCGGAAAGCGGCGCGAAGTCGACGGGCTGGCAGCGCGAGGCGATCGTCTCCAGCAGGACCTCGGGCTCGGAGCTGAGCAGGATCAGGTGGACGAACTCGGGCGGCTCCTCGAGCGTCTTCAGCAACGCGTTCTGGCTCTCGTCCCGCATCGCCTCGGCCGCCTCGATCACGAACACCCGCTTGCCGCCTTCGAAGGGCCGGTAGGAGGCAGCCCGAATCACCCGCTCCCGCACCTCCTCGACCAGGTGCTGGGCTCCGCGTGGGGTCAGCCAAACCAGGTCGGGGTGCGGCGAGGGGTCGAGCAGAGCGCGGCGGCGCGCGTCATCGGGGTCCTCCGCGGCGCCAGCCAAAATCTCCGCGGCAAAAGCTCGCGCCGCCGCCCGCTTCCCGGCACCTCGCGGACCTCGAAACAGGTACGCGTGCGACGGTCCGCTGGCGAGCGCCGCGCTCAGCGCCACCCGGGCCCACCCTTGGTGCTCGGTCACGATGTCCAACCTCGCGCTCATAGCCGGCGTTCGTCCTTTGTTGGCCATACGGAGTACAAAGGACGAACGCCGCTCATGCTCGGTGGCTTCGGACCACGTTCATCACCCGTGCGTGGACCTCGTCGATACTGCCGCTCGCATCAACGACGACCACCCGGTCGCTGGCGATTATCGCGATCTCCTCGTAGGCCTCGGCGACGGCACGCTGCAGCTCCAGGCCCTCGGACTCGAAGCGGTCGTCGCCGGCGGCGCGGCCGAGGCCGACCTCCGGGTCGACCTTCAGCAGCAGGGTGAGGTCCGGCCAGAGGCCGTCGGTGGCGGTGTCGCAGAGGCCGATCACCTCCCCCACGCCGAGCCCGCGCGCCGCTCCCTGGTAGGCGATGCTGGAGTCGGAGAAGCGGTCGGTGACGACGGTCCTGCCGGCCTCCAGCGCCGGCCGGATCACCCGCTCGGTGAGGTCGGCGCGGGCGGCGAGGAAGAGCAGCAGCTCGGCCAGCGGCTCCAACGCCAGCGCCGGGTCGGCGAGCAGCTCGCGGATCCGCTCCGCCGCCTCGGTCCCCCCCGGCTCGCGGATCGCCACCGTCTCCGCCCCCAGCGCCTCGACCAGCAGCCGCGCCTGGGTGCTCTTGCCTGACCCGTCCACTCCCTCGAGCGAGACGAACATCAGGTCATTTGGCCGCTGCTTTGGCCCGTTTCCGTTTGCGGGTGGCCGTGCTGGATTTGTCCTTCTCGGGCAGCGGCTTCTTCTCCATCGCCGCTTTCGCCGCTTTGGCCGCTTCGCGCTCGGCCCGCCGTTTCTTCATCTCCTGCATCGACTCGCAGTCGTCGTTGAGGCAGAGGTTCCAGGGGCGGCCGCGGAAGGGGACGACTTTCAGCCGCGGCGTCTCGCCGCAGACCGAGCAGCGGTCTTCGAGCTTGAAGACGTCGCCGCGCTGCGGCAGCGGGAAGGTCTGGTCGCAGGAGTCGGGATCGTCGAGGGTCCAACCGCTGCAGCCGACGAAGCGTTTGCCCGATTTTTTGGCGCGGATGATCCGCAGCATGTGCGGCGAGCCGTCCTCCTTTTTGCGGCCGGCCTCTTCGCAGACCTTGCAGGGACCGAGGATGCGGTCCTCGTCCATCCCTTTCCAGATCACCTTGGCGAGGTCCTCGCGGCTGCCGTCGATTTCGGTCCAGGTCTTGTGCAGCAGGTCGCGGCTCTCGCCGACCACGGCGCCCTTGGTCATCTCGCCGGCGGCGATCCGGTCCATCTCCGCCTCGAGGGTGGCGGTCATCTCCGGCGTCGCCATCGCCGGCACGTAGTTCTTGAAGGCCTCATAGAGCGCGATGCCGGTCTCCGAGGGCACCGGCGGGTTGCCGTAGACGTAGCCGCGGTCGAACAGCTTCTGGATGATGTCGGCGCGGGTCGCTTTGGTGCCGAGGCCGCGCTCCTCCATCATCTCGATCAGCTTGGCCTGCGAGATCCGCGAGGGCGGCTGGGTCTCCTTGTCGACGATCCAGGGCTCGCCGGCGAGGTCGAGCTGCTGGCCCTCCTGCAGCGCCGGGATCTCCTCGTCGGCGGAGCGGGCGTAGGTGTAGATGCCGGCGTAGCCGGGGTCGACGACGACCGAGCCGCGGACGAAGTAGGTCTCCGACCCGGCCTCGATGTCGGCCCGGGTCGACTCGGTGATCATCGGCGGGCTGAAGGTGGCGAGGAAGCGGCGCACGACCAGTTCGTACACCCGTTTCTTCGGGCCCTCGAGGGCACCGGGGTGGATCGCCTGGGTCGGGTAGATCGGCGGGTGGTCGGTGGTCTCTTTTTTGCCGCGGGTCGGCGTCAGCTGGGGCTGGTCGAGCAGACCAGCGGCAGCTGAGAACTCTTTGACCTTGACCAGCGAAGAGACCAGCTCGCGCAGCGGCAGCGAGGACGGGTAGACCGTGTTGTCGGTGCGCGGGTAGGAGATGAAGCCGTCCATGTAGAGGTCCTCGGCGATCCGCATCGCGCTGGCCGGGGTGATGCCGAGGCGGCTGGAAGCGTCGGTGCTGAAGGCGGTGGTGTTGTAGGGGGTCGGCGGCTTGCGCGTGTTCTTGCGCGCGGTGACCGCTTTGACGACCCCGGGGGCGGCGGTGCCGGCGAGGGCGGCGTCCGCCTCGGTCTTGTCCCAGAATTTGTCGACGCTGTGGTGCGTCTCGAAGGTGCCGTCGGGGTGCTCGAACTTGGCGAACAGCTCCCAGAACGGTTTGGCGACGTGGGCGCGGCGCTCCATCTCGCGCTCGACGATCAGGCCCAGGGTCGGGCTCTGGACGCGGCCGACGGAGAGGAAGTTGGAGCCGAAGCGGCGGCTGGCGAGGGAGACGGCGCGGGTCAGCGTCGCCCCCCACAGCAGGTCGATGTCCTGGCGGGCGGCGCCGGCGTTGGCGAGCGGATAGGAGAGCGTGTCGAGCTCGGCGAAGGCGCGCTCGATCTCTTCCTTGGTCAGGGCCGAGTAGCGGGCGCGCTGGATCACCAGGCTGCCGTCGGCGGTGCCCTCACGGGAGCCGAGGTCGGGGTTGGAGTCGAGCATCTCCTCCAGCGCCTCGAGCCCGATCAGCTCGCCCTCGCGGTCGAAGTCGGTCGCGATCACCAGCTCGTCCGCCTCCTTGGCGACTTTCTTGATCGCTTTGACGACGTTTTTGTCGGTCGGCTCCTTGATCAGCTCGGCGTCGATCAGGTCGTGGAGGTCGGTCTTCTGCCAGTTCGAGTAGCCCTCGGGGAAGGCCGGGCCGAGCACGTGGCCCTTGAGGCCGATCGTCATCTGCTCGTCGCCGTTCTCGTCCGTCCAGGTATAGAACGGGACTTTGAAGGTTTTGTCGGCGCCGTTGCTGCCGTTGCTCAAAGCCTCGGCGATCTTCTTGGCGCTGTTGTTCTTCTCGGTGACGATGAGGCGCATGGGGCGGCGAGGGTAGCAGGGGCGCTCGGCCGCCCTTCGCGGTGGCCGGTGGGCCGATAAGTCGAGCTGGAGGCGACCTATCGGCCCACCGGCATTAGGATCGGCGCGCTCATGAGGTGCTTGGTCACTGGCGGCGCGGGGTTCATCGGCTCGAACTTGGTCGACGCGCTGCTGGCGCGCGGAGACGAGGTGACGGTGGTCGACGACCTCTCGACCGGGCGCCGGGGAAACCTCGAGGCGGCGCTGGCCGCGGGTGCGGAGCTGGTCGAGCTCGACATCCGCGACGCGGCGGCGCTGACCGAGCTGGGGGCCGGGCGGCGGTCGCAGACGATCTTCCACCTGGCGGCCCAGATCGACGTCCGCAAGTCGCTCGCCGACCCCGCCTTCGACGCCGCGGTCAACGTCGGGGGCACCGCCAACGTGCTCGACGCGGCGCGGGCGGCGGGCGCGGGGCGCGTCGTCTTCGTCTCCACCGGCGGCGCGATCTACGGCGAGGGCGAGGGACAGCAGCTGCCGCTGGACGAGGGGGCGGCGATCGCGCCGATGTCCGCCTACGGCCAGAGCAAGTACGCGGCCGAGGGCTACCTGGCGCTGTACGAGCGGCTCTACGGGCTCTCCAGCGTCGCCCTGCGGCTGGGCAACGTCTACGGACCGCGTCAGGACCCGCTCGGCGAGGCGGGCGTGATCGCGATCTTCTGCGGCCTGCTGCGCTCCGGCGGACGCCCGACCGTCTACGGCGACGGCACCCAGACCCGCGACTACATATATGTGGGCGACGTGGTCGCGGCGGCGCTGGCGGCGGCGGAGTCGGCGGCGACCGGCCCGCTCAACATCGGCACCGGCCTGGAGACCAACGTCCTGGAGCTGGCCGCGGCGCTGGGCCGGCTCGGCGGCGCCGAGAGCTTCGAGCCCGAGCTCGCACCCCCCCGCGCCGGCGAGGTGCAGCGGATCACCCTCGACGCCGCCCGCGCCGAACGCGAGCTCGGCTGGGCCCCGGCGACGAGCCTCGACGAGGGCCTCCGGCTCACCCTCGACTCGCTCTAGCGTCGACGGGCCGATTTTCCTCCATATAGGGGTGTTTGAGGCCCGTCGGCACGGGATCGCTAGCCTTCGCTTCATGCCCGCCCAGGCCTATGCCGGCAAGGAGTGCGTCTGCCAGCTCCGCAAGGGGATCTGCGACCAGTCCTGCGTGCGGGACATGCTGGAGACGCCGTTCTACATCGCCTGCCTGAAGCTGAAGGGGCGGCGCTGCGCGGTCGTCGGCGGCGGCGACATCGGGCTCGAGAAGGTCGAGGGGCTGCTCGCCTGCGACGCCGACGTGACCCTGATCGCGCCGGTCGCCCACCCGCAGCTGGAGGAGCTGGCGCGGGAGGGCTCGATCGAGTGGGAGAAGCGCGCCTACGCCGGCGCGGCCGACCTCGAGGGCGTCTTCATGGTCATCGCCTGCACCGACGACACCGACGTCAACATCGCCGTTTTCGACGACGCCGAGCAGCGGGCGATGCTGGTCAACATCGTCGACGTGCCGCCGCTCTGCAACTTCATCCTGCCGGCGATCGTCCGCACCGGGCCGCTGGCGATCGCGATCTCCACCGCCGGCGCCTCCCCCGCCCTGGCGAAGCGGATGAAGCACGAGGTCGCGGAGCTGTTCGGCGAGGAGTACGCGCGACTGGCGGTGATCCTCAACGACGCCCGCGGCTGGGCCAAGGGGACGCTGCCGACCTACCAGGATCGCAAGGAGTTCTTCGAGGGGATCGTCAACGGCGACCCCGACCCGGTGGCGCTGCTGCGCGAAGGCCAGGAGCCGGCGGTGCTGGCGATCATCGAGTCCGCCAAAGAGCGGGCCGCCGCGGCGCTGGCCTAGGGCGAGACCGGCGCGGCGAGCTTGCTCGCGCGCCTTACGCGTGCGGGAGGGCGAAGAAGGCGATGGCGGAGAAGTGGGCCACCGCGGCGGCGATGACGAGGAGGTGGAAGACCTCGTGGTAGCCGAAGATCGCCGGGCTGGGGTTGGGGCGCTGGGTCGCGTAGACAACGGCTCCCGCCGTATACAGAAGACCGCCGACCGCGACCAGCATGGTGCCGGCGACGCCCATCTCCGACCAGAGCTCGGGAAAGGCGACGACGGCGACCCACCCGATCGCCAGGTAGATGATCGCCGCCACCCATTTCGGGTGGTCGATCCAGACCATCTCGACGATCGCGCCGGCGATGGCGCCGATCCAGACCACGGCGAGGATCGCGTCGGCCAGCGGCCCGTCCAGGACCAACAGGGCGAAGGGCGTGTAGGTGCCGGCGATGAGGAAGAAGATCATCGAGTGATCCAGCCGACGCATCCAGAGGCGCACGTTGGGCCGGGTCCAGTTGACGCGGTGGTAGAGGGCGCTGGTGCCGAACAGGGCCGAGAGGCTGACCGCGTAGATCGCCACCGCGAAGGTCGCCTTCGGGGTCTTGGCGAGGACGATCAGCGCCACCCCGAAGCCGAGCGAGATAAAGAACGCCCACTCGTGGGAGACGCCGCGCAGCTTCGGCTTGACCAGGGCGATCGCGTCGCTCGCCCGCTCGCCCACTGCATCGCGGGCCGCACTGGCCCGCTCGCCCATCCGCCCCGCGCCCCTGCGCAGATCTTCAACCATGGCTTCAGGGTACCCGGAACTTCACGCCGATATTGCGGAATTGCCACCATGTAGGAACTGGCAAGCGCCTCTTCCGAGTGCCTTATTTGCGACTTCGGGCACTTTTTCCGACCGGCTGGTTAGCGATCCTGCGGAGTTACCCCTGAAAGTCGCTGCGAGAGGAGAAGTTCGATGTCCAAGACCGCCCTTAGCACTCCCAAAAACGGTCTGCAGGGCCTCTCGATAGAGCGGCGGTTCTCGACTGCCGGCGTGCATCCCTTCGACCAGATCGAGTGGGAGATCCGCGACGCGGTGATCGGCAATCCGGAGAGCCCGGCCTTCGAGCAGCGGGGGGTCGAGTTCCCCAAGAGCTGGTCCCAGAACGCGACCAACATCGTCGCCCAGAAGTACTTCCGCGGCCAGATCGGCAGCCCCGAGCGCGAGAGCTCGGTCAAGCAGATGATCGGCCGGGTCGCGGGGACGATCGCCGACTGGGGGCGCGAGGGCGGCTACTTCGCCTCCGAGGAGGACGCCGACGCCTTCGAGATGGAGCTGACCGCGATCCTGCTCAACCAGAAGGCGGCCTTCAACTCGCCGGTCTGGTTCAACGTCGGCTTCGAGGAGACGCCGCAGTGCTCGGCCTGCTTCATCCTCAGCGTCGAGGACACCATGGAGTCGATCCTCGACTGGAACACCAAGGAGGGCAAGATCTTCCGCGGCGGCTCCGGCTCCGGCATCAACCTCTCCAACATCCGCGGCTCGATGGAGCCGCTGAAGAAGGGCGGCACCGCCAGCGGCCCGGTCAGCTTCATGCGCGGCGCCGACGCCTGGGCGGGGACGATCAAGTCCGGCGGCAAGACGCGGCGGGCGGCGAAGATGGTCGTGCTCGACGTCGACCACCCGGACATCGAGCACTTCATCTGGTGCAAGGCCGACGAGGAGAAGAAGGCCGCGGCGCTGCGCGACGCCGGCTTCGACATGTCGATCGACGGCGAGGGCTTCACCTCGATCCAGTACCAGAACGCGAACAACTCGGTGCGGGTCACCGACGAGTTCATGGAGGCGGTCGAGGCCGGCGAGGACTGGCACCTGACCGCGCGGGCCAGCGGTGAGTCGGTCAAGACCCTGGACGCGCGCGAGCTGATGAACCAGATCGCCGACGCCGCCTGGCGCTGTGCCGACCCCGGCATCCAGTACGACACGATCATCAACCGCTGGCACACCTGCCCGGAGTCGGGGCGGATCAACGCCTCCAACCCCTGCAGCGAGTACATGCACGTCGACGACTCGGCCTGCAACCTGGCCTCGCTGAACCTGATGAAATTCCGCCGCGAGGACGGCAGCTTCGAAGTCGAGCCCTTCGAGCACGCGGTCGACATCGTCTTCCTCGCGCAGGAGATCGTCGTCGGCTTCTCCAGCTACCCGACCGCGGAGATCACCGAGAACGCCAACCACTTCCGCCAGCTCGGGCTCGGCTACGCCAATCTCGGCGCCCTGCTGATGTCGGACGGCCTTCCCTACGACTCCGAGGCGGGCCGCAACGTCGCCGCCGCGATCACGGCGCTGATGACCGGCCGCGCCTACCGCCAGTCGGCGCTGATCGCCGCCGGCGCGACCGGGCCCTACGACGAGTACGAGAGGAACCGCGAGCCGCACAACGGCGTCATGCGGATGCACCGCGACGCCTCCTACGACATCGACCCCTCGGGGATCAAGGGTGACCTGCTCGGGGCGGCGCAGCGGGCCTGGGACGAGGCGGTCGAGCTCGGCGAGGGGCACGGCTACCGCAATGCCCAGGCGACGGTGCTGGCCCCGACCGGGACGATCAGCTTCCTGATGGACTGCGACACGACCGGGATCGAGCCCGACTTCTCCCTGGTCAAGTTCAAGGAGCTGGTCGGCGGCGGGCAGATGACGATCGTCAACCAGTCGGTGCCGCTGGCGCTGCAGGCGATGGGCTACTCCGAAGCGGAGATCGACCAGATCAACGCCCACATCAAGGAGAAGAACACGATCGTCGGGGCGCCCGGCCTGAAGCAGGAGCACCTGCCGGTCTTCGACGTCGCGGTCGGCGAGCGGGCGATCTCCCACACCGGCCACATCGACATGATGGCGGCGACGCAGCCGTTCATCTCCGGGGCGATCTCGAAGACGGTCAACCTGCCGCAGAGCGCCACGGTCGCGGACATCGCCGACGCCTACACGCGCGGCTGGAAGGGCGGTCTCAAGGCGCTGGCGATCTACCGCGACGGCTCGAAGACGGCGCAGGCGCTGCGCACCGACGCCCAGGACGAGAAGGAGGCGGAGGTGGCGATGGCTGCGCCGGAGCGCAAGAAGATGCCGCGCGAGCGCGAGTCGATCACCCACAAGTTCTCGATCGCCGGCCACGAGGGCTACATCACCGCCGGCAAGTACGACGACGGCAACGTCGGCGAGATCTTCCTCACCGACATCGGCAAGGAGGGCTCGACGATGCGGGGGCTGATGAACGCCTTCGCGACGGCGATCTCGCTCGGCCTCCAGTACGGGGTCCCGCTCGAGGTCTTCGTGCGCAAGTTCAGCTACATGCGCTTCGAGCCGGAGGGCATCACCGGCAACCCGGAGATCCCCTTCGCCAAATCCCTGCCGGACTACATCATGCGCTGGCTGGCCAGCCGCTTCATCGAGGACACCGACACGCTCGAGGACCTCGGCATTCTCACCACCGAGGTGCGGGCCAAGAAGGATGCGGAGACCTCCCAGCTCGGCCTCGGGATTCCGACCGACACGGCGGGGCCGGCGAACGGCGGCAACGGCGGCTCGACGCCGGCCGCCGGCAGCGGCGAGTCGGTCCCGGCGGCCGCGGCCTTCACCGACACCCCCCCGGTCGTCCCGGCGAAGATGTCGGGGTTGGACCTCGGACCGGCCTGCGAGCAGTGCGGCGGCATGATGCAGCGCACGGGCAGCTGCTACACCTGCAGCAGCTGCGGCAACAACACCGGCTGCGGCTGAGCCGCTAACTCAGAACAACCGTCGCGTCGTGCCGGGGGGTCTCGGTGATGGCGCGGCGGAAGGGGCGCTCGGACTGCGGGCGGGCGGGGGAGATCTGGTGGCGCTTGACCAGCTCGCGGAGGACGACCTGCATCTCGAACTGGGCGAAGGCGGCGCCGAGGCAGCGGCGGACGCCGCCGCCGAAGGGGATCCAGGTGTAGGTGCCGGGCGGGTTGTCGAGGAAGCGCTCGGGCAGGAAGCGGTCCGGCTCGGGGTAGATCTCGGGATTGCGGTGGACGAGGTGGATGCTCGGAGTGACGCGGGCGCCGGCCGGCAGCTCGTAGCCGCCGATCTCGACCGGCTCGGTCAGCTTGCGGATCACCAGCACGATCACCGGCCGCAGGCGCAGCGTCTCCTGGATCGTCGCGGTCAGGTAGGCGTCCTCTCCGGCCAGCGTCTCGGCCCGCAGCCGCTCCAGCTTCTGCGGGTGGCGGGTGAGGCGCTCCACCGCCCAGGAGAGCGCGGTCGCCGTGGTCTCGTGGCCGGCGACGAGCAGGGTGACGAGCTCGTCGCGGATCTCGGCGTCGCTGATCGGGCTGCCGTCCTCGTGACGGGCGGCGACCAGCATCGAGAGGATGTCGTCGCGCTCGGCCAGGTCCGGAGCGGCGCGGCGCTCGGCGATCTCGCGGTGGACAAGCTCGTCGACGCGGTCGATGCGGCGGCGGAAGGCGGGGATGCTGCGAACTCGATCCGGGCCGATCAGGACCACCGGGAGCAGCAGGCGCGGGTTGGTGGTGAGGTCGAGGAAGTCGCGCAGCGCCAGCCGCAGCGGGTCCAGCCGCTCCCTGTCGTGGACGCCGAAGACCGTCTCGAGGATGATCTCCAGGGTGATCGCCTGCATCCGCGGGCGCAGCTTGTAGGGGACGCCGGTCGGCCAGCTCTCGATCTCGCGGGCGGCGATCTCGGTCATCTTCTCCCCATAGCCCTGCATGCGCTCGCCGTGGAAGGGCGGCAGCAGCAGGCGCCGCTGGCTGATGTGCGGCTTCTCGTCGAGCACGAGGACCGAGTTGTCGCCGAGGAACGGCCGCAGGATCTCGTTGCCCTCGCCGGCGTGGAAGATCCGCGGGTCGCCGGTGAAGACCTGCTTGACCGCCTCCGGGTCGGAGACCATCACCCAGGTCCCTTCGTGGGCGATCTTGATCGTGAACATGTCGCCGAAGCGGGCGCGGGACTGCTCGAGCATCCATTGCGCCTGCCGCGACCAGATCGCGGTCTGCAGGGCGCGCGGCATCCGCGGGCCGGGCGGAAGGCCACGCACGGCCGCCCGGGTCGTCGTCGGAGCCGCCTCTCTGACCGTCGCCTCCATCGCGCTCACCGTACTCTGCATTCTCGCGTCCTTCGGTGACGTAGGTCCGCAATGACCTATCCCGGTAGGGGTTCCGCTTAACTTTTTCGTGGAGAGTGAGTTGGCTGTCGCCTCGATCGGAGGCGGCGAAAAAGTACAAGACGCTCCACCCCTACCGGGATAGGTCATTTAGCCTGCACAGCCGATGGCCACGCCGCCCCGCCTCCCAGCACGGTTCGAGCACCGCGTCGTCAAGGCTGTCTGCGGGTTGCCGCCGCGGCTCCAGCGACGGCTGTTCGGGCCGCCACCAAGCCTCGACGGGCAGACGCTGGCGAGCGACATCCAGGCGCTGATCAAGCTGGCCGAGATTGCGGGCGACACCTCCTTCACCGGCGGCCTCCCTCCCGCCGAGGCACGAGCGCACAACCGGCGCGGGGCGGCAGCGACGACGGCACAACCGCCGATCCCGATGGCGCGGGTCGAGGCGGTCGAGGTCCCCGGGCAGGCGGGCCCGATTCCAGCCCGCTTCTACGTTCCCGGCGGCCTGCCCGCCGGCCCCCCTCCCCTGCTCGTCTTCTTCCACGCCGGCGGCTGGGTGATCGGCGACCTCGACACCCACGACGGCGTCTGCCGCTTCCTCGCTGCCGCCGCCGGGACGGCGGTGCTCTCCGTCGATTATCGCCTGGCGCCCGAGCACCCCTTCCCCGCCGCGGTCGAGGACGCCTGGGCCGGCTTCGCCTGGGCCGTCGCCAACGCTGCCGAGCTGGGCATCGACCCGGCCCGGATCGCGGTCGGCGGCGACAGCGCCGGCGGCAACCTGGCCGCCGTCGTCAGCCTGCTGGCCCGGGCGGGGGGTGGGGCGATGCCGGCGATGCAGCTGCTGATCTACCCGCCGACCGACTCGGCCGGCGACCTGCCCTCGCGCCAGCTGTTCTCCACCGGCTTCATGCTGACCAAAGGCGACATGGACAACTTCGAGCGGCACTACCTGCCGCCGGGCACCGACCCCACCGACCCGCGCGTCTCGATCCTGCTGGCGCCGGAGCTGAGCGGGCTGCCGCCCGCCTACGTCGCCACCGCCGGCTTCGACCCGCTGCGCGACGAGGGCGAGGCCTACGCGCTGCGGATGCGCGAGGCGGGCGTCCAGGTCGCCCTGCGCCGGCACCCCGGCCTGATCCACGGCTTCGCCAACCTGACCGCGGTCAGCCGCAGCTCACGCGGGGCGATGCTGGAGGCCGCCGGCGCCCTGAGAATGGGCTTGGCGGCATAGATACCCCTAGGGGGTATGCTACGTTGTCCGCATGTCCGCTCACGCCCACTCCCACCAACACGCGATGCCGACCGAGGGCGCGGCGCTCACCGCGGTCGCCGTCAGCGCCACCCTGCACTGCCTGACCGGATGCGCGATCGGCGAGGTCGCCGGGATGGCGATCGGAACGGCGCTCGGCTTCTCCAACCTCGGAACCGTCGCGCTCGCGGTCGGGCTCGCCTTCCTCTTCGGCTACGGCCTGACCAGCCTGCCGCTGCTGCGCGCCGGGCTGGCGCTCACGGCGGTGATCCCGATCGCACTGGCGGCCGACACGCTCAGCATCGCGACGATGGAGATCGTCGACAACGCGATCATGGTCGCGATCCCGGGCGCGATGGAGGGCGGCCTCGACTCGGTCCTGTTCTGGGGCAGCCTCTCCTTCTCGCTGGTCGTCGCCGGACTGATCGCCGTCCCCGTCAACCGCTGGCTGATCGCCCGCGGCAAGGGCCACGCCGCCGTCCACGCGACCGGCATCCACGGCGGCCCGCCGGTTCGTGTCGTCGGCTACGCGGCCGCCGCAGCCTTCGTTTTCGGCACCACCGTCCTACTCATTGAGCTGCTCTCCGGGGCGTAGCCCCGGGTTACTCGTACTGGAGTGACTCGAGCACATTCAGGCGCGAGGCGCGGCGGGCCGGGGCGATCGCCGCCAGGACCCCGGCGAACCCGGCCAGGATCAGCAGCACGATCAACGACCCGACCGGGTAGGAGAGGACGAAGCCTTCGTCCTTGAGCGGCTGCGCGATCAGGGCGGCGAAGACGAGGCCGAGGATCATCCCCAGGATCGCCCCGATCAGGGCCGTGATAACCGCCTCGTAGCGGATCATCGTCCGCACCTGGCGCCGCGACATCCCGATCGCCCGCAGCATCCCGAGCTCGCGCGTGCGCTCGTGGATCGAGAGCGCCAGGGTGTTGGCGATGCCGAAGAGGGAGATGACGATCGCCATCACCAACAGCGCGTAGATCAAGCCGAGCAGCTGGTTGATCTGCGCTTCCTGGTTTTCCTTCAGTTCGGTCTGGTTCAGCGCCTCGGCGGTCGGGAAGTCGCGTTCAAGCAGTCCTTCCAGCCCTTTCTGGACCTCGTCGGCGCTGGCGCCGGCGGCGATCTTGACGAAGTCGAGCGTGTCCTGGGTCTGCTCGAACGCACGCGCCATCAGCGCCGGGGTGACGACGACGGAGCCGACCAGACCCGCCTTGGTCTCGTAGGTGCCGGCGACGCTCAGCCGCGGCCGCGCGCCCCTTTGACTCAGCAACCGGAAGCTGTCGCCAACCGCGAGGTCGTGGGAGGAGGCGAAGCCGTCCTCGACCAGCGCTTCCCCGTTGCCGAGCGACTGCAGGGTCCGCGGGCTGCCCTCGACCCATTCCAGCTCGAAGACGTCGCTCGAGTCCCGGGAGAGGCTGTTGACGCGCAGCTTCGAGCCGCCGCCGACCAGCTTTGCCTCGGTGGCGCGCAGCGTCGCGATGAGGTCCACCCCGGGCTCGCCCCGGGCCGCAACGGCGACGCCGGCTGGGATCGGTGAGAAGCCGTCGCTGTTCTGGATCACGAGGTCGCCCTGGAAGGTGTCGTCGACCGCCGAGGAGATCGAGCTTTTGAGGCCGGCGGCGAAGACGGTGACGAAGGCGACCAGCGCCAGGCCGATCATCAGCGCCGCCGCGGTGATCGCGGTGCGGCCCGGGTTGCGCTGGGCGTTCTCGCGGGCGAGGCGGCCGATCAGGCGGCGCAGGCGCTCCAGCGGCCAACCGGCGACGGCCGCCATCGGCGGCACCAGCCGTGGGCTGAAGAGCGAGACGCCGAGCACGATCGCGACCGCGCCCAGGCCCATCAGCCCGGCGGCGGCGTCGCCGTCGGTGTCGCCGAAGAGCCCGAGCAGCAGCATCCCCAGGCCGCCGAGGCCGAGCAGAGCCGCGAAGGCGACGTTGAGGGCGCGGCGGCGGCGGCTGGGCCGGGGCACGAACGCGTGCAGGGCGGCGATCGGCGGCACCCTGGTCGAGCGCACGGCCGGGATCAGCGAGGAAACCAGGGTGACGCCGACGCCGATGATCAGCGAGACGACGATCGTCCGCGTCTTCATCACCAGGTCGGTGGTCGGCAGGTCGACGCCGATCGCTTCGAAGAGGGCGTTGAGCAGGATCGCGATCAGGTAGCCGCCGGCGATGCCGACGAGCGCGCCCAGCAGGCCGATCGCCAGCGCCTCGACGATGACGGTGCGGAGGATCTGCCCGCGCGAGGCGCCGAGGGTGCGCAGCATCCCGAACTCGGCGATCCGCTGGGCGACGGTGATCGAGAAGGTGTTGAAGATCAGAAAGGCGCCGACGAAGAGGGCGACGAAGGCGAAGACGAGCAGCATCGTCTGCAGGAAGCCGAGGTTTTCGCGGATTTCGTCGGAGCCGCGTTCGGCGTTTTCCTCGCCGGTCTCGACCCGGACCGAGGGCGGCAGCTCTCGTTCGATCCGCAGCTTCAGCAGCGGCGGGGGAACGCCCTCCTCGGCGGCGACCGAGATCTGGTCGAACTCGCCCACTTTGCCGGTGATCCGCTGCGCGACGGGCAAGGTCACCTGGGCGATGCTGGCGCCGCCGAACGAGGCTTCGCCGAGCTGGGTGAAGCCGACCAGGCGGAACCTGACCGCCCTGGTCCGGCCAGCCAGCTCGATCTCGTCGCCGAGCGCGAGGTCGGCGCTTTCGGCCGCGGCGCGGTCGATCGAGGCTTCGGTCGGCCCTCGCGGGATGTGCCCCTCGACGTAGTTGAGCGCCTCCAGCGACGGCGGCAGCGTCGAGGAGATGAACTTGAGGGCGAATTTGGAGCCGATCGCGTCGCCCTCGGAATCGAAGAAGCCGCCCGGGGTGAAGACGGCGCCGGCGGCGAGGCGCACGCCCGGCGTGCGCTGGACCTTCGGCAGCAGCGAAGCGGAGATCGTCGGCGTTTCGCCGCTTTCCTGTTTGACCAGGTTCTGGGACGTGACCACGACCGCGACGCCTTCGTTCGACTCCTTGAAGATCTCGTCGAAGGCGGCGAGGATCGTGTCGGTGAGGACGTAGGAGCCGGCCATGAAGGCGACTCCGATCACGACCGCGAAGGTCGTCGTCAGGGCCCGGACCTTGCGAGCCCAGAGGCTCTTGAGGCCGAGGCTAGTCAAGCTGCTTCATCAGCTCGATCACGTCGGCGGCGGAGCCCGGCTCGCCATCCTGGACGAGCCTGCCGTCGCGAAGCGTGATCAGCCGGTCGGCGTGGGCGGCCGCGGCGGGATCGTGGGTGACCATGATCACCGTCTGGCCGAACTCGTCGACGGCCTGGCGCAACAGCTGCAGGACGTCGGCGCTGGCCTTCGAGTCGAGATTGCCGGTCGGCTCGTCGGCGAAGACCACAGCCGGCTTGGAGACCAGGGCACGGGCGACGGCGACGCGCTGCTGCTGACCGCCGGAGAGCTCCGAGGGCCGGTGCGTGCGCCGGTCGTCGAGCCCGACCGTGCGGATCAGCTGCTCGACCCACTGCCGGTCGGGCTTGCGGCCGGCGATCGAGAGCGGCAGCACCAGGTTCTCCTCGGCGGTCAGCACCGGCAGCAGGTTGAAGAACTGGAAGACGAAGCCGAGCTTGTCGCGGCGCAGCCTGGTCAGCTCGCCGTCGTCGAGGGCGGTGATGTCGATGCCGTCGAGTTCGACCGTGCCGCCGGTTGGCTTGTCGAGGCCGGCGAGGATGTGCAGCAGGGTCGACTTGCCGGAGCCCGAGGGGCCCATGATCGCGGTGAAGCGGTCGCGCTCGAAGGAGGTGCTGACCCCCGCCAGGGCATCGACGGCGGCATCGCCCTCGCCGTAGCGACGGGTGAGGTCGGTGGCGACCACGACCTGTCCGTTGACGCTCACGACTGGCACCGTATCGAGACGATTGGTTCAGGGGGTCTATCCCGGTAGGGATCCCACTTAACTTTTCCCGAAGACAGCTCCAGGCTGTCCGCCGGCGTCGCTGCGGGAAAAGTACAAGACGTTCCACCCCTACCGGGATAGACCCCAATAGCCTGGACGGCTGATGGCACTGGCGGACGACTTCGAGGGGTTCCTGATCGACCTCGACGGGGTTGTCTGGGTCGGGCGCGACCCGATCCCTGGGGCGCCGGAGACGCTGCGGGCGCTGCTCGCCGCGGGCAAGCAGCTCGTCTTCGTCACCAACAACCCGGCGCGGCCGCCGGCGGCCTACGCCGAGCGGCTGCGGGAGATGGGCGTCGACGTCGGGGCGGAGCGGATCGTCACCGCGGGCACGGTTGCCGCCCGCCTGGCCGCCGGCGCCGCCGGACCGGATGGAAGCGCCTTCGTGATCAGCCGCGAGTCGCTGAAGGAGATGGTCGCCGGCGCCGGCGTCACCGTGCTCGAGGGCGAGGCGGGACGCGACGCAAGCGTCGTCGTCGTCTCCGGGCACAGGGAGTTCGACTACGCGGCGCTGCTGACCGCGAAGCGGGCGCTCGACCGCGGTGCCGCCCTGATCGCCACCAGCCGCGACCCGACGATGCCGATGCCGGGCGGCGAGTGGCCGGGGACCGGTGCCGTCCTCGCTGCCGTGGAGACCGCCTCCGGCCGCGTCGCCGAGATCGCAGGCAAGCCCGAGCGACACCTGTTCGAGCTGGCGCTGGCCGCCCTCGAGCACGGTTCCAAACCCACGGGTTCGGTGGATTTGGAACCGCGTAACTCCAGATCGCGCGATCTTCGGGTGGCGATGGTCGGCGACCGCGTCTCCTCGGACATCGAGGGCGGGAGAAGGGCAGGACTGGAGACGATCCTGGTTCTCAGCGGGACCAGCGATCGGGCCGAGGCGGAGGCGGCCGAGCCGGCACCCGACCACGTCATCGACGACCTCGGCGGCCTGCTGTCGTGAGCGGCGAGCCGGCGGCACCGGCGATCGCCCGTCCCGGCGTCGCCTTCGCCGGCATCTTCATCGTCACCTTCTGCGGCCTGCTCGCGGTCGGCGCCACCCTGCCGGTGCTGCCGCGCTACGTCGACGGGCCGCTCGGCGAGGGCAAGGTCGCGGTCGGGATCGTGATCGGCGCCTACGCGATCACCGGCCTGCTGATGCGGCCCTTCGCCGGTCGCTTCGCGGACCGCCGCGGACGCCGCCCGGCGGTCCTGATCGGCTCGCTGCTGATGGCCGCCGGCGGCTTCCTCTACCTGCTGCCATTCGGGGTCGGGGGGCTGATCGCGGCGCGGTTGGTGCTCGGAGTCGGCGAGGGCACCGTCTTCACCGCCGGCTCGGCCTGGATCGTCGACCTCGCCCCGCTCGAGCGCCGCGGCCGGGTGATCGGCCTCTACGGCCTCTCGGTCTGGGCCGGGCTCAGCATCGGGCCCCTGTTCGGCGAGCTGATCCAGCACGGCGCCGGCTACACGGCGGTCTGGATCTTCGCCGGAGCGATGCCGCTGCTCGGCGCCCTGGTCGCCGCCCGCGTCCCCGACCCGTTCCGGCCCAAATGGCTCGAGCACGAGCACCGCTCGCTGATCGCCCGCGAGGCGCTCCTCCCCGGCGCCGCCCTGGCGCTGGGGTCGACCGGCTACGCCGCCGTCGCCACCTTCGTCGTCCTCCACCTCGACGAGCGCGGGATCGGCCACGGGGCGCTCGTCTTCGGCGCCCTGGCGACGATGGTGGTGCTGACCCGCTTGGTCGGCGGCGACCTGCCCGACCGGGTCGGCCCGGCCCGGGTCGCGACCGCCGCCGCCCTGGTCGAGGCGGTCGGCCTGACCACCCTGGCCTTCGCCCACGGCCTGCCGGTGGCGATCGCCGGGGCGCTCGCGATCGGCGCCGCCTTCTCGCTGCTCTATCCCTCGCTCTCGCTGATCGTCGTCAACCAGGTCCCCGAAGCGCGGCGGGGTGCCGCCCTCGGCACCTTCACCGCGTTCTTCGACGCCGGGATCGGCCTCGGGGCGCCGCTGGCCGGAGCGGCCGCGGCCCTGAGCAGCTACGAGGGCTCGTTCCTGCTCGGCGCCGCGATCGCGCTTGGCGCGGCGGTGCTGATCGCGATCGCGATCGGCCCGCACAGCCGCGCCCTGGTCGCGGCGCGAACCGAGAGGGTCTAGCGCTCGCTGACCAGCAGGGTCTGCAGGGCACGGCCGATACGGCCGCGCTGGTCGGAGAGGACCGACTCGGCGGTGCCGACGCCGTTGGGCTGCGGCAGGGTGACGGCGTCGACGCAGACCCACTCGCCCGCGGGCATCCGCTCCAGGTGGACGGTGAGGTCGACGTTGATGAAGAGATAGCGGCGGTAGTCGAGCGCGGCGCTGACGCCGTTGCCGACGTCGGCGGTGACCAGGACCCGCTGCAGCGGGCTCGGCTCCTCGCCGGCGACGAGCGGCTGGCGCATCCGCAGCCAGACGACCGCCGGGCCCGGCTCGACGAAGCCACCCTCGATGAAGCGGCACTCCATCGCCGTGTGGTAGCCGAGCTCCTGCCCGGTGGCGAAGAACTCGACCTCGGAGCCCTGCCCGGGACCGGGCGGAGGCTCGTCCGCCGCCAGGGCCTCGGGCGGGATCTCCACCGTCGCGGTTCGAATCCGCCAGGCGCTCGCGCGCACCAGCGCCTCGCCGTTCTCGTCCCGCAGCTCCGCCTCGAGCAGCTGCACCCGCCGGCCCGGCCGCACGACGCGGGCGCTGACCCGCACCGGCGCGATCGGCACCGAGCGCAGGATCTCGCAGGTCACCCGGCCGACCTGAAACTCCTCGGCATCCGGCAGCAGCTCCAGCTCCCGCCCCAGCAGCGCCGCCGGCGGCCCGGCGTGCTGGGCGCCGGGATCCCAGGGGCCGCGGGTCAGCTCGGTCGCGAGGAAGCGATCCCCATCGGACTCGTAGAACACCTCCAGCACCCCGCCATCCTAGGCGTGTCTGAGCTAACCGGCCATATACGACCCCTAAGCTCAGACACGCCCCCTGGGCGTCACGGGTTCGTTGGGAAGACGGCGTACTCTGGTTACAGAGAGAGCGAAGGGAGCGAGATGGCGGCGAAGGTCGAGAAATCCGAGCAGGAGTGGCGCGAGCAGCTGACGCCGGAGCAGTTCGAGGTGACCCGCAAGGGCGGTACCGAGCGCGCCTTCACCGGTCCCCACGTGGACGAGAAGAGCGAGGGCACCTACCGCTGCGTTGGCTGTGGCACGGAGCTGTTCTCCTCCGACACCAAGTTCGACTCCGGCACCGGCTGGCCCAGCTTCACGGAGCCGGCCAACCTCGAGCACGTCGAGCTGCGGCCCGACAACAGCCTCTTGATGCGGCGGACCGAGGTCGTCTGCAAAACCTGCGACGCCCACCTCGGGCACGTCTTCGACGATGGCCCCGCGGACCGCGGCGGGCAGCGTTACTGCATCAACGGGTGCGCGCTGGAGCTGGAGAAGAAGTAGCCGCGGAGCGCCGCCGCGCCACCTGGGGCGGCCCGTCCTACTGCTGGACCGCGCCGCCGGCGCCGAGGTAGTTGAAGCGCACCGCCAGCGCCACCGCCTCGGTGCGGGTGTCGACCTCGAGCTTGCCGATCGCGTTGCGGACGTGGGTGTGGACGGTCGCCGGGCTGAGCTGCAGCCGCTCGGCGATCTCTTTGACCCGCAGCCCCTCGGCCAGCAGCTCGAGGATCTGGCGCTCGCGCGGCGAGAGGTCGAGCAGTTTCTCGACCTCCGAGGGCTTGCCGCCGGCGAAGTCGCCGCCGAGGAAGGTGCCTCCCCCGGTGACCGCTTTGACCGCGCGGGCGATGTCCTCGGCCGGAGCCGACTTGAGCACGTAGCCGGAGGCGCCGGCCCGCAGCGCCAGGGCCAGCAGGTCGGGCTGGGCGTGGGCGGTGAAGATGATGACTTTGGTCCGCGGCCGGGCCTTGAGGACCTCCTTGGTCGCCTCGATCCCGTCCCGTTTCGGCAACTCGACGTCGATGATGAGGACGTCGGGTTCGAGCTCCTTGACGACGTCGACCACGTCGCGGCCGTTGCCGGCCTCGCCGACGATCTCGACGATGCTCGAGTTGGCCATCCGCGCCTTGATCGCCTCGCGGACGATCTCGTGGTCGTCGCAGAGGACGACGCGCTTGGCGTCCCGCACGCTGGAGCTCATGACGCCGAGGGGTGCTCCGCGCACGGCGGGCAATACCGGGTAGGGATGCCGGTCGGTTCCGCGCTCATTGCGGCGAGATTCTCTCAGGAGAGCCGTACTTATGCAAAATATTAGGTAGCGTGAATCCGCCGTCCCGTTCCTGTCTGTTCTCGATCAGCGCGATCATCGTCCGTCCTACGGCTACCGCCGTCCCGTTCAAGGTGTGCACTGCCTGCGGTGCTTCGTTATCGGCAGGGCGATACCTACATCTGAGCCGCCGCGCCTGGTAGTCGGTCGTGTTCGAGCACGAGGTCAGCTCACGGTAGCGCTGCTGGCTCGGGATCCAGGCCTCGCAGTCGTACTTCTTCGCCGCCGGGGCGCCGAGGTCGCCGGCGGCGACGTTGACCACCCGGTAGGGGATCTCCAGCTCGCCGAGGATGCGCTCCTCGATCGCCAGCAGCCGCTCGTGCTCGGCCGCCGACTCGGAGGGCTCGACGAACGAGAACATCTCGACCTTGTCGAACTGGTGGACGCGGAAGATGCCGCGGGTATCGCGACCGGCGGCGCCGGCCTCGCGACGGAAGCAGGTCGAGAAGCCGCAATAGCGCAGCGGCAGCGCGCCGGCGCCGAGGATCTGGTCGGCGTGCAGGCCGGCCAGCGCCACCTCCGAGGTGCCGGCGAGGAACAGCTCGTCCTTGGGGATCTCGTAGATCTGGTCGCGGTCGCCGGGCAGGAAGCCGGTCCCCTCCAGGGCCTCTTCGCGGACCAGGACCGGCGGGATGACCGGCTCGTGGCCCTCGCCGCGGACCAGCTCGATCGCGAAGCGGACCAGGGCCAGCTCCAGCATCACCAGGTCGCCCTTGAGATAGGCGAAGCGAGAGCCGGAGAGGCGGGCGGCCGCCTCGATGTCGATCAACCCCAGCTCGGTGCCGAGCTCGAGGTGGTCACGGGGCTCGAAGTCGAACTCGGGCCGCGCCCCGACCTCGCGGATGACGACGGCGTCCTCCTCGGTCATCCCGTCCGGGGCGCCGGGGTCGGGCAGGTTGGGCAGCGCGACGGCGATCTCGGCCAGCGCAGCATCGACCTGCTCCAAATACTCCTTGTTCTTGTCGATCCCCACCTTGAGGACGGCGAGCGTGCTGATCAGAGCCTCGGCATCTTCACCCTGCTGCTTCGCCTGCCCAACCTGCTTGGAGAGAGCCTTGCGTTCCGCCTGAGCATTCTCGATCTCGGGCAGCAGCTCGCGGCGGCGGGCATCGAGAGCCAGCAGTTCGTCGACCCGCTCGGCGGCGCCACGGCGGGCGAGCGCTGCCTTGACCCGCTCGGGGTCGGAGCGGATCAGCTTCAGATCGAGCATTTCCGCTCCCGCGCTAAGGCGAAGTCTCTTCGCCGGGCCGCGGCGAAGATTCCGCTTCGTTGCCGGCGTACTCGGCGACGAACCGGGCGACGGCCTCGGCCTCGTCTCCGACGACGATGTTCTGGGGCATGATCGCCCCCGAGAAGCCGCCGTTCTGGATCGCGAAGAGAGCGTCCTCGTAGGTCTCGGTTCGCTGGCTGAGGTCGGGACCCTGCGTACGCTCGGCTCGGTTGCCGCTGCCCTGAGTTCCGGCCGCGCTCAGCGTGTGACAGCCGGAACAGTGGGTCGCGAAGAGAACGGCCCCGTCGTAATTGGGGTCGTCCTTGGAGACCGAGATCCCCTCCTCGCCGAAACCGCAGGCGGCGAGGCTGAGGGCGGCGGCGAGGACCATGCCTATGAGCAGTAGGGGGCGCACGCGGCGCGCATCATATTGTCTGGAGCCGATTCCGATCGTCTGACGATGCCGCCGCCCGACCCAGCCAGTTTCCGCACCGCGATGGCCGCCCTGCCTACCGGGGTCACGATCGTCGCCGCCAGCGGCGCCGACGGACCCGCCGGGGCGACCGCCAACGCCGTCTGCTCGCTCTCGATCGAGCCGATGCTGATGCTCGCCTGCCTCGACCGCGGCTCTCGCACCCTGCGCGCCGTCCAGGCCGCCGACCGCTTCGGGATCAGCGTCCTCCACGCCGGCCAGGAGGAGGTCGCCCGTTCCTTCGCGACCAAGGCGCCGGTGCCGGAGAAGTGGACCGGCGTCGCCTGGAGCGAGCGCGACGGCATCCCGGCGATCGACGACGCCCTGGTCTGGATCGCCTGCGACCTGCGCGACGTGGTCGCGGCCGGCGACCACGTGATCGTCACCGGCGAAGTCCGCGGCCTGGAGACGAGCGTGGGCGACCCGCTCGTCTTCCACAGCGGCGAGTACCGACCGCTGGGCTGAGCGCCGCGCTCAGTTGCAGCCGGTGGCGATCGCCAGAGCCCGGCAGACCTCATGCATGCGGGGACCGGAAAGAGTGGTGATGGGGTCGGCGAGAAACGCGCGTGGGATGTGCCGAAGGTTGTCGAGATTGACAACGCAGAGTCTGAGTTCGAGACATAGGCATATGGTATCCAATGGTTACCGCAGTAGACATGGATGGCCAAGGTCTCGACGGTTGGGTCGCAGCTTTGCTGCTGCGACAATCGAGCGATGAGCGATCGAGCTCCCCGGTTCCAGGAGCCGGGCTGGTTCACCAGGAACGTCTTCAACCGCATCGTCGCCGGGCTGACGCGCCTGGGGATCAGCATCGCCGGCTCCAGGGTGCTGGAAGTGAAGGGGCGCAAGAGCGGCGAGTGGCGGCAGACGCCGGTCAACCCGCTCGAGTTCGAGGGCAGCCGCTATCTGGTCGCCCCCCGCGGCAACGCCCAGTGGGTGCGCAACATGCGGGTCAGCGGCGGCGGGCGGCTCGTCCGTGGCCGCCGGGTCGAGGAGTTCACCGCAACCGAGGTCCCGGAGGACGAGCGCCCTCCCCTCCTCCGCGCCTACCTGGCGAAGTGGAAGTGGGAGGTCGGCGCCTTCTTCGGCGGCGTCGGCCCCGACTCCAGCCAGGAGGAGCTGCGCCGGATCGCCCCGGACCACCCGGCCTTCCGGATCACCTCGAGCTAACCGCTCTGCTGGTCATGGCACCTGGAGCGGGCTACGATGCCTACATGCCACGCAAGCTTCGAGCGCAAGCCTCAAACTCGCCCGATAGCAGGGACATTGGCGATTTCGAGCGCGCCGCGGCGGTCCGCCGGCAGGCTGCCTGGGATCTTTCGATGAGCGAACGCCTGGCCCGCGTGCACGAGCTCTGCAAGCAGATGAGCGCGGTCAAGGGCGCCGCCCAGCCCCGTTGAGCAGGCCTACTCGACGTTGAGTCAAGACGCGGTCGCCAGTGACCTCCTCGGGGTTCCCGTCCGAGTCCGAGGCCTACCGGGGTGATGCGTATCCGGTTCCGTCAGGTAAGGGCTCTACGGTGCGCCGATGGCTCGTCCAGACTTCCCGCGCACGATCATGGAGTTCCAAGACCGCTTCGCGACTGAGGCTGCGTGCCTCGACTACCTGGCGGCCTCGCGCTGGCCAGAGGGCTTCATCTGCCCGGGCTGTGGAGGCCGCCGCTCCTGGGTGCTGGGGCGCCGGCATCTGTGGGAGTGCTCGGATTGCTCCCTGCAGACCTCGGTCACGGCGGGAACGGTGATGCACCGCACCCGCACCCCGTTGCGGACCTGGTTTTGGGCGGCCTATCTGGTCGCCACCCATCACCCCGGGATCTCCGCCAAGCAACTGCAGCGCCAGCTCGGGCTCTCGCGCTATGAGACCGCCTGGCTGATCCTGCAGAAGCTGCGTCGGGCGATGGTCGCCCCCGAGCGCAGCCCGCTCACGACGGAGGTCGAGATCGACGAGTTCTGGCTTGGGGGCTACGAGGAAGGCCTCAAAGGCAGCCGCCAGCGCGGCAAGAAGGCCTTGGTGGGCGCCGCGATCGAGGTCCGAGGAGCCGGCTCGGGACGCCTGCGCCTTCAGGTGCTGGCCAACTCCCGGGCGAAGACGCTGGAGGCGTTCACCGAGGCGACCACGGCCCCGGGCGCGATCGTCCACACCGATGGGCTGAATTCCTACACCGGGCTGGCCGGGCTCGGCTATCGGCACCGCCCGCGCAAGCAGACGGGCGCCGCGCCAGAGGACCTACTGCTGCCGCGGGCGCACCGAGCGATCTCCAACCTCAAGGCGTGGATGCACGGCACCCATCGCGGCGTCTCAAAGGAGCATCTGCCGGTCTACCTCGACGAGTTCGTCTTTCGCCACAACCGACGCGGCACTCCGATGGCCGCTTTCCAGACCCTGCTCGGCCTCGGCGCGATCCACGATCCGACGACCTACGGCGAGATAACGGCGCTCAGGCACGCAGCCTGAGTCAACCGGATACGCATCAGCGGAGTAGGCTCACCTCCGCATGGAGGCGACCACGGCAGCGCGGGAGCGGTGGACCTTTGCGCAGAAGGGAATCGTCATCCTGGCCACGATCCAGCTGCTCTGGGCGCTGGCCGGGTTCATCGCCGAACCGAGCTTCTCGCTGGGTGCGGACGCGCCGACCGAGCGGGTGCTGGGAGTCGACTTCAACGGCTACCACGCGCTGGCGGGGCTGCTGCTGTTCGCCCCCGCCTTCTACTTCGCGCTGAACCCGAAGTGGGCGCTGTACTACGCGATCTACGCGGCGGGGGCACTCTTCCTCACCGGCGTCTGGGCGCTGTTCGACGAACAGCCGGCCTGGGTCTTCACCTTTCCCAACAACACCTCCGACGCGATCTTCCACCTCGCCACCGGGGCGCTGTTCGCGATCGTGGCCACGATCCAGCTCGGCCTCGACCGCGGCGCGAAAAGTTGACGGGTTGTCCCACCTATAGGGAGTAAAACCCGTCAACTCTTCAGAAGAGGGCGCCGCTGGTGCCGGCGGCGCGCAGGGCGAGGAAGAGGATGACGCCGCAGCTGACGGCCATGATTCCCATCTCGCGGCGGACGATGGCGAGGGCGACGGACTGCTGGGTGTCGGCGTCGAGCGACTCGAAGTCGGTCTCGCCGAGCTCGCGCTGGGCGGCGCCGGTGCGGGCGCCCTCGGCGAGAAAGGAGACCAGGAGGGGAAGCAACCCGTAGAGGTAATGGAGTTCATCGGGGGCTTCGTGGTTGGTGAAGACGAGCAGGCCGCCGAGCAGTACCTGGAGGAAGACCGAGACCTGGGCGGCGCGCAGCAGGTACCAGAAGGGGATCGAGGGACGGCTGCGAAACCAGGCGACGCCGCCGACGGCGAAGGCGGCGAGGTTGAGCAGGATCACGGCGCAGCCGACGACGAGGTGGACCTCAGGCATCGCTCTCCCTCCGTTTGCCCTCGGTAGCCCCCCGGGTGGCAAAGGGCAAGCTCGCCGCGGTCGATATCCGCCCAAAGGGGTCGGAATTCGGCTTGCTGATGCGGAAAGCCACTATGTAGCAAGTTGTCACAATGTGGGTGTATAACAGCGCCTACGGGCGTCGAACGACGGGCGACGGACGTCTGGCGCCGCCCGCAACGGAACCCCACCTCCCCCCGTGCTCAAGAGCTACCTCCCGATCCTCGTCTTCGCGGTCCTCGGCGTCACCGTCGGCGGCGCCTTCGCGATGCTCAACCACCTGATCGGGCCGAGGAAGCCGGTCAGACCGACCGCGGCCAGCCGCCGCCAGGGCGAGCCGTACGAGTCAGGGATCCCGGTCGAAGCGATGAAGGGCTTCAAATTCGGCGTCAGCTTCTACCTGGTGGCGATGCTGTTCATCCTCTTCGACATCGAGGTCGTCTTCCTCTACCCGGTCGGGGCGATCCTGAAGAGCGCCGACAGCGTCTTCGTCCTCGCCGAGCTCGTCACCTTCGTCGTCCTGTTGCTGGTCGCCTTCGTCTACGTCTGGCGCAAGGGGGCCCTGGATTGGAAATAGAGCGCCGCAGCCTCCGCTCCAAGCAGCTCTCGGCCCGCGAGATGCTGCGCGGCGACCTCGAGGGCGAGGACCTCGAGCGCTACGTCGAAGAACGGGTCGTCACCACCAGCTTCGAGAAGATGCAGAACTGGGCGCGGTCGAACTCGATCTTCCCGCTCACCTTCGGCCTCGCCTGCTGCGCGATCGAGGCGCCGATCTCGATCGTCACCGCCCGCTACGACCTCGCCCGCTTCGGCGCCGAGGCCCTGCGCGCCTCGCCGCGGCAGGCGGACATGATCATCCTCTCGGGCCGGGTCTCGATCAAGATGGCGCCGGTCGTGCGCCGCCTCTACGACCAGATGCTGGAGCCGAAGTGGGCGGTCTCGATGGGTGCCTGCTCCTCCTCCGGCGGCATGTTCTCCAACTACGCCGTGGTCCAGGGCGCCGACAAGTTCATGCCGATCGACCTCCACATCCCCGGCTGCCCGCCGCGGCCGGAGGCGGTCCTCTACGGCTTCACCAAGCTGCAGCGCAAGATCCAGGGCAACCCCGACCAGGGCTGGCGCCAGCGCTACGACGCCGCCGGCAGCGAGGAGTGGGCGCGCGGCGGCCCGCGCAGCGAACCGAGCCCGGAGGCGGCGGAGGCATACGAAGCGGCGCGGGAGCTGAGCCTTGCCTGACGCTCCCGGACTGGAGCTGCTGCGGGGGGAAATCGAGCGCGACCGTCGCGGCGCCGTCCTCGCCACCTCCTTCGACCGCGACCAGGCGGCGCTGATCGTCGACCCCGAGCGGGTCCTCGACGTGCTCTCCTGGCTGCGCGACGAGCCGGGCCAGGGCTACGACTTCCTCTCGAGCCTGCACGTCGCGGATTACCTGCCAGCTCAGCCGCGCTTCGGAGTCCACTACGAGCTCCTCAACCGAGATCGGGTCGAGCGCGTTCGCGTGAAAGCGATGCTGGCCGACCGAGACGGCGACGCCCTGCCGGAGATCGACTCCTGCGTGGAGCTGTTCGCCACCGCCAACTTCCAGGAGCGCGAGGCGTTTGACTTTTTCGGGGTGGTGTTCCGGGGGCACCCGGACCTGACGCGGATCCTCCTGCCCGAGGACTACGTCGGCTGGCCGCAGCGGCGGGATTTCCCCGTGGGCGGGGAGCCGGTGACGTTCACCTACAACGAGCGGCGCTATGGCTGAGCTGACCACCGACCTGACCGAGGACCGCACCGAAGAGGTGATGACGGTCAACATCGGGCCGCACCACCCGGCAACCCACGGCGTGCTGCGGCTGATCGTCGACCTCGAAGGCGAGGTCGTGCGCGAGCTGCGGCCGGTGATCGGCTACGTCCACACCGGGATCGAAAAGTCCTGCGAGGACAAGAGCTACTGGAAGGTCATCCCCTTCGTCGAGCGCATGGACTACGTCTCCTACTTCTTCCAGATGGAGGCCTTCTGCGGCGCCGTCGAGCGGCTGGTCGACCTCGAGATCCCGCCGCGGGCGAAGTACCTGCGGACGATCTTCCTCGAGCTCAACCGGATCCACTCGCACCTGGTCTGGCTGGGGACGACGGCGCTCGACCTCGGCGCGATCTCGATGCTCTGGTACTGCTTCCGCGAGCGCGACCGCATCCTCGACCTGTTCGAGATGGCGACCGGGCAGCGGATGCACACCCGCTACTTCCAGGTCGGCGGCGTGATCGAGGACATCCCACTCGGCTTCGAGCAGAAGTGCCGCTCCTTCGCGGAAGACATGCCGGTGCGGGTCGGCCAGTACGAAGCGCTGCTGGACCGCAACGAGGTCTTCCTGCAGCGGACCAAGGGGGTGGGGATCGTCCCCCGCGAGCGGCTGCTGGAGCTGGGCGTGACCGGGCCGCTGCTGCGCGCCGCCGGCGAGCCCTGGGACCTGCGCAAGGCCTTCGACTACCTCGCCTATCCGGAGATGGACTTCAAGATCCCGGTCGGCACCGTCGGCGACAACTACGACCGCTACCGGGTGCGGGTGGCGGAGATGGTCGAGTCGGCGCAGATCGTCGCCCAGGCGCTCGACGCGCTGCCGGAGGGGCCGTTCATCGCCGAGGACCGCAAGTACGTGCTGCCGCCGCGCTCGGAGCTCTCGACCTCGATGGAGTCGCTGATCCACCACTTCAAGCTCGTCACCGAGGGCTACCGGGTCGCTCCCGGCGAGGTCTACTACGCGATCGAGGGCCCGCGCGGGGAGCTCGGCTGCTTCGTCCTCGCCGACGGCTCGGCGAAGCCGGCGCGAGTCCACTTCCGCGATCCCTCCTTCGTCAACCTGCAGTCCTTCCGCGAGATGGCGCTCGACAGCTACGTCGCCGACATGATCTGCAGCCTCGGGATGCTGGACCCGATCCTGGGTGGAGTGGACCGGTGAGGGGCGGGACCATGCGCTCAGCTGCGGGTCCTGTCGGGGGGAGGGGTCCTGCGGGCGGTGCGGCGGCTCCGTTCTCGGACCCCTCCCCCCGCCACCCGCAGAGGAGAGGGAATGGCTGACCTGCCCGTCGATCCAGCGATCACTGAGGGTCGGGTTCCAGATCGGTCCTCAGAGGGGATTCCCGAGCTGCACGAGGTGGACTGCCCGGCCGAGCTGCGGGAGCGGATCGAGACGCTGATGTCGCGCTACCCCGACCGCCGCTCGGCCTCGATCCCGGCCCTGTGGGCGGTGCAGGAGCGCTACGGCTGGTGCACCCCGGAGGGGATCCGTCAGGCGGCGGCGGTGATGCGGGTGACGCCGGCCTACCTGGAGTCGGTCGCCAGCTTCTACGACCTCCTGCACACCGAGCCGGTCGGGAAGCACCGGATCGAGGTCTGCACCAACATCAGCTGCTGGATGCGCGGCGGCGACGAGCTGCTCGACGCGTTCAAGGCCGCCGCCGCGGGCGACGACGACTTCTTCGTCACCGGCTTCGAGTGCCTCGGCGCCTGCGACATCGCCCCGATGGCCTCGATCGACCAGCGCTACTACGGCCCGCTGGAAGCGGCCGAGGCGGGGACGGCGATCGCGCAGCTGGAGGCGGGCGAGGACGTGCTGCCGGCGAAGGCGCTGGAACGGCGGGCGCTGGCCGGCGACGTGCCCCACCCCGGGGAAGGCGCCGATGCCTGAGACGCGCATCCTGCTCGAGCACGCCGAGGACCCGCAGCTGCGCACGCTCGACGGTTACAAGGGCTACGGCGGCTACGCCACCCTGGAGAAGGCCTACCGCGAGCTGGAGCAGGACGAGGTGCTCCAGGAGCTGGAAGAGTCGGGCTTGCGCGGGCGCGGCGGGGCCGGCTTCTCGATGGGCAAAAAGGCCTCCTTCCTGCCCCGGGGGGACATGGCCAAGTACCTCTGCTGCAACGCCGACGAGTCCGAGCCGGGCGCCTTCAAGGACCGCGAGCTGATGCAGCGCAACCCGCACCAGCTGATCGAGGGGATCGCGATCGCGGCGCTGGCGGCCGACGCCGGCCACGCCTTCATCTTCATCCGCGGCGAGTACGACCTGCAGGCCGACATCCTCGACACGGCGGTCGCCGAGGCCTACGAGGCGGGCTACCTGGGCGAGAACATCCTCGGGACGCATCGCGACCTGGAGCTGGTCGTGCACCGGGGGGCGGGCGCCTACATCTGCGGCGAGGAGACGGCGCTGCTCGACGCGCTCGAGGGCAAGCGCGGCAACCCGCGCCTGAAGCCGCCGTTCCCGGCGGTGCAGGGCCTCTACGGCGGGCCGACGCTGATCAACAACGTCGAGACGCTCTCCAACGTACCGCGGATCGTCGCCCACGGGGCCGAGTGGTTCAAGGGGTTCGGCACCGAGCAGTCGCCCGGAACCAAGGTCGTCTCGGTCTCCGGCTGCGTGCGCCGCCCCGGCAACTACGAGGTCGAGCTGGGGATTCCGACCCGGGAGCTGATCTACGACCTCGCCGGCGGCCCCGAGCCGGGCCACGAGGTCAAGGCCTTCTACCCCGGCGGCTCCTCCTCGCCGGTCCTGACCCCGGCCGAGCTCGACCTCCCCTACAGCTTCGAGGCGATGGCGGAGGCGGGCTCGATGCTCGGCTCCGGCTCGATCATCGTCGCCGACGACCGCGTCTCGATCCCGCACATGGCGCTGCGCACGGCGCGCTTCTACCACCACGAGTCCTGCGGCAAGTGCGCCCCCTGCCGCGAGGGGACGAACTGGACGGTGAAGATGCTGGAGCGGGTCGTCCGCGGCGAGGCGACGCCGATGGACCTCGACATCATCAGCTCGGTCCAGGAGAACATCATGGGCCACTGCCTCTGCGTCCTCGGCGACTCGATGGCGATGCCGGTGAGTTCGATGGTGCGCAAGTTCCGGGCCGAGTTCGAGCAGGTGATCGACGCTGCGGCCCTCGATCCGCACCTGGTCGTGCAGGCCCCGCCCGAGACCCTGGGGGCGTCGGCATGAGCGCCGGCAAAGCGGTGACGATCGTCGTCGACGGGCGCGAGATCGCCGCGACCGAGGGCGAGATGCTGCACGACGCCGCCAAGCAGGGCGACGTCGAGATCCCGGTCTTCTGCTACGAACCGAAACTGGGCGACCCGGTCGGCGCCTGCCGCATGTGCCTGGTCGAGATCGAGGGGATCCCGAAACTGCAGACCTCCTGCTCGACCCCGGTCCGCGACGGCATGGTCGTCCACACCCGCACCGAGCAGGTCAAGCACGCGCAGAGCGCGGTGGTCGAGTTCCTGCTCGTCAACCACCCGCTCGACTGCCCCGTCTGCGACAAAGGCGGCGAGTGCCCGCTGCAGGACATCACCCAGGGCTGGGGCCCGGGCAAGAGCCGGGTGATCGACGAAAAGCGCCACTTCCAGAAGCCGGTCGAGCTCTCGCCGCTGGTGGCGATCGACCGCGAGCGCTGCATCCTCTGCTACCGCTGCGTCCGCTTCAGCCAGGAGATCTCCGAGGACGACCAGCTGCAGCTGCTGGAGCGCGGCGACCGCAGCTTCGTCGGCACCTTCGACGACCGCCCCTACGTCGCCCCCTTCCACGGCAACATCACCGACATCTGCCCGGTCGGGGCGCTGACCAGCTACACCTACCGCTTCCGCGCCCGGCCCTGGGACATCGAGCAGGCGGGCTCGGTCTGCACGCTCTGCCCGAGCCAGTGCAACGTCAGCTTCACGGTCCGCGACGAGCAGGTGAAGCGGGTGATCACCCGCGACAACCACGAGGTCGACGACGGCTGGCTCTGCGACCGCGGCCGCTACGGCTTCGAGATGTTCACCGCGGCGGAGCGGGTCGCGGGGCCGCGTCTGCGGGGCGGGGCGACCGAGTGGGAGACGGCGATCGCCAAAGCGGCGGCGGGGCTCGGCGGCGCGGACGGCAAGGTGGCGGCGATCGTCCGCGACGCCTCCAACGAGGAGGGCTACCTGGTCCAGAAGATCGTCCGCGAGGCGCTCGGCTCGCCGCACATCGACTCGCGCCCTTCGCGCGGGCCCGGGCGTGAGGCCCTCGTCCGGCTGGCGCAGCCGAACGTCTCGGCCAGGGTGCGCGAGATCGACGACGCCGACGTGATCCTCGTCCTCGGCACCGACCCCCTGCACAGCTCGCCGATCCTCGACCTGCGCGTGCGCAAGGCAATCCGCCGCAACGGCGCCCGCCTCGCGGTCGCGACCGAGCGCCCGACCGCGCTCGACGGCGGCGCCGAGGCGATCGCCCGCTACGCCCCCGGCGAGGCGGCCCACTTCGTGGGCGAGCTGGCGAGCGCCGTCGGCGGCGCCGAAACCGTGGCGACGCCGCTCGCCGACGTCGTGCGCGAGGCTGGCAGCGCGGAGAGCCCCACCAAGGTCGTCGTCCTCTGGGGCGAGCGGATCGCCCGCGACGGCGCCGTCGACGCCCTCCTCGCGCTCGCCGACGCGCTTGACGTCGCCTCCGTCGACGGAGCCGGCCTGCTCGAAATCCCCGACACCACCAACGCCCGCGGCCTGCGCGAGGCCGGCTGCCTCCCCGACGCGGGACCTGGTCTGAGCGAGCCGAACCGAGACTTTTGGTCGCAGGGCGACCAAAAGTCTCAGCTCGACGGGAAGCGGACGGAGGAGATTCGCGCTGCGCTCGAGTCGGGCGAGATCGATGCGCTGCTGCTCTTCGGCGTCGACCCGCTGCGCGACTTCCCGGACTCGCTCGCCTGGGAGCGGGCCCTGACCGCCTGCAAGCACCTCGTCGTCTTCTCGATGTTCGAGACCGCCACCACCGCCAAGGCCGACGTCGTCTTGCCGCTCGAGACCCACGCCGAGAAAGACGGCACGGTGACGCACCCAGACGGGCGCCTGCAGCGCGTGCGTCCCAGCGCCGGCCGCCCCGGCGACGTCCGCTCGAACATCCAGGTCCTGGGCGAGCTCTCCGCCGCTCTCGGCCATGAGACTGAGATCGACTCCCAGCCCACGGCCTTCGCAGCTCTGACCGAAGCGGTCCCGTTCTACGCCGACATCGACGACTCCGCCATCGGCGGCAGGGGGATCCGCTGGCAGGACACCCCCGCCGCAAGCGCTGTCCCTCCTGCAGGCAAGGAACTTGGGGCTGAGAGGGCGTCCGTGCCGGGGTCGCCGGACACTCAGCGCGAGGCGCCAACCCCTACTTCGGAGGCCGCAACCGATGACCGCCGAGTCGCGTCCGCCGACCCCACCTCGGACGCTCCCCCGACCCCAGGAACCGCCACCCTCCAGCTGGGCACCTACCGCGACCTCTGGGCCGGCCCCATCACCGAGCTCAACCCGCCGCTGAAGTTTCTGCAACCGCGGCAGCGGGTCGAGATCTCGATCGTCGACGCCGAACACCTCAGCCTGAAGAACGGCGAGCACGTGCTGGTCAGCCAGAACGGCACCAGTGTCGAGGCCGAGGTGCAGATCAAAGAGCGCGTCGCCGAGGGTGTCGTCTTCCTCGCCGAGGGACTGTCCGAGGACAACGCGAACGGTCTGCTGAATGGCAGCCCGGTGAAGGTTGAGATTCAGAAGCTGAGCGAGGCCCGCGCCTGATGCTGCCGATCGCCGACACCAGCTTCGTCGAAGCGACCTGGATCATGGTCCTCAAGTCGCTGGTGATCTTCGCGGTCATCTTCGGCATCCTCCCCGTGCTGACCGTGGTCGAGCGCAAGCTGATCGGGCGCTTCCAGCACCGCTACGGGCCGAACCGCGTCGGCCCCTTCGGCATCCTGCAGCCGCTCGCCGACGTGGGGAAGCTGATCTCCAAGGAGTCGTTCCGGCCCGCCAACGCGGTCTCGACCCTGTACATCCTCGGTCCCCTGCTGCCGGTCCTCTCCGGCGTCCTGGCGCTGGCGATCATTCCCTGGGGCGACGTCCAGGACGGCGTCGGCCTCTACGGGATCGACGTCCCGATCGGCATCCTCTACTTCTTCGCCGTCGGCTCGATCGCCTTCTACGGCCTGGTGCTGGGCGGCTGGGCCTCGGGCTCGAAATACAGCCTGCTCGGCGCCATGCGCTCGGCCGCGCAGCTGATCTCCTACGAGGTCTCGATGGGCCTGGCGCTGCTCGGCGTGATCATGATGAGCGGCTCGCTCTCGCTGGTCGACGCGGTCCACGCCCAGGGCGAGATCTGGTTCATCGTCCCCCAGTTCGCCGGCTTCCTGATCTTCATGCTGGCCGGCTTCGCGGAGACCAACCGCACCCCGTTCGACATGCCCGAGGCCGACGCCGAGCTGGTCCAGGGCTTCATGACCGAGTACGGCGGCATGCGCTTCGGCTCCTTCCTGCTGGTCGAATACATGGAGATCCTGGTCGTCTCCGGGATCGCCGCGGCGATGTTCCTCGGCGGCTGGATGGGGCCCGGCCCCAGCTTCCTCGACCCGATCTGGATGCTGGCGAAGATGCTCGGCCTCGTCCTGGTCTTCATCTGGGTGCGGGCGACGCTGCCGCGGCTGCGATATGACCAGCTGATGAGCCTCGGCTGGAAGGTGCTGCTGCCGTTGGCGACCCTCAACGTCCTCGTCACCGCAGTCCTGGTGGTGGTGACGTGAGCAGCGGGCACGACGGCAACGGCTTCGACCCGAAGTCCGCCTCCTACCTCGACTCGATCGAGGTGGTCGCGGTCCAGCGCGGCCCCGAGCCGGGCGGCGTCGGCGGCGCCTACCGCGCCTTCGGCGAGACCCTGCGGGGGCTGAAGACGACGATGGCGCGGCTGATCGAGGGGCCGCTGACGATCGAGTACCCGGAGGAGAAGACCCCCGTCTACCCGCGTTTCCGCGGCCGCCACAAGCTGCACAAGTTCGAGGACACCGGGCTGGAGAAATGCGTCGGCTGCTCGCTCTGCGCCGCCGCCTGCCCGGCCGACTGCATCCGCGTCGTCGCGGCGGAGAACATCCCCGGCGAGCGCGTCTCCGCCGGCGAGCGCTACGCCGCCGTCTACGAGATCAACCTCTCGCGCTGCATCTTCTGCGGCTACTGCGAGATCGCCTGCCCCTTCGACGCGATCACGATGGGCCATGACTACGAGATGGCGGACTACGACCGCCACAACCTCATCTTCACCAAGGAGATGCTGCTGGCGGAGCCGATCGAGCGGACGCCGCTGAAAAGCGAGGGCGAGTAGATGGAAGCAGTGCTGTTCTTCCTCGCCGCCTTCGGCGCGATCGGCGGCGCGATCGGCGTGATCGCGATGCGCAACCCCTTCTTCAGCGTGCTGGCGCTGATCGTCCACCTCTTCTCGCTGGCGGTGCTGTTCCTGCTGCTGACCGCGGCTTTCGTCGCCGCCGCCCAGGTGGTCGTCTATGCCGGCGCCGTGATGGTCCTCTACATCTTCGTCGTCGCCTACGTCGGCGGCGGCGGCGAGTCGGCCTGGGAGCCGATCCCGGGCCAGCGCTTGCTGGCGCCGCTGCTGGGGATCGCCCTCTTCGTCGAGCTCTCCGTCGCCGTCCTCTCCTCCGCCCTGCTCGCCCTCGGCACCCACGGCCCCGACGTCGAGCCCGGCTTCGGCGACCCGGCCGCGATCGGCCGCCTCTTGCTCGAGAAGTTCCTGCTGCCCTTCGAGGCCTCCTCGATCCTGCTGCTGCTGGCCGCCGTCGGGGCCGTCGTCCTCGCCGGCCGCAAACGCGAGGAGACGGCGTGAACGTCGAGTGGTACATCGTCCTCTCCGCCCTGCTGTTCACCACGGGCGCGGTCGGCATCCTGATCCGCCGCAGCCCGATGGTGATCCTGCTCTGCCTCGAGCTGATGCTGAACGCCGGCAACCTGGCGCTGGTCGCCTTCAGCCGCATGGTCGGCAACCAGGAGGGTCAGGTCTTCGCGATCGTGGTGATGGTGATCGCCGCCTGTGAGGTCGTCGTCGGCCTCGGCCTGATCGTCGCCATCTTCCGCCGCAAGCTGCCGCTCAACGTCGACGACCTGCGGGAGCTGCGCGGCTAATGAACGCGGAGCGACCAAGCGTGCATATCTGGTTCTTCGCGCCGGGAGCGGAGCGTGAAACTTCATGACCGCCACCGCTTGGGGCTGGCTGGTCCTGCTGTTCCCGCTGCTCGGCTCGATCGTGATCGGGCTCGGCTTCAGGGTCCTGCCGGCGAAGGTCGCCGGGATCATCGGCACGGTCGCGATCGGGCTCGCCTTCGCCTGCGGCATCGGCGCCCTGCTCAGCCTGCTCGGCGAAGACCCGGAGGCGCGCCACCACGCCTCCTCGCTCTGGGACTACGCCAGCGCCGGCGGGCTCGACATCAAGCTGGGGATCTTCGTCGACCCGCTCTCGGTCTTCATGGTCCTCGTCGTCACCGGCGTCTCGACCCTGATCCACCTCTACTCCTACGGCTACATGCAGTCCGACGACGGCTACCACCGCTTCTTCAGCTACCTCAACTTCTTCGTCTTCTCGATGCTGCTGCTGGTCCTCGCCGGCAACTTCGTGCTGCTGACCGTCGGCTGGGCCTTCGTCGGCTTCGCCTCCTACGCGCTGATCAGCTTCTGGTACCGGCGCGAGACCGCGACCCGGGCGGGGATGAAGGCCTTCGTGATCAACGTCGTCGGCGACATCGGCCTCGTCCTCGCCGCCTTCCTGATCTTCCGCGAGCTCGGGACCTTCGACTACGGCCCGGCCTTCGAGAAAGCCCCGGAGGTCTTCACCACCAACGAGTGGACGATCACCGCGATCTGCCTGCTGCTGCTGGTCGGCGCCTTCGCCAAGTCGGCGCAGCTGCCGCTCCACACCTGGCTGCCGGACGCGATGGAGGGACCGACGCCGGTCTCCTCGCTGATCCACGCGGCGACGATGGTCACCGCCGGCGTCTACCTGATCGCCCGCACCCACGTCCTCTTCGAACTCGCCCCGACCGCCGCCGACATCGCCGCCTTCACCGGCCTGGCGACGCTCCTGGTCGCCGGCACGATCGCCCTGGTGATGACCGACCTGAAGCGGGCGATCGCCTACTCGACGATGAGCCAGATCGGCTACATGATCATGGGCGTCTCGATCGGCGCCTACAGCGCCGGCCTCTTCCACCTGATGACCCACGCCTTCTTCAAGGCGCTGCTGTTCATGGCGGCCGGCTCGATCATCGCCGCGATGGCGAACAACCAGAACATCGACAACATGTCCGGCTTCGGCAGGGCGATGCGCTTCACCTCGATCGCCTTCCTCTGCGGCGCCCTCGCCCTGGCCGCCTTCCCCGGCACCTCCGGCTTCTTCTCCAAGGACGAGATCCTCGCCTACGCCGAGGCCCGCGGCGGCATGTACCTGATCTTCACCGTGCTCGGCTACGTCGGCGCCCTGATCACCGCCGTCTACACCTTCCGGCTGGTCTTCCGGATCCTGCCGAGGACGCCCTGCAAGGAGGCGCAGGAGCTGATCGACACCGGCCACGTCGCCCACGAGGAGCCGCGCAACCCGGCCAGCGGCGAGCTCGAGGACACCGACGTCGGCTTCCCGGGGTCCGAACACCACATCGCCGAGCAGTCCTGGCCGATGAAGGCGGCGATGGGGGTGCTCTCGGTGCTGGCGCTGGTCGGCGGCCTGATCCAGGTCCCCGGCCTCGACGACGTGCTCGAGAAGTGGCTCGACCCGGTCTTCGAGGACTCGCCGCTGGCCCATATCCACCCCAGCCTCAGCGCCGACTGGATCGGGCTCGGCGTCGGCGGCGCGATCTCGGTGATCGGCATCTGGCTCGCCCACTTCTTCTACGTCCAGCAGCCGACCGCCCCGGCCTACCTGATCCAGCGCCTGCGCCCGCTCTACACCCTGTTCGCCAACAAGTGGTACTTCGACGAGGCGATCGACTTCCTCGTGGTGCGCCCGGCGCTCGCCATAGGCCGCTTCGCCGACCGGGTCTTCGAGCGCTTCGTCGTCGACGGCCTCGTCAACGGCACCGCCGAGACCGTGCGCGGCGCCGGCGGCGTCGTCCGCGCCGTCCAGAGCGGCTTCGTCCGCAGCTACGCGCTGTTCCTGATCGCCGGCTTCGCCGGGCTCGCCCTCTACTTCCTGCTGAGCAGCTCATGATCAACGCCCTGCTCTGGACCCCGCTGGCCTTCGCCATCGTCGGCCTCTTCCTGCCGAAGCGGACGAGCGGCTGGTGGGCGACGCTGGGGGCGGTGGCGACGCTGGTGCTCGCCGCCGCGATGGTCTTCGACTTCGACTCCGGCAACTCCGGCCTGCAGCACACCGTCGACGTCGCCTGGATCTCCGGGCTCGGGGTCGACTACAGCCTCGGGATCGACGGCCTCAACCTCTTCCTGGTGGTGCTGACGGCGCTGCTCTGGGTCGGCGGCACGGCCTTCGCCGCCTTCCGCCGGCAGGACCGTCCCAACCTCTTCTTCTTCCTAATGCTGCTGGCCGAGACGGCGACGCTGGGCGCCTTCCTGGCTCAGGACCTGCTGCTCTTCGTCCTCTTCTTCGACTTCATGCTGGTCCCGTTCTACTTCCTCTTCGGCTCCTGGGGCAGCGACCGCGAGGGCGGCCCGACGGCCGCGGCGGCGACGCTGAAGATGATGATCTACACCCTGATCGGCTCGCTGCTGATGCTGGTCGCGGCGATCGCGGCGGCGGTCATCTCCGCCGACGGCGGCAACCTCACCTTCTCGATCGCGGCGATCCAGCAGCAGGGGATCGACGTCGAGAGCCAGCGCTGGATCTTCTGGTTCTTCGCTGCCGCCTTCCTGGTCAAGATGCCGGCCTTCCTCCTGCACGGCTGGATGCCGGACGCCTACCGGGCGGCGCCGCTGCCGGTCCTGGTCGTCTTCTCCGGGGTGCTGGCCAAGGTCGGCGCCTACGGCTTCCTGCGGGTCGTGCTGCCGCTCTTCCCCGACGCCACGGTCGAGTTCCAGGAGGCGATCCTGACGATCGCGCTGGCCTCGATCCTCTACGGCTCGGTGATGGCCTTCACCCAGACCAACGTGCGGCTGATCGCCGGCTACTCCTCGGTCGCGCAGCTCGGCTTCATCACCGCCGGGATCTTCGCCCTGCGGGCCGACGGCGCCGACGGGGCGATCCTGCAGATGGTCAACCACGGGCTCGTCGTGGCGCCGATCTTCGTCATCGTCGCGCTCCTGGTCGAGCGCACCGGCAGCGAGGACATCCGCGAGATGGGCGGGATGGCCTTGCGGGCGCCGGTGCTGGCGGCGCTGTTCCTGATCGTCGTCCTCGCCACCCTGGCGATGCCCGGCTCGGCCAACTTCATCGGCGAGTTCTACATCCTCAACGGCCTCTTCCAGGAGAAGATCGTCTTCGCCTGCATCGCGATCAGCGGCGTAGCGATGTCGGCCTACTACGCGCTGCGCCTCTACCAGCAGGCGATGCACAACCGCCTGCCGGACGGGATCGCCTCGCGCGAGATCTCGCTCCGCGACGGCGTCGTCCTGGCGCCGATCGTCCTCTGCATCCTCGCCCTCGCCCTCTACCCGCAGCTGATCCTCCACCGCACCGCCCCGACCGTGCAGCAGACGGTGGCGAAAGTGACCGGCGGCGACGCACCTGCAGCGCAGCTGGCCTCGAAGAGCGGGCCGACGGGCCTCAAACACCCCTATATGGAGGAAAATCGGCCCGTCGACCTAGGGGATGGGCGATGAACTTTCGCGAGCCGGTTATCGACTATGCGGGGATTTCGCCGGTCGTCGCGCTCACGGTCGGGCTCTGCGTCGTCCTGCTCTCGGCCGTGTTCAAGCCGACGAAGCGGATGGCGCCGGGGCTGACGATGGTGACGCTGGCAGCCGCCGCGGGGTTGCTGATCTGGCAGTGGGGCGAGAACGTGGACCTGCTCACCGGGGCGCTGCGGCTCGACGACCTGGCGATCTCGATCTCGCTGATCGCGATCCTGATGGCAGCGGCCTGCGTGCTGCTCTCGCTGCGCGAGTCGGCGGTCGAGCAGGCCGGCGGCGGCGAGTACCACGCGCTGCTGCTCGGCTCGGTGCTGGGGATGGTGCTGTTGGCCCAGGCGCAGAACCTGGTCACCTTCTTCGTCGCGATCGAGATCCTCTCGATCCCGCTCTACATCCTCTGCGCCACCAACCTGCGGCGCGAGGGCTCGCTCGAGTCGGGGCTGAAGTACCTGATCGTCGGCTCGCTCGGCTCGGCGACGCTGCTCTACGGGATGGCCTTCCTCTACGGCGGCACCGGCTCGACCGGCTTCGACGGGATCGCCGACGGCATCGTCCGCGAGGGCATGCTCGGCGACCCGCTGATCCTGATCGGGATCGCGATGGCCGCGGTCGGGCTCGCCTTCAAGACCTCGATCGCCCCCTTTCACCAGTGGACGCCGGACGTATACCAGGGGGCGCCGACGCCGATCACCGCCTTCATGGCGGTGGCGACCAAGGCGGCCGCCTTCGCCGTCTTCCTGCGCTTCTTCATCGACGCGCTCGGTCCCCAGGTGGAGGAGTGGCAGCCGGCGCTGGCGACGCTGGCGGCGGTCTCGATCGTGGTCGGCAACGTCGGCGCCCTCGGCCAGGACTCGCTGAAGCGGCTGCTCGGCTACTCCGGCGTCGCCCAGGCCGGCTACATGCTCGGCGGCGTCGTCGTCGCCTCCGAGGCCGGCGCCAGCTCGCTCGTCTTCTACCTCGCCGCCTACGCCTTCATGAACCTGGCCGCCTTCGCCGTGATCGTCGCCCGCGAGCGCGAGACCCCGTTCGGCGACTCGATCCGCGCGGTCCAGGGGCTGGGCCGGGAGCGGCCGCTGCTGGCCTGGCCGCTGACGATCTCGATGCTGGCCCTGGCCGGGCTGCCGGCGACCGCGGGCTTCATCGGCAAGCTCTACCTGATCGAGGCCCTGGTCGAAGGCGACTACACCTGGCTGGCGGTCTTCATCGCGATCGGGACGATGATCTCGCTCGGCTACTACCTGCGGGTGGTGGCGGCGATGTGGATGCGGCCCGGGGGCGAGAGCGTCCCCGGCGCCACCCCGGCGATCGCCGGCGCCGCACCCGAGGCCGACCCGGTCGACCCCGAAGCGGGGCGACGCTGGTACCTGGTCGGCCCGGCGCTGCTGGCCGCGGCGGCGACGGTCTTCTTCGGGGTGATCCCGCAGCCGCTCGTCGAGTTCGCCACCCGCGCCGGCTCTGCGCTCTTCTGACGGCGTGGTGCGGCGTCCTCGGTCGCTCGCGTGCAGAGCACGCCGCGCTCCCTGCGTCCTTGCCCCACACCGTCAGAAGAGCGCAGATAAATGATTCTTCTTTTTACGGTCGGGGCGATCGCGGTGAGTGTCGCGGTGGGCGTCCTCGCCGAGCGGCGGCGGCCACAGGCGGCCGCCCACGTTGCTCGCCGGGCGCTGGTGCTGCTGCTCTACGTGCTGCTGCCGCCGGTGATCTTCTTCAACATCGCCGCCAGCGAGATCGACCTCAGCCACGGGGTGGGGCTGGCGCTCGGCATCGTCGCCTCCTCGCTCGGCGCCTTCTTCGCCTGGTGGGTGGCGAGCCGGGTGCTGAAACTGACCCGACCCCAGATTGGCGCGGTCGTCTGTTGCGTGCTCAGCGTCAACACCGGCTACCTCGGCTACCCGCTGGCGGTGGCGCTGCTGGGACGCGAGGAGCTCTCGACCGCCGTCCTCTACGACGTCCTCGTGACCGGGCCCTGCCTGCTGCTCGGCGCCTTCGCGGTCGGGGCCGCCTTCGGGACCAAGGCGGGGGAAACGCCGCGCCAGCGGGTCGGCGCCTTCTTCACCCGCAACCCGCCGCTGTACGCGGCGATCGCCGGGCTGCTGGCGCCGGAGGCGTTGGCCCCGGACGTCCTCGTCGACGCCTCCCAGGTGCTGATCGTGGCGATCCTGCCGATCGGCTTCTTCGCCGTCGGCGCCACCCTGGCCGAGAACGCCGAACACGGCGAGCTGCCGATGCCGCCGCCGCTGACCAGGCCGGTGATGGTCGCGATCGTCACCCGCCTGGCCGTGGTGCCGGCGCTGCTGATGCTGCTGGCGGCGCCGCTGATCGACCTGCCCGCCGCCTACCGCCTGCTCTCGGCGATGCCCTCCGGCCTCAACTCGCTGGTCATCGCCCACGCCTACGGCCTCGACATGGAGATCACCGCCGAGGCGGTCACCTGGACGACCGCGATCGTCGTCCTCGCGGCACTAGTCTCACTCCTGCTGTGATGCTGCACCACGTCGGAATCGAGCTGCAGCCCGCCGACGTCGATCGCGCCGTCGAGCTCTTCGAGCTGCTCGGCTTCGAGCGGGTCGAGCCGCCGCCGACGCTCGCCGAGTACGTCTGGCTCGAACGCGGCGGGACCCAGATCCACCTGATGCCGGAGGAGCACCCGACCGTCGCGCAGCGGGGACACCTCGCGGTCGTGGTCCCCGACTTCGAGCCGGCGCTGGCACGGCTGCAGGAGCACGGCTTCGAGGTCGAGCGCCGCCGCGGGCACTGGGGTGCTCCCCGCGCCCACGCGATCGCCCCCGGCGGCCACCGCGTCGAGCTGATGGCGTCGCCACCCGGCGCCTGATCAGACCGCTTCAGGTCTGGACAACGACGGTGACCATCACGCCGATCAGCGCGACGATCATGCCAGAGCCAACCTGGAGCATCGTCCGCTGCAGCGCGATGAACGCTTCCTGAAGGCCGTCGATCCTGCGGTTAACCGCCCTCAGCTCCGCGTCCACCCGATCGAATCCGCGATCCATGCGGGCACTCAGGTCATCCAGCCGCGCGTCCGTCCAGGCTTCCCTCATCGACTCCATGATGCCACCTTAGACAAAACGTCGCGGGCCGTGGGCGTGGACGTGTGACAGCTTTGTGCCAATTTTTCGACGCCTCGTCCCAGCGCCAGCCGCCTGATTCAGACCGGCCGCCCATCGCGCTTCGCCGCGAAGAGATCGGCGTCGGCGAAGCCGAGCAGGTCGTCGACGGTGATCCCGTCGGCGGGGAACATGGCGAAGCCGCAGGCGGCGGAGACCGGCCATCTCTCGTCGCTGCCGAAGCCGCGGCGGGCGACCCGGGCGCGCAGCCGGGCCGCGACTTCCTCGGCCTCTTCGGCGCCGGCCTCGGGGACGATCACGGCGAACTCGTCGCCGCCCTGGCGGAAGACCGAGTCCTCGGTCCGCACCTCGTCGCTCAGCGCCGCGCCGATCTCGGCCAGCAGCCGGTCGCCGTCGAGGTGCCCCAGCCGCTCGTTGACGGCCTTGAAGCCGTCGAGATCGAGCAGGATCAACGCGAACTCGCGCGAGTGGCGGCGGTGGCGGGCGATTTCCTCGGCCAGGCGCTCGTGCAGGCTGCGGTAGTTGCCGACGCCGGTCAGCTCGTCGCGGCGGGCCAGGGCCCAGAGCGCGTCGTGGCTTGTGCGCAGCCGCCGCGCCAGCAGCAGGATGCCAACCGCGATCAGAACCAGGCAAAGGGCCTCGACGCCCGCCAAGATCAGCGCCTGGCGACGCGAGAAGGAGCCGAGCAGGAGCGGCAGCAGGAGCCCGGCGACGATCGCGGCCAGGCCGGCGACAAGGATGCCGGCGCCGATCGGGCGCCTGCCGGTGGGGTCGGAGGAGGGGTATCGAGCCATCGTAAGAATTAAGTAGAAGACCTGTCGATACCCGCAGGATATGCGGGTAAGCGCGGCGCGTCCCGGTCCGGCACTACGATGCGCCGGTGCGTTATCCAGTTGAACACTTCACGGCCGAGGAGCGAGCGGTCCTCACCCCTCATTTCACCAATCTCGACCGGCCCGTATTCGCCCTCGTGAACCTGCCGGAGACCGTCAAGGGCGCCCTTTTTGCCCGCTATTCGCGCTATTCCGGGACCGTGAGACGGCTCTATCTGGAGGAGTTCGCGGAAGATGCCCCTGCCGGTGGCCGGCCCTTCGACGACGAGGAGGGCGCCCGGGCGGCGCAGCTGTACGAGCGCGTCTTCGTCGGCTACGGCGACGACTCGATCGCCCAGGTCGGCGGTGCCCACGTCGCCTGCGAGTGGGTCTCGAACATCCTCACCAAGCTGCTGCAGCGTGGCCGCCTCGCCGCCTACCTGGAGCAGTCGACCCGCTACATCCCCTACGACAAGCCGCTGCCCGGCGACGGCGGCTACCGCTTCTACCGTGACGAGGAGCTGGGGCCCGAGTTCGCCGCGGCGATGGACGAGCTGTTCGCGATCTACTCGCGCTCGCTGCGCGAGGTCGAGGCCTGGGCAGCCGAGCGCTGGCCGCGGGGCGAGAGCGAACCGGAGGGCCCCTGGCAGCGCTCGATCCGGGCCAAGGCGCTGGACCTGCTGCGCGGCCTGCTGCCGGCGGCGACGTTGAGCCACGTCGGCATCTACGCCTCCGGCCAGGCCTACGAGCAGCTGATTCTGCGGCTGCTGGCCTCGCCGTTGCCGGAGGCGCGCGACTACGGCGGCATGATCCTCACCGAGCTGAAGCGGGTGATGCCGAGCTTCGTCTCGCGAGTCGAGCGCCCCGATCGCGGCGGCGAGTGGATCTCCTACCTGGAGCGGCGCCGCGAGCGGACCGAGGACTGGGTCGCGCGGCTGGGACTGGACCGTCGCGACAGCGGCGACGGCACCCCCTCGGTCGAGCTGATCCACGTCGACGGCAGCGAAGAGGACCTACTCGCCGCCTGCCTCTTCGAGGCCGCCAGCGCCTCCGAGACCGAGGTGCTGGCCCGCATCGACGTCCTCGACCGCTCCGAGCGAGCGGAGCTGCTGGCGGCGGTCGTCGGCGAGCGTGCCAACCGTCGCCACCGTCCCGGCCGTGGCTTCGAGGCGCTGCGCTACCGCTTCGAGATCGTCTCCGACTACGGCGCCTTCCGCGACCTCCAGCGCCACCGGATGCTGACCTGCCAGTGGCAGCGGCTCGGCCCCGACCTCGGCGCCGGGGTCCCCGAGGAGGTGGTGGAGGCTGGCGCCGGCGGCGAGTTCGAACGCGGGCTCGAGATCTCCCGCGGGGAGTACGAGCGGCTGCTGTCCGCGGGCCTGCGCGAGCAGGCCCCCTACGCGCTCAGCCTCGCCTACCGGATCCGCTACACGCTCGACCTCAACGCCCGTGAGGCGATGCACCTGATCGAGCTGCGCAGCGGTCGCGAGGGGCATCCGGCCTACCGGGCGGTTGCGCAGGCGATGCACGAGCGGATCGCGACGATCCACCCGGGGGTGGCGGCGGCGATGAGCCATGTGGACACGTCTGCGGAGCCGCGGCTGGAGCGGATCATGAGCGAGATTCGGACGCACCGGAAGAAGGCGCGGGCCGCGGAACAGGCTGAGGCGCCACCGGGGCTGAACCCGCTGGGGTGAGGAGTCCGGGGTAGGGGCTTCGCTTAACTTTTTTGAGGACGAACGCAGGCCGTCCGAGATGGTGCGGTGGCAAAAAAGTACAAGACGCTTCGCCCCTACCCCGGACTCCTCGCTCAGGGACGGTTCCGCTGGCAGCTAGCTGAGTTAGTCGCGCTGCTTGCGCTTGCGGCGTTCTTCGGCTGGACCGGGGTCGTCGCCAGAGGGAAGGACAGGGTCGGCTTCCTCTTCGGGGGACAGCGCGCCGGCGGCTTTCTCCCCCGGACTTGGCCAGGGGACGGCTTCTCCGGCTTCCCAGGCTGGGGGACGGCCGCCGGGGAGCCTTCCTATGAGAAGGAAGCCGAGGTAGATGAAGAAGATCATCGTGAACTGGACCAGGAGCAGGATGGCGGCGACGCCGAGGGCCATGCCGAGGGAGCCCCAGAAGCGGCTGAGGAGCCCGGTCCGCATCGTGTGGAGGCAGGTGTAGAAGAGGGCGACGGCGAGGCCGAGGCGGCCGCCGAAGGCAAATCCGGTCGCGGCACCGCGGGTCGAGGCTTCGCTGATCGCGTTGCTGGCCGCCTCGTCTTCGAACGTTTCGCTCGAGCACCGTTTCAGCGCCGCCGCCGCCGAGCCGCCGCCGAATTCTTCGCGGAACTCCTTCGCTCCGACGTCCTCAAGCTCGGATCCACAGTCCTGGGCGGCTGCTTTGGGGGTGATCCCCGGCTTGGCGTTGCCATCGACGAACTCCTTCGCCGCTTCGTTGGTGGCGGTGGCGTTGAGCAGGGCCGCGGCCGAGAGGAAGAGGGGAGCCGCGACGACCACACCGATCAGCTGATAGCGCACGCGGTCGCTGCGAGCGGCGGCGGCGCGAAAGAGGACGACCAAAGGCAGCACCAGGAAGACGAAGCCCACGGCCTGGAGGACGCTGGCCAAGGTGACGGAGGAGCTGTTCTCGTGAGCGGAACGCAGCAGGGCCGCTTCGCCGTCGCCGCTGACGCTGCCGATCGCGAAGACGGAGGCGATGACCAGGGCGACGCCGGCGAAGGTCGCCAGGCCGGCCGGCCCCGACCAGCGTCCCTCCCACTCCAAGATCTCGCTCCGGCTCCGCCGCACGGGCCGTACGCTACAGCGCATGCCCAACGCACAGCACACCCCCGTCGTCCCGCTGGAGGCCGGCGCCGGTCCCGAGAACCCCCCCTGTCCCGCCTGCGGCGAGCCGCTGTTCGGCTGGCTCTCGCCACCCCCCGGCTTGCGCGGAGCGGTCAGTCGCTGCGAGAGCTGCGGGCTCGGCGTCGCCGGTGACGCCGGCGGGCCCGAGGAGGCGCTGCACGAGCTGGGTCGACTCGGTGGCGACAGGGTGCGGATCGCCAACCGAGCCGGCTTCGCCGCCTCGCTCGGCAGCGCCGGCTGGGCCGGGCTGGAGCCCGGCGCCCACTACCTGTTCACCGTCGAGTCGGTGCGACGCCTGGTCGCCCACCGCGACCAGGTCGTGAAGTCACGCCGCTGGGCACCGGCCGCGAGCCTCGCCGCGACCTGGCAAACGCTGCTCAACAGCGTCACCTTCGGCCACAACGTCGCCCTGGCAGCCTTCGGCCGCCGCGAGGCAACGAGGGCACACGAGCGCTGGCAGCGCCAGATCGACGCCCTAGCCAGCCTCGTCCTGGCGATCCCAGCCCTCCTCATAGCGATCCCAATCGAGCTAGCTGGCGCCCTGACCGGCCGCGGCGCCGTAATCACCCTCCAATTCGACCTGCTCTGAGCATAGGGCGATCCCCGGTAGGGGTGGAACGTCTTGTACTTTTTCCGCAGCACGGCCAGCGGACAGCCAACAACTGTCTTCGGAAAAAGTTAAGTGGAACCCCTACCGGGGATCGCCCGTAGCCGTTGTTAAGTGAAACCCCTACCGGGACGGCCCGACTAGCTAAGACCTTCGCGCGCCTCTCGGACCAACGTCACGGCCTCGGGGAAGAGGACGCGGATCGCGTCGCGGACCTGCATCGCCTGCTGATCGGCGCTGCCCTCGAGGTCGAGGCGGCCGATCGAGGCGACGGTCATCTCCACCGCCAGCTTGATCGCGTTGTCGGCCCAGGCGACGCGCTGAGAGGACTGCATCTGCTCCGAGAGCTCCTCCATGCGGGCGCGGAACTCGTCGGGGTCGCCGAAGAGGTTGAAGGGGCTGCCCTCCATTCCCCCATGTAAGCAGACCCGTGACGCCGCCGGGTCATAGTTGTGACATTGCACGCGCCACCCGTGCGCCGCGGCGCCCTAGCGTCGGGCGAATGCGGCACGGGGACGACCTGGAGAGGGGCTCGGCGAGCGTCGAGCAGGCAGGCCTGGCGGCGCTCGTCGCGTTGCTGCTGATCGCCGCGATCGCCGCCGTCGCGGCCGGCGGCGAGGTCGATGCCGGGCGCCGTCTGGCCGGCACGATCGGGAAGCGCCTCGCCTGCGGCCCTCGGCTTCCCGACGCCTGCCGGCACCACCCGCTGGTCCCCGCCTACGGCTGGCCGTTGGCACGGGCGGTGCGGGCGCTTGCCCCCGCCCCGGTCGCCCGTCCCGGCCCCTCCGGCCTGCGGCTGGCACCGGTCGACTTCCGCCGTTGCCGGGGCGAGAGCTGCGCGGTCGCCGCCGGCGCTCACCTCACCGCCACCGGCCGCCGTACGACCGCATTCACCGAGATCGTCGACCGCCGCCGCTCGCTTGGTTGGGTCGAAATCGTCTACTGGCTCTACCGCCCCAGCCTCGGCTGGGAGCGCCTCGCCCGCCGCGCCGAACAGGCCCAGATCGAGGCCGCCGGCGAGGTCAGGGTCCGCCTCGGCGACGACCCCGCCCTGGTCCCGCTCGAGACCCTCCCCGGCCGCAACCACTACGAGTTCCCACCCGGCGAACGCCCGCCCTGGCAGTGGCGGGTACGGGGCGCCTATCCGGGGTGGTCGAATTGAGCTTGCTCCTTGAGATCGAGCGGTCCCGGGCCTCAGGATAAAAGTAGCTACCTAAGGAGCTACCCCATTTGCGTGAGATCGGGGTCAAGGAACTGAAGAACACGGCTTCCCGCGTGATCGAGGAAGTCGAGTCGGGCGAGCGCGTCGTCGTCACCAAGCGCGGAGCGCGTCCTGCGTGTGCTGGCAATCGTCAACCGCCGCGACCTCGACCGCTGGCTCCGTCAGAGCTGAGCGGCGGGAGCCGCGGCCTTTTCCTGGTCGGCCTCCTCCTGGGCCTGCCTGATCAGGCCGCGCCAGTCTGTCGTGCGGAAGACCAGCAGGATCGCGGCGAAGCCGAGGACGACGGACCAGGCGGCCATCGCGATCTGGGTGCCGACCGAGAAGGAGAGGACGGCGGTGCGGGAGGGGCCGGTCAGGGTCGCGACCAGGAGCGCCTGCTGGGCGCCGGCGCCGCCGGGGGTGAAGGGGACGATGTTGGCGATCGCCTGCACGCTCATCACCAGCATCACGCTGCCGACCGAGCCGCCGATGCCGAAGGCCTCGAGGAAGAACCAGAAGGCGGCGAAGCGGAAGAGCCAGCCGATCCCCTGCCAGGCGGCGACCTCGCGCAGGTAGCGGCGCGGCTCGGCGAGGATGATCACCCCTTGCCGCACCCGGGCCCAGAAGCGCCGCACCCGGTGGGCGAGCAAGTAGATGCCGATCGCGATCGCCAGCAGCAGCGTCCCGACGACGATCGCCAGCACCTGCGGGTGTTCGACCCAGAAGGCGATCTCGAAAGCCGGCAGGTCGGGGATCCGCGGCAGCGGCGGCAACAGCCCCTGGCTGATCGCGTAGAAGAGGACGAGGATCCCGACGCTGGTGTCGAAGACGGTCTGGACCAGGAAGGAGGAGGTCACCGCCGGATAGGAGGAGCCGGGAATCTGGCGCTTGACCAGGAAGACCTTGGTCACATCGCCCGCGTGGGCGGGCAGGATGGCGTTGATCCCGGCGCCCGCCAGGTAGGCCGCGGCGAGCGGCAGGAAGGGCAAGCGCTGCTCCGGGTAGGCCGCTCGCAGCACGTTGCGCCAGGCCCAGGCGCGGCAGAGCTGCATCGCCAGCAGGCAGAGCAGGGCGACCATGAACGCGGACCAATCGATCTCCGACAGGTGGCGGAAAAATTCCGCCGCGCTGTTGAAGAAGAAGTTGAAGCTGGATCCGAGATCGGCGAAAGGCATCGCAGTTACACTAGCCCGCTCGTGCCGGAGACCGACACGCATACGCCACCCCAGATGCCCCCCCGCGACCCCGCCGACGAGGCGATGTGCGCGCGTGCCCGCGAGCGCTACACGGCCGACCGCAAGAGCCGCTTCCGGCGCCGCCGCAAACGCCACGCGCAGCTGCCCAACTTGATCATCATCGGCGGCCTCAAGTGCGGCACGACGAGCATCCACCACTACCTCGGCCTGCATCCCGAAATCCAGATGTCGAAGCCGAAGGAGCTCAACTTCTTCGCCCGCGAGCTGAACTGGGACCTCGGGCTCGACTGGTACGCCAGCCGCTTCGACGACCGCTTCGAGGTGCGCGGCGAGTCATCGCCGCACTACACGAACCTGCCCCGCTTCGAGGGCGTCCCCGAGCGCATCCGCGAGCACTGCCCCGACGCCCGCCTGCTCTACATGGTGCGCGACCCGATCAAGCGCATCCTCTCCCACTGGGTTCACGCAACCGGTGCCGGCTACGAGACAGGCGACCTGGTCGAGGTCCTCTCCGAGCCCGATTCCTCCTACATGAACCGCTCCAAGTACTGGATGCAGCTGCAGCCCTACCTGGAGCGCTTCGAGCGCGAGCAGATCGAGATCATCACCCAGGAGGAGCTGCAGTCAGAACGCGAGGAGACGATGCGCAAGGCCTTCGCCTTCGCCGGCGTCGACGAGACCTTCGTCTCCGAGCAGTTCGACCGCGAGTGGGAGAAGTCGAGCGCCAAGCAGGGCGACAAATACCAGTTCATGGAGAAGCTGATCAAGCTGCCGGGCTTCCGCTCCTTCGACCGCAACTTCGACCGCCTGCCGGAGTCGATGCGCTGGATCGTCGAGAAGGTCGTCCACGACCCCGACAAGCCGCCGGCCGAGAAGCCGAAGCTCCCCGACGACCTCTTCGAGACCGTGCGCGGCCGCTTCACCGAGGACGTGGCGGCGCTGCAGAAGCTCGCCGGCCGCGAGTTCGCCGGCTGGCACGACTACTCCTGAGCGCCCGGGGGTAGGGTCCGCCCCATGCGGCGGCTCCTCCCGGACCCGGCCCCAACCACGGTCGACGAGCAGCTCGACTCTTACCGGCCGTGGGAGCACCCCCACGAGGGCCGGCCCTTCGTGGCGATGAACTTCGCCGCCACGGTCGACGGGCGGGCGACGATCGGCGGTGTCTCCGGCCCGATCGGCTCCGCCGCCGACACGGCGATGCTGGCCGGCCTGCGGACCCGCTTCGACGCGGTGATGATCGGCGCCGGGACGATGCGGGCCGAGCGCTACGGCGCGATCGGCCAGCGGCTGATCGTGGTCGAAAGCGGGCCGGACGGCCCGGTCGATCTGGCGGCGCTGCTGCGCTCCCTGCGCGAAGAGGGCGTCAGGGCGCTGCTCTGCGAGGGCGGGCCGACTCTGCACGGCTCGCTGCAGGCGGCCGGGCTGGTCGACGAGCTGTTCCTGACGATCGCCCCGAAGCTGAGCGGCGGCGTCGCGCCGCGGATCGTCGAGGGCGACCTGCCGGCGCTGGCCGAGCTGGAGCTGGCCTGGCTGCTGGAGGAGCGTGGGGAGCTGTTCGCCCGCTACCGGCGCCGCTGATCCGCGGCTCGCCGCATCCGCACCATCAGCGCCGCCGACGGAGTGACCTTGCCGGTGGCGTAGGTGGACAGCCGGGAAGCGGAGGTGCCAACGCGAAATGCAAAGGCCCCACGGGAGAGACCCGACGCACGCACGAGCTCGTCGACCTCGGCGGCAACCGCCTCTCGCTCCGCCCTTTCCGCTTCCTCGCGCGCTTGCGAGATCGTTCGCTCCAGAGCGGCGGCGACGCCGTACGGCCTGCTGTAAGAGAGAACCTCCTCCACCCGCCGCGCGACCGGTCCCCACGGCTCGGCCCGAACCGCCGCGCCCAGCCGCCGCCAGTGCTCAAGACTTCCCCGCTCAAGAGCGGTCTGGATCGCCTCAAGAGGCCACACCCCGACCGACTGGTCGGGTGAGACGTCCACGTTGCGAAAGGCGAGCGAGCTCATTGACCGACCATCTTCACGGCGACCTCGCCCAGGACATCGGTCACGGCACCCCAGTCGCTCCAGCGTCGCCGCAGGCGCCGGTACGAGGAGAGCTGCTCGGTAACTGAACGGTCTGCCGGGCGTGGTTCGGAGAGCTGGCGGACAAGCTGAGAGGCCACCCCGTCTCCCTCCTGGTGCTGGTCGGCGTAGTAGTCGTCGATCCGCGAGAGCGTTAGCGCCGCTCGTTCGAGGCCGAGCTGCTCAGAAAGGGCAGCGAGATCGAGGTGGTCACGCGTCTGATTGCGACGAACGAGCAGGAAGGCCTTGATTCGCAAGGTCTCCTCGAGCGTGGGTACGGTCACCTCGCCCCCCGACGGAAGAATGATCGTGCTCACCTCCAGCGGCGTCCGGCGGATCATCTGCCTGACGCCGGCCTCGATTCCGTCGAGGTTGCCGAGGATCACCTTCCCCGGCGTCACCCGGTTGGTCGCCCAGCCGCCGTCCCCCTCAACCGCTTCGAGCACGATCTCGAAGCGATCCGCCAGGTCGGCGACGACATGGTCATGATCTTGGGATTCCCGGTGGTCGGCGTAGAGAATCGCGGCTGCGCCCCTGAGCGACTCGGCATCCACACTGCATGATTATCACTTCTGATAATCGATCTGGGAAGCCTGCGGCCGGTAGCTTTCCGCTAGCCAGATACCGAGGAGAGGAAACCCAACGATGGACTTCACGCCCAGTCCCCAGGTCAGCGAGCTGCGCGAGCGCGTGCTCGACTTCATGGACGCCGAGATCTACCCGGTCGAGCGCGAGGCGATGGAGGCGCTCGACGAGGAGGTCGGGCCCGGGGTTCCCTACCCCGAGATCCTGGTCGGGATCCGCGCGAAGGCACAAGCGGAAGGGCTCTGGAACCTGTTCATGCCCGACGAGCGCTTCGGGCCGGGGCTGAGCAACTGGGAGTACGGCCTGCTCTGCGAGGAGATGGGGCGCAGCCCGGTGGCCGGCTCGATGGCCTTCAACTGCGCGGCGCCGGACACCGGCAACATGGAGATCCTCGCCGAGCACGGGACCGAGGAGCAGCGCCAGCGCTGGCTGGACCCCCTGCTCGAGGGCAGGATCCGCTCCTGCTTCTCGATGACCGAGCCCGACGTCTCCGGCTCCGACCCGACCCTGCTGCAGGCCAGGGCGGAGCTGGACGGCGACGAGTGGGTGGTCGAGGGGCACAAGTGGTTCACCTCCGGCGCGATCGGCGCCGAGCTGGCGATCGCGATGGTCGTCACCGACCCCGACGCGCCGCCCTACGCGCGCGCCTCGATGATCTGCGTGCCGACCGACACGCCGGGGTTCAACCTGGTGCGGCCGATCCCGGTGATGGGCCACGACAAGGGGCCCGGCCACTGCGAGATCCGCTACGAAGGCTGCCGGGTGCCGAAGGGGAGCCTGCTCGGCGAGCGCGGCGCCGGCTTCGCGATCGCCCAGGACCGGCTCGGCCCCGGCCGCATCCACCACTGCATGCGGGCGATCGGGACGGCGGAGCGGGCGCACGAGATGATGTGCCGGCGGGCCAACGAACGGGTCGCCTTCGGCGGGCCGCTGGCCGACAAGCAGTTCGTGCAGGAGGCGATCGCCGCCTCGCGGATGGAGATCGACCAGGCGCGGCTGCTGACCCTCTACGCCGCCTGGAAGATGGACACCGAGGGCAAGCGCGCCGCCCGCCAGGCGATCTCGGCGATCAAGATCGTCGCCGCGAACATGGTCATGGACGTGCTCGACCGGGCGATCCAGATCCACGGCTCGCTGGGGATGACCGACGACACCCCCCTGGCCGCGCTCTGGCGCTTCAGCCGCATGCTGCGCCTCGCCGACGGCCCCGACGAGGTCCACAAGATGGTGCTGGCGCGGCGCGAGCTGAACCGCTGGGCGAAGCGCGACGAGGCCGAGGCCGCAGGCGAGCTGACCGCCAAGCACGCGCCGCGGATGGTCTGAATCAGGCCGTGAAGGCTTGGCCCTACGGGGTGGAAGAACCTTCGGCGCCGGCCATCGCGGCGTCCCAGGTCCCGGCGCCGACCTCGCGCAGCTCCTCCTTCATCACCTTGCCGGTCTGCGCCCGCGGCAGCGCCGCGACGACCTCGACGTAGCGGGGGAGCATGAAGGCGGCCATCCGGCCCCGGCACCAGGCCCGCAGCGCGGCCGGATCCAGCACCGCGCCCGCGACCGGAACGACGACGACCTTGACGTCCTCCTCCCCCAGCGGCGAGGGGACGCCGATCGCGCAGACCTCGGCGACCGCCGGGTGCCCGGCGACGACCGCCTCCAGCTCGGAGGAGGAGATGCTCTCGCCGCCGCGGCGAATCGAGTGCTTGATGCGGTCGACGAAGTAGAAGAAGCCGTCGGCGTCGACGCGGCCGAGATCGCCGCTGTGAAACCAGCCGTCCCGCATCGCCGCCGCGGTCGCCTCCGGGTCGCCCTCGTAGCCGCTGGTGAGAACGTCGGGGACTCGTGGGCGGCAGGCGATCTCGCCGACCGCGCCGGCGGCGACCCGGTGTCCGTCGCTGGCGAGCACGGCGACCTCGAGGTCGGGGTTGGCGCGCCCGCACGATCTGGCCGGCGTCCTCACGCCGGGCTCGGGTAAGAGCATCGGCTCGGCCTCGGTCATCCCGTAGACGTTGTGCAGGCGGACCCCGAATCTGGCTTCGAAGTCGGCGACGAACCGCACCGGCATCGCGGCGCCGACGCCGGCGCGAAGCGAGTTGCGGGCATCGTCCTCGCGGGGTGGCAGCGAGTGGAGCAGCTCGTAGAGGTTGGGGAACCCGATCAGGATGGTCGACCCGGACTCCGCCACCTGGTCCCAGAAGCCCGAGCGCGAGAAGGTCGGGTAGAGGGCGACCGTGCCGCCGCCGATCACGGTCGGCAGCACCACGTCCGCCTGCCCGGCGACGTGGTAGAGCGGCAGCCAGGCGTGGAAGACGTCGTCCTCCGCCAGCTCGAGCAGGCGGGCGACCCAGCCGGCGCCGCGGCAGAGCTGGTTGTGGCTCAGCTCGACCGCCTTCGCGCGCCCGGTCGTCCCGGACGTGTACATCAGCTCGGCCAGATCGCCGGGGCGGGGATCGGCGGGCTGCGCCGGCTCAATGGTCCGAACCTCCGCCCAGTCAGGATGCACGACCTCGACCGGCCAACCGGCGAGGCCCGGCAGGTCGGCTGCACCCTCGGGATCGGTGACGAGCAGCTGCGCCCGCGAGCGGCGGATCATGTCGGCGAGGATCTCGCCCCGGTGCTCGCGGTGCAGAGGCACGTAGGTCGCGCCGGCAGCGAGCGTCCCTAACCAGGCCCAGAGCGCCTCGGGGCAGTTGGGCAGAAAGCTGGCGACCCGCATCGCGGCGCCGGCACGCCGGCGCTCGACCCAGGCGGCGAAACGGAGTGCCTCTTCCCAAGCCTCGTGGTAGCTCCAGCTCTCCCCCCGCCAACGCAGGAACGGCACCTCCGGCGTGCGCTCCGCGCGCGCCGCCAGCAGGGCCGGGACCGTGGCCTCCTCGGCCGGGACCAGGTCCAGCAGCGGGTTGCGGGCGCTCATCGCAGCCCGGGGCGGTCCGGCTTCCAGGCGACGGCGGCCGGCAGGCTGCGCGGCTCGCCGTGGACGATCCACTCGGCCGCCAGCGGCCCGACCGAGACGGCGGCGGTGAGGCCCTGGCCGCTGAAGCCGCCGCAGGCGACGACGGTCGGGTCGGCCTCGTAGGGCCCGACCACGTACTCGCCGTCGGCGCTGATCGGGTAGAGGCCGGCCCAGCCCGGTTCGAGCTCGAGCCCCTCGACCTGGAGGCGGTTGCGGAGGTGCTGGGCGACCGCCTCCCGGGTATCCCAGGCAACCGACTCCAGGTAGGTCTCGGGGTCGGCCGAGTCGAGGTCGTCGAGCGCAGAATAGGTGTGCACCCCGGCGATCATGCCGCCCGGTCCGTCCTGGCGAAAGTAGCCGGCTCGCTCCTCGCCGGGGATGTATTCCTGGACCATCGGCACCGTGTACTCGATCGCCGCCGGCAACTTGACCCTGATCACCTCGTTCACCTGGTTGACCAGCGGCAACGGGTGCCCGAGCAGCTCCCCGACCTCCATCGCCCAGGGCCCGGCGGCGTTGACGACGACGTCGGCCTCGACCGGGCCGGCGTCGGTCAGCAACCTGTGGCGCCCGTTCGCGGCCTCGTGCCCGTCGACCCGGGTGCGATCGAGGACGGTCGCCCCAGCCGCTTCCGCCCGCTCGGCAAGGACGCCGCAGAGCTGCGGACCGTCCATGCAGCCGTCGCGCGGACTGTAGATCGCGGCGGCGAGGTCGTCGGTGCGCAGGCCGGGCACCAGCTCCTTCAGCCGCGCCGGGTCGGCGATCTCCGCGGGCTCGGCCCCGAGCTCCCGCTGCAGCGCGATCACCTCTTCGAACGTCTTCACGTGGGAGTCGTTCCGGGCCAGGCGCATGTAGCCGATCCGCGCCAGGCGCAGGCCGTTCTCACGCTCGTACCGCTCGAGCAGCTCGCGGGTCCGAACCCGCACCTCGACCTGCAGCGGCTCGGTGGTGCTGATGTTGAAGATGCCGGCCGAACGGCTCGAGGAGCCGGAGGCGGGACGATCGCGCTCGATCACGGTCACCTCGCAGCCGAGCTCGGCCGCACCCAGGGCCGTGCTGAGGCCGGCGACGCCGGCCCCGATCACCGCAACCGAGGGCTTTTTCAACTGGTCTCCTAGCGTCTCGAGTGTAAGTCCTGCACTATCGAGGGCTTATTACTCAGGACACTAGTGGGTGCGAGTCATCAAGAGGTCGCGGATCCGAATCCGCACACCTTCTTCGCTGCCCCAGAGACGATACGCCCCCAGCGCCCCGGTGCCGTGGCTGAAGCGACCGAGGCGGAGGAAGAACTCGGCCGGGTCGAGGCACTCCGGCGCCACCACCCCCGGCTCGCCGGGCCCTTCCTCCAGCATCAGCGCGATGCCGACCGCGGCGGGCACGCCGGTTGCCTCGTCCATGCTGGTCTTGGCGGCGGAGGCGAAGCGCACCCCCTCTTCGCCGGCCCAGACGTCGAGGACGAGGCCGCTCCCGAGGTACTGGGTCGGCACCCGCGCCTTCAGGTAGCGCTGGTAGAGCTCGAAAGCCGGCGCCGAGATCCCGGCCTCCGGGCCGTCCACTCGCGACCCGTCGCCTTCGTCCCCGGATGCGCCCATCCGGGCCAGCGCCCAGTTGACGACCAGGCTGTCTTCGGGAACGATGCTGCCGAAGCTGCGCACGGCCTCGATGCCGAGGAAGCGGGGAACGGTGACCTGCGCGGGATGGGCAAGCCCGATCAGCAGCCGCTCTCCCAGCGGCTCGGGAAATTTCGCCGTGCGCAGGCTGAGCTCCTCCCAGGCCGGCATCGGCCCAGGGCGCCCGTCGGCACCGGTCGGGGCAAAGGTATGCCAGAAGTGCTGCAGGGCGGCGCCGTTCAAATCGGCGACGTCGATGACCCAGGAGAGGCTGACCTCGTCGGCCTCGCCCAGCCATTCGACGGCGGCGCGGATGAGGACGTTGGAGATGCCCGGCGAGGCGCCCATGCCGACCAGCGCCCGCACCCCCGCCGCGCGTGCGGCCTCGTCCCAGGCCAGCAGCTCCCGCGTGGCGGCGGTGTCGTCGCAGATGTCCAGGTAGTCGCAGCCAACCTCGATGCAGGCCTCGAGGACGGCCGTGCCCGTGCGGTAATAGGGGCCGGCGAAATTGACGACCAGGGCCGCGCCGCGGATCAGCTCCCGCAGCCGTTCCGGCTCCTCGAGCAGGTCCACCTCCGTCGTCCGCATCCCCAGCCGCTCACAGGCATACCGCTCGCTCGCTCCCCAGTGACGGTCGGCCGCCAGCCAGCTTCCAATCGCGCCGGCCCGGTCGGCGATCCGGAGCATCGCCTGTGCCCGGACACCGCCGGCACCGATGACGACGACCTCGATCTCGGGCGCTGCTTCTCGTTTCACTAACAAACGTTAGTAAAACGATGCTGAGCGCAGGTGTCAAGATCAGGCCGAGGTGATCATGCGACTGATCAGCTTCCAGCTGCGATCTGCAACCTGGCGGACCTCCAGCGGCCCGTCGGGGTCGTACCAGCCGACCACCCGATCGCACATCGCCGCGATCGCGAAGGCGGAGATGCGGTCGTCCCATTTGCTGCTTCTCGGCACCGAGAGTTGTATGAGCGTGGTGAGCAACTCGATATAGCTGCGCTGGACGCTCATCAGCCGGCGGTAGACCGGCGGCGGCAGGACCTTCTTCTTGTTGGGGGCGTTGAGCAGCGCGTCGCTCGCCTGCGAGTGACGACGGTACTCGAGCTGGAAAGTGACGTGGGCGCAGACGATCAGGCGCAGCCAGCCCTCCACCGGCTCCTCCTCCAGCGGCTCCAACAGGCTCCTCATGAAGCGGCCCATGATGTGTTCCATCGCCGCCGCCAAGACCTCGTCCTTGGCCGAGTAGTGGTTGTAGATCGCCGGCGCCTTGATACCGACGGCGGCGGCGATGTCGCGCATCGTGCAGGCCTCGAACCCCCGTTCCGCGAAGAGCGTGATCGCGGTGTCGAGGATGCGGCGCTTGGTCTCCCCGCCTTTGCTCGCCGGCACCGGGAGGTCGCCCATCGGCAGGCCGGATTCGATGATCTTGAGGCGCTCGGAGCGAGCGGTCGCGATCAGCGCCGCGCGCCTTGGCGTCGTCTTGGTCCCCACCTTTCCTACCAGCTCCGCCGCTCGCCGCCGCCCGTCGCCACCCTCATCAGCTCGTCGAAATTCGGCGCCGCGGCGCACTCCCGGGCCAGGCCGAGGTAGGTCCTCAGATGGCCCTCGTAGAAGTCCTCGCCGCTGACCGGGGTCGTCGTCCCGCGCAGGATCGGCGTCGCCATCACCGCCCAGGTCGCCTCGCGCATCGCGGCGACGAATCGCATCAGCTCGACTGTCGCCACTTGCGCCTCACTCGTGCGCTCATCGTATGAGCGCAGGAAGACCTCCCGCAGCTCGGGGCCGAGGCCGGCCGTGGCGCAGAAGGAGCCGAGCTCGAAGCAGGCCCAGCCGCGCCCCGAGTAGTCCCAGTCGACCAGCCGGAGTCGCGAACCGGAGAGGATGAAGTTCTCGGGATAGGTGTCGTTGTGGCAGAAGACGGTCGGCAGATCAGCGGCTTCGACCAGCTCCTCGATCCTCCACGCCGAGCCCAGCAGCTCGTCGAGGTCGGCGGGAATCTCGGTGCCGTCGCTGCCCGCCAGCCGCCGCCAGAGCCGGATGTCCTCGAAGGGGGAGTGGGCGCGAAGCGAGCTGGGCTGGGCGTGCAGGCGACGAAGGGTGGCGCCGACCGTTTCCAGGACCTCGGGCACGCGCAGCTGCTCCTCGCCGAGCGTCGCGCCCTCCAGGAAGGCGGAGAGCACATGTCCCTGCGGCAGCCGCGCAGCGACGACCTCGGGCGCCAGGCCGGCGGCGGCCCCCTCGCGCTGGGCCTGGATCGCCGCTTCGCGGTCGACCGCGAAGCGCTCGCTCTGGGAGTTGGCGATGCGCAGGGCGTACCTGACCGCCGGCGTGCGGGCGACGAAGTTGCGATTGCTCGCACCGCCGACCAGAACCGACACCTCGACCTCCTCAGCGGGAAAGAGCGCCGGATCCCAGCCGCCCAGCACCGCCTCTATCTCGCGCCGGCTCCCGGCGTCGACGTCGGCCGCGAAGGCCACCGCGGCACCGCGCTCGCCCCAGGGATGGGCACTCGCCTCAGCGCTCGCCGGCACCGGGGTCCCCCACCGTGATCGCGATGTGCTGCAGCTCGGTGTGCTCCTCGATCGCGTGGATCGAGAGATCGCGCCCGATGCCCGACTGCTTGAAGCCGCCGAAGGGCATCTCATGGATGCTCGGGCCGTGGTCGTTGATCCAGACCGTGCCGGCGCGGATCTCGGTCGCGACCCGCATCGCCCGGTCGATGCTCGAGGACCAGACCGACGCCGTCAGCCCGTACTCGACCCCGTTTGCCATCTCGATCGCCTCGCGCTCCTCCTCGTAGGTGACGACCGAGATCACCGGTCCGAATACCTCACGCTGGACGATCTCGTCGCCCTGCCCGCAGCCGGCGACCACGGTGGGGCGGTAGAAGGCGCCCGGCCCGTCTCCGATCTCACCGCCGGTGAGGATCTCGGCACCGCCGCCGGCCGCTCGCTCGACGAACCCGTGCACGCGCTCGCGGTGGGCGCGCGAGACCAGCGATCCGAGCGCGGCATCGGGGTGCTCATAGGGGTCCTGCGGCTCGATCGCACTCGCGGCATCGGCCATCGCCGCGGCGACCTCCTCGTGCCGGCCGGCGCTGACGTATATACGAGAGGCGGCGGTGCAGTTCTGCCCGGCATTCCCGAAGGCGGAGGCCCGCAGAGCCTCGATCAAGCGCCCAAGGTCGGCATCGTCGAAGACGACCGCCGGGGCCTTGCCGCCGAGCTCGAAGTGAACCCGCTTGAGAGTGCGCGACGCCAGCTCCATCACCCTTCGACCGGTCGGCGTCCCACCGGTCAGCGAAACCATGCCGACGTCCGGGTGCGCCGCCAGCGCTTCGCCGGTGGGGGAACCCCCGGTGATCACGTTGAGCACGCCGGGCGGCAGCAGCTCGGCGGCCAGCCGGCCGAACAGCATCGTGCTCAGCGGCGTCTCCGGCGAGGGCTTGAGGACAACCGTGTTGCCGGCCATCAGCGCCGGCGCGATCTTCCAGGCCCCCACCCCCAGCGGGTAGTTCCACGGCGCCAGCGCGGCGACCACGCCGATCGGCTCGCGGCGGACGAAGCTGGTGATCCGGGGCGCGTACTCACCCGCGGCGACGGTGCCCATCGCGCGGCCGGCACCGGCGTAGAGGCGGAACTTCTCCGCGGCACTGAGAATCTCCACCCGTGCCGCCGCCAGCGGCTTGCCGACGTCGAGCGACTCCAGCTCGACGAGCTCCTCGAGCCGCTCGTCGACCAGCGCCGCGAGCTTGAACATCATTGCTCCCCGTTCCCTGGGCACGGTCCGGCGCCAGCCGTCGAAGGCCGCCGTGGCGGCGGCGACCGCGGCGGCCGCACCCTGCTCACCGGCCTCGGGGACCGCCGCGACGACCTCCCCGGTGGCCGGGTTGACGACCTCGATCCGCTCCCCGCTCTCGGGGTCCCAGGCCCGGCCGGCGACGGTACCGCGAAGGCTGGCCGGGTCGACCGAGCTGCGGCTGCTCACCGGAGCCCCCAGAGCTCGTGGTAGGCGGCGACGTAGTCGATCGGCGCCTCGTAGGCCTCGCCCTTGGGCGGCAGGTTGTGGTCGATGTCGCAGACCTGCTCGCCGATGCCGCTGTCGCCGCGTTCGGGGTCCTGGCCGGCGAAGATCCGGGTCAGGCTCATGATCGCCGCGTAGCCTTCCCAGCCGGTCGGGGTGCCGGTGCAGGCGTCCATCCCGGCCCGGTTGTGGATCAGCTCGATGCCGGGCTTGGAGCCCTCACCGCCCATCGAGACGATCTCGTCGAGGCGGCCGGAGGCGCGCAGGGCCGCCGCTCCCCCACCCCCGGTCATGACCGCGTCGTAGGCGGCGATGAAGGAGTTGGCCTCGGGATGCTGGTTCAGCGACTGTTCGATCTTCTGCTGCAGCGGCGGCCCGAACTCGGAGCCGACGAACTCGACCGTGTCGACGATCTCGCAGGTCTCGCACTTGGCGAACTCCTCGGTGATGCCGGGGTCGTAGGTGACCCGGGTCGAGTAAAGGTCGGTCTCGGCGGTGACGATCGTCCTCGCCTCGCCCTTGGTCTTGGCGATCACCCACTTGGCCTGGGTGCCGCCGAAGCCGCGGGAGAGGTAGGTGGCGAAGTCCCGGTGGCCGGCGTAGCGAACGACGTGGCTCAGCAGGGGCGGCTCGCACTCCTGGGACTGGATCCCCACCACGGCGACGCCGGCCGCCTCGGCCTGCTGCAGCCCGGCCCTGACCGGCGGGCAGTCGATGTAGATGAGGACGATCCCGTCGGCCCTGTCGGCCAGCGCCTGTTCGATCCCGGAGAGCTGGCGGCTGGAGTCGAACCTGCCGTCGAAGACGGTGACGTCCCAGTCCAGGGTCTGCCCCGCCTCCTCCATCGCCTTCGAGGCGTTGACGGCAGCCTCGATCGTCTGACCGGTGGAGATGACCCAGACGTTCTTCCCCCGCGGCGGCTTCACCGGTCCGCCGCTCGGCCTCTCGTAGGTCCCCTCGTAGAGGCCCGCCAGCTCCCGCTCGTACTTGGCGACGTCGCCGCTGCTCGCCTTCTGGCCCGAGCCACCATAGCCGCCGCCGTCACCCCCGCTGCCGCATGCCGCGAGCGCGATCGCGGCAAGGACGACGAGCGCGGCCAGGCCGATGCGTCGTCCCACCCTGCTTCTCACTGATCTTTCCCCCCTCAACTCACACCTCCTGCCGGCGGCCGAGCCGCACTGCCAGGGCGACCCCGACGATCAGGGCGGCGCCATTTACGTAGTTGCTGACGTAGTCGGGCGATCCCGCGAGGTTGAGCCCGTTGTTGAGAACCGCGAGGAAGAAGATCGCGACCAGGGTGCCGGCGACGTTGTAGCGGCCGGGCTGGATCGCGGCGGCGCTGAGGAACGCCGCGGCCAGGGCCGGCAGCGTGAAGGTCTCGCCCACCTTGGGGTCGGCGCTGCCCGCCCGCGCGACCTGCAGCACCCCGGCCGCCCCGCAGAGGGCGCCGGAGATGACGAAGGTCAGCCCCAGCGTCAGCTTGGTGCGAATGCCGACCAGCCGCGCCGCCTCGCGGTTGGAGCCGAAGGCGTAGAGGTAGCGCCCGAAGGGCGTGTGGCCCAGCAGGTAGTAGACGGCGAGCGCCACCAGCGCCAGCACATAGGCGATCTTCGGCACCCCGAGCCAGTTGCTGGAGCCGAACTCGCTGAAGCCGAGCGGGATGTCGCCGGTGACCGAGAGGCCACCGGTCTTCTGGTTGACGACGCCGGCGAGGATGATCGAGATCCCCAGCGTCGCGATCACCGCGTTGACCCCGACCCGGGTGATCAGCAGCGCGTTGACGCAGCCGACGAGCAGGCCGAGGCCGATCCCGAGCGCCAGCGCGAGCGGGACCGAGCTGCCGCCGGCGAGGGCGGTGGCGACGAAGACCGAGGAGAGGCCGGCGATCGCCCCGACCGAGAGGTCGAACTCGTAACAGACCAGCGGCACCAGGGCCGCGAGCGCGACGATCGCGATCACCGAGTTGCTGCTGACCAGCGTCCGCAGGTTGGCGGCCGAGGTGAAGGTCTCCCCGGTCTCCGGCCAGACGCTGAAGAAGACCGCCGCGGCGACGAGGAGGCCGAGGAAGGCGTAGGCCTCGAGGTAGTGGCGCAGCGGCCGGCGCAGGGTCATGCAGCCACCTCGGCGTTGGCGAGGCCGGCGATCCGCTCCGCGTTGAGATCGCCGTCGTGGAGCTCGGCGACCGCCTCTCCCCTGCGCAGCACGATCACCCGGTCGCAGACCCGGGCCAGCTCCTCGAAGTCCGAGGAGGCGACCAGCGCCGCGGCGCCGGCGACGACGGCGCGGTGGACCAGCTCGTAGATCTCGGCCCGGGCGCCGACGTCGACGCCCTGGGTCGGCTCGTCGAGCAGGAGGATCCGCGGCTGGCGGCGCAGCCAGCGGGCGAGGACGACCTTCTGCTGGTTGCCGCCGGAGAGCGACCGCAGCGGGGCGAGGTCGGACTCGGCCGCGATCAGGAACGAATCGAACAGACCCAGGGTGTCGCGACGCTCGCGGCGGCGGCTGAGCATCCCGCGGTGCCAGTAGTCGGGGATCACCGTCAGCGAGAGATTTTCGCCGACGCTGAGCTGCGGGAAGGCGGCGTCCGCCTGACGATCCTCGGGCACGTAGGCGATCCCGGCGGCCATCGCCTCGGGGGGCGAACCGATGCGGCGCAGCTCGCCGTCGATCCGGATCTCCCCCGACTCCAGCGGCCTCACCCCGAACAGCGCCCTGAGCAGGCTCGAGCGGCCCGAGCCGATCAGGCCCGCGAGGCCGACGATCTCCCCCGCGCGGAGGTCGACGTCGAAGGCGGAGAGCGGGCCGGCGGATATCCGCCTCGCCTCGAGGATCGTGCGGCCCTGCGGCCGCCCGCGCAGGCGCTCGATCTGCTCGACGGTACGGCCCATCACCAGCTCGACCAGGGACTCGTGGTCGAGCTGACCCGGATCGACGTTGCCGACGACCCTGCCGTCGCGCAGCAGGGTCGCGCGGTCGGCGACCGCGAGCACCTCCTCGAGACGGTGGGTGACGTAGACGATCGCCTGACCGGCCTCGGCGTAGCGGCGCAGGGCCTCGAGCAGCAGCGATGCCTCGGGCGCGGGCAGGGAGGCGGTCGGCTCGTCGAGCAGCAGAACGCCGTCGGCGTCGTCGTCCTGATCCTGGAGGGCGCGTGCGATCGCGACCATCGTCTGCGTCGCCGGGCCCAGCTCCCCCAGCTCCCGGTCGGGTCGGGCGTCGATCCGAAAGCGCTCCAGCACCGCCGCCGCCCGGCGCCGCGCCCGGCCCCACTCGATCCTGCCGCCGGCACCGGTCTCGAAGCCGCGCCCGATCGCCAGGTTCTCGGTCACCGTCAGCTCGGGGAAGGTCGAGCGCTGCTGGTGGACGAAGTGCAGCCCCGCCGCGCGCGCCCGCGCCGGGGTCATCGCGCGCAGGTCGTGGCGCTCGCCGCGAATCTCGAGTCGACCGCCGTCGGCGGTCTCGACGCCGGCGATCAGCCTGATCAGGGTCGACTTGCCGGAGCCGTTGCCGCCGAGCAACGCGTGAACCGAGCCCTTCTTCAACTCGAGGGAAACGTCGTCGAGAGCCTGCGTGGCGCCAAACGCCTTCGAGACCTGCTCGGCTTTGAGGACGGTCGGGTGGGCGGCGGCCCCTGAATCGCGCGCCTCCGTCATCGTTCGGCCGAGCTTACAAACGTTAGTAAGCTTTGAATGGAGAGCAGGGCCGCCCCCAAGGAGGTCCCACGAGTGCCGCCCCCGGAAGTCGCGTTCATCACCGGCGCTGGCTCTGGCGTTGGGCGCGCGGTGGCGACCAGACTGGCCGGACGAGGTGTGGCGCTTGGTCTCTTCGACATCTCAGCCGAGCGGCTGACCACGACCGCGGCCGAGATTCGCTCGGGTGGAACCCGCGTTCTCGAGCTCGTCGGCGACGTCTCCCGCGCCCACCAGATCCGGAGCGCGGTGAGGACGACGGCCGAGCAGCTCGGCCCCCTTCGTACGGCGGTCGCCGCTGCCGGTATCGAGGTTCCAGGAGTGACACCCGTCGTCACCCTAGACGAATGGAAGCGATTAATAGACGTAAACCTGACCGGTGTTTTTCTGACAGCGAAGTACGCCATTCCCCAGCTTGAAGCCAGCGGTGGCGGCTCGTTCGTCGTCGCCGGCTCCGAGGCTGGGATCCGGGACGCAGCGGGCTCAGCCGCCTGTTCCGCCAGCAAGCACGGCGTGATCGGCCTGGTCAGATCGCTGGCGCGCGACCACGGCCCTCACGGCGTCCACTGCGAGACGCTCTTCGGAGGGCCGCAAGAGGTCGCCGACGGGATCGCCGGGAATTGACCCCATCGTCGCAGTGCCATTCCCAGTTCAGGAGATCTATACACATATATGAGTATCTCTGCTGTTATCCTATGCTCATGCTGAATCGGCGACTCCAGATCCTGGTCGACGACGAACGCTTCGATCGCCTTGCGGAGGAGTCGAACCGAACCGGGGCGCCGGTCGGCGAGCTGGTGCGACGCGCGATCGACCGCGAGTTCCCACCGCGCGACACCGATCGAGAGTGGGCGGGCCAGAGGCTCCTCGCGATGCCACCCCCACCAGGGCCGGAGCCCGACTGGGAGGATCAGAAGCGAGAAGGTCCTCGATGCGCCATTGCGCAAGTGGGACGGCACGTGAGGCGCTTCCTCTACGACACCTCGATCTTCGTCTATGCCCTGGGCGGCGAGCATCCGTACCGTGAGCCGTGCCGGGAGATCGTTCGCAGGGCGACCACCGGAGACCTGCAGGGCGAGGCGAGCACGGACCTGCTCCAAGAGTTCGCCCATCAAAGACTCCGCCGGACCGGTGACCGCGCCAACGCCGCCGCAGCAACGCGGGACGTCGCCAAGCTTGTCTGGCTGCACCCGCTCGAGCCCGACGACGTACAACGGGGAATCGACCTCCTCGAGACCCACTCCCACCTGGACGCTCGCGACGCGGTCTTTGCCGCCCTCGCTCTGAACCGCGGAATCGACGCGATCCTGGCTACCGACCGCGCCTTCGAGGAGGTCGACGGCCTGGAGCGAATCGACCCGGCTGACGATCAGGCCCTGGCGGCGCTCGCTGACTGAGACTGCCGTTCGGCATGAAAAGAGCCGGGCCCAATTGCCCGGCTCTTTTGATTCTCAATGTGAACCGCGGTCGCTCAGGGTTCGGTGCCGGGCACGAAGCATCCACTTCGGAGCGGAAACCTGGCAGATATCCCAGATGGAAAAGGAAAGCTTTACGTAGGAATTCTCAAGCTGTTAGGCCGATATCACATGGCCGGTGGCAACACAGGTGGGTCAGCGATTCACGCCGCCCCGTGCGTGGAGCGGCGGGGCGGCAGGTTAGAAAGGGTTGGCCCCGTCGACAGCGGTTCGGGATAGCGAGCCTCCCTAGTACCGTCGACCCCTGTGGTCTGAGCTTGGCCGTGGCAGGACTCTACAAGGTCGAACTCATATGCACACGCCTACTGCTCGGCTTGCTCGGCATCGGTCAGACCACCATTGGTCGCCTCAGGCGGCGTGGGCGATTCCTTCTCCACTTCGCCATCCGTCGGCTGCGTTGGTACCTTGGCCGCCTGCGGTGAAGCATTTCCCTTACCGACCTTTAGGGCATCGCTTGGCATGGCTTCATGGCTTACCTTCTCTTTTTGAGGCGCAGGTTCGCTCACGGTTTTGTTTGGTTGCGGTGACTTGAAATGCCGCTTGCTCGGATTTCCGTGAGAGGCCGCATTCTTATCGTTAGCCAAAGGAAAACGCTTTTTTCGGCGATCCTCGCGTTGGCCCACAGTGTCGAGCCTATTGGCAATATCCGGGCTACTGGCGGTAGGGCGAGGGTGAGGTTCCAGCTTGGAGGAGCTGTGGTCAGTCTCCCCACAGGCTGCCAAGAACAAGATCTGGACCCCGACCAGAACTAATACCCAGGGCAAGAGGCCACGATGCGGCTTCACGTTGTGCGTCTTCATTCGCTTGCCCGGCCGAATGGCCGACGAGGGCCGGACTCTCGTCCGGCCCTCGTCGGCATCAGACTAGGCAGAAACTTCTCGCCTATTTGAAGAACACTGCGTAGAAAGCAGCCACCGTAGGCGTATCGTCGCCTGCCTCTACACCGTGCACAAACGCCTGCGTACCCGCCGGGCAGCCGGTACCTCCGAGACCTCCGCTGGATGCGAGGCCCGCCTGGACCATGGTGTTGAACTGGGGGCTTCCGTTCCAGTAGTCCGCGGTCGCCTGAATGCCTCGGGGTTCAAACGCCAGGCCCGAGAAGCAGTAGTACGTTGCGTTACCAGGGGAGACACTGACACCGCGTCCATCCAGAAGGGCCCCGCCTGCGCTGACGTGGGCAAAGGCAACAGGGCCGTCGGCCGTGGTGGCATTGGCGGCGCTGGTCGCACTGGTCGCGCTGGTCGCTTTGGCCGCACTAGGTACCTCACCGAGGGTCGACTCTTTGACCTTGTCGCCGGTCACAGCGTCGTTGGCGATCTTGTCGGTGGTGACGGCTCCATTGGCGAGCTTGTTGGTCGTGACTGCGCCGTTTTTGATCTTGCCCTCGGTCACGGCTTCTTTGACGATCTTGCCGGTTTTGACCGAGTTGGCCTTCAGTTGCCCGGCGCCGATCTTGGTCGCGGCGAAGGCGGTGGCACCGCCAAGGATCAGGAACACGGCGATCGACGACATCACGTTTGCGTACGTGAGCCGTTGGCGAATCTGCTTCACAAGAAGTTCTCCTTAATCGGAAATGAGTGGACACGAACCGCCCAGCTGGAAGGACGGCTGCCTAGTTTTGCTCGATTTCGAGCCTTTCAGGGTGCCGGGAAGGTGTCAAGCGAATCGGACGAAGACCTGGTGCTCAGCGCTCGGACCGCTCCGCCTCGTCCGCCGTCTCGGCAAGCCGCTCGACAAGCCGGGCGAAGGCCTGGATTCCCTCGTCGACCTTGCCGTAGCCGCCGGCCGCATAGCGGGCGAAAACGCCCTCGAGGATGATCGCCAGCTTCCAGTAGCCGAGGGCGACGAAGAAGTCGAGCTCGGAGAGGTCGCGGCCGGAGCGCTCGGCGTAGCGGTCGAGCAGCTCCTGCCGGGTCGGGAAACCGGGGGCGAGGTTGGCGGGCTGGCCGAGGGCGACCGGGTCGTCCTCTCGCTGCGGCCAGTAGGCCGTCAACAGGCCGACGTCGGCGAGCGGGTCGCCGAGCGTGCAGAGCTCCCAATCGACCACCGCGGCGACCTCGCCGGCCGGGGTGAGGATCATGTTGTCGAGGCGGTAGTCGCCGTGGACGATCGTCGCCGGCCCCTGCGCGGGGATGCGGGCGGCGAGGCGCTCGTGGACGGAGTCGATCAGCGGCAGCTCGCGGGTCTTCGACTTCTCCCACTGCCCCTGCCAGCGGTGCAGCTGGCGGGCGACGTAGTCCTCCTTCTTGCCGAGGTCCCCGAGCCCGACCGCATCGGGGTCGATCGCGTGGATCTGGGCCAGGGTGTCGGCGACCCGCTCGCCGATCGCCCGCCGATCGGTCTCCTCGGGGAAGGCCTCGGCCTCGGCCAAACCGCGCAGGATCGGGCCGTCGACGAACTCCATGACGTAGAAGGGGGCGCCGTTTACGGCGTCGTCCTGGCAGAGACCGACCACCGGCGCCACCGGCACCTCGGTCGGCCCGAGGGCGGAGACGACCTTGTGCTCGCGGGCCATGTCGTGCGCCGAGCCCAGCCGCTTGCCGAGCGGCGGCCGCCGCAGCGCCCAGCGGTTGCCACCGGCGTCGCCGACGCGGAAGGTCAGGTTCGAGTGGCCGCCGGCGATCCGCTCGAAGGAGAGCGGCGGGCTGGCGCTGGGGACGTTGAGGGCGAACCAGGCTTCGACGCCGTCGAGATCGATGCCGTCGGGCGCGGTGGCGGCGCCGTCGCCGCTGCCTGTAGCCTCGTCGCCCATAGCCGCGCAAGCATATTCACGACGAGGCCGCCGCTTGAGCCCATCGCTTGCCAACCGGCTGAGGATTGGCTTCGCGATCGGCTTTGCCGTGCTCACGGCGCTGGCGGTGATCGGCGTCGGCCGCTTCATCCAGCAGCGGCAGGACTTCGAGGACGCGATCGCCCGCTCCTACCAGGTCGAGATGCAGGCGCGGGAGCGGCTGGCCAGCGGGGTCGGTGGCCGTGCCGCCCGCGCCACCGCCATCGCCCAGGCCGAGCGCCGCAGCCAACTCCGCGACGAGATCTCCACCGACACCCGCGACACCGCCCTGCTGGTCGCCGCCGGGTTGATCGCCGGCCTGACCGGCGCCCTGCTGCTGTTCAGCGGCCTGATCAGCTCGATGCGGCGGCCGCTGGAGGAGCTGGTCGACGCGGCGGGACGGCTCGCGGCCGGCGACCGCAGCGCCCGGGTCGAGGTCGGCGGCCTCTCGGAGACGGCGACGCTCGGCGCCGCCTTCAACGAGATGGCCGACCAGCTCGAGCAGGAGGCGAGCCAGCGCGACCAGCTCGACCGGCTCAAAGACGAGTTCGTCCTCACCGCCTCGCACGAGCTGCGCAGCCCGCTGACCTCGGTCCAGGGCTTCGCCGAGCTGCTGATGCTGGAGCGCGACTCGCTCAGCCCCAAGCAGGTGGAGACGGTCGAGATCATCCTCGACAACTGCCGCCACCTGGTGCGACTGCTCAACGACCTGCTCGACCTCGCCCGCAGCGACGCCGGCCGGCTCGGGATCACGCCGGTGCCGACCGAGGTGGCGCCGCTGATAGAAGACGCGGTGCGAACGATGCGGGCGCAGACCGAGGCCGCGGACCAGGCGCTGAGCGAAGAGATCGCGCCCGGCCTGCCGCAGGTCTACGTCGAGGCCGACCGGATTCGCCAAATACTGGTTAATTTGCTTACCAATGCTCATGAGTACTCACCCGAAGGGGCGTCTATCGAGGTCACGGCGCGGGTGGTCGGTGCCGAAGTGGAGATTGCCGTGACCGACAACGGGCCGGGGATACCCGAGAGCCAGCTGGACCACATCTTCGAGCGCTTCACCCGCGGCGACGCGGGCCTGACCCAGCGCGTCGGCGGCACCGGCCTCGGCCTGGCGATCTCGAAATCGCTGGTCGAGCTGCACGGGGGCACGATCGCGGTCGAGTCGACCCCCGGCGTCGGCTCGACCTTCAGCTTCCGCCTGCCGGCGGCGGGCGCGCCGTCCGACCCCGGGACGGGCCGCACCGCCGCGGAGGCGAGCTGATGATCAGGATCCTCGTCGCCGACGACTCCGAGACGATCCTGCTGCTGATGCGGACGCGGCTGGAGCTGGCCGGCTACGAGGTCGAGACCGCGGCCGACGGCCAGGAGGCGATCGAGCGCTGGCGCGACGGCGACCCCGCCCAGCTCCCCGACCTGCTGCTGCTCGACGCGATGATGCCGCGCAAGTCCGGCCTCGATGCCCTGCGCGAGCTGCGGGCGATGGGCGTCGAGGTCCCGGCCCTGATCGTCAGCGCCCACCAGGACGCAACCGACACCGTCGCCCCCGGCGAGCTCGAAGTAAGCGGCTACGTGAACAAGCCGATCGACTTCGAGCGACTGCTCGAGAGCATCGCCGAGCTGACCCGCGGCCGGGTTTAGTCGCCCTTGTCGATTCCTTTCACCCCCGCAATGAGCGGGCGATCGCGGTTGCTCGGGCGAGTCCGAACTTGCCCTCGATCCGGATCATCACCGGGCCGCGCTGGATGAGCAGGGTGTTGCCGGCGAGGCGGGTTCTGCCGATGCGGAACGTGTGGGTCGTCGCGTCCTTGTAGTGGAACTCGTGCAGGCCTTCGATCCAGATCGCGTAGTGGCCGTCGATCCGCAGCCGCTCGATGCGAACGCCCCGCGGGATGAGCTTGCCGAAGAAGCCGGGGGCGAAGTTGCCGTTGATCTGGTCGAGCAACAGGCCGACGCCGGTGTAGCGCGAGCGCGGCAGGCCGGGTCGCGGCGCATAGGTGAGGATCAGCTCTCCCCCGGGCGGGACGTTCTCGACCGCGGTAAAGACGCCGTCGGGCTCGCCCGGATATGCGGGCAGTAGGGGTTCGAATGAGAGCTCGTCTCGCGCGGATTCGAGCGAGATCGGCCCGGCGAGGCCGAGGCCGGGACGGGCCTCCACGTTCCCGGAGATAAAGGGAACTCGGATCACAGTCGCCCCCCGCAGGCCGGCCAGGTCCAACAGCGCATTGCGAGCCGACGGGACGGCGGCGAGCACACCGCCGGCGAGCAGCAGGAAGACGGCGGCGGCGGCCAGGGCAACCCGCAGCGTCGGCGGTCGCCCGACGAGCCGCGCGGGTCGCTGGGAGCCTTCCCCCTGCAGCCGCTGCGTCACCGCTGCGGCCAGCGCCGGGGTCGGCGGGTACTCGACCTCGGTCGCGGCCTGTCGCAGCTCTCGCTCGAGCTCAGCCATCGCTCTCCTCCAGCTCCACTCTCAATCGGTCGAGCGCCCGGCTGAGCCGCGACTTGACCGTGCCCCGGCGACAGTCCAGCGCCGCCGCCGTCTCCGCCTCGGAGAGCTCGAGGAAGTAGCGGCAGGCGATCGCGAGGCGATCGCGCTCGTCCAGGCGCTGCAGCGCGGCGATCAGCTCCTCGCGTGCGTCCGCCTCAAGCAGCTCCGCCTCGGGCGAGGCGACCGGCTCATCGTGGCGCTGCTCCTCCAGCGCACGCAGGGTGAGCCGCTCGCGGCGGCCGGCGGCGATGCGCCGGTTGCGCGCCTCGTTGGCGACGATCCGCAGCAGCCAGGGACGAAATGGAGCGCCGTCGCGGAAGCGGCCGAGGGCGCGGTACGCCTTGAGGAAGGCATCCTGAGCAGCCTCCTCGGCGTCGGCGGAGGAGCCGGTGATCAACCAGGCCACGCGGAAGGCGGTCGCCTGGTGCTGCTCGACGATCTGTTCGTAGGCGCGCATCTCTCCTCGTTTCGCCTTGGCGACGAGGCTCGCTTCGCCCGCTGCTTGACTCCCCACTGTGACGTTCTACAACGCCAGCCCCGTAAAGGTTCCGTGCCGGACCGGGAACCTTTGAGCCGTCACGGCTGTAGAAGGGATGGACCCACTTGATCGGAGGCGACGGATGCTCAGGAAGTCAGGGTTGTTCCTTGCCGCGGTGCTGCTCGGCCTGCTGATGGCGACTCCCGCCGGAGCCGCGGTCGGGATCGAAAAAACCAGCCGGCTTGCCGGCGCGCCCGGCGCCCAGGTGCGCCTCACCCTCGGCTGCGGCTTCTGCTACCCGCCCTGCCAAGGGCCCCGTGGACAGCGGGAACCGTCGCCATGCATGCTCGGGACCAAGGCGCCACCGCCGCAGTCGTTCGGAATCTCGCTGGTGCCGGTCGAGCAGGCGCCGTGGCCCCATCGCTGCGGCCCCAGGGCGTTCTGCTCCCCGCAGGTCGCCGGACCTCCCCGCCGCTCGCCGTTCCGCTACCTGGGAGAGGCGGTCGCACTCAACGACGTCACCCAGGAGACGGGGCGGGTTCCCGTGCCGCGCTACGTCCTCGACTTCACGATTCCCGACCTGCGACCGGGGACCTACACCTACGTCATCTACTGCGACGTCCGCGGGAAGGAAGAGGGCGGCAGCCTGATCGGCGGCAGCCTCACCGCCGACTCCCTGCCTCGCCCCTGGCGGCTCGAGGTGCGGGCTCCCCGGGGCGGCGCGACGATCGACCGTTAGCGCATCCGACTTTTACCCCACCCTGGTGTGGTGAAAGTCGGATGCGTCTCAGCTCTTGGCGATCTCGAGCCGGATCTCCTTGCCTTTGAGCTTGGTGCCGTCGAGGAACTCGACGGCACGCTCGGCTTGATCCGGGGCGACCTCGACGAAGGAGAAGCGGTGGAGGACGCGGACGTCGTGGATCGCCTCGTCGGGCAGCACCGCGCCCTCGCGCAGGGCCCAGCGCAGGTCCTCCTCGTCGATGCCGCTGCGCTCGCCGCGGTTGACGAAGAGCTTGACGCTGTCTCGCGCCTGCCCCTCCGAATCCTCGGCGCCGTCCGTGGCGGCGCCGTTCCCGCTCTGCGCGGCTCGCTCGACCTGCTCGTGCCGCTCCTTGCGCTCGCGCCGCCGCGGCCGCGGCGCGTGCTCGAGCCGCTCCTCCGGGGTCTCCCACTCGCCGATCGAGGTCTTGACGTCGCGCTCGATGCGGTCGATCTCCTCGCGCTGAGCGGGGGTGACGAAGGTGATCGCGCGGCCGGTCCGGCCGACCCGGCCGGTGCGGCCGATGCGGTGGACGTAGACCTCGGAGGAGTTCGGCACGTCGTAGTTGATGACGTGGGTGACGTGCTCGATGTCGAGCCCGCGGGCGGCGATGTCGGTGGCGACCAGCAGCCGCACCCGGTGATCCTTGAAGGCGATCATCACCCCGTCGCGGACGCCCTGGCTGAGGTCGCCGTGCAGCGCCTTCACGTCCAGCCCTTTGTTTTTGAGCGTCTGCTCCAGCTTCGAGGCGCCGATTTTGGTGCGGGTGAAGATGATCGCCTGCTCCGGCTCTTCGGTCTTCAGCAGCTCGACCAGGCGCGCCGCCTTGTCCTTGGCCGGGACCTCGATGTAGGCCTGCGCGATCGCGTCGACGGTGAGTTCCTTCGGGGTGATGCTGATCGTCGTCGGGTCGTACATGTAGCCCTCGGCGAGCTTCTGGACCGGCGGCGGCATCGTCGCCGAGAAGAGCGCCGTCTGGCGCCCGCTCGGGCACATCCGCAGGATCTTCTCGACGTCCTCGATGAAGCCGAGGTCGAGCATCTCGTCGGCCTCGTCGAGGACCACGTAACGAGCCGCGGTGAGGACCAGCGAGCGGCGCGACATCAGGTCCATCATGCGGCCGACGGTGGCGACGACGACGTGGGCGCCGGAGCGCAGCTGGGACTGCTGGGAACGGATCGGGGCGCCGCCGAAGACGGCGACGATCTCGACGTCGAGGTGCTCGGCGTAGGCGCGCAGCGCCTGCGTCACCTGGATGCAGAGCTCCCGGGTCGGGGTCATCACGATCGCCTGGACCTCTTCGTTGCCTGGATCGAGGTACTGCAGCAAGGGCAGCCCGAAGGCCGCCGTCTTGCCGGTGCCGGTCTGGGCCTGGCCGATCACGTCGTGGCCGCCGAGCAGCTCCGGGATCGCCTGCTCCTGGATCGGGGTCGGGTCCTGGAAGCCGAGCTCGTCCAGCGCCTGCTGGATCGGCGGCGAGAGACCGAGGTCGTGGAAGGAAGTGGTTGCCTGCGTCACTTGGAGGGATCCAGGAGGAGCTTGCCGCTGGTGCGTCGGGCGATCAGGTCTTCGTGCGCCCGCGCCGCCTCGGAAAGAGGGTAGACGTCGCCAACGGTGACCTCCAGCTCGCCGCTGGCGACCGCGCCGAGCAGCTCGCCGATCATCGGCGCCGCCAAGTCGCGGCGGGACAGCAGGTGGATAAGCCAGAAGCCGATCACCGACCTGGAGCCGCGCAGCAGGGCGGCGGTTGAGACGTCGCGCTGCTCGCGCGAGGCGATGCCGAAGACGACCATCCGGCCCAGCGGCGCCAGCACCTCCATCTCGGCGTCGAAGGCATCGCCGCCGCTCATGTGGAGGACGGCGTCGACGCGCTCGCCGCCGTTGGCCTCGCGGATCGCCGCGCCGAGGTCCTCGGCGCGGGAGTCGACGGTGGCGTCGGCGCCGAGCCCGGCGACGAGCTCGCGCTTCTCCGCGCTGGAGGCGAGGCCGATCACCTTCGCCCCGGCCCGCTTCGCGATCTGCACCGAGAGCGAGCCGGTGCCGCCGGCGGCGGCCTCGACGACGATCGTCTCCCCCGCCTCGACCCGGGCGCAGCGCCGGACCAGCGCCATCGCGGTCAGGCCCTGCAGCAGCATCGCCGCGGCGCGGTCGTCGTCGACCTCGTCGGGGACCGGGATCAAGAGCGCCTCCGGGACGACCGCCTTCTCGGCGTAGGCGCCGCTGCCGAGCAGCGCCGCGACCCGGCGCCCGTCGGGCGTGCGGCCGCTGATCTCGGCGCCCGGGGTCAGCGGCAGCGACTGCTCGGCCAGGTAGTCGTTGCGGGTGGCGTGGGTGTCGGCGAAGTTGATCCCGGCGCGCGCGACCTCGACCACGACCTCTCCCTCGCCGGGAGTTGGATCCTCGACCTCTACATACTGGAGCTTCTCCGGGCCGCCGAACTCCTGAATCTGTATCGCCTTCACGGCCGTCAACCATATTCGGCTCGGAGAAAGGGGGTCGGGCGTGTCTCGCCGGTGCCTCCCCCCGGCACCGCGGAGTGATTCCTGCCCCGAAGGGGCACATCGTCACACCCGCCTCTGGCGGGTGTTAGGCATCCGGCGAGACACGCCCGACCCCCTATACCCTCCGCCCCAATGTCGCTCACCGTCGTCGGATCGATCGCCTTTGACGCCGTCAAGACCCCGTTCGGGGAGCGCGAGCGCATGCTCGGCGGCGCCGCCGTCCACTTCTCCCTCGCCGCCAGCTTCTTCACCGCGGTGCGGCCGGTGGGTCCGGTCGGCGACGACTTCGGGGCCGAGCAGTTCGAGGTGCTGGAGCGCCGCGGGGTGCTGACCGACGACATCGAGCGGGTCGCGGGCGGCCAGTCCTTCTTCTGGCGCGGGCGCTACGAGTTCGACCTCAACGTCGCCCACACCGAGGACACCCAGCTCGGCGTCTTCGCCGAGTTCGAGCCGAAGCTCTCCGCGAGCTCGAAAGCGGCCGACACCCTCTTCCTCGCCAACATCCAGCCGGACCTGCAGCGCCAGGTCCGCGCCCAGTGCGAGGCCAGCTTCAGCGGCCTCGACTCGATGAACCTCTGGATCGAAACGGCGCAGGACTCGCTGCGGGCGGCGATCGCCGAGGTCGACTGCCTGGTCGTCAACGACGCCGAGATCCGCATGCTGACCGGCGAGTCGAACCTGGCCCGGGCCGCCCGCGCGGTGATGGACCTGGGCCCGCGCGCCGTCGTCGCCAAGCAGGGCGAGTACGGGGCGGCGCTGTTCACCGCGAGCGGCTTCTTCGCCCTGCCCGGCTTCCCGCTCGAGGACGTGCGCGACCCGACCGGCGCCGGCGACAGCTTCGCCGGCGGCTTCTTCGGCTACCTCGACGGCCAGGGGGGCGAGCTCGACGAGGCCCACCTGCGGCGGGCGATGGGCTACGGCACCGTGCTCGCCTCCTTCAACGTCGAGGAGTTCGGCACCGAGCGGGTCTCCCGGCTCAGCCGCGAGGAGATCGACGAGCGCTTCGAGACGCTGCGCGGGATGACCCAGTTCGAGGGCCTCCCGGCCTCCTAGTCCCGGCGACAGGCTCTTAACGGCCGGCGCAGGCGAACTGACAGAATGAGCGCCGCCATGGCCTCCGAGTCGCTCACCGTCACCGACAACCGCACCGGCAAGACCTACGAGCTGCCGATCGAGGACGGGACGATCCGCGGCCTCGACCTGCGGCAGATCAAGGTCAGCGAGGACGAATTCGGGTTGATGTCCTACGACCCGGCCTTCACCAACACCGCCTCCTGCCGCTCCGCGGTCACCTACATCGACGGCGCCGCCGGCATCCTCGAACACCGCGGCTACTCGATCGACCAGCTCAGCGAGCGCTCCAGCTTCCTCGAGACCGCCTACCTGCTGATCTTCGGCGAGCTGCCGACCGGGCCCCAGCTCGACCGCTGGACCTTCGACATCACCCACCACACCTTCGTCCACGAGGACCTGAAGCAGTTCTTCGAGGGCTTCCGCTACGACGCCCACCCGATGGGGATGCTGCTGGCCGGCGTCGGCGCCCTCTCCACCTTCTACCCGGACGCGAAGCAGATCAGCGACCCGGAAGAGCGCTACATGGCCGCCGTGCGCCTGATCGCCAAGGTGCCGACCCTGGCCGCCTTCTCCTACCGGCACAACATGGGGCTGCCCTACGTCTACCCGGACAACGACCTCAACTTCGCCGAGAACTTCCTCTCGATGATGTTCAAGACGACCGAAGACAAGCACCTGCCGAAGCCGGTCCTCTCGCGGGTGCTCGACGTCCTCTTCATCCTCCACGCCGATCACGAACAGAACTGCTCGACCAACGCCGTCCGCGGCGTCGGCTCCTCCGGCGTCGACCCCTACTCTGCCGTCGCGGCCGGCGTGGCGGCGCTCTACGGGCCGCTGCACGGCGGCGCCAACGAGGCGGTGCTGCGGATGCTGCGGCGGATCTCCTCGCCGGACAACGTCCCCGACTTCCTGGCACGGGTGAAGGACCGCGAGGAGAAACTGATGGGCTTCGGCCACCGCGTCTACAAAAACTACGATCCGCGGGCGCGGATCATCCAGCAGCACCTGGACGAGGTCTTCGAGGCGACCGAGTACAACCCGCTGGTCGAGATCGCCCGCGAGCTGGAGAAGCGGGCGCTCGAGGACGAGTACTTCACCTCGCGCAAGCTCTACCCCAACGTCGACTTCTACTCGGGGATCATCTACGAGGCGCTGGGAATCCCGACCAACATGTTCACGGTGATCTTCGCCATCCCCCGCACCGCCGGCTGGGTCGCGCAGTGGATGGAGATGCAGGAAGACCCGGAGACGAAAATCGCCCGGCCGCGCCAGGTCTACACCGGCGAGCGCGAGCGCGAGTACGTGCCGATCGACGAGCGCGACGGCCCGGAGAAAATCGTCGGGCCGCCGGCGCGGCGGCCGAAACGGCCACGGCGCGGGGCGTGAGGACGGGACGGGCACCCCTTCTCACTGCACCTCGTCGGGAGAAGCGCTTATAGGCTGACGCCACGAAGGTTTTCAGCCCTCCTCATGCTGATACGTTCGAAGGGGTGCCCGTCCCGTCCTCAATGTCTCGCGCTAGCTGGAAGCTGACTGTTCGTGACGGCTCCGAGGTCTCGCACGAGAGCTTCGGGGATCTCGACGAGGCTGTGGCCGCGATGCGGGAGCGGGCGCTGGCGATTCGCAGCCAGGGGCCGGCGAAGAGGGTCTCGGCGCTGCGGGACTTCGAGCCGGAGGATCAGGTCCGGGCGCGGCTGCAGCTGCAGGGACGGGGGCTGCTGCGGAAGCCGATCGCGGGAGTCGACGTGCGCGGCGACGGCACGTTCATGCCCTACCGCGGCGGGGTAGGGCGGAGGGAGCTGGACCCGAGCGAGCACGAGACGCCGTTCGACCTCGTGCGCGAGACTCTGCGGGCAGAGGCGCGATGAACGACGTCGACACCGAGATCCCCAAGGGCAGCTACGCCGCCGGCGAGCGGGTGAAGCTGCCGCGCGGCGCCGAGCCGCCGTTCACGGTCTTCATCAACGGCATCGAGCAGAGCGAGGGCGGCGACTACTCGATCGAGGGTGGCGAGATCGCCTTCACCCGCCCGATCGTCAAGGAGAAGGTCGGCACCGGCCGCTGGCTGGCGATGTACCTCGGCCTCTTCGGCACCTACCGCAAGGACGAGACGATCGACCTCCAGTTCAGCCGCAACGGCCGGGTCGAGCTGGTCTCGGACCTGGCCGTGGTCCCCTACCCCGAGGCGCCATGAACATCGGCTTCCTCCTGCTCGCCGACCACAGCGAGGCGGTCAACGGCAAGCTCTACCTCAACGGCGGCGGCTGGAACGTCCTGCGCCTGCCCGAGCTGCCCCACGAGTGGTCCTTCCACATCGGCCTCGGCATCGACGTCGCCTGGCACGAGACCAACGACCCGCACGAGCTCGTCGTCACCATCCAGGATCCCGACGGGGTCGAGCTCGGCGAGGGCCTCACCGCCAGCTTCGAGACCGGCCGCCCGCCCGGCATGCCCGCCGGCCAGGAGCAGCGCCTGGTGATGTCGATCGGCGCCACCGCCAACTTCGAGACCTCCGGCCCCCACGCCGCCGTCGTCCAGGTCGACGGCGAGGAGCTCGGCCGCGCCCGCTTCTACCTGATGGAAGCCATGCCCGAGGAGGGCCTGGTCTAGCGGCTCCCATGCCCTCGGTCAGCCTCCACCTGCAGGATCCGACGACCGTCGGGCGGACGCTGCTGGACCTGCTCGCCGAGGCCGCCGGCGGCGCCGAAGCCGGTGGCGGCATCTTCGCCTTCGCATCGCGGAGCGGAATCGGGATGCTGCTCGGCGATCCCGCCGTTCAGCAGCTGACCAGGGACGGGCAGTTCGAGCTGGTGGTGGGCGTCGACTCGGTCACGAACGAGCGCGCGCTCGAAGCACTCGCGGAATCGGGCAGCCAGCGGCCGGGCCTGTCGGCCCGCGTCCTCGTGCACGACCTCCCGTCCCTCTTCCACCCCAAGCTCTGCTGGTTCAGGAGCGGCGATACGACCACGCTCGTGCTGGGATCGGGGAATCTCACGGCCGGCGGCCTCGCACGCAATCTCGAGGCCTTCACGGTTACCTCCTTCGAGGGCTCCGCCGGGGCGGAGATCGAGCTCGAGATCGCCTCCTGGCTGGAGCGGTGGGAGCATTGCCTCCTGGCGCCGGACGCACCTGCGGCGATTGCGTGCGCGAAGAGCAACAGCGGCTCCGAACGCTCGTTCAAGCAGCCGATGAGAAGCGAGGACGAACTGGGTGGAGAAGCCGGCACGCCGCCACCCGACGCAGCCGTCCTCGTCGCCGAAATCCCCAGGAACGCGCCCAGGCGCACCCAGCTCGATGTCGGCGTCGAGCAGTTCAGGGATTTCTTCGGGGGGGAGCTGAACAAGGAGAAACGGATCGTGATCCAGCACGTGGAGGGCGACGGTGCCCTCGGCGAGATCGAGCCCCCGCGTGCGCTGTTCCCCACCAAGAGCCGGAACTACCGTTTCGAGGCGGCGGCCGGCAGGGGAATCGAATACCCCGCGGAGGGGCGCCCGATCGGTGTCTTCGTCCACCTTCCCGACGGGATCTTCCGCTACCGGCTGCTGTGGCCCGGAGCCCCCGGGCATTCGGCCGTCGAGGGGCTCCTCACCGACGTCGCGGGGCCAGCACGAGGAAATGCCATGCGCCGGGAGACCGTGACCCTGGATCGGCTCGGCGGCGCCTGGCCCGACTCACCCCTCCTCCCCTCGGCCGCAGCCTCCTCCTAAGCGGCCTGTCGCAGCGCCCGGGCCGGGGCCAGCCGCTCGAAGCGAAAGCCCCCACCGCCCGACCAGCCGAACTGCTCCGACACGCCGCCGCGCTCGCCGTCCACGACCTGGGCGAGGCGACCGGCGCAATGGCTGACGGCGTGCTCACCGCTCTCGATGCCGATCCAGCGGCGGTTCATCTTGTGGGCCACGGCGGCAGTGGTCCCCGAGCCCAGATATGCATCGAGGACGAGGTCGCCGGGGTCGGTGGCGATGCCGAGGATCTGCGCCAGCAGCCGCTCGGGCTTGGGGGTCTCGAAGACCCGCTCACCCGGGAAGAGCCGGAGGACCTCCCGCTTGGCCCGGGCACTGGTGGCGGCGAAATCCGCCGACCACAGGGTCGGCGGGGTCATCCCTTCCGGCGCCGAGGAGAGGAAGCGCTTGAGCCGGGGAACGCCGTTGCCGTCGGCGCCGAACCAGACGGCGCCATCGGCGATGGCACGGCGCATGCGGTCCTCCGTGTAGATCCAGCATCTCCCCTTGGGGGGTTTGTGCCGGCGCCCGTTTGGCGCCAGCAGCGAGTAAAATTGGCTTTTGGTCCCATGCCCCGCCTGGGCGGTCAGGGATATCGACTGCCAGGGACCGCGCGGATCGTCGTCGGGATTCCGGTAGCGCGCCAGGATCTCCTCGCTGAGCGGCACCGGGTTGCGGCTCGCTTTGAACAGAGCAGGGTCGTTCGCGTAGACCAGCAGGTACTCGTGGTTGTTGGAGAACACCCGGCGGTTCTCGCGACTGGTGCGGTGCTCCCAGACGATCGTGGTCACGAATCGCTCCCGTCCCAGCACCCTGTCGGCGAGCACCTTCAGGTAGTGGACCTCGTTGTCGTCGATCGAGATCCAGAGGCTCCCGTCGGCACTCAGCAACGGCGCCAGCCCCTCCAGGGTGGTCTCCATCGTCGCCAGCCACTGCCCGTGGGAGCCGCGGTCGTCGTAGTGGGCGTACCGCTCGTTGTTGTTGTACGGGGGGTCTATGTAGACGCATCTGACAGCGCCTTTAAGGTTGCCGCCGATCCTGTCGAGCACGGCCAAGTTGTCGCCGTGGATGAGACGGTTCTTCGCGGAGCCGGCACCGTAGGAAAGGGTGGCGATGTGTTTGAGACCGTTCATGCTGGCTGCCGTCGCGGCGACGACGGGCCGGGCCGACAATAGGGGCCGGGCATGACGCCGAGCGCGCTTCGCGAGCGCCCGAGGCGGTCGCCGCCAGCGGCGGAAGAGGTCTTCCGGCCGATCCAGTACATGGGCGCCAAGGTCCGGGTGCTCGGACAGATCCGCGAGACGATCGACGCGGTCGACCCCTCGCGCGGTCCGGTTCTGGACCTGTTCTCGGGCTCGGGCGTGGTGGCCGCCGATCTCGGTCGCGAACGCGAGGTGACGGCGGTCGACGTGCAGGAGTACGCGCGCGTCCTCGCCTCGGCGCTGCTGTCTCCGGCGCGGACGAGCGCTGCCGCGATCGAGCTGCTCACCGCCCGCGCGCAGGGCGCCTCTGCGGAGCTGGCGGGTGGCGCGCTCGGGTCCCTCCTGCGCCACGAAGCCGCGGCGGAGGAGGCACTCGAGGCCGGCGACCCGCAGCCCCTCTGCGAGATCGTCGAACACGGCTCGATCGTCGCTTTCGGCCTCGGCGAGGGGCCTGCCCCGGGTCGGCTCGCCGAGGCCCTGGGCCGCGCCTCGGCCGGGCTCGGCGGGGTGGCTGCGACCATGACCCTGACCCGGCACTACGGCGGGGTCTTCTTCGGCTACGGGCAGGCGCTGCGGCTCGACTGCCTGCTGGGAGTGGTCCGCGAGCTGCCGCCCGGACCCGAGCGCGACACCGGCCTCGCCGCCGTGCTCGGGGCCGCCAGCGAGTCGGTGACCAGCGTCGGCAACCATTTCGCGCAGCCGATCCGGCCACGCGACAAGGCGGGGCTGCCGAAGGTCGCCTTGCTGGAGAGCGCCGCCCGTCGTCGTCGACGCGACGTCGTCTCGGTCTTCGCCGAACGGCTGCGGCGCTACGCCGAGGCCCCGGGCGCGACCCCTGGCGCCGCGGCGTACCGGAGCGATTACCGGTCCTTCCTCGCCTCTCACCAGGGCCCGGTTGCGGCGATCTACGCCGACCCCCCCTACACCCGCGACCACTACAGCCGCTTCTACCACGTGCTCGAGACGATCGCGCGGGGGGACGACCCAAGGATCTCCAGGGTCAAGGTCGGCGGAGTCGACTCCCTCAGCCGCGGCCTCTACCGAGAGGACCGCCACCAATCGCCGTTCTGCATACGCTCGCAGGCTCCGGCGGCGTTTCGAGAGCTCTTCGCCGCCGCCCGTCGCCGCAATGTGCCGCTGGTCGTGTCGTACTCCCCCTACACGAACGGGACGGCGGCCCGCCCCCAGCCGCGAGTGCTGACCGTGCCGGAGATCGCCGAGCTCGCCTCGCGGGAGTTCGGCGATGTCCGCATCAGCTCAGCCGGCCGGCTGAGCCACAGCAAGTTCAACGCCCAGCGCCTCAACGGCGAGGCCGAGCGAGAGGCCGAGCTGCTGCTCGTCTGCATCCCGTAGCGGGCCCGGCGTGCGGGCTGGCCGCTCTTAGTTGAAGACGTAGAGCAGCAGGAAGGCGATCAGGGCGTAGGCTGCCCCGGCGGCCTGGATGCCGCGGTCGCCGGCGACGATCTGGGCCATGGTGCGGTCGTCGGAGCGGTCGTAGATCAGGTACAGGTAGCGGAAGATCCCGTAGACCACGGGCGGGATCGTCAGCATCATCTGACTGCCGATCAGCGGCGAGTTGACGGTGTAGATCGCGTAGCTGATCACCGTGCCGGTGGTGACCAGGGAGACCATCTGGTCGAGGAAGGGGAGCGAGTAGTGCTCGAGCACGGGGCGGGTCGCGGTCCCCTCGTGCAGCTCGGAGACCGCCTCCTGGCGGCGCTTGGTGAAGCCGAGGAAGGCGGCGAGCATGCCGGTGCAGAGGATCAGCCACTCCGAGGCGTGGGCGTCGACGGCGCTGGCGCCGGCGGCGACGCGGAGGATGAACAGCCCCGCCAGCACCATCACGTCGATGATCACGATCTGCTTGAGGCCGAGGCTGTAGGCCATCTGGGCGACGCCGTACCCGATCACCATCAGGCCGACCTCCCAGTTGACCGTGGCGAAGGCGAGCGCGATCGCGACCAGGGCCAGCGCCGGGGCGATCGCCCTCGCCGCCCCCTCCGAGAGCTCCCCCGCCGCCAGCGGCCGGAAGCGCTTCTTCGGGTGCCTGCGGTCGAGCTCGACGTCGATCAGGTCGTTGACGAAGTAGCCGGCGCTGGAGATGAGGCAGAAGGAGACGAAGGTGAGGATCGCCTCGAAGACCTCGTGCGACTGGTTGAACTTGCCGGAGAAGAGCAGCCCGGCGAACACGAAGACGTTTTTGATCCACTCCTTCGGCCGCCCCGTCTTGATCGCCGCCCGCAGCGGCGAGCGCCGCGGCACGACCGGCTCGGCGGCCTGACCGCCGTCAGCCGGCACGGTCGGTTGTTCGGAGGTGATGGTTTCCATCGGGGGAGGCGCTAGAGCGTAACGCTACGGGGTGGCGTCTCCGGGTCCAATAGGACGCCAGGGTTGAGGATGGCGGCGGGGTCGAGCTCGGACTTGGCGGCGCGCAGGGCGGCGGCGAAGGGAGCGGGGCGCTGGCGGTCGTACCAGGGGCGGTGGTCGCGGCCGACGGCGTGGTGGTGGGTGATCGTGCCGCCGCCATCGATCAGCGCCGCGGAGACGGCGGCCTTGATCTCGTCCCACTGCTCGACCTCGCCGCCGCGCACAGCCGGCGCCAGCACCGTGAAGTAGGGGGCCGGGCCGTCGGGGTAGACGTGGGTGAAGCGACAGCTGACCCGGGGTGAACCCGGGCCTTCGACCGGCGCGCCGCTGGCCTCGGCCACCGCCGTGCGCGCCGCCTCCATCACGCTCGCGTGGAACTCCTCGAAGCGGTCCCAGGTCACCGCCGTCTCGAAGGTCTCCGAGAGCACCCCGCAGGCCACAAACGTGTCGCGCAGGTACGGCGCCAGGAGGAACGCGCCGCGCCAAGCTCCGACGGCGCCCCCGCTCTCCGCCTCCCCTTCAGCGCTGACGGGCCTATTTCCCTCCATATAGGGGTGTTTGAGGCCCGTCGGCGCAGAGGTGCGGATATCGCCCGGGGTGCCGCCGTGGCTGCGGGCGATTTCCACGGCCGCGTCCATCGCCCCGTCGACCGGCAGGCTCGCCGACTCGAAGCCGAGGATCAGCAGGTTCGCCTCGCCGCCGCCGGCGCCGGTCAGCTCCGCCTCGGAGGCGTCGAGCAGGCGGCAGTTGGCGGGGTGCAGGCCGGACTGGGAGATCTCCCGCACGGCGCCCGCGGCGGCGAGAAAGTCGCCGAACTCGACCCCGCAGGAGGCCTTGAACCCGGGCCGCGGCCGCACCCGCACCCAGGCCTCGGCGATCGCGCCGAGGATGCCCTCGGAGCCGACCAGCATCCGGTCCGGCGAGGGCCCGGCGCCGGAGCCCGGCAGCCGCCTGCTCTCCCAGGTGCCGCGTGGCGTGATCGCCCGCACCGACTCGACCAGGTCGTCGATGTGGGTCTCCAGCGTCGCGAAGTGGCCGCCGGCGCGGGTCGCGATCCAGCCGCCGAGGGTCGCGTACTCGAAGGACTGGGGGAAGTGGCGCAACGTCAGGCCGTGCTCCCGCAGCTGCTCCTCCAGCCGCGGCCCGGTGGCGCCGGCCTGGATCCGCGCCGCCAGCGATTCGGGATCGACCTCCAGCACCCGGTCGAGCCGGCGCAGGTCCATCGTCACCACCGGCCGCTCCCCCAGCCGCGGCTCGACCCCGCCGACGACGCTGGTGCCGCCGCCGAAGGGGATCACCGCCGCCCCCTCGGCCTCGGCCCAGCTCAGCACCGTCTCGATCTCGGACTCGTCGCGCGGCAGCGCCACCAGATCGGGTGGGTTCTCGAACTCGCCACGGAAGCCGCGCACCACATCCCGGTAGGCCTTGCCGAGAGCGCGCGAGACCCGCTCGTAGCGATCTGCCGTAAATAGGTCGCCGAACCGCTCCGGCGCGTGTAGTCGCGGCGCGCGCAGCTCCACCTCCTCCAGCGGCACCGGCTGCTCCGGCTCACCGCCGAACCCAAACCGCTCGCGGATCCCCGCAGCCGTCTCCAGCAGCTGCTGTTCGCTGGGGGCCTGGTCCTCGTATCCCCAGCCCCAGTGCTTAAGACGACGCGTCGATCCCATTCGCTGACGAACTTACTGAGATCCCCTAGTTATGGCAAACTTGTCACCAAGAAAAATGACTGAGACAAGTTTGCCATATCCCCCTTTCCACCCAGAGCGTCCGGAGATCCCGCTGGCGCTGGAGAAGGGGGAGTTTCAGCATGAATTCCCAGAAGAGGGCCAATACGTCGAGTTCAAGAATGGAGTTGGGCGCGCCCCGCTGCAGGAGACCATCGTTGCCTTTTCCAACGCAGGGGGTGGGGTAGTTCTGATCGGTGTCTCTGACTCAGGAGAGATAGTCGGCAAGACGCTGGATGCGGGAACCACCGATGCCATCCATCAAGTGATGCGAGATATCCATAGCCCCGGTCGCTATTCGGTTCACCGCCTCTCGGTCGGCGGTAAGGAGATCGTCGCAATCTCCGTGGCCCGGCGGCAAGAGGGGTTTACCCAGACGTCCAGCGGGATCGTGCGTGTCAGAAAAGGCACGCGGGATGAACCCCTGTTCGGGTCCGAGCTACAGCACTTCATCAATGGAAAATCGTCGACGCGCTATGAGCTGACTCCCACCGACCTGCCGGTCGGTTCAGCAGACCCGGCTCTGCTGGCGATATTCAGCGAAGCCTTTGGCTGGGATCTCGCCAACGCGAAGGAGCGGCTCTCAGAGCACGGATACGCCGCTGAGAACCATCTGACGGTCGCCGGTGTCCTCTATCTGACGGAGGACCCGGGAGAGATCCTGGGCAAGGCCCATGTCGAGATCCTGCGCTACCGAGACGCCTCGGTCGACTACGACCTTCGTGTTGAGATGAAGGGGCCGTTACCGCGCCAGGTGCGGGCTGCGCTGCGACGCGTGTACGACGAGCTCGGCACCGAGCTCGTCGTACTCGGTGTACGGCGCTTCGATCTCCCAAGAGTCCCGTTAGTAGTAATCAGAGAGGCAATCGCCAATGCCGTGGCTCATCGTTCATACGAGCTGAATCGAACCCCTGTGCGAATTGAGCTTCGTCCCTCTTCGGTCCTCATCCTGTCCCCCGGAGGGCTGCCAGAGCCGGTGACGGTGCAGAACATTCGGGAAACGACCGCACCCCGCAATCTGGCTGTCATCGCAGCACTTCGGCGCTTCGGGCTCGCGGAGGACGCAGGCCGAGGGATCGACGTCATGGAGGACACGATGCTCGAGGAGATGCTCGATCCTCCTCAATTTGAGGATCTCAGCCACGAGGTCTCCGTAACGTTGCCGGTGCGCAGCCCCGTCGCACCCACCGAGCGAGCCTGGATCCGGGAGCTGGAGCGGCGTGGGGACTTGGAGGGATCGGACCGCCTGGTCTTGGTGCACGCTGCGCGCGGAGAGACGCTAACCAACGCCAAGGTCCGCGAGGTGTTGCAAACTGACAGGCATGGGGCGCGAACCGTGCTCCATCGCCTTCGAGACGGCGGATTCCTCGAGCAACGGGGTGAACGCGGCGGGGCGACCTATCACCTGACCGAGACGCTGGAGCCTCCGGCCGGACTGCGATTGAGGCAAGATGATCTCGCGAATCTGATCGAGAGTCTCGCTGCTGAGCATCCGATCAGCAACGCTGATGTGCGTGCAGCGACCGGATTGGATCGGACCGAAGTGCGAACGTTGCTCGCAAAGCTCGTTGACGAAGGTCGTCTTATACAGACCGGAGAGCGAAGGGGGACGCGGTACCACGCCCCGACTCGGTAACCGGCTACGCCTACCAATGCACCCCTTTCATCAGGTGCGCAAAGGCGACCGCCTCGGTCGAGGGAGCTTTGTCGGGCGCCTCCTCCCCCTTGCCCTTGGCCGCCTGGGAGTCGGGGAAGAGCTTGTAGGCGGTGTTGAGGATCGAGTCGCTGGCCTTGGGCGCGATCGCGTAGAGCAGCTCGCCGAAGTTGCCGAGTTTGGTCGCCACCTTCTTCGGTTTGCCGACCATCGCCTTGGCGATCATCTCCGCCGCCTCCTCGGGGGTGATCGCCGGGAACATGTCGTACATCCGCGTCGGCGCGATCATCGGCGTCCGCACCAGCGGCATGTTGATCGTCGTCAGGTGGACCTTGTCGTCGACCACCTCGGAGGCGATCACCCGGCTGAAGGCGTCCAGCGCCGCCTTCGAGGCGACGTAGGCGGAGAAGCGCGGCGGGTTGGTCTGGGTCCCGATCGAGCTGATGTTGATGATGTGGCCCGACTTGCGGGCCCGCATCGTCGGCAGCAGGGCCAAGATCAGCCGCAGGGCGCCGAGGTAGTTGAGCTGGATCGTGCGCTCGTAGTCGTGGAAGCGGTCGTAGGAGAGGGCGACGGAGCGGCGGATCGAGCGGCCGGCGTTGTTGACGAGGACGTCGACGTGTCCGTGGTAGCCGAGCACCTCCTCGGCCATCCGTTCGATGTCCTCGATGTCGGACATGTCGCAGCGGTGGATGTGGGCGGAGCCGCCGGCGGCGGCGATCTCGTCGCGGGTTTCCTCCAGCTTCTCGGCCGAGCGGGCGACCAGCAGCACCGTCGCGCCGGCGTCGGCGACCTTGACCGCGGTCGCTTTGCCGATCCCGGAGGAAGCGCCGGTGATGAGGACGATCTTGCCCCGCACCGCGCCCGACAGCGAGCGGTCCTTGAACAGGTCGGGGTCGAGGTTGCGCTCCCAGTAGTCCCAGACCTTGGCCGCGTAGCTCTGCAGCGGCGGCACCTCGATCCCCGAGCCCTTCAGCGCCTCCTGCGCCTCGGTCGAGTCGAAGCTGGTCGGGTAATCGACGTAGTTGAGGACCGAGGCCGGCAGACTGACCTCGTCGAGCGCCCGCGCGACGACCCGCTTCGAGCCCGGCAGCAGCTTCAGGGCGGTCCGCGCCAGCCCGGTCGCCGGCTCGGTCACGTCGGCGCCCAGCCGCACCGTCATCTGCGGCGCGTCGGCCGCCTTGGCGAAGAGGTTGACCACCTCGCCCGCCGTGTGTGGATTCGGGTCGGTGAGGTGGAAGGCGCGGCCGTCGAGCTTCGGCTGGTGGGCGATGTGGTCGATCGCGGCGGCGACGTAGTCGACCGGGACGATGTTGATCTCGCCGCCTTCGACCCCGACCGTCGGCAGCCACGAGGGCAGCACCCGCCGCGCCCGCTGCAGCGCCTTGAAGAAGTAGTAGGGGCCGTCGATCTTGTCGATCTCGCCGTTGCGCGAGTCGCCGACGACGATCCCCGGCCGGTAGACGCGCCAGGGCCGCGGGCATTCCTCCCGGACCAGCCGCTCCGACTCGTGCTTGGTGCGGAAGTAAGGATTGGTGTCGAGCCGTTCGGCCTCGTCGAACATGTCCTCGCGCCACTCGCCCCTGTAGAGGCCGGCGGCGGCGATCGAGCTGACCTGGTGGAAGCAGCCGGCCTCGATCGCGCCCGCCAGCTCGACCGCGTGCCTGGTCCCCTCGACGTTGGCGATCTCCTGCGCCTCGGCGTCGGCGGTGATGTCGTAGATCGCCGCCAGATGGAAGAAGTGGTCGACCTCGCCGCGCATCGCCACCAGGTCCTCCTCGGAGACGCCGAGGCTGGACTGCGAGAGGTCGCCGGCGACGGGGACGACGCGCGCCCCGTCGGCTCCCCAGCTGGTGCGCAGCTCCTCCAGCCGGCCGCGCGAGCCGGCCCGCACCAGCGCGTAGATCGTGCCCTCGCGCTGCAGCAGCCGCTCGACCAGGTTGCGGCCGATGAACCCGGTTGCCCCGGTGACGAAGTAGTTCATCGCTCCCAGCCTACCTCCACCGGGAAGCTCGTTCGCCTGGTTTCATAGACTCAGAAGCAGAAATGGCAGAGACGGCCACCGTGCAGATCGCGATGCCCGAGATGGGCGAGTCGGTGACCGAGGGGATCGTCCTCGAGTGGCACGTGGCCGAGGGCGACTTCGTCAACGAGGGAGACACGGTCGTCGAGGTCTCGACCGACAAGGTCGACGCCGAGGTGCCGGCGCCGATGGACGGCGTGATTACGAAGCTTGTCGCGGCGGTGGACGACGAGGTTCCGGTTGGGGCGCCGTTGGCTGAGATGGAGGCTGGCGAGAGTTCCGGTGAGGGACAGAGCGGTCAGCCCGCGGGTCCTGTCGGAGAGGCCTCCCCCACGGTGCTCGGCGGCAAAGCCGCCTCCGCGCCGCGGGGGGCCCCCGCCTCCCCGCCACCCGCGGCAGAGGCCGGCCCGTCCAGCGACGAGGGTTCGCCGGCTGGTTCCGGGAACGGCGCACAGGACGTCAGAGCCACGCCGGTGGCGCGCAGAATCGCAAAAGCGAACGGCGTCGATCTTGCTTCGGTGAGGGGGAGTGGGCCCGGGGCGAAGGTGACCAAGGACGATGTGCTGGCGGCTGCCGATGGAGGCGGCAACGGTGCACGCCCCGCTGCTTCTGCCGGCGAGGCAAAGCAGCTGCGGGGGCCGGCGGCGATGCTGGCCAAGGCGATGGATGAGAGTCGCGCGGTTCCCACCGCCACCTCGTTCCGGACGATCGCGGTGGACACGCTCGACGCCAAACGCAAGGCGATCAACGTGGTCCTGAAAGAGCGGGGGCTGAAGGTCTCCTTCACCCATCTGGTCGCCTGGGCGATCGTGCAGGCGACCAGGGAGTTCCCGGTGATGGTGCGGGTCTTCGCGGAACGCGACGGCAGGCCCTTCGCGCTGGAGGGTGGCCCGGTCAACCTCGGGATCGCCGTCGACGTCGAACGCAAGGACGGCTCCCACAGCCTGATGGTGCCGGCGATCAAGGGCTCCGACGGGCTCGACTTCGCCGCCTTCCACTCCTACTACGAAGAGCTGATCGCGAAGACGCGCGAGAACAAGCTCACCGCCGACGACTTCCAGGGCACCAACATCTCCCTCACCAACCCGGGCGGGATCGGCACCGTCGCCTCGGTGCCGCGGCTGCTCAGCGGCCAGAGCGCGATCATCGCCACCGGCTCGATCGCCTACCCGCCGGAGTGGCTGCACGCCTCCGCGGAAAGGCTGAGGCAGCTCGGGGTCTCGAAGGTGATGACGATGACCTCGACCTACGACCACCGCGTCATCCAGGGAGCCGAGTCGGGTGCCTTCCTGCGCCGGATCGAGCAGCTGCTGCAGGGCGAGGACGGCTTCTACGAGGCGGTCGCCGTCGACCTCGGCATCGACGCGGCAGGGATCTCCTCGGCCCACCCCGCCTCCGCCTCGGCACCGCCGCTCGGCGGCGTCGCCGCCCCCAGCGCCGAACCGAGCACCGCCCCCGGCGAGGCCGACGAGGAGCTGCTGCAGGCGGTCCAGGCCGCTACCTCGCTGCTCAAGGCCTACCGCACCCACGGCCACCTCGCCGCCCAGCTCGACCCGCTCGGCTCCGAGCCCAAGGGCGACCCGGCGCTGCAGCCCGAGAACGTCAACCTCACCCCGGAGCTGATGGCGCGGATCCCGGCCTCGATCCTGCGCATCGGCGTCCCCGGCGAAACGCTGCTGGAGGCGTTGCCGCGGATACGCCAGACCTACTGCGGCACGATCGCCTACCAGATCGAGCACCTCTCCTCGCACCAGCAGCGGATCTGGCTGCGCGAGATGATCGAGACCGGGGCTCACCGCCAGCCGCTCACCGAGGCCGAGAAACGCCGCCTGCTGGAGCGCCTGATCGACGTCTTCCAGTTCGAGCGCTTCCTCGAGAAGGCGTACCTGGGCCAGAAGATGTTCTCGATCGAGGGGCTCGACGTGATCGTGCCGATGCTCGACGAGGCGGTCACACTCTCGCACCGCTCCGGCGCCGAGGAGGTCGTCTTCGGCATGGCCCACCGCGGCCGCCTCAGCGTCCTCGCCCACAACCTCGGCCGCCCGGTCGAGTCGATCCTGGCCGAGTTCGAGGGCTCGAAGCGGATCGAGGCGGTGAAGGCGGTGGCTGGGATCCCGCACGGCGGCACCGGGGACGTCAAGTACCACTACGGCCACCGCGGCGTCTACGAGACCTCCGAGGGCGAGAAGATCTCGGTCCGCCTCTACCCCAACCCGAGCCACCTCGAGTTCGTCGACCCGGTCGTCACCGGCGGCGCCCGCTTCCTGCAGTCCGACTTCGACGGGGCCGAGCTCAGCCACGACCCGAAGCGGGCGGTGCCGGTGCTGCTGCACGGCGACGCCGCCTTCCCGGCCCAGGGGGTCGTCGCCGAGACGCTCAACCTGCAGGCGCTGAAGGGCTACAGCACCGGCGGCACGATCCACCTGATCCAGAACAACCAGGTCGGCTTCACCACCGACCCCGAGGAGGCGCGCTCGACCCCCTACGCCGCCGACATGGCGAAGGGCTTCAACGTGCCGATCGTCCACGTCAACGCCGACGATGTCGAGGCCTGCTCGGCGGCGGTGCGGCTGGCGATGGCATACCGTGAGCGCTGGGGCCGCGACATCGTCATCGACGTGATCGGCTACCGCCGCTTCGGGCACAACGAGACCGACGAGCCCGCCTACACGCAGCCGACGATGGCGGCGAAGATCAAGTCCCACCCGCCGGTCTCGGAGATCTACGCTGAGAAGCTGATCGGCGAGGGCGTGATCTCCCCCGAGGGCGTCGGCGAGGCCTCCGAGCAGCGGCGCGAGGAGATGGCGGCGGCGCTGAAGGCCCTGCGCGAGAAGATGGAAGCCGGCGAGTACGAGGACCCGACGGTCACCGGCACCACCAGCAGCACCGGCGAACTGCTCGACCGCACCGCCAGCCCGCCGGTCCACACGGCGCTCCCGGCCGAGCAGCTGCGGGCGCTCAACGCGGCGCTGCTGAAGACCCCGGAGGGCTTCAACGTCCACCGCAAGCTGCGCCGCCCGCTCGCCAAGCGGCTGGAGGCGATCGACCAGGGCGGGATCGACTTCGGCCAGGCCGAGGCCCTCGCCTTCGGCTCGCTGCTGAGCGAGGGCGTCCACGTCCGCCTCACCGGCCAGGACACCGAGCGCGGCACCTTCTCGCACCGCCACCTCGTCCTCCACGACGAGAACACCGGCCTCAAGTACTGCCCGATGCAGAACCTCGAGGACGCCTCCGCGCCCTTCGAGCTCTACAACAGCCCGCTCTCGGAGATCGCCTGCCTCGGCTTCGAGTACGGCTACTCGGCCGCCTCGCCCAGCGCCCTGGTCCTCTGGGAGGCCCAGTTCGGCGACTTCGCCAACGCCGGCCAGGTGATCATCGACAGCTTCATCGTCTCCGGCGAGTCGAAGTGGGGGCAGACCAGCCGCCTCACCCTGCTGCTGCCCCACGGCTACGAGGGCTCCGGCCCGGAGCACTCCAGCGCCCGCATCGAGCGCTTCCTCGCCCTCGGCGCCGAGGGCAACATCCGCATCGCCTACCCCACCACCGCCGCCCAGTACTTCCACCTGCTGCGCCGCCAGGCCCTGATCCGCAAGCCGCGGCCGCTGATCGTCTTCACCCCGAAGGGGCTGCTGCGACTCGACCGCGCCACCGCCAGCCTCGAGCAGCTGACCGAGAGCCATTTCCACTTCATCCTCGACGACCCCAAGGCAAGCGACCGGCACGAGAAGGTCAAGCGCCTGGTGCTGTGCACCGGCAAGGTGTACTTCGACATCGACGCCAGCGAGCGCCGCGACGACGCCGAGAACGTCGCCATCGCCCGGGTCGAGATGCTGTACCCGTTCGCCAAGGAACAGCTGCAGGGGCTGATCGGCTCCTACCCGAACCTGAAGGAGATCGCCTGGGTGCAGGAGGAGCCGCGCAACATGGGTGCCTGGAAGGTGATGTCGCGCCGGCTGCCCGAGGTGCTTCCGGAGGGCGTGGAGCTGACCTACATCGGCCGCCAGGGACGGGCCAGCCCAGGTGAGGGTTATTCCGGCGCTCACGCGCGCGAGCAGGAACGCATAGTCCTGACCGCGCTCACACCGGACGTCTGACACCCGATGCCGGGCGCGCCGCTGCAGAAGCCCGTTCCCGGGCACCTGTTCGTCTGGGTGAAGCGGATCTCCTGGGTCGAGCTGGTGGTCTTCGCCGCTCTGATCGCCTTCTGGCTGCTACCCGGCTTCGAGACCGAGACGATGGTGTTCGGATGGGCACACGGGCTCGGCTTCATCCTCCTCTGCATCGTGATCTGGATCGCCGCGGTGCGGCGCGAGGCGCCTTACACCCTGCTCGCCGCGACCCTTACCCCCGTGGGGCCGGTGGGCAGCGTGATCGGGATCGAACTGATCGAGCGCAAGGGCTGGGGAGTGGCCGCGTCGGCCTATGAAGACTCCGATCGTGCCCAAAGCGCGGCCGATTGAGGGTAAACCGGTCGATCTCGCTTGACCACAGGGGTTTCAAGCGGTATAGCTAGATGGTGACTGTTCCTTCTGGGCAGTCCCGTCCAGGGGAACGGCCGCGTCGGCATCCCTCCCTGGCTACCGACGCGCAGGTGCAGTGAGGGTCGCGCGGACCCCCCTGCCTCCCGCGGCCCTCCTGTACCCCTACCTTTTTAGGTTGCGCAGGACGGTCTGGAGGATGCCGCCGTTCTGGAAGTAGGTGACCTCGTTGGGGGTGTCGAGACGAACGGTTGCCTCGAACTGGACGGACGCGCCGTCGTCGGAGGTGGCGATGACCGCCACCGACTTCGCATCGCCGTTGGCGAGGTCACCGAAGTCGAAGCTCTCGGCTCCGGTGAGGCCGAGGGATGCGGCGCTCTCTCCAGCAGCGAATTGGAGGGGCAGTACACCCATCCCGATCAGGTTGGAGCGGTGGATGCGCTCGAAGCTCTCGGCGATGACGGCGCGCACGCCCAGCAGCTTGGTTCCCTTCGCCGCCCAGTCCCGGGAGGATCCGGAGCCGTACTCCTTGCCTGCCAGCACCACCAGCGGCACACCCTCCTCGGCGTATGCCATCGCCGCGTCGTAGACGGTGGTTTCCTCGCCGTCCGGAAAATGGCGGGTAAAGCCCCCGGCGCGCTCGACCAGCTGATTGCGGAGACGGATGTTGGCGAAGGTGCCGCGGATCATCACCTCGTGGTTGCCGCGGCGCGAGCCGTAGGAGTTGAAGTCGCCTGGCTCCACCCCCTGTTCCATCAGCCACTTCCCCGCCGGGCTTTCCACCTTGATCGCGCCGGCGGGCGAGATGTGGTCGGTGGTGATCGAGTCCCCGAGCAGAGCCAGCACCCGGGCGCCGGCGATCGGCTCGACCCCCGGCGGGTCGGCCGGCATCTGCTCGAAGAAGCTCGGCCGCCGCACGTAGGTGGAGTCGGGCCAGGTGTAACGGTCGCCGGCGGGGACGTCGACCGCGTTCCAGGTGTCATCGCCGGCAAAGACCTCGGCGTAGTTGCGGGCGAACATCTCGGCGGCGACCGAGGCACCGACGACCTGCTTGATCTCCTCGGCCGAGGGCCAGATGTCGCGCAGGTAGACCGGCTCGCCATCGGAGCCCTGCCCGAGCGGCTCGGCGACCAGGTCGAGGTCCATCCGCCCCGCCAGGGCGTAGGCGACGACCAGCGGCGGGCTGGCCAGGTAGTTCGCCTTCACGTCCTGGTTGATCCGCCCCTCGAAGTTGCGGTTGCCGGAGAGGACGGCGCAGACCGCCAGGTCCTTCTCGGCGACCGCCGCCGAGATCTCCGGCGCCAGCGGCCCCGAGTTGCCGATGCAGGTGGTGCAGCCGTAGCCGACGAGGTTGAACTGGAGCGCGTCGAGGTACTCGTCCAGGCCGGCCCGCTCGAGGTACTCGGTGACCACGGTCGAGCCGGGCGCCAGCGAGGTCTTCACCCACGACTTGCGGGCCAGCCCGCGCTGGACCGCGTTGCGGGCCAGCAGCCCGGCGCCGACCATGACGCTGGGGTTGGAGGTGTTGGTGCAGCTGGTGATCGCCGCGATCACCACCCGGCCGTGGTCGAGCTCGAAGCTGGTGCCGTCCTCCAGGGTCACCTCGATCTCGTCGCCGCTGGCGCGCGCGACCGTCGCCGCCGGGGCGCCGCTGAGCGCCGGCCGCGGCTTGCCGCGCTCGTCGTCGTGTTCCTCGGCCGGGGGGTCGGAGGCCGGGAACGACTCTTCGATCGCCTCGTCGCGGCCGTTGCCCATCTGCGCCGCCGCCTCGGGATCGAACTCGTCCATCGCCTCGAGGAAGGACTGCTTCGCGTGCGACAGCGGTACCCGGTCCTGCGGCCGTTTCGGGCCGGCGATGCTGGGCACGACCTCGCCGAGGTCGAGCTCCAGCAGGTCGGAGAAGACCGGGTCGGGAGTCGACTCGTCGTGGAACATGCCCTGCTCGCGGGCGTAGGCGTCGACCAGCTCGATCGTCTCGGTCGGGCGGCCGGTGAGGTCGAGGTAGCGCAGGGTCTCGGCGTCGACCGGGAAGATCGCGCAGGTCGAGCCGAACTCCGGCGACATGTTGCCCAGCGTCGCCCGGTCGGCGAGCCCGAGGGTCGAGAGGCCGGGGCCGAAGAACTCGACGAACTTGGAGACGACGCCGCGGCTGCGCAGCATCTCGGTCACGGTGAGGACGAGGTCGGTCGCGGTCGCTCCCTCCGGCAGCTCTCCGCCGAGCTTGAACCCGACCACCTGCGGCAGCAGCATCGAGATCGGCTGGCCCAGCATCGCCGCCTCGGCCTCGATCCCACCCACGCCCCAGCCGAGCACGCCGAGGCCGTTGACCATCGTCGTGTGCGAGTCGGTGCCGACCAGGGTGTCCGGATAGGCGCTGCAGGATCGCCATCGGCCTCGCGGCTGTAGACGACCTGGGCCAGGTGCTCGAGGTTGACCTGGTGGCAGATGCCGGTGGCCGGCGGCACCACGCGGAAGTTGTCGAACGAGTGCTGGCCCCACTTGAGGAAGGAGTAGCGCTCGAGGTTGCGGGCGAAGTCGCGCTCGGCGTTGAGGGCGAAGGCGCGCTCGTTGCCGAAGGCGTCGACCTGGACCGAGTGGTCGATCACGAGGTCGACGTCGACCAGCGGGTTGATCGCCGCCGGGTCGCCGCCGATCTCCTCCATCGCGTCGCGCATCGCGGCCAGGTCGACCACGGCCGGGACGCCGGTGAAGTCCTGCATCAGCACGCGGGCGGGCTGGAAGGGGATCTCGGCGCTGGGCTCCGCCGCCGCGTCCCAGCCGGCGATCGCCTCGACGTCGGCGGCGCTGACCGAGACGCCGTCCTCGAGTCGCAGCACGTTCTCGAGCAGGACCTTGACCGAGTAGGGCAGGCGGGCGACGTCGAAGCGCTGCGCCAGCGCGTCGAGCCGGAAGACCTCGTACTCGCGCCCTCCAACCTCGAGGGTGGAACGGGCCGAGAACGAGTCGAAGGTCACAGGTTCATCCTAGGCAATCCGTGGAGCCGGACCGGGCGCCCGGGTCGCCTCTTCAGCGCTTATCTACGGAGTGCCCGTCGGCGATCTCCGCCGCCGACCTCTGGCCGGCTGAGCCGGAGGAGACGCGGACCGCGATGCCGGGGCTGGCGAGGCCGAAGTGAGCGAGGAAGCGCTGGCGGGCGGGCGCCACCGTGACCTCGACCTTGTCGTTCTCGATCGCCCGGACCGTGGCGCGAGCCACCTCCTCGGGGGTCGAGGTGCCGAGCCCCGGCGGTGCCTTCGCCCCCGACTCGGCGAACATGCCGCCCTCGCGGATGAACCCGGGCGAGACGATCGAGACGCCGACGCCCTGCGGCGCGAGGTCGGTGCGCAGGGAGAGGGCGAACCCGCGCAGGCCGAACTTAGTCGCGCTGTAGATCGCGGAGCGCGGGGCCGGCGACTTGCCTGCAAGCGAGGCGACGAAGACGAGGTGGCCGGAGCCGCGCTCGAGCATCGCCGGGTAGAGCGCCCGGGAGAGCAGCATCGGGGCCTCGAGGTTGACCCGCAGCGCTCGCTGCACCTCGACGGCGCTGAAGTCATCCACGCGACCGGCGCCGGGCAGGCCGGCGTTGGCAAGGAGGATGTCGACCTCGCCCGCCTCTGTTGCCAGCCGCTCCGCCTCGCCCGGCTCGGCGAGGTCGACGGGCAGGACGCGGTGACCCTCGCCTGGCAGTTCGGCCGCCAGCCCTTCCAGGGCCTCCTGCTTACGCGCGCTTAGTAAAAGGACTGCTCCCCGCTCCGCCATCGCCTTGGCGATCGCGCGGCCGAGGCCGCCGGTGGCCCCGGTGAGCAGTGCTTTGCGGCCGGCAAGTTCCATCCCAGCGCGCAAGCTACCAGCCGCCCGGCCGAGAGGAATCTGGGATGAAAGTGCGAAAGGCCACTAAATGTTTGCGTTTTGTGAGCAAGCAACCGGGCGATGGTCTAGACTGCCGCCGGTCCGTAGAACCGAAACGCCGAGTCCCGGGCGCCCAGAGGCGTCGCGGGAACGGGGGAACCACGTTTTCGGGGCTAACTCGCCTAGTTCAGGCGGGAGCGCAGGCTCCTTTTAGCGCTAGCCCGACAGCTAACCCCGTAGGCCGACAAAGGAGAATCGGTTTGCTGTCTGACAATTTGAAGTTCAAGGCCGGGTTGGCGCTATCGGCGATGTTCGTCGTCGTCGCCCTCGCCGCCCCCGGCAGCGCCTCAGCGAAGTGCGCTACCGGTGGTCTTACCCCGGCGGCCGTGGATGTATGCACGCCGACCGCCAAGGCAAAGCTGCTTCCGACCGGGGAACTGATCCCCCCCAAAAGCGCCCCGCCCCGCGTCGTCGCCGTGATCGAAGCGGCGAACAAGATTCGCACCAAGCCCTACATCTACGGCGGCGGCCACGCCCGCTGGTGGGACCGCGGCTACGACTGCTCTGGCGCCGTCAGCTTCGCCCTTCGCGGCGGCGAATTCATCGAAAGCCCTCTCCCCTCCGGCCCGATGGCCAAATGGGGCGAAGCGGGCCTGGGCCGGTGGATCACCGTCTACACCAACCCCGGCCACGCCTATGCCGTGATCGCCGGCGTGCGGTGGGACACCTCCGGCGACAGCGGTGAAAGTGGTCCCCGCTGGCACACCGACCTACGCGACAACGTCGGCTTCACCGCGCGTCACCCGATCGGCTACTAAGCGTTGTAGGGGGAGGGGCGGGTACCCCCTCCTCACTCAACTTGCTCGGGTGGAGAGTGGGGTGGCTGTCGCCTCTTGCCGGTTCGACCGAGAAGTACAAGCCGTTCGGAGGGGGTACCCGCCCCTCCCCTCCCGGCCCGTAGGCCAATTCGGCCAACTGCCGGCAGCTGGTTTGTCCTTGATTTCCTCGACCGCTCGGCTAACGTCATTTCGTAACCGCTTCGCCGCCTGACATCCGCCTGGCTGGCCTCACCAAGCATTACGGCGAGGTAGTGGCGGTTGCGGGCGTTGACCTTGAAGTGCAGCAAGGGGAGTTCTTTACGTTTCTGGGGCCGTCGGGGTCCGGCAAGACGACGACGTTGCGGATGATCGCTGGGTTCGAGGATCCGAGCGGGGGGCGGATCGAACTCGCCGGCGAGGAGGTTCATGGGGTGCCGCCCTATGACCGGGCGGTCAACACCGTCTTCCAGGACTACGCGCTGTTCCCGCACATGACGGTCGGAGAGAACGTCGCCTACGGGCTGAAGGTGGCCGGAACGGATAAGGCCGAGCGCGTCCGGCGCCGCGACGAGGCGTTGGAGATGGTGCGGCTGCCCGGCTATGCCGAGCGCAGGCCGGGCGAGCTGTCCGGCGGCCAGCGGCAGCGGGTGGCGCTGGCGCGGGCGATCGTCAACCGGCCCAAGGTGCTGCTGCTCGACGAGCCGCTGGGGGCGCTCGACCTGAAGCTGCGCGAGCAGATGCAGGTGGAGCTGAAGACGATCCAGAGCGAGGTCGGCATCACCTTCGTCTACGTCACCCACGACCAGGACGAGGCGCTGACCATGAGCGACCGGATCGCCGTCTTCAACGACGGCCGGATCGAGCAGGTGAGCGCGCCGCGGGAGCTCTACGAGCGGCCGCGCAACGAGTTCGTCGCCGGCTTCGTCGGCGTCTCCAACGTGATCGAGCGCGACGGCAGGCGACTGACCATCCGGCCGGAGAAGGTTCAGCTGCTGGAGCCGGGCGCCAGCGCCAACGGCCTCCACAGCGAGCGCGGCAAGGTGACTGAGATCGCCTACGCGGGGATGGTGACGCGCTACACGGTGGCGCTCGAGGCCGGCGGCAGCCTGCAGCTGGTCAGGCAGAACTTGGAGGGAACGTCTGGGGAGGGCGCGCCCGAGCGGGGAAACGAGGTGCTGGTGGGATGGCGTCCGGAGCACGCGGCCGCCGTCCAGGGGAAGTCAAATACAGAGGAGGATTCACCATGAGAAGGGACGCTCACTCCGCCCGCACGGCGTGGTTCATCGTCGCCGGCCTGGTCGCCTTCATGCTCGTCCTCGCCGGTTGCGGCTCAGACGACGATGACAACGGCGGAGGCGGTGAGGCGCTGCAGCAGCTCGGCAAAGGAGAGGGCGAAGTCGACCTGATCTCCTGGGCCGGCTACGTCGAACCGGAATGGTCCAAACCGTTCGAACAGAAAACCGGCTGCAAGGTGAACAACAAGGTCGCCGGCACCTCCGACGAAATGGTGCAGCTGATGCGCAGCGGCGAATACGACGGGGTCTCGGCCTCCGGCAACGCCTCCGCACGCCTGGTCGACGGCGGCGACGTCGACCCGGTCAACGTCAGCCTCGTCCCCAATTACAAGACGATCTTCAGCGACCTGAAGGACCAGCCCTATAACACCTTCGACGGCCAGCCCTACGGGATCCCGCACGGCCGCGGCGCCAACCTGCTGATGTGGAACAGCAATGACGTCACGCCCGCGCCCGACTCCTGGGACGTGATCCTCGACCCCAAAATCGCGGCCAAATACCAGGGCAAGATCAGCGCCTACGACGACCCGATCTACATTGCCGACGCGGCCGTCTACCTAATGACCCACGAGCCCGACCTGGGGATCGAAAACCCCTACGAGCTGAACGAAGAGCAGTTCGAAGCGGCGGTTGACCTGCTGAAAGAACAGCGGCCCAACGTCGGCGAATACTGGTCCGAAGCGGCCAAGCAGATCTCGGCCTTCGCCAACGGCGATGCCACGGTCGGCACCACCTGGCAGTACCAGTACTTCGCCCTCCAGGAAGAAGGCGACCCAGTCGCCGCCAGCCCCGCCAGCCAGGGCTTCCTGCCGAAGGAGGGCGCGACCGGCTGGTCGGACACCTGGATGATCAGCTCGGAAGCGAAACACCCCAACTGCATGTACATGTGGATGGACTGGATCGTGGAACCGAAAGTCAACGCGGAAGTCGCCGAATTCTTCGGCGAGGCGCCGGCCCAGAGCCTTGCCTGCGACCACACCGCAGACAAGAATTTCTGCCAGAAATACCACGCCGACAATCCGGCCTTCTGGAAGCGCGTCTACTACTGGGAAACGCCGCTAGCCGACTGCGGCAACGGCAACGACGACTGCAAGGACTACAACGATTGGGTCCAGGCCTGGACCGCGATCAAAGGGTGAGCAAGCGGTCGTGAGCGATGGCTGCTGAGGCCGTCGCGACGAGGAGGTCGGTGGGCCGCAGGCTCGCCGGCCTCTTCCAGGGCCGCCCCCGCCTGCAGGTGGGGACGCTGCTGGCTGGCCCGGTCGGATGGCTGGTGGTCGGCTACCTCGGCTCGCTGGCGGTCCTGCTGATCACCGCCTTCTGGTCGGTCGACGCGCTCAGCGGCGAAGTCGTCCAGGAATTTGGCCTGGAGAACTTCGAAGCGCTGTTCGAGGAACCGGTCTACCGCGACATCATCGGTCGCACTGTCGGCGTCGCCGCCCTGGTCACGCTGACCGACGCCCTGCTTGCCTTCCCGATCGCCTTCTACATGGCCAAGGTGGCGAGCCGGCGCGCGACCGCGATTCTCGTCGTCGCCGTCCTGCTGCCGCTCTGGTCCAGCTACCTGGTCAAGGTCCTGGCCTGGCGCACGATGCTCTCCAACGACGGCATCGTCAACTGGGCGCTGGAGCCGTTCGGGCTGCACGGCCCCGGCTACGGCATCGTCGCCGTCTGGCTGGTGATGAGCTACCTCTGGCTGCCGTACATGATCCTGCCGATCTACGCCGGCCTCGAGCGGATCCCGAACTCGCTGATCAGCGCCTCCGAGGACCTCGGCGCCCACCCGTTCACCACTTTCCGCCGGGTGATCCTGCCGCTGGCCTTCCCCGCCGTCGTCGCCGGCTCGATCTTCACCTTCTCGCTCACCCTCGGCGACTACATCACGCCGCGCCTGGTCTCCAACGACCAGTTCATCGGCAACGTCATCTTCAACAACATCACCAACAATCAGCCGTTCGCCGCCGCGCTCGCCCTCGTGCCGATCGTGGTGATGATCGCCTACCTGCTCGTGGCCCGGAAGCTCGGCGCCTTCGAGCACGTCTGACGATGAGGCTCTCCAAGCGCGCCACCTGGCTGCTGCGGATCGGGGTCGGCCTCGGCCTGGCCTTCATCTACGTCCCGCTCTTCGTCGTCGGCATCTACGCCTTCAACGCCAGCGGCACGACCCAGAAGTGGCCGCCCTCCGGGCTCACCCTCGAGTGGTTCCCGAAGGCAATCGAAGACGAAGCCGCGAGGGACGCGTTCCTGACCTCGATCAAAGCCGGCCTGGCGGCGACCGCGATCGCGCTCGTCCTCGGCACCCTCGCGGCGCTGGCCGTCGCCCGCCATCGCTTCTTCGGCCGCGAGACGATCTCCTTCCTGGTCGTGCTGCCAATCGCCCTCCCGGGCATCGTCACCGGCGTGGCCCTCAGCAACACCTTCACCCAGGTGCTCGGCGTCGACCTCGGCCTCTTCACCGTGGTCGTCGGCCACGCCACCTTCTGCATCGTCGTCGTCTACAACAACGTCGTCGCCCGCCTGCGCCGCACCTCCGCCTCCTTCGAGGAGGCCTCCGCCGATCTCGGCGCCCACACCTGGCAGACCTTCCGCTACATCACCCTGCCGAACATGCGCACCGCCCTGGGCGCCGGCGCCCTGCTCGCCTTCGCCCTCTCCTTCGACGAGATCATCGTCACCACGTTCACGATCGGCGCCGGCGAGGAAACCCTGCCGATCTGGATCTTCCGCAACCTCTTCCGTCCCACCCAGCTGCCGATCGTCAACGTCGTCGCCCTGCTCGTCGTCCTGCTCTCGATCATCCCGGTCTACCTCGCCCACCGGCTCAGCCGCGAGGAGGGAGCCTCGGTCGCCGGCAAAGGCGGGCGGGGGGTCGAGGCGGAAGCGACCGCGGTGCCCTAGCCGACGAACTGGGATGCGATAAGGCTCGCCATCGCGACAACCATCGAGGCCGCGAAGCCGATGATCGAGAAGAAGAGGCCGTCGAGGCGTCTATGGATTCGCTCCTCGAAGCTTTCTAGACGCAGATCGGCCTGTTCGAAGCGCTTATCCACCTGTTCCAGCCGCTTATCCACCTGTTCGAAGCGTTTGTCCATCTGTTCGAAGCGACGGTCTACCTCTCCGAAACGTCGGTCTATTTGCTCGAAGCGCAGTTCGAACTTCTCCTCCATCTGCTCAAAACGCTGCTCGAACATTTGTTCCATCCGCTCGAAGCCCGCCAGCATCTCGGTGCGGAATTCGACGAAGCCGCGGTCGGTGCGTTTCGCCAGTTCGTCGACCCGGGCGTTGAGCTCGTCGAGCCTGCCGTCTGTCCAGTCGGATTCCATCGCCGCTCTCATACTTCCATCCTAGAAAGCGCGATGCAACGTGTTGTCTGCGCAATGCAACGACTCTGTCGCAGAAGCCTGGCGTCAGTGGAAACTTCAGCTCGCCCGTGCCAACCGAGCGGCCTCCTCGCCACCGAGATACGGCGCCAGGGTCAGCTCGACCAGGTCCGGCAGCAATTGCTCGAGCTGCTCGGTGCGGCCGGCGTTGATCTCGCGCACGATCAAGGAGACGATGCCGCCGACCAGGGTCGCCTCGGTCGCCTCGGGGAGCGGCCGCTCGCCGCTGTGCTCGGGACGCCCAGCCTTGAGGATCTCGACGAATCCCTGCATCGAGGCGCGGTGACGGGAGGCGATCTCACCGCCCGCGGCGACCGGCTCGATCATGCAGACACGAGCAAGCTCCGGCTCGCCGGCGAGAAAGCGCAGCATCGTCCCCAGTGCCGCCCGCACCTGCTGGGGCCATTCCTCAAACGCCTCGGCGGCGACCTGCATCGAGTCGCGGATGTGGTCGGCGACCATTTCGTAGGCGGCGAGGAAGCAGGCCTCCTTGTCGGCAAAGTGCTCGTAGAAGGTGCGGCGGGAGACCGAGGCCGCCTTGGTGATGTGGGCGACGGTGGTGGCGTTGTAGCCGCGCTCGGCGACCGTGTCGACCAGGGCGGTGATGATCCGCTCGCGCTGGTTCTGGGCGACGAACTCGCGTGGCAAGCCGTGGCGGCCGGCGGGCAGGCGGGGTGACCCCGCCGAGGCCGGGGCGGTCGCCTTCCTTCCCTTGCCTTTCGCCGTCGCCTTGGCCACGCCTCGACCATACCCCACCGTCCAGAGGTGCCGATGGTCCCGAAACGTCCATATAGAGGAGGTTTCGGGACCATCGGCGGCTACCCCTCCGAGCTAGTGGAGGGGTTGCACCAGCAGCTCGTCCTCGGCGGCGCGGGCGCCGAGGTAGGGCATCATCGCCATGTAGACCAACTCGGAGAGGAATTCCTCGTTGCGCTCGATCGCGCCGTCGCGGATCTTGGTCATGATCGTGCCGTAGATCGCGCCGGTGACCATCTCCGCGGTGCTGCGCGAGACCGAGTCGGGTTCCTCCAGCTCGGCCCGGCCGGCGTCGATCATGTCGGTGAGGCCCTGGAGGACGCGGTCGCGGCGGGCCTGGGCGCGGCCGCCGGCGCCGTTGACGGCGACGACGAAGAAGCGCGCCCGCGTCGCGTCCTCCTGGAAGAAGCGCATCGCCGCCCAGGCCCCGGCCCAGATCCGGTCGTGCCAGCCGCGCGGGCCGGCGTAGGCGCCGCCGACCCGCTGGCAGAACTCCAGCGAGATCTCGCCGTGCACCTTGAGGAAGCAGTCTTCCTTGCTGGTGAAGTTGCGATCGAAGGCGGCGCGACCGACCACGGCGCGTTCGCAGACCATCGCGATCGTCGTCGACTCGAGGCCGTGCTCGGCAGCCAGCTCGACCATCGCCGCCGCGATCCGACCTCGAACCGGGTCCTCGGTGGCGAGTCCGGACTCGATCTCGACGCTCACATGCGCCCGGCCCAACCCCCTGCGCTCGCGTGTCTCAGGCGGCCACCCGCGCCTGGGCGGCATCGGCGGCCCGCCCCGCCTCGACCTCGCCGATATACGGGGTGAGCGTCACCTGCAGCATCTCCGGCAGCAACGCCTTCAGCTCGTCGACGTCGTCGGCGACCAGGCGCTGGTGCACAAGCCAGGCGATCCCGCCGGCGATCGCCACCTCGAGCCCGTCCGGAAGCCGGCTCGCCCGCGGGTTGAACTCGCGACCCTCGCGCAGCTTCGGCGCCACGCTTTCCAGCATCGTCTGGTAGCGGACCAGCGAAGCGGAGCCGGCGGCCTGGGCCTCGACGATGCAGAGCTTCGCCCGCGCCTGCTCCTTGACGACCATCTCGAGAAAGACCTCGAGGCCGGTGGAGATCTGATCCTGCCAGGGCTGCTCGGGGCCCAACAGCTCGGCGAACACCTCCTTCGCGGCGGCGACGCTCTCGTCGAAAGCGGCGAGGAAGCACTCCTCCTTGCTCGCGAAGTGCTCGTAGAAGGTAACCAGGGCGACCCGCGAGGTCTTGGCGATCAACTCGATCGTGGTCTTCTGGTAGCCGCGTTCGGCGACCAGCTCGGCCGTCGCCAGCAGCATCCGCTCGCGCTGGTTCTGGGAGACGAAGTCGCTGGGAATCAGGTGCCGTCCCGGGGGCATCTTCGAAAGCCGCTCCGACAGTGGGCGCTGCTTCGCCATACCGGCAAGATACCAGAACGTTCACCTGGTGTCTACTCTCCTTTTCTATAAAAACTTTTGCGTTCTGATCACCGGTGTCTCTGAAAGCTGCTATATCTAGACAAAAGGAACCTGTTTTCAAAAGGTATATGCGATGCCCGATCAAGTCCTCTTCCCCGGTCGCCGTGTCCGCCCCGCCAGCGAGCGACTGCTGGAAGCGATGCTGATGGTCAGCGGGGAACGGGGCTTCGAGCACATCTCCGTCCAGGACGTGATCGAACGCGCCGGCGCGAGCAGAGCGACCTTCTACAAGCATTTCGACGACAAGGAGGACTGCTTCAGGCAGGCCTACCACGATGCGGCCGACTGGCTCTACCGCCGGCTGATCGGCGTCGCCAAACGCCAACCGACCTGGCGCGAGGGCCTGCGGGCCGGCATGGCCGAGCTGCTGGAGTTCTGCGCCAACCAGCCCTTGCTGGCGCGCGCTCTGCTGATCGAGCCGCACGCCGCCGGGGGGGCTGCGCTTGCCGAACATGATCTTTTGATGGAGCGCCTCTCCAGCGCCATTGACGGCGCTCGCCGCGAGATCCCCTCTCGCCAAGCTCCACCTCCTGTGACGGCAACCTTCATGGTAGGGGCTATCGAGACCCTTGTGCGAGCAAAGCTGATGAGCGACGAACCGGAGACCGCGCCGGAGATGCTGCCGGGGCTGCTGCATTTCGTGGTGATGCAGTTTTACGGCGAGGACGCCGCCTGGGAAGAGCTGACCTCGGCACCTCTCGCCACCTGGGCTTCGCGGCGCGAGGCGGCGACGCAGATTCCCTGATCTGGGGTGGTCGGGCGAGAGTGGGTGCCCCTCCCCCACCACGCCCGTCCTACAGAGGAATGTTCCCGTGCTTGCGCTTCGGCTGCGGCACCCGCTTGCTCTGCAGCATCCGCAGCGCCTTGATCAGCTTCGGGCGCGTCTGCCGCGGCTCGATCACGTCGTCGATGTAGCCGCGCTCGGCCGCGGAGTATGGGTTGGCGAAGTGGGCTTTGTAGTCGTCGATCAGTTTCTGGCGGCGCTCGTCGGGAGTCGGCGAGGAGGCGATGTCTTTGCGGTAGATGATGTTGACGGCGCCCTCCGGGCCCATCACCGCGACCTCCGCCGTCGGCCAGGCGACGTTGTAGTCGGCCAGCATGTGCTTCGAGTTCATCACGTCGTAGGCGCCGCCGTAGGCCTTGCGGGTGACCACGGTGAGCTTCGGCACGGTCGCCTCGGTGAAGGCGTAGAGCAGCTTGGCGCCGTGGCGGATGATCCCGTTCCACTCCTGGTCGGTGCCGGGAAGGAAGCCGGGGACGTCGGTGAAGGTGATGATCGGGACGTTGTAGGCATCGCAGGTGCGGACGAAGCGGGCCGCCTTCTCGGAGGCCTCGATGTCGAGCACCCCGGCGAGGAAGGCCGGCTGGTTGCCGACGATGCCGATCGGATAGCCGTCGAGCCGCGAGAAGCCGCAGACGATGTTCTTGGCGAAGTGCTCGTGGACCTCGAGGAACTCCTCGTCGTCGACGACGAGGGCGATCACGTCGCGCATGTCGTAGGGCTTGGAAGGGTCGTCGGGGACGAGCTTGTCGAGCTCGGAGTCTTCGCGCTCGGGGTCGTCTGAGGGCTCGAAGCGCGGCGGCGCCTCGAGGTTGTTCGAGGGCAGGAAGCTGAGCAGGTAGCGCGCGTCCTCGAGGCAGCTCTCCTCGTCCTCGGAGGCGAAGTGGGCGACGCCCGACTTCGAGTTGTGGCTCATCGCCCCGCCCAGCTCCTCGAACTCGACTTCCTCGCCGGTCACCGTCTTGATCACTTCGGGGCCGGTGATGAACATGTGCGAGGTCTCCTTGACCATGAAGATGAAGTCGGTCATCGCCGGCGAGTAGACGGCGCCGCCGGCGCAGGGGCCCATGATCAGGCTGATCTGCGGGATCACCCCGGAGCACTGGACGTTGCGGACGAAGACGTCGCCGTAGGCCCCGAGGGAGACGACCCCCTCCTGGATCCGGGCGCCGCCGGAGTCGTTGATGCCGATCACCGGCGCCCCGACCTGGGCGGCGAGGTCCATCACCTTGCACATCTTCTCCGCCATCACCTCGCCGAGGCTGCCCCCGAACACGGTGAAGTCTTGGGAGAAGACAAAAACAGTTCTTCCTTCTATGGTGCCGTGGCCGGTGACGACGGCGTCGCCCCAGGGCCGTTTCTTCTGCATCTCGAAGTCGTAGGTGCGATGGCGGACGAAGGTGTCGAGCTCCTCGAATGAGCCTGGGTCGAGCAGCTTCTCGACCCGCTCGCGGGCGGTCATCTTGCCCTTCGCGTGCTGCTTCTCGACCGCCTCCTCGGAGGCGGAGTGGATCGCGGCCTCGCGCAGCTCACGCAGGTAGGCGAGCTTCTCGTCGTGGGTGACCGGGTTTTTCTCGCGCATCGAGCGCGGCAGTCTATTTCAGAGCGGCGGCGTGGGGGCCTGTCCGGCAGGGGTTCCGCTTAACTTTTTCTGAAGACAGCTATCGGCTGTTTGCGAGCCGTGCCGCAGAAAAAGTACAAGACGCTCCACCCCTGCCGGACAGGCCCATCGACCTCAGAGTTCCGCGCAGACAGCGAACGCGGTCACCAGCCAGTTGTTGGGCTGACCGGGCCCGGTCTCATGAGCAAGCGCCTCCCAGCCGGTGCGCAGGCTGCCGCTCGAGAGCGGGTAGGAGCCGGTCACCGACACCTCCGCAAGTTCGCCTTCGAGTCGGACACCGCCGGCAATCGCCTGCTTGCCGGCCGGGCAGCTGGCGGTCGCGGACTTGTTCGGTTCGCTGTTGGAGACGCTGCTTGCGTTGACGTAGGTGACGTTCTTGAGCAGCTGGGCGAGGAAGGTCGGGGAGACCTTGCTGCTGGTCACCGCGCCGGCGCCGAGCTTGCTGTTGCCGACCGCGTCGTTCTTCAGCTTCGCTTCGGTGACGACGCCGCCGCCGAGCGTGTTGGAGCGGACCGCGCCGTTGGCGATCTTGCCGGCGGTGACGGAGCCGTTGGCGATCTTCGCGGCGATCACCGAGTTGGTGGCCAGTTTGGAGCTGATCACCGCGTTTTTCTTCAGTTTCGGCGACGTGACCGCTTCCTTGGCGATGTTCTTCGCCTTGACCTGGTTCTTGGTCAGGGTCGCTTTCGCCGCCACGGCGGCACCGCTGAGGGCGACGAACAGGGCCATGCAGGAGATCACGTTGGCGACGCTCAGGTGCTTCTTCAGTCTGCTCACTCGGGTGCTCGCTTTCTGGGCGGTGGCACCGCCCCCTGTAGTTCACTCGTTCAAGGATTGGCCTAGTGACCTGAGTCGTTTATCCGCTGGCAGTAGGCGGCGAGGCTGTCGAGGATCTCATCGGCGCTCTTGTGCCAGACGTAGGGCTTGGGTTCGTCGTTCCAGTTGGCGATCCAGGTGCGGATCGAGGCGACCAGGTCGCGGACCGAGCGGTGGGCGCTGCGCTTGATCCACTTCGTGGTCAACTCGGCGAACCAGCGCTCAACGAGGTTCAGCCAGGAGCTGTAGGTGGGCGTGAAGTGCAGGGTGAAGCGTGGGTGGCGCACCAGCCAGCGCTGGATCGAAGGCGTCTTGTGGGTGGAGGAGTTGTCGAGCACGACGTGGACGTCGAGGTGGTCGGGGACCGAGCTCTCGATCAGGTTGAGAAAGCGGCGGAACTCCTCGGCGCGGTGGCGGGGGGTCATCTCGGCGATCACTTGGCCGGAAGCGACATCGAGCGCGGCGTAGAGGTTCGTGGTCCCGTTGCGCACGTAGTCGTGGGTGTGGCGCTCGGGCACGCCGGGCATCAGCGGCAGCACCGGCGAGCTGCGGTCGAGCGCCTGGATCTGGGACTTCTCATCGACGCAGAGCACCACTGCCGCCTCCGGCGGATTGAGGTAGAGGCCGACGATGTCGCGGACCTTGTCGACGAACTGCGGGTCGGGTGAGAGCTTGAAGTGCTCGGCTTGGTGGGGCTTCAGCCCGAAGGCACGCCAGATCCGGCTGATCGCGGTCTGGCTCATCCCCGTCGCGGCCGCCATCGAGCGCGTCGACCAGTGCGTCGCGTCGGCGGGCTTCTCCTCCAGCGTCTTCACGATCACCCGCTCGACGTCCTCGTCGCCGATCTGGCGCGGCTTGCCCGGGCGCGGCTCGTCGTGCAGGCCGTCGATGCCCTTCTCGGCAAAGCGCCCTCGCCACTTGCCGACCGTGGAGGAGCTGCAGCCCAGGCGGGCCGCGATGTCCTTGCTGGGCTCTCCATCGGCAGCTGCCAACACGATTCGGCAGCGCAGCGCCAGGGCCTGGGCGCTGGTCGGGCGCCGGGCCCAGCGCTCCAGTACCTCGCGCTCTTCCTCGCTGATCGAGACATTCACGCGTCGGGGCATGAGACCTCCCATCGTCGCTTGCGATGGCGACGACTTCGACACGCAGATCATTATGCCTGCGAACTAACGACTCAGGTCACTAGACGCCGCTGAACGGCCGTCGCTGCGGCTCGGCCAGGCGGTCGAGGAAGGCCTCGAGATCGGCCGCTTCGAGGCCGGTGTCCTCCTCGGCGCGGACCTCGACCCGGGTGCCGAAGCCCTTCTCGGCCATCGTCACCTCGACCCCTTCGACGGCCTCGACCAGCTCCGCGAGCTCCGGCTCCGACTTCATCAGCGTCCGCGAGACCTCGATCATGCCCCCGGCTTCAACCCTCGGCAGCCCGTTCCTGCCCCAGGGCAGAGCCTGGGCAGGAACGTCCAGGGGGAGAGTTCGCAGCGCAGCCGACTTAGACCACAGCATGGTGAGGTCAGAGTCGGATACGCGAAGCGCACGGGCCTGGGAGCTGGCAGGCGTTCAGCACGGAGTCGTGGCCCGGCGCCAGCTGCTTGCGCTCGGCTTCGGGTCGCGCTCGATTGAGCACCGCATCCAGCGAGGTCGGCTGCACCCGGTCGCGCGGGGGGTCTATGCAGTGGGATGGCCCGTGCTGAACCAGAGGCGGCGATGGATGGCAGCGGTGCTCGCAGCCGGAGACGGTGCCGCGCTCAGCCACCGCAGCGCGGCAGCTCTCTATGAGATCGGCTCGGAGAGGGACGGCCGCATCGACGTGAGCGTGCGACGGCGCTGCGAACTGCGACACCCCGGCATGCGAATCCGCGGCCGACCGACGCTCGCGGCCGAGGACATCTGGCTCCACGACGACATTCCGGTCACTTGCCCGGCACGCACGGTGGTCGACTCGGCGACCGAACTCGGGTCGATCGCGATCGAGCGCATGGTCAACAACGCGGACAAGCGCGATCTGATCGATCCCGAAACCCTGCGCGCGGCCCTGGACAGCTACGCCGGCCAACCCGGCGTGAGACCGCTACGCACCCTCCTCGACAAGCTCACCTTCCGTCTCTCGGACTCCGACTTGGAGATCTACTTCCGGCCGATCGCAGCGTCGGCGAAGCTACCTCCCCCGCTCAGCAAACAGTTCGTCAACGGCTTTGAAGTCGACTTCTTCTGGCCCGATCTGGGTTTGGTCGTGGAGACCGACGGGCTTCGCTACCACCGCACCCCCTCTGCCCAGGCCCGTGATGCCCTTCGAGACCGGACCCACGTGATCGCCGGGATGAGCCCGCTGCGCTTCACCCACTACGAGATCCGCTACGAACCCCGCAAGGTCCGAACCGCCCTCGTCGAAGCTGCGGCGATGCTTAGACAGCGCATCGGACCTTGACCCCACCCCGCTGGGGCGAATGTCGGATGCGCCGTGTCGAGTCTTCCCGGGCGTTTCAGAGGGCGATGGCGCCCCTCCGCCTAGAAGAATGCGCCGCCCTTGTATTCGCCGAAGACGTCGCGCATGGCGCCGCAGACCTCGCCGATCGAGGCGTCGGCGGCGAGGGCGGCGCGGATCGGGTGCAGGAGGTTGCCGTCGCCGCGGCCGACGTCGCGCAGGGCCTCCAGCTTGGCGGTCACCTCCGCCTGGTCGCGGTTCTGCTTGAAGGCCCTGAGCCGGGTCAGCTGGCGCTGCTCGGACTCGGGGTCGACCTTGAGGATGTCGACGTCGTCGACCTGATCGGTGACGTATTTGTTCACGCCCACGATCACGTCCTGGCCGCTCTTGTAGCGCTCGTGGTAGCTCAGCGCCGACTCCTCGATCTCGCGCTGCATGAACTCCAGCGCCTCGACCGAGCCGCCCAGCTCCTCGACCTTCTCCATCAGCTCCCAGGAGCGCGCTTCGACCTCGTCGGTCAGCGACTCGACGAAGTAGGAGCCGGCGAAGGGGTCGACGGTGTCGGCGGCGCCGGACTCGTGGGCCAGCACCTGCTGGGTGCGCAGGGCGATCCGGGCCGAGCGCTCGGTCGGCAGCGCCAGCGCCTCGTCGAAGCCGTTGGTGTGCAGCGACTGGGTGCCGCCGCTGACCGCGGCGAACCCCTGCAGGGCGACGCGGATGATGTTGACCTCGGGCTGCTGGGCCTGCAGGGTGACGCCGCCGGTCTGGGTGTGGAAGCGGATCTTCATCGAGTTCGGGTTCTCGGCCCCGAAGCGCTCCTTGACGATCTTTGCCCACATCCGCCGCACCGCGCGGAACTTGGCGATCTCCTGGAAGACGTTGTTGTGGCAGTTGAAGAAGAAGGCGAGGCGGGGGGCGAACTCGTCGATCTTCAGGCCGCGGTCGAGCGCCGCTTCGACGTAGGCGATCGCGTTGGAGAGGGTGAAGCCGACCTCCTGCACGGCCGAGCAGCCCTTCTCGCGGATGTGGTAGCCGGAGATCGAGATCGTGTTCCATTTCGGCACGTGCGTCTGGCAGTACTCGAAGATGTCGGTGGTCAGGCGCATGGTCGGCTCGGGCGGGTAGATGTAGTTGCCGCGGGCCATGTACTCCTTCAGCACGTCGTTCTGAACGGTGCCGCGCAGCTTCTCGGAGGGGACGCCCTGCTCCTCGCCGACCAGCTCGTAGAGCAGCAGCAGGATCGCCGCCGGGGCGTTGATCGTCATCGAGGTGGAGACGCTGTCGAGCGGGATCTCCTCGAAGCAGATCCGCATGTCCTCGATCGTGTCGATCGGGACGCCGGTGCGGCCGACCTCGCCGTGGCAGAGCGGGTCGTCGGAGTCGCGGCCGAGCTGGGTCGGCAGGTCGAAGGCCATCGAGAGCCCGGTCGAGCCGTGCTCGATCAGGTAGCGGTAGCGCTCGTTGGTGTCCTCGGGCGAGGCGAAGCCGGCGTACTGCCGCATCGTCCAGAGCCGGTCGCGGTACATCCCCTCGTGGATGCCGCGGGTGAACGGCGGCGCGCCGGGCGCACCCAGCCGCTCTTCCAGCCCCGGGGCGACGTCGTCCTCGGTGTAGAGGGGCTCGATCTCGATCCCGGAATCGGTGAAGATCCGCTCGTCGTCGGGACCGACCACGGGGCCGATCGTGCGGTGGGCCTCCTCGGCCGTGGGCTTGCCGGCACTTGCCATCGAGGCAGGATATTCACAACCCGTTCCGCGGTTCCCCACCCACCGAATACGTGGAAACGGAACCGTGGAACCGGTGGGCACGGTTCAGGCGGCGGGGGACCGGCTGCGCCACTCGCCGAGCAGGTCGGCGAGGGTCTGAGCCAGCGGCGTCGCCGGCTCGAAGCCGGTCGCCTCGCGCATGCGGCTGGGGTCGCCGACCAGCGCCGGCGGGTCTGCCGGCCGCTCCAGGCTGGAGTCGCGGCGGACCGTGACCGGGACCCGCGCCGCAGCCGCGAGCTCGGCGACCAGCTCCGCGATCGTCGTACCTCGCCCCGAGCAGAGGTTGTAGGTGCCGCAGAGCTGGCGCTGTGAGAGCTCCAGCAGCGCCCGCGTCCCCTCGCGGACGTCGACGAAATCGCGCACGGCCGCGCCGTTGCCGAGCGGCAGCTCGACCCCCGCCTCGCCTGCGGCCTCAGCCGTGGCGATGCGGCGGGCGAAGCCGGGAACGGCGAACCGCGGCGACTGGCCGGGGCCGATCAGGTTGAAGGCGCGGGCGACGGCGACGCGAAGGCCGCGGCCACGCGCGTACTGGCCACAGACGATCTCCATCGCCGCCTTGCTGGCCCCGTAGGGAGTGACGGGCCGCGGCTCCAGCTCCTCGCCGAGCGGCAGCTCTTCGTCGTCGCGGATGCCGTAGACGTCGGCCGAGGAGACGCAGAGCACGTGCGCCTCGGGGGCGTGCCTGGAGACCGCCTCGAGCAGGTTGAGGACGCCGCTTGCGTTGGTCGCGAGGGTCTCGGCGGGGTGCTCCCAGCTGCGCCCGACCGAGGCAGACCCGGCGGCGTTGACGACGAGGTCCGGCCGCACCGCCTCGATGCAGGCGGCGACCCCTGCGGGATCCAGCAGGTTGCAGGGCGGTGCACCCTCCTTCCCACGCCTGGACCCTGGAACGACCCGCAGCCCGGCCTCCCGACCGGCGGTCAGAAGATGGCTGCCGAGAAAGCCACCGGCGCCGGTGACCAGGATCGTCGCGGGCATTGCCGCACCATATGATCGCGAACGCCCGGGCGAGGCTGGAAGCACCGGTCGCCAACCTGATCGACGAGACGTTCGCGGCGCCGAAAGGCAGAGCACCGGTACTGGCGGCGGGAGACCCCTCGGCACCTTCTCGCTGACGATGCAGGCGGCTGAGCCGGTCGCTCAGTCGCTGGCGCCGACCAGGCGCTCGACGCCGGTTTGCTCGATCGTGCGGCGCAGGCCCTCGTTGAGCTCGACCGTCGGCTCCCAGCCGAGCAGGTCGCGGGCGCGGCCGATGTCGGGCTGGCGCTGCTGCGGATCGTCGGTCGGCAGCGCCTCGTAGACGATCTCCGAGCGCGACTCGGTCACCTCGATCACCGCCTTCGCCAGCTCCAGCAGCGTGAACTCGTTGGGGTTGCCGATGTTGACCGGCGCGTGGGCGTCGGACTCGGCCAGCGCCACTATCCCGCGGATCAGGTCGTCGACGTAGCAGAAGCTGCGGGTCTGGCTGCCGTCTCCGAACACGGTCAGGGGCCGGTCCTGCAGCGCCTGGCGCAGGAAGGTCGGGATCGCGCGGCCGTCGTGCGGGCGCATCCGCGGCCCGTAGGTGTTGAAGATGCGGACGATCGCCGTGTCGACCCCCTGCTGGCGGTGGTAGGCCATGGTCATCGCCTCGGCGTAGCGCTTCGCCTCGTCGTAGACCCCGCGCGGGCCGATCGGGTTGACGTGGCCCCAGTAGTCCTCCTTCTGCGGATGGACCTGGGGATCGCCGTAGACCTCGCTGGTCGAGGCGATGAGGAAGCGGGCGCGCTTGAACTTGGCGACGCCGAGCATGTGATGGGTGCCGTGGGAGCCGACCTTGAGCGTGTGCAGCGGCAGCCGCAGGTAGTCGATCGGGCTCGCCGGCGAGGCGAGGTGGTAGACGAAGTCGAGCTCCTCGGGGATGTCGACGTAGCTGGTGATGTCGAGGTGACGGAACTCGAACGCATCGTCACGGATGTGGGCGATGTTCTCCAGCGACCCGGTCTCGAGGTTGTCGAGGCAGATAACCCGGTGCCCCTTGCCGAGCAGGTGTTCGCAGAGGTGGGACCCGAGGAAGCCGGCGCCGCCGGTGACTACGCAGGTGCTCATCGGAACCGATGCTACCTGGGCCGAGCATCGCGGACGCGCGCCGGGTCCTTCCTGCAATTTCCGTAAATCGTGCCTGGAAAGTCGTCCAGACGGGGGGAGAGATCCGGTTCGGCCCGGACTTCGGCTGCCATGTTCGGTGCAGGGAATTGAAGCGGCCAGGGGGAGCTGAGCGATGAGTTCGAACGCAGCCGAAGGAGAGAGCGCGGTGCTGCCGGGTGATGCCGAGGGCGCGCGCAAGCGTGCCGCGGTTGAGACATATGTGCGTCATGAGGCGATCCTGCGGCGCACCGCCCGCCGCTACTCGCTCTGCGCCGACGACGCCGACGACGCCCTGCAGCGGGCGCTCGAGATCCTGCTCACGAAGGCGCCGACCGACGACCCGCGGGAACTGATCCGCTGGACGCAGACCGTCGTCAAGCACGAGGCGCTGGCGGTCCGGCGCGATCGCGAGCGGATCCTCAGCGGCCCGGCCGCGGTGTCGGCAGAGGCCGGCCGCGAGGATTGGGTGGCGCTGATCCCGGCCGAGAGCGCCGGCCCACTCGAGCGGGCCGAGCGCCAGGAGGAGATCGCCCGCAGCCGCGAGGCGCTGCGGACCTTGAAGCCGCAGGAGCTACGCGCGCTCAGCCTCCTCGCCGAGGGCTACTCCTACCGGGAGATCGGCGAGATCACCGGCTTCAGCCACACCAAGATCAACCGCTGCCTGGCCGAGGGCCGCGAGCGCTTCCGCAGGTTTCTCTCGCGCAGCGAGGAGGGCATTCGCTGCGAAGAGATGGGGCCACTGCTCTCAGCTTTCTGCGACGGCGAGCTCGAGAGACGGGAGGAGACGACGCTGCGCGAGCACCTCCACGCCTGCGCGAGCTGCCGGGCGGCCCTGCGCGCCTACCGGGCGGCACCGCGGGCGGTGGCGGCGGTGGCGCCGGCGCTCCCGCTCGAACGCTCCCTGTTCGAGCGCGCCCATGACGCGCTCGCCGGGTTGGCAGCCCGGTTCGGTGGCGGCGGAGCGAGCGCCGACACGGCCCTCTCCCAGGTCGCCGGGGGCGGCGCCGGAGGCGTCGGCGCGGCGGCGCTGGCCAAGGTGGTCGCGGTATGTGCGGGCACCGCCGGCGGCGCGGCCGCCTGCATCGCGGCCGGCGTGGTCCCACCGCCGCTCGATCTCGGCCAGAGGCAGGCGAAGGCGCCGGCCCTGGAGCGCCAGATCGACCCGATCGCCAGCGCCGAAGCGGACGCGAGCACCGGCCCGGTGTACGAACCGGCGCCGGCACCCGCGCCACCGGAGCCGGCCCACCAAAAGGTCGAGCCCGCGGTCCGGCCTCTGGCGCCGCCGTCGGAATCGAGCGGCGCGGTCGAATACGCGCCGCCGCCCGAACAGGCGCCCGCGCCCGAACCCGTAAGCGAACCCGGGCCCAGCACCTCCGGTGGTGGCAACCCTGCTGGGGAGTTCGGGCCTTGAGGGGCGCGAGGAGGCTTCTGGCCCTGGCGACGATCGCCGTCTCGCTCGTCGCTGCCGATGGCGCGGCCGCCGACCCGGCGGCGCAGCTGCACCCGATCCACCTGCGGGTGGCGGGATGCGAAGGGCCCTGGTGCGCCGATGCCGGCTTCCGGCTCGACTGGGACCGGCCTCCGATCGCCAGCCAGGGGTTCCCGGTCAGCGCCGTCCATTTCCGCGTCCGCGACGCCGTCGGCACGCTCGTCGTCCCGGAAACCAGGCTGCCCTGGGACACGACCTACGTCGAACGCGTCCAGGTGCCGGCGCTGCCGGGCATCTACACCGCGGACGTCTGGCTGGAGGGCCCCGGGGGCGAGCAGGGCCCGCCGATCAGCACGGCGCTGCGCTTCGACAACGCCCGCCCGGGCGCCGTTCGCCCGCTCGCACCCGCGGGGTGGATCGCCGGCAACGCCGTGGCGGTGGTCGCGATCGAACGCCCCGCTGGGCCCCTGCCGGCGTCGGGCATCCGCGGCTACGCGTTCTCGGTCGACCGCGGCAACGGCAGCCTGCCGTGCGCGGCGCCGGATCGCTGCAGCGTCGCCGAGACCGACCTCCGCGGCGGGCTTGGGGACGACGCCATCTCGCTGGGAACGCTGCCGGAGGGGGTCAACGTCGTCCGCGTCCTGGCCGTCTCGGGCTCCGGGGTCAGCTCGGCGACGATCGGCAGCGCGATCGTCCGAGTCGACGCGACCCGGCCCCAGGTTGAGCTGGCCGGAGCCCCGCGGGGCTGGGTCGACGGCCCGGTGCGAGTGCTCGCAAAGACCGCCGACGCGCTCTCGGGGATGGCGGCGAGTGGTCCCGGTGGCCCCCACACGGCGATCGCGGTCGACGGTGCGGTGCCGAGGATGGAGGAGGGCAACTCGACCGCGGCCACGGTGACGGGCAACGGGACGCACCGGGTCGCCGCCTTCGCCCGCGACGCCGCCGGCAACGCCACCGACGGCTCGCCGACCGTGGCCACGGTCTCGATCGACGAAAGCCCGCCGACGGTGTCCTTCGCCAGAACGCAGGACCCGACCGAGCCGGAGCGGCTCGAGGCGACCGTTGCCGACGCTCTCTCCGGCCCCAGCCCTGCACGGGGGTCGATCTCGGTCCGGCCCGCCGGCTCGCGCCAGCGCTGGCTGGCGCTGGCGACGACGGTGGTGCCGGGACGGCTCGTCGCTCGCTGGGACTCGGATTCCTTCCCGGCCGGGGCCTACGAGTTCAGGGCAACGGGTTACGACGCGGCCGGCAACACGACCAGCTCGGAACGACGCGGCAACGGCGCCAGGATGGTCCTCGCCAACCCGCTCAAGGCCCCAACCCGGATCGAGGCCGGGTTCGGAGGCCGCCGATCGACCGCGAGGTCGGTGCGTTACGCCCACGGCGCCCGGTACAGCGGCCGGCTCGGCCTGGCGTCGGGGTCGCCGCTGGGCGGCATGCAGGTCAGGGTCGTCGAGGTCTTCGCCGAGGGCAGCGACTCCTCCCAGCGCGTCACGCTGGTCCAGACCGCGGCCGACGGGAGCTTCCAGGCCCACCTTCCGCCGGGCCCGAGCCGGCGGGTCGAAGCCATGTTCGCCGGTACTCGCGTCCTCGGCCGCAGCAGCGGCGGGCGGGCCCAGCTGCGGGTCGGAGCGGGCGTTCGTCTGCGAGCCTCGGCCTCGACCGCCTGGGTCGGCGGCGCCCCGCTGGCCTTCAGCGGCCGGCTCGGAGACCTCGGCGCCGCGCTGCCCGGGGACGGCAGGCCGGTAGAGCTCCAGTTCCGCCTGGGACGAGGACGCTGGATGGAGTTCCGCACGGTGCAGACCGACGCACTCGGCCGCTTCCGCTACGCCTACTCCTTCAGCGACGACGACAGCCGCGGCGTCCGCTTTCAGTTCCGGGCCTACGCAACTGGAGGCGGCTGGCCATACGAGCCAGCCGCCTCCAAACCGGTGCTTGTTACCGGCCGCTGACTAGCGCAGCGCGGTGAGCTGATCGACCAGGCCCTGGGCGCGCGAGGTCTGCTCGTCGATCGTGCGGCGGACGCGCTGCTCGACCTCGTTGCGGTTGCGCTTCAGGGTGGTCTCGACCGTGCGCTGACGCTTGCGCGCCTCGCGCTCGACCCGGTTGCGGGTCTTGCGGGCCTCGGTGGTGGCCTTGCGACGGGCGCTGGTGCCGCGGCGCTCGGTTCGCTTCACCGTTTTGCGCAGCTGCGTGCGGTAGGACTTGAGCTGCTTCTCGGCGCTGTCGCGGCCGGTCCACGGCTCGACCAGGTCGGTGACGCGGTCACTGACGCTGAGGACGATGCCGACGGGGAAGTCGATCGCGGTCTCGGCGACGGTCTGGACCTGGTTCTTCTCGGCGACGGCCGTTTTGGTGGCGGCTCGCTTGGTCGTTTTGGCGGTGGCGCGAGCGGATTTCTTCGCTTCCGTAGTCGCGCGCTTGGCCTGGGTTTTTGACTTGCTGCCGTTTTTAGTCTCTGCCATGAAAGATGGAATCCCTTCGAGTTCTGGGGGTTGCCTGCCTCGGGTTCGCGAGTGTAGCGAACATATGTTCCTTGCGAACACACGTTCTAACCCGGCTTTGCCGCGTGGTTACGCCGGCTCGGCCGCTCGCTGCGCGTCGCGGACGACCTCCAGCGAAGCGCTCCCGGAGCCCGCAGCTATCGGATAGCGAGCATCGAGATCCAGCGACACGTCCCCGAGGGCAAGGTCTCCGAAGGCGACCCCGCCACCGGCCTCGCGCACGATCAGCTGCGCGGCCGCGGCGTCGACGGAGCGGCACGAGCGCAGGCTCAGCATCGCGTCGAAGCGGCCGGCGGCGACATAGGCGGCGGTGATCGCGATCGACCCGACCACGCGCAGGCGGTAGACCTGTCCCGTCAGTGACTCGAGGGCTGGAAGTGCCCACCCAGGCTCCGCCGACTCCACCCCGACGATCTCCAGCTTCTCGGCCGCGGCGGCGACCCGAGCGCGCCCGGCGCCGAGCATCGCCCCCTCTCCGCGCTGGGCGCTGAACTCCTCCTCGGCGCCGAAGTCGTGGACGAAACCGAACTCGACGTCGGCCATCGAGGAGCCGGTGGCGACGGCGATGCTGAGGCTGTGGGAGGGGATCGTGCGGCGCGCATTGAGCGAGCCGTCGATCGGATCGACGACCACCCGCGTCGCACCACCGGCCCCGAAGGAGACTTCGCCGCGCTCCTCGGAGACGGCGACGAAGGAGGCGCCCTGGGCCGCCAGAGCCTCCAGCTCGCCGAAGACCGCGTCCTCGCAGCGGCGGTCGATCGCCAGGGTGCGATCGCCTCCCTCGCCGACCCCCTCGTAGACGGTGCGCTCCTCGCTGCCGGGGGTGGCGGCGAAGAGGGCCCGCTGCGCGGCCACGATGCGACGGCAGATTCCCAGCCAGTCTGCGGAGAAAACGTCCATCGGCCGGATGCTAGTGCGGGCCGGCGGCGCGCTAGCGTTGGGTGATGCGCGATGAGCAGCCGATGGCGGCGTTGGAGGCAGACGGGCGGGAACGCGCGAGCGCCCACGGCGAGGGCCCGCTGCTGGTCCTGGGCGCCGCCGGAACCGGCAAGACCGAGCTGCTGGCGCGGCGGCTGGCGCGGCTCGCCGCGAGCGGAACCGCACCCGACCGCGTGCTCGTCGCCGGCTCGACGCGGGCCACCGCGCGGCGCCTGCGCGAACGCGCCGAGGCGCTGCTGGAGGGGCCGTTCGAGGAGCTCTGGATCGGCAGCTGGGACACAATCGGCGAGCGGCTCCTGCGCGAGCACGCCGAGGCCGCCGGCCTCGATCCCTTCTTCGACGTCCTCGGCCCCGCCGAGCGCCTGGCGATGCTGCTCGACCGCCTCGACCAGCTCCCCCTGCGCCGCCACGAGATCCGCGGCAACCCGGCCGGCCTGCTCGCCCGCCTGCTGGCCCGGATCGACGCGCTGAAGGCGGAACGGGTGGGACCGACGCGGCTCGAGCAGCGCGCCCGCGAGGCCGAGCAGGATGCAGCGGACGAGGCGGCGATGGAGGCGGTCAGGCGCGAGCTCGAGTTCGCCGAGCTGTACACAGCCCACGACCGGATCCTCGCCGCCGCCGGCAGCCTCGACCACGGCGACGTCTTCCTCGCCCTCGACTGCCTCCTCGCCGAACGCCCCGATGTCCGGAGTCAGATCGCTCAGCGCTTCGAGTACCTCATGGTCGACGAGCTCGAGGAGGCGACCCCAGCTCAACGCGCAATCCTCACCGCCCTCGCCGCCGACAACCCGAACCACCTCTACGCGCTGGAGGACCCGGACCCCAGCGCGGCGTCGGAGAGGGACCCGATGGAGAGTCCGAGAACGGACGCCCCCGCCCGCCCGCAGGACTCCCCATCGGGTCACGCACCTGCCCCCGCCCCTTGGTTCCGCGACCTCCATCCCAATGGAGACGTAGTCGTATTGGAGCACCGGTTCCGAGAGCCAGCAGTCCGGTTCTGGCGATGCTCAAACGAGCGCGCCCAGTCCCAGGCGGTCGCCCGCGAGGTCGAGCACCTGCTCGCCGGCGGCGCCGACCCGGAGAAGATCTGCGTCCTCGTCGCCGAGCCGGGGCGCCAGGGCGGCGCGGTGGCGGCGGCGATGGAGGAGCGCGGCATCCCCTTCCACCTCTCCGGCCCCACCGCCCTCTTCCAGCGACCGGAGGTGCGCGACGCGATCGCCTGGCTGCGGGCCCTCGCCGACCCCGGCGACTCGCCGGCGGTGGCGCGCGCCCTGACCCGGCCGCCGATCGAGCTGCGCTCCGGCGACCTGGCGCGGCTGACGACGATCGCCCGCCGCCGCAAGCAGGACATGGTCGCCGCCTGCGAGGCGGCCCTCGACAGCCCCCAGTTCCAGCCCGAGGCGCGGGAGCGGATCCAGTCCTTCCTCAAGCTCTACAACGCCGCCTCGGCGGCCCTTGAGGAGCGCCGCGCCGACGTCTTCGTGCGCCGCCTGATCGAGCGGGTGGGGCTGCGGCGCCAGCGCCTCTTCGCCGCCCAGCCGGAGGTCGCCGAGCGCCTGCTCGGGCTCTCGCGACTGGCCGAGCTGGCGACCGCCTGGGCGCGGCGCGAGCCGCACGGCTCGACCCGCGGCTTCGTCGCCTATCTCAACGCCGTCGCCGAGGCCGGCGTCGAGCCGGCCGGGGGCGAGGAGCCGCCCTCGCCCGCCTCCGTGCAGGGGATGGCGATGGACGCGGTCAAGGGGATCGGCTTCGATCACGTCTTCGTGCTCGGGCTCGAGGGCGAGGCCGGGTGGGCGCAGATCGGCTGGCCGGCGCGGACCAGCCTGGTGCTCTCGCGACTCGAGCGCGGCGAGGCGGGGGAGGCGCGTCCGTCCCGTTTCTACGAACAGGCGCTGGCGGCAGCCGACGGCGATGAGGAGGAGGAGCACGGCGAGGAGCTGTTCGGCCCCGCCGAGGGCCTTCATGCCACCTACCGCAGCCTGCGCGAGCAGGTGCTGGAGGCCTCCTGGCGCGCCGGTCGCGAGCTCTCGGAGCCGCGCCTGGACACCGCGGTCGACGTCAACCGGGCGATCGCCCGCTACCTGGAGCTGCTGAAGCTGGCGGCGCTGGCCCAGCGCCCCGGCGACGAGCCGACGGCGGAGGCGATCGAGGCCGTCAACGGGCTCCTGCGCCAGGTCGCGACCCCCGAGCAGCAGGCCGAGCTCGACGCCTCCTCGCTCGACTCATACCTGCTCGGCTCCGAGCACGAGCGCGGCCGGCGGCGGGAGCTGATCGCCGCCCGCGAGGAGCCCTCGCTGGAGGCCTTCCTGCCCCGCCGCGGCGACGGCCGGCTCAGCCTCTCGGCCTCCGACCTCAGCCTCTACCTGACCTGCCCGCTGAAGTACAAGTTCGCGCGCGTCTTCGGCATCCCCCAGGAGCCGACGATCAACCAGCGCTTCGGCATCCTCATCCACAACGTGCTCGAGCGCTTCCACAAAGAGCCGCCCGAGGACGACGAGGAGGGACTGGGCCAGCTCAACCACCTGTTCGAGACCGGCTGGCGCCGCACCGGCTTCGGCTCGACCGACGACGAGCTGCAGTTCCGCGATCGCGCCCGCGAGGCGCTGCGCCTCTACTGGGAGCGCGAGCGCGGCGCCGAGGGGGAACCGGCCTGGCTGGAGCGCAAGTTCGACTTCAAGGTCGGCGAGCACCACGTCCGCGGCCGCGTCGACCGAGTCGACCGACTGCCGGACGGCGACTACGAGCTGATCGACTACAAGACCGGCGAGCGCAAGAGCGAAGCCGAGCTCGAGAGCGACCTGCAGCTGGCCCTCTACCGCCTCGCCGCCCGCGAGGCCTGGGACGTCGAGGCCAGCACCGGCAGCTACTACTACGTCCTCGACGCCGACAAGGTGACGGCCCCGAGCAAGCCCGACGACGCCGAGCGGGTCGAGCGGACCGTGCTGCAGGTGGGCGAGGGCATCCTCAGTCAGGATTTCGAGCCCCGCCCCTCCCCCGCCGTCTGCAGCTGGTGCGACTACCGCCTGATCTGCCCGGCGGCCGAGTCTTAGACCGAGCGGCAGCGCTTAGATCTGGGTGGCGATCAAGCCGCCGAAGACGACGATCATCGTCCCGATCATGCCGCCACCGATCTGAAGCATCGTGAGCTGCAACTTGTCGAGGCGGCCCTGCATTCCCTGTATCTCAGCGCGGTTCCCCTGTATCTCAACGCGGAGTTCAGCGTTCGAGTTTCGAATCTCCGCCCGTAGCTCAGCGTTGGAATTCTTGATCTCCGCCCGTAGCTCAGCGTTGGAATCCTTGATCTCCTTGCGAAGTTCGCCGTTGGATTTCTCGATCTCCTTGCGGAGCCCGGCGTTGGATTTCTCGATCTCCTTGCGGAGCCCGGCGTTGGATTTCTCGATCTCCTTGCGGAGCCCGGCGTTGGAATCCTTGATCTCCGCCCGTAGCTCGGCGTTGGAATTCTTGATCTCCGCCCGTAGCTCAGCGTTGGAATCCTTGATCTCCTTGCGAAGTTCGCCGTTGGATTTCTCGATCTTCTGCTCGAACGCTTCGCTGGACTTTTTGATCTCGGCCCGAAGTTCGGCGTTTGACTCGCGCATCTCGGTGCGTAGATCGGCTATCGACGCTTCGACTCGATCGAAGCGCTGGTCCACTTGACCGAACCGTTCGTCGAGTCGATTGAGGAATTCGTCCGTGCCTGGGTCCCGCGTCATGGTCTGCATTCTTGCACCGTAATCTTCTGTCTGCAATCAGACAAGGCCTGAGAGTGTCGAGACTCGAACTTCTTCCGCACCGAAGGCGCGCCTGGACCCAGGGAAGCGCCGTCAGCGCTGGTCGCCGCGCTGCTTGAGGAAACGCTGAAACTCCCTCGCGATGCTGTCGGCCGAGGGCAGCTCATCGCCCTCGTCAGCGAGCAGGTCGGCCTGTTCGGCCTCGATCCGCGAGACCAGCTCGTCGATTTCCGGGTTGGCGGCGACGGCGCGGCCGATCTGCTCTTCGTAGTCGGTCGTTTCCTCCTCCAGGTCCGACGCCTCGACGGCGATCCCAGTCAGGCCCTCGAGCCGGCGCAGCAGCGCCAGCGCCGCCTTCGGGTTGGGGATGGCGGCGACGTAATGGGGCACCGCCGCCCAGAGCGAGACCGAGTTGATGCCGCCCTGGCGGCAGAGATCGTGGACGACGCCGGTGATGCCGGTCGGGCCCTCGTAGTTGGAGCGCTCCAGCTCGAGCTCTTCGACCATCTGCTGGTCGGAGGCGAGGCCGGTGATCGGCACCGGCAGGGTGTGGGAGACCTCGGCGATCAGTGCGCCGAGGGTGATGACCAGCTCGACTCCCAGAGTGTCGGCTGCGGTGGCGATCGTCTCCGAGAAGGTGCGCCAGCGCAGGTTCGGCTCGGTGCCGTCGAGCAGGACGAGGTCGCGGTCGGCGGTCGGGACGGGCACCGCGATCAGGTTGTTCGCCGGCCACTCGATCCGTCGCGTCTGGCCTTCCTCGAGGCTGATCGTCGGTCGCGTCGCCTGGAAGTCGAAGTAGTACTCGGAATCGATCCGCGCGATCTGCTCCGAGTCGAACGAGGAGCCGATCGCGGCAAGCGCCGTCGAGGCGGCGGCCGCGGCGTCGTTCCAGCCTCGAAAGGCGCAGACCAGCACCGGGGACCGCAGCTGCGGTAGGTCTCCTTCCCAGGTGAGGGAATCCACGCATTGAGCGTAGACGATGAGGACGGGCGGACCGTAAAGATTCGTGGGCGCTAGTGCGACTTCCGAGGCCGCCGCTCGGGCCAGCGACGCTCGGCCTCCAGCTGGGCGCCGAGGGCGAGCAGGCGCGGCTCGCTGTTCGCCTGGCCAAGCAGCTGGGCGCCCAGCGGCAGCCCCTCCGGGGTGAAGCCGGCGGGCACGTTCAGTCCCGGCCAGCCGAGGATGTTCCAGGGCCAGGCGTAGGGGCAGGCGGCGACGATCGTCTTGTCGGTCTCCCAGCTGCCGAGCCCCTCGCAGGCGCCGATCGGCAGTGGCGGCTGCGCGGTGGTCGGGGCGAGGACGACGTCGAAGCGGTGGAAGACGCGCCCGACCCGGCGCCGCGCCACCTCCTCGGCGAAGTGCGAGAGGCCGAGCAGGGGCCGGAAGGCGCGGCCGAGGCGGGCGGCGTGATGGGTGCGGGGGTCGAGCTGGGAGCGGTCGGGGGCACGGCTCGCCCACTCGCGAATGCCCGTCATCGAGCGCGGCATGATGCTGGCGCTCGGTGCGAAGCCATAGGGGACGTCGGCGCGCTCGACCTCGTGGCCGAGGCCCTCCAGGGTCGCCGCGAGATCCTCGACCGCGTCGCGGACCACCGGGTCGAGGCGGGCCGGCGCGCCGCTGTAGGGGACGTTCAGCGCCAGCGCGATCCGCAGCCGTCCCGGCTCGCGCGCGGCCGCGGCGGAGAAGGGCTCGGCCGGCCGCGACGGCCGGTGCAGATCGCCGTCGGTGCTGCCGGCGAGCACGTCGAGCAGCAGGGCGGCGTCGCCGACGGTGCGGGTCAGCGGGCCGTAGGAGGTGAGGCCGTTGAAGGCCTGCGCTTCGGGCCAGGTGGAGATGCGCCCGCGCTGGGGCTTGAGGCCGACCAGGTGGGTCCAGGCGGCGGGGATACGGACCGAGCCGGCGCCGTCGGAGCCGACGGCGGCCGGCAGCAGGCCGGCGGCGACCGCGGCCGCCGAGCCGCCGGAGGAGCCGCCCGGCGTGTGGTCGAGGCTCCAGGGGTTGCGGGTGGCGCCGAAGGCCGGTCCCTCGGTGAACGGCCACTGGCCGATCTCCGGCGTGTTGGTCTTGCCGACGAGCACCGCCCCGGCGGCGCGCAGCCGCCGTGCCACCTCGCCGTCGCTGCGACGCGGCTCGAACTCGCCGGCGCAGCCGAAGGGGGTCGTCTCCCCCGCCAGGTCCATGTCGTCCTTGATCGCGATCGGGACGCCGAGCAGCGGCAGCCGCTCGCCGGCGGCCAGGCGCCGCTCCGCTTCCACCGCCTCGGCGCGCGCGGCCTCGGGTCGCAGGCAGCGGAAGGCGTTGAGGATCGGCTGCGCCGCCTCGATCCGCTCCAGCGTGGCGTCGAGCAGCTCGACCGCGCCCAGCTCGCCGCTCGCCAGCAACGCCGACTGCCGCGCCAACCCCGCGAAGGCGAGCTCGTCGCTGCGTGGGGCGGTGGCCGGGCTCACGCCGGGCCCTCCCCCACGTCGCGTTCGGTTGCGGCGGCAAGGACGCTCCAGCCGACCGCCGCGCTGACGGCGGGAACGGCGCTGGAGAGGGCGCCACGGTTGATTCCCTGGCGTCCGGCGACGGCGACGGCAACCGCGGTCGCGTCGCCCGCGTCGACGGCGGCGTTGAAGCGGAAAACCCAGGGCGCGACCGCGGGATCGTCCTTGAAGCGCCAGACGAGGACGCCGAGGGCGACGTCGCGGACGCCGAACAGCCGCCCCATCAGCCTTGCGGTCGGGTTGTCGTGATCGCGCGGGAAGCCGAGCAGCTTCGAGGTCGGCCCCGGGGCGAGCAGCGCCGCGGCGCCGATCGCGATCCGGCCGATTGCCATAGCCGTCGCCGTACGGCGGGGGTTGTTGACCATCAGTTCAATAAGACCAGGAGTGATAGCAGCTATTGAACTGACGGTCAATAGCGGCTAGCCTGCGCCCCGTGCAGCTGACCCGGAAACGCCGGCTGAGCACCGACGCCAGACGCGAGCAGCTGCTCGTCGCCGGCGCCCGGTTGCTCGCCGAGCGGCCCTACGACGAGGTCTCGATCGAGGAGATCGCCAGAGCGGCGGACGTCTCCAAGGGCCTGCTCTACCACTACTTCCCGACCAAGAAGGACTTCATCATCGCCGCGATCGAGCGCGGGCAGGAAGAGCTGGCGCAGCTGACCGCGCCCGATCCGAACCTCCCTCCCGCCGAGCAGCTCGGCGCCAGCCTCGACCGCTTCCTCGACTTCGTCGAGGAGCACGAGGCGGCCTACGCGGCGATCTTCCGCAGCCGCGGTGGCGGCGACCCGGCGATCCAGGCCGTTCTCGAGGCCGGGCGGCAACAGCGGATGGACGCGGTGATCGAATCGCTGGCCTCCTGGGAGGCAGCCCCGGCCAACGTCGAGCGCACACCCACTCTGGAAACCGCCGTCCAGGGCTGGTTCTTCTTCGTCGAAGGGGCGGTGCTGCGCTGGCTCGAGCGCCGCGACGTCGAGCGGGACGAGCTGCGCGAGCTGCTGGGGCTGGCCCTGATCGGCTCGCTGCAGGCGGCGGAGACGGTCGGTAGAGACTAGGAGGGCTAGGTAGCAAGACTGCTACCCTGACCCTCATGGCGACGATCCCGCAGAAAGAGCTGCGCAACAACGTCGCCGAGGTTCTGCGCAGGGCCGAGGCGGGCGAGGAGATCACGATCACCGTCTCCGGGCGCCCGGTTGCCCACCTGGGGCCCGCCCGAACTCGCCAGTGGGTGCCAGCTGGCCAGCTGGTCGACCTCTGGGCCACCCCTCCCGATCCCACCCTCGAGAAGGACCTCGAAGCGCTGGGGGGCGAGTTGACGGACCCCTGGGCCTTGTAGGCCGTGTCCCTCTTGCTCGATACCTCGGTGCTGATCGCCGCCGAGGAGGGTCCCGAGGAGGAGGCGGCGATCAGCGTCGTCTCCCTCACCGAGTTGCACTTCGGCGTCCTCGTGGCTCCCGACGAGGAGACCCGGGCTCGCCGTGTGCGGCGCCTCGGTGCCATCGAGGCCCATTTCGACGCCCTCCCCTTCGACGCGGCGGCCGCTCGGGAGTGCGGCAGGTTGCACGCCGCCGTCGCGCAGCGCGGTGGCCAGCCGCGACGCCGTGCGCTTGACCTGGCGATCGCGGCAACCGCCAACGTTCTCGGCGTGCCGCTGCTCACCTACAACACGAAGGACTTCCAGATCGTTGACGACCTGGTCGATGTCCGGGCGCCAGCAGTGTGAGTCGCCTCACTGGTCAGCGGGCCGTAGGCGAGACGGCCGGCCGAAAAGGGTCCTCGACCCGGACGCCGCCGTAGTCCTGGCCATCCCCGAGGTCCTCGGAGAGGACAACCTCGCACCCCATGGAGCGGGCTGCCTCGAGGATCGCCGCGTCCCAGTAGGAAATGCGGAAACGATGCCGAGTCGCCATCGCCGCGAGCATCAGCGAGCGGGTCACGTCGGCCAGCGGAAAGCGGAGGAAGGACTCGACCAGCTTCGCCGCCTGCTCGTGGGTCAGGGGATCGGCCCGGCCCGCACGAGTCGCCTGGACATAGAACTCCTGCAGAACCTGGACCGAGAGCGCCAAATCGCGATCGGCGAGGATGGCGCGAGCAAGCTCTGCCTTGTGCCGCTCCTGCGGGTCGCGTGAGACCGCGTAGAGCAGGACGTTGGTGTCAACGAACCGCACGCCGGTGAACCTCGTCACGGTCCAGCCGGTCACGGGCGCTGAAGCGATCGATCTCGCCTAAAACCTCGCTCTGCTGCGCCGCGAGACGGGAGAACTCGGCTTCGCGCTCTGCGAGCGAACCGAGGTAGCTCGCAACCAGGGCGCTGAGCGAGGTGCCCTCCTCAGCAGCGTGGACCCGGGCAGCGCGATAGACGTCGTCGGGAACTGAGACGGTGACATTTTTCATGTGGTGCACAGTAACACTGTTTCACAGGATTCCCATGTGACCAGCATCACTTATTGAATATGTGGTCAATAAGTGCGGTAGGGTTTGGCTGAATGGCCAGGACAGCGGGTAACTCCAGCAACGGCCGCGACCCCGGCGCGGTCCTGGAGCTCGACGGAATCCGCAAGAGCTATCCGCTCGGATCGGGGAGCGTGGAGGTGCTGCACGGCATCTCGGTGCGGATCGAGGCGGGCAAGCTGGTCGCGATCGTCGGCCCCTCGGGCAGCGGCAAGAGCACGCTGCTGAACCTGCTCGGCACCCTCGACACACCGAGCGAGGGGCGGCTGCGGTTCGACGGGCGCGAGATCGGCGGCCTCGGCGAGGGCGAGCGGACCAGGTTCCGGGCCGCCAACCTCGGCTTCGTCTTCCAGTTCTTCAACCTCCTGCCCGGCCTCAGCGCCCGCCAGAACGTCGAGCTGGCGGCGGCGATCGCCGGGATGGGGCGGCGGGATGCCCACGCGCGGGCGGCGGCGCTGCTGGAGGAGGTCGGGTTGGCCGGCAAGCTCGACACCCCGGCGCGGAACCTCAGCGGCGGCCAGATGCAGCGGGTGGCGATCGCCCGCGCCCTGGTCAACGAGCCGCGCCTGCTCCTCGCCGACGAGCCGACCGGCAACCTCGACCAGCACAACGCGGCGCAGATCCTCGAGCTGCTGCGCGCGCAGGCGAACGGGGAGCGGGCGGTGGTGATGGTCACCCACGACCACGAGCTGGCGGCGCGCTTCGCCGACGAGACGATCTCGCTGATCGACGGCGAGGTCGACGCGGTGACCCCTGGCGGACCCGGCAACGGCGGCAAGCGCCGGGCCCTGCGCGAGGCGATCGCCTCGCTCACGCGGCGATGAAGAGCGCGACGGCGAAGGGGCGGGTGGCCGCCCTGCTGATCCGTCACCTCCTGCACGTGATGGGGCGCCAGCGGACGCGGGTCGCGATCCTCTGGGGCGCGCTGGCGGTGGCGCTGGGGATCGGGATCGGCCTGCTCGCCTTCGTGACCAGCATCGAGGACTCCTTCCGCGAGCGCGGCGAGGCGGTCGGCGGCATCTCCGACATCAAGGTGGAAGCGGTCCCGGGGTCCTCGCTGCCCGCCGGCCTCGCCGGGCGGCTGGGCGAGCTGCCGGGCAGCCGCTACGCGGTGCCGATGACCCAGCAACGGGTGACGCTCGAGACCGGCCGTGCCAGCGTCGTCGCCACCGCGATCGGGATCGATCGCTCGGCGAAGCGGCTGCGCAGCGTGTTGGAGCGGGACCTGAAAGTGCGCGGCGCCGGCTCCGAGGATCCCGGCCTGGCGCTGAGCCGCGAGCTCGCCGGCGAGCTGGGCGGGGTCAGGGCCGGCGAGCGGATCGACCTCTTCGCCTACGGGCGCTCACCCCGGATCGAGGTCGAGCGGGTGGTCGACGTCGACGCCGCGATCGCCGACGTGCTCACCCTCCCCCGCGGCCAGCTCGAGCGCCTGCGCGGCGAGCCGGGCCGGCCGACGGTGATCTACGTGAAGCTGAAGCCGGGAATCTCGACCGGCAGCTGGCGCGAGCGCGCCGGCCCGGTCCTGCCGCCGCAGGCGTCGATGACCACCGCCGCTGGCGACCAGGCCGAGCTCAACCACGTGCTCGACTTCACCGTGCGGGCGCCGACCTTCGTCTTCGGCCTCGTCGTGCTGGCGATCGCCGGCCTGCTGATCTACGTCCTGCAGCTGATGCGGATGCTCGAGCGCCAGGAGGACGTCGGCCTGCTGCGCGGGCTGGGCTCGGGACGGGCGCCGCTCCTCGTCGCCGAGATCGCGATCCTGGCCGGGCTGCTCGCGACCGCGGTCCCCCCGGGAGCGCTGCTGGGGACCCCGATCGCCCACTACCTGGCCGACCAGGTGCCGACCTACCTGACCGACGTCTTCGGCTTCAACATGCAGGTCGCGGTCCGGCCCGACGTGGTCGCGACCGCCGCGCTGGTCGCGCTCGCGGTCGGCGTCCTCGCCACGGTCGCGGCGCTGGTCTCGGCCCGCGGCTCGGTCGCCGAGCAGCTCGGCCGCTCGCCGCAGGCCGGCGCGACGGTGACCTCGACGATCGGCCTGCGGCAGGCGCTGGCCGCGCTGGCAGGCGGCGCCGCCTGCCTCGCCGGTGGCCTGCTGCTGAGCGAGGCCGGTCTCTACCCGCTGGCGGTGGTGACGCTGCTCGCCGCGCTGGCCCTGACCACCCCCGGCCTCGTCGGCCTGGTCGCGCTGGCCCTCTCGCGCGGTCGCGGCGGCGGCCCGAAGGCGGTGATGGTCGCCCGCGCGGCCTTCGAGGCGAACCCGCGCCGGGCGGCGATGGCGGCGATGATCATGGCGATCGGGATCGCCGCGGTGGTGCCGCCGCAGCTGGCCGAGCGGGCGCTGGTCGAGCGCAAGGACCTGCTGGTCGAGTCGATCCGGCCCGGCGCTGAGGAGCTGGTCGCGGCCGACGACGCCTTCTACAGCGTCCCGATCACCGCCCGCTTCGCCCGCCGGGCCCTGGCCGATCGCGACGGGGCCGCGCAACCGGCGGTCTTCAGCTTCATCGGCTACGAGGGTCGGAAAATCGAGCTGCGCGGGGTCGACCCGCTCGGGTTCGACGGCGTCTTCCGCCCCGGCCTCGGACTGCCGTCGCAGCTGCACAGGCTGCGCCGCCATCCCGACGGGGTGCTGATCTCGCAGGTGATGGCCTCCGGGCTCGGGCTCAGCGCCGGCGACACGATCGAGCTGCGCACCGCGCTGGGGCTGCGGCGGCTGCAGATCCGCGGCGTGGTCGAGGACGTCGCCTGGCCCTCCGGCACCGTATATATGGACATCGACCGCTACCGCCACCTCTACCGCACCGCCGCGATCAACGTCCTCGCCGTCGACAAGAGGGGGGAGATCGACCGCGAGGCGCTTCGCGACCTGCCCGCCCTGCACACCGTCTCCGGCGCCGAACTGCTCGGCCGGATCGACGAACAGATGGACAAGAGCACCCAGGGCCTGCTGGCGATGCGGGTCCTGACCCTGATCGCCGCCCTGGTCGCGGTCGCCGGGATCATCGCCACCGCGGTGCTGTCGCGACGACGCGAATGGGCGGTGCTGCGGGCGATGGGGCTGCGCAACGGCGGGCTCTTCGGAGCCCTGGCCCTGGAGACCGGCCTGGTGATGGTGCTGGGCGGATTGTGTGGGGCCATCGCCGGCGTCGTCAGCTACCTCGGCCCGACCACCGGCTTCCTCGAGTCGCAGGGCTACGTGATCGCCGGCGGTCTCGCGGGCCTGACGATCGCGGCGATCGTCAGCGTCGCGGTCGTGCTCGGCACCCTGGCGGCGGCGCTGCCGGCCTGGCTGACGGCGCGGGCGCCGCTGGCCGACGCTCTCTCTTACGAGTAGTCAGATCAACCGGGCGCCGAGCGCGCCCGGCGAACGAGCTGGGCGGCCATGAACAGCGCCAGCGCGGCGAAGGAGAGCTGGAGCACGCGCTCGGAGACGTTGTTGGCGACGGCGACGCCGATCAGGACGCCGAGCGGAGAGAGGGCGCCGATGATCAGCGCCTCGCGCAGGCGGACGTTGCCGTAGCCCTTCTGGCGGTAGGCGCCGACCAGGGCGACGATCACGATCATCAGCAGCGAGGTCGACTCGCCCTCGACCTGGCTGAGGCCGAGGAAGATCGTCAGCGCCGGCACGAAGAGGACGCCGCCGCCGACGCCGACCAGGCCGCCGGCGAGGCCACCGGCGACGGCGAGCAGGATCGCGAGCAGCTCGTTCATTGAACGCATTCGCTCCGCGGGGCCCGCAGAGAATCAGATCGCGATGCGGATCCCGCGCCGCTCATTGGAGGATCAGCTCGATCGCGATCGCGAGCAGGAGGATCGCGAACAGGTAGGAGACGGCGCGCTGGGGGATCCGCTGCTGGATCGCGGTGCCGATCACGACCCCGAGGACGGCCGGGATCGCCAGCAGCAGGCCGGTCTCGACGTGGACGTTGCCGTAGATGCCGCCCTGGGCGATCGCCCCGAGCAGGCCGATGAGGACGATCGCGGCGAGGCTGGTCCCGGTCGCCAGCCGCTCGCCGTAGCCGAACCAGAAGATCAGCAGCGGCACGATCACGGTGCCGCCGCCGACGCCGAAGAGGCCGCTGAAGGCGCCGGCCAGGGTGCCGATCGCCGCCAGCCGGAGGGTCTCGTGCGAGCGCGTCGACCCGGGGGGCGGCATGCGGCGATACTAGATGCCGTGCCTGGCGAATCGCAGACGGGGGAGGGCGCCTGGTCCACGCTGCTGGAGCCGTTGCGCGCCGATCGGCCACGAGCGGCGATCCTCACCGACGTCGACGGCACCCTGGCGCCGATCGTCGAGCGGGCCGAGGAAGCGGCGGTGCCGGCAGCGGCGCGGGAGGTGCTGGCGAGGCTGAGCGAGCGCTACGGGCTGGTCGGCTGCGTCTCCGGGCGCCGCGCCGTCGACGCCCGGCGGCTGGTCGGGCTCGACGGCCTCGCCTACGCCGGCAACCACGGGCTGGAGCTGCTGCTGCCGGGCGACGAGCAGCCGCGGACGGACCCCTCGCTGGCCGGGCGCGAGCGGGAAGCGGCCGACTTCATCGCGACGCTCGACACCCGGGCGCTGCTCGCGATCGGGTTGCGGCTGGAGGACAAGGGACCGATCCAGGCGCTGCACTGGCGTGGCGCCGAGGACGAGGCAGGTGCCGAGGCCCGCGCCCACGAGATCGCCATCGATGCCGGCCACGCCGGGCTGGAACCACGCTGGGGGCGCAAGGTGCTGGAGCTGCGCCCGGTCGGCGGTGGCGGCAAGGACGCCGCGGTCGCCGCGCTGCTGGCGACAGACGGCGTCGACCGCGCCACCTACGCCGGCGACGACCGCACCGACCTCGACGCCTTCCGCCGCCTGCGCGAGCTGCGCGAGTCGGGCGAGCTGTCGGTCGCGGTCTGCGTCGGCGTCGTCTCGCCGGAGGCACCGCCCGAGCTGCCCGAAGACTCCGACCTGATCGCCGACGGGCCGGAGGGCTGGCTGGCGATCCTCGAGTGGCTGGCGGCCTGACTCCTCCCTCCTTTTTTTCACGTTACTTATGTGCTCATAACATATGCTTTGCTAAGCTTTATGCATGAGCTTCCGCAACCGGACCGACGAGCTCGCGATGCTCGAGCGGCGCTGGCAGAGCGGCGAGAGTCAGATCTTCCTGCTCTGGGGCCGCCGGCGGGTGGGCAAGACCGAGCTGCTGCTGGAGTTCAGCCGCGACAAGCGATCCCTTTACTTCGAGGCGACCAGCGGCACCCGAGCCGACCACCTGGCCGACTTCTCCGAGCGGCTGGCGGAGGTGACCGGGCGCGCCGGTCTCACCGCCCCGGACTGGCGGGCGGCGCTGGACGCGGCCTCCGACTGGGCCGACACCGAGGGGCCGATCCTGATGGTGCTGGACGAGTTCCAGCACATCGCTCAGGAGAGCTCAGAGGTCGGCACGACGATCAACGTCTGGTGGCGCGAGCGCGGGCGGTCTTCACCGGTGTTCCTGGTCCTCTCCGGCAGCGAGGTCGGCTTCTTCGAGCGCGAGGTCGTCAACTACTCCGCGAGCACCTATGGGCGCCGGTCCGGACAGCTGCGCCTGGAGCCGTTCAGACCACGGGACGTCGGCCTCTTCCTGCCGAGCTGGAGCGTCGAAGACCGGATCCGCGCCTACGGAGTCTTCGGCAACATGCCCTACTACCTCGCACATGTGCGCGAGGACGCGACCCTGGCGGAGAACATCCTCGACCTGGTCTTGATGCGCGACGGCCTCCTGCACGAAGAGGCGCGATTGCTGCTCGACATCGAGCTTCCCGACGCCAACGCCTACTTCTCGGTGCTGAGGGCAATCGCCGCCGGCCAGACGCGGGTAAATCAGATCGACCAGCGCACCGGTATCGGCGACAGCTCCCGAGTCAGTCAGATGCTCGACCAGCTGCAGCGGCTCTGGCTGATACGCAAGGAGCTGCCTGTGACGGTGCGCAATCCGGAGCGCTCAAGACAGAGCTTTTACCGAATCACCGACCCCTACCTGCGCTTTTGGTTCCGCTTCGTCCTGCCGGCGCAGGGGCGCCTTACCGACGCGGCCGGTGCCCGGCGGCACCTCGAGGGGCGTGTCCTGGCCCAACTCGACGAGTTCGTCTCGGCACCGGCCTTCGAGGAGGTCTGCCAGGAATGGCTGCGCCGCGAGACCGACGCGGCAGCGGTCGGCTGGTGGTGGGGAACCGTGCGGGAGATGCGCGCTGCCGGGCTGCGCGACATCGAGCGCGAGCTCGACGCGGTGGCAATCGGCGACGACGGCGAGCCGATCGCGGTCGGCTCCTGCAAGTGGACCGACGGCGCGATGCCGGTCACGGAGAAGGACAAGCTCGAGACGCTCGCCGCGTTCCTGCGCCCGGACGACCCGCCAGCTCTCTACCTCTTCTCGCGCGCGGGCTTCGCGCCGGCGCTGCTGGAGGCCGCCGACGACAACCCCAGGCTGAATCTGATCGACGCCGTGAGTCTTTGAGGACCGCCCGGCGATACTGGCGCCAATGCCCTACACCGACCTGCTCCGAGTCACCGTCTTCCTCACCGGCGCCGAGGCGACCGCGCTGGGCGCGATCACCGCGATCGGCGCCAACCGCACCGGCGAGGAGTCGATCGTCCTCATCGCCGCCACCTGGTGGCTGGTATCGATGGCGATCGGCTTCCACCTCGGCCGTCCCCAGCGCGCCGGCGACGACATGCGCAACGCCCTGGCCCGCGCCCGCACCGCCACCTCGCTGCCCTCGGAGACCCCCGCCCGCATCGCCGTCGGCCGGCTCTGGCCGATCGGGTTGACCGCGATCCTCGCCGGCGTCCTCGGCCTCTTCTTCCCCGGCGTCGCCCTTGTCGGCGCCGGCTACGCCCTGATCGTCTCGCTCGCCTGGCACACCCGCGAGGCCGCCGTCCTCGCGATCGAGCAGCGCGACGGCGTCCGCTTCTACGTAATACCTACCTCAGCTTTAAGGCCAATCGAGCTAATACGCACCCCCGGGCTGAGATCGGGCCGGCTCTCCGCCTAAAGAAGGGACCGATACCCCTCGGAACGTCTTGTACTTCTCGGCGACCGGCGCAAGAGGCGCCAGCCACCAAGCTCTCCACCCGAGCAAGTTAAGTGGAGAGGGGTATCGGTCCCTTCTACCGCCGAAGCAATTTCGAGAACTCCCGCCACCCGCGCGTATTAGCTACATCTTCGGCGGTCAGCCAGGCCCGCCGCGCGGTCGCTACCGCGTAGGCCATGTTGGCGAGCGTGTCGACGCCGTGGGCGTCGGTGTTGAGGACGATCCCGACGCCGGCGTCGACGGCGAGGCGGGCGTGGCGCTCGGAGAGATCGCGGCGGTTGGGGTTGCCGTTGATCTCGATCATCGTGCCGGTGCGGGCGGCCGCCGCGGCCACCGCCTCGACGTCGATCCCGTAGGGCTCGCGCCGCCCGATCAGGCGGCCGGTGAGATGGCCGATGCAGTTCACCTGAGGGTTCTCGATCGCCGCCAGGACGCGCTCGGTCATCTCCCCTGGGGAGATCGAGAAGGAGGTGTGGACGCTGGCGACGACCCAGTCGAGCGCCTCGACCAGGTCGTCGGGGTAGTCGAGTAAGCCGTCGAGGCCGATGTTGATCTCGGAGCCGGCAAGCAGGCGGAAGCCGCGTTTGCCCTTGTTCCAGGCGCGGATCTCCTCGATCCGCTCCCAGAGGCGCTCCGGCGTGACGTGGTCGCCGAAGCCGTGGCTGGCGGAGTGGTCGGTGATCGCCATGTAGGCGTAGCCGCGCTCGCGGCCGGCCTCCGCCATCTCCTCGAGGGTGTTGCGGCCGTCGGAGAGGGTGGTGTGGGAGTGCAGGTCGCCCTTGATGTCCTCGAGCGAGATCAGCTGCGGCAGCTTCCCCTCGCGCGCCGCCGCCAGCTCGCCGCGGCCCTCGCGCAGCTCCGGCTCTATATATGCGTAGCCGAGGCGCTCGTAGACGCCCTCCTCGTCCTCGCAGAGCTCGACCTCGCCGCTCTCGGTCTCGGTGATGCCGTGCTCGGAGACCGAGAGGCCGCGGCCGACCGCCTCTTCGCGCAGCTGCACGTTGTGGGCCTGGGAGCCGGTGAAGTGCTGGAGCAGGTTGCCGAAGGCGGCCGGCGACACGATCCGCAGGTCGACCGAGATCCCGTTGTGGGTCTGCGCCCGCACGCCGTTGGCGCCGGGGGTGCCGGCGGCGGCGATCAACGGGTGCGAGGCCAGGTGCTCGGAGAGCGCGGCCGGCTCGTCCGCGGTGGCGATCAGGTCGATGTCCTTGCAGGTCTCGGCCCAGCGCCGGACCGAGCCGGCGACCTCGACCCGGTTGGCCGCCGGGTGCTCGCGCAGCGCCGCCGCCAGCTCGGCGGCGATCGGCCGCACCTTGGAGAGCAGCAGGCGGCCTGGGCCCTCGCCGGGCTCGCCGAGGCGCTCGAGCGAGGCCAGCACGTTTTCCTCCGCCTTCGGGCCGAGGCCCTTGACCTCGCGGATCTGTTCGGCCTCCGCCGCGGCTTTGAGCTCCTCCATCGAGCTGATCCCGAGCTCGTCGAAGAGCAAGCGCGCCGTTTTCGCCCCCAGTCCCGGCACCCGCGTCACCTCGATCAGCGTCGGTGGGAACTTCGCCTTCAGCTTCACCGCCGCGGGAATCTCACCGGTCTCCAGCAGCGCCGCGATCTTTTCCGCCAGCGTCTTGCCGACGCCGGGAATCTCGGTGGCGCGGCCTTCAGCCGTCAGCTCGGCGACCGAGACGGGGCTCTCGCGAATCGCCTTGGCCGCAGTGCCGTAGGCCAGGACTCGGTATTTGACCGCGCCGTCGAGCTCGTAGAGGGTGCCCAACTCGTCCAGGGCGGCGGCGATCTCGGCATTGGTCATAGCATCGAAGCATGCCGGACCCGTGCCTGCTCTTGCGCTTGGGTCAGGATCGGCGAAAAATGCCTAAAACCTGATCGGAAAAAGGGCGCTATACTTTTTGAAGTATTGACCTTGCGAAACCTCGATTTGGGAGATCGATATCCAGTGACCGGGAAACTGACCGACGTAACCGACGCCACCTTCAAAGCCGACGTCCTCGATGCCGAGGGCCCCGTGCTTGTCGACTTCTGGGCCCCCTGGTGCGGTCCGTGCCGCGTCGTCCACCCGGTCCTGGAGGAGATCGACGGCGAGCGCGACGACCTCAAGATCGTCAGCATCAACGTCGACGAGAACCAGCAGACCGCGGCCAACTACGAGGTGCTCTCGATCCCGACGATGATCCTCTTCAAGGACGGGGCGATCGCCAAGAAAATCGTCGGGGCGATGCCGAAGCGCCGCCTCGAGGCCGAGCTGGAGCCGGCGCTCGCCTAGCGCGGCGCCGCTCCCCTCGACGATGCCGTTCGTAGAGGTCCACTGGTTCGAGGGCCGGACCGACGAGCAGAAGGCCGAGATCGCCAGGCGGATCGAAGCGGCGCTGGTCGAGGTCGCCGGCGCGGCCCCCGAGCACTGCTGGGTGAAGTTCTCCGACTCGGCCAAAACGGACTTCATCATCGGCGAGCCGACCGAGGGCTGAGCGGATCCAGCGCCGCGGCGAGTTGCCGACTCAGGCCGGTGCAAGCACCCGCAGGCCGGCATTCGTGCTGGCCTGGGCGAGACGCTCGTCATAGGTGAAAACAGCCCCGATCTGGTCGGCGACCGACAGCGCGGTAGCGAGGTGAATCGCGTCGAGGGCGCGCAGCTCCGGCGGAGCAACACGACAGGAATCCATCCGGACCTCAGCCGAGAAGGGGAGCAGGACCACCTTTCGAAGCAGCTGAGCGACCAGTCTCGGCGCCTCGGCCTCCCTCCGCAAGGCGGCTCGAAAAGCCTCGACCGCGAGGATCTCGCTCGCAACCAACTGGGTCCAGGAGCTCTCGATGGCAGCTCCCATCGCCTCGCTCTCCGGCTCGTCGACGAAGAGCTTGACGAAGGCCGAGGTGTCGATGTACGCGATTCCGCTCACGCTTCGAGCCGGACTCAGATCCGGTCTTCCCGGACTTCTTCGAGGGCGCGGGTGCCGGGATAGGGATCGCTTGAATCGACCTTCCCGCCGGGTAGCCCGATGCGACGAAGGTACTCGCCCATCGACTCCTCCGGCCAGCTGACCGCGACCTGCCTGAGCTGCGCCAGCGCCTCCGCCGCGGGCTCGGGCTCGAGGTCACGAGAGCCGCGCAGGGCCAGCTCGCGAACGAGGCGGGACTCCGGGAGGTCACCGAGCTCGCGGCGCGCTGCGGCGATTGCGGCCTCCAGCTCGGGATCGGCAGTGAGGGCGATGCGGCGGTGCTTGGTTCCCATGGGAGAGGAGTGTAACACCACCGGTGTGACAGATCGTATGGCGGTCGCGGACATGGTGCCTCTAAGACGTGGGGCGAGGAAACTCTCCCCCCTCAGACCCGGCTGAGGGCGATTGTCAGCTCGCGGCCGTCGATCTTGGCGGCGGCGCCGTCGGCCCCCTCGTAGGCAACCGAGATCGCGAGAACCTCACCGGTCACGTACTCCTCGTGGGCGCGGGCGGCTCCGAGCAGATCCTCGTCGCCGCCGAGGGAGAGCTCGATCCGGTCGGTGATCTCCAGGCCGGCGTCTTTGCGGGCGATCTGGACGGCGTGGACGATCTCACGGGCGAGGCCCTCGCGGCGCAGCCCCTCGTCGAGCTCGAGCTGGAGCGCGACCGCGTGGCCGGCCTCGGCTTCGACCTCGTAGCCCTCCAGCGGCTGCAGGGCGAGGGTGATCTCCTCGGCGCCGAGGGTGTGCTCGTCGCCCTCGATGTTGATCCCGACCTCCCCCCCGTCCGCCATCACCCGGGCGACGTGGGCGGCGTCGAGCGCCTCCACCGCCGCCGCGACCTGCGGCATCCGCTTGCCGAAGCGCGGGCCCAGCGCCCGGTAGTTGGGCTTGGCCGTGTAGCTGACCAGGTCCGCCTCGTCGCTGACGAAGTCGAGCTCCTTGACGTTGAGCTCGGCCGTGACCAGGCCGGCACGGGCTTCGATCGCCTCGCGCTCGGCCTCGTTGGCGACGATCACCGCCCGCCGCAGCGGCTGGCGCACCTTGGCCTTGGCCTGGGCGCGGGCGGCGCGTCCGAGCTCGACCGTCAAGCGCACCGCCTCCATCCCCGCCTCCAGCTCAGGATCGGCGAGAGCGGCGTCAGCCTCGGGGTAGTCGCGCAGGTGGACCGAATCCTGGAGCTCCCCGGTCTCGCCGAGGGCTCCGCCGGCGAGGTTGAGGTGGATCTCGTCGGCGAGGAAGGGGGTGAAGGGGGCCAGCAGCGCCGCGGTCTCCAGCAAGCAGTGGCGCAGGGTCGCGAAGGCGGCGCGGTCGCCGTCCCAGAAACGGCGGCGGGAGAGCCGCACGTACCAGTTCGAGAGCTCCTCGACGTACTCGGCGATCGCCCGGCCGGCGGCGGTGCAGTCGAACTCGTCCATCCGCTCGCGCACCGTCGTCGTCGTCGCCTGCAGGCGTGAGAGCGCCCAGCGGTCGAGGTCGTTCTCCTCGTTGCGTGGTTCGTTATCCACGTCATTCGTGGGAAAGGAACCGCGCAACGGGGTGGCGAAGTCGATCGGGCCGAGGTTCTCGGCGTTGGCGTAGAGGACCCAGAACGAGTAGGTGTTCCAGAGGGTGAGCAGGAACTGGCGCACCGACTCGCCGACCGTCTCGACCGAGAAGCGGTAGCCCGACCAGGGCTGCTGCGAAGTCAGGTAGTACCAGCGGAAGGCGTCGGCGCCGTGGGCGGCGATCACGTCCCAGGGCTCGACCACGTTGCCGCTGCTCTTCGACATCTTCTGGCCCTCGGAGTCCTGGATGTGGCCGAGGCAGACGCAGTTGCGGTAGCTGGAGGTGCCGAAGAGCAGCGTCGACTCGGCCAGCAGCGTGTAGAACCAGCCGCGGGTCTGGTCGATCGCCTCGCAGATGAAGTCGGCCGGGAAGCGCTCCTCGAACTCCGCCTCGTTCTCGAACGGGTAGTGGAGCTGGGCGAACGGCATGGCGCCGCTGTCGTACCAGGTGTCGATCACCGACTCGACCCGCCGCATCTCGCCGCCGCAGCGCTCGCACTCGACCGTGACCTCGTCGATGTGGGGGCGGTGGAGATCGGCGGGCACCTCGCCGCTCGAGCGCTCGCGCAGCTCGGCGACCGAGCCGGCGCAGAAGCGGCCGTCGCAGCCCTCGCCCGAGCACTCCCAGATCGGCAGCGGCGTGCCCCAGTAGCGGTCGCGCGAGAGCGCCCAGTCGACGTTGCTCTCCAGCCACTTGCCGAAGCGGCCGTGCTTGATGTGCTCCGGGTGCCAGCCGATCTGCTCGTTGTTGGCGAGCAGCTGCTCGCGCACCTGCGAGGTGGCGACGTACCAGCTCGACTTGGCGTAGTAGAGCAGCGGCGTGCCGCAGCGCCAGCAGTGCGGGTAGGCGTGCTCGTAGACCTGGGCGCGGAAGAGCAGGCCGCGGCGGTCGAGGTCGGCGATCAGCTCCGCCGTCACCTCGGGGTCCTTGACGAACCTGCCCTCGAAGCCGCCGACACGGCGGTCGAACCTGCCGTCGAGGCCGACCGGGTTGTGGAGGGTGGCGTGCCGGGTCGGGTCGAAGAGGCCGTTGGCGGCGGCGACCGCGTAGTCGTCTTCGCCGAAGGCGGGGGCGATGTGGACGATGCCGGTGCCGTCCTCGGTGGTGACGAAGTCGCCGGCGAGGACCAGGAAGGCGTCGGTGGGGCCGCCGTCGGAGAGCTCGAAGACGGGACCGCGGTAGCGGCGGCCGACGAGGTCGGAGCCGGGGAAGCGGTCGCTGACCGGCACCCCCTCCCCCAGCACCTTCTCGACCAGGGGCTCGGCCAGGATCAGGGTCTCGCCGGCGACCAGCGCCCGCACGTAGGTGACGTCGGGGGCGACGGCGACGGCGACGTTGCCGGGCAGGGTCCACGGGGTCGTCGTCCAGACCAGCAGCGACTCGCCGGCCTCGGCGCCGTCCTCGCCGAGCAGCGGGAAGCGCACGTATATGGAGGGGTCCTCGACGTCCTTGTATCCCTGCGCGACCTCGTGCGAGGAGAGCGCGGTGCCGCAGCGGGGGCAGTAGGGCACGACCTTGTGGCCCTCGTAGAGGCGCTGCTCGTCCCAGAGCTTGCGCAGCGACCACCAGACCGACTCGATGTAGTCGTCGTCGAGGGTGACGTAGGGGTCGTCGAGGTCGATCCAGAAGCCGATCCGCTCGGTCAGCCGGTTCCACTCCTCGACGTACTCGAAGACCGACTCGCGGCAGCGCCGGTTGAACTCGGCGATCCCGAGCTCCTCGATCTCCTGCTTGGAGGAGATGCCGAGCTGTTTTTCGACCTCGAGCTCGACCGGCAGCCCGTGGCAGTCCCAACCCGCCTTGCGCGGCACCCGGTAGCCGCACATCGTGCGGTAGCGCGGGTAGATGTCCTTGAAGGCGCGGGCGAGGACGTGGTGGGAGCCCGGCCGGCCGTTGGCGGTCGGCGGCCCCTCGTAGAAGCTCCAGACCTCGCCGCCGTCACGGTTGGCGAGCGAGCGCGCGAATACGTCGCCGTCGCGCCAGCGCTCGAGCACCCGCTCCTCCAGCGCGGGGAAGGACTGCTTGGGATCGACTGGGTTGAATCCGGGCACGAGCAGCGGATTCTAGGAGCGTCTGCTCGCCAGGCGGGGCAAAGTCGAAACCCGGGAGGTACGCTGGCCGGCCGATGCTCCGCTACGACCTCGACGGCAAGGTGGCGCTGGTCACCGGCGCCGCCCGCGGAATCGGCTTCGAGACGGCGCGCCAGCTGCACCTGCGCGGTGCCTCGGTCGCGGTGCTCGACCTCGACGCCGGGGAGGCGCGCGAGGCGGCGGAGCGAATCGGTCCGCGGGCGATCGGGATCGGCGCTGACGTCACCGACGAGGGAGCGGTGATGGCAGCTGTCGCCGCGGTCGTCGAGGAGCTCGGCGGCCTCGATATCGCCGTCGCCAACGCCGGCATCGCGCCGCCGACGGTGACGACGGCGCGAACGATGCCCCCCGAGGAGTGGAGGCGGGTCGTCGACGTCAACCTGATCGGGGCCTGGAGCACCGCGCGAGCGGCCCTGCCGCAGGTTTCCGAGCGAGGCGGGCAGCTCGTCTTCATCGGCTCCATCTACAGCTTCGCCAACGGCCTCCTGGCCAGCCCCTACGCGGTCTCGAAGGCGGGAATCGAGGCGCTGGGACGGGCGCTGAGGGCCGAGCTGGCCCCGCTCGGGGCGAGCACGAGCATCGTCTACTTCGGCTGGGTCGACACCGACCTGGTTCGGGACTCGCTCGACCGCAGGGACGGGGGCCGGGGGGCACGCATCCTGCGTGAGATCCTGCCCGCCTTCCTGCTGAAGCGGATCACGGCGGAGGCCGCCGGGGCGACGATCGTGCGGGCGCTCGAAGAGCGGGCGCCGCGGGCTTTCGCGCCGTCCGTCTGGCGCTACCTCTCCGCCTTCCGCGGTCTGCTCAACCCGCTGCTCGACCGCCGCCTGGACCGCGACGCCAGGGTCGCCGAGGTCATCGCCGAGGTCGAGGGCGCGGCGACCCGGGAGCAGACCTAGACCGCCGATCGCCAGTACGCTCCCGGACCGATGCCCCCCTACGACCTCAACGGCAGAGTCGCCCTGGTCACCGGCGCAGCCCGCGGAATCGGCTTCGAGACGGCGCGCCAGCTGCATCTGCGCGGTGCCTCGGTCGCGGTGCTCGACCTCGACGCCGGGGAGGCGCGCGAGGCGGCGGAGCGGATCGGTCCGCGGGCGATCGGGATCGGCGCCGACGTCACCGACCAGAACGCGATGTTCGCCGCCGTCGCCGAGGTGGTCGAGAAGCTCGGTGGGCTCGACGTCGCCGTCGCCAACGCCGGCATCGCCCAGAAGCAGTTCGCCACCACCCGCGCGATCTCCGGCGAGGAATGGGAGCGCGTCTTCGAGGTCGACCTGCTCGGCGTCTGGCGCACCGCCCGCGCAGCGCTGCCGCAGATCGTCGCGCGACGCGGCCAGATGGTCGTCGTCTCCTCCGTCTACGCCTTCGCCAACGGCATGGGCAACACGCCGTACGCGGTCGCCAAGGCCGGGGTCGAGTCGCTCGGCCGCGCCCTGCGGGTCGAGCTGGCCCCGCACGGCGCCAGCGCCACCGTCGCCTACTTCGGCTGGGTCGACACCAAACTGGTCCAGGACGCCTTCGAGCAGGAGGACTCCGACCGCATCCGCGAGCTCAGCCCTGATTTCCTGATGAAGCGGATCAGCCCCGACGAAGCCGGGGCAGCCCTGGTCCGCGGCATCGAGGAGCGCGCGCCCCGCGTCTTCGCCCCCAAGTGGTGGCGCTACGTCTCCGCCCTGCGCGGCCTGGTCAACCCCCTGCTCGACCGCCGCATGGAGAAGGACGCCAAAACCGCCGCCCTGATCCGCGACCTCGACGCTAAAACCGTCGACGCGGCCTAGACGCTCAGCGCTGCCGCTTTTCGTACACGGCGAGCTGCACCTTGTCGTAGAGAGTCTCAGGTGCGATATCGGCCTCGTTGGGCCAAGCGATCGTCGGGCCCTCGATGAAGAGCTTGCGAAAGAACTCAGGGTCTTTCAGTGGCTCAAAGACTCCGCCGAAGTCGAGGAGATAGGAGAGGTCGACGTCGGCGGCGAGGCCATCCGCGAAGCGCAGGTGGACCCGGTAGCCATCAAGTGGCTCCGCTTTGATCAGCCTAGGCGGTAGAGACAACACGTTTCGATGATAGGGCATTCAACGGAGCGGATCGATCGGCTCCAACGGCTTGTGGTTTCGGGCCCGCTTCCAATTGGCCATGAGTTCAAGTTCATGCTCACGCGCCCACCGCTTCACCATTTGCTCGATACGAGGCGGCAACTCTCCTGCGAGGCATCTGAGGGTGGCTATCTCGAACGAAGCTTCCACACCGGCGTACTCGGCATGGAAGTGCGGCCTACCGGAATGGAAGTCCTCGTTGAAGAACATCCTGATCGTGATTCCGTGAAAGATGCTGATGCGCGGCATCACTCACCCCTCCGCCGAAGTACCTCTTTGAGGATGCACTGGGGATCGACTTCCCGGCTGGTGAAAAGCATCGGCCGATCCTGGCCGGGAACGTGTCACCGAACAAGACGCGAGGGTGCCTACCCTCACGCGCCTGAGTCAGGTCACTGTGAACTCGACCGGGTGAGGCGCTCGAGCAGGAGGATCACGGACTCGTAGGGCTCGCCGGTGGCGCGCTCGAGGGCGATCTCGCAGGTGCGGTTGCTGGAGAGGCGGGCGTCGAAGGGGCGGCCGGCGACCTCGCTTGCCTCGGGGCGGGTGGCCGAGGCGGTCAGCTCGGGGTGGGAGATGCCGCGGTCGCCGGCGAAGCCGCAGCAGGTCGCCGTCGGCGGCACGTGGACGTCCTCGGCGAGAGCGCCGGCGAGTGCCCGCAGCCGGTGGGTGAGGCCCATGTGGCGGGTGGCGCAGGTCGGGTGCACGGTGGCGGAGCCGACCTTCTCGCCGACCTCCAGCCAGGGCAGCAGGCGATCGTGGGCCCAGGCGACCGAGTCGAGGATCTCGAGCTTGCCGAGGCGCTGGGCGTTCTCCTCGCTGAGCACGCCGTCGCCGGGCTCGGCGATCGAGCCGGTGCAGGAGGCGGCGTCGATGACGATCGGCAGCGCTCCCTCGCCGCTCCAGCCCCAGAGCCGCTCGACCATCTCGTTCGCCTTGTGCCGGTGCGCCTCGGCAAACCCTTTCGAGCTCCAGGGCAGCCCACAGCAACTCCCGACCGCGTCCTCCGGAATCCACACCGGCAACCCCGCCCGCGCCGACACCTCGACCAGCGCTTCCACCACCGAGGATCGACGGGCCGATTTTCCTCCATATAGGGGTGTTTGAGGCCCGTCGGCAGCGGAGGCGGGGCCGAAGATGCGGTTGGTGCAGGAGGGGACGTAGACGGCGGCGGCGCCTTCGTGCAGGGTTGCGGGCAGCTTGCCGGGGGCCGGTGGGGGCAGGGCCCTGCCCCGCTCGGTGCGGCGCGCGAGCGGTCCGCCGAGGCGGAGGCCGGCGCGGCTGGCGCCCTCGACCGTGGCCCAGCGCTTCGCCGTCGCCAGCGCCACGCGTTCGGCGCGCTCCGTATGCCTTGCCTTCCGCATTTCCTTGATCAGAAGGCCGGTGTCGATCCCGACCGGGCAGGCGAGTTGGCAGGAGCCGTCGGCGGCGCAGGTCTCCATCGCCTCGTACTCGAACTCCTCGAGCAGCGCCTTCTGCACCGGCGAGCCGGCGGGCTGCCGCGCCATCTCGCGCCGCAGCACGATCCGCTGCCGCGGCGTCGTCGTCAGGTTGCGGCTGGGGCAGACCGGCTCGCAGAAGCCGCACTCGACGCAGGTCGTCGCCGACTCCTCGATCGGCGGCGTCGTTTTCAGGTTGCGCAGGTGGACGCCGGGGTCGCGGTTGAGGACGACGCCGGGGGCGAGCACGCCGTCGGGGTCGGCGAGTTGCTTCAGGCGCCACATCAGCTCGGTTGCCTTCTCCCCCCACTCGCGCTCCACATAAGGGGCCATGTTGATCCCGGTCCCGTGCTCGGCCTTCAGCGAGCCGTCGTACTTGTCGACGATCAGCTCGACCAGGCCGGACATGAAAGCCTCGTAGCGATCCAGGTCCTCCTGCTTGGCGAAGTCCGGGGTCAGCATGAAGTGGAGGTTGCCGGCGGAGGCGTGACCGGCGACCCCGGGCAGGAAGCCGTGCTCGCCGAGCAGCGCCTGCAGGTCGCGGGCGCCCTCGGCGATCCGCTCCGGCGGCACGCAGACGTCCTCGACGATCAGCGCCGTGCCGGGGATGCGGACCCGTCCGATCAGCCCGTGCAGTCCCTCGCGCACCCGCCAGGCGAGCTCGACCGCCTCCGGGTCGCGGGTGAAATCGACCGGCCGGATGACCTCACGCGGGGCGAAGATCTCGCCGGCGCGCCCGACGTAAGCGTCGAGCTCCTCCTCGCTGTCAGCGCCGAACTCGACCAGCAGCACCGCCGACTCGGGCGGCAGCTCTTTCCACTCCTCCGGCGCTCCGACCATGTTCCAGGCGGCGGTGATCAGCGCCGGGGCGACCATCAGCTCGACCGCGGTGGCGCCGGCGTCGACCAGCTCGCGAACCGGGTCGATCGCCTCGTCGATACCGGGGAAGTGGACCCAGGCGGTGGTCGTGCGGGCCGGCACCGGGACCGTCTCGAAGACCGCCTCGGCGACGAAGGCGAGCGTGCCCTCGGAGCCGACGACGAGGCGGCGGAAGATCTCCAAGGGCTCGTCCGCGTCGAGGAAGGCGCAGAGCCGGTAGCCGGTCGTGTTCTTGATCGCGAACTTGCGCCGGATGCGCTCGCTCAGCTCGGCGTCGGCACGGATCTCGTCGCGGATCGCGGCGAGGCCGGCGGCCAGCTCCGGCTCGGCCGCGGCGAAGCGTTCGGCGGCGTCGGGCGCGGCGGTGTCGATCGTCGTCCCCGAGGGCAGGACCAGGGTCAACGAGCGCACCGTCGAGTAGGCGTCCTTGGTCGTCCCGCAGCGCATCCCGCCGGAGTTGTTGGCGACGACGCCGCCGACGCAGGCGATGTCGGTGCTGGCCGGGTCGGGGCCGAGCTTGCGGCCGTAGGGCGCGAGGACGCGGTTGGCGTGGCCGAGCACGGTCCCGGGTTTGACCCTCGCCAGCGCCCCGTCCTCCTCGACCGCGACGCCGCCGAAGTGGCGCCGCACGTCGACCAGGATGCCGTCGCTCTGGCCCTGGCCGTTGAGGCTGGTGCCGCCGGCGCGGAAGGTGACCGGGATCCCCTTCTCGTGGCCGTAGGCGAGGACCTCGGCGACGTCGGATGCGTCGTGCGCCATCACCACCGCCCGCGGGAAGAGCCGGTAGGGGCTGGCGTCTGACGCGTACTTGACGAGATCGCCGGCGCGGGCGAGGACGCGGTCGGCGCCGAGCAGCGCCTCCAGCTCCCCCCGCAGCGGCTGTGCGACGCCGGCGGCGATCGCGTCCGGGGCGCGGTCGGGCGCCGGCTCGGAGACCTCAGGGGCGAGCGACTCCAAGTTGCGCTCGAGCAGTGCCATGAGGCGACCTTAGAACAGCGCCATGCCCGGCGTCACCGGGACTTCGACCAGCTCCGGCTGCGAGGAGGCGAGGGCGGCGGAGAGAGCGTCCCGCACGCCGTCGCGGTCGGCGGTGCGGTGGGCCTTGATCCCGTAGCCCTCGGCAACCGAGGCGACGTCGAGCTTCGGCAGATCGAGGCCGGGCGCGCCACTCACCCCCTCGGCTTCGGCAAACCACTTGAGGATCCCGTACTCCTGGTTCTGGAGGACGAGGAAGGTGACCGGGGTCCTGTAGGCGACGGCGCTCCAGAAGGCGCTGATCGCGTACTGGGCCGAGCCCTCGCCAAGCACGCAGACGACCGGCCGGTCGGGCTGGGCGAGCTGGACGCCGACCGAGCAGGCGAGGCCGAAGCCGAGTCCGCCGCCGGCGGCGAAGTAGTAGCTCCCCGGCCGCGAGAGCCGCAGCTGGTTGCGCAGCGCCAGGGTGCTGGTCGGCGACTCGAGCACGACGATGCCGTCCTCGGGCAGGACCTCGCCGAGGGCGGTGTGGACGGTCGAGGGGTTGAGCGGGTCGGTCGGGGGGATTTCCTGCGGCGGCTGGTTCGGCTCGGGGACCGGGCGGCTCGACTCCGGCACCGCGGCCACCAATGCCTCCAGGGTCAGCCTCACGTCGGCGACGATCGCGTCGCCCATCGGCGCCCGCACCGCCTCGTCGGGGTCGCTGGTGATCGCCGTCAGCTTCGCCCCCTCCGGCAACAGCGGCCCGGGGATGTAGGGGTAGTAGGGGAAGACGGAGCTGCCGACGACGAGGATCAGGTCGTGGGCCTCGAGCGTCTGCGCGACCGGCCCGATCGCCGGCGGCAGCACGCCGCGGAAGTTGGGATGCCCCTCGGGAAAGCCGAGCCGGTTGCCGCCGGTGGCCGGCGTCGCCCAGACCGGGAGGCGCTGACGCTCGGCGAGGGCGATGCCGAGGTCCCAGGCGCCGCTGGCGTCGATGTCGGGCCCGGCGACGAGGACCGGGTTGGCGGCGGCGTCGAGCTGCTCGGCCAGCGCTCGCACCGCCTCGGGGTCGGCGCTGGCGCGCGCGGTCACCCTGCGGTCGATCGCGGCCTGGGCGTCGGCGGCGTCGACCTCGACCCCCCAGTCGTCCATCGGCAACGAGACGAAGACCGGGCCGCGCGGCGGCAGGCCGGCGAGGTGGGCGCCGTGGGCGAGAGCCAGCGGCACGTCCTCGGCCCGCGGCGGCTCGTAGGACCACTTGACCAGCGGGTGCGGCATCCGGGTCGCGTCGCGGTTGGTCAGGTTCGCCTGCAGGGTGATCTGCGCCCGGGCCTGCTGGCCGGCGGTGACCAGCAGCGGCGAGTGGTTGGCCTGGGCGTTGAAGATCGCCCCCATCGCGTTGCCGACGCCGGGGGCGGTGTGGAGGTTGACCACGGTGGTCCTGCCGGAGGCCTGGGCGAAGCCGTCGGCCATCCCGACCACGACCGCCTCCTGCAGCCCCAGCACGTAGCGGAAATCCGCGGGGAAGTCGGCGAGCATCGGCAGCTCGGTCGAGCCCGGGTTGCCGAACATCGTCGTCATCCCGTGGGCGCGGAAGAGGTCGAACGTGGCGTCGCGGACCGTCGGCATGGGCACGAACCCTATCCGGCGCGATTCAAGCCTGGGGCGGGCGGGTGTCGATAGGCCGAGGGTGAGAGAACGCCCCACCATCCTCCAACGCCGCATCGAGCGCATCGGCCTGGCGATCGCGCTCGCCTGCACGGTGCTGCTCTACTGGGCGGCGACCGCTTCCGCCGGACCCACCGCCACCCGCACCGTCTACGCACCCGGCGAGATCGTCCCGATCCCGACCTCGATCCCGCACGAAGCCGGCGACATGATCGACCGCAGGATCCTGCCCAACCTGCGCTGGATCGCTCAGCGCTATCCGATCTACGTCACCGACGGCTACTCGGGCTCGCTCCCGAACGGCGAGCGTGCCGGATGCGACAACTGTCACACCCGCGGCTCCGACCACTACAACGGCCTCGCCGTCGACATCGTGCCGGTCGGCGGCGGGACGAAATGCGACGCCAGCTGGGCAGCGATCACCCGGCTCGCCCTCTGGGCCGAGCCAGCGCAGGGCAAACCCGCGCCGCCGTTTCGCTGGGTCGGCTACGACGGCGACGCCGGTCACGGCTGCGGCCACCACCTTCACCTCTCCTGGAACCACGCCGTCGCACCCGAGTCCCAGCTCGCCGAATGGGTCGAAGTCTTCCCGGTCGGCCCAATCGTCCCGCCCGAAACCGGCGGCGAAAAACCGCGCCGCAAGAAACGTCCGGCTGCGCCCCCACCGGGCCCGGCCGGCGGCATCTCCACCGTCCGCACCGGCGGCGTCGCCCCGCGCGGCGCCCACGACTGAGCCTTTGCATACGTTCGTCACCACCGGCGTTCCGCGGCCCTAGTCCGAGAGGCGATAGGCCAGGAGCTCCGGCGACTGCCCTTCCAATGCATACCCCGCCGGGGCGAGCAGGGTGTCGCCGCTGACGGCGAGACCGGCATTGATGCCGGCCGGCAGCGATTCCGTCCAGGCTTCTCCGCCGCTGTCGCCGTCGAACGCGTAGACCGTGCCGTCAAAGCTGGTCGCGAAGACCAGGTCGTTGGTGGCGACGGTCGCTCCGTACGGTGGCGAGGGAAAACCGTGCTTCCACCTGACCGTGCCGGTGGCCACGTCCAGCGCGACGAGCTCGCCGTCGCCCGGCTCGGTATCGACCGCGTTGACCTGGCTGGTCAGCATCGTCGCGCCGTTGACCACCGGCACGAAGAGAGTCGAGCCGTTGGTTGACATCTGAGCGAAGACACCGCCGAACCTGCCGGGGTAAACGGTCATCGGCGTCTTCAGCCTCGAGTATTCGCCCCGCATCGCGATCAGGCCGTCGTTGTCATGACCGTTGTGGATGCCGACGGGACGCTTCCAGACCAGCTTCCCGGTCTGGCGGTCGAGGGCGACGACCACTCCCGACAAGCCGGCGGCTATCACCAGGTTGCGGCCACCGGCCTCGACCAGAACCGGCGACCCCAGGTCCCAGTTGCAGAGGTTGTGGGGCGTCACCTGGTGGTACCACCTCACCTTGCCCGTCCTTGCGTCGAGCTTGACGATCGAGTCGCTGTAGAGGTTGGGCCCTGGTCTGCTCGCCCCCCATGGGTACCTCGCGGTGCCGGGAATCGGCCCGGCGTTTCCGGTGCCCACGTACATCGAGCCTTCGCCGTCGAAGGCAGGTGCGTGGGAGAGGCCGCCGCCGAAGTTGATCTCAGGGTGACCCCAGAGGCTTTCGGGAACCGTGTCAAAGTGCCAGACCTTCCTCCCGGTCCTCCCGTCCAGGGCCCAGAGAACCCCGACTTCATCGCCCTTGTAACGGGCCGGTGAGGTCGAGAAGTAGACGAGACCGTGCCGGTACCCCGGCGCCATCGCGATCTGCTCGAACTCGTTCCGGACCAGGGCGATCGACCACACCTCCTCTCCGGTCTTCTCGTCCAGAGCGAACGCGGTCGTCGGCGTCGCGCCGTACACGCGGCCGTCGCCGAGCACGACGCCGTTCTGTCCATTGGTCGGCGCCTCATACGACTTTTCCCACAGCACGTCGCCGCTCTCGAGGTCGACCGCCTGCACGTTGGAGGCCTGATCCTGGGAGTACGCAACGCCGTCGCCCACCACCGGCGAGGCCAGATATCCACCGAAGTCGCGCCCCTGGGCCTCGATCGGAAGCGCCCAGGCCAGGTCGAGACCGGAGACCGTGGCACCGCGGATCGAGCTCGGCGCATCGCGGGTGTTCGCGAGGTCGACGTTGGGATAGGGGCTGTCGGTGAAACCGACGGCGGTTCCACCTCGAGTGGAAGAAGAGCAGCCCGACAACAGGGCGACGACGGCCCCGATTCCGAGCGCAGCCACGACGCGACGGCGCCCTCGCCGCGACGCGTCAGCTCGGCAGGCGGTAGGCCGACAGCTCGGGTATCTGTTTGCCATTGCTGTAGCCCGCCGGGGCGAGCAGGGTGTCGTCGGCGACGGTCAGCCCCGCGAAGATGCCGGCCGATAGCGAGGTGCTCCAAACTTCACCACCGCTCTCAATGTCGAAGGCATATGCCGTGCCGTCGACGGTGGATGCGAAGACCAGATCGTTCGTCGTGGTGGTTGCGCCGAGCGGAGACGAGAGGAATTCGTGCTTCCACTTGATCGCGCCACTCGCCGCATCCAGCGCGACGAGCTCGCCCCCGGCGGATTCCATGTCCCTCGCTTCGAGCTGGTTGAGGAGCTTGGTCGCCAGATTGACGACGGGCACGAAGATCGTCGACCCGCTGGCGGAAATCGGAGCCGGCACTCCCCCGTAGCGGCCTGGGTAGACGGTCATCGGCATCTTCAGCTTCGGGTATTCGCCCCGCATCGCGATCAGGCCGTCGTTGTCATGACCGTTGTGGATGCCGACGGGACGCTTCCAGGCCAGCTTCCCGGTCTGGCGGTCGAGGGCGACGACCACTCCGGACTTGCCGGCGACGACCACAAGGTCCCGACCACCGGCCTCGAGAAGCACCGGGGGGCCCAGGGTCCAGCTGCACAGACCGTGGGGAGTCAGCTGGTAATACCACTGCAGCTTGCCGGTCTCCGCGTTCAGCTTCACGACTGAATTGGTGTAAAGGTTGGGTCCCGGTCTGCTCGACCCCCACGGGTGCTCGAAGTTGCCTGGAGCCGGTCCCGGAATGCCGACGCTGAAGTACATGGACCCTCGGTCGTCGAATGCGGGGGTGTAGCTGACTCCGCCGCCGTAGTTCACCTCGGGGTCACCCCATAGACCGTCGGAAACGGTGTCGAAGCTCCACTTCTTCTTGCCGGTCTTACCGTCCAGGGCCCAGAGGACGCCGGCTTCTCCCCCCTTCAGGTCCCCCGGTTCGGTCGAGACGTAGACGGTCCCATTGTGAAATCCGGGGGCCATGGAGATCTGTTCGGGGTCATTGCGACTTAGTGGCGTTGACCAGAGCTCCTTGCCGGTGCCCGCGTCCAGAGCGAACGCATCCGTCGGGGTCGCACCGTACACGCGGCCATTCACGACCACGACTCCGTTGGGTCCTTCGAGCGGCGCCCCATAGGGTTTTTCCCACAGGACCTTTCCGCTCCCCAAGGCGATCGCCTGCACGTCGGAGGCTTGATCCTGGGAATAGACGACACCGTCGGTAACCACGGGTGAGGCCAGGTACCTGCCGTAGAAACCATCCGGAGCCGTGATCGGCAGGCTCCAGGCGGGAGAAAGATCGAGCACCGTGGAGCCGTCGATCGAACTCGCCGCCCGGCGGGTATTGGACGCGTCGACGTTCGGATAACCCGTGTCCGTGGAAGCGATCTCACCGCTGGCGGAGGGGGAAGAGGATGACCCGGACAGCAGGAGGATGGCGACGACCGCGATCCCGAGCACGATCGTGACCATTGCCGCCAGGACGAGCCTATGATCCCGCCGCAGCGCCTGTTTTTCGATCCGAGCCGACATCCGTTTTGAACACGTTTATCTGACTAATTGAGACTACTGCACGCGATGCCGTCGCAACTCACCGGTATGAGCTTCCGGACGTCGCCGCGCGCTCCGGTCGCGGTCGTCCTCGTCCTCGCCGCGATCCTCGCCGGCGGCTGTGGCAAGCAGGACGACTCCACCCCGGTCGCCTGCCTGGAAGGTTCGCGTGCCTACTTCACCGCCCTCGACGACGTCCCCCTCGAGGTGGTGCTGGACGGCGAGACGCCGATCTCCGAGTGCCTGGCCGAGAACCAGCAGGGCGGCGACCTGGCGACGGTCGGCACGGCGATGGTCGAAGCGGCGACTGAGCTGAACGCCGCGGCGAGGGGCGAGCCCGGCGGCGACGCCAACCTGCAGCTGGGCTACCTGGTCGGCGCCGCCCAGCGCGGCGCCGACCGCAGCGAAGGAATCCACGCCGACCTGCTCCGTCGCCTCACCGTCGCCGCCCGCTACGCCCCCGGCACCCAGCCCCTTCCCCCCGCTTTCCTCCGCACCTACCGCGAGGGCTTCGACGCCGGCCACACCAACGGCTAGGCCGACGGGCCGAAAAGTTGAGCCAGGGGCAACCTGTCGGCCCGGCGGCGGGCGGTTAGCGGGGGGAGACGATGACGAGGCGGCCGTCGGCGAGGCGGTAGGCGGTGCCGACCGGCTGGCCACGACCGCTGGCGCGCTTGCCGCCGGAGGGGTCGGGCAGGACTCGGACCCTGGTCTCGCCGGCGCGGCGCTGGATCTCGCCGCTGTCGGGATCGACGGTGAGGGTGAGGCCGGCGATCAGGAAGGCGACGGCGAGGACGATGCCGATGTCGAAGAGGTTGACGAGGCCGTCGAGCGGGTCGCCGGCGTCGGCTTCGATCCTGCCGTGACGACCGAGCCCGATCCGGCTCATGCGCCGACGGTCTCCGCTGGCGCGGGAGCGGGCACCGGGGGGGGCGCCTCGGCCCCCTGCTCGAGCGCGGTCAGGTCCTCGGTGTACATCCGGGTGCGGGCCAGGGTGAGGGCGAAGGCGACGGTGCCGACGAGCAGGCCGATCACGGTGGCGCCGAAGGCGTCGCGCAGGTTGTCGGCGAGCATCGCGACGTCGCCGCGACCGAGCGCGGCGAGTCCCGGCGCCAGCGGGATCAGGGTCCCCATCAACCCGATCGCCGGCCCGGCCCGAACCAGCAGGCGGGTGCGGTCGAGCCGCCGCTGGACGCAGAGCTCGTAACGGGTCAGGGCGCGCTCGGTGGTGACGCTGCGGTCTGCCCCGGGCGCTGTCGCGATCTCGGTCAACGCCGCGGCCGAGATCGCGCCGGGAGCGCTGAGGGCGTAGTAGCCGGCGTGCTGGGGATCGGCGATCGCCCGCGCGGTCAGCTCGCCCAGGTCGACCTGGCGGGAGCGCACGCGGCGGCGCCAGAGCTCCGCGAGGAAGCGGCCGAGCTCAAGCGCGCAGAGCAGCAGGGCCAGGATCGCCGCGATCAGGACCGGCACCTGCAGCGCGGTGGCGATCTGCGCCAGGGCGTCGCCGAGATCGACCGCCGCCGCGATCACGTCGAGGCTCCGGGGACAAAGTCGAGGCGACGGCGCTCCAGCCGTGCTCCGAACAGCCCCAGCAGAGCTGCCACGGCGCCGATGCCGAGCGCGAGCCAGGGCGCGTCGTCCTCGCCAGCCCCGGCGCCGTGCAGGCCGGGCGCGCCGAAGAAGGGAGCGCCCGCGGGGCCGGCGCCGGCCCCGACCAGCAGCCCGGCGACCTCGTCCCCGCGCTCTGCGCCCGCAACCCTCCGAGAGGCAAGTGCACGGGCCTGCGGCGACCCGCCGGAGCCGTCGCCCTTGCCCCCAGCCTCCCGATCGCCGGCACCGCCACCGGACGCATCGCCGCCGGAGCCGGCCGAGCTCACGGTCGCCGGAACCGGCGCCTCGGGGTCGCTCGCTTCCCGCTCCGCGGTCCCATCGGGCTGCCTGGCGTTATCGCCGCGCCTGGAATCGCTGTGGTCGACGGCGCGGCCGCCCTCGTCGCGGATCACCCGCGCCCCGCCGGGGGTTCTGCCCCTGCTCTGGGGCCTGGGGCGGCTGAACAGCGGCGCGCCCTTGCCGCCACCGCCGGCGATCACCCCCGCGCCCGACTGGTTGCCGCCGCCTTGACCGGCCTGAGGTGGGGACGGCGGTGGGTCAATCGCCCGCGGAGGGGCGGGGATCGGCCATGGATGGCCCCCCAGCGCCGGCGTCGTGTAGGCGGTCATCCAGATGCCGTTCAGGTCCTGGCTGCGCTTCCAGCGGATGTGACCGTCGGGTTCCTGCAGCGATGCCATGTAGTCGAGGGGTTCTTCGGTCTCCCCGCCGGAGCCGGTGCGCCAGGCTTCCGGGTTCTCGCCCACGGCCCAGATCGCCTGCACGGACCAGGCGGTCGAGGCCACGTTCGATTCCGGGTTGCCGGGGACTTCCGGGAAGCCCCCGTCGGGATTCTGAGCGGCACGTAGGTAGGCGAGGCCCTCCTGCACCGCCGCGCTGCCGCCGCGACCGGCGGCGACCAGCGCCTGGATCGCGGCGCCGGTCATGTCGACTTCGTCCGCCGCGCTGCCGGCTGCAAAGGCCCAGCCGCCGTTGTCGTGTTGCGCGGCTTCGATCCAGTTGGCGGCGGGCGCGATCGCCGCCTGCGCGGCGGACTCCTGGATCGGGGCGAGGGCGAAGATCGCGAAGATCGTGTCGTTGACCCCGGGCTGCCCGCCCGGCACGTGCGGGAACGAGCCGTCGGGCCGGGCGCGGTCGAGCAGTTCGCGCACCAGATCGACGCCACCGAAGTCGTGGGGGCTGGTGCCGGAGGCGTTGACCACCATCAGTTCGCGCTCGAACGTGGTCGTGCAGCCGATCGGCGCGCACTCGCTTTCCTCGATTCCCTGCCGCTGGTGAGCGACCAGGTAGGCGTAGGCGTCGACCCCCCCGGGGCGCGCCTGATCCTGCGGGTTGATCCCGGCGGCCGCCAGCGCCAGCGCAGTCCAGGCGCTGGTGATCTGGCTCGGTTCCCCGGATGCCCCGAACCCGCCGTTGCCCTGCTGGGCCTCCTGCAGGTAACGGACGGTCCCGTCGAGCGTCGCCTGATGGACAGGACTGATCGCCGCGACCGCGGAGGCCGCGAAGAGCATCGCGCCCAGCGCCAGGATGGCGGCGAAACGGCGCACGGCTAGCGCGGCACCTGGACCCTGCCGAGCGCGGCGGTCGAGCTGCGGCCGAGGACGTCGGTGACGGTCAGCCGCAACCGGTAGCCGGCGCCGGGAGGAAGGCGCAGCGTCGCCGAGCTCTCGCTCCTGCCGCTGGCCCTGTTGACGTACCGGGCGCCCTGGCGCCCAAGCGCCAGCGAGGAGATCGTCCACCTGCCGACCCCGACGCCGGCATCGAGCACCCGCCAGCTCGCCTTGACCAGGCCCTGGGCAATGCGACTGCGATCCAGGCGCAGCAGCTGCAGGCGGACCTGCCTGGGGTCGGCCGTGGGCGGAGTCGGCGCGGCCGCGACCTGGCCTCCCCCACCGCCCGGCCCGCCACCGGTGGGCGGGGACCCTCCTGGCTCCTCGGGGGGCCCTTCCCAGGTTTCGGGCGGCGGCGGAATCCGCACCTGGTCGTCCGCCGGCAGCGGCGGGCATTCGCTCGGGGCCGACTCGTACACGCAGACATCGAGGCGGTTGGAGCGGATCGCGCTTTCCTCTCCGCCGGCGCCCGTCGCCGTCGCCTTGATCCGGTGCCAGCCCGGCTCGTCGAGCTCGACCTCCGCCAGGCCGTCCTCGCCGGTCAGGGCCGTGGAGGGGTCGTCCGCGTCGACCGCCTCGAACCCGCCCGCGCCCGCCACCACCGGCGCCACCGCCGCCCCCTCGAAGGGCTCGGCGCCCGCGCGCTGCGGCGAGGACGGCGGCGCGCCCTCGTTGTAGCCGTCCCAGGCATCGACCTCGACCTCGAAGGGATCGCCGAGCTTGACGCTGGCGGTCAGGGTCACGGCTCCGGCAGAGTAGTCGGCCGGATAGAGCGCCAGGCGTGGCCTGCCGGCGAAGGCGTCGTAGACCCACAGCACCTCGTCGCCACCGTCGAGCTGGAACTGGCAGCCGCCGACGCTGGTGAAGACGTTGTTGACGACGAGGCCCCAGTACTCGGCGTTGGCGATGCTCTGCCGATCCGGGCCCCACCGGGTGATGAAGTAGTCCTCGAACGGCTGCGCGTACCAGTCACCGTCGAAGCCCGCGCCGAGGATGCTCATCGCGTCCACGGCGGCGGCGGTCGGCGTCGGTCCCGGCGCGGTGTGGGCGTTGCTGTTGAGGCCGTTGCAGCGACGGCCGGCCGCGGGCGCTTTGGTGTCGCCCGAGGCCCTGACGTTGTGGCCGTCGGTCAGGACCGGGCCCTCGAAGAGCGTTTCGGCCCTGCCCTCGATGCGGACGCTGACGGTGGCTGGGGCGGCCGCAGCCGGCGGCGCGCCGATGGTGAGGATCGTGATGGCGACGGCGAGCGTCGCGAGAATGGTGTGCATCTGCCTCAGCCCCTTTCCGCGAGGGCGGTCGACGGTTGCGGATCGGAGGGAGGTCTCCTGGCTTCCGAGCTTTCCCGCCGCGCCTTCCCGGCCTCTCGGCCAGTGGCTGCCGCATGGCGTGCGGCGGGCTTCTCTCGGTCACAGTGGCGGGCCCGCGCCGGTCTTGCACCGACTTCCCCGTCCACCGATCCTCTGTTGGCGGCCAGTCTAGCCGACGCCCCCGGGTCGCCGAAAAGCGGCCCGGGGCTGAGCCGGCGCTATTCGCAGCTCGGGTAGATCGTGTCGCCGGGCGCATCGAGCGCCGAGGATGAAAGACCGCCCGTCCGTTCGCGAAACAGCGGGTCCCGGATTCTCACCGGGTTCCCTCGACCGCTTGACGGCTTCAACTTAGAGCGGCAGACGGCGGCAGGAAATTCAGGCCGGCCGGATCTCCGGTAGGTTGGCCACCTAAATCAATCCACGGATCGGTGGACGGGGAAGTCGGTGCAAGACCGGCGCGGGCCCGCCACTGTGACCGAGAGAAGCCCGCCGCACGCCATGCGGCAGCCACTGGCCGAGAGGCCGGGAAGGCGCGGCGGGAAAGCTCGGAAGCCAGGAGACCTCCCTCCGATCCCTCCGTCTAGCCCTCGAGGAAAGGGGTTCAAGGATGCGATCAGTCCCTGTCCGACGTACCTTCGCGCTCTGCGCGGCACTGCTGTCGCTCGGCGCGTTGCCGGCGACCGCCACGGCCACGTCGAACCAAGCCGAAATCGACGCCGCGATCGAGAAAGCGGTCGGGTACGCCCAGACCCAGCAGATAGCCGCGACCGGGGGCTTCCCCCCCACCTTCGGCGCCAACCTGATGACGACCTCGCTGGCCGCCGCGGGCGTCGACGCCGCCGAGTTCCGCGTCGGCGCCGGCGATCCGAGCCTGCAGGACGCCCTGCTCGGCGAATACGGCTCCCCCGACTGGGGAGACGACCCGCCGCAGGGCCTCGTCACCGACTACGAGCAGGCGACCCTGATCTCCTTCGCCGCCGGACTCGACCCGGCGCGGCTCTCGGCCGCCTCGAACCAGCCGGCTCAGGTTGCCGCTTTCTGGAACTCGGCGACCGGCAGCTTCGGCGACCCGAGCGCCAACGCCACCGCGTTCGGGATCCTGGCGATGAAGACGGCCCCGCTTCCCCGCTGGGCGCTCGCGCCGGTGGTCTCGTTCCTGCGACGCAACCAGCACGACGACGGGGGCTGGACCCACGCGGCCGCGCTGACCCCCGCCGCCAAGGCCAATCCAAGCGAAGAGGACATGACCGGGGCGGCGATCGCGGCGCTGTGCGAGGCCGGGGTCCCGGCCTATGACCCCGCGGTCGGCTCCGCCCTCGACTTCCTGCGCAGCCGCCTGATCGACGCCAGCGGCGGCGTCAAATACCTCTGGGGCTTCCCCACCGACTCGCCCAACGCCGACACCAATGCCTGGGTCGTCAGCGGGCTCAACGCCTGCGGCATCGATCCCCAGTCGGAGGCGTGGACCACGTCGGCGGGCAAGACCCCGGTCGACTACCTGCTCTCGCTGCAGGTGCAGACCGGCCCTGGAGCCGGCGCCTTCGGCTACGAAGACGCCAGCGCCGCCAACTTCTACGCGACCCAGGACGTGCTGCGCGCGATCGGCGGCGGCGCCTTCACCGCCGCGCCGCAGAGCGTTCGCACGCCGCCCGCGGTGGCGCCGGGAACGCCGGTTCCGCACCTGCTGGCGATCGAGCTGGCAGCCGGCAACGTGAGGATGTGCAAGGTGACCGCGCCGGCTGGCGCGGCGCTGACCGGCGTGCTGGCAGCGGCCGAGGCCAGCTCTCAGCCCGCCGGCTGCGTCGCCTCGTTCGCGGTCGCCGACGGCGAGGTCGTCGCGGTCAACGGGGTCTCCCCGGAGAACGAGGACGAGGCCTGGCTGCTGCGGCTCGACCGCGGCGCCGAGGCGGTTGCCGGCGAGCAGCCGGTCGGGTTCGGCGACGTCGTCTCGCTGCGGCTCGGCGAGAGCCCGAGCAGCCGTCAGGGCCCGGCTGGGGCGGCGGGGGCAACCGGAGCCGCGGGGTCCGCCGGCCTGGCCGGAAAACCCGGCGCCAAAGGCCGGCGCGGCGAGCGCGGGCCGCAGGGCAGGCCCGGCCGCAACGCCGAGATCGCCTGCCGGGTCCGCCACCTGCGCTCCGGCAAGCAGAGGATCCGCTGCACCGTCAAGCACCAGCGGCGGGCGCGCCGGTGAGGCGCTACTCGGCCGAGACCGGCCGGGGGTCCTCCCCCAGCTCCGCCCGCGCCCTCTGGGCGAGCTTGACGGTCGCCTTGCGCAGGCCCTCGGGGCCCTCGATCGGCTCGTCGTAGGTGACCCGCGCCTCGGCCTCGCCGTCCGGCGTCTGGACGACGAGGTCGAGGCCGGCGCGGTCGGCGTCGACGCAGCGGGCGGCGGTCGCCTCGGGGCGGCCGCCGAGCGCCTGCGCCATCTCCAGCAGGGCGTCGTCGTGGTCGTCGTTGAGGTGGTCGATGGCGCGCTCGGCGCCGCGGCTGACCGGATCGTCGGGCTTCACGTTAGGGAACCCTAATTCATTTCGCCCGGAATCGCGCCGGCGAGCGTCGCCGAATACGCTGCGGGGACCGACGATCACCGATGGAGGCCCGACTTGACTGAGCAGCTCTGGGGTGGCGAGACCACCAAAGCCGTCGACAACTTCCCCGTCTCCGGCGCGCCGGTGCCGGTGCCGGTGGTGCGCTGGCTGGGACGGATCAAGGCCGCCGCGGCTGAGGTCAACGGCGAGCTGGGCCTGCTCGACGGAGAGCTGGCGGAACGGATCGCCGAGGCCGGCAGGGCGGTCGGCGAGGGCGAGCACGACGGTCAGTTCCCGGTCGACGTCTTCCAGACCGGCTCCGGCACCTCCTCGAACATGAACGCCAACGAGGTGATCGCCAACCTCGCCGGCGACGGCGCCCACCCCAACGACCACGTCAACATGGGGCAGTCCTCGAACGACATCTTCCCCTCCGCCGTGCACCTGGCGGCGCTGGACGAGGTGACCCATGCCCTGCTGCCGGCGATGGGCGCGCTGGAGTCGGCGCTGGAGGCGAAGGCGGAGAAGTTCGCCGACGTGGTCAAGGCCGGCCGCACCCACCTGATGGACGCGGTCCCGGTCACGCTCGGCCAGGAGTTCGGCGGCTACGCGGCGCAGGTCCGGCTCGGGATCCAGCGGGTCGAGGCGACCCTGCGCCGGGTCGGCCAGATCCCGCTCGGCGGCACCGCCACCGGCACCGGCCTCAACACCCACCCCGAGTTCGCCGCCAAGGTCCGCGAGAAGCTCGGCGCCGAGACCGGCCTGGCGATCTCCGAGCCGCTCGACCGCTTCGAGGCGCAGGGCAACCGCGACGCGCTGGTCGAGCTGTCGGGGGCGCTCAAGGTCTACGCCGTCTCGCTCAACAAGATCGCCAACGACCTGGCGCTGATGGGCTCGGGCCCGCGCGCCGGCCTCGCCGAGCTGCGCTTGCCGGAGCTGCAGAAAGGCTCCTCGATCATGCCCGGCAAGGTCAACCCGGTGATCCCCGAGGTGGTGATCCAGGTCGCCGCCCAGGTGATCGGCAACGACACCGCGATCACCGTCGCCGGCAGCCAGGGCCAGTTCGAGCTCAACGTGCGGGTGCCGCTGATCGCCCGAAATCTCCTCGACTCGATCGAGCTGCTCGCCTCCGCCTCGCGCCTGCTCGACGAGAAATGCGTCGCCGGGCTGGAGGCCAACGAGGAGATGACCGAGCGCCACGCCGAGGCGACCCTGGCGACGGCGACCGCGCTCAACCCCCACATCGGCTACGACCGCGCCGCCGACATCGTCAAGGCCGCGGCCGAGTCCGGCCGCTCGCTGCGCGAGGTCGCGCTCGAGCAGGGCGTCGAGCCGTCGGTCCTCGAGGAGGCCCTGGACCACCGCCGCATGGCCCGCCCGCACGATTAAGGCTGGCGGGGAATTGAGATCGATCGGTCACACGAAGGCCGATTCAGCCTAATAGCGCCAGCAGTGTGATCGATCGATCACATTTTGCATGAATCGTCCCGCTCGGGCGGAAATGGGATCGATCGATCACATCCAGGTCTATGCTCGCCACATGCAGGTGACCCATTCCGCGGCTGCCCTGGGCGCCGCGATACGCGAACGCAGACGGGCCCTGGGCATCGCCCAGGATGAGCTGGCGCTCTCGATCGGCGTCAACCGCCGGGTCATCGGCCAGCTGGAGGGCGGCAAGGAGACCGTCCAGCTCGGCATCGCCCTGCGGGCGGTACGGGCGCTCGGACTGGACATCGGAGTCGAGGCGCGCGGCGGACCAGGTGCTTGAGGTCTTCCTGCACGGCCGGCTCGCCGGCGTCCTGCGCCGCAAGAGCAACGGCAACCTCCAGTTCCGCTACGACGATTCCTACATCGAATCAGGCGGGCTGCCACTTTCCCTCAACCTGCCGCTGCAGGCCAAGGCATTCCCGCACCGCGCCTGCCTCGCCTTCTTCGGCAACCTGCTGCCGGAGGAGGACGTTCGAACTCAGATCGCCCTCGCCACCGGGATCTCTGCCGCCAACGATTACGGGCTGCTCGAGCGCTTCGGCGGCGACGTCGCCGGCGCGGTCACCCTGCTGCCCGCCGACGGCGGCGACGCGGAGCCGCAAGGCGACAGCCTCGAGATCCTCTCGCCCAGGCGGCTGGACGAGGTCCTGACCGCGCTGCCGCAACGACCGCTGGCCGCCGACGAGGACGGCGAGGTGCGACTCTCGCTGGCCGGTGCGCAGAGCAAGCTTCCCGTGGTCGAGACCGACGCCGGCTTCGCCCTCCCGCACGGCTCCGGCCGCCCCACCACCCACATTCTCAAGCCCGAGCCGCGCCGGTTCCCCGGCCTGGTCGCAAACGAGCTCTTCTGCATGCGCCTCGCCGCGGACGCCGGCCTGGAGGTCGCCGCTGTCGACCGTGGCGAAACGGAGTCCGGCCTCCCCTTCCTGATCGTCAGCCGCTACGACCGCGACCTCACCCAGGAGCCGATCCGTCGTCTTCACCAGGAGGACTTCTGCCAGGCGCTCGGCAAGCTCTACATCGAGAAGTATCAGCAGGAGGGCGGGCCCTCCTTCGGCCAGGCGATGGAGTTGATCGACGACGTGTCCAGCGCCCCCGCGCGGGACCGCCAGCAGCTCTGGCTGGCGCTCGTCTTCAACCTCCTGATCGGCAACTGCGACGCGCACGGCAAGAACTACTCGCTGCTCTACGACTCGCCGGCGCCGAGCCTGGCGCCGCTGTACGACCTCGTCTCGACGGCGGCTTACGACGAATTGACGAAGCGGCTGGCGATGTCAGTCGACGGCGCGACCAAGCTGGACGAGGTCGGAATAGGCGCCTGGAGAAAGCTGGCAGAGGTGGTGGGATTCGCCCCCCGCTTTCTGGCCCAGCGCATGGAGCCGTTCGTCGCGCGGGTCTTCGCGGCCGCCCTAGCGCTGGGCGAGCAGCGTGAACACTGGACTCCCGTGGTTGGGGAGATCATCGAGGGCATCGAGGCACGGGCCGAGCGGTTCAGCTCGCCCAGCTGAAGCGTCAGCGCGGGTCGTCGATCAGCAGCTCGACGTTGCGGTCTTTGGGCTGGCCTTCGCCGAGCGGGGCGCCGGACTGGAGGTCGTTGAAGGACATCGTCCGCGCCGCCGAGGCGAGGTCGTTGAGGTCCATGCCGGCGGCCGGCGTTCCCGGTGCCGGTGCGGCGGCCTGGCCGACGTGGTCGAGGATCGTGCCGAAGATCGAGAGCGTGCCGTCGCCGTTGTCGAAGACCTCGAGCAGGCGGCTCTGCTGCGGCCAGTCCGCCTCAGCAGCGACGCGAATGCTCCAGAAGCCGCCCGGCCCGCTCGGGTTCGGGAACGGGTTGACGAGGTTGTCGTGCGAGTGGCCCGCCACCCAGGCGATCGCGTTGGGGAATTCGTGCAGGAGGCTGACCGCCTGGAGGTGGATCGGCTGCGAGCTGCGGGGGTCGAGGTCGCAGCCGGGGTTGAGGTCGTGGCCGTGCGAGTCGGCGAGCAGGCACAGCGGCGCCAGCTCGTCGGGCGCGTCGGCGACGAGGCTCTCGGGCGCGTGGTGGCTGAAGATCACCGCCAGCTGGTCGGCGGCGGTGGCCGCCTGCAGCTGGCCCCGCAGCCATTTGAACTGGGGGTCGTCGATGTTCCCGTCCGAGGTCGATTTGCCGGTCGGGGTGAAGATCGTGCCGGCCTCGGCGACGGTGTCGACGGCGATGAAGCGCATCCCCGGGGCCGGGCTCCAGGCGTAGTAGCCGGCGGCGCCTTTGGATGCGGTCTCCTCGGTGGCGTCGATGAAGTCGAAGCCGTGGCCGTCCGCCTGCGCGCCGGCCTTGAAGACGTCCTTGTACTGCTTCTTGGAGACGAACTGCCGTTTCGGGTCGCCGGGGACGATGACGGTGTTCTGCGGGCTGGTCAGCAGCGAGGCCAGCAGGTTCGCCGGGTTCAGCAGCGAGCCAAGCAGGCCGGCGAGGTTTTCGGGGTTCGAGACCGGCCCGATCGGCTTCAGGCAGCCGGTCGCGACCAGCTCGAAGGCGGCGTTGGCGGCGGCGTTGCCCTGCACCAGCGCGTCGTGGTTGCCGAAGGCGACATAGGAGGGGACGTCGAGCCCGGCGGCGGTGAAGACCTGCTGCGCGCGGTCCATCAGGCCGGGGTATTTGGGCCAGGCGGCGTGCGGCCCGGCTGGTCGGGATCGTAGAACTCCGGGAAGGGGCCCTCGACGTAGTCGTCGTAGTCCTGGACCCCGGTGTAGCGGGCGGCCTCGGCGGCGCCCGGCACGAACAGGTTCGGGCAGAGGACGTGCGAGTAGGTCGCTTTGTTGACGCCGCTGTTGGGGTTGAGCGAGCCGCCCTCGAGCAGGGTCCGCACCCAGAGCGTCTCGTTCAGCTGCTGGCTGTCGGCGGAGTCGCCGGTGTCGATCGTCAGGTCCATGGCGCGGTGGACACCGCCCCCGTCGGCGACCGGGCTCGCCGCCGCGAACTGGTTGACCTGGCGGATCATCGCGTCGCTGACCTGCGGCTCCAGCGCCTCCCAGGGGCGCCAGGCGGCGCCGAAGGGAAGGCTCAGCGGGGTGGACAGCGGGTCGATCGCCTCGACCCGTGCCGGCGACTCCTCGTCGGCAAGCTGGAAGTCGGAAAGCTGGCCGAAGTAGACGAGCGAGCTGCGGGTGCCGGCGCGGCCGGCCCCGGCCGTGGCCAGCTCCTGGCGCACCGTGTAGGGCTCGCCCGCGCCCAGCTGGCTCCTCTCCCCACTCCTTCACTCAAAGGGTCTCAAGTGCTCGGGCACCCTATCAGCCCCTACCTACAAATGAGTATGCCCACTCTCGCACTCAGCGGGAGCGAGCAGCCTTGACAAGGCTCTCCGCACGGCGCCAGGCGCGCTTGCGCTGGTCCATGCCAACCGGCGGCGCGGCATAGCTGGCCATGGTCTTCATGGTCAATAGCACGCGCAGATCGCCACCCAGTTGCTTCCCTCCTGGATCTACCTTCGACAGCTCGGCGACTGCCTGGAGATGATCCTCGCCCTGAACGAAGTGGCCCAACGCCTTGCAGCAGATCACGTCCGAAGCCGCGATACCCGCATGGACGCAGAGGGTGACGAACGCGTCTCCAACGTCGGCCTCGTCATCCGCGAGGTCCCGGAGGGTCGCGGCAGCCTCGAGAAATTGCATCGCCTTCTTGAGCCGACCACTGACGACCACCTCGTCGCAATTGCGCAGGCGCGCCATTACACACTCCCCTTTCGGAGCATGCCGCGGAGCTGGCGCCGGGAGCCGGATATCTCGAGTCCGTCGAGGAGCGCCTCTTCGACCACGAGCCGAACGGCCGCGTCATCCAGATCGCTCTCGCCGTACTCGAGCACCCGTGCCTCGTTACCGGTCCAGGCGGTGGCGTCGCGCTCGAGGTCTGCCAGCTGTTCGCGCCACTCGGGCGCTTCGTCGTCGATGTCGGCGAGCCGCACTACGAGGAGATCGAGGTCGCTCCCCGCCTGGGCTTCCCCCCGAGCCACTGAACCAAACAGAAGCACCGTATGGGCGGGCACCGCCCAGGCAGCTACACGTTTTTCCAGGCGTTCGACAAGCTGCGCCCGAAGCGCCGCGAGACCCAGGACGTAGGGCGCCGCGAGGTGGTTTCGATTCAGGCCGTAGAGCTTGGCCTGGCCGGCCTGCCGCTTGACGACGATGCCCTGCTCGACCAGGCGCTCTGCAGCCTTGCGGACTCCGTGCTCAGAACCACGCCCGAGGAGCCGGTGGATGCGACGGCCGGTGAACTCCTCGTCCGCCCCCGCGAGCACGGCGAGAACGTCGCCGTCAAGGGTAGGGGTAGTCACGCTCAGAGGCCGCTGGAAGTCCATGTCTCGTCCCCAACTATAAATGGGGTATCCCAACTATAGTAGGGATATAGAACTGATTTCAGTCCCTCGACAACAGCGACATCAACCCTGCAAGGTGACGAAGCGCTCCTCGGTCAGCTCGAGCACCGCGTAGGCGGGGCCCTCGCGGGTGTTGCCGGAGTCCTTGACGCCGCCGTAGGGCTGCTGGTCGGCGCGGAAGGTCGGGACCTCGTTGATCAGGACGCCGCCGAACTCCAGCCTGCGCCCGGCCTCGAGGCCGCGGCCGATGTCGCGGGTGAAGACGCCGGCCTGGAGGCCGTACCTGGAGTCGTTTGCCAGCTCCAGCGCCTCGCCGAACTCGGAGAAGGCGTCGACCGTCGCCACCGGGCCGAAGATCTCCTCGCGCCAGACCTTGGCGTCCTTGGGCGGCGAGGAGAGCAGGGTCGGGGCGAGGCAGCGACCCTCGTCGACCAGCTCGCCGCCGGTCAGCAGCTCGGCGCCGGCGGCGACCGCCTCGTCGACCCAGTCCTTGACCCGGTCGCGGTCGCCGGGGGTGATCAGCGGCCCGACGTCGGTGCCGGAGTCAAGCGGGTCGCCGACGGTCAGCCTCTCGACGTTGGCGACGAGGCGCTCCTTGAAGCCGTCGGCGACGTCCTCGTGGACGAGGATCCGCTGGATCGAGATGCAGCTCTGGCCGGCGTGGGAGTAGGCGTGGAGCTGGGCTTTGTCGGCTGCCACCTCCCAGTCGCCGTCGGCGTGGACGATCAGCGGCGCGTTCGATCCCAGCTCGAGGTTGACCTTCTTATGGGGGACGCGACTGCGGATGTCCCAGCCGACCCCGGCCGAGCCGGTGAAGGTGATCGCCCGGATCAGCTCGTGCTCGACGATCGCGTTGCCGACCTTGGAGCCGGGGCCGGGGACGACGCTGAGCCAGCCCTCGGGCAGGCCCGCCTCGAGCAGGATCTCGGCCAGCTTCAAGGCCGAGATCGGCGTCTGCCCGGCCGGCTTCAGCACGACAGCGTTGCCGGCGGCGATCGCCGGCCCGAGCTTGTGGGCGACGAGGTTGAGCGGGAAGTTGAAGGGGCTGATCGCGCCGACGACGCCGTAGGGCACGCGCAGCATCACCCCGAGCTTCCCGGCCCCCGCCGGCGAGGCCTCCATCGGCACCGTGCCGCCGGTCAGCTTGCGGGCCTCGACGGCGGAGAAGGTGAGGGTGTCGACGCAGCGCTGCGCCTCCACCGTCGCGGTCTTGATCGGCTTGCCGGCCTCGGCGGCGATCGTCAGCGCCAGCTCCTCGACCCGTTCGGAGACCAGCTCGGCGGCGCGGTCGAGGGTCGCGGCGCGCTCGTGCTGGGGGAAGCCGGCGGACTCGAAAGCCTCGTGGGCGGCGGCGGCCGCGCGTTCGACGGTGCCCTCGTCCCCGGTCGCAACCCGGCCGACGGCGCTGCCGTCGTAGGGGCTGGCGACCTCGTCCCACTCCCCGGTCTCGACCCACTCGCCCGCGGCGAGAAGCCTGTGGTCGACCGCCTTCACCGTCTGCGTTGCCATTTCCCGATCTCCTCTCCGGCTCGAAGACCAGCGTAGCGCTCGCCTTCGCCGGGTCGGAGGGGGCGAATCCAGAGAAGCCACGCCTTAGGAGGAGGTGACCTGGCCACCCAAGCTCGGAGAGCCACTCCCCCGCGCGGCCGAAGCCGTCGGCGTGCGGGAGAAGCTGATCGGCTATTCGCTGGCCATCGCTCACGGGCATGGGGGGACGAAGGCAAGGGGCTTTGAGCGAATCCTAGGAATCACTATTGGAGATATCGACTATCTCGAGACGGCCATTCGACACGCGATTCTCGCAGCGCCGGTCAGCGCAGTGCGAACGCGGTCCAGGTACGGGATCCAGTGCGAGGTCAGGATCGAAATCCGTGGCCTCCGCGACAAACATACCCGGGCGGTAACGGCGATTACGGGGTGGGAGTTCGCGCATGTGGATGCCCCGCCGCGGATGACAACCGCCTACCTCCGACCTTAGACTGGGAGAGCAATGGCTACCGTCAAGCAGAAGATCAGAGAGCACGATGTCATCGAGTTGCTCGATCGGGTTGAGAAATGGCCAGCAGGCACTAGCGGCACTGTGATCAGCGAACGTGGGGAGTGGAAGCTGATCGAGATCTCGGAAGACGAGCCTCCGGGGGCGATGCTGGACATGATCTCGGTCGCCGAAGATCGGCTGAAGCTGATCGCCAAGTACAGCGACTAGCCCGACCTGAGAGCTGGAGCCTGCACGGCCTACACCTGTCCCAGGTAGGGGATGAGCAGGCGGTCGACGAGGTCGGCGGTGACGGCCGGGAGCTGGTCGGCACGGCCGGTGTCGACGTGGCGGGCGATCATCTGGATGGCGCCGCCGAACAGCAGCTGCTCGATCTCCGGCGGGACCTCCGCCCGGCGGGGGACGTCAGCAGTGAGGGCCGCGGCGAAGCGAGCGAAGCAGGCCCGCTGGCGCTCGCGGCCGAGCGGCCCGGCCTGCTGGGCCTCGACGGCGATCAGGTGGGCGACGGCCGGGTTGGCGGCCAGCAGGTCGAGCGCCGCCGCGATCCCGGTGCGGATTCGAGCGGTCCACTCTCCGCCCTCGCCGACGGCCTGCTCGACGCGCTCGCAGAGCCACTCGCCGACGAGGTCGTGGGTCGCGAGGAAGCAGGCCTCCTTGCTCTCGAACTGCTGGTAGAAGGCGGCGCGGGAAACGCCGGCCTCAGCGGTGATGTGGCCGATCGTGGTCGCCGGGAAGCCGTGCCGCGGCAGCACCCGCAGCATCGCCGCGACGATGCGGGCGCGCTGGTTGCCGGCGACGAAGGAGCGCGGCAGCCCGTGGCGCCCGGGGGCAGCCGCGCCAGCGAGATCTCAGCGGGCAGGTTGCCGAGATCGTCGGCGCCGGTCCGCTCAGCCGCGGTGCTCAACGGTGGAACCGGGTCGAGCCGAGGGTGAGGGCGCGAGCAGGTAGGAGAGCAGCAGCTCGTGCGACTCCCCCAGGCGCCCGGCTTCCCCGGCCAACACCCGGCCGGAGAGGTGGGAGGCGAGGCCGCCGGCAAGCAGCCGCGCGGTCTCCTCGGGGACGACGCTGCTGCCGCCGAGCTCGACCGGCGGCGGGCGGAGGACCGCGGCGAGCCGCGTCAGCGCGCGCTCGTACTCGAGCCGGGCCGGACGTGCGGCGGCGTGCGACTCCACAAGCAACAGGTGGGCGAGCGCCGGCCTGGCCGAGAGGAAATCGAGGCCGGCGCCGAGGCCGGCGGAGAGCTGGGCGACCCAGCCGTGCTTGCTCCGCGTCGCTTCCTCGACCGCCGCGACGAGCCGCTCCAGCCCCTTCTCGATCTCCTCAGCGCCCATCTCGCCTGTTTCTCCCCAGCCCATGCGTACAGACCAGTTCTCAAAGGAAGACAGCGGCGGATGTAAACACGGTAGTTCCTGCTTGTCAAGATACGCACGTGGTAATTTTGATGAAATAAGGCCGAGTGGACCTACGGAAACGATTACTCCCCCCACCCCACGAACGAAATGCTCCCCAGCGCTTCCCCGGCCGCGAACACGCCGCTCCTGTCCTGCGGCCTGGCGAAGAGCTCCTCGAAGCTGGCAGCGGTCTCCGGGTTCAGCGCGAGCGAGGCGCCCGAGACGGTGACGCTCCTCGCCATCGGGTTGGCGCTGACAGAAGCGGCGCCGAGGCCGGCGACCCCGACCCGACCCGCCTTGCCCGCATAGGGAGGCGAGGGCAGGACTTCGGCCTCGGCGCTCAGGGAGCGGGACTCCAGGCCGAGCCAGGGCTCCCTCCAGAAGAGCTGCCCGCCGCCGAGCTGCAGCAGCTCCAAGGCGCCTTCGGCTGCGATCGTGCCCAGGCTGCCGTCGGGGGCGATCGTGCCGCCGGCGATCGGCAGGGTGAAATCGGCGGGTCGTTCGGCCGGGAAGATCGGGTTGAGCGCGACGAAGAGCGAGGCGAGCTTGGCTCTGATCCCGGGATCGAGGACGAAGGTGAGCTTGCCTTTTGGAAGCAGGGCGATCGTCTCGGGGTCGGCTTTGGTCAGGGCCGAGCCCAAGGGCTGGCCCGCTTCGATCACGCCCTTCAATCGCAGCTTCTTGGCCAGGCGGGTGGCCAGCTTGGCCGACAGGGAGAGCTCGCTGACCTTGACCCTGTTGGCGAAGCCTGCCCTGGTGACGTTCAGGCTCTGCGCCGCCGCCAGCTTCAGCTGGGAGCCGCCCACTTTGGCCGAGAAGGGGGAATGCCTCTGGGTCGTTTTCAGCTGCGGGGCTTTGATCGGGATGCTCCTCTTGCCGGCCTTGAAGAGCAGGGCGCCACCGTGCTCGATCGTGCCCCTGGCGCTGGTCGGGTCGAGTTTGCCGCCGATGATCGGGAAGCTGAGGACGGGGCCTTTGAGCTTGGCGGGCGAGACGGCGCTGAGCTTCACCCCGTTTCGCTTCAGCAAACCGAGAAAGCCCTTATCGAGCGTGAGCTTGGTCTGCCCGGAGCCGAGCGGCTCGTAGGTGGCGTGGGCGCTGGAGGCCAAGAGCAGGGCCATGAACAGGGTGAGCATCGCCGCCTTGAGTCTCATTGCTTGACCCCGCAGCTCTTGGGGACGAGCAGGCTGATCGGCTTCAGTGCGGCGAAATAGAAGCTCGCCTCGGCCAGGGGGAAGGAGGTGATCCTGGTCCCGCTGGGAGCCGGACAGGCGGCGTTGAAATAGCTGCGCTGCTTGCCCCGGTAGCTGTATTTGCGCCGCAGCGTCAGCTTGATCCGATCGACGTAGCCCCATTCGCCCAGCGCCTCGGGCAACGAAGCGCTTAGCTCGGTGCCGTAGCGGCCCTCCTCGATGCGCTTGATCGCGAAGACGATCGTGAAGGCGGTGGCGAAGGGGCTGGTGGTGTAGATATGGGCGAAGAGGGCCGGCTTGCCTCGCGTCTTGCCGTTGAAGACGAGCAGGCGCCCCCTGGTCGGGTAGGGGCGCTGGTCGGGTAGGACGATCGTCGCCCAGAAGCGGCCGGAGCCGACGAGGGCGTCAGAGCAGTTGGCAAGCGCTCGTTCGGAGGAGAGCGCCTCGACCTCTGGCAGGGTGCACTTCGCCAGCCCTTTGGATTGCAAGAGGCCGTGGCGGTTGACCCTGACCGTCATCCGCTGCAGCTGCGGCGGCAGGGCGCCGTTGGGAGTGGCGAGGTGGCCGCTGATGAAGACGGCGATCGGGGCGGTTTCGGTCCTGGGGAGCTTGTAGGGGAGGATCTGGCTTAAGACGGTGATGCGCAGGCCCTCTTGCTGGACCACGGCGGCGCCGGCGAGGGAGGCGAGGGAGAGCGCCGCGGCGAGGGCCGCGGCGCCGAGCGCGATCCTCGCTTTCATCTAGCGCTTGCGCTTAGCCTTGCCAGCCGTGCCGCAGCGCGGCTTCACCACCGGCCGCAGCCTGTGCGTCTTGCCGTTGTGGCCGGCGAACTCGGCGATCGCGCGGTTGGCGGAGCGGCAGAGGTTGGCCGAGTTGATCAAAAGGCCCTTCTGTCCGCCCCGCATCGAGAGGGTGAACTTTGAGACCGGGGCGTCGGGGACGGAGGCGAAGGTGCTTCTGATCTGGCCCTCGCCGACCGAGTCGATGCGGCCGAGGACGTTGACGTCGATGCGGCCGGAGTGAAGCGCGGCGACCAGGTCGGGCAATGGGTTGCTCGAGGAGCGCAGGTAGACGGGGCCCTGGACCGGCTCGTCGAGCAGGGGGGTGATCGCCTTGGCGTAGCCGTAGATCGAGCCCGGTGGGCACATCTGCCCCGGGAAGGCGCCCTGGGCGAACTGGACCCTGGTGCAGACCGTCCTGATGTGGGACTGATCGAGGAAGGCCGAGTGCGGCAGGGTGACCTGGGCGCGGGCGATGTTGGCGTTGTTGCCTTTGGGGAAGGTCAATACCGCTTTTAAGGCCGGGTTCTCACCTCGTTTGGTCCCGCCTTTGAGGCTGAGGGAGAGCTTCGGCTTGAAGGCCAGGGCCGAGCAGCCGGCCGCCTGGTAGGGGGTGGAGACGGTGACCGGGCGGTCGTCTGCGGCGGAGGCGAAGTCAAGGCCGTAGCCCAAGACCGTGCTTGCCGTGGAGGTGCGGTCGCAGCTGGTCGGGTTGAGCATGAAGGAGGGTCGGTCGACGTAGGCGCGGATGTCGCGGATGTGGGTGGTGATGCCGTCGATGATGTGGGGGATCGGATCGGAGCCGGTCGGATCGACGAAGACTTCGGCGGTTTCGGGGTTGACCCGCAAGGCCTGGCGCACGACCACGGTGCCGAGGTCGAAGGGGCCGACCTTGGCGGCGGTGATCGCGGCGATGCTCAAGGCGGAGCCGTTGTAGGGGCCGGCCAGGTAGACCTTGCCGGGGACGTAGGTCTGGACCGGGCCGACCCCGGCTCCGACCAGGGTGCGGCCGACCTGTGAGGCGGCGGGGCAGGAGGGGGCGGCCAGCTCCTGGGCGCCGGTCCTCGACGGGTCCTCGGCGGCGGCGATCGCCGCGTCGGGGCAGAACGGCACCCCGGCCAGCTTGCCGACGATCCCCGGCGGCAGCTTGATCGAGAAGTGGGTCATCTCCTGTTCGGCGTCAGAGCGGAAGAGGCGGACGTTGAAGGGGGAGTAGGCGCCGCCGGCGTTGTTCAGCGAGCCGGCGATCAATCCCGGTTTGAACGGCGGCAGGCCGCCGCCCGGGCAGGCGGAGCCGCCGATCCCCCTGGTGATCTGGAAGCTCGACTCCGAGAGGACCGGTGCCCCGCCCGGGTCGGAGTGGCCGGTGAACTCAGCCCGGGTGGTGTAGGTGCCGCAGGCGGCGGGGGTGACCAGGGGCGCGCGGGAGCCCTCGCGGAAGCGGAAGAGGAATTTGTCGAAGGGCAGCTGCGGGAGGTCGTCGAAGGTGGTGGTGATCTGGCCGGTGGCCGGGTTGGTCTCGACCTTGCCCGCCAGCTTGACGAGGATGCCGCGCTGGGGGTGGTGGAGGACGATGTAGAGGGCCAGGAGGCTGTTGAAGGGGTTCTCGAAGGGCTGGGCGATGTAGACGTCGCCGGGGATCGTCTCCTCGAGGAGGGGGGTCTTGACCTGGACGGTGCCGATCTTGGCGTCGTCGGGGCAGCCTTTGCCTGGAGTGGGGAAGAAGGAGAGCTCGGTGCTGGCGTACTGACTCGGCAGGCACGCTCCCAGGCCCTCGGCCTGGGATGGGTTCACGGTCAGGCCCTCGGGCAGGGTCACCTTCACCTTCTTAATGTCCGAGGAGGCGATCCCGGTCGGGTTCTCCAGGCCCGGGTTGGGAACCTCGACCTCGACCTCCAACCCACTCGGGGTGGTGGTGTCGATCGTCGTCGGCTGGGCACTTAGCTTGCCCTTGACCGGGACGTCCTCACAGCCCGTCACTCCGACCTCAGGCCCCCATTCGGCGGGCAGGCGCGGGTAGCCGGGGCCATCGTGGGTGGCGAGGGTGCGGCCGACGAAGTCGCCGGGCTCCACCCAGGAGTCCATCCGGACCGTCGTCTCGAGGCCCTCGTCCGGAGCGGTGCAGGAGGTCGGCATCCGGAAGAAGGGGGCCTCGGGGGTGTTGGCGGGGCAGCTCGGGCCGGCGTTGTATTGGGCCTCAAAGCCGGTGCAGGCCCGCTGTCGCGTGTGGGCGGGGGAGGCCGGCACGCCCCAGAGGGTGACGGTGGTGCCGGCGATCCCGATCGTCTGCGGGATGTTGTGGGCGCCGACGCTGAGGCCGTAGTCGCCGCCGGAGCGCAGCTCGGCGTCGAGGAAGACGACCGAGCCGAGGACTTTGAAGCCGAGGCGGGCCGGCACCCCCGGTGGGGGGACCATGTTGAAGACCGGGTAGGGGCCGGTGAACAGCGACCAGCGGTCGCCGCCTTTTCGCAGGCGCACCTCGGTGGTCCCGACCTGGGCAGCCGAGGGGCACAGGGTGGCCGAGCCGAGGTTGCCGGCGCGGCCGGCGAGCTGCTCGACCGTGCACTGGGAGGCGACGCTCGGGTTGCCGATGAAGCCCGGCGGCAGGTCGACGAGGATGTCCTTGGGCGGCTCGATCGGCCAGATGTGGCCCTGGTTTGGCACCGAGCTGTGCTTGGTGTTGAAGTCGAGGTAGGTGGTGTAGGTATAGGGGTGGCCGCCGGCCTGGGTGAAGGGGGCACCCCCTGCGTCGGCGCTGAGCGAGCTGTCGAGGGCGTCGAAGCCGAAGGAGAGCGGCTCTTCGGAGACCGCCACCGGGTCGACGGTGGAGGCGCTCGGGGTGAGGCCGCCGGAGACCTCGAAGCGGGGCAGGAGCACGCCGCTGGCGCCGGGGGCGACGCTGACCTTCATGTCGAGCCGCAGGAACTGGCTGATCACGCTGGGGCCCGGCCCGACTTTGGTCGCGGTCGGGCAGACGACACTCTGCGCGCCGGCGACCGGCGCTTTGCTGGCGCCGCCGTCGAAGCCGTCATAGCAGGGGAGGAATTCGACGGCCGCCTCGTTAACCGCGCTGGCGCTCACCGCCTCCATCCCTTCCGGCAGCTCGGCCAGCAGCTCGATCGTCTCTTTTTCCCCGTCGATCGCCTGATCGCCGACGCTGGTCGCCTGCGCGTGGTACTGCAACGTGCCGCCGGGGAGGGCGGTGGTGTCGGAGATCGAGTCGATCCGCCACTGGGGGCCTGCGAAGGCCGGTGCCGCCGAGGCAAGGAACAGCAGCGCGGCCGCGCAGAGGGCGGTGATCAGCTTCTTCATCGTGCCGCCCTCCGCTCGCTCTTGGCCGCTCGCTTGCCCTGACGCTGTTTCACGCAGCGGCTCTTGCCGCCGCGCGCCTTGACCCTGCGCGCGCCTTTCGGGCAGCGCGCCTTTGCTTTGCGGGCCGAGGGGTCGCCGGGGCCCTGGAAGCCCGCGGAGGCCGGGGTCGGGTCATTGAGGGAGAGCGGCGGCGGCTGGCAGGCGTCGCCGACGCAGCCGGGCGGGGGAGGCGGCGGCTCGGGGAAGCCGCCGCCTATGCGGGCGTCATAGAGGTCGAAGGTGGAGTCGAGGTCCCAGCCACTGAGCGCCTCGCGGGTGACGATGAAGGCGTCGGTTCCGCTGGCGGAGGCGTCGAGGAAGAAGGAGGGCCAGGAGTCCTCGCCGCTCGAGAGCAACCTCGGCTCGCCCAGCTCGGAGTCGAAGACGTAGGCATCGACGGTGCCGTTGGTGTCCTCGGGGACCAGGCGCTGGGCGGTCGAGAAGAAGGCATAGCGGCCGTCCGCGGAGAGCTGCCTGCCCTCGTAGGGGAGCGGCGAGAGGGCGGCTTTGAACCCCGACACGCTCGAGGTGAGGCTCGACATCGTCTCGATGGCTTGCACACGCTCGTCTATGCCGACCGTCGCCGATGGGCTGCCGTCGGGGTCGCAGGAGGCGCAGCGCAGGGTCTCGGCCTCGGCGTCGTAGAGGTAGAGCTCGCGGCAGCCTTTGCTGGCGCCATTGAGGAAGCAGCCGCCGTGATCGTGGTCGACGCCGCCGTAGCGGGAGAGCAGGCCGGTGCCCTGTTTGGAGCCGAAGAGGAGGCGGCGGCCGTCGGGGGTGACACGGGCCTGGTGGCCGCCGCCGACGGCGGCATCGGGACCCGAGCTGACGAGCTCTTTGGCGGCACGGCTGCCCACAGTCAAGATTCCGAGCGGACCCACGTAGTGCAGAGCGCCCGCATTCCACAGGTAGATCCCATAGACGCCGGGAGCGGCTGGCTCGCCAGCGACGAGCTGGTCCACGGCGACGAAATAGACACGGGAGCCGTCGTCGCTGGCGCCGATCACACCTATGACTTCACTGCCATCGCCCGGCTGGCCGTCGGGGCTGAGCAGGGTGAGGTTGTCCGGAGCGGTGGCGGGCTTGGTCGTGTCGTACATGTAGAGGTTGGACACGCCGTTGGGAGCGTCGTCGGTCAGCCCCTGGCGGGTGAGGAAGAAGACGCGGCTGCCGTCGGGGGTGGCGTCGAGGTAGCGGGCCCGGGCGAAGGCATCGTGCGGTTCGACGTCTCGCTCGGAGGCGTTCAGCTTCGCGGTGGCGATGCCGTCGCTACGGGCGTAGAGGTTGCCGGTATCGATTTTGGTGGGATCCAAGTCGGTGGGGACGGTGAAGAAGGCGCGGGTGTGACCGTCGGAGCCGTCGGAGATGACGTGCGGGGTCGGGTTGCCATATCTATTGGAGCCCGAGCCGGCGATCGAGAAGGTGGCGGCGAGGCAGGCGGGGGCGCCGGCGTCATCGCACTCGATCGCGGCGCCGGCGGGGACCCGGCCGGCGAGGCGGACCGTTCCGTGGTCCCATTCATAGACGCGGAACAGCCACTGCGATATGCCACCGAGCTGCGTGGGCGAATCGGCCGTCAGCCTCTGCGTCGATTCGAACAGCAGGTTGCCGAGGTCGGGTGAGGCGCCGACCAGGGTCGGGCGCAGATTGAGCGCGAGGCCTTCGCTTTCGGGCGCTGCCGGCAGCGGCGGCAGCGGCACCCCGCTCTGCTCGCAGAGCGGGCAGGCGGTGACGAGCTGATAGCTCCCCTGGCCGGGGGCGCGGGCGTCGTCGCGGAGGTAGAGGTTGGAGACTTCGGCGACGCCGGGGTCCACGCTCAGCGGGTAGCGGGCGTGAAAGACGCCCTTGCTGAGGTCGGACGTGAAGATGGAGAGGTAGCGGGGGTCGAGGCCGGCGCTGGCGGAGCCGAAGGAGCCCGCTTCCTGCTTTGGCATCAGCGAGTGGGTCGCCCAGCCGCCCGTGCCGGGGTCGGGGTCAGAGCCACGGACCGCCATGTAGTCGGTCGCGTAGCCGGTGCCGAGGGCGTCGCCGAAGGCGGCCAGGGAGGAGAACTTGATCGCCGAGCCGTCCTCGGCGGCGCGGACGATCCAGGAGATGGGGATCGCGAAGCCGCCGTTCTTATCGGCGGGGGAGACCATCTCCCAGGCGCGGTTGTCGGGCAGGAAGCCCTGCCCCGGGAAGGCGTTCTCGGCGCTGGCGGCCCCGCCGCCCATGGCGGCGAGGCCGATTAGGGAGAGGCAGGCCGCGGCGAAGGCGCTTTTGGCGTGTCGTCTCATCATCTGCCTCTCCTCTCTTCCTTAGTAGTTAGGCGAACTGGGCTTTGCAGGCGGCGATCGCTTTGGCCTTGCGCTTGTTGGCGGCCTTGATCGCTTTGGCCTTGGCTTTGCCTTTCTTGGCTTTGGCCGCTTTGATCGCTTTCTGGTGGGCTTTAGTGGCCTTGGCGATGCAGGGGCCGAGGTTGTCGACGGGGGGTGGGGGCGGGGGCAGGATCACTCCGCCGCCACCAGTGCCTCCGCTGCCGCCGCCACCGGGGTTGGTCGGCGGTGGGCAGCCGTTGGCCTGGGTTCCGGCTTCTTTGGGGCAGGCGTCGGAGTTGTCGGGGACGCCGTCACCGTCGGAGTCGAGCTGGACGAAGGTCGCCGTCGCCTCGGCGGCGGCGGCGATCGTCACCTCGCAGGTGGCCGCGGTGCCGGTGCAGGCTCCGCTCCATTCGCCGAGGGCCCAGCCCGTCGCCGGGGCCGCGGTCAGTTTGACTTTGGCGCCCTCGTTATAGGTGGCCTCGCAGGTTTTGCCGCAGTTGATCCCGACCGGGTTGCTGGTGACGGCGCCTTCGCCTGACTTTTTGACCGTGAGTTTGTGTTTGACCAGGTCGAATTTGACGAAGACTTCGCTGTCTTCATTGAGCGTGAACGTGCACGGCGAGGCGGCGCAGGAGCCGGCCGAGGCGGTGGCGCTGATGCTGGTCAGCTGCGAGCCGGCGTTGGGGGCGGCGCTCACCGTGAGCTCGGTGCCTTCGGCGTATTTGGCTTTGCAGGCTTCCGGGCCTGAGCCGGTGTCGCATTTGACCTCGCCGGTGCCGCTGCCGGTCGGGTTTTTGATCACCGTCAGTTTGACCAGCGGTTCCCAGATCTCGATCACGCTGTTGCCGGAGTCGGCGACGTAGATGCGGTCGGTGGCGCTGTTGACGGTGAGGCCGGTGTAGTCGATGCCGGGGAGGTCGGAGGTTTTGCCGGAGTCGGGGGCTTCGTTGCCGTCGGATTCGAACCAGAAGAGCTGCACGGTGCTGACCGCATACGCGCGGTCGCTGGTTCGGTCCACCTCGATGTCGCGCAGCTGGAAGCCGGGGGGGAACTGAAAGTCGGTGACGTAGCCGTCTGAGGCCGAGAACTTGTGGAGGTTGCCGCCCGCCAACTTCACGTAGAGGTCGTCGACGGAGTCAAACGCGAGGTTGCAGAGGTCGGGGTATACAGCCGAGGTCACGATCGGGCTGCCGACCGGGTCGCCGTTGGTCGCGTCGCGCTGCTGGATGTCCCCGCCCCAGACCGAGCCGAAGACCTCGCCGCTCGCGTCGACGGCGATGCCGCATACGTCGGTCACCGCCTCTTCCCAGGCGAAGGCGCCGGCGGCATCGAAGGCGAAGAACTTCGAGAAGCCGGTGGCCAGGTAGATGCGGCCCTGGGTGGCGCCGCCGGAGTTGTCGATCGCGATGTCGTCGTTGCCGTTGAAGCCGAAGGACCCAACCGTGGTTGAGGAGCCTTTGATCTGGGAGAGGTAGTTGCCGTCTTCGTCGAAGCGGTTGACGACGTCGTTGGCGGAGTCGATCACGTAGACGTCGCCGTTGGCCTCGTTGACGGCGAGGCGCTCGGGGGTCATCGATTCGAAGTCGCCGCATTTGGCGGTCGGGGTGCAGCCGAATCTCTCGCCGGTGTATCCCGGCGTCGCCGCGGCCGAGGCGCTCGTGCTCGTGAGCAGCGCCAGGCAAAGCGCGGCGATCAGGGCCAGCGCGAAGCGGCCTGAGTTGGCGGTGGCCGGGGTCGGTGCTGCGGTGGATCGCTTCGCGTGGCGTCTCACTCGATGACTCTCCTTGTCCCTGGAGCCCCTCTGCCGGCCGCTCCCTTGGCGGCCCTCCCTCGAGGCTCGGTCTATGTCCCTGTGTGCTGCTTCCCTGACATACCGTCTTCGTTCCTATGAGAAGACGAGCGGAGATGTAAACACGCCGGTCCATAATTGTCAAGATACGCACGTGGTATTCTCGAAAAGATGCTTATTTGCAGGAAATTCCAGAGGAAATTTCTTCTCTGGTACCGAGACGGCAGGGAAATAGGAGGGACCGAACCGCTCGAATGGCCTCAGATCGACGGCCTGCGCGTGGACCGGCCGGAGCCTACGCGCCGGACTGCCTGCGTTGTTCTTCGACGGGCTCGGCCGCACGTGGATCGCGGCGGGCCTGGCCGTAGAAGGTGAGGACGTACTCGGTCAGGTGCGGGGTCAGGTCGCGCAGCCTCTCCGTTCGTCCCGCCAGGATCTCGCTGGCGATGCGCGAGGCGATGCCGCCGGCGATCACCTGGCCGAACTCGGCGGCCGCGGGGGAGTCGAGCGCCGCCCCCGGGTCGGCAACGGCCAGCAGGGTGCCGTAGCGCAACAGCCAGTCGTGGTGGCGAAGCGCGTTCTGCTCCCCGGCTGAGGCCGGCGACTCGACGAAGAGAAGTCGCGCCATCGCGGGGTCGGAGGCCAGCGCGTCGAGTGCCGCCGCCAGCGAGCCCTCGACCCGCTCCGCGACCGTGGCGCCGTCCTCGCCGGGCCGGGTCAGGATCTCGAACAGCCTTTCGTAGCCGGCTTCCTGGGCGATCGCGAAGCACTCCTGCTTGTCCTTGAAGTTCCTGTAGAAGGCGTTGCGGGAGACGGCGGCGCGCTTGACGACGTCGGCGACCGACATCGCTTCGAAACCGCGCTCGGCGACGACGCTCGGAACCGCGGCGAGGAGCCGTTGGCGCTGGTCGGCCAGCACCTGCTCAGGGGGCAGCGCGTGCCGTCCGCGCGGCAGGCGACGGGGCGCGGTGGACTTGGATTTCGATCCGGCTCTGGCCATAGGCGACGTCAGATTCCTATAGGTACAGCTTAGTTCTTATAAGGCCAAGCGGTCGACCACCCTGCCCCGCGACCTTGCCGCCCGCGCATCCAGCCAAGAGGGCGCGACTCGTGGGCGGCGAACCTGTTGGCGAGAAGATGCATTCGCCTCGCAGAGGACACTCCCCGCTCGTCGCTGCGCTCGTCCTGCTCGCCATGCTGGCCGCGCACGTGGCCCCGCCCGCCGCCAAGGCCGGCGTTAGCTGGGTCGTCCACGGCCGCGGCTTCGGGCACGGCGTCGGGATGAGCGCCTACGGCGCCTACGGCTTCGCCCTGCAGGGCAAGGGCTACCGCTACATCCTCGGCCACTACTACCGGGGGACGACGATCGGCACCCTCTCGGAGCCGCGGGTCGTCCGCGTCCTGCTTGACATCTCCGGCGGCGACGTCGGGTTCAGCCGCGCGACCAGCGCCTGCGGCGTCCAGCTCGACCCCGAGCGCAGCTACGAGGCGCACCGCGCCGGCGGCGCGGTCGTGCTGCGCAGCTCGGGCGGCAAACGGCTCGCCGGCTGCGGCCGCAAGCTGCGCGCCGCCGGCAAGGGGACGGTCGAGATCGCCGGCGTCGGCAGCTTCCGCGGCGCCCTGGAGACGGTGCCGACCGAAAGCGACGCCGGCTCGCTCAACGTCGTCAACGCGCTCGCCCTCGAGCAGTACGTGAAAGGGGTGATGCCGAACGAGGTGCCGCCGTCGTGGCCGGTCGAGGAGCTGAAGGCACAGTCGGTGGCAGTGCGGTCGATCGCCCTGACCGGGGCGGTGGGAGGCAACGGCTTCGACCTCTACAGCGACACCCGCAGCCAGGTCTACGAGGGTCTCGAGAGCGAGGACGCGCGCACCAACGCGGCCGTCGGGGAAACCCGCGGCCAGGTCGTGATGTACGGGGCGGACATCGCCCAGACCTTCTACTCGGCCTGCTCGGGCGGCCACACCGAGAGCGTCGTCAACGTCTTCGGCACGGCGATCCCCTACCTGGTCGGCGTCCCCGACCCCTACGACTTCCACTGCCCGCTGCACACCTGGACGCTGCGCTTCAGCGGCGCGGAGATCAGCGCCAAGCTCGGCGGCTACCTGAAGGGCGGGCTGAGGCAGATCGTCGTCACCAAACGCGGCGTCTCCCCCCGGATCATCAGCGCCAAGCTGATCGGGACCGGCGGCGTCAGCACCGTGACCGGCGAACAGCTCGAGGTCGCGCTCGGCGGCTACGACACCTGGATGCGCTTCGAGAAGGTCGTTTCGGGAAAGTAATCTGATAATCTGACTTTATGAAGCAGCTGAGTGCAACCGATGCCGCGCGGCGGTTCTCCGATGTGCTCGACAGCGTCGAGTCCGAACGCGAGTCATTCGTCGTGGTCCGCCACGGCCGGCCCGTGGCGACGATCGGGCCGGCGTACGCCGGGACTGGACGGGCGGTGAAGGAGGCGCTGCGCGCTCACCGCCCTGACAGCGAGTGGGCAGCCGAGCTGCGTGAGCTGCGTGAGTGGGTCGGCTCTGCCGATACGGACCGCTGGCACGACTGATTCTCGACACCACTGTGCTGGTCGATGCCGAGCGGGAGGGCATCGGGGTGCTCGACGAGCTGATCGGCGACGAGGACGACGTGGCGATCGCCGCGATCAGCGTGGCCGAGCTGGTGGTCGGGGGTGAGCTGGCCGACGGGAAGCGACGGGCGGAGCGCGAGGCATTCATCGACGTTGTGCTGGGGGCCTTCAGCATCGAGGGCTACGACGTCGACGTCGCCCGTGCCCACGGCGCCCTGCTCGCCCACACTCGACGCAGCGGCCGTCCGCGCGGTGCCCACGACCTGATCATCGCCGCCACGGCGCGGGCACGGCGACGCGAAGTCCTCAGCGCCGACCTGGGCGGCTTCGCCGAGCTCCCCGAGGTGGTGCTGGCTCAGCCGTCCGGATAAGGCTGGATCGGGATGCCGTGGTCGGTCTCGCGCATCCCGAACTCGTAGGCGCCGCCGGCCGCCAGGGTCAGCTCGCGCTTCGGCAGGCCGGGGCGTTCGACGGTCAGTTCGAGGTCGGCGACGGAGCAGTTGACGGTGTTGTGCTCGGGGCCCCTGGGGTCGGCGTAGACCCAGCCGACGAAGTCCTTCTCGGGAGCGGAGATGCGGCCGCGGACGACTATGTCCTTGCCGGGCAGGACGAACGAGCAGACCGTGGGCTCGGCCTCGATCGAGGCCGAGCGGATCGCGCCGAGGCCGCCGAGCCGGTGCGGCTCACCGTCCAGCATCAGCATCCCGGAGGGGATCCAGGGGCTGGTGCGGGAGCCGAGCTTGACCCGGGCGGCGCCGGCGTCGAAGTAGGTATTGGGGGAGTCGGGGAAGCCGGTGCCCTCGAGCCAGACCCAGCGCTCGGCGTGCTCGCTGCCCCAGTTGTGGCCGATCATCCCCGGCCAGGCGCGGACATCGATCCGCTCGCCGCCGAGCTCGAGGTGACCGTCGAAGTGCGTTAGCGGGACCGGGGCGACGAACTTGGTTTTCGGCAGCGGCGCCTCGTAGAGCCAGTCGGCCGGCAGGTATTTGCAGGGCTCGGCGTCGGTGGCGAAGGAGAACGACCAGGAGGCGCTGAGGGCGTCGGTGGCGATCGATCCCTCGGCCCGGCCCGGCCCGACCTCCGCCCCGTCGACGCGGATCCAGCCGCCCTCCGGCGCCGAGAGCTCGCCCGCCGGCACCGTCAGCTTGGTCGCTCGCGGACCCTCCGCCCCACGATCGAAGAAGACGAACCAGATCGAGGCGTTGGGCTCCGCTCCAGGACGCTTGTGGACCGTGTGGCGGATCCAGATCCCGCGACCGCCACCCGGCTCGCAGGCCTTGATGTAGAAGCTCTCGTAGTGGCCGGCCTTGGCGGCGACCCTGGGAAACCGTGCACCTTCGTCCATTGGGTTGGACTCTAGACCCGCTCCGTGGGTCGCTGCAATCGCTACCGAACCGATCCCGCTATCGCCTCCATCATCTCGTGCGCGACGAAGCGCCTCTGACCACGCATCCCTTGCTCGCCCTCCCTGAGCACCCCCTGCGCCTCCATCCGCGCCAACAGGCGCAGAGCGGTGGGGCGGCTGACCGCGAGCCGGCCCTCGATCGCGCGGGTGGTGACGATCGGGTTTTCGCAGACCAGGTCGATGAAAGCGAGTGCCTTGGCGGACCCCATCGCTTCGGCGACCTGAAGGTACTTCTCTCGCAGCTCGACGATCCGCTCGGCGCGCTGGACCGCATCGGCCGCTTGGGTCTGAATCGCCGCCAGGAACAGCTCGATCCACGGGATGGGGTCTCCCCCCTCTCGCATTGCCTGGAGCGCGTCGTAGTAGTCCTGTCGCCTGCGCTCTATGTATGCGCTGAGATAGAGCAGGGGCGAGGGGAGCCTCTCCCGGGCAACGAGAACGAACACGAGCAGCAGTCGGCCGAGCCTGCCGTTGCCGTCGAGGAACGGGTGGATCGTCTCGAACTGCGAGTGCAGGAGCGCGTTCTGAATGAGGAGCGGCATCGCCGGCTGCTCGTGGGCGAAGCTCTCCCAGTCGGCGAGCAGGCGTCCGAGCTCCTCAGGAGGCGGAGGGACGAACCGCGCGGTCTCGACCGTGGAGCCGGGGGAGCCGATCCAGTTCTGACTCGTGCGCAGCTCGCCAGGAGCGAGCTCGCGTCCCCTGACCCCTGCCATCAGCCGCTCGTGCATCTCGCGGAGCAGGCGAATGCTGAGCGGCAGATCGACCAGGCGCTCGAGCCCCCAGCGCATCGCGGCGGCGTAATTGACGACTTCCTCGACGTCTGCACTGGGAGGATCGCCGGACGCATCCGCTTCGAAGATCTCGGCCATGCTCGCCTGCGTCCCCTCAATTCGCGTCGATGAAAGCGCCTCACGCAACAGGTAGGGACGGATGAGGAGATCGGGATTCGGGATCAGACGACCGACTCCGGCGAGCTGCCCCAACGCTCCCTCCGCGTCGGCAAGCAGGCGCACCGTTGGCTCCGGCAGGTCCAGAGCCCGCGGAATCGGGGTGGGAAAGTAGGCGACGTAGCCATGACGCCCTCCCGCGCAGCGGGCACAGCCGAAAGCAGTCGATTCATAGAGAGACGGATCCACCCCGATGACTATAACGAAAACTGGCAAATTCGTTATAGACAGGGGTTCACCCTAACGCGGCTGCCCGGACCTGGCTCAGACCTTGATCGTGATCACGTCGCCGTCCTCGACGACGTAGTCGCGGCCCTCGATCCGCAGCTGTCCCTTATCGCGGGCCTGGGAGTAGCCGCCGCACTCGACCAGCTGCTCCCAGCCGACGACCTCGGCTTTGACGAACGCTTCCATGATCTCGGTGTGGATCGTGCCGGCGGCCTCGAGCGCGGTGGCACCGCGGCGCAGCGGCCGGGCGACCGCCTCCTTGCCCTCGCCGGCAGTGAAGAAGGTGATCAGCTCCAGCAGCTCGTAGGCGGCGCGGACCAGGCGCGCCAGGCCGGAGCCCTCGACCCCGTAGGACTCGCGCATCTCCTCCGCCTCGGCCGGGTCGAGCTCGGCCAGCTCGCCCTCGATCCGGGCGCTGACCGCGACCACGCCGGCGCCGACGGCGCTGGCGTGCGAGACGACCGCTTGCGGCGCCTCGGCGTCGCCCTCGTCGACGTTGGCGACATAGAGGATCGGCTTGGTGGTCAGCGCGCCGAGGTTCATCGCCGCGTCCGGGGCGGCGTCCGGCACCGGGATCGAGCGGGCGGGGCGGCCGGCGGCGAGCGCCTCGCGCACGGCCTGCAGCCAGCCGTGCTCGGCGATCGCCTCCTTGTCGCCCGACTTCGCCTGCTTGCCGACCCGGCCCAGCCGCCGCTCGACCTGGTCGTAGTCGGCGAGCACCAGCTCGGTCTCGATCGTCTCGACGTCGGCGAGCGGGTCGACGCGGCCGTCGGGGTGGGGCACGCCGGAGTCGGCGTGGCAGCGGACGACGTGGCAGATCGCGTCGGTCTCGCGGATCGAGGCGAGGAACTGGTTGCCGAGCCCCTCTCCCTCGGAGGCGCCCTTGACCAGGCCGGCGATGTCGTGGAAGGAGATCGTCGCCGGTTCCAGCTCGGAGCTGCGCACCGTCGACGCGACCTGCTCGAGCCGCTCGTCCGGCACCTGGGCGATCGCCACGTTGGGCTCGATCGTCGTGAACGGGTAGTCGCCGGTCTGGGCGCCCCCCTTGGTCAGCGCGTTGAAGAGAGTGGACTTGCCGGCGTTCGGCAGCCCGACGATCCCGACCTTCACCGTCTCCTCCTCATATGGAGAGCGGGACGATCAGGCCGAGGACGATGCCCAGGAGGGCGCCGGCCAGGACGTCGGACGGGTAGTGCATCCCCAGGTAGGGGCGGCCGAGCGAGAGGGCGAGGGCGACGACCAGCGCGCCCGCCGTCGCCGGGTCGACCCGGACCATCGCCGTCGCCACCGCGAACGAGGAGAAGGCGTGGGCGGAGGGGAAGCTGAGCGAGCTGGGGGCGCCGCCGAGCGGCGGCAGCCCTTCCAGCACCGGCCGCGGCCGCCGGACCAGCAGCTTGATCCCGTAGTTGAGGCCGATCGCGATCGGCCCCAGCGCCGCGCAGATCAGCCAGGACTCGCGCCGTTCGGGGTCGAGCAGGGCGAGCGCGACGCCGAGCACGACCCAGACCACGCCGTTGTTCCCCGCCTTGCCCAGCGCCTTCGCGGCGGACTCCAGCCCGGGCGAGTGCCCGTGGGTGCGCATCAGGCGCAGCAGTCTCAGGTCGGCGCTCTCCATCGGCGCCGCAGGATACGGGTCGGCCTGCCGCTCAGTCAGTATCCGGTCATGCCCTCCGTCCCCGGCTACGTCCACACGCCCGGCAACCACTGCGGCTCGACCGCCCTGCGCAACCTGCTCGCCTTCCACGGGATCGAGCTCAGCGAGGAGATGGCCTTCGGCCTCGGGGCCGGCGCCAGCTTCTACTACCTGACCCTGGAGGACGCCTCCCCCAGCCGCTGGTTCAACGGCCGCACGGCGCGGCTGGAGGAGAGCTTCCGCGACCTCACCGGGGCGGCGCTGGAGATGCGGACCTTCGCGGAGGGGAACGGCGAGGCCTGGGAAGCGGCCCGGGCCGAGGTCGACGCCGGCAACCCGGCGCTGCTCCTCACCGACATCTACCACCTCGACCACTACGGCAACTCGGCCCACTTCCCGGGCCACGCCGTGGTCCTGGCCGGCTACGACGACGAGGTTGCTCGTCTCTCCGACACCGGCTTCGAGGAGCTGCAGACGACCCGGCTCGAGAACCTCGCCAAGGCCCGCCACAGCGGCCATCCCGCCTACCCCCTGGAGGGGCACATGTTCACCGTCTCGGCCGAGGTCGACCGCGCCCAGCTCGATGCGGCGATCCCGCGGGCGATCTCCCAGGCGGCGAAGGAGATGGTGGAGCCGACCTGGGGCGAGCTCGCCGGCCTGCCCGCGATCGAGCGCCTCGCCGCCGAGGCCGGCTCCTGGCCCGAGGTCGCCGAGGACTGGCAGTGGTGCGCCCGCTTCGCCTACCAGGTGATCGAGCGCCGCGGCACCGGTGGCGGCGCCTTCCGCCTGATGTACTCGCGCTTCCTCGAGGAGGCGGGTCGGGACGAGGCGCCGCTGGCCGCCGCGGCGGCAGCGCGCTGGACCGGGTTGGCGGAGGCGTTCAGGGCGGCGAGCCAGCGCGACGAGGCGGACGCCGACCTGTGGCGTCAGGTCGGCCTCGACGCGGAGCGTGTCGCCGAGTCAGAGCAGCGTCTCTGGACTGCGCTCGACCAGCGCTGAGCCTCTTCTCCACGAAATCAGTCGTTTTTGCCTGGGCTGATGGCAGCGCCTACAGTCAGGCTATGGCGGCTCGGGAGGATGGCTCATCGGACGCCATAAAGCGCGAAATCGTCGCCTTGCTGAAAGCGCACAGAGACGAGATCGAGGATGCGATCATCGCGCGGATGGAGAGCCTGGGCGACTCCAGCTCTCCCGACAACGTGCTGACTTCCGAGGTGCTGGCTGGGTTTCGCCCGGCCGCGGTCGAGTCGGTGAACTCGATGGTCAACTCGTTCGAAGAGGGAGACGAGTGGACGCCCACCTTGTCGCCGGCCATCGCCGCCAATGTTCAGCGCCTCGCGCGCGCGGGCGCGCCCCTGGAGACCGTGCTGAGCGGCTTCGTGCTCGTCGGCGGTGTCTTCTTCGAATTCCTCGCCGAGAAGCTCAGTCAGCCTCCCCACGCCCCCGATGCCCTGCCCTACCTGATGAGCTGGCAGCGGCAGCACGGCGACTCGCTCATGAACGCCTTCGTCGCCGAGTACACGAAGGAGGTGGAGCGGCTCAACCGCTCGCCGTCCCGCCACCTGAAGAAGCATGTGCAGAAGCTTCTCGCCGGAGAGTCGGGGGCCGAGATCCAGGTCCGCCTCGGCTACCCACTGCAGGCCAATCATGTCGGCTTGATCGCCGCCGGTCCGAACGCGGAGCTGGAGTGCCGGACCCTGGCGGAGAGCTTGGGTTGCGACCTGCTCGCCGTGCCCCATGGCGAGGAAACGGTCTGGGCTTGGTTCGGATCGTCTCGTGGGATCGACCTCGGCCGGCTTGGAGAGCTGGCCGGCCGCAACGGGTCGCTGTCCCTCGCCGCCGGTGAGCCGCGCGACGGAGTCGACGGCTGGCGCCTGTCCCACCGGGAAGCACAGGCCACGCTGCCGGTGGCGCTGCTGGAACCTCCAGGGCTGACCCGCTATTCCGACGTCGCCCTCGTCGCGGACGCACTGCGCAACGAGGCGACGGGCAAGGCCCTGATCGACAGGTACCTCGGACCGTGGAGCCAGCATCGTGACGGAGAGCGCCTGCGAGCGACGGTGCGCACCTATCTCGACTCCGACTGCAACGCCGCCTCGACCGCTTCGGCACTGAAGGTGAACCGCCACACCGTGCAGCGCCGTCTGAGGAAGGTCGAGGAGGCGATCGGCGAGCCGCTCTCGGCTCGCCGCGCCGAGCTGGACGTGGCGCTTCGGCTCGAGCGCCTGACAGAAAGGGCGACCGAGAACGACGCGTCTCGTAACGAAAGCTGAGCCAGAAAGTCTCATTACCGGTCCTGCCAGGTGCCGCAATGGCACACCCCCCAGGGATCGCCCGGTGGTGGAATCCGGTCGTGGCTCCGATGACGCTTCATACAACCAAGGGGTTCCCCACTCCGGAGAGGGCATCGCTCGTTCTGGTGCGAGCGATCGGCGACGGCGACTTGGAGGCGGCTTCGAGCTGCTTTGCCCGTGACGCCTGCTTCGTCGCCCCGGATGCGACTACGACCCACGGACGCGACGAGATTCGCCCAATCATCGCCCAGATGATCGCGGTCGACACGCAGGTGGAGGTCGCGCTCAGCGCGGTGCTCGTCGCGGGCGAAATCGCACTGATATCGGAGCGCTGGCAGATCAGCTTCCGGGACGTGCACGGTACTCCCTTCCGACAAACGTCCCCGGCAAACATGGTCCTGCGACGCATCGGGGGCAGTTGGGCCCTGATGATCGCCGCACCATGGGGGTGGGGCAGATACGACCACGGCTAAGCCGGGTCCATCGTGGATGCGCAGCATCCCTGCCCCACCCCTCACCAAACTCTCCGGCATCGGCCCCACGCCGCGATCGAAGCCAGGCAGCCGAGCGACTCTGAAGGGGCAGGGGCGTGGAACCGGACGATCCGGGTAGAGAATGCGCGTGACCATCGCCGGAGCCATCTTCCTGATCGCCGCTGGCGCGATCCTCAAGTTCGCGACCAACCTCCACGTCCAGGGAGTCAGCATCGGAGCATCCTTGACATTCCGGCGCGGCCAGAGCAGCAGCGGCAACCGCGAGGAGGTTCGCCCTGGTAATCGGCAACTGAGACGAGTCCCTCCACTGACGGAAGGCCCCGGTGCATTTTGGCACCGGGGCCACTCCGTCAATCGGCGATCTGGTTAAGGACTATTCCCACCAGAAGTTTGCCTTCACACCCCCCGGGTCCGTCTCGCTTGTGAGGATTGTGTTGCCTGTCGTGAATTCAGCCGTGGCAGCACCTTCTTCCATTCCCCAGCAATCTTCTTCAGTGACTTTGACAGCGATGTTTTCAACAGCAACTTCAACTGTGAGTTCTGATTCTTTAACTCCACCTGTTTCGGCGTCGTGAAATTTGACTTCGTTCAATGGACCCTGTGACGGAATTCTGTACATGCAGCCACCGCCCACAAGTCCCGCTTCAATTTCTTTACCCGGCGGACAGACGATCGTGAGCGTGCCGCCGCCTTTGATGCCGCCCGAGGCATTTATCAGATATTCACAGCCATTCATCGTGAGGGTTGCAGATTTTCCGAGAAAACCGCAGTTCGAGCCTTTGATGTTGCCAATTGTGAGTGCTTTGAGTGTTTTAGTGCTCGCTGTGCCTTCGCCCACGATCGACTCACATGTTGTGGAGAAGCTGTTCGCTCCCTGTTTGATGACGAACACGTGGTGCGCTGTTTTCCCGGTGGGGCCGGGTTTGCCGTCGGGGAGGACTTTCACTGCGCACGGTTCCACCGAGCAGTGAAATTCGGCAGCCTGTGCGCCCGAGGCGCCCAGCGCTCCGAATGCCATCAGCGCCATCGCCGCCGCCAGCAGGATCTTGAGATTGCGAATCATGGATTGCTCCTTATCTATGCCGGCGCCCACACCCCACGTTCCTTGCCCTCCGGTCTGCCGGGTGTCCAGAGGTATAGGTGTGTGGTGGCATGAGGTCAAGTGCTCCGACCATCCACACCTCGATCGGGGACGTCTTCCCTGCAAGCGCCGGACGGCGAGTTTCCCGCGGGCGCCGATCGGCGCGGACAAAGATGCATGCCGTGGATGCCCTGCTCGGCTGTCGCCACTGGATGTGCGGGCCACGAACATTCGCGGCCCGCACCTTTTGCGGCTAAGCGCAGCTGCCGTCTACTTCGCGGACCCGTGCACTTAGAAGCCTATTCCCACCAGATATTCGCCATCGTCCCGACTTTGTCGTCCGTCTCGCTTGTGAGGATTGTGTTACCTGTGGTTAATTCGGCTGTCCCGTAACCTTCGGGCGTCCCACAAAAACCATTGGTCGTAATTAGTATGCCAGTGACATGCGTTTCTACTGTGAGTTCTGATTTTTTGACTCCACCTGTTTCAGCGTCGTGAAATGTGAATTCATTTAGTGGACCCTGTGGAGGAATCGTGTATATGCAATTAGTAGCGTTGGTTCCAGCTTCAATTTCTTTACCGGGTGGACAGACGATCGTGAGCGTGCCGCCGCCACCCATGCCGCCTGAGGCGTTCATTAGATATTCACAACCGTTCATCGTAAGCGTCGCGGCTTCGCCAGCTATTTGGCAGCCTGAGCCTTCGATGTTGGCGATTCTGAGTGTGCTGGATGTTGTGGCCGACAATGTACCTTCGCCCACTACCGAGTTGCATGTTGTGGCGAATGATGATTCTCCTACTTTAATGTTGATCACCTGGTGCGCTGTTTTCCCGGTGGGGCCAGGTTTGCCGTCGGGGAGGACTTTTACTGCGCAGGGTTCCACCGAGCAGTGAAATTCGGCCGCCTGTGCGCCCGAGGCGCCCAGCGCTCCGAATGCCATCAGCGCCATCGCCGCCGCCAGCAGGATCTTGTGATTGCGAATCATGGATTGCTCCTTATCTATGCCGGCGCCCACACCCCACGTTCCTTGCCCTCCGGTCTGCCGGTGGGGAGAGGTATAGGTGTGTGGTGGCATGAGGTCAAGTGCTCCGGCCATCCACACCTCGATCGGGGACGTCTTCCCTGCAAGCGCCGGACGGCGAGTTTCCCGCGGGTGCCGATCGGCGCGCGCGAATGCAGTGAACGTTCTGCTAAGCGGTAGCAGGCGCTAGCGAGAAAACTTGGCGAAGTAAGCGAACCAGTTGCCGGAGTGCTCGGCGTAGGTCAGGTCCGCCTCGGCAGCCTGGCGCTTGAGGCTGGCCTGGGTGGTGAAGTGGGGGTCGCCAAAGAGCTCGCCGACGACGAGGCGGCCGCCCGGCTTGAGGACGCGGCGGATCTCTCTAAGGGCGGCGGCGGTGTCGGGGATCTCGCCGAGCACGGCGGTGAGGATCACGGCGTCCATCGAGGCGTCCTCGTAGGGCAGGGCCGTAGCATCACCCTGAGTCGGTGCCAGGTTGGTCAGGCCGCGTTCGCCGGCGGCTCGCATCACGTGGTCGAGGAACTCCTGCTGCAGGTCGAAGAGCTCGAGCTTGCCCTCGGGGGCGATCCACTCGGCCAGCTCGAGGCTGTAGTAGCCGGTGCCGACGCCGAGCTCGAGCAGGCGCTCGCCGGGCTCGGGGCGCAGAACCGCGCGTAGGCGATCCCTGGTGATGACCGGGTGCGGGGCTTCGACCCAGAAACGCTGCCCGTAGGGGCAGGCCGAGGGGTTCCTGCGCCACCAGAGGGCCGCCGCCAGGGTCGCTCCCGCGGCAGCGCCGATCAGGAGGCGGGGGCGCATCAGTCGCCGGAGCCGAAGCCGACCCGGTGCTCGCCGGAGTCGATGCGCAGGAAGGCGACCTTGCCGAGGTAGAGGGAGATGACGCCGTCCTCCGTGTGGAGGTCGTGCCAGCCACCCTTCTCCAGCTGCTTGCGAAGGTCCTTGAGGTCGGCCTCGGCAAGGCGGGCGGAGATGACCTGCCCGCCCTCGAAGCCGATCTCGACTCGCTGTGCATCGGCCATCAGTGCCCTCCCGCGGGTTCGACGATCTCGGTAAGCACCCCGCCGGTGGAGCGGGGGTGAAGGAAGGCGACGCGGCTGTCGCGGATGCCGACCCGCGGCTCGGAGTCGATCAGCTCGATCCCGGCGGCGGCGATCCGGCCCAGGGCGCCGTCGATGTCGTCGACCGCGTAGGCGACGTGGTGCAGCCCTTCGCCCTTGCGGGCGAGGAACTTGCCGACGGCGGTGTCGGGACCGAGCGGCGCCAGCAGCTCGACGTGGCCGTCGCCGACGTCCAGCAGCACCGCCTCGACGCCCTGCGACTCGACCGTCTCGCGGTGCGCGAGCGCCATCTCGAAGCTCTCCTCATAGAGGGCGATGGCCGCGTCGAGGTCCTCGACGGCAACGCCTATGTGGTCGATCCTTCCGAGCACGGCGGCCAGTCTATGCGGCCGGCGGCAGCTCGTCGCCGCCGTTGCCGTGCTCGACCCGGAGGATCTCCGCCATCGCCGCCAGGCCGACCTCGAGCTGGTCGGGCGTCGGCTCCTTGGTCGCCAGGTGGCGCTGGATCTCCCGCCCGGGGGTGTGGAAGGCCTCGGCCAGCGGATCGCCGTGGTGGCGATCGCTCCAGGCGAACATCTCGACCGCGAGCGAGGCGCCACCGAGACCGACACCGGCGCGGGCGGCCGCGCTCGGGCTCTCGACCAGCCGCTCCAGCAGCACCGTGCCGCCGGCCGAGAGCAGCATCATCGGCAGCATCAGGTTGGAACCGCAGCGATCGTGCTCCTTGGGCACCGAGGCGACATCTTCGACGCCCTGCTCGTAGGCGGCGATCGCCTTGTGCTCGACCCCGTGGTAGGCGGCAAGGTCGCGATCCATCAGCGCCACGACCGCGGGAACGACCCCGACCGCCTGGATCAGCCCCTCGCGCAGGGCCGAGGCGGGCGCCCGGCGGCGCAGCAGCCCGGTTGCCGCCAGGGTGGCCCCGGCCGCGGCCACGACCCGCCAGTCCTCGAAGGGAAGCCGGGCCGCCCGCAGGCGCCGCCGTGCCAGTGGCAGCACCGCCAGCGCCTCGGCCAGTTTCAGCGGCCCCCGCAGGCCTGGAGCCCTCGCCACCAGCTTGGGAGCGAGCTCGGGCTTGCGCTCGGAAGCGACCTGGATCTCTCCATCGCCATCGCGCACCGCCGCTGCCCAGTGCGTCGGACCGTGGATCAGCAGCCCGTTGCGCAGCGCCATCCCTCCCAACCGCAACCGCTCAGCGTCGTTCGAAGCCATGCCGATCACCTTAGGCCATGGCGTGTCTGAGCTAACGGGTCCATATAGGGCCTTTAGCTCAGACACGCCCCCCAGAAGCGCAAATACAGAGGGCGCCGAGTCCAGTCCCACTCGACGCCCTCTCCCCCCTGTGTAAGTCCCGACTGGAGGCCCCCAGTCCAGGCCTCCAGTCGGTATGTCGGCTCTCCCTGGCTCTAGCTTGGAAAGCCGCCCTATAAACCCCGTGGCGTCGGGGAAGTTGCGCCAGTTACTTGGACTGGCCGAATCTCATCCGCAGCTCCGCCAGGCGGCGTCCCAGCTCGGCCTCGAAGCCGCGGTCGGTGGGCGCGTAAAAGCGGCGTTCCTCGAGTCCCTCCGGGAGCAGCTGCTGGTCGCTGACACCGCCCGGCTCGTCGTGGGCGTAGCGGTAGCCGCTGCCGCGGCCGAGCTTCTCGGCGCCGGGATAGTGGGCATCGCGGAGGTAGTCCGGCGGGGTCTTGGCGCCGTTCTCGCGCACCTCCGCCCGGGCGGCGGAGAGCGCCCTGTAGGAGGCGTTGGACTTCGGGGCCAGGGCGAGGTAGACGGCGGCCTGGGCGAGGTTGAGCGCGCACTCCGGCAGGCCGACCCGGTCGACCGCGCGGGCGGCGGCGTCGGCGACGAGCAGCGCCTGCGGATCGGCGTTGCCGACGTCCTCGGAGGCGAGGATGACCATGCGACGGGCGATGAAGCGCGGGTCCTCTCCCCCCTCCAGCATCACCGCCAGGTAGTAGAGCGAAGCGTCGACGTCGGAGCCGCGCGTCGCCTTGATCCAGGCCGAGACGAAGTCGTAGTGACGATCCCCCTGGCGGTCGTAGTCGATCGCCTTGCGCTGCAGCGCGTCCTCGATCGCGGCGACGTCGACGCGTTTCCCCTGCGCCCGCTCGACGGCCCGCTCCAGCGCCGAGAGCGCCACCCGGGCATCGCCGCCGCTGCGCTCGGCCAGCATCGCCAGGGCGTCGTCGTCGATCGGCGGCGGATCGGCGACACCGCGCTCGGGATCGGCCAGCGCCCGTCGCAGCAACGCCTCCACCTGCCCCGCCTCGAGCGGCCGCAGCTCGTAGACCTGCGAGCGCGAGAGCAGCGCCGAGTTGACCTCGAAGTAGGGGTTCTCCGTCGTCGCCCCGATCAGCGTCAGCAGCCCTTCCTCCACCGCCGGCAGCAGCGCGTCCTGCTGCGCCTTGTTGAAGCGGTGGATCTCGTCGAGGAAGAGAATCGTCGGCCGCCCCGCCCCCTTCCTGCGCTCACGGGCCCGCTCGATCACCCCGCGGATCTCGACTTTCCCGGCGTTCACCGCCGACTCCTCCTCGAACGCCCCCTCAGCCCCCGCCGCCGCAATCCGCGCCAACGTCGTCTTCCCGGAACCAGGAGGCCCATAGAGGATCGCGCTATGCGGATGCCCGCTTTCAATGGCAGCCCTGAGAGCCGAGCCCTCGCCGACGATGTGCTCCTGCCCCACCAGCTCATCCAAAGACCGCGGCCGCATCCGCACGGCCAAAGGAGCATCACCGGAAGGGACTGGGTGCTTTGGACCCGTGGTGGCGCCCGTGTCAAATAGCTGCTCGTCCATCACTGCGGAGTATGAGGGTGCCGGGAGCGGCCTCGAAAGTGCCTTGCAGTTGCGCTCCGGCGAGTGACCTTTGCCCCGAAGGGGCATCCAAATTGAACCGCCTCCGGCGCTTCCTAGGCACTTTCGAGGCCGCTCCCGTCACCCCCTACATTCGCCCGTACAATCGACCGATGGCAACCACCGAGGCAAAACCCGCAGCCCTGTCCACCCTCGAGTCCTTCAACCCCGCCACCGGCGAGCTGGTCGGCACCGTCCCGACCATCACCCCCGACCAGGTCCAATCCGTCGTCAACGACGTCGCCCGTATCCAGCCCGCCTGGGCCGAGCTGCCGGCGAAGACCCGCGCCGTCTACATGCGCCGCGCCGCCGACGCCCTGCTCGACGACATCGACGAGGTCGCCGAGCTGCTGGTCCGCGAGCAGGGCAAGCCGCGGGCCGAGGCCTACACGATGGAGCTGCTGCCGACGGTCGACGCCCTGCACTGGTGCGCCAAGGCCGGTCCCAAGATCCTCGCTGACGAGAAGGTGCCGATGACGCAGGCCTTCACGCTCTCGAAGAAAGCCCACTTCTCCTACGAGCCGATCGGCGTGGTCGGGGTCATCGCCCCCTGGAACTACCCCTGGTCGATCCCCTTCGGCGAGGTCGCGATCGCGCTGATGGCCGGCAACGGCGTCGTCCTCAAGCCGGCCAGCCTGACGCCGCTCTTGGGCGAGCGGATCGCCAAGGTGTTCGAGAAGGCCGGCCTGCCCGAGGGCCTGGTCCGGGTCGTCCACGGCGGCGGTGCCGTCGGCGACGCGCTCGCCCGCTCCAGCGTCGGCAAGGTCTTCTTCACCGGCTCGGTCGAGGTCGGCCGTAAGGTCGGCGAGGTCTGCGCAAGCGCGTTGAAGGGCTCGGTGCTGGAGCTCGGCGGCAAGGACCCGATGATCGTCTGCGCCGACGCCGACATGGACAACGCCATCTCCGGCGCCGTCTGGGGTGGCTTCGCCAACGCCGGCCAGACCTGCTCGGGGATCGAGCGCGTCTACGTCCTGCGCGAGATCGCCGACCGCTTCGTCGCCGGCGTCGCCCGCGAGGCCGAGAAGCTGCGGCTCGGCGACCCGCTCGAGTGGGAGACCGAGATCGGCCCGATGACCTCCGACGGCCAGTACGAGATCGTCGTCGACCTGATCGAGGACGCGGTCGCCAGCGGCGCCACCAAGCTCTGCGGCGGCCCGACCGAGGTCCCTGGCCTGCCCGGCAAGTTCGTCGCCCCCACCGTCCTCACCGGCGTCACCCACCAGACCCGGATCATGCGCGAGGAGATCTTCGGCCCGGTGCTGCCGATCGTCGTCGTCGACTCCGAGCAGGAGGCGATCGACCTCGCCAACGACTCCGAGTTCGGCCTCGGCGCCTCGGTCTGGACCAAGGACCGCCAGAAGGGCGAACGGATCGCGCGGCGGATCGAGTCGGGGATGGTCTGGATCAACGACCACTCCTTCAGCCACGGCGCCTGCCAGTGCGCCTGGGGCGGCGTCAAGGACTCCGGCGTCGGCCGCTCGCACTCCAAGTTCGGCTTCTACGAGTGCGTCAACGTCAAGATGAACGCCTGGGAGCCCGGCCTCACCCGCGACTTCTGGTGGCACCCCTACGACCGCACCCTCGGCGAAGCGGTGCGCGCCTCGGCGAAAGCCCTCTACGGCAAGGGCGCAGCCCGCACCGAAGCGCTGCGCCAAGGCGCCGGGCCACTGCTGAAGATCGGCCGGCGCACGCTGAAGAAGAGCCGCTGAAGTATCAGCAAATTTGGAACCCTATTCCCACCAGAAGTTCACCATTTTCGCTTCTTCGTTGTCCGTCTCACCTGTGAGGATAGCGTTGCCTGTGGTGATTTCCCCTTTGTATTCGCCTGAAGGTATTCCGCAAGGTTTATTGTCGATGGTGCTTTTGATGCCTTTCACCGCAGTTTCAATTGTGAGTTCCGCTTTAGGCAGCCCCGCATCATGGTATTTAATGCCGGACAGTGGACCCTGAGCTTCAATTGTTACCAGGCAATTCCCGAAGTCTGGAATAAAGATTTCTATCTTTTCATTTTCTGGGCAGCCAATTGATAGTTCACCAGCGGAAGTAAAGAGATAGTGGCATCCGTTCATTTTGATAGATACCCATTCAAAAGCCGTTACGCAATTCTGGTATCCAACATTGGTCACTGTCAGTTCTTTAGCTGTTTTGGTGGGTAGTGTTGCTTCACCCGAAATAGAGCCGCATGTGATTGGGAAGGCATCCCCTGTTTCGTTCCTGAAGACCCAGAGTTGGTGCGCTGTTTTCCCGCTACCGTCGGGTTTCAGTGTTACGCGACAAGGTTCCACTGCGCAGTGGAATTCGGCCGCTTGAACCCCTGAGGCACCCACCGCCCAAAACACCGTCGGCACGACCGCGGTAAACAGCAGGGTCTTGATGTAGCGGATCACGGATCGCTCCCTTCTTTCGAGCGCCCCGGCCCCACGCTCCTCGCCCCCCGGGTCGCCTCCAGATGGATATAGACCCATCGCGAGAAATAGTCAAGAAAATCTTTCTTAATCGCCTCCGACTAGTCTGGGTTTTGGCCTTGGGATCTTCACAATCCCCACGTGGTCCCCAAACCCCCGCCCCCAGACGAGCCGGCGATCCGCCTAGCTGGCCTGCGCCGCGACTACGGCGAACGCACGGCGCTGGACGGGGTCGGGCTGGAGCTGGCCGCGGGCGAGTCGCTGGTCGTGCTCGGGCCCAACGGGGCCGGCAAGACGACGCTGCTGCGGATCCTGGCGACGCTGCTGCGGCCGAGCGGCGGCGAGGCGGTCGTGCTCGGCTGCACATTGCCCAGTGAGGCCTGGGTGCTGCGCGGGCGGATCGGATACCTCGGCCACGAGCCGCTGCTCTATCGCGACCTCAGCGGCCGCGAGAACCTGCGCTTCCACGCCAGGCTGCACGGGATCTCCGGCGAGCTGGCCGAGGCGCGGATCGCAGCCCTGCTCGCCGCCGCCGGGATGGAGCGCCGCGCCGACGAGCGCGTTGCCGAGCTCTCGGCCGGGATGCGGCAGCGGCTGGCGATCTGCCGCTGCGTCCTGCACGAGCCGGAGCTGCTGCTGCTCGACGAGCCCGACTCCCACCTCGACGCCGAGGGGCGGGAGCTGGCACGAGGGCTGATCGGCCCCGGCGGCGGTCGCACCCGCGTCGTCGTCACCCACGACCCCGACCGCCACCTGCCCGAGGCCGACCAGACCCTGCGGCTGGGCATCGGCGAAGCGGCGGCGGTCTCGTGACCGTGCACCCCGCTACCGGTGGGGTGGTCTCGTGACCCCCTCCCGCGCCGCCTTCGCGGCGATCCTCGGCAAGGACCTGCGCTCGGAGCTGCGCACGCTGCAGTCGCTGCCGGCGATGGCGCTCTTCGCCGTCACCACCTTCGTCATCTTCCGCTTCGGGCTCGACCGCACCCAGCTCTCCGGCAGCCTCGCCGCCGGCGTGCTCTGGGCGACGCTGCTGTTCGCCGCCGTGCTTGGGATCAACCGCCTCTTCGTCGCCGAGCGCGAGGAGGGTGGCTTCGACGCGATCCGCCTCGCCCCGATCGACCGCAGCGTCCTCTTCGCCGCCAAGGCGGCGGCGCTGCTGATCTACCTGCTGGCGCTGGAGCTGATCGCGGTGCCGATCTTCGCCCTCTTCTTCCTCGACTCCCTCGCCGGCCTGGCGCCGCTGCTCCTGATCCTGCTCTTGGCCGACCTCGGGCTGGCCGCCACCGGCACCCTGATCTCCTCGATGGCGGTCAACTCGCGCGCCCGCGACCTGCTGGTGCCGCTCGTCCTGCTGCCCCTGGTCGTGCCGCTGATGATCGCCGCCACCGGCGCCACCGAGCCGCTGCTGGAGCTGGGCGGTCCCGCCTACGACCGCTTCGGCACCTGGCTGATGGTGCTCGGGCTATACGATCTGATCTTCGGCCTGGTCGGCTACGCGGTGTTCGACTTCCTCCTGGAGGACTGACCCGCCCGGCCTCCCATCTACCCCCGCGAAGCATGTACGGCAAAGGACTGAGACCACTCTCGATCGCCACCGTGGCGATGCTGGCCCTGTCGCTTTCCCTCGTCTTCTTCTACGCCCCGCTCGACGCCGACCAGGGCTTCGTCCAGAAGATCTTCTACCTGCACGTGCCGCTGGCGATCGTCGCCCTCCTCGGCTTCGTCGTCGGCGGCGTCTTCGCGATCGCCCACCTGCGCAGCGGCAACCGCAAGTGGGACGCGTATTCGTACGTCGCGATCCACATCTCGGTGATCTTCGGCGTCGCCGTCCTCATCACCGGGGCGATCTGGGCCAAGGCCTCCTGGGGACACTGGTGGGTCTGGGACGAGCCGACCCTGGTCAGCTTCCTGATCGTCTTCCTCATGTACGCGACCTACTACCCCTTCCGCTACGCGATCGAGGACCCCGAGCGCCAGGCTCGCTACGCCTCGGTCTTCGCGATCACCGCCGGCGCCTTCGTGCCGCTCAACTTCATGGCCGTGCGGATGGCCGAGAGCCTTGTCCACCCGCGCACCTTCGCCACCGCCAACGGCGGCCTGCCCGGCGAGATGATGCTGGTCTTCCTCTGCAGCCTGGCGGCAACCGGGCTGCTCTGGCTGACCCTGGTCAAGTTCGAGCTGACCGCGAAGAGCGCCTCCGGCCAGGTCAAGCGCCTGCGCCGCGCCCTCGACGCGCCGGCGCCGGGAGCCAGCTCCCGGATCGCCCCGGAGGTGAGCTGATGCTGGACCTGCTGCCGCTCGCCGCCCCCGCCCTGCCGCTCGACGAGGCCGGCAGGTACGTCGCCGGCGCCTACATCGTCTTCCTGGTCCTGATCGTCGTCTACGTGGCGATCATGGCCGTCAAACTGCAGCGAATCGAGCGTGAGCTGCGCGAGCTCGCGGGATTTGCCGAGAACCGGGCCAAGGGTGAGGAAGCCGCCCCCGGACGCGAGAGCGAGACGCCATCCATATCTGATTCTCTGGCGTCTCACGGGAGCAGAGGAGGCGGCGTTGTATGAGTGAGCTTCTCGCCCTCGGCGTCTCCCACAAGACCGCGCCGCTGGACCTGCGCGAGCGGCTCTCACTGACCGAGGGCCGCGCCGCCGGTGCCCTGCGCGAGCTGACCGACGCCGCCGGCATCCACGAGGCGGCGGCGCTCTCGACCTGCAACCGGACCGAGCTCTACCTGATCGTCTCCGACCCGGTCGAGGCCGAGTCCACAGCCCTCGGGGTCCTCACCCGCCAGGCCGGGATCCGCCCCACCGAGCTGCTCGGCCACCTCTACTCGCTGCGCTCGACCGAGGCCGCCCGTCATCTGCTGCGCGTCACCGCCGGCCTCGACTCGATGATCGTCGGCGAGGCCGAGATCCAGGGCCAGGTCAAACGCGCCTACGAGCTGGCGCTGGTCGAGGGCGGCACCGGGCCGATCCTCAACCGCCTCTTCCGCGGCGCCCTCGCGGCCGGCGGCCGTGCCCGCGAGGAGACCGGGATCAGCGAGAAGGGGGTCTCGATCCCCTCGGTCGCGGTCGAGCTGGCGCGGCGCGCGCTGGGCGATCTCTCCGACCGCCGCGTGCTGGTCGTCGGCGCCGGCGAGACCGCCGAGCTGGTCGCCCGCGCCCTGACCGCCCGCGGCGTCCGCACCGTCTTCGTCGCCAACCGCCACTACGACCGCGCGATCGGGCTCGCCCAGCGCTTCGCGGGCAGCGCCGTCCGCTTCGAGGAGCTGCCCGAGCAGCTGGCACAGGCCGACATCGTCGTCACCGCGACCAACTCGCCCCACCACATCGTCGAGCGCGACGACCTCGCCCAGGTGATGAAGGAACGGGACGGGCGGCCGCTGCTGGCGATCGACATCGCGGTCCCGCGGGACATCGAGCCGGCCTGCCGCGAGATCACGGGGGTCAGCGTCCACGACATCGACGACGTGCAGCAGATCGTCGAACGCAACGCCAGCGGCCGCGAGGCCGAGGCGCGGCGGGCGGAGCAGATCATCGAGGTCGAGCTGGATCGCTTCGAGCGTTGGCTGGCATCGCTCGAGGTGGTGCCGACGATCGCCGCCCTGCGCGAACGCGGCGACGAGATCGTGCGCCGGGTACTGGCCGAGAACGAGGGGCGCTGGGAGAACCTCGGCGAGGCCGATCGCGAGCGGCTGGAAGCGATGGCGAAGGCGATCGCCTCGCGCCTGCTGCACGATCCGACGCTGCGCATGCGGCGCTCGGCCGGGAGCGACGACGCCTACTTCTACGTCAGCGCGCTGCGCGAGCTGTTCGGGCTTGATGCGGAGACCGAGCCCGAGGCAGGGGCCGAAGGCACGGTGACCGAGTTGAGGAGGAATCCCGGTAGGGGTTCCGCTTAGGACCTATCCGGTAGGGGTTCCGCTTAACTTTTTCGAGGGTCGCCTACGGCCGTCCGATATCCATGGCGGCGAAAAAGTACAAGACGCTCCACCCCTACCGGATAGGTCCTTAGTCCAGTCCATACGCTCTCCCAGATGATTCGCATTGCCACTCGCGGTAGCAAGCTCGCCCTGACGCAGGCGCGGCAGGTGGCGGAGCTGCTCGGTGGGGCGGAGCTGGTGGAGGTTGCTTCGGATGGTGAGCCGGGGGACAAGTCGCGGTTTGTGCGGGGGGTTGAGCGGGTGCTGTTGGCGGGAGAGGCGGAGGTTGGGGTGCACTCGGCCAAGGATCTGCCGGGGGAGATGGCGGAGGAGCTGGTGATTGCTGCGGTGCCGGTTCGGGAGGATCCGGCCGACGTTTGGGTCGGCGCTGACTCGTCGCTCGACGACGTCCCCGAGGGCGCCCGGGTCGGGACCGCCAGCCTGCGGCGGCGGGCGCAGCTGCTTGCCGCCCGACCCGATCTGCGGGTCGAGGAGCTGCACGGCAACGTCGACACCCGCCTGCGCAAGCTGGCCGAGGGCGAGCTCGACGCGATCGTTCTCGCCGCCGCCGGCCTGCGCCGGCTCGGCCGCGAGGACGCGATCGGCTTCCGTATCCCGGTCGAGGCGATGGTCCCGGCACCCGGGCAGGGGACGCTGGTCCTCCAGACTCGGGCTGGCGACGAGGAGACGGTCGGGGCGGTCGGCGGAGTGCTCGACCTCGACACGGCCCGCGAGCTGACCGCCGAGCGGGCGGCGATCCGCCCCCTCGACGCAAGCTGCACGACGCCGGTCGGCGTCTTCGCCAGGGTCGAGGGGGAGCGGCTCGAGATCGACGCCTTCGTCGGCCTTCCCGACGGCAGCGAGTGGCTGCGCGACCGGATCGACGCCGAGGCCGCCGAGCCGGCCGCCGCCGGCATCCTCCTCGCCGAGCGCCTGCTCAGCGCCGGCGCCCGCGACATCCTCGACCGCGCGGAGCAGATGACATGACCTGCGTGCGCACCGACAGGGCGCCCGTGTATCGCACGCTCGCCATCGCGCGGTTCCAAACCCACGCATTGCGTGGAAAAGGAACCGCGCGATGAGTGCGCGCGCTGGGGTCGTCTACCTGGTCGGCGCCGGTCCCGGCGACCCCGGCCTGATGACGGCGCGCTCGCTGGAGCTGATCGCCAGCGCCGACGCGATCTTCTACGACCGCCTGATCCCGCCCGGCGCGCTCGACGGCGCCCGCGCAGACGCCGAGCTGATCTACGTCGGCAAGTCCCCCGAACCGCTCGCCGATGGGCCGAAAACCCACCTAGATGGAGGGAAATCGGCCCATCGACCCCGGAGTTCGGTACCGCAGGAGGAGACCAATGCGCAGCTGATCGCGGCCGCCGAGGAAGGCAAGAGTGTCGTCCGCCTCAAGGGCGGCGACCCCTTCGTCTTCGGCCGCGGCGGTGAGGAGGGGGAAGCGCTGCGCGCAGCGGGGATTGAGTTCGAGGTGGTGCCGGGAGTGACCGCCGGGGTCGCGGCCACCGCCTACGCCGGCATCCCGGTCACCCACCGCGACGATGCCTCCGCGGTCGCCTTCGTCACCGGCCACGAGGATCCGGAGAAGGCCGAGTCCGCGCTCGACTGGGACGCGCTCGCCCGCTTCCCCGGCACCCTCGTCTTCTATATGGGCGTCAAGCGGCTGGCCGAGAACACGGCGGCGCTGATCGCCTGTGGCCGCGACGCCGAGCAGCCGGCGGCGGCGATCGAACGCGGCACCTGGCCCGGTCAGCGGACCACGACCGCAACGCTGGGGACGATCGCCGACGCGGTCGAGCGCGAGGGGGTCGGCGCACCGGCGCTGATCGTCGTCGGCCCGGTCGCCGCCCGCAGTGAGGACCTGGCCTGGCTCGAGCGGCGCCCCCTGCACGGCCGCCGCGTCGTCGTCACCCGCGCCCGCGCCCAGGCCAGCGGCCTCGCCGCGACCCTGCGCGAGCTCGGCGCCGAGGTGGTCGAGCTGCCGGCGATCCGGATCGAGCCTCGGATCGAGAGCGATGAGGTCCGCCACGCCGTTGGGTCGATTGGCCAGTATTCGCTCGTCTGCGTGACCAGCCCCAACGGGGCGCACCTGCTGTTCGAGGCTCTGGCGGCTGCCGGCAGCCCGGAGAGCGGAGCCCCTGACGCCCGCGCCCTTGCCGGCGCCACCATCGCCGCAATCGGGCCCGGCAGCGCCCGCGCCCTTGCCGAGCACGGCATCGCCGCCGACGTCGTCCCCGAGCGTTTCGTCGCCGAGGCGCTGGTCGAGGCCCTGGCCGGAGTCGAGGTCGCGGGCAAGCGCGTCCTGGTCGCCCGCGCCGCCGAGGCACGTGACGTCCTCCCAGACGCCCTGCGCGAGCGCGGCGCCGACGTAGACGTCGTCGCCCTCTACGAGACCGTCCGCGAGCAGCCCGACCCGGCGGCAATCGAGGCCGCGCAGAGTGCCGACTACGTCACCTTCACCTCCTCCTCAACCGTGACCAACCTGACCGAGGCGCTGGGGGACCGCTTCCCCACCGGCGCCCGCATCGTCTCGATCGGCCCCGTAACCAGCGAGGCCGCCGGCGCCGCCGGTCTCAGCGTCGACGTCGAAGCCGGGCGCCACGACGTCGACGGCCTCGTCGCCGCCCTGCTCCAGGACGCAGCGGAGCATTGAGCACGGCCGGCGTTCGTCCTTTGTCCCCCTATAGGCCTACAAAGGACGAACGCCGAGGCTGATGACGTTCGGGGTTCCACATCGGCACTACAGGCGCACCGACTCCACCAACATCCGCGCCCGCGAGCTGGCCGCGGCCGGCGCCCCACACGGGACCGTCGTCACGGCCACCGAGCAAACCGAGGGCCGGGGGCGGCAGGGCCGGGCCTGGACCGCCCCAGCCGGCAAAGCACTGCTCTACTCGGCCGTCCTGCGGCCACTCGACGAGCGCCACCTGACGCTGCCGCTGGCAGTCCCGCTCGCCGTCTGCGCCGCTGTGGAGGAGCTGCAGCCAGGGACCGAGTGCAAGGTCAAGTGGCCCAACGACGTCTGGCTCGACGGCCGCAAGCTGGCCGGCGTCCTAATCGAGGCCCGCCCCCAGGACGGCTGGGCGGTCGTCGGGGTCGGCCTGAACCTCTCGATAGCTACGGAGGAGTTCCCGCCTGAGCTTCGTGAAACGGCGGCCTCGCTGTTCGACCCAAGCGTTTCGCCCTTCGACCCGAGTCAGGGCGGTCGGGGTAGGGGTCGCCGGAGCCTCCCCGCTGTTGCTCCGCCGACCCCTACCCCGACCGCCCTCCCCGCCTCAAAGGTCCTAAGTCGTCACCTGGCGCACTGGGTCGAGGCAGACCAGACCACAGTCCTCAGCTCATGGCGCGAGCGCGATGCGCTGCGCGGCTGCGAGGTCGCCTGGGACGGCGGCTCAGGCGTCGCCGACGGCGTCGACGACCGGGGTTACCTACTCGTCCTCACCACCGACGGCGACCGCGTCGCCCTCGGCGCCGGTGAGGTCCACCTCCGCCTCTGAGCCCTCACGCGCCTTGCCGCCCTTCGCCTGGGGGCCCTGCGTTCCCGCGGCGTTCTGGCCGTTGCCGCCTTTGCGCTTGCCGCGTTTCTTGCGCCGGCGCTTGCCGCCTTTGGGGAAGTTGCGCAGCAGCTCGCGGGCGACGGCAGACGGTTTCCGCGCCATCCGCATGCGGGCGCCGCGCAGCACCTCCTCGCCCTCGGGCGTGTGCGAGACGGCCGCGGCCAGCAGCGCCACCGCCAGGCGCCGGTCCTGTTTGCGGGCGGCGTGGACGAGCCGGCGCGCGTTGCGGCCGTGCGCCCGCCCGGAGGAGTTGACCAGCAGCCCCAGCAGCCGCTTCGTCTCCGGCCAGCGCTGCACCGCGTACTCCTCGTGCAGCTCGCGGGTGTATGAGGCGAGGCGCCAGACCCATGCCTGTGCCTGGTCGCGGCGGCCGATCCGCTTGTCGACCAGCGCCTGCAGCAGAGTCTTGGTTCCAGCTCGTTTGTCCTCGCGGCTCCAGGTGCCGACGATGTCGATCGCGTCGTCGAAGGCGTCGGGATCGCCGAGGTCGGCGATCTCCCCCAGCGCTTTCAGCCGCAGCTGCGCGTTGCGGTTGCGCTGCACGCAGGTCAGCAGGAAGCGGCGGCGCAGCTCCTTGGTCTTGTCGTTCTGCAGCATCGCCCGCGCCCGCCGCCAGCCCTGGGTGTTGACCCGCGCCCCGGCCAGCGCCGCCCAGGCGTGCTGCTCGGGGTAGTCGAGGTTCTCGACCGCGATCCGCCAGATCTCCCGTTCCAGCACCTCCATCCGCTTCTCCTCGACGTCGGAGACCGGCACGATCCGGCGCTCGACCCGCACCTTGCGGCCGCGCCCCCGCCGCACCGGCCCGACGACGATCGCGCCGCCGCGGTAGACGTCGCGGTCGAGCAGGCTGTGCAGGGTGATGATCGACTCGTCGTGGGTGGTCGCCGGGTGCACGAAGTCGATCACCAAGCCCGCCTCCTTGCCCGGCGCGCGCCGGGTGACGCGGCCGACCCGCTGCTGGTAGATCCGCCGCGAGGCGGTCGGCGCCAGGTGCATGCAGATCGTCGCCCGCGGTGAGTTCCAGCCCTCGGCCAGCAGCATCGCGTTGCAGAGCACGTCGACCTCGCCACGCTCGAAGCCGGCGAGGATCTCGGCCAGCTCGCGCTTCGGCGTCTCGCCGGAGACCGCCTGGGCGTTGATCCCGGCGGCGCGGAAAGCTTTGGCGACGTTCTTCGCGTGCTGGACGCCGGCCGTGTAGAGGACGCCGGGGACCTTGCGGAAGCGCGATCGGTAGAGGTCGGCGATGGCGACGTTGAAGGGCTCTTGGTCGAGCAGGGCGGCCAGCTCCTCCTGGTCGAAGTCCTGGTCGACCTCGCCTTTGCGCAGCGGAACCTTGGCGATCGTCCGCACCCCCGGCCCAGGCGGGATGCGCAGGCAGCGCAGCGGCGAGATGACGCCGCGCCGCGCCGCCTGGGCGAGGTCGAAGCGCGAGGTCTGGGTCGGGAAGAGGTCGGCGACGTGGCGGGCGATCAACGCCCCGGTCGCGGTCATGCCGATGAAGACGGGCCCGTTCCAGGCACGGATGCAGGCGCTGGTTTTCTCGCCCAGCGCGGTGTGGGCCTCGTCGCAGATGACGATCGAGTAGGCGTCGGAGACTTTCTTGTGGTTGCGGACGAACCACTGGTAGGTCTCGACGGTGACGGCGCCGTCGGGGTCGTCGCGACCGTCGAGCAGCGGCGGCCGCAGCCGCTCCTTGTAGCCGCGGTCGGAGATCTCGCCGATGAACTGGTCGACCAGGTTGCGGCGATGGGTGAGGATCAGCACGCCGCCGGTTTTGCTGGCCTCGATGAAGCCGACCGCGGCGACCGTCTTGCCCGCCCCGGTCGCGTGCTCGAACCAGAAGCGGCGGGCGGCGCCGGGGTCCTCGGGGGCCTCCTCGACGACCTCCTCGTCCTCGTCGGCTGGCGCTTCCTCCCAGTCCTGCGGCTCCTCGTCGGCGGCGAGCTCCTCGTCCTCCAGCTCGTCATCGTCATCGTCCTCAGCCGCGGCCTCGGCTCCGTTGGCGCTCGGCTCCGCCTCGGCCTCGGCCGGTACCTCCTCCTCAACCGCGGCGGTCGCCGCGTCCCCGTTGCGGCGCTCGTCGTCGGTGATGACCTGCTGCTGGGCCATCAGCTCGGCCAGGGTGCCGGAGAGCGCATCGACCTGGTGCGGGTTGAGCTCGGCCCCGTCGCGCAGCTTCGGCGGTTCGTCCGCCAGCAGCCGCTCCAGGCCCAGCAGCAGGGAGAAGTCCCGGCGCCACTCGATCGAGGGGTACTCGGCACCGGCGTCGACCTCGCTCAGCGCCGCGTCCATGGCGCGGCGTCGCGCCGTGCCCGGGGCGAGCGCCTCGGGCCCCTCGCCGTCCAGCAGCAACGGCTCACGGGCAAACTCCGCCGCACGCTCGATGTCGGCGCTTGAGGGAACTGCCGCTCCCGCGGCAACGTCGCTGGTCTTGGCCATAGAAGGCTTCTGGGTCCGCCCCGCCGAACACGGACAGCCGGCCGGGGCAAGTGAACGAGGGCTGCGGGGAGTCGGTATCCCTTCCCCCCGAGATCTCAGCGGCTCGCATACGGCGAACCGAACGTACGTATTGTAATCACGGATCCGATGACCAAGGGACGAACCCTGTGCATTTCGCTTCTGGCGCTGGCCCTGATCGCCCTTGCCGCGGCCGGCTGCGGCTCCGCCGAGGACGGCGAGAGCGGTGGCAAGGCTCCCGATTACGAGCGCGCCTTGGCCGGTGCGCCGCCGCCGCTGGCGGCCCTGCACGGGCAGGCCAACGAGCTGCTGCCGGGCGGCCTCGGGGCCTACGAGAAGCGAATCGCTGCGCTCGAGGGCTACCCGATCGTCGTCAACGCCTGGGCCTCCTGGTGCGGACCATGCCGCTTCGAGTTCCCGACCCTGCAGAAGCTCTCGGCCCGCTACGGGAAGCGGGTGGCCTTTATCGGCATCGACTCCGAAGACGACGCCGACGCGGCCAAGACCTTCCTCGAAGAAAAGCCTGTCCCCTACCCCAGCTACAACGATCCCGACAAAGAGATCGCCGAGTCGCTCGGGGCCGTCGGCTTCCCCGACACCGCCTTCTACGACAGAGAGGGCGAGCTCCTGTACCTCAAGCAGGGACCCTACGTAGAGGAGTCCGAGCTGGAGGAAGACATTCGCCGCTACGCGCTCGGGGGCGGATAATCGACCTATGGAAGCTTTCGTCGTCATCGCCCTCGCCGGCTTCGCCCTCCTGCTTGCCGAGCTGCTGCTGCCGACCGGCGGCGTGCTGGCGGCGCTCGGCGCGGCAGGGCTCGTCGCCGGCGGCATCGTCGCCCTCGGCTCCGACTCGAACGCCGCCGACTACGTCGGGCCGGGGCTGATCACGCTCGGCATCTTGTCGGGCCTCACCTTCTACTTCGTCGCCCGCAAAGTCATCGCGGCCCACCGCGACCAGCCGGTGTGGACCGGGACCGAGGAGCTGATCGGCGCCAGCGCCGAGGCGCGCTCGACGATCGACCCCGAGGGCCAGGTCTGGCTCGAGGGCACCCTCTGGAGCGCCCGCCTGGCGAACGGGAGCAGCCCGGTGCGACTGGGGGATAGAGTCACCGTCGAGGCGGTCGACGGGCTGACGCTGGTGGTGCGCCCGCAGCCGCCGTCCGCGCAGACGACCGAAGGAGAAGGCTGATGGAAATCGCGCTCGGTGTAATCGTCGTCCTCGCCTTCTTCGCGCTGATCGCGGTCGGCCTGTCGGTGAAGGTCCTGCGCGAGTACGAGCGCGGCGTCATCTTCCGTCTCGGTCGCCTGATCGCGACCAAGGGGCCCGGCCTGATCCTGCTGATCCCGCTGATCGACCGCATGGTCAAGGTCGACCTGCGGACGGTGACGCTGAACGTGCCGCCGCAGGAGGTGATCACCCGCGACAACGTCCCCTGCCGGGTCAACGCCGTCGCCTACTTCCGCGTCGTCGACCAGAACCGGGCCGTGGTCGAGGTCGAGAACTACCTGCTCGCCACCTCGCAGATCTCGCAGACGGCGCTGCGCTCGGTGCTCGGCAAGGCCGAACTCGACCAGCTGCTGGCCGACCGCGAGCGCCTCAACGAAGAGCTGCAGAAGATCATCGACGAATCGACCGAGCCCTGGGGCGTGAAGGTGACCGCGGTTGAGATCAAGGACGTCGAGATCCCCGAGCAGATGCAGCGGGCGATGGCGCGCCAGGCCGAGGCCGAGCGCGAGCGGCGGGCCAAGATCATCAACTCCGAGGGCGAGTTCCAGGCCGCCCAGAAGCTCACCGACGCGGCCGACATCATCAGCACCAACCCGGCCTCGCTGCAGCTGCGCTACCTGCAGACGCTGCTGGAAATCGGCAGCAACCAGAACACCACCGTGGTCTTCCCGCTGCCGATGGACGTGCTGGAGCCGTTCATCGGCAAAGGTTCGGCCGAGCGCGCCAAAGGCACGCCGCGGCCTCCGCAGCCGCCGACCCCGCCGCCGGTGGTCGTGGACGAGCCCGCCCCAGACGACCTCCCCCCCTCCCGCTCCTGAGCGCCCCTGAGATCCGCATCGACCAGCTGAGTGGGCTGAGGACGATCCTCGCCCCCGGCCGGGCCGAGCGCCCGGACAACTTCTCGGTGCCCAAGAGCGCGCCGAAGGGACCGGAGAACTGTCCCTTCTGCGAGGGGCACGAGGACCGCACCCCGCCCGAGCTCTACGCCCTGCGCCCGGACGGCGGGCCGCCCGACAGCCCCGGCTGGAAGACGCGGGTGGTGCCAAACCTCTACCCGGCCGTGGGCGACCCGTCGCACGGTTCGGAACCCACCGATGGCGTGGATGGGGAACCGCGCAGCGAGACGAGCGCGACCGGAGCCGAAGCGGGCGCCTTCGCCAGCGGCGGCGACCCCCTGCTCGCCTCACGCCGGACCGGCGAACCGGACCTCTTCTCCTCGCGCCCGGCGAACGGCGGCCACGAGGTGATCGTCAACTCGCCCGAGCACGTGACCGCGATGGCGGAGCTGGAGGAGGAGCAGTTCGCCGTCGCCGTCGCCACCTGGCGCGAGCGGATGCGCGCCCACGCCGATGCCTCCTACGTGCAGCTGATCGTCAACGAGGGTGGCGGCGCCGGCGCCTCGCTCGAGCACACCCACGCCCAGCTCTACGCGCTGCCATTCGTGCCGGCCGCGGTGGCGCGCGAGCGCGAGCGGGCCGGCGCCTACGCCGAACGCACCGCCGGCAGCGGCCTGCTCAGCGACGTCCTGGCCGAGGAGGTGCGGCGGGCCGAGCGCCTGGTCGCGATCGACGAGGAGGCGGCGCTGATCTGCCCCTGGGCCTCGCGCTCCCCCTTCGAGCTGCGGGTGATCCCGCGCCGCGAATCCGCGAGCTTCGCCGAGGACGAGACCGGCGCGGCGATGATCCACACCGCGATGCGCGTCCTCGCCGACCGCTTCGACGGCCCACCGGAGCTGAACCTCTGGGTCCGCACCGCCCCCCGTGGCGACGATCGCTTCCACTGGCACGTCGACGTCGCCCCGCGACTGACGATCAAGGCCGGCTTCGAGCTCGGCACCGGCGTCGACATCAACGTCTACCCGCCCGAGCGCGCCGCGAGCGACCTGCGCGAAGCGCTTTCGGCCACCTAGGGCAGCGCGGTCTCAAGCGTCACCGCGAGGCCTGGATCGACCAGGTCGCCATCGGCCGAAAGAACTCGGCGGCCCATACGGCTTGCGATCGCGACATAGGAGGCGTCGTAAAAGGTGAGGCCGTGGGAGAGCACCAGCTCGGCGGTCGTCCGACAATCCTCAGCTGTGAGGTCAAGCGGGTCGCCGCAGATCTCGAGCAACAGGTCCAGCGCTTTGCCGATCCGGTCCGCGTCCCAGCCTCCGGAGTAACTCGCAAGGATGTTCCCAACCTCATAGAAGGCGAGGGTGGTCGTCCGCATCGCCAGTCGTCCGACCGCATCCCGGGCTAGAGCCCCTTCCGGCTCGCGCTCAACTGGCAAAAACCACTTCGCCGCAACGCTGGCGTCGACGACCCAAGCTCCAGAAGCGAAGACCGGGGCATTCATGCGTCGCGCTGGCGGTCGGCGCGAATCAAGGCGGCGACATCGACAGGGCCGCTCCAGGTGCGGCTCAGCTCATCGAGATCGGCGAGCAGCGAATCCCTTGAGCGCTGCGTCAGGCCCAGCTCCCGGTGAGCGGCATGCTGCAGCAGTGCGCTGCGACTGGTGCTCCGTCGCTTCGCCTCCGCATCGAGCATCGCGAGGAGCGCGTCGGGAATCGAGATCATCACCTTCGCCATGTCCTGAGTATATACCGAAGGCAATACTCCATCTCTGAGATTGACCGCGAGCGAAGTCACCCCGTCCTAAGACCGCAGCGCCAAGATCTCTCCCCCCAACGGTAGGGTCGCCCAAGTGCCGCCCAACCCGCGACCGATCCCGCGCTTCATCGCCGACACCACCCAGGAGGGGATTCCGAGCGGTCGCTTCGCCGAACGGCTGACCACGGCGTTCCGCGAGGCGGTCGATGGAATCGAGGACCTGCCAGATGGCGCGGCGCTGCCGGACCAGATCGATTGGTTCCCGGAGCGCGCCTGGGGCGGCCGCGTCTGGATCCCCTGCTCCGCCCACAGCGAGAGCGACGAGGGCAGGCTGGAGCTGTTCGGCCACGTCTCCTACGTGCAACCGCCGGGCGAGGACCCCTCCGACTTCAAGGCCAAGGCCGACTTCACCGACGTCCTCGCCGCCGACAACCCCGACTGGCGCATCGACCTCAACGACGACGTGATCGGCCGCTGGCGGGGGGAGAACGGCCGCGCCGGCGCCGTCACCCTCGTCTGGGGCCGACCCCTCCTCCGCGGCGCCGTCGCCGCCAGCGCCGAGCTCGAGGCGGAGACCGTCGACCAGGAGGTGATCTCCCAAGACCGCTTCACCCTGATCGCCCTCGACGCCCTCGAGGGCTACGGCGACGAGATCTTCATGCAGGTCAAGCTCTGGAGCCGCCGCGCCCAGGAGCTTGCCTCGGAGACGCTCTACGGCTAGCCACTGAGGCCGGCGCTCAGCAAACCACCGACAGGTGGAACGGCCTGTTGGCGACCGAGCCACCCTTGTCGTAGGTCTTCACCCTGACGGCGTTGACATCGCTCGGATGCCCAGTCGGCACCGCGAATCCAAGCGGCTCGCTGCCGGGCGTGGCGGTCCCGGTTTCGCCAGGCAGCGAGAGATAGGCGCAACCGCTTACGTTCTCGTCGAATTCCACGGTGAAGACGTTAGAGCTCGGGCCGCTTACGGCAGCCACCCCACTCTCACGCACAAGCGTGCCGGTGGCGCTTACAACCGCCCATAGGCCGCTCCCCGCGGGACCGGGCGGACCCTGTTCGCCTTTTTCTCCCTGCTCGCCCTGGGGACCGGCCAGGGAGGTGCCGGTGCTCCAGACGCCACCGAGCTTGGGCCCGTAGATCTCCGAGGTGTCGGTATCGATGTAGAAGTCGCCCTCGGCACCAGCTCCCTGATCGGGTGGGCCCTCGCCGTTGAGGACGGTTCGCCCGTCAGCCCCGTCTTTGCCGTCGCTGCCGGGAGCGCCCTGAGCTCCCGGCAGGCCCTGCGCCCCGGGAGGTCCCTGCTCACCCCCTTCGCCTTGGATGCCCTGCGGGCCGATCGGACCTTCAGGGCCAACTGGACCTTGCGGGCCGATCGGACCTTCAGGGCCAGCGGGACCCTGCGGACCTGGCCCGCCCTGGATGCCCGCGTCGCCCTGGGGGCCAGGGGGCCCCGGATCGCCCTGCTCGCCTTTGACACCCTCCGGCCCGACGGGACCGGCAGGTCCCGGGGGACCTTCTGGACCCCGTTCGCCTGAGCCGACCCGGCCCGCCTCGTTGCCCGAGTCGATCACAACCTGGAGCAGGCGCTCACCCGTCTTGCAGCGCTGCTTTGCCTGAACGAAGCGGATAATGCCCTTGCGGGGCCCGGCCGTCTTGATGCAGACGTCGATCGTCGGCAGCACCTCTGCCGCCTGGGACAGAGCCGCCGCGGCGGAGGAAACGGCCAGGCAGGCGAGGCACGCCGCGATACTCAGCGCGCCATCCCTGGGAATTCGACCTGAAAACGACATGGCCCCGGGTGCATCGGCAACCGAGGTTGCCGCTCAAGCGATGGGCAAAATCGTGTCGGACCGCCCGATTCAGTGGCTGAGCGCCTCGAGCCAGCCGTCGAGATCCTTCACCCAGAGCGCAATCGAGTCCTGGGTGCCGAGATCGGTCGACCAGACCAGCTTCAGCAGCACGCGTCCCATCGTCTTGCCGAGGTGCGACCTCGCCGTCGTCACCTGGACGATCGCGTCACGCTGGATCCGCAGCAGCCGGTTGGGCACCCATTGCGCGAACAGCAGCTCGTCCTCGGTCAGCGCCAGGGTGCCGTTGCCGCGCACCTGCCAGGGACCGGCCGACTCGACCCCGAAGCTGTTGGCATCGTCTTCGCGCAGCAGCTCCATCCCCGCGAAACGCGCCTGCGCGCGGCGACGCCAACGTCCGGTGATCAATCCCAAAGCAGGGCGAGCCTATCCGTCCTACGCTTAGCCAACCGGCCCCGATAGCTCAGCCGGATAGAGCGATCCCCTCCTAAGGGATAGGCCGCTGGTTCGAATCCAGCTCGGGGCATTTCAAGCCAGTTACGGAGCCAAGGTACGTGCCTGCCCTAGCGCTTGACGATGTTGTGGATCGCCATCGCCTCTGGCGTGCCGGGGCTCGATCCCGACTTCAGGGAGGATCGGCATTAGTCGCTTGCCGAAGGCGTCGAGCGGGGGCAGAGCGGATCAGGATGCTCATCGCTCCGCCTCTGCTTGCAAGGCCGCGCCCGGCGGGTGCAACTTTTGGGGTCCAGGGCCGGTTGTAGCGAGAGTGCAGCGAATGAGCAGTCGATCATCCGCCGGCTCCACAGGCGTCGTTCGTGCCGCGATCTGCGCGATTGCGCTGCTCGCGTGCTGGGGCGCGGCAGCCCCCGCGAGCTCGGCGGCCCGGGTCGTCAACTTCCAAGGTCAGCGGGTCGAGGCGCCGCGGTCCTGGCCGGTCTACCGGCTCAGCGAGCGCCCGGGGATGTGCGTGCGGCTGGACCGGCGCGCCGTCTACCTGGGGACGCCGAGCGGGAACCAGCGCTGCCCGGCGGATGCGGCGATCGGCGGGCAGCGGGCCATCGTGGTCGAAGGCCGCGGCGGCGCCCGTGCCGGTGCATCAGCGCTCCCGACTCCGCAGCGCCCGCTCGCCACCGCCTCGGCCGGCGGCAGCGTCTTCACCGGCCTCGGCTTCGACGCCTGCACCGCACCCTCGTCGCAGGCGATGTCGGCCTGGGCCGACTCCCCCTACCGGGCAGTCGGGGTCTACATCGGCGGACTCAACCGCGGCTGCTCGCAGCCGAACCTGACCGCGAGCTGGGTCAACGCCCAGACCGATGCCGGCTGGTTCCTGATCCCGACCTACGTCGGGCTGCAGGCTCCGACCAGCGCCTGCAGCAGCTGCGCCAAGATCAGCGCCAACCAGGCGACGACGCAGGGAGCGGCGGCGGCCAGCGACGCGGTCGCCCAGGCGAGCGCCCTCGGGATGGGCGCCGGCAGCCCGATCTACAACGACATGGAGGCCTACACCCAGACCTCCAGCGCCACCGCCGCCACCCTCGCCTTCCTCGAGGCCTGGACCGAAGAGCTGCACTCGCTCGGCTACCAGTCCGGCGTCTACAGCAGCAGCGCCTCGGGGATCGAGGACATCGCCGACCAGATCGGCAGCGGCTACATCCTGCCCGACCACCTCTGGTTCGCCAACTGGAACGGCCAGGCGACCGCCACCGATCCCTACGTCCCGGCCAGCGCCTGGACGAACCACCAGCGCATCCACCAGTACCGCGGCGGCCATGACGAGCGCTACGGCGGGGTGACGATCAACATCGACAACAACTACGTCGACGGCGGGACGGTCGGCAACAGCGCGCCGCTCGCTGCGAACGAAGACCCGATCGGCCGCTTCGAGCTGACCGGATCGCCAGCGGCGGGACAGCTGCGGGTGAAGGGCTGGACGCTCGACAAGAACGTGCCGACGCAGCCGCTGGCGATCCGCGTCTACGTCGGCGGCAGGGCCAGCGCGCCGCGGGTGCTCGCGCACGAGCTCGGCCCGGTGGCGGGCCTGCCACGACTGGACGTCGGCGCCAGGTACCGGGCGGCGGGCGCCCTGCACGGCTTCGACCTCAGCTTCCCGACCGTGAAGTCGGGCCCGCAGCCGATCTGCGTCTACGCGCTCAACGTCGGGCCTGGGGCGGACCGGCTACTCGGCTGCAAGGACACCGCGATCCCGGTCGCGATCAGGCTCTTCAACCCGCGGGTGACGACCAGGGGCGTGCGCGTGCGGATCTCCTGCGAGTGGCCGGCCGGCACCGAGTGCCCCGGACAGCTGGCGCTGCGCACCAGGTACAAGGTCGCGGTGCCGCGCAAACGCGGCCGGCCGGCCGGGCTCCGAACCATCACCCGCTCACTGGGGCGGCGCGCCTTCCGGCTCACCGGCGAGCGCTCGCACGCCTTCACGATCCCCTTCACCGCCGGCGGTCGGGCGCTGATCGAGCAGCGCGACGGGCTCAAGAGCCAGCTAATCGCCGCCATCCCCGGCGGGCGCCGGGTCGCCGTCGTCCCCCTGCCCTGAGTCCTCGCCCAGCGCCTCGCGCAGGCTCGCCAGTTCGGAGCGCAGGCTCGCCAGTTCGCGCTCCAGGCGTGTGAGCCGATCCTCGGCTGGGACGAGATCGGGCTGGCGGGCGCCCTCGTCTCCCGTCGCCGTGGTGGCGGGATCTCCTCCCGCGACGTCGGCACCGACCGCGGCCGCCGACGCGGAGGCGGCCTCCTCGCCGAACCCGCCGAGCCGCTGCTCGTAGCGATCCTCCTTCTGCCCCGGGCGACGAGCGTGACAAGCGACGTACCCACGCTCGACCAGACCCTCCAGTGCCGCCTGCACCGCGGCGAGGTCGGCGAAGCCCCGCAGCCGCTCGCTGCGCTGCTTCAGCTCGCCGGGGGTCTGCGCCCCACGCAGCATCAGCACCGCGAGCAGAGACAGCTCCGCCTCGTCGACCCCGAGCGCTTCCGGCAGCAGGTGGCGGTACTTGCGAGCACGGCTGCCGGCGCCGCTGGCGAGGCGGGTCCAGCCGCGCAGGGCGAGCCGGCGCAGCGCCTCGGCGACGGTCGCCTCGTCGTAGTCGACGACAGGGTCGCGGTTGGTCGCCTGGTTGCAGGCCGTGCGCAGGGCGTTGAGGGAGAGCGGGTAGACGTCCGGGGTCGTGCGCTGCTTCTCGATCAGGCAAGCGACGACGCGGATCTCGACTGCGTCCGGATCCATCGACCGCCTCAGCCGCGGTCCGGCCGCTCGGGATAGATCTCGTCGATCGTGACCAGGGCGCGGTAGGGGGCCTCGGCTGCCGCTTCGATCTTCTCGCCACCGCCGGCGAGCCGGTCGACGACGGCGACGACGCTGGCTATCTCCAGCCCCTGCTCGCGAATCCTCCCGATCGCGGTCGCGGTCGAGCTGCCGGTGGTGACGGTGTCCTCGACGACCAGGCAGCGCAGGCCGGGGGCAACCGGACCCTCGACCCAGCGCTGCAGCCCGTGCTCCTTGCGCTCGCCGCGGACGAAGAAGGCGACGAGGTCGGCGCCGGCGGGAACCGCGATCGCGGCGCAGGCGGGCGGGATCGCGGCGGTCGCCGGGCCGCCGACGGCCTCAGCCCCGAGCTCGGCGGCGGCGGCGGCGATCAGCTCGCCGGCGGCGTGGAACCCGGCCGGCCGCATCAGGGCGCGCCGGGCGTCGACGTAGTACTGCGCCGTGGCACCGCTGGCCAGCGTCACCTCGCCGAGGACCAGCGAATGCTCGCGCAACTCGGCGAGCAGGGTCTCCTTGGCGGCGTCGAGGTCGGGCACGGCGAGCATCCTAGGCCGAAAGCCTGAGTTGCCGACGACCGGGGAGAGTTTGCCGGGCCACAGCCTTAGAGCGCAGTGAGTTGGATTTCCGCTTCAGCAAATTGGTGTATCACCGTCGCGGTACACTGGTCCAATGGCGACCAAACACCCACGCGTGCAGGTGACCGTCGATCCAGAGCTGGCGCAGGCGATGGCTGCGGTTGACGCACATCCGGCCAGCCGGTCGGGGTTGATTCGCGACCTTGCGATTCGGGGTGCCGAGGTGGCATTGGAGGAGCGCCGGAAACATGACGAAGCGATCGAGATTCTCTGCAAGATCGCCGATGGGGAGATCGACTACGACTTCGATGCCCTCGAAGAGATCGTCAAGGAACGGCATGAGATGCCCGGTAAGCAGCCACCGCAATGAGCGTGGCGCCTTTCACAGATCGAGTTCCCCTTGTGATTGATACCTCTGCCTGGACCCGTCAGAGCCGGAGCGATGTGCGCGATCGCTGGAAAGCCACGGCAAGGGGCGGTTATCTGGTGGCTTGTCCGGTGTCCACCCTTGAGATTCTTCGGGGGGCTCGAAACCAAGACGAGTTCGCGGTCTTTGACGAAGCCCTACGATCGCTTCCACAGGCCACTGTCAACGCGTCCGTGTGCCAGGCAGCGTTAAGTGCGGTCCGAGAGTTGAAGGGCAGCCGCCGACTTCCGGCCGCCGACTACCTGATCGCCGCCGCCGCGGCCGAGCGGGGCTTCGGCGTCCTCCACGCCGACCGCCACTTCGACCTGCTGGCGACGGTGCTGCCGTTCGAGAACGTGCGGCTGCCGGACTGAACGGTTAACCGAGCGATTCGCGGAAGCCCTGGCGCCAGCTCGGATGCGCCGGCTGCCAGCCCAGCTCGCGCTTCGCCTTGACGTTGGAGGCGCCGCGCATGTCGATCGCCGCCCCCGCCAGATCCGGCCCCGCGACCAGCCGCGCCAGCCAGGCCGGGACCCGGCGCGGCGGCTTGGCGTCGAGCGCTTCGGCGTAGACCGGCAGCCACTCGCGCAGCGGCGCCGGCTCGTCGTCGACGACGTTGTAGATGCCGGGAGCGCCGTGGTCGAGCGCGGCCACGATCGCGGCGGCGGCATCGTCGACGTGGACGAACGAGAAGGTGCCGGTCCCGGCCCCGACGATCGGGTTGCGGCGCTTCAGCGTTTCCTCGGCCAGCGAGCCGCCGCGGCCGTAGTAGGTGCCGGGACCGTAGAACCAGCCGAAGCGGAGGACGACGCCCTCGATGCCGCCGGCGCCCGTGACCAGCCGCTCCAGCTCGACCAGGGCGTCGCGACCGGCGGCGAACCGTCCCGGCGGGTCGACGAACAGCTGCGCCTCCTCGTCCTTGACCCAGCTTCCCTCGGGCTCGTAGAAGAAGGCGACGCTCTCGGCGACGATTCGCCGCACGCCAGCTGATCTGGCCGCGGCGAGGAGGTTGCGCGTCCCCTCGGTTCGCACTCGGTTCGTCGCCGCCAGGTAGTCCGATTTCGGCTTAAAGCGCGGCGGCAGCGCCGTCAGAGCGTGGACGACGGCCTGCGGCGCGGCCGCGGCGACCGCCTTGCTCAGGGCATCGGCGTCGAAGACGTCACAAACCACCCCCTCGGCTCCGGCGTCCCTGATCTCAGCTGCGCGCTCCTCGCGGCGCGTCATCCCCGTCACCTCGTGGCCGACGTCGAGCAGCTGCCGCACCAGGGGTCTGCCGAGGGCACCGCTGGCGCCGGCGACGAAGACCTTCATTGCGCTTCCTCGCTCATCCCCTCAACCGTACTCCGGGCGCGGCGGGGCTACCAGATGAAGATGTCTTCGCCGTAGTTGATGCGCTCGTAGATCTCCGGCTGGTCGGCGATGAAGGTCCGCAGGCAGCCGTGGCTGGCGGGGTAGTCGGGCACCGATTCGTAGCCGTGGATCGCGTAGCCGCCGTAGAAGTACCAGGAGTAGTACATGCCGTGCGAGTTGTAGCCGGGTTCGGTGCGGATGAACTCGTAGTGGCCGGTGACGGTCGGGGTCGAGGACTTGCCGGAGGAGATCGGGTAGACCGCGACCGGCTTGTCGCCCTTGGCGAAGACGAGCACCTGCTTCGAGAGCGGCGCCTCGACGTGCTGGCCGGCGCCGGGGTGGCGGACCTCGTAGGCGCCTCGGCCGGCGAAGACGCTCTTGACCAGGCCCTTGCCGGCGCGCATGCTGCGGCTCTTGTCGTTGACTTTGCGATAGGCGAGCACGCCGCGCGCGGTCTTGCCGCCGAAGCAGCGGCCGCTGTTGGCGACGTAGCCCATCTTCCGCATCGCCTTCTTGAAGCCGACGACGACGTCGCCGCACTGGCCCTGGCGCAAGCTCGGGAAGCTGACCTTCCAGCTCTTGCGGACGCTGCTGTCGCCACCCAGCACCGCCGTCGCCTCGTGCTTGGCGCTGACCGCGTACCTGCCGTTCTCACGGACGAGGACGCTGGTGCGGAAGCGGCCGTCTCCGCCCTTGCCCTTGCCGATCGCGAGATGGCGGCTGAACAGCTCCCTGCCGTCGAGGAAGAAGGTGACCTCCGCTCGCTGGCCCGGCACATAGGGGCTGACGGTGCCGAAGACCGGGACCTTGCTGTAGATCTGGGCGCGCCCGTTGTCCAGCTTGCCGAGCTTGATCTTCACGGTCGCGTCCGCAACAGCCTCGGTCGCGCCGCCCTTCGACCCGGAGCTCGCCGCGGCGGCGGAGGCGGGAAGGACGAGCAGCGCCACGAGGGCGAGAAGGCAGACGAGGCGATTCACCGGCGGGAATGCTACTGAGCGAGCAGGGCGACAGAGTTGTTCAGCATGTGCAGCAGGATGCAGGGCACGATCGAGCCGGTCTTCTCGTAGAGCAGCGCCAGGATGAAGCCGAAGGCGATCAGCGGCGGCACCGCGGTGACCCCGGTCAGCGCGTGCAGGGCGCCGAAGAAGAGGCCGGCGAGCAGCGCCGCCCCGTACCGCGGCAGCTTCTCCCGCAGCCCGGCGTAGAGCATCCCGCGGAAGCAGATCTCCTCGCTGATCGGCGCCGCGATCGCGATCAGCAGGATCTGCACCGGAACCGACCCGAACGCCTCGGCGATGTCCTCCTGTTCCGGCACCACGATCAACAGCGAGTAGAAGAAGGCGAAGAGCAGGTAGGCCCCGATCGCCGCGCCGATCCACTTGAAGGCGGAGGGCTCGAAGCGCCGCACCCCGAGCCGCCCGAGGATCTCCCCCATCGTCGCCGCCCCCCGCTGCGCCGCGATCGCCATCGGCACCAAGAGGAACCCGATCGCGGTCCCCAGCTGCACGCCGACGTTCCCGAACGTCGTCAGCTCCCCCTCGCCATCGCTGCCGATCACGGCAGCCGGAACCCCCAACACGATCCCCGTGCCTATAGCTAGAACAAGCCCGAGAATGGCAGCTCCGGGCCCCCAATTGGAGTAAGGAAAAGGAGCCCGGTACCCCTCCCGGGCTCCTTCTGCGGCTAAGTTGGCCCCCATGACGCCGGCAGTCTCCCAGGTCTCCCGCTCGACCAAGACGCGCTTGCGCTTCCTCCGCCGCCTGCTTCTGCTGGCGGTCTTCCTCGTCCTCGCCGCGATCGCCCTCAGCCAGTTCACCGAGCTGAAGCGGCTCGCGACCGGCATCCTCGCCTCGACCGCCGTGCTCGGCCTGATCGTCGGCTTCGCCGCTCAGCACACGATCGGCAACATGGTCGCCGGCGTGCAGCTGGCGGTCTCGCAGCCGTTCCGGATCGGCGACCGCGTCAGCTTCGACGAGAACGAGGGACGGGTCACCGACATCACCCTCTCCTACACCTACATCGACCCCGGCGACGGCAGCTCCGTGGTGATCCCGAACCAGCTCCTGGTCGAAGGCGTCGTCCACAACCACTCGACCGAAGACACGCAGGCCTGAGCGCCAAACGGCGCAGAGCTCCCTGGGTACCCTCTGCTCGATGACGCAGCGCACTCGGCGACAGCGGCGCCGCGGCGGCGGTCTCGGCGGCAAGCTCCTGCTCGTCTTCGGCGCCCTCTTCGCCCTGCTCGCGATCGCGGTCATCGGCGTCACCTCCTGGGTCCTCGACGTCGCCGCCGACGCCCCCTCGCTTGGGACCTGCAAGCCGATCGAGAAGGGCGGCAACTCGGTCCTCTACGCCGCCGACGGCAGCAAGCTAGGCGCGATCGCCTCCGACGAGGCGCGCACGCCGGTCTCGATCGAGCGCATCCCCAAACGGGTGCAGCTGGCGACGGTGGCGATCGAGGACCAGCGCTTCTACGAGCACGGCGGCGTCGACCCCGAGGGCATCCTCCGCGCCGCGCTGAAGGACATCGAAGCCGGCAAGGCGGTCGAGGGCGGCTCGACGATCACCCAGCAGCTGGTCCGCAATCTCTGCATCCCGGATCCCGAGCGCAACCTCGAACGCAAGATCGTCGAGGCCAAGCTGGCGATCGAGTACGCCAAGCGCCACTCGCGGCGCCAGATCCTCGGCCAGTACCTCAACATCGCCTCCTACGGGACGATCGAAGGCAGCACCGCGGTCGGGGTGCAGGCGGCCTCGCGAATCTATTTCGACAAGCCGGTCTGGAAGCTGACCCTGCCGCAGGCGGCGCTGCTGGCCGGCCTGCCGCAGGCGCCCTCCGAACACAACCCGATCCTCAACCCCAAAGCGGCACGTGAGCGGCGCAACGACGTGCTGCGGCAGATGGAGAAGCTCGGCTACGTCTCCGAGCCCCGCTTCGAGGCAGCCACGGCCGCCGGCCTCGGCCTCGACGTCTCCGCCGACTACTTCAAGCACCGCCAGCCCTACTTCTTCGACTACGTCGAGAACGAGCTGATCGAGGAGTACGGGGTCAACACCGTGCGTCGCGGCGGCCTCGAGGTGCGGACCACGATCGACCCGGACCTGCAGCGGGTCGGCCTGGAAGCGATGCGCTCGGCCCTCCCCTACGCGACCGACCCCTCCTCGGCGCTGGTCTCGGTCGACCCCCGCAACGGCCAGATCCGGGCGATGGCCTCCAGCTCCAACTACGACGAGAGTCAGTTCAACCTCGCCGCCCAGGGGCACCGGCAACCGGGCTCGACCTTCAAGACCTTCGTGCTGACGACGGCGATCAAGCAGGGGATCGACCCCTACGAGACCTACTACACGTCGAAACCGCTCGATCTCGACCTGCCCCACTGGGGCCACTGGGAGGTCAGCACGGCCGACGAGGGCTACCAGGGCACGGTCAACCTGCAGCAGGCGACGATCAGCTCCGACAACACCGTCTTCGCCCAGCTCGACCTCGACGTCGGGCCCAAGAGCGTCGCGCAGACGGCGAAATCGATGGGGATCGTGACCCAGCTGGACGGGATTCCGGCCGAGGGCCTCGGCGGCCTGCGCATCGGCGTCTCGCCGTTGGAGATGGCCGGCGCCTACGCGACGCTCGCCGGCGGCGGGATCCAGCGGGACCCGGTCTCGATCGAGAAGGTCACCTTCCCCAGCGGCAAGGTCGACCACCCACAGGCGGCGGCGCCGGAGCGGGTGCTGACCGAACCCGTCGCCTACGAGGTGACGCGCCTGCTCCACGACAACATCACCGAAGGGACCGGGACCGCCGCCTACACCGGCTGCTCCGGCCAGGCGGGCAAGACCGGCACCACCGACGAATACACCGACGCCTGGTTCGCCGGCTACCAGCCCAACCTGGCAACGGCTGTCTGGGTCGGCTACCCCGAGTCCAACGACGTCTCGATGACCAGCGTCCACGGCATCACCGTCTTCGGCGGCACCTTCCCGGCCGAGATCTGGCACTCGATCTACGCCGACGGCGGCGTGCCCTGCGAGGAATTCGAGCAGCCGGAGCAGGGGATCAGCTGGGCGCCCTACTACGGCCATTTCACCCGGGCGAGCCCGAGCGACGGCGTCGGCGGCGGCGCGACCGATGGAAGCGACGAGCCGCCGCCGCCCGGCAGCGCCGCGGTCGGGGGCTATGACCCGAACGATTACGACCCCGACGCCTATGCGCCCGGCGCCGGACAGGAACCGGCGCCGCTGCCATCGCCGCCACCCACGGTCGGTGGCGGTAAGGGGGCAAGTAGCTGAGCATCGCGCCGGGAGTCGCTTTCGGTCTGATGTGGGTGGGCTTCGGGGCCTACCTCGGTGTTCTCGTCGCAGCGCCGGCGCTGGGCCGGCGCCTGGTCTGGACCGCGATCGTGCTCGCGGTGACGGCCTTCGCCGTCGCTCCGGTGCTGCTCTCCCACGACGTCTACAGCTACGTCGACTACGCCCGGCTCGGCGTCGTCCACGGCCTCGACCCCTACGTCCACCCGCCCCTCGCCGCCCCCGCCGATCCCGCCTTCGCCGACGTCGCCTGGACCGAAGCGACCAGCGCCTACGGCCCGCTCTTCACCCTCGCGACCTATCCGCTCGCCTGGCTACCGGTCGACGTCGCGGTCGCCGCGTTGAAGGCCGTCGCCGCGCTCTCCGTCCTCGGCCTCGCCGCGGTCGTCTCCCGCCTCGCCGCCCGGCGCGGTGCCGACCCGCTGCGCGCCGCCGCCTTCGTCGCCCTCAACCCCCTCGTCCTCGTCCACGTCGTCGGTGGCGCCCACAACGACGGCCTGGCGATGCTGTTGGCGCTGCTCACCGTCGCCGCCATCCTCAGCGCCCGCTGGGCCAGCGGCGGAGCCGCCCTGGTCGCAGCCATCGCCACTAAGGCCTCAGCCCTGTTCGTAGCCCCCTTCGCCTTAGCAGCCGTCGCCCGGCCGGGAATACCGACGGGCCTCAAACACCCCTATATGGAGGAAAATCGGCCCGTCGGCGGCATGTTGGCTGGGGGCCTGGTCGCGGCCGCGGTGATCGCGGCGGCGGCTTGGCTCGCCTTCGGCTGGGACTGGCTGAGCGCCTTCGGACTGGCGGGGGAGAACCAGGGGCGGACGAGCCACATGAGCATCCCGATCACCGTCGCCCGCCTCACCGGCCTCGACCCCGACGCGATCCGCATCGTCGCCTTGGTCCTCTTCCTCACCCTCTTCCTCCAGCTCCTGCTCTGGACCTGGCGCGGCTTCGACTGGATCCGCGCCACCGCCTGGACCGCCGCCGCCCTCCTCCTAGCCACCACCTGGCTCCTCCCCTGGTACCTGATCTGGCTACTACCCCTCGCAGCAATCTCAAGAGACAGACCGCTGCAGCTACTGACCTTGGCGCTGACGGCGTACCAGCTGGGCGCCCGCATCCCCCTCTAACTATCGAGAGGAGGGGTCAGGCGCCCCTCGGAACGTCTTGTACTTTTTCGACGGCGCTCACCCCGAGGCGTCAGCCGCAAGACGCTTCTCGAAAAAGTTAAGTGGAGAGGGGTGCCTGACCCCTCCCAACCACCGACGTTAAGTGGAGAGGGGTGTCTGCCCCTCCCCCTCTGCCCGCTCCTGTGCCTCTTCCTCCTCCGGAGACGCATGCAGGATCCCGGTGTGGATGCTCCACCCCTCGCGCCGCCCCAGCGCCGTCACCACGCCGACGTAGATCAGTTCGCCGACCGTCATCACGCCGCGCACCGCAATCGCCACCAGGGAGGCGAGGGCGAAGCTCTTGCCCGGCAGGGCCGCCTTCAGCGCCCAGGCGAAGGCCGCGTCCTTGACCCCGAGCCCGGCCGGCGCGACCAGCGTGACCAGCGCCGCGAAGTACCCGATCGCCTGCGCCGAGGCGACCAGGAGAATGTCCTCGAAGGGGATGTAGGTGACCGAGCGGGCGACGCAGTAGATGCCGAACCCGACCACGAGCCAGTTGAGCGAGTAGTAGACGATCAGCGCGACCACGCCCTGCAGCGAGACCACCGCCGGCAGCGGTTCGCGGCCAAAGGCCCCCAGCACCTTGTTGGCGAGCGGGCCGAACACGCGCGGGTGCAGCAGCGCGATCGCAGCCGGGATCAAGAGCAGCACCGCCCAGCGCAGCGGCTCCCCCTGCAGGTCGGGGTGCTTGACGATGAAGTAGGCGGCGACGATGATCGCCGAGGTGGCCGAGATCGCCTGTTCGTAGACGATGCTGGCGATCGTCAGCCGGCGCGGCACACCCGCCCGTTCGGAGAGCAGCACCCGCCCCAGCACGTAGAGCACGCTGCCCGGCACGTAGCGCGCCAGCATCGGCTGGCCCCAGGCGACCTGGGCGCGGCCGAGCCCGATCGGGTGGCCGAGGAAGCGCAGGATGAAGTCCCAGCCGAGGGCGCTGAGGGCATAGAAGAGGGGGATGATCACGAACGCCGGGATCAGCCAGCCGACCTTGAAGTGGACGCCCTCGTCCTGGATCTCCGCCCACTGGTCGATGACCGTGAGAACGAGGAAGCCGAAGATGAGGACGACGAGTCCGACCTGGAGGGCAAGGCGGACCCGGCGGCTGCGGGGCGGGCGCGTTCCGAACCGCGCTCCGGCCTCACCGACTCGGTGCAGAAATGGTTGGCGGCGCTCCACGTCTGGGCGCACCTTAGTGACCGGATCGGTTTGGGATAGTCACTCGATGGGCGAGTTCGAGCTGCTGGCGCGAATGCGCGAACGATTGCCGCCACCCGGCCCGCGGGTCGAGGTCGGCAGCGGCGACGACGCTGCCGTCACCGTTCCCGGCGGCGCCACCGCCACCTCGATCGACGCCCTCGTCGACGGGGTCCACTTTCGTCGCGAGTGGGCGGCCCCGAGCCAGATCGGCCGCAAGGCCCTCGCCGCCGCCCTCTCGGACCTGGCGGCGATGGGGGCCGAGGCCGGCGAGGCCTACGTCGCCGTCGGCATCCCCCCCGACCTCGACGAGGACGGCTGCCTGGAGCTGATCGACGGGATGCTCGCGCTGGCGACGGCAACCGGGACGACCCTGGCCGGCGGCGACGTCACCAGGGCGCCGGCGCTGACTCTCGCCATCACGGTCGTCGGCCACGCGGCGAGCGGCGAGCGGCTGGTCCGGCGCGCCGGCGCCGAAGCGGGCGAAGCCCTCGTCCTCAGCGGCGAGATCGGCGGCGCTGCTGCGGGCCTGCTGCTGCTCGAGCGGCCGGAGCTGGCGGCGGCGGTGCCCGCGGCGACCGCCGAGCGGCTGCGGCTGCGCCAGCTCGACCCGACCCCGAGGCTGGCCACCGGAAGGGCGCTGGCCGGCGCCGGGGCGCGGGCGATGATCGACGTCAGCGACGGCCTCGGCGGCGATGCCTCCCACCTCGCCGCCGCCAGCGGTGTCGGCCTGCGCATCGACGCCGGGGCGCTGCCGCTGGCGAAGGGCCTGGCCGAGGTGGCGGCGGCGGCTGGTCGCGATCCGCTTGAGCTGGCCGTCTCGGGGGGCGAGGACTACGAGCTGTTGGCGACGCTGACCCCGCAGCAGCTGGCCGCGGCGGCGATCGGGATCGGCCAGGCAGCGGAAACGACGCTGACCCAGATCGGGGAAGCCAGCGAAGGCGAGGGGGTCGAGATCAGGCTGCCTGGCGGGGGGACTCTGACGCCGACGGGCTTTGACCAGCTGCGCTGAGGGCGAAGCCTCCAGTCAGCAGTTCGCGCACGCTGCGGCGCTGCAACATCGCCATCGCCACCTGCGAGGGGTCTGGCTTGTAGCTGCCGGCTTCGACAAGGCTTTTCAGTTCCTGTGCCTGCATCGCCCTCTGTATCGGCTCAAGATTTCAGATCCTTAGTTCTAGGTACTCGCACATGCGTCCAATTCGACGCGCGCACTACCCTTCAATTGTGGCTAACGGGACGGCCCGCATTCTCCTCGTCGACGACGAGCAGTCGATTCAGACGCTCTTGAGCTATCCCCTGCGCAAGGACGGCTACCACGTCACCTCCGCGCTCGACGGCAGCGAAGCGCTGCAGCGCTTCGAAGAGGGGCGCTTCGACCTGGTCATCCTCGACCTGATGCTGCCCCGCTTGGACGGAGTCGAAGTCTGCCGCCAGCTGCGCTCCACCAGCCAGGTCCCGATCATCATGCTGACCGCCAAGGGCAGCGAGACCGACAAGGTCGCCGGCCTCGAGGTCGGCGCCGACGACTACATCACCAAGCCGTTCTCGATGCGGGAGTTCCGCAGCCGCGTCAAAGCGGCGCTGCGTCGCTCGCGAATGGGCGGCGAGGCGCGTGAGGACGTGCCGATCGAGTGCGGCGAGCTGACGATCGACTTCGATCGCCGCATGGTCACCCTGCACGGGGAGGAGGTCCGGGTCACCTACGTCGAGTTCGAGATCCTCGGCGCCCTCGCCCGCTCGCCCGGCCGCGTGCTCACCCGCGAGACCCTGCTGGAGCACGTCTGGGGCGACTCCGAGTACCGCGACCCGCGCACGGTCGACGTCCACATCAGGCACCTGCGCGAGAAGCTGGAGAGCGACCCCAAGCAGCCCGAGTTCCTCTTCACCGTGCGCGGGGTCGGCTACCGGTTCAAGGAGTAGCGGTGCGACATCTCAGGCTCACCAACCTGGGCAGCCGGATCACGGTCATCGCGATCGCGATCGCCGTCGGCACCTCCGTGGTCATCTACCTCTATACGGTCGCGATCGGCGGGGCCGCGAGCGGGCTCGGCCCGGTCAAGGAGCAGATCCTGATCGGGGCCTTGATCGCGATCGCGATCGCGACGGGGATCGGCCTCTACTACGCGCAGGCGGCAGCGCAGAACATCAGCCACCTCCAGGACGCCGCCCGCAAAGTCGCCGACGGGGACTTCGAAACGACGATCCCGGTCGCCGCGGCGGGGCAACTCGGACAGCTCGCCCGCAGCTTCAACGAGATGCAGCGCCGCCTGGCCGAGCTCGACAGCGCCCGCAAGCAGTTCATCGCCAATGCCTCGCACGAGCTGCGCACGCCGATCTTCAGCCTCGGCGGCTTTATCGAGCTGCTCGAAGAGGAGGACCCCAGCCCCGAGGAGCGGGCCGAGTTCATGCGGACGATGAGGCAGCAGATCGAGCGCCTGACGAAGCTGACCGCCGACCTGCTCGACCTCTCCCAGCTCGACGCCGGAGCGATGGTGATGCAGACCCGCAGCGTCGACCTCGGCGCCCTGGCGCGGGAGGTCACGCGGGAGTTCGGCGCGCGCGCCGAACTGCGTGGATCACGCCTGGAGCTGCGCACCCCCGAGCGCCCGGCGGTCGCTCATGGCGACCCCGATCGCGTGCGTCAGATCATCCGTATCCTCCTTGACAACGCCCTCACCCACACCCCCGAGGGCACCAAGGTCACCGTGACCACCTACTCCGTAAACCGCCGCGCCGAGCTGACCGTCTCCGACGAGGGGTCGGGAATCCCGCAGCGCGTGCAGGGCCGGATCTTCGAGCGCTTCTACACGGCCGACAAGGCCGGCGGCTCCGGCCTTGGCCTGGCGATCGCCAGCGAGCTCGCGCAGCGCATGGACGGCCGGATCACGATCAGCTCCAGCCGCCGCTTCACCGCCTTCACCCTCGACCTCCCGCCAGCCGAGGTCGGCGCCGGGCAGCGGCCCGCGAGCGCTCTCGCCGAGGCTTCGGCGTGAGGCGGCGAGCGGCGGCGGCGCTGCTGCTCTGCCTGGCCCTGCTCGCCGGCTGCGGCAGCAGCGACGGCGGCGGGGAAGCCTCGACTGCCGCGGCTCCGCCGAGCTCGGAGCCGGCGCCCCAGGTGATCGTCGAGGCCGCCGACAGCGGCTTCGACGCCGCCAGGGTCTACCGCGAGGCCGCCCCCGGCGTGGTCACGATCCGCTCCCTCTTCGGCGACGGTGCCGGCGCCGCCGAGGGCTCCGGCTTCGTCCTCAACGACGCCGGCGAGATCGTCACCAACGCCCACGTCATCACCGACGAATCCAGCGGCAAGCGGGTGCCGGCGACGGAAGTCTTCGTCGAGTTCCCCGACCGCAACGTGGTCGAGGCCGAGATCGTCGGCTTCGACCCCTTCGCCGACGTCGGGCTGCTGAGGATCGAGCCCGACGGCTTCGCCCTGCACCCGCTCGAGCTCGGCGACGACGCCGAGATCCAGGTCGGCCAGCCGGTGGCCGCGATCGGCAGCCCCTTCGGCGAGCAGCAATCGCTTTCGAGCGGGATCATCTCCGCCACCGACCGCTCGGTCAAATCGCTGACCCAGTTCCAGATCGAGGGGGCGATCCAGACCGACGCTTCGATCAACCCCGGCAACTCGGGTGGGCCGCTGCTCGACGCCGGCGCCCGCGTGATCGGCATCAACCAGCAGATCGAGACCGGCTCCGGCAGCAACAGCGGCGTCGGCTTTGCTGTTCCGGTCTCGGCGATCAAACGCTCCGTCGCCCAGCTCGAGCAGGACGGCAGCGTCGAATACGCCTACATCGGCGTCTCCAGCCAGGCCCTCTACCCGCAGCTTGCCGACAAGCTCGGCCTCGACACCACCTTCGGCGGCCTCCTGGCCGACATCGTCCCGGGCGGGCCGGCGGAGAAGGCCGGGCTCGAAGGCGGTGACGAGAAACTGCGCTTCCAGGCCGGCGAGTACCGCACCGGCGGCGACGTGATCCTCGAAGCCAACGGCCACAGGGTGGTCGAGCCCGACGATCTCGCCCGTTTCGTCGCCTACGGCAAACCGGGGGAAGAGGTGACGCTGACCATCCTCCGCGACGGCGAGCGGGAGCAGGTCGAGGTCACCCTGGGCAAGCGCCCGGACAGCGTCAACGGGGGCTAACCGCCACTTCGCCGCCGGGGCGTGTAGAACTCCGGCCTTGCTTCAGGAAGTCGCACTTGGCCAGAAGTCCCTCACCGACTACACCCACATAGTCGGCAAGGAGACGACGGAGCGCATCCGCGAGCTGGCGGAGCCGCTGAAGGGCAAGCGCGTCCTGCACGTCAGCGCCACCGCCTTCGGCGGCGGCGTCTCGGAGATCCTCTACACGATCGTGCCGCTGATGCGCGACATCGGCCTCGACGCCCACTGGCACGTGATCTTCGGCAAAGAGGAGTTCTTCAACGCCACCAAGCTCCTGCACAACTCGCTGCAGGGCGCGGAGGAGACCCTGAGCGAGGAGCAGTGGCAGCTGTTCGACGAGATCAACCAGATGAACGCCGAGGGCCTGGAAGGGGAATGGGACGCGGTGATCGTCCACGACCCGCAGCCGATCGGGCTGCGCCGCGGCGCCCTGGAGAAGGGCCGGCGCTGGATCTGGCGTTGCCACATCGACCTCTCGACGCCGAACCCGGCGCCGATCGAACGCCTGCTGCCGCTGATCGAGGAATACGACGCGACCGTCTGGCACATGCCGGATTACGTGCCGGCGGGCGTCGACCACGGCAAGGACGGCGTCAACATCATCCCGCCGGCGATCGACCCCCTCTCGCCGAAGAACATGGCCTTCTCGACCGAGGACGCGGCCTTCGTCAGCCGCCAGTTCGGGATCGACCCCGACCGGCCGCTGATCACCCAGGTCTCCCGCTTCGACCCCTGGAAGGACCCGATCGGCGTCATCGACGCCTACCGCGAGGTGACCGAGCGGGTGCCGGAGGCGCAGCTGGCGATGGTCGGCTCGATGGCCACCGACGATCCCGAGGGGCGCGAGTACTTCCAGAAGACCTTCGAATACGCCGACGCCGACCCCGACATCAAGATCCTCAGCAACCTCAACAACGTCGGGGCGATCGAGGTCAACGCCTTCCAGTCGCAGTCCGACGTGGTCCTGCAGAAGTCGATCCGCGAGGGCTTCGGCCTGACCGTCACCGAGGCGCTCTGGAAGGGAAGGCCGACGGTCGCCGGCAACGTCGGCGGCATCCCGCTGCAGATCGAGAACGGCGAGACCGGCTTTCTGGTCGACTCGCCGTCGGAGTGCGCCCAGCGCTGCCTCGAGATCCTCGCTGACCCGGAGCTGGGCAAGCGCCTCGGCCGCGCCGGCAAGGAGCACGCGCGGCGCGAATTCCTCTCGCCCCGGCTGCTGCGCGACTGGCTCGGGCTGCTGACAGACCTCGACACCTGACGCCGCAATCGACCATCTAACCTCTGCGGCGTGGATTCCTCGCCGCTGATCATCGTCTCGAACCGGGGGCCGGCCCAGTTCGAGCGCGACGAGGGTGGCGAGCGCACCGTGCGGCGCGGCGGCGGCGGCCTCGTCACCGCTCTCTCGGGCCTCGTCTCCCACCGCGACGCCCTCTGGATCGCCTCGGCGATGACCGACGAGGACATCGCCGTCTCCGAGGAGCGAGGCGGTCCGGTCGAGCTCTCGATCGACGCCATCGACTACCGGGTGCTGCTGGTCGGCAGCGACGCCGAGGCCTATGACCGCTTCTACAACGTGATCGCCAACCCGATCCTCTGGTTCATCCAGCACTACCTCTGGGACCTCTCCAACGCGCCGGACATCCGCCAGGAGGAGCTCGACGCCTGGGACTTCGGCTACCAGGCGGTCAACCGCGACATCGCCGCGGCGGTGCTGCGGCAGATCGAGGGCCAGGAGCAGCCGCTGGTGATGCTCCACGACTACCACCTCTACACCGCGCCGGGAATGATCCGCGAGAGCCGCCCCGACGTCTTCCTCCACCACTTCGTCCACATCCCCTGGTCGCAGCCCGACAGCTGGCGCATCCTTCCCGGCCGCATCCGCGAGGCGATCTTCCAGGGGATGCTGGCCAACGACCTCATCGGCTTCCACACCCACGCCTACTGCATCAACTTCCTGCGCTGCTGCGACGAACTGCTGGAGGCCGACGTCGACTACCTGCGGGCCGAAGTCCACCACGCCCGCGGCAGGACGCTGGCCCGCGCCTACCCGCTCTCGATCGACGCCCAGCGGCTGCAGCGGGCGGCCGAGTCGCCGGAGGTGGCCGAGGCCGAGCGCGAGGTGCTGGAGCGGCGGCGCAAGCACCTGATCATCCGCGTCGACCGGGCCGACCTCTCGAAGAACGTCCTGCGCGGCTTCACCGCGTTTGACGTCTTCCTGACCCAGCACCCCGAGTTCCGCGAAGAGGTCACCTTCATCGCCCACCTGCAGCCCTCGCGCCAGGACGTGCCCGAGTACGCCGAGTACCTGGAGCGGATCGAGGCTCTGGTCGCGGTCGTCAACCACCGCCATGGGACGACCGACTGGATGCCGATCGACCTCAAGATCTACGAGAACTTCCACGACGCCGTCGCCCGCTACAAGCACTTCGACCTGCTGATGGTCAACTCGCTCTTCGACGGCATGAACCTGGTCGCCAAGGAGGCGCCGGCGGTCAACACCCGCAACGGCGTCCTCATGCTCTCCGAGAACACCGGCTCCCACGAGGAGCTGGCCGACTGCGCCCTCTCGGTCAACCCCTTCGACATCCAGGAGCAGGCCGACGCGATCTACCGGGCGCTGACGATGGATCCCGAGGAGCGGCGGCTGCGATCCGAACGCCTCAAGGAAATCATCTACTCGAAGAACCCGGGGGATTGGGTTGACGATCAGCTGCGGGATATCGAGGAGTTAAGGGCGCAGGTGGCTTAGGTAGAGAGGGTCGGGTACCCCTCTTCACTTAACTTTTTCGAGGGGCGCTTGTCGGCTGGCGCCTTGGGGGGAGCTTTCGCGAAAAAGTACAAGACGTTTCGAGGGGTACCCGACCCTCTCTACGAAACGTGCTCTGTGGTCCGAACTGCTTGATCTGGGGGCTGGGGGGAGAACTTCCCCGGGTTCTGGTCTTTAGCTGGGGTGGGCAGAGTTCGGATTCGTTGGAAGGCAGCTGGGAAGGTTGCCGCGATCGCCATCGGTGGGCTGGTGGTGCTGCAGGTGCTGCCTTCGCTGCTGCGGCCGCCGGAGCCGCCGCCTTTGGGGGCGGACGTGGGGTTGCCTCGGATTGTGGTGCGGCCGGAGGCCGAGCCGGACCCTGGCCTTGTGCGACCGCGGAACTCGCGTGCGGTCCCCTTGAAAGCCGCCAAGCCGCCTCGGCATTCAGAGCGTCGGGGTCGCAGAATGCTCGACGCGAAGGTCAGCTCCAAGCCGAAGCCATACCGCTCGCCCAACAAGCCTCCTGAGAATGCTGCGTCAACCCCGGCCCAGCCCTCCACACCGCCCGTCCCAGCACCAGCTCCCGTCCCACCGCCCGAACCCGCGCCAGCTCCCAGCGAATCCCCAACGCGGGTGCCTCCCCCACCAGCGAACGACGGCTCGATGGAGTTCGCCCCGCACTGACGGGAGGGCGGGGTACCCCTCGAAACGTCTTGTACTTTTTCGCGAGAGCTCCCCCAAGGCGACAGCCACACCCCGCTCCTCGAAAAAGTTAAGTGCAGAGGGGTACCCCGCCCTCCCGACACCAACCTCCCGAACTCCATCGCTATAGTCCCTCGCCGTTTTGGCAGCCCCACGCGAATATGAGCTGGTCCTGATGCTGGATCCGCAGCTGGATGCCCCCGCCCGCGATGCGTTGGCGGGAGAGGCCCGTGGGCAGATCGAGGGCTCCGGCAGCCTCAAACACGAGAACAGCTGGGGCCTGCGCAAGATGGCCTACGAGATCAACAAGCGCACCGAGGCCGACTACCGCTGGTTCCGCTTCGAGGCGCCGAGCGAGCTGCTCGACTCGCTCGACCACAACCTGAAGATCGCCGACGGCGTCCTTCGCTTCCGCATCTTCAAAGTCGACGCCGACGCCCCGGTGATCGTGCCGCCGGCGGTCAGCGCCGCGCCGGGCCCGCGCGAGCGCAGCGCGACCGGAGCCCGCGAGGACAGCGGCGACTCCGTCGACGGCGCCGACGAGTAGCGCCGCTTCGCACCCGCTCTTTGCGAGGAATGCCCCTTCCGAGGGGGAGAACTCGCGCCGCTGCCGCTCTTAGACTGGAACTCAACAAGCGAACTTCAGAGGAGTGAGTGCTTTGGCAGCTTCAAACGTGAACGTGGTGGTCATCACCGGGAACCTGACGCGGGACCCCGAGCTGCGGCACACCGGCGGTGGGACGGCAGTTTGTGAGATGCGCGTCGCCGTCAACAGCCGTCGCAAGGACGGCCAGACCGGCGAATGGGTGGACAAGCCCAACTACTTCGACGTGGTCGTCTTCGCCGGGCAGGGCGAGAACTGCGCCACCTACCTTTCCAAGGGCCGCCCGGTTGCCATCGAAGGTCGCCTCGAGTGGAGCGAGTGGGAGGCCAAAGACGGCAGCGGGAAACGGCAGGCCGTGAGGATCATCGCCAACACCGTCCAGTTCCTCGGCTCCCGCGACGGCTCCGGTGGTGGTGGCAACGGCAACGGTGGTGGTGGCTTCACCCCGAGCAGCGACGTGCCCGCCGACACCTCCGACTTCGAAGGCGCCGCGGCGCCTGCCGCAGGCGGCGGAGGCGGCGAAGACGACATTCCGTTCTGATCGCCCAGCCGCTGTCAGCGGCTGGTCTGTAGCATCCCGCGTCGCGATGGCCAGAGCTAGAGAGAGTTCGTCGGACGGAAACAAGCGCGGCAGGCGGGGCGCGGAGCGTGCGCGTCCCCGCAAGTACACGCGGGTCAACGCCGAGACCGTCGACTACAAGGACCTCAACCTGCTGCGGCGCTTTCTCTCCGACAAGGGGAAGACCCGCGGCCGGCGCGTCACCGGACTTTCCCGCCGTCACCAGCGACAGCTCTCGGTGGCGGTGAAGCGGGCCCGCGAAATCGCCCTGCTGCCGTACGTCGGAGAGCGCTGATGGCGCAGGCCATCCTGCTCGAGGACGTCGAGTCCCTCGGCGAGCGCGGTCAGGCGATCGACGTCGCCCCCGGCTACCTGCGCAACTACCTGATCCCCCGCCAGCTGGCGCAGCCCGCTACCCCGGGGGCCCTGGAGGAGGCGCAGCGCCGTCGCGAGGCTGCCGAAAAAGCCGAGAAGGCCCGCACCGAGCGCGAAGCGCAAGCTGCCGGTCTGCTCGGCAAGACCGTGCTGACGATCCACCAGCGGGCCGGCGAGGACGGCAAGCTGTTCGGCTCGGTCGGCGCCAAGGAGATCGTCGACGCCCTCCGCGACGCCCGCGACCTCCGCATCGACAAACGCAAAGTCCGGCTCGAGCAGCCGTTGCGCGAAGTCGGCACCTTCATGGTCGAGATCGAGCTTGCCGACGGCACCGTCGCCGCGGTGAAGACGATCATCAGCGAGGAGAAGTAGCGCCTCCGACAGCGTGGCGGGTGGTCCGTGGGCAGGCGCCTGCGGGCGAGGTAGGCCTCCTCGACCAGGCGAGTGCCCGGGGGCAGGCACCTGCGGGCGAGGTTTACGTTCTCGGTACCTGCCCCCGGGCACTCGTCAGCGCCTGGATAGGCTGAGCTGATGGCTGCTCGACGCCTTCCCGCCAGGATCGGCCGCCGAGCCAAGGCTCGGACGCGTTTCGGGTGGGCGCGCTCGGAGCGGGCGACCGTGGGGCTCGCGGCCGTCGCCCTCGGCGCTGCCGGCGCTGCGGTCGCTGACCAGTTCGGGCGGCTGCTGCGCCGTCGGGCGCATGAGCGCCAGGACCACGAGCCGCTGCTCGAGGCCGCTCCGGCGGCCGCGGTCGACACCGTCAGCGTCGCCGTGCGCGGTTACGTGGCGACGCCGCGCAGCGAGACGATCCTCTTCAACCTGCTGGCGGGATTCCTCGGCTCCTTCGCTCTCGTTCGCCTCTCGACCTGGGGAATCCGCGACCGCTGGTGGCCCTTCAGCAACGTCAAGGTCGGCGGCCGCCACATCCACCACTTCGTGCCCGGGATCCTGCTCGCCTTCGCCTCCGGCACCGCGGCGCTGCTGACCGACGACGACGCGCTCGAGCAGCGCCTGGCGATCCCGATGGGCGCCGGGATGGGCCTCACCTTCGACGAGGCTGCCCTGCTGCTCGATCTTCGCGACGTCTACTGGACCCGCCAGGGCCTGCTCAGCGTCCAGCTCAGCTTCGGCGCCACCGCGATCCTCAGCATCGCCATCCTCACCCTCCGCATGCTCCGCCGCGGCGAGCAGCAACAGGAGGAGGCGGGCCTGATCCCGCCGACGTAACCGAAGTGTCAATTCTTTTCCACGGCATTTGCAAGTAAGCGCAACGTGACCGCAGTGGGCCTCGGCTAGCTTGGGCCGACGAGGTTCTCCCGCCGCTGTGGGGCCTTAACTAGACACCGATGCCGCAGCCAACTTCAAGCCACGTGCCGCCTCAGAACATCGAGGCGGAGGAATCGGTCCTGGGGGCGATGCTGGTCGCCGAGCCGGCGCTGACGCGGGTGATCGACGAGGTCAAGCTCAACGCGGCCGACTTCTACCTCGACCGCCACCGGGCGATCTTCGAGTGCGCCCACGATCTCTACGCGGCCTCGAAGCCGGTCGACGAGCTCAGCGTCAGCGAGGCGCTGACCCAGCGCAACAGGATCGAGGAGGCGGGCGGCAAGCACTACGTCTCCGAGCTGGCAGCCAAGGTCCCGGCCGCGGGCAACGCCAAGCACTACGCCGAGATCGTCCAGCAGAACTCGCTGCTGCGGCGGCTGCTCGGCGCCGGTCAGGAGATCCAGGGCTGGGTCAACGAGCGCTCGGGCGAGCCGCGCGAGCTCTCCGAGCGGGCCGAGAAGCTGCTCTTCGACGTCGCCCACAAAGAGCAGGCGAGCGACTTCCGCCTGCTCTCGGAGATCCTCCACGACGAGGTCGACCGGCTCGAGAAGCTCTCCACCGGCGAGATCGAGATGACCGGCACCCCGGCCGGTTTCCGCGACATCGACGCGATCACCGGGGGGTTTCAGCCAGGGAACTTGATCATTGTGGCGGCACGGCCGGCCATGGGTAAGTGCTTATCCGCACAAAGCCTGGTCTATGACCCTGCTACTGGGAGTCGGCGGCGAGTAGTCGAGTTGCTCGAAAGCCACGAGCGCGGCGAAGACGTGTGGGTTGCGTCATTAGACTCCAACCTCCAGATACGGGCAGCAAAGGCAGCGGCAGTCGAGGCCAACGGGAAGAAACGCATCTATCGCCTGAAGACGCGCCTCGGCCGAGAGCTTGAGGCGACGACCAACCATCCGGTCCTCACCAGCTCTGGATGGGAAGAACTAGGCAAAGTCGAACCTGGGACGCGAATCGCGGTCCCGCGACGACTTCCACGGCCGACAGCTCCGACCGAGCTGCCTGACCGGGAGGTCCTTCTTCTAGGAGCGCTAATCGCGGATGGAGCCCTCACCCTGAGGACGCCTCGATTCTGCTTCGGCGCAGACTCGAAGGTACTTCCGTTGGTGGAGAAAGCCGTCAGCGAATATGGGCTTCAGATCCGCGTCAGCGGATCGCGTAGCCACGGCAACGGCTTGATCAGTAGCGGCCCCGGTGCGCGGTCAAATCGAGTGACCGAAATGCTAGAGCGCCACCACCTCATGTATCTGCGTTCCGCCGAGAAGTTCGTCCCCGACGCGATCTTTGGGCTTGGTGATGAGCAGCTGGCTCGCTTCCTCGGCGTCATGTACGCCTGCGACGGGCACGTCTACTGCAGCGACCGGATCGCCCAGATCGGCTACACGACGATCAGCAAGCGGCTCGCGCACGACGTTCAGCACCTGCTGCTGCGGCTCGGCATCATCGCGAAGATCAGGACCCTGAAGCGGCCGGTATACGAGGGCACCGACAAGGTCGCGCGGGAGATCCGGATCACCCATCAGGAGAGCTTGCGGCGTTTTTGCGAGCTGGTGCCCGTCCCCGGAAAGGAAGAGGCCCAGGCGCGGGTGCTGGCCCGCCTCGACGCCGCGCCTCGCTCGACCAATACTGACACGCTGCCAGTCGAGATCTGGGACGACATCCTCCTCGCCAAGGGCGAGTCCAGCTGGGCGGATATCAGCGAGCTGACCGGGCGGTCGCGCACTCACAACTGGCATGTTGGCGCTCGCTCTCCCTCCCCCGCGCTGGTTGCCGAGCTCGCCGTCGCGACTCGATCTCCCTCACTCGAAGAGCTCTCCGACTCCGATATCTGGTGGGACGAAGTCGAGTCGGTCGAGTACGTCGGCGAAGAAGAGACGTACGACCTCGACGTGCCCGGCCTGCGTAATTTCGTGGCCGACGACGTCATCGTCCACAACAGCGCCCTGGTCGCCAACATCGCCGAAAACGTGTCCGTGAAGAAGGACATGCCGGTCGCCTTCTTCTCGCTCGAGATGTCCGAGGTCGAGCTGGCGCAGAGGTTCATCGCCTGCCGGGCGCGGATCTCCGGCGACAAGCTGCGCAAGGGGCAGGTCTCCGAGCGCGACTGGCCGAAGGTGGTGCGCGCCTGCAACGAACTGGAGGAGGCGCCGCTCTGGTTCGACGACTCCTCCGACCTCGGCATCCTCGACCTGCGGGCGAAGGCGCGGCGGCTGCACGCACAGGAACAGGATCGCGGCGGCCTCGGCCTGATCATCCTCGACTACATGCAGCTGATGCGCTCCGACGACCATCGCGCCAACCGCGTCGAGCAGGTCGGCCAGATCAGCCGCGGGTTGAAGATCCTCGCTCGCGAGCTGGAGGTCCCCGTGGTTGCGATATCGCAGCTCTCGCGCGCGCCCGAGCAACGCACGCCACCGAAGCCGCAGCTCTCCGACCTGCGCGAGTCGGGGCAGATCGAGCAGGACGCCGACGTCGTCGCCTTCCTCTACCGCGAGGACTACTACCGCGACCCCGACGACGAGCCGGACGGGCTTGCCGACCTGATCATCGCCAAGCACAGGAACGGCCCGATCGGGACCAGGAAGCTGGTCTTCCTCGACCGCTTCCCCAAATTCGCCGACTTCTCCGGCCAGGAGGCGCCGATCGAGCAGCCGGCCGGCGAGGGCCCGCCGCTCGCCGACGCCAGCGCCGCGGGGCCTGACTTCTGATGCCGGCGATCGCCCGCTCAGAGCCCTTCCGCGAACAGGCCTGCCCGCTCGGCGTCTGCGACGGCTCCGGCTGGATCCTCGGGCCCGAGGACGTGGCGCGCCCGTGCGAGTGCCGGGAGGCGCGGCTGAAGCGCGGTCAGAGCCGTGGGGTCGCCTCCGCGATCCCACGGCGCTACCGCGGCGTCTCCTTCGATCGTCCCCCGGTCAGCGACATGACGCGGGACATGGCGACGCGTCATGTGGTCCAAGCCACCCGGGCATATCTCGATGGGCTCGAGGACAACCTCGCCGGCGGCCGCGGCCTCTGGCTGATGGGCAACACCGGGACCGGGAAGACGACGCTGGGGATGCTGGTCGCCAAGGAAGCGCTCGCCGCCGGAAAGACGGTCGGCGTCTACTTCACGCCAAAGCTGCTGACCCGCATTCGCCAGACCTACCAGGTGGCCGAGAGCAACAGCGCCTACGACGACTTCTTCCGGCGGGTAACCTCGGTCGACCTGCTCTACATCGACGACCTCGGATCCGAGCGTCACACCGACTGGGTCGTCGAGCAGCTCTACGCCCTCGTCAACGAGCGCTACGAGAGCCAGCTTCCGATGCTGGTCACCAGCAACTCCGACAGCGACGTCGACAAGGGCCAGCGCCAGCTCGAAGAGCAGATCGGATCGCGCACCGTCTCCCGCCTGGTCGAGATCTGCGGCGATCCGCTGCCGCTGTTCGGACCCGACCGTCGCGTCCAGGCTCGCGCGACGAGTTAGGCCCTCCCCCGCGCTCCGTTCAGTTCAGTTCGAGCACCAACTCGAGGGCGTCGTCCACCGCTGCGATCTCATCCAGACTCAGGTGGCAAATCCGGTTCCCGAGCTTGCGGGCATCCACAGTGCGGACCATTCTCGCAGAGCACTTTCGTCTTCTTCCCGTTCAGCTCCACCTCCGGATGGAAGGAAGCGTCCTGCGCCGATTGCGAAGTTGGGCAAATGGCCACGGTTGAAAGGGCCATTAGGTCATTTGCCTGGACCACAACTGCGTAACGGCGACCGTGCTGAACCCGCCCAGCGCCGCCTGGAAGGTTCACTTGGTGGACATCACCACGGATCACTGAGTTCTTCCATCCACTCGACGATCTCCCTTGCTTCGGCCACGTAGGCCGGGTCGGCCGCCAGCCTACGCGCCTCGGCTGCCAGGCCGCTCCGCTTCCGCTCCCGCTCCGCCGCCTCCTCGATCGCCTGCCTCGCAGCTTCAGCTTTGCTCACCCCTCGCAGTTGCGCAAGATCCTCGAGGGCGCGCTGACCGGCACGGCCCAGCCGCAATGACACGGGTGGCGGCGCATCGCCCATAGACGGAACCGTAGCGTGTTTTGCACTACGCGTGGTTGCAGTGGTCATAATCGGCCGATCGTCCCGATGACTTCCGCGCGCGTGGTGCGCGCATCGTGAGAGATCCGTGCCAGAAGTCTCCTGCCATGCGCACAGCGTCCAGGGACCATCCCCGTCACAATCCCCAGCGCTTATGCCAGGCGTGGTCATAGTCGGGGCCCAGTGGGGCGACGAGGGGAAGGGGAAGATCACCGATCTGCTCGCGGAGCGGGCAGCGATGATCGTGCGCTTCCAGGGCGGCAACAACGCCGGCCACACGATCGTTCGCGAGGGCAGGGAGTTCAAGTTCCACCTGATTCCCTCGGGGATCCTCTACTCCGAGAAGACCTGCGTGATCGGCAACGGCGTCGTGCTCGATCCGAGCGTGCTGCTGGGGGAGATCGACGGGCTCAAACGCCAGGGCATCGACGTCGGCAACCTCCGCATCTCCGCCAACGCCCACCTGATCATGCCCTACCACGTGCTGCTGGACACGGCCGGCGAGACCAAGCTGGGCAAGCTCTCGATCGGCACCACCCGCCGCGGCATCGGCCCCTGCTACGCCGACAAGGCGCTGCGGCTCGGGATCCGGGTCCAGGACCTGCTCGACGAGAAGATCCTGCGGACCAAGATCCGCGCCGCCCTCGAGCCGAAGCAGCAGGCGCTGCGGGAACTCTCGGTGCAGCGGCGCAAACTGCGCAAGGAAGCCGGCGAGGAGGCGGAAAAGGACGAGGCGACCGCGGGCGTTCCGGACCCCCGGCTCGACCTGCACACGATGACCGAGGAGCACGTCAACTTCGGCCACCGGCTCGAGCCCCACATCGCCGACACCGCGAAGCTCTGCTGGGACGCCCTCGACGCCGACCGCACCGTGATCTTCGAGGGCGCGCAGGCGACCCTGCTCGACCTCGACCACGGCACCTATCCCTTCGTCACCTCCTCCAACCCGATCGCCGGCGCGGCCTGCGTCGGCGCCGGGGTCGGCCCGACAGACATCGACGAGGTCTGGGGCATCGCCAAGGCCTACGCGACCCGGGTCGGCGCCGGGCCCTTCCCGACCGAGCTCGAGGACGAGGTCGGCGAGCACATGGTCGAGCGCGGCCACGAGTTCGGCACCACCACCGGGCGGCGGCGGCGCTGCGGCTGGATCGACCTGGTCGCCCTGCGCTACGCGGTCCGGCTCAACCGCATGGACTCGCTGGCGATCACCAAGCTCGACGTGCTCAGCGGCATCGGGCCGCTGCGGGCGGCGGTCCGCTACCGCTCCAAGGAGGGCGCCGTGCTCGACAGCTTTCCCTACCACCAGTCGATCCTCCACTCGGCCACTCCCGAGTACGAGGAGCTGCCCGGGTTCGACGACGACATCGCCGCCTGCCGCGAGGAGGCGGACCTGCCGCAGGAGGCGCGCGACTACCTCGGCTTCATCTCCGAGTTCGTCGACGTCCCGGTGCGCCTGGTCGGGGTCGGGCCGGACCGCGACCAGACCGTCTGGATCGGCTCCTAAAGCCGGCGATCGCCTAGGGGATTCGTTCGGCGGGTAGCACGCCGAGAGCGGCTGCGAGCAGCGGTTTCGTGACCCCCTCATGGCCGCCGGCGGTTCTATGCAGAAACCGTCGTCTGCTCTACAGTCACAGGGTGGCCTCCAGTAAACGCGCAGCAAGGCTGAACGAGCGGCTGCCCAGGGGAAGACACGGTTTGCCGAGGGAGGCGGTGACCGAATCCCAGCGCAACCGCATCCACCAGGCGATGATCGAGGTCGTCTCCGAGCGAGGCTACCCGGAGACGCGAGTGGTCGACGTGATCGGCGTCGCCGGCGTCTCGCGCAAGACCTTCTACGAACTCTTCGACAGCAAGGAGGACTGCTTCCTCGCCGCCTACGACGTCCTGCTCGGCAACCTCCTCAGCGACACCGCCGGCGGCTTCGAGTCGAAGCAGGGCGCCCCCTGGGCGGAGCGGGTCGCCGCCGGCCTGGAGGCGCTGCTGGACCACCTCGCCGAGCACCCCGACGAGGCGCGCTTCGCGATCGTCGAGGTGCTGGCGGCGGGGCCGAAGGCGCTCGCCCGCCGCGACGCCGCCCTGCGCCAGTTCACCGGCTTCCTCGAGTCCGGCCGCACCGAGACCTCGGTCGAGCTGCCCGGCATCACCTCGCTCTCGCTGGCCGGCGGCGTCAACGAGCTGCTCTACAGCGAGATCCTGCACGGGGCGGCGGCCCGCCTCCCGAGCCGGCTGCCGGACCTGATGTTCTGGATAACGCTGCCGTTCCTGGGCGCCGAGGGAGCGGCCGCCGAGCGCGAGCGCGTCCGCCTCTCGATGCTCGAGCGTTAACGGGCGCTGCATTAAGCCGGTCTTTTTCCCCCATGGCCGGGTTTATTCAACTGCCAGGGTGGTAGTTTGAGCCGCTGGAGGGATAGTTCCACACAAGCTTTCGACGGCTTCAGCTCTGGACGGGCGGCCGCAAAGGAGAGACATAGGGATATGCGCAAGTACCTGCTGATAACGACGGCCCTCGGGGCCATGATTGCGCTTACGGTCGCGGGAATCGCCGTCGCGGCGAAAGACACCGTCGTGCGTGCCGGCGACCTCGAAGTCGTGATCGACGGCTCCAGCGGCGTCAAGCCGAAAGCGCTTTCGAAAACCAAATACACGCCAGTCGCGTTCACCGCGGCCGGGAGCATCCGCAGCCTCGACCCAGCCGAACCGCATCCGCCGGCGTTGAAGGAAGTCCTGCTGGACGCCCCGAACTCTGCCGTCAACGTCAAGGGCTTCCCCGTCTGCAAAGGCAGCGCGCTGCAGGCCCGCGACACGGCATCGGTTAAGAAAGCCTGCCCGGACTCGATCATCGGCAGTGGCAGCGGCACCATTTCGGTCAAGTTCCCGGAACAGGCTGCGATCCCGGCCAAGGCTCCGATCCTCGTCTTCAACGGCGGCACCTCAGGAGGTACCACCACCTTCTATATCCATACCTACCTGACCCAGCCGATCACCACGGCCGTTGTCACCACGGTGAAAATCAAGAAAGCGGGCAGCGGACTCAAATCCGTCTCTTCGATCCCGGTGATCGCAGGCGGCGCTGGATCGGTCAAAGACTTCAGTCTGAAAATCGACAAGAAATACACCTACAAAGGCAAAAAAGTCAGCGTCCTGAGCGCGAAGTGCATCGGCGGCAAGATCACGGCCGACGTCACCGCGGTCTTCCGCGACGGCACGAGACTGCAGGCCGACGTCCTCCGGACCTGCACCCCGAAGCCCTGAGGTAGCGCTCCGCCAAGCGTTCACCGACAGGTGGGATTTGAGAAGGGCGGCCGAGAGGCCGCCCTTCTTTTTACCCGCTGATCAAGGAGTGGGGAAATGCGCAGGGTACCTTTCGATAACGATGGCCACCGGGAGTCTGAACCTGCTGTTGAGGTGACCGAGGCCGAGGTCGTCAACACCTGCACCCGCAGCAATAGGCTGCGGGCAGTCGTTATCTATTCGCCGGGCCGGTCTGTTCGAAGGTGTGCTGGTAGGCGGTGGCCGGGCCGCTGCCGTAGATCGGCGTGAAGGGAGCCTGCTGGGTGCAGGCGGGGGCCGGAACCGAGCTGGTGCTGGTCTGTTCGGCGAAGGCGTACTTTTTCAGGCGGTTGAAGAAGTCTTCGGCTTCTTTGGCATCGCCGGTTTTGGTTCGTTCTTTGAGCGGGGTGCTGGTGGCGGTTTCCGGATTGAGCGAGGCCGTGATCCCGGAGCTGCACTGGCGGGTGTCGAAGCCCGGGAGGCCCGCGGCCAGGCCTTTCGCCCACTGCGGTGGGCTGTAGGCGCTGTTGCGGTTGGTCGCCAGGCGGTTGGTGAGGGTGGTCAGCGATTCCGGGTTCAGCGGCCCCATCGCCCTGAGGAAATGCACCTTTTCGCCCCTGGCATTTTCGTTCGTCAGTTCCCCGTTCGCGGCAGCGGCAACGTTGGCGAAGAAGGACGTGAACTCGCGCCTATAGAGACTGAGCCCCGTGAGCAGGGGGTTGAGATTGCGCAGGAACGGGTCGGAGGCGCGGAGCAGCGGCGGGAACTCGTCGCGGAAGAGCTTGCGAACGGCTGGGAATCCAGTCGGCGCGCGGGCGATGACGGGAATGAGGCCTTCGAAGAAGCCCTTCGCTTCCGGCGCCAGGTTGGCGAAGGCGATCAGGGTCGGCGAGAGCTGTTCGGCGACGGGCACGAGCTGGCGGAACAACGGATCGGCCTTGACCGCGAAGGTTTTGAGCCGGTCGAGGGTCAGCCTCGACTCGTCCTGGAAGGTCGGGAAGGCGCGGAACAGCGCTTCGATGTCGCGGTCGCGGCGGGCGGTGGTCTGGAAGACCGCGTTCGAGCTCTCGATCAGGCTCGACAGCTGTCCTTCGCGCCCGCGCAGCGCCCGGAAGGTGGTGGCGCCATTGCGGAACAGCTGCGCCACGGCCAGGCGCTGGGTGTCGAGGACGCGGAAAAGCTTGTCGAGGTCGGAGAAGGTCGGTTCGAACTCGCCGAGCGCGTAGGAAAAGCCCTGGGCCTGTCCGTTGATCGCGACCGCGCCTTCCTGCATCCAGGTCTGGAAGGCTTCCTGGGTTTCGGGGTCGAAGGTGCGGAAGATCTCGTCCAGCTGCACCGATTCGGCGCTGTTGGCCTCCGGCAGCGTGCCGCCATCGGCCAGCTCGGGGCTCTCGGTGGAGCCCGGGGTGAGCTCGATGTAGGTCTCCCCGAGCAGCGTCTTGGTGCGGAGAATCGCCCGGGTCGAGCGCGGCAGCGGCGCGTACTTGTTGTCGATGTCTACCGTCGCCAGGGCCTGCCTGCCGTTCGGCGCCAGCTCGATGCTGCGCACTTTGCCGACGTTGACGCCGGAGATGCGGACGTCGGACTGTTCGGCCAGCTGGGTCGCCTCGTTGAAGGGGATCTTGAGCTCGTATGGCTTCGCCCGGAACGGGGTCGGGCCGCCGAAGGTGACCCAGAGGAAGAGCAGGATGCCGAAGCACGACAGCGCGAAGCCGGCGATGACGAGGAGCTGCGTGGTGCTGGGGGCTCGCTTGCTCATCTAGGTTTGTATTCGCACTGTCCGCTGGGGTTCGACGGCACGGGGATTTCTTCTTTGCGTGGCACGTTGGTCACCTGCAGGAGCGTTTTCAGGAACGGCTTGATCCCGGCCAAGCCGTAACCGAGGTCTGCACCCGTGCAGGAGATCAGCACCAGGCTGCGCAGCACCGGGCCGCCCGCATCCTGCAGGTTGAAGCTGGCATTGAAGTTGTGGTTCAGCCAGGGCAGGTAGAAGAGCACGCTCTGCTTCGAACCCGGAGGCTTGTAGGCGAGCGTGTTGAGGAAGCTGTTGAAGCCGCCGAGCGCGTTGCCGAAGCTCCGCACCGATCTGCTGAACTGGCTGGAGCCTTCGTTGGCGTGAGTCAGCACCGGCCGGATCTCGCGGGTGAAGGGCCGGATCTGGTCGCGAATCGGCGCCGTCGTTTCCTCGAACATGGCCCCCGTGGCTTTCAGGGCCGGGGTCAGGGCCTGGGCCTGCGGGATCAGCTCGGTCAGCGCCGGGTAGGCGACGTCGGAGAAGCGCTTGGAGCTGGCCAGGCCGGCGTTCCCGGCCCGCAGCGCCGCGGGGAACTCGCGCAGCGCCTCCTGGATCGACGCCTGCTGGTTGGCGAAGTCCCCGAGGGCGGCGTCGGAGGAGGTGACGAAGCGCTTGATCTGGGCGTCGTGGCGAGCGAGCTCGGTGGTCAGCTGGCCGAAGTTGTGGATCACGTTGGCGAGCTCGACGTGGCGCGCGGCGACCGCTTTGTTGAGCTTGGCGACGTAGTGGACGAAGGGCTGGAAGCGGCGCAGGGCGTTGGAGAGCTGCTTGCCGCGACCGCCGATGCCCTCGGCGCCGCCGGCGACCAGCAGCTGGATGTACTGCCGGGTGTCGCCGTCGAGGGTGGCGAGGAAGGCGTCGAGGTTGGTGTTCGGCTCGGTCTGCGCGAGGGTGAAGTGAGCGCCGTCCTCGACGTGCTCCCTGCCGCTGCCGGGGTCGACCTCGATGATCATGTCGTTGAGGCCGGTTTTCGGCCGCAGCAGGAAGCTCGCGTCGGGGTGGATCAGCTCCATGTATTCGGGCTCGATGTCCATCCCGACCACGGCGTGGCCGTCTTCGAGGTCCACCGAGGTGACTTTGCCGATTTCGATCCCGGCGATGTCGACCGACTGGCCCTGTCCCGGCGTCACCGCCTGCGCGGTCGAGAACTCGGCCGTGATGTGCTCGAATTCTTCGCCGACCAGCGGGATCCAGGCCGGCAGCGAGGCTTTCTGCTGGGTGAAGATCCCGAGCATCATCACGATCCCGGCGATCGCCAGGACGATGATCGCGATCGTGTCCTTGCGGCGACCGCGTGACTGGCGCGAGAGCCAGGCACGGAAATGGACCCAGCGACTGACTTCGGGCGGCCGGCTCATGGGTTCGCCCCCGCGGGCGACGGGGTCGGGGCGCCGACCTGGGCCAGCGGCCCGTTGACGTTGGGAGCGGGGTTGATGTGGCAGCGCACGTCCGGCTTCAGCGCCGGCATGCCGGCGAGCTGGGGCTGGTTGCCGAGCGGCGCCACGATCGTGTGGCCGTAGTTGATCTGGTCGCTGAAGGTGTCCGGGTTGCCCTGCGGGTTCGGTTCCCCGACCAGCAGCGGGCCGCCGCCGACCTGGGCGCGGACGTAGGGGCCGTTGCCGTCGAAGTTCTGCGCCGCCCCGGCGAAGCTGGCGAAGGTGTAGAGGAACTCACGGTAGTTGGGGCCGCCGGTGCTGAAGCGGTCTTCGATCGTCTGGTCGAAGGTCGGGGCCAGGACTTTCGTCGTGCAGAGGCTGAGCCGGTTGAGCTGCGGCAGCGCCACTTCCTTGCCCGCCTGGGCAGCGCCGGCGAGGCCGGGGGTCGATTCGCTGAGGAGCCTGGCGACTCCCCCGCCCTCTTTGCCGGAGAGCAGCGGCCGCACCTGGGCCAGCCATGGTTTGGAGGCCCTGATCAGGCTCGGGAACTGTTCGAAGGCCGGGGTCAGCTGGGTCACGTAGGTGCGCAGCGGCGGCAGCGTCCGGTTGAGGCTGACCAGGGAGGCGCGGCCGGTACGCAGGGTCGGCGCCAGCAGCTCGATCGTCGTCGAGAGGTTGGCCGACTGCGCGGCGAGGGCGCCGGTGAAGACGTTGAAGTTGTCGATGAACCCCTGCAGGTCGGCCTCCCGGTAGGCGAAGGCGCCGAAGGTCCTGCCGGCACTGGCGACGAGGCGGGAGAGATCGCGCTGCTGGGTGCCGAGGAAGGCATCGGTGACCTGGGCGCTGTAGCGGCCGGCGTCGCCACCGTATTTGAGCGCGCCGTTGAGCGCTTCGCCGCCGCTCTTGCCCTGCACCTCGGGAAGCTGGGTGGCGTCTTCGGCCGCGGTCGGCTTGTGGTTGAGCGCGGTGCCGTAGCTCTGCAGCAGGCGGCTGAGGTCCGCGCGCACCGGCGATTGCAGCGCCGTCAGCACCTCGTCGATCTGCACCGCCGTCGAGGTGCGGCTGAGCGGGATCGTCGCGCCGCTGTCCAGGTCCGGCGCGCTCGGGCTGCCGGGGTCGAGGTCGACGAAGAAGTTGCCCTCGAGGAAGATCCGCGGCCGCACCATCGCGAAGGCGTCGGTGTGGATCGGGCGACCGGACTCTTCGACGGTGAAGCTGACCGTGGTCGCGTCGCCATCGCGCTCGGAGGAGATCACTTTGCCGACCTCGACGCCGGCGATCCGCACCGGCGAGTTTTTCGCGATGTTCGCCGAGTTGGCGAAGGTCGCCTTCAGCTCGTAGCCGTAACTGGTGAAGGGCACGTGTTTGGTGAATGCCAGGTAGGGGCCGATCGTGAAGATGAGGATGAAGACGATCGCGATCGCGGCGTTGCTCGGCCGCCACTTGAAGCGGCGGTTGGTCGCACCCTGCCTGGTGTCGCGCTCGGGCAGGCGGCTCATAGGACAACCTCTCCCTTGTTCTTCTGAGATTGAGAGGCCGAGCGAAGCGAGGCCGTCGAAGATCCCGGGGGGACGCATAGAGAAGCCGACCCCCGCCGGGAGAGCGCCAATCGCGCTTGCCGCCTAGACGGCCCAAATGAGACCAGCGCCTCCCGGCGGTGCGAGGCGCCAGAAGCGCCAACAGGACGTGGCGTCGATGAACGCCGCCCTATGAGCATGCGCAACGGCACCTCGTGGCCGGCTCTGGATCGACCTGAATCGACCGAGGAGGAAGCATGGCAGGAAAGATGGGTGGGATCGACTGGGCCAGCGAGGTGCACGCGCTCTGCGTTGTCGACGAGACGGGGGATCGGGTCCGGGAGCGGCTCGTGCCCCATGACGAGGCGGGGATCGCCGTCCTTTGCCGCGAGCTGACACAGCTGGGGGTCGAGCGGGTCGCGATCGAGCGCCCCGACGGGATCCTCGTCGACCGCCTCCTGGAGACCGGCATCACGGTGATCGCCGTGCACCCCAACCAGGCCAAGGCCGCGCGCGAGCGCTACTCGGTCGCCCGTGGCAAGAGCGACCGCTTCGACGCTTTCGTCCTTGCCGAGCTGGCGCGCACCGACGCCCACCGACTGCGGGCGATCTGCCCGGACAGCGATGAGACCAAGGCGCTTAGGGCGCTCACCCGAACCCGCGAGGACCTGGTCGGGGTGCGGGTGGAGCTGGCCAACCAGCTGCGTGCCCAGCTCGAGGCCTTCTGGCCGGGAGCCCTGGTGTTCGCAGATGTCGACTCGCCGATCTCCCTCGCCTTCCTGGCTCGCTACCCGAGCCCCGCCGACGCCAGGGGTCTCGGCCCCAAGCGCCTGGCGGGCTTCCTCGCTCGCCATGGCTACTGCGGCCGGCGCAGCCCGGAGGAGCTCTTGGAGCGGATGCGCTCCGCCCCGGCCGGCCGCGCCGGCGAGTTGGAGGCCGAGGCGCGCAGGGCTGCGGTACTGGGCTTGGTCGCAGCCCTCAAGCCGGTCGTCGCCGAGATTGCCGAGCTGACCTCCCAGATCAGAGGCGCCCTTGCCGCCCATCCCGACGCGGCGATCTTTCAGCCGCTCTTCCGCGACCGCAAGACCGCGATCTGCCCGGCGACGCTGATCGCCGAGCTGGGCGATGCGCGAAGCCGCTACCCGAGCGATACGGCGCTTGCCGCCGACGCCGGCATGAGCCCGGTGGCCCTGGAGTCGGGCAAGCGCCGGGCCGCGATCTTCCGGCGCGCCTGCGACAAGCGGCTGCGGGTAGCTGTCGCAACCCTCGCTGACTCCACCCGCCACTGGCATCCGTGGGCAAAAGAGGTCTATCGGCGAGCAAGGGACAGGGGCCAGGACCACCCGCACGCGATTCGCACCTTGGGGCGCGCATGGCTGCGGGTTCTCTGGCGTTGCTGGCAGGACGAGGTGCCCTATGACCCCGCTCTTCACGGCAACTTTCGAAGGCTTCAACCCGCGGGGGGTTGACACAGGACGTCTCATTCGCTCTCCACCTGCCCGCGGGTGGTCGCTCCCCAGACTTCCGGCGCCGGCCCGATCACGGTCCGCCCTCGCACGTATTTCTCATTGCCCGCTTCACACACGTCGCCCTGACCGGGGGCTGCCGTGTTCGGATACGGATTGAAGTGCAGGTGGTTGGCTGAATTGGCGGGCAAGGGGCCGCCATTCGCGGGGGCGGACGCCGGGCTGCCCTCGCTGTTGGGCCCTTCCGGCGGCTCGAAGGAAATGATGTTGAGCCAGTTGCCCTGGCCGTTGCCCTCGCTGTTCGAGTTGGCCAGGTTTTTGAAGGCGAGCGTGATGTAGTTGCAGGTGGTCTGCGCCGGCGCGATGAACCTCAGCGCCGGGTTGAGCGTGCGGTTGAGGTCGATCAGCAGGTCGAGGCCGTTGAAGACGCCGGGAGAGCTCTGGAAGTCGACCAGCGCTTCGGCGGTCGGCTGCAGCTGGTTGTTGAGGACCGGCGAGGCGTTGAGCGCCGGGACCCCGGCGCGGAGGGCGGCGGCGATCGTCGGCGAGGTCTCGGCCAGCGCCCGCGCTCCGGGCTTGAGCGCCGTGAAGAAGCGTTCGGAGCTGCGGAAGAAGGGGCGGATCGCCGGCAGGTCGGCGTTGACGGCGTCGAGGGTCCGTGGGCCTTTCTCGATGGTTTCCTGGATGTACGGCCGGGAGACGCGGGCGAAGGCGGCGAAGGTGCGGTCGAGGGCGACGAAGAGGCTGGCCTGCGTCTCCGCCACCGGCGCCACCGTCGCCGAGAGGTCCTCGAGCGCCCGCCAGAAGCCGCCGAAGTCGGTGCTCGGTTGGACGAGCGTGCGCAGCACCGGCTGCGAGCTTTCGACCAGGCGGCGCAGGGCGCCGATCCCTTCGTTCAGCTGCGGGCCGCGGCCGGCGAAGGCGTTGCCGAAGCCGGCCTGGCTCTGGCGGATCGCCTTGCGGGTCGGCTCGTCGAACATGTCGAAGAACTGGTCGATGTCGACCGGCTCCGGCTTGTAGGCGGCGAGCGGGATCATCTCGCCGGCGGCGAAGGTCTCGCTGGAGTCGCCGGGGGTGAGCTGGAGGAACTTGAGGCCGAGGGCCGATTTGGGCCGGATCGTGATCGTCGAGTCGACCGGCAGCGGTTCGACGCTCTGGTCGAGGCTGAGCGAGAGTTCCGCGGCGACGCGACCGTCGCCGAGCTGGCGCGGGACGACCTCCCTGACGATGCCGACGCGGACGCCGCCGACCCGCACCTCGTTGTTTTTCACCAGCGCGTTGGCGTCGGGCACCCGCGCCTTGAGGTTGTAGGTGGTGACGAAGGGCAGGCCGTTGTTGGCGTTGTAGGCGAGGAAGACCGCGACGATCACGACCAGGATCGTCACCGCCCCGACCAGGATCGGACTGCTCGCCACCCCCTGTATGCCGCTGCGGTTTCTCATGGCCCCAGCAGGTAGTCGAGGAGTGGGGCGGTGCCCCCGGTCTTGGAGGCATCCGCGATGCCGGCTTCCCCCTCGGCGGCTCCGGCCGCCTCTCCGGCCTGGCCGACGCCGGCCGCCGGGCCTTCCTCCGCCGCGACGGCGCCGGTCTTCCGCACCAGCTCCCGCTGCAGCAGACGGTAGAGGTCGGCGGCGCTGGAGCTTGCCCCCTCGGCTGCGTTGGGGCCGTTGAAACGCGCCGAGCAGCCCGAGGTGCCGGCGGCGCCCGCCACGTAGTCGAGGCAGTTGCTGAGCGTGATCAGAGTGCGCCCGTAGTGCCCGTACTGGTCGAAGCCGTTGATCGAGGCGTTCGTGTTGTAGATCAGCTCGACCAGGCCGTCCCAGCCTTCGGTCTGCTTGAGGTTGGTGAAGAGCCTCGCCAGTTCGGTGGTCGGCGAGACCCCGGAGCGCGCCAGTTCGGTCGCCTTGCGAACGACCGGGTCGGCTTCGCGGAAGATCGGCCCGGCCGCTTCCCCCGTCTCGCCGAGGCTCTTCAGCGCCACCGTCGTCGCCTCCGAGAACGGCGTCAGGGTCCTCGTCGCTTCGGTGAAAGCCGGGGCTGCCTGGCCGAGGTCGGAGAAGACCGGGGTGCCAGCGTCGGAGAAGCCCTGCAGGCTGCGCATCGTCTGGCGGAACTCGCGCAGGAAGGTGGGGAACTTGCGCAGCGAGGCTTCGAGCTGGGCGCCACGCTCGGAGCTCGCCTGCGCGGCGGCGCCGGCGTTGGCGAAGAAGCCGGCGACGTGGGCGCGCTCGCGCGCGAACGGCCGCATGATCTCGTCCGAGTCGCTGGTCAGCTGGGCGAGGCGGTCGCGCTGCGCGGAGAGGATCCCGAACAGCCGGTCGACGTCGCGCAGAACCGGGTTGGCTCGCTTGATCAGCACCTTCAGGTCCCCGCCGCGACCGGCGAAGCCGGCGCCGAGTTCGTTGAAGATCAGCCGGAAGCGCTGCGCGTAGGGCAGCGACTGGATGTCGTTGATCAGATCCGGATCGACGCTGGCGCCGTTGCGACCGAGCGGCAGCAGGTACTGGCCCGCTCCCTCCTCGCCCTCGGGAACCTCTTTCAGCGGCGGTGGCGGCGGGGAGCCCGGCGCCCGCGGCACGGTCAGGCGGCAATCGACGAACTTCTCGCCGATCAGCGACTGCGGCCGGATATGGCAGCCGCCGTCGCCGCGGAAGTCCTGGAAGCCGGGATCGGTGATGTTCAAGACGATGATCGCCTTGCCCGGGACCGAGACCGGCTTGCCGTCGCGGTAGGCAACCGTCTCGCCCGGCATCGAGACGTCGACCGACTCGATCGTGCCGACGTTGGCGCCCGCCACCCGCACCTGCTCGCCGGTGACCATGAAGGCGCCGTTGTCGAAGACGGCGCGGACCAGGTAGGCGTTGCCGCTGCCTCCACCGCCAGAAGCAACCAGGACGACCACGACAACAGCCACCACCAGCGCCGCCGCGATGATCAGCCGCCGGATCATGGTCCGGGGGGCACGTCGGTCGGGTTGCATTCGGACGAGCTGACGCTGCCGGCCCCGACGAACGGGTTGGAGCCGTCGGGCGCGGGCTGGGTGGCGCCTCCGGGGCAACGGCGGTGGACGCCCGCGGAGCCGCCGAAGGCGTCGAACTGCTGGCTCTTCGGAATCGGTTCGAGCGTCCCGGCGTTGTATTTGAAGAGATTCTGGACGGTGGTCGCGGCGCGTACGTAGTGACCGTTCCCGTCGTAGTAGCCGGCGGCCGTACCGAGCTTGCCGAAGCCGTTGAAGAGATCTGGGGTGTAGGCGCGAGCGAAGTTGAGGTTGGGCTGGAAGGCGGCGATCGCGTCTTCGGAGTGGGGGAACGTCCGCGAGGCCCGCTGCTCCACCGTGGGCAATGCGGCCAGGAGGTCGGCGGCGTCGTTCCCCTTTCCGGGCCTGTCGACGGTCAGGCGCAGGTTGCGGGTGAAGGGCACGAATTTGGACAGGACCGGCCGCAGCTCGGCCAGGAACGGGGCCAGGTTGCGGGTCGCGGGCTTCGCCGCTTCGACGAACGGTTCGAGGTCGTCGAGGGCGGCACGGAGGTTGACGAAGGTCGTGTTGGCCTGGCGCATGAACGGCGGCAGGCGTCGCAGGGTGCGGTCGAAGGCGAGGTTCTGGGTGGCGATCGCGTCGAAGGCGGTGTCGGCGTTGGAGATCGCGCTCGAGAGCGCCTCGCCGCGCTGTGCGATCGTGCTCACCAGCTTGCTGGAGTCGACGACGAAGCGCTCGAAGAGGCGCTGGTCGGCGTTGAGTTCCTTGACGAACGCATCGGTGCGGTTGAGTGCCGGTCCGAAGTACTTGAAGGCGTCGTTGCCGGCGGGGCCCTGGTCGGCGAAGGTCGCCGCGTTGCCCTTGATGAATTCGGCGAGGCCCTTGCGAACCGACGGCGGGAAGGTGTTGAAGAACTGGTCGATGTCGATCGGGGTGGTGGTCGAGCCGAGTCCCACTTCGGCGCCGTCCTCGAGCGCCGGGTTGCTGTTCGGCCCGGGGCTGATCGAGACGTAGTGGTTGGCTACACCCGAGAGCGACGTCGCGCGGATCACAGCGGTCGTGCCCTCGTGCAGCTCCTGTTCGACCTCGACGTTGACCTCGGCCAGGTTGTCGTCGCTGAGCTCGATGCTTGCGATCGAGCCGACCGGCGAGCCGCCGATCAACACCTGGTTGTCGGGCACGAGCTGGGCGGCGTTCTGGAAGACCAGGGTGTACTTGTGGCTGCCGTTGCCGCTGAAGTAGATGATTGCGAGGACGATCACGGCGACCGCCAGGGCCGCGATCACGGCGATTCGGGCAGGGGTGACTCCCCGGCTCGGTGCCGAACTTTTCTCCTCGCCTAAGGGATTAGCAGCCACGGGTCGTCGCTTGTTCGTTCCCCGGCCTCCGACCCGGTGGAACGGGCGGGCGAATCGTATCCGAGCCATCCCCGGGCAAGAGCGCTGCGAGCGGGGACTTAACTGGAAATCAACGCGTTACCCCGAGCCTGATTCAGACCTCGAACCTGGGAAGGGTCCGCTCCATCCAGCGCGGCAGCCACCAGACCCGGTCTCCCAGCAACAACATCAGCGCCGGCAGCAGGACGATTCGCACCACGGTGGCGTCGAGGATCACGGCCACGGTCAGCCCGATGCCGAGCTGGCTGACGGTGGCCAGCGAGGAGCCGGCGAAGGCGATGAAGACGGCCATCATGATCGCCGCCGCACCGGTGATCACGCGGGCGGTCTTGTCCAGCCCGAACTCGATCGCGGCGGCGTTGTCGCCCTCGCGGTCATAGTGCTCGCGCATCCGCACGAGCAGGAAGACCGCGTAATCGATCGAGAGGCCGAAGACGATCCCGAAGATCATCACCGCCCCGACCGCGTCGATGTATTCGCGACCGCCGAACGGCAGGTCCGCGGGAAGGTTGGAGAGCATCGTGAGGATGCCGAAGGCGACCCCGACCGTGAGCAGGTTGAGCACGACCGCGAGCGCCGCCAGCAGCAAGGCCCGCAGGACGAGGACGAGGACGAGGAAGGTGGCGATCGTGATCGCCACGACGACGAGCGGGATGATCTCGCGGGTGACCCGGCTGTAGTCGTTGAGCTGGGCGGCGCCGCCGGCGACGCCGGTCACGAGACCGGTTTCCTCCGCCAGCGCCGCCGCGTCCTCCTCGAGGCGCTGGTTGAGGGCGATCGAGCCGGGGGTGTTGAACGAGTACCGGGAGATCACCAGCATCGAGGCGGCCTGACCGCCGTGGCGCAGATCGATCGTTTCGCTTGCCGCTTTGCGGGTCTGCGGCGGCGCGCCGTCCAGCGCCGAGAGCACGAAGTACCCGGAATTGAAGAGGTTTGGAGTGTTGCTGGCGATCCGGCCGACCTGCCGGTTGATCCGTGCCTTGCCGGAAAGCACCTGCACGCTGGCGCGCTCGATACCGCTTTGCAGCGGCGCCGAGCGGTCGAACGCTTCCGTCAGGCCGGCTTCCAGCGCCTCGGCGCCGCCGCCGAGGCGGTCGAGGCCGCCGACCAGGGCGGCGGCGCCGGTGCTGAGCTGCTCCAGGCCGTTGCCGAGCGTCGTCGCTTCGCGCTCGATGCGTTCGGACGCTCTGGCGAACTGCTTGCCGCCGGCCGCGATCTGGCGCAGGCCGTCGGAGAGCCTTTCGGCGGCTTTGGAGACTCTTCTCAAGCCGATCAGGGTCGACTGTGCCCAAGAGGTCACCTTCCCCGCTTCCTCGACGTCCTCGAGCAGCCGCGCCTGCAACGCTTCCAGTTCGACCGGCAGACCGGTGTAGCCGGGAGCGACAGGCGCCCCGGTGACCGGATCGACCCCGGTGACCGCCGCGCTCGCGCGCCGCACCGCTTCCAGGGCCGGCCCGTAGTTCGGGTCGTCTTTGCCGACCGTCATCCCTCCCAGCTGGGCCAGCGCGGCTTTCAGCTGCGCGTCGGCTTCCTTGGCCGGCGCGATCAACCGGGGCAGCGTCGTGGTCGCGTCCTGCCGCAGCGACTCTTCCAGCTTGCGCGCGCGGTTGAGCCCGTTGACGCGGAGGTTCTGGCCGCCGAGCGCTTCCACGCCGAACCTCAGCTGCAGTGCCCCCAGTGCCGCGCGTTCCTGGGCCACGGCGAGCCGTCTGGCGCCGCTGACGAACCGATCCAGCCCACTCATCGCTTCCTCGTTGCCGGCCAGCGCCCGGCTCAGCCCGTTGGCGATCAGCTGCGCGCCCTCGCCGGCGCGGTCGGTGCCCAGCGCCAGCAACCCGGCCCCGTCGCTCGCTTCGTCGATGCCGCCGCGCAACTGCCCGATTCCACCGGCCACGGTGTCCAGCCCGCGCCCGAGCCGCGCCAGCTGTTTGACCGGGCCGATGTTGCCGTCGGATGCGAGGAACGCGTTGCCGGTTTCCTGCAGCGGGGCGACCTGTTTCGCGATCTGTGCCGGGCCGGCGACCAGCTGCACGCCCGGCGACTCGGCGAGGCGATGCTGGAAGCGGTTGAGCGCATCGAGGTTCTCGGCGCTGGTGATCGGCCCTTCCTTCGTTTCGGCGACGACGACGAAGGGGGCTTCGTATCCGGGCGCGAACACCCGTGAGATCAATTCGGCGTCTTCGCGGGTGGCATTGTCGGTGGGCAGCTGGTCGGCGCTGGGCGGACCGGTCTGCAGCCCGATCGCCGGTGCCGCCAGGATCAGGACGACGGCGCCGATCACGGCCGAGACCAGCACCGGCCTCCGCAGCGCCGCGGAGACGACGGTCATCAGCCGCGAGCGGCCGTTCGGGGCGGCGCCGATCCGCCAGCGGTCGACGTTGGGACCGAGCAGGGTCAGCACCGCCGGTCCGACGACCGTGGCGATCGCCACGGTGAGGACGATGACCAATATCAGCGTTCCCGCCAGCGACGCCAGCAGCGAGCCGGGCAGGATGAAGATCGAGACCAGCATCGAGAGCAGCAGCGTGCTGCCGGCAAAGATCGTCGTGCGGCCGGCCGTCCGCCGCGTCGTCCAGGCCGCGTCGATCGGGGTCTTCCCCGCTGCCAGCTCCTCGCGGAAGCGCGAGACCATCAGCAGCGCGTAGTCGACCCCGAGCGCCAGCCCCATCATCGAGCAGACGGTCAGGGCGAAGGCGTTGATGTCGAACCAGGAGGTCGCGAAGTAGAGGATTCCGCGCGAGGCGAGCACCGTCAGCGCCCCGAAGACGAGCGGGACCGCCGCCGCCACCGGCGAGCGGAAGACGAGCAGGAGCACGATCAGCAGGAACGGGATGGCGATCAGCTCACTGCGCTCGGCGGCAGAGATCGAGCGCTCCTCGAGCGCTTTGGTCAACGTCGCCTGGCCGGTCTGCGTCGCCCGCACGGGCGGCTCGATCTCTTCCTCGAGGATCTGTTCGAGCTGCGAGACGGTCTTGTTCACCCCCTCTTTGATCTCGACGTGGAAGTCGGCGATGATCAGCGCCTGCCGCGGGTTCGGTCGCAATTGCCCCGTCGAGCCCCGGTCCCAGGGCGAGAGGGTGGTCACCTTGGGGTCGCGGCGCAGGGCGCGGATCAGCTCCGGCCCCTGCCGGTCGATTTCCGCCGCCGGGCCGCGCAGCAGGATCGCGAAGGGCATCGCGGGGCCGAAGTTCTGGCGCAGCAGATCGCTGGCTTGCGAGGACTCGGTGCCCGGGATGTCCAGCGTGGTCGGGTTGAGCTTGCCTTCGACCCCGGTGCCGAGCACGCCGAGCCCCACCAGCACCAGCGCCGCCACGACCAGTAGCGCCCGCGGGTGGCGCAGCGTCAACGGGGGGCGGCGACCCGAATCCGACCCCCCGGAATCCGGCCGATCCCTGCTCCTCCTGCTTCGCATCCCGTGGTAGTTTGGCGATCCGCAGGCCGGGAGGGATCGAACAGGCGCGGAAGACTGTGTTAAGAACGATTTCGGTCGTAATGGTTTCCACCCTTGCGACCGCCGGATCGGCCTACCTCCTCCGCCTCCGGGCCGGCAGCATCGCGAAGCAAGGACCGCAGCAAACCGGGCGCTAGCCTGGTTGAAGAGGCAGGATGAGGAGACCACTGTTCAAAGCCGTAGTTGCCGCGGGCGCGATCGCCCTGCTCGCCAGTGCCAGCGCCTACGCTTTGAAGTTCGAGCTCGACGATACGGTGGTCAGCGCCACCGCGAGCATCGAGCCACGGGAGCTGCCGGCCCGCGGCGCCGCGCCGGTGGACATCAACAGTGTGATCCGCGTCAGGTCAGCCGCCGGCTCCGCACCGCTGGCGCTGAGCCAGATCGTCTTCAACCTCGACAAGCACGGCACCGTCGACACCAGGGGGCTGCCCGTCTGCACGATGGCGAAGCTCGCGGCGACCACGCCCGGGGCCGCGCGGAAGCGCTGTGCCGAGGCCATCGTCGGCAGCGGGGCCGGCGAAGCCGAGGTCAGGCTCCCCGGCCAAGCGCCGGTCCGAATCAAGTCTCCCCTCACCCTCTTCAACGCTCCCCCCGAGGGCGGCAAGCCGGGGCTGATCGCGCACGCCTACGAGACTCTGCCGGTCCCGAAGACGGTTCTGGTCCCCTTCTCGGTCGAACGAATCCAGCACGGCCGTTACGGCTTCCGGGTCAAGATCCCGCTACCGGAGATCGCCGAAGGCTACGGCGCCGCGACCCTCGCCGAAGCGACGGTGGGCAGGACCTGGAAACGCGGTGGCAGGACCGTCGGCTACGTCAACGCCCGCTGCGCCGGCGGCCGGCTCCAGGTTTACGGAAAGCTCAGCTTCAGCGACGGCAGCCTCTTCCCCGGCACCCTCACCTCGCCATGCCACGTCGCTGGCTGAGCAGGGCGGTGGCGATCTGCTGCGCCCTCGCAGCCATCCCCGCGGCCTCGGCCGTCGCCGACGGCGCGCTGGTCATCGTCAACGGCATCGTTCTGCGCGCTGACGGCGGCTTCGAGCCGCGCCTGCTACCCCGCCACCAGTTCGCACCGATCGATTTCCAGGGCTACTTCGACATCGCCGCCAGGGGCGGCGGCCGACCGGTGAGGCTGCAGGAAGCCGTGATCGACTTCGACCGCGACGGTCGGCTCAACACCGCCGGGCTCCCCATCTGCGGACGCGAACGGGTGGAGAACGCGAGCGTGGCGGAAGCGCGCGCCGCCTGCCCCGGGGCGATCGTCGGCAAGGGTCGGATCGAAGCCCTGGTCGAGCTTCCCGGCGGCCAGGTACCGGCGAGCTCGGCGCTGACGATCTTCAACGGGCCAACCCAGGAAGGGAAGCCGACGGTGATCCTCCACGCGCGCACCAACGTGCCGGGGACCCAGACCTTCGCGATCCTGGTCCCGATCGAACGGCGCCCGGGCCCGTTCCGCTATCGCGCCGCGATCGCCTTCCCCGAGATCGCCGGCGGGCTCGGTGCGATCACCCGGGTCGAGGCCAAGGTCGGCCGCCGCTTCAGCGTCGGCGGCCAGCGTCGCAGCTACGTATCGGCCCGCTGCTCGGACGGCATCCTGCATACCCATGGGCGCTTCACCTTCGCCGACGGCACGATCGTCGACGGCAGCGTCGAAAAGGCCTGTACGGCCCGCTAGCCGATCCAGCTGGCGGCGACTCGCCCGGCCGCCCGAGCTTCCTATACTTGCCGGTCCCCGGGCCGTTAGCTCAGTTGGTAGAGCAGGAGACTCTTAATCTCAAGGTCGAAGGTTCGATCCCTTCACGGCCCATCTCGAAGCGCGCCTAGCCCCCGCTCAGCGGATTGTTTTCGGCCAGCGGGTTGGCGAGCGCCGATTCGCCTTTTTCCCGAGCTTCCCGAGCTTCCTTCTCGATTTGGGCCGCCTGTTTCTCGAATTCGTGGCCTTGTTTCTCGTACTGGGCGAGTTCTTTGCCGATGCTTTCGCGTTCGAATTTCGTGTTCGCGAATTTCGCCGCTTCCTTGCGAGCCTGGTCGGCGCCCTTGTAGTCGAAGGAGAGGTAGCGATAGATGGCGAGGGAGCTGAGGCTGCCGACGCTGGGGCGGTCCTCGGCGATGATCTGCTGCGCCTTCGCCGCTTCCTGCACGCTGCTTTCGGCTTCGCCGAGGGTTCGCGCGGTCTGCGCCAGGCTGAAGAGCGCCGGCGCCGCCAGCTGGGCGCCCCCCGCGCTCGGTTCGTCGGTCGCCTTCAGGTACTTGGACCAGGCTTCGCTCGCCATCAGCAGCTGCTGGCGCGACTCCGGCGTGAAGGCAACCGCACCGGTTTCCGGGTCGGAGACCACGAGTGAGTTGCCGGCGCCGATCCGGGCCCGGGTCAAGCTCAGCAGCAGCTTCGGATCTTCGGGGTCTTTTTTCAGTTTCTGTTCGACCCTTTCGGCCTGGTCTTCGAGCTGGCCGGCGGCGCTGGTGGTGGCGCCGCCGACGCCGAAGAGGTCCTGGATCGGGGCCGGGCCGACGACGAGGAAGAGGCTGAGGCCCATCAGCAGGGCGAGAACCGCGTAGACGACTTTGACGACGTTCTTACGCCGTCCCCGGATGTCGAAGAGCATCCTTCGCTCGCCGTCGTTTTTTCCCGCCATCGCTTCCTCAGTGCTCCTGGGTCGAGGGCTCCGCCACTCCGCCCGCTGCTCCCGGCCGGCCAAAAGCCCGCGCTAGCAAGATACTCAACTCGTATAGAACAAGCAGCGGAACCATCTCGATCAGCATCGTGACCGGGTCCACGCCGGGCAGCGCTGCGGCCACGATGGCCATGACCAGATAGGCGTAGCGGCGGTTTTCGCTCAGCTGCTCGACGCGGACGATGCCGAGTCGGGTGACGGCGAGGATCGCCAGCGGCATCTGGAAGATCAGCCCGCAGGCGATCTCCGTCATCGAGAAGAAGCTGTAGTAGTCGCGGGCTCGGACCTGGACGTTGAACTGGGTGTCGTTGAAGCTGAGCAGGAAGTTGACCGCCGCCGGCATCACGACGAAGTAGGCAAAGGCGATCCCGGCCAGGAAGAGGACCGGGAAGAGCAGCAGGATCGGCAGGACGACCCGGCGCTCGACTTGGCTGAACGCCGGCAGCACGTAGGCGTAGAGCTGGTAGAGGAAGATCGGCAGCGAGAGGACGAACGCCCCGTAGACGGAGACGGTCAGCGTCGTCGTGAAGGGCTCGGTGACCCCGAAGGTGATCAGGCGGTCGTGGTTGTCGGGAAGGGGGCCGGCGGCGATCTCGAGCAGCAGGTGGTTCTGCCAGAAGCAGAGGGCGAGAGCGACGCCGAAGGCGGCGATGCAGACGATCAGCCGGTTGCGCAGCTCGTCGAGGTGCTCCACCAGGGTGAGGCGATCCTCGTGGGAGACCGCCTTGACGCGGCGGGCCATCGCGTTCCCGCCTCAGCTGGTCTTGTCGCGGACGACCTCGGCCTCGGCCTCGGCCGGCTGGTCGCTGTGCGCCTCCGCGGGTTTTGAGGACCCGAGCCTCGGCTTGTCGTCGTCCTCATCGTCGTGCTCGCCGCCGATCGAGCCTTTGAACTCGCGGATCCCGCGGCCGAGCGAGCGGCCCAGCTCCGGCAGCCGTTTCGGGCCGAAGACGAGCAAGGCGATGACGAGGACTATCGCGATCTCTGGAAGTCCGATGTTTCCGGGCATCTCGGCAATGGTAACGGCCGCGATGAGCGGCCGGATCAGCCACAGTTGCGCAATTAGATACTCGGTAGTTGGGTTTCTTTAGGAAATTTGAGAAAGGTGCGGATCAAGTTGCCCTGAATTGGGTTCGATAGAGGACAGATGAGAGAGCAGAGTCGCAATCGCACGAAGCCGGCCAAAGAGCTGCACATCTGCCCTCAGTGCGGCTCCTGCCTGGTGCAGCCGACCTGCTGGGAACAGGCGGGCGACCGCGCCCACTGGCGGATCTGGCGACGCTGCCCCGAGTGCGAGTGGTCCTGCCAGGGGGTTCACGGCGAGCGCGAGATCGATGCCTTCGACGAGCAGCTCGACATCGGCGCCCACGAGCTGGCGGACGAGCTGAAGGCGCTGGAACACGCGAACATGGCCGCCATGGCCGACGCCTTTGCCGCCGGCCTTGCCGCCGACCTGATCTGCGCCGACGACTTCGCCTAGCGCCCGGCTCAGCTGTACCGCTGGACGACGCCATCGGCGACGAGCTCCAGCAGCTGCCGCTGTTCCGGCGCAAAGGTGGCTTGGGCGAGCTCGCGCTTTGCCGTCGCCACCATCTCCAGGGCGCGAGCGCGGACGCGGTCCAATGCGCCGGTGGCGGCGATCCGATCGCAGAGCGCCTCGGCGGCGGCCGGGTCGAGGCCCCGCAGGTCCACTTCGCGAATCCCGGGGTCGGCCGCGGCGGCCTCGATCAGCGGCAGCGTGACCGTGCCGTCGAGCAGGTCGGTGCCGCGGGCCTTGCCGGTGCGCTCCGGCGGACCGGCGACGTCGAGGACGTCGTCGAGCAACTGGAAGGCGAGGCCGACATCCGCCCCGAAGCCGCGCAGGTGCGCGTCGTCGTGACCGAGCAGGCAGGCGCATTCGAACAGCTTCGCGGTCTTCAGCCGGCAGCGGTCGAGGTAGCGCCGCTCGGAGATCGCCAGGTCGAAGGCATCCTGGCGCTGCACCAGCTCTCCCCGCGCCAACGCCACCGAGGCCTCGGCGAGCAGGCTCACGGCGCGCCCGTCGCCGCCCTCGGCGAGCAGCGCGAAGGCGCGGGAGAACAGCAGGTCGCCGGTGGCCACGGCGCGGTCGCGGCCGGAGCTGGCGGCGACGGTCGGGTGGCCGCGGCGCAACGGCGCTTCGTCGAGCACGTCGTCGTGGACGAGGGTCGCCATGTGGACCAGCTCTATCGCCGTCGCCGCCCGCACCGAGGCGGCGCCTCCGGCCTCGCCGGCGCAGAGCAGCACCAACATCGGCCGCAGCCGCTTGCCACCGGCCGCCAGGGTCGCCGCGGCGGCAGCGCCGAGGAGGTCGCCGTGACCCGCCACCGCCTCGCGCAGCTGCTCCTCCACCTCGCCGAGGCGTGCCGGCAACCAGCGACTCGACGCGTCCAGGACCGCCGTCACCGGCGGCGGCACGGCCGAGCGTCTGGTCACCCTGGTCCGGGGCCTTTAACGCCGCTGTGGATCGCGATGATCCCGCCGGCGAGCACCGTGCAGCGGATGCGCCCGAACCCCGCGCGCTCCAGCTTCTCGGCCAGCCCGCGCGGGCTGGGGAAGCTGCGGACCGATTCCGGCAGGTACGAGTAGGCCTCGGGGTCGTTCGAGAAGGATCCGAGCAGGGGCACGATGCGGTCGAACCAGAGCGAGTAGAAGGCGGAGAGGGGCGGCCGGGACGGCTGCGTGATCTCGAGGATCACGGCCCGGCCACCGGGTTTGAGGACGCGCGCCATCTCGCTCAAACCGCGGTCGAGGTCAGCGAGGTTGCGAACGCCGAAGCCGACGCTGACGGCGTCGAAGCGCCCGCCGTCGTAGGGAAGCTGGAGTGCGTCGGCCCACTCGAAGCGAACTCCCGAGGTGCGCCGCGCCGCGGCCTTCTCGCGGGCCAGGTCAAGCATCGGCTCGGAGAAATCGCAGCCGACGACGTGGCCGCCCGGGGTGACGCGACGAGAGAGCTCGAGGGCGAGGTCGCCGGTACCGCAGCAGACGTCAAGCGCGGAATCGCCGGCCGACAGCTCGGCGCGGGCCGCGGCGCGCTCGCGCCAACGGTGGTGCAGCCCCGCCGTCATCACCGAGTTGAGCGCGTCGTAGCGACCGGCTACCCGGTCGAACATGCGATTGACCTGCCCCGCGAACTGGGCGGAGTCCCTGGAGGGCTTAGTCGAGTGAGGAGAGGAAATCGGCGAGCTCGTTGAGCTTTTTCGGCGGCAGATCGCGGAAAGAGGGCATGATACCCGGCCCGATTTCCACCGAGCGCAGGATCGCCGCTCGCGGCACCCGCGCCGCGATGTGGGTCAGGTCCGGTCCCGGACCGTGGTTGCCGTTCTCACCGATCTTGTGGCAGGCGAGGCAGCCGGCGCCGGCGGTGACCTCCTTGCCGGCCTCGTACTGGGGCGCCACGGCCATCTCGATCTCGGTCGGCGAGCCGCCGATCGCGCCGAGGTAGGTGAGGTAGCCCATCGCGACGATCGTCAGCACGCCGGCGGTGGTGGCGATCGGGCGGCGCTCGGGGCGGCGCTCCGGACCGCGGTCGTAGAACGGCAGCAGCAACAGCAGGACCATGCAGATGGTCGGAATGCCGATCGTCGCGACCGGGACCAGCTCCGGCGGTTTGATCACGCGCAGGACCTCGAAGAGGAAGAAGAAGTACCACTCGGGGCGCGGGACGTAGGTGGTCGAGGTCGGGTCGGCCTTCGGCCCCTGCTCGGCGCCGAGGATCACCGACATCGCGATGATCACGGCGACGACGATCAGCGCCATCGTCGAGTCCTTCAGCACCGCGTAGGGGAAGAACGGCTTCCCCTTCTTCTTCAGGAGCTCGTACTCCTCCAGATATGCCTGCTTGTCCTTGGGCTTCACGGATGATCCCCCTGGCCGGCGCATATCGGCGTCCTCGGTCGCTCGCGTGCAGAGCACGCCACGCTCCCTGCGTCCTTGATCTGCTTGGCCAGGCGAATCATCCGTCCGCCCCATTGGCGCTGGCGTCGAGCTGGGATACCGGGGCGGCGTTCTTGGGCTTCTCGGCGCGCACCCAGGGCGGTGCCGTCGTGCCGAGCTTGACGACCAGGTAGAGGTGGGCGCCGATCAGGGCGATTATCGCTCCGGGCACGAGCAGCATGTGGATCGCGTAGAAGCGGGAGAGGGTGGTTGCGCCGAGCTCAGGCCCGGCGCGGAGGAAGTCGCTCAGGTAGGGCCCGACGACCGGGCCGGTGCCGTTGATGTTGATGCCGACGATCGAGGCCCAGAAGGAGCGCTGGTCGAAGGGCAGCAGGTAGCCGGTGAAGGCCATCGTCATCGTCAGGATCAGCAGCACGACGCCGATCACCCAGTTGAGCTCGCGCGGGTACTTGTAGGCGCCGAAGAAGAAGGTGCGCCCCATGTGCAGGAAGACCAGGATCACCATCACGCTCGATCCCCATTTGTGCATCCCGTGCACCAGCGCTCCCAATGGCACCTCGTTGTTGATGTGGGAGATCGAGGCGTAGGCCTGGGTGGCGGAGGGCGTGTAGAACATCGCCAGGAAGACGCCGGTGACGGCCTGGACGATGAAGGCGAAGAGGGTGGCGGAGCCGAGCGTGTAGAACCAGTTGGTCCCCTTCGGCACCTTGCGGTAGAGCATGCCGGTGAGGAAGCCGCTGGCGCCGGTGCGCTGGTCGACCCAGGCCAGCACGTCGACGGGAGCCTCTTTGGCCTGGTCGGTGAGGCGCTGCACGTGCGTCTGCCGCTCGGGCGGCGACGTCTTCAGGTCCTGCGGAGCCTGGCCCTTGGGGTCGCCACCCTGGCCCGGCTTGGCCGGTTTGCGCAGGGGCGCGGGGACGATTTTGTCCGGGATCTTGGGAAGCGAGATCTTCGGCATCAGGGCGGTGGGAAGGTGGAGGGCCGCGGCGGGTAGAGGTACTCCCAGATACCGCCGGTGAACTCGCCGGGGTCGCGGGCGCGCACCGGCTCCATCTGGGAGGTGACGCTGTAGCGGGGGCCGACCTCGACCTGGCCGGCGCGGACCCGGGTCTGGAACTGGTCGAGCGGCCGCACCGGCGGGCCGCCGATTCGCTTGCCCTCGAAGTCGTAGACGCCGCCGTGGCAGGGGCAGATGAAGTTGCCGGCGGCCTCGACGAAGCGGACCGGGCAGCCGAGGTGGACGCAGCGGTTGGAGACGGCGACGAAGGAGCCCGGGTCCTCGTCGTACAGCTCCGAGCCCTTGCGCACGTACGCGGTGGTCTTGCCGGCGTCGCCGATGCCCTCGGTCTCGGTGAAGACGACCTGGCGGTAGGTGTCCTCGACGAAATCGCCTACCGGTCCGACCGCCTCCCAGCGCTCCTTGCCGCGGTGGAAGATCGGGGCGACGGCGAAGCCGACGGCGGGCAGGATGATCGCGGCGCCGGCGACCCCGCCGAGGCCCTGGGCGGCGACCGTGAAGGCGCGGCGGCGGGTCATCGACTCGCCCTCGAAGTAGCCGGGAGGGTCGGGCTTCTCCCGCTGCTGCCGGGGAGCCTCCTCGGCCCCGTTCATCTTGTCCGCGTCGTCAGCCACTGTCGCTTCGAGTATCGACCACGGAGTCTATTGCGTCGGCGCGGAAACCGAGTCGAAGCTGTGGCGGCCGCTACCGCTACCATCCTGCCCGCGCCGTTTTAGGGATAAGGGATGACGAGCGCATACAGGCGGGGAGGCCACCAGATGAAGATCTACACCGGAGTTCCCAAGACTTTTGCTGTCGCGCTGGCGCTCGTCGCGCTGCTGGCGGCTGGCGCCGTGGCGGCGACCTCGCCGACCCAGACCCGCGAAAGCTATGTCGCCGCGGTCGAGCCGATCTGCAAAACCAACACCAAGGCGAACGAACAGATCCTCGCCGGCGTCCGCAAGAAGATCCAGAAAGGTCAGCTGGCCGTCGCGGCCGGTCAGTTCGCGAAGGCCTCGAGTGCGTTCGGCAAAGCCGTCAAGCAGATCAAGGCGGTGCCGCAGCCGCCGGCCGACACGGCGAAGCTGGGCAAATGGTTCGGCCACCTCGAAGAGGAGACGAAGCTGCTCGGTGAAATCGGCAAGGCCCTGAAGGCGGACAAGAAGTCGAAAGCGCAGACCCTCTCGGTGCGGCTGACCCACAACGGCAACATCGCCAACAACGCCGTGCTGGGCTTCGACTTCGACTATTGCCTGATCGACTCGTCGAAATTCAGCTGAGCTGGGAAGCCCTTGGACCGGCGACCTCGCGCGCGGCGGCCTGCCACAGGGCCGGGATCGAGGCCGGGTCGCCCTGCGCGTGGAGCTGGGCGCAGCGGCCGATCAGCTCGCTGAGGACGGCGACCGCGCGCTCGTCGCCGAGGGCGGCGAGACGGTCGAGGCCGAGCGCATAGAGATAGTCGCCGGCGAGCAGGGCCAGGTCGGCGTCGTGACCGGCGAGCAGACGCGGCTCGCCGTAGTGGAGGAGGTAGCCCTCGAAGACCGCCTCGACCACCAGCGCGTACTCGGCCGGTGCGGCCGCGGCGGCGGGACCGGCCGCGGCCAGGGAGCCAAGCTTCGGCGTGGCGACGGGGTCGATGACGTGCGGCGAGATCGGCGTCTCCTCCCGCCGTAGCTGGGCGGCGAGCGCGCGAAGCGCGTCCGCCGGCGTTCCGCGGTTCCTTTCCCACGTCATACGTGGATAAGGAACCGCGGAGTCGAAGTTGCGGTCATCGGAGTGCCTCCGCCAGTGACTCGGCCGCCGCTTCCAGCGTACGGTCGACCGCCGCCTCGTCGTGGGCGAGGGAGACGAACCAGGCCTCGAACTGCGACGGCGGCGGGTAGACGCCGCGGTCGAGCATGGCGCGGCAGAAGCGCGCGTGGGCTTCGGTGTCGCAGGCGCGAGCGGCATCGAAGTCGTGAACCGGGTCGGGGCTGAAGAAGAGGGTGAGGAGTCCGGGGGCGGCAGCGACCTGAAGCGGCCGGCCGGCGGCGAGCGCGGCGAAGCCGGCGGCGAGGCGGTCGGTGAGGGCGCCGAGGCGAGCGTAGGCAGCGGGGTCGAGCCGGTCGAGGGTGGCGCGGCCGGCGGCGACGGCCAGCGGGTTGCCCGAGAGCGTTCCCGCCTGGTAGACGTCGCCGGCAGGGGCGACCCGCTCCATCGTCTCGCGCGGGCCGGCGAAGGCCGCCGCCGGCAGGCCGCCGCCGATCACCTTGCCCAGCACGGTCAGGTCCGGCTCGACCCCGTAGAGCTCCTGGGCGCCGCCGCGGGCGACGCGGAAGCCGGTGATCACCTCGTCGAAGACCAGCAGCGCGCCCGCCTCGCGGGTGGCGGCGCGGAGGAACTCGAGGAAGCCCTGCTCGGGCGGGACCACGCCCATGTTGGCGGCGATCGGCTCGGCCAGAAGGGCAGCGACCGAGTGCTCCTCCAGTGCCCGGGAGACCGCCTCGCGATCGTTCCAGGGGACGACCGCGGTCGTCCCCGCCTGCGCCGCGGTGACGCCGGGGCTGCCCGGCACGCCAAGCGTGGCGAGGCCGGAGCCGGCGTCGGCGAGCAGCCCGTCGGAGTGGCCGTGGTAGGCGCCGGCGAACTTGACCACGACCTCGCGGCCGCTGACGGCGCGGGCCAGGCGCACGGCGCCCATCGCCGCCTCGGTCCCGGAGCTGGTCATCCGCACCATCTCCACTGCGGGAACGCGGTCGGAGATCTGCTCGGCCAGCTCGACCTCGGCCACGGTCGCGGCGCCGTAGCTCGTGCCCCTCTGCGCCGCTTCGATCACGGCCGCGACCACCGAGGGCTCGGCGTGGCCGAGGATCAGCGGGCCCCAGGACCCGACCCAGTCGAGGTAGCGCTTGCCGTCGACGTCGACCAGCTCGCAGCCCTCGCCGCGCTCGACGAAGATCGGCTCGCGGCCGATCTGCCGCATCGCCCGCACGGGGCTGTTCACCCCGCCCGGGAGAACCTTCAGCGCCCGCTGGTACAGCCCGGAGGACATCGGGACTACGAGTGCTCTGCTTCCCACCTGGCGTACTCGTCGGTGAAGTAGTGGAGGCGGATCTTCTTGTACTCGGTCGAGGAGTAGAGGGTGGCGCGCCCGTCGGCGTCGATCCCGCAATCGGCCGCGATCGAGTCGAGGATCGCGTCGCACTCCTGCTTGGAGCGGCCGTGGGCCATCGTGAAGACGCTGTAGGGCCAGTCCTCGTAGGTCGGGCGCTGGTAGCAGTGGGAGATACCGCGGAAGGAGGCCATGCGGGCGCCGGTCTCCATGATCTCCTCCTCCGGCACCTTCCAGACGCCCATGCCGTTGGCCGAGAAGCCGGCGCGGCGGTGGTAGAGGATCGCGGCGACGCGGCGCAGGATCTTGCGGTCGACCATCGCGCGCAGTCGCTCCAGCAGCAGCTCGGTCTCGATGCCGAGCTCGCTTGCCGCCTCGTCGTAGGGCCGCTCGACCGCCGCCATCGGCCCCTGCATCGCCCTGATCAGGGCGATGTCGTCGGCGTCGTAGGGCTGCGCCTCCAGCTCCCGCGGCGGCGCTGCCTCGACCGCCGCGGCGAGCGCATCGGTCCCGCCCTCCATCTCCAGGTTCATGTTGATCTTGAACAGGGTCAGGGTCGGCAGCTCGCGCATCGACTCGGCGCCGGTCTCCCGCATCAGCGCCTCCAGCGTGCCGGCCAGGCCCAGCTCCGAGTCGGGCGGGGTGGCGATCGTGAACCAGAGGTTGAAGTCGTGGGTGCGCAGGTAGTTGTGCGAGACGCCGGGGTGCGAGTTGACGATCTGGGCGGCCCGCTGGGGATGCTCGCTGTCGACTTTCGCAGCCACCAGCATCGACTCGTAGCCGAGCGCGCGGGTGTCGAAGATCGGCGTGATCTCGCGGATGATGCGCCCGTCGAGCAGGCGCTGGGTGCGGGCCAACACGTCGTCGAGCTCCAATTCCGCCTCCGAGGCGACGAGGGCGAAGGGCTCGGGGTCGAGCGGGAAGCTCGACTGCAGCAGGTTCATCAACCGCTTGTCGGTCTCGTCGAGCGGGATCGCCGAGCCGTCCTTGCGCGAGCGCGCCTTCGACTGCGGGACTTTCACCGAAGCCAAGAAGCGGCCTCCTTCGCGTAGTAGGTGACGATCGCGTCGGCGCCGGCGCGGCGGATCGAGGTCAGCGTCTCCAGCACCGCCGCCCGCTCGTCGATCCAGCCGTTGGCGGCGGCCGCCTTCAGCATCGAGTACTCGCCGGAGACGTGGTAGGCGGCGACCGGGGCGCCGGTCGCGTCCTTGACCCGCCGCACCACGTCCAGGTAGGCGGTGGCCGGCTTCACCATCACCATGTCGGCGCCCTCCTCGAGGTCGAGCTCGGCCTCGCGCACGGCCTCGGCGGCGTTGGCCGGGTCCATCTGGTAGCCGCGGCGGTCGCCGAACTCGGGCGTCGACTCGGCGGCGTCGCGGAAGGGACCGTAGAAGGCCGAGGCGTACTTGGCGCTGTAGGCGACGATCGGCACGCCGGAGTGGCCCTCCTCGTCGAGCTGGAAGCGGATCGTGCCGACCCGGCCGTCCATCATGTCGCTGGGCGCGACCGCGTCGGCGCCGGCCACGGCGTGGGAGATCGCGATTTTCGCCAGCAGCTCGACGGTGATGTCGTTGTCGACCTCGCCGTCGCGGACGAAGCCGCAGTGGCCGTGCGAGGTGTACTCGCAGAGGCAGACGTCGGTGATCACGACGAGGTCGGGGTGCGCCTCCTTCAGCGCCCGCACGGCCATCTGCACCACGCCCTCGTCGTCGTAGGCGCCGGAGCCGGACTCGTCCTTGTCCGCGGGGATGCCGAAGAGCAGGATCGCGCCGATGCCCGCGGCGGCCACCTCGCCGGCCTCCTCGACCAAGCCCGAGATCGAGAAGCGCTCGACCCCCGGCATCGACTCGACCCCCTCCCGGATCCCCTCGCCGGCGACGACGAAGGCGGGCTGGATCAGGTGCGACGGCGACAGCTCCGTCTCGCGGACGAGGCCGCGCAGGGTGTCGCTGCGGCGGAGCCGCCGTAAGCGGGTTGCGGGAAACGCCATCGGGTCGATTCTAGGTGGGGGAGGTCGTCAGGTCCCTCTCACTCAACTTTTTCGAGGATCGCGCTCCGGCTGGCCGCGATTGTTAGGAAGCGAAAAAGTACAAGCCGTTCGAGGGACCTGACGACCTCCCTGCAAGTAGATTCGCGGCGATGGAGGGGACGGGGACTGCGGCGCTGGAAGCGCGAGAGCTGGTGAAGCGCTATGGCGTGCAGGAGGCGCTGCGCGGGGTGAGCTTCGCGGCCAGAGCTGGGGAGCTGGTGGCGGTGATCGGGCCGAACGGGGCGGGTAAGACGACGTTGTTGTCGATCCTGGCCGGGATCCTCGAGCCCGACGGTGGGGAGCTGCAGGTCGACGGCGGCAAGGTCGGCTGGGTGCCTCAACAGGCGGCCCTCTACCGGCGGCTGACCGTGGCGGAGAACCTGCTGCTGTTCGCCCGGCTCGAGGGTCACGAGGACCCGCACGCCTCGACCGAGGAGATGCTGGAGCTGGCGGGGCTCGGCGAGCGGCGGCACGAGGTGGTCGCTCGTCTCTCCGGTGGCAACCAGCAGCGGATCAACATCGCGATCGGCCTGCTCTCGCGGCCGCTGGTGCTGCTGCTCGACGAGCCCAGCGTCGGGCTCGACCCGCGCCAGCGGGCGCGGCTGTGGGAGTTCGTCTCCGGCCTCGCCGGCGCCGGCACCACGGTGATCTTCTCCACCCACGACATCCAGGAGGCCGAGCGCTACGGTCGCCGCCTGCTGGTCCTCGCCGACGGTGAGTCGCTCTTCGACGGGCCGGCAGAGCAGCTGCGCGAGGCCGTTCGCAGCGAGGCGCCCGAGGCCGCCGACCGCGACTTCGAGACCGCTTTCGTCGCCTACCTCCACCACCGGGGCCACTGAGCGCGTGCGCTGGCTGCTGCTCAAGGACCTGCAGATCCTGCGGCGCTCGCCCCTGCAGGCGGTCCTGCTCGTCGCCTACCCGGTCCTGATCGCGATCCTGGTCGGCTTCGCGATCTCGCGCGACCCGGAGAAGCCGCGGGTGGCCTTCCTCGACGAGGTGCCCAGCGACAGCAGGGTCAGCGTCGGCGGCCAGCAGCTTCCCGCGGTCGGGGTCAGCGACCGGATCTGCTCGCGGATCGAGTGCGTGCAGGTGAAGACCCGCGAGGAAGCGGTCGACGAGGTCGAGTCCGGCGCGTGCTGGCGGCGCTGATCCTGCCCGCGGACCTGGTCGACAAGATCAACTCGCTCTCGACCCTGACGCCGGGGACGCCCCGGGTCGAAGTGCTGGTCAACGAGGAGGACCCGGTCAAGGCGCGGCTCGTCGACGAACGCATCTCGACCCTGCTGGCGCGGGCGAACCTGGCGATCGCCCGCCGTATCGCCACCGAAGGCGGGCGCTACCTCGACCTGCTGATCGACGGCGGCAGGTTCCGCGCCGGCGCCGTGGCGGTCCAGATCCTCGGCCTTCGCGCCACCGCCCAGATCCTCACCGCGCTGGAACCGGCGCTGCCACCGGGCCCGCTGCGGCAATCGCTGCGTGAGGTGACCGACTTCGCCGCGCAGGCGCGCGACAACCTCGATGTCGCCGGGCCGCTGATCGAGCGGCTGGCGCAGCCGATCGAGATCGAGAAGGAGGTCGTCAACGGCTCCTCGCCGCCGCTGGAGATCTTCGCGATCGCGGTCGCGGCGACCCTGACCCTGGCCTTCGTCACCGTGCTGCTGGTGGCCGGGTCGCTGGCGCTGGAGCGGGAGGAGAACGCCTTCCCGCGGCTGACTCGGGGGCTGGTCTCGCCGGCGGCGCTGCTCGGCGAGAAGGTGCTGCTGGGAATGGCCGTCGGCCTGGTGGTGACGCTGTTGATGCTGCTCGGCCTGCAGTTCTTCGTGCCGTTGCAATGGGACAGGCTCGGCCTCTGGCTGCTGGCGATCCTCGCCGGCGGTGGCGCGCTGGCCGCTGCCGGCGCGGCGCTGGGGGCGGTGGCCCGGGAGGTCCGCGCCGTCTCCCTGCTCGCCTTCATGGTCACCCTGCCGATCGCCTTCCTCTCGCTGATTCCCTCCGGCGCGGTCGGCGCCGCGATCTTCGACCTGGTCAGGATCGTCACCGCCCTCTTCCCGTTCAAGCCGGCGCTGCAGGCGATGACCGCCGCGCTCGACCCCGCCGGTCCGGGCATCGGCGAGCCGCTGCTCCACCTGACGGTCCTGATCGTCGCCTACGGGCTGATCGCCCGGCTCGCCCTGAGGCGCTTCGCCGCGGTGTGAGAGATGGTCGCTGTGGCGCCCTCGTCGCTAACGGAGAGCTAGTGGTTGACCGCCCTTGATGATGGTCTCCTCGACGAACCGCGGAAGGCTGAGCTGGGGGGCGAGCGTCGCTCGCACCCGCTCCAGGACCTCGGGCTCGCTCAGTGCCGGGAGGCTCCTGCCGAGGGAGGCGATCGCCTCCAAGGCGACCTCGGAGCCGTCGAGCAGGAGGCAGCCGTGGCGGCTGAGGAAAGCGTCCAGCTCCGCCGGCGGCTCGCCGAGCTCGGGGCGGCAGGAGATCCCGCGCAGGCGATGCGCCTCGTAGTTGGGCTCGGTCGCGGCCAGCAGCCGCCGCTGGCCCTCGGTCGGGTGGGCGATGAAGACGGGCGCGGTCGTGCCGGGGCTGCGCCGGAGCGTCGCCGGCACCGAGCCGTAGGGAGAGAGGTGGGCGGAGTAGACGACGTCGAAGTCGCCCAGCTCGGCCCGGATCAGCGGCAGCGGAGTGGGTGGTTCGGCGGCGAGCTTGCGCGCGAGCGCCTCGGGCGCGGCGTTGGATCCGTAGGCGAGCAACGGCCTTCGCCCACTCAGGTCCGGGCCGGTGGCCGGCAGGTCCAGGATCTGCCGCCCGATCTGGACGAAGGAGCGTTCCGGGATCGCGTAGGGGTAGGCCGTCGCCCGTCGCAGGCGCTCTCGCATCTCGTCCGACGCCACCACTCCGCTCAATCTCGCAGATAGGGTCAGGGCTTATGCGCGTGCTCTTCATCGGCGATGTGGTCGGCAGTCCCGGTCGTCGCGGCCTGCGCGAGACGATGCCGGCGCTGCGCGAGGAGCACTCTCCGGACCTGATCGTCGTCAACGGCGAGAACACGGCCGGGGGCGTCGGCATCACCGAGCGAACCGCCAACGATCTCTTCGGCGTCGGCACCGGCGTCATCACCACCGGCAACCACGTCTACCGCCACCGCGAGGCCTACGACTTCCTCGAACGCGAGCGGCTCGTCGTCCGCCCCGCCAACTACCCGCAGGGGAACCCCGGCCGCGGCTTCACCGTGGTCGACGCCGGCGGGATGCGGGTCGCGGTGATCAACCTCAGCGGCGCGATCGGGCTCCGGGTCGCGCGGTCCCCCTTCGACACCGTCGACGGCATCCTCGACGGGCTCGAGGCCGACGCGGCCCTCGTCGACTTCCACGCCGAGGTGACGAGCGAGAAGGTGGCGATGGGCTGGCACCTCGACGGGCGCGTGGCGGCGGTGTTCGGCACCCACACGCACGTGCCGACGGCGGATGGGCGGGTGCTGCCCAAGGGAACCGCGTTCATCTCCGACGTTGGCATGACCGGGTCGCGGACCAGCGTGCTGGGGGTCAAGCCGGAGCAGGCGCTGGCCTCGATGATCACGCAGATGCCGACTCGGTTCGAGACGGCGGAGGAGGACGTCTGGGTGATGGGGGCTCTCGTCGACGTCAACGACCGCGGGCTGGCTGACTCGTTCGCTCAGATCATGGTGCCGGCGCCCCCGACGGCCAGCTCGTAGCCGGGTGGGAAGTCGGGTACCCCTCTTCACTTAACTTGCTCGGGTGGGCCGTGCTCCGACAGTCCTAGATTCGGTCGACCGAGAAGTACAAGACGTTTCGAGGGGTACCCGACTTCCTTCGAGGGACGAGATGGCGATGAGGAGAAGCGGGTAGAACCAGACGATGTAGAGGTAGAACCAGTGCTGCATGGTCAGTTGGAGGGCGATTAGGAGGGCTGCGCCCAGGGCTGCGACTTGGAGCAGGGACTTCTGGCGGGGACGGAAGGCCAGGAGCAGCGAGAGTGCTCCGGTTGCGACGAGGATGGCTATGCGGAGGGGTTCCAGGGATGCTTGGCCCCAGATGCTGAAGGGGGAGTTGCGGGTGGACTGGTAGGCGATCGTGCGGTCGTAGAAGGTGGCGAGGCCGGGGTCGAGGGCGGGCCAGAGCATCACCGCTGAGGAGACGATGGCGAAGCCGGCGGCAAACAGCATCGTGGAGCGACCGATGAGGGGGTCCTGCGGGCGAGGTTTACGTTCTCGGACCCCCTCATCGGTCGCTTCTCGGGCGTTGTAGGTCAAGAGCATCGGCGCGAGGAGTGCTGGAGCGAACTTGGTCCAGGTGGCAAGAGCGAGCGCGGCGCCCCGAGCAAGAGGCCGGGCGAGGAGGAGCAACGTGAGAACGAGGAGCGCCGCGACCAGAGTGTCGTTGGAGTTCGACTCCAGGGCGAAGGCGGTGTAGGGGTAGGCGGCCCAGCCGAAGGCGAGGATCGCGGCGAGGCGGTGGCCGGCGGGGCCAGGGCGGATGCGGTGGCCGAGCAGGATCAGCAGGGCGAAGGCGGCGAGGTCGAAGAGGACGGCGGCGGCGTGGGCGGCGGGCAGGTCGTCCCAGCTCCCCGACCAGGTCCAGATCAACTCGGCCGGGACGTAGGCGAGGTAGTTGACGGGGCCGTAGGTGTCTCCCTGGGCGACGTCCTCGGGGAAGTTGTCGTAAACCGGTTCGCCGTGGGCGATGCGGTCGGCGCCGACGACGCTGGCGTAGCCGACGTCGATCGCGCCGGAGTCGGCGACGTTGAGGCCGACCCGGAAGCCGAGCAGGAAGAGGGCGGCGACCAGCAGCCACGCGGCGGGCCAGACCGGGCGCAGGCCTTCCCCCCGGCCGCGAAAGCCGATCCACAGCGCCCGTGCGAGGAGGTAGAGCAGGACCGGGTACTGGAGCGGAACCGAGAGGCCGATCTCGGCCCGGTTGAAGAAGAAGTGGGAGACGCCGAAGCCGAGCAGGACGAGCAGGTCGAGGTTGGCGACGCGTCGCAGGCGCCGCCAGTCGACCAGGCCGAGCAGGAAGATCGCGCACAGCGGCAGGAAGACGTAGGGCGCGTTGAGCTTGTGGCCGAAGGACCCGGAGTAGCCACGCGCCATCTTCCAGGCGACCTGGTGGCCGGTCCAGGACTCGCGCACCTCACCACTGTGCGGATCGACCACGACCAGCGCCACCTGGTCCCCGTCGGCGAAGTAAGCGACCTCCCAGTTGCCGTCGACCATGTTCGCCGTCGGCACCAGCCGCAGGTTCTTCTCCCTCTGTTCGACCGCCTTGGAATCGCGATCGGCGACCCGTATCGCCTGGGCTTCGGAGATCCCGCCCGAGTCAGCGACAGCTACGCCGGGAACGAGCATTGCGGCGACGAGCGCGAGCATGCAGAGAACCGCCCCACCCGCGGGTGGCACAAGGCCGGAGCGGTCACGCATCACCCGTTCCTTGCCAGGCCGAAGTGCTCCAGCACCACCGGCGCCACGTCGCGGAGCGTCCACTGGTCGCGCTCGTTCGCAGATTCGGGGCCGCAGCCGACGAAGAGCAGAGGCCCCAGCGAGTCGCCGGCGTGCAGCGAGCCGTGGCTGCCGCCGCCGGCGTGGGTGACCCCGCCCCAGTCGACCGCCTCGAAGCCGGGCGCCAGCGAGACGACGAAGTCGCCGGCGTGGGGAGCGCTCAGCGCCGACCAGACCCTGGCCAGCGGATCGGGGTAGTCGTCGCTGCGCAGGCGCCCGTCCACGACCGTCGCCGCCAGCACCGATCTCTCGCCGTCGAGCTCCCAGCGGCCGCCGCGCAGGTCGGCGACGGCGCCGCCGGGGCGGAAGCGCAGCGCCTCTCCGCCCCGCTCGACCACGGCCCATGCGTCGTCGGCCGGCGGGCCCGGCTCCCGGCGGCGCAGGGGCAGACCGTCGTCCCCCTGCAGCCAACAGACCAGGTCGACTCCCTCGATCACGGTCAGCTTGGCCGCCACCGCCGCGGGCTCGGCCGGCTCCCCCTCGCCGTCGCCGGGCAGCAGGTAGACGTGGGCGGCGCGGCCGGTCGGGCTGACCGCCAGCTGGGCCAGCTCGGGCCGGTCGTCGGAGGGCTGGAGCACCGACCACTCGTGCCCGAGCAGCTCGGCCAGCGGCAGGCCGCGGTGGACGGGGGTCTGGGCGTGGTCGGCGACGAGGATCAGGGCGTGCTCGTCGAGGAAGGGGTCGAGGCCGCCCGCGGCTTCGACCAATTTGGCGAAGCAGTGGTCCGCCTTGGCGATCGACTCGACCGAGGCCTCGGGGCCGTGCCGGTGGGAGTAGTTGTCGTTGTCGGGCAGCGAGAGCAGCAGGAAGTCGAAGCCGTCCTCCTTCATCAGCTCGACCGAGCAGCAGGCGGCATAGCCGTCGCGGCTGCCGGGAATCGAGGTCGACTTGCACGGCACCTCGCGGCTGGCGTAGAGGTCGCCGTAGAAGAGCTCGGCCGGCCCCCAGGTGTGATGGCGGAACTTGAGCTTGGTGGCGTCGACGGCGCGGCGCACCAGTCCCTCGAGCGAGACCTGGTGACGGTGGCGGCCGCGGTAGATCAGGAACGGCGTGCAGGCGGTGCGGGCACCGGCGTCGTCAAGACGCTCGAAGATCGTCTCGACCTCCGGGCTGAGGTGGGCCAGGTTCATGTTGTAGACGAGGTCGTAGAGCGCCCGGAAGACGCCGAAGGCGCGGGTCGCCTCGAGCGAGGACCCATACTCGACGTAGCGCCGCTCGAGCCGGTGGTACCAGTTCATGCCGCTGATCCAGTGACGGTCGGCGCCGACCCCGGTGACCAGCTCCGAGCAGGCGACCGGCGTCACCGAGGGAAAGCTGGAGACGCAGTCCTCGACCAGGACCCCCCGCTCCAGCAGCGCCGCGAAGGTGGGTGCCCGCTCCTCCTCGATGGCGCGCCGGAGCATGTCCGTGCGCAGCGAGTCGACGTAGGTCAGGACCAGCTTCTTGGCGACCGGCATGGCCGAATGATGCTCGACCGCAGCGGTCGGCAGCAGGCATGGTGAAGACCATGCCTGCTAGCGGAGGACGCGAAGCCCGGCGTGCTTGCGCTGGGCGCGGCGGTGGCGGGAGATCCCCAGCCAGACGAGGGCGACGATCGCCAGCAGGACCAGCGGCGGCAGCAACAGTGCCGCCGCGACCACGATCAGGGCCACCAGGGCGACGATGAACGCGAGCGCCCCACCTCCGCTCCCCTCGCGGCGGCTGGCGCCGGCGACCAGGTCGCTGATCACGATGCAGCCGAGGACGGCGCCGGCCAGGGCGAGGACGGCGCCGAGGGCGCCGTCGAGCAGGAAGCCGGCTACGAGGCCGATAACCGCGGCCAGCAGGGTCATCCGGCCGCGGGCGGAGCCGTGGGTGCCGGTGGTGCCGGCGAGCATGCCGATCGCGATCCCGATGCCTACCTCGGTGAGAAAGTCCACGTGCGAAAACCTAACCCCCTGGGCGCCGCGGCGTCGATCCGCCACACTTCCTGCATGAGCGAGGTGCCTCCACCGCCGCACCGGCGGCGTGCCCACACCAGCACCCGCGACCTCGAGCGCTACGCCGGACTCTTCGCCGCGCGGACCGGGGTCATGCGGTCCTCGGCGATGCGCGACCTGATGGCGATCACCGCCCGGCCGGAAGTGATCTCGCTCGCCGGAGGCCTCCCCGACACCTCGACCTTCCCGCCCCAGAGCTTCGCCGCGCAGATGACCCGGATCGCCCAGGAGTCGGCGGCGGAGGCGCTCCAGTACGGTCCGACCGAGGGCTTCGAGGAGACCAAGGACTGCATCCTCGAGGTGATGTGCGCCGAGGGGATGCTGCCCGACCCCAACGACATCATCGTCACCACCGGCGGCCAGCAGGCGATCGACCTGGTCTGCAAGACGCTGGTCGATCCCGGCGACGTCGTCATCTGCGAGGCGCCGACCTACCCGGGCGCCGTGCCGGTCTTCTGCAGCTACCAGGCCGACGTCGTCCAGGTCGAGTGCGACGAGGACGGGATGCGGGTGGCCGAGCTGGAGCGGCTGCTGGAGCGGCTGCAGAAGGAGGGGCGGCGGCCGAAGTTCGTCTATTCGGTCCCCAGCTTCCAGAATCCCGCCGGGGTGACCCTGTCGCTCGAGCGACGCCAGCGCCTGGTCGAGCTGGCCCGCCTGCACGAGCTGCTCGTCGTCGAGGACAACCCCTACGGCCTGCTCCGCTACGGCGGCGAGCCGCTGCCGCCGCTCTACCAGCTCGACGGCGGCGACTTCGTCATCTACATCGGCACCTTCTCGAAGATCCTCTCGCCCGGGATCCGCCTCGGCTGGGCGGTGGCGCCGCCGCCGGTGATGGAGAAGATCGTGCTCGGCAAGCAGGCGGCCGACCTCTGCACCTCGACCCTGACCCAGTACTTCGTCCGCGAGTACTTCGCCGAAGGCCGCTGGAAGCAGTACGTCGGCGATCTGGTCGAGATCTACAGCGCCCGGCGCGACACGATGCTGGCGGCGCTGCGCGAGCACTTCCCGGCGGCGGCCACCTGGACCGAGCCGCAGGGCGGCCTCTTCATCTGGGCGACCCTGCCGGAGTACATCGACACCGGCGACCTGCTGGCGAAGGCGCTGCGCGCCGACGTCGCCTTCGTCCCCGGCCAGGCCGCCTACATCGACGAGCGCGGCCGCAACTCGATGCGGCTCAACTTCTCCGGCGTCAGCGAGGCGGAGATTCGCGAGGGGATCCGCCGCATCGGCGCCGTGATCGCCGAGCAGGTCGAGCTCTACGAGGCGCTGACCGGAGGCGAGGGGGGGGCGCCGGGAGACAAGGTCGAGGCCGGCGACGCCGCTGCTCGACCTAATCCGCCTCCACCGATCTCCGATTCCTCGCCGGCGGACTCGATCGTCCTCCCCTTCCGCAAGGCCGGCGAGGCGGGCGGATGAAGGTCGCCGTCCTCAAGGGCGGCCGCTCGCTCGAGCGCGGCGTCTCCCTGCGCTCCGGCGCCCGGGTCGAGGACGCGCTGGAGCGGCTCGGCCACGAGGTCGTCGCGCTCGACGTCGGCGGCGACCTGGTCAAGCGGCTCGGCGTCGAGCAACCGGACGTCGCCTTCGTCGCCATGCACGGCGTCGGGGGTGAGGACGGCACCGCCCAGGAGCTGCTCGAGATCCTCGGCATCCCCTTCACCGGCCCCGGCGCCTCGGCCTGCGCCCGCTGCATGGACAAGTCGCTGGCCAAGCACCTGTTCCGCGAGGCCGGCCTGCCCACCCCGGACTGGTTCGCCTTCAACTCGACCGCGTTCCGCGAGCTCGGCGCCGCCGACGCGCTCGAGCGGCTCGAGCAGAACCTGGGTTTTCCCCTTGTCGTCAAGCCGAGTCGCGGCGGCTCCTCGCTCGGAGTCAAGTTCGCCGCCAGCGCCGCCGAGGTTCCGGCGGCCTTGGTCGCGGCTTTCAGCTACGACGAGCGGGTCCTGCTCGAGCGCTTCGTCGAGGGCAGGGAGCTGGCGGTCAGCGTGCTCGGCGAGGAGACGCTGCCGATCGTCGAGGCGATCCCGGCGAAGGGCGACCGCTACGACTTCGAAGCGCGCTACGAGATCGGCCGCACCCGCTTCGTCTGTCCGGCCGACCTCGACGACGGCACACGCTCGGCGGTCGGCGAGGCGGCGCTCGCCGCCTACCGCGCCCTCGGCTGCTCCGGCTTCGCCCGCATCGACCTGATCCTCGAGCCAGCCGGCCCCCAGGTCCTGGAGGCCAACGCGATCCCCGGCCTAACCGACACCAGCCTCCTCCCCCAAGCAGCTGAGGCCGCCGGCCTCTCTTTCGAGCAACTGGTCGGCCGGATCCTCGACTTGGCGCTGAAGCCAGCCACCGCTTAGAGCCGATCCCGGTAGGGGTGAAGCGTCTTGTACTTTTTCGCCGCTTTCCTTCGAGGCGACAGCCCTTCCCCTCTCCACGAAAAAGTTAAGCGAAACCCCTACCGGGATCGGCTCTGAACCCTAGGAATCGCCCTGCGCAAAGTCTTCCGGAGTCACCTCGTCCAGAAACTCTTTGAACTTGTCGACAACCTCCTCGGTGTCCTCCACCTCGTGCTCGAACTCGATCGCCGACTCCTCGATCACGTCCTCGGCCGCGAAGATCGGCGCCGAGACCCGCACCGCCAGGGCGAGGGCATCGGAGGGACGCGAGTCGATCTCGACCTCGGAGCCGTTGATCGAGACGGTGATCGAGGCGTAGAAGGTGTTGTCCCGCAGCTCCGTCACCGAGACCCGCTCGCACTTGGCGTCGAGCTGCTCGAGCAGGTCGGAGAGCAGGTCGTGGGTCATCGGCCGTGGCGTCGAGGCCCCCTGCAGCTTCATCAGGATCGCAGCCGCCTCGGGGTGGCCGATCCAGATCGGCAGGAACCGGTTGCCGTCGACCGTCTTCAGCAGCACGATCGGCTGCTTGCCGACCATGTCGAAACTGACGCCATAGATCTGCATCTGCTGCACGAGAAAGGCTCCCGACCGTGGTGGACGGCCAAGTATAGGTCGGGCGAGTGGGCGATCCTGGATTCGAACCAGGGACCTCGTCCTTATCAGAGACGCGCTCTAACCAACTGAGCTAATCGCCCGCGGGCGGCGATGATAGCGGCGGCGAGCTGGCCTGTCCCGAGGGGCGCTCAGCGCTTGCGCTTGCGCAGGTCGCGGGCCAACGCATGGGCCTCGTCGAGGTCGTCGAAGCGGAGCTCGACCGCGATGCCGTTGCCCCTGGCGCGGACCGCGACCTCGTGACCCAGGGCAGCCTCCAGGGCGTCGCCGGCAGCCTCCAGGGCCGCTGCTTCCTCCGGGTCGACCGTCGCCCTCTTCGGCTTGGGTTTTGGCTGGCTGGCCAGCCGAACCCTGTTCTCGGTCTCGCGCACCGACCAGCCCCCACGCACTGCGTCGCGGCCGAGGCGGCGGCGGGCGTCGTTGCCACTGGCTCCGAGCAGGGCCTTGCCGTGGCCCTCGCTCAACTCGCCGGCCTCCAGCAGCTCCAGGGTCTCGTCGGGAAGCTCGAGCAGGCGGATCAGGTTGGAGACGGCGGGCCGGCTGCGGCCCACACGGCGGGCCAGCTCCTCTTTGCTCAACCCGAGATCCTCGATCAACGCTGAGCAGGCCCGCGCCTCCTCGACCGGATTGAGGTCCTCGCGCACCATGTTCTCGATCAGCGCCGCCTGCAGCCGCTCCGCTTCGGCCTGGTCGCGGATCACGGCCGGCACCTTCTCCAGCCCGGCTTGCTGCGCCGCGCGCCAGCGGCGCTCCCCGGCGACCAGCTCGTAGCTGCCGTCGGGGAGGGGGCGGACCAGCAACGGCTGGACGACGCCGCTGACCTCGATCGACGACGCCAGGGCGGCCAGGGCCTCGGCGTCGAACTGGGTCCGCGGCTGGTCGGGGTTGGGCTTGATCAGCCCGACGGGCAACTCGCGCAGCTCGCCGGTTCCGTCGGCGGCGGTCTCCGGCAGGATCGCCGCCAGCCCGCGGCCGATGCCGCGCTTGGTGCCGCTAGCCACGGCCGGCGAGCTCCTGCGCCAGGGCCCTGTAGGCGATGGCGGCGCGCGAAGAGGGGGCGTGCTCGGTCACGGGCAGACCATAGCTCGGCGACTCGGCGACTCGGACGCTGCGTGGGATCACCGTCTCGAACACCATCTCGGGAAAATGCTGCCGCAGCTCCGACTCGACGTCCTGAGCCAGCCGGGTGCGCTCGTCGTGCATCGTGATCAGCAATCCCGCAACCTCCAGTCGAGGGTTAAGCTCGCGCCGGATCAGCCCCAACGTCTCCAGGAACTGGACCAGTCCCTCCAGCGCCAGGTACTCGGCCTGGACTGGAACGATGACGCGGTCGGCGGCGGTCAGGGCGTTGACGCTGACCGGGCCCAGCGCCGGCGGGCAGTCGAGCAGCGTCACCGCGAAGCGCTCGCGGACCGGGCCCAGGCGTTCCCGCAATCGGGTCTCTGAGCCATCTATGCGAGGTAGCTCAACTGCGGCACCGGCCAGATCCCGGCTCGCGGGGACGAGCCAGAGATTGTCTGGCCCGGCAGGTCTCGCCGCCTCCGCCACTGAAACGTCGCCGGTCAAGCAGTCATACGACGACGGATGCATCTCCCTCCCGCCGCCCAGAGCCACGGTCGCGTTGCACTGCGGGTCAAGATCCACCAGCAGGGTTTGCTGACCGCCAACAGCTACGCAGGAAGCAATATTTACGGCCGTGGTCGTCTTGCCGACGCCGCCCTTCTGATTCGCCACCGCATAGACCGTGCCCATCCGCGCCACCCTAGTTGCCGGGGCGTGTCAAGGGGAGCGGGATACCCCTCGGAACGTCTTGTACTTCTCGGTCGAAAACGACCTCGGACGGCCGGCGCGCGTCCCACCCGAGCAAGTTAAGTGAAGAGGGGTATCCCGCTCCCCCACAACCGCCCCGCGTGAACTAGGCTGCGGCCGATGGCAGAGCAGAACGACTGGCCCCAGGAGCCCGCCGAGCGCGTGCGCGAGTTGGTCGAGGGCGTTCTCGACGAGCTCGACCTCGACGGCGAGGTGGACATCGAGGAGGACGACGACCGTATCGCCGTCACCGTCCAGGGCGGGGACGATTACGGCCTTCTGATCGGCAAACGGGGGCAGACGATCGACGCGCTGCAGCTGCTCTGCTACCAGGCCGCATTCCGTGGCCTGCGCGAGCGCAAACGGGTCGTGGTCGACGCGGCGGGCTATCGGGAGCGGCGCCGCGAGACGCTCGAGGGACGCGCCGACCGCGCTGCCGAGCAGGCCCTGAGCGGCAATCACGTGGTCGAGATGGACCCGATGAGCGCCCAGGAGCGACGGGTCGTCCACGAGCGGCTGAAGGAGCGCGCGGGGATCGAGACCTACAGCGAGGGCGACGAGCCCCGCCGCTGCGTCATCGTCGCTCCCTTAGTCGCGGAGTGAGTCCCGACCCCGCCGCTGTGCTCGACCCCGCCGGCCGCGAGGCGCTGGGCGAGGTTCTGAAGCTGCTGGCAGAGGAGAGAGCCTCGGTCAGCTCGATCGTCGACGAGCGCGCCTGGAAGGTCCACGTCGCCGACAGCCTCACCGGCCTGCAGGTGCCCGCGCTGAAGAGCGCCGGGCGGCTCGCCGACGTAGGCGCCGGCGCCGGCTTCCCCGGGCTGGCGCTCGCCGTCGCCCTACCCGACGCCCAGATCGACCTGATCGAGTCCGTAGGCCGCAAGTGCGCCTTCATGAATCGGGCCATCGAGGCGGCGAGAATCCCCAACGCCACCGTCCTCAACCTCCGCTCCGAGGACCTCGCGGCAAGCCACGGTCGCGAGTCCTACGACGTCGTCACCGCCCGAGCCGTAGGCCGCCTCTCCACCCTAGCCGAGCTAGCATCCCCACTCCTGAAGCCAAATGGAGTCCTGGTGGCTTGGAAGGGAAAGCGAGATGAAGATGAGGAAAGGCAGCTTCTTAACGCCAGTGGGGAGCTGGCAATGGTGCAGGAGCTCGTCCTCGACGTCGGCGACGAAGCCGGGAGCGAGCACCGCCACCTTCACCTCATCCACAAGGACGGCCCGACGCCAACCTCCCTCCCAAGGCGGCCTGGCATGGCCAAGAAGCGCCCGAAGGGCTGACTCTCTTCAGCCAAAGCAGAGACGGGGCGAAGCCACTGCGTGGCTTCGCAAAAGATGGGGCAGCAAGAGGGCGCTCTCGTGGAGGGGGCGGGTACCCCTCGAAACGTCTTGTACTTTTTCGCAGAAGCTCGCTCGCGGCGCCAGCCGACCGACGCCCCTCGAAAAAGTTAAGTGAAGAGGGGTACCCGCCCCCTCCACGACCTCAGCGCCTGCGCTTCTTCTTTTTTTTCGGCGGTGGCGGAGGAGGTTTGGTCGCCGCGATAGCCGCCGCCCCTTCCGGAGTCGCCACCTCCGGCACCGGAATCACTTTCTGAATCACGAACTGCTGCCCGATCGTCCAGACGTTGGTCGTGATCCAGTAGAGAATCAGGCCGGCGGGGAAGCTGATGATGAAGGGGACGAAGATCAGCGGCAGCACGAACATCAGCATGCGCTGGCTTTTGTCGGCCGAGATCGCCATCACCAGGCCGGAGATCAGCTGCGTGCCGACGTAGATGATCAGCAGCGTGATCAAGACGCCGCCCTCCGCCTTGGCGGTCAGGTCGGGGATGAAGAGGAAGCTTTCGCCGAAGAAACCGGCTGCATGGCCTTTTTCGGCTGCGAACTCGCTGCAGGTTTTCGCGGTCTGGCCGCAGATATCGAAACGCAGGTCCTTCTGGAGGACGTAGAAGAGGGTGATGAAGACCGGGAGCTGCGCCAGCAGCGGGATACAGGAGGCAAAGGGGTTGACTTTGTTCTCCTGGTAGAAGCGCATCATCTCCTGCTGCATGCGCTGTTTGTCGTTTTTGTACTTCGCCTGGATCTCTTTGATCTGTGGCTGCAGCGCCTGCAGCGCGCGCATGCCTTTGAGCTGTTTGTAGGTGAGCGGGATCAGCAGGGCGCGCACGGAGATGGTCAGGGCAATGATCGCGCCGCCCCAGGAGAGGCCGGCCGAGTCGTGGAAGAAGACGAGGACCTTGTCGCCGATATCGACCAGGAACTGCGGGGCGAGCTGGAAGGCGAGCGGCAACATCAGGCCTTGACCTCGCCGTGGTACTCACTGGGGTCGACCGGTCCGCGGCGGAGGGTGAACTTGTCGGGCACCGGATCGAAGCCGCCGTGGCTGAAGGGATTGCAGCGCAGCAGTCTCCAGGTCGCGAGCAGGGTGCCGCGAAGGACACCGAAGCGCTCGATCGATTCGACCGCATATGTGGAGCAGGTCGGCTCGTAGCGGCAGCGGCGCGGGAGAGCGGGCGATATTCGGCGCTGGTAAGCCCTGATCGGGGCGAGGAAGATCCGTTTCACGTGGAACGCCCTCCAGCCAGCGCCTCTTCCAGGCTCTTGGCGACCCCGCCGGTGCCCTCGCGGTCGAGCAGATCGCCGATCTCCGTGCGGGCCACGATCACGAAGTCGTGGCGCTCGGGCAGGCGGTCGGATAGGCCCCAGAAAGCCTCGCGCAGCGCCCGCTTGACGCGGTTGCGATCGACCGCGCCGCCGACCTTGCGGCTGACCGAGACGCCCAGCCTCACGTCCTCGCGCTCCTCGTCGCGGCGGGGAAAGGTGTAGAGCACGAGATAGCGGGTCGCATGTGATGAACCGTCGCGATACACGCGGTCGAACTCACCGCTACGCGAGAGGCGCCGTCGCTTAGGCGACATCTAAGGAGTGAGGCGCTTCCGCCCTTTGCGACGGCGCCGCTTGAGGATCGCGCGGCCGCCACGGGTGCTCATACGCGCTCGAAAGCCATGCGTCTTCGCGCGCTTCCGCTTCTTCGGCTGGTAGGTGCGCTTCATGCCGTCGGCAGTATACGGACGCCGCCTCCGACGGCGCCCCGAAATCTTTTCTGCGGGATTTGCGGCTCGCCGGGGATGCCTGCCCAGGCACGCCGCTATGGTCGCCGGCCAGGTGCCTGATGACTCATCCCGACACGAACTCGACGCCCTTTGGCGGGCGACCCAGGAGAAGCTCCAAGCTTCGGTGCCCGAGTCGACCTTTCGCCTCTGGCTGGAGCCACTGCAGGCGGTCGGCGCCGACGCCGACGCGCTCTACCTGACCGCGCCCGAGGGGATCAGGACCTGGGCCGAGCGGCGGTACTCCGCCCTCATCGCGGCGGCGCTCGCCGACTTCGACACGCCTTTGAGGCGGGTCGTCTTCACCGCCGACAGCGGCCGGGAGAGCGGCCGCACGACCGCGCTCGACGGCGCCGAGCTGAACCCGAGCTACACCTTCGATCGCTTCGTCATCGGCGACGGCAACCGCCTTGCCCACGGCGCCGCCCTGGCCGTCGCCGAGGCCCCTTCGGAGGCCTACAACCCGCTCTTCCTCCACGGCCCTCCGGGCCTCGGCAAGACGCATCTGCTCGCCGCGATCGCCAACTACCTGCGAGCCAACGCACCCGGCCTCAGCGTTCGCTACACGACCGCCGAGTCGTTCACCAACGAGTTCGTCGGCGCCCTCAAATCGGCCGGAGCGGACGGCTTCAAGGCCCGCTACCGGGACATCGACGTGCTCCTCATCGACGACGTCCAGTTCCTCGAGGGAAAGCCGGCGACGGAGGAGGAGTTCTTCCACACCTTCAACGCCCTCTATGAGTCCGGCAGCCAGCTCGTGCTCTCGGCCGACCGCATCCCCAGCGAGCTCTCCACCCTCGCCTCGCGGCTGCGCGACCGCTTCGAGTGGGGCCTGACGGTCCCGGTCGAGCCACCCAACCTGGCGACGCGGCTGACTGTCCTGCGCCGTCTCGTCCAGGAGGCCGGGGTCGAGATCGCCGACACCGAGGCGCTGGGCGAGCTGGCAAACCGGATCGACGCCAACGTGCGCCAGCTCCACGGCGCCCTCACCCGGGTCCTCGCCCACGCATCGCTGATGGCGCGGCCGCTCAGCAGCGAGCTGATCGCGGAGGTGATTCCCCGTGGCCGCTCCGCCCAGGCGACCTCCGTCGAGGAGATCCAGCAGCGGGTGGCCGAGGGCTTCGGCATCTCCCGGGCCGAGCTCGTCGGCCCGGGCCGGGCTGCGACGCCCCTGCGCGCCCGCCAGGTGGCGATCTTTCTCACCCGCGAGCTGACCGACCTCTCGCTGCCCCAGATCGGCCGGCTCTACGGCGGCCGCGATCACTCCACCGTCCTCAACTCGCTGCGGCGCGTCGAAGCAAGCCTCGCCGAGGACGCCGCGCTCGCCGACCGCATCCAGGACCTACGCGGCACAATCCACAACCCCGCCGGCGGCCAGCTCTGACGGCCGACGGCGCTGCAAGAATCGATCCTTTCCACAGCCGCCTCCACAGGCCCCAAACCGCGTCAATACGCCATTTCCTCCGCGAGCACGACTCTTTCCACAAGCCCTAACCCAACTCAAGAAGGCAACCATCACTTGAAGCTCACGACCAAACGCGAAGAACTCGTCGCCAAGCTCTCCATCGTCTCCCGGGCGGTATCGACGCGCGCCGCCACCCAAGCCCTCTCCGGCGTCCTCCTCAACGCCGCCGACGGGCGCGTGACGCTCTCTGCCACCGACCTCGACATGGGGCTGGAGACGACCCTTGCGGCCGACGTCGCCGCCGAGGGCGCGGTGCTGTTGCCGGGACGCCTGCTCGCGGAGGTGGCCCGATCGCTCGCCGAGCCGTCGGTCGAGATCGAATCGCGCGAGGCCGAGCACGACGTCGAGATCCGCAGCGGCAGCTCCAGCTTCCACCTCCGGGTCCTCCCTGCCGAGGACTTTCCGAAGCTGCCCGCCCCGGCCGAGCAGGCGGGCCTGAAAATTCCCGCGAAAGAGCTCGGGGCCAGCATCGAGCTGGTCGCCCGCGCCGCGTCCCGCGACGACATGCGCCCCGTCCTCACCGGCGTCTTCGTCGCCGGCGGCGGCTCCGAGATGACGATGGTCGCCACCGACTCCTACCGCCTGGCCGTGAAGCGGACCGAGTTGGAGAGCGAGCTCGGCGGCGAGATCGAGGCGAACATCCCCGCCCGGGCGCTGCGTGAGCTGGGCCGGATCCTCTCCTCCGAGGGTGTCGAGGAGGCGACGGTCTCGCTGCTGACCAACCAGGCTGTTTTCGAGGCAGGGGCGATCGTCCTCACGACGAGGCTGATCGAGGGTCAGTTCCCCAACTTTCGACAACTCCTGCCGGAGTCCTACGAGCACGACGTGCGCCTGCCGCGCGGCGACTTCCTCGACGTCACCCGCCGCGTCAGTCAGCTCGCCCAGCGAAACGCGCCGCTGCGACTTTCCTTCGCCCCGGGAGAGCTGACCGTGGCGGCCGAGACGCCCGACGTCGGCGATGCGAAGGAGACGATGCCGGCCGCCTTCGAGGGCGAGCCGCTGGAGATCGGCTTCAACCCGGAGTTCCTCAAGGAGGGGATCGAAAGCGTCGAGGGCGACGAGGTCCTGCTGCGGCTGATCTCGCCCCTGCGGCCGGGCCTGCTGCAGCCGATCGAGGGCGAAGACTTCCGCTACCTGGTGATGCCGATCCGGCTCAACGTCTGAGGTGGTGGGACGGTGCTCGTCACCGCGATCGAGGCGAGGCCGGTGCGCAGCCTCGACCAGGTCCGGGTCGAGCTCCGCCCCGGCATCGTCAGCGTCGTCGGGCCGAACGGGGCCGGCAAGACCAACCTCGTCGAGTCGCTCTATTTCGCCCTCACCGGTCGCTCCTTCCGCACCTCCGACCGCCGCGACCTGATCCCCTTCGGCGCCTCGCTGGCGCGGGCGGAGGCGACCGTGCGCGACGAGGACGGGCTCGAGCGTCGCCTGCTCGCTTCGATCAGCCGCAGCGAAGGACGCCGCCACCTGCTCGACGGCGGCGCGGCCGATCCGGCCACCCTCGCCCGCCACCGCCCGCCCGTCGCGGTCTTCGCCCCCGACCGCCTGAGCTTGATCAAGGGGCCACCGTCGGAGCGCCGCGCCCACCTCGACGGTTTCGCGTCCGCCCGCTGGCCGGCGCGGGCGGAGCTGCGCAAGCGCTACGGCCAGGCCCTGGCGCAACGCAACGCGCTGCTCTCGCGGCTCGCCGGCGGATCCGGGGCGCCGGCCGAGCTGGACGTCTGGGACGCCAGCCTGGCGGACGTCGCCGCGCCGCTCGTCGCCGCCCGCGCCGAGGCGGTCGCCGAGCTGTCCGGCCCCTTCACCACAGCGGCAGCGGAGCTGGGCCTCGACGGCGAGGCCAGTCTGGAGTACGCCCCGCGGGCTCCGGGGTCGGCGGCGGAGATCCGCACCGGTCTCGAGCAGCGCCGCGAGCAGGACCTTCGCCTCGGCCGCAGCTCCTGGGGCCCGCACCTCGACGAGCTCAAGCTCTCGGCCGCGGGCCGGTCCCTGCGCCGCTATGGGTCTCAGGGTCAGCAGCGGGCGGGGTTGCTCGCACTCCTCTTCGCCGAGCGGGAGGCGTTGCTGGCTGCGCGGCGGGTGACGCCTCTGCTCCTGCTCGACGACGTCATGAGCGAGCTCGACCCCGGTCGCCGGGAGCGCCTGGTGCGGCGTCTCGGGGACGGCGGCCAGGCGCTGATAACCGCCGCCGACGAGGAGTCGCTTCCACCACCCGCCCTGGTCTCGGTGGTGCGGATGCCGCCCCCGTCGCTCCCCCAGGCCGCAGCGGCATGAGCCGTCGCCGCGCACCCCGCCAGGCCTCGGCCGCGATCCGCGCCGCCCGCGACCGCGCCGCCCCCCGGACCGGCCTGGCGGCGGTGCAGGCTGCCTGGGCGGAGACGGTCGGAGAGCAGCTGGCGGCGGTCGCGACCCCGGTCTCGGAGCGGTCCGGGACGCTGACGATCGAGTGCACCGACAGCGTCTGGGCGCAGGAGCTGGACCTGATGCAGGGACAGCTCCTGCAGCGGTTGCAGGAGGAGCTGGGGGAGCGGGCGCCCAGCGCTCTCCGGTTCCGTCTGAACAGCGACCGTTTTTAGACTGTATTTATGCGCGATTTGCAGGTAATTCGTCACAGCTCGGCCGGTCTTCCGAAGGGCTCGACTGGTATTCTTATGGCAACTCGCATTACGCCCCGACCTGTGTGGAGCGAGCCTCCAGGCGTCGGGGTTTTCTGTGTCAACCGGAAGGGACTCATTGCCTGAGAAGAAAGCCAGCGGCGCCACGCCCGATTCCTACGGCGCCAAGGACATCACCGTCCTCGAGGGACTGGAGGCGGTGCGCAAGCGTCCCGGCATGTACATCGGCTCCACCGGTCCCCGCGGCCTCCACCATCTGGTCTACGAGGTCGTCGACAACTCGGTCGACGAGGCTCTCGCCGGCCACTGCGACAGCGTCCGCGTCGTCCTCCACCCGGACAACAGCTGCACGGTCGAGGACAACGGTCGCGGCATCCCGGTCGAGACGATGGCGAAGGAGAAACGCCCCGCGGCCGAGGTCGTGCTGACCGTGCTCCACGCCGGCGGCAAGTTCGGGGACGGCGGCGGCTACAAGGTCTCCGGCGGCCTGCACGGCGTCGGCGTCTCGGTTGTGAACGCTCTGTCCGAGCGCCTCCATCTCGAGATCAGCCGCGAGGGGCACGTCTGGTCGCAGGACTACGAGCGCGGCAAACCGATGACCGAGCTCGGCAAGGGCGAGGCGACCAAGGAGCACGGCACCAGGATCGCCTTCCTGCCCGACTTGGAGATCTTCGAAGAGATCGGCTTCGATTTCGACACCCTCGCCGAGCGCCTGCGCGAGACCGCTTTCCTCACCCGTGGCCTGAAGATCGAGCTGGTCGACGAGCGTGGCGCGACCAACAGCGTCGTCTTCCAGTACGAGGGCGGGATCGAGGACTTCGTCCGTCATCTCAACGAGAACAAGGACGAGCTGCACCGCAAGGTCATCTATTTCGAGGGCAGCGAGGAGGAGGGCGAAGTCGAGCTGGCGATGCAGTGGAACTCCTCCTACCAGGAGTCGATCTTCAGCTTTGCCAACAACATCAATACGCATGAGGGCGGAACCCACCTCTCCGGCTTCCGCGCGGCGCTGACCAGGACCCTGAACGCCTACGCGCGCAACAAAGCGCTGCTGAAAGAGAAGGACGACAACCTCGCCGGGGAGGACGTGCGCGAGGGCCTGACCGCGGTGATCTCGGTCAAGCTCCACGACCCCCAGTTCGAGGGCCAGACCAAGACCAAACTCGGCAACCCGCCGATCCGCGGCCTGGTCGAGGAGACCGTCAACCGCAAACTGGCCGAGTACTTCGAGGAGAACCCCGCCGACGCGCGGCGGATCATCAACAAGGCGATCGACGCCTCCCGCGCCCGCGATGCCGCCCGCAAGGCCCGCGACCTGACCCGTCGCAAGTCGGCGCTGGAGAACTCGACCCTGCCGGGCAAGCTCGCCGACTGCACGGTCAAGGACCCGAGCCTGGCCGAGATCTTCGTGGTCGAGGGTGACTCCGCCGGCGGCTCCGCCAAGCAGGCCCGCGACCGCAACACCCAGGCGGTGCTGCCGCTGCGGGGCAAGATCATCAACGTCGAGAAGAGCCGCATCGACAAGGTGCTGGCCAACAACGAGATCCAGGCCCTGATCACGGCGATCGGCACCGGCGTCCACGACGAGTTCGACCTCGAGGGCGCCAGGTACCACAAGATCGTGATGGCGACCGACGCCGACGTCGACGGCGCCCACATCCGCACCCTGGTCCTCACCTTCCTCTACCGGCAGATGCCGGAGCTGATCGATGCCGGCTTCGTCTACATCGCCAAGCCGCCGCTCTACCGGGTCAAGCAGGGCAACCAGGAGACCTACCTCGAGCGCGAGTCCGAACTGGAGGAGCTGCTGCTGCGCGACAAGCTCGAGGACTTCGAGCTGACCGACGCCACCGGCAGCACGAAGAAGCTGACCTCCAGTCGCTGGCAGGCCTACGTCAGGCGCTCCAAGGAGTACGAGGGCTGGGGTTCCTCGTTGCAGGCCGAGTTCGGCCATGACGCCGTGCGCTTCCTCGAGGAGTCGAACCTGCTCGACGAGGGCGTCAGCAGCGTCGGGGCGGCTGCCGAGCTGCTCCGGGCCGAGGCGCCGGAGGGTGCCCCCTTCGACACCGAGGTACTCGACGCCGGCGATTCGCTGTTGGTCGTCAAGGCGATCGAACGCAGGAGCGGCCTGGCGCGCACCCACCGGCTCCCGGCCGAGCTGTTCTCGCACTTCGACTACCGCAAGTTCACCGAGGTCCACGAGGCGCTGCTGAAACAGGTCGGACGACCTCCCTTCGAGATCCAGTTCGGGGGCCGCCGCAACGTCGCGCTTTCCTTCCAGGCCCTGCGTGGGGCGGTGCTGGAGTTGGCCCGTCACGGTGTCCAGCTGACCCGCTTCAAGGGGCTGGGGGAGATGAACGCCGAGCAGCTGCGCGAGACGACGATGGACCCCGCCAGCCGTACCCTGGCTCGGGTCACGCTCGAAGACGCGACCGCGGCAAACCAGATCTTCTCGATGCTGATGGGCGACCAGGTCGCCCCCCGCCGCGAGTTCATCGAGGCCCACGCGAAGGAGGTCCGCTTCCTCGATGTCTGATCGGACCCGAACGGAGACCCGCTGATGGCACTGGACGCCCTTACCGGCAGGATCGAGGAGCGCGAGCTCGAGAAGGAGATGCGCTCGTCGTATCTCGACTACGCGATGAGCGTGATCGTCGGCCGGGCCCTGCCCGACGCCCGCGACGGCCTCAAGCCGGTGCACCGCCGCGTGCTCTACGCGATGCACGACGTCGGCCTGCAGCCGACCAGGGCCTACCGCAAGTGCGCCTTCATCGTCGGCGAGGTGATGGGCAAGTACCACCCCCACGGCGACTCGGCGATCTACGACACCCTGGTGCGGATGGCGCAGGACTTCTCCCTGCGCTACCTGCTGGTCGACGGCCAGGGCAACTTCGGCTCGATCGACGACGACCCGGCGGCGGCGATGAGGTACTGCGTCACCGGGGACACTCGCGTGGCGACGCCGACCGGCACCGTCCGCATCGATTCGATTGTCGATGGCATCGCCCCCGAATCCGACAACGACCTCGACATCGAGGTCTTGGATCGCCTCGGTCGTGCTGTACACGCTTCCAAGCTCTTCCACTCGGGCGAGCACCCGACCCTTCGCCTTCGCACTGCACAGGGACATGAGCTAACCGCCACCCACAACCATCCGGTCCTCTGCTTGGTCGACATGGTGGGTGTCCCTCTCCTTATCTGGAAGCTCTTGGAGGAGATCTCTCCTGGCGACAAAGTTCTAATTTCGCGGACCCCCCAGGAAGAAACCAACTCGCTTACCGAGCATGACCGCCAGCTGGCGCTCCTTGCTGGGGCACTCGTCTCCGAGGGTTGGACAGGCGATTCCCGCGTGGGCTTCAACAACGTGGACAAGGACTTCTTCGACCAGGTCGTTGCGGCGTATGACTCGGTTGTTGGGGGCCCCCGTTACGTCTATTCGCGCATGATCTCCTCGGGCAGTCTGCTGCACGAGCTCGATGTGCAGGACCTCTCCAGTTGGCGCGAGAGCCCTCTGGTTGCAATGACTGGCTTGGCGCGGGAGAAGAGGGTGCCGGAGTTCGTCTGGCGCTCGGGGGCGGGCTTCAAGCGCCAGTTCCTCCGCGCGCTCTTCACCGGCGACGGCTCGTCTTCACTGCTACCGCGGAACACGGTCCAGGTCAGCTATTCAACCTACAGTGAGCAGCTTGCAAAGGATGTACAGCTTCTTCTTCTCGAGGCGGGTGTGGTTGCGCGGATCTGTCGCTATGAGAAGGGTGAGTTCAAGGTCGTGATCAGCAACCGCCGCGACGCGAGAATCTTCGCTGGTGCGGTGGGATTCTTGGGGGCCAAGCAGGCAAAGCTACAAAGCCACCTCGATGCCATTCCAGAGAGCAGTCGCGCGATGAGCCGCGATCACGCGCCGTTCGTTGCCGACTACATCCGTTCGGGTTCCAGCTCGAAGTGGGTGGATCGAGACTGGCTGCGACGACACAACGTCGATCGCATCGAGCGTTGGGAGCAGGGCGGAACGGCGATCCTGGAGCGGATCGAGTCAGAAGAGGTTCGCGACGTGGTCGAGCCACTCGTGACGGGCGACTACTTCTACGCCGAGGTCGAGTCGATCGTCGACGCCGGCGTCCAGCCCGTCTATTCGATCCGGGTTGACACCGACGACCACTCGTTCCTGACCAACGGCTTCGTCAGCCACAACACCGAGGCGCGGCTGACCCGCCTCGCCACCGAGCTGCTGCGAGACATCGACGCCGACACCGTCGACTTCGGCCCCAACTACGACGAATCGACTCAGGAGCCGCTGGTCCTGCCGGCTCGCTTCCCGAACCTGCTGGTCAACGGCACCTCGGGAATCGCGGTCGGGATGGCGACCAACATCCCGCCCCACAACCTGCGCGAGGTCGCCGGCGCGGTCGCCGCCTACGTCGACGACCCCGAGGTCGACCTCTCCGGGCTGATGGAGCACGTCAAAGGCCCGGACTTCCCGGGCGGCGGAATCATGAGCCGCGAGGGGATCCGGGACGCCTACGCATCCGGCCGTGGCAGCATCAAGATTCGCGCTCGCGCCCACGTCGAGCCGCTGAAGGGGGGCAAGGAGGCGATCATCGTCACCGAGCTGCCGTTCACGGTCAAGAAGCTCGGCGACGGTGGCCTGGTCACCAAGATCGCCGACCTCGTCCGCGACAAGAAACTGGAGGGGATCTCCGATCTCCGCGACGAGTCCGACGGCTCGGGCATGCGGCTGGTGATCGAGCTCAAGCGCGGCGGCCCGCCGGCCAAGGTCGTGCTCAACAACCTCTACAAGAAAACCGCGATGCAGACGACCTTCGGCGCCAACATGGTCGCCCTGGTCGACGGCGTGCCGAGGACCCTGAGCCTGCTGGAGTTGATCCACCACTACGTCGACCACCAGCGCGAGGTCGTCACCCGCCGCACCCAGTACGAACTGCGCCGGGCCGAGGCCCGCGCCCACATTCTCGAGGGGCTGTTGGTTGCGCTCGACAACCTCGACGCGGTGATCAAGCTGATCCGCGCGTCGACCGACCCCGACGCCGCCCGCGACGGCCTGATCGCGCAGTTCGAGCTCTCGCGTGAGCAGGCGCAGGCGATCCTCGACATGCGCCTGCAGCGCCTGACCGCGCTCGAGGCCGACAAAGTCCGGGCCGAGCACGCCGATCTGATGGAGCGGATCGGCGAGCTGCGGGCAATCCTCGGTGACGAGGCCAAGGTGATGGCGATCGTCAAAGAGGAGCTGGCGGAAATCGTCGCGTCCTATGGCGACGAGCGCCGCACCGAACTGGCCCACTTCGAGGGCGATGTCGGCATCGAGGACATGATCGCCGACCAGCAGATGGTGATCTCGCTGACCGCGTCCGGCTACGTCAAGCGGCTGCCGCTGGCGACCTACCGCCAGCAGCATCGCGGCGGCGTCGGCGTGATGGGGATGAACCTCAAAGACGACGACTACATCGCCCACCTCCACATCTCCTCGACCCACGACTACCTGCTCTTCTTCACCAACCGCGGCAAGGTCTACCGGCTCAAGGTCTACGAGCTGCCGGAGGGTTCGCGCAACGCCAAAGGCAGCTCGCTCAACAACCTGCTGCCGCTGCGCGAAGGCGAGAAGGTGATGGCGGTGATTCCGACCCGGGACTTCAAGGAGAACAAGTACCTCGCCTTCGCCACCGCCAAGGGTCAGATCAAGAAGACCGAGTTCCTCGCCTACAACACGCCGATCCGCGCCGACGGGATCATCGCGATCAAGGTCCGCGACGGCGACGAGCTGGTCCAGGTCCGGCTCACCTCGGGCGAGGACGACATCCTCATGGTCTCCCACTCCGGCCACGCCTCGCGCTTCTCGGAGGAGCTGGTGCGGCCGATGGGCCGCGACACCAGCGGCATCAAGGGCATGAACGTCGCCGCCAAGGACAACCGGGTTCTGGCAATGGACATCGCCCGCAACGACACCGAACTGTTCGTCGTCACCGAGAACGGCTACGGCAAGCGCACCCCGGTCTCGGACTATCCCGTGAAGGGCCGCGGGACCAAAGGCGTGCTGACCGCGAAGCTGACCGAGAAGAAGGGCGGCCTCGCCGGCGCCCTGATCGTCGGCGAGCACCAGGAGCTCCTCTTCATCTCCCAGAACGGCATGGTCCAGCGCACCTCCGTCAGCGGCATCTCGCAGATGGGAAGGTCGACGCAGGGGGTGAAGGTGATGAACATCAAGGACGACGACTGCGTCAGCGCCGTTGCCCTGGTGGTCGAATCTGAGGGCAGCGAGAGCGCACCAGTCGAGCCGCCGGCGGAGGAACTGCCTTCTGCGGACGGGGCCGCAGCAGACGGGCACGGCGGGTAGCCCTCGCCTACGCCTGGCACCGGCAGAGCCGGTGCAACCTGGACGGCGCCTGGCGGCGCCGAGACATACGCGACGAGTCGTGGAGGCTAGAGCGAGGGCTACCCGCCCGCCCCACCGAAACCGGTCCCATTTCACGACAGCTCCTCCGCCCGAGCCCGAGAGATCCGCTTCCGAGTTACTGAAGGCCCACCAGCGCCTTTGGGCTGCTTTCAGCTTCTGGGCACGGGAGCTATCTCATTCTCGGAAGCCCTCTGTCCCTGGCTGTTCCGAAGCTTCAGTGCTCGTGGCGGGTGGTGGGTGTGGCCTCGAAAGTGCCTTGCAGTTGCGCTCCGGCGAGTGACCCCTGCCCCAAAGGGGCATCCAAATTGAACCGCCCGCAGGGCGGTTCCTAGGCACTTTCGAGGCCACACCCACCACCCCTAGGACTGCCTCCTCTACTTCTAAGCAGCCTGCGGTAAGTACTGCTGCCAAGCCACCGGAATCTTCGGACTTGCGACCTGGATGAAGACGGTCGGTGGGGGTGCCTTGGGGGAGTTCTTGGGGTGCATGTGGATCTCGCGGGGGAGGCGGTTGCCCTTGCGGCGGTTGCAGTTGGCGCAGGCGGCGACGATGTTCTCCCAGACGGATTTGCCGCCGCGAGATGCTCGGGATCACGTGGTCGACGGTGAGGCCCGACTTGGTCGAGCCGCAGTACTGGCAGGTCCAGGAGTCGCGGGCGAGGACGGCGCGGCGGGTGATCTTGCGGCGGTGCGCCTCGCGGGGGATCCGCACGTAGCTGACCAGGCGGATCACGTCGGGACGCTCCATCGTCATGTGCTCCGAGTGCAGCGCCGCCCCCTCGCGCCGCTCCAGCAGCTCTGCCTTCTCCTTCAGCAGCAGCACAGCGGCCCGTCTCAACGTGCAGACGTTGATGGGCTCGTAGGTCGCATTGAGCACAAGAACCCGTGCCATGCCCCGGGATTGTAGGGGGGTCGCGCTGCAGTGCAGCTACTGCAAAGGGTAGGAACCCAAAATTCGCACCGATTCGGCCTTGGTCCGAAGCGCCCGATCGCCTCGGCGACGATCTCGTCGCTCTCCGCCCCCTCGAGGTCGCAGAAGAACATGTAGCGGCCGAGACCCTGGCGCATCGGTCGCGACTCGATCCGGGTCAGGTTGATCTCGCGGTCGGAGAACTCGCGCAGGGCGTCGACCAGGGCGCCGGGGTGGTCCTCGCCCAGCTCGGAGAAGACGAGCGAGGTCTTCCACGGTCCCGCGCCGCTCGGCTCGGTGCCGGCCGGGGCGATCCAGACGAAGCGGGTGACGTTGTCGGTCTCGTCCTCGATCCCTTCGCGGAGGATCTCGCAGCCGTAGAGCTCGGCCGCGGCGCGGGAGCCGATCGCCGCCCAGGGGCGGACCGACTCGGCGACCATCCGCACCGCCGCCGCGGTGCTGCTGACGCTGCGGAGTTCGACCCCGGCCAGCTGCTCGCGCAGGAAGCGGGCGCACTGGGCCAGCGGCTGCTGGTGGGAGAGGACGGCCTCGAGCTGGCCCAGCTCGACTGCCTCGCGGGCGATCAGGTGGGCGCGGACGGCGTAGTCGTGCTCGCCGACGATCGTCACCGCCTCGGCCTCGAAGGCGAGCGTGTCGAGGGTGCCGCGGACCGAGCCCTCGATCGAGTTCTCGAAGGGGACCAGGGCGCGGTCGGCCTCGCCGCGCTCGACCGCGAGGATCGCGTCGTGGATGGTCGCGGTCCGCAGCGGCTCGAAGTCGTCCGCCGGGCGCCGCCTCGCGGAGGGCGTCCTCGGTGAAGGTGCCGGCCGGGCCGAGGTAGGCGATTCGCACCGCTGCCACCTATTCGAAGACGACGGTGTAGCTGGCTTCGTTGTTTTCGGAGACCTGCTCGCCGGGGACGGTGTCGACTTCGACTTCGAGCGTCACTTCGCCGCTCGGCGTCGGGGTCAGCGGGATCGAGACCAGCGCCGTTTCGCCGGCGCCGATGCTTTCGATGCTTTCCTGCAGTTCGGTGCCGCCGGCGCGAGACCGTGACGTCGACGCCGTTCTCCGTCGATTCGCCCTGGTTTTCCACTTCCACTTCGACTTCCACGGTTTCTTCGGCCGCGACCGAGACCGTTTCTTCGCCCAGTTCGGTGCCGTTGATGGCGACGCCGACCAGGCCGAGGCCGTGGATCCCCGGCGTCGCCGGCACCGCTGGAGCCGCTGACCGCGCCGAGCGCGGCGCTGACCGCGTCTTCCTCCAGCCACTCGGTGCCGTCCGGCAGGAAGACGCTTTCGGGCACGTCGCTGCCGTCGATCCCGTTGTCGGCGAGGACGCCGTCGATTTCGGGGCGGACGACGGCCGCGTAGAGGACGTCGGCAGCCGAGCAGCTTCTGCATCTGGCGGGCGATCCCGGCCATCGCTTTCTCGGCGCCGGCGTCGCCGAGCGCGGTCGGCAGCTTGTCGGCGATTTCGGTCATCGCGCTGCTGCGCAGCTCGTAGGTCAGCTCCAGCGCGTTCTGCGCCTGGCCCATGTCGCCCGGGGCGCTGAGGCCGTCGACGCGGGAGGCGTAGTTGTCCATCGCGCTGCGGTCGGCGTTGACCTCGGTCGACGAACTCGGTCACCGAGAGGTCGCCGGGATCGGCGAGCTTGCCGAAGAAGGCTTTGCTGGTCTGGTCGGTCTCTTCGACGATCTGGGTGACGTCGCGGGCGTAGTCGCTGAGCGCGCGGTCGGCGCGGGCGTCGAGGCAGCCCTTGACCCCGAGCACGATCAGGATCAGGACGATCAGGCCGCCGCCGAGGGCGAGCGCGCGCCGCAGCATGATCTGCTGGCGTTCCGGTCGACGTGGCGGGCGCTGGCGCCGGCGCGGCGCCCGTGCTGCTGAATCCTCCAAGGGGGCTCTCTCCCAGCTGGTTGGTGGCCGGAGAGTATGAACCCTGGTGAGGTCGTCGCGTCAAGAGGCGCCGCAAACGGTGGGTTTTTCCCATCCCGCAAAGCGGAGGAAAAATGGCTCTGCCGGCGAACTTGAAGGAGCTTTGGTCGGTTCCCTCGTCCTCAACCGCTTCCTGATCGAGCGCCGCATCGGCAGCGGCGGCTTCGGCGTCGTCTACGAGGCCTGGGACGGCCGTCTCGAGCGGCCGGTCGCGGTCAAGGCGATCGAGCAGCGGGGGAGGCCGGCCGCCGGGTCCTGCGCGAGGCGCAGGCGGCCGCCCGGCTCAACCACCCCGGCATCGTCACCCTCTACGAGATGGGCGAGGAGGACGGCAACGCCCTGCTGGTCACCGAGCTGGTCGAGGGCTCGACCCTGGCCCGGCTCGCCCACGCCGGCGAGCTCTCCGACCGCGAGATCGGCGAGATCGGCGCCGATCTCTGCGAGGCGCTCGACCACGCCCACTCGCGCGGCGTCGTCCACCGCGACATCAAGCCGCAGAACGTGCAGGTGACCGAGGGCGACTGCGAGGGCGAGTCGCGGGCCAAGCTGATGGACTTCGGGGTCGCCCACCTCGCCGACGCGGCCTCGCTGACCGCCCCCGGCGACGTCGTCGGCACGCTCGCCTACATGTCGCCCGAGCAGGCCGAGGGTCGCCCCGCCGGCCCCGAGGCCGACGTCTACTCGCTGGCGCTGATGCTCTACGAGTGCTGGAGCGGGGAGAACCCCCACCGCCGCGCCAGCCCCGCCGCCACCGCGCGGGCGATCGGCGCCCGCACCCGGCCCCTGCGCCGGCTGCGCCCGGACCTGCCGCCCGAGCTGACCGCGGGGATCGACGCCTGCCTTGCCGAGCGCCCCAGGCACCGCCCCTCGCTGGAGCAGCTGGGCGGTGCGATCGAGGACTCGCTCGACCTGCTCGCCGACCAGGCCCCGACCGCCCGCGGTCGTCTCGCCCCTCGCCTCACCGCCCTCACCGCCGCAGCCGTCCTCGGTGCCTGGCTCGCGCTCGGGCACGGCGCCGTCCTCCCGTAGGATTTTCCGATCGGCGTCCTACGCAACCTCGAGTCCCGGATCGAAGGCCTCGTCGAGGGAGTCTTCAGCCGCGCCTTCAGCTCCGAGGTGCAGCCGGTCGAACTCGCGCGCAAGCTGGCGAAGGAAATGGACGCGCACAAGACCGCCTCGGTCCAGCGCGTCTACGTGCCCAACGAGTACACGGTCTACCTCTCCAAGCAGGACCGGGCCAAGCTCGAGGGCTATGAGCGCTCGCTGGAGCAGGAGCTCTCCGGCTACCTGCTCGAGCACGCCCGCCGCCGCGGCTACGACCTGCTGACCCGGCCGGCGGTCGAGTTCAGCACCGACGAGCGCCTGCGCCTCGGCGAGTTCGGGATCCAGACCCGCCTGGTCAAGCCGCCGGCGCACGAGGGCGAGAGCCCGCGCCAGGGCGAAGAGGGCCACACGATGGTCTACTCGGCCGTGCGCGAGCGCGACCGCACCCGCCCGAGGCGGCCGGAGCAGGCGGTCGGCGCCCTGGTCTCGACCCGCGCCGTCGTCTCCCTCGACGACCGCCGCTACGTGCTCGACGGGCCGCGGGCGACGATCGGGCGCTCGAAGTCGGTCGAGTGCGTGCTCTCCGACCCCAACGTCTCCCGCCGCCACGCCGAGCTGCGCCGGGCCGAGTCCGGCGACTGGCAGATCGTCGACCTCGGCTCGACCAACGGCGTCAAGGTCAACGGCCGCCGCGTCGCCTCGACCCGGCTCTCCCCGGGCGACGAGGTCACTGTCGGCACGACGACCTTCCTGTTCGACATCGAGCAGTGATGCCGCCCCAGCGCCCTAATGACGAGGTCCAGGCGTCAGCGGGCAAGGACGCAGGAGAACCCAATGGCAGAGCCATTGGGTGACCGAGGACGCAGCCCGGTGGCGATCTGGGCCCGTCATTAGGGTGCTGGCGTGGACTACGACCCGATCTCGGTAGCCCTCAAGTTCGGCTTCCTGGCCGTCCTCTACCTGTTCCTGCTCGTGATCGCCCGCAGCGCGATCAAGGACCTGCGGCGGACCGTCTCGCCGGCCCCCGACGCGACCGGGTTCCACGCCGCGCCGGCCTTCGGCGAGGGTGCCAGCGGGGCGACGCCTGGCTGGTCGCCGAGCGCGGCGGCGGCCTCGAAGCCGAGGAGCGCTTCGACCTGATCGGAGGCCTCTCGATCGGCCGCTCGAAGGAGTCCGACGTGCAGATCGAGGACCGCTACGCCTCCGGCCTGCACGCGCGGATCTTCTCGCGCGCAGGCCGTTACCTCGTCGAGGACATGAGCTCGACCAACGGCACCCTGCTCAACGACGCCACCCTGGAGGGAGAGGCGGAGCTGATCGACGGCGACATGGTGCAGATCGGCGACACCGTGTTCAGGTTCGAGGCCAGTGAGGCAGCGGCGCGTGAACCGGAGGCGGCTCGATGCTGAGGATCGACGACCAGGCCTCGCGCACCGACACCGGGCGCCAGCGCAACGCCAACGAGGACTCCTTCTTCGCCCGCGCGCCGGTCTTCGTCGTCGCCGACGGGATGGGCGGCGCGCAGGCGGGCGAGGTCGCCTCCAAGGCCGCCGCCGAGTCGTTCGACCGCGAGCTGCCGCCGGCGCCGCCGGAGCGGCTCCTGCGCGAGACGATCGAGGCCGCCAACCGCGCGATCCACGAGCGCGCCCGCAACGACCCCGACCTGGCCGGGATGGGGACGACGATCACCGCGGCGATCGTCGACGCCGAGTCCGAAGAGGTGGCGATCGGCCACGTCGGCGACAGCCGCGCCTACCGGCTGCGCGACGGCAAGCTCGAGCGGCTCACCCGCGACCACTCGCTGGTCGAGGAGATGCGGCGCAAGGGCCAGCTCACCGACGCCCAGGCCGAGGACCATCCGCAGCGCTCGATCATCACCCGCGCGCTCGGCCCCGAACCCGAGGTCGAGGTCGACCTGCAGACCGTCCCCGCCCAGGCCGGCGACGTCTTCCTGCTCTGCTCCGACGGCCTGACGACGATGCTCGGCGACGAGCAGATCGCCCGCCTGCTCGGCCGCGCCACCTCGATGAAGGCGGCGGTGCGCGCCCTGGTCGACGAAGCGAACCGGGCCGGCGGCCGCGACAACATCACCGTCGTCGCCTTCCGCCTCGAGGACGCGGCGGCGCCGGCGCGGTCGCCGGAGGGCGCGACGCTGATCGGGCCCAGCGCCGAGGAGGCCGGGCTGACCGCGACCGAGGTCCGCCGGCGCGCCGCCGCCGATGCCGCCCGCCAGCGCCGCGAGCAGCTGGCCGCCCGCCCCCGCCATCGCCGCCTGCGCACCGCGGCGAAGGTCCTGGCCGCGCTCGTCGTCATCGCCGCGCTCGCCTTCGGCGCCTGGTACGGCAACCGCCAGGTCTGGTTCCTCGGCACCGACGACGCCGGCCGCGTCGCCCTCTACCGCGGCGCTGCCCTACGAGCTGCCCTTCGGCGTCGAGCTCTACAGCGAGCGCTACGCGAGCCCGATCCAGACCGACTCGCTGCCGCCGGGGCGCCGCGACGCGGTCACCGGCCACGACCTGCGCTCGCGCGAGGACGCGGTCTCGCTGATCGAGGACATCGAGAAGAGCCAGGGGGTTCCTTGAGCTCCGCCCGGAACCGCGAGCTGTTCGCCCTGGTCCCGGTCGCGCTCCTCCTCACCGCCGGCTTCGCCGCCGTCTTCGCCCAGGAGGACGACCGGCTCGGCAACCTCAGCCTGATCTACGGCGCCTACTTCCTCGCGATCTGCCTCGCCACCCACATCTTCCTGCGGATCCGCCTCCCCAACGCCGACCCCTACCTGTTCCCGCTGGTCGCGCTGCTGACCGCGTTCGGGCTGGTGATGATCTACCGGATCGACGACGACCTCGCCCGCGACCAGGCCAACTGGTTCGTCCTCGGCCTCGTCCTCTTCGCGCTGACGATCCAGTTCCTGCGCGACTACGAGGTGCTCGAGCGCTACCGCTACACGATCGCCGCGGTCGGGCTCCTGCTGCTGCTCGCCCCGCGCCTGCCGGGGATCGGCCAGCAGGTCAACGGCGCCTACCTCGGGGTCAAGATCGGCCCGCTCGCCTTCCAGCCGGCCGAGTTCTCGAAGATCTGCATCGTCGTCTTCCTCGCCAGCTACCTGCGCGAGCACCGCGAGGTGCTGATCGTCGGCGCCCGCCGCGTGCTCGGGGTGACGCTGCCGCCGCTCAAGCACTTCGGCCCGATGCTGGTCGTCTGGGGCGCGTCGATGTTCATGCTCGTCTTCATCCGCGACCTCGGCAGCTCGCTGATGTTCTTCGCCGCCTTCCTCGCCCTGCTCTACGTCGCCACCGGGCGCTTCTCCTTCGTCGTCATCGGGATGGCGATGTTCGTCGTCGGCGCCTGGTTCTTCGCCACGACCGTGCCGCACGTCGGCGACCGGGTCGACATCTGGCTCGACCCCTACGCCAACCCGACCGGCAGCGGCTACCAGATCCTGCAGTCGATCTTCGCCCAGGCCGACGGCGGCCTCTTCGGCAAGGGCTTCGGCCAGGCGCTGATCACGATCCCCGGCACCGACAACGCGCTGCTGCCGGCGGCGCAGACCGACACGATCTACGCGCTGATCGTCAACGAGGTCGGCCTCTTCGGCGCCTGCGGCGTCGTCCTCATCTACCTGCTGATCGCCGCCCGCGGCTTCAAGATCGCCCTGCTCGCCGACGACGGCTTCTCGAAGCTGCTGGCGACCGGGCTGACCGCGGTCTTCGCGATCCAGGCCTTCGTGATCATCGGCGGCGTCACCCGGGTGATCCCGCTGACCGGCGTCACCCTGCCCTTCATCAGCTACGGCGGCAGCTCGATCGTCGCCAACTTCGTCCTGCTGGCGCTGCTGCTGCTGATCTCCGACCGCGCCCGCCGCGAGGCGGCCGAACCCGCCGGCCGGCCGCTGGCCCTGGGGACCGCGTGAACCGCCAGATCGTCAAATTGTTCGCCTTCATCGTCGTCCTCTTCGGGGTCCTGGTCGGCTTCACGTCCTACTGGTCGGTGTTCGACGCCGAGGCGCTGAAGGAGAAGGAAGCGAACAAGCGGCCGCTGCTCGAGCAGCAGCAGATCCGCCGCGGCCGCATCCTCGCCGCCGACGGCACCGTGATCGCCCGCTCGGTCCCGAGGGGCCGCGGCGACAACCTGCGCTACGTGCGCCGCTACCCCGAGGGCTCGCTCTTCGGGCACCCGATCGGCTACAGCTTCGTGCGCGAGGGCGACACCGAGTTCGAGCAGTTCCACAACGACGAGCTGGTCGGCGAGGAGTCCGAATTCGCCTCGATCCTCGACGAGCTGCGCGGTCGCGAGCAGGAGGGCAACAACATCGTCACCAACATCGACGCCGAGGCGCAGCGGGCCGCGCTCGCAGGGCTGCAGGCGCCAGGGCTTCGGCGCCGTGGTCGCGATCGAGCCCAGCACCGGCCGGGTCAAGGTGCTGGCCTCCAACCCGCCCTACGACCCGAACCGCATCCCCTTCGAGCTCGAGGAGCTGAACCGCAACGAGCTGGAAGCGCCGCTCTTCAACCGCGCCACCCAGGGCCAGTACCCGCCGGGCTCGACCTTCAAGGTCGTCACCGCCGCGGCGGGCCTCGACAGCGGCGTGATCACCCCGGAAACGCCGATCGACGCGCCGGGAGTCCTCGAGGTCGAAGGCCAGCCGCTGGAAAACGACTTCGGCCTCGACTTCCCCGAGGCCACGCTCGACACCGCCCTGACCAACTCGGTCAACACCTGGTTTGGCCAGCTCGGACAGAAAGTCGGCAACGAGACCCTCTTCGAGACATGGACAAGTTCGGCTTCAACTCGAGGCCGGCGATCGACCTGCCGGAAGACGCGGTCGCCAAAGCGGCGTCTTCGACGAAAGCGAAGAGCTGCTCGGCCGGGGGACCCGGTCGACATGGCGCGGCTGGCGATCGGCCAGGAGCGGCTGCTGGTGACGCCGCTGCAGATGGCCGAGGTCGACGGCCGCGGTCGCCAACGGCGGCAGGCTGATGAAGCCGCAGATCTGGAGCCGGGTGGTCGATCCCGACGGCCGCGTCACCGAGCGGCTCGATCCCTCCGAGTACAGCCAGCCGGTCAGCGCCGAGACGGCGGCCGAGCTGACCACCGCGATGGAAGGCGTGGTCCGCGAAGGCACCGGGACCAACGCGGCGATCCCGGGCGTCGCCGTCGCCGGCAAGACCGGCACGGCGGAAACGCCGGGCAACGAGGCCTGCGGCGGCGGCAGCGACGAGAACCAGGCCTGGTTCATCGGCTTCGCGCCGGCCGACGATCCGCAGATCGCGATCGCGGCGACGGTCGAGTGCACGCTCGCCTTCGGCGGCGACGTCGCGGCGCCGATCTTCCGCGAAGTCGCCGAAGCGATCCTGGATGGCGAATGACGTGATTCGAACAGCTGAGGGAGGATGCGGCCGTGCCTGAGGTGAGCGAGGGGACCGTCGTCGACGGGCGCTACCGGGTGCTGGGTCGGCTCGGCTCCGGCGGCATGGCCGACGTCTGGCTGGCCGAGGACACCCACCTGCAGCGGCGGGTCGCGCTGAAGGTCCTGCACCGCCGCTTCGCCCAGGACCGCGAGTTCGTCGAGCGCTTCCGCCGCGAGGCCGAGTCGGCGGCCGGGCTGCAGCACCCGAACATCGTCTCCGTCTTCGACCGCGGCGAGTTCGAGGGCACCTACTACATCGCGATGCAGTACGTCGAGGGGCCGATGCTGAAGCAGCTGATCGACCGCGGGCTGACGCCGGAGCAGGCGGTGGCGCTGATCCGCCAGGTGCTCGAGGCCGCCCGCTTCGCCCACCGCCACGGCGTCGTCCACCGCGACCTCAAGCCGCAGAACGTGATCGTCGACGGCGAGGGCAAGGCGCTCGTCACCGACTTCGGCATCGCCCGCGCCGGCGTCTCGGAGATCACCCAGACCGGCTCGGTGATGGGCACGCCGCACTACCTCTCGCCCGAGCAGGCCCAGGGCCTCGACGTCACCGCCGTCTCCGACCTCTACTCGATCGGGGTGATCCTCTACGAGGCGCTGACCGGCCGGGTCCCGTTCGAGGCGGACAGCGCCGTCGCGGTGGCGATGAAACAGGTCTCGCAGACGCCGCAGCGGCCGAGCTCGATCAACCCCCAGGTCTCGCCGGCGCTCGACGCCGTCGTCATGCGGGCGCTGGAGAAGGAGCCGGGCGAGCGCTTCCAGAGCGCCGACGCCTTCATCGCCGCCCTCGACGCGGCGATGGAGGATCCAGGCGCCGGCGGCGGCACCGCCGCCTTCGCGGCCGCTGCCGCCGGTCGTCGCCACGCCAGAGGAGGCGGAGGAGGAGGCCGATCCCGAGGAGGAGAGACGCAAGCGCCGGCGGCGCTGGATCGCGGCCGCGATCGCCGCGATCCTGATCGGGGCTCTGGTCGGCCTGGCCCTGACCCGGGACACCAGCACCGAGGTCCCGAAAGTGACCGGCAACCAGCTCAACGTCGCCATCGCGCTGCTGCAGCAGGACGGCTTCTCGGTCGGCGAGGTGAAGCGGGTCGAGCGCGAAGCGCCGCAGAACACCGTGCTCGAGCAGGACCCGCCGCCTCCCCGCCCGGAGACGAGGCCGCGCTCGACTGCGCCTTCCTCACCTTCTTCTGCTCGAAGCCCGAGGTGACCCTGACGGTCAGCGCCGGGCCCGGCAGCAGCAAGGTGCCGGCGACCGCGGGGCTGGTCGCGTGAGGAAGCGGCGGAAGCGACTCGAAGACGCCGGCTTCGACCCCGACGTCGAGACCCGCAACTCGGCCGCGGTCGAAGAGGGGCTGGTGATCTACTCCGAACCGTCGGGCGGGACCACGGCGACCAACGGCTCGCCGGTCACGGTCTTCGTCTCCAGCGGCCCGAAGCTGACCAAAGTCCCGGTCCTGGTCGGCAGCCAGCGTCGCCTCGCGGTGCAGCAGATCCGCGGTCGCGGCCTCACCCCGAGCGTCTCCGAAGAAGAAAGCGCCGCCCCGGCGGGCGAGGTGATCAGCCAGTCGCCCAGCGCCGGCAGCGAGGTCGAACCGGGCTCGACCGTCTCGATCGTCGTCTCCTCCGGCGAAGAGCAGGCGCAGGTCCCGAACGTGATCGGCAAGCTGCGCGCCGGACGCGGTGCAGGCGGTTCGCGACGCCGGCCTCAACCCGAGCGTGGAAGAAGAAGAAACCGACCGTTCAGGGCAAAATCGGCCGCGCGCTCGACCAGTTCCCGCCGCCCGGGACCGAGCTCGAACCCGGCGACTCGGTGACGATCGTCGTCGGCGCAGCGGCTGTCGCTCCGCCCGAAGAAGAAGGAGAAGTCGAACCGTGAGGGTCGCGGTCCTCAGCGGCGGCCGCTCCTCCGAGCACGACGTCTCGCTGCGCTCCGGCGCCGCCGGTCGCCGCCGGCCTGCGCGACGCCGGCCACGAGGCGGTCGAGGTGACGATCGGCCGCGACGGCGACTGGAGCCACGCCGGCGGCACGGTCGAGCTGATCCCGGCTGCCGGCCTGCTCGGCGCCGACGTCGCCTTCCCGGCCCTGCACGGCCCCTTCGGCGAGGACGGCAGCGTCCAGGGCCTGCTCGAGTGGCTCGACGTCCCCTACGTCGGCTCCGACGTCCTCGCCTCGGCGATCTGCATGGACAAGCTGACCCTGAAGCGTCTCTTCGCCGGCCAACGGCGGTCCCCCAGGTCGAGTTCGTCGCGGTCGAGGGCGAGGACTGGTGGGGCCGCTGCGAGCAGCTCGGGCTGCCGCTCTGGGTGAAGCCGTCGCGGCTCGGCTCCAGCGTCGGCATCAGCCGGGTCGACAGCCTCGACCAGCTCGACGAGGCGGTCGAGCTGGCGCTGCGCCACGACCCGCGGGTGATCGTCGAGGCCTCGGCGCGCGGCCGCGAGGTCGAGTGCTCGGTGCTCGGCAACGAGCAGCCGCAGACCTCGCTCCCGGGCGAGATCGTCGCCCACGCCGACTGGTACGACTTCGAGGCCAAGTACGCCGAGGGCGGCATGGAGCTGAAGGTCCCGGCTCCGATCGAGCGAGGCCGCGGTCGCCCGGGTGCGCGAGCTCGCCGCCGCGGTCTTCGCCCTCGCCGGCTGCTCCGGCCTCGCCCGCTGCGACTTCTTCGTCGAGCCCGACGGCGAGGTCCTGGTCAACGAGATCAACACGATGCCCGGCTTCACCGAGACCAGCGTCTACGCGAAGCTGCTCGAGGCGAGCGGAATCGCCTACCCGACCTCTGCGACCGCCTGGTCGCAGCTCGCCCTCGAGCGCCACCGCCGCGCCCGCTCCTTCGAGTTCTAGAGCCGCCCACTCACTCGATCAGCTTGACGTCGTCGATCTCGAGTCGGTAGCGGCCGGTCCTGGTCGCGCGACGGGGCGGCCTTGGTGAACCAGATCAGGAAGTACTTGGAGGGGGCGGGGACGTCGAGGTCGATCTCGGCGGTGCTCGCCGGCGTTGACCACGTCGCCGACCGGTTCGCCCCATTCTTCGAGCTCTTCGGGCGGGCCGGAGGCGGCGGCGTAGACCTCGGCGTCCCAGCCGGCGGTGCCGCGGACGACCATCTCCGCGGGGCGGGACGGGCGACTCTGGCGGTGACGTAGAGGCCGACCCCGGGTTGCTGCCTTCCTTGGTCCCAGCGAAGTCGTCGCTGTCGTAGTGCTCGCTGGTCCAGGCGGTGCCGGTGGGGTTGCCGTCGACGGCGAAGCCGACCGCCTCCGGGCCCTCTTCGCCGTCGCCGAGGGGGTCGAAGTCGGTCGCCGAGGAGACTCCGATCACCGAGCCCTTGTCCTCGAGCGCGCCGCCTCCACCGCCACCGCCGCTGATGAAGAGGACGGCCGCGAGAGCACCGCCGGCGACCAGGACCAGCAGCGCGATCGCCGCCCAGGACCAGCGGGCGCGGCCGGAGAGCTGGCGCTGCGGCGGCGGTACCGCCTCGAGCACGCTGGTCGCCTCGCCGGTGGTCGAGCCCGCCCGCGCCGCCTCGACCTCGAGCGCGGTCGAGAGGTCGTCGATCATCTCGCCGACCTCCTGGTAGCGCTGCGCCGGGTCCTTGGCGGTGGCGCGCTCGACCACCAGCGCCGCCGCGGCGGAGACCTCGGGCCGGCGCTGCTGCACGTCGGGCAGCTCCTCGTTGACGTGTTTCATCGCCACCCCGACCTGGCTGTCGGCGTGGAAGGGGACCTGGCCGATCAGCATCTCGTAGAGGACGACGCCGAGCGAGTAGATGTCGGAGCGGGGGTCGACGCCGTGCCCCATCGCCTGCTCGGGGGCGACGTAGTCGGTGGTCCCGAGGACGCGGCCGGTGGCGGTCATCCCGTCCTGCTCGAGCTGGCGCGAGATCCCGAAGTCGGTCAGCTTGGCCCGTCCCTCGGCGTCGATCAGGACGTTCTGCGGCTTGATGTCGCGGTGGACCATGTTGCGGGCGTGGGCGACGGTCAGGCCGCGGGCGATCTCGATCGCGTAGGCCAGCGCCTCCTGGGGGTCGAGCGCGCCGAGCCGGGCGATCCGCTGCTTCAGCGTCTCCCCTTCGACGTACTCGAAGACGATGTAGGGGTGGCCGCCGTCCTCGCCGGCGTCGATCACCGCGACCACGTTGGGATGGGAGAGCTTCGCCACCGCCCGCGCCTCCTGGCGGAAGCGCTCGAGCTGGTCGGCCTGCTCGGACATCTCGCGGTGCATCACCTTGACCGCGACGTCGCGGTCGAGCGTCTCGTCGCGGGCCAGGTAGACGGTCGACATGCCGCCGCTGCCGAGCTTCGCCTCCAGCTTGTAGCGGCCCGAGAGCACGGTGCCGATCATCTGCGAGCTGGTGGGGCGGGAGTTCATCAGCGCCGAACGTTATGGGGAAAGGCGAGCGGTCTCCATTGACTATTGCTCAATGTCAGTACAGGTTCGCCCCGCCGCTGCGCGGTTCCTTTCCCACGATATGCGTGGATATGGAACCGCAGACTCAGATTCGGCGGATTGCCTTCGGCCCTGCGACGGCCCGGCCGACGCGCTTGGCCCCGGGATAGTGGGCGCGCAGCAGCTCCAGCGCCGTCGCCTCGTCGTCCGGCGGCACGACCACGCAGAAGCCGCAGCCCATGTTGAAGACGTCGTACATCTCCTCTTCGGAGACGCTGCCGCGCTCTTGGATCAGCTCGAACACGGGCGGTACCGGTAGCGGGTCGTCGATCTCGTAGCCGACCTCGGCGGCGAGCCGGAGCAGGTTGCCGAGGCCGCCGGAGGTGATGTGGGCGAGGCCGCGGACGTCGACCTCGGAGCGCAGCAGCTCGAGGACCGGCTTGACGTAGATCTCGGTCGGCTCCAGCAGGACGTTGCCGAGCGGCCGTCCGAGGCGCTCGTCGTCGAGGCCGATGCCCTGGAGGGCGGAGCGGGCGAGCGTGTAGCCGTTGGAGTGGATGCCGGAGGAGGGCAGGCCGATCACCGAGTCGCCCGGCTGCACGGCCGAGCCATCGACGATCGCGTCGAGGCTGACGGTGCCGAAGCAGGCGCCGGAGACGTCGACGCTGCTGACCAGGTCGCCGAGCTGGGCGAGCTCGCCGCCGGGAATCTCGACCCCCGCCAGCTCCGCCCCGCGGGCCAGGCCGCCGCCGATTTCCTCGCAGACCTCCGGCTCGGCCTTCTGCACGGCGATGTAGTCGAGCATCGCCAGCGGCTCGGCGCCGACGCAGATCACGTCGTTGACGTTCATCGCCACGCAGTCGATCCCGACCGTGTCGAAGCGCCCCAGCTCCTCGGCGACCAGCAGCTTGGTGCCGACGCCGTCGGTGGAGAGCGCGACCCCGGTCCGCTCGTCGATCCGGATCACGCTGGCGTAGTGCCCCGGCAGCGGCACCTGCAGCGAGGGCCGGTCGAGCCGGATCGCTCCCAGTGCCTTGACCAGCCCGGCGACCGCGGAGTCGGCCGCCCCCTGGTCGACCCCGGCTTTGGCGTAGGCGTCGTTGCTCACGCGCCCGATTCTTTCAGTCGCTCGGCGAGGTGGGGTGGCGCCTCGAAGACGTACTCTCGCCCGATCCGGCGGCTTTCCATCAGGCCGCGCTTCGCCAGGCCGGACAGATCGGAGCGAGCGGTCTCGTGGGTGACCCGGTGAGTCTCGGCATGACCGCGGAAGGAATAGCCGCGGCCCGGGTGCCGGAGGGCGTCCGAAAGCAAGGCGAGTTGGCGACGGTTGAATCCCCCGTCGCCTTGGATCAGCTCCTCGACTTCCCTGACTTCGCCGATCTTTCTTCCCAAGTAGTTGTGTAGCTCCTCGATCGCTCGCTCGACCACTTGGAGCTGGTGGATGAGGAAATAGGTCGTATCGCCCTCGTCGGTCTCGGTCTCCAGAAATGCCCGTTCGTACTTGGCGGGTGCCTCTCTGAGGATCTTGGAGATCGGCAGGTACTCGACCAGCCAGTAGCCTTGCTCCCGCATCGACCAGAAGAACAGGATCCTCGCGGTGCGGCCGTTTCCATCCTCAAATGGATGGTCGTATGCAAGGCAAAAGTGAAGCAGGATCGCCCGGATCACCGGATGCACGAATTGCTCGCTGTTCTCGTCTTCGTTGGCGAAGTCACAAAGGCGGCGAAGGCGCTCCGGGAGCTGCTCAGCCAGAGGAGGACCGTGGATTCGCCGCCCGTCGTCACGGTCGTAGACAGCAACCCGCTCTTCCCCCGGACTTTGGAGACGGCCGGCGGCACTCGGGTCGTCGAGAGTGCCGTCGGTGACGATCCGGTGCAGCTCGAGGATGGCTCCCGGGGTCAGGACATCGCCCATCTCATTCCGCATGAACTGCAGCGCCCGGTAGTTGTTCAGAATCATTCGCTCGCTGCGATCTTTCGGCTCACGGCCGCTCCTGAGCAGTTCTTTTGCCACGTGTCGGGTGGTCGTGGCCCCCTCGAGCTGGCTCGACCGGATCGCCTCCTCCATCAGCGAGTTGACGAGAAACCGCTGGCCGGCATGGCGGTCTGACGTAACCACCTCATCCATGGCGACCTCACCACCGCAACGCTGATCGACGTGGTGGAGGCTTCTGAGCAGCAGATCTGGGAGGCCATACTTGAATGGAACGTCGCTCTTATCGCTCAGAGGCAGGCTCCTCATGCTCGGCCCTCGCTCCAGGACCTTGATCCGCCACCACCCCTCCTGCGAAGCGAGGCCGTAAGCGGGCTCCAGGTGCCGGAGCTTGTCCCAATGGAGGTATTTCTCCCTCGACCTGGGGTCGGGAGGGGCATTGAGCGCCTTCAGCAGACGCTCATTTTCCGCTGCACCAAGGCCAAAAAGCCCGTTCGTGGGTGGGGGTGCCTCAACGTGCATCGGCTTAAATCCAAATCTGTCCAAATCTGTCCAAGGATTTGGAAGTGTATCCAAATGAAGATAGAACTTGGATTAACATTCTCAGCTTGAGGAGAACCGCCGCCGCCAGGCCCGCCCGGTAGGCCGCATAGGGCCAGAGCGCCCGGTCGCGCTCGACCAGGCCGATCAGGCGCTGGGAGGCGAGGGTCGAGGCGAAGGAGGCGGCGACGCCGAGGGCGAGCGAGCGGCGCAGCTCCGGGGTGGTGCCGCGGCGGGCCAGGCGGGTGCCCTTCAGGGTCGTGGCGCCGACGATGATCGGCAGCGCGATCGTGCGCGAGAGCAGGTTCGCCTGGTCGCGCGAGAAGCGGCGCCAGCGGGCGGCGGCGAGGGTGACGCCGTTGCGGGAGACGCCGGGGGCCAGCGCCGCCGCCTGGGCGATTCCGAGGGCGAGGCCGTCGGCGGCGGTCGCCTCGCCCTGCCCCCGCCGCTGCGGCCTGGTGTCGGCGAGCAGCATCGCCGCCGCCCCGGCCAGCAGGCCGTAGGCGGTCGCCCGCGGCCCGCCCAGCCGACGCTCGATCGGTCGCTCCAGCGTGTAGCCGACGATCGCGGCCGGCAGGAAGGAGAGCCCGAGCAGCAGCGCTCGCCTGCCGTCGAACTGGCGCAGCTCCGCGGCGATTATCCGCCGCTGCCCGATCAGCAGCGCCGCCGCGGCGCCGGTGTGGAGGGCGACCTCGAAGCTCTTGCGCAGCTCGGGATCGATCTCGTCCCAGTCCCAGCCGGCGAGCCAGGGCACGAGGACGATGTGGGCCGAGCTGGAGACCGGCAGCAGCTCGGCGGGGCCCTGGACGATGCCGAGCGCGACCGCGCGGCGGGCCGGGAGCCGTCCCTCGCCCGCCTCGCTCAAGCGCCGCTCGTGCCGGCCGGCTCGGGAGTGGCCGCCCGCTCACCCTCACCCTCGCCGGGCCCACCTCCCTGCCGCCGCTTCACGATCAGGTAGACGGCGAGGACGACGAAGGCGACCACGACCAGGTAGTCGAGGTAGTGCAGGTGGCCGCGCCACTCTTCCCAGTTGTCGCCGACGCTCTTGCCGACCAGCGCCAGCATCAGCACCCAGGGGACGCAGCCGAGCGTGGTCAGCACGGTGAAGCGCCAGAACGGCATCTTCGCCACCCCGGCCGGCAGCGAGATGAAGGTGCGGATGATCGGCAGCATCCGCGAGAAGAAGACGATCGCGTCGCCGTAACGGGCGAACAGGTCGTCGGCCCATTTCAGGTGCTTGGGGTTGACGTGGATCAGCCTGTTCTTCTCGAGCAGGTCGAGGCGGCCGTAGTAGCCGACCGCGTAGGCGGCCCAGGAGCCGACCAGGTTGCCGAGCACGCCGGCGGCGACGACCCCGAACAGGGTCAGCTCGCCGGCGGCGACGCTGGAGCCGGCGAAGAGCATGATCGCCTCGCTCGGCACCGGCAGGCAGGCGGACTCGAGCGCCATCAGCACGAACACCGCCGGCAGCCCGGTGGCGCTGATGAAGTCGGTCCCCCAGTTGACGATGGGGTCGAGGAAGAAATCGGTGACGCTGGCGAAGAAGAAGACGTGCATCGAGCGGCACATCGTAGGGAAGATGCCCCTGACCGCACCGCCTAGCCCTAAACTGCCCCTTCTAATGGGCCGGTTGAATCACCCTGTCTACCGCAACCGGGTTCTGCAGGTGGCGGCCGACGCCGCCCTCGTCGCGCTCGCCTACTTCCTCGCCTTCCAGCTGCGCTTCCTCGACGAGCCGCAGGGCCTGCCGCACCGCTACGAGGTGCTGTTCGCGCAGTCGGTCGGCTTCGTCGTCGTCGGCAAGCTCGTCGTCTTCGCAGCATTCGGTCTCTACCAGAAGTGGTGGCGCTACGTCAGCGGCCGCGACTTCCTCCTGATCGTCCGCGCGGTCGCCGTCGCCAGCGCGATCCTGGTCGTCGTCTTCGCCGTCGCCAAGCCCTTCGCCCACGGCCTGCCACGCTCGGTCGAGGTCACCGACTTCGTGCTGACGCTGCTGCTGATCGCCGGCGCCCGCCTCGCCGTGCGCCTGGTCGTCGAGCGGCCCTCGCGCGGCGCGCGGGTGCCCAAGCACGAGGTGCTGGTGGTCGGCGCCGGCTCCGGCGGCCAGATGGTCGTCCGCGAGCTGCAGCTCAACCCCAACCTCGGCGCCACCGCGATCGGCTTCGTCGACGACGACCCGCGCAAGCGGGGGATGCGAATGCTGGGCCTGAAGGTGCTCGGCTCGACCAAGCAGATCGAGACGATCCTCGACGAGACCGAGCCGGACGAGGTGGTGATCGCGATTCCCTCGGCCCCCGGGCTGCTGCGCGGCCAGGTCGTCGCCGCCTGCCGCGAGCGCGAGATCCGCGTCCGCACCCTGCCGACCGTGTTCGAGCTGCTGCGCGGCGGCGTCCAGCTCAACAAGCAGCTGCGCGAGGTGCGGGTCGAGGACGTGCTCGGCCGCGACCCGATCGTGCGCGAGCTGGACCGCGTCGGCGCCTACCTGCGCGACCGCATCGTCCTCGTCACCGGCGCCGGCGGCTCGATCGGCTCCGAGCTCTGCCGCCAGATCGCGCAGGTGAAACCGCGGCTGCTGGTGATGCTCGACCACGCCGAGGACAACCTCTTCCAGATCGACCGCGAGATGGTCGAGGAGCGGCACTTCACCAACGTCGAGTCGGTGCTGGCCGACTGCAAGGAGCCGCACCGGATGCTGGAGGTGATGCAGCGCTTCAAGCCCGACGTCGTCTTCCACGCCGCCGCCTACAAGCACGTGCCGCTGATGGAGGCCAACCCGTTGGAGGCCGTCCGCAACAACGCGATCGCGACCCGGGTCACGGCCGAGACCGCGGCCGCCTCCAAGGTCGAGCGCTTCGTCCTGATCTCGACCGACAAGGCGGTCAACCCGCAGACGGTGATGGGCGCCTCGAAGGCGATGGCGGAGTTCATCGTCGAGGCCGCCGGCAACCAGCACCCGCAGACCCGCTTCGCCTCGGTCCGCTTCGGCAACGTGCTCGCCTCCTCGGGCAGCGTGGTGCCGATCTTCCGCAGCCAGATCGAGCGCGGCGGCCCGGTCACCGTCACCCACCCGGAGATGACCCGCTACTTCATGACGATCCCGGAGGCGGTGCAGCTGGTGATCCGCGCCGGCGACATCGGCGCCGGCAAGGGCGAGGTCTTCGTCCTCGACATGGGCGAGCCGGTGAAGATCGTCGACCTCGCGCACAACATGATCCGCCTCGCCGGCTACGAGCCCGAGCAGGACATCGCGGTCGAGTTCACGCAGCCGCGGCCGGGCGAGAAGCTGCACGAGGAGCTGTTCGGCGCTGCCGAGAAGGTGCAGCCGACGGCGGCGAAACGGATCAACCGCGCGGTGCGGGAGCTGCCGCTGGACTCCGACTGGGTCGAGTCGACCCTGAACTCGCTCGAACACCTGGTGATGGCCGGTGACGAGGCCAATCTGGCCGAGCGCGTGGTCGAGCTGATCGCCGCGCCGGGCGGCGACACGGCGGCAGTCTTCCCCGCCGAATAACCTCTCGCAGCTTGCTAAAGGTGATTGAACAGATCGGCGCCTTCGCCGGCCTGGCGTCGTTTATCGGGCTCGCGATCCTCGCCCTGCTCTCGTTCACGCACGGGCGCGACATCCGACGCCTGCGCGACTGGGCCGGCTCGGCGCCGGAGCGCGACTCCGAGCGCAAGGAGGCCACCTCCGCCGTGGCCGCGCAGCGGGCCGAGGAGCTGCGCCAGCTGGAGGAGGCGCGCACCGCCGAACAGGAGGCGATCAACCAACGCGAGGTGCGCCGGCAGCGGCGTGACGAAGGGCTGCCGGAACTGACCCGGGGCGAGCGCTTGCGCGAACGCTCGTCGAGCCTCGGCGAGCTGCTGTCGCAGCCGCTGGCCCTGGTGGCGATCTTCGTCGTCACGGTCGTCGTGGTAGGCGGCGGCGCCTACCTGCTGCTCAGCGGCTCCGACGAGAGCGGCGGTAAGAACGGCCGCCAGGTCGCGGCGAAGATGAAGCCGAGCGAAATCGAAGTGACGGTGCTCAACGGCACCTCGACCGCGGGCCTCGCCGCCACCTACGGCGACAAAGTCGAGGGCAAGGGCTTCGGTCTCGGCGCCGTCTCCAACACCGACCAGCCCTTCGAAGCCAGCGTGGTCATGTTCGAACGCGGCCACAAGCCGGAAGCGCAGAAGGTCGCCAAGCAGCTGCAGATCCCGGATTTGGAACTGATGAGCTCGGAAGTCAAGACCGCCTCGGCGGGAGCGAACGTGGCGGTCGTTGTCGGCGAGGACAATGCCGAAGCGGCGGGGTAGCGCGGCCGCACTGGTCTTCGCGCTCCTCGTTCTCGCCACGGTTGCCGCCTTCGCCTGGGCCCAGCGGCTGAAGCGCGACCCGCTGGTGCTTGACCGGGTGACCTTCGTCGGCGTGCCGCGCATCCATCCCAAAGCCCCATCGGTGCTCAGCTTCACTCCGAATGGCGACTGTCGCTACGACCAGATCCGGATCCGCTTCCGCGTCACCCAGTCCGACGACGCCACCGTGCAGGTGGTCAAGCCCGGCGGCAAGGTCGTCGTCACCCTCGCCCGCGACCGCTTCCTCAAGCGCTACCACTTCTTCACCTTCTACTGGGACGGACGCCAGCGCGGCGGCGTCGTCGCGGCCCCGGGCCGCTACAAGCTGCGGGTCAAGCTGCTCGAGCAGGAGCGGACCCTGGTCCCCCCTGGCACCATCCGCCTGCACCGGGCGCCGCTCGAGCCCAGGGGCGATTGCGAGCGGAGCGGGAGGCAATCCCCTTGAGCGGCTTCCTCGCCGGGGCCGGCCTCCTCGTCGTGGCCGGCGCCAGCGCCGCCGCGATCCTGCTCCCGGCCGGCCGGGAGCGCTCGCTGGCGATGCTGGTCGCGATCGGTCTCTTCCCGGTCCTCATCCTCGGCGACCAGTGGCACACCAGCCAGATCGTCGATCTGCGCCACGACGAGGCGCGAATCGTTGCCCTGCTGACGATCGCGATCGGCGCCGTAGCGGCGCTCACCTACCTCTTCCGGCGCTGGCCGGTCCTGCTGCCGCTGGCGATCGTCGCCACCCTTCCCTTCCGGATCCCTCTCCACGCCGGCGGCGACACCGCCAACCTGCTGGTGCCGCTCTACCTCGTGATCGCCGCCGGGGTCCTCGTGACTCTCCTGCGGGACTGGTCCGCTCCCCGTGTCACCCAGCCGGCGCGAGCGCTGGCCTGGCTGCTGGCTGCCGCGGTTGTCCTCTACGCGCTGCAGACGCTGTACTCGGAGGACTTCTCGAAGGGGCTGCAGAACGTCTGCTTCTTCTTCGTCCCTTTCACCGTCGCCTACCGTCTGCTGCGCGAGGTCGAGTGGGACCGGCGCCTGCTGGTCCTGATGCTGTGGGTGGTCGGGATCGAGGCGATGGCGTTCGTGCTGATCGGCTCGGTGGAGTACGTGACCCGGAGCCTGTTCTGGAACGACCAGGTGATCAGGTCGAACGAATTCCACACCTACTTCCGGGTCAACTCGGTCTTCTGGGACCCGAACGTCTACGGGCGCTACCTGGCGCTGGTGATCGTGATCGCCACGGCGGCGCTGCTCTGGGTGCGGGAACGGCGCGACTTCGCCCTGCTGACGGTGCTGATCGGCGTCCTCTGGCTGGGGCTGGCGCAGACGTTCTCGCAGTCGAGCTACATCGCCCTGCTGGCGGGGCTCGCGGTCCTGGCCGCGATCAGGTGGAGCTGGAGGTGGACGTTGGGGGCGGTGGTCGTCGGCTTGGTTGGCGTCGTGCTCGTTGTCACCCTGGTGGGCGGCAAGGTCGACATCTCCCACATCTTCGACCGCCTCAACATCGACACCAGCGGCCGCGCCAACCTCGTCTCCGGCGGCATCGACCTCTTCGCCGAACGCCCCCTCTGGGGCTACGGCTCGGGCTCCTTCCAGGCCGCCTACCGCGACCACCGCGAGAACAAGGACGCACCGGTCTCGATCTCGCATACCGAGCCGATCACGGTCGGCGCCGAGCAAGGGCTGCTGGGTCTGCTGCTCTATCTGGCGCTCATCGTTGTAGCGCTCTGGACCATGACCACGGGAATTAGGGGCCCGCCGGTTGGTGGTGCGGAGGGGGGGTCCGAGAACGGAGCCAGTTTGCCCCGCCCGCAGGACCCCCCCTCCGCACCACTCGCAGCCCGCGCAGCTGTCCTTGCTGCCTTTGTGGCCTTGCTAGTGCACACGATGGCCTACGCCGGATTTTTCGAGGACCCGATCACCTGGGTGCTGCTGGCGATCGGAGCATCGCTGGCGAATGGGTCCACGGTCCGCGACTCGGCGTAGGGTCAGGCCGTGTCGGGATACCTGCGCCGCCTCGCGACGACCGGTGCCGCCTACACCGCGGCGAGCATCCTCTCGAAGGTCATCGCGGTCGCGCTGCTGCCGCTCTACACGCGCTACCTGACCCCGGCCGACTACGGCGCCGCCGAGGTGATGTTCGCCGCGGTGGTCGCGATCAGCATCGTCGTCCGCTTCGGCCTGATCGAGGCGCTGCTGCGCTTCTACTACAAGGACGACGAGGACCCCGAGCGCGTCGTCGCCAGCAGCTTCGCCGGCCTCTTCTGGTTCTCGACGCTGGGGGCGCTGATCGCCCTCCCCTTCGCGGGGCCGATCTCCGAAGCGCTTCTCGACCGCCCCGCCGCCGACCTCGCCCGCATCTCGATCGCCGGCCTCTGGGTGCTGACGATGTTCGAGTTCATGCTGACCCTGTTCCGCCTCGAGGAGCGGGCCCGCGCCTTCTTCGTGACCACGATCGTCAACGTCCTGGTCACGATCGGCCTCACGGTCGTCCTCGTGGTCGGCGCCGGCGAGGGCGCCCGCGGCCTCCTGATCGGCAGCTACGCCAGCGGCGCCGCCTTCGTACTGGCATTGATCGTCGTGCAGCGCCGCCACCTCTCGCTGCGCTTCGACTCCGCCCTGCTGCGGCGGTTGCTGCGCTTCGGCCTGCCGACGATGCCGGCCGAGGTCTCGCTCTACCTGCTCAACTTCGTCGACCGCATCATCATCGTCCGCACCGTCGGCCTCGCCGAGGCCGGCCTCTACTCGCTGGCGGTCAAGTTCGCCCAGGCCGTCAACGTCCTCGTCCGCGGCTTCCAGCTCGCCTGGCCGCCGCTGGCCTACTCGATCCGCGACGACGACGAGGCCCGCCGCGCCTACGCCACCGTCGTCACCCTCTTCGTCGCCGGCTGTGCCTTCGTCGTCACCGGCATGTGGCTGTTCGCGCGCTGGATCGTCCGCGCCCTTGCCGCCCCCGAGTTCTTCGACTCCTACGAAGCGGTCGGCCTGATCGCCGCCGCCGTCACCCTCTACGCCCTCTACCTGGTGCTGGTCGTGATCCTCGGCAGGACCGGCCGCACCGAGCTCAACCTGCCTGCGGCCCTCGCTGCCCTCGTCACCAACGTCGCCCTCAACCTGATCCTGGTGCCCTCGCTGGAGATCGTCGGCGCCGGCATCGCCCTGGTCGCCTCCTACCTGGTCGTGCTGGCGCTGATGTACGGGTTCACCCAGCGCCTCTTCCCGGTCCCCTACCAGTGGGGCCGCCTCGCCCGGATCGTCCTGGTCGCTGCAGTCCTGGTAGCGGCGGGGGAGCTGCTGCTGCCAACCGCCGGCCTCGCCGGCTTCCTCGGCCGCGCGGCCTTGCTGGCCGCCTATCCTCTTGCCCTCCTCGCCAGCGGCTTTTTCACTCCCGAGGAGCGCGACTGGCTCTCTCGCCTCCGCCACCCCGGCGAGTTGGTCGCCGAATTCAGACGTATGGGCGCGGCGCCGACGGCCGTCGACGGGCGCATCCCGGAGGTCTACGAGGTTGAGCGCATGGACGAGGACAGGCGCCTGTGAGAGTCGATCCCGGTAGGGGTGGAACGTCTTGTACTTTTTCCGCAGCGAGGCCGACGGTCAGCCGGCAACTGTGTTCGGGAAAAGTTAAGTGGAACCCCTACCGGGATCGACTCTCAGTCACCCGGTCTCGAATGCTCTGACCTCGGCTAGGGAAGATGGCTTGGCGCGCGTGTGCCCAGTAGACGCGGGCTGGCTGGCTGGGCAGGACCGTGGCGACGAGCGCGCGCAGCGCGTAAGCCCAGGCGGTGAGCGCCCGAACCATGAGGGCCGCAGCTCGACCGTGATGCTTCCTCATGTAGAGGTCGCGGTTGCGGTGGAATTCGACGATTCGCGGTAGGCCGGTGGAGAGGTCGGTGGAGAGCTGGTCGTGGTGGACCGCCTCGGCGGCGGGGACGAAGAGGGAGGGCCAGCCGGCGTCGGCGAGGCGTTTGGCGAAGTCGCACTCGTCGTAGTAGACGAAGAAGTCGGGATCCATGTAGCCGACGTTCGCGGCCGCCTCACGGCGGACCAGCAGGGCGCTCGACTGCGCCCAGTCGACCGGCCGCGTCGCCGTGCCCTTGCTCTGCACGGTTAGCCAGCGGTGCAGGAAGAGGGCCCCGGCCGCGGCGGTCCCGACCCCGGGGAAGCGCCAGGCGCAGGGCACGGGCTTGCCGGCGGAGTCGAGCAGCTGCCCCCCAGCCGCCGCCGCTTTCGGGTCGGCCTCGAGCGCATCGATCAGCGCCGCGGTGGCGCCGGGCCGCAGCTCCGAGTCCTCGTTCAGCAGCAGGCAGTAGCGACCGTTCGCTTCGCGCATCAGCGTCGAGTCGTTCTCCGCCTTGCCGGTTCGACGATCCAAGGCGATCAGCCGGATCTCCCCCGCCAAGCCTTCGCCACTCTCCGCGGAGCGCGGTTCGCCACCCACCAAATGCGTGGATATGGAACCGCGGGCCCGGATGGCGGCGGCGGAACCGTCCTCGGATGCGTTGTCGAGCACCAGCACCTCGCCCGCAACGCCCACCGGGTGCGTGCGCTCGATCGCGGCCAGACAGGCGAGCAGGAACTCGCGGCCATTCGTGTTCACGATGCAATAAGAGAGCGTGGGCGCCAAGAAGGGCACGATAATCGGCGGCTGCTTAAGACCTATTAAGCAGTTTTATGAAAGTGCAACTTGTCGACCCCTCGGCGTTCACGCCGCCCTACGACCGCGCCCTGGCCGCGGCACTCGCCCGTGCGAGCGTCGAGGTCGAGCTGGCGACGACGCGCTTTCTCTACGGCCCGGTCCCGCCCGTCGAGGGCTACCGGGTCGAGGAGCGCTTCTACCGCCGCAGCGCCGCCCGCGGGCTCGAAGCATCCGCCCGCCTGCCGTTCAAGGCGGCCGAGCACCTGCCGGACATGCTGCGTTTCCGCCGCGCCGCCGACGCCGACGTCGTCCACTTCCAGTGGTTGACGGTCCCCGCCCTCGACCGCCACCTGCTGCCGAAGCTGCGGCCGCGGGTGATGACCGCGCACTACATCCTGCCGCCGCGCCCGAGCCGCCGTCAGGTCGCCAGCGCTCGCCGCACCTTCGACCGCATGGACGCCGTCGTCGCCCATTCCGAGCACAGCGCCGCCCGCCTCCGCGACGAGGTGGGTCTCGACTCGGCCAAGGTCCACGTCATCCCCCACGGCGCCTTCGACTATCTAACCCACCTCCCTGAGGAGAAGCCGCTGCCCGAGGAGCTGAGCGGCGCCGAAGGCCCGGTGATCCTCTCCTTCGGCCTCCTGCGCCCCTATAAGGGGATCGAGAACCTGCTGGAGGCCTTCCGCCGGGTCGAGGGCGCCGAGCTCTGGATCGTCGGCAACCCGCGCATGGAGGTCGGCCCTCTGCACGAGCTCGCCGCCGAGGCCGGCGGCCGCGTCCGCTTCGTCACCCGTTTCGTCGAGGACGCCGAGATCCCGGCGATCTTCCGCCGCGCCGATCTCATCGCCCTCCCCTATCTCGACGCCGAGCACTCCGGCGTCCTCTACACCGGCCTCGCCTTCGGCAAGCCGCTGCTGCTGAGCGCCGTCGGCGGCTTCCCCGAGGTGGCCGCGGCCGGCGCCGCCCGCCTGGTCCCACCCGGCGACACGGCCGCGCTCGCCGCCGCGCTCGCCGAGCTGGTGGAGGACGAGGGCGCCCGCGCCGAGCTGGCCGCCGCCGCCGGCCGCGCCGCCGCCGGCCCCTTTTCCTGGGACGAGTCCGCCCGCCTCACCCTCGACCTTTACCACGAGCTGATCGAGGCCCGCCGGTGATCGCCGTCGAAGTCCTCTTCTGGCTCTGCGCCGGCCTGATCGTTTACACGCACGCCGGCTACCCGCTGGTGCTGTGGATCCTGGCGCGGCGGCGAGGCGAGCCGGTAGAGCGCGAACCTCCCAAGCTCGAGGTCGCGGGTTCGCGACCCGTTCCCACCGTCTCCCTAATCGTCCCCGCCTACGACGAGGAGGAGGTGATCGCGGCCAAGGTCGCCAACGTACTCGCCCTCGACCACCCGCGCGAGCGCCTGCAGATCGTCGTCGCCTCCGACGGCTCCACCGACGCCACCGTCGAGCGCGCCCGCGCCGCCGGCGCCGACCTCGTCCTCGACCTCCCCGCCGGTGGCAAGGTCGCGGCCCTCAACGCCGCCGCCGAGCAGGCGACCGGCGAGCTGCTCGCCTTCTCCGACGCCAACAGCCTCTGGGCGCCCGACGCGCTGCGACTCCTCGTCGAGCCCTTCTCCGACTCCGCGGTCGGCTACGCCTGCGGTCAGGTTCGCTTCGTCGACGAGGGCGGTGGCAACCTCGAGGGGGTCTACTGGCGCTACGAGATGGCGGTGCGGGAGATGGAGTCGGCGCTGGCGGGCATCACCGCCGGCAACGGCGCCATCTACGCGGTCCGCCGCGACTCCTACCTGCCCCTCGCCCCGTCCGGCAGCCATGACCTCTCCTTCCCCTTCGGCTTGGCCAAGCGCGGCCTGCGCTCGCTTTACGTGCCGGCGGCGCGGGCGGAGGAGAAGATGGTCCCGACCATGGAGGGCGAGTTCGCCCGCAAACGGCGGATGATGGTCGGGCTCTGGGACATCGTCGTCGGCGAAGGGATGCTCTCCCCCCGCGGCTACTCGCCGTTGTTCGCCTTCGAGCTCGCCTCGCACCGGCTGCTGCGCTACCTCAGCCCGGCCCTGCACCTCCTCGCCCTCGCCGCCAACGTCGCCCTGCTCGGCCGTGGCTGGGTCTACGCCGTGACCCTGGCCCTGCAACTGGCCTTGATCGCGGCGGCCCTGCTCGGGCGCTGGGTGCCGCTAGCCCCACTGCGGATCGCCCGCTACTACGTGATGACGACCGCCTCGATCGCCGCCGGCCTCTGGGACCGCTGGCGGCATGGAGCGCCCGGCCGCTGGGAGAAGGCCGAGGGAACCCGATGACCAGATCTTTCGACATCCTCATTGCCGTCGTCGCACTGGCTCTGTTCTCGCCATTTCTCTTGGCCGCCGCGATCGCGATCAAGCTCGGCAGCCGCGGCCCGGTCCTCTACCGCCAGCGCCGCGTCGGCCGCGACGGACGCGAGTTCGAGATGCTGAAGCTGCGGACCATGGTCGAGGGGTCCGACCCGGTCGGCTACGGAACGGTCGTGACCCGCGACGACCCGCGGGTCACCCGCCCCGGCCGCTTTCTGCGCCGCACCTCGCTCGACGAGGTTCCCAACCTGATCAACGTCCTCCGCGGCGAGATGGCGATGGTCGGCCCGCGCCCGACCATCCCCGCCCAGGTCGACGACTACACCCCGCGCCAGAACCGCCGCCACGAGGTCCTGCCGGGAATCACCGGCTGGGCCCAGGTCCAGGGCCGCGCCGGCATCCCCTGGGAGGAGCGCATCGAGCTCGACGTCTGGTACGTCGAGCACCGCAGCGCCGCCCTCGACGCCCGCATCCTCGCCAGGACCACCTGGCTCGTCCTCACCGGCCAGGGCCTCGCCCCCGACTGATGCCGACGGGCCTCAAACACCCCTATATGGAGGGAAATAGGCCCGTCGACATCGAGGGACGTAGGGTTTGCGCGTGACTGAGCAGCCCGAGGTCAGCCTGCGTCGGTTCGAGCCCGACGATGCGCCTGCCGTGCATCGCTGGTTCAACAATCCGACGGCGACGGCGTCGCTGATGGAGCAGCGGAACGGCTTCTCGATGGAAGAAGCCGAGGGCTGGGTGCGGCGGGCGATGGACGATTCCGGCGAGGACCGCAAGTTCGCGATCGTCGTAGAGGGATACGAGGAGCCGGTCGGGTTCACCGCCCTCTACGGCCTCTTCCGCCAGACCGCGCCGGAGCTGGGGGCGCTGATCGGCGACGACGTCCGCGGCAAGGGGGTGGGCCGCCGCGCCGAGGCGCTGACGATCGCCAAGGCCTTCGACGAGTACGGCGCCCACCGCGTCTACGGCCGCATCCCGGCCCGCAACGAGATCGCCAGGAAGACGGTGACCAGCCTCGGCTGGGTGCACGAGGGGACGATGCGAGCGCACCTCGCCCGCGAGGGCGAGCCGCCCGACGACTGCGAGATCTGGGGCGTGCTTCCGGACGAGTTCCGCGCCGCCGCCGCGGACCTCCTCGGGTGAGAGAACGCGCGGGACGTTGATCGCGCTGTCGGCAACCGCTGAACTCCTCGCCGATCGCGGCGACGCCGCGGCCGGCGAGGAGTTCTTCCGCTCCCGCCCGTTCCTCGACGCCGAGGGCGTCACCCACACTCTGCGGATCGAGACCGGCGACGGCCCCGATCTGCTCGCCCCTCTGATCGTCCGCGAGATCCCCGGCAGCTCCTGGCGCGACGCGATCTCGCCTTACGGCTATCCAGGGTTGGTGGGGAGTCGGGAGCATGCCCGTCGGAGCAACAGCGGGGAGGCTCCGACGGGCATGCCCCCGACTCCCCCCATCCTCGATCCCTCCGAGATCGACTTCTCGGCCACCGGTCTCGTCTCGATCTTCCTCCGCCACACGCTCGGCACGCCACCACTCGCCGGCACGACCGAGCGCAACGTCGTCCAGATCGCCGACCCGGCGCTGCCGCCGAAGAGCCGGCCCAGCGACCGCCGCCAGGCCCGCAGGAACCTCGAAGCCGGCTACGAGCTGGCGCTCGTCCCCGGGCCCGAGACGACCTCCGGCCAGCGTGCCGGCTTCCTCGGCGTCTACGAGCAGACGATGCGCCGCGCCGCCGCCGCCGGCCACTACTTCTTCGGACCCGCCTACTTCGACCGAATCCTCAGCGCCGACCGCACCTGGCTCGCCCTCGTCTCGGCGCCCGGGGGCGAGCTGGCGGCAGCGTCGATCGCCGCCGCCAGCGACGGCTACCTCCACTACTACCTCAGCGGCAGCGCCGACTCCCACCTCCGCGACTCGCCGATGAAGAACGTGGTCGCCCGCCTCGTCGAGCTCTCCGTCGAGCTGGCCCTGCCCCTCAACCTCGGCGGCGGCCTCTCGCCCGGCGACGCCCTGGAGGAGTTCAAGCGCGGCTTCGCCAACCGCCAAGAGCCCTGGCACACCTCCGAGATCATCTGCGACAAAGAGAAGTACAACCAGCTAAGCCAAGGTCACGATCCCGACGCCTTCTTCCCCAGCTACCGGGCATAGGGACCTGCCCCGATAGGGGTGGAGCGTCTTGCACTTTTTTTGTCGCTGCTGCTCGGGCGACAGCATTTCGAAATGCGACTCGACTCGCCCGCGGGATGACCGGGCCCTTCCCTACGCAGCGCGGGAGGCCCAGCGTGGCGCCCGCATGAGCAGGACCGGCTGCTTGGGGGGAACCAGTCCCTCGGGGCGATTTGGCCTGAAAGTCGCGCAGGGCTCGTTCAGCTCGAGGGCGCAGAGCATGTTCTTGTGGAAGTAGCAATCCTCGCAGGTGGGGGGCTTGGGCTTGCGCGGCATCGGGTGGGGCATCTTGGCAGCGCCGTCACGCTTTCGTGCGGAGCAATTCCGCAAATCGCTACCTCTTTGACACAGACTCGTCACAGGTTCCCCGCGTCTTGCGGGGGCGCGGGAGGCCGTCGCTACTATTGCCCCCAGATGGAGGCTCACGAACGCACCGAGAAGCTCTCGGCATCGCCACCGCTCTTCAAGAGCGAATTCCTCAATTTCTTCTCCCGGGTGCACCCGGCCGTGCCGGCGGTCGTCTTCGTGCCGGTGGTCGTCGCGATGGAGTGGCTCGGCGCCGACCGCGGCTACGGCGCGCTGCAGCTGTTCCTGCTCTCCCTCGCCGGAATCGGGATCTGGACGTTGACGGAGTACTGGCTGCACCGCCTCGTCTTCCATTGGGAGCCGGACAACGCCTTCGGCCGCCGCATGCACTTCATCATCCACGGGATCCACCACGACCATCCCAACGACAAGCTGCGACTGGTGATGCCACCGTCGGTCTCGATCCCCCTGGCGGCGCTCTTTCTCCTCGCCTTCTCGGCGATCTTCGGCAGCCCGGCTGCCTTCCCCCTCTTCGGTGGCTTCATCTTCGGCTACCTCGCGTACGACTACACGCATTACTACGTCCACCACTTCGTGCCGAAGTCCAACCTCGGCAAGAAGCTGCGCGAGCAGCACATGCGTCATCACTTCCAGGACCACCGCTTCGGCTACGGCGTCTCCTCGCCACTATGGGACGTGGTCTTCCGCACCTTGCCGCGCAAGCGCAACCGCTAGGACCGGCTTCGCCGCAAGGCGATCACACAGTCAGTCCGCTGGCGGGCCCTCGGCCCACCCCTCGCTTCATCCAAATGGCCATGGCAGGAGCGTTTCTGACTAAATGAATAGTCACAGTGAGTGTCACTGTGCCACACTCATAGGGCTAGATTAACAACCGTTCTTGGATGGAAAGGAAACCGATGCCCAGCACGACGAACGTACTCGACGAGGCGCGGGAGCTAGTTCAGAAGCGCCTCGCGGATCTCGACGAGGAGCGTAAGCGCCTCGAGCGCGCACTGGCCGAGCTTGGCGGCAAAGCGACCCGGCGCGCACCGGGCCGACCGCGTGGAAGCAAATCCAGCTCGACCGCCTCGGCCGGTACGCCGCGCCGTCGTCGCAAACGCCGCGGCGGAACCCGCGCCGACCAGGCCGTGAACCTGATCTCCAGCAAGCCAGGGATCAGCGCCTCCGACGTCGCCAAGCAGATGAAAATCAAGCCGAACTACCTCTACCGGGTGCTCGGCGACCTGGAGAAAGAGGGCCGGGTCAAAAAGCAGGGTCGCCAGTACTTCCCAGCCGGCTGACCCGAGCTCCGACAAGGGGCCCCGCACGGGCGGTCACGCTACGTGAGACGGGCCCCGGGTGGGGTCTTCCAGACACTCAGCACGAAGTGCGTCTGGAAGACCCACCCGGGGCCCGTTTTCGCAGGTCTTAGAGCAGCCCGAGCTGAGAAACCGCGTCGCGCTCCTCCTGCAGCTCCTTCACGTTGGCGTCGATCCGCCCGCGCGAGAAGTCGGGTACGTCGAGCCCCTGCACGATCGACCACTCGCCGCCGCTGCAGGCGCAGGGGAAGCCGCAGACGATCCCCTCGCCGATGCCGTAGGAGCCGTCGGCGGGAACCGCCATCGAGACCCAGTCGCCATCCGGGGTTCCGAGCACCCAGTCATGGATGTGGTCGATCGCGGCGTTGGCGGCCGAGGCGGCGCTGGAGGCGCCGCGGGCCTCGATGATCGCGGCCCCGCGCTTGGCGACGCGGGGGATGAACTCCTCCGCGATCCAGGCCTCGTCGTCGACCGCGTCCCAGGCGCTGGCGCCGTCCACCTCGGCGTTGACCAGGTCCGGGTACTGGGTGGCCGAGTGGTTGCCCCAGACGGTCATGCTGGCGATCGAGGTCACGGGTTTGCCGAGCTTGCTGGCGAGCTGGGAGATCGCCCGGTTGTGGTCGAGCCGCATCATCGCCGTGAAGCGCTCGCGCGGGACGTCGGGCGCGTTCGACATCGCGATCAGGCAGTTGGTGTTGGCCGGGTTGCCGACCACCAGCACCTTGACGTCATCGGCGGCGCCGGCGTTGATCGCTTCGCCCTGCGGCTTGAAGATGCCGCCGTTGGCCTCGAGCAGGTCGGCGCGCTCCATGCCGGGGCCGCGGGGGCGGGCGCCGACCAGCAGGCCGATGTTGCAGCCGTCGAACGCCTGCTTCGGGTCGTCGCCGATCTCGATCCCGCTCAGCAGCGGGAAGGCGCAGTCCTCCAGCTCCATCGCCGTGCCCTCGGCCGCCTTGACGGCGTCGGGGATCTCCAGCAGGCTCAGCTCGACGGGGGTGTCGGGGCCGAGCATCTGGCCGCTCGCGATCCGGAACAGCAGCGCGTAGCCGATCTGGCCGGCGGCGCCGGTGACGGTGACCTTGACGGGGGTGCTCACGAAATCGTCTCCTCGGAGTTGGGTGTTTAGGACCGCTGCGCCATCGCCCGCTGGAGGTTCTCGTCGATCGAGGCCAGGAACTCCTGCGTGGTCTGGAACTCCTGCCCCCCGCCGACGAGCAGCGCGAGGTCCTTGGTCATCTTGCCGCTTTCGACCGCCTCGATGCATACCCGCTCGAGCGTCTCGGCGAACGCCGACACCTCCGGGGTCTCGTCCATCCTGCCGCGGGCGGAGAGGCCCCGGGTCCAGGCGAAGATCGAGGCGATCGGGTTGGTCGAAGTCGGCTTGCCTTCCTGGTGCTGGCGGAAGTGGCGGGTGACGGTGCCGTGTGCGGCCTCGGCCTCGACCGTCTTGCCGTCGGCGCTCATCAGCACGCTGGTCATCAGGCCGAGCGAGCCGAACCCCTGGGCGACGGTGTCGGACTGGACGTCGCCGTCGTAGTTCTTGCAGGCCCACACGTAGCCGCCCTCCCACTTCAGCGCCGCCGCCACCATGTCGTCGATCAAACGGTGTTCGTAGGTGATGCCAGCAGCCTCGAAGTCGGCTTTGAACTCAGTCTCGTAGACCTCGGCGAAGAGATCCTTGAAGCGGCCGTCGTAGCGCTTGAGGATGGTGTTCTTGGTCGAGAGGTAGACCGGGTAACCGCGCTCGAGGCCGTAGCGCATCGAGGCGCGGGCGAAATCACGGATCGAGTCGTCGAGGTTGTACATCGCCATCGCGATGCCACCCCCGGGGAAGTCGTAGACGTCGAGCTCGATCGGCTTGGCGCCGTTCTTGGGCGCGTAGGTGAGGGTCAGCGTCCCCTCGCCGGGGACGACGAGGTCGGTGGCGCGGTACTGGTCGCCGAAGGCGTGGCGGCCGATCACGATCGGCTTCGTCCAGCCCGGCACCAGCCGCGGCACGTTGGCGATCACGATCGGCTCGCGGAAGATGACGCCGCCGAGGATGTTGCGGATCGTCCCGTTCGGCGAGCGGTACATCTCCTTCAGGCCGAACTCCTCCACCCGCGCCTCGTCGGGGGTGATCGTCGCGCACTTGACGCCGACGCCGTGTTGCTTGATCGCTTCGGCGGCTTCGACGGTGATCCGGTCTTCGCTCGCGTCGCGGCTCTCGATCCCGAGGTCGAAGTAGATCAGGTCGACATCGAGGTAGGGCAGGACCAGCTGCTCTTTGATGAACGACCAGATGATGCGCGTCATCTCGTCGCCGTCGAGCTCGACGATCGGGTTCTTGACCTGGATCTTGGACACCGGCGCGCGATGCTATCTACCTCGTGCCGTCGGTCGCGTAACCGACTTGGAAAGCGCCGGAACTGCCACAATCGGTATGGAATGGCTACCGCGGAGCGACCGACTACCGGCGATCACCAGGTTGTGAACCAGCCACCGCCGCTGGTCGACTACAACGTCTACGAGGCGGACGCGGTCCTGGGCGAAGCGGTGCAGCGCGAGGGAGCCGAGTGGGCCGAGGAGCGGATCTCGGCGGTCGGCGCGTACGCCGGCAGCGAGCACGCGCAGACGCTGGGGCGCCTGGCCAACGAGAACGGCCCCAAGCTGCGAACCCACGACCGCTACGGCCACCGGGTAGACGAGGCCGAGTTCCACCCCGCCTGGCACGAGCTGCTGGGCAGGGCCGTCTCCTACGAACTGCACTCCTCCCCCTGGCAGGACCCGCGACCCGGCGCCCACGTAGCCCGCGGCGCCGCCTTCATGTGCATGTCGCAGGCCGAGGCCGGGATCGGCTGCCCGATCTCGATGACCTACTCGGTGATCCCCGCCCTGCGCACCCAGCCCGAGCTGGCGGCCGAGTGGGAGCCGCGCTTCCTCTCCGCCGCGTACGACCCGCGCAACACGCCGGCGGCGGAGAAGACGGGTGCCCTGGCCGGGATGGGGATGACCGAGAAGCAGGGCGGCACCGACGTGCGCGCCAACACCACCGTCGCCCGGCCGGTCGACGGCGGCGGCCCCGGTGCCGAGTACGAGCTGAACGGGCATAAGTGGTTCATGTCGGCGCCGATGTGCGACGCCTTCCTCGTCCTCGCCCAGGCCGACGGCGGCATCTCCTGCTTCCTCTTCCCGCGCTGGACGCCGGACGGGGAGCGCAACCGCTTCCGCCTGCAGCGGCTGAAGGACAAGCTCGGCAACCGCTCCAACGCCTCCAGTGAGATCGAGTTCGACTCGGCCTCCGCCTGGCTGGTCGGCGAGGAGGGCGCCGGCGTGAGGACGATCATCGAGATGGTCAACCACACCCGCCTCGATTGCGTGATCGGCGGCGCCACCGGGATGCGGGCAGGGATCGCCCAGGCGATCCACCACGCCGACCACCGTTCGGTCTTCGGTCGCGAGCTGGTCGAGCAGCCGTTGATGCAGAACGTCCTCGCCGATCTGGCGGTGGAGTCAGAGGCGGCGACGATCTCGGCGATGCGCCTGGCCCGCGCCTACGACGAGGCGATCGCCGACGACGAGGAGGCCCAGAGCCTGAAGCGGATCGCCAACGCCGTGCTCAAGTACTGGATCTGCAAGCGCGCCCCGATGCACGCCGGCGAGTCGCTCGAGTGCCTCGGCGGCAACGGCTACGTCGAGGAGTCCGGCATGCCCCGCCTCTTCCGCGAGTCCCCCCTCAACTCGATCTGGGAGGGCTCGGGCAACGTCCAGTGCCTCGACGTCCTCCGCGCCATGATCAAGTCCCCCGCCGCCCTCGACGCCTTCTTCGCCGAGGTCGAGGAGGGCGCCGCAAGCGAGCCGCGGCTCGCCACCTACGCAACGCAGCTAAAGGACGAGCTCCCCGGCGACATCGAGACCATCGAGGCCCGCGCCCGCCGCGTGGTCGAGAGGATGGCGCTGGCCCTGCAAGCTTCTTTGCTCGTTCGCTACGGCGACGAGGCCAGCGCCGACGCCTTCTGCGCCTCCCGCCTCTCCGGCGACTGGGGCCAGGCCTTCGGCACCCTCCCCGCCGGCACCGACTTCCAGCGCATCATCGGCCGGCATCGGCCGGCGACCTAGCGGCTCAGCCAAGCCGAGCGCTGCGAAAGCAACGTCGCTACGCGCCTGATGACCTGATCCGGCTCCCGTTTCGAAGCGGCGACCGGTGACACAAAAGCGAAACCCCTATCGGGGCAGGTCCTCACCGCACTATTCGTCGGGATCGACCGGAGTCGGGCCCGTGAACGTGAACGCCTCGGCCGGCTCACCGCCGTACCTGCCCCAGGTCTCATTGCCGAAGGCGCGGATCGCGTCGAGCGTGATCGCGCCTTTGTATTCGGGGCAGCCGAGCAGGTTGGTCCAGGTCGTCGCCGCCACCTCGTAGGGCATTTTGTCGTTGGGGAAGAGCAGCGTCGCCCCGTACATCGTGTCGTAGAGGCCCTTCAGCGCCAGCTGATCCTTGGTTGGCAGATCGGGCGCGTACTGGACCTCCAGGCGCCCGTGCTCGAGCGTGTGGACGACGTTGATTTCCGCCGGCATCTCCGAGTAGGCGCCGTCCGCCTGCTGGTAGGGCGGTTCGACGTGGGGGCCGGAGGTCGGCGGGTTGGTCCCGTAACCCGGTGAAGGCGATTTGGCGGGGATGTGCTGGGCTCCCTCGTCTTTCAGTTTCAGCTGCAGGTCGCAGCCAGCCTGTTTCGCCGCGTCCTCGACGTCCTCCACCTTCACCGGCGGCGGCGGCGTCCCCGCCCGGTTGTCCGGCCGGACCCCGTTGGTCGAGCCGACTTCAGCATTGAGGTTGATGTGGGAGTCGCCTTCCGCGCCGGCGTCGCCACCGCCGGTCGCGAGGACGATGATCAACACCACCGCCGCCAGCACCGCCGTCGAGGCGATCGCGTAGCCGACGATCAGGCGGTTGCGATTCGAGCTCGCATCCGCCTGTTCGCTCTCGAGGCGCTCCTGCCGCCGCTTCTCCCGCTCACTTCGCCCGGACATTGTTGACCAAAAGCTTAGTCGGCCTTGCCGCTCAAGGTCGTGGCGTCGCCGCGAACCCGCTCCCACGGCCGCGAGGCGCGCAGCGCCCCGAGCACCGCTCGCGTCGCCGGCGCCTTGTTCAGCGCGTAGAAGTGGATACCCGGAGCGCCGGCGATCAGCAGCTCGGCGCACTGCTGCGCGGCGAAGGCGACACCCAGCTCGAACTCCCGCTCGGCATCGCCTGCGGCGGCTTCGAAGGCCGCTTCCAGCCGCGGCGGGATCGAGGCGTCGCAGAGGTCGCAGATCCGCTTCGTCTGGGCGAAGCTGGCGACCGGGATCACCCCGGCCAGGATCGGCACCTCGATCCCCCGCGCCCGCGCCGCCCGCACGAAGTCGAAGTAGACCCGGTTGTCGAAGAAGAGCTGGGTGATCAGGAAGCCGGCGCCGGAATCGACCTTCGTCTTCAGGTAGGAGAGGTCGGTCTCGAGGTCGGGCGCCTCGGGGTGAACCTCGGGGAAGCAGGCGCCGCCGATCGCGAAGTCCCAGCCGGCGCTGATGAAGGCGGCCAGCTCCGCGGCGCTGCCGAGCCCCCCCTCGGGCTGGACGAAGTCCTCTTCCCCCCGCGGCGGATCTCCCCGCAGGGCAAAGACGTTCTCGATCCCCGCCGCCTCGATCCGATCCAGCGTCGCCGCCAGACCCTCCGTGGTCTCGCCGACGCAGCTGAGGTGGGCCATCGTCTCGTAGCCGAGGTCGTCCTTCAGGGCCGTGGTTATCTCCACCGTGCCATCGCGCGTCGAGCCGCCGGCGCCGTAGGTGACGGAGACGAAATCCGGCTCCAGCTGGCCCAGCTCGCGCGCCGTCGCGTAGAGCTGCTCCCTCGCCTCCTCGGTCTTGGGCGGGAAGAACTCGACCGAGAAGGTCGGGCTCGCCGCGGCGATGATCTCGTCGATCCGCATCCGCTGAGGGTACTTAGAACCTGTCTCAGAACCTCCGCGCACGCCTGGCGGCGGCGGACATACTTCGCGGGGCGGCGTCCTCGGTCGGCCAAATGGCCCGGCCCCGACGCGGGCTCCGCCGGCAATCCGCAGCATCCCGGACGGGCGTTGCCGGGCCGCTTTCTCCTTTACTTCGGACTTTGCGGGAACGGTGCTTTCGGCCCCCTGGACAGGATCGCCGCGGAGGGGCTAAGTTCGCTCTGCGACCGGGAGAGACCGGTTCCCGCGGAAGCCAAGTGGGGAGCGGCCTCGAAGGTGGCGCAACGAGCTTCTAAGCGCGAAGGCTACGCGCGAGGCAGGCAACCGAGCGCCATCACCGGTCGCGTTTTGCGTTCGCCCCACGCCCGCTCCGTCGCCAAGGTTGAGCACTTAACCCACCCATGGTGTGGTCAAGTGCTCAACGAAGCTTGCGACGAGCGGTTCGGACCAGTGTTCTACGCACGTAGTCGGGTTCGTCGCGAATCTGGCAGTGGGTGAAGCGAAGGGTGGCGAGGCCGGAGCCCGCATGGGCATTGTCGCGACGCTTGTCGCGCGCCTGCTTGAACGGCGTGCGGTGGTAACGCAGGCTGTCGGCCTCCACCACGAGGCCCAGGTCGGGCCAGTGGAAGTCGACGCGATAGCCATCGAGCGGTGCCTGCGTCTGCGGAGGCGGCAGCCCGGCTTCATGCGCAAGCGGTAGGAAGAGTCGCTCCAGTCGGGTGGAGGTGAGAGTGATGGTGGGTCCCTCGAGCAGCTTGCGCAGTCGCCCAACCCCGGGGAATCGGGGCAAGGTCTCGATGGCATCCCGCAACTGCTCGGGGTTGACGAGTTCAAGGTGATCCGCCTCGTTGATAGCCGCTTCCACCTGCCCCAGCGGTATGCAGGCAGCCAGATCGACCAATGTCGCGACGGGATGGGTAACGGGAATGCGGTTGACTTCGCGCCTTCCCGGCGCTTCGTGCTCACGTCGCCGGTGTACCCGGATGCCTGGCCGTCGCGTCGAGCGTCCAGATGGCGCGACCACGTGGATATCTCCCCGCTGCGCGCGCCGAATGCCCCACAGCGCCGCCGCGCTGCGATGGCTCAGCAGCGCCTTCGGTCCACAGGCGAGCACCGCTGCCATCCACCGTCCGTGCTGACCGACGTCAGGCCGCCCGACCGCGTAGATGCCCCGCATCAGCTGGTGGAGGCGACCGGTGGCCAGCCGGTGCTCGATCGATCTCGGCGTCATCCCCAATGCTGCCAGCTGCGCGCTGGTCACGACCCCATGCTGGCGCTTCTGCAGATCCCAGGCGCCCTTTGCCCAAGGTTGAGCACTTAACCCACCCATGGTGTGGTCAAGTGCTCAACGAAGCGGATTCTCCCCCGGCCCGTCCGATCCGCTGCCTAGCGTTCGCCCCGGCCTTGGGAGACCTGCCCTCCCGGCCCGCGACCGGGGCGCACCTCCGGGAGCCGGTGTCGCTGGCGAACCCCGTGAGTCCTCCCAGCGACTAGCCCGCCTGCTCCCATCTCTTGTCAAAGCCGACTGCTAGCGGGGCCAATGGCCTATGCGAGGATGGCGGCGATGAGCGGCGAGGTTCGCTACGAACGTGTGGGTGCCGCGGCGGTGCTGACGATCGACCGGCCCGAGCGCCGCAATGCGGTCGACGGCGCCACCGCGGCGCAGTTGCGCCGCGGCTTCGACGACTTCGAGGCCGACGGTGACGCCCGCGTGCTCGTTCTCACCGGCGCGGGCGGCGAGGCCTTCTGCGCCGGCGCCGACCTCAAGGCGCTCGATCTCGACGTCGACGATCCCGCCGGGCCGGAGGGGTTCACCCGCCTCGCCCCGTCGAAGCCGGCGATCGCCGCGGTGGACGGCTGGTGCCTGGCCGGCGGCCTCGAGCTCGCCCTCTGGTGCGATCTGCGGATCGCCACCCCCGGCTCGACCCTCGGCTTCTTCGAGCGCCGCTGGGGCGTCCCGCTCGTCGACGGCGGCACCCAGCGCCTGCCCCGGGTGGTCGGGATGGGCCGAGCCCTGGAGCTGATCCTCACCGGCCGCCCGGTCGACGCCGAGGAGGCGCTGCGAATCGGCCTCGTCAACGAGGTCGTCGCACCCGCCGCCCATCTCGACCGAGCTCTGGAGCTGGCCGAGAAGATCGCCGCCTTCCCGCAGGAGACGATGCTCGCCGACCGCCGCGCCGCGATCGAGGGCGCCGGCCTGCCGCTGGCCGAGGGCCTCGCCCTCGAGCACCGGCTCGGTCGCGAGACGCTTCATGTAGCCGTCGAAGGGGCCGCCCGCTTCTCCTCCGGAGAGGGGCGCCACGGGAAGGGCGTCTGAGCCTGGTCCTCAGTGGCCTTCGCGGGTGACGCGGCGCATCTCGTCCTCGGCCGCTTCCGGGCCGATGTAGGGCATCAGCACCGCGAACAGCAGGTCGGGCAGGATCCGCCGCAGTTCCGGTCCGCGGCCGGCGCGGATCTCGTCGAAGATCATCGAGGTGGCGCCGCCGATCGCGAAGCGGGCGGTGTCGGCCGGCAGCTCGTCGCCCTGCGAGGAGAAGGTCCGGCCTTCCTCGAGGAAGTAGGTGAACCGCCCCAGCGCCGCCCGGTAGCGGATCCTCGCGTCCTCGCCGACGGCCGTCACCTCGACCATCGCCATGCGGGCGATGTCGTGCTCGCTCGCCAGCAGGTCGACCAGGGCGCGCAGGGCGGCCGCGATCCGGTCCGGCCAGGGCTGCCCGACGGTGCTCTCGAAGGCGGTCGAGACGTGGGCGACGAGGACGTCGATGACGGCGTCGTAGGCCTCGAGGAAGCACCCCTCCTTGCCGACGAAGGTGGCGTCGAAGGTCTCCCGGCTGACCGCCGCCGCCTCGACGACGTCGGCGACCGTGGTCGCCTCGTAGCCCTTGGCGGCCGCGACTCGGACCATCGCCTCCAGCATGCGCTCGCGCTCGGAGCGAACCGCGTAAGCCCTGGGTAGCGCCTGGCTCGCTCCTAACCCGGACCGTGGATTCGAAGCCGATGAATCCATCCCATTCAGCGTAGGGCAGTCGCGGCGGCGTGTCCAACCGCCCATATGCTTCGGCCGTGAGCGCGGAGCGAGCAAGCGTGCATCTCGGTTCTTCGCGCCGCGAGGGGGGCGCGAAAGTCATGTCTAGGATCGGGATCGTCGGGCTGGGCTACGTCGGCCTGCCCCTGGCGGTGGCCTTCGCGGAGGCCGGGCACGAGGTGGTTGGCCTCGACCTCGACCCAGCCAAGGTGGAGTCGCTGAACAGCGGCCGCAGCTACATCGAGGACGTTCCCGACAGCGTCCTGGAGCCGCTTCGCGAGCGCCTCGGCGCGACCTCCGACTACGCGGACCTGGCCGCCTGCGAGGCGGCGATCGTCTGCGTGCCGACGCCGCTGACCAGGTCGCGCGAGCCCGACCTCACCTACCTGGTCGAAGCCGCCACCTCGCTCGCCGCGGTCCTGCGCAGCGGGCAGCTGGTCGTGCTCGAGTCGACGACCTACCCGGGGACCACCCGCGAGCAGCTGACGCCGATCCTCGCCCGGTCCGGGCTGACCGTGGGCAAGGATCTCTTCGTCGCCTTCTCCCCGGAGCGGATCGACCCCGGCCGGACCGACTACACGATCAGGACCACGCCGAAGCTGGTCGGCGGCATGACCGCGGCCTGCACGGAGCGCGCCCGCGAGCTCTACGCGCTGGTCTGCGAGCAGGTCGTCGTCGTCTCCACGCCGGAGGCGGCCGAGCTCTCGAAGCTGCTCGAGAACGTCTTCCGCTCCGTCAACATCGCCTTCGTCAACGAGCTGGCCCAGCTCTGCGACCGCCTCGGGATCGACGTCTGGGAGGTGATCGACGCCGCCTCGACCAAGCCCTTCGGCTTCATGCGCTTCGAGCCCGGGCCGGGGATGGGCGGCCACTGCCTCCCCGTCGACCCCTTCTACCTCGGCTTCAAGGCGCGGGAGCAGGGCTTCTACCCTGAGTTCATCGAGCTGGCCGGCAAGGTCAACCAGGCGCAGCCGGCCTTCTGCGTCGAGCGGATCGAGCGCTGCCTCAACCAGGCGTCGAAGCCGGTCAAGGGCTCGAAGATCCTCGTGCTCGGCGCCAGCTACAAGGCCGGCAGCGGCGACACTCGCGAGTCGCCGGCCCTGACGATCCTGCGCTTGCTGAGCGCGCTGGAGGCCGACGTCTCCTACCACGACCCCTTCGTCGCCCAGCTGCCGGAGCTCGGCCTCTCCTCCGTCGACCTCGAACAAGCGCTGCCCGCGGCCGACCTGGTCGCCATCGTCACCGCTCACCCCGGCATCGACTACGCCCAGGTGGCGAGCACAGCCCTCCGAACCCTCGACTTCCGCGGCGTCACCCGCGGCATCGAGGCCGAGAACCTGGAGCGGCTCTAGACCTTCGCGGCCTGCATCTCGGCGTTGGCCAGCTCGGCGCCGAAGTACGGCAGCACCGCGAAGTACATGAACTCCGGGAGCAGGGCCCGGAAGCCGTCGCCGGCTCCCGTGGCGAGGCGGGAGTGAATCACCGCGTGGATCCCGGCGGCGATCCCCTCGCCGGCGATCGGCGGCGGCGATTCGGACTCCTCGGCGGCTTCACGAGCCCCGTCGAGGAAGACGTTGACCCGCTGCATCGCCGCCGTTCGCTTCGCCAGCGCCTCCGGTCCGGCGGCGTGCACCTCGACGATCAGGGCGCGGCCGACGTCCGGCTCGGCGTCGAGGAAATCGAGCAGGGCGCCGAGGCCGGCTCGCAGCTTCCCCGTCCAGGCCGACTCCTCCGCGGCCGCCGCGGCCATCAGCGCTTCGACCCGCTCCACGCCCGCGTCATAGGCCTGCAGGTAGCAGTCGTCCTTGTCGGCGAAGTTGTCGTAGAAGGCCTGCCGGTAGACGCCGGTGCGGTCGAGCACGGTGCGGACCGAGGTCCGCTCGTAGCCCTCCGCCCCGACCGCCTCGAGCATCCCGTCCAGGATCGTTTGCCGCTTCGGCGAGGTCACGAGTTTCAGTTCGGGAACGTTCCTGTCTTGGGGGCTCGCTGCCCCCGAGACGCCGACCCTCTCCGCCCCCGCCAGGGCCTTGATGTCGGCGTGCTTTCCCATCTGCCCTTCCTCGAAGTCGATCTGGGGAACCGATTGTCTGGCTTCCGGTACTTTAGCGGTATGTAGCGGAGACGTCCAGCTTGGAATCCAATTCCGATCAAGGTACTCTGGCGTTCGTGGCCGAACAAGCGTCTACGATGCGACCGCCTCCAGGTCGCCATCCGCTTCCCAAGGAGTTCATCGCCCAGCACCAGCGGGCGCGCATCATTTCGGCCCTGGCGGAGGAGACGGTGGAGAAGGGCTACCGGGCCGTCACCGTCGCCGACATCGTCCGCCGCGCCGGCATCGCCCGCAACACTTTCTACGAGAACTTCTCCTCCAAGGAGGACTGCTTCCTCGCCGCCTCGGAGTTCGCGGTCAAGGAGGCGCTGCGCCGCGTCGTCGACGCCGCCAGCAAGGTCGACAGCTGGCCGGCCCGGGTCGACGCCGGTCTCTCCGCCTTCCTCCACTACGTCGCCAGCGAGCCCGCCCTGGCCCGCACCTGCATCGTCGAGGCGCTCTCCGCCGGCCCCGCCGCGGTCGAGCGCTACGAGCGCTCGATCCAGGCCTTCGTGCCGCTCTTCCGCCTCGGCCGCAAGGTCTCCCCGCACGGCGAGGAGCTGCCGGGCACGCTCGAGGAGACGATCATCGGCGGCATCTTCTGGATCATCTACCAGCGCATCATCATGGGGCAGACGGAGCAGATCGAGGAGCTGCTGCCGGAGCTGGTGGAGTTCTCCCTCACTCCTTACATCGGCGCCGAGGCAGCGAAGCGGGCGGCGACCGATCGACCCCAAGCCGCCAGCGGCTGAGCTCGAGAAGGTGGGGATCGGGGGTCCCATGACCTAGTGCTCGAGACCGAGACTCGTACCGCTTCCTCCTCGGAGCGCGCGCGACTGATCGAGGCTCTGATCGAAGTCGCCGCCGAGCGCGGGTACGTGGACACCACGATCGAGATGGTCGTCGCCCGCGCCGGCCTCGACCGCCCCGCCTTCGACCGCCATTTTCGCGGCAAGTACGACAGCTTCCTCAGCGCCTGGCAGGAGATGAACGAGGAGTGCATGCACTCGGTGATGCGCGCCTACGACAGCGAGCAGGACTGGCCGGACCGGCTGCGCGCGGTCGCCGTCGAGGTCGTCGGCTCGCTCTGCAACGAGCCCAGCCGCGCCTGCTTCGGGGTCGAGGTGCTGGCCGCCGGCGACGCCGCCCGCGCTCGCCGCGACATGACGATGCGGGTGATCGCCTCGCTGATCGACGCCGGCCGCAGGGAGATGGACGATCCCGAGTCGGTTCCCCGCACCACCGCCGAGGCGCTCGCCGGCTCCGCCTATGGGCAGGTCTACGCCAAGGTCGTGCGCGGCGACACCGACGAGCTGCCGACGCTGATCCCGCAGCTGATGTCGGCTGCGGTGATGCCTTATCTGGGGGTCGAAGCCGCCCTCGGGGAGCTGAGCAGAAACTCTAATTCTTCCGACCGGTATCGTCGCCCTGTGGCTGCAGATCCTGCGAACTCGTCTGTAGGCAACGCGGAGGAATACCCCCCGAGCTGGCCCGCCTTCCCCCCGGCAGGCATGGCTTGCCGCGCGAGTTCGTCGCCCACAACCAGCGCGAGCGATTGATCGCCGGCCTGGCCGAGGCGATCGCCGAAAACGGCTACTCGGGGACAACGATCGCCCACATCACCAGTCACGCGGCTGTCTCGAGACGCACCTTCTACGAGCACTTCGCCAGCAAGGACGAGTGCTTCGTCGCCGCTTACGACACGGTGATGGCGGAGCTGCGCGAGCGGGTCGGCAAGGCCTTCGAGGAGGAGTCGGACTGGGCCCACGCGGTCAGGGCCGGCATCGGCGCGATGCTGCGCTTCCTCGCCGCCGAGCCCAACCTCGCCCGCCTCTGCATGGTCGAGGCGCTGGTCGCCGGGCCGGTCGTGGTCGAGCGCTACGACGCCGCGATCCAGAGCTTCGTCCCCTACTTCCAAAGCGGCCGCGAAGGCCGCTCGCCGGAAGTCCTCGAGCGCCTCTCGCCGACCACCGAGGAGGCTCTGGTCGGCGGCATGATGTCGCTGATCTCTCGCCGCATCATCGCCGGCAAGGCGGCCGAGCTGGAGACCCTCCTGCCGGACCTCGTCGAGTTCACGCTGACGCCCTACGTCGGCAGCGACGAAGCAGCCAAGATCGCCCGCGAGGACTGAGCGGGACGACCTTGGCGTTGGCCGAGGCGCCGGGGGCTACGGCGGTGGCGTAGCGCCACCTGGGTCGCGGCTGTCGCCGCTGGCGCCGCCGCACACACCCGCGCCTCGCCGATGTTTGGCCAACATCTGGAGCCAGACTGACATAATCGCCCCATTAACGCAAGACTTCTTGAATAAACGATGGAGTATTGAGGCGAGAAGGCTAGCGAGCCTGCGCGGCGGTGTCGGTCGAGCGCAGCTCCAGCCAGGCCTCGTCCTCGCCGAAGTAGTTGAGCACGACGAGGTGGGAGAGGTCCGGCAGCAGCCGCTCGACGTCGGCGGCGCGGCCGGCGCCGATCTCGAGCCCGATCGATTCCTCGATCGCGCCGACCATGAAGCCGGCGGTCATCGCTGAGGCGGAGGGGAGGACGTCGGCGGTCTCGCGAGCGCTGTCGACGGCGGCGACCAGGCGCTCGACCACCTGCTGGTGCTTTGCCCAGGCCGCGCCGCGAGCGGCGCGGACCTCGATCAGCAGCGCCTTGGCCAGCAGCGGCTGCTCGGCGACGAAGCGCAGCAGCTCGGCCAGCGCGGCGCGGAACCCGAGCCGCCAGTTGCCCGCCTGCCGGCCGGCCTCGAGCAGGTCCTCGCAGAGCAGGTCCGCCGCCGCCTCGTATGCCTGCCCGAAGCACTCGTCCTTGCTGCCGAAGCGGCGGTGGAACTGGTCGCGGCTGATGCCGGTGCGCTCGGCGACCTCCCGCACGGTCGCCTTCTCGTAGCCGAGGGCGCCGACGGCGAGGAGCATCGCTTCGTGGACACCGCTGTCGCTGCTGCGGGCCGGGGTCGCCTCTTGCCAAGACCGAACGGCGCGGAGTGTGCGCGGCCCTTCCACCTCAGGTACTTTAACCCATATTTGGGAACTCGCATCACTTTATGTACTGACTCCGTACCAATGGGAACCCGCGCTATCCTGGGAGGGTGCGAGCCTTGCCCGGAAAGGCCTCTCGGCAGCCGCCCGGCCCACAGCCGGTGAGCCGCACCGCCGCTGCCGCCGACCAGCGCCGCCGCATCCTCGAAGCCACCGCCGACCTGGTCGCCGAGCATGGCTACCAGGGGGCGACGGTCGAGACGATCGTGCGCCGGGCCAAGGTCGGCTACGCGACCTTCTACAAGAACTTCGAGGACAAGGAGCAGTGCTACCTGGCCCTGCTCGACGCCGCCTACGGGGTCACCCTGCACCGGGTCCAGCGCGCCTACGACCGCGAGGACGAGTGGCCGGACCAGGTCGCGGCCGGGCTCGGCGCCCTGTTCGAGACGATCGCCGGCTTCGCCAACGTCGGTCGCGCCTGCCTGGTCGAGGTGCTCACCGCCGGGCCCGAGGCGGTCGCCCGCCACGAGGCGATGCTGAAGCGCTTCATCCCGCTGCTGACGCCGGGCCGCGAGCTCAACCCACGCCGGGCCGAGCTGCCGGACACGCTCGAGGACACGCTGATCGGCGGCGTCCTCTGGGTTCTCAACCAGCGGCTGATCGCCGACGAAGCCAAGGCGCTGCGGGGCCTGCTGCCGGAGACGATCGAGTTCGTGCTGCGCCCCTACGTCGGCGAGCAGAAGGCGGCGCACGAGGCCGAGCTGGCGGCGTCGGGCTGAGCTCCGGCCAGGTTGTCTGGCGCTACGGGACGCTGTCGCGCGGGACGACCCACTTGGTGGGCTGACCAGTTACGGACGAGATCAGCTCGAAGTCGGCGTCGTAGTGGAGCACGGTGAGTTCGGCACGCTCGGCGCAAGAGGCGACGAGGAGGTCCGGCAAGGTGACCCCCCGGTGCTGGGACCGTTCGGCCAGCATCCCTTGCACCGCGAGGGCCCGGTCGACGCAATCCTGGTCGACTGGCGCGCGGGCCATCTTGCGGAGAGCGGTGGCCGTGATGTCATAGGAGCCCGGACTGTTGGCGGTGTAGAGGGTCTCCAGGTCGACGATGCCACAGGTGGCGATCTCGCCGGCCTCCAACAACGGATCGAGCGCCTCCCGCACCTCGGGTCGAGTCTGCCGACGGACCAGGGCGCTCGTGTCTATGAGGAAAATCGCCGCGCCCCGATCCGCCAGGCGCCTTCCATCAGCCCGGGGTCATCGAGCGCCAAGGCGCCGGGGGTGTCGAGTATCTCGATCAGCTCCCTTCCCGCCGCGCGCTTGACGATTTCATCCAACGCCGCATCCACGGTCTCGGTCATCGTCTTCGTTCCCAGAATCTCTTTGGCGACTTTTACTTTGTCCATGTCGATCTCAAATGAGGTCTTCTGTCTCGCGATCTCACTCACTCCCACCATATATCGAGTTATCCAAATTGAAATAGGAATTCACAGAGATTTTGCTATCTCATGAGCTTACGTCACTTTCCGCCCTAGTCTCTCCACATGGTCGAGGAAGAATTAGGCCCGCTCCCCGCCGGCCGCCACGGCTTCACGCGCGAGCAGGTCGCCCACAACCAGCGCGAGCGGTTGATCGCCGGCCTCGCTGCGGCCGTCGCCGAGCACGGCTACAACGCGGTCACGATCACCCACATCACCAGGGCGGCGAAGGTCTCGCGGCGGGTCTTCTACGAGAACTTCGAGGGCAGGGAGGAGTGCTTCCTCGCCGCCTTCGACGCGGTCGTCGCCCACATCCGCGAGCTGGTCGCCGAGGCAGTCGGCGCAGCCCCGGACTGGCCGCACCGGGCGATCGCCGCGGCGCGCGAGAGCCTCGCCTTCCTCGCCGCCGAGCCCGACCTGGCGCGGCTCTGCCTGGTCGAGGCGCAGAGTGGCGGCCCGGTGCTGGCGGCGCGGTTCCACGCGGCCGTCGCCGAGCTGGTGCCCGCGCTGGAGCGGGGCAGGGACGAGCGCTCCGACAAGCGGCCGCTGCCGGCCAGCACCGAGGAATCGACGATCGGCGCCCTCGTCTCGCTCGCCTCGCGCAAGGTCGTCGCCGGCGAAGCCGAGGCGCTCGAGGACCTGCTCCCCGACGTCACGCAGTTCATCCTCGCCCCGTACCTGGGGCCCAGCGAGGCCGAGCGCCTCGCTGCCGCCGCGGCGTAGCCAACCGTCCATCCGCTCGGCGGTCACCTCTCGGTACCTGCCCGTCCGGCTTCCGGAACCCTTCTAGGAACGATCTTTTTCTTTTGGGAACTCTCCCTTGACAACCCAGTAACGGGGTGCTTCACTGGCGCCACTTGTCGGTACGGCTAGCACCTTCTAGGAACTAGCTTCACCCAACAGGCGAAGTCAGGGAACAAGCAGTACAGGGAAAGCAGCACCACAGGGAAACCGAGCCACCGGGAGGGCCGCGGGGAGCGGCCGGCAGAGGGGCTCCAGGGACAAGGAGAGTCATCGAGTGAGACGCCCAGCGAAGCGATCCACCCCAGCACCGACCCCGGCCACCGCCAACTCAGGCCGCTTCGCGCTGGCCCTGATCGCCGCGCTCTGCCTGGCGCTGGTCATGAGCACCAGCGCCTCGGCCGCGGCGACGCCGGGATACACCGGCGAGAGATTCGGCTGCACCCCGACCGCCAAATGCGGCGACTTCGAATCGATGACCCCCGAGCGCCTCGCCGTCAACGAGGCCAACGGCGACGTCTACGTGATCGACTCCGCCAACGACGTCGTCAACCGCTTCGACGAAGACGGCAACTACCTCTCCCAGATCAAAGGCTCCTCAACCACGGTTGGGTCCTTCGGCTTCAACGGCAACGACGACATCGCGATCGACAACTCCGGCGGCGCCACCCAGGGCCGCATCTACCTGGCCACCGGCTTCTCGAAGTTCTTCGCCTTCGATGCCGCCGGCGCCTTCGCCTGGGAAGAGGCGGTGACCGACGTATGCGGCATCGCCGTCGACGCGAGCGGCGAGGTCTTCGGCTCGGTCTGGGGCGGGGACATCCAGCAGCGCGACGCCACCACCGGCGACCCGGTCGGCAGCCCGATCGTGACCTCGGCCGTGTACGGGGACCTGTGCAACCTCGCGTTTGACTCCGTCGATGACCTCTATGTGAAGTTGGCGGGCGGCAGCCTTCACAAGTTCTCGGCCTCAAGCGGCTATACCACCGAGACCGCACTCGTCAGCTTCCAGCTGCGCGACGTCGAGGTGGACCGCTCCAGCGACCGCGCCTACGCGGTTGCGGGCGGCATTCTGCTCCACTGGTACGAATCCGACGGCAACGAGGCCCCCGACTCCGGCAAAACCTCCGACCTCCCCGGCATCGACTACACCGGCCTCACCGTCAACAGCGCCACCGACCGCGTCTACATCGCCGACTCCGGCAACGGCGCGATCGAGATCTGGGAACCGCTGGTCAAACTGACGGTGATCAAAAACCCGACCGGCAGCGGCACCGGCGAGGTCAAATGCGACACCGGCTCAGGCCCGGAAGCCTGCAAAGCCAAATACGCCGAAGGCACCGAAGTCACCCTCAGCGCCACGCCAAACCCCGGCTCGCAGCTGGTCAGCATCAGCGGCACCGCCTCGGCCGGCTCCTGCGCCGCCTCACCGTGCACGTTCACGCTCAGCGCAGACAGCGAAGTCTTCGTCAAATTCGACCTGGTCAAACACAAACTCACGGTCAAAAAGTCAGGCGAGGGCACCCTCACCAGCAACCCGGTCGGGATCAACTGCGGCAAAACCTGCGAGGCCACCTACAACGAGGGCACCAAAGTCAAACTGACCGCGACCCCGGCGACGGGCTGGGCCCTCGGCGAATGGAGCGGAGCCTGCACCGGCACCGCGACCACCTGCGAGGTGACGATCACCGCCGCCGCCGAGGCGACGGCGACCTTCGTCCAGCTCGACTCCGACGGTGACGGCGTCCCCGACAACTCCGACGCCTGCCCCAAAGAAGCCGGATCCCAGGCCAACGGCTGCCCACCGCCGACCAACCCCGGTGGCGGCGGTGGTAGCGGCGGCGGTGGCGGAACGACCACGCCACCGCCACCCCTGCCCCCCGTCGACAACCTCGGCCCCTGCATCGCCAAGGCCAACAAAGCGGCCCAGCAGGCAAAGAAAGCCGCCGCCAAAAAGAAAGGCAAAGCCAAGGCCAGGGCGATCAAGGCCGCCAACAAGCGCAAGGCCAAAGCGATCGCCGCCTGCAAAGCCCAGTTCGCCTAGCTGAGGAAGAGAGGAGAGGCAGATCATGAGACGACACGCCAAAAGCGCCTTCGCCGCAGCCTGCCTCTCCCTGATCGGCCTCGCCGCCTCAACCGGCGGCGGGGCCGCCACCGCCAGCGCCGAGAACGCCTTCCCGGGGCAGGGCTTCCTGCCCGACAACAGAGCCTGGGAGATGGTCTCCCCCGCCGATAAGAACGGCGGCTTCGCGATCCCCATCTCCTGGATCATCCGCGCCGCCGAGGACGGCTCGGCGATCAAGTTCTCCTCCCTGACCGCCTTCGGCGACGCCCTCGGCACCGGCTACGCGACCGACTACATGGCCGTGCGCGGCACGAACCCCGACCCTGGCACCAACGGCTGGGCGACCCACTCGCTGATGCCAAAGCAGGAAGCGAGCTCCTGGGGGGCGGCCAACGCCGGCCTCGACCCCCGCTACCTCTCCGAGTTCACCCCCGACCTCGGCAAGGGCGTCTTTCACGCCCGCTCGCCGCTGACCGACGATCCCAACGTCGCCGAAGTCTCCAATCTCTACCTCCGCGACGACGCCCGCAGCCCCGGCCAGGGGACCTATCAGCTCGTCACCGCCTGCCCGCTCTGCGAGCAGAGCGGGGTGCCGCTGCCGCCGCTGCCGGCGGCGCCGGTAAGCGAGGGATACGCGCTCTACCTGCGCCCGACCCTGGCCGGCGCCTCGCCCGACCTCGGCCAGCTGCTGTTCGAATCGGTGCAGAGGCTGACGGCGGACTCGCCCAGCCAGCCCTCCTCCATAGCGCAGAGGCTGCCCCGCCTCTACGAATGGGACCAGGGAACGGTCCGCCTCGCCGGCAGGGTCCCCGCCGGCGCCGCGATCGAGTGCGACGACGCCTCCGCCCCCGCCTGCCTCGCCACCACCATCTCGCTCGCCGGCTCGGGCTCCTATACGTACGGTTTCCCGACCCCGCACGTCATCTCCGACGGCTCCGACGGCCACACTCGCGCCTTCTTCACCGTCCCCACCGAACTCATCAGCGGCAGCACCGCGGAAACCGGCAACCTCTACGCCCGCAGCGACGGCACCGCCACCGCGAAGCTGAACGCCTCCGAGCGAGACGTCGAACCACACGATGCCTTCTCCCCGGCCCGCTACCTCGACGCCACCCCCGACGGCAGCCGCGTCTTCTTCCTCACTCTCCAGGGCCTGACCGACGACGCCCCCACTGGCCCTCAGCCCAAGCTCTACTCCTACGACACGACCAAGCCCGCCACCGCGCCGGACAACCTCACCCTGCTCAGCCCCGACGGCCAGCCAGGTGACGGCAGTGAAGTCAAAGGCGTGATCGGCGCCAGCGACGACGGCTCCCGTGTCTATTTCGTCGCCGTGGACCAGCTCGTCGCCGGCGAACCGGCCGCCCCCGGCGTCTATGGGATCTACCTGTGGAACGCGGGGACTCTACGCTACGTGGGGCCGTTTGGGAAAGACATTATTGGTCTCTTCGCCGCCCAGGAGCTCGTGAGCTCGGGTCCCTTCACTGAGCTAGTCGGCGGCATCGGCCACCAGGCCCGCGTCAGCCCCGACGGCCGCCGCCTCCTCTTCGGCTCCTACCAGGGCACCGGCCTGCTCTCCCGCTACGGCGGCGCCGACCACGACCACGGCGGCTGCGCGATCACCCTCTCTGCCAAAGGCTGCCGCGAGCTCTACCTCTACGACGCCGAGGCCGAGACCCTGCGCTGCGCCTCCTGCAACCCCGACGCCAGCCCCTCGGCCACGGTCGGCAAGGACGAGCGTGTGACCGCCGGCGAGACGATGTCGAGCCTGACCTCGAGCGCCTCGGGGTTCAAAGCCGCCCTCTCACCGATCCCCTACGAGGGCAGGCAGCTCTCCGCGGACGGCCGCTATGCCTTCTTCTCGAGCGCCCAGCGCCTCGTCTCCGAGGACACCAACGGCACCGTCGATGCCTACGTCTTCGACTCCGAGCTGGGCGAGCCGAGGTTGCTCTCGAGCGGGGAGGACTCCTGGCCCTCCTTCTTCCTCGACGCCTCCGCCGACGGAAGAGACGCCTTCATCGTCACCCGCGAGGCGCTCAGTGGCTGGGACCTCGACTCCACCTTCGACCTCTATGACGCCCGCATAGGCGGCGGCTTCCCCGAGCCGCCGGCTCCCCCGCCGGGCTGCGTCGGCGACGCCTGCCAGCCGCCGCCGCTCTCCCTGAATGACCCGACCCCGGCCTCCGCCGGCTTCCAGGGCCCGGGCAATCCTTCGGCTCGCAAAGCAAAAGCGCGCTGCCCCAAGGGTGCGCGCAAGGTCAAGGCCCGCGCCGGCAAGAGCCGCTGCGTGAAGCAAAGCCAGAAACGAGACGCCAAGAGCAACCGGAGGGCGGCACGATGAAGAAGCTGATCACCGCCCTGAGCGCGGCCGCGCTGCTGCTCCTCGCCTCCGCGTCACCGGCCCTCGCCGGCCCGCAGTGGCGGATCGACTCGATCTCCGACACCACCGCGCTGCCCGGCGGCGAGCTGCTCTACGCGGTGCAGGCGACCAGCGTCGGCGACCAGGCGATCGACGGCGAACAAGAGACGATCGAGCTGGCGGCCGAGTTGCCCGAAGGGATGACGGCGCTGAGCGCCAGGATGGTTGACGCTGCGGCCGCCGAAATCCTCCCCTGCTATGACGGCTTCGACGGCGGCGCCAGTAAAGCTCCGGTCGCGGGAGCCGAGAGCGTCATCTGCTCCGGCACGGCGAAAGTCGGGCCGGGCCCCGGTGTGAAATTCCAGTTCCTGCGGCTCGACCTCACGGTCAGCGTCGCCCCCGGCGCCAGCGGCACGCTCTTCCCCCACTTCGAAGTCTCCGGCGGTCTCACCCCGAGCGCCGCGACCGTCGACCCGGTGGCGGTCTCCGAAGAGCCGCTCGACTTCGGCTTCGACGCCCTCGACGCCCTGCTCAGCGCCGACGCGAGCGGTACCCCCTTCACCCAAGCCGGCGGCCACCCCTACGAGTACTCCACCTACCTCGACTTCAACACCGAGCACAGCTCGGTGCCAAACCAGGGCCATATGTGGCCGATCGAGCCGCCCAAGGACGTCCTCGTCGACCTGCCGCCGGGCTTCGTCGGCAACCCGAGCGTCGCCGCGCAGTGCACGGCCGAGCAGCTCGCCGGGGGCGGCTTCAACCTCAGCACGGCCACGCTGTGCCCCGCGGCCTCCCAGATCGGGATCACCGAGGTGCGATTGCGAAAAGGCGGCGACCGCTGGTCGCTCTTCGATACTCCCAGTCCGGTCTTCAACATGGCACCGCCGCCCGGGGTGCCGGCCCGGATCGGCTTCAAAGTCCTCAGCGCGATCATCGTTCTCGACGCCGAGCTGCGCTCGGGCGGCGACTACGGTCTCAGTGTCACTGCCCGCAACATCCCGCAGACGATCGGCGTCGCCGGCACCACCGTCACCCTCTGGGGCGTGCCGGCAGCGCCCGCCCACACGCGGCAGCGGTCCTGCACGGGCGTAAGCGCCCCGTTCGATCAGGGCCCCAGCTGCGCCGCCAACACCCCCGAGGCGCCCTTCTTCCGGATGCCGACCTCCTGCACCGCTCCGGGCGATGGCCTCGATACGACGGTCCGCATGGACTCCTGGGCCGACCCCGGCGACTTCGTCGGGCGCACGCTCGCGACCCACGAGCCCCCCGGCTACCCGCGCCTGCCCTCCGAATGGGGGCCCGAGGTGGGGGTCACGGGTTGTGAGGACGTCCCGGTCAAGGGCAAGCTCGCCGCCCAGCCGACGACGATCGACACCACCACCCCGAGCGGGCTGGAGGTAGAGGTCGAGGTCCCCAACCCCGGCCTGGAGAACCCGACCGGGATCGCCTCCTCGGACGTCAAGAAGGTGAAGGTGACCCTGCCCGAGGGATTGACCGTGAACCCCTCCCAGGCCGAGGGCCTGGGGGCGTGTTCGCCGGCTCAGTACGCCAGCACCGTGCTCTCCTTCTTCCCCACCCCCGGCAAGGGCTGCCCCGACGACTCGAAGATCGGCACCGTGCAGGTGAAGACCCCCCTGCTGGAGGAGACGATCCCCGGCGACGTCTACATCGCCCAACCCTTCGAGAACCCCTTCAACTCCCTCCTAGCGCTTTACATCGTCCTCCACCATCCCCAGCGCGGCATCCTCGTCACGCTGGCGGGCAAGGTCGAGACCGACCCGGCCACCGGCCAGATCACCACCACCTTCGACGAGCTGCCGCAGCTGCCCTTCGACCGCTTCGAGTTCCGCTTCCGCGAGGGCTCGCGCGCGCCCCTGGTCACCCCCGCCGCCTGTGGCACCTACACCACCCGGGCCGAGTTCACCGGCCACTCCGACCCGGGCGGGGCGCCGGTGGTGTCTGAATCCTCCTTCCAGATCACCAGGGGCATCGGCGGAAGCGCCTGCCCCGGCGGCGGCCTGCCGCCGTTCAAGCCGGGATTGATCGCCGGCTCGCTGAACAACGCCGGCGGCGCCTACTCCCCCTTCAACGTCCGCCTCTTCCGCTCCGACGCCGAACAGGAGATGACCCACTTCTCGATCAAGCTGCCGCCGGGGATCGTCGGCAAGCTGGCCGGGGTGCCGTTCTGCCCCGACACCGCGATCGCCGCCGCCGAGGACCCGAATAGGACCGGCGCCACCGAGCTGGCAACTCCCTCCTGCCCAGCCGCAAGTCAGATCGGCCGCACCCTGGTCGGAGCCGGGGTCGGCCCGGTCCAGACCTACGTCCCCGGCAAGGTCTACCTGGCCGGCCCCTACAACGGCTCCGCGCTCTCGATCGCCGCGATCACCGCCGCCAAGGTCGGCCCCTTCGACCTCGGCACCGTGGTCGTCAGACAGGCGCTGCGGGTCAACCCCGAAACCGCCGAAGTCTTCGTCGATCCGACCGGCTCGGACCCGATCCCCCACATCATCGACGGCATCACCACCCACATCCGCGACATCCGCGCCTACGTCGACCGACCCTCCTTCATGCTCAACCCGACCTCCTGCGATCGCACCTCGACCGCCTCCACGGTGCTCGGCTACGGGCTCGACTTCGCCTCGGCCGCCGACGACCGCCCGGTCACCGTCTCCACCCCCTACCAGGCGGCTGGCTGCTCGGCCCTGGCCTTCAAGCCGAAGCTGAAGATCAGCCTGCGGGGCGGGACCAAGCGCGGTCAGTACCCCTCGCTGCGAGCGGAGCTGAAGATGAAGGGAAGCGGCGAAGCGGCGATCGCCCGCGCCGAGGTCACCCTGCCGCACTCGGCCTTCCTCGCCAACGCCCACATCGGCACCGTCTGCACCCGGGTGCAGTTCAAAGCCGAGACCTGCCCCAAGCGCTCGGTCTACGGCCGCGCCCGGGCGCTCACCCCACTGCTCGACGAAGCGCTCGAAGGCCCCGTCTACCTGCGCTCCTCGGAGAACCCGCTGCCCGACCTGGTCGCGAAACTGCGCTCGGGCCGGATCGAGGTCCACCTGGTCGGGCGGATCGACTCGGTCGCCAACGGCCAGATCCGCACCAGCTTCGAGGCGGTCCCCGACGCCCCGGTCAAGAAGTTCGTGCTGACCATGCTCGGCGGCAAGAAGGGCCTGCTGGAAAACAGCGCCAACCTCTGCGCCCGCCCCAACCGCGCCAGGGTCAAATTCGACGCCCACAACGGCAAGACGCGCGACTTCAACCCGGTGGTCAAGCCGAGCTGTGAGGGCAAGGCCAAAGGCCGCGCCAAGCGCGGCGGCTAAGCGGCGGTGAGGCGCCGGGGCCTGCCCGCCCTCACCGCGGTGGGGGCGCTCGTGGCGAGCGCGGTGCTGGCAAGCGCCGCCGTGGTCCAAGACCAGGGCCTGCGAATCACCGTCCTCTCCCAGATCAAGCCCTACAAGCTGCCGAGAACCCAACCCGCCCCGATCGCCGTCTTCGTCGCCGGTCACCTCGCCAACGCCTCCGGCGGCACCCCGCCGCAGCTGCAGCGGATGCGGGTCGAGGTCAACCGCCACGGCCTGCTGCAGAGCAAGGGCCTGCCCGCCTGCGGGCTGAGGCAGGTCCAGCCGGCCTCGAGCGAGCGGGCGCTGGCGGTCTGCGGCGATGCCCTGGTCGGCTCCGGGCGCTTTTGGGCCCACATCGTCCTGCCCGGCCAAGAGCCCTACCCGACCCACGGGCGCCTTTTGGTCTTCAACGGCGAGAAGCAGGGCCGCCCGGCCCTGCTCGCCCACATCTACACCCGCGACCCCTTCAACGCCTCCTTCCTGGTTGCCTTCGCGCTTCGCCACGTCGACCGCGGCCGCTACGGCACCGAGCTCACCGCCTCCCTGCCCGAGTCGCTGGGCGAATGGGGCTACGTCGACCGCATCAAGCTCACCCTGCGGCGCAAATACAGCTACCGCGGCCAGGCGCTCTCCTACTTCAACGCCGCCTGCCCGGCCCCCCAGGGGACCAGGCGCACCGCCTTCGCGCTGGCCCAGGCGACCTTCTCCTTCGCCGGGCGCCCGCCGCTTGCCGCGACCGTGACCAAGGCCTGTGGGGTGGCGGAATGAGAGCACGAGCGCTAGCCATGGCTCTCGCCCGGAGCTACCTCGCCCGCCCGCTCCTCCTCGCCGCGCTGGCGCCGGCCCTGGCGCTCTCCTTCACTTCGGCCGCCCACGCCACCTATGACCCGCTCGCCTCCGGGCAAACCAGGATCGTCCTCGACCAGGGCCTGCTCTCCCACCTGCGCTCCCACGGGGTGTCTTTGGAAGCCAAGGCCCCGGCCCGCCTCAAGGGCGCCGTCCTCACCCTGCCGGTCAGTGGCGGCAAGGTCGACCCCGAGGCCGCCAAGGGGACGATCGAGCACGAAGGCGAGCTGGTGCTCAAGTCAAAGCGCCGCCGGGTCCCGCTGCGCGAGATCGCCCTCGAGGCCAAGCGCACGCCGCTCTTTGCCAAGGTCGGCGGCAGCCAGCTCAAGCTCGCCGCGGCCGAGGGCATCTCCTCGCGCCGGGAAGGCTTCGGTCTGGGCTTTGGCGCCAAAGGCCTCAGCCTGAGCGCCAAGGCCGCCACCCGGCTCGACAAGAAGCTCGGCCTCGGGCGAACCCTGGAGGCGGGGCAGCCCTTTGGCCAAAGCACATCGAAGACCCAACCGGCAACCGTCGCCCTCTTGCCCCAGGGCACCGCGACGCTCACCCCCGACCCCGCCTTCATGGCCAAGCTCGCCTCGCTCTTTGTCTCGCTCAACCCGATCTTCCCGGCCGAAGCGGTGGGCGGGGTGTTCAGCTTCCCGATCGCCCTGAAGAGCGCGATCGCCCCCAACGCGGCGCTCGGCACGCTCAGAGCCGCCGGGGAGCTCGAATTCCTCCAGCTCGGCGGCGGGCAGCTCTTCTGGCACGAACCCTGGGCCGACCTCGGGGCGCGGGGCGTCAGCTTCGAAGTCGACACCCAGCCCGCACCGCCCTTCGCCGGCAAGCAGGGGCGGGTCGGGGTGCTGGGGCTCGGTGCGCCGGCGAGCGTCGCCTCTGACCCGGGGCGCCGGACGATCTCCCTCGGCGGCGCGCCGCTGGCGCTCGACGCCGCGGCCGCGGCCAACTTCAACGCCGCCTTCGCCGAGGGCAGAGCGGTGTTCGGGGTGGGGGAAGTGGTGGGGGCGCTGGGGTTCGGGGCGGTGGGGCGGTAGGGAGGCCTTAGCCTTTCGCCATGGGAGCTGCCGACGAGATCAGGCGGTTGCCGCCGGGCCCCCACGGGATCCCCGCGGATCTCGTTGCCCGCAACCAGCGCGAACGGCTGATCGCGGCGGTGGCCGAGGCCTGTGCGGAGCACGGGTACGCCGAGACCTCGGTGGCCGACCTGGCCAGTCGCGCCAGCGTCTCCACCGCCACCTTCTACAAGCTCTTCGCCGGCAAGCTCGAGTGCGCGCTGGAGTCCCACCGGGAGCTGCTGGGGCGGCTGCTGGAGGAGGTCGATCGCGCCTGCGGGGCGGCGGAGGATCGGGAGGTGAAGGTACGCGCTGGAGTCCATACCGCCCTGGCCTTGCTCGCCGCCGACCCGCCGACGGCGCGGCTGCTGACGGTCGAGGTGATGGCGCTCGGGCCGGCGGGGGCTGAGCGCAACGACGCGGCGGTCTCAGCCTTCGTCGGGCGGCTGCGGGCGGGGCGCGAGCCGGGTGGAGCCCCCGCGAACGCCGACTGGGGCCTCGTCGCCGGGACCGCTGCGCTGATCGGCAAACGCGTCATGGCCGGCGAAGCCGCGAGCCTCCCCGAGCTCGAGGCCGAGCTGGTGGCGATGCTCACCGCGCTGCGGTGACGCTTTCCACTCGAAGAATTTCCGCTTCCATCGTATTCGGCGCGCCACGCGTGCGTATTGGCCTGAGACAATAGGTTTCATGCTCGGCCGCCGCCTCGACAAGCTCGTCAGTATCCAGCACGAAGAGGTCATGGCCTGTCTGCAGGGGAGGGACGAGGAGCTGCGCGAGGAGTTCAGAGTGCGCAGGGAGGAATCCAAGCGGCGAGACGAGAAGTTCGAGCAGCATAAGGAAGAAGCCCGGCAGCGCGAAGAGAAGCTCGATCGGCTGGTGGAGGAGACGCGGGAATTCAACCGCGAGATCCTGCTCCGCAACGAGAAGGTCTACAAGGGGGTTCTGATTCGCCTTGAGGAAATGGGCGAAGAGACCCGCGCCAGTACTGCGCAGATCAAGTCGAACACCGAAGAGACCCGCGCCCAGACGCAGGCGCTACTGAGGCTGATAGATCGCTTCGACGAGCGCGGCGACGCCGCGGCCGCCTAGCTCTCGTCCTCGCAAAAGTTCAGCTTCTTGCCGGTTTTCCGGAAATCGGCCATTGATTCCGTCGGCTCAATACACGAACATATGTTCGTATGGAGATCGCTTGCGTCATCGACAGTCGCTTGACGACTCCAACGTGCCCGGGTCGCTCCGGGGGGCTGCGGCCCGGGCACCCATCGCTTCCGGATCCGGTCGAGACGGCGGAGCGGACGGAGGCGGTGGTGCGGCGGCTGGAGGCGATCGGCGCCGCGGTCGAGTCGGAGCGGCCGGGGGAGGCCTTCTTCGCGCTCGACGGGCTGCGCGGCATCCATGGGGGCGACAGCGCGGGGGTGATGGCGGCGGTGCGGGCCACGCTCGGGAAGCGGCTGCGGATCGGGGTCGCGCCGACCCGGCTCGCCGCCTTCGCCGCCGCCTGGAAGACACCCCGGCAGGGTGAGCCGGGCGAGGCCGGGGTGGTCGCGCCGGCCTCGCTGCGCCCCTTCGTCGCCTCGCTGCGCGTCTCGGTCCTCCTTTTTCGGCTCGACCCGCCCGTCGACGAGGTGGAGCAGCTCGTCGTCGCCCTGGAGCGGCTCGGGGTGGAGACGATGGGGGACCTGGCCGGGATCTCGGCCGACCAGATGGCCGATCGCTTCGGGTCGCTCGGCCTGGAGGCGCTGCGCCTCGCCCGCGGCGAAGAGGACCCCCTCTGCCCGCGGGAGCCGCACGAGGAGCTGGCTGAGCAGGTCGAGCTGCCGGAGGGGACGGCGGGCCGCCAGCTCGACCGCGCCCTGGGACTGCTGGTCGACCGCCTTCTCGCCGCCCCGCAGCGCCGCGGCCGGACGCTGCTCGGCCTCCGCCTCGGCGCCCTGCTCGCCGCCGGCGGCAGCTGGAGCGTCGAGCAGGGGCTGGGGCGGCCGAGCGCCTCGGCGCGGGTGCTGCGCTCGGTCCTGGCGCCGCGGCTGGATTCGCTGCCCGGCCCGGCCACGGCGCTGCGGCTGCGGGCGGTCGGTCTGGGCCCGGCCGACGCCGACCAGCTCGAGCTCTCGGTCGGTGGGAGGGAGCCGCGCCGCCGCCGGCTCGGAGAAGCGGTGCGCGAGGTCCGCTCCGCCCAGGGGACCGAGGCCCTGCTGAAAGTGCTGCCGGTTGATCTCGGTTCGCGAGTGCCGGAGCGCTGGGCGGCGCTGACTCCCTTTCCGGAGCTTTAGAGGCGGGATCGCGGTGACGTCCGGCCTGCGACGCCTATACGCGCCCAGCCAGGCGCGGGTCGTGGCCGACACCTGCGGTGCCCCCGAGGAGGTCGACGGCATCGCGGTGACCGCGGTCCGCGAGGAGTGGAGGGTCGACGACCGCTGGTGGACCCCGAAGCGGCTGCACCGCCACTACTTCGAGCTGGCTCTGGTCGACGGGCGCTCGATCGTCGTCTTCCGCTGCGAGCTGAGCGGGCGCTGGTACCGGCAGCGGGCGTGATGGGCGCCGCCCCATACATAGAGCTGCACGCCCACTCGGCCTTCTCCTTCCTCGACGGGGCCTCGACGCCGGGCGAGCTGGCGGATGCCGCCGCTGAACATGGATACCAGGCGCTCGCGCTCACCGACCACGACGGCATCTGGGGGTCGCGTGAATTCGCCGAGGTCTGCAGGGATCTCGACCTGCGACCGCTCACCGGCGCCGAGCTGACCGTGGCTCTCTCTCCGCCGCCCGCGGGTCGCGACCTCGCCTCGCCCGATCCCGCCCATCTCACCCTCCTGGTCGAAAGCGAGCGCGGCTACCACAACCTCTGCCGGTTGCTGACCGCCGCTCACTCGCACACGCGCGACAACCCGGGCCGCAGCGCCGGTCAGCCGTGGGCGACGCTGGAGCAGGTGGAGGAGCACGCCGAGGGCCTGGTCTGCCTCTCCGGCTGCGCCCGCGACGGAGCCCTGGCGGGAGCCTTCGAGCGCGGGGAGACCGAGCGGGGGGAGCGGCTGGGCCGCCGCCTGCTCGGCGCCTTCGGTCGCGACCGCTTCCGGGTCGAGCTGCAGCGCCCGTTCTGGCGCCACGACCGTGCCCGCAACCGCTGGCTCGCCCTGCTCGCCTCCCGCCTCGGCGTCCCCTGCGTGGCGACCGGCGACGTCCACTCCCACGCTCCCCGCCGCGCCGACCTCCAGGACGCCTTCGTCGCGGTTCGCCGCGGCGAGATGCTGGAGGAGTGCGAGCCGTTCCGGCGCGGCAACCGCAGCTCGGTCCTCGCGTCGCCGGCGGCGATGGCGGCCCGCTTCGCCGAGCACCCGGAGGCGGTGGCCGAGACCGTCCGCGTCGCCGACCGGCTCCGCTTCGACCTGACCGAGCAGCTCGGCTATCGCTACCCACGCGAAGACGACCCCGCCGCCGACCGCGAGCTCGCCCAGGTCTGCTGGGCTCTGCTCGCCGACCGCTACAGCGGCTCGCCGGAACGGCGTAAGGCGGAGGCTCGACTGGACGAGGAGCTGGGGGTGATCCGCCACCTCAAGCTCTCCGGCTTCTTCCTCCTCCACCACGACCTGCTGGAGCTGGCTCGCGAGGTGGCGGCGGAGGTGCGGGGGCGCGACTCGCCCCGGGCGGGGATGCCGCCGGGCCGCGGCCGCGGCTCCAGCGTCAGCTCGATCGTCTGCTTCCTCACCGGCCTCTCCCACGTCGACCCGGTCAGGGCGGGCCTCTACTCCGGCCGCTTCCTCAACGAGGAATCGCAGACGATGCCGGACATCGACCTCGACTTCCCACGCGACGTGCGCGAGGCGCTGATCCCCCGCGTCCACGACCGCTACGGGGCCGACCGTTCGGCCCTGGTCGCCGCCTTCCCGACCTACCGGCCGCGCGGCGTCGTCCGCGACCTCGGCAAGGCGCTGGGGCTGTGGCCGAGCGAGATCGAGAAGGTCGCCGGCGCGGTTGGCTTCCACGAGTCGCAGGGGGAGATCGAGCGCGACGTGATCGCCGCGATCGGCCGCGAGCGCGCCGCCTCTCCCGGCTGGCAGGCGCTGCTGCGGCTCGGCGGCGAGGCGATGGGCCTGCCCCGGCACGCCTCCCAGCACTCCGGCGGCATGGTGATCTCGACCCAGCCCCTGGTCGACGTCTGCCCGGTCGTGCCGGCGGCGATGGAGGGGCGCCAGATCGTCCAGTGGGACAAGGACTCCTGCGCCGACGCCGGCTTCCTCAAGATCGACCTGCTGGGGCTGGGGATGCTCTCCGCGGTCGAGCGCTGCGTCGAGGAACTCGAGGCGACGCGGGGGGAGCGGCTGGACCTGGCGCGGATCCCGCTCGACGACGCCGCGACCTACAGGTCGATCCACCGGGCCGAGACGACCGGCGTCTTCCAGATCGAGAGCCGGGCGCAGATGCAGATGCTGCCGCGCACCCGGCCCGAGAACCTCGACGACATGACCGTGCAGGTGGCGCTGGTCCGCCCCGGCCCGATCCAGGGCGGCGCGGTCCACCCTTATATAGAGCGCCGCAAGCGGCAGCGGGAGGACCCGTCCGGCTTCGAGATCCCCTACGAGCACCCGCTGCTGGAGGAGGCGCTCGCCGACACCCTGGGCACGATCGTCTACCAGGAGCAGGTGCTGGAGGTGGCGGTGGCCCTGGCCGGCTTCACCCACGCGGAAGCCGAGCAGCTGCGCCGGGCGATGAGCCGCAAGCGCTCCCAGGCGGCGATCGAGCGGCATCACGACGCCTTCCTGATCGGGGCCGTGGGCGAGAAGGAAGTCCCGCTCGCGGTGGCCGAGCGGGTCTGGGAGCAGATCCAGGGCTTCTCCGGCTTCGGCTTCCCGAAAGCGCACTCGGCCGCCTTCGGCCTGCTCGCCTACCAGTCGGCCTGGCTGCGCGTCCACCGCGGCCCCGAGTTCCTCTGCGCGCTGCTGAACGAGCAGCCGATGGGCTTCTACCCGCCCCACTCCCTCGTCAACGAGGCCCGCCGCCGCGGCATCCAGGTCGCCCCACCCGACGTCAACCGCAGCCGCGTCCTCTGCCACGTCGAACCGGCCCAGGGGGTGGTGCGGATCGGGTTGGGGTACGTGAAAGGGGTGCGGAGGGAGGAGATGGAGGCGCTGGTGGCGGAGCGGGAGCGGGGTGGGGCCTACGGGGGAATCGCCGAGCTGGCTTCGCGCTCGGGGGTGGGGGCGGCGAGCCTGGAGCGGCTGGCCTGGGCGGGGGCGCTGGACGGGATCCCGCCCAAGGACGGCAGCGAGCGGCGCCGGGCACTGTGGCGGGTCGGCGTCACCGCCAGCGGCCGCGGCAGCCGCGACGGCACCCAGCTGGCGCTGCCGGTCGAGCCGCCGGAGCCGCCAGCGCTGGCGCCGCTCGGGGACTGGGGCAGGCTGATCGCCGACTACCGCTCGACCGGCGTCGCCCTCGGCAAGCACCCGATCGAGCTGATGCGCCCGGGCCTCGACCCGGCGCTGGCGCGCAGCACGGACCTGGAGCGAATCGACGATGGCGCCACGGTCGAGGTCGGCGGCATGGTCGTCGCCCGCCAGCGCCCCCAGACCGCCAAGGGGATCGTCTTCATGCTGCTCGAGGACGAGTGCGGCACCGTCAACCTGGTCGTGCCGCGGCACGTCTACGAGCGCCGCCGCGCCCTCGTCCGCACCGCCGTCACGGTCCGCGCCAGCGGCCGTCTCGAGCGCCGCGAGGGAGTGGTCAACGTCCTCGTCGACGAGGTCGCCCCGCTGGAACAGACACGGCTCCGCTCCGCCGCGCTCGACCCGGATGTCGCCGAGCTGCGAGCGGTCGCCCCGTCCGGCCACAGCTTCGGGAGGAGGGGGAAATGAGCTCGGACACCTCTATTACGTAAACAACGACTTAGTATTGTGGCCGAGCTGTGGCGAAGAGAAGCGTCAAGAAGAGGAGGAGCGCGGCATCCGAGCCCGCCGAGCAGCAAGGCGCCGCGCCCGAGCCCGCCGATCGGCAACGCGCGATGCCCAAGTCCGCGAGGAAGCACCGCCCGGCGCGGGAGCCCGCCGAGCCCTCGCTGCCCAAAGCCCTGCCGCCGCCGGCCGCCGCCGCGCTCGTGTTCGTCGCCGCCGGCGCGGTGTTGATGCTGGAGATCCTCGCCGTGCGGCTGCTGGCGCCCTACGTCGGCCTGACCCTCGAGACGACGACCTCGATCATCGGCGCCGCCCTGGCGGGTATCGCGCTCGGTGCGGCGGTCGGCGGCTACTTCGCCGACCGCACCGACACGCGCCTGCTGATCGTCGGCCTGCTGATCGGCGGCGGCTTGCTGACGCTGCTGACCGTGCCGGTGGTGCACTGGCTCGGCCCGGGGGCGCGCGGAGACGGCGACATTGCCGCGCTTGCCATCACCGTCGTCGCGCTCGTGCCGGCGGCGGCGGCGCTCAGCGCGGTCTCGCCGGCCGTCGCCCATCTCCAGCTTCACGATCTCCACGCAAGCGGCACGATCGTCGGCCGGCTTTCCGCCTGGGCAACGGCCGGGGCCCTGATCGGAACCTTCGGCACCGGCTTCGTGATCATGCCGCTGATCCCCGCCGGCGCCGCGGTTCTGCTGATCGGCGCCGTGCTCCTGCTCGTCGGCCTGGCTCTCGGTGCGTCCTCGTCCCTTCTCTCACCGGCCGGCGTGGTCGGCATCGCGATCGCCGCCGTCGCCCTGGCGGCGCTCTCGGCGACCTCCGATTCCCCCTGCCTCCGCGAAAGCAAGTACCACTGCTTGAACCTCCTGGCCGATCCCGAACGGTCCAACAGCTTCGAGCTGCTCCTCGACGACGTCTACAACTCCTACGCGGACGTCGACGACCCGACCTATCTCAAATACGCCTACACCCGCTGGATCGCCGAGGCGATCGACACCAAGTACAAGGGAAGGGAGCCCCTCGACGTCGTTTTCATCGGCGGCGGCGCGATGACGCTCCCGCGCTGGCTCGATGCGACCCGTCCAGGCTCCCGAGCGCAGGTGCTGGAGGTCGACGACGAGATCGTCGACCTCGTCGAGGAGCGACTCGAGCTGCCGCCCTCCCCGCGACTCGAGGTGACGGTTGGCGATGCCCGGATCACGATGCTCGACGTGCCCAGCGATAGCGCCGACGTGGTCGTCGGCGACGCCTTCAGCGGTTACACCGTGCCCTGGCACCTGACGACCAAGGAGTGGCTGGAGGAAGTGAAGCGGGTGCTCAAGCCGGGAGGCATCTACGCGATGAACCTGATCGACATCGAACCCCTGGGCTTCCTCAAGGCCGAGGAGGCAACCATGCTCGACGTCTTCGACCGGGTCCAGCTCGCGGGGTACGCCTACGAAGACGGCCAGCTCGCGGGCGGCAACCTGATCCTGTACGGCTCCGATCGCCCGATGCCGAAGCTGGTCAGCTCGAAGGCGGCAGCGGCAGAAGGGGTCACCACCTTCGGCATGCCGGAAGTCGAATCCTTCGTCACCGGCACCGAACCCCTGCGCGACGACTTCGCCCCCGTCGACCAGCTGCGCACGATCGCCGAATAGCGGTCGGCCAGGTCGCCGGCCTGATCGTCTTGAGCTGACAGCAGCGGCGCGACCTTAACGGTCAGCGCGGCTGCTGTCGATCAACGGGACCCTCCTCATACTCCATATTGCTATTCGTACCAGAGGTTCGTGTGTATTTCGGTGCCGTCTTTCTCTGCTGTGAGCTCGGCGTTGCCTGTCGTGTATTCACACGTGGCCACGCCTTCTTTGAGACCCCCGGGACATTTGCTATTGACGGTGGCCGTAATCTCAGTCAATGTAATTTCCATTGTGACTTCTGTTTTTTTGGTCCCGTTTGTTTCGGCGTCATGGAATGTGAGCCCGCCGCCCAGCACCCCCGTTCCCCCGATCGTGATCACACAGCCGGTCGCTGGCACTTCGATTTGGATTGATTTCCCGACTGGACAATTGATCTGTGCCGTTGCGTCATGTACACCGCCGACATCGAAAGAGTATTCGCAACCGTTCATACTGACCGTTGCCGCTTCGCCTGCGACATTGCAGCTGCTATACAAAACTTTTGTAAGTGTGAGGTGTTTAAATGTTTTGGTTGCGGATGTGCCATGGCCTGAAGCCTGTTGGCATGTCAGTGCGACAGAGCTTGCCAACTGTTTGAAGACGAACACGTGGTGCGCTGTTTTCCCAGTCGGTCCTGGGGTGCCATCGGGTTTGACTGTGATCATGCAGGGTTCCGCTCCACAGTGGAATTCGGCTCCCTGCGCGCTCGAAGCGCCAATAACCCCAAATGCCGCCAACGCCATCGCTGCGGCGATCAGGATCTTGAGATTGCGAATCATCGGATCTCTCCTTCGCTTGCCCGGCGCCCGCACCCGCGCTCCACGCCCTCCGGTCTGCCGGTGTGGGTTGGTATAGGGCTCTTCGTCGGCTGGGTCAAGCGAACGGTCGAGAGCTAGCGAGAGGCCCCACCTTTCCCCTGCTAGCAACCTGTGGCGGATATACCGCGTGCACCGATCCGCGCACGCACCGAGTCCTCTCTTAGGGATCGTGGTTGAGTGCGAATCAACTCCCAATGCCCGTTCCACGGGCCTGACAGCAGCCGCGCGGACTTCACGACTCAGCGCGGCTGCTGTTATCAACGGGCGTGGTTCTCCTGCTCGATACTCCTATTCCCACCAAAGAGCAGTTTGTAGGAAGGGTTCATTGTCTTCCTCGGCTGTGAGCTCGAAGTTCCATGTCGTGATTTCACCCGTCGCCGCGCCCGCTTTGAGGCCCCCCGCGCATTTGTTGTTGTCGACCGTAACCGGGATACTGGTCACTTTGGTTTCCACTGTGATGTCTGTCTTTTTAATTCCGTTTGTTTCGGCGTCATGAAATGTGAGGCCGCCACCCAGCACCGCCGTGCTACCGATTGTAATCAGGCAGCCGGTCGCCGGTACTTCCTTTTCAATGACTTTCCCGGTCGGGCATTCGATCTGCATCGTCGCATCGTGCATGCCACCGACTTCATAGTGGTATTCACAGCCGTTCATTCTGACTACAGCGGATTCGCCAGCCGCGTTGCATTGGTGATAGACGATGTTTGTTAGCGTCAGCGTTTTAAATGCTTTGGCTGCAGATGTGGCATGCCCTGTCACCTGTTGGCATGTTGTCGAGACAGAGTTCGCGCCCTGTTTGACGATCAGCACATGGTGCGCTGTTTTCCCGGCGGGGCCGGGGGCGCCATCGGGTTTGACTGTAATTGTGCAGCGTTCCATCCAGCATTGGAATTCAGCGGCCTGCGCGCCCGAGGCACCTATCGCCCCGAGTGCCGCGAGCGCCATCGCGGCGGCGATCAGGATCTTGAGATTGCGAATCATCGGATCTCTCCTTCGCTTGTCCGGCGCCCGTTCCCGCGCTCCTCGCCCTCCGGTCTGCCGGTGTGGGTTGGTATAGGGCTCTTCGTTGGCTGGGTCAAGCGAACGGTCGAGAGCTAGCGAGAGGCTCCACCTTTCCCCTGCTAGCAACCTACGACGGATATACCGCGCGCACGGATCGGCGCACGCACCGATTTCTCCTTCGGCAACGGTTGAGGAAGCCACTGGTCAAGTACGAGATAGCGGGCCCACAGCAGCCGCGCGGTCTTTACGACTAGGCGCGGCTGCTGTCGATCAGCGGGCGTCACTCTTCTTACTCGATACTTCTATTCCCACCAGAGGTTCGTGTGTACTTCGTTTTTGTCTTCCTCCGCTGTGAGCTCGAAGTTCCATGTCGTGATTTCACCCGTGGCGGCACCTTCTTTCAGACCCCCTGGGCATTTATTATTAACCGTCATTGGTATTTCGGTCACTGTCGTTTCCGCTGTGATTTCTGTTTTTTTGACTCCACTTGTTTCAGCATCTTTGAATGTGAGCCCGCCGCCTAGGACGCCCGTTTCTCCAATCGTCATCAGGCAGCCGGTCGCCGGTACTTCCATTTGGATCGCTTTCCCGGCTGGGCATCTGATCTGCATCGTCGCGTGATGAATACCACCTACCACGAAGTGGTATTCGCAGCCGTTCATTTTCATCGTCGCATTTTCACCGGCGTCGTTGCATTCGTGGTACACAATATTTGTGAGTGTAATTGTATTAAATGTTTTGGTTGCGGATGTAGCATCACCTGTGCCCTGCTGGCATGTTGTCGAGACAGCGGCTGCCCCCTGTCTCACGATCCACACGAAATGTGCTGTTTTCCCGGCAGGACCGGGTTTGCCATCTGGTTTGACTGTCATCGTGCAGGGCTCCACCCCACAGTGGAATTCGGCCGCTTGCGCGCTTGAGGCACCTATGGCCCCAAATACCGTCAGCGCCATCGCGGCGATCAGGATCTTGAGATTGCGAATCATCGGATCTCTCCTTCGCTTGCCCGGCGCCCGTTCCCACGCTCTTCGCCCTCCGGTCTACCGGTGTGAGTTGGTATAAGACTCTTTGTTGCTCAGGTCAAATTGCTGGTAGGAATCGATAGGAGGCGTCACGTTTCCCCTGCTTGTGACCTGTGATGAATTGCTGCGTGCACCGATTGGCGCACGCGCAGAGCTCTGTTTTTAGGTGGGGGTGAGGTATGAAGTTTCGAACAGTCCGTTTCCTATGCAACAGTTTCTTGTTACTGAGTAGCGGACCTGGGAGACTTGGGGCGGTGAGCGAGCGCAAGTTGGAAATCCGTAGAGCCGGGGTTGAAGACGTCGACGACATCGCCCGCCTCCTGCACGACTTCAACACCGAGTTCTCGGAACCGACGCCGGGAGTAGCGGCGCTGGCGGAGTACTCACAGCGGTTGCTCGATGCGGGCGAGATGACGGTGCTGCTCGCCGGTGCAGGGCCTGATGGAATCGCCCTGCTCCGTTTCCGGCCTTCGGTCTGGACCGGTGGGCCGGAAGCGCACCTGCAGGAGCTCTACGTGGTGCCGGCGTTGCGCGGGCGCGGCATCGGGCGGGCGCTGCTCGAGGCGACGATCGCGGTGGCTCGGGAGGCTGGGGCGACCGGCATCGACCTCAACACCGGCGAGACCGACACGGCGGCTCGGGCCCTGTACGAGAGCATGGGGTTCACGAACCGCGAAGGTTCGCCCGATGGCCCCTCGATGCTCTTCTACGAGCGCGAGGTCTGAACAGCGTCGGTGAAGGTTGAGCACTTAACCCCCCCAGGGTGGGGTTAAGTGCTCAACGAAGCGCGGCGAAGGCGATGCCGGCGGGTGGGTCGGCCAGGTCGGGATGCAGCAAGTGCGCCAGCAGCTCGGTGCCGTCGACGAGACGCGGGCCGGGGCGCGAGTAGGTCGAGGCCGCGTCGACGGCGAAGACGTGATCGGCACCGAGGGCCTCGATCCGCCCCCAGTGCTCCTCCGCCTGGCGTTGCGATTCCTCGACGTACATCCCGCACGGCATCGCGACGACGACATCGGGGCCGAGCCTCTGCAGCTCCTCCCACTCGACCTCGGGTGACTTGGCGCCGACCGGTCCGGCGACGTCGACGCCGCCGGCGATCGCGACCATCTCCGGGATCCAGTGGCCGCCGACGAAGGGTGGGTCGAGCCACTCCAGGGCGACGACCCGAGGTGCGGCCGCCCCGGCCACCGCGGCGCGGACCGCCGCCAGCCGCTCCTCCAGCTCTCCGCGCAGCTCCTGCGCCCGCGCCTCGATCCCCGCCGCCGCGCCGAGCCGGGTCACGTCCTCCAGCACCTCGCCAAGGCTGTTCGGATCCTGCTGCACCACCCGCGGCCGCCCTGGCAGCCGCGCCGCCGCCGCGACCACGTCCTCGTAGGACACCGCGCAGACGTCGCAGACCGCCTGGGTGACGATCAGGTCCGGTGCCAGCTCCGCCAGCGGCTCCTCGTCGAGGCTGTAGAGCGCCCTGCCTTCGCCGACGACGGACTTCACGGCGGCGTCGATCTCGCCGGCGCTGAGGCCCTCCGGCAGCACGGTCGCGGTCAGGTGCGGCAGCTCCCGCGCCGCCGGCGGATGGTCGCACTCGTGCGTGACCGCGACCACGTCCCCGCCGAGACCGAGCGCGAACAGCATCTCGGTCGCGGAGGGGACGAGGCTCGCGATACGCATTACCCGACTATTTCACCGCCGCGACGAGGACGTTGGCCGCACCTTTCATCCCAGCTTTGTTGGGATGGATCGGCGCCGCCAGTTCGCCAGGCACCAGCGGTTCGACCCACCGCGTCGAGCTGTTCTTGCAGGCGTCGTGGCCGATGCTGGCCCCGTACCAGTTGACGAGCGTCGCGCCGTTGGCCGCCGCCTGGGTCGCCAGCATGCTGTTCAGTTTCTGCTGGGTCGAGCGCAGGTAGGGCACGTCGCCGAACCCGATCGGCATCTGCGGCCAGCAGCCGAACCCGGTCTCGGGGAAGATCGCCGGGTAGTTGAGGACGTAGATTTCCGCGGAGGGCGAGCGGGTGTGGATGCCCTGCAGCACCGCCGCCACCTTCGGCGCCGTCGCCGCGATCCGTTCCGCCAGCTGGTCTTTGCCGCCTGAGGCGTATTTGTTTTTGCACGGCGTGCTGAACGGGTTGACGGTGATGCAGCTCTGAGCGACTTCGGAGAAGCCGATGTCGTTGCCGCCGATCGTCAGCGAGACGACCGTCGTTTCCGCGTCGAGCGCGTTGAACTGGGGCGGGTTGGGCCCGTCCGGGTCGACGTTCTGCGGCTGCGTCATGTGATCGGTCTTGGCGCCGCTGCAGCTCGGGTCGCGCAGGGGCAGGCCGATGCTCGGAGCCGCCAGGCGTGGGTAGTTGTTGCTCGACTTGAGACAGCCGAGCGGCAGCACGGGGTTGGGGATCAGCGGCCCGGCGGTGTAGGAGTCGCCGAGCGAGACGTAGTTCGCCGCCCGCGCCCCCGCCGCCGCGAAGGCGAAGAGCGCCACCGCCACGACCGCCACGACCAGCGCCCGCAACCACCGCCGCGGCCGAGTCAGAGTTAACGCATTCATTTGCCTCTCCTTCCAACAGTGTTTGCCCTGCCCGTTCCCTGGCCCTCTAATGCTCAATTTGATTGTGTTCTAAACGCGCTGGTTTCGCTGTCTCTCCCCCGGGAGAGCAGCGAAACGGCTTAACGTGCGGCTTTTTCAGCGGCCGAGCGCGGGCTGCTTGCCGTTGCCCTTGAGCGTCAGCATGCGCTCGTCGGCGGCGCGCATCAGGGTCTCGAAGTCGGTGCCGTCATCGGGGAAGACCGCCCAGCCGACCGAGGCGGTGGGGACGGGGCCGCGGCGGTCGGATTCGTGCAGGCCGACGGCGGTGCTGATCGCTTCCGCCATCCGCTGCGCTCCCTGCCCCTGGGCGCCGGGCGCGATCACCGCGAACTCGTCGCCGCCGATCCGGGTCAGGGTGTCGGTCGAGCGCAGCATCGCGTGCGCCCGCTTCGCCGCCTCGCGCAGGACCGCGTCGCCGACCTGGTGGCCGTGCTCGTCGTTGATCCCCTTGAAGTTGTCGATGTCGAGGATCAGCAACGCCAGCGGGCTGTCGTCGGCGCCGCGGCGGCCGCGCGGTCTCGTGCGTGCCTTGAGCTCCCGGTGCAGGATCGCGTCGAAGGCGCGGCGATTGCCGATCCCGGTCAGCGGGTCGCGGTTGGCGAAGTCGCGCTGGCGCGCCTCCGCCGCCATCAGGCGCCGTTTCAGCCCCACCATCACCCAGGTCGCGGCGAGGTAGCCGGCGACTAGAGCGACGTAGCGCGGCACGTAGGCGTTGTCGACGGCGTTGCCGTCGTAGAGAAGCGGCGTCCCCGCGACGAGGATCAGCTCGATCGAGAGCGGCCAGGCCCAGCGGGCGGGGAAGAAGAAGGCGGCGTAGAGCAGCGAGCAGACCAGCAGCGGCTCGATGTAGCTGAGCGAGCCGCCGCTCAGGAAGAGGCCGAGGCCGACGACCGGGATCGTCATCACCATCCCGAAGGCGAGCACGTTCATCGAGGCGTGCTGCCAGGGTATGTAGCCGGTGACGCTGCCGATCCCGTAGAGGAGGACGAGGGCGCTGACCCCCAGCACCCAGGGCATCCCCTCGTGCACGGCCCCGGGGAGGAAGGCGGCACCGGCGCCGACCAGGGCGGAGACGATCCAGAGGAAGCCGGAGATCCGGCCCATGCGCGCGCGCTCGTCGGGGGCTTCGGCGAAGCCGTCTATCGGTTGGCCGCTGTGGTTTGGGTACGCCGGCATGTCGAGCTTTGATCGGCGCCGCCGGGAAATCCTTGACTATTTGACTCTGGCTGGCGTCAGCTTGCCTCGGAGTACGCCGGCTGGGTGTCCCTCGAGTCCGGCACATCCTCCCGCTCGGCCTCGGGCGCGCCGTGGCCGGGCGGGGTGACGTCGCGCAGGACGAAGATCGCGATCGCCGCCGCGATCGCCGCCAGCCCGGCCCCGATCAGGTAGGCGAGGTGGTAGCCGGAGGTCAGCGCCGAGGGGTTGGAGACGCCGTCGTCGAGCAGTTGCTGGGTGCGCTCGGTCGAGAGCGTCGCCAGCACCGCCAGCCCGATCGCTCCACCCACCTGCATGCTGGTGTTGACCAGCCCCGAGGCGAGGCCGGAATCCTGCGGCGTCGCCCCCGACATCGCCAGGGTCATGATCGCCGGGAAGGAGGTGCCGACGCCGACGCCGATCAGCAGGAACGGCGGCAGCAGGTCGACCAGGTAGTTGCCGTCGACCGGCGTGCGGGCGAACAGCAGCAGGGCGACGACGACCAGGCAGACGCCGGGGATCAGCGTCGTGCGCGGGCCGAAGCGCATGATCAGCTTTTCCGAGAAGCCGAGCGAGAGCGTCCCCATCACGATCGTCGTCGGCAGGAAGGCGAGGCCGACGTCGAGGGCGCTGTAGCCGAGCACCCGCTGCAGGTAGAGGGCGCCGAGGAAGAACATCCCGAACATGCCGGCGACGAGCAGCGCCTGCAGCACGTTGGAGCCGGCGACGTTGCGCGAGCGGAACAGGCGCAGCGGCATCAGCGGGTTGGCGATCCGCGCCTGGCGCCAGATGAAGGCGGCGAGCAGGGCGGCGGAGACGGCGCTGAGGCCGAGCGTGCGGGTGTCCCCCCAGCCCCACTCGGTGATCTGCAGGATCGTGAACACCCCCAGCATCAGCGAGGCGGTGATCATCGCCGCGCCGGGGAAGTCGGCGCCCTCGCGCAGGCCGATCCCCTCGTTGCCCGCGACCAGTCGCATCGCCAGGTAGGCGACGCCGATCCCGATCGGCAGGTTGATGATGAAGATCCAGTGCCAGCTGATCGCCTCGGTGAGGACGCCGCCGAGGAGCAGGCCGATCGAGCCGCCGGCGGAGGCGACGAACCCGTAGACGCCGATCGCCTTCGCCTGCTTCGCCGGCTCCGGGAACATCGTCACGATCATCCCCAGGATCACCGCCGAGGACATGGCGCCGCCGACCCCCTGGACGAAGCGGGCGCCGACCAGCATTCCCTGGCTCTGCGAGAGGGCGCAGAGCAGCGAGGCGGTGGTGAAGATCGCCAGTCCGGTGAGGAAGACGCGGCGCTGGCCGACCAGGTCGCCGATCCGCCCGGCCAACAGCAGCAGGCCGCCGAAGGGGATCATGTAGGCGTTGATAACCCAGGCCAGGTTGTTCTGGGAGAAGCCGAGGTCGTCCTGGATCGAGGGCAGGGCAACGTTGACGATCGTCGCGTCGAGGACGATCATCAGCATCCCCGCGCAGAGCACGTAGAGGGCAAGCCAGCGGGTGCGGTCGCTGTGGGTGGCTGGGTGGTTGTCGGGGGAATTCAACGTGTTGCCTCCTGGTCGTCGATCTTTGGCCGTCGTTCGTTCGACGAGCAAGGGGGGCCGAAATCGACATCGAAGTCACTGCGGATAAGACGGGGGCGGGCGCAAACTCACCGCACCAGCCGGCGAGGATACCTATCGGGAGCGTCGGCCTGGTCGGGGAGCCATTGCGGCGCGAGGTCAGGTTGCCGAGGGGCTGCCGTCCCTCTCTCGCACGCGGCACAGATCGCTGCCCATGCCCTCCAGGACATCGCGGGCGAGGTGACAGTCCCCGCCCATCTCGAGCTTGTCGTTTTCATGGTCGATGACGGCGCGCAACCAGGCTGAAGCCGATCCCGAGATCCAGGCGGTGGCGTCCCCCTCGAGCCGCGCCCTGCAGTAGGCAACCCGACCCTCCTCGACGCCGACCAGGGCTCCCGCCAGGCGCGGCTCGCTCCCGTTCGAAGCCTCGACAGCCAGGCGGCAGAGGCCTGACCGTTCAACCTGAAGCTGCAGCAGGGGGGCGGCGAGCAGGAAGGCCCCCTCGATATCGAGGGGGGTGATCGGTGCGGTCTCAGCGGCAACGTAGCGCCCCTCCCAGCGCGCTGCGGCGGCAAGCGGCCCGACGGCGCGGCGCAGCCAGTCGGTGACGACGTAGGGCGTGCTTCGACCCTGGTCGGGGATCGGCTCGACCTGTCCGGTCAACCGCATCGCCAGCAGCCGGCGCTCCAGAGAGGGGTAGCTGAGGCCGGCGATCAGGGCGTCCAGCTCGGTCAGCGAGAGAGGCTTTCCGACCAGGGCTCGGACGAGGGTCGTCGACCACCCGTCCACCAGGGCTTTGATCGCGTTCTTGGCCGCGAGGGAGCCGAGCGTCAGGGGCCCATCGGGGGCGGTCTTCAGCCAGCCCTGAAGGACACGGGCGACCTCCAAGAACTCCTGGCCCGGCCCCGTCAGCTCGTATTCGAGGGCGCCGGGGAAGCCGTCCTGCCTCGTCTTCTCGATCACCCCGAGCCGCGCCAGCACCCGGAGGTGCTTGCGCATCGTGGTTTGGGGCGGGGAGCCGACCTCACGGCGCAGGTCCACCAAGGGCTGCGCCTCGCGGCCGAGCGTCCGTACCACTGCGGCGATCAGCGGTGTGGATAGCAGAGATAGCGCGTAGCCACCGGCGCGAACATCGCTCTCCGTCCTGCCTCTGACTGGAGCAACAGTCAAGATCGTTTGATTATGACAATCTTCCGCCGCTGCATCAATTGCGAACCGGCGCATCAGCCGCGTCGAGCGAGAAGCGCTGCGTCGGCCAGCAGTTGATTCACCTCATTTAGTCGATTACTCTTGTGCATCGTGGAGGCGAGCGAGAAACGGCCGCCGGTCACCTTCGTGACGCTTGGTCCCGAGGGCACCTGCCACGAGCGAGCGGTGGTCGAATATGCGCGCTTCCAGGGGATCGAGCGCTACGAGATCGAGCTGATCACCGACTTCTTCGTCGGCCTGGAGTCGATCAGAGGGCGGAACGACGCCTTCCTGGTCCAGTGCAGCGCCCACCCCAAAGTCCACGAAATCACCGAGACATACTGGACGGAGGTCTTCGTCGTCGACACCTTCATCTATCCGACCAAGGCCCTGGCGGTGCTCAGCCGCCGCGACGTGGAGCAACCGCGCTCACTTGGCATCGTCCCCGCCACCGAGGGCTACGTCGACCTCAGCCAGTGGGAGGAGGTGATCCCGCAGATATCGAAGCCGTTGATCGCCGAAGCCCTCCTGCGCGGTGACTACGACGCCGGGCTCACCCACCTCGAGCACCTCGAGAAGCACCCCGACGAGCTCCGGCTCGACCTCGAGATCGGGGAAATCGATACGACCTGGGTGGTCTACGGAACGCAAAAGCGGTTTCAGGGGGACGTGATCGGCATCCCGTCGAAGGAGCTGTACGTGGGGCGACCGGAGCCGGTCGGAACCTGACCCGAACGCGACCCGGTCACCTCTAGTATCCGAGCATGACTGCCGGGCCCGATGGCGGGCAGAAGTCGGCGAACTGGCGCAGCTGGGCGGTCGGCGTCCTGCTCGCGTTGGTCGTGATCGTGGCGCTGCAGAACTCGCAGCAGGTGCGCGTCGACGTGCTCTTCGTGACGGTCGACGCGCCGCTGATCGTCACCCTGTTGGTGGCTGTCGCGATCGGCGCGGTGATCGGGTATGTGGCGCCGCTGATCCGCCGTCACCGGCGGGAGGGGCGAAGCTCGCGCGACCCGGCCGGGTAGGTCGCAGGGGGAGATCAGGGTTCCTCCCCGCCGCCCTTCATATAGGGCTCCACCGCTTTGAGGACGGCTTTCGCCGTCGCCGGCTTGGCGAAGGCCCCATCCGGTGAGGACGGTTCTTTCTGCAGGAGGTTGACCACTGCCGCATGCCGACCCTCGACGCTGTGGATCGAGAGGACCGTCGCCAGCACCGAGTCGCTTTCGATGTTGGGCAGCTGGCCGAGGTAAGCGGCCGCCCCGAGGTTCTCCAGTTCGCCGGCCAGCTCGAGGACACCCGCTTCGGTTTCGAGCGGGAAGCTGGTCTCCGGCTTGGGCGCCGGATCGCCGTCCAGCTTTTCGATCTCTTTGATCAGGGCGGAGGCGTGTTCTTCCTCTTCCTGGCCGAATTCGTCCAGCTCGTTTGCAGCGCGCGCGGTGAGGAGGTTGCTCTTGAATACCGCGGCGTAGAAAGCCGCCTCCAGATACTCCAGCGTCAGCGCGTAGTTGAGAATGCCGACGTCTCCGTCGCCGAATTCCGCGGTTTCCTCGTCCGCGTCGGCGCTGCTGTCGCTGCCGCAGGCCGCGAGAAAGGAAGCCGCCGCAGCCGAGCCGCCCGCCAGTGCCATGAAGTTGCGGCGCGAAAGGCCCCCACTCTGCTCCACCGCCTTGCCCACCGTCATTCTTCCCATCCGCCTTCCTCGTAATCGGGGAATATCCCGGTGAACTGAATTACCGAATTGATCGAGTTCACTTCGCTTTCCCCGCGATCGAAGGGTTCCGGAACGGGATCTTCTATCTCCAGGAATAGAGCCTGCGCCGCGTGCCGACCCTCCACCTGGGCAATCGAGAAGGCAAGCTGCCTTGCCTCCTCGGATTCAAGCGAGGGTATTGCGCCGTTGTAGGCCCTGGTCGCGACTTTCTCGAGGGTGGTGGCCCGTGCCATCAGCGAGTTGAAGTCGCGGAAGGAAAAGGAGTAGGCGCCTTTCTCGACCGGCTTGCCGCCCAGCTTTTCGATCATCTCCCGCAGGGCGGCGACGTGCTCCCCCTCTTCGGCGAACCAGGTCGCGATCAGTTCCTTCTGTTCGCCGGTCAAGGGCAATTTTTCGTTCCGGGAGTCGATTTGAGAGTTCGCCCGGTTGTAGAGAGATACCTGCAGGTACTCGAAGGGGAGCAGGTAGTTGAGAGTGTCGAGATCGCTGCCCTCGCTCGCCGCCAGCGCCTTGCGTACGTATGGGGTGATCGCACCGAGGCCATAGAGCGCACCGGCCGCCAGCGCTCCTCTCAGAATCACGTCGCTTCGAGACAGCTCCTCAGTCATCTCCTCAGTCATGATCAGGGAATATTGCCACAAAATTCCTTTTTGTCATAATCAAATTATATTGAGTGCTGTTTCGGTAGACGTCAGGGGGAGGAACGGTGGGCCCACAGGGGGCGGGGTCCTTCTGCTTCTCGCGGCTCCTCGCCGGGTCCGTTTGCTGACAGATCTCGCCGGCGGGCCGCGCTCGCTCGCCGATCTTCGCCGTGAGCCGGGATCGCCACCCCAGACGACGATGCGGGGCCACCTCAGGTCTCTCGCCGCGGTGGGGGTCGTGGCAAAGCGCCGGCACGCCGGCTTCCCCGGCACGGTCGACTATCGGCTAACTGCCGCAGGGCAGGATCTGTTGGAGGTGGTGGAGACGTTGACGGCGTGGCTCGCGACCTCCCCCCAGGGTCCCACCGCGCTGGGTACGACTGCCGCCAAGCGCGCGATCAGAGCACTGATCGAGGGCCGGACCAGTGGCATGACCCAGGTTCTCGCCTCCCAGCCCTGCTCCCTCACCGAGCTGGACGAAGCCGTCCTCGACCTCAGCTACCCGGCGCTGGAGCGCCGCCTTGGCTCGATGCACCGACTCGGCCTGGTGGAAGCGGTATCGGCAAATGGGAGGGGAGTCCGGTTCGCGATCAGCGACTGGCAGCGCCTGGCGACGGTGCCCCTCGATGCGGGTGCTCGGTGGGAGCGAAGGTGGCTGGACGCACAGGAGGAGGAGGGGATATCGCGGCTCGTGCCCGCACCAACGCGCTGATTCTGCGCCCGTAAACGGTCGCGATCCAGCAGGGGCTGCGCCTGCCATAGACCGTCCAGCGTGGCTTCGGATCTTGCCATTCCAGCCCGGATGTGGGATATTCGCCTAGCGGGAACCGAGTGAGACCTGTCCAGGTACCACCCGTGTACTCCGCATTGGGACACACCGCAGGTCGCAGGGAAATGGGAGACAAGGACCTACGTGAAGCCACTGGGGGCCGATTGGCGGCCAGGGCAGACAGGAGTTGGAGAGACATGATTTCGAGAATCCGGGAGCAACTCGGGCCAGCCGGCTTTGTAGTGGCCGTCATAGCCCTCATTGCCGCCCTTGCCGGCGGCGCCTATGCCGCATCGGAGGGCCTCAACGGCAAACAGAAGAAAGAAGTCAAAAAAATCGCTCAGACCGAAGCTAAAAAACTTGCCACCGCAGGACCCCCTGGTCCCGCGGGTGCGGCTGGCGCCCAGGGTCCCGCTGGTCCGACTGGTGCCCAGGGTCCTGCTGGTCCGACTGGTGCCCAGGGTCCTGCCGGCGCACCTGGCGACGATGGAGCGCCGGGATCTGACGGTGACGAAGGGCCCCCCGGGCCCCCCGGGTCGATCGGAGCCACTCTTCCACCCGAAATGACCGAGACGGGGACCTGGTGGTTCCAGGGTAATGGCAACGAAGTGCAGGCTGCACCGATTAGCTTCCCGATTCCCCTTTCCAGCGCAGACGCAGCACAGGTCACTGATGTTTTCTTCTCGCACAATACTAGTCCCAGTGTATTCGCAGAAGAATGTCCCGGAGATTTGAACAATCCAGATGCGAAACCGGGCGTCCTCTGTTTCTATGTGAACTCGTTTAGCAATTTGGCCCCACTCGAGCCCGCTGTCTTTCGGCCCGATGTCGGGGAAGAAACTGTTGAAGAAGCGGGAATAGGTACGAGTGGTGTCCTTCTTTACTTCGAAAGCGTGTCAGCTTCCAAGATCGCAGGCGGCAGCTTTGCGGTAACCGCACCCGAAGCGCCCTAAACCCAGTTAAGGCGCGGTTGGCATCATGGCCCGGGCGACCTCTGTCGTCCGGGCCGTTTATGGACATCTGGCATATAGATCGTTGTGCTTGTCCAGCTGCCGTACCCAGAGTCGTGGCCACAGGCACCGAGCTTGCGAGGAACTGAAGCGCGAGCTCGCGGAAGCGGTCATGCGCCGATCGATACCCTGCACCAATCTGCGCACGCGATAAAGTCGCCGCATGCGATTTGCAGGGAAATTTTACTTTGCTAAAGCATGGGGCGATCATGGAATCGCAGTGCCAGACTGGGAAAGTTGATCAGTCAGAATCATGTCCCTATGGATTGACCGTCCAGCCTGGGCATTGGGCCCGGGCGACAACCACGAGGAGTCAATCCATGATTCGCAATCTCAAGATCCTGATCGCCGCCGCGATGGCGCTGGCGGCCTTCGGGGCGATTAGCGCTTCGGGCGCCCAGGCGGCCGAAGGCCACTGCGGAGTGGAACCCTGCACGATCACAGTCAAACCCGACGGCACCCCGGGAGTCAACGGGAAAACAGCGCACCAGGTGTTCATCGTCAAACAGGGCGCGGTGTCTGTTTCGACGACATGCCAGCAGGTAGGCGGTGACGCTACATCGGCTACCAAAACATTCAGCACAATTACACTGACAAATGTCGACTACAAAACCTGCAATGTCGCTGGCGAAGCCTCGACGGTGAAAATGAACACCTGCGAATACCACTTCGTGGTCGGCGGTGTTCATAACGCGACGGCTGAGGTTAACTGCCCGGCTGGGAAATCAATTCAAATCGAAGTACCGGCGACCGGCTGCCTCATCACGGTCGGCGATACGGGAGTCCTAGGTGGAGGGCTCACATTCAAAGACGCCGAAACAGGCGGAGTCAAAAAAACAGAAGTAACAGCAGAAGTTACAGCGACCGAAATTCCGGCCACCGTCAATAACAAATGCCCAGGCGGGCTCAAAGAAGGCGCAGCCACGGGTGAATACACCACAGGCAACGTCGAGCTCACAGCAGAGAAAGACGGAACCGAAGAACACACGAACCTCTGGTGGGAATAGCGGTTCGATAGGCAATACGACGCGCTAGCGTGAAGGCAAAGACTCTACGCTGAGACGCGAAATAGGAATGGAGGACGCAGGCCACGATTCTCGTGGCCTGCGTCTAGCTTTCCTTGACAAGTAACCTGTCGTTCCGATAGCGTTTAGGATAGAGGGGCCTGAGATCCAGGGTCCGACTCATCAGGGAGAGGCATTCGAAGTGGGGGGACGTTTGAAAAGCAAGATTGCCTTGGCCGTACTCGCCGTCGCGGCTCTGCTGCTGCTCTCGTCCGCTCCCACCGCCGCGGCCGATGCGACCTTCTGCCTGCCGGGCCCCGGCGCCGGCCAGTGCAACGGCCCCCGGGGCCTCGCAGTCGACACCGAAGACGAACTCGTCTACGTCGCCGACAACGGCAACAGCCGCGTCAACGTCTTTGAATCGGACGGGACCTTCGTGTCTTCCTTCGCGGTGGGCTTCAACCCGATCTGGATCGCGCTCGACAACAACGCCGCCAGCCCCTCCCACCACGACTTCTACCTGAGCCACGGCTTCGAGATCAAAAAATACAGCCCCACCGGCACCTTGCTCGACTCCTTCGGAGAACAGGGCAAAGGCCCCTGTCAGTTCGGCCGCGCCAACAATCCGATCGCGGTCGGCCCGGAAGGCAAAGTCTACGTCGCCGACAGCTACCAGAAAGACCCGCCGCCCAATAACTTCTTCCTCAACCGGGTGATCATCTTCGACGCGGCGGGCAACTGCTTGGAGGAAAGGAACCCGCTCTTCGAAGGGGCCAGCATGACGATCCGCAACTTCGCGGTCGACTCGGCCGGCAACTGCTACGTGACGGTCGAAGGCGACGGCGGGGTGCTGCGCAAGTACGACTGCGACACCGGAGCGCTGCTCGACCAGTTCGGCCCCTTCGAAACTGAAGGCATCGCGATCGACGCTTCCGGCAACGTCTTCGCCAAGCAACACTCCCAGGGGCACTTCTTCTCCAAATACACCTCCAGCGGGGACGTGCTCAAACGCTTCGGCTATGTGCCGGATGTGGCAGGCGAGAGCTTCACCGTCCCCGCACTCGCCGCCTTCTCCAGCTCAGAGGGCGAGGTCTACGCCAGCGAGGGAGCGGCGGGGGTCAAGTACCTGACACTGCCACCGCCCGGCCCGGTCGTCTTCCCGGAAGACTGCAAAGTTAAAGCGGGAACCCTCGGCAGCGTCAAAGCGACCCTGCAGGCCAGAGCCAATCCGGAGGGCAAAGCAACGACCTTCCACTTCGAGTACGTCACCGACGAGGAGTTCTTGGCGGAAGAATTCGACACTCCGCAGGAAACCCCCGAGACCCCGCTGGGCGATGACTTCGAACTGCACGAAGCCTCGGTCAAAGTCGAAGGGCTGACCCCGGAAACTCTCTACCACTGCCGGGTAGTGGTTGAAAACGCCGACGGGGAAGCGATCGGCCAGGAAGGGACCTTCGTAACCGAAGAAGGATTCAAATTCGGCCCAGCTTGGGTGACCGACATAACCGAAACCGAAGCGACCGTCCACGTCAACGGCAACCCGCTGGGGCTGGCGGCCAAAGGCACGATCGAATACGTCGAAGACGCCAAATACCAAGCCGACAAAGGCGCAGGAGGCGACGGCTTTGACGAAGCGCTGAGCACCCCGCCCGATGAGATCGACTTCGGGGCGGGGGAAGCGATGGTGTTGCAAGACGTGACGTTGAGCGGCCTCAAACCGGGCACCACCTACCATTGGCGGCTGCGGGCCCTGAACGGAGCGCCGCCGGAGGGGATCGTCTGCCCCGAACAGCAGCCGGCCTGCCCCGAGCTCGAGCACACCCTGAAGACCTACCTGCCCGAACCCGACGGGGTCGATGGCCGCGCCTATGAGCTGGTCTCCCCGGGGGAGAAGAACGGCGCCGAAGTGGCGGTGCCGGGCAACTCGGCCGGCTTCAACGAGCCCCGGACGGTGCGGATCCAGGCCGGCGCCAGCTCCGGCGAAGCGGTCACCTACACCTCCTGGACCTCCTTCGGGGAGGCCGAAGGAGCGCCGGCGACCAACCAGTACCTCTCGCGGCGCAGCGCCGGCGGCTGGGAGACCGAGAACATCTCCCCCTTCGGCTTCCTGAAAAGCCCCCTGACCCCCCCCTTCACCGGCTTCACCCCGGATCTCGGGTTGGGGGCGATGTTCATGAGCGAACCGTCCCTGGCTCCCGGCTGCCCAGAGGAATACGCCAACCTCTACCTGCGCGACAACGAGAGCGGGGCGCTTGCCTGTCTCACCCCCGAAGCACCGAACACCCTCGAACTCAATAACTGCTTCGCATACGCCGGCGCCAGCGCAGACGGGAGCCGCGCCTTCTTCGGCTCCCTCGTCCCCTACGCCGGGACGCCGGCGGGAGAAGGCTGGAGCCTCTACGAATGGTCGGCGGTCAACGGGCTGCAGCCAGTGAGCATCCTGCCTGGGCAGACCGATCCCGTCCCACCGAGCGAAAGGACCGTCTTCGGGTCCCCCGTCACCGGCGGCGGCAGCGCAAACTGCCAGACCGGCCAGTCGACCCTGCGCCACGTGGTCTCCGCTGACGGCTCGCGGGCGATCTGGACCTACGCGCCCGACGATGCCTCGGTGACGGTCACCTCGGCGGGGCCGGGCACGGGTATCAGAACGGTCACGGTCGAATCGGCCGGCGCCGGCAGCTTCACGCTCACCTTCAAAGGCCAGACCACCTCCGCGATCGGCTTCGACGCCAGCCCCGCCGGGGTGCGGGCGGCGCTTGAAGCGCTCTCGACGATCGGCGCCAGCGAGGTCGAAGTAACCGGCTCAGGCCCCTACACCGTCACCTTCAAAGGCACGCTCGCTGGCACCGACGAGGAGCTCGGCGCCAACGGCGACGCGCTCGTCCCCCAGAAACTGCTCTTCGTCCGCGTCAACGGAACCGAAACGGTCCAGCTCGACAGAGTGCAGTCGGGCAGCGGAGACCCCGGCAACGGCGTCTTCTGGGCGGCCAGCAAAGACGGCTCGGTCGTCTACTTCACCGATGAGAACCGGCTGGTCACCGGTGCTGACACCGAACCCGAAGAAGAGGACCTCTACCGCTATGAATTCGACAAACCCCTCAGCGAACGGCTGACCAACCTGACCCTGAACACCGCCAACCTACCGGGCGACGTGCGGGGCGTGGTCGGAACGAGCGAGGATGGCTCGCTCGTCTACTTCGTGGCCGGCGCGGTATTAACCGAAGATGAGAACGAGGCCGGCCAGAAAGCACAAGCCGGCCAAGACAACCTCTACCTGCGCCAGGGCAGCGAAACCAAGTTCGTCGCGACCCTCGGCCCAGGCGATGAGGTCGCCTACAGCGAACAGCCGCAGAGCCTCGCCTCCCGGGTCTCCCCCGACGGGCGCCACCTGGCCTTCCTCTCCTTCGCGGCCAAAGAGCTGGTCGGCTATGACAACACGGTCGCCGACGCGACGATCGTCGGCGTCCCGGCCGTGCACTGCCAGTGGAACTCGGTTGAAAAGGCATTCGACGGCAGCCCGCTCTGCGCGCAGGTCTTCGTCTATGACGCCGACAGCGAGGCGCTGCGCTGCGCCTCCTGCAACCCCTCCGGCTCGCGGCCGCTGGGCCCGACGCTCTTGCCGGGCTGGACCAACGTCTATGAAGGCCCGCGGCTGCTCTCCGAGGACGGCTCCCGCGTCTTCTTTGAAACCTACGATCAGCTCTTGCCGGGAGACGAAAACCTGAGGCGCGACGTCTATGAGTTCGAGCTGGCGGGCGAAGGCAGCTGCTCTACGGCGAACCCCAACTTCGACCCGGCCTCAGGCGGCTGCCACTTCCTCGTCTCCAGCGGCAAGGACACCGACGAAAGCTACTTCGTCGACGCCTCCGCAGACGGGCGCGACGTCTTCTTCTCGACCCGGGCGAAGCTGACCGGGTGGGACGTGAACGACAACTTCGACGTCTATGACTACCGCAGCGGCGGTGGCTTCGCGGAGCCGGTGCCACCGCCACCGCCCTGCGTGAGCGAAGCAAGCTGCAAACCGCCCCCCAGCGCCCAGCCCCCGCTCTCCACCCCCGCCACCCCGACCTTCAGCGGCCCCGGCGACAAACCGAAGCCCAACAAGAAGCACAAGAAGAAGACAAAGAAGCAGAAGCAGAAGAAAAAGCAGCAGCAGAACAAGAAGAAGAAAAACAAGCGCGCCCACGACAAGCAGAGGGCAAGCCGATGAGCGCCGCCAAGAAGCTCCTCCTCGCCTCGGTCCTGGCGGCGGCCCTGAGCGCCCCGGCGAGCGCCCCGGCGGCAACCTTCCTCCCCGCCTACGACATCCAGTCGCTGGCGGTGCCGACCCACTTCGCCCCCGACAGCAAAGCCGCCTACCAGGTCTTCATCACCAACAGCGGCGGCGAAAAAACCAACCAGAGCGAGATCACGATCACCGACACGCTGCCGGGCGGGCTGGTGGTGGAGAAAGTGGAACTGTCGGGGCCGCGGCAGATCGGCCAGGACATCAGCCAGGAATGCGAAGTCGACGAAGTGGGCGAGGTCACCGTGACCTGCAAAGTCACCGACGCCCTGCGGCCCGAAACCGAGCCCTCGAAACTGCTGCCGACCAACGGCCTCTTCCTGGAGATCCGGGTGGCGGTGCCCGCCGGCGCGTCGGGGACGCTGGTCAACAAAGTCGAAGTCGAAGGCGGCGGCGCTGCGACGGCCACGGCGGAAGCCGAGAACGAGGTCAGCACCGAGAACCCGCCGGCCGGCTTCACCGAATTCGAGGCCGAGCTGACCGGCCCCGACGGGCTGGCGGTGGGCGAAGCCGCCTCCCACCCCTACCAGTACACGACCACCTTCGCGGTCAACGTGGTCCCCTCCCCACCGGGCTCGGCGGCCCCCGTGGTGCCCGCCGAAGGCGACCTGAAGGACATCGAAGTGGCGCTGCCGCCGGGGCTGGCGGCGAACCCGAGGGCGATCGATCGCTGCAGCGCACAGGACTTCATCACGGTCAAAGCGATCAACGTGCCCCCCGAAGGCGACGTGCGCCCGAACCAGTGCCCGGCGAGCTCGGCGGTGGGGGTGGCGATCGTCGAGCTGCTGGAAGGCAAAGGCGGGATGCGCAAGTTCCCGATCTACAACCTCGAGCCGCCAAAAGGGATGCCGGCCCAGCTCGGCTTCCTGATCCTCGGCGCCCCCGTCTACATCAACACGAAGATCAGAAGCGAGGGCGACTACGCGGCGATCGGGTTCCTTAAGCAGGTGACCGAGGCCGAACGGGTGATGGCCTCGCGGATCTTCATCTGGGGGACGCCGTGGGAGCAGAGCCACGATCAGGTGCGGGGCAAATGCGCGGAAACGGTGGAACAGTGCCCGGTGGGCGGGACGGCGCGGCCGTTTTTGCGGCTGCCCAGCAACTGCCTGGACCCGCTATTGACGACGATGAGCTACGTGACCTGGGCACAACCGCAGACCGAAGCCGCGGCGAGCCATGAAGAAGAACCGCCGATAGATTGCGCGGAGCCCGACTTCGGCCCAACGATCGAAGCACGGCCGACCACCAACGTGGCCGACTCCCCGGCGGGCCTTCACTTCAACTTGCACCTGCCCCAACAAGAGCACGAAGACCCCGAAGGGCTGGGCGAGGCCGACCTGCGCGACACGGTGGTCACCCTGCCCAAAGGGCTGGTGGTCAACCCGGCCTCAGCCGACGGGCAGGCCGCCTGCTCCCCGGCCCAGATCGGCCTGAGCACGCCATTGGGCCAGAGCCCGATCCACTTCGACCGAGCGCCGGCGCAGTGCCCGGACGCCGCCAAGGTCGGCACGGTCAGCGCCAGCGTCCCCGCCCTCGATCACCCGATCGAGGGCTCGGTCTACCTGGCCACTCAAGAAGAGAACCCGTTCAAAAGCCTGATCGCCATCTACATCGTGCTCGAAGACCCCCAGACCGGGATCGTCGTCAAGCTCGCCGCCGAGGTCAGCCCCGACCCGCTCACCGGGCAGCTGAGCACGACCGTGACCGATGCCCCCCAGGTCCCGGTCGAAGACTTCGACTTCAGCTTCTTCGAAGGCCCGCGGGCGCCGCTTCGCACCCCCGCGGCCTGCGGCACCCACACCACCAACACCGAGATCACCCCGTGGACGGCGCCCGAAGGCCAAAGCGCCTTCCCGGCCGACTCCTTCCAGATCAGCAGCGGCCCCTCTGGCCCCTGTCCCGAGAACTCCCTCACCCCGAAGCTGAGCGCCGGCCTCGCCAACCCCACCGCCGCCACCTACAGCCCCTTCCTCCTGCGGGTGAGCAGACCCGACGGCAGCAACGAACTGGCCGCGATCGGCACCACACCGCCCGCCGCCTTCACCGCCAAGCTGGCCGGCATCCCCTACTGCTCTGAGGCCCAGATCGCCCTGGCCGCCTCGCGCTCTGCTCCCGGCCAGGGAGTGCTCGAGCAGGAATCCTCCTCCTGCCCGGCCGCCTCTGAAGTGGGGACGACCACCGCCGGGGCCGGCGCCGGCCCCACCCCCCTGTTCACCAGCGGGCGGGTCTACCTCGCCGGCCCCTACAAAGGCGCCCCGCTCTCGATGGTGGCGATTGTCCCCGCTGTGGCCGGGCCCTTTGACCTCGGCGTGATCGTCAACCGCATCGCCCTGCGGGTCGACCCCGAAAGCGCCCGCGTCTACGCCCAGAGCGATCCCCTGCCCCACATCCTCTTCGGAATCCCGCTCGCCGTCCGCGACGTCCGCGTCAACCTCACCCGCCCGGGCTTCACCCTGGCCGGGACCAGCTGTGATCGCGAAGAGGTCTACGCCGCCGTGCAGGGCACCGCGGGGGCCACCGTGGCGGTAACCGACCCCTTCCAGCTCGGCGGCTGCGGGGCGCTTGGCTTCAAGCCCGGCCTCTCGCTGAAGCTGAAGGGGGGGACGAAGCGAAACGCCCACCCGGCCCTGAAGGCGGTGGTCACCTACCCGTTGGGCTCCAACTACGCCAACACCGCCAAGGCCTCGGTCGCCCTGCCGCATTCAGAGTTCCTAGAGCAGGCCCACATCCGCACGATCTGCACCAGGGTGCAGTTCGCCGCCGATGCCTGCCCGAAAGGCTCGATCTACGGCAGGGCGCGGGCGATCACGCCGCTGCTTGACGAGCCGCTCGCAGGCCCGGTCTACCTGCGCAGCTCCTCCAACCCCCTGCCCGACCTGGTGCTCTCCCTGCAGGGGCAGATCGAGATCGCCGCGGTGGGGCGGATCGACTCCCACAAGGGCGGCATCCGGGCCAGCTTCGAAGCGATCCCCGACGCCCCGCTGACCAAGGTGATCGTGGAAATGCAGGGCGGCAAGAAGGGCCTTCTGGTCAACTCCCGCAACATCTGCAACCACACGAACCGCGCCAGCGCCCGCTTCACCGGACACAACGGCAAGGGCTATGACTTCCGCCCGGTGCTGAAGGACGACTGCAAGAAGGGGAAGAAGGCGGGGAAGGGGAAGGGCGGGCGTTAAGAGGGCTCGTGCGTGCGCTGAATTGGCGCACGCGCGTCAAGAGCGAACCAGCGGGCTGGCAGGGCGCTTGAAACGCGACACTCGCACATCCGTGCACGCACGGATCGGCGCATACGGAAAACTCGTCGGAGGGACTTTGCAGGGAATTCATTCCTGGGGGCTCCCAAATCATGATCGTATGAAACGAAATATTTGATTGATCGGTGACCGACCTCTATGGATTGACCGTTCCCGCTCGGGCGACAAGCGCTCGGGCGCAACCACGAGGAGTCAATCCATGATTCGCAATCTCAAGATCCTGATCGCCTCCGCGATGGCACTGGCGGCCTTCGGGGCGATTAGCGCTTCGGGCGCCCAGGCGGCCGAAGGTCACTGCGGGGTGGAACCCTGCACAATCTCAATCAAACCCGATGGCACCCCGGGAGTCAACGGGAAAACAGCGCACCAGGTGTTCATCGTCAGACAAGCAGCAGTGTCTGTTTCGACGACATGCCAGCAGGTCACAGGACACGCCACATCCGCAACCAAAACATTTAAAACAATCACGTTCACAAATCTCGAATATCATGCGTGTAACGTCGCAGGAGAAGCCTCAAAAGTCAAAATGAATGGCTGCGAATATCACTTTGAAGTCGGCGGCATTCATGACGCTGCGCCAACAGTGCAATGCCCGGCCGGGAAAGAAATCGAAATCGAAGTACCGGCGACCGGCTGCCTGGTCAAGATTCCACCGACGGCGGGCTTCCTGACCGGGGGGGCCACATTCCACGACGCTGAAACAAACGGGGTCAAAAAAACAGAATTAACAGCAGAAGTGACAGTGACCAACATCCCGGCTACGGTCAATAACAAATGCCCGGGTGGCCTTAAAGAAGGCGCGGTCACGGGTGAATACACCACAGGCAACGTCGAGCTCACAGCAGATAACGACAAAGAACCCAGAGTACACACGAACCTCTGGTGGGAATAGCAGTTCGATAGGCAACATAACGCCCTGCGCTAAGGTAAGCACCTAGCTGAGGGTGGAGGTGTAAAGGCGCGGGCCACGAATCGTGGCCCGCGCCGTCTTTGTCAGAAGGAGGCAAGCCATACTGAGCCACGAAATCCTCGTTGCCGCCTCTCGGCTTCTTAGCTCTCGGGACGTAATACGCGGCTTCCCCGCAGGCAGACATTTGTCTAGACCGACCTAGGCTTGGCAAGATTCCTTGACAAATACCCGGACGTTCCGATAGGGTCGCGTTTGGTCCGGATGGGTCCGGGCCTGCCTAGGAATGGACGGGCATTTCGCGTCGGAGACGAAGGGGAAACGACGAAGCCAGTAGCGGGAGCGTTTTTCGTGGTGCACGTGCGCGCTGTCTGTTCGAGATCCAAACCCAGTTAAGGGAGAGAATCAATGAATCCAAAGCGCTTTGCCAGGCTGCTTGTGGCTGTTGCGGGGCTGATCGTGGCCTTTGCGATGCTCAGCCCGGTGGCTCAGGCGGCAAAACCAAACCCGGGCTATGAACAGTTCGCAGGCTGCCCGAACCCCGAAACGGAAAACTCGAAAGTCAATACCTGTGTCCGCTCCGAAATCAACGGCGGTCATTTCCAGATGGGCAGCAAGACCGTGCCGATCGAAAACCCGATCACGCTGACGGGAGGCGTCGAAAAACTCTTCGCGCCCTCTCTGCTTTTCTTCAACTCCGAAGGCGGTCTGACCAAAGTCAAACAGAAAGTCCCTGGCGGGGTAATCGGCCTGACCGGTCTCACCTGGCTGCTTGAATTCCTCGGCAGCGATGCGCTGACCCTGTACGCGACGACCGAACTCGCCGGCAATGTGATCGTTGCTGGTACCTCGTTCGCTCAGCTGCCGATCAAGGTGCATCTGGAGAACTCAACCGGCGTGTTGGGCAAAAATTGCTACGTCGGCTCGAACTCGGCTCCGATCGTCCTCAACCTGACCACGGGGACGACCAAACCGCCGCCTCCGAACGAACCGATCAGCGGGCAGGAACCGACGCTCCAGTTCGAACCAGTATTCGAAATCCAGGAGGCCAACAACGGCATCTACGTCGACAACTCGTTTGCGGCGCCCGGTGCCAACGGCTGTGTGCTGACTCTGTTCGGGTTCATCCCGATCAGCATCAACGGCATAGTCAACAGCCAGTCGGGTCTACCGTCCGCAGCTGGGAAAAACGAGACGGTGCAGGAATTCGATGCCGAAGTCGTCAACGCGTTCTTCCCGTACGCGGAATTCGAATAGGCATTGATTTGAAGGCTTTCAAAGCCTGAGATTAGAGCGCGTGGCGGGTTTCCCGCCACGCGCTTTTTTTTGAAGTGGAGGGATTATTTGAGGGGCAGGGTTCTAGTTGCACTGAGTGTCATCGCTGCGGCGAGCACCTGTATCGCCTCCAGCGCTGGTGCCGCGGCTCCCCAGGTGCACGCGACCTGGGTCGAAGACGTCACGACGGTTTCGGCTGTTCTCCACGCTCGGCTCGACAGCGGGGGGCTGTCGAGCACCTATCGCTTTGACTACATCACCGAGTCGAGCTACCAAGCGAACCAGCAGGCGGGTAAAGACGGGTTCCTCGGTGCGGCGAGGACGCCTGAACCCGAAGGGAACCCCGGCAAAGGCAGCGACAACCATGTCATCCGGCCGGTGTCCGGTCTGCAGCGAGAAACGACCTATCGCTACCGCGTCGTCGTCAAAAACGCAGATGGCACGGTGCTCGGGCCGGAGAGAGCTCTCAGGACCAAGGAACTGGGGGGCCCGCTGGTTCTGCTCGACGATCGCGGCTGGGAGATGGTCTCCCCGGTTGACAAGAACGGCGGCGAGGTCCAGGGGCCCGGTGCCATCTCCGGGGGCGGTGTCTTCCAGGCTGCCGTGCAGGGTGGCGAGGTGACCTTCAGCTCGGTGTCCTCGTTCGGAGGCGACGCCGAAGGGGCGCCGGCGGGTAGTCAGTACATCTCCCGGCGTGGCACCGGCGGGTGGGGGGTGGAGAACGTCACCGCGCCGCTCGCGGCCGGTGGCTACGGCGAGGCGCCGGACGGGGTGCCCTACCAGCTCTTCTCCGCCGGGTTGTCCCGCGGCCTGCTCTCGGCACCGGACTACCCGCCGCTGCCGGGGACTGAAGCGCCGCCGGGCTACCGGAACTACTACCTGCGCGATGCCGCCGGAGGCTACGCGGCGCTGCTCACCTACACCGACATCGCCGGCCTGACGGTGCCGGCGCAGAGCTTCGAGCTGGCCTTCGCCGGCGCCTCGCCGGACCTCGCTCACGTCGTGCTCTCGACCTGCGCGGCGCTGACCGACGATGCGACCGAAGTGGCGGACGTGGGCGAAGGTTGTGACCCGGCAGCACCCAACCTCTACGCGCGTTCGAACGCCGGCTGGCGGCTGCTGAACGTGCTGCCGGGCGATTCCATCGGCACGCCGCCAGCGCAGCTGGCCGCGCCATCGGGGGCCGTCTCCAACGACGGCGCCCGGGTCTTCTGGACCGACGGAGCCGATCTCTACCTGAGCGAAGCGGGCGTGGGCACGGTTCAGGTCGACGCGGGCGCGGGTGGCGGCGGGACCTTCCAGCTCGCCTCGAGCGACGGTGCGATCGCTCTCTTCACCAGGGCGGGAAGCCTCTACCGCTACGACGCCGGCACCGGGGGGACCGCGAACCTGACGCCCGGCGGCGGCGTGGTCGGGGTTCTGGGTGCTTCCGCCGACGCCTCCAGCGTCTACCTCCTCACCACCTCCGGGCTCGTCCTCAACCGCGCCGGAATCGATACCCCAGTCGCGGCGGCGGCCGACAGCTCGAACTTCCCCCCGAGCACCGGTACGGCTCGGGTCAGCGCCGACGGCAACCGCCTCGCCTTCGTCGCCTCCGCCGAACTGACCCCGTACGACAACACCGAAACGGCGACCGGCGAACCCGCCACCGAGGTCTACCTCTACGACGCCGCGGCCACGAAACTGACCTGCGTCTCCTGCAACCCGACCGGGGAACGACCGCGGGGCCCCTCGACCATCCCCGGCGCGATCGCCAACGGAGAAGGCGAAGGCGCGACCCGCGCCTACAAGCCCCGCGTACTCTCCGCCGACGGCAGCCGCCTCTTCTTCGACTCCCGTGACGCGCTCGTCCCCGCGGACACCAACCAGAAAGGCCAGGACGTCTACGAGTGGGAGGCGGCCGGGAGCGGCAGCTGCACGCGAGCGGGCGGCTGCCTGCAGCTCATCTCCGCCGGCAGCAGCTTCGGCTCCTCCTTCGTCGACGCCAGCGCCACCGGCGAGGACGTCTTCTTCCTCACCGTCAACTCGCTGGTCAAATCCGACCCCGGCTCGGTCGACCTCTACGACGCTCGCGAAGGCGGTGGCTTCCCGGAGCCGCCGACTCCGTTCGTTTGCGAAGAGGACGCCTGCCAGCCGCTGCCCTCGCCGCCGGACGACCCGGCGCCGGGCACGCTCGTCCCGACCGCCGGGAACCCGCCCCTGCGCTTCCCCAAAACCAAAAAGGGCAAGGTAAAGAAGAGGAAGCAGCAGCGGCAACGCCATAAGAAGCGCCGCGGGCAAAGGAGCGCGCGCCGGTGAGGGGCCTTGCTATGACCGCATGCGCGTTTTCGCTGCTGGCGCTCCCCACTGCGGCCGCCGCGGCGCCCCCAACCGTCACCACCACCTCGGCGACCAACGTGCAGGGGGTCTCGGCGCTGCTGCGCGGCAAAGTCGACAGCGGCGGCCTCGCCACCACCTACCGCTTCGAATACGTGGGCCAGGCGACCTTCGAAGCCGAACAGCCCGACGGCTTCGCCCACGCGGCCACCACCCCGGAAGCCCCGCTGGACGGTGGCGCCGGCGAACGCGCGGTCAGCGCCGTCGCCTCCGGCCTCGCCCCCGACACCACCTACCGCTACCGCCTCCGCGCCCAGAACCCGGATGGGACGGCGACCGGCCTGCCGCAGCCCTTCACCAGCTTCCACGGCTTCGGGTTCCAGGCGGCCGATGGCTTCGACGTGGCGGTGTACGAAGAGGGGGGAGTCACCCCCGAGCTCGAAGCCGGCTCGCACCCGCACTCGATCGTCACCACCGTCAACTTCAACCTGGCCGGTGAGAGGGAGGACCAGCCGGGGGTGCTGGTCAGCGACGGCGACGCCAGGGACGTCCACCTGGAACTGCCGCCGGGGCTGATCGAAAACCCGAGCGCCGTATCCAAGTGCACCCAGGACGAATTCCACACGCCGCGCGTCTCGCCGTTCGAAGCGAGCCGCTCCGGTGAGAGCTGCTCCCGGCTGAGCCAGATCGGCGTGATCGAGATCCGCTCCAGCGCCGACGGCGCCAGCAGCCGCACCTTCGGCGTCTTCAACCTCGAGCCGCCGCCCGGCTTCCCATCGCAGATCGGCTTCAGCCCCTACGGCGTGCCGGTCACCTTCACCCCCCGCATCCGCGAGCTCGGCGGCGAATACGGCACCACGCTCGACCTCCACAACCTCTCCCAGAAGGTCGACGTCTACGGCTTCACGCTGACGATCTGGGGCGTGCCCTGGGCGATCGACCACAACGGGCAGCGCGGCGAATGCCTCAACGAGGCCGAGCCGGACTTCCCCTTCGCCAAATGCCCGGTCGAACCGGGCGTGCGCACCCATCTGCCCTTCGCCTACCTGACGCTCCCCGCCTCCTGCGGCGCACCGATCCCCTTCGGGATCGCCGCCAACTCCTGGCAGCAGCCCGGCTTCGTCGGCGCCACCGCGCTCAGCCGCGGCTCCTCGGGCGCCCCCGCCGGGCTCCTCGGCTGCGCCGGTCTGCGCTTCGAACCGCGGGCGACCGCCACGGCGACCAACCTCCGCGCCTCCTCGCCCAGCGGCTTCGACTTCAGCCTCACCCCCGCCGAGGAAGCGCTGACCAACCCGGTCCGGCGCGTTCCCTCGCAGGCGCGCAGGGCGGTCGTCGCCCTGCCGGAAGGGATGACGATCAACCCCTCGCTCGCCGCCGGGCTCGGCGTCTGCAGCGCCGCGGGGTACGCCGCCGAGACGACGACCTCGGCGCCTGGGGCGGGCTGCCCGGAAACCTCGAAGATCGGCACCTTCACGGTTCAGAGCCAGCTCTTCGAAGAGACGGTGCAGGGGGCGATCTTCCTCGCCGAGCCCGACGACCGGGCGACCGCCCGGCCCGGCGCCGAGAACCCGTTCGACTCGCTGCTGGCGCTCTACATGGTCGCCAAGGTCCCGGAGCGGGGTGTCCTGGTCAAGGTCGCCGGGAAGCTGGTCCCGGACCCGGTGACCGGGCGGCTGACCGCGACCTTCGACGACCTGCCGCAGCTTCCCTACTCCAACCTCAAGCTCCACTTCCGCGAAGGGCAGCGGGCGCCCCTGGTCACCCCATCGGGCTGCGGCAGCTTCGCCACCGAGGTCGCCCTGACCCCGTGGAACGATCCCGGCGCCGTGGTCCGCTCGGCGCCGCAGTTCACGATCGCCAAGGGGATCGGCGCCGGCGAGGCCTGCCCGTCGGGGGAGATCCCACCCTTCGCGCCGGGCTCGGTCGGCGGCACCCTCAGCGGCGGCGCCGGCGTCTACACGCCCTTCCTCCTGCGTCTGACGCGCGCCGATTCCGAGCAGGAGCTGACCTCCTACTCGGCGACGCTGCCGCCCGGGCTGACCGGCAAGATCGCCGGCATCCCGTACTGCCCCGACGCGGCGATCGCCGCCGCCAAGCTGAAGACCGGCAGGGAGGAGGAACGGCATCCGTCCTGCCCGGCCGCCAGCCAGATCGGGCACACGATCAGCGGCTACGGAGCCAGCTCGGTCCTCGCCTACGCGCCCGGCAAGCTCTACCTGGCCGGCCCTTACAACGGCTCCACCTTCTCGGTCGTGGCGATCAACTCGGCGACCGTCGGCCCCTTCGACCTCGGCGTCGTGACCGTGCGCTCGGCGATCCGGGTCGACCGCCGCACCGCCCAGGTCTCGATCGACTCCGCCGGCTCGGACCCGATCCCGCACATCCTCAGCGGCGTGCCGATCCACCTGCGCGACGTCCGCGTCTACATCGACCGTCCCGAAACCACCCTCAACCCGACCAGCTGCGACCCGTTCGCGGTCGTCTCGACGCTGACCGGCGCCGGCCTGCGCTTCGGCGACCCCACTGACGACGGCACCACCCAGGTCGCCAGCCGCTTCCAGGTCTCCAACTGCTCGGCCTTCGGCTTCGCACCGCGTCTCGGCTTCCGGCTCAAGGGCGGCACCGAGCGCGGCGACCATCCCTCGCTGCGCGCCAACCTGCGGCCGCGCCGCGGCGACGCCAACATCGCCCGCGCCACGGTCACCCTGCCGCCCTCCCAGTTCCTCGAACAGGACCACATCGACACCGTCTGCACCCGCCGGCAGTTCGACGCTGAAAACTGCCCGCCCGGGTCGAGGTACGGGCAGGCGACCGCGGTCACGCCGCTGCTGGCGGCGCCGCTGCGCGGCCCGGTCTATCTGCGCTCCTCGGCCAACACCCTGCCCGACTTGGTGGTGCCGCTGCGCGGCAACGGCATCGCGATCGACGTGGTCGGGCGCATCGACTCCCACCGGGGCGGCATCCGCGCCAGCTTCGACGTGGTCCCGGACGCGCCGGTGACGAGGTTCGCGCTGACCCTGAAGGGCGGCAGGCGCAGCATCCTCGTCAACGCCGAAGACCTCTGCGCGCGCCCGCAGCGACAGCGGGCCCTGGTGCGATTCGTCGGGCACCACAACAGGGGGGCGATCTCACGTCCGCTGCTGCGCGCCGATTGCGGGGGGAGGAAGCGATGAAGGGGCGGTTGGCGATCGCCTGCGTGGTGCTGGCGGCTCTGGCGGCGGCCACTCCGGCCGCGGCGCCGGCGGCCGAAGCGCCGAACCACATTCTCAAGGAAGAAATCGGTCCCGTCCTCATACCCCCGCCGCCGATCAAAGTCGTGAATCCGCTGAAAGACCCCTGCGGCCTCGCCGTCGACCCCACCGGGCGGCTCTTCGTCTCCAACTACTACGAGCACGCGATCTACGTCTTCGCCCCCAAACAGCCGGACGACCCCTGGTCCTTCGAGACCAGGATCGAGATCGAGGAGCCGCCGCTGGCCCCGAACGGGAAACCGGTTGGCGGGCCCTGCGACCTCGCGATCGACTCCGCCGGGAACCTGTACGTCAACAACTGGCACCTCGACGTGGTCAGGTTCCCGCGCCTCAGCCCAGGCGCCCCCAGCTACGGCCCCGGCGTCGTCATCGACTCGCACGAACCGACCGGCGTCGCGGTCGACTCGGCAGACCACGTCTTCGTCGACGCTCGCACCCACGTCGCCGAGTACGAACCCTCGGGGGCGCCGGTGCTCGATGGCGGCGAACCGGTGAGGATCGGCCTCGGCAGCCTCGGCGACGGCTACGGGGTGGCGGTCTCGGCCTTCGCCGGCTCACCCGGCTTCCCCGCCACCGCCGGGCTCCTCTACGTCGCCGACGCCGCGGACGAGACGGTGAAGGTCTACGACCCGAGCGGCGATCCGTCCGTCCCGGTGCAGGTCATCGACGGCGGCGGCACGCCGGGGCTCGGCTTCAGCCGCCTCCTCGACTCCGACCTCGCCGTCGACCCGGTCGACGGGCACGTCTACGTGGTCGACAACCTGCAGCCGTTCTTCGAAGAGCCCGAAGCCGTGGTCCACGAGTTCAGCTCGCTCGGCCACTACCGGAGCCCGGTGCCCCCGGGGGTGGCGCTCGGGCAGCCGTCGGAAGTCATCCACGGCGAGCCGAGTGCGGTAATGGTCTTCGAACACGACGTCTACCTGACCAGCGGCAACTACTTCGACGACGAAAGCGAACCCAAACACAGTGACTCGAGGGTGGTGGTCTACGGGCCGACCGCGGAGGTCGAAACCGGGATCCTCACCGTCGCCAAGACGGGTGGGGGCGTCGGCACCGTCTTCAGCAGCAGCCCCGCCGGGCTCGGTTGCGGGACCGTCTGCGAAGGCGAATTCACCCTTGAAAAAACGGTCGTCCTGACGGCGGTGCCGGCGCCCCAAAACCGTCTCGTCGGCTGGACCGGTTGCCAGCCCCTCCCGGACCTCTCGCCGCGCTGCTCGCTGACGATGCTCGGGAACCATGCGGTGAGCGCCGAGTTCGAGCCGATCCCGCAGCTGCACCTCACCGTCAACCGTTCCGGCGGCGGCGCCGGGACGGTCTCGAGCGCCCCCGCGGGGATCGACTGCGGCTCGGTCTGCGAGGCCGACTTCGACGAAGCCTCCACCCTGACCCTGAGGGCGACCGCCGCTCCGCACAGCGCCTTCGCCGGCTGGACCGGCTGCGATTCCGAGCCCGGGCCGGGGGAGTGCGTGGTGACGATGAGCGCCGCTCGCGCCGTGACGGCGAGCTTCGACGCTGTCGTCGATCCCCCGCCCCCGCCTCCACCGCCGCCGGGACAGCGGATCCTCGCCGTCTCCACCGCCGCGACCGGGGCCGCAGGCGGGACTGTGGTGAGCGAGCCGGCCGGGATCGACTGCGGCGGCGCCTGCGCGCGGGTCTTCGGCGAGGGGGAGACGGTCACGCTGGTGGCGCGGCCGGCTCCCGGTTCGCGCCTCCTCGGCTGGGGAGGCTGCGACAGCGCCACCGGTGACCGCTGCATCGTGACCCTGGGCGGCGACCGGATGGTCGTGGCCGCCTTCGGCCCCGGATTCCCCGGCCCGCTGCGAACGCGCAAGCTGGTCGCGCGCGGCGGCGCTGGCACGCTCGGCGTCCTCGTCCCCGGCCCCGGGACGCTCTCGGCGACCGGGAAGGGGCTGCGCCCCACCAGCGCCCTTCCCCTCGCCGCCGGCGAGGTCGACCTGCCCCTGCGCCTCAGCGCCGCGGGGCGGCGGACGCTCCAGCGCTCACCGCGAGGGAGGCTCGCGGTGAGGGTGGCGCTCTCCTTCACGCCCTTCGACGGCGGCTCCTCCGTCCACGCCGCGAGAACCGTGACCTTCGAGCGCCGCGGAGCCCGGCGGTGAGGCGAGTCCTGATCCTCGCCGCGGCCCTGGCCGCGCTGGGAGTCGCCGCCGCCCCGGCCGAGGTCGTCCAGAAGGGAGACCTGCGGGTCTCGTTCGACGGCAGGTTCAGCCCGCAGGCCCTGCCGCGCAAGGGCGCCGCGCCGATCTCGGTCTCGATCGGCGGTCGCATCTCGACCACCGACGACGGGGCACCCCCGCAGCTGCGGCGAATCACGATCGCGATCAACCGCAACGGCCGGCTCGACCCCGACGGGCTGCCGAGCTGCAGCTCGCGGGAGATCCAGCCCTCGACCAACGAGGGCGCTCTCCAGGCCTGCCGGCGCTCCCTGGTCGGCGAGGGCAGCTTCTCGGCGAACGTAGCGCTTCCCGAGCAGGCGCCCTTCCCCTCGCGGGGGAAGGTCCTCGCCTTCGCTGGCCGCGAAGGCGGCAGGCCGGTGATTCTCGCGCACGTCTACGGGACCGAGCCGGTGCCCACCTCCTACACCCTGCCGTTCGAGATCCGGCACGCGCAGGGGACCTTCGGCACGGTCCTCACCGCCTCGCTGCCCCAGGTCACCGCCGACTGGGGCTACATCACCGCGATCTCCCTGCGCCTCGACCGCCGCTTCGGCGGCCGGGGCGAGCGGCGCGGTTACCTCTCGGCCGGGTGCCCCGCCCCCCCCGGCTTCCCGGGAGCGACCTTCCCGCTCGCCCGCGCCAGCTTCGCCTTCGCCCGCGGCCGCACCTTCACCTCGGTCCTCAATCGCGCCTGCAGGGTGGCCGGCGCGGGCTAGGGCTCCGAGCCGCCCTCGTCCTTTTCCTCGAGCCACTCCTGCACCTCGCTCGCGAGGTCCGAGTTCTGTTCGATCAGCAACGCCATCAGCTCGGCTTCGCAGGTCTGGGTGCCGGCGGTCCAGGCACGGCCGAGCAGGCCCCACATGGTCATCGTCAGGTTGACGCTCAGATTGAGCACCTCGGCCGAGGCTTCCATCAGCGCCCTGAACTCGGCCTCGATCTCCTCGACCCGGACCGGAGCGATCTCGAAGTCGCGCGCGGCGACGCGGGCGCGCATCTGGGCATGGCCGTTGCGGGAGCCGAAGAACCAGGCCTCGTTGAGGAAGCGCTCCATCTCCTCGGCCTGCTCGTAGTCGAGCTCGAGCATCTCGATGCACTCCTCCAGCAGCGGCTTCAAATCCCGTTCCTTCGCCGTGAGGAGATCGTCCGCGAAGTCTCCGTCGCCTGCCAACGACACAGTGAGCAGTCTAGCTGTCCGGAAATGCTCCGGTACTTCTTTATAAACTTTTGGAGTTTTTAGTGGTCAGAGGCCGGTGGGACGGCGGGCGGCAAAGGGGAGGATGTCCACGCTTGCCCGGTGCCAGCGAGGGCCCGTTACACCGGGCGGGTTGCCCCGCGTGTCGAAGCGGAGGCCGGCGACGACCGCGATCGCCTGACGACAGGTCGATTGCGGCCTCGCCGATCGCCACCCAGCTCTGCCTACCGGCGCCCGAGGTAGCGCAGCGCCGACCGCGCGGCGTTGAAGCCGCTCATGCCGTGGACGCCGCCGCCGGGGGGAGTGGCGGCGGAGCAGATGAAGAGGCCAGGGGCGCCGGTGGAGTAGGGGTCGCGGGCGAGGCGGGGGCGGACGACGGTTTGAAAGGGGGTGTTGGCGCCGGTGATGATGTCGCCGCCGACGTAGTTGGGGTTGCCGGCTTCGAGCTCGGCGGGGGAGCGGACGGAGGTGGCGACGATGCGCTCGCGCAGGCCGGGGGCGAAGCGTTCGATCTGGTCGATCACGGCCCGCTCGCCGTCGCCTTCGTAGCCGCTGGGAACGTGAGCGTAGGCCCAGACGGGGTGGACGTCGCCGGCGGAGCGGCCGGGGTCGGCGAGGTACTGCTGGCCGACCAGGACGAAGGGCCGGGCCGGCATGCGGCCACTGTCGACTTCGCGCTCGGCGGCGACCAGCTCCTCGAAGGAGCCGATCGCGTGGACCGTGCCGGCGTGGCGGCAGGCCTCTGCCGTCCACGGCACTCCTCCCTCGACCGCGAGGTCGACCTTGAAGGCGCCGGGGCCGTGCCTGTAGCGACGGTAGGCGCGGGCGACCCGGCCGGGCAGGCGGTCGCCGGCGATCTCGGCGACGGCGCCGGGCGCGAGGTCGAAGGCGACCGCGTCGGGGGAGCCGAGCTCGGCGAGCGAGCGCACCCGCACCCCGGTCTCGATCGTGCCGCCGTGCTGGCGCAGGTCCGCGGCGAGCGCGTCGGCGATCGCCTGCGACCCGCCCGCCGCCACCGGCCAGCCGACCCCATGACAGGCGGAGATCAGCGCCATCCCGACCGCCGAGCTGAGCGGCTGGGTGAGGGGGCTGAAGGAGTGGGAGGCGACGCCGCCGAACAGCGCACGCGCTCCCGGCGTCCTCCAGCGGCGCGTGAGGAGCGTCGCCGGCGCCAGGGCCGGCAGGCCCAGGCGGGCGAGCAGGATCGGGTGCTTCGGCAGGTGGATGACCGGCTCGACCAGGTCCTCGTTGAGGGCGTCGAAGTGGGCCGAGGTGGAGCCGAACAGCCGCCGCCAGGCGGGACCGTCGGGTCCCAGCCCCGCCGCCGTCTGCTCCAGCGAGCGGACCATCGTCGCGGCGCTGCCGTCGTCGAGCGGATGGGCGAGGTCGACCTCGGGCCAGCGCCATTCCAGGCCGTGCGCCTCCAGCCCCAGCGAGCGCAGGAAGGGCGAGGCCGCGGCCATCGGGTGCGTCGACGAGCAGACGTCGTGGATCGCGCCGGGGACGGTCAGCTCGGCGCTGCGGACACCACCACCGATCGTCTCCGCCGCCTCCAGCACCGTCACCCGCACGCCTGCCCGCGCCAGCGCGACCGCGCAGGCCAGCCCGTTGGGGCCGGAGCCGACGACCGTGGCCTCGCTCACGAGATCGCCGTGCCGGCCTCGACGGGCGCGTGCCGCCACGTCACCTCGACCGGGAAGTCCCACGACTCTTCCAGCCACGGCTGCCGCGAGACCATGTCGGCGACGGCGACCGACCCTTCCTCCAGCAGCCCGGTCGCCGCGTCGTAGATGCGGTAGCGCTGACAGTCGCTGCCGACCGCCTGGGACTCCAGCTCGATCACCCGCACCTCCCCCGGCGCGTAGCCGCAGCGTTCCTGCACCGCCTCCAGCAGCTGGCGGCCGTGGAAATGGCCGTCGCCGAAGTTCCAGCCGTTGACGACGTTGGAGATCAGCTCGCCCTCGCGCAGGTCGTAGGCCTCGACGTCGCCGACCGCGTGGGGGAGCAGGGCGTTGAGGCCCCGCCCGTGCGAGTGCATGGCGCGGAAGGAGAGGCCCTTGTTGAGCAGGAAGGCGGTCAGCTCCGGGTCTTCGTAGAGCTGCGTCACCTGCTCGCTGACCAGCCGGGCCGACTTCCTTATATGGGTGTCGAGCTTCTCCTCGGCGCCGCTGCCCTTGCGGAACAGCCACTGCGTGGTCGGCCAGTTGCCGGCGTAGTAGCGCATCGCGGGGAGGAAGGAGACCTTGTCCGGGCGGAAGTTGCCCAGCACCGGCAGCCCCAGGCAGACCAGCGCGATCATCGCGATCAGCAGCGGGTCGTCGAGCGAGGAGAGCGGCACCTCGCCATAGTGACCGAAGAGGAAGAGCGTCCCGAAGATCATGAAGACGTTCCACTCCAGCGGCACGGCCAGCGGGAACATCGAGGTGATGTTGAGGTGGAAGAGGATCATCCCGGCGATCGCGATCGTCCGCACCACGTCGTTGTCGACGGTGAGCAGCAGCAGCGGCCAGCCGAACTCCTGCACGGTGCCGAAGTGGGCGAGGCCGGCGGACAGCCGCGAGGGTCGCATGTCCTCCGGGTAGTCGCGCCAGAGCTTCCGCTTCACCCACTTCGGCCCGACCAGCGGCGCGTTGCTGACCATCGCCGAGACGACGAAGGGGAAGTGACGGTTCAGCTTCGAGGAGGCGGCGCCCCACCAGATGAAGACGAAGATGAACTGCCAGGCGACGATCCACTGCTCGACCGGGAACAGCCCGACCGCCAGCATCGTCGCGTAGATTTCCGGCCGGGCGCCGAGGAAGGAGACCTTGTCGCGCAGGCCCAGGAGGGCGAGGAGGGCGAGGAGGACGGCGATGCCGGCGGGGGCGATCCGCCCGGCCGAGCCGCCGCCCGCGTCCACGCCCGAGGCGAGCAGCAGGTAGAGGCCGGTGGCGACGACCGCCGCGTAGAGCCCGACGTCGAGCCAGGTGCGGCGCGTCCCCGCCGTGAGCGGGACCCTGTCCGGCCAGGGCGGCAGCCGCATCGTGCCCGGGCGCAGCCAGTAGAGCGGCCCGCCGATCGGGGGGATGAAGCGGAAGCTGAGCGGCATCGACCCCGCCCCGAGCCCGAGGATCTCCCACAGCAGCGTCCAGAGAGCGAGCTTCTGGAAGACGATCGGCTGCGTCCACCAGTCGCCGAAGTCGCCGATGCCCCCGAGCCCGGGCGTGGTCGAGATCGCGAGCAGCGCCCCGCCCGCGTAGATCACCAGCTTGAGGGCGTAGAGGAGGTAGACCGCCGTCGGCGACCCGAACCCGTTTTCTCCCCAGTCCTGCACCAGCGGCTTCAGCCGGGTCAGGTGCGGTTTCCGCTTCCACTCGTCGAGGTCGAACGGCGGCGGCGCTGGCGAGAAGAAGCTCATCCGCGCATGCTCTCATCGAAGGCGCGGCGGCGGCAAGTTCTCCGAGGACGCACCGGGCGGGCGGGCCAAGTACGAACGGGCCGGCCGGCCCTCGCTGCGGGCGGGCCGAAGTAAGGTCCACCCAGGTGTCGAACTCCACCCGCGCCATCTGGACCTGCGTCGCCGCCCTGGCGGTGTTCGCTGTTTGGGTCCAGCCGAAAGGGGGCTCCGAGGCGGCGGCCCCCGTGCCGGATCGACGGGGCAACGCGACCGCCGCCTTCCACGGCCGCGCCGAGCACATCGACGCCGCCACGCGAGCGCGGATGACCGGCGTCTCCTGGCGCCCCGGCTGTCCCGTCGGCTTCGCCGGTTTGCGCCTGCTCACGGTCACCCACTGGGGCTTCGACGGTCGCGTCCACCGCGGCCGGCTGGTCGTCAACCGCGACGACGCCGCGGGGATGCTGCAGGCGATGCGCACCCTGTACCGGTTGCGCTATCCCGATCCGCCAGATGCGGCTGGTCGACGCCTACGGCGCCGACGACCACCGCAGCATGGACGCCGACAACACCTCCGCCTTCAACTGCCGCTTCGTCGCCGGCAGCCCCGGGGTCTGGTCCGAACACGCCTACGGCCGGGCGATCGACGTCAACCCGATCGAGAACCCCTACGTCACCGACTCCGGATATGTCTCGCCGCCGGCCGGCGCCCCGTTCGTCGACAGGTCACGACACGCCAAGGGCGTGATCCACCGCGGCGGCCCGGTCGTGGCCGCATTCGCGGCGATCGGCTGGGAGTGGGGCGGCAACTGGCCCTGGCCGAAGGACTACCAGCACTTCTCGGCGACCGGGAACTAATTTGTTGATGACTTGTCCACACCATGGTGTGGACAAGTCATCAACTCTTCTGGCTCAGCCGCCCGGGATCGCGAAGCGGCTGATTGCCGACTGGCGGCTTGCGCTTGCGTAGAGGACGCCGCCGGCGAGCGCCAGCGAGTTGAGCCCGGCGAAGCCGAGCTGGGGCACGCCGCCGCGGCCGAGTGCCAGCGCGCAGGGACCCGCCGGCCGGGCGGACTCGCGGTTGGCGGTGAGGCACCCGGAGGGGGAGAGCACGCCGCTGCCGGGGTCGCGCGCCAGGCGGACGATCGCCGAGTCGCCGCGGGCGGCGACGTAGAGGCTGCGCCCGCTCGGGCTCAGCGCCAGGTCCGTCGGTTCGTCGAACCCTGCCTCGGCCTCTATATAAGTGAGGGCGCCGGTCGCCGGGTCGCGGCTGAAGCCGGCGATCGCGTCGTCTCCCCGCGCCGCGCCGTAGAGCGAGCGGCCGTCGCGACTGATCGCCAGCCGCTCGATCAGCCAGATGCCGGAGTCGAAGCCGGCTTCCTGCGCGGTCGGGGTCGGCCGGCAGGGGTTGCCGGGCCCGAGGCCGCGGCTTTCGCCGCTGATGCAGCCGCGGTAGACGAGCTGGCCGCTGGCCGGATCGCGCTGGAATTCGGTCACCGAGGAGACCTTCGGCGCGCTCGCGTAGAGCGAGGTGCCGTCGGGGCTGATGACGATGCGGTTGACACCGCGCAGGCCCGAGCCGTGGGAGTTGTCGGGACCCACCGGCGTGCAGACGGACTGGAGCCCGACGACGATCCCGGTGATGCCGCCGGTGAGGCAGCCGCGGAAGCTGAGCGAGCCGTCGCGCTCGCGGGCGAAGGTGCTGACCGCGGCGTCTCCCCGTGCCGCCACGTAGACGAAGCGGCCGTCGGGACTGACGGTGAGCGAAGCCGGGCCGCCGAGGCCGGAGTGGATGCCTTCGTAGACGGGGGTGGCGGTTGGGATCGGTCGGCAGATGCGGCGTTTGCCGGTGCTGTTAGCGCCGGTCGCGCCGGTGATGCAGCCCTTGTAGGTGAGCTTACCCGAGCGAGGGTTGCGGGCGAAGATTCCCAGCGAGTGATCGGCGGAGAGCGTGTAGACGCTGCGCCCGTCGGGGCTGGAGGTGATGAACCTGACGCCGTTGAAGCCGCTGAGGGAGTCTTCGGCCCCGGCGCCCGGCAGCAGCTTGCACGGCTGTTTGCCGTGGCGGCGCTCCGAGTTGGCGGTGAAGCAGCTCTGGAACGTCAGCGGCCTGGCGCGGAAGGTCATCACCGTGTCTCGGCGCGAGGAGACCGCGTAGAGGGAGCGGCCGTTGGCGCTGGCCGTCAACGACTGCGGGTAGCTGAGCCCGGAGCCTTCGGCGTCGAGGACCGCCGTCCGCGTCGGCGCGCAGCCGCCGGGGCGGGGCGCGAACGGCATCCGCCCGAACGGCGGCAGCTTGCCGGTGATGCAGCCGAGGAAGCGCAGGCCGCCGGCGGCCGCCGGCGACGGTGCGGCGAGCGCGCTGGGAGCCGCCGCGACGAACAGCAGCAGGGCCAGCAGGCTGAGGATCGGCAGGCGACGGGCCACGAAGAGGATCAGGGTAGCCGCTCGCCTCCGCTTGCCACCTCGCGCTCGACCGTGTGGGCGACCTCGACCCGAGAGGAGACGCCGAGCTTGAAGAAGATGTTGCGCAGGTGGGATTCGACGGTCTTTTCGCTGAGGAAGAGCTCGGCCGCGACCTGCTTGTTGGTCTTGCGCTCGGTCACCAGCGCGGCGACCTCGCGCTCGCGCTTGGAGAGCGAGGCGAGGCCGTCGCCGCCGGCGGCGGGGCCGCGCGGCTCGATCCGACCCCCGAGGCGGCGCAGCGCCCGGCGCGCTTCTTCGCGCGGGCGGGCGGCGCCGCAGGCGTCGAGCTCGGCCTCGGCCTCGCGCAGCAGCTCCAGGGCGGCCTCGCGCTCGCCCGCCTCGCCCAGCGCCTGGCCGGCCAGCGACCGCGACCGCGCCGCTTCGATCCTCGCTCCGGCGCCCGCCGCGCTCTCGGCCGAGCGTCGCGCCAGCTCCACCGCCTCGGCGGCCTCGCCGTCGGCCAGCAGGACCGCGGCCCGGGCCCGCAGACCCTGCGCCAGCGCCACCGGCAGGCCCAGCTCCGCCGCCGCCGCCTCGGAGCGCTCGGCGCACTCGCGAGCCCGGTCCGGCTCCCCGGCCGCGATCCAGCCGCGGGTCAGGACCTCCTGGAACTGGGCGCGGTAGGTCGCCGCCAGCAGCGGCATCTCCCAGCCTCCGGCCACGGCGACATATGAGTCGAGGTCGGCGGAGAGGTCGCCGACCTCGACCGTCGCGGCGGCCAGCCCGCATCCCGCGATCGCCAGGACGGTGCCGCGGTCCATCGTCTCCAGCAGCGCCAGCCCCTCGGTCGCGGCGGCGATCACGATCTCGAGGTCGCCGCTCATCAGCGCCGTGCCGCCGCGGCTTACGAGCGCCGAGCCGAGGACGTACTCGACGTTCATCAGCCGCGCTCCCTCGACCGCGTTTCCGCTCAGCTCGAGGGCGGCGTCGCGGTTACCCAGCGTCGCTTCGGCCAGCCCCAGGGCCTGCAGCATGTAGGGCATGAACTGGCTCTGCCCGGTCGCGCGCGAGCGGGAGACCCCGCGTTCGAGATAGACGATCGCGTCGGCGAAGCGCTCGAGGTAGAGCGCGGCCCAGCCGAGGCGGTTGACCGCCTCGACCCGGCCGGCCAGCTCGGCATCGGGGAGGTCGTCGATCAGCTCGGCGCCGCGGTCCAGGCACACGCCGGCCTCCTCGGTCCGGCCCAGCAGCACGTTCGCGTGGCCGAGCATCGCCGCGGCGGAGAGGTCGAGACCGGGGTCCCCGAGCGGGGCCGCGACCGCAGCCGCCTCCTGCGCGGTCTCCCGCATCCGCTCCAGCTCCTGGGTGAAGAAGGCGCCGCCGGCGAGGTTGAGCAGGACCGCGACCCGCTCCCGCGGGCAGTCCTCGGGCAGCTCCGCCAGCGCCTGATCCAGCCGCGCCCGCGCCTCCTCGTGGCGGCCGAGCGCGTCCTCGCAGAACGCGCAGGCGGCGGTCAGCCCGATCCGCATCGCCGCCTGCTCCGGTGGCAGCAGCTCCAGGGCCTGGAGCAGGACGGCCCGGCAGCGCTCGCGGTCGCCGACGCTGCGCAGCGCCTGCGCCTGCATCACCAGCACGCCCAGTCGCATCTGCCCGTCGTCGTCGGGAATCAGGCGCAGGGCGGCGTCGAACCAGCGCACGGCGGCGGACGGGGCCCGGCTCGCGCTCGCCTGCCCCGCCTCGATCAGGATGGTCGCCGCCTCGAGGTCGCCCACCGCCGCCGACTGCTCGACGTGATGGGCACGGGCCAGCGCCGAGGCGCCGCTGGCGGCCAGCCCCTCGGCGGCGCGTGCGTGCGCTCCCAGCCGCCAGCCGCCCGGAGTCGACTCGTAGACCGCGCGCCGCACCAGCGGGTGGCGGAAGCCGAACTGGCGCGGCACGTCGGTGGCCTGGACCAGGCCGGAGGGCAGCAGCTCGTCGAGCGCGTCGTGGCCGGCGTCGGTCTCGATCTCGGCGATCGCAAAGGCCAGCTCCGGCGCGAAGGGGTCGCCCGCCACCGCGGCGGCCTCGAGCAGCTTGCGGGCCGCGGGCTCCAGCTCCTGCACCTCCTCGATCAGGGCGGCGGCGACCAGGCTCGGCACCCCGGCCTCGCCGGCGACCCGATCGCCGGAGCTGCTACGCGCCGGCAGCTTGTCCGCCCGCGCCAGTTGCAGCGCGTAGAGGGGGTTGCCGCCGCTCTCCTCGCGGATCGCCTGCCGCCGCCGCGCGTCCACTCGCTCGCCCAGCAGCTCGCGAACGCCGCTCTCGTCGAGCGGAGCCAGCTCCAGCAGCCGTACTCGCGGCTCCGCCAGGGCGGCGACCAGCTGCGGCGGGACCTGCCCCGTGCGGTAGCCGAGCGCCAACAGCACGGGCGCCGCCGGCGCTCGCTTCAGCAGCGAGGCGATCAGCTCCAGCGACGCTTGGTCGGCCCAGTGCAGGTCGTCGAGGACTATGACCGTCGCCTGCTCGGCGGCGATCCCCTCGAGCAGGGCGCGGACGGCGCGGTGGGTGCGGTAGCGCTCGTCGACCGGCGGTGGCTCGGCCGCGCCGGGGAGGCTGGGGAGGACGCCGCCGAGCTCGCTCAGCGCCGCGACGGGCAGCTGCTCGGGCGCGCGGGAGGCGACGTAGGCGTCGAGCGCGTCGGTCCAGACGCCGAAGGGGACGTCGCGCTCGAACTCCGCTCCGGTCCCGGTCAGGACCAGCATGCCGCGCTCGTCGGCGCGTCGCCGCAGCTCCGCCAGCAGGTGGGTCTTGCCGATCCCCGGCTCGCCCTCGACCGCCAGGCAGGCCGGCGCCGCGCCGCCCAGCGCGCCCAGCATCTCCTCCAGCTGCTCGAGCTCGGACGCTCTACCCACGGTCTGTGCCGAGGCGGTGCCCACCCGCTGTCCAGCATAGACCGGCCTCGCCCAGGCACGAAACGCACCCCTGAGAGCCGGTTCAGGGGGTCGGTTCAGGGGGTCTCCCCGATGTTCGGATCGCCGTTCGCGGCGAGGCTGGCCGCATGCAATTCACCCACAACGGAGGAGAGCACATGCATGCCCCAGGCAACATCGCAGCACGCGCCGGCCGCTGGAGCGCCCGGCACCGCAGGATCGCGATCATCGGCTGGCTGGTCTTCGTCATCGGCGCCTTCATGGTCGGCAAGGCGATCGGCACCGAGAACGTCAAGCCGGAGGATTCCGGCGTCGGCGAGTCCGGCGTCGCCCAGAAGGCCGCGTTCGAGGCCTTCCCGCAGAAGTCGGAGGGGATCGTCCTCGTCCAGGGCGAGCCCGGCAGCGCCGGCGAGGCCGGCTTCCACGCCGCCGTCGACGACGTCGTCAGCGGCTTACGCGCGCTCGACACCGTCGCCGCGGTGACGAGCCCGTACGAAGCGGGAGAGGCCGGCCAGATCTCGGCCGACCGCAGCTCCGCCCTGATCGACTACGAGATCCCGGGCGACTCCGAAAGGGCCAAGGAAGTCCTCGACGACCCGCTCGGAGCGGTCGCCGCGGCCCAGCGGGCCAACCCCGGCTACACGGTCGGCGAGTTCGGCGACGCCAGCGCCACCGAGGCGCTGTTGGAGAAGGAAAACGCCGACCTCGGCAAGGCGACGATGACCTCGCTGCCGTTCACGCTGCTGATCCTGCTGTTCGCCTTCGGGGCGCTGGTCGCGGCCGGAGTGCCGCTGCTGCTGGCGATCTCGGCGATCCTGGCGACGATGGGGCTGCTCGGCCCGGTCAGCCAGATCGCCCCGATCAACCCGGCGGTGATCCACGTGGTGATGCTGGTCGGCCTCGCAGTTGGCATCGACTACTCGTTGTTCTACGTCCGCCGCATGCGCGAAGAGCGCGAAGCGGGCCGCAGCAACGAGGACGCGCTGGAGATCGCGGCGGCGACCTCGGGCCGGGCGGTGCTGGTCTCCGGCCTGACGGTGATGGTGGCGATGGCCGGGATGTACTTCGGTGGGGTCTCCAACTTCACCGCCTTCGCAACCGGGACGATCCTCGTCGTCGCGGTGGCGGTGCTCGGCTCGCTGACGGTATTGCCAGCCGTGCTCTCCAGCCTCGGCGACAAGCTCGGCCGCGGCCGGGTCCCGCTCGTTGGGCGGCTCAAGCGACGCCTGCACGGGGTCGGCATCTGGTCGCGCATCATCGACCGGGTCCTGCGCCGGCCGCTGCTCTCGGCGCTGCTCAGCGGTGGCCTGCTGGTCGCCCTGGCGATCCCGATGCTCGGCATGCACACGGCGCTGCCGGGGGTGGAGTCCTACTCCCGCGACGTCGAGGTGATGCAGACCTACGACCGCGTGCAGGAGAAGTTCCCGACCGAGAGCCTCCCCGCCAAGGTGGTGGTCGAGGCGAGCGACGTCACCTCGCCGCAGGTGCGGGCGGCGATCGACGAGCTGGGCGCGCGGACCGCGGCGCTGCCGGGGCTCTTCGAGGGCCCGGCGGAGGTCGAAGTCAGCCCTGACCGGACCGTCGCCTCGATCGCGATCCCGGTCGCCGGCAACGGCACCGACGGTCCCTCCAACCGCGCACTCGACGCTCTGCGCGGCGAGATCGTCCCGGCAACGGTCGGCGCGGTCGACGGGGTCGAGGCCAACGTGACCGGCGCAGCGGCCGGAATCAGGGACTTCAACGACGCGATGAAGTCCCACCTGCCGTACGTGTTCGGGTTCGTGATCGTCGCGGCCTTCCTGCTGCTGCTGTTCACGTTCCGCTCGGTGGTGATCCCGATCAAGGCGATCGTGCTCAACCTGATGTCGGTCGCGGCCTCCTACGGGATCCTGACCTGGCTGTTCCAGGACGGCCATGGCGAGTCCCTGCTCGGCTTCGAGTCGACCGGGGCGATCACCGCCTGGCTGCCGCTGTTCCTGTTCGTGATCCTGTTCGGGCTCTCGATGGACTACCACGTCCTCATCCTCAGCCGGATCCGCGAGCTCCACGACGGTGGCATGAGCACCCGGGAGGCGGTCTCCGAGGGGATCAAGAGCACGGCCGGGGTGGTGACCACGGCGGCCCTGGTGATGGTCGGCGTGTTCGCGATGTTCGCGACCATCTCCAGCATCGAGCTGAAGCAGATGGGGGTCGGCCTCGCCGTCGCCGTCCTGCTCGACGCGACGATCGTCCGCGGGGTGCTGCTGCCCTCGACGATGTCGCTGCTGGGCGAGCGCAACTGGTGGCTGCCCCGCCGCCTCGGTCGGCTTTTCCCCGGCGACGAGGACAGGCACGAGCGCGCCGAGGACAGGGGCAGCCGCGTCCCCAGCGCCGAGCCCGTCCGCGCCTGACCCGATGACCCGTTCCACTCCGGCGTCCGCCTCAGGCGGCGGGCGCCGGAGCCGGAGCGGCCCACCCGACCGGAGCCCGAGATGCCCACATTCCTACTCGAACACAGACACGAGGCCGCCGATTGCGAGGCGGCCTTCGCCGCTTGGCGCGGCTACCAGAGCCCGCTGCGCCGCCAGCCCGCCGTCTCCACCTGTCTCAGCGAGGACCACCGGCTCTGGTGGCGCGTCGAGGCGCCGGACGCGGACGCCGCGCTGGCGCTGCTGCCGCCTTTCGTCGCCGCCCGCACCGTCGCGGTGCGGGTCAGGGAGATTGCGCTGCCGTGACGTAGGTGTGGACCTGGACGCCCTTGGGGAGCGTCTTGGTGTCGACCAGCTCCAGCGGGCGTTTGTCTGGCGACTCGGGGAAGACGCGCTTGCCGGAGCCGAGTACGACCGGGAAGACCATCAGGTGGAACTCGTCGACGAGGTCGTTCTCGATCAGCGCGTGGACGAGGGTCTGGCTGCCGGCGACGAGGATCGGCTCGCTCTCCGCCTGCTTCAGCATCGCCACCTCCGTGGCGACGTCGCCCCTGATCGGCGTCGAGTTCTCCCACTCGAGCTCGTCGAGCGTCGAGGTCACCACGTACTTCGGCATCGAGTTGAATTTCTCGGCGAAGGGGCCGCTGCGCTGCGGCCAGGCGCCGGCGAAGCTTTCGTAGGTGACCCGCCCGAGTAGCTGGGAGCCGGCTTCGAGCGTCTCCTGCATTTTGAACTCACCGTACTCGTCGCTGTAGTACTCGAGCGCCCAGCCACTGTGGGGGTGGGTCGGCTCCCCGCCCGGCGCCTCCATCACCCCGTCGAGGGTGACGAACTCGGTCACGATCAGCTTCGCCATCGCGGCCCATGCTAACGGGCGGCCCTGGCCCCGGTGGCGGCGAAGGGACGCTGCCGCCGATCGACATGTCGGAGGCCGAGCACTGCGACTTCATCGCCGAGCCGAGCAACCCCCTCTGCCTGCTGCCCTTCCCCAACGACTACTACACGGTGCCCGATTCCGGCAGCCCGAGCGGGCGCCGGATCGACCTCAGCACCCAGGGGATGCCGGCCAACGTCCTCGGCCAGCACATCGACGCCGCCCCCTACAACGCCTCCGACTTCGCCGCCGGCCACCGCTACGTCGTCGCCCTGCGCGACCTTCGCAACGCAGCCGGCAAACGGATCGAAGCGCCGGCGGCCTTCCGCTACTACCGCGACCGCGTCCCCTCCAAGCAGCCGCAGATCAACGAGCGGCGCAAGCACTTCCGGGGGATCTTCAAGGTGCTGCGCAGGGCCGGAATCTCCCAGCGCAGCCTCTACCTCGCCTGGGACTTCACCGTCGCCAGCGACATCAACAACGCCGGCCGCGAGCTGGCGATGCGCGACGACGCCTTCGCCCAGCTCGGCGACACCGACCTCGCCGACCCCGTCCCGCAGGGCAGCTCGCCGAGCTTCCTCGTCACCGGCGTGGAGGACAACCCGAACCCAGGGGAGATCGCGCGCCGGATCAAAGGGACGGTGATGGTCCCCTGCTACCTGTTCCCCAGCTGCGCCCCGGATCGTCTTCTGCGCGACCGATGAGATCGGCATGTCGCAGGCAGACGTCGCGATCGGCGCCCTCCAGGATCTCTCCCGGTTCCCGGCGCCCCCCGACCGCCTCCAGCAGGGGCTGCTCAACGAGCTCTACCTGGGGCGGGCGATGATCAGCCCCTCCGGCTTCACCACCCATCCGGCCTTCCACCAGGACGGCACCCCCGCCAGCGGCCCGGTGCTCGACACCAGCCGCCTCTACTACAACGGCAACAGCCTGCTCCCGCGCTCGGTCGACTTCAACCCCTTCGCGCAGGTGTTCCACCCCTTCTACCCCGAACGAGACGGCGCGGCCGCTGATCCTCGACCTGATCCAGATGCGCGCACGATCGGCGCCTCCGCCCACCGCCCGGTCCTCTTCGCCGGCGCGATCCAGCAGAGCGACGACTGCGGCGGCGGGCCCTGCTTCGCGATCGGGTTCAGCGGTCCGTAAGCGAGATCACGTGCGCCTTGTTGGGAGCGACGCGCCCCTCGAGCACCTCGACCCAAGCGCTCTGCAGGCCCTCGAACCCCTCGCCCGGAATCGTCTCCAGCCAGCCCCCGGTCCACTCGCAGAAGGGGTGCCAGGCGTCGCCGACCCGCTGCTCGAGGCCGGCGCGGCCCCAGTCGGCGGCGCGCTTGCTGACCCGCGTCGGCGCGAAGAAGAAGGTCGGCTGCGGCCCCGGCAACTCGCCGCCGGAGCCGAAGTCCTCCCAGTGGGTGACCCCGACCGCCATGCTGTGGACCAGCTCGTCGCCGTAGTGTGAGTGGATCGCCTCGCGCACGGCGCCGTCGCCGGCGAAGTCGACGAAGGTTGCGGGCCCGCGCTCGAGCGAGTCGATCTCGTCGTAGGTGACGGTGCTGTCGTAGATCCCCAGCTCGGCGACGAACTCGGCGTTGCGCGGCGAGGTGAGGCCGATCAGCTCGACCTCCTGGCGCTGGGCCAGCATGAAGGCGGCCGCGATCGCCGTCTTGCTGGAGGCGCTGGCGAGCACGATCGGCCCGCGCCCGGTCAGCCCCTCGTCGCCGAGCTGATCGTCGATCAGGAACGAGGTGAAGAAGAGCGGCCGCAACAGCATCTGGATCGCCTCGGTATCCGTCCGGTAGAAGCTGTCTCGATCCGTGACCAGGTAGCGGTGGTAGGCCGACGGCAGCTCCGCCCGGTGCGGCGAGCCGTCGACGAACCCGCCGGCGTCAGCAGCGGCGGGCGTCACCACCAGGTGCGAGGACGGAGGCAGGTACCCGAACACCCGCGCCCCCACCTCGACACCCTCCGCCTCGCTCCGCTCCACCTCCGCGAACCCCCACATCGGCACCCGTCCCCAGTTGTCCTCAGCCGGGAAGAAATTCCAGTAGGACATAGCCTCGCCCATCACCGCGTAGGTGACGTTGTTAGCGGTCACCCCGAAGCTGTCGACCCGCAGCAGCGCCTGCCGGGAATCGATCTCAGGAGTCTCAGACTCGACCACACGACACTCCCGAAGATCGTCACGCTTAACCAGAAAGTCGCTCATCAAATTTTCCTTCCCTTCTCTGGTCCAAGCGGGATCGTTTCGATCCCATCGCCAGACGGTATCGCCTCAGGATAGGTGGCACGGCACTTGTCAAGGAACGCCGGACAACGGAGCGGGCCACGAGATTCGTGGCCCGGTCCTTCACGGTTCACCTTCAACGAGGGTGTCTCTCTTCCCGCGGGCACCGTGTTGCTTATCAATAGCTATTCAAACCAGAGGCTCGTGTGAGTCTGGGTGCCGTCTTCCTCTGCTGTGAGCACGCCGTTGCCTGTGGTGTATTCGCCCGTGGCGGGACCTGCTACGAGACCCCCTGGGCATTTGCTGTTATTGACAGTAACAGGGATGTTGGTCACTGTCACTTCAGCTGTGATTTCTGTTTTTTTGGTTCCATTTGTTTCGGCGTCTTTGAATGTGAGCCCCCCACCCAGGACCCCCGTGCTTCCGATCGTGATTAGACAGCCGGTCGCCGGAACTTCGAGTCCGATTTCTACTCCAACTGGGCATTTGACCTGAGCCGTTGCGTTGTGAGTGCCACCGACTGCGTAGTGGTATTCACAGGCGTTTGCTTTAGCCGTCGAGTTTTCGCCAGCGATATAGCATGTATGGTACACGATGTTTGTGAGTGTGATTGTGCTGAATGTTTTGGTTGCGGCTGTTGCATCGCCTGTCACCTGCTGGCATGTCGTCGAAACGGAGCTCCCACCCTGTTTGACGATGAACACTTGGTGCGCTTTGACCCCGGTCGGTCCGGGTTTGCCATCGGGTTTGATTGTGATCGTGCAGGGTTCCACCCCGCAGTGCCCTTCGGCCGCCTGCGCGCCCGGAGCGCTGATCGCCCCGAAGGCCGCCAGCGCCATCGCGGCGGCGATCAGGATCTTGAGATTGCGAATCATCGAATTCTCTCCTCACTCGCCCGGCTCCCGCACCCGCGCTCCTCGCCCTCCGGCTTGCCGGTAGGGGCGGTATAGGGACTATCTGCGGTCAGGTCAAATGAGCGCCGGGCCCGCCGCAGGGCATTTGCCTTTCCCCTGCAAAGCTCGGCAGCCGTTTGCCGCGCGCCTTGACCCGCGCGCGCACGAAGCCGCGTGGCCCGGCGCTACTTGCCCCCGCCCTTCCCCTTCCCCGCCTTCTTCCCCTTCTTGCAGTCGTCCTTCAGCACCGGGCGGAAGTCATAGCCCTTGCCGTTGTGGGCGCTGAAGCGAGCAGTGGCGCGGTTGGTGTGGTTGCAGATGTTGCGGGAGTTGACCAAGAGCCCCTTCTTGCCGCCCTGCATTTCCACGATCACCTTGGTCAGCGGGGCGTCGGGGATCGCTTCGAAGCTGGCCCGGATGCCGCCCTTGTGGGAGTCGATCCGCCCCACCGCGGCGATCTCGATCTGCCCCTGCAGGGAGAGCACCAGGTCGGGCAGGGGGTTGGAGGAGCTGCGCAGGTAGACCGGGCCTGAGAGCGGCTCGTCAAGCAGCGGCGTGATCGCCCGCGCCCTGCCGTAGATCGAGCCTTTCGGGCAGGCGTCGGCGGCGAACTGCACCCGGGTGCAGATCGTGCGGATGTGGGCCTGCTCTAGGAACTCTGAATGCGGCAGGGCGACCGAGGCCTTGGCGGTGTTGGCATAGCCCGAGCCTTGCGGGTAGGTGACCACCGCCTTCAGGGCCGGGTGGGCGTTTCGCTTCGTCCCCCCCTTCAGCTTCAGCGAGAGGCCGGGCTTGAAGCCAAGCGCCCCGCAGCCGCCGAGCTGGAAGGGGTCGGTTACCGCCACGGTGGCCCCCGCGGTGCCCTGCACGGCGGCGTAGACCTCTTCGCGATCACAGCTGGTCCCGGCCAGGGTGAAGCCCGGGCGGGTGAGGTTGACGCGGACGTCGCGGACGGCGAGCGGGATTCCGAAGAGGATGTGGGGCAGGGGATCGCTCTGGGCGTAGACGCGGGCGCTTTCGGGGTCGACCCGCAGGGCGATGCGGTTGACGATCACGCCGAGGTCAAAGGGCCCGGCCACAGCGGGGACAATCGCCACCATCGAGAGCGGGGCGCCTTTGTAGGGGCCGGCGAGGTAGACCCGCCCGCTGGTGAACAGGGGGGTGGGGCCGGCGCCGGCCCCGGCGGTGGTCGTCCCCACTTCAGAGGCGGCCGGGCAGGAGGAGGATTCCTGCTCGAGCACTCCCTGGCCGGGAGCAGAGCGCGAGGCGGCCAGGGCGATCTGGGCCTCAGAGCAGTAGGGGATGCCGGCCAGCTTGGCGGTGAAGGCGGCGGGCGGTGTGGTGCCGATCGCGGCCAGTTCGTTGCTGCCGTCGGGTCTGCTCACCCGCAGGAGGAAGGGGCTGTAGGTGGCGGCGGTGGGGTTGGCGAGGCCGGCGCTCAGCTTCGGGGTGAGGGAGTTCTCGGGACAGGGGCCAGAGGGGCCGCTGCTGATCTGGAAGGAGTCGGCCGGGAAGGCGCTTTGGCCTTCGGGCGCCGTCCACGGGGTGATCTCGGTGTTGGTGGTGTGGGTGCCGCAGGCCGCGGGGGTGCGAAGCGGCGCCCGCGGGCCTTCGAAGAAGCTGAAGTCGAAGTCTTCGACCGGGACCTGGGGGGCATCGGTCACGGTCGTGCTCAGCTGCCCGGTGAGCGGGTCGGGGCTGACCTCGGCGGCGAGCTTGACGACGATCCCGGTCTGGGGGTCTTCGAGCACGATGTAGATGGCTATGAGGCTTTTGAACGGGTTCTCTTCTTGAGTGGCCAGGTAGACCGAGCCCTCGATCGGGTGATCGAGGGCGGGGACGCTGGCGCTGACCGTGCCGACCTTGGCTGCGTTCGGGCACTGCGCCGGCGCTCGGTCGAAGTGGATCGGGCTCTGGCCCAGCGGCGTGCTCAGGCCGATCTGGGCCGGGGAGCAGGCGCCTTTACCGATCGCCGAGGCCGGGTTGACCACCAGGCCTTTGGGCAGGGTGACCATCGTGTCGCGCAGGTCGGCCTCGCCCAGCCCTTCTGGGTCTTCGTGCTCTTGTTGGGGCAGGTGCAGGTTGAAGTGAAGGCCCGCCGGGGAGTCGGCCACGTTGGTGGTCGGCCGGGCTTCGATCGACGGGCCGAAGTCGGGCTCCGCGCAATCCACCGGCGGTTCTTCTTCATAGCTCGCCGCGGCTTCGGTCTGCGGCTGTGCCCAGGTCACGTAGCTCATCGTGCTCAACAGCGGGTCCAGGCAGTTGCTGGGCAGCCGCAAAAACGGCCGCGCCGTCCCGGCCACCGGGCACTCTTCCACCGTTTCCGCGCATTTGCCCCGCACCTGATCGTGGCTCTGCTCCCACGGCGTCCCCCAGATGAAGATCCGCGAGGCCGTCACCCGCTGCGCCTCGGTCACCTGCCGCAGGAAGCCGATCGCCGCGTAGTCGCCCTCGCTTCTGATCTTCGTGTTGATGTAGACGGGGGCGCCGAGGATCAGGAAGCCGAGCTGGGCCGGCATTCCTTTTGGCGGCTCGAGGTTGTAGATCGGGAACGTGCGCAGCCCGCCTCTGCCTTCCAGCTGCTCGACGATCGCCACCCCCACCGCCGAGCTCGCCGGGCACTGGTTTGGGCGCGCGTCGCCCCCTTTGGGGGTGGAGATGGATTTGACCGTGATGAAGTCCTGCGCGCTGCAGCGCTCGATCGCCCTCGGGTTCGCCGCCAGCCCCGGCGGCAGCGCCACTTCGATGTCCTTCAGGTCGCCTTCGGCGGGCACCGCGGGGATCGAAGAGCCCGGCGGAGGGGGCACCACGTTGACCGCGAAGGAGGTCGTGTACTGGTAGGGGTGGGAGGCGGCTTCGCCCACCGCCAGCCCGTCGGGGCCGGTCAGCTCGGCCTCGAATTCGGTGAAGCCGGCCGGCGGGTTCTCGGTGCTGACCTCGTTCTCGGCTTCCACCGTCGCCGTCGCCGCGCCGCCGCCTTCGACTTCGACTTTGTTGACCAGCGTCCCGGACGCGCCGGCCGGCACCGCCACCCGGATCTCCAGGTTCAGCCCGTTGGTCGGTAGCAGTTTCGCCGGTTCGGTTTCGGGAAGCGCTTCGGTGACTTTGCAGGTCACCGTGCTGACCTCGCCCGCTTCGTCGACTTCGCAGCCTTTGCCAATGTCCAGGCCGGGGCGTCGCGATCCCGACAGTTCCACTTTCTCCACCACCAGCCCGCCCGGCAGCGTGTCGGTGATCGTGATCTCGGTCTGGTTGGTTTTTTCGCCGCCGCTGTTGGTGATGAAGACCTGGTAGGCGGCTTTGCTGTCGGGGGCGAAGTTGGTCGGCACCGCCTGCGACTGGATGTCGTAGGCGGGGAGGAAGCTCGCCGCCGGGGCGCTCGCCGGGACGGCCAGCGCCAGGATCGAGGCACAGAGAAGCTTCCTGGCGGCGCTCATCGGCTTGCCCTCTGCTTGTCGTCGGCGCGCTTGCTCTTCTTGTTCTGCTGCTGCTTTTTCTTTTGCTTCTGCTTCTTTGTCTTCTTCTTGTGCTTCTTGTTGGGCTTCGGCTTGCTCGGTTTGTCGCCGGGGCCGCTGAAGGTCGGGGTGGCGGGGGTGGAGAGCGGGGGCTCAGGGGGTGGTGGTAGCCAACAGCCTTCGCCCGAACAGGGCGGTGGCGGTGGCACCGGCTCCGCGAAGCCACCTCCCGTCCGGTAGTCATAGACGTCGAAGTTGTCGTTCACGTCCCACCCGGTCAGCTTCGCCCGGGTCGAGAAGAAGACGTCGCGCCCGTCCCCGGAGGCGTCGACGAAATAGCTTTCGTCGGTGTCCTTGCCGCTTGAGACGAGGAAGTGGCAGCCGCCTGAGGCCGGGTCGAAGTTGGGATTCGCCGTAGAGCAGCTGCCTTCGCCCGACAGCTCGAACTCATAGACGTCGCGCCTCAGGTTTTCGTCTCCCGGCAGCAGCTGGTCGTAGGTCTCGAAGAAGACCCGGCTGCCGTCCTCAGAGAGCAGGCGCGGGCCTTCGTAGACGTTGGTCCAGCCCGGCAAGAGCGTTGGGCCCAGCGGCCGCGAGCCGGAGGGGTTGCAGGAGGCGCAGCGCAGCCGCTTAGTGTCGGCGTCATAGACGAAGGTCTGCGCGCAGAGTGGGGTGCCGGTGAAGTTCTTCCCGACCGGGTTCCATTCGCAGTGCACGGCCGGGACGCCGACGATCGTGCCGTCGGCGACCGTGTTGTCATAGCCGACCAGCTCTTCGGAGGCGAAGGAGAGGAAGGCCAGGTGGCGCCCGTCGGGGGAGACCCGGGCGGCGAGGCTCTGCGGCTGTTCGCTGTAGGCGACCTCATCGCCGGGGCCGAGGATCGCGACGAATCTGGTCTGCCCTCCCTCGTGCAGGTAGAGGTTGTCTTTGCCGGCTTCGGCGCTCTGGCCGGCTTCGTTCTCCTCTTCGCTCAGGACCGTGCCGGCGGTGAAGTAGACGGCCGAGCCGTCGTCGCTCGTCCCGACCACGCCCCGCACGTCGCCCGACACGTTGCCGGTGTTCAGGGTCAGGTTGGTCAGCCGGTTGCCGAGCGGTTTGTCGAACTCATAGCGATAGAGGTCTTCTTCTTCGGGTTCGGAGTCGGCGCCGGTGACCAGCCGGTTCTCGTCGGTGAAGTAGACGGCCGAGCCGTCTTTGCTGGCCGCCCAGAAGACGCCGTTGCCGGGGTCTCCGTTGCCCGATTGCACTTTGTCGAGCTGGACCGTTTCGGTGCCGTTGACGCGGGCGAGGAGCAGTTTCTCGGGGTCGAGCCCGCCGCCGTTGGCGCTCAGCACCTCGTCGCTGCCGGCGAGCGTGCCTTTGAAGGTGACCGTGTAGGGGCCAGAGCCGGTTACTTCGACGTTGGCGGTGCCGCCGATCGTCGAGAGCGCTGCGAGCGCTGCCCGCACCGCGGCGGCGCCGGCGTCAAAGCCGATCGCGGAGGTGGTCTGCCCTTTGAAGGTGAGCGTGAAGGTGCCGGCGCCGGCCGATTCGACCGTGACCGTCCTGATGCCCGTGCCGGGTCCCGCTGAGGTAACCGTCACCGAGGCGTCGTTGGGCGCGTAGGTCCAGATCGCCCTCGAGCCGTCATCGGAGACCACGTGGCGCATGGTCGACTGGCCGGTCTGGCAGTTCGCGCTGGCGCCGCCGATGACGGGGGCGCCGAAGGTGGTCCGTTCGCTTGGGGGGACGGGATCGGTATCGCCCGGCAGGATGCTCACCGGCTTCAGCCCTTCGACCGCCGACCATTCATAGAGGCTCCAGCCTTCCCCCGCTGGCGCCCCGGCATAGGAGACGGGAGCGGCGAAGAAGGCGCGGCTGCCGTCCAGGCTGGCGCCGGCGTAGACGAAGCAGTTCTCTGAGGAAGGGGGGGTCGATGCTTCTGGGGTCAGGCAGTGCAGGGCCCCGCTCTCGTTGTCGCGCAGGTAGAGGTTGGCAGCGCCTTCAGGGCAGTCGGGACTCAGCGCCGGTTGGTTCATCTTCATTGCCCCGAACCCGAGATCGGGGGTGAAGCCGGTGAAGGGCGGGGCGATGGGGTTCTTCAGGAAGCCGAAGGGCGAGATGTTATCGGTCTCCCAGCCGCCCGCTCCGCGCCGTGAGAGGTACTGGTTGGTCGCCGGGGCGCCTTCTGCCTCTCCGAAGGAGGTCCAGGAGGTGTAGGTGACCGCTTCGCCGGAGCTGGCGCCGGCCTGGATCCGCACCGTCCGGGGCTCGTTGAAGCCGGCCGAGTTGCCCGGCACCGCCACTTCGGCGCTGTTCTTCTCTCCGGGGGAGACCAGCTCATAGGCGCGGTTATCGACCCCGTCGGGTTCGGGCAGGTAGGTCTTCAGGGTGTGCTCGAGCTCGGGGCAGGAGAGTTTCTGTTCGGGGCAGACGATCCCGTCCGGCGGCGCTCCGTTCAGTGCCCGCAGCCGCCAGTGGTAGGTGGTGCCGGGTTTGAGGCCGCTCAGCACGATGTCTTGCAGCACCATCGCTTCCCCCGCCCCGAAGTCGATCTCATCCGGCGGGGTGCTCAGCGCTTCGTCAAAGCCGTCGCCTCCCGCGCCTTTGTCGGCTTGGTATTTGGCGTCTTCGACGTATTCGATCGTGCCTTTGGCCGCGAGGCCCAGCGGGTTGCCGTTCACGTGGACGGTCGCTTCGGTTTCGCTCACGTTCGTGGTCCAGGCCGGGCCGAATTTGAATCCTTCTTCGGTTACGAAGGTCCCTTCCTGGCCGATCGCTTCCGCGTCGGCGTTCTCAACCACCACCCGGCAGTGGTATTTGGTTTCCGGGGTCAGCCCTTCGATTTCGACGGCGGCTTCGTGCAGTTCGAAGTCACCGCCCAGCGGGGTCTCGGGCGTTTCTTGCGGAGTGTCGAATCCTTCCGCCAAGAACTCCTCCTCGGTGACGTACTCGAAATGGAAGGTCGTCGCTTTGCCCTCCGGGTTGGCTTCGGCCTGCAGGGTCGCTTTGACGCTGCCTAGCGTTCCCGTTTTGACCTTGCAGGCTTCCGGGAAGACGATCGGGCCCGGCGGCGGCAGTGTCAGGTACTTGACTCCTGCTGCTCCCTCGCTGGCGTAGAGGTCGCCCTCGGAGCTGGAGAAGGCGGCGAGGGCGGGGACGGAGAAGATGCCTGGCGGCACGTAGCCGAAGCGCTTGAGCACATCCCCGCTGGAGGTGTATTTGGAGAAGAAGTGTCCCTGGGAGACGCGCTGCTTGGCGAAGACGTTGTCGGCACTGTCGATCGCGATGCCTTCGGTTTCGAAGGGGCCGAGCTGGTCGAGCAGCCCTCCGCTCGAGCAGTCGTACTTGCGCAACACGCCGTTGCCGTTGCCTCCCTGAACCGTCACGTAGCAGTTGCCGACCGAGTCGACCGCGAAGTTGCGGATCTTCAGGAACGGTCCTTCGAAGAGCGGGTTCCTTTCCTCCAAACAGTTGCCAGCCGCGTCGAAGATTATGACGCGGCTGAGATTGACGAAGCTTTTCGGTGGGCCCCCTTCGTTGCTGTCGGCGACGTAGACTTTGCCTCCCGGGCCAACCGCGATCGGATTGTTGGCGCGCGCGAACTGACAGGGACCTTCACCTTGTTCGCCGAAGGAGTCGAGGAGCAGCCCGGCGGGGCTGTACTTTTTGATCTCGAACCCGTCGCTCAGGTAGATATCGTGGTGGGAGGCGCTGGCGGCGTTGTTGTCGAGCGCGATCCAGATCGGTTCGAAGCCCACCGTGAAGGAAGACACGAAGGTCCCAGCGGATTCGAAGATGTTGACGCGTTCGTTGTCGTTGTCGGCGACGTAGACGAGGGCTTCTTCGGTGTCGACCGCGAGGCCCTGCGGGCCATCGCACTGACCGGCGCCGGAGCCCGGCGGGCAGAAGGTCGCATCGGCTGAAGCGGTGGAAGCGGATGAGAGCAGCAGCAGAGCCGCGGCGGCGAATGCCGTCAGGGCGATCCTGCTTCTCAAATGTCCCTCCATCCCAAGCCTGTCCTTGTCGAGTTGGACCCCCTAGGTCCTACCTTGCCCGTAACGCTATAGGAATGACACAGTACTTGTCAAGGAATCGACAAGTACGCCAGCGGACCATGAGATTCATGGCCCGCTGGCATTGCTCAACGCCTCAGAGAGTTGGCACCTTGCCCTCTTAGCTAGCGTTGGGTTGATGATCGAACCGCTATTCCCACCAAAGGTTGGTGTGTTTTTCGGTACCGTCTTCCTCTGCTGTGAGCTCGACGTTGCCTGTAGTGTATTCACCCGTGGCTGCACCTGCTGTGAGTTCCCCCGGGCATTCTTCATTGGCGATAGTAGCCGGGATGTTGGTCACTGTCACTTCCGCTGTGATTTCTGTTTTTTTAACTCCGCCTGTTTCAGGGTCTTTGAATGTGAGCCCGCCGGCTAGGACTCCGGTGCTAGTGATTTCGATCCGGCAGCCGTTTGCCGGTACTTCGATTTCAATTGATTTCCCAGCCGGACAAATGACTTGAGCCGTCGCGCTATGGACACCGCCGACTGCGAAGTGGTAGTTGCAGCCGTTCATTTTCACCGTCGATTTTTCGCCGGCAACGTTGCATTCGTGGTACGCGATACTTGTGAGTTCGATTGTTTTGAATGTTTTGCCTTCTTTGGGTGTTGCATCGCCCGTGACTGTCTGGCATGTCGTCGCAACGGAAATATCTTTACCTGCATGTTTCTGTTTAACTATGAACACGTGGTGCGCTGTTTTCCCGGTCGGTCCGGGGGTGCCATCGGGTTTGACTGTGATCGTGCACGGTTCCACCCCGCAGTGACCTTCGGCCGCCTGCGCGCTCGCCGCGCTGATCGCCCCAAAAGCCGCGAGCGCCATCGCGGCGGCGATCAGGATCTTGAGATTGCGAATCATGGATTGACTCCTCATGGTTGCGCTCGGGCTCTTCTGCCCGAGCGGGAACGGTCAATCCATAGAGCGCGATCGTCGATCGGTCAAATAATTCGTTCTATACGGTCGCGGTACGGGAACTTGAAGGGGCTAACTCCCTGCAAATGCCCTCCGACGACTTTGCCGTATGCGCCGATCCGTGCGGGCACGGGAATGCGCATGTCGGCTGAGTCCCGCTCCGGGGCGCTCGTTGAGGTCTGTGTGTTTGATCGCGCCAGGCCGGGTAGACATGGCTACAGCAGGGCCAAAGGGGAGTGAGCTAGGAGGAGCAATGGACACCAGAGCAGACAGAGGTTCCGGCATCGGCGGGATCTCGTTGGGCGGGATCCTTGTCATCGTCGGGGTCGTCGTGATGATCGTCTGGAGCTTCTGGATTGGGTTGATCATCGCCCTCGTCGGGCTGATCGCATTTGGGGGCTTCGCGCGCGGTAAGTGGTACTGACGCCACCCGCCATGTAAGGGCTGACAGGCGCGGCCAACGGCCGTTTCACTAGGGAGGGATGACGATGCGACGGAAATATCTCGCAGGGCTTGTATCGGCTGTGCTCATCGCTGCTCTCGCCTTCGCGGGCGCAGGCTCGGCGGCGCCGGGGTCGGCCGACCTGAGGATCGCCAAGACCGACAGCCCCGATCCGGTCGCGGCCGGCTCGACCCTCAACTACGCGATCGAAGTCGACAACCTCGGGCCGAACGCGGCGACCGGCGTCACCGTCACCGACCAGCTGCCGAAGAACGTCGACTTCGTCTCCGCCACCGCCAGCGGCGGCCAGTGCGCGCTCAAAGGCAGGAAAGTCACCTGCAGTCTGGGGACGATCCCGGTCTTCACGGGCGCCTACGTCACGGGGCGGACCGTCAACATCGCCGTCATCCCGCGCAAAGTCGGGACCGTCGTCAACACCGCCAGCGTCAAAGGCGGCCAGAAAGACCCGGTCAAAGCCAACGACAAAGCCACCGCGACGACGCTCGTCACCGGCCCCGCCAGGACCTGTCGCGGTATTCCGGTGACGATCCTGGGGACGCGCGGCAACGACGTCCTCGTCGGCAGTGGCGGCCCCGACGTGATCGCCAGCTTCGGTGGCGACGACACGGTCTTCGCCTTCGGCGGCCGCGATCTGATCTGCGCCGGCGGCGGCCGCGACCACGTCGGCGCCGGCACCGCGGCCGACCGCGTCTTCGGCGGCTCGGACGGCGACCGTCTCCTCGGCCGGGGCGGACCCGACCTGCTGCGCGGCAACGCCGGCAGCGACGTCCTCAAGGGCAACCGCGGCGCTGACCGCCTGCGCGGCGGCTCCGGCTCGGACCGTTGCCAAGGCGGGTCCGGTGTGGACTCGGTCCGCGGTTGCGAGCGCTAACGGAAGGCGATTCGCTCGAGCGCGGTCACTTTCGAGGAAGCTTTCGCAGGCTGCTCGTCGCAGTGGCCGCGCTCGTCGCGCTCACGGCGTCGACGCCGCCTGGGGCCGGGGCGACAACGACGCCGGCAGCGGGCTACGAACAGTTCACAGGCTGCCCGCACCCGGGCCAAAATCCGCTGATCGCAACCTGCTTCCGCTCGGTTGTCAGCGGCGGGGAACTGCAGATGGGCAACGTGGAAATACCGATCGCCAAACCGATCGCGCTGAGCAGCATCAACGGCGTGATCAACGCCCAGTCCGCACTCCCGTCCCCGGCGGGATCCAACACGACGATTCAGAACTTCGACACCGAACACGTGTCGGCGGCAACCGTGTATCCGTAAGCCATTGCCTGACTCGCAGCGCTGGCCGCCCCCCCAGACGGCGGGGCGACAGCGTGTCCCAGCGAGTCAAACGGATATTTGAGTAACAAAAATTCCTTGATAAGTTTGCCCGATTAGCGGCGAGAGGCGAAGCGGGGGGACCAACCGCCAGCGGCCGATCGGGGTGCGCCACCCCAAGCTGGTGCTGGCCGGCGCGGTCGCGGCCCTGCTCCTCCTCGGCATCCTCGGCGCCGGCGTCGAGCGCCGGCTCGAACCGACCTCGCTGACGATTCCCGGCACCGACTCGGCTCGGGGCGAGGAGCTGCTGCGGGAGCACTTCGGCGAATCGGCGTCGTTCGCGATCCTGCTCGAGGGCCCCGCGCCGCAGCTCGACCGGCAGGGGCCGCGGCTGATCCGCACCCTGCGGGGCGAGCCCGGCGTGACCACCCTCTCGCCGTGGGATCGCGGCGTCGGCCTGCAGGGCCTGCGCCCGGACCCCGGCACGGCCGTCGTCCTCGTCGACTTCCATGTGCCGGTGGCGGCGGCGATCGAGACGATCGTGCCGCACCTCGACGATCTGCTCGCAAGCGAGGTCTCGGCACCCGTCGACGCTCGTGCGGCCGGCTTCGCCAGCGTCGCCCGGGCGATCCAGGACGAGTCTGTCGAGGTGACCCGGCGCGGCGAGCTGATCGTCACGCCGATCCTCCTGCTCATCCTGCTGCTGGTCTTCCGCTCGCCGGTCGCCGCTGCGATCCCGCTCGTCTTCGGGGTCACGACGGTGGTCGCGGCCCGTGGCCTGATGTCGATCGCCGCCGGCTTCCTCGACATCAGCCCCTTCGCGCTCAGCGTCGCGTCGATGATCGGTCTCGCGCTCGGGGTCGACTACGCGCTGCTGATCGTCTCGCGCTTTCGCGAAGAGCTGGAGGCCGGGGCGGATCCCGCCGAGGCGGCCTCGGTCACCCGCCGGACCGCTGGGCGGACGACGATCTTCGCCGGGAGCACGCTCTTCGCCTCGATTCTGACGGCGACCTTCCTCGTCCCGGGAATGTTGCTGTTCTCGCTCTGCGTCACCGTCGTGATCGTCGTCGCCCTCGCCGTGGTCGGCCCCTGGCTGGTCGGTCCCGCGATCCTCGTCCTGGTCGGCCACGGCGTCGACCGCTGGCGCATCGGCCGCTCCAGCCCGGTCCGTACGCGCTGGATCGCGATCAGCCGCGGCGCCCTGCGCCGTCCCCAGCTGGCGGCAGTCCTCGTATCGCTCCTGCTGCTCCTCTTCGCCGTCCCTGCGGCCACGCTGGCAACCGGGCCGCTGACCGTCGAGCAGCTGTCCGCCGACGATCCCACCCGCCTCGACGTGGAAGCGATCGAAGCGGCGGTCGGCGGTGGCTGGATCGCTCCGTTCGTCGTCGTTCTCGCCAGTGGCGAAGGGCCGGTGACCACTCCCCGGGAGCTCGGGGCGCTGAGCCGCTGGCAGGCGCGGCTGGCGGAGGAGGGCAACGTGGAGGCGGTGATCGGCCCCGGCCCGCTGATCCGGCGGGTGACGCCGATCCGCCGCGAGGGCCGGAGCTTCGTTTCTCGCTCGCCCGGACGCGGCGCCGCCGGGATGGCTGCGGACCTCGGCCGGGCGGGGAGGGGGCTGGCGCGGCTGCGGCGCGGCCTGGGCCTGGCGAGCGCGGGCGCGCGGGCCCTGGCGCTCGGAAGCGGCCGGGCGCGCGAGGGCTCCCTCCTGCTGGCGCGGGGCCTCTCGCTGGCCGCCGGGGCCGGCGCCGGGACCAAGCGCGCTCTGAGGAGGTTCAGCCGCGGGTCGCACCTGCTCGCGAACGGCCAGCGCAGCGCCCTGCTCGGAGCCTCGGTGATCGCCTTCGGCACCGACGAACTCCGCACCGCGGTCGGCCGCCGGGCGCTGCCGGAATCGGAGCGCCTCGAGCGGGCGCTCGCGGGCGCACAGGCTGGGCTGCCGGCGGCGGAAGTGGCGGCGACGGCGACCGTGCAGAAGCTCGAAGCGGCCTGGGCCGAGCTGGCCGGCATGACCGTCGGCACGAGCGATCCGCGCTACCCGGCGCTTGCGGCAGCGATCCGCGAAGCGCTGACCGCGGCCAGCGGCGCCGACCCGGCCAGCGCCGCCCCCTACGCGAGCGGCTACAAGGGGCTGCCGCGGACATTGGCCGACCTCGGCGCCCTGCTGCGGGGGAGCGCCGGTGACGCCGGGGCGCTCAGCGCCCGCCTCTCCGGCATCGAGGGGGAGATCGCCCTCCTGCGCGGCGTTGCGACCCGCCTCCACGACGGCATCGAGCGGCTCGAAGGCGGGAGCGAGCGACTCGCCGGCGGATCGGACCGGATCGTCTCCGGCGGCGCCCGCCTCAGCGCCGGTCTGGGAAGACTGGCGGCCGGCGCCGAACGGCTGGCCGCCGGCCTCGCCCGACTCCACCGCGGGAACGAGGAGCTGGCGCGCGGCATCTCCACCGGCTTCCATCGCCTGCGGCCGCTGGTCGTCACGGCACACCGGGCGGACGTCAGAGTCAGCTCTGGTCGGAGTCGCCTCCAGCGCGTCTCACCGGGCTTCTTCGACTCCGGCTACTTCGTGCTGTCCGGGCTCGACGGAGCGCCACCCGGCCCGCGCGCGATCGCCGCCCAGGCGGTCGACCTCGACAACGGCGGCCGGGCCGCGAGGGTCCTCGTCGTCTCCAGCCACAGCCTGCACGACCCCGATTCCCCCGCCCTCTACGACCGGATTCGCAGCCGCGCCGACGATCTCGGCGAGCGCACCAAAGCGCAGGTGGCGGTGACCGGGGGCATCGCTCAGACCACCGACTACGACCGTGCCAACGGAGACCGGCTGCCGTCGCTGGTCGTCGCGATCACGCTGATCACCTTCCTGGCGATGGTCGTGATCCTGCGCGCGCTGCCGCTGGCGGCGATCGCGATCGTGCTCAACCTCCTCACCGTCGCCGCCGCCTTCGGAGTGCTGAAGCTGCTGACCCTGGTGCCGGAGGGCCTGCCGTTCGGGGGCACCGACCACGTCGACCCGGTCGGGGCCGCTGGGATCTTCGGGGTCGTCTTCGGCCTCTCGATCGACTATGCGGTCTTCCTGCTGAGCCGGATGCGCGAGAGCTGGGAGCGCGACGGCGACCACGATGCCGCCGTCACCCACGGCCTGGAGCGGACCGCGAGCGTGATCACCGGCGCGGCGACGATCATGGTCGTCGTCTTCAGCGTCTTCGCCACCACCTCGGTCGACACCATCGCGCAGTTCGGCGTCGGCCTGACGGTTGCGGTCGCGCTCGACGCGACCGCGATCCGGCTGGTGCTGCTGCCGGTGCTGATGAGGCTGATCGGGCCGGGGGTCTGGTGGCTGCCGCCCTGGCTCGCCCGGCGCCTGCGCGGGCTCGACCTGCACGGCGACCGGGCGGCCGCCTGAGTCGCTCAGCCGTCCCCGCGGCGCTCGTTGCCCGCCGCCGCGCACTGGCCGGCGAGCAGCGGCCGCAGCACCTTCACCCGGCCGTCCTGGGCTTCGAACTCGACCAGTGCCCGCTGGGGGTCGCGGCAGACGTTGGTGGAGTTCTGCAGCAGCCCCCTGCCGCCGCCTTTCATCCTCAGCATGAACTTGCTCAGCGGCGCGTCGGGCGCGTCCTCGATCCTGGTCCGGATCCCGCCCCGGGCCGTGTCGATGCGGCTGTTGAGCGCGTAGCGGAGCTCGCCGCCGAGGTCGGCGACCAGGTTCGGCAGGCGGTGGTTCGAGGAGCGCAGGTAGACGGGCCCGCCCAGGGGTGCGTCGAGCAGCGGGCTCCAGGCCTTCGCGTAGCCGTAGACCGAGCCGGCGGGGCAGGTTTCGGCCGCGAACTGCTCGCGCGTGCAGATCCCGCGCAGGTGCCGCTGGTCGAGGAACTGGGTGGGTGGCAGGGTGACGGAGACCCCGGCGACGTTGACGCCGCCCTCCGGCATCCTCAGCACCGCGCGCAGGCTCGGATGGGCGCCGCGGTGGGTCTTGCCGAAGAGGCGCAGGCCGAGCCTGGGAGCGAAGCGGAGCCGGCCGCAGCGGCCGACCTGGAACGGCGCGCTGAACGTGCTCACCTGACCGAACGGTGAGGTCGTGCCGATCCCGATCGACATCGGCGCGCAGCTGGTCGGGTTGACGGTGAAGCGGGGACGGTCGAGCCGCACGTCGAGCGAGCGCACGTCGAGCGAGACCCCCTCGAGGAAGGTCGGCAGCGGCTCGCTCTCGACCTCGAGCCGGCCGCTTTCCAGGTCGAGCCGCAGGCCGGCGCGGACGACGACGGTGCCGAGGTCGAAGGGGCCGGCGACGGCCGGAACGACGACCGCCAGCGAGAGCGGGGCGCCCCGGTGGGGGCCCGCCAGGTAAACCGTGCCCGGCACGTGGTAGGGCATCGGCCCGGCGCCCGCGCCGATGTCGACCCGTCCCACCTCCGACTGTGCCGGGCAGGACGAGCGGGCGAGCTCCGCGCGGCCGGAGCGGCCCGCGGCGGCGGCGAGCGCGGCCTCGGAGCAGCGGCCGAGGCCGGCCAGACGGCCCAGCAGCCCTCGCGGCGGCTCGATCCGCAGGTCGGCGATCTGCTGGGTGCCGTCCTCGCGACGGAGGTGGAGGACGAAGGGCGTGTAGGCGCCGGCGACGGGATCGACGGTTCCGGCGTGGACATCCGCCGCGCTGGGGGCCGCGAAGTCGTTGCCGACGCAGGCGCCGCCGTTGGGGCCGCTCGCGATCCGGTAGGAGTCCGACCGCGACGCCGGCGGGCCCGAGCCCGGTGCTGACCAGGGCGTCAGCTCGGCCTCGGTGACGTAGCTGCCGCAGGCGACGGGCGTGCGCAGGACGCCGCGCGGCCCGCCGAAGAAGTCGAGATTGAAGTCTTCGACCGGCAGCTGCGGGTTCTCCAGGAAGGAGGTCGTCAGCTGGCCGTCCCTGGCGTCGGCTTCGATCTTCCCGGCGAGCTTGACGACGATGCCGGTCTCCGGGTCGTGGACGGCGAGGTAGATCGCGAAGAGCGAGTCGAACGGGTTGTCGTCGGGCTCAGCGATGTGGATGCCGCCGTGGAGGGGGTGGTCCAGCAGCGGGGTCCTGATTTCAACCAGTCCGACCTTCGAGGCATCGGGGCAGCGCGCCGGGCCCTCGCCGTGCAGGTCGATCTGCTGCGAGGAGCAGCCGACCAGGCCGTTCGCCGCGCTGGGGTTGAGGATCAGGCCCTTCGAGAGCGTGAGCTTCGCGTCTTTGAGGTCGGCGACGCTGTTCGCGTCGGGGTCTTCGTTCTGGGGGACGTGGATGTTGATGTGGAGCCCGCTCGGCGAATCGGCGGCCTCGGTGGTCGGCTGCCATTGCAGCGACGGATCGAACGCGACCTTGTCGCAGCCGCTGGTCGCCGGCATCTCCGAGCTGGCGGAGGCGTACTCCCCGGGGCTCTGCCAGGTGTCCGCCCGCGCCCTCGCGATCTGGGGCCCGCCGCAGTGGGTCGGGTTCCGCAGCAGGGGTTTGCGCTCAGCTTGAAAGGGGCAGCCCAGAGGCTGGTTCGGGCAGCGTTCCCTGTCATGGCGGGGGTCGCCGGGCACGCCCCATATCCGTGCCGTCACGCCGACCACCCGCGCTTCCTCGCTGACGTTGAAGTCGCGAGCCGTGACCCCGTAGTCGCCGCCGGTGCGGAGGTGGGCGTCGCTGGCGGTGTAGGGGTTGACGCTCGCGTAGCGGCTGGCCGCCCCGATCGGTGGGAAGGCGTTGTACATGGCCCGCGTCTCGGTCGAGCGGGTGGTCGAGCCTTCCTCGAAGTATTCGACGATCACTGTGCCGATCTGACTGTCGCTGCTGCACCTGTCTTCGTCGACGAGATATCCCTGGCAGCGCGGGGTCGCCACAGTGCTGTTGACACGGCCGACGGGCAGTTCGGTGATCACCTCCTTGATGAAGCCGTTGAGGCTGCCGGCGGTCCCGCTCTGTGACGGCACGAAGGTGTGGTTGAAGGCGTAGCGGGTGATCGATTCGTACGGGTGGCCACCTGCCTGCGTGTAGGGATTGCCCTCGGCGTCGACGACTTTTATCGAGAACGATTCGATGCCGAAGGTGGAGAAGGACTCCTCGGGAGCCTCCAGGCTGCCGCTCTGGTTGTGGAAGACGAAGCGGAAGTGGTAGGCGGTGCTGTGCTGAAGCCCACCGACCTCGGCTTTGACCGTGCGGGGGGAGGAGACCGGGTCGAGGCCCTCCACGCAGGGCAGGGACGAGGCAGCGGCGAAGCCCGACTGTTGGAAATCGTGGTCGGATGCGTACTGCGCTTCGCAGGTGGTCTCGAGGCCAAGCGGGTTGACCCTTGCTTCCAGCGTCGCGCTTTTCGGGTGTGCGTACGCCCACTGGTCTTCGACCTGGACCACCGGCTCGGCGGTGAAGGTCACGTCGGGCTCGGCCACCGTGCCGTGCCAGTTGGCGGCGACAGCGCCAGTCATAGGTGGTGTCGGCTTCGAGGCGAGCGGATCGATTCTCGCCTGCGGGGTCGCGGCCGCCCCCTCGAGTCCGCTGTGGCCGACATGACCGCTCAGACCCGCGCCGGCGTGCGGCCTACGCTGCTGGCCGCGCCGCCGCTGGTGACGGCGCCTGGGGCGCTTGCCGCAGCGAGACCGGTGTGGCTTGCGCCGGCAGGCGGCGGGCTTGCCGCCGCGATAGGTCGTGGTTCCCGCGACGGGGGGCGCCGGCGCCGGCGCCGCTGCGCTCCGGCAGGATTCGCCGGTGCAGGGAGGCGGCTCGGCTGCGGGCTCGGCGAAGCCACCGCCGATCCGCGCGCTGTAGAGGCTTGCGTTGTCGCTGTCCTCGTCGGAGGCCAGCAGCGACTGTGGCGTCTGGAAGAAGACGTTGGCGCCGTCGGCACTGGCGTCGAGAAACCGGGAGGCGCCGGCGTGAGATCCACCGGAGATCAGCCGCACCTGACCCTCGTGGTACTGGTAGACGTCGGCAACGCCGTTGACGTCGGTTGCGGCGAGCGCCTCGGTGGTGTCGAAGAAGACACGGCCGTCGTCGGTGACGGAGCTGAGCCTCCATTTCGGGTTCGACGACGACCCGTATTGACCGCCCGAGCTGATGGTCAGAAAGCGGTCGTGGGGAGGGCCCGAGGCTGGGCAGGAGACGCAGCGGAGCTGCCCGGAATCAGCGTCGTAGAGGTAGATCTGAGGATTGCGCAGGCTCGGGTCAGCGGCGTCGTGGTTGTCGAAGCCGGTGGGGCTTTCGATCGAGAGGAAGGCCAGGAACCTGCCGTCGGGGGAGACGTTGGCCCTGAGCGTCGACGGCTTGCGGGTCGGGTCCGTGGCCGCTGGATTTTCCTGCCAGGTGAGGCGGTCCGCCCGCGACAGAGTGGCGATGTGCTCGATCGAGCCGTGGTCGGCGAGGTAGAGGCTGCAGGACTGCCCCGGGGCTTCGGCGCCTTCGCAGGTTCCCGGCGAGGCGCCGGGGGCGAGGACGCCATTGGCGACGAAGTAGACGCGGGAGCCGTCCGCGCTGGCGCCACTGACCCCCCGCACGTCGGCCGCCGAGCTGGGACTGACCGTGAGGTCGACGAGCTGGTCCGCCTCGACGTCGTATTCGTAGAGGTCGGCCAGTCCGGGGGCAGCCGTGGAGTCGGGGGTGAGCCTGTTCGCGGAGGTGAAGAGCACCCGCGAGCCGTCGGGGGTCGCCCGCCAGAAGACGCCACCACCGCCCGGATCGGGCCCGTCGGAGCTGTCTACCGCGAGCGTGCAGGCCAGCTCCGGCTCGATGCAAAGACCGCCGAAAACCGGGCTCTGCGGACGGTCGGCGTTCTCGCGCAGGTGGAGGCTGCCGCCGGCGTAGAAGTAGGCGCGCCTGCCGTCGGCCGAGAGGGCGCCGGTGAGCGGAGCGAAGCCGTTGCCGGCGGCGCCCGGGCGGGAGGCGGCTTCCACCAGCTCCCCGGCGACCGGCGTTCCGTCCGGGAGGAAGGTGAGGAGGCGGACGACGCCGTCGCTCCAGAGGTAGAAGGCATAGCCGTCGGGGGCTTCGGGGACGAGCTTTGCCTCCTCGCCGAAGACAACTCGGCTGAGGTCGTCGGAGGCGTCGTGGAACTTCGCGTTGCCGGGGGCGATTCCGGGCGGGGTCAGGTTGACGAGTTGGCTGTCCCCGGAGGCGACGTCGCGCACGAAGACGTTGCGGTGAGGGAACGGTTCCCCCGGCACGACCATATTCGGGCTGCGTTTGCAGCGGGCCGGTTCGTCCGGGTCGAACCAGCCTTCCTCGTAGACGTGCCTGGTCAGATCCGGGGAGAAGAAGACGTTCTGCTCGCAGCTGCCTTCGAAGCGCGCGGCGGCGTCGGCCTGTGGCAGCACGCTCTGGATCGACCAGCCGCCGGCACCGCGGGTGGCGAGCGAGAAATAGCCGCTGGACTGCGCGCTGGTCGCCGGGTGGGTCGAGAAGTAGGTGATCGCGCCGCCGTCGAGCGAGGCACGCGCGACCCGGCCGTTCTGCCGCAGCTGGCCACCCGGGCTGACCAGCTCGTAGGCGCGGCAGTCCGGCAGGGCGAGGCTCGCCTGTCCCTGCTCGGCTCGCATCGCTTCGTTCGGGCAGCTCGCCGCCGCCGGAGCGGTTGTCGGAAGGGAAAGGAGCACCGCGGCGAGCACGGTCAGGAAGCAGACCGCGAGTCGCGGAGGGCGCCACAGCCGCGTCACGTCGCCACCCTGCACGAGCTCAGCACCGCGATCTCGCTCTCGTTGCCGTCGCCGAAGCCAAGCGTCGCCTGCGCGATCGGCGAGACGCCGGCGGAGAAGCCCTTCGGCGCCGGGCAGCTGGCGTTGAGGAAGCCGCGGCGGACTCCCGCGTAGCGGAAGGTCCGGTCGAGGACCAGCTCGAAGTCGGTGATCCGCGACCAACGCCCGATGTGGACGTTGGCGGCGAGCACGGTCCCGTAGAGGCCGCGCTGGCTGGAGATCGTGAACGCGAAGACGAACGAGGACGGTGGTCGCGGGCTGAAGGCGTGGACGAGGATCGCCGCGCGGCCGCTCTCGAGGCGGCCGTTGAAGAGCAGCACCCGGCCGTCGAAGAAGAAGCGCCGCTGGCCCGGCACGTGGGATTCCGCTCGGATGCGGCCGTGTCCGACCTGCGAAGGAGCGCAGGCCTCCAGCGCGCCGACGGAGCTGGAGGGATCGATGCTGGCGATCTCGCAGGCGGGCAGCCCGCGCTTGAAGACCGTCGCTGCCTGGGTGATCGCGAACTGGAGCCTGGTCAGCGGCGCCGGCTCCCGCCGCTTCCGGGTGCGCACGTGGCCCTCGATGCGCACCGCGACCGGGACCGAGCTCGAGCGGGGCAGGACGCGCGGCGAGATCCTGCTGTCGAAGGTGATGATCGCGTCCTCGGTTGCCGTTACTTCTGCGTTGGTCGCGGCGCTCGCCGCCAGCGCCGCGGCGGCGGCGAGGGCCAGCGCGATGAGCGGGCCTCTCCGGCCCCTGCGCTCAGACAAACCGGGCCGGGCTGATCCGGCAGTAGTCGAATTCGAAGCCGACGACGGTTGCGTTGGCCCGCTTGACCTCGCGCAGCAGCCGCTCGGCCATGGCCTGCAGCGCCGATCTCCTCTCCCGGCTGACGGCCCCCGCCATGTCGCGGAGCAGCGCCCCGCCGGACTGTGCGTAGGCGAGCCATTCCGCCAGCCTGGCGACGTCGGCAGGGGGGCGCGGCACCGTCGCCAGCTGCTTCGCGGCCGTCGCGAGCGCGGCAGCGGCGCGTTGGAGTCGCCGCGCGGGGCGTTGCGTCTCGCCGCGGCGGAACATCGCTTCGACGCCATCGAGAGTGCCTTCGTTGGCGAGCGTCGCACGCTCGCAGATCGGCTCGACCGCTTCCACGTACTGGTCTCGGTTCGACGCCGCGCCGGACGTCCCCGGCAGAGCGACCAGGGTCAGCAGCGCCGCGAGGGCGAGGGCGTTGCGGTGGCGCCGGACGGCGTTCGAGCGTCCCAGTGGTGTCATCCCCTGCTCGTCCTAGGTCTACTTCAAAGAAAAATGAATACTAAACAAAGCTAGTTTAGACCTTTCCCAGGTAGACCACGTGCGCGCCGGTCGGCGCGCACCGACAAGAGAAGGAGAAATCCGATGTTTCGCAATCTCAAGATCCTGATCGCCGCCGCGGTGGCGCTGGCGGCATTCGGAGCGATCGGTGTATCGGGCGCGCAGGCAGCCGAACTCCACTGCGGAGTGGAACCCTGCACGATCAACGTCAGACCCGACGGCACCCCCGGACCCACCGGGAAAACAGCGCACCACGTGTTCATCATCAAACAGGGGTTTGTCTCGGTTTCGACGACATGCCAGCAGGTCGAAGCCCAAGCCACATCCGAAACCAAAACAGCCAAAACAGTCCTATACACGAATATTGTGTATAGCGGCTGCAATGTCGCTGGCGAAGCCGCGACGGTGAAAATGAACGGCTGCGGATACCACGTCGTGGCCGGCGGCGTTCACCACGCGACGTCCCAGGTCCAATGCCCAGCTGGGAAATCGATCGAAATTGAAGTACCACCGACCGGCTGTCTGGTGACGGTCGGAAGCACCGGAGTATTGGGTGGAGGGTCGACATTCAAAGACGCTCTAACAGGCGGAGTCAAAAAAACAGAAGTCACAGCCGAAACTACATTGACCAGCATTCCGCTCACGGTCGCCAACAACAAATGCCCTGGGGGTCTCAAAGAAGGGGCAGCCACGGGTGAGCTCACCACAGGCAACGTCGAGCTCAAAGCTGTCACCGATCCCGGGAACGTTCATACCAGCCTCTGGTTCGAATAGCGGTGAAGGAAAGACGACCTGAAGAGGAGCCACTCGCGTTGAGTCGCTGACCGGTGAAGGCGCGGGCCGCGATTATGGCCCGCGCCTATGCCCGAGTAGTGCTCGGAGCACGCGCCGATCGGCGCGTACGAGAAACCTGCCGCAGGGCGCCAGCAGGAGAAAAGCGTAACCTCGACGAAAATTTGAACAGGATCGCTTGACCAAAAGCGGGCAGTCACATATACCGCCCTCCACCGGCAGGCCGGAGGGCGAGGAACGCGGGGGCGGGCGCCGGGCAAGAGAAGGAGAAATCCGATGTTTCGCAATCTCAAGATCCTGATCGCCGCCGCGATGGCGCTGGCGGCATTCGGAGCGATCGGTGTATCGGGCGCGCAGGCGGCCGAATTCCACTGCTCGGTGGAACCCTGCACAATCACAGTCAAACCCGATGGCAAACCCGGGCCCACCGGGAAAACAGCGCACCATGTGTTCATCGTTAAACAGGGCGCGACCTCTGTCTCGTCGACATGCCAGCAGGCCTCAAGTCATGCCACAGCTGAAGAAAAAGAAGCCACTGAACTCACATTCACAAACATCGTTTACAGCGCCTGCAACGTCGCCGGTGAAGAAGCGACGATAAAAATGAACGGCTGCGACTACCGCTCAGAAGTAGGTGGCGTCCACCATGCGACGGTTCAGATCCAATGCCCGGCTGAAAAAGTGATCGAAATCGAAGCGCCGGCGATCGGCTGCAAAATGACGGTCGGAAACACCGAAGTCCTGGGTGGCGGGTCCACATTCAAAGACGCCGAAACAGGCGGGGTCAAAAAAACAGAAGTCACATCGGAAACGACAGTTACCAACATTCCGGTCACGGTCGTCAACAACAAATGTCCGGAACTCAAAGAAGGTGCAGCCACGGGCGAAATCACGACAGCCAACGTCGAGCTCACAGCTGAGACGGATCCCGGTGGCGTCAAGGCCAGCCTCTGGTATGGGTAGCGGTAGATAGACAATGCAGCGTCCGCGAGGCACTCGTGCTGACGCCTGAGCGGCAAAGCGTAGGCCACGAGTCTCGTGGCCTACGCACTTAGAAACCGCGAACGCGTGTGGATCCTCCCTATTGCAGCGCCTTCGCCGCAGCCCACCAGTCCTCAAACTTCTGACGCCAGGCCGCCGCATCGGCGAGGGGCAGGTCAACCGCACTCGTAGCCGGAAGCGCCGTCAACGTCTCCTGGTCCCCGGCCTCAGGCATTGGCCAGCCTCAACGGCGGTCGAATCGCCAGCGTAGAGATGCCACGCGCCGGAGGGTAGCGGGGACTCGCTAGGTCTCCTGACGGAGTCGCTCGTAGACCCTCCGCAGGTAGAAATCGCTGAGCGCTGCCTGGAAGTCTTCGTCGTCGAGGATCCTCTTGTAGATCTCTTCGTTGGAGTCGACGCGGGTGACAATCGTCTGCATGAACTTCCGGTCGAACACGAGGCGGAAGTTGTCGATGGTGTTGTTGTTCGCTTGGTCGGAGAGCTCGTCGTCGGCTACCCAGCTCTCCTCGAACTGGTCGAGGAGCAGTTTGTCGACCTCGGTGAGGTCGGTGCCGAAGCGCTCGTTGAGGACCTCGACGATGTTGGAGAGGTGCTCCATGTCCATCTCCTGCTGACTCCCCCTGCCCTCGCCCAGGAACGAGGTGACCTCGCCCTGCTCGGAGCTGAGCGAGAGCTCGCCGCTGAAGGTCACCTGGTGGCGGAGGTGCGTTAGCTCCACCTCGGTGCTGAGGTCGAGGCGCTCGATGCTCCCGGTATCGCGCAGGTAGAGGGAAAGGGCACGGCAAAAGACGTAGTCGCGCTCGAGCGCTGAATCGGAGACGTCGGCGATTTGCGAGACGAAGGCGTAGGTACGGACAAACCGGGCGAGCGCATCGCGGAACTCCCCACGCTGCTCGTCCTCGAGCGCTTCGAAGCGCTCCTTCGCCGGACCGATCGCAGAGTAGGTCGCGGCGGAACGCTGCTCGTCGGTGCCGCCGGCCTGGAGGAGCGATGCCATCGCGGCCTCGGCCTCCTCGGGACGCATGACGTCGAAGTCGTCGAGCCGGCGACGCGTGTCCCAGAGGATGTTGGGATCGGTCGGCGGCGCCACGGTGCGGCCGTGGAACTGCTCAAAGGCCTCGACGATGTCCTCGGTCTCGTTGCGGAAGTCGAGGACGAAGGTGCTTCTCTTCAGAGGATGGATTCGGTTCAGGCGCGAGAGCGTCTGCACCGCGGCAAGCCCCACCAGCGTCTTGTCGACGTACATCGTGTGGAGAAGCGGCTGGTCGAAGCCGGTCTGGAACTTCTCGGCGACGATCAGCACCCCGTACTCGGAGCCGCCGAACTCCTCGGCGGTGCGGCCGTCGGGAAAGCCGTTCATCCCCGCCTCGGTCAGCGGTTGGCCGCTTCCGTCGTCGATCTTGCCCGAGAAGGCGACCAGGGTCTTGATGTCGGAGTAGCCCTCGGCCTGGATGTACCTGTCGATGCTCTGCTTGTAGCGGACGGCGTGAAGGCGGGATGACGTCACGACCATGGCCTTCGCCAGTCCCTTCATTTCGTTCGCCGTGTGCTGCCGAAAGTGCTCGACGACGATCTCGCGCCTTCTGCGCGAGCTGATGGGGGTGCAGGCTGACGAAGCGCGCAATGGCGCGCCGCGCCTTGCGGGCCTCGTACTCGGGGTCCTCCTCGGTCGCCTTCTCGATCTTCCAGAACGTCTTGTAGGTCGTGTAGTTGGCGAGGACGTCCATGATGAACCCCTCCTCGATCGCCTGGCGCATCGAGTAGAGGTGGAACGGCTCGTGGACGCCGCTCGCCGGGTTGAAGGTGCCGAACATCTCCAGGGTGCGGCCCTTCGGGGTCGCCGTGAAGGCGAAGTAGGAGAGGTTCGACTGGCGGCCGCCGAGCGGCGCCGATCGACTGGCCAGCGCCTCCTCGACTGGATTGACAGCCGCGGCGATAAGCCCCGAGTCCTCGGCCTCGGCGGCGCTCAGCTCCTGTTCCTCGCTTGCTCCGAGGGCGAGACGGAGGTCCTTGGCGGCTTCGCCGGTCTGGGAGGAGTGGGCCTCGTCGACGATGACGGCGTAGTTGCGCGCGGGCAGATCGCCGACCTTGTCGAGCACGAACGGGAACTTCTGCAGAGTGGTGATGATGATCCGCGCCTGCTCGCCGGCAAGCGCCTCGGCCAGCTGAGCGGAGTTCTCGTCGATCTTCTCGACGACCCCGCGGGCGTGCTCGAACTGGTAGATCGTGTCCTGGAGCTGGCGGTCGAGGACGACGCGGTCCGTGATCACGACGACCTTGTCGAAGACCTTCTGGTCCTCGGAGGTGTGGAGGGTCGAAAGGCGGTGGGCCGTCCAGGCGATCGTGTTCGACTTTCCCGAGCCGGCCGAGTGCTGGACCAGGTACGAGCGGCCGGCGCCGTTCGACGGCGGCATCCGCCTCGAGCTTGAGCACCGCGTCCCACTGGTGGTAGCGGGGGAAGATGACGCGCTCGCCGGCGCGCCGCGCGCTCGCCGACCCCTTCGCCGGGCGCTCCACGTGGATGAAGCGGTGGAGGATGTCGAGCCAGGCGTCGCGCGTCCAGACCCGCTCCCAGAGGTAAGAGGTCTTGTGTCCATGGGGGTTAGGGGGATTGCCGGCGCCGAGCTCATGGCCGAGGTTGAAGGGAAGGAACCGGGTCTCCTTGCCCTCCAGCCGGGTCGTCATCGAGACCACGTCCGGGTCGACCGCGAAGTGGACGATTGCCCGCTGCCCCAAGGTCACGTCCTTGGGGTCGCGGTCGGTCCGGTACTGGCCGATCGCGTGCTCGACGTTCTGCCCGGTCAGTTGGTTCTTGAGCTCGGCCGTGGCGACGGGGAGGCCGTTGAGAAAGAGGCAGAGGTCGAGGGTCTTGCTGGAGTCGGGGTCGTACGGGAGCTGGCGGGTGACGGTGAGCCGATTCGCCTCGTAGTGCTGGACGAGCTCGGGCGCGACGCCGAACGCCGGCCTGCGGTACGAAAGCCGGATCTCGACGTTCTGGTCCCGGACCCCGTGCCGCAGGACGTCGACGGTCCCGCGCTCGTCGATCTGCTGCGCCAGGCGCTGGACGAACTTCCGGCGGGCGAGCTCCTCGTTCCCGCCATGGGCCTTGACGAGCCGATCCAACTGCTCCACCTGGGTCTCTTCGACGAAGCGGAACAGCTCAACCGTGTCGAGCCCCAGCTGCGCGTCGAAGTCCGGCCGCCACTCGGCCGCGGTACCCACCTTGCAGACCCGGTAGCCGCCGGCCCCGACGAGGTGCGCGGTGATCTCGTCCTCGAGGAGTTTCTCGGTGACTCCGCTCATGCGATCTCCGGGATGTCGACCTGACCGGTGACGGCGTCGGTGATCAGGGCTTGGCGGCGCTCAAGCAGAAGGCCAATCTGGCGTCGCACATCCTCGCTGAGGTGATTCGCCCATGAACGCCGGCTCGTGTACTCGCGCGCCACGGTCCGCTGTCGGTCGATGGGAGGAACTGGGATGGGAATCCGGGCAAGTGCGTCCCAGTTTCGAAAGTCAACTGCGCGCTCACGGACATTTCCGGATTGAAGCGCAAGGTATCCCGATAGGGCCAGCGCTCGAAGGGTGAGCGCTACATACATTGAGTCAAATCCCGGCCGGGTCGAGCACACGTGGTAGACCGGCGTGCAGATACCGTTGTCTTCAGATACTCCAATGGCGCCAGCGAAGCCGTCAAGACCGTGGAATACGACATCTCCACGCCTTATGCCCTGGTAATCCGACCGAGTGCTTGCTTCCGTATAACCAGCTTGCCGGCGACGCTCTCTAAGGCAAACTACTCCGTCGCGGAAGGCAGTCACGACACCCGGTGCCGCGGCAGCTCGAGCTTCCTTTCGAAGGACTCGGCGAATGGGAATGAGCTTGTTCTCACTGTCCTGCGGGTTGAGCAGCTTGAGGAGTTGGGTTTCCAGACGCTCTTCGACCAGTCCCGTCATCGCTCGCTTGGCGGCGATGAGTGCATCCACCCGCTCGATTTCGCGTTCCAGGTAATTGGCGATGGCGTGCTGGTCAGAGTAGGACAAGCAGGGAACTCTCAGTTGGCCGACATCATCTGCATTGATGGCTTGGTAGGTCGATCCAGTTGCTCCCATCGACAAGCGGGGCACAGTGGCCACCAGCGCCCACCAGGCAAAGGCGGCCGTTAGACCGCTTTGCGGCCTGATCGCACAAAGGCCACGGCCGATTCCGTAGGGACGATCTGCGATGTTCAGGGCCCCGACGGGGGCTCGAACTGAAAGCAATATGTCTCCGGTGTTGGCCTGCTTGGGTGCACGTGCGGACTGGAAGCGCGGTTCGGGGTGGAGCGTGCCGAACTCCTTGTTTCCCTGCAGGAAGGGTCTGCTTGATCCATCTGAGTCAGAGACATCATGTGAGGGGGGCGATTGACCAGGGATAACCGTGGCGACGCGCTTGAGAGGGATCCACGAGCTCATGGGGCGACCTCGCCGAGCAGGCGCTGAATCTCGGTCTCGATCTCCCTGATCTCGGCGTCGATCTCCTCCAGCGGCCTCGGTGGAACGTACTGATAGAAGTGCCGAGTCAGCGGGATCTCGTAGCCGATCTTCGTCTTCTCGTAGTCGACCCAAGCATCCGGGACGTAAGGAATGACCTCGTCACGCATGTAGTCGTCGATCGCGGTGCGATAGCTCGAGTGAGGCTAGGCGGCCGGTGGGGTCCTCCTCGAAGCTCACCGGCTCGGGTGGGAGGGGGACGTTCTCGTTGTCGCGCAGCTCGGGGTCGGGCTCGGGATTGCCTTTTCGGTCGGTGACGACCGGTGCGTCCTCGTCGCGAACGGCGAGGCCGCCCAGAGACCGTACTGCGGCGGGGCGGGACAGGCCGAGCCCGGCCAGGTCCGCGTCCAGTGCTCGTGAGAGCTCCTCTTCGGTCGTGAACTTCGCACCGTCGTGCTTCGAGAGGGCGTCGCGCAGCGCGGTCTGTGCCTCGGCATCGAGTTTCTGGATCGGTTTCGTCACGAGGACGGCTGCGATCGTCTCCTCGGTCACCTCCCAGCGCAGCCGCAGCGGCCGCTCGACCGTGATCCGGAGGAAGCCGAAAGCCTCGTTGGGGAAGACCTTGACCTTCTCGCCCTCCGTCGAACGCGCCGTAGAGGTGAGTGATCTCTTCGATCTGCTCGGGCGAGATCTCCTTGCGCTTCTCGCCGAGCGACTTGCGCATCTTCACGAACAGCTCGCGTGCGTCGATGAGCTGCACCTTGCCGCGCCGCTCTGGCGACCTTGCGGTTGGTCACGACCCAGAAGTAGGTGGAGATGCCGGTGTTGTAGAAGAGCTGATCGGGCAGCGCGACGACCGCCTCGAGCCAGTCGTTCTCGATGATCCAGCGGCGGATCTCGGACTCGCCCGGAGCCGCCGCCCCGGTGAAGAGCGGCGAGCCGTTGAAGACGATCGCCAGACGCGAGCCGCCCTCCTCGGGGCGCTTCATCTTCGAGATCATGTGCTGCAGGAAGAGGAAGCGAGCCGTCGTTGATCCGCGGCAGGCCGGCGCCGAAGCGTCCGCTGAAGCCCTTGGTCTCGTGCTCGTTGCGAATCGGCGTCCTTGACCTTCTTCCACTCCACCCCGAAGGGCGGATTGGCGAGCAGGTAGTCGAAGCGTCTCGCCCTCGTGGTGGTCCTCGGAGAAGGAGTTGCCGTAGGCGATGTGCGAGGCGTCCTGGCCCTTGAGCATCATGTCCGAGCGGCAGACCGCGTAGGTCTCGGCGTTCAGCTCCTGGCCGAAGACCTCCAGTCGCGCTGCGGGTTGAGCTCGCGCAGGTGGTCCTCGGCGACCGACAGCATCCCGCCGGTCCCGCACGCAGGGTCGTAGCAGCGTCTTGACGATCCCGCGCTTCGTCAGCAGTGTCCTCGTCCTCGATGAAGAGCAGGTTCACCATCAGCCGGATGACCTCGCGCGGGGTGAAGTGCTCTCCGGCGGTCTCGTTGGAGAGCTCGGAGAACTTGCGGATCAGCTCCTCGTACAGGTAGCCCATCTCGATGTTCGAGACGACCTCCGGATGAAGGTCGATCTCGGCGAACCTGCCCACGACCTGGTAGAGGAGGTTCGCCCTGCGCAGGCGCTCGATCTGGACGCCGAAGTCGAACTTGTCGATGACGTCCTTGGCGGCTGGGGAGAAGCCGCCGATGTAGAGGTTGAGCGCGTCGGCGATGTTGCTGGGGTCGTCGAGCAGCTTCGTGAAGGTGAGCGGGCTCGTGTTGTAGAACGGCTGGCCGGCGACGATCTCCAGCGGCTCCCGTGGATTCTCGACCCTCCCCTCCAGGTCGGCGGCCTTGGCGAGGACGGCTTCCTTGGTCGGCTCGAGGACGCAGTCGAGGCGGCGGATGACGGTGAGCGGGAGGATTACCTTCCCGTATTCGGACTGCTTGTAGTCGCCACGCAGAAGGTCCGCCACGCCCCAGATAAAGGCGGCGTGGTTGTTGATCTGACCCTCTGCCATTCTCGAAGCTCCGATGCCTGATCAACAAAGATCGGCGTAGCGGATGGCGAGTCTATCTGTGGAGCGATTGTCCGCCAGGACCATGGATTCCCTGAGCACGTGAGATCACCGCTGCGTTGGGCCCCAGGCCGGACTCCCCACGTGGCCGCCGAAGCCATCGGTTTCGACGACGCCCCTGTCGAAGCTCTTGCGGTGAGTGCCATCGGGTCGCATCACCAGCAGGACGCTCGAGCCGACGTTGTCGCTCTTCTCCACCGCCGCCAGGTGCTTGCCGTCCGGCGCCCAGGCCGGGCTGCCGTAACACGGTCTGCATTCGGGTCCCGGTTTCTCGTCGAGCGAGCGCACGAACACTCCGTTGGCTCGCGCGATGCGCAGGTTCCCGTATCCGAGGTACGGGCTCTGCTGCACGACGTAGGCGATCCGCCTGCCGTCGGGTGAGACTTCCGGGCTCACCTCGGCGCCGGGCCCGTTGACCAGCGGCTTCGGATTGCGCCCGTCGGAGCCGACCGCCCAGATGTCGCTCGAATCATTCTTGCCGCCGCCCTGGGCCCGGTTGCTGGCGAAGAGGATCCGCCGCCCACTTGGGGTGAACACGGGCTCGCTGTCGCCGGCTCGACCGAAGGTGATCTGGCGCTCGCCACCGGTGGCAATCGTCAGCAGCCAAAGGTGATGGGAGCGGACGAAGACCAGCCTGCGCCCGTCCGGGGAGAAATACGGCCCGCTGGCGCCCGCCGGGTCATCGGTCAGCTGCCGCACACCCGTGCCGTCGGAGCGCATCAGGTAGATCTGGCTCGTCCGCTTCAGGCCGACCTGGCCGCGGGTGCTCGCGAATGCGATCAACCGTCCGTTCGGCGAGTAGGCCGGATTTGCGTCGCTCGCCTCGCTCGTCAGCTGCAGTGGCTGTTCCTCGAGGCGGGGACCGTGGACGAACAGCCCGCCCTCCGGATGGATCTGTTCGGTTTCGCCCACGCTTTCGCCGACGTCCTTGTACTTGTTGTAGGCGATTGCTCCCGGCTTGCCGGGGTAGGCGGCATTGGCCTGCGACGCCAGGACCATCAAGGCCAGGACGATCGCCGCTGCCGTTGTCAGTGAGTATCTGAATGGCCGTGTCATGTCCTTAAGGATGCCCGCTTTGCGCGGCCCGACCCGGGCCAACCTTGGCCCGTCAGCTATCAGTTGACCCGCCTCACCACGTTCCGAACGCCATGAGATAGATCCCGCGCTCGACGCGGGTTCGCCGAGGCTTCGTCCCGTCTGCCACTTAGATGCCTCCCCGCCGCCGCGGGCGCTGGATAAGCAGGGATGCGCGGCGATATGAAGGGAGTCGGGCACTTCTGGTCGTTAGGTTCCTGACATGGCGAGCGTTTCCGAGCTGCTCTCGATCTACCAAACAACCGAGGATCTCTACGAGGCCGAGGACGCCCTCGACCAGATCGCCGCGATGGAGAATCCATCGGACCTCGAACTGGGTGAGTGCTACGACGGCCTGGCCGAAGTGGCGTCAGAGGGGGAAGATTTTCCCCTCGCCGTGAGAGCGCAGCGCTGCGCGCTTGAGCACGGCTGCCAGTTCCCCGACCTGGCTCGGGGGATGCTCGGCTGGTATCTGCTGAAGGCGGGCGAGCGAGAGGAGGGAGAGTCCGTCTTCGCCGCGCTCCGCGAGGAGCGTCCCGACGATCCCCACCTGCTCGCCACGCTCGCCGCCGCCCGCAGCGATTCCGCTGATTGGGAGGGTGCTCTGGGCGCCTTCGAGGAGGCATTGGAGCTGGCGAAGAAGACTGCGGACGAGCTCTTGGTGGGACGACTGAGAGCAGAACGTCAAGAATGCCGCCTCGAGCTCGGCCTCCCACCGGACGATGAAGACCGTCTGGCCGAACACGGCCGCCACCCCTTGCCGGAGGCGACCAGCTACGCGGTCGCCTGGTACCCGCGCGATCAGATACAAGCTGCGTTCGCTCGCTGGCCGGACCTTGCCGGCGACCTGGAGGACCCCGACGCCTACTGCAAGGTGATCGAGGCCCGCCTCCGCGAGGTGCAGGCCGCCACGGGGCGCACGCCATCCGTCGCTCCCCTGCAGGTGGAGGCCTTCCTCGCGTTCGCCTCGGAGCAGGGGTTGGATCCGAGCACCGGCAGCGCCAGGAGCCGCTTCGCCGCCTTTCTCGGCAGTCGCGGCGAAACCGTGCCCTGGCCGCCTGGCAGGAACGACCCCTGCTGGTGCGGCTCGGGGAGCAAGTACAAGCGCTGCTGCGGCTGAGGAACAGCGGCCGGACGGGTATTCAGCCGTGGGCGGCGAAGGTTCGTTAGCGGAAGTTTCAATTGGCTGCAGCGTCGATCTCGGTGATGAAGTCACCGACCAAGGCGGCGAAGACGAAGAGCGCGGTGCAGGCTTCGTGGACCCTGCGTAGATCTTCGGGTGCCAGCAACCCGAATTGGCCGATGTCGAAGGGATCGACCTGATCGACGTCGAGGACAGATCCGACCTCGACCGGTGCCACCTCGAACTGAACCTTGCCCCAGCGCCGCCAGCCAGCCCTCGAACGCGCCCCGAAAGACCGCGTCGAAATCTTTGGTGGCGCGGGCCCGCAGTCCGAGACGGAGCTCCATCGAGACCCTTCCCCCAGTCCCGTAGGACCCGCATGTTGTGGGGCTCTGCTGATGGAGCTAGGCGGATTCGAACCGCCGACCTCCTGGGTGCGATCCAAGTCAGTCGTGCAGCACAGAAGCCCCGAAAAGTCGCTTATTCCAGGGCTTTATGCAACCACTGAATCTTACGACGTTTCTCTAGATGAGCAGGGATATGCGGCGATATGCAGGGAGTCGGGCACTCCTGGCGAGAAGTGCCCGAAATTTGCGCAGGGCGGTTGGGAACACAATGGGTGCTAGTATTGTCCGACAGAATTAATAGATTGCGACCGTGAATCTGGAGATGGGCTCGCGCCGCAACCAAGCACCGGATATCGCGTGAACGCTCTCGCTATGTCATCGACCATTGCGGCCTGCGCTTCGAGCAGGACCCGCCGACCGATGCTCCGGAGAACGCCAGCTTGCGGCTCGTCTTTCTCGGCGATGACGAGGAGGAGATCGCGCTGGAGGTGATGGCAGTCGAGCTCGAGGACGACGCTCTGCTCGTGATTCACGCAATGCCATTGCGCAACCGCTATCGAAAGCAGTATGAGGAGGCCAAGAAATGGCGAAGGTAAAGAAGACGACCCGAAAGAATCCAAAGACGAAGGCCGGCACGGAGATCACCCCCGAGATCGCCGACGCCCTCGCTGCGGAGGCCGAGCGCGGCTACGACCTCTCGAAGGCAAATCCCCGCCGAGTCGGTCGCCCCTCGCTGGCAGGCGCCGGCGCCTCCCCGCGATTGAGTTTCCGCACGACCCCAGATCTATATCGAGCAGCGCAGAAGCGCGCCAAAGAGGAAGGTCGCTCGGTGAGCGACCTCGCCCGCGAGGCCGTAGCCCGCTACGTCAAGCCCTAGCCCTTACTGAAGCGCAGCAAGTAGTCCGGAACCCGTCCGCTACGCCGGCGCTTTCCGGTGCAGTCCTGCTCCGGCGTGACGTCGAGGCAGTATTCGTCGACGTTGGTCAGGCGGTAGGAGAAGTGGGCCAGCTTTTCGTGACGAGAGAACGTGAGCCAGATTTGCCCCCGGCCGAAGAACCCGGCGTCCCCGATTACCCAAGCCATTCTGCAAGCGATGCGCGTTTGCGACAGACACTCCCGGCAACTGATGCTTCCTCCAGCTCGATGGTCGTAGGAGAAGCGCTGGATGAGGGCGGCACGCATGTACTTCTTCGCCGCTCCGCGACCGAGGAACCGCCTCGGCTCGGGCCTGAAACTTGAGCATGAATGGTCGGAGGGGCCGTCGAAGCCGAGGGGGCCAGCGCTCTCAAGGTCGATCACTCGGAGCCGCGTGAACTGCCAGCTATCAACCGTTGGGCAGTAAACCGGTCGCCAAAGATGGACCACCGCTTCGTCTTCCGCGTAGTTCTGGCAGGCGTAAAGCGGGACGCTAGACGGACAATCGGGAAAGGTCAGGGTCCCAGTGGTAGACGCTGACCTGGAGTGGCAGACCAAACCATCCGGGAACGTCCTCTTGGCTCTTGAGAATGCGGTTTGCGAGCCCATTCCCACAAACCCAGGAGGACACCCGGAAGGTGAAGACACAAACGACAGCGCAAACCGTAGAAGTCAGGGCGGACGGCGAGGGGCTCGTCTCCCACGCCGGCACCTACCTGTTGGTCGAGCTGGCCGACCGGCTCGGCCTCACCACTGCGCTCGCCGAGGCGATGGCGCTGACCCGAGTGCGCCGCTCCGCGCACGACCCCGGCGTCGTCCTGCGCGACCTCGCGGTCGCGGTCGCCGACGGCGGCGATCACGTCTCTGACCTCGGTGTGCTGCGCGGCCAGGAGGCGCTGTTCGGGGCGGTGGCGTCGGAGACGACGGCCCACCGGGTGATCAAGACCATCGACGCGCTGGCCCTGGAAGCGCTCCGCGCCGCCCGGGCGAAGGCGCTGGCCAAGGCCTGGGACGCCGGCGCCCGGCCCGAGGAGCTGATCCTCGATATCGACGCCAGCCTCCTCACCGCCCACTCCGAGAAGCAGAGTGCCGCCGGCACCTACAAGGGCGGCTTCGGGTTCTTCCACTGCTCTGCTACCTCTCGAGCAAGACCTCGATCGAGAGATTCTCGTCCGCGCCGACATCGGCGGGCGCACCCACGCCTTCACGCAGGACTGCCGCGAGGCCGGCATTCGCTTCTCGGTCGGCTACGAGGTCGACGAGCGGGTGCGCGAGGCGATCGGCGCGCTGGCAGAGTCGGCTTGGCAACAGGCGGTCGACGGCGATGGCGAGGCGCGTGAGGGCGCTCAGGTCGCGGAGCTGAGCGACGACGTCGACCTCTCGAGATGGCCGGAGGGCACGCGGCTCATCGTCAGACGGGAGCGCCCCCATCCCGGCGCCCAGCTCTCGGTCCTCGACTGCGAGACCGGCTACCGCCACACCGCCTTCATCACCGACCAAGAGGACGCCGACATCGCGGCCCTTGAGCTTCGCCACCGCCGCCGCGCCAAGGTCGAGGACGCGATCCGCGTCGCCAAGGAGACCGGGATGCGCAAGATGCCCTTCGCTAGGCGGATTCGAACCGCCGACCTCCTGGGTGCGATTCAACGGGGCGAAATCTGGGCGGCAACTTCAGAAGTCCGGCATTAGCAGGGAATTAGTCGGGCTCAGCGACCGCTTAGCGCGCCGACGGTTTGCCGCGGATACGCAGGGATATGCGGCGATATGCAGGGAGTCGGGCACTCCTGGCGAGAAGTGCCCGAAATCGGCGCAGGGCGGTTGGAAACGGCGTAGACGGTGCAATGTCCGCAAAAGCAAAGCTATACTTTGCCTATGCATGACCAACCCGACATACGGGGGCTCGAGGCGATCGCCTACGCGCAGCATGGCTACTTCACCACTACCCAGGCCCGCGACCGTGGATTCAGCAGTCAGCTCCTGAGCCACTACGTGCGCCGGAACCGGTTCGAGCGAGCGCGGCGTGGGCTCTACCGCCTGCCCGGCTTCCCTCGTGCCGAAGATGACGAGATGCGCGAAAAGTGGATGGGGGTCGGCGCCAACAAGGCCATCCTCTCGCACCAAAGCGCGCTCGCCCTGCTCGACCTCAGCGACAACATTCCCAACGCGGTCCACCTTCTCGTCGGGCGCCGATACCGCGGCCTGCGCCGTCCCGCCGGCGTCGTGGTCCACACCCGACCTGACGAGGAAGAGGTCGCCACGGTCTGGCGCGAAGGGCTCCCCCTAACCGCCCCAGCGCGAACGCTCATCGACGTAGCCGAGGAAATCCAGCCCGAGCAGCTGGAGATGGCCGTGCGGCAGGCACTTGGCCGCGGGCTGCTCACCGCGCGCGAACTCAAAAAAGAGGCACGGCGGCGCGGTCGCCACGACGCGGTGGGCGGCGCCATTGAGGCGGTGACCTCGTGAGATACGAGAGCGCCCCTGCGTTCCGCATGGCGCTGGAGCAGCGGATGAAGACCGAGGCTGATAGGACCGGCTCCAATCTCACCCGCCTTCGAAAGCGAGTCGCTTTCGAACTGTTCCTGCGACGCCTCGTCCAGGTGGCCCCGGATCGTTGGGTGCTGAAGGGCGCGTTGGCACTCGACTTCCGGCTGGGCGGAGCTTCGCGGTCGACCAAAGACATAGACCTCGGGCGCGACGACGACGAGGAGGCCGCGATCGAGGACATCGCCGCGGCGCAGCGACTCCGCCTCGATGACTTCTTCACCTTCACGGCAAGCAGAACCAGCGCGTTCGACGAGGTCGATGAGTTTCAAGCGATTCGCTTTCATGTACGCGCGGAGCTGGCGGAACGCGTCTTCGAGCAGTTCATTGTCGATATCGGCTTCGCGAACTCGGCCGGCTCGGAACCCGACAGAGTGCGCACGTCGGACTTCCTCTCCTTCGCAGGAATTGAGCCGCTCGAGCTTCCCGCGATACCGCTAGCCCAGCACCTAGCCGAGAAGGTCCACGCCTACTCGCGGAGCTATGGCACGGCGGGCAGGCCCAGCACGCGGCCCAAGGACCTGATCGACATCCTGCTCATTGCGGACTCACAGTCACTCGAAGCCGCCGCAGTGCGAGAGGCGCTAAGGCAAACCTTCGAGACCCGCGCCCGCCAGGTGCTTCTTGGAAGCCTGCCTGCTCCACCGCCTGAGTGGGGCATCGGGCTATGGCCGCCTCGCCGAGGAGGTTGGTCTCGAGCCCGACCTGGCTGCGGCTTTCGAGCGCGCCGCAGCTTTCCTCGATCCTGTGCTGTCCGATGAGGCACAAGGGAGCTGGGACGCAGCAGTCAGCACATGGGCCGTGTCAGGCCACGCGCCGTAACCTCCGGGAGCCGAGGCGCAGCCGCTTTCGTGTGAAGTCAGGCGGATTCGAACCGCCGACCCCCTGGGTGCGATTAGTGCGGACCGCAGTCGGAAAGATCGCCGTTGTCTGGTCTCGAGAGAGACGACGACGGGGTCGAGCTAGCGGACGACCGCCAGCCAGCGCGTGTCGGTCCACCTCGTACGCCCAATCGAACGGCTCACCTTGATCAGAACGCGCGTCGCCACGGCGAGTTTCGCCTCGAACCGTGGTCGCGGCTCAAGCCTCACGACCTTGGACCTCCCCCGTCGCACCGTCGTGCGCACGACGGTGCTCTCACTCGCGGCGCCCTTTTTCTTGCCGGCGACGGCCCGCAGCTTGAAGTGGCACAGCCTCTTCTGAGCCTTGCGCGGACATGCGACGCGTACAGCGAGTGAGCGCGTCGTGACCGGAATCGTGACTATCTGCGTCCTATTGGCGCGGGCGGAGCCGTTGCAGTACGCCGTCTGGCCGGTGAATATCGGTGCGGTGGAGCAGCCTTGGTCGCTGACCGTCAGCGTGACCGGGAAGTCGCCTGCGCTCATGTAGGTGTGGGCGACGGTGAGCCCGGCTGCCGTCCTGCCATCGCCGAAACTCCATTTGTAGATGGCACTCGGCCGCGATCGCCTGTGGCTGGGGCCCGACTTCGACGGGGCTGCCGAATTGCTGGAGTGAAACCGGGTCGATCATCTCGACCCTATTCGTCGTGTTCCCTCCCGCGAGGTAGGCGACCGAGCCGTCGGGCGAAAGGGCGATACCCCATGGCTGACCTTCGACCGGAGCAGCCTCCACCACCCGGTGCGCCGCGAGGTCGATCTTCGAGATCGAAGGGGTGGGCAGCTGCACGTTGCCGATATAGGCGAAACGTCCATCCGGGCTGATCGCCACTTCGTAGGGAGAACCGTCGACGGGTATCGGCTCGCCGACCACACTTCGGGTGGAGAGGTCGATTACCGAAACCGCCTCCATTTCGAAGAGTGGGACCACCGCATAGCGTCCGTCTGGGGTCACGGCGATGCGCAATGGACCACCACCGACGTGCGTTTCGCCGACGATCCGGTCGGCAAGCAGGTCGATGAACAGGACTTTCCCCTGCTCGGTGGCGACGAGCGCACTGTGGCCATCGGGCGTGATCGCGAGGCCGTGGACTCGATGTTCGTATGGAATCGGTTTCCCGACGACCCGTTGCGTCGCCAGGTCGATCGCCGAGATCGCACCGGCGTCGAGATTCGACCCGCTGGCGACGACGACCGTCCCATTCGGAGCTATCGCGACGGCCCCAGGTTCGTACGCGACCGGCACCGTGCCGATCGCACGGTTGGTGCTCGTATCGATGATCGACACGTCGCCCGAGAAGAAATTGGCGACCACGGCACGGCTGCCGTCCGGGCTGATCGCAATGGAAGTCGGGGCTTCGCCGACCGGGATCGGCGGGGCGAGCGTCGCCCCGGTCTGCGGGTCGATCACCGAAACACTTTTCCCGGCCGCGTTCGCCACGTAGACCGTTTGCCCGAGGGCATGGGTAGCCGGCAGCAACCCGATCAGGATCGCTAGTGCACACCCGATGAACGTCTTCGCCGGCCCCATCGTCAACGGAACGATAGAACCTGGTGTCAAGTAATCAGGCCCCATGCGACATGTGGCGAGCTAAGTCGGAGTCGGAGAGGCACAGGGATGTCCTCGAACGCAGGGACGTCTTCGAAATATCACCCCGCCCTCCTTCGCCGCCGCCCGCGGTGCGGCGGTTGACCTGCCGTCGACTACGTCAGATCAGGGTGACGACAGAACTCTCGGGCGCAGGCCGCGGTTCCCGTCCCCACAGGGCGAAGTCAGTGGAGCTAGGCGGATTCGAACCGCCGACCTCCTGGGTGCGATCCAGGCGCTCTGCCAGCTGAGCTATAGCCCCGGGGGCGTGGCTGGGAAGTTGATCCCACTGCCTCGCAAGGGCAAGGATAACCGCATAGTCTTTGGCAGCCTCCCGGGAACCGGCTATGAGCATCCTCGACGACGCAATCCGAGAGCACCTGGAACTGAAGCGCGCGCACGGCGCGGATGATGCCGAGCTGAAAAAGCTCGAGGACGAGGCTTTTGGGCCTCCGCAGCGGCCTGACGAGCCGGATCCGTTCGCCGAGGCGCCGACCGAGTTCCTGGTCGCTCCAGAGATCGGGGCGGAGGGGCAGGCGACCGAGGAGACGGGCGGAAGGCGCGTGCCAAACATCGCCGATCTGCAGGAGGCCCCCGAGGCTCCGAAGCCGCCTGAGCCAGCCGAGGCGCCGCAGGCCGAGCAGCTGGCCGAGGCCGAGGACGGCCCCGCCGAGGAGGAGCACCCGGCGATCGAGCACGAGGTGATCGCCGACCGCGGTCACTCGACCGAGGAGCGGCACGCGATCGCCGAGCAGCCGACGGAAATGTTCGACGTCGAGGGCGAGTTCGAGGACGCTGCCACCGAGGCCGATGCTCCCTCCGACGACCAGCTCGTCGACGCCGAGCGGGCCGAACCGCGCCTCGCTCCCCCCGCCGAGGAGGACGAGCCGGCCGACGAATTCGACGAGTTCTTCAGCGAGCAGCGGCTCTCCGACGAGCTCAACCAGGCGCTGGAGGCGCCGCTGCCCGACGAGCCCGGCGCGCCCGCGACCGGGGAGGCCGCGGTCTTCGTCGACGCCGACGAGGAGGAGGTTGAGGACGACGCCAGGGTTGAGGACGACGCCGAGCTCGAGGACGACCGGCCGGCCGAGGAGGACTCCCGCGAGTTCGAGCTCGCCGAGGCCGATGAAGACGACGAGGCTTCCCACGAGCCCGCCCCTCCCGCCGCCAGCTCCTCCCACGAGGACGTGCTCGAGGACACGCCGGAGTTCCTCGAGGAGTCGCCCGAGGATGACGACCTCTGGTTCGAGCAGAAGCCACCGAAGGACTTCGACTTCGACGACTGAGCGAGCCGACGCCGAGCACTCGGTAGGTTGCCGAGAATGCCCGCCGACCTCGCAATCCAAGCAACAGGTCTCTGCAAGTCCTACGGGGACGTTCGCGCCCTCGAGAGCGTCGACCTGCGCGTCCCCACCGGCACCGTGCTCGGCCTGCTCGGGCCCAACGGCGCCGGCAAGACGACCGCGGTCCGCATCCTCACCACGCTGCTCCCGCCCGACGGCGGCAGCGCCCGCGTCGCCGGCCTCGACGTCGAGCGCGAGGCGCCGCAGCTGCGGACCAAGATCGGCCTCGCCGGCCAGTACGCGGCCGTCGACGAGAACCTGACCGGGGCCGAGAACCTGGAGATGGTCGGCCAGCTCTACCACCTGCCGAAGGGCGAGCCGCGCAGCCGCGCCGCCGAGCTGCTGGAGCGCTTCGACCTCAGCGACGCCGCCGACCGCCTAGTGCGGACCTACTCGGGCGGGATGCGACGCCGGCTCGACCTCGCCGCCGCCCTGGTCGCCCGCCCGCCGATCCTCTTCCTCGACGAGCCGACCACCGGGCTGGACCCGCGCAGCCGCATCGGCCTCTGGGAGACGATCGAAGGCCGCGTCGCCGAAGGCACCACGGTGCTGCTCACCACCCAGTACCTCGACGAGGCCGACCGCCTCGCCGACCGCATCTCCGTCATCGACCGCGGCCGCGTCATCGCCGAGGGCAGCTCCGACGAGCTCAAGGACCAGGTCGGGGGGGAGTGGATCGACATCACCCTCGACGGCGGCGCCAGCCCTGAGGCGGCGATCGCGGCGCTGGAATCGGTCGCGGCGGAGCGCCCCGGCCTCGTCGACGGCGTCCTGCGGATGCCGATCCGCGAGCGCCGCGGGGCGATCGCCGAGGTGGTGCGCCGGCTCAACGAGGCCGGGGTCGGGATCGACGACGTGGCGATGCGCCGGCCGACCCTCGACGACGTCTTCCTCACCCTAACCGGCCACGCGGCCGAGTCCGAGAACGGCGACGGCGACCGCGCGGAGGAGGGGAGCGCGCGATGACCGGCCTCCGCTACGCCCTCTCCGACACCCTGGTGCTGGCCCGGCGCAGCCTCCTGCGGATTCCCCGCGCGCCCGACCTGCTGCTCTCCTTCACCGTGCAACCGATCATGTTCGTGCTGCTCTTCGCCTACGTCTTCGGCGGCGCGATCGACACCCCCGGCTACAGCTACATCGACTTCCTGATGCCGGGGATCATCGTCCAGACGATGTCCTTCGGCGGCTTCGTCACCGCCCTCGGCCTCTCCGAGGACCTGCGCAAGGGACTGGTCGACCGCTTCCGCTCGCTGCCGATGTCCCGTGCCGCCGTCCTCGCCGGCCGCACCCTCTCCGACGTTGCCACCAACTCGATCTCGATCGCGATCATGCTCGGCGTCGGCGTCATCGCCGGCTTCGGCTTCGATGCCCCGCTCACCGACATCGTCGCCGGCATCCTGCTGCTGCTGCTGTTCGGCTACGCGTTCTCCTGGGTCTTCGCCTTCGTCGGCCTCACCTCTTCCTCGCCGGAGGCGGCCCAGTCGCTGGGCTTCATCGTCATCTTCCCGCTCACCTTCGTCTCCTCGGCCTTCGTCCCGGTCGAGTCGATGCCCGCCGCCCTCCAGGCCTTCGCCGAAGTCAATCCCTTCACGATCGTCGTCGACGCGATGCGCCACCTCTTCCTCGGCGCACCCGTTGGCGACAACACCGTCTGGGGCGCCGCCGCCTGGTCCCTCGGCATCGCCATCTTCTTCGCGGTCCTCTCGGTGCGGAAGTACAAACGCGCCGTCGTTCGCTGAGGGCGCTGGCGACCCGTGCTCCTGCTGCCTAAACTCTCGGACGAGGGGCCATAGCTCAGCTGGCAGAGCGTCGCGTTTGCAACGCGAAGGTCGCCGGTTCGATCCCGGCTGGCTCCACTAAAACCTTCTCTCTCGAACCAAGTCCTTTTTTATAGCTCCGTCGTGGGGCGGCTTTTTCAAGCAAGGAGGGCAGGTCGGGATTGAACAGGCTGGCGTAGGGCTCGGCGAGGTCCGCGTCCACTACATCGTCGTCGCGGATATAGACACGCAGGAAGAACGCCTGATTGAGCTGTCGCCGCAGCGCCGGATCGGCGGTCGCGTAGGTCAGCACGGCGTCGATGGCAAGCTCCAGCGCCAGATCGAGCGCCTTGGTGAGCGATCCCTGTTTCACGGACGCCTGATCGAGCGATTCGTGGGCCGCCTCGATCTCGCGCAACAACCGATCCTGCTCCTCGCCAAAGAGGTCGTCGGGCATCTTCCCGGCATAGACAAGCTGCAAGAGCTTCCGGCGCTCGGCTTCGGCCCTGGAAAGTTCCCGCCGAGCTTTGGCCAGGTCAGCCTCGCGCTGTTCGGTAACGCCCTCGAAGCCGGTGACTAGCCTCGATCCACCGTTTTCACCCCAGCAGGGTGGGCCGGGCGACTTGAGGTAGGTACCAGCGCCAGGGCGGTTCCGTGGAACCTCCCTGGCGCTCCTTTCGAGGCCGATCGTCGGCGAATCCGAGCGCCGGCGCTCGTTCGCGGGCAGGCCGGGATCGGCAGGTGCGGCGAGGGGGGAGCTGAGGCTGGCAGCGAGCCGGGTGGCTACGGGCTCGCTGCCGGCAGCGCCCGCAATCGGGCGAAGGCCGCCACCAGCGCTTCGGCCCACGGCCAGCTCCGCGGCAGCCGCAGCGCCACCCGCCGACCCGAGCGCACGAGGCGCCCGGCGACGTGCAGTAGGCGCTGGCGCACCCGCTTGGGCTCGGCGAGGGCGAGCTCGCCCTCCAGGCAGAGCAGTGCCGCCCAGCGCAGGATCGCCTGAGCCAGCAGCGAGACCTCCAGCCAAGCCTGGTTGTGCTCGAAGGCGGCGAAGGGCATCTTCGCCATCCCGGCTTCCTTGCCGACCCGAATCGCGTCCTCCACGCGGGCGCGGCGGCGGTGGCGCAGCTCCAGGGCGGCGACGTCGGCGTCTTCTTGGTCGGTGATGAAGGTGGTGTGGCGGTAGCCGGCCTCGCAGTCGAAGACCGAGAGCTGGGCGCCAGGGTGGGGCCGCTCGCGGCGGAGGATCAGGCGCGTGCCGCAGGGCCAGCTCGAGAGGTCGACGCGATCGGTCAGCTCGGCGACCTGGGCGCCCTCGCGAACCTCGCCGTCGCCGTCGATCGCGCTTCGCCAAGCCGATTCGGGCAGCTCCATGATCGCCCCGCGCACCCGCTCGTCGACCTCGTAGCCGACCGAGAAGCCGATGCCGGCCGAGCGGCAGTCGGAGGTGAAGGCGTGGGTGCGCCCGCCGATGTCGGCGCGGGCCAGGATCTCGCGGTCGAGGTCTTGGGCGGGCAGCTGCTCGAGGGCCAGCTGCAGGACCTCGAAGTGATCGGCGGCGGTGTGAGCGGCGGCGTTCCCGGGTCGCAGGACGGCCGCCAGCGGCTCGCCTGTCTCGGCCAGGTAGCAGAGCAACGGGTGAAAGCCGAAGCCGCCCTTGTAGTTGCCGGCAGCTCCTTCCTTCTCGGAGTGGGCGGTGAGGAGGCTGGCGTCGATGTCGAGGACCAGCTCTACGGGTCGGGCTCCGGCATCCCAGGCGCGCTCCAGCGCTTTGGCACGGGCGGCGCGGAGCGCTTCCAGTGCCTCGGCGTCCACCGACTTGATCGCCCGGTGGGCGGTGCTCTCTGAGGCCACCGCCCCGAACAGCGCCTGCTGGCCGCGCAGCACGCCGAGATCTGTGACGTGATCGCCGCCGTCGGCGATCGCGACGGCGAGATCGCGCAGGACGACGCCGGGGTCGTGCGCGGAGCGGCGCTCGCGGGTCGGAGCCATCGCCTCGGCGAGCGCAGTGGTGAGGCCGAGCCGGTCGGCGAGCTCGACCAACAGGAAGGCGCCGGCGTGGGAGACGAGCCCCTCGCCGTCCGCCCTGACTTCTACGGTTTGCGCTGTCGTTTGTGTCTTCACCTTCCGGGTGTCCTCCTGGGTTTGTGGGAATGGGCTCGCAAACCGCATTCTCAAGACCCAAGAGGACGTTCCCGGGCGGTTTCCTCAGGTTGCTACTGGTGGATCGAGGCTAGATGGTCGCGCAGTCTCGCGATCCGCTCCACCCGCCGGGAGACCGCCCGCTCGTAGAATCGTGTGACCGCCTGCTCAACGTCAGCAGTCTGGACATACGGCTGCCGGCAGCCGGAGCGGTCGCTGTGGCGACCGGCGCACATGAAGTATTCGTAATGGCCGCCGTTGCCGCGCGAGCGCGTGAAAATCATTCGTCGCTGGCAGCGACCGCAGTAGATCGTGCCCTTTAGGTAATGGCGGTGTTCGCGCTGCTTTTCGCCCGCCTGGTGCTTGGCCGTGAGGATCGCCTGCACCCGCGAGAAGGTGTCCTTGTCGATGAGCGGCCTGTGGCTGCCCTGGTACTGGACGCCGCCATAGGTGACGGTGCCGATGTAGTAGGAATCGCGCAGGATTTCGTGAAGCCGTGATCCCTCGACCTTCCCAGCGGGGCGCTTCTTGGTCGTGCGCGTCCGCAGGCCGTCCTCGTAGAGCTTGTCGGCAAGGTCGGTCGTGCCCCATTTGCCAGTCTCGTAGAGCTTGAACGCGCGGGTGATGAATGGGCCGCGCTCGGGGTCGACCTCGACGTAGCGAATGTCGTTCTTGCCGTCCCACCGCTGTTTATTGAGGTAGCCAATCCGCACCCGGCCCGGCGTCCCGCCGAGACGCGCCTTCTTGTGCAGTCCGTCTTTGATCTTGGCGCCGTCGTTGCGGGACTGGTAGGCGTTGATCACCGAGAGAATGCCCAAGTTGAGTAGACCCTGCGGGGTGCTGTTGATCGACTCGGTGACCGACACCAGCTCGGTCCCGGAAGCAGTCAGCTCGGCGAGGGCGGCGAACTGCGTCAGCTCGTCGCGGACGAAGCGCTCCAGCTTGTAGACGATGAAGTAGTCGATGTTGCCTTCCTCGCGTACGAAGTCGAGCGATTCGCGCAGCGCCGGGTACATGCCGTTGCTCGCCGACTGCGCCGGGCCGATGAACTCCTTGACGACCTCGGCTTCCAGGTTGGCCGCCTTGTCGTAGCAGCGCTCGCGTTGAAGCTCGATGGAATAGCCCTCCTCGGCACCGTCCCGCCTAGTCTGGCCGTCGCCCGAAACTCGCAGCAGGACAACCGCGCGCCTCATACCGCCCTCGCTACGCCGCAGCGGACCGTTCCTTCGAGCATTCCGAGCGAAGCCAGTCGAACGCGCATCGCCGGTTGAGACACGTCGAAGCGTGCCGCGAGCCGCCGCATATCGGTGACGCCCTGATTGAAGAATGCGGAGCGCACCCACTGTTTCGGCATCAGAAGGCAGGCGGCGAAGTGGTCGGCGACCTGCTCGGCGCGATCCACCGCGCTCAGACCGCCCCACGCCGGATAGGGCGTGTCGCCGAACGGCGCGTCGAGAATGTGCTTGGCTTCATGGGCGAGTGAGAAGCGCTGACGGACGGGCGGCTCATGGCGATTCAAAACGATCAGCCAGCGGCCCTTGCTCCACCCGACGCAGCCGGAGTCCTGCATCCACCCGGCCCGCTCGATCTGCACACGCGGAAGCGACCCGATCACCGACTCAGGGACCGGCGGCTCGGCGACGCCTTGCGCGGCTAGGAGCCGGTTCGCTTGCAGTTCGGCGATCCGCAGGCCCTCGATCAACGTCAGCGAACGATGCGGCGTGAGGCGGCGCAGCTCGGCGATCAGGGTCGGCATCAGCGCCTCGCTTTCTGTTTGGCGATCCGCTCGACGTAACGCTCGACCCGCTCGGTCTCAGACTTGGTCAGTGAGAGTTTCTGGCGAAGGAAGACCGGCAGTTCGGGAAGGTGGCCGGGGGTGGAGTAACCCGCCGCCGCGAACAGTTCCTCGAAGTCGATACCGAGGGCGCGGGCGAGTCGTTGCAGGTTCGGTGCCTTCGGGGTCCGCTTACCGGACTCCCAGTAGAGCAAGATGGTCTTGGTGACACCCGCCTTGCGCGCGCACTCATAGGCTGACAATCCCGCAGCCTTGCGGTGGCGAGTAATGGCCCGACCGAGCTTATTAGGTGTGGACTTCATACAGTACCTATTTTACTTGCATAGGTAACAAAAGTGAACAGGTTAGAACGTGTGACATGCTGGGAACGAGAGGAAAGGCGGGCGGCCTGGACGTATGTGTTGTCCAGGCCGCCCGAGCCACCATGCGGGTCTAGGCGTCGAGGGCGGCGATCTTGGCCTCGATGGCCTGCTTGCGCTCCGTCGCGCTCGCCTTCATCGCCTCGTACTCCGCCTTTGCCTCCTCGGCACGCTCCTTGGCGGCGGCTATCTCGGCGTCGATCCTGTCGATCGAGCGGAGTAGCAGCGCCTTGGCGTCCTCGACGGCATCGGCGGGAGTCGTCTCGCGCTTGCGCGGTCGGCTGCTGCCACCGTTCACCTTTTTGTGGTGGGTGTAGTAGCTGCCCCGCACGGAGTTGACCGGCTGGCCGAACTCCTTGGCGAGCGCTTTGAACGCCTCCGCTTTCGGCGTGCCCGAGGCAACCATCGCCTCGACGCGCTCGTAGACCTCTTGGGCCTTGGTCATGGCCCACCTCCTTTGAGGTAGTGGTTGGCTGATGCGGCAGGCAGAAAGGCCGTTCGGCCCTTCCGCCCACCGGGCAGCCGTCCACCGTCACGCCGTCCTCCCAAGCCGCGCGGCGGCGAGGCGGACGTAGGCGGGGTTTACTTCAACGCCGAGCCAGTCGCGCCCCAGCCGCTCGGCCACCGCGCCGACCGTGCCGGTTCCGAAGAACGGATCAAGGACGATGCCAGGGCGGCTCGGCGCGAAGCAGTCACAGCGAAGGAAGCGGCCAACCGTCCCGACCTCGCCGGGCCTGCGGGGTGTGATCTGTCGCCGCCAGGGCCGGTCGCATTGAACGCAGATGCGCTCGGGCACGGTGGCGAGGAGCGGTCGCTCGATCAGCGGTTCGGGGAAGGTGGCGAAGTGCGCGCCCCGATAGGTGGCCTTGGGCAGCCGCCAGACGTCGCCGGGGTTCTTGCCGAGCGGGTGGCCGTAGCGACCGCGCGCCTTGAGGCGAACGAGGCCGCCGTGACCGCCCCCGTAGCGGCGGTTCGGCTCGACCGCGTGGGCGGTCCGTCCCCGGTGCGGCGCGCGGATCGCGTCAAGGTCGAAAAAGGCATGGGCCGAGCGGGTCAGGAGATAGATCGGCTCCCAGGTCTTCGAGAGCCGGTCGCGCACCGATTCGGGCATCGGGTTTTGCTTCGCCCAGATCACCTTGTTTCGGATCAGCCAGCCGTCGGCGGCCAGGGCGAGGAGCAGGCGCTCGGGACCGAGCAGCAGGCCCTTGGGCGGCGCTCCGGTTCTTGCGCTCCGCGAGTAGGTATCCCCGACGTTCAGCCAGAGCGAGCCGTGCGGTTTCAGGACCCGCGCCAGAACACGGCAGACGGCCCGGAGTTCAGCGACCCAATCGGTGATCGTCTCCTCGATGCCAAGCTGCTCAGGCTGGGCATAGTCGCGCAGCCGGAAGTAGGGTGGGCTCGTCACGACCGCATCGACGCTCTCGGGCGGCAGACCGGCCAGCACCGTCCGGGCGTTGCCGGTCAGGGTCGTGTTTCGAGGCAGCGTCTTCATGCCGTCTCCGTGGTGAACAGGCCCGGTGCGTCGGCCGCCAGCGCCAGCGCCGTGAAGGCCCGTATCTCGTCCGGCTGCCGCGCGATCAGGTCGGCGATGGCGGCGCGGCGATCCTTCGTCGGCACCAGGAACAGCACTTGCGGAAACGCGCCGTAGCGCTCCTGCTCGCGTCCGGTCCCGTAGAAGCGACGGTAGACGATGAGCTTCCGGGCAATCGCCGGGAGGGACTGCGTGGCCTGGTCGACCTCAATGAAATAGGTGTCCTGGTACTCACCGATCCCGACCCGGACGAAGGCATCGGGCTTCAGGATCGACCGGGCACCGCCGATCCCGGCGAACGTGCGCCAGCACAGCGGCTCGGCGTCGAAGTCGAGGACCGCGAGCAGCTTGTCTCGCTCGGCCTCACGGAGCCGCACGAACAACTCGGTGACGGCGAGCTGGTGACAGATGAAGGGCAGGCCCGGCGTCCAGGGACGACGCAGACGACGGCCGCCGGCCGGGCCGCACCCGGAAGCAAGTCGCTGCCCGACAGTGTCGAGCGCGTAGACATGCCCGGTGGAGCCTGCGCGCACGCCGCCGACGTTCCGCTCCAGTCGGGTCAGGACGCCGAGGGAGCGCAGCTTGGCGAGCTTCGCCTGAGTGCGGCGCAGCGTGACGGATTCGGTTATCACCAGCAGCCGGTACAGCTGATCCGTAGTTGCGATTCGGACGCGGTCCAGGGTGCCGATCACGAGCCGGTCATGCTCGGACAGGCGGCGCTCGATCTGCGCGAGCTTCGCAGGACTCACGCGGCTCATCGGCTCCTCCGAGTAGGCGAGTGAGTCGTTGGCGCTCCGCTCAGCCAGGGCAGACCGGGAGTGGCATGGGGGCGGTGAGAACCCAACGCGAAGTGACGGGCGGGGCGATGGCTCATGCCGCCCTCCGGGTCCGCTTGATCGCACCGGAAGGCTTCCGCTCAGCGCGGGCGCGAAGCTCGACTTCGACGTCGGTGGCGGGACGGCCATAGCGGCGGCGCGAGAGGGCGCGGACGGCCTGAGCGCGGCCGACCGTCTCCGGCGGGGACGGCGTCTCGATGCTCACCGGCCGCGAGACGTGAGACTGGGCGGCGACCTGGGCAACCGCCTCGAAGGCACCGAGCGCGCCGAGGTCGTCGGCGCTCACGTCCGGTCCGAACTCCTTAGCCAGCGTCGCCGCGTCCGCGTGGGCCAGTTGGAAGGCGACCCGCGAGCGGGCGTTTGCGAGGACGGCCTGCTTGAGGTCGGCGGGGAGCTGGCCGAAGTGCTGATGGGCCAGGGTCAGCCCGAAGTTGTAGCCGCGAGCCTGCGCGAGCAGATCCGCGAACGAGGTCGGAATGCCGACGTAATCCTGGAACTCGTCGACGAACCCGAAGACTGCCGGACGCTTGGCAGGCGGCAAGGCGGCGCGGGCCTGAACGGCCTGCCACAGTTGCGCGAGGACCGCCGAGCCAAGGAGCCGGGCGGCGTCTTCGCCGAGGGTGCCTTTGGCAAGGTTGACGAGCAGCACCTTCCGCTCCGCGAGTACGTCGGTGACGGAGAACGTCGATTGGCTCTGGCCGATCACGTTGCGGAGGCGCTTGCGGAGCAGGAAAGCCCTGAGCTTGTTGAGGACCGGCCCGGTCGCCTGGCCGCGCTCACCGGGAGACAGCGCCTCATACCAGCCCCAGAACCCTTCCAGTACGTAATCATCGAGATTGCCGATCAGACGCCGGCGAAAGCCGTCGTCGCTCAGCAGCAACGGAACCTCGGCCAGCGTCATGCCGGGCTGGCGCGTCAGCGTCAACAGCGCTGCCCGCAATATGTCGTCGGTTCGCGGACCCCAAAAGGCCGCGTAGAGATGGCGGAACAGCGACACCACCTGATCGGCGGCGACTTCCGGCGCGTCCGCCGCTCCGGCCAAGAGGTTGAGGCCGACCGGCCGGGCCTCGTCGGTCGGATCGAGCAGGATCACGTCACGCGCGCGCCCCGGCGGTATCCGCTGAATCACGTCCTCGATCAAGTCGCCCTTCGGGTCCACCACCACGACCCCGCGACCGGCGGCCAGATCGCCGCAGATCAAGTTCAACAGCAGCGTGCTCTTGCCAACACCAGTAGGCCCAATGACGTGCAGGTGCCGCATCGAATCGCGAGGCGAGATAGCGATGGATCGCTCCGCGCCGGGGAACGTCGCCCGGCCCAGCACCCGCCCGCGCTTTGGAATCTCGGCGGCGGGCGGCAACTGCGGCGCAGCGCCAAGGGTCAGGCCGGGTAGGCGCGGCTCACCGATCGGAAGACCGGCGAAGGCGGAAAGCTCCATGGCGTTGATCCGACACGGCCAGCCGAGGACCGGCACGCTGGCCCGCTCGATCCGAGGCGCCACCAGTTCGCTCGGAAGCGCGCGCACCCGAAAGCGCGCACCCGGAGACGTGCCGAGATGGAAAGCTCCGAGAATGCGCCGGAGTACCTGACGATCCCGATCTGGATTCTGCGTCGTCACTCCAACTCGCAGCGCCGCGTGCGCCTGCGGCTCGCTGCGCTTCTCCCGCTCGCCCTTCACAAAGTCGGCTGGGACGCGCACGGGATCGCGTCCGCGGAGTGCGGCCAGTCCAGCCGGACGGTCCTTGAGCGTGACCACGTCAGACACCGGAAGTGGCGGGGCCGCAGTCACCACCCACTGCACGACAACCCGCTCGCCGTCGCGGAGCGGTTGCAGCGTCGCCAACAGCGCCGCCGCGCTTTGGGCGGGGTCATCGGTGCGGAGCGCCCGCGTCTCACTTGACACCCGAAGCTCTCGCACCAGACGCGGCCGGAATACCGGCACGTCCGCCTCTTCGATCCGCACGCCGGGGAGGGCCGCACGCAACTGAGCAAGGACGTAGTCGGCGCTTCCGGCCGGAAGCCGGAGATAGTGATGAATGCCGGTCGGGTCGGCGTCCGTCTCGATCACCACTGACGGACTGCCGATCAGCCGCCGCCAGCGAGGGAGAAGCAGGCCCGACAGGCTCCGCGTGAAGGCAAGTGCTTGATCCGGCGTGCTGCCACGCGGATAGGTCACCGCGAAAGTGCGGCGATTCCTAACCTCATCAGCCACGTACACGGCGCGGGAGAACACGAACAGACCGCCGCCGAGGATCGCCAGGACGAGCAGTTCAGTCATGCTTGGCCTCCTTCTCGTCCGCTTCTTCCTCGACCCGACGCAGCGCCAGCGTCACCAACACCGCCACGAACCGATCAATGTCCGGCGGATCGCGGTGCTCAGCCCAGACTTTGAGCCGCCGACCGCCGTTTCGGGGTCTTCCGGCCTGCTTGTTGGATTGTCGTTTGCGCGTCATGGGTGATAGGTCACATTTGTTACTGCTCTAGTTCCAGTCTGAGGTCACTTTTGTTACCGAGGCAAGCGGCCAACAAGCCGATTGGCGTTCACGACAGCCACCGGATTACGACCAAGACAGTCAGCGCTACAGCAAGCGCTGGAATTACGGCCTGGGCTGAGGCCGCGACGGCAGGCAGGACGATGGCGATAGCGAGAGCGACCGCCAGCGCCCCAATCAGCCGGTCCATTTCGATGTCACTCCTTCCGGTGGCTATCGAGGTCGCGGAGTTCCTGGACGGCCCGCCAGGCCGCGCCCTGGAGCCTGGCCACCGCCGACAGGGCCAGGTCGAAAGAGTCCGCCGGCTCCTTGTCGCTGGCCTGGCGACCGGCACTCAGGACGGCGAGCGCCGCGAGCGCCAGCAGGCTCAGCAAGCCGATCAGGGCGAGGACGTAGACGAAGATCATTTGTCACTCCCCCAGTGAGAGCTTGGCAAGCTCGGTCGTGACCAGGCCCGCGTAGGTGTCGACAATCGCCTTGGCGCGATCATCAAGGACTGCACCAGCACGCGTGACCGCCTGAACCTCTAGCGCAGTCAAAATCTCGGTAGCTAGAAGTCCAGAGTGCGCGGCGATGCTGGCCGCCTGAATCCGGGCGGTGGCGCATTTCGCCGGGAGCGCCGCGGCTCGAACGGCGGCAGCTTCCTGGCGTCCCGTCCGAGTGAGCGAACGGGAGCGGTAGGGCACTAGATCACTGGACATTGATGCTCCTTTCGAGTTGCGATTGGAGCACCGCTTATACAGCGCAGTTCGTGGCACTTTGTGGGGATTTTTTGGCACTACCAGCTCAGCCAAAGTACCTCAGATATTCTTCTCGCAATGCCCCGGAAAGCGCCTCTTCAAGGTCTAGCGAAGCAGCTTTCCAAGATGGCGGTGTACGGCTTGGAACCCCGACGGATTGCCAAGAGGCTCGATAAATTCCCAGATGTTCTTGCGTTGCCTCGGTTTGTTCGCCGGGCCGAGCTTGGGCTATCGGGTGATTTGGAAAGAGCGGAACACCTAGTAGAAGAAGTCAAGCGAGAGCTTGAGCAGATGAAGCGTCCACGGTCCGCGGGGGACGCCGAGCGAGACTGGCGAGCCAGTCTCATAGATGGAATCTATGCCCTAACTGTCGATTGGCAGCAGTACAAGAACATCACGGCACGTCGCAAGGTTCTTATTGGAAAGCGCCCTGACGACGCAAGTGCTGACACCCGTAGCCTACGCGATGGCATAGAGCGGGATCTTCACGAAGAGCTAGCAGCTCGTTTTCTACACGATCCGCAGCAAGGCCAGGGACTTCTGATACTTGAAGAGGCCGAGAACTTCGCGATGGCAGTGTATGCCGCCGCCCCACCCCCCGACGAAGAGGCGGGAAACCATAGAAGCGAACAGCTTGAAGGCCTCTTGTTTGACTTTCCCGGTCACGTCGAAGCACTTGAGGTTGCTCATGGACTCGTCCGTCTGCTTGTCGTAGACCTAGAGAAAAGGGGTGCGCTCAATGACAAGGTGGTGTTGGCATACCCAAGAGGACGACCAAGCATTCAGGGAATGCCACTCACTAATGTCTCTCCCCGTCACTCGCCGGTCGAAGTGCGTAACGCGTACGTCGGCATGGAGCAACTCGTCTTTGCCGTGCAATGGCCAGAATTTGACAGACGAGAGTGGTCACTGCTGCAAGCAGCTCTTAGGCATTCTGGCGGCGATCTAGACCCGTTCCTTGAGTATTTGGAAGGTCGGGAGAGGGGTCGTGCAGTTCTTAAGGCTTGGTGCTTATGGGCGGCAAACACCGACGTGCAGGCCATCTACTTCGCCTACAGCACGGCAAGCATGATCTTACGCAGTGGGAGAACTGACCTACTTGACGATATCGAAAATATGGGCGAACTCGATATGGACCGCCTTAGCGATGGACTTGATTATCTTTGCGAAATCGGGGCAGTACTTTCTAGATCCTCACTATCAGATCGCGATGGTCCCGTTTTTCGTTACAGGCTTCATTCAGAAAGAAGCAGAAACTACGTCCCCGATGGCTGGAGAATCAAGGAATAGGCGAAGCCCAATGATGTACTTGACGAGTCTGGCTGATACGAGGTAGCGTGTAACGCTACGCCATTGGCGTGTCATATATGACATAACCGGAGCAATAAAGTGAGTAGTGAACGCGAACCCGTACCGATTCCAGAGCATGAAGTAGAGGGACTACGCATCGAGAAGCGTGCAGACGGCGCTGTGGCTTGTGGGCTATTCGAGACCTATCAGGGACCATTTGATGTTCCGCTCGGTCCGGATCGGATCGTGGATATTGAAATCCCACCAAACCCGCCGATTCGCATTTTGGACGGCCGGGAGTTTCCACAACTAGACGTGCCGCTTGTCCTCGTGCAGTTTGAAGTGGTGGCCCAGGACTGGCGGCGAGGGTGGTTCCCACTTGGCGGACCCCACTACGATTCCGAGCTGGAGTTTGGTGACTCGGAATCAACCCTTGTCTTTGAGCGGCCTGGTGCTGTATGCGTATGGGGCGATGGACCCTATGACCTTGCCATAGAACACACGGGCACGTTCCCCCTGTATGTAGTCATTCGTCCGAAAACCTGAAACCAGCCTGGGGCGTACTTCCTAGATCGTCAGATCGTCGGCTGATCCCGGAGTCAAGTGCTTCATGGGTGGAAGATTCCGGCGGGCCGGAGCAGGGTCCCTTTCGGGCCCTCCCTGTGGCCTGCGCTCCGACCCGCCGAAATCTTCCCCCCAGCGGTCACTTGTCTATGGTGAAGGCGTCCACGTCTCGGAGAGCCGAAAGCGACCCGACCGGGCGTGTCCCGTCGTCCACGCCATTCCTTTGAGCAGGTCGCCCGGCGGGACGGACAGGGCGCCGGAGAGCTTGATGATCGTGTCGAGGCGCGGGAGCCGAACACCCTGCTCCAGCTGGCAAATCTCGGTTCGGTGCAAGCCAGCCAAGAATCCGAGTGCTTCCTGAGAGAGACCAGCCCGCCGCCGAGTGAGCAACATGGTCTCGCCGAAGCGCCGGGCAAGGTACCGGGAGTCATCAGACGTCGTCGCCATCGTCCTCGTCCTCCTCGTCCATCAACAATTCGTAGGCACAAAGCGCCGCCTGCGTGGGCGTGACGAGCGAATCCGGGCGGTTGAGGTAGTCGTGACGGTGCAGGAGGCCGATGCCCGCCAAATCGAGGACCGCACGCTCGACCCGGTCACGTTCCATGAAGTCATCGGGATAGCGGGTCAGCCGCCGGATCAGTTCTGAGACGGTGGCCTGAGCCGGGTGCAGGTCGATCACGACGAGCAGGACGGCGGACTGAGTGATCTGGTCTTGGCGGGCGGTCGTGAGGTCGCCAGCACTTGAGCGGCTACGCTGATCGCGCATGGGAAGCACCTTTCCTGTGCCAGCCCCGGGGGCGTCCAACCGCCGCCCGGGGCATTTCTTGTCGGACGAGCGCAGACCCTAGGGTGACTTCCCGCTGTTTGGCAAGGTGTTTATTTCAGTGCCTATTGCCTGATCCACAGACCTCAATGCAGTAAAGCCTGTATTGTCAGGTCGTTGTGCAGTCGACTATCTACGCGGTAAACAAGCCCCGTCGCTACGGCCGGTATGTGCTTGCCTCTACTCGGAGTAACATTTAACTATGAGGTTCACGAAGCTACAGCTAAGTCAATGGCGCCAGTTCGAGAGAGTTGAGCTAGAGTTCCATCCTCAACTTACGGTAATCACCGGCGCGAATGGCGCGGGTAAGACGACTTTGCTTAATATTCTGAGCCAGCATTTCGGCTGGAGTACTCCGTTTGTCAGCACCGCACGGCTGACCCGGAAGGGCGTCTTTCGCTACTTCAGCGGATGGTTTCGAGACCGAGAGGGTGACGCACCAGGTGGGGGAACCCAGCCCGTCGGCAGTCTCCAATACACCACGGGGACTGAAGCTCAGCTTGTGGTTCCCGACAACAATGACCCCAACTTTCAGGTACAGATAGTCGACCAGCAGCAGGTACCGGGCATTTTCCTGCCCTCTCATCGACCCGTATACAGTTATAAACGCGTTGATCAGATACCGACTGTACTAGACGCACGTGACCAGCTGTTTGAGCAGTACCTCAATAATCTCCGCCAGTTTTACTCCGCTACCGCTCGCATCGAGTCACCTAGCTATCGCTTGAAGGCTGCGCTGATCTCCCTAGGCACGTTCGGCTATGGCAATGAGGTTGTTGAGCGCAACGAGGAGGCAGTAGCGACCTTTGAGGGTTTTCAGGAGATTCTACGAAAGGTGCTCCCGCCGAAGCTCAACTTTCGGCGGCTTGCTATTCGGATGCCCGACATCGTGTTTGAGTGTGAAGGCAGTGAGTTCTCGCTAGACGCTGCCTCTGGCGGAATAGCTGCAATCGTCGACGTTGCCTGGCAAATCTATATGAAGTCTCTCCTAGAGCCAGATGGCTTTGTGGTACTTGCCGATGAGCCTGAGAACCACCTGCATCCAGAGCTACAGCGTTCACTGCTCCCAGGTCTCAAGACGGCGTTTCCGAAAGTTCAGTTCATCGTCGCAACCCATAATCCCTTTATGGTCACGTCTGTCCCAGAGTCGCATGTGTTCGTACTCGACTTCGAGAATGGCAATGTAGTCAGTAACGGACTCGCCGATGCGGACCGTAGCGGATCAGCCAATAAGGTCCTAATGGACGTGCTCGGCGTGCCTTTTCCTATGCCTCTGTGGGTTGAGACTGAGGTTGAGCGAATAGTCACTCGCCTACAGGACCAGGAAATAACCAAAGAGGTGTTGACTGAGGTTAAGGGAGAAATGCGTCATCTAGGTTTTGGCCATCTCTTTCCCGAGGTTGTGGACCGGCTGCTCGACGGAGGCCATACTCGTGATTAGATTGACCAAGGGAAATCCGCCTGTGGTCCTTGTAGAAAACGAGGCGACATGGTCGGCCGAATTCACCGCTTTTCAGCGAGGCGACGACGGGGTTCCAAGTGTAGCTGCAAGGAGATACGCACATCAGGATATTCGGGATGCTCTAAGAGCTGAGACGAGCCGAAAGTGTGCGTACTGCGAGTCCCGGATTGAGCATGTTGATTACGTCCATATTGAGCATATTTTGCCTAAGGCACGCCGTCCTGAGCTTGTTTGCAAATGGGAAAATCTCACGTTGGCATGTAGGCGATGTAATACGAGTAAGGGTGAATACTATGAGCCTACTTGCGAGCTGATAAACCCGTATCGGGACGATATTCGGGCGCACCTCATATTCGCCGGTCCGTTTGTAGCGCATCGTTCAGCTGATCGGGGGCGAGTGACTATCTCTCGGGTTGACTTGAACAGACCTGAGCTAATGGCGCAGCGGAAGGAGGCCATAGAGGGTGTGCAAAGGGTGCTCGATCTTCTTGGTGCTCAAGATGACGGACCGGTAAGGGAAGCTCTGGAGGATGAGCTAGACGAGCTAACCGGCACAGGCGCGGAGTTCAGTGCGACGACGGACGCCTTTGTGCAAGCAGCGAATGCAGGCTCTTAAGCCGACTAGGGCCGATGGTCTCCTATTGTGTCTGCGAGGCACCTGAGGACGGAGATAAGCCTCGGGTTCGAGAGATACCCGCTTAGCTCCATGGGTGGTTTCGGACTGGCTGCCATCAGCGGCGCTGTGATCAGGCGATTAGGCCCTCGGCCCGCGCTGCCTCCGGCAGGTTCTGGTCGGCGTGGTAGCTGCTCCTGACCAGCGGTCCGGAGGCGACCGACTCGAAGCCGAGGTCGTAGGCGGCCTTCTCGAGTGCCGCGAACTCGTCCGGGTGCCAGTAGCGGGTGACCGGCAGGTGGTTCTCGGTCGGGCGCAGGTACTGGCCGACGGTGAGGACCTGGACGCGGTGCTCGCGCAGGATGCCGAAGGTCTCGACCATCTCCTCGAAGCTCTCGCCGAGGCCGACCATCAGGCCGGACTTGGTGACGACCTCGGGCCCGCCCATCTCCTTCGCCATCCGCAGCACCCGGGCCGAGCGCAGGAACTGGGAGCCGCGGCGGGCCACGGGATAGAGCCGCGGCACCGTCTCGACGTTGTGGTTGAAGACGTCGGGCTTCTCGTGGATCACCTTGGCCAGCGGCATCTCCTGGCCGCGGAAGTCGGGGGTGAGGATCTCGACCTTGCAGGCGGGGGCCTGCATCCGGATCGAGCGGATCACGCCGACGAAGGCGCCAGCGCCGTAGTCGGGAAGGTCGTCGCGGTCGACTGAGGTGACGACCGCGTGGCGCAGGCCCATCCGCTTCACCTGGTTGGCGACGCGCGCCGGCTCCAGCGGGTCGTTCCAGGTCGGCTTTCCCGTCTGCACGTTGCAGAAGCCGCAGCGGCGGGTGCAGACGTCGCCGAGGATCATGAAGGTCGCGGTGCCGCGCTCCCAGCACTCGCCGACGTTGGGGCAGTTCGCCTCCTCGCAGACCGTGTGCAGGTTGTCGGCGCCGATCGTCGCCTTCAGGCGGCGGTAGTTCGGGCCGCCCGGCGCCGGCACTTTCAGCCACGGCGGCTTGCGGGCGCGCTTGAAGGGGACGGTGCCGTCGGCCGCCGCTGCGGTCCCGCCCGGCTTGGCGCGGGAGCGGGTGACATGGATGCGCTCGGCCGACGCCGTCGCGGCCCGTTCGGTTTGCTCGGTCGCCTCGCTCATCGGGGGGTACCGAGCGTAGCGGGCGGCAGGTCCAGGCCCAGATCCGCCGGATCGGCGCCGATCGGCGCGCGTTCGTAGACCTCCCCGAAGCGCGCCGCGACCGTGTCGGCAAACGCCCCGAGGTCCTGCGCGCGCCCCAGCTCGCGGGAGAGCGAGGTCATCGCCACCCCCTCGATCCCACAGGGCACGATCCACTCGAACGGCTGCAGGTCGCTGCCGACGTTCACCGCCAACCCATGCGTGGTGACGCCGCGGCTCACATGCACCCCGATCGACCCGATCTTGCGCCGCTCAGAGGTCGACGGGCCGATTTTCCTCCATATAGGGGTGTTTGAGGCCCGTCGGCCGGCGGTTGGCTCGGTCCAGACGCCGGTGAGACCCTCGACCACGCCTGCCGCGACGTCGTGCTCGGCGAGCGCCTCGATCATCACCCGCTCCAGGCCGCGCACGTACTCGTGGACGTCGTCGCCGTAGGGGCGCAGGGAGACGATCGGGTAGGCGACGAGCTGGCCGGGGCCGTGGTAGGTGACGCGCCCGCCGCGGTCGCTGTCGCGCACCTCGATTCCCTGCGCTTCGTACCACTCGGTGCCCATCGGCAGCTCCTCCGGCGTCGAGCGGCGGCCGCGGGTGTAGACGGGCGGGTGCTCGAGCAGCAGCAGGACGTCGGGAACCTCGCCGCGCTGACGCTCCCCCTGCAGTCGCAGCTGTACCGCCCGCGCCTCCTCGTAGGGCACAATTCCGCAGCGGACAACCAGGATCTCGGCGCTCACCCTTGAAATCGTTGCAGGACGCGCCCCTATCCTTGACCTCCCCGCCGATGGTTCAGTCAAAGCCACTCCTGCCCGAATGGCTCCCGGCCGTCGCGCTCAGCTCCGCGCTGGCGGCGCTGATGCTGATCTGGAGCCCGCCGGTCGGCGACCTCGCGGCGCAGGTCTTCCGCGCCGAACTGTTCGAGCAGGCTGGCCTGGCGATCTGGAACAGCAGCTGGTACGGGGGCCACTACACCCTCACCTACAGCGTCCTCTTCCCGCCGCTGGGGGCGCTGCTGGGCCCGCAGATCGTCGGCGGCCTCGCCGTCGTCGCCTCCGCCTACCTGTTCGACCGGCTCGTCCGCGACCGCTGGGGGGCGGAGGCGCGCTGGGCGACCCTCTGGTTCGCCGCCGGCGTGGTGACGCTGCTCGCCGACGGCCAGCTGACCTTCGCGCTGGGGGTCGCCTTCGGCCTTGCCTCGCTGCGCTGCCTGCAGACCGCGCGAGCCGGGCTTGCGATCGCCGCCGCCGCGGCCTGCGCCCTCGCCAGCCCGGTCGCCGCCGTCTTCCTCGCCGGCGTCGTCATCGCCGCCGTGGCGGAGCCCGGCCGTCGTCCCGGACGCGCCGCGCTCGCCGTCGCCGCCCTCGCCCTGGCGCTCACCGTCGTCCCCAATATCGCCTTCCCCGAACCGGGCCAGTTCCCCTTCGAGCTCTCCTCTTACATCGCGATCCCGCTCTTCTGCGGGGGCGCCCTGATTCTGCTCCGCGGCCTGCCCGAGGAGCGCCAGCTGCGCCGGGTCCTGATCGGCTACGTGCTGGCCGCCACCGTGATCTGGCTGGTGCCGAACGCGATGGGCGGCAACGCCGTCCGCCTCGGCGCCCTCTTCGGCGGCCCGGTGCTCGCCGCGGTGATGCTGGCGCGGCGCCCGCGGGTCGCCACCTGGTTCCTGGCCCTGGCTCTGGCCGGCGGCCTCTACTGGCAGCTGACCGCGAGCGTCACCCAGATCGCCCGCAGCGTCGGTGACCCGTCGACCACGGCGGAGTACTTCGAACCGGCGGCCGGGTGGCTGCGCGCCCATGGCGCCGAGGAGGCGCGGATCGAGGTGCCGCCGACCGCCAACCACTGGGAGTCCGCCTACCTGGCGCCCGGCTTCGAGCTCGCCCGCGGCTGGCTGCGCCAGCTCGACACCACCCGCGACGACATCTTCTACAAGGAGGGCCAGCTCACCGAGGCCAGCTACGGCGCCTGGCTGCGCCGCAACGCGATCTCCTACGTCGCCCTGCCCGACGCCCAGCTCGACTACTCCTCGGTGGCGGAGCGGCGGCTGATCCTCGCCTCGCCGCCCTATCTGGACCTGCGCTTCCGCTCGGACCACTGGCGGATCTACGAGGTGAGCGGCGCCAGGCCGCTGGTGGCGCCGCTCGGCGCTGCCCAGGCCGAGACGCTCTGGGTCGGCCGCCAGGGCTTCGCGCTCGACGTCGCCACCCCCGGCGAGTTCCTCGTCCGCGTCAACTTCACCCCCTACTGGTCGATCGCCCGCGGCTCCGGCTGCATCCTCCGCCGCGGCGACTGGACCGTCGCCCGCGCCTCCCGCCCTGGCGTCTTCCGCGTCGCCGCCGACTTCTCGCTGGGGCGTGCCTGGAACGCGGTCACGGGCGCCAGGAAGACCTGCTGAGAGGCTGCCTCAGGGTTGGCCTGGTGGGAGGCCGGCGTCTCGCATCGAGAGGGCGAAGCCCATGAATTCCTCCTGCCAGTCGAGAAGCTCCTGCTTCTGGCCGGCGCCGCCGTCGGTGTCGTCGGCGCGTTTGCCATCCCTCGCCCGGCGCCGATCCCTCGCATCGCGCCTCGCCGCGTCCAGTTGCTCCCTCGCCGCGGCGATCTCCTCGCGCAGCCGCCCGCGGTCTGCGAGGTCGGCCCTGGGCCTGTCCTCCAGGAGGCTTCCCAGGTGAGGCGCGCGCTGCGCCCGCCAGGGCATCTTCGCGAGCGCCGCGTCCGGGTCCTTCGCGAAGCAGTGCAGGATGGTCGAGATCAGCGTCGTGTGCTCGAAGAGCTCGTGGCAGACCCCCTTCCTCACGCGGGGGCCGACGACCAGCGCCGGTACCCGCACCCCCAGCGTCTCGTGCTTGGCCCGCGCGGGATCGTCGGGATCCAGCTTCGGCGGGAGCTTGTGATCGTAGAAACCACCGTGCTCGTCGTAGACGACGATCATCAGCGTGTTCTCCCACCCTTTGCTGTTGAGCAGGGCCTCGTAGGTCTCCAGCACCAGCGCCTGACCGGCGTGCACGTCCGAGGGAGGATGGTCGTCGTTGGAGTTGGGGTCGAGCACCTTCAGGTCGACGAAGTTGGGATCGATCCAGGAGACTTTGCGCAGATGCCCTTTGGCGGCGTCATCGAGGAAGCTGTCTCGCAGGTCGACTATCAGTCCCTCCGCGGCCTGCGTCAGCAAGCTCATCCGCTTGCGGTCGAAGAAGGTGAAATTGTCGCGGTTGAGTTTGCGGAAGTCGCGGTATGCCTTGTCGGCGGCGCGCAGGGTCGCCGGGTCATGTGAGTACCAGCGCCAGTCTTTGAGCTCGAGCTGGTGGGTGAGCGCGTCGACCTCGAAGATCGGCGCGTTGGCGATCTGGCCGATGTAGGGGACTTTGGCCAGCCATTTGAAGAACTTCTGCAACCGCCCGGGCTTTTTCGTGATCGCGACCCCTTCGCGGCCGGCCATCGCATAGAGACGATTCGGCCAGGTATCGCCCGGGATCGAGCAGTGCCAGGCGTCGCAGACACCGTACCTGCGCGCCAGAAGGTCGTAGGCCGGAAGATGCCGCTCCGAGTAGTAGCCCATCGGCAGCCCGTGGTACTTAGCCGGAATCTCGAGCGGTTTTCCGTCCTTGCCTTTGCGCCCGAGAAAGTTCTTGACGTACCCTCCCGGCGTGACGTCGTGGTGCGTGGCAAGTTGCTCCTTCACGCACTCGGGGCCGTGGCAGGGGTCGAGGATCTTGCCGCTGCGGTCCTGGGGGGGATGGAAGCTGGTCTCGTCCTCGCCCCATTCGAAAGATTCGTAGGGATTGCCCCGCTCGTCGTAATTGACCTCGCCGCCGGTTAGGCCTGTCACGTCCTCGACCCGCTCGTTCTTGCTGAGGAAGCCGAGCATCTGGTCGAAGGAGCGGTTCTCCATCATCAGCACGACTATGTGATCGATTGTGCGCAGGCGCCGCAGCGCCTCGTCATCGTCGATCTTGGCCTCGGCCTGCGGTGTCACCGCACCACGGTCCCTTCAGGGCCACTTCGCCGGCTTGGTGGCGCGAATCTTCTTCGCCGGGTACCACTTCGGAGCGCCGTCGATCGCCTTCGTTCCCCGCGCCCGCTCGACCGTGGGGCCGGACGCGACGAGGTAGGAGACCACCTCCTCGCCGTCGGTGGCGATGGCCAGCGCCGGGTGGGGTTCATCGCTTCCCTCCACCCAGACCGTGGTGCCGCGCGGAGCGGGAATCAGCTCCACGCGGGGCGTCTCCCCGTCGCCCACCTCTCCCGCAACCTCCCCTTTTTTCGAAGCGCTGCCCGACCCCGCCAGGTACGCCCGCGCCGCCACGTCGACCGCCATCACCAGGCTGGCCCCGATCAGCGCCGCCGCGGCGAGGCCGATGACGCCGATCACTATTCCCTCGGTCTGCTCGACGTTGGTGAACTCCTCCAGCGCGGCGACGGTCCCAGCCACGACCACCGGTATCCCCAGCGCCAGCTTCTTCGCGTACTGGGTGACGTCGAACTCCGGCGTCGTCACCACTTTGGCTTTTTCTTTTTCCTCCTTGTGGTCCTTCGGAGTGCCGACGAGCCTTTCCAGCAGGCTAAGCATCGGTCGCCAACCGCACCGTCTCGAGGGCGAGCGCCTCGTTGGATTCGCGCCCTTCCGTCTGCGCCAGCATGTGGCGCACCCTCTCAGATTAGCCTTGACTACACAAGCTTTTCCAAAAGGTGAGTCAGAGAGCCAGTGAGAGTGGCTCCTCCAGAAGGGCTCGGATCCGCCCCAGGAACTCGGCGGCGGGGGCGCCGTAGAGGATGCGGTGGTCGCAGGCGAGGGTGACGCCGAGGATCTGGGCGCTGGTCAGCTCGCTGTCGCGGACGACGGGGCGCTCCTTGATCGCGCCGACCGCGAGGATCGCCGCCTGGGGGGTGTTGATAACGGCGCTGAAGTTGTCGATCCCGTACATCCCCAGGTTGGAGACGGTGAAGGTGCCGCCGGAGAGCTCCGGCGGCGTGATCTGGCCGTCGCGGACCCGTTGGGCCAGCGCCCGCGACTCGGAGGCGATCTGCCGCAGGCCCTTGCGGTCGGCGTCGAAGACGGTGGGGACGACAAGCGCGTCCTCGGCGGCGACCGCGACGCCGACGTTGACCCGCGAGTAGAGCTCGAAGCGGCTGTCGCGATAGGCCCCGTTGGCCCGCGGGTGCTCCCGCAGCGCCAGCGCGCAGGCCTTGACGATCATGTCGTTGAACGACGGCACCACCTCGTCATCGCCGAGCGCCGCTTTGACCCGCCCCCGCGCTTCGACCGCCCGGCTCATATCAATCTCGGCTTCCAGATAGAAATGCGGCGCCGTCGCCTTCGACTCCGACATGCGTCGGGCGATCGTCGACTGCAGTTTTGAGAGGTCTTCGTAGGTCACCTGGCCCTTCGCGGTCTCGGGAGAGACGGACCCAGGACCAGCCGCTGCGGCCGCGGGTCCTGCCGCCGGGGCCACCCCCACGGTGCTCGGATGCTCCGCATCCTCCGCGCCGCGGGGGACCCCCGCCCCGGCGTCACCCGCGGAAGCTGCCGCTTTCTTGACGTCCTTCTTGACGATGCGGCCACCGGGTCCGGAGCCCTGGATGGCTGCAAGGTCGAGACCTTTCTCCTTGGCTATCCGGCGCGCGACCGGCGAAGCTTTGATGCGGTCCGTGCCGCCAGCTCCGTTCGCTCCACCGTCTTCGGAGCCAGACGCAGCGGCTGATCCTGCTGCAGACTCACCCGCCTCACCTGCGGGTGGCGCGGAGGCGGGGGTCCCCCGCGGCGCGGAGGCGGCTTCGCCGCCGAGCACCGTGGGGGTGGCCTCCGTGACAGGACCCGCAGCTGACCGGCCCGAACCCTCACCCGAATCGCCCACCCGCGCAATCGGGCTCCCGATCGGCAGCGTCTCGCCCTCGTCGGCCAGGATCTCCGTCAGCGTCCCCGCCACATCGCTCTCATAGGCCATGTTTGCCTTGTCCGTCTCGATTTCGACGATCTCGTCTCCGACCGCGATCTCGTCCCCCACGCTCTTGAGCCAGGCCAGGATCGTCCCCTCCTCCATCGAGTCAGACAGCCTCGGCATCACCACGTCAGCCATCAGATCGCCCCCTCGAGCGTCGCCAGCGCCGCCTTCACCACGTGCTCCTCGTGCGGGATCGCCGCCTGCTCGAGCCGCTTCGAGTAGGGCATGTGGACGTCGGCTCCGGTCACCCGCTGCACCGGCGCGTCGAGGTCGTCGAAGGCCTGCTCGGTGATCAGCGCCGCCAGGTTGGCGCCGACGCCGCCGTGCGGCCAGCCCTCCTCGACGATCACCGCCCGGTTGGTCTTGCGCACCGACTCGAGGATCGTGTCGAGGTCGAGCGGGCGCAGCGTCCGCGGGTCGATCACCTCGGCCTCGACGCCGTGCCCCTCGGCCAGCTTCGCCGCCGCCTGCTCGGCCACCTGGGCCATCTTCAGCACGCCGACGATCGTCACGTCGCCTCCCTCACGCCGCACCGCCGCTTCGCCGAAGCGCAGCACCTCGTCCTCCCCCTCCGGCACCTCGCCGCGGGTCCCGTAGAGGCTCTCGTGCTCGATGAAGATCACCGGGTTGTCGTCGCGGATCGCCGCCTTCAGCAGCGCCTTGCCGTCGGCCGGGGTCGAGGGGCAGGCGACCAGCAGCCCCGGCACCTGCAGGTAGAGGGCCTCGAAGCTGTGGGAGTGGGTGGGGCCGAGCTGGTGGCCGCCGCCGCCCGGCATCCGGATCACCATCGGCACCCGCGTCTGGCCGTTGAACATGTAGGGGATCGCGGCGGCGTGGTTGACGATCTGGTCCAGCGCCAGCAGCGAGAAGTTGACCGTCATCAGCTCGACGATCGGCCGCAGCCCGCCCATCGCCGCCCCGACGCCGGTGCCGACGATCGTGTTCTCGGAGATCGGCGTGTCGCGCACCCGCCGCTCGCCGAACTCCTCGAGCAGCCCCTCGGTCACCTTGAAGGCGCCCTGGAAGACGGCGACGTCCTCGCCCATCACGAAGACGCCCTCGTCGCGGCGCATCTCCTCGGCCATCGCGTCGCGCAGGGCCTCGCGCATCCGCAGCGTCGCCATTCAGTCGACCTCCTCGGGCGCGGCGGGCTCCTCGGTGTTGATCGCCTGCTCGGCCGGGTCGCCGTCCTCGGCCGGCCGGCCGTCCGCCGGCGTCTCCTCCGGCTCGTCGCCGACCTCCGGCTCCGCCCCGATGCGGCTCTCGACCCCGTCCCGCGCGTCGCCCACCTGCGCCGGGTTCGGCCGCGGTCCCTCCGGCTGCCCGGCGTAGGCGGCGCCGGCCTCGGCCAGCTCGCGCGCGGCGTCGGGCATCCGGTCCTCGTGCTCGCCGCGGTGGGGCTCCGGGCTGCGCTCGTCGACCGCGTACCAGCCCCCGGGATCGGTCATCGCGTAGAGGTTCTCGTACATCGTGTCGAGCGGCGGCTCGGGCGAGGCCTCGGCGAACTCGACCGCCTCGGCTACCGCCGCCTCGGCGGCGTCGCGCGCCTGCTGCACCTCGCGCTCGCCCAACACCCCGGCCTCGACGCAGCGCTGCGCGAAGGTCTCGATCGGGTCCTTCTCGCGCCACTCCTCGACCTCCTCGCGCTCGCGGTAGACCTCAGGATCGGCGGCGGAGTGGCCGCGGTAGCGGTAGGTGACGACCTCGAGCAGGGTCGGGCGGTCTTCCTCGCGCGCCGCCCGGACCCCCTCGGCGACGGCCTCGCGCACGGCGACCACGTCCATGCCGTCGGCCCGCGCCCCCGGGATCCCGTAGCCCTCCGCCTTCTTCGAGAGGTCGGTCTGGGCCGAGTGGCGCTCGACCGCGGTCCCCATCCCGTAGAGGTTGTTCTCGACCAGGAAGAGGACCGGCAGCTTCCACAGCGCCGCCAGGTTCATCGTCTCGCCGAAGTTGCCGGTGTTGGAGGCGCCGTCGCCGAACATGCAGACCGTGACCGCGTCTTCGCCCTTGTACTGGGAGGCGAGGCCGAGGCCGGCTGCCAGCGGCAGGTTGCCGCCGACGATCCCGTAGCCGCCCATGAAGCGCCGCTCGGCGTCGAAGATGTGCATCGAGCCGCCGCGGCCGCCGCTGGTCCCGTCGACCCGGCCGAACAGCTCCGCCATCACCCGCTTCGGCTCGGTGCCGCGGGCGATCGCGTGGCCGTGGGTGCGGTAGGAGCCGATCAGGAAGTCTTCCTCGCGCATCACCGAGGTGGTGCCGACGATCGTCGCCTCCTCGCCGATCGCCAGGTGCAGGAAGCCACCGGCTTTGGCCCGCTGGTACTGGCGCCCCGCCTCCTCCTCGAAGCGGCGGATCAGGGCCATGCGCGCGAGCAGCTCATAACAGGCGGCGGCGTCGGGCAGATCGGCCATTGCAGCCACCTTAGCGAGGCGCCCACGCCTAACTTGCGGCTTCGACCGCCTCCTCGAGCCGGTCGTCCCCCCAGAAGACCCGCTCGCCGACGACCAGCGCCGGCACGCCCTTGACGCCGAGGTCGCCGGCGCGGTCGGTCGCCTCCCGCAACCCGCTCTTGACGACGTCGGTCTGCACCGCTTTCGCCAGCGCCCGCGGGTGCAGCTCGCAGGCGGCGGCGGCGATCATCACGTTGTCGGGGTCGCTGAGGTCGCGGCCGGCCGCGAAGGCCTGGCGGAAGGCGGCGAGGGAGAAGGAGACGGTGCGCCCGGTCTGCTTGGCGAAGGTCGCGACCCGCATCGCGATCAGGGTGTTGCCGGGCCAGGGCTCGGGCCAGACGATCGGCGGCAGCCCGTAGGCGGAGGCGCGGCGCTCGATCTCGGCCATCCCCTCGGCTCGAGCGGGCGTTTCCGACCAGGAGCCGCGGCCGAAGCGCTGGAACAGCCCGCCGAGCAGGATCGGCTGCCACTCCGGCTGCTCCAGGCCGGCCTCGGTGAACAGCCCGCTGACCCGCTCGGCGCTGAGATAGGCGTAGGGAGAGCCGAGGTCGAAGTAGAAGGTCGCCCGCTCGCCAGCCACGCGGCGATTATCGCTCAGGTTGTGGTGCCTACGAGCGCGCCCGACGGGAATCGAACCCGTATCTGTGGCTTAAAAGGCCACTGCTCTTCGGGGGAGCTCACAAACCCGGGGTAAGAAGGAGCATCCGCGTACTGCGGGCTAGGCCTCCGGCAAAGAACAAGTTCTCCCGGTTGGAAGGCCCCACTCCAACGTCCCTTCCGAACTCATGTTGCCCGCCCTTGACCATTTGAACTACGGGCGCTTGCGCTGTTATCTTACAAAAAAACTTGAGTAGACAAAGTTAATCGTCAAACGACATGGACAAACCCATCGCGCAGCCGCCGCCTGACCCGACCGCCGCTTACCAGCCGGCGGCATTCGAGGCCCAGCGACAGGCGGGCTGGGACGAGCGGGATGCCTTCGCGGCACCGAACCCCGACGGCGACCGCACCGATGTTCACGTCCACGTCGGGGCGTCCTCGCTCTCTCGCCCGGCGACCCTGACCGAGGTTCGCCGCCACGCCATCGCCGACTCCTTCGCGCGCTTCCGTCGCATGCGGGGCGACGCCGTCCTGCTCTCGCTCGGCTTCGAGCTCGATGGACTCGCGAACGGCACCGGCAGCTCCCAGGACGCCGAGGGCCTCCAGGACGACGCCGGCGGAGCCGCGCCCGACGCCGGCGGACCGGAGAGCAGCGCTGGCGAGCTGCCGGACGAGCCGGGGCCTCCGACCCCTCGCTTGTCACCCGAGGACGCCGAGACCGCCCGCGACCAGAGGCAGAAGGAGCTGCGGCGCTTGGGGCTCTCCTTCGACTGGTCGCGCTCGTTCACCGATGCCGACCCCGCCGCCGATCGGTGGTCGCAGCGGATGTTCCTCGAGCTGCTGGAGGCCGGTCTGGTCCGCCGCGGCGAACGACCGCTGGACTGGTGTCCCGGCTGCAGGACGTTGCTGCCGGGAACCGGTGAGCAGGCGGGGCAGTGCCGCGTGTGCGAGGGATCGCTCGAACGAATGCCCGAGGGACAGTGGTACCTGCGGCTCGATTCCTACGTCGAGGAGAGCATTCGCCTCGGTCAGCTCGCCGACGGCAACGGCGCGGTCGGGGACGGGCACGACCGCCTGCTCGGTCGCGTCGAGGGCGTGGAGCTCGAGGCGCACGCCTTCGACGGCACGCCGCTGGTCCTGTTCACGCCGTTCGCCGAGGCGATCGCAGAGGCCGAGTTCGTGGCGCTGTCGCCCGACCATCCCGAGCTGGAGCGCTGGATGCAGGAACCGCAGGCAAAGGAGGGGTTGGAGAAGCTGCGGGCGGGGCACTCCGATTCCGGCGGACAGGCCGTCGGGTACCCGACGTTGATGGACAGCGGGCTCTGGGTCCAGGTTCCCGGGATGGACGACCTGCTGCCGCTGGTCGTGTCCTTTGCCGTCGATGCCAGGTTCGGAGCGACCGCGGTTCTTGGCATACCGGCTGCGGACCCGCTGGACAAGCAGCTGGCGGAGCACCTGCCGCCGCCCCCCAGCCTGCGGTTCCACGCCAAGACGAAGCCGTCGAAGCCGCGGCCGGCCGTACGGTTCCGCGCCCGCGACCTGCTGATCTCGAGCAGCGAGCGCCGCGGCGCCCCGATCCCGGTCGTCCGCTGCGGCGCCTGCGGCACGGTTCCGGTCGCGCTCGATGCAGCGCCGTCGTCCTCCCCGGCCGAGTGCACCTGCCCTCGCTGCGGCGAGCCGGCTCAGGAAGAGGAGAGCACGCTCGACCCACGGGTCGCGAGGTGGGGGGAGATGCTGATCACGGTTCCCTCGGCGGACCGGATGGAGGCCGGGTTCGAGCATCCGGAGCTGCGCCGCTGGCTGCCCGTCACCACAGCGCTCCACGGTGCCGACGCCGCGACGGCGTCGCTTACCAGCCGCACGCTGATGAAAGCGCTTCGCGATCTGGGCAAGGTCGATTTCATGCCGGGCGAGGAGCCGTGGGTCGACGATGTCCCGGCGGGCGGGATCGACGCCGATACGTCTGCCCCGGAGGCGGCGGCCGACGACGCGACTGCCCCGCACGCTCTGGCCGAGGAGGTCGGGGCGGACGCGATTCGCTTCGCCCTCCTCTACGGCGCGGCGCCGTCGAAGAGCTTGAGCTCGGAGGCGTTCGAGTTCGACCTGCAGCTGTCGCGGGACTTCCTCGCGCGCCTCTGGTCCTACGCGGAGCCGCGCCTGGGTGGCGACGGGACCTCCGGGAAGGACATCGACACCTCCAGTCGGTTGCGGAGACGACTGGCGGCGTGGTGCGACGTGGCGCTGAGAAAGGTGACGGAGAACTTCGCGGAATTGAAGACGCACCGGGCGACGAGGAACACGATGCTCCTGCTCGACCGCATCGAGGACTTCGAGCGGCGCGCCACTCCCCAGGAGGGCGGCGACCTGTCCGCCGCGGACGCCGCGGCCGTCCGCTCCGCCCTCTCGCTGCTGATCGCGCTGCTGGCCCCGATCGCGCCGCACCTGTGCGATGAGCTCTGGGCGCGCATGGGGGGCGAGGGAGCGATCGGCGAAGCGCCGTGGCCCGCTCGGGCGCGGCAGAAAGAGGCGGGAGCGGCCTAGATCATCTAGGCGTGAGTGGCCCAGCCGTCGACCGCGCGGGCGGCTTCGAAGATCGCCTCGGAGATCGTCGGGTGAGGATGGACGATCCGCGCCAGCTCCTGGTAGCCGCCCTCCAGCGCCATCGTCGCCACCAGCTCGGCGATCATGTCGCAGGCGCGGTTGCCGACGATGTGGACGCCGAGGATCTCCCCGTACTGGGAGTCGGCGACGACCTTGACCAGGCCTTCCTTGTCGTCGTAGACGGTCGCTCCGCCGACGCCGCCGAGCTTGAACTTGCCGACCTTGACGTCGTTGCCGGCCTCCTTCGCCGCCGCCTCGGTGAGGCCGACGCTGGCGACCTGCGGGTGGCTGAAGGTGGCGCCGGCGACGAGGTTCTGGTCGACCGGATGGGTCTCGGCGCCGGCGGCGTGCTCGACCGCGACGATCGCCTCCTCGCCCGCCTTGTGCGCGAGCGCCTTGGCGCCGACCAAGTCGCCGATCGCGTAGACCTCCTGGTTGGTCGTGCGCTGGTACTCGTCGACCCTGATCTTGCCGTTCTCCTCCAGCTCGACCCCCGCCCCGGCCAGCCCGAGCGGCCCGGTGTCGGCGGCGCGGCCGCCGGCGACGCAGAGGTAGTCGACCTCGGTGGACGTATCGCCGTAGGTGAGCTTGACCGAGCCCTCGCCCGCCTCGACGTTCTCGACCGGGCTGCCGGTGGCGACAGTGATGTTCTGCTTCTTGAAGGCGCGCTCGACGACCCGGACCACGTCCTTGTCCTCGACCGGGAGGATCTGCGGCAGCATCTCGATCAGCAGCACCTCGGTGCCGAAGCGACCGTAGGCGGAGGCGATCTCGCAGCCCGAGGCGCCGGCGCCGACGACGGCGATCCGCTTCGGCACCTCCGGCAGCGACCAGGCGCCCCAGGTGTCGACGACGCGGCCGCCGAACTCGACCCCGGGGATCGGCAGCGCCACCGAGCCGGTGGCGAGGACGACGGCCCCGGCCTCGTAGGTCTCCCCACCGACCTCGACGTTGCCCTCCGCGGTGAGCGAGCCCTCACCCTCGATCACCGTCACCTTGTTTTTGTCCCAGAGCATCTTCACCCCGCTCGAAAGCGATTCGGAGACGGCGGCGCGGCGCTTGCCGACGGCGTCCCAGTCGAGCGAGACGTCCTTGGCGACGACGCCGAGCTCGGCTCCCTCGCGCGCCTCGGTGTAGATCTCGGCCGTGCGCAGGATCGTCTTGGCCGGGATGCAGGCGTAGTTGAGGCAGCGTCCGCCGGCCTTGTCGCGCTCGACCACGGCGGTTTTGCGGCCGAGCTGGGCCGAGCGGATGGCGGCGACGTAGCCGCCGGGGCCGCCGCCGATGACGATCGTGTCGAAGGATTCGGCCAAGGCTGTGAGCCTATAGAACGCCTACTCGCGGGGAACGCGCTGCGGCATCTGGATCCGCGCCATCGCCTTGACCATGAAGAAGAAGAAGGCGCCGGAGACCACGAGCAGCCCCAGCGTCGCCGCGAACTGGGTCACGGTCGAGGCTTGCACCGCAAGTCCGAAGAGGGCGCTGAAGATGAGGAAGACGAGGATCAGCTGGAAGCCGAGCACGGCCCAGTAGCGGGCGCGCCACATGCCCCAGGCCATCACGCCCATGATCAGCGCCGGCGCCACGACCTGGGCCGTTCGCGGCGTCTCGCCGTCGACCTCGACCCCGGCCAGGTAGCCGGCGACGATCGAGAGCGCGATCAGGCCGGCGACCACGGCGCCGATCGTCACCACCAGCGGCCGCTCGCCCTCGGCCAGCGGCTCCAGCGCTTCGCGCGCCGCCTGGTTGCGCTCCTCCGCCTTGGCGTAACCGCGCGCCATCCGCTCGGCCCCGCGCTGCTTGCGCTTGCGCGGCTGCTCAGCCACCGGGGGCCGCCCCCAGGGCGCGCCGCAGCTCCGCGGCCACGGCGGTCGGTTCGGCCGCGTCGCGAATCGCCCGCACCACGCAGAGCCGCGTCGCCCCCGCCTCCACCACCTGCTCGGCATTGTCCGGGTCGACGCCGCCGATCCCGAAGAAGGGGCGAGTCGCGTGCTCGGCGGCGTGGGAGACGAGGTCGAGGCCGACCGCGGGCCGCCCCGCTTTCGTCGGCGTCTCCCAGATCGGCCCCACGCTGATGTAGTCGATCGGGCGCTCGTCGGCGGCGGCGATCTGCGCTGGCGAGTGGGTCGAGAGGCCGACGATCGCGTCGGGGCCGAGCAGCCCCCGTGCCTCCGCGGCGGAGGCGTCGTCCTGACCGACGTGGACGCCGTCGGCGTCGCAGGCGCGGGCCAGGTCGGGGTCGTCGTTGACGATGAAGAGGGCGCTGTAGGTGTCGCAGACGCGGCGGAAGGTCGCCGCCGAGCGTTCGATCTCGGTCCGGTCCAGCTCCTTCTCGCGCAGCTGGACGATGTCGACGCCGCCGCTCAGCGCCGCCCGCAGCAGCGCTTCCGGGTCCTTGCCGCCGGGCCGAGCGTCGCAGACGAAGTAGAGGCGCGCGGTACGCAGGCGCTCGCCGCGCAGCGGGCCGACCGACTCGGGGGGTGCGAGGCTCATGTCCCCGATTATGAACCCGACCCTCCGCTTGAAGCCTTCCCGGGAGGGGTAGCATCGTTGTGCACGGGAGCCCGCGAGGGCTGAGAGGGTGGCAACGAGGTCACCGACCGTCTGGACCTGATCCGGGTAATGCCGGCGGAGGCAATGGTTTGACCGAGAAGCGCAGTTTCGACGCGATCTTTGTTGGCGGTGGGGTGATCGGCCTCGCCTGCGCCTGGCGTGCCGCCCAGCGCGGGGCGGAGGTGGCGGTGCTCGACGCGGCCAAGCCACCGGCCGGCGCCACCCGCGTCGCCGCCGGGATGCTGGCCCCGGTCGGCGAGCTCTCCTTCGGCGAGCCGCAGCTGCTGGAGATGACGCTGGCCTCGGCCCGCCTCTACCCGGACTTCGTCGCCGAGCTGGAGGCGGCGACGGGGGAGGGGACCGGCTACGCTCGACAGGGCGCGCTCCACATCGCCCTCGACCGCGACGAGGCGGCGCAGCTGCGCCGCGTCCACGACCTCCAGCGCTCGCTCGAGCTCGAGGCCGAGTGGCTGCCGCCGCGTCGCTGCCGCGACCTCGAGCCGGGCCTGACCCCCTCCTTCAACGGCGGTGTCCACGCCCCCGGCGAGGCCACGGTCGACCCGCGGGCGCTGACCGGGGCGCTGCTGGCTGCGCTCGCGGCAGCCGGGGCCGAGGTGCGGACCGGGGCCGAGGTGGTCGCCGGCATCTTCGAGGGCGAGCGCCTGGCCGGGGTGCGGACCGCCGCCGGCGAGGAGCTGGGCGCCGAGGCCGTGGTCCTCGCCGCCGGCGCCTGGTCGGGCCGCGCCGAGTGGCTGCCCGACCACGCCCGCCCCCCCGTGCGCCCGGTCAAGGGCCAGGTCGTCGAGCTGCGCAGCCGCAACGGCGTCGCCCCCTGCGGGCGCATCCTCGCCTCCGAGCGCGTCTACTTGGTGCCGCGCCCCGACGGCCGCCTGATCGTCGGCGCCACCTCCGAAGAGCAGGGCTTCGACACCACGGTCACCGCCGGCGGCGTCCACGAGTTGCTGCGCGAGGCCTACCGGCTGCTGCCGGACATCGCCGAGATGGAGCTGGTCGACGCGGTGGCCGGCCTGCGCCCGGCAACGCCCGACAATCTGCCGTTGGTCAGCCCGGGCGCGATCGACGGTCTGGTGCTGGCGACGGGCCACTACCGCAACGGCATCCTGCTGGCGCCCCTGACCGCCGAGACGGTCGCCGAGCTGCTGTCCGGTACCCCGCGTTCGTCCTTTGTTCGCCATACGCCGTACAAAGGACGAACGCGGGCATCTGCCGAGGTGGCCCGATGAGGATCGAGCTGAACGGAGAGCGGCGTGAGCTGGTGGGTGGGGCGACGCTGGCGGACGCAGTGCGCGAGTCCGGCGCCGACGATGAGGCGCGCGGAGTCGCCGTCGCCCTCGACGGCGAGGTGGTGCGGCGCGGGGAGTGGAAGGGGACCGTGCTGCGCGAGGGGCAGAGAGTCGAGGTGCTGGCGGCGATCCAGGGCGGCGCCGAGACCTGGGAGCTGGGCGGTCGCGAGTGGTCCTCGCGGCTGATCGCCGGCACCGGCGGCTTCCGCTCGCTGGAGCAGATGGAGGCGGCCCTGACCGCCTCGGGCGCCGAGATCGTCACCGTCGCCCTGCGCCGAATCGACCCCGCCGCCGAGGGCTCGGTGCTCGACGTGATCGATCGCCTCGGCCTCTTCGCCCTGCCCAACACGGCCGGCTGCTTCACCGCCCGCGATGCGGTCCGCACCGCCCGGCTCGCCCGCGAGGCCTTCCAGACCGACTGGATCAAGCTCGAGGTGATCGGCGACGACCACACCCTCTACCCCGACGCGGTCGAGCTGCTCGACGCCGCCGAACAGCTCGTCGCCGAGGGCTTCACCGTCCTTCCCTACACCAACGACGACCCGATCCTCGCCCGCCGCCTGGAGGAGGCCGGCTGCGCCGCGGTGATGCCGCTGGGCTCGCCGATCGGCTCCGGCGCCGGCATCCGCAACCCCTACAACCTCGCGATCGTCGCCGAGCGGGCCTCCGTCCCGGTCGTCCTCGACGCCGGCATCGGCACCGCCTCCGACGCCGCCCTGGCGATCGAGCTGGGCTGCGACGCGGTGATGGCGGCGAGCTCGATCTTCGGTGCCGAGGACCCGACGGCGATGGCTGCGGCCCTGCGCGGCGCCGTCGAGGCTGGCTACGCCGCCCGCCGCGCCGGCCGCATCCCTCGCCGTACCCACGCCGAGGCATCGACCCCGTACCAGGGTCTCCCTGATCTCTCTTGACTATTCAACATCCAGCTGAGGGAGAGACGTGTCTACCATGCTCCCCGCGCCCCTGTAGCTCAGTTGGTTAGAGCGGCGGCCTTTTAAGCCGCGCGGCGCGGGTTCGAATCCCGCCGGGGGCACTTGGTCGCAGACGACGACGCTCGCGAGGTTTCGAGCACCGGCGCTGGGCGACGAGCACCTGCTTCCCGTCCCCTCCGACGTCGAGGCGGACTAGATCCCTGGCTCAAGCAAACGGCCCGCCGAGGCGGGCCGTTCGTGAAATCTGGAGCTGCCGTCGGACAGACGACCCCACCATCACGTGATCACATCCTAGCGCCCCGGGCGGGAGTCGAACCCGCCAGCTCCCACTTCGTGATGGTGGGGCCCGCGTCGGCGGCCGGGGCGTTGCCGCGGCCGCGACGGGGCGAAGCTATTCGCGAGGTACGCACGTGTGTGTCACACAATCGAATGTTGTGTGACTGCCGAAAGACCGGGCTGTGACGCGCCCGGCTAGTGCCGGAAGTGCCGGTGCTTCGTGAACACCATCGCGACGCCGGCGGCGTCGCAGGCCTCGATCACCTCGGCGTCGCGTTTGGAGCCGCCGGGCTGGATCACGGCGTTGGCTCCGGCCTGGATCGCCAGCTCGGGGCCGTCGGCGAAGGGGAAGAAGGCGTCGGAGGCGAGGGCCGAGCCGGCGAGGAGGGAGTCGGCCTCCCCTCCCCGGGCGTCGCGGCACTTCTCGACCGCGAGGCGGACCGAGTCGACGCGGCTCATCTGGCCGGCGCCGATGCCGAGCGTGGCGCCGTCCTTGGCGAGCACGATCGCGTTGGAGCGGACGCGGCGGACGACGGTCCAGGCGAAGAGCAGGTCGTTCCACTGCTGCTCGCTCGGCTGCGTCTTCGTCACCGTCTCCATGATCTCCCGCGGCTCGGGGTCGCCGTCGCGGTCCTGGATCAGGAGACCGCCGAGCACCCGTTTGACGTCGCGCTCGCCGGGGTCGGGCTGGCGCCGCTCCTCCTCGCAGAGGATCCGGATCGACTCCTTCTGCTGCAGCACCTCCAGCGCCCCCTCCTCGAAGCCGGGCGCGTTCAGCACCTCTACGAAGTTCTCGTGCAGCTTCTCGGCAAGCTCGCGGCTGACGGGACGGTTGAGGGCGATCACGCCGCCGTAGGCGGAGAGCGGGTCGCAGGTCAGCGCCTTCAGGTAGGCCTCGAGCGCGTCGGCGCCGATCGCCACTCCGCAGGGGTTGTTGTGCTTGACGATCACGCAGGCCGGCTCGGCGAAGTCGTCGACCAGGCCGCGGGCCGAGTCGAGGTCGAGCACGTTGTTGAAGGAGAGCGCCTTGCCGTGCAGCTTCGCGACCCGCGAGAGGACGTGGCTGCGGGCTCCAGCCTCGGAGTAGAGCGCCCCGCGCTGATGCGGGTTCTCGCCGTAGGAGAGGTCGAGCACCTTCTCGTAGGCGACCGCCAGGTGTTCGGGGAAGTCCTCGTACTCGGCCGAGAACCAGCGGCTGATCGCGGCGTCGTAGCGGGCGGTCTGGGCGAAGGCCTCGTTGGCGAGCCAGTGCCGGGTCGTGGCCGAGATCTCGCCGCCGCTCTCTTCCAGCTCGGCGCAGACGGCGTCGTAGGACTCCGGCTTGACCACCACGGCGACGCCCTCGTGGTTCTTGGCCGCGGCGCGGATCATCGTCGGCCCGCCGATGTCGATGTTCTCGATCGCCACCTCGGGCGCGACCTCGTGTCCGGCGACGGTCTGCTCGAAGGGGTAGAGGTTGACGCAGACGACGTCGATCGGCTCGATCCCCTCGCGCTCCAGCGTCGCCATGTGCTCGGGGTCCGCACGCCGCGCAAGCAGCGCCGCGTGCAGCCGCGGGTGCAGCGTCTTCACGCGACCGCCGAGGATCTCCTCCTGGCCGGTGAGCTCGGAGACGTCGGTCACCTCCAGCCCCGCCTCGCGCAGTGCCGTCGCGGTGCCGCCGGTGGAGAGGATCTCGACCCCGAGCGAGGCCAGGCCCTTGGCGAAGTCGGCGACCCCGGTCTTGTCGGAGACCGAGATCAGCGCCCGGCGCACCCGGATCGCGCCGTCGTTGACGGCCTCCTCCCGGGTGTCTGCGGCTGGCTCACTCATCGATCGAGACGACCCGCGGGTCGCTGGGGTCGATCCTAACTCTGCCCTCCGCGATCATGCGGATCGCCTCCGGGTAGAGCTGGTGCTCGACCGCGTGGATCGCCTCCTCCAGCACCTGGCGCTCGCGCCCGACCGGCACCGGCACGCGGCGCTGCAGGATCGTCGGCCCGGTGTCGATCCCCTCGTCGACGAAGTGGACGGTGACGCCGGTCTCCTGCACCCGCGCCGCCAGCGCCTGGCCGATCGCGTCGAGGCCGGGGAAGTCCGGCAGCAGGGCCGGGTGGATGTTGACGATGCGCCCCCGGAAGCGGGCGACGAAGGGTTCGCTCAGCAGCTGCATGTAGCCGGCGAGGGCGACGAGGTCGGCGTGGTGCGCTTCGACCCAGTCGGCCATCGCCGCGTCGCGCCCGAGCCGGTCGGTGTAGGCGTCGGCGGGGAAGACCGCCGTCTCGACCCCGGCCGCGGCGGCGCGCTCCAGCGCCCGTGCCCCCGGCTTGTCGGACCCGACCCCGACGACCTCGACCCCGTCGCGCCCGTGCAGCGTGTCGAGGATCGCCTGCAGGTTGGTGCCGCTGCCGGAGGCGAGTACGACGATGCGGAAGCTGGCCACGCCCGCATCTTGGCGCAGCGCGAGTAGCCTCGCCTTCAGATGACGGACCTGCTCGAGCGACTCGGGATCGAGACGCCGGTTGTCCAGGCGGGAATGGGCGGCGGCCTCAGCCGTCACGAGCTCGCCGCGGCGGTCTCCGAGGCCGGTGGGCTGGGGACGATCGCGGTCAACGGCGCGGAGGCGATCGAACGGGAGCTGCGGGCGGCGCGGCAGCTGACCGGCCGTCCCGTCGCGGTCAACCTGCTGCTGCCGTTTGCCCGCCGGCACTGGTTTGAGGCGGCAGCGCAGGCCGACGTCGTCGTCACCTTCTGGGGCAAGCCGAAGCGCCGGACGCCGGGCGTCTGGATCCACCAGTGCGGCTCGGTTGCCGAGGCCCGCGCCGCTCACGCAGCGGGCGCCGATGCCGTGATCGTCCAGGGCGTCGAGGCCGGTGGCCATGTACGCGGCAGCACACCCGCCCTGGATCTGCTCGAGCGGGTAAAGGCGACGCTCCCGGCCGACTTCCCACTGCTGCTCGCCGGTGGCATCGCCGGGAAAGGCGACGTGCGGGAGGCTCTTGACGGCGGCGCCTGCGCCGCCGTCGCCGGCACCCGCTTCCTGCTCTCGGAGGAGAGCCGCGCCCACCCCGAGTACGTGCAGCGGCTGCTGGACGCCGAGGAGACCGTCCTCACCGAGCTGTTCGGCGCCGGCTGGCCCGCTCCGCACCGGGTGGTGCCGAACGCCGCGACCGCGCACTGGCTTGGCGGCGACCCGCGCGGCCCCGCCTTGAACCGCGCCATCAACCGGTTGATTTCCCCCGGTGCCCGCGTCATGCCCGCCTCCGTCCAGCGCCGCCTCGCCCTCGCCCAGCGCGCCGACAGTCGCCTGCTCACCCCGATCGGGCCGACCGACGACGGCCCGGGCACCCTGGTCGACGCCGGCCCGCTCTACGCCGGCCAGACCGTCGCCCGCATCGCCGACATCCGCCCGGCGGCACGGCTAGTCGCCGCTTTGACCCCCTGAAGGAGCTGGTGCGAACCTGCTTAGTGCCGGTATGCGGCAATAAGCAGGTTCACGCCTCTCATCCGAGGGCGCGGCAGATCGCCCGGCCCTGGGCCTTGGTGATCGCCTTGGCGACCTGGCCCCGGACGATCTGGGAGCTGGCGACGAAGACGACCGAGCGTTCCCCGTCGGCGCTGGCGGCGAGCAGGATGCGGTAGCCGGGGAACGAGCCGGTGTGGCCGTAGACGGTGCCGCAGCCGGTCCTGTAACGGAAGATGCCGAGTCCGGCGAAGTTCTTGCCCGGGCCGGGCGGTGAGGAGGAGCCGGGCCGGAAGGGGCCGCCTTCGAGGTCCTTCGTCGCAGCCAGGACGGTCGGCACGTAACGGCGGGCGAAGCGGGCGAGGTCGCGCGGCGTCGAGACGATCCCGCCCGAGGCCCAGGCGCCGGCCGGGTTGATCAGTTCGCTCACGTCGTCGGGCTTTTTGCCCGGCTCGATGTCATAGCCGTGCATGAACGGGTGCGGCATCGCGACCGTGCGCGGCAGGCTGCTGCCCGGCATCTTCAGCGGCCCGAAAACGCGCCGCTGCAGCAGCTGTTCATAGGGAAGGCCGCTCGCTTCCTCCTCCATCAGCCCGGCGGCGATGTTGTCGGTGTCGGAGTAGTGGTAGCGGGAGCCGGGGGCGAACTCGAGCGGCTCGTCACGCACGAACCCGGTCAGCTGCGTGGGGGAGAGGTAGGCGGCCGGGTTGGCGTTGAGCTGTTTGCCGAAGGCGGGCGCCTGGATGTACTCGGCGAGGCCGCTGGTGTGTTGGAGCAGCTCGCGCAGTTTCACCCCTTCCGCCGCCGGCAACAGGCCCGGCACCGATTCCTTCAGCGTTTCGTTCAGCGAGAGGGCGCCGACGGCGGCCAGCTTCATCGCGAGGAAGGAGTTGAAGGCCTTGGCGACGCTGGCGATGCGGACGTGTTCGCTCGCTTTCGGCGCCCGTTTGGAGCTCAGGTCGGCGACGCCGGCGCGGTAGAACTCGCTGCCGGGGCCGCGGTCGATCAGGACCGAGACCCCGGGTGGCCCGGCCGGCGAGGCCACGATCGCGTCGAGCGACGCCTGCAGAGCTATACCCGCCGGGCCCTTGGCGGCCGCCGGCGCAACCAGCGCCAGGCTCGCGAGCAGGGCGCAGGCCCCGATCCCCGTTCTCTTCCAACGCGAAGCGATGACGCGACCCTACCGGCCCGCCACCACCGTGTCGATCTGCTCCAGCGCGAACTTCCCGTTCGCCTCGTCGGGATCCCCGAGCGGGTAGCGTCCGCTGAAGCAAGCGTCGCAGTGCTCGTCCGGGTCGCCGCCGATCGCCTCGTAGACGCCCGCGAGCGAGAGGTAGGCGAGCGAGTCGGCGTCGAGCTCCTCGGCGATCTCCTGCACGGTGCGGTTGTGGGCGATCATCTCCTCGCGGGTCGACATGTCGACGCCGTAGTGGCAGGGGTTGCGGATCGGCGGCGCCGAGATCCGCAGGTGCACCTCCTTGGCGCCGGCGTCGCGCAGCATGCCGACGATCTGCCGGGTCGTGTTGCCGCGCACGATCGAGTCGTCGACGACGACGATCCGCTGCCCGGCGACGATCTCCGGCAGCGGGTTGAACTTCAGCCGCAGGCCGTGCTTGCGCAGCTCCTGGCCGGGCTGGATGAAGGTCCGCGCCACGTAGCGGTTCTTGATCAGGCCGTCGTCGCGGGGCAGCCCGGAGGCACGCGCGAACCCCGCCGCCGCCGGGTTGCCGGAGTCGGGCACCGCGATCACCAGGTCGGCGTCGACCGGCGCCTCGCGCCAGAGGATCGCGCCCATCCGCCCCCGCGACTGCTGCAGCACCTTGCCCTCGAGGCGGCTGTCGGGGCGGGAGAAGTAGATGTGCTCGAAGACGCAGGTCGCCCGCCGCTCGGCCTTGACCACCTGGCGCGTCTCCAGCCCGCGCTCGGTCAGCGAGACCATCTCGCCGGGGTGGACCTCGCGCATCAGCTCGGCGCCGATGATGTCGAAGGCGCAGCTCTCCGAGGCGACGACGAAGCGGTCCTCGAGCCGGCCCAGCGAGAGCGGCCGGATCCCGTGCGGGTCGCGGAAGGCGACGATCGCCCGCTTCGTCATCACCACGGTCGAGTAGGCGCCCTGCAGCCGCGGCATCACGTCGGAGACCGCGTCCTCGATCAGCTTGCCCTCGTGGGAGGAGAGCAGGGCGGCGATGATCTCCGAGTCGGAGGTGCCGCGGAAGTCGATGCCGCGCTCCTTCAGCTCGCCCCAGAGCTCGACCGCGTTGGTCAGGTTTCCGTTGTGGGCCAGCGCCACCTCGCGGCCGTCGTCGCGCCAGACCGGCTGCGCGTTCTCCCAGGAGCCGCCGCCGGTGGTCGAGTAGCGCACGTGGCCGATCGCCATGTCGCCCTCCAGCGCCCGCAGCTTCTCCTCGTCGAAGACCTGGGAGACGAGACCGCTATCGCGCAGGGTGGTGATGTGGCCGCCCTCGCAGGTTGCGATCCCGGCCGACTCCTGCCCGCGGTGCTGCAACGCGTAGAGGGCGAAGTAGGCGAGGCGGGCGACGTCGTGGCCGGGTGCGTATACGCCAAACACGCCGCATTCCTCGCGCGGCGAATCGCGATCTATCTGCTGCCCCTGGGGCGGAGTCAAAGCGCGTGCTTCCTCGCGTTGGAAAAGGACGTGACGCGCAGGCAGACTGCCTACTCCGGGAGGGTAGCAGCGCCGCACGGCTGCCCCGCCGGTCTCTCTCATCCGCTATTTGCGGCTCTATGCGGCGTGGGGCACCGCCTCGGCCGCGTCGCCGATCCGCAGCCCGAAGCGCTCCAGCAGGCCGGGAACGCTGTCCGGCTGCATCTCCAGGCCATAGCGCTCGTTGAGCGCCGCCAGCTCCTCGGGGTCGGCCTCAAGGGCGCCGCCCAGCGCCACCAGCTCCTCGAAGAAGTGCTCGAAGCCGGCCGGGGCGATGATCTCGAGGATCCGGCAGGGTTCCTCGCCGGCGTTCCAGAACGTGTGCCACTGTTCGCGCGGCTTGAAGACCAGGTCGCCGGGGCCGGCCTCCAGCACCTCGTCGCCGAGCAGCGCGCCCATCCGCCCCTCCAGCACGTAGCTGTACTCGTCCTCGCGGTTGTGGCGGTGCAGCGGCGCCGCCAGTGCCCGCGGCGGCAGCGGGTGTTCGACCAGGGAGAAGTCGCCGCCCGCGTCCTCGCCGTCGATCATGAACCGCACCCCGATGCTGCCGAGGAAGCCGGCCTCGCCGTCGTTGGGACCTACCACCGTTGCCATCTCGCTCGCTCCTTTTCGTTGAACACCATTGTTGTGTGAAAAGGCTAGCGGACATCCTGCGCGTCTGTCAAGATTCATCGAACACCTATGGCTAATCAAAAGAGCGAGAACGGGAAGCGCCCCTACCGGATGAAGGCCCGCGCCGAGCAGGAGGCCGAGACGCGTTTGCGGATCACCGAGAGCGCCGTCGAGCTGCATGGCACGCTCGGCCCGGCCCGCACCTCGGTCAGCGCAGTGGCGGAGCACGCCGGGGTGCGGCGCTCGACCGTCTACCGCCACTTCCCCGACGAGCGGGCCCTGTTCGGCGCCTGCTCGTCGCACTGGGCCGAGGCCAACCCGCCCCCCGACGTCGCCGCCTGGAGTGCGATCCGGGATCCGGACGAGCGCCTCGAGACCGCCCTCGCCGAGCTCTACGCCTACTACCGCCGGACCGGCGGCATGCTCGACAAGCTGCTGCGCGACGAAGCGGCGGTGCCGGTGGTGGGGGAGTTGATGGGCGGCTTCCGCGCCCTGCTCGCCGAGGCGACGGACGCCCTGATGCAGGGACGGGGCCTGCGCGGCAGGGCCCGCGACCGCACCCGCGCCGCTGTCGGCCATGCGCTCGCCTTCTCCACCTGGCAGGACCTCACCGGCCCCCAGGGCCTCGACGACGCAACCGCCGCCGAGCTCACCTCACGCCTGGTCGCCGCCGCTCGTTAGGTTCTCGCCGCTGTCGGGGTCGAACAGGTGGAGCTTGGCGGTGTCGGCCCAGAGCTTGGCTGCCTCGCGGCGTTTTATCCGGCTCGCCGGTTCGAGCCGGGCGACCAGCTGCTCCTGGCCCTCGCGCGGTTCGGGGGCGCCGGTCTCCTCGAGGCGGTCGGCGATCACGTCGGCGAGCTGGTCGGACTGGACGCCCTCCGACTCGACGTGGAAGTAGGCGAAGAGGTCGGAGCCGAGCGACTCGACCAGGTCGATCTCGGCCTCGAAGACGACGCCGCGCTCCTGCGCCAGATCGCCGATCAGCTCCGCGTCTTCGAAGCTCTCCGGCCGCAGCCCGGCGACCACCGGCCCGTCGTGGCCGCGCCCCACGTCCTCGCTCAGCTCGGCCTCGCCGATCGGCAGCTTGACCTTGCCGGCGCTGACCTCCGCCGGCATGAAGTTCATTGCCGGCGAGCCGATGAAGCCGGCGACGAAGAGGTTCTTCGGGTGGCCGTAGAGCTCGGCCGGGGTGCCGACCTGCTGCAGGACGCCGGCCCGCATCACCGCGACTCGGTCACCGAGCGTCATCGCCTCGGTCTGGTCGTGGGTGACGTAGACCGTGGTCGTCTCCAGTTTCGACTGCAGCCGCGCCACCTCGGTCCGCATCTGCACGCGCAGCTTCGCGTCGAGGTTGGAGAGCGGCTCGTCCATCAGGAAGGCCTTCGGGTCGCGCACGATCGCCCGCCCCATCGCCACCCGCTGGCGCTGGCCGCCGGAGAGGTTGGCGGGGCGGCGGTCGAGGTGCTGGGTGAGGTCGAGCGTCTTCGCCGCGTCGGTGACCTTGCGGTCGATCTCCTCCTTGTCCGTGCCGGCCAGCTTCAGCGCGAAGCCCATGTTCTCGCGCACGGTCATGTGGGGGTACAGCGCGTAGTTCTGGAAGACCATCGCGATGTCGCGGTCCTTCGGCGCCCGGTCGTTGACCTGCTCGCCGCCGATCTTCAGCTCGCCGCCCGAGATGTCCTCGAGCCCGGCGATCATCCGCAGCGCCGTCGACTTGCCGCAGCCCGAGGGCCCGACCAGGATCATGAACTCGCCGTCGGCGATCTCCAGGTCCATGTCCTTGACGGCTTCGAAGCCGTCCGGGAAGACCTTGGTGATTCCGTCGAGAACTATCTCTGCCATGGCGTTGCTCCTTATCCCTTGACGGCGCCGGAGGTGAGGCCGGCGACGATTCGGCGCTGGAAGATGAGGACGAAGACGATGATCGGCACCGTCACCACCACCGCGGCGGCGGCGATGCTCCCGGTCGGCTGGGTGAACGAGGACTCGCCGGTGAAGAAGGCGAGCGCGGCGGGCACGGTGCGCGAGGCGTCGGAAGAGGTGAGCGAGATCGCGAAGAGGAAGTCGTTCCAGGCGAAGATGAAGACGAGGATCGCCGCCGTGAACACGCCGGGCGCGGCGAGCGGCACGATCACCTTGGAGAACGCCTGGAACGGCGTCGCCCCGTCGACCTGCGCCGCCTGCTCGAGCTCCCAGGGGATCTCGCGGAAGAAGGCGACGAGGACGTAGATCGCCAGCGGCAGCGAGAAGGTCAGGTAGGGGATGATCAGGCCCGGCCAGGTGTCGTAGAGGCCGAGCGCTCGCCACATGTCGAACAGCGGCCCAACCGTGGAGATCGGCGGGAACATCGCGATCGCCAGCGCCCCGGCGAGGATCACCCGCTTGCCGGGGAATTCGAGCCGGGCGATCGCGTAGGCGGTGAAGGCGGCGAGGGTGATCGCGATCACGGTGGTGATCAGGGCGATCCCGATCGAGTTGATCAGCGGCTTGATGAAGGGGCTGTCGTCGATTCCGCCTTCGAACAGGCTCTTGTAGTTGTCGAAGGAGACGTCGGAGGGGATGAAGCGGCCGTCGGTGATCGCTTCCGGCGGCTTCAGCGAGACCGAGATCAGCCAGAGGACGGGGATCAGGGCGAAGGCGAGCACCAGCAGGATGCCGATGCTCCAGAGGGCGTAGTCGCGGCTTCCTCGCTCCATCTCAGCCTCCCGGTCGCCCTTCCTCGAGCCTGGCCCCGAACCCCTTGACGAAGAGGAACGCGATCAGGAAGACGCAGATGAAGATCAGCACCGAGACGGCCGAGCCGAGGCCGAGGTTGAGGCGCGAGATCAGCTGGTTGAAGCCGAGGATCGAGACCGACTCGGTGTCCTGCGCACCGCGGGTCATGATGAAGATCGTGTCGAAGACGCGGAAGGCGTCGAGCGAGCGGAACAGCAGCGCGACCAGGATCGCCGGCTTCATCAGCGGCAGGGTGATGCGGGTGAAGCGCTGCCAGGCGCTGGCGCCGTCGACCTTGGCCGCCTCGTAGAGCTGGCCGTCGATCGTCACCAGGCCGGCGAGCAGCAGCAGCGCCATGAACGGCGTCGTCTTCCAGACCTCGGCCATGATGATCACCGCGAAGGAGCTGAAGCGGCCGCCGAACCAGTCCATTTCGTCGGAGATCAGCGGCAGGTTGTTGACGAAGCCGGAGTCGGGCGCGAAGGCGAACTGCCAGGCGAAGGCGGCGACCACGGTGATGATCCCGTAGGGGATCAGGACCGAGGTGCGGATCACGCCGCGGCCGAAGATCGCCCGGTGCATGACCAGCGCGATCGCCATCCCCAGCACCAGCTCGATCGCCACCGTGGTGAGGAGGATGAAGACGGTGTTGAAGAAGTCGGTCCACCAGAGCTGGGAGCTGAGCACGGCGGTGTAGTTGTCGAGCCCGACGAAGCCGCCCTCCTCGGGGAAGCGCAGGTCGACCTGCTGCACCGAGAGCACGATCGCGTAGCCGATCGGGTAGGCGGTGACGGCGAGCATCGCCAGCACCGCCGGGGCGCAGAGCATCCAGGCGAGCTTGCGCTCCGAGCGGGTGCGCTGGCTCTTCGGTGCGGGCGCCGTCTGTGCTCCCGCCTCCATCAGAGCAGCCCTTCCCGCTTGACCGCGTCTTCGACGTTCTCCTTCAGCTCGTCGTAGACCGATTCGGTGTCTTCGGGGTCGATCTTGTCCGGCGGGTGCAGCGATCGCTGCACCGCCAGCGAGACGTCCTGGTAGGCCGGCGTGGTCGGCCGCGGGCCGGAGCTCTCGATCGACTCCTTGACCAGCTGGGCGAAGCCGGGATACGCCTTGGTCACGACTTTGTCCGTATAGAGGTCAGAGCGGGAGGGAGGGAGGCCGTCGAGTTCGACCGCGGTCAGCTGGCTCTGTTTGCCGGCCAGGCAGGCGGCGGCGTCGAAGGCGACGTCCTCGTTCTCGGAGAACGAGCTGACCGCGAGGTTGAAACCGCCCAGCGGCGGTTTACTGGGGGTGCCCGGTTCGACCTCGGGGAAGCGGGCAAAGCCCATTTTTTTGCCGATCTCCGGCGCTTCCGCCTGGGCGCTCGCGTAGGCGAAGGTGTAGTTGGTCATGAAGGCGGATTCGCCCGCCTCGAAGGCGAGCCGGGTGCTGTCCTCGTCGGAGGTCGAGAGGCTCGGCGGGGCGGCCGAGGAATTGGCCAGGCGCCCCATCACTTCGAGTGCCTTTTCGGTCGGTTTCTGTGCGAGGTCGACCGCTTCGGGGCCGGAGAGGATCTCGGTCCCGGCGCTCTCGATCAGGGCGTTGGCCCAGACCATGAAGCCCTCGTAGCGGTTGGCCTGGACCTGGATCGTGCCGGCTTCCTCGAGGCCTTCGGCCTGGTCGATCATCTCGTCCCAGGTGGTGGGCGGCTTCGGGACCAGGTCCTTGCGGTACCAGAGCAGCTGCGTGTTGGTGTTGAACGGCGCCGCGTAGAGCTTGCCCTCGAAGGAGGCGGTCTCGATCACGTTGGGGAAGACCTGTTCGGTGACCTGCTGCTTCAGCGCCCCGGTCCACTCTTCGACCCAGCCGGCGTTGGCGAACTCGCCGGTCCAGATCACGTCCATGCCGACGATGTCGATCGAGGGGTCCTCGGCGCCGAGCCGGCGGACCAGCTGCTCGCGCTGCTGGGTCGCGTCGGTGGGGAGGAATTCCGGCGTCACCTCGTAGCGCCCGTTCGACTCTTCCGAGCAGCGTTTCGAGGCTTCCTCGATCGTGCCGCCGGGCTGGATCGCGACGAAGAAGGTGAGCTCGCGCGGGCCGGCGTCGGCGGAGTCCTCACCGCAGGCGCTGAGCGCCACCGCCGCCAATGCCGCGGCGACCAGGCAGGCCAGGGCTTTTGTCGCCCGGCGGGATGTCACGGTCTCCGCTCCATACCGCACCCGCGGCCAGGGGGCTCGCGGGTGCGTTCTCAAGCTCCCCGCAGGAACGTCTGTCTAAACAGCAACAGGAGCCGGTCGACCTGCCGGCGAGGGTGCTCCCCGACCCCGCGCGGTTCGGCTGATCCTCAGGCCGACGATACAGTCGGTCGGTGGGGACGATCTGGCGCCGACAGGAGGACGAGTGGCAGCGGCTGTCGCCGTCCGGGTTCCCTTCCGAGGAGAGGCTGCACGACCTGGTCGAGAGCGCCCCCGGCCTGTTGCCGCTTTCGGGCAACCCTTCCGTGGTCGTGCTCGGCCGCGAGGTGGCAGTCGGCCCCGGCTATGCCGATCTGGTGGCGGTGGAGCCGGATGGCCGGTTGGTGATCGTCGAGATCAAGCTGCGCCGCAATTCCGAGGCCCGCCGCGCCGTAATCGCACAGATCCTCACCTACGCCGCCTACCTCAAGGGGCTGGCGGTGCCCGACCTGGAAGCGGTCTTGCGCCCGCACCTCGGCAAAGCGGAGGCGACCTCGGTTCTGGATTTGGTTCACGGCTCAGACCAGTCGGCGGAAATCGAAGACGCCGAGTTTGCTGCCGGCCTGGTGGAATCGCTGGCGACCGGTGCGTTTCGGCTGGTGCTCGTTCTCGACGAGGCGCCGTCCGAGCTGGTTCAGCTCGTCGGCTATCTGGAGAGCATCAGCAGTGGGATCATCATCGATCTGATCACTGTCTCGGCTTACGAAGCGGGCGGCGAGCAGCTCTTGGTTCCGCAGCGGGTCGATCCGGAGTACCCGGGTGACCAGATCCCGACTCGTACCGGTCCACTCGAGCGGCGGACCTCAAAGGCCCGCCGCGAGGTCGACGGATCGGACGCCTTCGAGGAAGCGGTCGATCGCGCGCCGGAGGGAGATCGCGCCGAGTTGCGCCGGCTTCTTGCCTGGGCTCGGACCCTGGAGGCCGAACAGCTTGCGGTCCTGCGCACCGTCTTTGGCGAGGAGCGCGAGGTTCTCACCGTCTGGGTGCGGGGCGATAAGGCGGGGTTGGTCTCGATCTGGAACGAGGGTGGGGCCTTCCTCTCTCTTTGGCGGTCGGTTTTCGTTCGCCTCGCCTGGGACAAGATCGCCGAGGTCGAGAACTACACCGGCCAGCCGATTGGGCAAGGCAGCAGCGTTCGCGACGCTCCCGACGCGCTCCTGGATGTTCTGAGCGAGGCCTACCGCGACGCGGCCAAGGGCCCACCCACCTGGAACGGCCGCGACTTCTACGTGTCTTTCGGGGAGAACGAGCAGCGCTCCTGGGATGAGGCGATGAAGTTCGGCTTCATCAGCGCCGGTGGCGGCGAGTGGTACACGAAGACCCTGCAGCAGTTGAAGCCGAGCCACCGAGTCTTCGCCTACATCCCCAAGGGGAACGGCGTCGGCGGCTACGTCGGCGTCGGCGAAGTGACTGGCGAGGCTCTCCTGGCCAAGGACTTCCGGGTGCAGGATGACGGCAAGGAGAGGGGCTACCTGGACGTCACCATCTCACCCGGCGCCGCCCAGTACATCGATGACCCGGCAATGTCCGAGTGGGTGGTGCCGGTACGGTGGATTGCCACCCGCTCCAGGGAGGATGCGGTGCGGGACTCGGACTTCTTTGCGAACCAGAACTCTGTGGTCAAGTTGACTCACGGCTACACGCTGGACCGTTTGGCGGCGGAGTTCGGCGTAGAGCGTCAGCCGGCAGCTTCGGCCTGAGCCGGCAGCGAGCGCCAGGCGCGCTCGGCGTCGGCGAGGGTGAGGGCGATGCTGCGGTCGCCGGCGGCGATCTCGATCGCGGTGCCGCCGACCTCGCCCAGGAGGGTCGCGCCGAGCTCCTCCAACGTGGCGCGCTCGCCGCTGACCAGGAAGCCGCCGCTGCCCTCGCCGAACAACGCCTCCTCGGGGGAGCAGCCGCGGTCGCGCAGCGGCTGGATGTCAACCTGGCAGCCGCGCCCCGCACCGATAGCGCACTCGGCCAGGGCGCAGGCGAGGCCGCCGTCGCTGACGTCGTGGGCGGAGGCCAGCTCGCCGGCGCGGACAGCGTCGCGGACGATCGCGCAGGCGGTGGCCACCGCCCCGATGTCGGGCTGCGGCAGCCCCGCGCCCAGCGCGCCCCGCTGCTTCGCCAGCTCCGAGCCCGCGAGGGTGGGGGAGAAGGGGCCGATCAGCCCGATCGCGTCGCCCGCGCGGGCGAAGGCGCTGCCGGCGACCCGCGCCGGGTCGGGCAGCTCGCCGACCATCCCCACCACCGGGGTCGGGTAGATCGGCCCTTCGGGCCCCTCGTTGTAGAGGGAGACGTTGCCGCCGACCACCGGCACGCCGAGCGCGGTGCAGGCGTCGGCGAGGCCGCTGACGGCGCGATCGAGCTGCCAGGCCGGCGCCGGCTTCTCCGGGTTGCCGAAGTTGAGGCAGTTGGTCAGGCCGAGCGGCTCGGCGCCGACGCAGGCGAGGTTCTGGGCGCACTCGAGCACCGCCTCGACGGTGCCGGCGTAGGGATCGCAGGCGACGCGGCGGCCGTTGCCGTCGATCGAGACGGCGATCGCGTTGCCGGACTCGGGCAGCGCCAGCACCGCGGCGTCGGCCGCCTCCGGCCGTCGCACCGTGCGCGAGCCGACCACCGAGTCGTACTGCTCGAAGGCCCAGCGCTTGGAGGCGATGCTGGGCGAGGCGAGCAGCGCCAGCAGCTCGTCCTCGGCGGAGACGTCGCCGGCCAGCGTCGCCCGGTTGCCGTAGATCCAGCCCTCCGGCTCGGCCGGGCTGAGGTCGTAGAGCGGGCAGCCGTCGACCAGCGCCTCGACCGGCATCTCGCCGACGACCTCGCCGCCGCGCAGGACCCGCACCTGGCCGCTCTCGGTGATCGTCCCGATCTCGGCGCCGCCGGTCTGCCACTTCTCGCAGACCGCCAGCACCTCCGGCACCCGCGCCGGCTCGACCACCGCCAGCATCCGCTCCTGCGACTCGGAGACCATGATCTCGAAGGGCTCCATGTCGGCCTCGCGCAGCGGCACCCTGGCGACGTCGACGTCGATCCCGACCCCGCCGGCCGAGGCCATCTCCGCGGCCGAGGAGGTGAGCCCGGCGGCGCCGAGATCTTGCAAGGAGACCAGCAGCCCCTTGCCGAGCAGCTCGAGGCAGCACTCCAGCACCTTCGACTCCTCGAACGGGTCGCCGATCTGAACCGTCGGCCGCTTCGCCTCGTCGCCGTCGCCGAGCTCGGCCGAGGCCAGCACCGAGGCGCCGCCGATCCCGTCGCGCCCGGTCGAGGCGCCCATCAGCACCACCGCGTTGCCGACCCCGGCGGCGGCGGCGCGGACCATCTCCCCGGTCTTGGCCAGGCCGACGCACATCGCGTTGACCAGGCAGTTGTGCTCGTAGGGCTGCTCGAAGTAGATCTCGCCGCCGACCGTCGCCACCCCGATCGAGTTGCCGTAGTGGCCGATCCCGCGCACGGCGCCGTCGAGCAGGTGGCGCGAGCGGACCGAGTCGAGCTCCCCGAAGCGCAGCGAGTCGAGGATCGCGATCGGCCGGGCGCCGAGCGCGAAGACGTCGCGGAGGATGCCGCCAACCCCGGTCGCCGCTCCCTGGAAGGGCTCGACCGCGCTCGGGTGGTTGTGGGACTCGACCTTGAAGGCGACCGCGTAGCCGTTGCCGACGTCGACGGCGCCGGCGTTCTCGCCCGGCCCCATCACCACCCGCTCGCCTTCCGTCGGCAGCCGCCGCAGCAGCTTGCGCGAGTGCTTGTAGGCGCAGTGCTCGGACCAGAGCAGGCTGAACATCGCCAGCTCGACGTCGTTCGGCTCCCGCCCCAGCTTCTCGACGATCAGCTCGAGCTCGGCGTCGGTAAGGCCGAGCTCGCGGTGCTTCGCCACCTCGACCGTCACCCTCGCGCCCCCGCGGCGGCGACGGCCTCGAACACACGCAGCCCGTCGGCTGAGCCGGTCAGCGGATCGACCGCGTGCTCGGGGTGCGGCATCAGGCCGAGCACGTTGCCCGCCTCGTTGGTCACCCCGGCGATGTCGCGGGCCGAGCCGTTGAAGTTGTCGCCGTCCGCATAGCGGTAGGCGACCTGCCCCTTCGCCTCCAGCTCATCGAGCACCCGATCCGGCGCGTAATACCGACCTTCGCCGTGCTTGGCCGGAATCGAGAGCCGCTGGCCGCTGGCGTGGAGGAGCTCGACCTGGCGGCAGGTGAAGCGGAGGCTCTCGTTGAGGAGGAGGGCGCCGGGGAGGAGGCCGGCCTCGCAGAGGACCTGGAAGCCGTTGCAGATCCCCAGCACCGGGCCGCCCGCGGCGGCGAACTCGGCGACCGCCTCCATCGCCGGGGAGAAGCGGGCGATCGCGCCGGCACGCAGGTAGTCGCCGTAGGAGAAGCCGCCGGGGACGACGACGGCGTCGACGCGGTCGAGGTCACGGTCCTCGTGCCAGACCAGCCGCGCCTCGCCGCCGGCCACGGTGCAGGCGTGCAGCGCGTCCCGCTCGTCACAGGAACCGGGGAACTGGAGGACTCCCCAGATCACAGGGTCTGGATCTCGTAGTCCTCGATCAGGGGGTTGGCGAGCAGCTTCTCGCAGAGCTCCGCCAGCCGCTCCGGGTCCTCGGCTTCGAGCTCGACCATGCGGCCGACCCGCACGTGCTCGACCCCCTCGAAGCCGAGTGCCGGCAGCGCCCGCTCGACCGCCTTGCCCTGGGGGTCGAGGATCCCCTCCTTGGGCCGGATCAGGACACGGGCGCGCGCCACTAGAAGGAGCTCTCCGTGATCCGCTCGAAGGCCTCGACGTATTTGCCACGGGTCTGCTCGATCACGTCGGGCGGCAGCTCCGGCGCCGGCGGGGTCTTGTCCCAGCCTTGTCCGCGTGCCCAGTCGCGCACGAACTGCTTGTCGAAGGAGGGGGGAGTCTGACCGGGCTGGTAGCTGTCGGCCGGCCAGAAGCGCGAGGAGTCCGGGGTCAGCACCTCGTCGCCGAGCACGATCTCGGCGCCGGCGTGGCGGCCGAACTCGAACTTGGTGTCGGCGAGGATGATCCCGCGCGCGGCCGCGTGCTCCGCGCCGCGCTCGTAGACCTCGATCGAGATCCTCCGCAGCTCCTCCATCAGCGCCCGGTCGCCGACGATCTCGGCGGCCCGCTCGAAGTCGACGTTCTCGTCGTGGTCGCCGATCTCGGCCTTGGTCGCCGGCGTGAAGATCGGCTCCGGCAGCTTGTCGGACTCGACCAGCCCGGCGGGCAGCTCGATCCCGCAGACGGCGCCGCCTTCGCGGTATTCCTTCCAGCCCGAGCCCGAGAGGTAGCCGCGGACGACGCACTCGACCGGGTACATCTCCAGCCGCCGCACCCGCATCGCCCGGTCGGCGACCTCCTCCGGCACGTCCTCGGAGAGGAGGTGGTTGGGGACGATGTCCCCGGTCAGCCCGAACCAGAAGACCGACATCCGGTTCAGCACCTTGCCCTTGTCGGTGACGGGCGTCGGCATCACCACGTCGTAGATCGAGATCCGGTCGGAGGCGACCATCAGCAGGTCGTCCTCCCACTCGTAGATCTCGCGCACCTTCCCCGAGGAGTGGAGCTTGAGATCGGCGAGGGCCGGCATTAAGTCGATGCTAACCATCCCGGAAGGCGGACCACTGTGCCACCGATCCCTGCCATGCTCTACGCCGTGCCGCTCCCCCCCGAACCGAGCAGCAACTCGCTGGTGCAGACGCTGCGCTGGGCCTTCCGGCCGCTGCCCTTCATGCAGGAGTGCCGGGAAAGGTACGGCGACTCGTTCAGCGTCCGTTTCCTCGGCTTCGAGCGGCCGATGGTGCTGATCTCCGACCCGGCCGCGATCAAGGCTCTTTACATGGAGCGCTCGCACGGGCTGCCGCCGGGACGCAACATCATCCTCGAGCCGATCCTCGGCTCGAAATCGCTGCTGATCCAGGAAGGAGCCGAACACCTCAGCCGCCGCCGGCTGATGCTGCCCCCCTTCCACGGCGAGCGCATGCGCTCCTACGAGGCGGTGGTCGAGGAGATCGTCGGCGCCGAGATCGACTCCTGGCCGCTCGAGCGCGAGTTCCCGATCCACGCGCGGATGCAGGCGATCACCCTGGAGGTGATCCTGCGGGTCGTCTTCGGCGTCTCCGAGGGCCCCCGCCTCGACCGGCTGCGGGGGATGCTGGCGACGGTGCTGCAGGAAACCGCCTCGCCGGGGGCGCAGCTGATCGGCCTCGCCACCCGGCGCTTCGGCGGCCGCGGGCCCTGGGCCAGGTTCGAAGGTCAGCTGCGCGAAGTCGACGAGCTGCTCTACGCGGAGATCGCCGACCACCGCGCCCGCGGCGGCCTCGAGGAGCGCGACGACATCCTCTCGATGCTGATGCTGGCCGAGTTCGAGGACGGCGGCGCGATGAGCGACGAGGAGCTGCGCGACCAGCTGATGACGCTGCTGCTGGCCGGCCACGAGACGACCGCGACGGCGCTGGCCTGGACCTTCGACCTGCTGCTGCGCCACCGCGAGGCGCTGCAGCGCCTGCGCGACTCGCTTGAGGCGGGCGAGGAGGACTACCTGCGGGCGACGATCTCCGAGTCGCTGCGCCTGCGCCCGGTGATTCCGCTGGCGGGCCGCCGCCTCGCCACCGAGCTCGTCTCCGACGGCCTCACCCTCCCGGCCGGCACCGACGTGACGCCGGCGATCTGGCTCACCCACACCCGCGCCGACCTCTACCCCGAGCCGTTCGCCTTCAAGCCCGAGCGCTTTCTCGAGGACGGCCCCGACACCTACGGCTGGATCCCCTTCGGCGGCGGCATCCGTCGCTGCATCGGCGCCTCCTTCGCCGAGTTCGAGATGCGGATCGTCCTGCGCGAGGTGCTGACCCGCTGCGACCTGCGCAAGGCGAGCCCGATGCCGGAGAAGACCGGCCGCCGCAACATCACCCTCTCGCCGAAGGACGGCACGCCGGTGGTCGTCACCGCCCGCCACCCGGCGGGCGAGCGCGAGCTCGCCGCTGTTTAGCGCGTAAACCGGTGCGGAAACTTCACGTTCGCCGCGTCACTCGCGAAACGTTTTGTCTTAGCATCCGCCATCATGGAGGCGCTGATGCAGAGTTGGAACGACGACAGGCTTGACGATCTGAAGGACCGCGTCGATGCGGGGTTTGCGCAGGTGGACGAACGGTTTGCGCAGGTGGACGAGAGATTCGTCCGTCTCGAAGCCAAGATCGACGCCAGAATCGACCGCCTCGATGCCAAGGTCGACGCGAAGATCGATGCCGCGGCTTTTGAGCTGCGACAGGAGATAAAAGAGGGTATCCATCAGATCAACAGCCGTTTTGACGCGATGCAGCAGACGATGATCCGCGTCGGCGGTGGTCTGATCGGCGTCCTTTTCGCCTCCGGCGCCGGGCTGATCGCGACGCAGCTCTAGGCGCCGGTCAAACTGACTTCGCCGGCGAGTAGGGGTGCTCCTTGGCCCAGCCGGCGATCGCGCTGGAGCCCGAGATGACCTCGCCGTCGTCGAGGACGAGGATCGGCACCTCGTTGGTGCCGCTCAGCCTCTTCACCTCGGCACGATCGCCGCCGCGGCTGCCCCAGGTCCAGGGCATCAAACGGTAGCCGCCGACGGTCTTGATCTCGTACTCGTACCCCGCCGCGTCGAGCGCCTTGCCGGCTTTCGCACACGGGTGCGCAAAGCCCGGCCCCATCTTCTTCTGCCCGCAGGTGTAGAGGATCACAGCCGCAACCCTAGCTGGCGCCAGCCAGCCATGCCAGTGGCAGGACTAGCCGCGATCAAGGTCTGGGAGGACCTCGGCGGCGGCGCGTTCGCCGGACTGGACGGCACCGTCCATGTAGCCGTTCCAGACGGTTGCGGTCTCGGCGCCGGCCCAGTGCAGGGGCCCGATCGTGGCACGCAGGGCGCGGCCGTATTCGGTCCAGCCGCCCGTCGTCATCAGGCAGCCGTAGCAGCCGCGGGTCCACTCCTCCTCGGCCCAGACGCGCTCGAGGAAGCGCTCGGGCTTGGCGGCTTGCCTGCCGAAGAGGCGCGCGTGGCCGGCGAGGACCGCGTCACGGCGCTCGGCCGCTGGGCGCGCACCCCACTGCCGGGCGAGGCGCCCCTCGAGAAAGCCGAGCAGCACGCCGGGAGTCCCGTCCGGAGGCGAGTTGTCGAAGACGACGCGGGCCGGGCCGGCGTCGCTGGTCGCCTGGCCGGAGAGTCCCTGTTCGCGCCAGAACGGCCGCTCGTAGATCGCCATCGTCTTGATCACCGTGCCCTGCGGCATCCGCTGGGTCAGCTGGTCGCGCCGGGCCGGCAGCGGCGGGTCGTAGGCGATGCGCCCGGCCAGGGTGGGCGGGATCGCGACGATCGCGCGCCGTGCTGAGACGACCACCCCGTCCTTCGCCCCACCGACCGGCCGCGTGGCGCTTTTGTAACCCCCTGGGTGACAAAAGCGCCACGCGTGGAGGGTCACCCCGCTGTCGCCGTGCTCGATCGCCCGCACCGGCGCCCCCAGTCGCAGCCGCTCCGGCCCCAGCTGCTCGGCCATCAGCAGCGCCAGCCGCTGCGAGCCGCCGTGGAAGCGGTCCTGCTGGGCGCCGCCGCCGGTCCCGACCAGCGTGTTGAAGCCGCTGCCCGAGCGCGTGTAGAAGAGGACGTGGAGGAGCGAGACGTCGCCGGGCTCGGCCGCCCAGACCGCCTCGGTCGCCAGCTCGAAGAGGCTGCGCGCCGCCTCGGTGCGGGTGTTGCGCCGCACCTGGACCATTGGATGCGAGGGAGGGATGCCGGTACCCCCGCGCGGGAATTTGTCGCGCACCCTTCGGGTGCGGCTCCCTGAGGTAGAGCCCGCCTATGGCGGGCTAGACACCAGATTGCATTTCGCGCGCTTCGCGGACATTCCCGCGCGGGGGTACCGGCATCCCTCCGACGTAGCGAGCTCCCGCAGCCGCCCGGGTTACAGCAGCTTCGCTTAGCAGCTTCCGAGTTTCGGACTCTTCGCGAGGAAGCTCCCGCACCCTGAGCCGTCCCGGTGGTACATGTCGGTGGAGGGGTCTGGTTGCCCTCCAGGCGAATGTCGCCGCAGGCGGCGGAAATGCAATCCGATTCCTGCCCGCCATAGGCGGGCACTAACACCCGGAGCCGCGCCCGACAGGGCGCGCGACTAAATTCGACTGGAGGGCAACCAGACCCCTCCACCGACATGTCCCTGAGGCGGGCGACCAAGCCCTCCACTGATCGACGCCGGCTCAGGCTTTCAGCGCTTCGACCCGCTCGAAGATCTCGGGCAGGTGGGTGAGGTAGGCGTCGTAGTCGAAGACCGCGTCGAGGTCGAGCTGCGGCGCCGCCTCGGCCAGCAGGTCGCGGAACTCGGTGCGGGTGTCCCAGGCGCGCTGGGCGTTCTCCTGGACCACCCGGTAGGCGTCGTCGCGGGTCATCCCCGACTCGACCAGGGCGGTCAGGGCGCGCTGGCTGAAGAGGGCGCCGTGGGTCAGCCCGAGGTTCTCGCGCATCCGCTCGGGGTGGATCGTCATCCCGGCCGCGACCTTGGTCGCCAGGTCCTGCATGTAGTCGAGCAGGATCGTCGCGTCGGGCAGGATCACCCGCTCGGCGCCGGAGTGGGAGATGTCGCGCTCGTGCCAGAGGGCGACGTTCTCGTTCCCGGCGGTCGCGTAGCCGCGCAGCACCCGGGCCAGGCCGGTGATCCGCTCGGTGCGGATCGGGTTGCGCTTGTGCGGCATCGCCGAGGAGCCCTTCTGGCCGGCGGCGAACGGCTCCTCGACCTCGCGCAGCTCGGTTTTCTGCAGGTTGCGGATCTCGGTCGCGAAGCGCTCGAGGCCGGCGCCGGCGATTGCGATCGCCGCGAGCAGCGCCGCGTGGCGGTCGCGCGGCACCACCTGGGTGGCGATGTCCTCGCGCCCCAGGCCCAGCCGCTCCATCACCCGCGCCTCGACCGCGGGCGGGATCGAGGCGTAGGTGCCGACCGCCCCCGAGAGCTTGCCGAAGGCGAGCTGCGCGAATGCCTCTTCGAGACGTCCGAGGTTGCGATCGGCCTCGAAGGCGAAGCCGGCCAGGCGCAGGCCGAAGGTGGTGGGCTCGGCGTGGACGCCGTGGGTGCGGCCGACGCAGAGGGTGTCGCGGTGCTCCAGCGCCCGCTCGACCAGCGCGTCGCGGTAGGCGCGCGCTCCGGCGACGACGATCTCGCCCGCCTGGCGCAGCTGCAGCGCCAGCGCCGTGTCGAGCACGTCCGAGGAGGTGAGCCCGTAGTGGATCCAGCGCCCGTGCTCGCCGACCGAGCCGGCGACGACGTCGACGAAGGCGGCGACGTCGTGGTCGGTCACCCGCTCGCGCTCCTCGACGGCCTCGACCGTGAACGCCGCGTTCGCCCGCGCCTGCTCGGCGGCCTCGGGCGGCACCGTGCCCTGCTCGGCCCAGGCCTCGGTCGCCGCCAGCTCGACCTCGAGCCAGGTCTCCATCTTCGCCTGCGGCGTCCAGACCGCCCCGATCTCAGGACGGGTGTAGCGAGCAATCATCAGCAGTTGATGATGCGGGCGGCGAGCACGCCGGCGTTCTTGGCCCCGTCGATCGCCACGCAGGCGACCGGGATCCCGGGCGGCATCTGCACCGCCGAGAGCAGGGCGTCGAGGCCGCCGAGGGACTTGCCGAGGATCGGCACGCCGATCACCGGCAGCTCGGTGTGGGCGGCGGCGACCCCGGGCAGCGCCGCCGACATCCCGGCCCCGGCGATGATCACCTTCAGCCCCCGCATCTTCGCGTTGGTGCAGTACTCGCGCACCGCCTCGGGGTCGCGGTGGGCGCTCATCACCCGCACCTCGTAGCGGATGCCGGCGTCGTGCAGCGCGGCGCCCGCCGGCTGCATCTTCGGCTTGTCGTTCTTCGAGCCCATGATGATCCCGACCAGCGGCTCGTCGACGTCGATTTCGTCGAAGGCCTCCTCGACCGCGGGCATCGTCGCCGGCGGCGCCGAGCCGGTGGACCCGGTGGAACCGATCGGCTGCGGCTCCTCTGAGATCTCGCTCATCTCTTCCTCTCTGTGAAGTGGTCTAACTGGGGACGCGCTCGACGGCGCGGGCGGCGATGTCGGTGCGGATCTGCATTCCGTCGAAGGAGATCCGGCTGGCTGCATCGTACGCGCGATCGCGCGCCGCGGCCGGCGTCGGCCCGAGCGCGGTGACGTTGAGGACGCGGCCCCCGCCGGTGACGATCTCGCCGTCGCGCTCGGCGGTGCCGGCGTGGGTGATCTCGGCCAGCTGCGCCGCCTCCGCGAGGCCGCGGATGACGTCGCCCTTCGAGGAGGACTCCGGGTAGCCGGCCGAGGCCAGGACCAGGGTCACCGCCCAGTCGTCGCCGAACTCGGCCGACATGCCGGCCAGCCCGCCCGGCTCGCGGGCGGCGAGGAAGAGGTCGACGAGGTCGGAGCGCATCCGCGGCAGCACCGCCTGCGTCTCGGGGTCGCCGAAGCGGGTGTTGAACTCGAGCACCTTGGGACCGTCGGGGCCGATCATCAGGCCGGCGTAGAGGACGCCGTGGAAGGGGACGCCGCGCCGCGCCATCGCGGCGACGACCGGGCGGTGGACGCTGTCGACGATCTCCTCCACCTCGGCGGGCCCGAAGCCGGGCACCGGCGAGTAGCTGCCCATGCCGCCGGTGTTCGGTCCCTCGTCGCCGTCGAAGATCCGCTTGTAGTCCTGAGCCGGCGCCAGCGGCACCACGTTCTCGCCGTCGCAGATCGCCAGCAGCGAGAGCTCCTCGCCCTCGAGGAGCTCCTCCAGCACCACCGTCGTCGCGCCGAAGCGCTGCTCGGTGAAGAAGACGTCGACCGCGGCCCGCGCCTCGGCTTCGTCGGCGCAGAGGATCACTCCCTTGCCGGCGGCGAGGCCGTCGGCCTTCAGCACCGTCGGGTAGGGGGCGGAGGCCAGATGCTCGATCGCTTCCTCGCGGCTGCGCAGGAGGACGTGGGCGGCGGTCGGCACCCCGGCCTCCTTCATCAGCTCCTTGGCGAAGGCCTTCGATCCCTCCAGCTCGGCTGCCGCGGCGCTTGGCCCGAAGGCGGGGACGCCGGCCTCCGCCAGCGCGTCGACGACGCCGGCGACCAGCGCCGCCTCCGGCCCGATCGCGACCAGGTCGACCCGGCGCTCGACCGCCGCGGCGACGACCGCCGCGACGTCGTCGGCGGCGACCTCGGGCAGGCACTCGGCGTCGGCGGCGATGCCGGCGTTGCCGGGTGCGCAGAGCAGCTCCGGCGAGTGGGCGGAGCGGGCGAGCGCCCGCACCATCGCGTGCTCGCGCCCGCCCGCGCCGACGACCAGGACCTTCAACGACGTGTCTTAGAGCGAGCCGGCCAGGTCGTCGGCCGACATCGCGGTCAGGGTCTGGCTGGTCATCGTCCCGCGCGAGCCGAGCTCGACGGAGACCTTGGCCATCGTCTTCTCGTCGGGCGCTTCGACCACGGTGACGAAGTCGTACTGGCCGAGCGTCGCGTACTGCGCCAGGACCTTGGCACCGATCTGTTCGACCTCCTTGTTCACCTCCGCGACCCGGCTGGGATTGTTCTTCAGCGTCCGCACTCCCTCGGCGGTCAGGTTGGTAAGCATCAGGTATGTGGGCATGTCCCTCTCCTCTTCGAAGGTTGATCACAACATACCCGGCGTTGTGCGGGCGAAGCAGGGTGGTGGGGGAGGGATGCCGGTACCGCTGCGTGGGAATTCAGTCGCGCGCCCTGCGGGCGCGGCTCCGGATGATGCTGTCCGCCAATGGCGGACAGGAATCAGATTGCATTTCGCGCGCTTCGCGCACATTCCCACGCAGCGGTACCGGCATCCCTCCAACGAATCGAGCTCCCGCAGACGCTCAAGTCATTCCAGCTTTAAGAAAAGCCGTCGAGGCACTGCCTTTGTTCTAGCTGGGAAAGCCTCGTACCTCGGCCGTCCCGGTGATGCGTGTTGCAGAGGGGTCTGGTTGCCCTCCAGGCGAATGTCGCCGAAGGCGGCAGCAATGCAATCCGATTCCTGCCCGCCATAGGCGGGCACCAACATCCGGAGCCGCCCCCTTCAGGGGGCGCGACTGAATTCGCCTGGAGGGCAACCAGACCCCTCCTTCACAAACGCTTCGTCTGACCTCAGTACCCGGCCGGATGCCGCACTTCGTAGCCCTCCGGATACGGAGGCTCAGTGTGCCACCGCGGCCCGGAGACGCCCTCGGGGTTGCCGGCGGTGTCGAAGCGCAGGCCGGCGATCACCACATAGGTGTGGCTGGCGTTGGCGTAGATCGTGATCCATTTGCCGGGGCCGGGCTCGCCGTAGCTGGCCAGGGCGCCGGAGACCAGGGGGGTGTCGAGCAGGCCGGCGCCGTAGAGGGCGAAGCTGACCGCGCCCGAGCAGTCGTAGCCGTAGGAGTACCAGGAGCCGTGACCGCCGCCCCAGACGTAGGGGGTCGAGGCGATCGAGTTGGCTGCGGCGATCGCCGCCTTGACCGCCGCCGGCGCGTTCTCGGGAGCGCTGGCCTGGCCGGTCGGCTGGAGCACCGCGCTGGGCCCGGCGGTTTCGAGGCCGCTGGCCAGCGGCGCCAGGGCCCAGTCGACGTAGCGGGTCTTGCACTCGCCTTCGATCGCGTCGGCCTGCTGGAGGACCTCCTGCACGTACCACTCGGCCTGGTTGTGGGTGAAGATGCCGGCGCTGAGGCTGCCGCGCGACCAGATCAGCCGCGCCAGCGTCGCCGCCGAGTCGCGCGGGTCGCCGCGGCGGATCCTCCCGTCTTCGTCGCCGTCGACCGCGTAGGTCGCCCACTCCGTCGCGTCGAGCCCCAGGGGCCCGGTGCTCTGCAGTTGCCGCTTGCTCATACCGCGACCGAAATCCGACTCGAGGTGGGCGATCGCCGCCAGCGCCCAGACCCCGCGCTTGCCGAGCTCATAGCGCGCGGCGGCGTCCTCGAAGGCGCGCAGGTACTCGTTCGGGATCTGCTCCCGCCAGCCCGGCGCCGGCGAGCATCTGCAGTACCTGCAACTGTGGCCCGAGGTTGGCGTCGAAGTTCGGCGTACCGACGTCGTCGGCGTAGCAGGCGGCGTTGGCGAGCACGTCCGCGACGTACCAGTCGGCGTGGTTGTAGGCGAAGATCGCGCCATAGGTGTCGGCCGGCATGCCCGAAGCGCTGAGGTAGTTGGCGGCGGCGTGGATCGCGTCTTCGGGGTTGTAGGGGTCGGCGACGCCGTCGCCGTTGGCGTCGACGCCGTAGGCCTCCCAGGTTTCCGGCATGAACTGCATCCAGCCCTGGGCGCCGGCCGAGGAGACGTTGAGGTTGGTCCCGAAGGCGGTCTCGATCAGGTTGATCCCGGCCAGGATCGCCGGGCCCTGCGGGCCGAGCTCGTATTTCGCCGCCGCCTGCTGGTACATCGGGATCAGCACCGGCGGCACCCCGGTGGCGGCGCAGCTGGAGCTGGGGAGGGAGGGGATCGGCAGCACCGTGGTGGGGCTCGGGGCCGGCAGCGCGCCTTCCGTGCCTTCCGCCGGGTCCGTGGCTTCATTGCCACCGTCCGCCGCTTCGCCGGAGTCTTCGTCGCCATCGCCTACCGAGACGCCGCCGTTGGGGGCGGGAGCGGCTGGGGCGGGGGCCGGCGGCGGCGCCAGGGTCGTCCCCTGCTCCACCGGATCCGGGGCGAACGAGGCGGCCGGCTCTTCGAGCGTGGCGCCGGACGTGACCGGCTCGTCCGCCGTCGCCCGGGCGGCGAACGGCGCCGCGAACGCGACCGTCGCGGCTGCGGTCGCGGCGACCGCGCGGATCTTGTTCACGTGCCTCATCGTCAGCCGAGCACGTTGGTGACGCGCCAGCCCTCGTCTTTCCGCTGTTCCATGTCGAGTCGCAGCTCGCTGGTCAGGCCCACCCGCAGCAGCGAGACGCTGACCGGGTAGACATCGCCGTGCGAGGGCGCCGCCACGACGTTGACGACTTTCGCCTTCGGCACCTCGACGTTGGCCGGCAGACGCGGCGGGCGTTTCAGCAGCGCCCCCGCCAGCGCCGGGGTCGCCGACTCACCGAGTGCCCGGCGCACGGCCGAGTCGGTTTCACCGGTCTCGTAGAGGACGAAGGCGCTGGCGAAATCGCGGGCGACGGCGATCGCCTCGGGACCGGCCGGCGGCCCGTCCACCTCGGGACTTTTAGCTGCGGAGGAAGCTGCCGCGGCGGAGGGTTGCGCCGTGTCGGCGGCGGCGGAGCTCTCCTCCGGCGCCGATTTGACGATCGCCTTGGCGGGGTCCACCTCGGAGGCGGGCTCGGCTGGCTCGAAGACCGGCGCCGCACCCTGCAGGGTCGGCTCAGCCGGCTGTGGCGGCGGCGACTTCACCTTGGCCGGAGCTGCGGCGTTGACCGCGACCTGCGTTCCCGTCGGGTCGGGCGAGCCACCGGAACCCGCCGCCAGCAGGCCTACAGTCGCGGCACCGGCGGCGAGCACGACGACGGCGGCGCCGGAGAGCACGCGAGCCGGCGCGCCCATCGTCGCGGCGCGGTCCTGCAGCGGCCAGAGCAGGCGCATACGGAAGCTGTAGGCGGCCCCCTCGAACGGTCGCCGGAGGACGTCGGCGATCCCCCTTAGGCCCGCTCCGAAGCCGCTGCGGATGCGATCCTGCGCGCTCCAGACGGAGTCGGCGGCAGCGGAACGACGCGAGTACGCGCTCGCGTCGTCGCCACCAGGTTTACCGGGGTGCCGTCTGAACATCGCTGCTTCCGTAAAAGCTTATGTCGGATTGTTACGTCCAACCCTTAAACCCCGCTAAGCGGTGGTCAGATCGCAGCCTTGGAAAGCCAGGGCTATCCGACCTCGAGGGGGGTCACGGGCGCTTCCCCGTGCGCCGACGTCTCAGGCGCTGATACTCGGAGAAGCCGGCATGCCGTGCCCCCACATGGCGGACTCGAGGCAAAAGGTCTTTTGGTGGGGCGCCGATGGTCAGTCGCATGCCTGGGATGCCAGAGGCGAGCAGGCGAGGGGCTCCCCAGGGAAGAAGAATCCTGGGGCCAAACAGAGCCAGATTTTGCTCGCCCGGAAGTGCGGCTGAGGGATAGAGCACCCCTGAAAAGCCCACCGCCTTCAGTCTCTGCCCCTCTATTCGGCAAGCCCTCTGATCGTCGTGAATCAGCAGTTCGGGGTTGAACCCCGCTCGCTCCGCGGTCTCAAAGTCCCGATAGTCCGCAATGCGGCTCTGTTCGACTCGGACCTGCCATAAAGGCATGGAAACAAGGGTTAGGTCAGCCTCTGACCGAAGGTTTTCGTTGCGAATCAGCTCTGCCCAGGCCCCATCCGGCGTTGCGCTCAAATACTGCGTAGGTCCATCTCCAGCGCGATGCCAGCGCTCGTCGGTGGTGTTCGCCCGAACCCATAGGGGGACGTCATAGCTCGAATAACGAAAATAGGTGGAGGAGACATCAACAGCTTTCGGCTTAGGGTCACGAGCCATGCTGTGCGCGGCCTCGTCGGGCGGCGGTAATCAGTTCGGCCTCCCGATCAGGATCGTCCAAGAGGTCTATCGGCTTCTTGTTTCGCAGATCCGGGCGCGGTCGGAAGAACCACGCGACGACGCCGTCCTCGGTCCACGAATGCCGAAGAAGCGCCGCGATTCGTGCGACTAGCTCGAGCCGGCTGGGTGGTGCCCCTTCCTGCGTTGCCCATCGTCCGATCTGACGCTGTGAGCGTCCCAAGAGAGCGGCAAGTTCGACCTGACGAATAGAGGGCAGCGTCTGGCGAAGGCTCTGCATGACATTTGCCGTGTTCTGCCCGACTCCCCCTACACGACCATCCATGGCATCGCGAACGATGTGGCGGAGCTGCTCCGCGTGGATAAGCAGCGAATCGATCGTGTCTAGGGGCCGATCCGGATCAGCCTCGTCTACATCTTTGATCGTGCTGATGATGATCCCCCGGAACTCCGCAAGCGCCCGAGGATCGAAGTCGTCCTCGTGGAGCTCATCGTTCAGATCGATTAGGCGACGAGCGGTGTCACGAAAGCGCTCGGCGAAGGATGAGTCAACCTCGTCCTTGCTAGCGGCCTTGCTGACCTCCCGAACAAAAGGCTCTACAAGGTCCGCAAGCTCTACTTCGATGTTCTCGAGCCGATTCTCGGCGACGGTGGTCATGTCTCTCCCATGTCGCTTGCAGAGGACATGATAACGACATCACGTGTCACGTCATGACGACACGTGATGTCGTCAAGCTGCGCTCATGGCGAGAGCGTCGGCGTTTGCGCGCCAGCTTGCTCGAAGCTCAGATCGCCCTCCGCCGCGTCGACCTTCACCACGTCTCCCTCGCCGAACTCGCCCTCGAGGATCTTCAGCGCCAGCTTGTCGACCAGCTGCTTCTGGATCACCCGCTTCAGCGGCCGGGCGCCGTAGATCGGGTCATAGCCGAGGTTGCCGAGCAGGGTGCGGGCGTCCTCGCTCAGCTCGATCTCGATCCCGCGCTCGCGCACCCGGCCGACCAGCTGGCTCACCTGCAGCTCGACGATGCGGCCGATGTCGGCCTTGGAGAGGCGGTGGAAGATCACCGTGTCGTCGATTCGGTTGAGGAACTCGGGCTTGAAGGTCGCCGCCAGCACCTCTTCGATCTGCTCGCGGATCTGCTCGTCGACCTGCTCGCCGACGATGCGGTCGCTGCCGACGTTGGAGGTCATGATCAGGACCGTGTTGGTGAAGCTGACGGTGCGGCCCTGGCCATCGGTGAGGCGGCCGTCGTCCATGATCTGCAGCAGCGTGTTGAAGACGTCTGGGTGGGCCTTCTCGATCTCGTCCAGCAGCACCACGGCGTAGGGCCGCCGCCGCACCGCCTCGGTCAGCTGCCCACCCTCCTCGTAGCCGACATAGCCGGGCGGGGCGCCGATCAGCCGCGCCACCGTGTGCTTCTCCATGTACTCGGACATGTCGAGGCGGACGATCGCCTGCTCGGAGTCGAACATCAGCTCGGTCAAGGCTTTTGCCAGCTCGGTCTTGCCGACCCCGGTCGGGCCGAGGAAGAGGAAGGAGCCGATCGGCCGGTTCGGGTCCGAGAGCCCGGCCCGCGAGCGCCGCAGCGCGTTGGAGACCGCCTCAATCGCCTCGTCCTGGCCGATCACCCTTTCGTGCAGGCGCTCCTCCATGTGGATCAGCTTTTCGACCTCGCCCTCCAACAGGCGGCTGACCGGGATGCCGGTCCATTTGGCGACGACCTGGGCGACGTCCTCCTCGGTCACCTCCTCGGTCAGCATCGTGGTGCCACCGGCGTGCAGCTCGGCCAGCCGCGCCTCGGCATCGGCGATGGCTTTCTCCAGCTCCGGGATCTCGCCGTAGCGCAGTTTCGCCGCCCGCTCCAGGTCGGCTTCGCGCTCGGCCCGCTCGGCCTCGGCCCGGACCTCCTCCAGCCGCGCCTTCGCCCCCTTGATCGCGTCGATCGCATCCTTCTCGTTCTGCCAGCGCGCTTTCATCTCGCCGGAGCGCTCGCGCAGCTCCGCCAGCTCGGCCTCGATCGCCTCCAGCCGCGCCTTCGAGGCGTCGTCCTTCTCCTTCTTCAGCGCCTCACGCTCGATCTCGAGCTGTTGGATGCGGCGCTCGACCTCGTCGATCTCGGTCGGCATCGAATCGATCTCGATCTTCAGCCGCGAGGCGGCCTCGTCGATCAGGTCGATCGCCTTGTCGGGCAGGAAGCGGTCGGCGATGTAGCGCTCCGACAGGGTCGCCGCGGCGACGATCGCCGAGTCGGTGATGCGCACCCCGTGGTGGACCTCGTAGCGCTCCTTCAGCCCGCGCAGGATCGCGATCGTGTCGTTGATGTCGGGCTCGTCGACGAACACCGGCTGGAAGCGACGCTCCAGCGCCGCGTCCCTCTCGATGTGCTTGCGGTACTCGTCGAGCGTGGTCGCCCCGACCGCGCGCAGCTCGCCGCGGGCCAGCATCGGCTTCAGCAGGTTGGCGGCGTCGACCGCGCCTTCGGCCGCGCCGGCGCCGACGATCGTGTGCAGCTCGTCGAGGAAGAGGACGATCTGGCCGGCGGCCTCCTGCACCTCGGAGAGCACCGCTTTCAGCCGTTCCTCGAACTCGCCGCGGTATTTGGCGCCGGCCAGCAATGCGCCGATGTCGAGCGCGATCACGCGGCGGTCGCGCAGGCTCTCCGGCACGTCGCCGTCGACGATCCGCTGCGCCAGGCCCTCGACGATCGCCGTCTTGCCGACGCCGGGGTCGCCGATCAGCACCGGGTTGTTCTTGGTGCGGCGGGAGAGGACCTGGATCACGCGGCGGATCTCCTCGTCGCGCCCGATCACCGGGTCGAGCTTCCCCTGCTCCGCCTCAGCGGTCAGGTCGCGGCCGAATTTCTCCAGCGCCTGGACGCTGTCCTCGGGGTTGGGCGAGGTGACCCGGTGAGGGCCACGCACCTCGGCGATCGCCTGTTCCAGCGAGGCGCGATCGGGGAGGACGTCGGCGACGCCGGACCCGGACTCGGTCAGCGCCAGCAGCATGTGCTCGGTCGAGATGTACTCGTCGCCGAGCTTCGCCATCTCCTTCTCGGCCTGGCGCAGCACCTGCGCCAGCGCCGAGGACATCCGCGGCTCCTCGCCGCCCTCGCTCAGCGTCGGCAGGCGCTCGATCGCCGCCTGCGCCCTGGCTCCGATCGCCGCCGGGTCCTCGCCGAGCTTCTGCAAAATCGGCGCGACCAGCCCGTCCTCCTGCGCGAGCAGGGCGACCAGCAGGTGCGCCGGCGCGATCTCGGGGTTATGGCGGGTGGTGGCGAGCTGCTGCGCCGCGGCCACGGCTTCCTGGGACTTGACGGTGAATCGATCCGGTTGCATCAGCGCTGGCCTCCCTCTCGCCCCTGTTCCAGCTCCTTGGTCCGCTGCCGCACCCGTTCAAGCTCTCTGCGCAGCTTTTCGACCAGCTGCTCCAGCGCCAGCACCGTCTCGACCCCGGCCAGGTTCAGCCCTTCCTCCGAGGTCATGTACTGGATTCGCCGCAACAGCTCGACGTCACGCTGCGAGTAGAGGCGGGTGTTCTTCGGCGAGCGCTGCGGCGTGATCAACCCGCGCGCCTCGTAGATCCGCAAGGTCTGGGGGTGCATGTGAGCCAGCTCGGCGGCGACCGAGATCATGAAGACGCCGCGCTCGTCGTCGACCGAGATTTCCACCCTGCTGCGGCGACTGGCCGCCATCAGGATCCCGCCTTTCGCAACAGCTCCGCGCGCGGGTCGGAGCCGTTGAGCGCCTCGGCCAGCTGCTCGACCGCCTGGCGCTGCTCCTCGCTCAGCTCGTCCGGCACCTCGATCTCGAGGCGGTAGCGGATGTCGCCGCGGCCTTTGCCCTTCGGCCTCGGCGGTCCCTCGCCGCGCAGTCGCTGCACCGAGCCGTGCCTGGTCCCGGCCGGCACCTTGATCTTTTTCGTGCCGTCCAGCGTCGGCACCTCGATCGTGCCGCCGCGCAGCGCCTCCGGGATCGAGATCGGCACCATCACCTCGAGGTTGCCGTCGTCCAGGCGCTTGAAGACCGGGGAGGAGGCGACCCGGGTGGTCACGTAGAGATCGCCGGGCGGGCCGCCGCGAGGGCCGGCCTCGCCCTTGCCGGCGAGCCGGATCCTGGCGCCGTCCTTGACCCCGGCGGGAATGTTGACTTTGTAGCGCTTGGTCTGCTGGGTGAGGCCGGAGCCGCCGCAGCTGGGGCAGGGGTCCTCGATGATCTGGCCGGCGCCGCCGCACTGTGGGCAGGGCTGGCTGATCGAGAAGAAGCCCTGGCTCTGGGCGTCGATGCCGCGGCCTTCGCAGCGCGGGCAGGTGACCGGCGCGGTGCCCGGTTTGGCGCCGCTGCCGTGACAGGTCGGACAGCGCCCGGCCTTCGGCACGGTGACGCTGATCTGGCTGCCGTTGACCGCCTGGTCGAAGCTGAGCTGGACTTCGGTCTCGAGGTCGCGACCGCGGACCTGCTGCGCCTGGGCGCGCCCACCGCCCCGGCCGCCGCGGCTGAAGATCGAGGAGAAGATGTCGCCGAGGTCGGCGCCGCCGAAGCCGCCGGCCTGGGCGGCGCCGGGGCCGAATGGGCCCTGGCCGCCGGCGCCAAAGCCCGCGAACGGACCGCCGCTGTCGTACTCCTTGCGCTTCCCGGGGTCCGAGAGCACGTCGTAGGCGCCCTGGACCTCCTTGAACTTCTCCTCCGCCGACTTGTCGTCCGGATTGCGGTCGGGGTGGTATTTGCGCGCCAGTTTCCGGTACGCCTTCTTGATCTCCTCGTCCGATGCCTTCTTGGAGACGCCCAGCGTCTTGTAGAGCTCGTCCGCCACCGCGCCCCTACTCGCTCACCACCACGCGCGCCGGCCGCACCAGCTGCTCGCCGATCCGGTAGCCCTTCTGCATCGTCTCGACCACGAGGCCCGGCTCCGCCCCCTCGACCGCCTGGGTCGAGAGCGCCTCGTGCCACTGCGGGTCGAACCGCTCGCCCTTGGGGTCGACCACCTCGACCCCATTCCGCCCCAACGTCTCCCGCAGGCTGCGGAAGACAAGCAGCACGCCATGGGCGAGCCCATCCTCAGAATCGCCCTCAGGGTCGAGCCCGGCGGCCTCGATAGCCCGCTCGAGGTTGTCGACCGGCTCGATCAGCTCCCGAACCAGCTCGCTCTTTCCGCGAGCGGATGCCGCCTGCGCATCGGCCGCCATCCGCTTGCGGAAGTTCTCGAAGTCGGCCTTCGTCCTGCGGGCTAGATCGAGGTACTCGTCCCTCTGCTGTTCAGCTTCCGCAAGCAGCGCATCGAGGTCCTGCTCAACCTGATCGACGTCGCCTGGTCCCGCGGCGCTGTCCTCCGACGCTCCTCCCGCGGGTGGCGCGGGTGATGGGGGGGCCGAGGACGGCCTGCCCCGCAGCGCCCCCCCATCACCCGTGACAGGACCCGCGGGCCGGGGCTCGCCCGAACCCTGCTCCTCGTGACCCTGCATCATTTGTCGTCGCCCTCGTCCACCACCTCGGCATCGACGACTTCGTCCTCGTCGGCGGCCTCGCCCTCCGCGTCGGCCCCGTCGGCAGATGCCTGCTCCTGCGAGGCGGCGGCGTAGATCTGCTCCGAGGCCTTGGTCATCGCCGCGGTCAGCGCCTCGACCTTGGAGTTGATCTCCTCGACGCTCTCGGAGGTCAGCGACTCGCGCGCTCCCTTGACGGCTGCCTCGACCTCCTCCTTGGTCGCCGCATCGACTTTGTCGCCGCCGTCCTCCAGCGCTTTCTCCGCCTGGTAGGCGGCGTTCTCGGCGAGGTTGCGCGCCTCGGCAAGCTCGCGCTGCACGCGGTCCTCCTCTGCATGTGCCTCGGCGTCGGAGACCATGCTCTGGATTTCCTCGTCGGAGAGGCCGGAGCCGGATTTGATCTCGATTTTCTGCTCTTTGCCGGTGCCCAGGTCCTTGGCGGTGACGTGGAGGATGCCGTTGGCGTCGATGTCGAAGGTGACCTCGATCTGCGGCATCCCGCGCGGCGCCGGCGGAATCCCGGTGAGCTGGAATTTGCCCAGGCTCTTGTTGCCGGAGGCCATCTCACGCTCGCCCTGGAGGACGTGGATCTCGACCGAGGGCTGGTTGTCCTCCGCGGTCGAGAAGGTCTCCGACTTCTTCGTGGGGATCGTCGTGTTGCGCTCGATCAGCTTCGTCATCACCCCGCCTTTGGTCTCGATCCCGAGGGTCAGCGGGGTGACGTCGAGCAGCAGCACGTCCTTGACGTCGCCGGCCAGCACGCCGGCCTGGATCCCGGCGCCGACCGCCACCACCTCGTCGGGGTTGACCCCCTGGTGCGGGTCCTTGCCGGTCAGCTCCTTGACCCGGTCCCGCACCGCCGGCATCCGGGTCATGCCGCCGACCAGGACGACGTGCTCGATCGCGGCGTCGGCGTCGTCTAGCGCCCGCTTGACCGGGCCGACGATCCGCTCCAGCAGGTCGCTGGTCAGCTCGTTCAGCTTCGAGCGAGTGAGCTTGAGGTCGAGGTGCTTCGGCTGCCCCTCGACAGCGGTGATAAAGGGCAGGTTGATCTGCGTCTCCTGGGTCGAGGAGAGCTCGATCTTCGCCTTCTCCGCCGCCTCGTAGAGGCGCTGCAGCGAGTTCTTGTCCTGGGAGAGGTCGACGCCCTGGTCGCGCTTGAACTCGGCCACCAGCCACTCGACGATCGCTTTGTCCCAGTTGTCGCCGCCGAGGTGGTTGTCGCCGGCAGTCGCTTTCACCTCGAAGACGCCGTCGCCGATTTCCAGGACCGAGACGTCGAAGGTGCCGCCGCCGAGGTCGAAGACGAGGATCGTCTGGTCGGTCTTCTCTTTGTCGAGCCCGTAGGCGAGCGAGGCCGCGGTCGGCTCGTTGATGATCCGCTTGACGTCGAGGCCGGCGATCTTGCCGGCGTCCTTGGTCGCCTGGCGCTGGTCGTCGTTGAAGTAGGCGGGGACGGTGATCACGGCGCCGTCGACCGCCTCGCCGAGCTTCGCTTCGGCGTCGGTTTTCAGCTTCTGCAGGATCATCGCGCTGATCTCGGGCGGGCTGTACTGCTTGTCGCGCACCTCGATGCGGACGTCGCCGTTGGGGCCGGCGACGACCCTGTAGGGGACGATCGTCTCCTCCTCCTTGACTTCGGCCTCCTTGCGCCCCATGAATCGCTTGATCGAGAAGATCGTGTTCTCCGGGTTCATCACCGCCTGCCGTTTGGCGACGGTGCCGACCAGGCGCTCGCCGCTATCGGTGAAGGCGACCACCGACGGGGTGGTGCGCCCGCCCTCCGCGTTCTCGAGGACGGTCGGCTCGCCGCCCTCCATCACGGCGACGCAGGAGTTGGTCGTGCCGAGGTCGATCCCGATCGTCTTTCCCACTTTTTCGCGTACCTCCAGGGGTTTCGTTGTTCAAGCCTAAGAAATCTAAGTGGCAGTATGGCAGATTGTTCCAGGCTTTCGAATCAGAGCTCGTATATTGGTTTCGCGGCAGTGCCGGCGGGGGTACGGTAAGGCGCCTCAATTAATCAATTAATGAGGAGGAAGCCTTGAGCTACGCCCATCGAGCGACTCGCCTCTGCATCACGGCGCTGGTCGCCGCCGCATTCGTCTTCGCACTCTTACCTGCCCTGGCAGCTGCCGGTGGCAAAGGCCACGGCCATCACGGCGGGCACCACGGCCATCACGGCAAAGGCCACGTGGTGGGGACGATGACCCGCAACCTCTATCTCGGCGCCGACCTGACGCCGGCGATCCTCGCCCAGACCTTGCCGGAATTCGTGGCTGCGAACGGGCAGATCCTGCGCGAAGTGACCGAAAACAACTTCCCGCTGCGAGCCGCGGGCTTGGCCGACGAGATCCTCGACGCGAAGCCTGACCTGGTCGGCCTGCAGGAGGTGGCGCTGTGGCGCACGGCGCCGCCGAGCCTGACGCCGGTCTTGACCGGGACTCCGACCGCCACCACGGTGCGCTACGACTACCTGGCGGAACTGCTCGCCGAGCTGAACAAAGGACCCGATCGCTACGAAGTCGTCGTCGTCCAGAACGAGTTCGACCTCGAGGCGCCGGCGGACGAGAACGGCGAACCCGGTGACGGGCCGAACCCGGCGATCGCCGACGCCGAGATCAACGGCCGGTTGACCATGCGCGACGTGATCCTCGCCCGGCGCGGCGCCGGCGTGCAGACCCAAAACCCGCAGTCGGCCAACTTCGCCACCAACCTGGTGGTGCCGGTGGCCGGGGTGCCGGTGACCGTCAAGCGGGGCTGGACCGCCACGGATGCCAAGGTCCGCGGCAGTGGCTGGTTCCGCTTCGTCAACACCCACCTGGAGGCGTTCCAGCCGCTGATCCGCGCCGCGCAGGCGGCCGAGCTGGTGGCTCCCACCGGTCCCGCGACGAGCGCACTGCCGGTCGTCCTGCTCGGCGATCTCAACTCTGACGACGACACGGTCGAAGGCGAAGACCGACTCGCCTATGAAGCGCTGCTGGCGGCAGGCATGGTCGAGCGCAGCACCAACAACCCGCTCAGCTGCTGCCTCGACTCGAGCCTGCTGGAAGTCGGCAAAGGCGGCAGCGAAGCCGACTTCGACCACCAGGTCGACCACATCATGACCCGCGACTCCGCGGACGTGACCCTGGTCAGCTCGGCGGTCAGCGGCATCCAGCCGGTCAACGGCTTCTGGAGCTCCGACCACGCCGGAGTCTTCAGCGCCCTGCGATTTAGCCCATAAACAGCTGAATAGGCCGGTCCCTACCGGGACCGGCCCCCTACCCTTCGCCGGCGGTCGCCGCGACGAATTCGGCGACCTCTTCGGACTGCTCCTCGTTGAGGATGCCGCCCGGCATCCGGCCGGCTTCGGTGGAGCTGTCGACGCCTTTCTCGACCGCGTTGAGGACGCGGCCTTCGGTCGCGTCGACCGTCGCCTTGGCGCTGGGACCGGTCGGCGGGCCGGACGGCGCCAGCAGTTCGTCCAGGTCGGGCCCGTAGTTGCCGTCGGTGCCGGCCGCGTAGAGAGCGTGGCAGGTGCCGCAGTTGATCTGGAACAGCTCCTGGCCGCTCTTCAAGTGCGCGGCGACCTGCTGGTCGCCGCTTTCGGCGTCGCCCTTGGAACGGAAGGCCAGCCAGGGGATGAGGGCCGCGAGGACCAGGATCAGCAGGCCGAAGACGATGAAGGTGCGCTTGCTCATTTGGCGGCGCGCATACTACTGGCGGCCTTCTCGTCGCGTACTTGCTCGCGGTACCAAGGGCACATCCGCCGCAACGCGCACTCGCCGCAGCGAGGCTTCGGGCGGCAGAGCTCGCGCCCGTGCCGGATCAGGTTCATGTGCAGCTCGTAGGCATCGGCCGGGTCGACGATCGCCAGCATCTCGTCGTGGGCGCGCTCGAAGGAGGCATTTGGCGGGAACAGCCCCAGCCGGCCACCGACCCGGTGCACGTGGACGTCGACCGGGATCTCCGGGATGTCCCAGGTGAAGATCAGCACGCAGGCCGCGGTTTTGCGGCCGACCCCAGGGAGCGAGAGCAGGAACTCCAGCGACTCCTCGCGGCTAGCCTCCTCCGTCCAGTCGAGGTCCGGCGGCTCGCCCAGCTGCTCGAGGATCGACTGGATCCGCGGCGCCTTCTGCTTCGCCAGCCCGCCAGGCCGGATCGCCTCTTCGATCTTCTCCACCGGAGCGTCGCGCACCTCCTCCCAGGTGGGGAAGCGCTCGCGCAGCGCCGCGAACGATCTGTCCCTGTTGCGATCGTTGGTGTGCTGGGAGAGCACCGTCTTGATCAGCTCCGCGATCGGGTGGCCGTGCGGCTCGTTGACCGGTTGCCCATACATTTCCCGTAGCCGGTCGCGAATCGCATGGACCCGACGTTTGCTCGGTCGCTGCCATGCCGCGCCCACGCCGCCACCCTAGACGACCCGTTCCGCGGTTCCTTACCCACGCATTGCGTGGAAAGGGAACCGCGGAACGACGTATCGTGCCGGCGTGGCGACGATCGAAGAGGGCGAGTTGCGGATCGACGGCGTGCGCGTCTTCTACCGGCGAGTGCCGGGCGAGGGGACGCCGACCGTCTACTGCCACGGCAACCCGACGCACGGCGAGGACTGGCTGCCGTTTCTGGAGCGGGGCGGGCCGGCGGTCGCGATCGACATGCCGGGCTGGGGCAGGTCGGACCGGCCCGATCCGGCGCGCTTCGACTACTCGATGTACGGGCTTTCGGCCTTTCTCGAACGCTGCCTCGAGGAGCTCGGGGTCGAGCGACGGAAGCTGGTGGTGCACGACTGGGGTTCGCTGGCGTTGATCGGCGCCCAGCGCCAGCCGGACCGGGTCGAGCGCCTTGTGGTTATCGACGCCGTGCCGCTGTTGCCGGGCTACCGCTGGCACTGGATCGCCCAGCTCTGGCGCCGCCGCCCGGTCGGCGAGTTCCTCAACGCGACCACGACCAAGTCCTCGATGACGCTGCTGATGCGCCAGGCCAGCGGCAACCGCGGCCCGATGCCAACCGAGTTCGTCGACATGGTCTGGAGCCACTGGGACAAGGGGACCAGCGACGCCACCCTCGCCCTCTACCGCCACGCCGACCCCGACCGCCTCGCCCAAGCCGGCAAGGACCTACCGAATCTGACCTGCCCCTCCCTGGTCCTCTGGGGCGACCGCGACCCCTACCTCCCAACCCGCTTCGCCGGGGCCTACGCCAATGCCCTTCCCAGCTCCAAGCTAGAGATAGCCCCCGCCGCCGGCCACTGGCCCTGGATCGACGACGCCCGAATCATCGACCGCATCCACAGCTTCGTGTCCTAATCAGCGTCGCGTCTCAACGGCGTTTGTAGAAGGGGGGCGGGTACCCCTCGAAACGTCTTGTACTTTTTCGCCACCCGCGATCGGGCGACAGCCTGCGGCGATCCTCGAAAAAGTTAAGTGCAGAGGGGTACCCGCCCCCCTTCCCACCCCGTTAACGCGCCAATTACAATTGCCTGATGTCTCGCGCGTTTTCCGCCGCCGCCGCCTGGCTGCCCAAGGGCTGGGGAGACCTCGCCCGCCAGATCGCCATCCTCGTCAGCGTCGACCTCGTCTACGAGATCGTCCGCGGGATCGCCGACTCGCAGCGCTCCGTCGCAATGGCCCATGGCATGCAGATCATCGACCTCGAGCGCTCCACCGGCACCTTCTTCGAGCCCAGCCTGCAGGCGTTCTTCATGCCGGCCGACTGGGTCATCGACGTCGCCAACCAGATCTACCTCAACGCCCAGTTCTCGATCGCGCTCGGCTTCCTGGTCTGGCTCTACCTCTTCCGCAACGAGTCCTTCTACTTCGTCCGCAACATGTTCGTGGTTGCGATGGGGCTGGCGCTGATCGGCTACACGCTCTACCCGACCGCGCCGCCGCGGATGTTCCCCGAGCTCGGCTTCGTCGACACGATCAACGACTTCTCCCACGTCAACCACGATTCGGGGCTGGCGAAAATCCTCATCAACCCCTACGCCGCGGTGCCGAGCATGCACTGCGCCTTCGCGATGATGATCGGCGCCAGTGGCTTCATGGTCTGCCGCCGCTGGTTCGCCAAAGCCTTTTGGGTCTCCTGGCCGCTGCTGGTCTCCTGGGTCACGATCGTCACCGCCAACCACTACTGGGTCGACGCCGTCCTCGGCTGGATGGTGGCGCTGACGGCGGCTCTGGTCGCGCACCGGCTGGCCCGGGCCCGGCCCGAGGCCTGGTCCTTCCGCGTCAAGGCTCCACGCGAGGCGGAGGCGTAGACACGTCGATGCCGGGATCTGGTCAAGCCAACCTCCTCTCAACCCTCTAGCCTCACGGCAATGGATCCTTCGGCGCCCCCTAGGGCCCCCGGCGGTCGTCGCAACGGCCGCGCCGCAAACCGCAACGGGCAGGAGCTCCGTACCTACGCCCGCGAGCGCCTGATCGAGTCACGGCTGACGCCGAACGCGATCTCGATGGTCGGTCTGGTCGGCAACCTGGTCGCCGCCGCTTTGGTGACGCAGCGCCTTTTCTTCCTCGCCGGCGTTGCCTTCGTGCTCGGCTCGGTGATGGACACGCTCGACGGCCGCTACTCGCGAATGTCGGGCAAGGGAACCCTGTTCGGGGCCTTCCTCGACTCGACCCTGGACCGGATCGAGGAGGGGATCGTGCTGGCCGCGGTCGCCGGCTACTTTGCCGCCCAGGGCGACGACTTCGCGGCCGCGATGTGCGTGGTCGCCGTGCTCGGCTCGCTGATGGTCTCCTACACCCGTGCCCGGGCCGAGGCGCTCGGGGTCGAGTGCAAGGTCGGGTTGGCGACGCGCCCGGTGCGGGTAGTCATACTCTCGATCGGACTGATCTTCGCCAAGGGCGCCGGCATCTTCGATATCGAGCTGCTGGCGCCGGCGGTCTACGTGATCGCGGCGTTGACGATCATCACCACGTTCCAGCGTGTTTGGCATGTGCGAAACGAGCTTTCCAGTGATTCGGCGGACGCCCGAGCGGGCGGCGGCGAGAGCGACGGCCTGTAACCAGAGAAGCCGCCGGGTGTGTTCAGCCACTCAGCGCGATCCAGGAGGACTTCCAATTTCATGAGCGAGAGCAACGGAGCAAACGGCAGCACGGCCAACGGCGCCGCCCGGACCGACGAGAAGGTCCGCGTCGCGATCGTCGGCGTCGGCAACTGCGCCAACTCCTTCATCCAGGGCGTCCAGTACTACAAGGACGCCGACTCGGCCGAGGAAGTGCCGGGTCTGATGCACGTCGACCTCGGCGGCTACCACGTCGGTGACGTCGAGTTCGTCGCCGCCTTCGACATCGACTCCGAGAAGGTCGGCAAGGATCTCTCCGAGGCGATCTGGTCGGGCCAGAACGACACGATCAAGTTCGCCGACGTCCCCAACCTCGGCGTCAAGGTCGAGCGCGGCATGACCCACGACGGGCTCGGCAAGTACCTGAAAGAGAAAATCACCAAGGCCCCGGGGGAGACCGCCGACATCGTCGGCATCCTCAAGGAGACCAAGGCGGACGTGCTCGTCTGCTACCTCCCGGTCGGCTCCGAGGACGCGGTCAAGTGGTACGTCGAGCAGGCGCTCGCGGCCGGGGTCGGCTTCGTCAACTGCCTGCCCGTCTTCATCGCCCGCGAGGACTACTGGGACAAGCGCTTCAAAGAGGCCGGGCTGCCGATCATCGGCGACGACATCAAGTCCCAGGTCGGGGCGACGATCGTCCACCGCCAGCTCGCCCGCCTCTTCCACGACCGCGGCGTGCGGATGGAGCGGACCAGCCAGCTCAACGTCGGCGGCAACATGGACTTCTACAACATGCTCGAGCGCGAGCGGCTCGCCTCCAAGAAGGAGTCGAAGACCAACGCCGTCACCTCGATCATGGGCCACGACCTGCCCGACGAGGACGTCCACGTCGGCCCCTCGGACTACGTCGCCTGGTTGACCGATCGCAAGTGGGCCCACATCCGGCTCGAGGGCAAGGCCTTCGGCGACGTGCCGCTGACCGTCGAGCTCAAGCTCGAGGTCTGGGACTCGCCGAACTCGGCGGGGGTCGTGATCGACGCCGTGCGGCTGATCAAGCTGGCGCTCAACAACGGCATCGCCGGCCAGCTCGACGGCCCCTCCAGCTACCTGATGAAGTCGCCGCACACGCAGCGCCCCGACGACGAAGCGCGGGAGCACACGGAGAAGTTCATCAGCGCCAACACGCGTGGTAAGACCTCGGTCGTTGCCAACGCCAACGCCTGAGCCGCTCTCGATTGCCCACGTCGCGCCCTTCCGGCGCGGCGTGGAAAACCCCGTAACCGAGTTCGTCGATCGCGTCTGCGTCGAGCTCGAGCAGCGCGGCCATGAGGTCCTGCGGGTGGGGACCGGCGACCCGGTGAAGAGGCTCTTCGGGCGCACTCCGCTGGACATCGTCCACGTCCACGAGCCCTTCGCGCCCAGCGTCTCCTCGGCGGCGCTGCGCCACTCGTTCTCGCTCAACGTCGCCACCTTCCACGCACCGCAGGAGCGGGTGCTCTCGACCCAGGTGGCCCGCCCCCTGGTCGAGATCTTCTTCGGCCGCATCGACGCTCGCACGGTGACGAGCGAGGCGACCGCGAAGCTGCTCGAGGGCTACTTCCCGGCCTCCTATGAGCTGGTCGAGCCCGGCGGGCCCGAGCGCGACTGGGGTGCGGTCGCCGCGGAGCTCGAAGCCATCTATCGCGGCCTCCTCTCCCGTCGCCACCCCGAGGGCGGCAACGCGGAGTTGCGGGCGCGGATCTCCGAACGGCCGCTGATCGAGGTCGACCTGCACATGCACACCGACCACTCGACTGACTGCGCGACGCCGGTCGACGTGCTGCTGCAGACGGCGCGCGACCGTGGCCTCGGGGCGATCGCGATCACCGACCACAACGAGGTCTCCGGGGCGCTGGAGGCGCGCAGGATCGCCGCGGAGCTGGACGACATCAAGGTGATCGTCGCCGAGGAGGTGAAGACCGCCGAGCAGGGCGAGGTGATCGGCCTCTTCCTCGAGGAGAAGATCCCCAGGGGGCTGACGATGGCGGAGACGATCGCCGCGATCCGCGCCCAGGGCGGCCTCGTCTACGTGCCGCATCCCTTCGACCGCTTCCACTCGGTGCCCGACTACGAGCACCTGCTGGACATCGTCGAGGAGATCGACATCCTCGAGGTCTTCAATCCGCGGGTGGCGGTGACCGCCTTCAACGAGGAGGCCGAGCGCTTCGCCCGCAAGTACCGGATCGTCCCCGGCGCCGGCTCCGACAGCCACGTCGCCCAGGGCCTCGGCAGCGTGCGGGTGCGGATCCACGACTTCGAGGGGCCGGCCGAGTTCCTCGAGGCGATGCGCGACGCCGACATCACCCGCAAGCACAAGAACCTGGTCTACGTGCAGGCGCTGAAGCTGCTGCAGACGACCGGCCGGCCGAAGGCGCCGAAACGGCGCGTGCCCGACGCCAAACCGGCCCGCGGCGGCAAGCCCCGCAAGCGCGGTTCGACGAGCAAGAGCTGATGCAGCGGCCCGGTCCGAAAGGAGCCGTGCCCGCCTCGTCAAAGAAGGTCGGGCAGATGCGAGGCACCGACGACGAGATCCGCGAGAAGTACCTGGAGCGCGCGATCCGCGAGCTCAACCAGATGAGCCGCGAGATCCAGGACTGCCCGCACTGTCCGCGCGGCAAGCTGATGCCGGTGCTCGGCTCCGGCCACCCCCAGGCCGACGTCTTCATGCTCAAGCAGGCGCCGATGACCTCGGAGATCGAGGAGGGCGTCGCCTTCTACGGCCGCGCCGGCAACGCGCTGATGAAAAGCTTCAAGCGCTTGGGGATCGACCCCCTGGTCGTCTACGGCACCCTCTGCGTCAAGTGCCCTACGCCTGAGCCCGACCTCGCCGCCGGCGAGTGCGTAGGTCGACTGGTCGAGGAGCTGGCGATCGTGCAGCCGAAGATCCTCGTCGTCATGGGCGAGCCCGCGCTGCGGATCCTCAACGGCCTCCAGGTTCCCCTCTCGCGCCCGGTCGAGCAGCGCGAGGGCGAGATCCAGGCCTTCACCCCCACCATCGACGCGCTCTACGTACCCGACATCGACGCCTCTCTCGACGAGGAGAGCGCCAAGCAACGCTTCTGGCGCGCCTTCAAGGTGCTCGGCGTCTGGTACGACGACCTGCCGCCGTACTGAGCAGGGACCTTCAGCGAACGACGTCGAATTCGGCGTAGACGGCGATCGGAGTCGGCCTCGATCGAGGCTCCGTTTCGATCAGAACTTCCTTTGCCATGCGGTAGCGCCCCAACGGCGTCCACGTCCGGGTCCGGAACGCCGAGCACCCGGCTCCCGACATGCCAGGCTCCGCGCTGAAGGCCTGCAGGGTGAAGGCTTCCGGGCTTTCCGGCGCTTTTTTCCAGGCGCCTCCTTCGAGCCGTTCGATCGTGTAGCCGGCGCCGTATGAGACCCAGCCGGTGCCGAAATTCTCGATCCGGCCAAAGACGGTGGTGCCTGCCCTGTAGGAGCTGGCGTCGAGGCTGAGAGCGACGCTGCTCGACGGTCGAACAAGCCGGAAGTAGAACCCGTATTTGCCCAGCTTCCTGCCCGCTTTGGAGCGGAAGACGGTGGTGACTCGGTATGGAGCGGCGACCCCTTTGATCTCGAACTGGACGCCTGCTCCGCGCCCGGCCCTGAGGGTCTTCACCCGCCGCTGCACCTGGTCGACCACCTTGAGCACGCGGCCTTTCCAGTTGATCCGGGCCAGGGTGGTCTTCACCGTCCAGTCCGGATGCAGGGAGCGTCCCTGCCCTTCCAGGAAGAGCTTGTAGCCAACCCGGCCTTCGCTGGCAACCAGGGCGGGAAGCGGGCTGAGTCGCAGGCTCGCGGGTCCGAACCCGACCCGGCCTGAGGCCGAAGGCGCGCGCAGCTTCGGTAGTTGCCTGAGCGGCTGCAGATAGTCCTGGACGACGACGGGCGTGCAGAATGGCGGGGTCCGCGGTTCAGTCTCGTAGCTAATTGGCGGTTCGGGTACGTAGCTGAGCGCCGCCGCGGTCGACCCGCCGCTGAGCACGATCGCGGCGACGCCGATGTTCAGCCCCAGGTACCGCCAGAAGCTCGTTGTCCACTCAGTCATAGCCGCGGCATCCTAGCCTGCGGTGGACTAGTTTGCGACCTGCGCGGGGGACGGCTTGGCGCCGTCGGGGCCCTGGCCATTGGTCACGGGGGCGTTCTCGGCGGTGGGTTTGGGGGAGAGGAAGCGGTCGATCGCGGCGAGGGCGAGGGCGGAGATGACGAAGGTGATGTGGATCACCGTCTGCCAGAGCATCGTCTCGGAGGAGGTGTTGGCGGCGTTGATGAAGGTCTGCAGGAGGTGGATCGAGGAGATGCCGACGATCGCCATCGCCAGCTTCACCTTGAGCACGTTGGCGTTGACGTGGGAGAGCCACTCGGGCTGGTCGGGATGGTTCCTGAGGTTGATCCGCGAGACGAAGGTCTCGTAGCCGCCGATGATCACCATGATCAGCAGGTTGGCGATCATCACCACGTCGACCAGGCCGAGGACCAGCAGCATCACCTCGTTCTCGGTCAGGTGCCCGACGTCGGAGACCAGGTGCCAGAGCTCCTGCATGAAGCGCCAGACGTAGACGCCCTGGGCGGCGATCAGGCCGAGGTAGAGCGGCGCCTGCAGCCAGCGGCTGATGAAGATCGTGCTGCCGACGGTGCGCGCCAGAGGTCGGTCTATGTGAGCTTCGGCGGCGATGGGCGGCGCATCCTAACCACCTGTGCCTTAGCGGCTTCTAAAGCGAGCGCTCCTTCGGCGCGGAGATTTCACAGAGAAGTTGCGATTGGCGTTACTCACGTAATGTTTTGTCTGCGAGCATGGCATCATGGAGCTGATGCAGGCAAACCCGACCGAGAAACGTCTCGACGACCTCAACCACAAGGTCGATCACGGGTTCGCGCGGGGCGGTCAGCAATTTACCCAACTTGACCAGCGGCTTGATCGGGTTGAAATGGAGCTCCGAGCGCTGCGGACAGATATGACGAGTGAATTAATCGCCGTGCGCAAAGAGATGAAAGCGGGCTTCGACCGCATGGAGGGACGCTTCGACGAGCGCTCGGATGCCGTGTATCGGCTGTTGGTTCGTTTCTGTGGCGCGGCGCTGGCCACGTTGGTCGGCCTTATCGTCTCCCTGCTCGGCTTCGTCGCCACCCAGGTCTGACGCGAACGGCTAGGGCGCGGCGGCGGTGGCTACGGCGGTCATCGCCTCGACCTTGGCGCTCGCCAGACCTCTGACGACGATCGTGTCCAGCGGTCCCTCGTAGGCGGAGAGCCGGGCCAGGGCGTCGTCGCGGTCCGCTGCGGCTACGCCGACCGTCCCCTCGGGCTCGGCGAGGCGGTCGAAGTGGTCACGGTAGCCCTTGTGCAGATCGCGGTAGAAGGACTCCTCCTTGGCCAGGCGAGCGGCGGCGTCGGGGCCGACGGCGGTGCGGACGTAGCCGAAGACGGGTGGGGTGTCGCGCCCCCTCTCACGAGCACCGGCCTCGACCTTCTCGCGGGCGCCGGCGGCGAAGCCGGGGGTCATCCAGTTGAAGAAAACACCGTCGAACTCGGCTCCCGCGAGGGCGCACATCTTCGGCCCCATCGCCGCGAGGACGAGGCGGACGCCCGGCAACCTCTCGCGCAGCTCGGGCAGCGATTCGCGCATCTTCGTCAGGGGCCTCTCGGAGAAGCCGGCGCCGACCCCGAGCCAGAGACGGGCGGGGTCGAGGCCGAGCCGCTCGACGTCGGCGGCGATCGCCTCCGGCGGCGTGCGGTCGAGGGCAATCACAGCGACGCCGAGATCGAGCGCGGGCGCGGCGGCGGCGAACTCGGCCAGCGTCTCCAGGCCCTTGGCGCCGGGGTGGTCGTTTGACCACATCGAGCCGTAGCCGAGCTCGGCGCAGCGGGCGGCCAGCGGCCGCGCCACCTCGGGGTCGAGTCCGGCGGCGACTCCGAAGCCCCTGTTCAAGCGCCTCCTCCTCCGCTGGCGCGTCCGGGGGCGGCTTTCTCGAGAACTGCCACGCACTCGATGTGCGGGGTCTGGGGGAACATGTCGACCGGCCTCACCCGCGTCAGCCTATAGCCGGCCTCGACCAGCTGGGCGGCGTTCGGGGCGAGCGTGGTGGGGTTGCAGGAGACGTAGACGATCCTCGGCGCCTCGCACTCGAGCACCCGTCGCACCATCTTCTGCGAGAGCCCGGCCCGGGGCGGGTCGAGGACGATGACATCGGGCCTGCCGGCCCGCTCGAGCAGCGGCCGCACCCCCGTGCGCGCGTTGCCGGCGAGGAAGCGGGCGTTCTCGATCCCGTTCAGCTCGGCGTTGCGCTCGGCGTCGACGATCGCCTCGGGGACGATCTCCAGCCCCCAGACCTCGCCGGCGTCGGCGGCCATGGTCAGCCCGATCGTGCCGATCCCGCAGAAGAGGTCGAAGATGCGCTCGCGGCCGCTCAACCCGGCGTACTCGGCGGCGACCGCGTAGAGGCGCTCGGCCATCTCGGTGTTGGTCTGGAAGAAGGCGCCGGGGGAGATCTCCCACTCGAGGCCACAGAGCCGCTCGCGCAGGTACTCCTCGCCGAGCACCCCTGTCGGCCCCTCGCTGTCGCCGGAGTCGTCGGCGACGATCGTGTGCAGGTCGACGGGAGGCTTCGGGAAGCTTCTCTGGGCGGTGACCAGGCGGGTCTGGATCTGGCCGCTGCGCCGGCCCTCGCGCACGACCAGGTTGCGCAGCACGCCGCGGCCGGCGCGGCGATCGAAGGCCGGCACCGACTCCAGCCGCGCCCACTCGCGGACCTCGTTGCGGGCGGCGTTGCCGGCCTCGGAAGCGAGGTGGCAGTCGTCGACGTCGACGACCAGGTCCCAGCGCCCGCGCGCGTGGAAGCCGAGGATCGGCTCGCCGTCGAGCTCGCCGAAGGAGTATTCGAGCTTGTTGCGGTAGCGCCACTGCTCGGCAGCCGGGACGATCTCCTCCAGCTCGAAGCCCTCGAGGGCGCCGATCCGCCGCAGCGCCTCGGCCACCTGCTCGCTCTTGTGGACGAGCTGGCGCTCGTAGGGAAGGCCCTGCCAGGGGGCGCCGGGGCAGGGCTCGCCGCCGTGGACGCAGAGGTCGGCGACGCGGTCGCCCCCGGCCCGCAGCAGCTCGACCGTGCGCGCCTCGGCGAACCGCTTCTTCGCTTTCGTCACCTCGACCCGGACACGGTCGCCCGGCAGGCCGCCGGCGACGAAGACGACGAAGCCGTCGGCACGGGCGACGCCGCGCCCGCCGAAGGCGAGCGAGTCGATCTCGAGCTCGAGCAGCTCGCCGCGACGGGGCCCGCGGGCCGCCGGCTTCTCGCCGCTGGCTGTCGTCAAATCAACCGAGTTTTTTCCGCGCTCGGCGCGCTGCCTGGGTGGCCTGTTTGCGCACCGGCTGGGCCCGGCCGCCGACCTCTTTACGCGCCTGCTTGACCAGTTTTTCCAGCTCGCGCAGCAGCGAGTCGGTCTGTTTGCGGCCGCGGTTGACGAGGTCGCTGAGCATCTTCTCGGCGTCGCCGCGGGTCATCCGGCCGCGGGTGACGGCGTCGTCGACGACCTCGTGCAGGCGGTCGCGGCTCAGCGTCACGCTCTGCTCGAGGCTCTCGCGGAACTGGGCGACGCTCTTGTCGAGGCCGCTGGCCGCCCTGCTGCTGCGTTTCGGGGCGGATTTCTTGGTGCTTTTGGCCGCGCGTTTCGGCGCTTTCCTCGGAGCGGCTTTTTTGGCCGTCGATTTTTTCGCCGTGCTTTTTTTCGCTTTGCCCGTGGAGGCTTTTTTGGCTTTGGCGCCGGCTTTCGCTTTTTTGCTCGTTTTGCCGGTCGCTTTTTTGTCTGCCATGCGGTCTTGCCTCCTGATCGGTGGTCGCCGGGACTGGACGTGCAGTGTGACTATCTCAGTTCCACGGGCTCGGCCGCCGCAAACTTCGCTTCCACGGGCGCGTGGTCGGAGAGGCGCAGCGCCCGTCCTTCGAGTGGCAGCTCGCGCCGCTCCGGCGGCCAGGGGGCCGGCTGGTCGAGCACCTTCAGCCCGCGGACCAGCAGGTGGTCGATCGCCCGCGGCGCGGTTGGCCCGGTCAGGCCGAAGTCCTCGCCCAGCCGCTCGAAGACCCGGGGGTTCTCCTCCGGGCGCAGGTTGAGATCGCCGCCGAAGAGGAGCGGCGCGCTGCCGGCGAACTCGGTCGCGGCCCGGGCCGCGCGCAGGACGTCCTCGGTCGCCAGCTTCGGCGCGTCGTTGGTCGCGTGCAGGTTTGCGAGGCAGACACCGGAGGCGGTGCGGGTCAGCGCCATCGCGCGCCGCTCGGGCGCCCCCTCGTGGATCGCCAGCTCGCGCCGCTCGGCGATGCCGCCGAGCGGGCCGGGGACGCGGACCAGGGTCAGGTTGGAGCCGCCCTCGCCGGAGGCCATCAGGTCCGGGTTCTGGCGAGCCAGCAGCCCCCGCAGCGGCCCCAGCGAGTTGCGCGAGGTCAGCACCCGGTGCGCCTCGGCCGAGCAGGCGCGGGCCAGCGGCGCGGCGAAGCGGGGTGGGCACTCCTGCAGCAGGGCGACGTCCCAGGCGGCGGCGGCGAGCAGCGTCGCGAACTCCTTGGTGAGGTCGCGGTTTACCTGGACGTGGGTCTCGTTGCGCTCGTCGAACCGCAGCAGCCGCGAGCGCCAGCTGCGCAGCCCCGGGTCGGGGGGGTGGTCCCGCCCGTGGAAAAGGTTCCAGGCGATTGCCGTGAACTCCATCGCCGTAGTATTCCCCGCTTGAAGCGGGACTTTCTCACCGGCGAAGAGCTCGGGGCGTTCGAGTTGGGCAAGCTGCTCGATCGGGCGCTGGAGCTGAAAGCCGGCCGCGGTGAGCGGATCGGCGCCGATTCGCTGGCCGGGCGCAGCATCGCCCTCATCTTCGAGAAGCCCTCGACGCGGACGCGGATCTCCTTCGAGGTCGGGGTCGCCGAGCTGGGGGCGACGCCGGTCGTCCTTCGCGGCGACGAAATGCAGCTCTCCCGCGGCGAGTCGATCGGCGACACGGGGCGGGTGCTCTCGCGCTACGTCGACGCGATCGCGATCCGCTCCGGCTCCCACGAGGCGGTCGCCGAGCTGGCCGCCGGCGCCGACGTCCCGGTGATCAACGGGCTGACCCCTCTGCACCACCCCTGCCAGGCGCTGGCCGACCTGCTCACCATGCGCGAGCGCTTCGGCGACCTCGAGGGGCGGCGGCTCGCCTACGTCGGCGACGGCAACAACGTCGCCCGCTCGCTGGCGATCTTCGGCGAGCTGGCCGGGGTCGAAGTGGTCGTCGCGGCGCCCCCCGGCTACCAGCTCGAGGAGGGTCACGGGGCGAAGCTCACGGACGATCCCCGCGCGGCTGTCGCCGGCGCCGACGCGCTCTACACCGACGTCTGGGTCAGCATGGGCGACGAGGCGGAGGCGGAGCGGCGCCGCGCCGACCTCGCCCCCTTCCGCCTCGACGCCGACCTCCTGGCCGCGGCCAACGACGGCGCCATCGTCCTCCACTGCCTGCCGGCCCACCCGGGGGAAGAGATCGGCGCCGACGTTCTCTACTCTGATGCCTCGGCTGTCTGGGACCAGGCGGAGAACCGCCTCCACGCCCAGAAGGCGCTGCTGGAGGCGCTGCTCGCCAGCTAGCCGCGCCGCACGGAGCCATGTATCCAGAGATCGAACTCGGACCGGTGACGCTGCAGACCTTCGGCCTGATGTTCGCGCTCGCCTTTCTCGCCGCCGGGGCGCTGATCTGGCGGCGGCTGGGGGAGATCGGCAAGCCGCCCGACTGGGCTTACGAGATGGGCTTTGCGGCGCTGATCGGCGGCGTCGTCGGCTCCCGCGTCTACTTCCTGATCCAGAACTACGGCGACGTCAAGGACGATCTGCTCGGCAACCTCTTCTCCGGCGCCGGGCTGGTCTGGTACGGCGGCGCGATCGGCGGCGCCATCGCCGTCCTCCTCTGGGCCTGGTACCGTGGCTTCCTCGGCCTCGCCCTGCTCGACCTGGCGGCGCCGGCGCTGGCGCTCGGGTACGCGATCGGCCGCTGCGGCTGCCAGCTCTCCGGCGACGGTGACTACGGCAGGGCCTGGGACGGACCCTGGGCGATGGCCTACCCGGACGGGACCGTGCCGACCGAGGAAGCCGTGCACCCGACGCCGATCTACGAGACGCTGGCGATGGGCCTCGGCGCCTGGTTGCTGTGGCAGTTGCGGGACCGGGTCCGGGCCGGGGTGCTGTTCGCGCTCTACCTCCTCTACGCCGGCACGGAGCGCTTCCTGGTCGAGTTCCTGCGGCGCAATTCGGATACCGCGCTGGGCCTTACCCCCGCCCAACTGGAGAGCCTTGGCATGATGGTCGCTGGTGCCATCTGGATCGCCGTGGTCGTCCGCCGCCACGGCGGTATTTCCCGACCTTCGAGCTCAGCGGCGGCGGAAGTCGCTATATAGGGCGATTGGACAAACGGTGTTAGCCACGTGCAGGAACTTCGGAGCGATCAACCCAGGGAGGCTTCTCAGGTAATGGCGGCTGTCGATATTCAGAGTCAGGGAGAGCCGTCGGCGCGCACCGTCAGTGCCGTGCTCGACGCGGCTGCCGAGCGCATCGCCGCGGCAGGGGTCGAGAACGCGCGCGCTGACGCCGAAGTCCTGGTCGCCGACGCGTTCGGCGTCAAGCCGGAGCAGCTCTCGGTCGACAGCGCCGGCGAGGTTTCGCCGGAGGTCGCCATGGCGATCGAGGAGCGGGTGGCGCGCCGGGTCGACCGCGAGCCGATGGCCTACATCCTCGGCCGCGCTCCCTTCCGCGGTCTCGAGATCGCCGTCGACGAGCGCGTGCTCTGGCCACGGCGCGAGACCGAGCTGCTGGTCGAGGTGGGCGTCAAGCTGCCCGAGGGCGCTCGCGTGCACGAGGTCGGCACCGGCTCGGGAGCGATCTCCCTGGCCCTGCTGGCCGAGCGGCCCGACCTGCGGATCACGGCCTCCGACCTCTCGCCGGACGCGGCCGAAGCGGCGCGCGAAAACGCCGAGCGCCTCGGCCTCGATCTCGACGTCACCGTCATCATCGGCCTGCCCGGCTCGCTCGAGAACGTCGACCTGGTGATCGCCAACCTTCCCTACGTCACCGACTCGACCATCTTCGAGCGCTCGCCGGAGATCCAGAAGGAGCCGCGGATCGCCGTCACCGGTTCCTGTGGCGAGGACGGCCTCGGCGTGATCCGCGGCCTGATCGGCGAAACGCCCTCCGGCTGGAAACTGGCGATGGAGCACGACACCCACCACGGGCCGGCGATGCGCGAGATGCTGCGCGACGCGATTACCCTTCAGGACCATGAAGGTGACGAGCGGGTGACCGTCGGCTTCGCACCGTGAAGCACGAGCGCAGGCTATGAGCGAGGCCCCGACCGAGGCCGAGCCGGCGGGCACGGCGCCCGACGAGCCGAGCGGCTCGACCGAGGCGCAGCGACGGGCCAAGGTCGAGCGGCTGCGCGAGGCGGGGATCGATCCCTACCCGCACTCCTTCGAAGGCCGCACGAAGATCGAGGACATCCTCGCCGCCCACGACCCGGACGAGCTCGGGGAGGGGGAATGCGAGGAGTTCACCTACCGGGTGATGGGCCGGGTCACCGGCAAGCGTGGGCACGGCAAGATCGCCTTCCTCGACGTTCGCGACATCACCGGCACGATCCAGGCCTTCGCGCGCCGCGACAAGCTCGGCGAGGAGGCCTTCGAACGGATCGAGGCCCTCGACATCGGCGATCTGGTCGGCGTCGAGGGAGTCCTCTACGTGACCAAGCGGGGGCAGCTGGCGGTTGGCGTTCGCGAGTGCACCCTCCTCGCCCCGGCGCTGCTCGACCCGCCCGACCTCTTCCACGGCATCTCCGATCCCGAGACCCGTTACCGCCAGCGGGAACTCGATCTGATGGCGAACGAGCGCTCGCGCGAGGTCTTCAAGCTGCGGGCGAAGCTGCTGGGGGCGATCCGCGAGCACATGAACGAGCGCGGCTGGGTCGAGCTGGAAACGCCGATCCTGCAGCGGCTGACGGGTGGCGCCGCGGCGCGGCCGTTCGTCACCCACCACAATGCGCTCGCCCGCGATCTCTTCCTGCGGACGGCGACCGAGCTCTACCTGAAGCGGGCGATCGTCGGCGGCTTCGAGGACGTCTACGAGTTCGGCAAGTTCTTCCGCAACGAGGGGATGTCGCCGCAGCACAACCCCGAGTTCACGATGCTGGAGATGTTCGTCGGCGGCGCCGACTACAACGGCGTCATGACCTTCATCGAGACGCTGGTATCGAGCGTCGTCGAGAAGGTGCTGGGGACGACCAGGGTCGAGCGCGACGGGGTCGAGATCGACTTTGCGGCGCCCTGGCCGCGGGTGAAGCTGCGCGACGAGCTGCTGCGCGAGACCGGCGTCGACATCTACGAGGCGAGCCGCGAGGAACTGGCCGAGATCGCCGGTGACGACGCCGGCGAGAACGACGACTGGGCCGGCCTGGTCGACACCCTGCAGGGCAAGCTGATCGAGCCGAAGCTGATCCAGCCCACCTACATCACCGTGCTGCCGATCGACATCTGGCCGCTGGTCAAGGTGCACCCGGACGACCCCAAGGTCTGCGAGGCCTTCGACGGCATCGTCGCCGGGATGGAGATCGTCGGCGGCGGCACCGACCTCAACGATCCCGTCGAGCAGCGCAAGCGCTTCGTCGAACAGCGCGAACGCCAGGAGAAGGGTGCCGAGGACGATCCCCATCCCCACGACGAAGAGTTCGTCAAAGCGCTCGAATACGGGATGCCGCCGGCCAGCGGCTGCGGCCTCGGCATCGACCGCCTGATGATGATCCTGACGGGGTCGAAGACCCTGCGCGACGTCATCATCTACCCGGCGATGCGCGAGGCCGTGAAGCCGTAGGACGCTGCGCGAGGCCGCACCCGCGGCTGCGCGTCGTGCAGGGCACTGCCGCTTCGCCGCGTGCACGCCCTCGCTTGGTCCTACGGCTTCACGGCGGAGCTTTAAAAAGCGGAGTTCAGGAGGCCGCCGTCAAGCGGAATCACGGTGCCGGTTAGGTAGGCGGCGCGGGTGGAGCAGAGGAAGGCCACGAGGTCGCCGTACTCGTTGGGGAGGCCAAGGCGTCCGGCGGGGACCTGGGTGCGGGCCGCCTCTTCGGCCACCTCCAACGAGCCGGCGTGGTCGGCGAGGCGGTCGGTGGCGAAACGTCCGGTGGCGACGGTGTTGACGGTGATCCCGTCGGCGGCGACCTCGCGCGAGAGCGTCTTCAGGAAACCGACCGCGGCCATCCGGTGCGAGTTGGAGAGGTTGAGGCCGGGGATCGGCTCTCTGGTCGACATCGAGCCGACGTTGACGATCCGCCCCCAGCCGCGCTCGCGCATGCCGGGGACGACGGCGCCGGCGAGGACGCGGGGCGCCAGCACGAGCGACCGGTATGCGTGCTCCCACTCGCTGAGCGCGTGATCGAGGGCTCCCCCGAGCGGCGGCCCGCCGGCGTTGGCGACGAGGACCTCGACTGGGCCGATCGTCCTGGCCACCTCGGCCGGGAGAGCGGCGAGCCGCTCGGCGTCGGCGGCGTCGGCGACGAACGGCGTCGCCCGCTCGCCGATCTCGGCCGCGGCTTCCTCCAGCCGCTCGAGCGAGCGACTGGCGATCGCGACTCGAGCTCCCTCTCCCGCCAGCGCCGCCGCGATCCCGCGCCCGATCCCGCGGCTGGCGCCCATCACCAACGCCACCCGCCCCTCCAGCCCTAGATCCATCGCACCAAGCTACCCGAGGGATCAATGCTCAGCAGACGCTGCGCGGGTACAGTTCCCAATGGGCGCCCGTAGCTCAGTGGTCAACGGCTCCTTTCGGGGGGCCAAAGAGCGTCGGTCTTTCAAGCCGAAGGTCGCGGGTTCGACTCCCGTCGGGCGCATTCGCTGCTGTTCCTTGGGGTTCCGGGTTTTCGCTTTGCAGAGCGGAAACCTTCGGTCCGCCTCAGATCCGCGTTCCGTGCCTTTCCGGCCGACTCCGCCGCGTTCCGACGCCTCGGAGTCTCATTTCTGTCTCATTTTGCCGGGCGGCTATTCGTGCTTCTCGGAGAGCTTCGCCAGCTGGCTGATCGAGATACCCAGTGCGGCGGCAAGGTCGCGGGCAGTAGCCCAGGTCGGGTTCGCGTTGCCGGCCTCGATGTGCGAGAGCGTCTGGACCGAGATCCCGGCCTTCTCGGCGACGGTCTCCTGCGTCTCCCCGGCCTTATCGCGCAGATGCCGGATCGCGCTGCCGAGGCCTGCCTGTGGTCGCGCTGAGTGGCGCACAGCAGAGACCTTCTCAGACCAAGGCTCAGGCGAACGCGGCATAGAACATGTGCTAAGTCCCTGCTACAGTTTGCGGCCACATAAGTGGGGCCGCGCGAGTGGAGTCGCCGGCCCCGTGGCGACGGGTCAAGGATTACTCGCCCCGTCGCAGCGGGAACGGTAGCTGGCTGCCGGCCTCAACAAGCGGCCCCCGGCGGCGCGCTAACGCCACCGAGGGCCTGACCACAAGGAGGCACAGCTCCTCATGGCTGAAGAGAACTCTACGTCCACGCACGCGGAAGACCTCCGCGACCAGGGCGCCGTCCTAACCGAGGTACTCGCACTTCACCCGGCCCAATTGCGCCTGTGCGAACTCGTGCGGGAGATCGCCGCAGGCGCGGCCGACTTCGAGCAGAGGGACGCGATCGAGCGAGCGGTCCGCGACCTCGTCGGTGTCGGCCTGCTGTTCCGGACTGACGACCTGGTGCTGCCGACGCGAGCGGCGCTGCGCTTCGACGAGCTGCTCGGGGAGGGAATGTAGGAATGGGGCGCCGATCGACCCTGGAACGCGAGCACCTGGCTGAGTACTTCGGGGCAAACCTCGCCAAGGCCCGCAGAGCCGCCGACGTGAGCCAGGACGAGCTCGCCTGTCGCTCATCGACGCACCGGACCGCAATCAGCCAGATCGAGCGCGGGTTGAGCCTTCCTGGGCTCGATTCCGCCCTCAAATTCGCGGCGGTTCTCGAAACCACCCTGGACGAGTTGCTCGACGGCATCGCGTGGAAAGCGCCGGAGGCAGCGGTCGGCAATTTCGAATTCGCAGACCAAGTCACCAACCACCCACAAAGGGCATCCAGCACTCCCTAACGGGCCTAGACAACCAGTCCCAGACGAGAACCAGAAATGCACCTCCAGCGAGCACCTGAGGCAGGCCTTCAAGCCCACGCCCCAGGACCAACCTCCGCACCCCGACACATTACGAACCCTCCGGTTTCGTGCCTGAGCCGCATCGTCCCAACCGTCCCTCCGGGCGGCCGATTTTGGCACGGCTTCGCCGTGCGGAGGCCGCCTGTAAGGAGGGGCGGTTGGGGTCTGACCTTCGGTCTCGCCAGCGGACTTCGAACAGACCCGATGCAAACGGTCGCTGGCTTGGACATAGGTGGCATGGAGAGGAAAGCCACCGAGCCGAGCTTCTACACCGAGCGGACCCTCGCCGAATTCCTCGCCGTCTCGGATCGGACCATTCGCAACTGGATTCGCCGAGGCGAGTTGCCCAGCTACAAGCTCGGCGCGGCGCGGCGGATCGACCCAGCCGACGTCGAGGATTTCTTGGCCCGTCACCGAGACGAGGCGGCATGAGGCGCGAGTCGCCGATCAAGCGCCGCAACCCCTCCGGCACGATCGTGTGGGTCGCCCGCTACACCGGCCGCGACGGCAAGCACCACATCGCCAAGCCGACCTGGAACCGCGGCAAGGGCACGTTCACTCGGAAGGCTGACGCCCAGCGGGCGATAGATGAGGCCTATGGCTTGTCGGACCGCCCCGACACCCTCGGCGATTACTTCGTCACCTGGACCGAGCGCCATCCCCGCGCTGAACGGACCAACGCGACCTACAACCACCGGATCTCCCGCGTCACCGATGTGAAGATCGAGGGCATCGCATTGAAGGACTGGCCGCTCCGCGAGCTCCGCCGCCGCCACGCCCTCGCCCTGGTCGACCACATGCTGAGGAACGAAGGTCGAGCCACCACGGGAGCGGTAGGCATCCTGCGGTCGCTCTCGGCAATGGCCGAGGACGCGATCACGGACGAAGTCTGCGACCTCAACCCGTTCAAGGGCGTGAGGATACGAGCCAACGACCCGCGAGCCAAGAAGAAGCCCCGCCCCATCCGCGTCTTCACCTTCGAGGAAATGCACCGCTTCGCCAAGGCGGCCGGCTGTTACGAGGCGATGGTCCGAGTCTTCACCGACACCGGCCTCAGGCTCGGCGAGGTCCTACCGCTGCGCCGCGAAGACTTTGACGGCGAGACCCTCCAGGTCCGCCGCACCGCCCACGAGGGCAGAGTCCTCGAGGGCACCAAGACCGACCACGGCGAGCCCGACGCCGGCCGCGTCGTCCCCGTTCCCGCGACCCTCGCCTGGATGCTCGAAGCCCAGATCAACCTCAACGGCCCCGACTGCAAGCTCCTCTTCCCAACGCCCCGCAGCCGTCTCTGGCGCGAGCGCACCTTCTACCGCGACCTCTGGAAGCCGACCCAGGAATCCTCCGGCCTAGACATCCGCCCCCACGAGTGCCGCCACAGCTACGTTACGCACCTTCGCGCCGCTGGCATCAACGACGCTGACCTGGCGGAAGTCGCTGGCCACCACGTCGAGACGATGTTGGCGCGATACACGCATGCAACCGGCGAGAGTTCCGATGCGATCCGTAGGCACATTGGCTAATTCCGCATTGTGCGACGTTACGCGTGCGAGCAGTCTCCCAATCGCACTGCTCACGGGGTATTCCGCCGATTCTTGAATTACGCTTCCGGCGTGCCTGAACCTGAGTACATGACGATCCCGATTTCCGATCTTCTCCTGGATGTGGAGAACCCGCGCCTGGCCGACGAGCAGGAGAGCCAACAGAAGGCTGCGGAAGCACTAGCCGAACAGCAGGGCGACAAGATCATCAGCCTTGCAGAAGACATTATCGAGTTCGGAGTGGATCCATTGGCGGTGACTGGCGTTGTCCCAACCGGAGACAGCCGAAAGCGCTACCGAGTCGTGGAGGGGAACCGCCGCGTCCTCACCCTACGTGCTTTGGATACTCCCACGTTGATTTCGCCGGTTCTCTCACCGGCGAACCAGAAGAAGCTCACCGAACTCTCAAACAAATTTGCTCAGGCACCGATCTCGGCTCTCCGCTGCGTCTTATTCGAGGACGACGAAAGCGAGCAAACGCTTCATTGGATAAAGCTGCGGCATACCGGGGAGAACCAGGGTCGCGGCACTGTGGGTTGGGATTCAGATCAGCAAGCCCGCTTCAATGAACGGCATGCCGGGATAAAGAGTCCAGCTCGACAGGTGCTTGACTTCGTCGAGCGCCAGGGAAGCCTCAGCTCGGAAGCGCAGCAATCGTCAAGAAAGATCATCACGAGTGTTGATCGCTTGATGAGCTCTCCCGATGTCCGGGACCGCGTTGGAGTGGAGGTTGACCGAGGCGAGGTTTATTCAAATTACCCAGCCTCCGAGGTTGCAAAAGGTTTGACTCGTATCGTTGAAGATCTAAAGCTCGGCAAAGTGAAAGTGCCAGACCTCTATCACGTAGAGGATAGACGCAGCTATGTGAAAGAGTTTCCGCGCTCCGCGCTGCCGAAACGGAAAGCTCGTTTGAAGGAATCTGTCCCTCTCCACGATCTGCGGGCTGGGAAAACCCCCTCGAAAGGGAAACAGAAAAAGAAACCAGCGAAACGCCCAACTCGCGGCCGCACCACCGTGATACCCAGGGACAACACTCTAGAGGTCACCAACGCGCGCATAAATCAGATTTTCGCGGAGCTTCTGGACCTCAGCGCCGAGAAATACCCAAACGCCTGCTCCGTTCTTCTGCGCACCTTTATCGAGCTAAGCGCAGACCACTACCTTGAAGAGCGGAAAGTAGTTGCGGACGAGAAGATTCGCAATCTCACCCTTGCGAAAAAGATCAAGCAGGTGGCCAAGGACCTGCACGGGCGCCGGAAGATCACTAACAAGCTGAAAAAGGCGATGGAGGCTTTCGCGGATAGCAACAATGTGATGCAGCCAAGGCTTGTGACCTTCCATCAGTACGTACACAACCAGTACGTCTTGCCCAACGCGACGGACCTTTATGGGGCATGGGACGAACTGGCTCCCTTTATGGAGAGGATCTGGCCGGCAAAATGACGCTACCGGCCGCCCAGCTCTATCCGTCACCTCTGAGATATCCAGGTGGTAAGCGGAAGCTGGCGAATTACGTAAAGCTTTTAATGCTTGAGAATGACCTTGTTGGCGCGGAGTATGTCGAGCCGTATGCTGGCGGTGCCAGCATTGCGCTTGCTTTGTTGTACGAGGAATATGCGACCCACATTCACATAAATGATCTCAATCCTAGTGTCTATGCATTCTGGAAAGCAGTACTTGACGCGCCTGACGAGATTTGTAGTCGCATTGAGAATGTGGCTGTAACTGTCGATGAGTGGCACAGGCAGAGAGCAATTCAGGATGAGGATGATCCGGATGCAGTGGACCTCGCCTTTTCCACCTTTTTTCTGAACCGAACCTCTCGATCTGGAGTCATAGGAGGAGGGATCATTGGGGGGTACGACCAAAGCGGGAAATGGAAGATCGATGCTCGCTTTAATAAGGCTGACCTCATCCAGCGCATCAGGAAGATTGCGCGATTTGCCTCTCGTATCACGGTAACGGGATTGGACGCCTCAGATCTGCTTGGGCGCGAGATTCCCGCTCTAGAGAAGCCCTTTCTCTACCTCGATCCGCCCTACTACGCGAAAGGCGCAGACCTTTACCAGAGTTTCTATAGGCACGATGATCATCAGGAGATCGCATCCTTGGTGACCGCTTTAGAGGTTCCTTGGATCGTGTCCTATGACGCAACCGCCGAGATCCAGGCTCTGTATGAGCCCTTTCGGAGTGTTCGGTATGACCTTTACTACAGTGCTGCTGATCGCTATCACGGATCAGAGGTGATGTTTTTTAGCGATGGCCTTAATATGCCAGAGGTCGAGGTTCCGGCGAGCATTCCTTACCGATACCTGGATGAGGTGCGGCGGGCGGCGTGAATTGCTCTACGGGCACCAGCCCCGCGCCCCAATCGGGAGGATAGACGGAATGAGTGACCGATCAACCCAGTCTTGCGGGTGATCGACGAGACTCTGATTGCCGAGGCGGGTCGCCGTTTAAGTGCGGCTGCGCCTGGCTCTCAGGTGATCCTGCTCGGCTCTCAGGCGTCCGGGCGCGCTGGTCCCAAGAGCGACCTGGACTTCCTTGTCATCGAGCCGGAAGTTGTCAATGAGGCGGAGGAGTCTGTTCGGCTTCATCGCACCCTTCGGGATCTCCGCGTGCCAGTCGATGTCATCGTTGTCAGTCGTGCCTACGCCGAGCAGTGGCGAGAGGTGCGTGGCGGGGTGGTTCATGCCGCGCTGTCACAGGGCCGAGTCTTGGCTGAATAGGTTCGGTGCAGGAAGGTCGACAGCTCTGCCGCTGTTCGGGGACGACGGGAGGCGTGATCTGAAACGCTCTCTCGATGCCGGGCGATGTTGCAGGAGAGGCAAGAGACCCCGATGGCGCGCGAGTTGTCGTGCCGACGACGTTGTGGCAGGAGAAGATTCTGCGGGACCACCCTGAGCTGGCGCTGCACCTTCCCGATGTGCTGAGGGCTATCGCTGAACCGGACCGCGTCCTTTCCGATCCGGTCTACGAGAGCCGTCGCCGCCACTACCTGCGCGAAGCCGGTCCTAGCCGTTGGCTGCTGGTGGTCTTAAGCTATGAGCAAGAGCCGGCACGGGTTATCTCCGCGTTCGGCAACCGGAAGGACCCAAGGTCATGGAGCAAGTGAAAATCAGGATCGGCCCGGTCACGTTCGACCGCGCTGACTACGACGCGGACAACGACGTGCTCTACCTGCATGTCGGAGAGCCGCAGGAGGCCGAGGGCGAGGAGACTCCCGAGGGCCATGTGCTGCGCTATGCGCCAGGAAGCCAGCACATCGTCGGGCTGACCGTTCTCGGTGCTCAGCGCATCCTCGATCGTGAGGGTGAACTGCGGATCACCATTCCCGAGTCAGTCAAAGCGAGCGCCGACGATCTCGCACCTGCTCTAGCGGCTGTCTAGGTCGCATCCGGGTCACATCGCCGCCGCAATCCCGCTAGGGCACGCCGAGGACCCTCCTCCTTTCAATCTGGGGGAAGATGGCTCTCCAGAGCGGTTTAAAGCTGCTCGGGAATCAGCGTGAAGCCGTGCTTCCTTGCGGCCTCGCGCAGCTCCATGTCCCAGCAGGCGAAGTCGATTTTCTCGCCGGTTGCGAAAGCGAGTGCTCCGCCGAGGTGGACGGCGTCGTAGGCGCGCAATGAATGGGTACGGGCGCTCTCGGCAGCCTTGGCCAGAAGCGCATCGTTGACAGCGTGGCTGAAGATGCCACGCCAGATGTTCTCGAGATCATCGAGCGCCCGGTCGAGCTGGGTCGGGGTCAGGCGTCGTCCCTTGTGCATCTGGACCAAGGCCGCGGTCGCCTCGACGTGTGCGATTGCAGTGGTGCGGATGCCGTCTGCCTCGCTGTAGGCGCTCCGGGCCTTGTCGGCCCCCGGCTCATCGACCAAGAGCTTGATCAACGCACTGGTATCGAGGTAAAGGCTCAGCGTCGACCCTCGGAGACGTACTCCGCGGCGCTCTTGCCCGTGCCTCGGAGCTTGGCCGGTTTCGCCGGCAGGTAGCGAGGTCCCTCGGGCCCTCGCACCGTGCCCTCGGCGATCAAGGCCGATAGGTGGGGCGGGATGGCGGCTGAGACGATCCTCGCCACGGGACGGCCGTGCTTCGTCACCGTGATCGCCTCGCCCTCCTCGACCCGGTCGATGATCGAGCTGGCTTTGTCCTTCAATTCGCGGATGCCTACAGTCGCCTTCTCCATAGTAGCCATATTCTAACGTAAAGTGGCCAGAAAGAAAAAGACGGGGACGTCTGCGGACATTCCTCGTGTAGTGAGAAAGAATGCAGGCATGAGACTGAAGGGATGTGATGCGGGGCGGGGTGGCTACGTGCTGCGCCGAGTGGCGCGCGTCTGGGTAGTCGTTGCTCTCGCACTGGGGCTCTGGTCTGGATCAGCGTTCGCGACTGCTCCGGGGACGAACGGACCGATTGTCTTCTCCTCTTACGGCAAGATCTACACGATCCAGCCCGATGGCTCGGGACTGCACCCGGTCATTCGCGCCGACGAGGAGCACAAGTACGACTTCTCTCCGAGCTGGTCGCCCGACGGTCTGCGAATCGCGACGAGCGGGGAAATGCGGGAACCGGACGGCTACTGGACGCTCACGGGCCTGCAGGTCTTCTCGTCCGACGGGTCGGGCTTCGCGCATCTGCCGATATTCGGGTACGTCGAATCACCGGCCTGGTCGCCCGACGGCGCCCACATCCTCTTCATCAGAGATCGCGAGCTTCTCAGCACGACCCCCGACGGCACGCTTCCAACTCTCATCGAAAGCAATGCCTGGAGCCCAGCCTGGTCGCCCGATGGATCGCGGATCGCGTTCGTTCGCCCCGTTGGGCAAGAGGAGGAAACCGACCTCTACACGATGCCCGCCGCCGGCGGCGTCGCCCAAAAACTCCTAGATCTTCCAGGGCGGGTGATGTCCCCCTCGTGGTCTCCCGACGGGTCCACGATCATCTTCGACTACAGGGCGCGCGAAGCCCGCGATGATCCAGGTCCAGGCGAACTTCCTTACGTCTACTCAGGACCCAACGTGTATGCGGTCTCGGCGACCGGCGGCAAACCGGTGCAGCTCACCGAGTCCGGCACGGACCAAGACCCGGTCTGGTCTCCCGACGGATCCATGATCGTCTTCCAGGGCGACCGACCATCTGCTACCTCGACGAGTGGACCGCATCTGTACCTGATGAATGCCGATGGGAGTAACGAGCGTCAGCTCACCACCGCCATCAACTGTCTGCAATGCGGCCCGGACTGGGCCTCGCTCCCGCCCCATTCCCGACCGTCCACCCCCGCGGCAGCACGGGCTGCGGAGCCGCGTCGCGAGCAGAAATTCACTCGGGTGTCGGTGACGCGCAAACGAGTCGGCCAGCGCTTGCAAGTCTGGGTCCGCTTTCGGGCGGCGGTTGCCGAGAAAGTAGACCTCACGATACGTCGCGCCGTTCCGCCTGCCCGTGCCTTCCGCTGCGGCAGGAAGCCCGTCGCCTGTCCGTTGACGGGACGGGATGAGCGGCGGGTGGGGGAGGGGTTCAACCGGCTCTCGCTGAACGGACTGCTGGGCAGCGCGCCCACCCCCGGCCGCTACTGGTTGCAGCTCAGGTCCTCGAGCGGCGGTGCCCGTGCTGGCCTGGTCTTTCAAGTGATGCCACCGCGCGACCGAGAGCGGCGCAGTCCCGCTCGTTAGCCAGCGGTCTCATTTCGGCCGCATCTCTTCGGTAATCCGCTCCCATGCGGATGATCCTCGTCCTTTTCAGCCGAAGGTCGCGGGTTCGACTCCCGTCGGGCGCATTCCTTGGTGTTCCTGGTGCTTCGCACCGCGAAGTCGTATGCGCGGAAGGGAAACCAGTGTGGCTGTCGAAGCCGGTCTAGATGCCGGAGATCGATCTGGACAGGCTTGAGGAGGCGGCGGAGTGGTTGGCGCTGGCCTTCTATGGCTTGATGCTGATGGCGTTGGCGGCGGCTCTCTTTGGTTCCGCCGGGTGGGGGTTCCTGCTGCTGGTCCTGGGTTCCTGTGCCCACGTTGGACGGGCCTCGTTCGAAGAATTCATTGAGGGGCAGCCCGTGCGGGTAGAGCGCTCGAAGCGGGGCCGGCGGCTGCGGGCGGAGCCGGTGCCTGTTCGGTCTCGGGGGTCGAGCCGGCCGGCCGACGACTTCGTTGTCACGGCGCCGAAGGACAGGCGCGGGGTCAGGCTCGGCGGATAGCCGGCGCCCGCGGCAGCCGGGCGCACCAGAGGGCGAAGAGGGCGACGGCGAGGATGGCGCCGGCCCAGTGGAGGCCGACGGCCACGGCGAGGAGGCTTGGGAGACCGGTCAGGACGGCGCCGAGCAGGGCCGCTCGCCAGAGGATCGTGGTGTCCATGCCGACGAGGCTGGATCGTCGGGCGCGTCGTTGACGCCCGCTTGTGTGGGCTGGGTCTTTCCGCGATGCTGGACGACGATGACCACGCTACGGAAGGTGCGAATAGCCGCCGCGCAGGCGACGCCGGCGATCCTCGACGCGGAGGCGTCGATCGCGAAGGCGGCGGAGCTGATCGAACGCGCCGCGGCCGACGGCGCCGAGCTGGTCGTCCTGCCAGAGACGTTCGTCCCGCTCTATCCCTCGCAGGCCTGGGCGGCGCCCGCGGCGGGCTTTCAGGGCTTCGACGAGCTCTGGCAGCGGCTCTGGGAAAACTCGGTCGACGTCCCCGGCCCGCTGACCGACGAGCTGGTGGCCGCCTGCCACCGGGCCGGCGTCCACTGCGCGATCGGCGTCAACGAGCGCGAGGAGGAACGGCCCGGCTCGCTCTACAACGCGCTGATCCTGATCGGCCCGGGCGGGATCGTCTGGAAGCACCGCAAGCTGATGCCGACCCACCACGAGCGGCTCTTCCACGGGATCGGCGCCGGCGACGATCTCGCCGCCGCCGAGACGCCGCTGGGCAAGATCGGCGGGCTGATCTGCTGGGAGAACCGGATGCCGCTTGCCCGCTACGCGATGTACCGGTCGGGGCCGCAGATCTGGGTCGCGCCGACCGCTGATGACTCCGACGGCTGGCTCGCCAGCATGCGCCACGTGGCGATCGAGTCGGGCGCCTTCGTGGTCTCGGCGCCGCAGTTCATCCCCCGCGAGGCGTTCCCCGACGACTTCCCGGTCGAGCTGCCGGACCGGGAGGTATTCGGCCGCGGCGGCGCGGCGATCGTCGAGCCGACATGGGGCGAGGTGATCGCCGGCCCGCTCTACGGCGAGGAGGGAATCGTCATCGCCGACTGCGACCTGCGCGACGGCCTGCGCGCCAAGCGCTGGTTCGACTCGGTCGGCCACTACAGCCGCGAGGACGTCCTGCTCAAGAAGCCCGTCTAGTCGACGAGGATCTTGCCCTTCATGAAGGGGTGGATCGTGCAGTGGTAGGCGAAGGTCCCCCTCCGGCTGAAGCTGATCGAGGCCGACTTGCCGGCTTTGATGCGGCCGGTGGTGAAGCTGCCCTTGCGGGTGGCGGTGTGCGCCCGCGAGCTCGTGTTGGCGAAGACGACCTTGGAGCCGGCGCCGATCGTCAGCGTCGCCGGCCTGTAGGCGAAGTTGACGATGTCGACGCTGGCGGTGCGGCTCGCTTGCGCGGTCTCGTCGGCCGCCGCGGCACCACTCCTGATGCCGATCAGCGCCAGGCCGAAGACGATGACGGCGAGCACGATCGCCACCACTTGCCACCCCCGCCGAGCTCCCAAGATCGCCGTCATCGGCACGGAATACGGGGCGAGCCTTGCCAGGGTTCAAACCTCGTTCATAATTCGGACATCCCGTTGGACTGGGGCGGTTAGCTCAGTTGGGAGAGCACTTCCCTTACAAGGAAGGGGTCACTGGTTCGAGCCCAGTACCGCCCACTCAGTTCCCAGGCCGAGGCTCGATCATCAGCGCCTCGGCCATCGCCAGGGTCTCGCCCTCTGCCGAGAGGACAGCGGCGCCGGCGAGGCGCTTGCGGCCGTCCACGGCAATCGGCCAGGCGGTGACCACGTGCTCCTCGTCGGCGGCGATCGGGGCGAGTATCTCCGCCCGCTGCCGGACCAGCATGCTCAGCGTCAGCTCCCCTTCCAGGTGGCAGGCGAAGTAGGTCGGGCAGTCGAGCGCCGCCCAGACGAACTCCGGGCGCACGTTGCCGTCGCTCCCGGCCGCCCACTCGGGAGGGGTCCATGGCGTCGCGACGAGCTCGCGGCCCTCGACCTGTCCGGCGAAGACCTCGAAGCTGTCCTCCCGTGCCCGGCCGCAGACGAAGCAGTTGCTGAAGAGGCCGTCGCGGGGCGCGCGGTAGTTCTCCGAAGCCTGCCGGGCTTCCTCGACGCTGACGGCAGCGGGCGTGAGATCGAGCTCGGACAGCGCCCGTGCCTCGGCGATCGGCGTCTCGCCATGCAGCGCCTGCAGCGTGCCTTCGTCCCCCTCGGTCAGCTCGAGCGGCTCGTCCAGAGGTACGGGGCTGCGCAGGCTGACCTCCACCGGCCCATCGCCGAGGTGGACGGCGATGACGCCGCTGGTGTAGCCGCCGTTGCCGCTCTCCTGCGGCCCGTTGAAGCGGTGAGGGACGGTGATCGTCGCGGCCGGCGGGCTCATCTCACTGCAGCGCGAAGACAACGTTGACGGTCGCCGTCACGCTCGACGTCCCGGGATTGGCCGGCGGCGCGGGCTCGGCGCAGGGGGCGCTCTTCTTCGGCCCCCTGCGGACTTGGCTCTTGGGCGTCGACGGGGCGCCCTTGGCGGGTTCGCAGGCGGCGGCCCCCTTGAACGTTTTCGGCGCGGTGACGACGTCTCCGCCTTCGGCGATCGTGATCACCGGTCCCAGCACCGCACCCGCAGCGGTCGCGAGCGCTTCCGCCTTGGCTTTCGCCCGTTTGACGGCTTCGACCAGGGCGGCGTCGTAGGCGGCTTCGCGATCGCCGACGAAGAAGTTGGGGCCGCGGGTGCCGGTGGCTCCGGCGGCCACGCCGGCCGAGACGAGTTCGCCGGCCGCCTCGGGGCGGTGGAGGATCACCGTAACTCCCTCGCTCGCGCGGTAGACGGGGTTCCTGCCGCGCTCGACCCGGCGGACGGAGATGTCGCCGGTGGAGACATCGCCCGGTCCGACGCCGGGGAACGCCTGCACCGCGGCGATCACGGCGCGCAGCCGGATCGCCACGATCCGCAGGGCGGCGCCGCGGCCGTGCCGCTCCTTGGTGACCGAGAAGCCGATTTCAGCGGTGTCGTTCGGCACTTCGCGTTCGACGGTCGCCTTGACGCTGACCGTGCGGTCGAGCGCGGTGGCGGTAGCTGGGGCCAGCAGGGCCGCGACGATGGCGAGGAGGACGAGTAGGCGGGGCACCAGCAGCATCATCGCACCCGCTGACCTCGCCGTCTGTGTATCGACAGCTTCAATGCAAACGGTCCGCCGAAGCGGACCGTTTGCGAAATCTGGGGAAGCTCGGTGAACCATCCATCGCCCCCGGTCTCGCGCGACGAGTATAACGCCCCCGGAGGGAATCGAACCCTCTCTCCCCCAGTTGCGAGACCGGGGGCCGGCGTCCACCGGCGGGGCCGCCGCCGCTAACAGCGGCCCCTTTGACGCTATGGGTGAGGGGCTCACGTGTTGCGCTGAGACACACACGATCGAGTCGCGGAACACACTCCAATGACGAGCAGAGCGCAGTGCGTCTGTTCAGGTGGCGCCCGCGCCCAATTCCGGCGTGGCGGTCCCCCCGCGGCGGCGCTCCTGCTGGGTCACCACGTCGAAGAAGACGTCGTTGCGGCCGCGGCGCATCTGGCGGGGGAAGGCGTGGCGGGCACGGCGGTGGGTGGCGGTGAGCGAGCGGTAGGCGACTTCGTGGCCCTGGGTCCAGCGGATGCCGAAGATGTTCCGCACCCGCGGCGGCAGCGTGCCCTTGATGACCAGGTTCTGCATCGCGAGGTTGGCGCGCGCCGCCGTCGGCACCGGCTGCTCGAAGGCGACCAGCGGCGCCATCTCCAGCGCGTGCGGGGTGGCGTGCAGGGCGGGCGAGGCCAGCTGCTCCTGCCACCAGGCGCGAAACTCGCGATAGCTGCCGGGGACCTCGCTGCGGGGCAGGCGGAAGAGCTCGCCGAAGCGAACGTAGTCCTGCCAGAGCGCCTCGCGCTCGCTTTCGCTCAGCGGCCGCACCATCGCCTCGTACATCGCCCGCCCCGAGTCGGCGATCACGGCCAGCGTCCACAGCATCAGCTTTGGGTCGAAGGCCGAGTAGGTGGCGCCGGCGGGGTGGGCGCCGGCCGCCTCCGGCAGCGAGCCCTTGATCCGCTCGTGCAGGCGGTGCACCGCGCCAAGCGCCTTGTCGGCTTCCTCGCGGGTGCCGAGGAAGACCGTCTCCTGGATCTTGGCGGTGCGGGCGAGGCGGGTGAACGGGCGGTCGCCGGCGTTGGTGCTGAGCATCGTGCCGGTGTAGGTGAGCGGTTCCAGCGCCCCGATCAGCAGCGCCCGCTGGCCGTATAGCAACCCGACCGAGCGCTCGCCGTGGACGCGGCGGGCCATCGAGCGCCCGGGGGGAAGTAGTAGGTGCTGTCGCTCATCCTGGCCGCCTGGCCAGGAATGTTACTCGCGCCGCTCTCGGTCGCGCGCCATCGCGACCAGGGCGGCGCCGGAGCCGCGCTGCTGCGCCAGCTGGCGCAGCTCGTGGGCGGCGAAGATCTCGTCGAGGTCCTCGCGGGTCAGCGTCTCGCGCTCGAGCGCGTTGGCGGCGAGGTCATCGAGGCAGTCGCGGTTGGCGGCAAGCAGCGCCCGCGCCCGCCGGTAGGCCTCGCGCGCCAGCGTCATCGCGGCGACGTCGACGTCGCGGCGGGTCTTGTCGGAGATGGCGTAGTCGCCGGTCGGCATCGCGATCGGCGCCGGCCCGTCGGCGTCCAGCGCCACCCCCATCCCGAACTCGCCGACCATCTGCTTGCAGACCAGCTGCACCCGCGCCAGGTCGTCGACCGCGCCGGAGTAGGACTCGCCCATCACCTCCTCCTCGGCGGCGCGCCCGCCGAGCAGCGTCACCACCTCGTCGAGCAGCTCGTCGCGGGACTTCAGGTAGCTGTCCTCCTGCGGCGAGTGGCCGACGAAGCCGAGCGCCGGCCCGCGCGGGACGATGCTGAGGATCTCCGGCGGGTCGAGCCCGAGCAGCTTGCGACAGAGCGCGTGGCCGGCCTCGTGGTAGGCGACGATCCGGCGCTCCTTCTGGCTCAGGCGGCGCGCCTGCTGGGAGCCGACCGACTGCCGCAGCAGCGCCTCGTCGAGATCTTCCCGGGCTACCACGTCGCGCCCGGCGCGGCCGGCGATGATCGCGGCCTCGTTGAGCGCGTTGGCAAGCTGGGCGCCGGTCATCCCGGTCGTCTTGCGGGCGACGTCGGTGAGGTCGAGGTCGGCGCCCAACGGCTTGCCCTTGGCGTGGGTGCGGAGGATCGCCTCGCGCCCGTCGCGGTCCGGCGGCGCCACCAGCACCTGGCGGTCGAAACGCCCCGGCCGCAGCAGCGCCTTGTCGAGCTTGTCGACGTAGTTGGAGGCAGCGATCACGATCACCGTCCCCGGATCCTTCTCGAAGCCGTCCAGCTCGACCAAAAGCTGGTTCAGTGCCTGCTCGCGCTCGCTCGTGCCGCCGTCGCCGCCGCCACCGCTGCGAGCGCCGCCGACGGCGTCGAGCTCGTCGATGAAGATCACCGCGCGCCCGGACTTGCGCGCCTCCTTGAAGAGGCGGCGGATCCGCGCCGCGCCGCGGCCGACGAACATCTCGACGAAGCTGGAGCCGGAGGCGGCGAAGAAGTCGACCCCCGCCTGAGCGGCGACCGCCCGTGCCAGCATCGTCTTGCCGGTCCCGGGTGGGCCGTAGAGGAGGACGCCGCGCGGCGCCTGCGCGCCAAGGGCGGCGAAGCGGTCCGGTTCGCGCAGCCAGGCGGCGACGTCGATCAGCTCGTCCTTGGCGGCGTCGACCCCCTGCACTTCCTCCCAGAGGACGGGCTCGGTCTTGCTCGCCTTCACCGTTTCCGGCTTGGTGCTGCCGACCGTGCTGCGCATCAGGCGCAGGAAGACGAGCAGCAGCATGGCCATGAAAAAGACCCCGAAGACGGGGTACCAATCGAAGAAGAATTCCTGGACGTTCTCGGCCATCGGGGGAGTGTGCGGGTCGGGACCGCCGATTACAAATCGACATACGTCCATGAACCTTGCGCGTTGACGGCGATCGCCCAGCCCCGCGCGGCCGTTCTCCGGCTTGGCTCCTAGGATCACTGGCATGAACGGGCCACGGGCGGCGAGCGCGCCGGAGCTGAAGGCGCAGATCGAGGCGGAACGCGCCGGCCGGCCCTTTCTGGTCTTCCGCGATGGCGCTGACGAGCAGCGGATCGTCACCGTGGCGGCGGGCGCGGCGGAGCTCTGGGTCGGTCGCGGCGAGTCCGCCGACGTGCGGCTCGGATGGGACGAGGAGGTCTCGGCCCTGCACGCCCAGATCGCCGTGGTGCGTGACGAGTGCACCGTCGTCGACGACGGTCTCTCCCGCAACGGCTCCTACGTCAACGGGGAGCGCGTGCACGGGCGCCGCCACCTGCGCGACGGCGACGCGATCCGCTTCGGCCGCACCACCGTCATCTACCGCCGTCCCGGCGACAGCGCCCCGGAAGCGACCGCGATCGCCACCGAGGCACCGGCCGGGGCGACGATCTCGCCGGCCCAGCGCAAGGTCCTCGTCGCCCTCTGCCGTCCTTATAAGGACGGATCCTCGTTCGCCACCCCGGCGACGAACCAGGAGATCGGCGCCGAGCTCCACCTCAGCGTCGATGCGGTCAAGACCCACATGCGGGCGTTGTTCGAGAAGCTGGGGGTCGGAGACCTGCCGCAGAACCAGAAGCGGGTGGCGCTGGCCGAGCGGGCGCTGCAGACGGGCGCGGTCAACAGTCGCGAGCTGTAGGGACGGCCGCTCCGGCAGGGCCTCGTTGCGTTACGCGTCTGCAATAAGGCTCGCTATGCGAGGCTAAATGCAGACGCGTCAGCCCCGCTCGACCTGGGAGCCGCCGACGATGGCTTCTTCGCCGGAGTCCTCGAAGACGATCCAGGCCTTGTTGCCGCCGTCGTAGTCGGGCGCCCAGAGCTTCAGCGTCGCCGCGCGGCCCCAGACGGTGACGCTCTCCTCTCCGGTCGCGTCGAGGCCGCGCCAGATCCGCACGAAGGGGTTCTGCTCCCACTCCTCGCCGATCGTCGTCGGCTCGCGGTGGCCGGGGTGGACGCGGGTCTCGGGCGGCAGCTCCATCAGCCGCATCACCGACGCTTTGAGGTCGTCGAAGCCGCTGGCGCCGGGGGCCATGGTCCCGCCGACCGTTCCCTTGAAGAGGACATCGGCGGTGAAGATGTCGGAGCCGTCGAGCAGGTAGGCGAGGTGGCCGGCGGCGTGGCCGGGGGTGTAGAGCGCCTCGACCTCGAAGCTGCCCGTTTGCAGCTTCTCGCCGTCGTCGAGTGTCACCTCGACCTCTTCGTCGAGCTCTGCCGCGGTTGCAGCGTGGGCGACCAGCGGCGGGTTGCCGAGCTGTTTGCGCGCCTCCGGCAGGCCGGCGACGTGGTCGCCGTGCGGGTGGGTGACGAGGATGTGGGTGATCCCGATCCCGTCGCGCTCGATCCGCTCCAGCAGCGGCCCCAGTTCGTCGTTGCCGTCGATCAAGACCCCTGTGCCGGCGTCCGGGTCGGCGACCAGGTAGGCGTTGGACAGCCAGGTTGGGTTCTCGGTCCGCTCGACGATCACGCAGGGGAGGATATCCGCGCGCTGCCTTCGAGCAGGGTGCGGGCGACCAGCTCGGGGTCGTCCCAGGTCGGCGTGTGGCCGACCCCGGGGAGGACGACGAAGCGGGCGGCGGCGGGGCGGCGCTCCGGCTTGGGCGGGCCGACGAGCCGGTCGCGCTCGCCCCAGGCGATCGTCACCGGCACCTCCTCGGGATAGCCAGCGGGGTCGAAGACGTGGGTGCGCATCGCCCGGTTGGCGCCGTCGTAGCCTTCTCCGGCGAGCCAGCCGAGGACGAGCTGGCGCGCCGCCGCCGGCGGGATCCGCTCCGGGTGCGCGGCGATCGACTGAAATGCCAGCCGGCGCGTCGCCGGCAGCATCAGGGCGGGAGCCATCAGCGGCCGTGCCAGCTTGACCCAGGGCGAGCCGCGCAGCAGCATTCGGGCGCCGCCGCCGGCCGGCTCGCCTAGCGGATGGGGCCACAGGCCCGCCGGCGAGAGCGCGGTCACCGAGGCGGCCCAGCCGAAGCGCCCCATTTCCAGCGCCACCCAGCCGCCGAGCGAGTTGCCGGCGACGTGCGGGCGCTCGATCCCGCGCTCGGCGCACTGCTCGTGCAGCGCCCGCGCCAGGTTGGCGGCGGTCGGCTCGACCCCGGCCGGGAGTGGCTCCGCTTCGCCGAACCCCGGCATGTCGATGGCGATGGCTGCGCGCTCGGGCTCGAGCAGGCCGATCACCGGCTCCCAGATGCTGCGCGTGCCGCCGAGCCCGTGGATCAGCAGCAGCGGCTCGCGGTCACCGGGGCTCACCGCCACCCCGGCTTCGCAAACAGAGCCTGCACGTCGCCGATCCGCCGCTCGCGGAAGCCCGCCTCCGAGGAGGAGAGGTAGAAGTCCCAGAGGCGGCGGAAGCGCTCGTCGTAGCCGCGTGGCCGCAGCCGCTCCCAGGCCTCGAAGAAGCGCTGGCGCCAGGCGGCGAGGGTGGGCGGGTAGTGGGCGGTGATGTCGTCGAGCCAGACCTGGCGCATGCTGGTGACGCGGGCGACGCAGTCGGCGATCTTCTCTTTCGACGGGAGGCAGCCGCCGGGGAAGACGTGGGTGTTGGCGAAGCTGCGGGCGCCCTTCTCGGCCTCGTAGATCTCGTCGTCGATCGTGATCGCCTGCAGCAGCATCGCCCCGTCGGGCGTCAGCAGCTCGTCGCAGCGGCGGAAGAACTCGTCGAAGTACTGCCAGCCGACCGCCTCGATCATCTCGACCGAGACGAGGCGGTCGTAGCGGCCGCGCAGGTCGCGGTAGTCCTCCAGCAGCACCCTCACCCGGTCCTCGAGCCCGGCCTCGTGCACGCGGCGCGTCGCCAGCTCGTGCTGCTGGCGCGAGATCGTCGTCGTCGTCACCCGGCAGCCGTGTTCGCGGGCGGCATGGACGGCGAGCCCGCCCCAGCCGCTGCCGATCTCCAGCAGGTGGTCGCCGGGGCCGAGGCGGAGCTGGCGGCAGATTCGCTCCAGCTTCGCCAGCTGCGCCTCCTCCAGGCTTGCCCCCTCGCGGGGGAAGTAGGCGCAGGAATACATCATCCGTTCGTCCAGGAAGGAGGCGAAGAGGTCGTTGCCGAGGTCGTAGTGGCGGGAGATGTTGGCGCGGGCGCCCGGGCGCGTGTTCTCGGGAACCAGGTGGCGCAGCCTGTGTAGGGCTCCGCGCGGCCGGGCGACCGCGCCACGCAGCCGATCGAGGTCGCGCAGCTCGCGGGCGGCGATCCGGATCAGGGCGACGAGGTCGTCGGTCTCCCAGAGGCCGTCGACGTAGCCCTCGCCGAGGCCGACGCTGCCGCGCAGCGGCCCGCGCCAGGCACGGGAATCGTTGACGGTGACGGTGGCGCGGAGGTCGGCGTCGGCGGGGCCGAAGCCGCGGCGCCGGTCGCCTTCGACCACTTCGATCCGCCCCTGGCGGACGCCGCGGCCCATCACGGTCGAGACGGCGGCGCGGGCGAGCGCGTCCCTCACGGCGCCACCGATCCCTGCGGCCGCTTCCGCTCCGGATGGGGGAAGTAGCGGGCGCCCTTCAGCTTCAGCCGCAACGACTGCGCGTAGATCTTCGCCACCACCTGCAGCGACATCGCCGGGTAGCGGGCCAGCAGGCCCGTCAGCAGTGGTCGGCTCAGCTCGCGGCGGCGCAACGAGAGGGTGGCGTCGAAGGACTTGCCGCGGTTCTGCTCGGACGCCGCCGCGCCGCCGCTCCGGCGCGAGCGCGACTCGATGTGGACCGCGAGTCGCTCGCCGGGTTCGGCGGCGCGGAAGGCATAGGTCTGGTCCATGCCCATCAGCGGCGAGACGTGCAGCGTCTTGTCGAGCTCGGCGCTCAGCACCGGGCCCTCGTGCGTGCCGCGGGCGAGGACGTAGGGGTGTCGCTCTCCCCAAGGAATGCTCTGGACATCTGCCACCACAGCTTCCACCCGCTCAGCCGCGCTGTCAAAGCAGTAATAGAAGCTGACCGGGTTGAAGTGGTGGCCGAGGTAGCGCAATCCGGCCAGCAGGCGCACCGGTCCGGCCGGGCGGCTGCCGGTTTCGGCCTCGACGGCGTCGCGGGCGCACTCCGCCAGCGGTCGTGCCGGGTCGCCCATGTAGTCCTCGCGGCGAAAGCGGGCCGGTGCGGGGCGCCGGGCCGACCAGAGCGGGTAGGGATCGAGCACTCCCGGCAGCTCGCCGAGGTCGAGGTACATGAGGAAGAGCCGATAGCGGAACTCGTGCTCGATCGGCTCGAAGCGGCGGTGGCGCACCCAGCCCTCATAAACGGCGGAGGCGGTCACGCCGCCAGCTCCTCGGACGTGTCTGAGCTTTGCCGCCATATTTGGCGGGTTTCCTCAGACACGCCCCGGGCGGTGGGGGATTTGGGCACGATTTGCGCGCAAGTGCGCAGGGCGCTGACGACGCCGTCCTCGTGGAAGCCCCAGCCCCAGTAGGCGCCGCAGTAGTGGGTGTTGCGGACGCCGCTGATCTCCCCGTGGCGGGCCTGGGCGGCGACGCCGGTGGCGGTGTAGACGGGGTGTTCGTACTCGAAACGCTGCAGCGTCTTCGCCGGGTCGATCGCCTCGCTGCGGTTAAGCGTCAGCAGGTACTGGCGCTTGCTGCGCAGGCGCTGCAGGTTGTTCATCCAGTAGGTGACGGTGCTGCGGCCGGGTGGCTGCTCGCCGAGGTGGAAGTTCCAGCTCGACCAGGCGGCGCGGCGGCGTGGCATCAGGGCGGTGTCGGTGTGCAGCACGGCCTCGTTGGCCTGGTAGGGGATCGCGCCGAGGATCCCGCGCTCGGCGGGGCTGGGGTCGGCGAGCAGCGCCAGCGCCTGGTTGGAGTGGGTGGCGATCACGACTCGGTCGAACTCCTCGCTCTCGCAGCCCTCCGCCTCGATCCGCACCCTTCCGGGTAGGCGCTCGATCCGTCGTACCGGCGCCCGCAGCCGCACCCGGTCGCGCCAGGGCGCCGAGATCGCCTCGACGTAGCTGCGCGAGCCGCCGCCGACCGTCCGCCAGCGCGGCCGGTCGCGCAGGCTGTACATGCCGTGGTTGTCGAAGAACTCGGCCATGAAGCTGGCCGGGAAGCTCCACATCTGCTCCGGGTCCGCCGACCAGACGGCGGCGGCCTGGGGGACGATCAGGCGCTCGACGAAGTGGCGCGAGAAGCCCTTCTGCTCGAGCCAGTGCCCGAGCGACGGGGCGGTCCCGTTCATCCCGATCAGCTCCCGCGCCTCGCGGTTGAAGCGGCGCCAGTCGCGCAGCATCCCCAGGAAGGAGGGGCTGAGGAGGTGGGCGGGGCGGGCGAAGAGGCCCCAGGGCGTGCCGGCGTACTCGAAGCGCCCGCGCCCGTCGGAGACCGAGAAGCTCATGTGCGAGGGGCGGCTGGCGACGCCGAGCTCGCTCAGCAGCGCTTCGAAGTGGGGGTAGTTGCGGTCGTTGAAGACGATGAAGCCGGTGTCGATCGCGTGACTGCCGGACCCGTCCTCGACCTCGACCGTGTTCGAGTGCCCGCCGAGCCGCTCCGCCGCCTCGTAGACGACGATCTCGTGCTCGCGGTGCAGCCTGTGGGCAGCCACCAGTCCGGAGATCCCGGTTCCGACGATCGCGATTCTCATCGGCAACGGGTACGGGGCGCGGCGCCGATCGGTTGCATCGGGATGCTCGATCGGTCCCGCACCGCTCCCCCGCGGCGCATCGGTCGCCATCCGGTACGCCGCTGAGCAGGGAATTTCCCCACCGCAGCGGGATTGGCGCTACCGTGTTCGGAGTAGACGTGAGCTCCAGAAGCACTTTGAGCCCAGGACGGCCCCCGGTGCTCCTGGCGGTCCTCAGTGTGATCGCGACGATCGGCCAATTGCCCGCCTCCGCTGCCGCCGAGACCGGTGGGGCGGGGCAGGTGGAAGAAGCGCCGGCGCTCCGCAACACGCCCTTCGACCGGCAGGGGATGTGGGTCTGGTACGTCGACCGCTCCCACGGCGGCAGCACCCCGGCGATCCTCGCCCAGGCCAGGCGCGCCAACATCGGCACCGTCTACGTGAAGGCGGGCGACGGCGGCGACGCCTGGAGTCAGTTCAGCCGCGGCCTCGTGCGGGCGCTGCACCGCGGCGGGCTCAGCGTCTGCGCCTGGCAGTTCGTCTACGGCGACAGGCCGGTGGCCGAGGCCCGGGTCGCCGCCGCCGCGGTCGCCAAGGGCGCTGACTGCTTCGCGATCGATGCCGAGGGCGACTACGAGGGCAAGTACGCCGCCGCCGACCTCTACATCCGCACCCTGCGCGCTGCGATCGGGAGGAACTTCCCGCTCTCCCTCGCCGCCTTCCCCTACGTCGACTACCACCCGTCCTTCCCCTACTCGGTCTTCCTCGGGCCGGGCGGCGCCACCTACAACCAGCCGCAGATGTACTGGAAGACGATCGGCACCTCGGTCCGGGCCGTCTACGAGCACACCTACCTCTACAACCGGCTCTGGGGCCACCCGATCCACCCGATCGGCCAGACCTACGAAAGCCCCGGCAAGGGCGCGCTGAAGCTGTTCCGCCGTTTCGCCTCCAGCTTCGGTGGCCTCGCTCCGAGCTGGTGGAGCTGGCAGGAGACGGAGGGGGAGGAGTGGCGCGCGCTCGGGGCACGCAGCGCCCGGCGGCCGTTGACCGGGTACCGCCAGGAGGTCGCCCACCCGCTGCTGAAGCGTGGCAGCAGAGGCGACATGGTCGTCTGGGCTCAACAGCACCTGGTCGGAGCCGGCCAGGACGTGCCGGTCACCGGCTTCTTCGGCAGGCTCACCTTCGGTGCCGTGCGTTCCTTCCAGGCCGCTCGCGGCCTTCCCGCCGACGGCAAGATCGGCACCGAAACCTGGCGATCGCTGCTCGACTTCACCCCGTACCGAGTGCGCTGGTCGGGGAGTCCGGCGCGCGGGCGGACCGGCACCTCCGGCCGCGTACAGCCGCCGAGCCGGCCGCTGTCCGCCTCGCTGCCGTCCCAGACCTACGAGATAGACCCGGGTCCGGCCCCTTGAGCCGGCGCCCGGCGGGGGCGCTTGCGGGCATAGCCATGATCCTTTTCCTCGCGGCTCCGGCCGCGGTGGAGGCGCGGTACTCGCTGCAGCAGCGGGCGGCCTTCGCGGTGCCGCGCCCGGCTCTGCCGGTGCGCGACGTGGTCCGCGCGGCGCCCGGCGCCGCCGGCGCCCGCATCGCGGCGACGGCATCCGGCCAGCGCTACCCGCTGAACGACGGCAGCGACGACTCGATCGCGGTCGAGGTCACCGCCGCCTGCCAGGAGGAGTGCCACGCCGCCGACCCGCAGGCGATCGCCAGCACCATCGGCACCTTCATCCACGGCCCCGAGGTCAACCTGCTGACGGTCCAGCTCGACACGCCCTTCCAGCTCGTCTTCGACTGCGGTTTCGAAGCTCAGGCCTGCTACTTCGGCGGCGAGAACAAGATCGTCCTCAGCGGCGACGTCGACCTCGCCCCGGACAGCGCCAGCCGCGAATTCGTGCTCGCCCACGAGTACGGGCACCACGTCGCCCAGCACCGCGACATGCCCGCACCCTTCCCAGCGGCGATCGACTGGGGGACAGAGCGCTGGGCGAGTGTCGAGAACGTCTGCGGGGGCTACCGCGCCGGCGACTACTTCCCGGGCGACGAGGGGCGCAACTACTACGAGGACCCGGGCGAGGCCTTCGCCGAGTCCTTCGCCTTCAATCGCTTCCCCGACGCGGCGGTGAGGTGGGCCTGGGCGCCGTCGCTGCGGCCTAGCGCCGCCTCCTTCCGGGCGCTTCGCCGCGACACCCTGCGGCCCTGGCTGGGCCGGACCCGCTTCACCGTCTCCGGGCGCGTCCCGCGCAGCGGCGTCGTCGTGCAGGAGTTCCGCACACCCTTCGACGGCCGGGTCAGCATCGGCCCGGCGGGCAAGCCCGGCCTCGGCTACGAGCTGATCATCCGCGACCGCTCCGGCAAGGCCCTGCGCTCCTCGCGCCAGGGGGTCTCCTCCCGCCACCGGCTCGACTACACGGTCTGCGGCCAGTCGCGGCTGCGGGTCGCGGTCCGGGGGAGGGTCGGGAAGCGCTTCGAGCTGACGGTCCAGCGGCCCTGAGGGCGAAAGTTGAGCACTTGACCCCACCATAGGGGGGACAAGTGCGCAACTTTTAGCCGGCGATGCGCGTCTCGAGCCGGCCCAGGGTGGGGGACTCGATCACGATCTCGTCCCCGCCGGCGAGCCAGACGCGGGGCTCGCGGACGCTGCCGACGCCGTCCGGGGTGCCGGTGGAGACGATGTCGCCGGGTTCCAGGGTCATCAGCTGCGAGAGGTGGGAGAGCAGGCTGGGCACGCTGAAGATCAGCTCCGCGGTCGAGGCGCCCTGCATCTGCTCGCCGTTCAGGGTGAGGCGGATCTCGATCCCGCCGTGCGGGCCGGCCTCCTCCGGGGTGACCAGCGCCGGCCCGCAGGGGGCGGAGCCGTCGAAGACCTTGCCGGACATCCACTGTGGGGTCGAGAACTGCAGGTCGCGGGCGGAGAGGTCGTTGAGCAGCGTGTACCCGACTACGTAATCGAGCGCTTCCTCCTCGCTGACGTCCTTGGCGCGGCGGCCGACGACGAAGGCGACCTCGGCCTCGTAGTCGACCTTGCGGCTGTTGGCCGGCAGCCGCACCGTGGCCCCGGGCGCGGCGAGCGCGTTGCGGTACTTGCCGAAGATCGTCGGGCTCGCCGGCACCTCCATCCCGCCCTCGGCCGCGTGCTTGCCGTAGTTGAGCCCGATGCAGACGATCTTGTCCGGGTCCGGGATCGGCGGCAGCAGCGAGACCGCGGAACGTGGATGCGAGGACGTCCCTGCGTTGCCGAACGTCGCCCGCAGATCGTCCAACCGCCCCTCCGCGATCAGCTCCCGCAGGCTGCCCCGATGCGGCTCCCCCAGCGCCGCCCAAGCATCGACGACCTGCTCGTCCTCGAGCACCCCGGCCCGCGCCCCATCGCCGGCGTCGTAGCTGACCAGCTTCATGCCGGGCACCCTAGGCCGAATGCGCTAGCTTTGGCGCCCCGGGCCACGCACCATGGCCCATCCGAATCTCTCGGGGGCGTAGCTCAGCTGGTTAGAGCGCCGGCCTGTCACGCCGGAGGTCGCGGGTTCGAGTCCCGTCGCTCCCGCTCCCTTGCGTGCCTGGATTGGTTCGCGGCTACATTGGCCAGACTCGCTCTGCGCCCTCCATGGCGGCGAATTGCGAGGAGCGGTGCTCGCTGTGATGCAGAAGGAGCACGGATACTGGCATTGGTAGATGCGCGAGGGCGATGCGGATCTTCTTTGCGAGAGAGTGGGCATCACTTGGCGCGATCAGGTCGCGGTCGTAGATGGCCAGCAGGTCGATGTCCTGGGGCTCATCCTTCGCCAGGGCGGAGCCGAACAGCCATACGGAATCAAGACCAGTATTCGAGTCGATTGCCGTCTTTATCGGTGGGCGAATATGCGTGAGCCATGAAGTCGTCATTGCTGTCCTTATTGAGGCCGCCCATGAGGCTGGAAAAATTGTGAATCGCTATGCCCTCGTTCATGGCCAGCTCTTTGACGTCCATCGTGCAGGAATTCCAACTGCTGGCGAGGAGAATGAGATCAACATCGGCGTGGGTGTAGCGAAGGATGGTGTAGTCCGACTCGCCCAAGATGTAGACGTCCGTTAGGAACACTTCCCGTGACTCGCCGTTACTGCGGAGGAGGGTATATCGGTTGGGACTGTGTTGAGCAATGTCCTTGACCTTCGAGTGGCCACCAACCACACGCAAGAGAAAGTTTTGACTTTCCCTACTTGGATAGCTGTCCCAATCGTGATGTCCAGGGGTCACGTCTCGAGCCGTTCGCGCATCGCGTCAGGAAACGGAGGGGCATTCTCGTCTTTCGCACCGCTCATTTGATTGTAAGAGAAGGCGTCGCTATGAACTGCGAATGCCGCGATGGCCGCACGATCGGCAGCATCCAGAAGAGCATCATTTGCCGTCGCCAACTCACAGATTCGCCGGTTGTTAGGCAAGACCACGCGCACCGCCTCTCTCCTCCACGTATCGACGGCGGTAGACATAGGGTTCTCGGCGGCAGGACTCTCCGGTCCATAGGTTGCGTGGACAGCCTTGTTGCTGGCGAGAAGCCTGCGGATCTCCGCGCCGAGCTGCTCTCGGGTCTCAAACCGGGGAACGGCGGCCACCTGCCGGATTTGGGATGCACGACTTTCACGCCACGCTGTCAGCTGCTCGGCGGGAAAGTCCGCAGGGGCGCTGTCGGCGATGGTATGACAGGACGGGCAGAGGAGGAGAAGATTGTCGACGCTGTCGATCGAGTTATCCGGTGAGTGTCCTGGGGCGGTTCGCCTGGGCCCGTCCGGTGACCATCCAATGACGTGGGCGAGCTCGCCAATCGAAATCGCGGCGCCACTCTTGGTTTGAATGATCAGGCTCGCGCGGCAGGCGGGATTCGAGCAGTAGCCTCCACTTCGCCCCCAGAGGTCACGCTCAACGTTCTTCGCGATGTACCCGCGATGGCATTTGGCCATGTCTACTCCCCGCCGCGTGGTGATGACAGCGTGGAGTTTAGGCGTCGTCAGTGCCTGAGGTTCCGCCGCTGGGCTGAGGGTTGGGCCGCTTGGTGCTTTCAGCCGCCCAGCTGCTCCTTCAGGGCGAGGATCTCGGTTGCCGACTCCTCCACCCGCTCGCGGTCGACCGCGCCGCTGCGGATGTCTTCGAGGAGGCGGGTGTAGGAGTAGGCGGAGGTTGGTTCGGTTGCGGCGTAGAGGAGGAGGTCGAGGCCGGCGTTGATCGAGCGGCGGGCGGGGGTGGTTTGGTTGGCGATGGCGGGGGTCTCGAGGTCGTCGCTGATCGTCAGGCCGGTGGCGTCGGCGCGGGGGAGCTCGCGCTTGTAGGTGAGGGGGGACATCACCGCGGGTTGGTTGCCCGTCAGGCTCGGGTAGATGGCGCTGCCGACCATGATCAGGGTCAGGGGCTCGGCGCCACAGGACCGGTACGGGGCGTAGTCGGCGCGAACTTCCTGGGGGGTGGCATCGACGGTGACGACGGTTTCGTCGGTGTTGGCGCTGGCCAGGCCCAGACCGGGGAAGTGCTTGAGGGTGGCGGCCACGCCCTCGCTGCGCAGGCCGTCGGCGAATTCGCAAGCCCGGCCTGCCACCTCCTCGGCGGAGGAGGAGAAGGCGCGTGAGCCGATGAACGAGCCGCTGTGGCCGACATCGGCGACCGGGGCGAGGTCGACGTTGAAGCCGAGGCGCCTGAGCAGGTTGCCGGTGGCCTCGCCCTGTTCCCGAGCCTCGCCCTCACCCATCGCGCTCGCCGCGCTCCGCGGCGGCCCGGCGAGCCGCTTCACCGTTCCACCCTCCTGGTCGACCATGATCAGGAGCGGTGGGTTGCCGCCTTTCCTGGCCGCTCTCTGGAGACGCTCGATCCGGTTTGCGATCGCCACTTCGCCGCCGTGGAGGTTTTCTCTGAAGAGGATCACCCCGCCGATCTCGCCCCGTTTGATCCGAGCCAGGAAGGCCGGCGGAGGGGCCTGACCGGAGAAGCGGGCGACGATCATCTGGCCGAGCGCCCGCCGCGGTGCGATCGCCGCTTCATCCTCCGATTCCTCGGAGTCGTTGGCCGTCGGCGTCGAGGAGTCGAGCACCACCTTGCCAGGCATCTGCTCGTCGGAATCGAACACGCCCGAGTTCGCAATCGCGACGATCGCCAGGAGCACGATGAGAATCAGCAGCGATCCGCGCAGCACAGGAAGCGTGACTCTATGCCACCGATTGGCGGCTCAGCGGTGACGCTGCGAACCGACCTTACTGTGGCATTATCCGCGCGGTGTCGCCTGTAGCAGGAGGGAGCAAGGAGGATCGGGTCACCTGTTCGAATCCCGCCTGCGGGGCGGCCGTTCCGGTGGGCCGGGCTCGCTGTCCCCGCTGCGGCCAGTCCCTCGAGGAAGCATCGCGTTTCGATCGCCTCGGGCCGATGGAGCAGGCGCTGGCCGAGCACAGGCTGAGGTTCGGGCGGCTGGCGCAGGAGACCGACCGGGTCCTGGCTGCGGCGAAGCAGGCGATCGAGGCGCATGGTGAGGCCCAGCGGCGCCAGCTCGACCAGCGCCTCGCGGCGATGACCGAGGTCAGCCTGCGCTCCGCCCGCGAGAAGTTCGACTCGGCGGCCGGCCGTGTCACCGCCCTTGACGCTGAGGATGACGGTCTGCGGGTGGGACAGCTGTCGGTCGGCAGGCCGGGGGCAGACGGGGGCGAGTTGGAGGTGCCGCTGAGCCTCCCGCTCCTGAACGAGGGCCACATCGTCGTGCGGGCGCCGGCCGCACGACGCCAGGAGGCCGTCGGCGCGGTCAGCCAGGTCCTCCTCCGGGCGCTCGCCTCGCGACCGCCGGGGGAGGTTCGCTACCGCGTCTTCGACCCGGTCGGCACCGGCTCCTCGCTGAGCGCCTTCGGCGAGTTCGATCCCGAGCGCGTCGCCCACGGCCTGCCGCTCTCCGACGGCGAGGGGCTGCGGTCGGCGCTCGCCGAGATGTCGGCCCACGCCACCTACGTCTCCTCCACCTACCTGAAGGGCAGCCACAACTCCCTCGGTGAGTTCCTCGCCGAGGCCGGAGCCGGGTTCGTCGCCTTCGAGCTGCTCGTCCTCCTCGACCTTCCCCGTGCGGTCGAGCCGGAGCTGGGGGAACGGCTGGCCCAGCTCGCGGCGCACGCCGCCTCGCGCGGAATCTCGATCGTCGCCCACGTCAACGCCGACGAGGACTCGGCGATCGAGTTCGGCCCCAGCGCGATCGAGCTCGCCTGCAGCGACGGCGGGCCCTGGCGCTGCTCGGCGGTGCCGGGGGCGGAGGTGGCCCTGGACGAGGCGCCGACGACGGCCGCGGTCCTCGAGGTCGCCTCGCGCCCGGTGCCGCCGCCCCCCTCGCTCGAGTTCGCCTCCCTGCGCGCGCCGGGCGGCCGCTTCGTCGCCTCCAGCGCCGAGGGCCTGGCGGTGCCCGTCGGCAAGGCCGGCATCGAGCCGGTCGACGTCCGCCTCGACGACAGCTCCGTCCACGGGCTGATCGCCGGCGACACCGGCTCGGGCAAGTCGAACCTGCTGCGGGTGCTGGTCTACGGCCTGGCCCACGCCTACGCCCCCTCCGAGCTGGAGCTCTACCTGCTCGACTTCAAGGAGAGCGTCGAGTTCCGCGAGTTCGCCCCGTCCGCCAGCGACCAGACCTTCCTGCCCCACGCCCGCGTCGTCTCGATCAACAGCGACCGCGCCTTCGGGGTCGCGGTGCTGGAGCACCTCGCCCGCGTCGCGACCCGTCGCTACAGCGCCCTGCCGGACGGGGCGCGCAAGATCTCGGCCCTGCGGGAGCAGCGGCCGGACGTGCCGTACCCGCGGCTGCTGCTGGTCGTCGACGAGTTCCAGGTCCTCTTCAACCAGGGCGACCTGCTGGCCGACCGCGCCGCCGCGGCGCTGGCGCAGCTGGCCTCGCAGGGAAGGGCGGCGGGGGTTCACTTCCTGCTCTCGACCCAGTCGATCTCCGACGTCGCCGCCGGCACCACCGCCGGCGCCAAGATCGATCCCGTCTACAAGAACGCTCGCCTGCGCATCGGCCTGCGCCTGGGCGAAGCCGAGTCGCGGGCGCTGCTGCGGATGTCCAACCCCGCCGCCGCCGACATCCGCGAGCGCGGGGTCGGTGTCGTCAACCACGACGAAGGGGCGGAGGAGGGCAACGTCATCACCAAGTTCGCCTTTCTCAGCGACGAGCAGGCCCTGCTCGAGCGCCGCGAGGCGGTCTCGCGGGCGGGCGGCGCCGCCCGCCCGCCGCGGGTGTTCGACGGCAGCCGTGGGGCCGACGCGTCGCGCAATCTCGAGCTGAGGAAGGGAGGCGACCGGGCCGGCGCCTGGGTCGGCGCCGCGCTCGCCCTCGACGACGACGATCCGCGCCTGCAGCCCGGCGTCTTCGCTCCCCTGCCGCCCGACCCGAACCGTCACCTCGCTGTGATCGGCGCCGGCGCCGGCTCGGCCGCGGCGGTGCTGCAGTGGTCGGCTCTCGGGTTCGCCAGGTCCTCTGCGGGCGCGTCCCCCTCGCTGCTCCTGGTCGACCTGCTGCGGGAGGACGACGGGCTGCCGCCGGGGCTGGTCGAGGCGACGGCGGAGGCGGCGAAGCGGGCCGGAGCCGGCGCCGAGATCGTCCGCGAGCGCGATGCCACGGTCCTGCTCCCCCGGGTCGAGGAGTTCACCCTTACCGGGGACGAAGCCCCGCGCGCGGTGGTCGTCTTCGGGTTCGATCGCCTGCGCAACCTGACCGGCTCCGGCAGCTCTCTGGGCGGCGACTTCGACCCTGACTCACCCCAGCAGGCACTCAGCCGGGTCCTCAGCGACGCCGGCGGGCGCCACGCGCACCTCCTCGCCTGGTGGTCGACCTACGACGGCTTCACCCAGCAGCTGGGCATGCAGGACATGAACTTCGGGCTGCGCGTGTACCTGGGGCTCTCGCACCAGCAGCTGCAGCTGATCGCCCCGGGGCAGATGGACGCACCCGCCAGGTACCCGCTCGCCTACTGGCACGACTACGCGGCAGGAACGGCTCCCGAGCTCTTCCACCTCTACGAGCCGTTCGGGCTCGAAACGGTTCCGGAGTTCCTGCGCAAATGAGTGCCTACACCGAAGCCCTGACCGAGCTGGTGGCGCTGCCGGTCGAGCTCGACCGGCAGCTCGCCCGGTCCAAGCAGGAGGTCGCGGCGGCGCGCGAACGGCACGAGCGCGAGCTCGCCGCCTTCGTCGCGGAGCACGAGGCCGTGCTGGCACGGCTCGAGGCGACGCTCGAGCGCGCTCGTGCCGAGGGCGTCGCCACTGACGCCGGGGCGTCGCCGGACGGCGGGCGGGATGCGAGCTCGAGCGGCGATCCGCTCGAGCTGGCGCAGCAGATGGTCGCCCGCCTCGACGAGGCCCTCTCCCGCGTCCTCTACACGCGCAAGGCGCTGGCGGCCGAGGAGGCCAGCCTCAGCGAGGAGGAGAGACGGCGCGCCGACGAGGCCCGCCGGCGCCGCGAACGGGAGGAGATACGGCGCGGCGAACTTTGGGAGCGGGCGCGCCAGGGCACGATCGGGCTGGCGCTGGGCCTGGCCGTCGCGGCCGTCGCCGGGATGGTCGCCGGAGCCGTCGGCCCGGCGGCGATGGTCGCCGTCCCGCTGATCGCGGCGGCGGCCTGTCTCCTGCAGGTGACCATGAGCGTTTCCACCCTGCCTGCGCTGGCCGTGCAACGGGCGAGCGGTTCGATGCCACAGTCACCTGTGGTGCCGCCTCGCGAGGCCCGCCTGGCCGGTGCAGGTCATGCCGCCGCGGCGCTCGGCCTCGCCGGCCTCGGCGCCACCGTGGTCGGGCTCCTCGCCGGCGGCTCGAACGGCGGCGTCATCGCGGCCGCCGCGCTCACGGCGGTTGGCGCGATCGTCCTCGCCGGCGTTTGGCTGATCCTCCCTCGCGCGAACTAACTGTGTGTACCGATTGACGGCCTTTATGTAGGGTACGTGCGCACGGGCATGGGTCACTCACAGGTTCAACAACTCAAGCAGTCACTTTCGGCGTTCAGCCGAACCACCGACAAGGCGTCGCAGACGCTGATGCAGCAGAGCCGTGAGTACGACCGCGCCGCGCAGCAGGTTCTGGCGCTGATCGGGGGCAGTGCGACGGGCAAGGACCGTGAGGTGGCGAACGCGATCCAGGCCGCGAGCCGCGCCGTGCAGCAGGCGGGGCAGGCGCTGAGTCAGGCGAGTCGCACCGCGCGAGACTACGGCTCGTCCATCTAGTCACCATGTCACCTGGCCCTAAGCCGCCCAGCCCAGAGTCAGTGGAGGTGGCGCGTCAGCTGCGGGACGTGGCCGCCGAGCTCGACCTGGTTGCGCGTCAGGTGCAGGGGGTGGAAAACAGGGTGCGGTCCGCACTTGGGTCGACCGCGACCGGCGCCGACAAGCGAATGTTTTCGAGCCTCAACCACGTTGGTGGATCGACCCGGCAGGCGCAGCAAGCGCTTTCGGCGGCTGCCAATGCACTGCGTAAACCAGTCTGAGTAGCTAGATTCCTCCTTCGCAAATGGCCACCAAGCACCAACACGACTCTGCGATGCACCAACGCGACGACCTCGCGGTCGGCGACGGATCGCTTCCGGACGCGCCTGAGCAGGCCCCCGACGCCCCAGAGCAGGAGGCATCGGAGCAGCTTGCGGAGGTGGTCCGGCATGAGCTGGACCAGGTCCTCCCGCACGTGGTCACCGCCCTTAAACGCAACGACGGCGTCGCCGAGCTGCGCCAGCGCCTCGACAATGCCGAGAAGCGGTTGGCCGACCGCGCGCAGCGGCCGCTGGTCGGCGGCCTGCGCCGCGTGCTCGGAATCGTCCGCCGCCTCGACTTCGATCCCGACGCCAAGGAGGCGCTCGCCTCGGAGCTGGAGCGGGTGCTGGTCGGCGCCGGTTACCAGGAGTTCGGTGAGTTGGGGGAAACGTTCGACCCGCAGCGGCACGAGGTCGTCGACGGCGAGGCCGGCGACGGCTCGGCGGTGGTGGTGGAGTTGCACGAACCCGGCCTGGAGACGCTCGGGGAAGTGGTGGCCCGCGCCAAAGTGACGGTCGGCTCGGGGAGTGAGGCCTGATGTCGACGCCCGTGCTGGGGATCGACCTCGGCACCACCAACAGCGTCGTCGCCTACTGCGACGAGTCCGGTGCGGTGACGGTGATCACCGACGAGGGCGGCGACCGGATCATCCCCAGCGTCGTCCACTTCGAGCAGGGCGGCAACGTCGTCGTCGGCCGCCTCGCCCGCGACTACGCCAAGGTCGAACCGCAGCGGGTGGCGCGCGTCTTCAAGCGCGGCATGGGCACCCCGACCTTCCTCAAGGGAGAGGTGCCCTTCGAGGTCGACGGCAAGGCCTGGACCCCGGAGGAGCTCTCGGCGCTGATCCTCAAAAAGCTGAAGAACATGGCGGAACAGCATTTCGAAGGCCCCGCGACCAGGGCCGTGATCACCGTCCCCCACTACTTCGGCGAGCCGGAGCGGGCGGCGACGCGGAGCGCCGGGGAGATCGCCGGGCTCGAGGTCCTGCAGATCGTCAACGAGCCGACCGCGGCCGCGATCGTCCACGGCCTCGACGGCGAGCCCAAGCCCGGGCGCCTGCTCGTCTTCGACCTCGGCGGCGGCACCTTCGACGTGACGATCATGCGCTACGGCGAGGGCGGCGAGACCGAGGTGATCGCCACCGCCGGCGACCGCGAACTGGGCGGCGCCGACTTCGACGAGGCGATCCTCGAACGGATGATCGACGTGGCCCAGCAGGAGACCGGCCAGGACCTGACCGAAGACCCCTGGTCGCTGAGCAGCGCCACCGCCCTCGCCGAGGAGATCAAGCAGGAGCTCTCGACCCGCGAGTCGGCGACCCGGCCGCTCCCGGTCAGCGGCAAACCGGTCATGTTCACCCTCTCGCGCGAGGAATTCGAGGGCCTGATCAAAGAGCAGTTCGAACTGGCGGAAGACGCGGTCCTCAACGCGCTCGACAAGGCCGAGATCGAGGGGTCCGAGGTCGAGGACGTGCTGATGGTCGGCGGCTCGAGCCGGATCCCCGCCTTCCAGGAGATGATCGGGCGGATCACCGGCTCGAAGCCGAAGCTGACCAAGAACCTCGACGAGGACGTCGCCCGCGGGGCGGCGCTGCTCGGCGCCCAGCTCACCGACACGCTCGACCCCCGCTCCGAGCTGGCGCAGCGGCCGAAGCCGGTCGACGCCGCCTCGCACGCGCTGGGCGTGACGGTGATCGACCCCGAGCAGCCGAACAAGCTGATCAACCAGGTGGTGATCGCGGAGGGGACGCCGATCCCGCACTCCTCGACGCACGACTTCTCGGCCGCGAGCGAGGGTCAGAGCGAGGTCGACCTGGTCCTCAACGAGGGCTCCGATCGCGATCTCGACCTGGTCCGCGAGCTGGGGAAATCGAACGGCAAGCTGGCGGAACCGGTGCCCCGTGGCCACCCGCTCCGGTGCGAGCTCCAGTACACGGCGGATCAGCTGATCAAGATCGAGCTCTACGACGGGATCAGCGGCCAGCTGGTCACCGAGCTCGAAGTCGAGCACAAGGGCATGCTCTCCGATCAGGAGCGCCGCGACGCCCGTGACTTCCTGCAGCGCGCCGAGGTCAGCTGAGGCCGGAAGAAATGGCGGTTGCGGCGTGGCTTGAATCGGTTGAGATCCCGGCGCAGCCGGCGCCGACCGATATCCGTGCCTTCTTCGGGGTGCCGCCGGACCCGGAGGAGAAGCTCGACTCCAACATCTCGAAAAAGCGCCGTCACTGGCGCAGCAAGACCCGCGAAAACGTCTCCTCCGCGGGGGCCAAACGCAAGGTCGACGAAGCGTTGAGGATCATCACCGCGCTCGAGCAGCAGCTGAAGCGCGGCGTGGTCGACGAGGACCTCGACCTCGAGCGGTTGCGCGAGGAGTTCTCGGCCGAGCCGGAGACCCGGGTCGACGAGCTCGGCGACCTCTGGCGCATCCTCGAGGAACTGGTCGCCAGCGGCCGTGTCGACGAGGCCCTGCGGGTGGCCAACGACGCCCGCACCCGCTTCCAGGGCGCGCGCGAGGCCGAGGCGGCGTTCGGCTGGCTGGCGGTGATCTCCTCGCGCTCGGGAGAGAACGCCACCGACACCCTGCGCAAGGAGGGGCTGATCGCGCTCAAGGCCGCGATCGCGGCCGGCGAAACCACCGCCGACGCCTTCACCTGGAAGGCGATCCTCGAGCTCGACGTCGGCGCGCCGGCGGAAGCCCTGGAGACCCTCGGCGAGGCGGAAAAGGTGTTGAAGGCGGAGCTCAACCCGTGGATGTGCTCGCACCGTTGCGAGGCGCACGCGGCGCTTGGCGACCCCGGCAAGGCGCTGGAGGACGCGAAACGCTCCGTCAGCGCCGAGACCGACGACCTGGCGCTCCGCTCCAACACCGTCACGGCGCTGATCAACGCCGCCCGGGTGGGCCTGCTCCCGCTCGCCAACGCCGAGCAGCTGCGCAGCTACCAGAACCTGATCGAGTGGGCGGCATGGTGCGCGCTGGGGGCGCCGGAGGCGGAAGACCGGGTGCGCCCGTACCGGCTCTGGGCGGTCGAGGCGGAAAGCCGCGCCTACACGGGGCGGATCGACCTGCGCTCGATCATCGCCGTCGCCAGCGGCTTCCTGCTGCTGCCGTTCCTCAACCGGATCCGCTCGAAGCCGCACTGGCAGGTCCTCCACGACGGGCCGAAGGCGGCGAGCGGGGAAATGTTCGAAGTCGTGGCGATGGGCGGGATCGCCCGCCTCGTCCACGAAGGGCTGCTGGACAAGCTGCCCTGGTTCGAGGACTTCCAGCGGGAGGCGGCGCAGTGAACCCGCTGCTGATGGTCCTGGTCGTGATCATCTCGCTGCAGGCGATCGCCTTCGTGATCGCCTTCGTCGCCCGCTACTGGGTCCTGCGCTCGGAGGTGTTCGAGATGCGCGGCATCGACGTCGACCGGGCGACGGAACTGGTCTCCGTCTACGTCGAGGGCGTCCACGACCACCGCTTCGGCTTCCCCACCGGGGTCTTCGCGATCGACGGCGACCGCACCTCGCCCGGCCGCGTGGTCGCCCGTGAGATCAACTTCAAGGGAAGCGCCGGCATGGCGCCGATCAAGTTCGGCCTCTCGCTGCCCCTGCTCGGGCTCGCCGCGGGGGCCGCCATGGGCACCACCGACGACGACGCCGCCGGCTGCTTCGTCGGCATGTTCGGCGCCATGATCGGCTTCACGCTCGGCGCCATGGCAGCGGTGGTGCTGGTCGTCCCGTTCGCCTTCCTCGCCCTGGTCGAGGTGATCCTGCGAATGCTGATGCGCGGCGAAGTCTCCGCCACGATCGACAAGGTCGCGGCCGAGGACGACATGGTCCGGGTCCGGTTCGAGCTGCGCGGGCTCAGCGCCTTCGGCGTCGAGCACCAGCTGCGGCGCGGCATGGCCCCGCCGGCCCCGCAGGGCCCCGACGCTCCCCCGCCGCCACCCGAGCTGGTCGACGAGGCGGTGCCGGTCGCCAGAGTCGACCGGCTCAACGCCATCTACCTCTCCGCCGCCTCGGTCGGGCTGATCGTCAGCGTCGCGGCGATCATCGCGATCGGCAACACCCAGACCGGTGGCCCCAGCGCCGGAGCGTCGTCCTACGGCTACGAAGAGGAAGGCTACGGATCGGAATACGAAGATGGCTACGAAGAAGAACCCGGCTACGAAGGTGAATCGGAATACGAAAGCGAAGGCGCGGCGCCGAGCTCCCGCTACGAGGCGGCGCGGAAGATGTACCTGCGCTACTGGAACGAAATCGACCGCGGCGACTACGGCGCCGCCTACAACGTCTACTACCACACCTTCGCCACCCAACAGGGCATCTCGAAGTCGGAATTCGTCGCCGCCGAGCGGGAATACCAACCGGACGTCGGCCTCGAGCACATCACCCTCGAACCCAGCTCCCGCAGCCCCACCAACCCGAACGAACTCTGGCTCTACGCCGAGATCCCGATTCGGGACGGCAGCGGCGAATTCGCCGGCCAGTGCCGCCTCTTCTACGGCGACCTGCGGATGTTCCACGCCAACGGCAGGTGGTACTACCGGCCGGGGGAGGCGTTCGGTCGGACGCCGAGCTTCGGCGGCGACGGCGGCGGCATCAGCGTCCTGCCGAGCTACAGCGAACGCTGCTCCTAACCGGCGGGCGGCCCGGTGTCCGATCTCGGCGAGATCAGCGCTGAAGTCCACGAAGCGCTGGACCGGCTCGATCGCGTCCTCGCCCGCTTCGCCGACCTCGACCGCAACCGGCTCGCCTCGCTGCAGGCCCGGATCGCCGACTCGCCGAACCAACGCCAGGCGCTCGCCATGGTCGCCCGCGCCCGGGCGCTGCTGCAACAGGCCGGGGACGGCGCCACGGCGGCGCGCCGCTCCGGCGCCGGCTGGCTCTCCCAGCACGGCTCCGCGCAGTCGGGGCGCTCGGGCGGGGAACCGATCGCGACCGCCGTCAAGTCGCACTGGGACACCGGCTTCGCCACGCCCGGGGGTCGGGCCTACTTCGCGCCCAAGGAAACCAGCCTGCGGAAGCTCGCCACGGCGCTGCCCGGGTTTCCCGGCGAATACACCTTCGACGCGCACGGCGACAGCGAACACGTTTACATCGGCGACGACGCGCTCACCGCCGCCGACGTGGTCGAGCTGATCGAAGCGGACAGCGCCTGGGGGCACCGCCCGATCCGCCTCTTCTCCTGCAACGCCGGCCGGGGCGACAAGCCGATCGCGGCGGAGGTCGCCGACCTCGCGAAGGTGAGGGTGACGGCCCCCGACGACTATGCCTGGTCGGGCGCGGACGGCCGCGTCGTCGTCGCCCCGGTCAAGGCCACGACGGTGGACGGCGTCGTGGTCGAGGTCCCCGACTACGACCGCGAAGGGAGCTGGCGTGAGTTCGACCCCGGTTAGACGGTGGTGTCAGGTGCGAGGATGGGAGCGATGAGAATCGCGAGCCTTTGGCGGCAGAGCGGGGAGGGGCTGGAGCTGAAACCGGACCTCGAGCGCAGCGAGGACGAAGAGCTGAAGCAGCGGATCCTCGGCTTCCTCGGCGGCGGCGGCTCCGTCCTGCGCTCGCCCGGCCTGCGCGAGGATCGCCTCGACCCCTCCCGCCCCGACGCCATCCCGCTCGGGTACCTCAGCGACGGCGAGTGGATATGGCCGCTGGAGCTGGCCTACTACCTCGAGCAGCACGGCATCCTTCCCGAGCGCGAGCTCCGCGAGCACATGCGGCAGCGGGACTACCGCGCGGAGAGCCCGCCCCCCGAGGTGCTGGCGGCCGCCGCCCGGCTCCTGACCGGCGGGAGTTAGCGAGAGGGCGGGAGCCCGCCCTCGTCGGTTCCCCTGGCTCGGTCGGGAGAGCGGAAGTGGAGGATCTCGACCTTGATCGGTTTCAGCTCGGTTTCGGGGGCGCTGCGGTTGCTGACCCGACCCTGAATGTCGATCAGCCCGTCGAGGGTCGCGGCCAGCAGGGTGACGACTTCCTGCCAGCCCTCGTCGTCGACGGTCATCGGCGTGCGGCTGAGGTGGTTGTCCGAGGGGTCGCTGAAGGTCCCTGTCGACATCGCTTCCTCGATGTCGGCGGAGACGAGTTCCATCAGGGTGGAGGTCACGTTCTGCTGTTCCGTGTCGTCGAGGCCGAGCCAGCTCTGGCGATCTATCCAGGCCCGCTGAGTCGCTTTGTAGAAGTGCTCGACGACCCGGCCGCCGCCAGCCGCCTCCGTCTTGATCAGCTCGATACAGCCCAGCTCTTCGAGCACGCCCAGGTGATAGGTGACGTGGCGAATCGTGCGGTTCAGCTCCTTGGCGATTTCCTTCGGGCTCGCCACTCGTTCCGCGAGGATCGCCAAGGCGTAGCTGCGGGTGGGATGCCTCAACGCCGTCGCCAGCTCGGGGACCACCAGACGAGGCGTTTTAGCGGTCAAAGAAAGCTCCAAATTCTCTGAGTGGCGGGCACACCCTTATTAGAGCTTATAACGAACGGCCATTTCTGCCTCTTTTGGATCAAGTATCTGAACTGAGATAGAGAATTTGAGCAAACTACGGCCTGCGGGCCGTAGGAAGACCGGTCGCAGCTCCTCGCCCGCCCGTGCTCCCAACTGCGACAAGCGAGGGGGTGAGATCACGTGGCTATTGCCAAGGCTGAGATGCTTGCGCCGGTAGTTTGCATCCGTAAGGCGACCTGACCGATCGCGGGCTCGATCTGCGGTGGCGTGGGTCGGGCCCGCAAGGTATTGCTCAATAAAATTTGAACAATTCAAAAGTTGTCGCTCGTAGGGACTCGAAATGCGCAAAGCTCGCCCTATGACAAAAGATCCAAGGCCCGGCGTCGACCAGCGCCTGGTTCGCGCCCTCGCCCACCCGAGCCGCGTTGCGATCCTCGAGACCCTGACCGACGAGAAAGGGCTCGGGCTCAGCCAGATCTCGAAGAAGCTGGGGGGCAAGCCGGCCAACGTCAGCTACCACGCCAACGTCCTCGTGGAATCCGGGTTGATCGAGGTCGTGCCGGCGGGGCGGGGCGGCGCAACCGAGCAGCTCTTCCGCCTCACGCCCCGCTCGCCGATCGGGAATCAGCCCTGGGGGGAGATCTCCGAATCGATGCGGGGCGAGATCTCGACCGTGCTGCTGCAGAGCTTCATGGAGCGGGCGAGGAACTTCCCGCCCGGCTATAACGCTCGCGGCGCGTAGCGGTGCTCGAGCGCTACTGGGCGCGGGCGATGTAGACGGCCTTGCTGTGGACCTCGTCCTGCAGCGGCTGGTGCAGGACCGCGTCTTCGCCGTGGCCGAAGACCGCGAGGCACTCGAGGCCGCTGCTCGCCAGCGCCGCCAGCACCTCGGCTTCGGGGAAGTGCCGCTGACGATGCATCTCCGGCGCGATCTGCGGCGCGTCCTCGCCGCCCTCGGCCGGCAGGACTTCGAAGCTGGCTTCGGCGATCGTCCCGGGCTGGGCGTCCGGGGTCGAGCGCCCCTTCCAGACCAGCCGCCGGCCGTCGCGCTCGACCACCACCTCTTCGGCGAAGAAGGTGCGGTAGGCCGAGAGCGCGTTGACGTCGAACATCAGCAGGCCGCCGGGACCGAGGTTGCGCCGCATGCCGCCCAGCGCCTGCTCCAGCTCCTCGCGGCTGAGCAGGTAGTTGATCGCGTCGTCGAGGCACCAGACGAGGTCGAAGTCGCCGAAGCGAGGAAGCTCCCGCATGTCGGCGACCGAGAGCTCGGCCGCCTCGCCGACCTTCGCCCGCGCCAGCTCGACCATCGCCGCCGAGATGTCGCAGGCGGTCACCTTCCAGCCGCGTTCCAGCATCGGGATGAAGCTCTTGCCGGTGCCGCAGGCGACGTCGAGCAGGCGGTCGCCCTGCAACCCGAGGCGCTCGAGTTCGGGGAAGAGGTTGCCCAGCCACAGCTCGTAGTCGTGGTGGGCGGTGAAGTCGTCGTAGACAGGGGCGATCGCCTCGTAGGCGATCTCTGCCCAGCTCGGCCGCCCCTCCCCTGCGGTTCTGACCGTCACGAGCAGCAGACCGAGCTTGCAGTCAGAATAGTTTCATCGCTTTAGTTCACTCGTCTGGTTATCGGTTATGTAAGTTCGTTTGATCAACGCTCCGATCGGTCATCTAAGCGGCACGGAAGATGGCTGGGAGTGGGGTGAGGCGCACAGGGTCTGCCTTCGCATGGCGTATCGCTACGCCAGCAATCCAAGCGAGGCGGAGGACATAGCCCAGGATGCCTTGCTTCGCGCCTGGCGTCGCCGCTCGACTTTGCGCGAGGCCGACCGCCGCAACCAGTGGCTGGCGACGATCGTCCGCAACGAGGCCTTCCGCCAGCACGCTCGCGTCCGCCCCGACCCGATCGCCACAATCGAGACACAGGAGGGAGCCGAGGACGCGCAGGTCGTGGCGACGGTGGAGCGGGCCGACCTGCACGCGGCGCTGAAGGCGCTCAGCGACAGGGACCGCCAGCTGCTCGAGCTGCGCTACGCCGAGGACCTGACCCAGCCCGCGATCGCGCGCCGCCTCGGCATTCCCCTCGGGACCGTCAAGGTGCGCCTGCACCGGGCCCGCAACAAGCTGCGCCGGGCCTACGTCCTTCAGTGACCGGCGGCGACGCGCCGCATCTCCGCCGTGGCCGCCTGCGGCCCCACGTAGGGAACCAGCATCGCGAACAGCAGGTCGGGCAGCCGGTCCGGCAGCCGCTCGGCGCGGCCGGCGAGCAGCTCGTCGAAGATCAGGCCGGAGACCGCCCCGGCCGACATCAGCGAGATGTTCTCCGGCAGCTCCTTGTCGCCCGCCAGCTCGCGGCCCGCGTCGAGGTACTCGGTGAAGCGGGCGATCGCGTTCCAGTGCAACTGGCGGGCGTCGGCGCCGGCGGCGGCGACCTCGACCACCGCCGTCCGCGCCAGGGCCGGATCGAGCGCGAAGCGGTCGACGATCGTGGTCAGCCCGTCGGTCATCCGCGCCATCCAGGGGGCCTCGCCGTCGCAGTTCGCGACGACTTCGGCGAAGACCTGTTCGACCAGCATCTCGTAGGCCGCGAGGAAGCAGTCGTGCTTGTCCTCGAAGTGCTTGTAGAAGGTGGTGCGGGAGGTTTCTGCCTCCTCGATCACGTCGGCCACGGCGGTTTCCTTGTAGCCCTTGGCGCCGACGACGCGGATCATTGCCGCCAGGATGCTTTGACGCCGCGATTCGGTCGCTGCCATCGGCCCGCTTTCGAGGGAAGCTGAACTACCGGGTACGCTCATCATAGCGGCATCGTGTACGAAGGTGTTTATCTTGCTTTTTCGCCCACCTCCCTCGCTGCCGCATCTGGGCCGATATACGCGACTAGCGTGGCAAAAAGCAGGTCTGAAAGCAAACCGGGAAGTTCGTCCGCCCGGCCCGCGACGAGCTCGTCGGAGATCAGCCCGACCACCGCTCCGGCGGCCATCCGCGAGGCGTTGGCGGGCAGGTTGCGGCCGCCGGGAGCGAAGTCGCGGCCCTCGTCGAAGAAGGGGGTCAGGCGCTGCACCGCCGCCCGCAGGCGCCGCTGCGCCGCCGGGCCGGCGGAGGCGACGTCGACCAGGGCCAGCCGCGCCTGGGCCGGGTCCGCCGCCAGCGCCTCGAGCAGGGTCGCGAGGCCGGCCCGGGCGCGGTCGGGCCAGCGCTCCTCGGCCTCATAAGCGCTGGAGATCCGCCGCACGAGGGCGTCGACCGCGTTGTCGTAGGCGGCCAGGAAGCAGGCTTCCTTGTCGTCGTAGAGCTCGTAGAAGGTGGTGCGGGAGATGCCGGCCTCCCCGGTCAGGTCGGAGACGGTGGTCGCCGCGTAGCCCTTCGCCGCGACGACCCGCATCGTCGCCTCCAGCAGGCGGTCGCGCTGGGAGCGGGAGACGACCTCCGGCGGCAGGCCATGCCGCCCCCGCGGCGGTCGCCAGCGCCCCTCCCGCTTGGCCTGCGGCACCGGCTCAGCCCGCCCCGGGGCGGAGGGACTTCTCCGCTTCCCGGGATTGCCGCAGGGCCTCGTCCTGGCCGAGGTAAGGGATGGTGACGATGTAGACGATGTCCGGCAGCAGTTCCGGCAACCGCTCGGTGTTGCCGGCGAGGATCTGGCCGACGATCAGCGACTCGGCGGCGGCGAGGGCACCGCGGCCGGCGCTGGAGGGGATTCCCTGCTCCTCGATCGGGTCGCTGCGGCCGCGGTCGAGGAGCGCCTGCAGCACCCGCTTCCCCGACGCGTACATCTCCGAGCGAGCGACCGCCCGCGGCGGGCGCCTCGATCAGCGCCATGCGGGCGAAGTCGGGCCGGGTCGCCAGCAGGTCGAGGAAGGTGGAGGCGGCGTCGCGGACCATCGTCGCCCAGGGCTTGTCGGGCGAGTAGACCTCGACGACGCGGCCCATCGCGTCGGCCAGCGACAGCTCCATCGACGCCTGCAGGCAGTCCTCCTTGTCCTTGAAGAGCTCGTAGAAGGTGGCGCGGGAGACGCCGGCGGGCTCGCAGATGTCGGCGATCGTCGTCGCTCCGTAGCCCTTGCTGGCGCAGGCTTGGGCCATCGCGGTGAGGATCCGTTCGCGCTGGGAGTGGGCGATCAGCGGCTCGGGCAGGTCGGCGCGCCCGCTCGGCAGGCGTTCCCGCTCGATCAGGCCGCCGAGATCGTCCGGCTCAGCGCTGGATTTGGCTCCGTTATGGGAAGTGGCGGGAGGCATCGGGGGTCCTCGCTCAGACAGCCGTGTTTAGGTAAACGCGATTGTACACCCTGAGCGAGGTTCTGTGGACGATTCAGTACCGAATTAATTTTTGAGCGGCTAATTGGGAACGTCCTTGGGATGCCTGTACACGGGGGCGAGCGAGGCACCGGAAACTTCGGACCGCTGTACAACCCGGCCGGCTCGGCTCCCGTCGACCATTTACCGATGAAGACCGCACCCCGCCAGATCGTGGCCTTCGGTGGCGGCGGCTTCTCGATGGAGTCGGGGAATCCGCTGCTGGACGACTACGTGCTCGGCCTGACCGAGGCGGAGCGCCCGCGGGTCTGCTTCCTGCCCTCGGCCAGCGGCGACGCCGACCACTACATCGTCCGCTTCTACCGGGCCTTCTCCGCCCACCGCTGCGAGGCCAGCCACATCTCCCTCTTCCGCCGCGAGCAGGGGCCGGAGGACCTGCGCCGTCACCTGCTCTCCCAGGACCTGATCTACGTCGGTGGCGGCAGCGTCGTCAGCCTGCTCGGGGTCTGGCGGGCGCACGGGATCGACGAGATCCTGCGCGAGGCCTGGGAGGCGGGGGTCGTCCTCTGCGGTCTCTCAGCCGGCTCTCTGTGCTGGTTCGCCGAGGCGGTGACCGGCTTCCACGGGGCGCCGAGACGGCTCCGGGGGCTGGGGCTGCTGCCGTTCAGCAACTGCGTCCACTACGAGCGGGGCGGCAAGCGGCGCGAGTCCTACCACCGCTTCCTGCGCGAGGGGATGTGCGCCGGCTACGCCGCCGAGGACGGCGCCGCGCTGCACTTCACCGGCACCGAGCTGAGCCGGGTGATCGCCTCGCGGCCGGAGGCGCGCGGCTACCGGCTCGACGTCGCCGGCCAGCGCGTCGTCGAGATGCGGATCGCCACCACCTTCCTCGGCGACCGTGGAGTCGTCCCGGCGGCACCGATCCCGGAGGCGCTCTCCACCGCGGTCGCCGCCTGATGGGGTTGTCCGGCCCCAACGGCGACGGCGCCCCGGCACCCGGCGGCTCAGTCGCCGTCCGCCGCATCCTCGCGCTCGGGGGCCACGACTTCAGCTCGCGGCCCCCGGACCGCGCCGTCTGCGAGCTGCTGCTGCGGCTGGCGAGCGAGCGTGGCGGCGAGCGGCCGCGGATCTGCATCCTGCCGACCGCCAGCGGCGACACCTCCGACCAGATCGGCCGCTTCTACGCCGCCTTCGGCGAGCGCCCCTGCGAGCCCTCCGACGTCTCCCTGTTCCGGCTCGGGCGGCGGCCGATGGCGCTGCGCGACCACCTGCTGGCGCAGGACCTGATCTACGTCGGCGGCGGCAGCCTCGTCAACCTGCTCGCCGTCTGGGAGGCGCACGACATCGCCTCGATCCTCAGTCTCGCCTGGCGCCGCGGGATCGTCCTCGCCGGCCAGAGCGCCGGCGCGATGTGCTGGTTCGAGGCCGGGATCACCAAGTCCTCGGGCAGGCCGCTGGCGGCGGCCGGGCTGGGGATGCTGTCCGGCAGCCTCTGCGTCCACTACAACAACGAGCCCGAGCGCCGCGCCGCCTACCTCGACGCGGTGGGCGACGGCATGCCGGGCGGCTACGGCCTCGACGACTACGCCGGCCTGCTCTGGGAGGGCGAGGGCTCCCCCTCGGCCGTCACCGCCCGCCGCGGCGCCCGCGCCTACCGGGTCTCCGGGCTGGAGGGCAGCGTCGCCGAGTCGCCGCTGCCCGCCCGCTTCCTCCCCGCCCCCGCCCCAGCCGCGCTGCGCGAGGACATAGCCGAGTTCCGCCGCATCAAGACGATGCGCAAACGCGCCGGCTGGCTCGGCTGAGGAGGACCGACCCTCCCTACTCCCCCGCAGCAGGCGGCGCGGTCGGGATCGACCCCTCCTCGCCCAGCTGCTCGCGCGCGATGTACTCCTCGGCCAGCAGCAGGTTCTCCTTGGAGCGCTCGACGACGTTAAGCAGGTCGCTCATCAGCGCCACCTCCTCGACCTGCTCTTTGACGAACCACTGCAGGAACTGCTCGGCCCGGTAGTCCTTGATCTCGCGCGCCAGCTCGAACAGGGCGAAGATCTCGCTGCTGACCCGCTTCTCCTGCTCGAGCGCCATCCGCACCGGGGCGCTGCCGTCGGCATAGGTCGTCTCCTGCGACTTGATGTCGGGGATATGGACCTCCTCGCCGACGTCGAGCAGGTAGCGGATCATGATCATCGCGTGCTCGCGCTCCTCCAGCGCCTGCCGGTAGAAGAAGCTGGCGAGGCGGGGCAGGGTCTCGGCGTCGTAGTAGACGGCGGCGCCCACGTACTGCTGCGAGGCGGCGAACTCGTTGGCGATCTGCTCGTTGAGGGCGTCGGCGAAGGACTTGTCTGGCATCTCGGCTCCTTGTCGGCGGTGCGGGGCCGCCTCAACGTAGCCGAAACCGCGAATTCGGTCGGCCGAAGCGGGAGTTAGGGAACCCAGCGAAAACCGAGCTCGTCGATCGACGGCTCGAGTGGGCTGGAAGGGAGCCCGGGCTTGGTCGCCTGCTCGGGGTCGTTGTAGCCGGAGGGGGCGACGTCGTTGGGGGTGTCCGGGTGGAAGATCGAGGCCAGGTACTGGATCTGGCCGCGGCCCTGGCCGAGCTCGGTCTGGCCGCCGCCGTAGGCGCCGATGCCGCGCTCCTCGCAGTAGTCGTAGGCGGCGAAGAGGTTGCGGATCGGGCCGAAGCGCGAGGGCTTGACGTTGACGGTCCTCGGGGGCGACCAGGGCATCGCCTCGATGTCGGCGATCGAGTGGATCGGCGCGTCCCAGGTGACCCGCTCGGAGACCGGCTCCAGCAGCGGCCGCGTCTCCTCGGTCACGTCGGGGTCCTCGAGCCAGGCCTCGGGAAAGGCCTCGATCAGCTTCGCGTAGAGCTCGGGGTCGGTGACGACGTCGACCGGGGTGCCTTTGTAGAAGCCCTTGAGGTCGAGCGAGTCGACCGCGCCGGTCGCGGCCAGGGCGGCGATCAGCTCGTCGTCCCAGTCGTTGGTGGGGTCGAGCTTGAAGCGCAGGGTCGGGTAGACCTCGAGGCGGGCGAGCAGCGGCTCGATCGAGGAGCGCTCCTCGGCGTTCGCGGCGAGGCGCATCGAGCTGACGAAGTTGACCGGGCGCGGCTCGCGGCCGAGTGCGGCGGCGAGGTTGGTCCCGGCCTGGCGCAGCGCCAGGTCGAGCGCCGCCGACTCGAAGGCCCAGCGGCGGTAGGCGGGCGAGATCTCCTCCCGCACCGGCGGCCCGGCCGGGAAGAGGTCGATCCCGTCGAGGTGGTCGGAGAACCCGGCGAAGGTGCCGCTGCAGGAGAGCCCTGCGGGCGGGCCGTGGCTCTGCTGGCCGACGTGGTCGACGGCGTCGTAGACGACGTCCTCGCCGATCCCCTCGTGGCCGCCGCCGCGCAGCTTGACGATCGTGGTCAGCCGTTCGAACTCGCCGAGCACGATTTCGCGGCCCTCGAACTCGCAGGACTCGATCTCGAGCGGCAGATCGGCGATCGCGTCGAAGCTGGCCATCGGCTGCAGACACTACCCACCAGCGCGTTCGTCCTTTGTCGGCGATACGACGTACAAAGGACGAACGCGATTGGTGGTTAGCGCGCAACCCGCAGCGTCTTCAGCTCGCGGTCGCTGCCCCCCCGCACGTACCCGCCATGAGCGACGCTCTCGCGTATGTAGTCGAGGGTCTCGGCAGTCAGTCGCTCGCCCGGTAGGACATTTGGGATTCCTGGGGGGTAGGCAGCCAACCCCTCGGCGGCGACGCGGCCGGCGGCGGCGTCGAAGGGGATCACCTCCTGCGGGCCGAGGAAGGCTTCGCGCGGCGTCATCACCAGCTCGCCCCAGGGTGGTGGCGGCGCCAGCTTCTCGTCGGGCGTCCCGGGCTCCACCTCCAGCTCCTCGACCGCGTGGCGCAGCCCCGCGACCAGACGCTCGCCGGCGCTCGCCGCCGGCTCGCCCAGGCCGAAGATGGCGACGACGATGTTCTCGGAGTAGAGCTCGAGGTCGATGCCGCTCGCGTAGAAGGCGGTTTTCGCCAGCCGGTAGCCGGTCGAGCCGGTCTCGCGCACGTCGATCGCCAGCCGCAGCGGGTCCCAGCCGGCGATGCCCGGTCGGCCGACCATGCCCTCGTCGAGTACCGCCAGGCCGGGGATCTCCGCGATCGCGGCGCGGGTCGCGGCGACCGCCTCCAGGGTCTCGCCGAGCAGCTCCGCCCCGTGTACCTGAGCCCGGCGGCGAGCGGCGTCGAGCGAGCCGGAGAGCAGGCCGCTGGGGCTGGTCGTCTCGACCAGGCTGACGCAGCGGTCGACCACGGCCGGGTCGATGCGGCCGCCGCGGCCGAGGTGGAGCATCGCCGCCTGGGTGAGGCTGCCGACGATCTTGTGGGTCGAGGAGGTGACGAGGTCGGCGCCGCCGGCGAGCGCGTCCGGCGGCAGGTCCGGGTGGAAGCGCAGGTGGGCTCCCCAGGCCTCGTCGACGACCAGCGGCAGGCCGCGCTCGTGCGCGACCTCGGCCAGGGCGGCGATGTCAGCGCAGGCGCCGAAGTAAGTGGGCGAGACGACCATCGCCGCCACCGCATCCGGCGTCTCGTCCAACCCCGCCGCGAGCGACTCCGGCGTCAGTCCGTGGGCGATCCCCAGCTCCGGGTCGAGCTCCGGCGCCACGAAGGTGGGCCGCATCCCGCTCAGCACGAGGCCGTCGATCACCGAGGAGTGGACGTTGCGCTGGACGACGACGCGGTTGCCGCCGTGGGCGAGCGCCAGGCAGGTGCTGTGGTTGCCCTGCGAGGCGCCGTTGACGAGGAACCAGGTCCGCTGCGCTCCCCAGGCCTCGGCGGCGAGCAGCTGGGCCTGCTGGAAGGGGGTCGGTTCGGGGCCGATGTCGACGCCCTCGGTGATCGAGGGGATGTCGTTGCGCAGCCCGGCGTCGCCGACCAGCTCGCGCAGCGCCGGGTCGGCACCGGTGCCGCCCTTGTGGCCGGGGACCTGGAAACGGCCCGGATCGAGCGCCGAGTAGGCGAGCATGGCGTCTACGTAGGGCGTGGAGTCCTGGTCTCCGGGGGCCATCTGGCGAGTGTACGGGCGGGACGGGCCCGTCCCGGTAGGGGTTCCGCTTAACTTTTTCGTGGAGAGTGAGTTGGCTGTCGCCTTGGGTGGGGGCGGCGAAAAAGTACAAGACGCTCCACCCCTACCGGGACGGGCCCTTATGAAGCACACTCCATATGGCTACTGGTTGGAAGAGGCGGGGACTCCCGCGCCTTCTGTGTCGCTGAGTGGGGATCGTGAGGCGGATGTGGTTGTGATCGGGGGTGGGTTCACCGGGCTTTGGGCCGCTTGGCACGTCAAGCAGTTGGAGCCGGAGGCGCGGGTTGTTTTGCTTGAGGCGGATGAGTACTGCGGGCGTGGGCCGAGCGGGCGCAACGGGGGGTTCTGCAACGTGATGTGGTTCTCGTTGCCGAACATGCGGCGGCGGTGGGGGGATGGGGCGGCGCTGGATGTGGCACACGCCGCCGAGCGGGCGGTGCGCGAGATCGGCGAGTTCTGCCGGGAGGAGGAGATCGACGCCGGGTTCCGCGCCGGCGGCTATCTGCAGGTCTCGACCGCCACCGCCCAGGACGGGATCTGGGACGAGGCGCTGGCGGCCAGCCGCGAGCTGGGCGCGGCCAGCGCGGTGCAGCCGCTGTCCCCCGCCGAGGTCGCCGCGCGCTGCGCCTCCCCGGCCTTCCGTGCCGGCGCCTACTACCCGGCTGCCGCGACGGTGCAGCCGGCGCGGCTGGCGCTGGGCCTGCGCGAGCGGCTGCGGGGGCGCGGCGTCGAGCTGTTCGAGTCGACCCCGGTGCGGGCGCTGCGCGACGCGCCCGACGGGGTCGAAGTGCGGACGCCGGGCGGCAGGGTGCGGGCCGGCGCCGCGGTCGTCGCGATCGGGGGGGCCGCCAGGGCGCGGCGCGGGCCGCTGCACAACCGTCTCACGATCACCTCCTCGCACATCGTCCTCACCGAGCCGGTGCCCGACCTGCTGGAGGAGATCGGGTGGACCGGCGGCGAGTGCATCACCGACTGCCGCACGATGCTGCACTACTTCCGCACCACCGCGGACGGGCGCGTCGCCTTCGGCCTCGGCGGCGGGCAGATCTCGATGGGCGCGCGCCTGCGCGGGCGGGTCGAGGTCGACCCCGCGGTGGTCGCGCTGGCGGCCGAGCGGCTGCGCGCCTACTTCCCGGGTATCGAGGGGCGGCGCGTCACCCACGCCTGGGGCGGCCCGATCGACGTCTCACCGACCCACCTCCCCGTCGTCAGGCCCCTGCCCGGCGGCAGCGCCTTCGCCGCCGCCGGCTACACCGGCAACGGCGTCGGCCCCTCGCACATGGTCGGCCGCACCCTCGCCGCCCTCGCCCTCGACCGCCAGGATGAGTACAGCCGCCTCCCAATCGTCGATCCCTCCCCGCAGCGCGTCCCCCCCGAGCCCTTCCACTGGATGGGGGGCAGCCTGATCCGGGCTGGGATCATGAGCAAGGAGAACGCCGAGTCAGACGGCCGCCAGCCTCATGCGATCAGTGCGGCGCTTGCGCGCGTCCCGGAATTGATCGGGTTCCACATCGGGCGTTAGCGGGGAGGGCGAGGGGTGCCCCTCCGTCTTGCTGGGTTTTTCGCCGTGGGCGTTGCCGCCGTCCGAGGACGGTGGTTGAGGCGAAAAACAGGACGCCGCTGCGTCGGAGGGGCACCCCTCGCCCTCCTACCAGCGTGAGGTGACGACCTTTTTTCTGGTGTAGAAGTCGACGGCGTCGGTGCCGTTGGCGTGTAGATCGCCGTCCAAGGAGTCCTTCCATCCGGAGAATGGGAACCAGGCTACGGGGGCGGGGACGCCGATATTCACTCCCAGCATTCCCGCTTCTACGCTGTAGCGGTACTCCCTGGCGGCCTCGCCGGAGCGGGTGAAGATGGCGCCGGCGTTGCCGTAGCGGGAGCCGTTGACGAACTCGATCGCCTGGTCGAGGTCGGTGACCTCCACGAGTGCGAGCAGGGGGCCGAAGAGCTCCTCGCGGGCCAGCTCGGACTCGTGGTCGGTGGCGACGGCGATGCTGGGGCCGAGCAGGGTGCCGGCCGGGCCGGCGTCGCCACGGCCGTCGAGCAGGAGGTCGGCGCCGTCGGTCTCGGCGCGCCCGATCGCCGCGACCACCCGGTCGCGAGCGGTCGCCGAGACCAGCGGGCAGACGTCGGTGCCTGGGTCGCCCCCTGGGCCGAGGCGCAGCTCGGACGCCGCGGCGACCAGCGCTCGGCGCACCTCCTCGCGGCGCTCGCCGTCGCCGACGACCACAGCGACCGAGCCGGCCAGGCAGCGCTGGCCGGCGGCGCCGAAGGCCGAGCCGATGATCGCCGGCGCCGCCTGCTCGAGCTCGGCGTCGGGCATCACCACCAGTGAGTTCTTGGCGCCGCCCAGCGCCTGCACGCGCTTGCCGGAGGCGACGCCGCGTTCGGCGACCATCCGTGCCGTCTTCGCCTGGCCGACGAAGGAGATCGCGTCGATCCCGGGGTGGTCGAGCAGCGCGTTGACCGCGTCGTGGGCGCCGTGCACGAGGTTGACGACCCCGGGCGGGATCTCGCCGCAGGCCTCGACCGCCTCCATGATCAGCGCCGAGGGCCGCGGGTCCGCCTCCGAGGGCTTGAGGATGAAGCTGTTGCCGCAGGCGATCGCGTAGGGGAGGAACCAGAGCGGGATCATCGCCGGGAAGTTGAACGGCGTGATCGCCGCGACCACGCCGACCGGCTGTCGCACCGATTCGACGTCGACGCCGGCCGCCACCCCCTCCAGGTTCTCGCCCTTCAGCAGGTGCGGCACCGCCGCCGCCGACTCCACCGACTCCAGCCCGCGCCCGACCTCGCCGTCGGCGTCGGGCAGCGTCTTGCCCATGTCGGCGCTGACCAGCGCCGTCAGCTCCTCGCGCCGGCGCAGCAGCTCCTCGCGCAGCGCCAGCAGCGCCCGCGACCGTCGCTGCGGCGGCACCTCGCGCCAGCCGGGCTGCGCGGTTCGCGCCGCCGCGACCGCCGCGTCCACCTCCGCCGCTCCCGAGAGCGGCACCATCGCCGCCGTTTCCCCGCTCGCAGGATCGACGTCGGCGAGAAACTCGACCCCCGCGGGGTTGCGCCACTCGCCTCCGATGTGGTTCCGCAGGTGCTCGCTCATACTGAGACCGCTTCTGGCTCGGGCCGGACCGCGGCCAGGCGTTCGGCACGGCGCTGCTGCCAGAGGACGAGGACGACGGCGACGGCGATCAGCGCGAACAGCATCGTCGCCAGCACGTTGACCTGGACCGGGATGCCGCGCAGGGCGACGCCGAACACGTAGAGCGGGAAGGTCACGGTGGTGCCGGAGTTGAAGTTGGAGATCACGAAGTCGTCGATCGAGAGGGCGAAGGCGAGCAGCGCCGCGGCCATGATCCCCGGCGCCAGCAGCGGCAGGGTGACGGTGCGGAAGGTCGCGAGCGGGGTCGCGCCGAGGTCGGCGGCGGCCTCCTCGAGGTGGCGGTCGAACCCGATCAGCCGCGAGCGCACGACGACGACGACGAAGCTGATCGAGAACATCACGTGGGCGATGAAGAGCGTCGTGAAGCCGAGCGCGAACGAGTAGTAGATGAACATCGAGAGCAGCGAGGCGCCGATCACCACCTCGGGCGTCGCCATCGGGATCACGATCAAGAGGTTCGCCGCGCGCCGGCCGCGGAACCTGTGGCGGACCAGCGCGATCGCCATCAGCGTCCCGATCGCAGTCGAGATGACCGTCGAAAGAGCCGCCAGGCGCAGGCTGGTGAAGAGCGCTTCGTTCAGCTCCGGCAGCGAGAAGGCGCTGCTCCAGTACTCGGTCGTGAAGCCGTGGTCGAGGCCGAAGGTCAGTTTGCCTTTCGGCGTGGCGCCGAAGGAGAAGACGGCGATGACGACGATCGGGATCAGCATGTAGGCGACCGCGAGGCAGGCGTAGATCGGCAGCGCGTTGCGCCGCAGCCAGGCCCACCCGCGCGCCGGGATCGCCATCTAGGCCGCCTCCTCCTCGTCGTCGCCCATGAAGGCGCCGGTGCCGGCGAAGCGGATGTAGGCGGTGACCACGGCGAGGATCAGCGCCATCATCAGGAACGAGAGCGCCGCCGCCTCCGGGTAGTCGCGCTGGGTCAGGTAGAGCGACTGGATCACGTTGCCGACCATCGCCTGGCCGGTGCCGCCGAGGATCTGGGCGTTGATGTAGTCGCCGAAGGCGGGGATGAAGGTGAGCAGGACGCCGGCGACGATCCCCGGCATCGTCAGCGGCAGGGTCACCCTGAGGAAGGCCTGCGTGGAGGAGGAGTAGAGGTCCTTCGCCGCCTCGACCAGGCGCAGGTCGAGCCGCTCCAGGTTGGCGTAGAGCGGCAGGATCATGAACGGGAGGAAGTTGTAGGTGAGGCCGGCGATCACCGCCCCCGAGGTCGCCAGCACGCGGCCGTCGGGTGGCACAAGCGAGAGCGTCTGCAGGACGCTGACCACCGGGCTGGAGTCGCTGAGGATCGTTTTCCAGGCGATCGTGCGGATCAGGTAGGTGGTGAAGAAGGGCGCGATCACCGCGAACAGCAGCAGCGCCTTGTAGCGGCCGGCCCGGAAGGCGATCGCGTAGGCGAGCGGGTAGGCGATCAGCAGGGCGAGGACCGTCGCCGTGCCGGCGTAGAGGAAGGAGCGCCCGATCTGCTCGGTGTTGCCGGAGAGCGAGTCGGGGAAGTTGGACCAGGCCCAGTCGAAGGTGAAGCCGGTGGTCAGCGTCCCCGAGCGCAGCGCCAGTTCGCCCATGAAGTACATCGGCACGACGAAGAAGAAGAGCAGCCAGAGCAGGCCCGGCCCCAGGAGCCAGTAGGGGACCAGGCGCTGCTTCAGGCCCATCGGGTCACCCGGTGAGCACGTCCTGCCAGGCCTCGTTCACCCGTTCCAGGTCGGGCGGCGTGGTCTGGCCCGTGCAGTTGCGGGTGAACTCCTCGGTCGGGAAGACGATCTCGCTTTTGGCGAGCTCCGACCCCCGTTTCTCGAGCAGCTCCTTGACCCCCTGCACCGGCGAGATGTATTCGACGTATTCGGTGATGTCGACCGCCACCTCCGGCCGGTAGACGAAGTTCATCCAGGCAATCGCCGCGGGCGTGTTCGCGGCACCCACCGGGATCACCATGTTTTCCATCCACTGCGTGCAGCCCTCGGTCGGCATCCGCCATTCGGCGTTCTCGTTTTCGATCAGCGAGGCGTCGCCCGACCAGCCGATCGCGGCGACGATGTTGCCGGCGGTCAGGTCCTCGGTGTACTCGTTGCCGGTGAACCTCCTGATCTGACCGGAGTCGGCGGCCGCCTTGAGTTTGTCGATCGCGTCGAGCCACTGCTCCGCGCTGGCCTCGGCCGGGTCGACCCCTTCGGCCAGCATCACCAGCGCCGGCGTTTCCCGCAGTTCTTCCAGCATCGTCACCTTGCCCTTGTATTTCGGGTCGAAGAGGTCGTTGACGGAGCGGATCTCGGGTGCCTTCGCGGTGTCGACCCAGATCCCGGTCATGCCGCCCTGCCACGGCACCGAGAACTTGCGCTCCGGGTCGAATGCGGGGCTCTCCAGGCTGGGCAGGATGCTCTCGAAGACGGTCGGCAGATCGGCCTGGTCGATCTCCTGCAGGTAGCCGAGGTCGTGCATCTGCTCCGCCATGTAGTCGGCGACGACGAAGATGCTGCGACCGCCCGATTCGCCCTGTTCGAGCTGCGGCTGCAGCTTGCCGAAGAAGCCGTCGTTCGAGTTGATGTCCTCGATGTAGTCGACGCTGACGCCGGTTTTGCCTTCGAACTCGGCGACGGTCCCCTGCGGGCCGGGATCGACGTAGCCGGGCCAGTTGGAGATCGTCAGCTGGCCGCTGGCCGGCCCGCCTTTCGCGGTCGTCACCTCACCGCTGCCACCGCCACCGCCGACGGTGTCGTCGCCGCAGGCCGCGAGCCCCAGCGCCAGGGCAAGGGCGGCGATCACCGCCGCGACCATCAGCGGCATCCCTCCGGTTCGCGATCTGCTGGCTCTCATCTCACTCACTCCTTCTTGGTTGGCTCAAGCTCTCGGTCGGTCCCCGCCCCGTTCGTCTCTTCGCTGCCGCCGGCTGCGCCGGCCGGCGACTCGCGGACCAGGTGCATGTGCTCCGGGTCCCAGCTCAGCGCCACCTGGGCGCCACCCCCCGGCAGGGTCTGGCGGTCGGCCTCGTTGGCGTTGGGGACCAGCACGGTCATCCGCACCTCCTCGCCGAGGCCGACGACCATCTGCGTCGCCGTGCCCAGGTAGAGCGAGCTCTCGACGATCCCCTCGACCCGCGGTCGCCCATTCGATTCGCCACCACCAACCGGCTCGACCCGCAGCTTCTCCGGCCGCACCACCGCGTAACAGCCTTCGCCGGTGCTGAGGCCAGCCGTGTCCCCGGTGACTTCCGGCCCGCTCTCCAGCCGCACCCGCCCGGGCCCTGACACCGTCGCCGGCATCAGGTTGGAGACGCCGATGAAGCCGGCGACGAAGGTCGTCGCCGGGCGCTCGTAGACGTCCTCGGGGACGCCGACCTGTTCGATCCGGCCGCGGTTCATCACCGCGATCCGGTCGCTCATCGTCAGCGCCTCCTCCTGGTCGTGGGTGACGTAGACGAAGGTGATCCCGACCTCGCGCTGGATCCGCTTCAGCTCCACCTGCAATCCCTTGCGCAGTTTCAGGTCGAGGGCGCCGAGCGGCTCGTCGAGCAGCAGCACCTTGGGCAGGTTGACCAGGGCGCGGGCCAGCGCCACCCGTTGCTGCATGCCCCCGGAGAGCTGCGCCGGGCGCCGCTTTGCCTCGGGGGCGAGGCCGACCCGCTCCAGCTCGGCACGGACTCGCTCGACGATCTCGTCCTTCGGCACCCGCTTGCGCCTGAGGCCGAAGGCGACGTTGGCCTCGACGCTGAGGTGCGGGAAGAGCGCGTAGCTCTGGAAGACCGTGTTGGTCGGGCGTCTGTGCGGCGGCAGCCCCGCCACGTTCTCGCCCTCGATCCGGATCTCGCCGGCGTCGGGCTGCTCGAAGCCGGCGAGCATCCGCAGCGTCGTCGTCTTGCCGCAGCCGCTCGGCCCGAGCAGGGTGAAGAACTCCCCCCGGGCCAGCTCAAGGCTGAGGTCGTCGACCGCGACCAGGTCGCCGAACCGCTTGCCCACGTTGTTGAGTTCGACGCCCGAGCTGTTTTCGTCCGCTCTGGTCACGTCGTCCTCACCCACCCGTCGTCAGTCCGCCTTTGCGGGGATCGGTTGCGAGGGAGGAGGTGGCGGCTGCGGAGGTGGGGGCGGTGGCTCGGCCTGCTCGAGTAGTCCCGCCGGCGCAACTTCGCGCCTCCGCATGAAGAACGGCTCGCGCTGGTGTCGCCGCCAGGCCAGCAGCAGCAGGAAGCCGAGGACGAGGAAGCCGACACCGATCACCGCCGGCGGCGCGACGCCGAGCCAGGAGGAGCCGGTGTACGAATTGGCAGGGTCGGCATAGTCGATCAGCGCCTTGAAGAACAGGTACCCGAGCAGCACCGCGCCAATCACCGGCGCGACCCCGACGAAGAGGAGGTTCTTCACCGACCTGCGCAGCTCGCGCCGGTAGTAGACGGCGCAGGCGATGCCGGTGAAGGCGTAGTAGAAGGCGATCATCAGCGCCAGCGCCGAGAGCGAGTCGAAGAGGAAGTTTTCGCTGACCAGCTTCGAGGGCAGGTACCAGACGACCGCCAGGACCCCGATCACGACGGTCGAGACAACCGGGGTGAAGTAGCGCGAGCTGACCTCGCCGAGCACGCTCGGCATCGCCTCCGCCCGCGCCATCGAGAGCGAGGTGCGGGAGGCCGGCAGGATCGTCGTCTGGGTCGAGGCGAGGGCGGAGACGACCACCGCCAGCAGGACCAGGTTGTCGAGCGGGCTGCCGAGGACGCCGTTCGCGTAGGTGGCGAGGATCGCTTCGTTGTCGTCGAAGGCCGCCGCGCCCGCCTCGCCCTTCCAGGCGACCAGGGCGGTGGCGACGCCGAGGTAGGTGACGAGCAGCAGCACGGTGCTGACCAGCCCCGCCAGTCCGGGTGCCGTCGCCGCTCCCTCGGTCTCCTCGTTGAGGTTGACCGCGCTCTCCCAGCCCCAGTAGATGAAGACGCCGAGCAGCAGCGCCCCGGTCAGCGCCCCGCCGCTGCCGATCTCGAACGGGTTGAACCAGGAGAGCGAGGGGTCGACCGCCGCGCCCGGCGCGTCGCCGCTGACGACCTTGTAGATGGCGACCGCGGCGAACAGCAGCAGCGGCCCGATCTGGAGCACCATCAGCCCCTTCTGAACGTGGGCGGAGAGCTCCGTGCCGAGCACGCAGATCGTCGTCATCAGCGCGATCAGCGCCAGCGCCAGCAGGGTCACGGCGGCCTTGCTTTCGACCAGCGATTCGGCTCCGATCAGTTCGAAGAAGGAGTAGGCGGCGACGTCGGCGAGCGAGCCGACGACGAGGATGCCGGTGACGCAGATCGCCCAGCCGGTGATCCAGCCCGACTGCGGGCCGATCGCCCGCGTCACCCAGGAGAAGCTGGTGCCGCAATCCTGGTCGGCGCGGTTCATGTAATAGAACGCCGCGGCGATGAAGAACATCGGCACGAAGGAGAGCAGCAGCGCCGCCGGGGCCTGGAAGCCGACGATGACGACGATCGAGCCGATCACCGCCGCCAGCGAGTAGGCCGGGGCGGTCGAGGCGAGGGCGATCGTCAGGCCGTCACTGAAACCGATCGCGTCCTTCTTCAGTCCCTTGTCCCCGGTAATCCCCACCTAGCGACCGTAAGCCTCCGCGGACCAGGGCACAAGTGGCAAATGTCCCAAAAGCACAGGCACCAGTTGTACTTTATGTACAAGCCAGCTCTCGGAGCTTGACCCAATGACCACTTGCGTCTCGGCCAATGTGGAGCTAGCGTTGTCCATATCGTCGTAGCACGAGAGGAGGGCGGAATGGCCACCGCGTCGCAGGCAGCAGTCGACACTGAGCTCCAGCAGCTGGCCCGCCGGCACCTCTGGATGCACTTCTCGCGGATGGGCGCCTACGGCCCCGAGCACGAGATCCCGATCATCACCCAGGCCGAGGGCTGTTACGTCTACGACGAGCACGGCAACCGCTATCTCGACGGCCTCTCCGGCCTCTTCTGCGTCAACGCCGGCCACGGCCGGGTCGAGTACGGCGAAGCCGCCGCGCGCCAGGTCGAAGAGCTCGACTTCTACACGCTCTGGAGCTACGCCCACCCGCGCGCGATCGAGCTGGCGACGCGGATCGCCGCGCTCGCCCCCGGCGACCTCAACCGCGTCTTCTTCACCTCCGGCGGCTCGGAGGCGGTCGAGTCGGCGCTGAAGCTGGCCCGCAACTACCACCGCGTGCACGGCAAGGGCCAGAAGCACAAGTTCATCGCCCGCGAGGTCGCCTACCACGGCACCTCGCTGGGGGCGCTGGCGGCGACCGGGATCACCGAGCTGCGCAGCCAGTTCGAGCCGCTGGTGCCGGGCGGCTGCCACGTGCCCAACACCAACGTCTACCGCTGGCCCGAGGACCGCCACCCGCTCTGGGCGGCGGACGCGATCGAGGAGCGGATCGTCTTCGAGGGGCCGGAGACGGTCGCCGCGGTGATCGTCGAGCCGGTCCAGAACGCCGGTGGCTGCTTCGTCCCGCCCGACGGCTACTTCGAGCGGGTGCGCGAGATCTGCGACCGCCACGACGTGCTGCTGATCTCCGACGAGGTGATCTGCGCCTGGGGTCGGCTCGGCCACTACTTCGGCTGCGAACGCTTCGGCTACCAGCCCGACATCGTCACCATCGCCAAGGCGCTGACCTCGGCCTACGCGCCGATGGGCGCGATGATCGCCTCCGACCGCGTCGCCGAGCCGTTCATGGAGGGCGACGCCTCCTTCGCCCACGGCTTCACCTTCGCCGGCCACCCGGTCGCGGCGGCGATCGCGATGGCCAACCTCGACGTCTACGAGCGCGAGGACCTCTGCGGCCACGTGCTGGCGAAGGAGGGCGAGTTCCGGCAGATGCTGGAGAGCCTGCACGAGCTGCCGATCGTCGGCGACGTGCGCGGGGCCGGCTACTTCCAGGCGATCGAGCTGGTCAAAGACAAGGAGACGAAGGAGAGCTTCGACGACGAGGAGTCCGAGCGGCTGCTGCGCGGGTTCCTCTCCGGCGAGCTCTACAAGCGCGGGCTGATCTGCCGCGCCGACGACCGCGGCGACCCGGTGGTGCAGCTGGCGCCCCCGCTGATCGCCGACAGCGAGCAGTTCGCGGAGATCCACGACGTGCTGCGCGGCGTCCTCTCCGACGCCTGGGAGCGGGTCGTCCGGTAGGCCGCCGTGCTCACCGTCCAGAGCCTGCTCGACGAACTCGACCTCGACCTCGCGGCCGGTGCCGAAGCGGCTGCGGCCCCCGTGCGCTGGGTCCACATCTCCGAGCTCGAGGACCCGACCCCGTGGCTCTCCGGTGGCGAGCTGATGTTGACCACCGGCATCCCTCTGGATAACGCCGCCAAGCAGCGCTCCTTCGTCCGCCTGCTCGCCGATCGCAACCTCGCCGGGCTCGGCTTCGGCACCGGCTTCAACCACAAGAAACTGCCGAAAGCGCTGGTCGACGAGGCCGAGAAGCGGGACTTCCCGCTCTTCGAGGTGCCCTACTCGACGCCGTTCATCGCGATCACCGAGAAGGCCTTCGCCCGCCTCGTCAACGAGCAGTACGAGGTGCTGCAGCGCGGCATCGCCGTGCAGCGGCGGCTGGAGCGGCTGGTCCTGGAGGAGCGCGGCCTGGAGGAAATCGCGGCGACGATCGCCTCCGCGGTCGGCGGCACCGTCGCCGTTCTCGACGGCCGCGGCGAGCGCCTCGCCGGGCGCGGCTTCCGCCGCCAGCTCTCCGCCGACGCGATCGGGGCGATCCGCAAGGAGGCGCTCGGCCACGCCGGCGACGGCCATCCCTTCGTCCCCTCCCATCCCTCGGTGGCCGGGCGGGCCCTGGCCCATCCCGTGATCTCGCCGGGGGGCGGACCACCCCAGGCCTGGGTGGTGATCGTTCGCGACTCCGGCGGCCTCGGCGACTTCGAGCGGCTGATCCTGCAGCAGGCGGTCGCCGTCGTCGCCCTCGAGCTGATGCGGCGCCGGGTGGCCCGCGAGACGGAGCGCCGGCTTGCCGGCGACGTCCTCGCGGGGGCGCTGGGCGGGCGGATGGAGGCATCCGAGTTGCGCCGGCGGCTGGAGCCGTTCGGCATCGGCGACGAAGCGGCGGTGCTTGTCTTCTCCCTCGAGCACCCCGCCTCGGCCGTCGGTGCGCTCGAACGCGCCCTTGCCGCCGACGCCTGCCCCGCCGTGGTGGCCACCCACGACATCGGCGGCCGCGAGCTGCTCTGCGCGGTCGTCGATGCCGCTGACCGCGACCCGCTCGACGTCGCCGCCGACGCCCGCAAGGCGCTCAGCCCCGAACGCGGCGCGGTTCGCGTCGCCGCCAGCCGGCCGGCTCCGCCGGAGCAGCTGCGCCACTCCTTCCACGAGGCGCGCTGCGCGCTCGAGGCGACCGGCTTCAACAACGGCCACGCGCCCGAGGTCGCCTCCTGGCGCGACCTCGGCGCCTTCACGCTGCTGCTCTCGATCCAGGACGACGAGGCGCTCAGCCTCTACTGCGACAGCGTGCTGGGGCCGATCGAGCAGGGCGACGAGGAGTACGGCGGCGAGCTGCTGCGCTCGCTCGAGGCCTTCATCGAGCAGAACGGCCAGTGGGAGAAAGCCGCTCGCCAGGTCTACTGCCATCGCCACACGCTGCGCTACCGGATGCGCAAGGTCGAAGAGCTGACCGGCCGCGACCTCTCGCGCGCCCACGACCGGATCGAGTTCTGGCTGGCCCTGCGGGCGAGGGAGCTGGCCGCATGAGGATCGGGGTGCCGACCGAGATCAAGGCCGACGAGTACCGGGTGGCGATCACCCCGGCCGGGGTCCGCGAAATGTCCGAGCACGGGCACGAGGTCCTGATCGAGGCCGGGGCGGGCGAGGGCAGCGCCATCGCCGACGCCGAGTTCGAGGCCCAGGGCGCGGAGATCGTCCCCGACGCCGCCGTCCTCTTCGAGCGGGCCGAGATGATCCTCCACGTCAAGGAGCTGCAGCCAGGGGAGATCGAGATGCTGCGGCCCGGTCAGCTGCTCTTCACCTATCTCCATCTTGCGCCGGACCCGGAGCAGACCAGTGCCCTCTGCGGGTCCGGCGCTACCTGCATCGCCTACGAGACGGTCGAGGATGCCCACGGGCGGCTGCCGCTGCTGGCGCCGATGAGCGAGATCGCCGGCAAGATCGCCACCCAGGCCGGCGCCTTCATGCTGGAGAAGCCGCTGGGGGGGCGCGGGATCCTGCTCGGCGGGGTGCCCGGCGTCGCCGCCGCCAACGTGCTGGTGATCGGCGGCGGCGTGGTCGGCATGAACGCCGCCTTCATCGCGATCGGGATGGAGGCCGACGTCTTCGTCTACGACCGCTCGATCGACCGCCTGCGGGAGCTCGACATCGACTTCGGCGGCCGCTGCTCGACCGTCTACTCGACCACGCTGGCGATCGAGGAGATGCTGCCGCGGGCGGACCTGGTGATCGGCGCCGTTCTCGTCCACGGCGCCCGCGCGCCCTACGTCGTGCGCCGCGAGCAGCTGGCGCTGATGAAGCCCGGCGCGGTGCTGGTCGACGTCGCGATCGACCAGGGCGGCTGCTTCGAGACCTCGCGGCCGACCACCCATCGCGACCCCACCTTTGAGGTCGACGGGATCATCCACTACTGCGTCGCCAACATGCCCGGCGCGGTCCCGATCACCTCCACCCACGCCCTCACCAACGCGACGCTGCCCTACGCGATCGCGCTCGCCGACCACGGCGCCGCCGAGGCGATCCGGCGCGATCCCGGCCTGCGCCCGGGGGTCAACGTCGCCGGCGGCCAGGTCACGCATCCGGCAGTGGCCGAGGGGGTAGAGATGGACTACGTGCCGGTCGAGCAGGCACTGGGGCTCGAGCGAGCCTTGAAACCAGCATCCACGGGGAGAGTCGAATGAGCACTTACGCAGTAGTCAACCCAGCGACCGGCGAGACGATCAAGGAGTACCCGGAGATCAGCGACGACGGGCTCCGCGCCGCGATCGAGCGGGCCGACAAGGCGTCCCGAACCTGGCCTGGCTCCTCCAGCGTGGGGGAGCGCGCTGCGCTGGTGCGCAAAGTCGGCGAGCTGCATTCCGAGCGCCGCCGGCAGCTGGCCGAGATCATCGTCCGCGAGATGGGCAAGCCGATCGAGCAGGCGCTGATGGAGGTCGACTTCGCGGCGGAAATCTACGGTTTCTACGCCGACAACGCCGAGGACCTGATGGCCGACGAGCCGATCGAGCTGCTCGGCGGCGAGGGTACGGCGGTGATCCGCCGCAGCCCGTTCGGGGTCCTGCTCGGGATCATGCCCTGGAACTTTCCCTACTACCAGGTCGCCCGCTTCACCGGGCCGAACCTGGTGATCGGCAACACGATCCTGCTCAAGCACGCGCCGCAGTGTCCGGAGTCGGCCGAGGCGATGCAGGGGATCATCAACGATGCCGGCTTCCCCGAGGGGGCCTACGAGAACATCTACGCCAGCAACGAGCAGATCGAGTGGGTGATCGCCGACCCGCGCCTGCACGGCGTCTCGGTCACCGGTTCCGAGCGCGCGGGCGCCGCCGTCGCCGCCGTCGCCGGGCGCAACCTGAAGAAGGTCGTGCTCGAGCTCGGCGGCTCGGACCCCTTCATCCTGCTCGGCACCGATGACATCGACGGCGCCGCCCAGGCGGCGGCCGAAGCTCGGCTCGACAACACCGGTCAATCCTGCAACGCCGCCAAGCGCTTCATCGTCGTCGACGATCTGTATGACGATTTCCTCGAGAAGTTCCGCGAGAAGCTGGCCGCGTCGAAGCCAGGCGACCCGACCGCCGAGGACACCGAGGTCGGCCCGCTCTCCTCGCAGACGGCGGCCGACCGGCTCGAGGACCAGGTCAAGCGGGCGATCGACAACGGCGCCGAGGTCGTCGTCGGCGGCAAACGCGACGGCAATTTCTTCGAACCGACGATCCTCACGGGGATCGAACCCGGCGACGAGGCATCGCAGGAAGAGTTCTTCGGGCCGGTCGCGCAGGTCTACCGGGTTGGCTCTGAGGACGAGGCGGTCGATCTCGCCAACCGGACCCCGTTCGGGCTCGGCTCCTACTTGATGACCAACGACGAGGAGCAGGCCAGGCGGGTTGCCGACAGGATCGAAGCCGGGATGGTCTACGTGAACCTGGTCGGCGCTGACAGCCCCGAGCTGCCGTTTGGGGGGTTCAAGCGCTCGGGCTTCGGTCGCGAGCTCGGCCGCTACGGCGCTGATGAGTTCGTCAACAAGAAGCTGATCCGCAGCGCCTGACGTTTACGATCCAGCTCACGTGAGCCGACGGGTCAGGGGAATAGCGGCTGGATTGCTGTTGGCGGGAGCCGTTTGCGCGGCCGTCGCCAGCGCCGCCGAGGAAAACGCGACGATCGACACGCCGATCTGCCACGGGCGCCAGGCGAAGATCCTCGGCACCGACGGCAGCGACGTCCTCTACGGGACGCCGGGTCGCGACGTGATCTGGGGCGGCAGGGGCGACGACAAGATCTACGGCAGCCTCGGCAACGACCTGCTCTGCGGTGGACCGGGAGCCGACCTGATCCACGGCGGCCGCGGCAACGACGAGGTCGACGGCGGCGCCGGCGGCGGTGACCAGGCGATCGGCGACCTCGGCGACGACCATGTCCTCGGCGGCGCCGGTGCCGGCGACGAGGCGGCCGGCGACCTCGGCATCGACATCGTCAACGGCGGCCCCGGCAAGGAAGACCTGGTCCACGGCGACTACGGCTACGACCGCATGTCCGGCGGCGCCGGCGGGGGGGACATCGTCTCCTTCGCCACCGACGTCGCCAGCAGCAAGGGGGCCGGCGTCTGGGTCTCGCTCACCCGTCACAAGGCGTTCGGCGACGGCCACGACAAGGTCTTCGGCTTCGAGAGCATCGAAGGCTCGGCCTTCCGCGACACCCTGATCGGCAACAAGCAGGGCAACCTGCTCGACGGCGGCCCCGGCGACGATCAGTTGAAGGGCGGCGGCGGGCTGGACACCCTCGACGGTGGCCAGGGCAAGGACGGTTGCGAGGGCGCCAAGGGCCGGACCACCTCCTGCGGCAGGGAAAGGGCGCCGAAGGCCTCCGCCTACATTCAGCTCGACCCGGTGCCGGGCGGCGGCGCCGGCCTCGAGGTCGTCGGTGGCGCGGGGCGCGACGAGTTCACCGTCGCCTTCGACGAGGTGAGCGAGACCTTCGCGGTGACCGCCGCCGATGGTCTGGCGATTGGCCCCGGCTGCAGCCGGCCGCCGGGCGTCGCCAACCAGGTCTCCTGCGCGGCGGAAGGCCCGGGCCGCTGGCTGATGGCCGACCTCGGTCCCGGCGACGACGCGCTGCGGGTCGAAGGCTCCCTGCTCGCGGTCGGCAGCGTCCGCTTCGCCGGTGGCGACGGCAACGACGTCATCCGCGGCGGGCCCGAGGACGATCTGATCGAGGCCGGCCGTGGCGCCGACAAGCTCTACGGCGGCGCCGGCGCCGACGGGTTGGTCGGCGGCCTGCCCGGCCCGACCTACTTATATGGGGGCTCGAACGGCGACCTGCTGGCGGCCGGCGGCGGTTGCGCCGGCGGCGCCCTGGTCGGCGGCCCCGGCCGCGACGATGCCTCCTTCGCCGAGACCCAGGCCCACCCTGGCCTGCTGATCATCTCCTTTCCCAGGCACGCCGCCTGGATCGACGAGATCAAGGGCTGCGACAGCGTTCACCTCTCGCGCACCAACGAGGACATGGAGGGCTCCTTCGACTGGGACGTCCTGATCGGCGACGGCCGCGCCAACAGCATGCTCGGCCAGCCAGGCGAAGACGTCTTCATCGGCAACGGCGGCGACGACGTGATCGACGCCCGCGACGGCGTCCGCGACTTCGCGATCCAGTGCGGCCGCGGCCGCCCGCCGAAGAAGAAGCCGAACGGGAAGGGGATGACGGAGCCGACCGGCAAGCCCGCCGGCCGCGCCCTCACCGACTCCTTCGACCCGAAGCCGTTCAACTGCACGATCGTCAAACACGGCACCCCGGTCCCCGGCCTCAACGGCTGATCCGGCCGGCGAGCCGGCCGCGATTAGCGTGCAAACGCGGCGATAACCCAAGCGGAGGGGGGAGAACCACTCTGGCGTTCGTCCTTTGTACGCCGTATGGCAAACAAAGGACGAACGCCAGAGTCCCTGCCGGCTGTTGCGACCCGGCAATACGGGGTCGTCTCCGCAAGGCAGCTGTATGACCTGGGGTTTTCCCGTGAGCTTGTGATGAAGGAAGCCGCGCGTGGGCGCTTGCTGCCATTGCACCGCGGCGTCTATGCCGTTGGGCACAGGCGGCTGACATGGCATGGCCGCTGCCTCGCGGCGGTGCTGGCGGCGGAACCGAACGAGACGGGCGAGGTCGTCTGGCCGGCGGTCGCGAGCCATGGCTCGGCCGCCTATCTGTGGAGGATCTTCCGCTACGCGCCCGAGACCATCGATGTCACTGCTCCGATCCGCCGCCGGGCCAAGCGGCAGTTCAGAGTCCACTTCTCGTCGATTCTCCTATCCGAGGACAGGAGAGAGCGCCATGGCATCCCGGTCACCTCGGTGCCACGCTTGCTCTTGGACATGGCGGCAAGGTCTCGCCCCGATCAGTTGGGGCGTTACTTGGAGCGGGCGGAGGAACACGAGCTATTCGACCTGGTCGCGGTCGAAGAGATCCTTACCCGGGCCGGTGGGCACCGCGGCCGCCGGCCGCTTCAACGTGCTCTTGCCATCTACCAGCCCGACCCCACGTTCACTCGGTCTGGCGTTGAGCGTCGCTTTCGAGAGCTCGTCCGTGACGCGGGCCTGCCGGCCCCGGCGATGAATTTCAGCGCCGTCGGCTACGAGCTCGACGCCTACTGGGAGCGGGAGCGTTTTGCGGTCGAACTCGACGTCTACGAGACGCACGGCACCCGCGCCGCCTTCGAGCGGGACAGGGTGCGGCAGGAGGACCTGAAGCTGGCGGGAATCGAGATGACTCGGGTGACGGGACCTCGGCTCAAGCGCGAACCGGGACGGGTGATGGAGCGGATCGGGGCACTGCTGGAACAGCGGCGACGAGAGCGCGGCCGCTGACGCTCGGCTCGCTTGACTAGGCTTGTCGGCGTGGCACGCAAGACCGCGAGTGGAGATGAGGCAGCGGCCGTTGCCGCTGCGATCGCGCGGTTCGAGGCGGAGGTTGGAGCGGCTGCGGGGGAGGCGGCCCCGACGGTTGGCCGATGGCAGCGCGCGGCGCTGGTCGAAGGCGTCAGCGCCAAGGAGATCGTGCAGGATCTAGAAGGAGGAGAGAAATGGCTGTCGTGAAAATCATTGAGCTGGTCGGGAGCTCCAAGACCTCGACCGACGACGCGGCGAAACAGGCGCTGAGTCAGGCGCAGGGGACGCTGCGCAACATTCGCGCGGTCGACATCGTCTCGACCGGGATCCGCGGCGAGAACCTCGACGAGTACCGCGCCCACGTGCGGGTCGCCTTCCTGATCGAGGGGACGGACATCGACTGATGAGCGAGGCGGGGAAGGAGGTCTCGCGCGAGCAGGCCCAGAAGCTGATCGAGGGCGGCGCCCAGCTGGTCGACGTGCGGGCCGAGCACGAGTGGGAGGTCGGGCGGATCGCCGGCGCCACCCACCTGCCGCTGGCCGAGCTGGCGCAGCGCGCGGGAGAGATCGACCGGGAGCGGCCGGTTGTCCTCTACTGCCGCGGTGGCAACCGCTCGACGATGGCGGCGGCGGCGCTGGCGGAGGCCGGCTATGACGCGGCGAAGCTGAGCGAGGGAATCGTCGGCTGGGACGAGGCCGGGCTGCCACTGGAGCCCGACGGCGGCTACGTCGCCGAGTCGGGCGAGGCCGCGGCGATCCTACAGGCGCAGAAAAAACCGTCGCACAGCTAGTTCGCGCGCGTTTTTGGGCTAGCCACGGCTGGAAATAGCTGCTTAAGCAGTAAATACCTAAATCCCTGTCAGGTTTTGCTATTTTCTTCCGCATGGAGGTAGTCGTAGCGGAGAACAAGGAGCAGAAGGGCAAGGGCCGGGTCGGGTCCTTGGAGAACCCCGAGTCCTACGAGAACGTCCCCGGCCACATCATCCCGATCATCGAGCGCGAGTTCGATGACTTCGACAACGAAGCCGAGGCGTTCCTCGCCGAGCAGATGCCGGAAGACCAGTTCATCGGCTTCCGGCTCAAACAGGGTGTCTACGGCCAGCGCCAGCCCGACGTGCAGATGGTCCGCGTCAAGCTTCCGTTCGGCGGCGTCACCCCCGCGCAGATGGACGCCTTCGCCAGCGTGGTCGAGAAATACGCGCCGCTGAACAAGGGGCACGTCACCACCCGCCAGAACATCCAGATCCACCACGTGCCGCTGCGCGACATGGAGCTGCTGCTGCGAGAGATCGCCGAAGCCGACCTCTCCTCGCGCGAGGGCTGCGGCAACACGGTGCGCAACGTCACCGGCGACCCCTGGGCCGGCGTCGCCCCCGACGAGATCTTCGACCCGACCGCCTACGCCGGCGCCTACGTCCGCTACTTCGTCCGCCACCCGACGACGCAGCTGATGCCGCGCAAGATCAAGACCGCCTTCAGCGGCTCCGACGAGGACCGCGCGATCACCGGCATCCACGACATCGCCTTCCTCTCGCGGGAAAAGGACGGGGTCAAGGGCTTCGAGGTCCGGGTCGGCGGCGGCACCTCGATCATGGCTCGGGTCGCGCCGACCGTCTACGACTTCGTCGAGGCCGACAACGGCGACTACCTGATGGTCGCCGAGGCGATCCTCCGCATCTTCGACCGTCAGGACTGGCTGCGCGTCAACCGCGCCCGCGCCCGGATCAAGGTCCTGGTCGACAAAATCGGCATCGAGGCCATGCGCGAGCTGGTCGACGAGGAGCTGAAGGGCGACTGGGTCGGCGAGCGCGACTTCGACTCCGACCTGGTCGAGCGGCTGCGCTTCGACGTCGACGAGGAGGCCGACGCCCCCAAGGCGCTGCCCGCGCCCGCCTCGCCCAACGGCGACACCTCGGAGTTCGAGCGCTTCCTCGCCGGCAACGTCGAAGCGCAGCGCCAGCAGGGCTTCTCCACCGTCGAGGTGAAGATCACCCGCGGCGACCTGACGCCGGAGCAGTTCCGCGGCCTCGGCGCGATCATGCGCGAGTACACGGGCGGCCACGCCCGCAGCACCGTGCAGCAGAACTTCGTCCTGCGCTGGGTCCGCGACGAGGCGCTCTACGACGTCTGGCAGCGGCTGACCGCGCTCGGCCTCGGCGAGGCCGGCGCCCGCGAGATCACCGACGTCGTCAGCTGCCCCGGCACCGATAGCTGCAAACTCGGCATCACCAGCTCGATGGGCCTGAACAAGGCGATCAAGGAGCGGGTCGACTCGATGCAGATCGAGGACGAGCTGACGAAGCGGATCCACATCAAAATGAGCGGCTGCCCGAATGGCTGCAGCCAGCACCACATCGCCAACATCGGCTTCTACGGCGCTTCGCTGAAACTCGGCGACCGCCAGATGCCCGCCTACATTCCGCACATCGGCGGCAACTTCGAGGGCGGCGAGGTGATTTTCGGCAAGCGGCTGAAATCACGGCTGCCGGCCAAGCGCGTGCCCGAGGCGGTCGAGCGCTGGGTGCGGCTGTACGAGTCCGACCGCAACGATGGCGAGGAGTTCAACGCCTTCGCCGAGCGGACCGGGGCCGAGAGCTTCGAAGCGGCGGTCAAGGACCTGACGCTGCCGGCGGAGTTCAGCCTCGAGACGATGGAGCAGTTCATCGACTGGAACCGCTCCAGTCCCTACAAGGTCGAGCGCGGCGAGGGGGAGTGCGCGATCTAGCGCGCGCCAGCTGCGATGAAGCCGCCTCCGGTCACCCTCTCCGGCACCGTGCCGACAATCACCGACCTCGATCACGAGGCGATCGCCGACGAGCTCGAGGACCGCAGCGCCCAGGAGGCGCTGGAGTGGATGTTCGAGCAGTTCGGGCCCGAGCACTACATCGCCTGCTCGTTCCAGAAAACGAGCTCGGTCACCGCCCACATGGCGAGCCGGATCAACCCCGAGGCGCGTTTCTTCTACCTCGACACCGACGTCCTCTTCGAGCAGACCTACGAGACCCGCGACCGGCTGGCCGAGGCGCTCGACATCGAGTTCGACCGCTTCCACAATTTGACGCTGGAGCAGCAGGCCGCCGAGTACGGCGACGAGCTCTGGAAGCGCGACCCCGACTCCTGCTGCGGCCTGCGCAAGGTCGAGCCGATGCGGCGCGCTCTCTCTTCCGTAGACTGCTGGGTCGCCGGTGTCCGGCGCGGAGATTCCAGCAGTCGTTCCAAGACGCCGAAGTTCGGTTGGGACAAGAAATTCAACCTCTGGAAGCTGAACCCGCTCGCGGACTGGTCCGAGCGCGACGTCTGGAACTACATCCGTGAGCACCACCTCCCGTACAACCCTCTGCACGATCAGGGCTACCCGTCGATCGGCTGCACCCACTGCACGCAGCCGGTCGAGCCGGGCGGCTCGCCGCGCGACGGCCGCTGGGCGGGCGTCGCCAAGACCGAGTGCGGGATCAACTGACGGCGCCTGGCGCGCCCCTTAATTCCTTCCCCAAACGATTGGTGAGACTTTCGATGAGCGAGACGATGGCTGAGTTGTCCCTGACCCTTTCCGAGCGCCACACGGCGGACTTCGAGATGATCGGCAACGGCGGTTTCGCGCCGCTGACCGGCTTCCAGGGCTCCGCCGACTGGGAACGCGTCTGCAGCGAGATGCGCACCGTCGCCGGCGATTACTGGCCGATCCCGATCACCCTGGCCACCGACCTCGAGTGCCAGGTCGGGGATGTTGTCTCGCTCTCCAGCGACGAAGGCAAGCCGCTGGGCCGGATCACCGTCGAGGAGATCTGGGAGCGCGACGCCAAGCGCGAGGCCGAGCAGGTCTACGGGACCGCCGACGAGGCCCACCCGGGCGTGTCCGCGATCTACGAGGAGGGCAACCGGATGATCGCCGGCCCGATCGAGGTCGACGCCCTGCCCGACCACGACGAGGCCTTCATGCGCCGCTACAAGACGCCGGCCGAGCACAAGGCCGACTTCGCGGCGCGCGGCTGGAAGAAGATCGTCGCCTTCCAGACCCGCAACCCGATCCACCGCGCCCACGAGTACCTGACCAAGGCCGCGCTGGAGACCTGCGACGGGCTCTTCATCCATCCGCTGATCGGCAAGACCAAGGCCGGCGACATCCCCGCCGACGTGCGCATGCGCTGCTACGAGGTGCTGATGGAGAACTACTACCCGAACGACCGGGTGGTGCTGGGCGTGAAGCCGGCGAAGATGCACTACGCCGGCCCGCGCGAGGCGGTCCTGCACGCGATCGTCCGCCGCAACTACGGCGCCACGCACTTCATCGTCGGCCGCGATCACGCCGGTGCCGGCGACTACTACGGCACCTACGACGCGCAGAAGATCTTCGACGAGATCGACATCGACGAGCTCGGGATCGAGCCGCTGATGTTCGAGCACACCTTCTGGTGCAACGAGTGCGAGGGTCTCGCCTCCGGCAAGACCTGCCCGCACGACAACGAGTCGCACCTCTTCCTCTCGGGGACCAAGGTCCGCGAGATGCTGGGCAACGGCGAAAGGCCACCGCACGAGTTCTCGCGGGACGAGGTCGCCGACATCCTGATCGACGCTTACAAGGAGGACTGAACGAGCATGGCTGGCGAGAAAGGCTTCACCCTCTGGTTCACCGGGCTCTCCGGTGCCGGCAAGACGACCATCTCCCGAGTGCTGGAGGGACACCTGCGCGAGCGCGGCTCGAAGCTGGAGATCCTCGACGGCGACGTGGTCCGCGAAAACCTCTCCAAGGGGCTCGGCTTCTCGAAGGAGGACCGCGACACCAACATTCGCCGCATCGCCTTCGTCGCCGACCTGCTCAGCCGCAACGGCGTGCCGGTGATCACCGCCGCGATCTCCCCCTACAAGGAGATCCGCGACGAGGCCCGCGAGACGATGGGCGAGCGCTTCATCGAGGTCTACGTCAAGGCCTCGGTCGACACCTGCGCCGAGCGCGACGTCAAGGGTCTCTACGCGAAGGCATTCGCCGGCGAGATCAAGGAATTCACCGGCGTCTCCGACCCCTACGAGATCCCCGAGAACCCGGACTGGGTCTGCGACACCGAAAACGAGTCGCCGGAGGAGTCGGCGGAGAAGCTGCTCGCTTACCTGGAGCAGCGTGAGCTGATCCCGGCTGCTGTCGCTGCTTAGCCAGTCAGGGACGCGTTTGACTTGGAGCGGGTGGGGGTCCGGTACCCCTGCCCGCTCAACTTTTTGGGTCTTGCAAAACAAGCGGGGATGAGGCCCGGATAGAAGACATCCGCTGCCCCCAGAAGGCTCTGCGTGGTTCGAAATAACGCGGAGTCAGGAGGAACAGCGGATGCAAGATCACGTTAGCCGCCTCGTCGGCCTGGACGGCTTCAGGGTGGGGCGAGTCATCGAAGGGGGCAATCAGCTCGACCTCGAGGTCGAGCTGATTGCGCGAGCGCAGTCATGCCCCCACTGCGAGAGCGAGGAGCTGGAGGTTCACGAGCGGCCGGTGGTCGCGGTGAGGGACCTGCCGCTCTGTGGCCGCCAGGCCACTCTGCGCTGGCGCAAACGCCGCTACCGCTGCAAGGCGTGCCGGCGCACCCACACCGAGAGCTGCGAGCAGGGGCGCTCGCGCCAGCGGCTCACCTCTCGTGCAGCGATCTGCTGCTCGCGAATTGTCCATCACCGTCCATTTCCTGAAGGGAACATGCGGGTGGGCTACGAGTGCATGCGGGAGATGTTGGAGCAGAGTGGGATTCCTTGGCGGCGGCCGAGCGAGGACGTGGAGGAGATTGCATCGATGATCGAGGGGCTGGCGGCGCGGACGATCTCCGAGCAGGAGTTCGTGACGTGGGTGAAGCGGCGGACGGAGATCCAGGAGTAGCCAGTTAAGGCTGAGGCGTGCGGACCACTACGGTGCGGCCGTCGTTGAGGCGGTAGACGGTGCCGATTGGCTGGCCGCGGCCGATCACCTTCTCGTTTGGCTTTAACTCCACTTGCTTGACCTGCTGGTCCTTGGGGGCGACGACGGCGTCCGTGGGGCGGGTGCGCTCGGCTGGGGGCTGCTCTTTACCCGTCAGGGCGGAGGTGAGGTCCAGGGAGGAGAGGGCGGCGAGGAGGAAGGCGACGGAGAGGACGATGCCGAGGTCGAAGAGGTTGACGAGACCGTCGAGGGGGTCGCCGGCGCGGTCGTCGCGGCTGCGGGCGCGCGGGGTGACATGAATTTCCGCCCGCGTACTCTGCTTCCGCTCCCTCGCGCTCATGATGACCAGAGTGCTCGCTCGGTCGCTAACGCGTCCGCCGCGGGCGGGTGAGACCAGGGTTCGGTGTTGATCAGGGACGCGGCGACGTACTCGACGTCGGAGTAGTCCTGGGCGTAGAGACGGTCGCGGATCAGCGAGATGCCGAAGGCGAAGGCGCCGATCAGGAGGCCGGCGACGGTGACGCTGAAGGCGACCCGGAGGTTCTCGGTCAGGGTCGCGACGTCGCCGTCGGCGAGGCCGGCGAGGGCCGGGGAGAGCGGGATCAGGGTGCCCATCAGGCCCAGGGCCGGCCCCATGCGGACGAGGATCCGGGTGCGCTCGAGGCGGCGCAGCGAGAGGTAGTCGTACTCGGCGAGGCGCTTGGCGACCCGCGCCTCGGCCTGCGGGCGGCCGTGCTGCTCGACGATGCCGGCGAGGGCGTCTTCCATCTGCCGGTTCCAGGCGAACGGCAGCAGCGCCGCCAGCGCCTCGGCCGGCATCCCGGCGGCCAGCCGCCCGCGGCACTCCTCGACCGCGCGCTCGAGCGCCCAGAGGTTGCGGTGGCGCCGCCGCCTCACCTCGACCAGCAGCGAGCCCGCTTCAACAAGGACGAGCGCCAGTGCCGCCACGGTTAGGACCAGAACCGGGACCAGCAGCGCCTCGGAGACATCGAAGAGGATCTCCTCGATCACCGCCTGCCTCCGAGTGTCGACTTATTACCGGATAGCGGTATAAAAACGCCACGGCCGGGGAGACGACGCGCCTCGATCAGGGCGCCGGTGCCGAGCAGGCCGAGGGTGGTCAACAGGCCCAGGGCCGTGGTGGGGATACCGCCACCGTCTCCGTCACCCTCAAGCGTTCCGGTACGCGCTGCGGCCTGCTCTCTCTCCACTTCCGACACCGCGGCGCCGCTGGCGCTCAACAGTTCGCCTTCGACCCGCTCGCCTGGTGGCCGGACCGGCGTCGAGTCGCGTGAAGGCCGGTCGGGAGTGCCCTCCCGGACGCTCAACGCAGCCGGAGGCTGTGTGTCCGGGAGGGCACTCCCGACCGGCCCCCCGCCCAAGTCCGCAGTGGTGCTGTCACCCCCGGGGCCGTCGGCTGCCCCATGGTCGGGGGCGTCAGCGGCGCGATTGTGGCCGCCGCCCCTACGGTTGGGGCCGCCGTCGACTGGGGGGCCGACCTGGATCGTGACGATGTCCGAGGTACCGGCATGGTTGCCGGGAGTGGTGACGCCGACGACCACGTCGTAGGTGCCGCGTTTGGCGAAGCTGTGGCTGGCGGCGGGGCCTTCGGTGCGCCTGCCGTCGTCGAAGTACCAGGAGTAGACGAGCTGCTCGCCCGCGCCGCCGCCCTCGACGACAGCGTTGAAGCTGACCTTCTGGCCGACCTTCGTCTTCGTTGCGGAGGCTTTCGCTTGAACCTGGAGCTGCGTGCCTTTGCGGAGCACGATCGAGATGCCCTGTGGCGCCTCGAAGCTATCGTTGGCGTTGAGGTCTTCGGGACCCGCGTTGGGGCGCAGGAAGCCGGTTCCGGTCGCGGTCCTGTAGACGACCGGCGGGCCGTCGGCGAAGGCGCCGGGGTCGAGAGCTTGGTCGCGGCTGAGCAGGACGGCGCCGCCGGCTGGGAGCTGGACCTCGAGGTAGGAGAAGCCGTAGGGGTCGGCACCGGCCGCCTCGAGCAGCTGTCCCAGCGAGAAGCCGGTCACCGTTTGGGTGCTCTCGCCCGCCGGCGAGCGCAGCACGTAGGTGCGGCCGGCCACGTCCTCGGAGCCGGCGAGCGCGTCGAGGGCGAGCGTCTGCGACGCGCCGCCGGGGGAGACCACGGTCACCTGGGCGGCGTCGGCGTCGGCGCTGGCGCTGGACGCCCACGGCGAGGCGAGGGCCAGCGAGACCACCGCTGCGCTCGCCGTCAGGTGGAGAAGGAGACGCTGACGCATCCGAAATCGGTGCCGGGGGCGTAGAAGCCGCCGAAGGTTGAGGAAGCCGTACCGGAGGGGATCGCGCCCGGCACCCGTTCGTAGGTGAAGGTGTTGCCGCTGGCCCTGATCGCGGCGGCGCGGGAGAGGTCGAGGTTGACCAGCACCTGCCGCTGCGCTGCCCCACCCGACTCGGAGATCGAGAAGATCGCCCGCGATTTGGCGCCGGCGATCTCGATTTCCGGCTCGGCCGTGGCCAGGTCGATGCCGTGGCCGCTGTAGAGGAAGCGGACGGCGCCGCCGAAGCGGACCAGAGCGGTGTCGTCGGCCGGGTTGGCGGGATCGGCGCCGGTGTCGAGCCAGCTGCCGCCGGCGAGGGGGAAGTGGAAGCCGTAGCTGAGGGCGGCCGAGGCGCCCGGGAGCAGAACCGGCGGGTCCGCCGTGGCGCCGCCGGAGACGCTGGTCCCCTCGCCGGTGCCGATGTAGCGGATGAAGGACTCGCGCACGTGCCAGTCGATCGTGGCGGCGGTGATGGCGGAGGCGGTGGGCGGTTGAGCCATCGTCGGCAGCGGCTCTTCCGGCGCCGGCCCGGCGCCGCTGGGCAGCGGGCAGGTTGCCGATTGCTGGGCGGGACCGCCGGGCGTGGTGCCGGCACCGCCACCGTTGCCGCGGGTGAGCCCGGCGAGATCGCTGGAGAGCGTGGCGAAGCGCTGCGCCGGCAGCGTTTTCAGCCCGAGCCGGCGGGCGATTGCCACGGCGCCGCTGCGGGTCAGCTTCAGGCGCAGGCCGCTGAGGCGGACGGCGCCAGCTGCGGCATCGACCTCGCGGCGCCCGCCGCGCAGCACCTTGAAGAGGTCGATCTCCTCGCCGCCCAGCCTGGCCTCGACCAGCGAGCGTTTGCCGAGCAGGAGGCTGAGCTTGGTCAGGCGAGCCTCGGCGCCGTCGTTGCCCACGAGCACGATGCCGCCGCGGTGGCGCAGCAGGGTCGTGGCGGAACCGGCCAGGCCGGTGGCGATCGGCAGTGAGACCCTGTGGCTGCCGCCGCTGGCCGGTTTGACCGGGGCGATGCGGGCGCCGGACTCGCGCAGCGCCTTCGCCGCCGGCCCGTCCAGCGTCAGCCTGGTGGCGCCGGAGGCGGCCAGAGAGGATGCCGGCAGCGCGGCCGCGGTGACGGCGATTGCCGCCACCGCGATACCGAGCCGCTGCTTGATGCCGAGCCGGTTCAACGTGGCCCCTACGGCACCGCCACCGGGAGCGGCACAACGCCCACGGTAATCGTCGCCGGGTCGAGCGCCTGTCCGGCTTTGTACTGCGGCGCGAACGGCGTTGCCGCTGCCGCGGTCAGGGTCGCCGGCAGGTTGGACCAGGTGATCGTGTTGCCGTTGACGCTCGGCGCGACGCTGCCGAGCGTGGCGATTTCCGTGTTCGGCAGCGAGACCGGCGGTACCGGATCACAGCCCATGCCGTTGAATTTGTCGATGTCGTAGTCGAGATCGGCGACGATCGAGGAGTGGGTGCCGAGCGTGACGACGACGTCGCTGAATTTGATTTCGATGATGCAGTGACCGGGCTTGGCGAATTTGACGCTGCCCAGCGTTTTCAGCGAGAGCTTGTCGCTGGCGCCGTAGAGGCCCTGCTGGAAGCTGCCGCCGTTGGCGGGGAAGCTGAAGTAGGAGCCGGGTTTGGCCGCTTCGCCAACCGTGGTGGCGCCGCCTTCGGTCGTGATCGAGCCGACCGAGCCGGGACCGAGGTTTTTGTAGATGTATTCGCGCCAGGAGGTGAGGAAGCCCCAGTCGAGCGAGCCCGAGGTGACTTTCTGGGCAGGTCCGTGGGTCGGGAACGCCTGCGCGGCGAGCCAGACCATGCCGACGCCTTTGCGGACCAGGGCGCGTTTGAGGCCGAGCCGCTCTTTCAGCGCGCGCGCCGCCTCGGCGGTCAGCCGCAGCTTGCCTTCGCTGAGCGAGATCGAACCGGTGCTGCTGTTGACCTGGGGTGCGGCGCCGAGCCAGAAGACCGGGATCACAGCTTCGCCGAGCCTGCCGACCAGGGTTCCGGCCACGAGACTGAAGCCAACCTCGGTCAGGGTGACCGATCGTTTGCCGCGCTTGAAGGTGAGGGCGGCGCCGCTGTACGCGGAGGGATGCGGGCTGGGGTTGAGCTCGGTGATCGGCAGGGTCAGCTTGCCGCTCTGAGCAGCGGTGCCGGTTCCCGCCAGCAGCTTCACGCCCTGGCCGCTGAGGGTGCGGCCTTTGCTGTGGTTGGCGGCGACGATGACGGCGTCGCCCTGGCCTTTGGCGGCATCTGCGGGAGCCGCCAGGGCGGCGGTAAGGGCAGCAGCAGCGCCGAGTGCGAGCAGGCTGTTCAGCAGCCGGCTCCTCCTCGATTCGTGCGAGCTCATTCTCGAAAGGTCTCCTTGTTCTGCGCACCGTGTGCGCTGATCTCGATGGCGGCCACTTAGGCCACCCTAATAAATTCACACTAACAAACTAGGAATTAGGGCGCCCTAACGTCGTTGCGTTCCAGCCACGCGACGTGCAGCGCGGTGCGGCCGTCGTGCTCGGTCAGGCGTGCGTCGGCGCCCCAGACCGCCGCCAGGCGCTCCGGGTTCAGGACCTCCTCCGCCGTCCCGGTTGCCACGGTGCGCCCCTCCGAGACGACGACCACGGTGTCGGCGACCGCGGCGGCCAGGGCCAGGTCGTGGACGACCAGCAGCACCGCCAGCCCTTCGCCGACCAGGTCGCGGAGCAGGCCGGCGACGCCGATCGTGGCGCCGAGGTCGAGCTGGGAGGTCGGCTCGTCGGCGATCAGGACCGGCGCCTCCTGGGCCAGCCCGATCGCGATCTGGACCCGCTGCAGCTCGCCGCCGGAGAGCGTCGTCAGCGCTCGCTCGGCGAAGCGGGTCACGCGCGCCCGCTCTATCGCGTCGTCGATCCCGGCCCGGTCGTCACCGGTAAGGCGACGCAGCGGCCGCAGGTGGGCGGAGCGCCCGATCGTCACCGCTTCGCGCACCGTGACCCCGGCCGGCACCGGCATCCGCTGCGGCACGAAGGCGCGCAGCCGAGCCAGCTCGCGCCCGCGCATCTCGCCGACCTCGCGGCCGGACCAACGAGCGCTGCCGCCGGCCAGCCGCTGCAGGCCGGAGACGGCCCGCACCAGCGTCGACTTGCCGGCCCCGTTGGGCCCGACCACCGCAACCAGCTCACCAGCCCGCAGCTCAAGATCGGCCCCGCGCAGAATAGGCGCCCCGCCAATCTCCACCTCCACTCCGCGCGCCTCGAGCAGAGCGAGGGGAGGGGGTGTCCCCGGCGGACCTTCAGCAACGCCCATAGGGCCGTGCGTCCGCCGGGGACACCCCCTCCCCTCGCTCTCTTCGCCGTGCGCCCGACGGAGGGACCCCCTCCTCCGGCTCTCTTCCTCGGAGGTCATGATCAGACCGCCTTCCGCAGGAGCCACAGGAACAGGGGCACACCGAGCAGGACCATGAAGGGACCGACCGGCATCTCGATCGGCGCCCGCAGGGTTCGGGCCAGGGTGTCGCCGGCGGCCAGCAGGGCGGCGCCGCCGATCGCCGAGGCGGGGACGACGAAGGTGTGGCTGGAGCTGCCGCCGGCCATGCGGACGACGTGGGGCACGACCAGCCCGAGGAAGCCGAGCAGGCCGGCGATCGCCGCCGAGGCGGCGGCCAGCAGCGCTGCCGCGACCCCAGCGCCGAGCCGGATCAGCTGCGGCCGCGAGCCGAGCGAGGCGGCAACGTCGTCGCCCAGCGCCAGCCGGTCCAGCGGCCGGATCAGGAAGGCGGCGAAGAGGAAGCCGACGGCGAAGTAGGGCCAGATCGTCTCCAGCTCGGTCCAGCCGCTCGAGGTGAGGCCGCCGGCGATGAAGAAGATGGCGGAGGGCGCCCGCTCCGGGTAGGCGGCCAGCAGGCCGGTGGTGCCGGCGGTGAACAGCGAGAGCATCGCGATCCCGGCCAGGATCACCTTGCCGGTGCTGCCGCGGTTGCGCCCCGACCAGGCGAAGGCGAAGACCAGCGTCGCCGCCAGCAGGCCGAAGAAGAGGGCGCCGACCGGCAGCAGCGCGATCGAGCCGGGGAAGAGGATGATGATCAGGATCGCCCCGAAGCCGGCGCCGCCGGTGACCCCGATCACGTCGGGCGAGGCGAGCGGGTTGGCCAGCGCCCCCTGCAGGATCGCCCCGGCGATCCCGAGCGCGGCGCCGACGATCAGCGCCTCGACGGTGCGCGGCAGCCGCAGCGTCTCGACGATCTGGCGGTCGACGGCGCTGCCACCGCCGCCGAAGAGGATCTCGATCACCTGCGAGAACGGCAGCTTCACCGCCCCGAGGGCCAGCGAGGCCACGCTCGCGGCGGCAAGCGCGGCGAGCAGCGCCGCGAAGACCACGGTCCGGCGCGCCACCTAGTTCTTCAGATAGGCGCGGCGGACTTTGCGGATCGTGCGGGCGATGTCGGTGCCGGCCTGCAGCAGCGAGTTGTCGACCGAGACGTAGACCCGCCCGTTCCGTGCCGCGTTCGTGCTCGACCAGGCCGGGTTCGAGCGCAGGTACTCGGTCAGCGAGGGGATGTCGTCCTCGTCGGCGTGGGGGACGGCGATGATGATGTCCGGGTTCTCGGCGACCACGACTTCGTCGGAGATCCGCTCGAAGCCGGAGCTGGAGCTGACGCCTCCGGTCAGCAGCCTGCCGCCGGCGGCGCTGACGATGTCGCCGCCCCAGCTGTTGGGCAGGAAGGTGAAGGGGGTGCGGCCGACGCCGAGGATCAGCATCACCTTGGGGCGCTTCTCGATCCCCTTCTCGGCGGCTTCGACCTGCTTGCGCATCGACTGCAGGAGATCGCGCGCGTAGTGCTTGCGGCCGACGATCGCGCCGATCTTGAAGGTGTCGGCGAAGGCGCCGTCGATCGAGTGCGGGTCGTGGAGGATGACGTCGATCCCCAGACCCTCCATCGCCTGGTTCCCCTTCGCCCAGGTCCGCGAGGAGAAGACGAGGTCGGGGTCGAGCGAGGCGAGCTGCTCGAGGTTGGGACCGTTCGGGTGCGAGAGCGGGAGGGTGGGAACGCCCTTCAGCTTCGGCGAGAAGCGTTCGCTCCCGCCCAGCGTTTCGCCGATCGCGACCGGCCTGACGCCGAGCTTGGCCAGGGTGTTGGCGGCGAACGGGGTGAGCGCGACGATCCGCTGCGGCGGCGCGGCCTGGGCGGCAGCGGGTAGCGCCAGGGCGAGCGTCAGCGCGACCAGCGCGACGAGGCGACGGCTCACGCAGGCACCCGCGCGTCGATCACGTCGTAGTTGCGCACCTCGCTGCCGTGGGCGAGCTCGCCGTCGGCATGGCGGTGGCTCATCTTGAACAGGTCGCTGTTGACCCAGCCCTTGAACGCCTCCTCGTTATCCCAGCGGCTGAGCACCACGTACTCGCCGTCGCGATCGCGCCGCAGCAGCTCGAAGCTGACGAAGCCCTCGGCTTTGTGGACGTGGCTCTCACGCTCGAGGAAGGCGCGCTCGAAGGCCTCCCGGCGCTCCTCTTTGACGTGGACGACGTTCATCACCAGGTACAAGCTCGGCTCCTTTCGGAGGGCATCCAGCTACCAAAGACTTAGGACGCCCTAATTAGGTTGACCGAATTAGGGTAGCCGAATAGGGCTTGGGGCGGCGTCGTAGGTCCATCGCCAGACACACGGCCTGCGGCCGTGTTGAGTGTCTGGCGACGGACCTACGACGCCGCTATGACCTAGCTGGGACCTGCGGTTCGGCCAAGCCGTAGGTGTCGTAGGCGCCAAAGTTAGAGAACGTCTTGTGGGTCGGCCCGTGGTAGTCGGAGGAGGCGGTGGGGACCAGGTCGAGCTCGTCGCAGAGCTCGAGCAGGTGCTGAGTCTGCTCCTTAGAGTGGGTCGGGTAGAAGGTCTCGACGCCGTCGGCGCCGAGGGAGCGGATCAGGTCGTCGACCTCGTCGGGGGCGGAGATGTCCCAGTAGGGGTGGGCGATCGCGGCGACCCCCCCGGCGCCGCGGATCAGCTCGATCGCCTGCTCGGCGGTCGGCCACCTGCGCGGTACGAACGCCTTCGCCCCCGGCACCAGGTACTCCTCGAAGAAGGGACCGAGGTCGCCGCTCGCCCCGGCAGCCCGGGCGATGTGCGGACGCCCGATCGAGAGCGCGTCGCCCGCCTCGCGCACCGCGTCCTCGAGGTGCAGGTCGAAACCCTCCCCCCGCAGCTTCTCGACGATTTCCCCGGCCCGCGTCACCCGCTCGTGCTGCGCCCGCTCGCAGGCGGCCGCGATCCTCCCAAGGTCGATCCAGTAGCCGCAGATGTGCAGGTCTTCGGCGTACTCGTGCACGCAAGACATCTCGATCGCCGGCACCAGCTCGATCCCCAGCCGCTCGGCGGCTTCAGCCGCCTCGGCAACCCCCGCGATCGCGTCATGATCGGTCAGCGCCAGCGTCGTCACGCCCGCCTCGGCGGCCTTCTCCACGACCTCGGACGGCACCAGCTGCCCGTCGGAGACCGTCGAATGGCTCTGCAGCTCGATCAGCATGGGGCGGGAGCCTAATCGCATGGGACAGAGAGGAAGGGAGCCGGGTACCCCTGCCGGCTCAACTTTTTTGAGAATCGCCGAGAGCCGTCCGAGAAGCCCGCCAGCAAAAAAGTACAAGCCGCCGGCAGGGGTACCCGGCTCCCTTCACCGCGCCGCTCGCATAAATAGACTGCCGCCCCCGTGTTCCAGAAAGTCCTGATAGCCAACCGGGGAGAGATCGCGATTCGGGTCGCCCGGACCTTGAAGGAGATGGGGATCGGCTCCGTGGCGGTTTATTCCGAGATAGATCGGGATGCCCCACACGTGAGGGAGGCGGACGAGGCCTTCTTGATCGGGCCAGCCATTCCGGCAGAGAGCTATCTCGACATCGAGAAAATTATCGGGACTGCCAAGGAGGCTGGAGCGGAGGCGATCCATCCTGGCTATGGGTTTCTCGCTGAGAACGCTGACTTTGCTCGAGCTTGTGACGAGGCTGGGATCACGTTCATCGGTCCGCCGCCGGAGGCGATCGAAGCGATGGGGTCGAAGACCAAAGCGCGCGAGATCATGGCCGAGGCCGGGGTCCCGATCGTCCCCGGCGCGACCGAACCGGCGCAGGACGTCGAGGCGGCCCGCAAGCAGGCCGAGGAGGCGGGCTACCCGGTCGCCTGCAAGGCGGCGGGCGGTGGCGGCGGCAAGGGCTTCCGCGTCGCGATGACCCCGGACGATCTCGAGGAGGCGTTCGAGGGGGCCGGCCGCGAAGGCGAGAAGTTCTTCTCCGACGACCGCGTCTACGTCGAGCGCTACCTCGAGGACCCGCGCCACGTCGAGGTCCAGGTCCTCGCCGACTCGCACGGCAACGTGATCCACCTCGGCGAGCGCGACTGCTCGATTCAGCGCCGCCACCAGAAGGTGATCGAGGAGGCGCCGGGGCCGCAGGTCGACGCCGAGATGCGGGAGCGGATCGGCAAGATCGCCACCGACGCGGCAGCCGCGGTCGGCTACCGGGGCGCCGGCACGGTCGAGGGCATGCAGGTCGGCGACGAGTACTTCTTCCTCGAGATGAACACCAGGGTCCAGGTCGAGCACTGCGTGACCGAGATGGTCAGCGGCGTCGACATCGTCCGCGAGCAGGTCCTGGTCGCGGACGGCGAGGCGCTCTCGCTCTCCCAGGAGGAGGTCGAGCTGCGCGGCTGGGCGATCGAGTGCCGGATCAACGCCGAGGCGGCGCACAAGAAGTTCGCCCCGGCGCCGGGTGCGATCACCACCTACCGCGAGCCGGCGGGCCCGGGCGTGCGGGTCGACTCCGGGGTCGAAGCGGGCTCCGAGGTGACGCCGATGTACGACCCGATGGTGGCCAAGCTGATCGTCTGGGACGTCGACCGCGAGCACGCGACGCGGCGGATGCTGCGGGCGCTGGACGAGTACGAGATCGGTGGCCTCACCACCCTGATCCCCTTCCATAAGGCGATCCTCGCCACTGAGCAATGGGCGCGCGGGGAGACCTGCCGCGACCTGATGGAGGACCGCGACTGGCTCAAGTCGACGGCGCCGGGGGATCCGCCGGCGCCGCCCGGCGAGGACGGCGGCGAGGTCGTCGAGCGCGACTACAAGGTCGAGGTCTCCGGCAAGCTCTTCGACGTCAAGGTGATCGGCGAGGCCGGCGCCGGCGGGAGCGCTGCGGCAGCCGGCGGCAGGAAACCGCCAAAGCGCGAGCGCAAGGCCGGCGGCGGTGCCGCGGCCTCCAGCGAGGCCCTGGTCTCACCGCTGCAGGGCACCGTCTTCAAGGTCAGCGTCGAGCAGGGCGCCGAGGTCTCCGAGGGCGACCTGATCTGCGTGATCGAGGCGATGAAGATGGAGAACGAGATCACCGCCCACCGCTCCGGCAAGGTCACCTCCCTCAACGTCGAGGTCGGCGCAGCCGTCGGCAGCGGCGACACCCTCGCCACCATCGAGTAGCCCAGCTTCCTCCAGGGAAGGAGGAGACAGACCCGGCTGCAAGTGAGGGACCCGGTACCCCTCCGAACGGCTTGTACTTCTCGGCCAGAAACCATCTCGGACGGCCACCAACGATTCACCCGAGCAAGTTGAGTGAGGAGGGGTACCGGGTCCCTCACTCCCCACCCGCCTATTTCTGCTGCTGCTCTTTCTGTTTTGCTTCCCGTTCCTCGCGCCGCTTTTCGCGTTCCCGCTGTTCCTTTTCTTTCTGCTGCCGGATCTCGATCTGCTGTTTGCGCGTAAGCGGCAGTTTTCCGGATGGCGTCTGGCAGTCGCGGCCGACGCATTCGGCCAGCCGGCGCAGTTCCCTCTGCATGAAGGTGCGGATCGGGTAGAAGTTCGGGTCGCGGATTTTGTTGTTGAGCTCGAACTGGTCCTTGTTGATGTCGTAGAGCTCTTTTTCGCCGTTCGGCCATTCGATGTACTTGTAGGGGCCGAGGCGAATCCCGATGTAGTCCTTGGGCGGGGCGACGATCGAGGCGCTCGCTTCGTCGGAGCGCGCCCTGCTGATCCCGGCCCGGGCCGAGCCCAGCGGCACCCCACCCTGGGCGTTGACGTCGTTGGTCTCGACGAAGGACTCGAAGAGGAGCGGGCGCCGCGTGCGCAGCTCCGGGTCGGCTATGAACGGGATCAGCGAGCGCCCGTCGATGCTTTTGTCGGGCTGGGCATTGGCCAGTTCGAGGATCGTCGGCGCGAGGTCGATGTTCCCCGCCAGCTCGCCGGTCGAGCTGCCCGGTTTGATTCCCGGCCCGCGGATCAGGAGCGGCAGGTGGGTGGCCGGCTCGTAGGCGAGGAACTTGCCGCCGGTGAGCCGGTGCTCGCCGTAGAAGAAGCCGTTGTCGGAGGTGAAGATGACGTAGGTGTTGCGGAGGCGCTGCATCGCGCCGAGCGTGTTGACGATCTGCTGCACGCCCTCGTCGATCGCTCGCAGCGACTCCAGCCCCTTCTGGTAGTAGACGCGGTAGGCGCGGGTCTCGGTTGGCGAGAGGTAGGAGGCTTCGCGGATGAAGAGCGGCTTGTCGTTGACGTTGCCCTCGTTGAAGCCTTCCGAGGGCCCGTGCGGGTAGGGCGCGCCGGCGAGGGAGTCGTAGTGCCGGGTCGCCGGCTCGGGCCCGGCCGGGCGGCGGAAGTCACCGTGCGGGGCGGTGTAATCGAGCTGCAGGTAGAGCGGCTGGCCGCTCGGCGTCCCGAACATCTCTTCGCTGGCGATGCGAGTGAGGATGTCGGTCTCGTACAGGCAGGGCAGGCCGTTGAGCGGCGCGAAGGGGCAGCCGAAGTCGTCGCGGACTCCGTATTCGCGCGTGTCCCAGCTGCCGGAATCGCCGACTGGTCCTTCCAGCACACCGTTGTTGTTGAGCGTGTAGCCGTAGAAGTAGTGGTGGGTGTCGGCTTTGATCACCGAGTGCCAGGCGTTCCAGCCGGGCGGCACGGTTTTGCCGTCGTCGAAGGGTTCGTCGCCGTAGCCGTTGAGGAACTTGCCGACGTGGATCGTGCGGTAGCCGGCCGCCTGCAGCCAGGTGGCGATGTTGTGGCTGTTGGCCTGGCGGAAGGAGAACCCGGTGGCGCCGCCGTTGGGGGGGACGTTGCCGCGCACGTTGTGGTTGTGCGCGTAGCGGCCGGTCAGCAGGCTGACCCGCGACGGGCAGCAGAGCGGGTAGGAGACGTAGTAGCGGTTGAAGATGATGCCTTTGGCCGCGATCGCGGCGAGCGTGTTCGGCATCGCCGGGATCGGGGCGCCGCCGGGGGGCGTGTAGGTCGCGTAGAGCTGGTCGATCGTCTGGTCGTCGGTCTGGATCACGACGATGTTCGGCTGCTTGCCCGGCGGCAGCAGCTCGTCGCGAACGCTTTCGTCTGGGATGGCTGCGCTGGCGCTCTGCTGACCGGCGGCGAGGACCAGCGCCGTCAGCAGCGCCAGGAGGGCGGCGGCCAGCACCAGCCGCGCACCGGCGAGGGCACGCATCTGGGTCTTGGGGTGCTCGGACCTATCCATAGGGATACGACTACGGGACGAAACCGGCGCCTCCTGCCGGAGTTGCGCCGCGAACGCTAGAAAACGCTCAGGACGCGCCGAGCTTTTTCGCTGCTTCGCGGAAGTTTTTGACCGTGGCGCTGGGGGCTTTGCGCCCTTCCAGTTTCTCGCCGTGGCGGTTGACCCAGATCACCGGCACGTTCATCTTCAGCACCGGCGCGATGTCGGTCGTGTAGTTGCAGCCGATGTGCAGCCAGCCTTTCTTGCCGCCGATCCGTCGCGCGCACTCTTTGAAGTGGACGGGATCCGGCTTGTAGCTGCGCACCTGCTGGGCGGTGACGACGAGGTCGAGTTCGGTTCGCAGGTGGCGGCGCGAGATCCCCAGCAGTTTGTCGTCGGTGTTGGTGATGATCCCGAGGTCGTACTTCTTGCCGAGCCGGTCCATCGCCGCGTTGGCCTCGCGGAAGGGCAGCCAGTAGGCGACGCTGTTGGGCAGGAACTGGGCCCGCGAAGGCTCCACCTCCCAGCCCAGCTCGCCGGCGACCTTGACGATCGTGCGGCGCAGGACCTCGGCGTAGAGCTCGTAGGAGCCGGCCATGATTTCGGCCTGGACTTCGAAGAAGCGGGCGAGGAAAGGGCCCTCCTCGAAGCTGAAGCCGTCTTTGGCCGCCTCTTTCTTGACTGCCTCGACGATGCCTTTCTCCCAGTCGATGAGGGTGCCGTAACAGTCGGTGGTCACCCAATTGATGTTTTTGAGACTGGGAAGAGCCATCTGCGAGCGCGGCATTATGCCAAGCGCTCCGCCGCGGGGCGTTACCCCCGGGTCAGCCCGCCGGCTGACCATCATTGGATAGGGTGCCGGCCGCGCCCACGGGCGCCCCCTCTAAATGGACCTCCTCGAGTACCAGGGCAAGCAGCTGTTCGCCAAGCACGGCATCGTCGTGCCCAGCGGCGAGGTCGCCGCCGCGGTCGACGCGGCGGTCGCCGCGGCGGAGCGGATCGGCTACCCCTGCGCGATCAAGGCTCAGGTCCTGATCGGCGGTCGCGGCAAGGCAGGCGGGATCAAGATCGCCGCCGATGCCGGCGAGGCGCGCGAGCATGCCGAGGCGATCCTCGGCATGGACATCGTCGGCCCGCACGGCGAGGGCCCGTTCCGCGTCGACCAGGTCTGGGTCGAGGGTGGCTCCGACATCGCCGAGGAGTACTACGCGTCGGTCATCCTCGACCGCGGCGAGAAGAAGCTTTTGGCGATGGTTTCCAGCCAGGGAGGGATGGACATCGAGGCGGTCGCGGCCGAGAGCCCCGAGGCGCTGGTCAAACGGCACATCGACCCGACCCGGCCGTTCGAGGTCGCCGCCGCACGTTCGATCGTCGCCGACGCCGGGCTGGCGGAGGACACGCTCGACGCGGCCGCCGAAGTGCTGGTCAAGCTGGCCGAGGTGGCGAGCGAGGAGGACGCGACCCTGATCGAGGTCAACCCGCTGATCGTCACCGCCGGCCGCGAGGTCGTCGCGCTCGACGCCAAGGTGACGATTGACGGCAACGCCCTCTTCCGCCACCAGGACCTGGCCGAGATCGCCGACACGGTCGACGATCCGCAGGAGGCGATGGCGAAGGAGAAGGGCCTGACCTACGTCAAGCTCGACGGCAACGTCGGCATCCTCGCCAACGGCGCCGGCCTCTGCATGTCGACGCTCGACGTCGTCGCCCAGGCCGGTGGCGCGCCGGCCAACTTCCTCGACGCCGGCGGCGGCTCGAAAGCGGAGGCGATCGTCAACGCGCTCGAGGTCATCAAGTCCGACCAGAAGGTCAGTGCGATCCTCTTCAACATCTTCGGCGGCATCACCCGCTGCGACGAGATCGCCAAGGGGATCGTCACCGCCTCGGGCCAGATCGACCTCGGCGTGCCGCTGGTCGTCCGCCTCGACGGCACCAACTCCGAGCAGGGGCTGGCGATCCTCGCCGAGGCCGACCTCCCGAACCTGCACCAGGAGAAGACGATGCTGGACGCGGCCCGGCGGGTCGTCGAGTTGGCCGGGGGTGCCTCATGAGCATCATCGTCGGCGATGAGACGAAACTCGTCGTCTCCGGCCTGACCGGGCGCGAGGGCTCCTTCCATGGTCTGCGCAACCGCGCCTACGGAACCGACCTCGTCGCCGGCGTCACCCCTGGCAAGGGCGGCCAGGACGTCGAGGGCGTGCCGATCTTCGACGCGATCAAGGAAGCGGTGGACGAGGCCGGCGCCAACACCTCGATGATCTTCGTGCCCGCGCGCTTCGCGGCGCCGGCGATCGACGAGGCGATCGAGTCCGGGGTCGAGACGGTGATCGCGATCACCGAGGGGATCCCGGTGCTCGACATGCTGAGGACCTATTGGAAGGCGGTGGAGGCCGGGGTGCGGCTGATCGGGCCGAACTGCCCCGGCGTGCTCTCGCCCGGCAAGGCCAACGTCGGCATCATCCCCGCCCAGTTCTTCGACCCCGGCAAGATCGGCGTCGTCTCCAAGTCGGGGACGCTGACCTACCAGATCGGCAACGAGCTGAAGCAGGCAGGGGAGGGGAACTCCTCGATCGTCGGCATCGGCGGCGACCCGATCGTCGGCTCCGACTTCATCGACATCCTCAAGCTGTACGAGGCCGACCCGGAGACGGAGCTGATCGTGATGGTCGGCGAGATCGGCGGCGACGCCGAGGAGCGGGCCGCGGAGTTCATCTCCTCCGAGGTCTCCAAGCCGGTCGTCGCCTACATCGCCGGCTTCACCGCGCCCCCCGGCAAGCAGATGGGCCACGCCGGCGCGATCATCTCCGGCTCCTCCGGCACCGCCCAGGCGAAGAAGGACGCGCTCGAAGCGAAGGGCGTGCGGGTGGGGCAGAGTCCGAGCGAGGCGGCCGCGATTGCCGTCGAAGTGCTGCGCGGGTCGTAGCGCGCCGTGGCAGGTCCGGGTAGGCCTTCCACTTAACTTTTTCGACGGGCGCTGGCAACCGTCCGAGTTTCGCAACGGCGAAAAAGTACAAGACGTTCCAGGCCTACCCGGACCTGCCTGACGGAGTGCGCCGGACGCGCAGAAGCTGGCTAGGTGCGCAGGAGCAGGCGGATCTCGGCTGCGAGCTGGGGGGCTTCTCTGTCCAGGCGGCGGTGGGTGATGCGGAGGGTGCGGTAGCCGGCGAGGAGGAGCTTGGGGTCGCGGGCGCGGTCGCGCTCGAAGGCGGCGCGGTGGCCGTGGAATTCCCAGCTGTCCAGCTCGACGACGAGCTTCGCGGCGGGCCAGAGGACGTCGACCTCGTGGCCGAGGACGTGGACGTTGCGGGCGGGTTCGGGAAGGCGGTACTCCCTGCAGAAGTCATGGAAGCGCTCCTCGAGTGGCGAGCGCCCTTCCGGGGGCGCCTTCATCTCGGCCAGAAGGCGGCGAATCGGCTTCAGCGCGCGCCTTCCGTAGCCACGCTCACAAACTCGTTCGACCTCCCGTACCCGCAACAGCTTCAGCCGATCCGCTTCCTCCCAAGCCTGCTCCAGATGCCGGAAGGTCTCGACTTCGGCGAAGTCGAACAGCGTGCGCGCGACAGTCGTGACCGGAATTCCGTTGTGCTCGTCGCGATCCTCAGGGTTGAGCTTGCCTCGGTGTATCCAGAGCCACTTTCGACGTTCGACCCCCTGACGTCCCGCCGGGGCGGTGATTTCGACCAGCGAGCCGCGCTGTCGCGCCAGTCCCCAAAGCGCAGCAGCGCTGCGGTGGCTCAACAGCGCTTCATTGCCATAGGCCAAAAGCCCCGCCCACCAATAGCCGCGCTGCCCGATACGGGTATGGCCTACCGCATAGACCTCTTCATGCACCGTATGGAGGCGACCCTTGGCCCGCCATCTTTCGATCGTCCTTTCGGGGATCCCAAGGCCTCGCAGCTGATCCCTGCCCACGACTCCGTACTGCCTGTCTGCGAGCGCCGATATCTCACCCTCCCTCTCGGCGTGTCTGAGCTGCCCTGCCATATATGGCGGCTAAGCTCAGACACCCCCTGGATTCGCCCCCCTGGATCGACAATTCGGGCGAGGGTCGGCTGACGCTTGGGCGTTGCTAGGGTCGGGGACGTATGGCTGGCGACACGATTTCGTTTGCTCGCGGCGCTCCAAGCGCTGACATCCTGCCGCACGAGGCGGTGCGGGAGGCCGCGGCGCGGGCGCTCGAGAGCGATTGGGAAAAGGCGCTTTCCTACGGAACGGGGATCGGGCATCCGGGGCTCTGCGAGTGGATCGCGGCGCGGCACGGAGGTCTTGAGCCGGCGCAGGTGATGGTCGCCAACGGCTCCCTGGAGGCCGGGGCGATGTTGTTCGAGCACCTGCTCGGGCCCGGCGATCGGGTGATCGTCGAGCAGCCGACCTATGACCGCACGCTGCTGCACCTGCAGCGGCTCGGAGTCGAGCTGGTGCCGGTGCCGCTGGAGGCCGACGGGGTCGACATCGGCGCGATCGAAGCCGCGCTCGCCGCGGGGCCGGTCAAGTTCGCGCACATCATCCCCAACGCACACAACCCCGCCGGCTGCACGCTCTCCTCCGCGAAGCGGGCGCGGCTGGTCGAGCTGGCCGCCGAGCACGGCTTCTGGATCTTCGAGGACGACCCCTACCGCGAGCTGCCCTTCGAGGGCGAGCCGCTGGAGACGATGCTCTCGCTGGACAAGGCCGATCGGGTGATCCACGCCTCGTCCTTCTCGAAGACGGTCAGCCCCGGTGTCCGCGTCGGCTACTTGGCCGGTCCCGCGGAGGAGATCGCGAAACTGGCGAAACGGGCCAACGAGACCTACATCTCGCCGAACATGCTGGCCGAGGCGATCGTGCTCGAGCTCTGCCGCTCGGGCGAGCTGGACCGCAACATCGCCTTCGTCAAGGGTGAGCTGAAGGCCCGCTGCGATGCGCTCGTAGCGGCGCTGCGCGAGCGGATCCCCGAGGCCGAGTTCGTCGTCCCCGAGGGCGGTTACTTCCTCTGGCTCGACCTCGTCGCGGAGACCGACACGACCGCGCTCCTGGCCGAGTCAAAGGCCGAGGGCGCGACCTTCGTCGCCGGCCCCGACTTCATGATCGAGGGGGGCGAGAACAGCCTCCGCCTCTCCTTCGCGCCGGTGCCGGCGGATCGTGCGGCCGAGGGTGTCTCGCGAATTGCCGGGGCGCTGGAGCGTCTACGCTCGACCACTGCCGCCTGACCTATTCGACGATGACCGTCCCTTTCATGAAGGGGTGGAAGAGGCAGTAGTAGGCGAAGGTGCCGCTCTCTTCGAGCCTGGCCTCGCCGGTCTTGCCGGTGGCGATGCTGCCGCTTTCGAAGCCCCCCGATTCCCTTGAGGTAGCCGTGTGCGGGGTCGAGTCGCGATTGGCGAAGGCGACCGTGGTCCCCGCTGGGACGGTGATCGTGGCCGGCCTGTAGATGTAGTCGCGGATCGTCACCGTCCTCGCGCTCTGGGCGCTGCGGTCGGCGTTGGAAGAGGTCTGGTCGGTGCCGTCGCCGCCACCGCAGCCAACCAGCAAAACGGCAATGGCAGCGATGGGAGAGAGAGCGGCACCGACCGAGGGACGGGTGGATCCCATGCCTTGCATACGCGTCAGCGCCGGGTTCGGATCATTGGCTTATCCGGACCCGGGGCGAGGGCGAAAACAAGTGATCCGGGCGGGCCGAAGTTCGCGTAGGGGGCGGGTAGAAGCGCAACCCAGCGAGGAGAGGACGATATGCCCGAGAGCAAGGAACGCGAGAGAGCAGAGGCGCCGGCGCGGGGTGCCGTCGCCCGTGCGGTCACGGACCCGGTCTCGCGCCGTAAGTTCATGGCACTGACCGGCGGCTCGGCCGCCGCGGCCGCCTTCCTCGCCGCCTGCGGCAGCGACGACGACACGACGACCACCATGGCCAAGTCGGCCGGCGGCGGGAGCGACGAAACGGCGCAGTTCGGCAAGGGCGACGTCGGCATCCTCAACTACGCCCTCACGCTCGAGTACCTGGAGACGGCCTTCTATGCGGACGTCATCAAGAGCGGCCTCTTCAAAGGTGCCGACCTGGAGACGATCCGCAAATTCGGCGAGGAGGAGGCCCAGCACGTCTCCGCTCTGACCGCTGCCGTCAAGCAGCTCGGAGGCAAGCCGGCGCCGGAACCGAAAACCGAGTTCCCGCTGAAGAGCGCCAAGTCGGTGCTGGAGCTGGCGGCCACGGTGGAGAACGTCGGCGCCGCCGCCTACCTCGGCCAGGCCGCCAACATCAAGAGCCCGGAAGTGCTGGCGTCGGCACTGGCGATCCACAGCGTCGAGGGTCGGCACGCGGCCGCGCTGAACACGCTGCTGGGCAAGTCGATCACCCCGGACGGGGCGTTCGCCAAGCCGGCGACGGGGAAGGCCGTCCTCAAGTCCGTCGAACCCTTCATCGTCAGCTGAGCGCGGCGAGAAGCGAGAGGAGAACCCCAGATGAGCCACCAAAGCCACCACGAACTCGCACACCCCGAGCTCGCCGCCGTCGAGGTCGTCGAGGAAAGCGGCGGCCTCTCCCGCAGCGAGGCGATCCTCAAGGGGGCGCTGGCGGCGGGCGCGGTCTACGGCCTCGGCATGGTCGCTCCCTTCGTCCGCAGGGCTCTGGCGGCATCCGCGGGCGGCGACGTCGGCATCCTCAACTTCGCCCTCACCCTGGAGTATCTGGAGGCGAGCTTCTACGACGAAGCGAGGACCCGGGCCGGGGCGAGCGGCGAGCTGAAGAGCCTGATCGGGCTGCTGGCGGACGACGAGCAGCAGCACGTCGAGGCGCTGAAAGCGACGATCGTGAAACTGGGCGGCAAGCCGGTCGCGGAGCCGAAATTCAACTTCGCCTACGGCAACACGGCCGACTTCCTGAAACTGGCGCAGACCTTCGAGGACACCGGGGTCAGCGCCTACAACGGCGCCGGCCCCGCGATCAAGTCCAAGGAAGTGCTGGGCGCCGCCGGCTCGATCGTCCAGGTCGAGGCCCGGCACGCGGCGGCGATCCGGCTCCAGAGCAAGGAAGAACCGTCCCCCGAGGCCTTCGACCCCGCGCTCGACGAAGCGCAGGTGCTGAAGGCCGTGGAACCGTTCATCGCCTAGGGACCGCGGTCACGAAGAGCGGATGATGGAGTCGGGATGACGGTCAAGCGAGAGAAGGCGGAGCGGCTGGCCGACGAGGAGCTGATGCCGCTGATCGGGGAAAAGGACCCCGACGCCTTCGAAGTCTTCTACGACCGCCACGGCGGCGTCGCCTACTCGCTGGCCTACCGGATCGTCGGCGAGCGAGGCGCCGCCGAGGACGTCACCCAGGAGGCTTTCATCTCGATCTGGCGCAGCGGCGCCCGCTTCGACCGCGCCCGCGGCAGCGTCCGCTCCTGGATGCTGAGCATCGTTCGCAACCGGGCGATCGACGCCCTGCGCAGCCGCGCCGGCAAGGCGCCGCGGCTGAGCTTCGACGACGAGGCCGCGCTCGAGCAGCACCCGGCCGAGGAGCTGACCGAGGAGGAGGCGATGCGACATGAGACCGCCGGCGAGGTCCGCGGCGCGATCGGCGGCCTCCCGGGCGAGCAGGCGAAGGTGATCGAGCTGGCCTACTTCGGCGGCTTCAGCCAGTCGGAGATCTCGCGGATGCTGGGGGTGCCACTGGGCACGGTGAAGGGCCGGATGAGGCTGGGCTTGGAGAAGATTCGCGGCGAGCTGGCGGAGGGATTGACATGAGCGATATGCACCACGACCACTGGCGTGAGGACGCTGCCGCGTATCTGCTGGGGGCGCTGGAGCCCGAGCAGGAGGCGGCGGTGGAGCGCCATGCCGAGGAGTGTGAGCGCTGCCGGCGGGAGCTGCGCTGGCTGACGCCCGCCGTCGATGCGCTGCCGGGGGGCGTGGAGCGGGTCGCGCCGCCGCCGGAGCTGCGTTCGCGGCTGCTGAACGAGGTGCGGGCGGATGCCGCCGAGGCGCATGGAGCCGGCGGGGCCGGGGTCCGGGGCCGTGTCGGCGCCTGGCTGCGGCGCCACGGCTCGGGCCCCATGGGGCTGCGCCCGGCGGCCGGCATCGCCGCGCTGGTGCTGGTCGCCGCTGCGGTTGCGGGCTACGCGATCGGCGGTGGTATGGACGGCGGCTCCGAAGAGGGCGGAGGCGCGAGCACGATCGCCGCCGGCAAGGCGCCGGGCATCACCGCGGAGATGGTCGACGAAGGCGGCTCGGGGACCCTGCGCCTGGCCAACCTCCACCAGCTCCCCGACGACAAGGTGCTCGAGGCCTGGGTCCAGCGGGAAGGCGAGGTGGAAGCGGTGCAGGCGCTGTTCGTGCCCGACCACGAAGGCCGGGCCAGCACCCAGCTGCCCCGCATGGAGGGCGTCGAAGCGGTGATGGTGACGGCGGAGCCGAAGGGCGGCAGCGAGTCGCCGACCAGCCAGCCGCTGATCACGATCCCCGTACCCCAGTAGCCGGCGTTCGTCCTTTGTCGGCTATATGGCGTACAAAGGACGAACGCGGTGTTAGCGGCCGTAACGGTCCGAGGAGAGGATCAGCTGCTCCGGGATCGCCGCCCGCGGCGGCGGCGCCGGGTCGGCGCGGACCGAGACGGTCTCGGCGACGCTGCGGCTGACCTCGTGCGCCCCGTCGGTGGAGGCGATTGTCACTCGCTCCTCGTCGGCGCTCGCAAGCTTGCCCTCCAGCCCGGGGTGCAGCCCGGCGTCCTTGAGGTAGTGCAGCAGCTCCTCGGCCTCGTTCTCGAAGCGCAGGACGGTGACGTCGGCGCCGACCTCGACGTCGGCCAGCAGCGAGCCCTGCTCGCGGGCGCCGTCGACGATCGGGTGGCCGTGGGGGCAGGTGGTGGCGTCGCCGATCGCGGCCCGCATCCGCTCCTCCAGCACCGGCGACATCGCGTGCTCGATCCGCTCCGCCTCCTCGTGCACCTCGTCCCAGGGGATGCCCAGCACGTCGGTGAGGAAGCGCTCGATCATGCGGTGGCGGCGGACGATGTGGCTGGCGTGCTCGCGCCCGGACTCGGTGAAGTCGAGTGATTTGTCGGGCTTGCGCTCGACGTAGCCGTCCTCGATCAGGCGGCCGACCATCTCGTGCACGGTTGGGGGGGAGAGCTGCATCGCGCGGGCGATGTTGGCGCCGGTCATCGGCAGCCCGGCCTCCTCCAGCCAGAACATGATCTCCAGGTACTCCTGCTCCGCGACGGTCGCGGTCTCGGCGGACAACGGCGCTCCTTTGGCTCGTTGGTGGTCCTCCGATACTAACCACCCGCCGATGGGCAGAAATGTCGATTATGGCTCGACCTTCGGGCCCCGCCGACTGTGGGTCAGCGGCGCTCGACCAGGGTCGAGACGACGGCTTCGTAGAAGCCGTCGCCCATGCTGCCCTCGGTGACGACGGCGTTGTCCCAGAGGGAGAGCGCGGCGCGCAGGCCGGGGTCGCGCTCGGGGCCGTTGGCGACGACGAAGAAGCGGCCGACGGCGGCGGCGACCTCGAGGTCCTCGACCGAGTCGCCGACGGCGATGCAGTCGGCCGGGTCGTAGCCGCGGGCGCGGGCGTGGGCGGCGACGGCGGCGCCCTTGCTGACCAGGCGCGGAACCAGGTGGTAGGCGTGGGTGGGGCCGTCGACGGCCTCCATCTCGCGACCGATCGCGCCGTTGTCGAGCAGCCGCAGGTCGTCGTCGCCATGCTCACCGAGCAGCGCGTTGGCCTCGTCGACGTCGACCTTGCCGCGAAAGAGGTGGGAGAGGACGCGGCCGTGGTGCCAGGGTGCGTGGTACTCCAGCCGCCCTTCGAAGTGCTCGAACAGCGTCTCCGGGATGCCGCGGGCCTCGATCTGCTCGTAGATCGTCCCGTCCTCCTCGTTGGGCTCCATCTCGCCGGTCAGCAGCGTCGTCTCGCCGTCGATCGCGAAGGCGCAGCCGGCCTCGTAGATGTAGGAGCTCTGGCCCATCAGCCGCGCCGCCTCATGCACCTGCGGCTCGCGCCGACCGGACATGATCACGACCTCGACCCCGGCCCGCTGGCAGGCCTCCAGCCCGCGCGCCTGCGCCAGCGAGAAGCCGCCCTCGGCGTCGCGGAACAGAGAGCTGCCCCGGCCGAGCAGGGTGCCGTCGAGGTCGGTGTAGACGCAGCTCAGTCCCATTGGTCCCGGCCGCTACGGTAGCGACGATGAGATGGCGGCTGGCTGACCGGACCCTCGACCTGACGCAGCCGCTGGCGGCCGGGATCGTCAACGTCACCGTCGACTCGATGTTCGAGGGGGCGCGCAGCGGGACGCCCGAGCAGGCGGTCGCGGACGGGCTGGCGCTGGTCGAGGCGGGCTTCGACATGCTGGACGTCGGGGCGGTCGCGGCGAGGTCGGGGCCGCCGGTGTCCGCTGAAGACGAGGCGGCGGCCCTGGTGCCGGCGATCGAGGGGCTGGTCGGTTGTGGCGCCCCGATCTCCGCCGACACCTTCTCGGTCGCGGTGGCGCGGCGGGCGCTGGCTGCGGGTGCGCGCGCGGTCAACGACATCTCGGGCGGCTCGGTTGAGATGTTCGATTTGGTGGCCGAGAGCGGTTGCGGCTACGTGCTGATGCACATCGAGGGACCGCCGCGGGTCGACCGGCCCTGGCGCGAGTACGGCGACGTCGTCGACCACCTGCGCGCCTGGTTCGAGGGGAGAGTCGAGCTGGCCCGGGAGCTTGGGGTCTCGGAGGAGCAGATCGCCATCGACCCCGGACTCGACTTCGACCTCAGCCCCGCGCAGGATCTGGAGATCCTGCGCCGCCTCGGCGAGCTGCGGGCCCTGGGTCTGCCGCTCTACGTCTCGCTCTCACGCAAGGACTTCATCGGCGCGGTTCTGGCGGGGTCGTGGGAGGAGCGGCTGCCGCCCGGGGAGCGCGAGTGGGGGACCGTCGCCGCGGTGGCGCTGGCGGTCCGCGAGGGTGCCGACATCCTCCGCGTCCACGACCGCAGCTCGCTGCAGGCGGTGCGTGTGGCAGGCGAGATTGTCCGCGTGGCGGCTGGCGAGGTCCACGGGTCGCCAGGCAGGGACGCAGGGAGCCCGAATGGCAGCGCGATTCGGGCGACTGAGGACGCCGCGTGACGGGCCGTGGGGCCGCCAGCCTGCTGCGCGGCGAGTGGGCGGTCGCGATCGACCCGGCGCGGCGGGACGGGCGGATCGTCGCCGAGAGCGCCGAGGCGGAGCGGCGGGCGCGGCCGGTCCCGATCCCCGGCTCGCTCGACCCCGGCCTGGCTGAGGCGCTGGGACGCGCCGGCATCGACTCCCTCTATACCCACCAGCTCGCCGCCTACGAGACCGCCGCCGGCTCCAACCTCGTCATCACCAGCGGCACCGCCTCGGGAAAGAGCCTCGCCTTCAACCTGCCGGTGCTGGACGGGATCGCCGCCGACCCCAAGCGCCGCGCCCTCTACCTCTACCCGACCAAGGCGCTGGCCCAGGACCAGGCGCGCAAGCTGGCGCTGCTGCGCCCGCCCGGCCTGCGCGAGGCGATCTACGACGGCGACACCCCGCGCGAGGAGCGGCCGGCGATCCGCCGCCGCAACAACCTCGTCCTCACCAACCCCGACATGCTCCACGTCGGCCTCCTGCCGCACCACAAGAGCTGGGGCGACTTCATGGCCAACCTCGGCTGGGTCGTCGTCGACGAGGCCCACACCTACCGCGGCGTCTTCGGCTCCCACGTCGCCAACGTGCTGCGGCGGCTGCGGCGGGTGGCGCGCAACTACGGCTCGGAGCCGCGCTTCCTGCTCGCCTCGGCGACGATCGCCAACCCGGTCGAGCTGGCCGAGCGCCTGGTCGGGACGCCGTTCGAGCTGATCGACGACGACGGCGCGCCGCGGGCCGGGCGCGAGATCGCGATGTGGAACCCGCCGCTGCTCGACGAGGCCAGCGGCGCCCGGCGCTCGGCGCTCTCGGAGGCGGCGGACCTGCTGGCCGAGCTGGTCGCCCAGGGGGTGCGGACGATCTGCTTCCTCAAAAGCCGGCGCGGGATCGAGCTGATCCAGCGCTTCGCCCGCGAAAACCTGGAGCGGCGCGGCAAGCCCGAGCTGGCGCAGCGGATCGCCCCCTACCGCGGCGGCTACACGCCGCAGCAGCGGCGCGAGATCGAGGCGCGGCTGAGCAGCGGCGAGCTGCTGGCGGTGGTCGCCACCGACGCGCTGGAGCTGGGGATCGACGTCGGCGAGCTCGACGCGGCGATCTGCGTCACCTTCCCCGGCACCGTCGCCAGCCTGCGGCAGATGTGGGGCCGGGCCGGGCGGCGGCGCCGTGGCCTCGCCGTCTACGTCGCCGGCCAGGACGCGCTCGACCAGTTCTTCTGCCGCCACCCGGAGGAGTTCCTCGAGCGGCCGGTCGAGGCGGCGATCCTCGACCACGCCAACGAGCAGATCGCCGCCCGGCACCTCGTCGCCGCCGCCTACGAGCTGCCGCTGACCGACGCCGACACCGAGGTCTTCGGCGAGGGCTGGCGCGAGCGGGCGGAACGGCTGCTGGGGGCGGGGGAGCTGCGCAGCGCCGGCGGCCGGCTGCTGCCGCGGCGCAGCGAGTTCGTCGCCAACCGGATCCCCCTGCGCTCGGCCTCGGCCGACTCGGTGGCGGTGATCGAGCGCGAGTCGGGCGAGATGCTGGGCCTGGTCGAGGCCGAGCGCGCCTTCACGACGATTCACCCCGGCGCCGTCTACCTGCACCTCGGCCGCTCCTACGAGGTCGAGCGGCTCGACGTCGAGGAGCGGCGGGCGATCGTCTCCAGCTTCGACGGCGACTGGTACACGCGGCCGAGGAAGGAGACCGAGATCTACATCGAACGGACCCGCGAGCAGCGCGAGGTGGCGGGGGTGCAGCTCAACTTCGGCGACGTCTCGGTGACCGAGCAGGTGATCGCCTTCCAGCGGGTCTCGATCTCCGAGCAGGAGCCGATCGACATCGTCGCCCTGGAGCTGCCGGAGCAGAGCTTCGTCACCCAGGCGCTCTGGTACGTGCTGCCGGAGAAGCTCAGCGGGGCGCTGCCGAGCGAGGTCCTGCTCGGCTCCCTGCACGCGACCGAGCACGGCCAGATCGCGGTGCTGCCGCTGATCGCGATGTGCGACCGCTGGGACATCGGCGGCCTCTCCACCAACGTCCACTTCCAGACCGGCCGCGCGACGATCTTCATCTACGACGGACACCCCGGCGGGGTCGGGATCACCCAGCGCGGCTACGAGCAGTTCGAGCGCCTGCTCGGCGACGCCTCGCGGCTGATCGGCGAGTGCCCCTGCGAGTCCGGCTGCCCCTCCTGCGTGCAGAGCCCCAAGTGCGGCAACCTCAACGAACCCCTGCACAAGGAGGGGGCGCTGGAGCTGATGGGGTTGATGCGGGGGACGGTGAGGCAGTGAGCCGGGGACGACCATTCCGTGGTTCCTTATGCACGCATATGGTGGGTAAGGAACCACGGAATGGCTAGACAGCCGCAGGTAGCGGTGATCGGCGCTGGCGGCTGTGAGGAGGGCTCCGAGGCCTGGCGCCTCGCCGAGAAGGTGGGGCGGCGCTTGGCCGAAGCGGGGGCCGCGGTGGTCTGCGGCGGCCTCGGTGGCGTCATGGAAGCGGCGTCGCGGGGAGCGGCGGAAGCCGGTGGAACGGCGATCGGGATCGTCCCCGGCCACTCGATCGAGGAAGCCAACGAGTTCTGCACCGAGGTCGTCGCCACCGGCATCGGCCACGCCCGCAACCTCGCGGTCGTCTCCTCCGGTGACGCGGTGATCGCGATCGGCGGCGAGTGGGGGACGCTCTCGGAGATCGGCTTCGCCCGCGCGATCGGCCGCCCCGTCGTCGCTCTGCGCAGCTGGGAGCTGCGCGGGCGCGAGGGAATGGAGGGCGCGCCCGGCGTCGTTCCCGCCGAGTCGGCCGAAGAGGCAGTCGCGGTGGCCATCGCGGCACTTCCCTGATCGGCTGAGATCAGGGCCAGAGCTGGCGCAGGGCAAGGGTCGCGAAGGCGTGCGACCAGGCGAGCGGGGTGGTGGAGCGGGGGACGCCGGTGCGGGCGTCGACACGCTCGGGGAGGGCGTCCGCCGGGGTCGAGGCGCGACGCAGCGCGGCCAGCAGCTTGAGCGCCTCGCGGCGCTCGCCGAGCGCGGCGAGGCTCCACGCGATCCAGGCCGTCGGCGCGCTCCAGGGGTCGGCTCCGGTCCAGTCCTCGCTCGGCGCGATCCCGTAGCGGGTCCGCTGGTCGGCGAGGCGGAGCAGCGTGCGCCGGACCGCCGGGAAGAGCTCCGGCCGAGGAAACGGCCGCACCCCCCAAGCCGCCGCCGAGTCCAGCCCAGACCGCGGATCTCCCGCCTGCCGCCCCAATCCCTCCGCGGTGCCGAACGCGGCCTCTATCGAGGCCGCTCTTTGTCGATGGGCCGATTTCCCCCCATATGGGCGTCTTTCAGGCCCCTCGAGATGAGAGGAGGCGATCGCGTTGGCGAGGTAGGTGCCGGCGTCGCGCTCCTGGTAGTCGGGGCGGTCGCGCCAGGGGAGCGCGCGGGTGGGGGAGGCGAGGCCGGCGGCGCGGGCGGCGACGGCGACCCAGCCGGCGGCGTCGCCCTGGGCCTCCCGTCCTCCGACCGGCGCGCCGTCGCCGTCGAAGCGGGCGGCGGCGGCGAGGTCCAGTCCGAGCAGGAAGCGCACCACACGCCGGGCCTCGGCGGGGTAGCCGAACGCCGCGAAGGCGAGCGCCACAGCGCCGGCGTCCCGCGGCCATACGTATGCCCAGCCGTCCCGCGCCCCCGCTGCGACCGCGCCGGTGCGGCGGTCGGTCAGCGCCCGCAGGGTCAGCAGCGAGCGCCGGTACAGCCGCTCGGCCCAGGCCGGCGCCGCCGGGGCGAGCGGCCGCGCGCGGGCGATCCAGCGGCGATCGCGCGCGGCCGCCTCGCGGACGAACCGCAGCGCGGCCGCCGCGCGCGGCTCGCCCGGTGCGCAGACCAGAGTCGCCCTTGGGGGGGCGCCCCCCTGATCGCAGCTCAGTCCGGCCTCGACGTCGAACCCGACCGCCAACCGCCCCGGTGGGGCGTCCCGCACTTCGGCGATTCGTGCCAGCGTGCCGCCCGCCGCGGCATCGACGACCGCGACCCCGGTCCGCCCGAACCGCGCCACCGTTCGCACCACGTTCGTACCGGGCAGGTAGCGCTGGACGACCGAGTCAGCCCGCCAGAACGGCCCCGCCGCCCCGCCGGCGAGCTCGAGCCACGGCACGATTCCGGTGTCTGCCGCGACCGTCCCCGCGCCCTGCCGCTCGGCCGGGTTCTCGATCAGCGCCGGCCCCGCCGGTCCCGGCGCCCGCAGGTCGACCACGCCGCCGTAGGCATCGACGGCCGCGGTCAGCCCACCGTCGCCGACCACCGCGGTTCCAAGGAACGGAGGCGGCAGCCCCGGCAGCCCGGCCGGCGTGCGCGGATCGGTGGACGATCCCCCCGAAACGAGCGCCGCGGCCAACGCCCCGGCAACCAGGAGCGCCAGCGCTGCACGAAGCCAGGCCACCCCCCAATGCAATCAGCCCCGACCCGCCCCCGGCCGCTAGCCTTCCCGCTGCGCGGCCACCGCGCACCCCGAGGCGAGGTAGCTCAGTTGGTAGAGCACACGACTGAAAATCGTGGTGTCGTGGGTTCGATTCCCACCCTCGCCATCTTGTGATGTGTCGCGACATCGGAGACAGATGTCGCGGGACATCGTAGACACGTCAACTGGCTCCGAGCGGCTGGTAGTCGCGACTCGGATCGAGGGTCAACCGGCGGATCAGCTCGCCCGTTCGGGCATCGAGGACGCGGATGTCGCGATCGGCGACGAGCAGCTTGATCAGCCTGCCCTTGTGGGCGCGACCGAGGCCGATGTGGTGGAGCTTTGAGTCGTGGCGCAGGGTGACGGTGCCGCCGGCGTCGACCTTGTCGTGGCGGACGCGGAAGTAGGCCTCTGAGACCTCCTGGGAGGCCGGCCGAGCCTTCACCCGGGCGCTGTAGGCCTGCAGGGGCGTGCGCCCGCCAAGCGCCCGGTGCGGGCGGATCGCGTTGTAGTAGTGGGCGAAGGCATCGAGCTGTCCCTGCAGCTCGGCGAGCGTCCTCGCCGGAGCCTGCCTTGCCAGGTAGCGCTTCAGCGTCTGGTGCAGGCGCTCGACCTTGCCGCAGGTCTGGGGGTGGTAGGGCCGCGAGTTCTTGGCGACGACGCCGAGGCGCTCCATCTCGAGCTGCAAGAGCACCTTTCCTCCCCGTGGGGTGGCGGTGAACACGGCGCCGTTGTCGCAGAGCAAGGACGCCGGGGACCCGTGCAGGTCAATTGCAGAGCGAAAGACCTCGACCACGTCGGCGGCCTTGGCCGTCGAGAAGACCCGTGAGGCCACAAACAGCCGCGAGTGGTCGTCGATCATGTTGAGGATCTCGACGCCTTGCCCGCCCGCAAGCTGCCAGTGGGTGATGTCGGCCTGCCACATCTCGTTGGGCAGCTCTGCTTCGAAGCGGATCAGCGAGCAGCGCGGGCGCTTTTGCGGTTGCGGCGTGACCAGGTCCTCCCGCCGCAGGATCCGCCAGATCGTCGAGACCGAGGGGACGGAGTCGAGCTCCTTGGCGAGGTGGTAGGCGATCGTCTCCGCGCCGCAGTCGTGTCCCTGGGAGAGCAGCTGCTCTCGCAGGGACACGATGGCCCGCACTACCTCCTCTGGCGTGCGGTTGGGACTGGAGCGCGGCACCCGGGAGCGAGGCTCCAGGGCTTCATAGCCGCCTTCGCGGTAGCGGGCCAAGAGCTTGTAGATCCAGCTGCGATGCACGCCATGGGCCGCCGCCAGCTCTGCGACCGAGAGGCCCGCCAACAGATGCGCCTCGACCAAATACCGCGCCTTTGCCACAGGAGATCCCCCTTCGTTCGGTGTCTCCTATGACTCGACACAGGTGTCGCCTATCTACTGACACCGGGCACCACCCTCTCCGCTCCTTTATGGGTGCATCGCGCGGCCATCACCGGGATGGCTCCCCTCTCCAAGGGCGAGGGGAGCTTTAACCGGAGGCGCTACTTCGCCTGCGTCACCGCGATTGCAACCGACACGGTTGAGTTCGCGGTGCATTCGGGACTACCGACGACTTTGACCGAGACGGTCTGGGCCACTCCCGGGCTGGTCAGGCCGATCGGGCCGGTCTCGCCGCTGACCGGGACCAGGCCGGTCGGCTGCTCCGCGGTGGGGACGAAGGCGCGCAGTTTGAGCGTGCCTTCGGCGACGTCCCAATCGCTGCCGTTGACGAAGGGGACGATGCGTGGTTCGCAGTCTTTTTCGCCGACTCGGCCGAGGTTGTTGCCCTTCGCTTCGACGCTGAGAAAGGCCGCGGTTCCGGTCTCCGGGGTGAAGGTGGTGGTGCCGCTGAGTGGGACGGTCAGCGGGACGGCGCCGTTGGCGGCCACCGGTCCCCCGCTCGCGGTGGCGAGGAGGTTGGTGCCGGGGGCAAGCTTGGTCAGGTCGACGGCGCCGTTCTTGATCTTCGCCGTCGTCACCGCGTTGCCGCGGATCTTGGCGTTGGTCACCGCGTTGCGCTTGATCTTGCCGGCCGTCACCGCGTTCGCCCGCAGGTTCTTGGTGCCGATCTTGCTCGCCGCCCAGACGACGCCGCCGCTGAGCGCCAGGAACAGGGCCAGGGTCGCGACCACGTTCGCGTAGGTCACTCGCTGCCTCACCGCTCGCATCTCAACCTCCTGAAGATCGTGTTCACCCGGGGTTCCTCGCTCAACTTAACGAGGCCGTATCCCGGAACAGGGCGGCGAGCGTCAGGTTGCGGCGCGGCGCCGCTCGCGCAGCAGCCACCAGTCGACGACGTAGCCGCCGAACGGCACCACCGCGCCGACCAGCACCCAGAACGTCGTCCTGCCGCTCCACCCCAGGTCCGTGCGGATGCTGAGCGCGACCACGACGTAGAGGATGAAGAGCCCGCCGTGGATCGGGCCGAGGATCTGGACCCCGAGCTCGCCACCGCCGGTCCGTTTCACGAACGAGGCGATCAGGAGGGCGATGAAGCTCGTCGCCTCGACGAGGGCGATGTAGCGCATGGCCTTGATGGCCGGAACCCTATTGGACGGCCAATTGCCGAAGGCGCGCGCTGCGGGCGCGATAATCGGCGCAGTCAGGGCCTGTCTCATACAGACAGAAGTTCCCTGCTCAGGAGGCGTCGAGCTCGGCGATCAGGGCGGTGACGCGGCGGTCGATCTCCTCGCGGGTGCGGCGTACCTGCTCGAGCGGGAGGCCCTTGGGGTCGGGCAGGTCCCAGTCGAGGTAGCGCTTGCCGGGGATGAGCGGGCACTCGTCACCGCAGCCCATGGTCACCACGACGTCGGCCCATTCCGCGTCCTCGCGGCTCAGCTGGCGCGGCACTCGGTCGCCGAGGTCGACCCCCAGCTCCGCCATCGCTTCGACCACCTCCGGGTGCACCCGCGCGGCCGGCGTCGTTCCCGCCGAACGCGCCTCGTGCCGCCCTGCCGCTGCGCGCGCGAACAGCGCCTCGCTCATCTGCGACCGCCCGGCGTTGTGCAGGCAGACGAACAGCGCCCGCATCAGGCGCCCTCCGGCGTCGATGGGCCGATCTGTCCGCCCGGGCTCGACTCATCTGCCCGCCGGCCGGCGGTTTCGCCGCGGACCGCCTGGTAGGCGAGGGCGCCTCCGGCGGCGCCGACGACGGGGGCGGTCAGGTAGATCCAGAGGTCTTGGAAGGTGCCCGAGAGGAGGGCGGGGGCGATCGAGCGGGCGGGGTTCATCGAGGCGCCGGTGATCGGGCCGCCGAAGAGGGCGTCGAGGCCGATGACGCCGCCGATCGCGATCGCGGCGCCGGCGCCGACGGCGCGGGTGTCGGTCGCCACGGCCATGATCGTGAACATCAGGAAGGCGGTGAGGATCGCCTCGTAGGCGAAGGCGCTGCCGGCGCCGACAGTCGGCAGGGTCGTTCCCAGCGCCGCCGGCTCGCTCGGCCAGATCGCCAGCAGCAGCGCCGCAGCGACGATCGCCCCGATCAGTTGGGCGCCGATATATGAGGCGGCCTCGCGGGCGGGCAGGTGCCGGGTCAGCGTGAAGGCGAGGGTGACGGCGGGGTTGAGGTGGGCGCCGGAGAGGTGGCCGGTGGCGTAGACCATCGCCATGATCATCAGGCCGAAGACGAGGGCGATGCCGACGGGGCCGAGCGCGCCGGGGTGCTCGGCCTCGGTGACGATCGCGCCGCAGCCGGCGAAGACGAGGGCGAAGGCGCCGATCGCCTCGGCGGCGGCGCGGCGGGCGAGGTTGGGGCGCTCCGCCATCGAGCTCAGCAGCAGGCGGCGGGATCCTTGGACGCCAGGGACGCGCGGGCCGGCGAGGCGAACACGCCGCGGACTGAGTCCAGCGCGCCGGGGACCAGGCTGAAGTAGCTGTAGGTACCGCGGCTCTCGCGCTCGACCAGGCCCGCCTCGACCAGCTGCTTGAGGTGGTGGCTGACGGTGCCCTGCGAGAGGCCCAGCAGCGGCTGCACCTCACAGACGCAGACCGGCTCGCCGCCGGCCCGCAGCAGCAGGTTGACGATCCGCAACCGGTGCCGATCGGCCAGCGCCTTCAGCACCGTCTCCATCTCCACCGCTCGCTGCTCCGACAGCGACGATCCCGCCAGCGGCGTGCAGCACTCGATCACGGGAAGATCCGTCCTCGGGGTCACCGGCGCACTGTAGATCATTCATCGATTCATATCAATGAACCAGGCCCGTTGGCGGTCCAAGGCCGATCGACCGGAGGGGTTGGGCGTCCGCCCTCGTCTCTACCTTCATCTGGCGATGGACGAGCAGACTCGACTCGACGGTTTGGTCTCGATGCGGGTGCCCTTGCGCGAGCTGGAGGACGGACAGCGGGTGTCCGGCGTCTACGCGGTTCGTGAGCGCGAGCTGAGGCGCAAGCGCAACGGCGAGCCCTGGCTGCGGCTCTCGGTCGGCGACGCCGGCGGCAGCGCCGAGGCGGTCTGCTGGGAGGAGGCGGAGGCTCTCTACGCGATCGCCGCCACCGGAACGCCGGTCTTCCTCACCGGCGTCTTCGAGGTCAGCGAGCGCTGGGGGGCGAAGATCAAGCTCTCGGCGCTGCGCGCCGCCGAGGACGGCGAGTACGACCCCGAGGACCTGGCCGCCGAGTCCGCGGCTTCCCTGGAGCTGCTGGAGCGCGACCTGCGGGCGCTGCTCTCGACGATCCAGGACCCGCAATTGCGCCAGCTGCTCGACCTCTTCTTCGCTTCCGGGAGCGAGGCCTGGGCCCGCTTCAGCGAGGCGCCGGCGGCGAAGGTCTACCACCAGGCCTACCGCCACGGCCTGCTCGAGCACACGCTCTCGGTCGCCCAGGCGGTCAGCGCCGCCGCCAACTTCTTCCCCGGCATCGACCGCGAAGTCGCCGTCGCCGGCGCCCTCCTGCACGACATCGGCAAGACAGAGGCCTACAACGACGACCCGCTGGCAATCGACCTCACCGACCGCGGCCGCCTCCAGGGTGAGATCCCGCTCGGCTACTACCTGGTGCGCCGCCAGATCGAGGAGATCCCCGGCTTCGACCCCGCACTCGCCCAATGCGTGCTGCACATCATCCTCAGCCACCACGGCAAGCTCGAGCACGGCTCGCCGGTCGCCCCCGCCACCCGCGAGGCCGTCCTCGTCCACATGATCGACAACCTCGGCGGCAGCCTCGGCAGCTTCGACCGGCTCGAGCGCCAGCTCCCCGCCGGCGAGTCCTGGTCCAGCTTCGACCGCGCCCTCGCCGGCTCGGCCTACTTCGGTGCCCGCGCTGCCTGAGGTTCTGAGGGGTCGCTAGACAAGGACGCAGGGAGCCCGAATAGCAGCGCTATTTGGGCGACTGAGGACGCCGTATAACGGCGCCTCAGAACCTCAGGGTGCATTTCTGGATCTGGTGCACGTTGCCGTTGGCATGCTCGATGCAGCGGACCAGCTTCTTCGGGTTGCCCTTCTTCTCGGCCGTGTGGAAGGAGCGGCGGATTTCCCTCTGGACCTTTTTGTTGACGTCCTCGATCGTTTTCGAGATGTCGGTCAGGTCGGTCCCCGGGATGCCGAAGGACTTTTCGAAGCTCTGATTGGTGGACTTGATCGCGTCGCCGGTGGTCTTCAGAACCGGTTTGACGATGAAGAAGTAGGCCGCGGCGAGGATCCCGACGGCGACCAGGAGCCGGATAATGCCGGAAGTCAGGCTCCCGAAGAGGTTGCGCAGAATGTCCATGGCGAGGCCGCAGACTATCCTGCGACCCGTGGCGAAGGACACCGAGAAGCTGATTCGCCAGCTCTCGTTGATCTCGTTCCTGATGGCCCAGGGCAGGCCGGTTTCTGCGCTCGAGATCAAGCGGGAGGTGGAGGGGTACAGCGACATGAACGAGGACGCGTTCGCGCGGCGCTTCTACGCGGACCGGGCCGAGCTGGAGAGCCTCGGCATCCAGCTCGGGGTCGAGAAGCCCGGCGAGGGCTTCTTCGAGGCCGAGCTGTACTCGCTGCCGCCGGAGAACTTCTACCTCGACCCGATCAAGTTCACCGACGACGAGCTGGCGGCGCTGAGCACGGCGCTGCTGCTGCTGACCGACGGCGGCTTCGCCTACGCCGAGCCGCTGCGGCTGGCCTTGCAGCAGGTGGCCTGGGGCCACCCGAACCCGCTCAGCGAGGGCGAGCGGGCGCCGGTCGAGATGGCGATGACCGCTTCCGCCGGCGGCCGCGACCTCTCCCAGCGCCTCTCCAAGATCGAGACCGCCATCAGCCGTCGCAAGACGATCGAGTTCACCTACTACACGATGGAGCGCGGCGAGACCGAGAAGCGCAAGGTCGATCCCTACCACCTGGTCTTCCGCGGCGGCCAATTCTACCTGATCGGCCACTCGCACGAGCGCGACGCGGTGCGGGTCTTCCGCCTCTCGCGGATCCAGGGCAAGGTCGGTTACGCCTCCAAGGCCGAGCACGACTTCTCGCCGCCGGAGGACTTCGACCGCCGCGACTACGGCAGCCGCGCCGACTGGCAGCTGGGGGAGACCCAGGGCACGGCGAAGATCTTCATCCGCGAGCGGATTGCCTGGCTGATCGAGCGCGACTACGGCTCCTATGGCGAGCTGCGTCCGGCAAAGAAGGCCGACGGCGCGCCCGGCAAGGGCCAGGTCTTCGAAACCAGCTATGCCTCGGTCCGCGAGCTGATCGCCTGGGTCTTGCGCTGGCGCCAGAACGCCCAGGTCCTGGCCCCCGACGATCTGCGCGAGGAGGCGGAGACCCGGCTCTCGCTGCTCCACGAGCGCCACCACAACGGCTTCGAGCCGGCCGAGATCGTCGACCGCCCGCTGCGCGACGCGCCGCGGCGCAGCCGCTCCAACGGTCGCGGCGAGGCGGCGATCCGGCCCGAGCGCTTCGCCCGCCTCGTCACCCTCGCCGGGATGCTGATCGAAGCGGCGAAAAAGGGCGAGCGGTTGCAGGTCGCCGAGCTGCGCCAGCGGCTCGAACTGACCGACGAGGAGCTGCGCGAGGACGTCGAGCTGCTCAACGTCGTCAACTTCGGCGGCGGCACCTACGTGCTCTACGCGGAAATCCTCGGCGACGAGATCGAGGTCGACTCCGAGCCCTACGGCGACAACTTCGCCCGCCCGGCCCGACTTCTGCCGCTGGAGGCCAAGGCACTGGTCGCCGCGATCGACCTCTTCGGCGACCACCTGCCGCAGACCGACCTGCAGAAGGCGCGCAAGAAGATCGTCGACGCGCTCGGCCACGACCCCTCCGAGGAGGGCTTGGAGATCGCCTCCGCCGGCGGAGGCGGCGACGCCGAGGTGGCGCGCAAGGTCAACGACGCGATCGCCGGCAGCAGGGTGCTGGAGCTGAGCTACTACAAGGAGAACGAGGACCAGTTCACCGACCGCGCGGTCGAGCCCTACCGGCTCGAGAACGGGCGCGAGGGCTGGTACGTCGAGTGCTACGACCTGAAGAAGGAGGGCGTGCGCCACTTCAAGCTCGACCGGGTCAAGGAGGCAAAGCTCTCCGACCGCACCTTCGAGCCGCGGCCGGAGGTCGAGGAGCTGGCCGGGGTCGAGGGCTGGATGACCCACGGCGAGGTGCCGACCGCCGACGTCGCCCGCGTCTGGGTCTCGCCGGAGCGGGCGCGCTGGCTGCGCGAGGAGCGGACCGTGGTCGAGGAGCTGGCCGACGGCGCCGTCGTCGTCGAGCTCCCCTACGCCGGCAAGCCCTGGCTGGTGCGGGAGATCCTCCGCGGCGCCGGCGACCTCGTCGTGCTCGAGCCGCAGGACGCCCGCGAAGCGATCGCCAAAGAGATCGCGGGCTGACGAACCGCGATTTCTTGTCCCCTGACGACCAAAAATCGCAGCTCGGTGGCTGAGGCGCCTGGTCACCCGGAGGTTTTGCGGATCGTCGCGCCCAATCCGGGGCCGATGACGCTGGAAGGGACGAACACTTACCTCTACGGGAGCGACCCCTGCGTGGTGATCGACACGGGGTCCGAGGACGAGGGGCACCTGGAGGCGATTCGCGCCGCGGCGGCCGAGCGGGGCGGGATTGGGCTGGTACTGCTCACCCACTCGCACGGCGATCACGCCGCGGGTGCCGACCGGCTCGGCGCCGAGGTCGTGCTCCCCGGCGGCGGTGAGACCCACGCCGGCCTGCGCGTGCTCGCCACTCCCGGCCACGCCGCCGACCACGTCTGCTTCCTCGACGAGGGCGGCGTCTGCTTCAGCGGCGACCTCGTGCTCGGGTTGGGCTCGACGATCGTCCCGCCCGGTGGCGGTTCGCTGGCGGCCTACATGGACTCGCTGCGCTTGCTGCAGGGCGAGGAGATCGAGCTGATCGCCCCCGGCCATGGCCCCTGGGTGGAGGATCCCGTCGCCAAGCTGGCCGAATACGTCGAGCACCGCGAGATGCGCGAGCGACGCTTGCTCGCCGCCCTCGACCGCGGCGAGCGCTCCCGCGCGGCCCTCCTGGCCGAGGCCTGGGACGACATCCCGATCGAGCTGCTGCCGATGGCCGCGATGGCGATGGAGGCCCACCTCGAAAAGCTGGAGGGCGAAGGGCTGCTGCCGGGCGACCTCCGCGAGTAGCGGCGCGCTCGAGTCTGCTCAAGTGTCCGCATAGCGAACACAAGTGCCGACTGGCCAGCTGGCCAAACGTGATACACAGTCGCTATGAGTCGTCTGAGCAAAAGCAGGGCGGCCCGGGCCGGGCTCCTCGCCGGGGCGGCGGGCACCGGGCTCGCCACCGCGGCAGCCGCTGCGGCTTGGCACTGGCTGGCGCGGCGGCCGCTGCCGAAGCAGCGCGGCACGATCGAGCTGCGCGGGCTCGAGGGCAGGGTGCGGGTGCGCCGCGATCGCTGGGGGGTTCCCCACATCGACGCCGACGCCCGCGACGACCTCTATTTCGCCGAGGGCTTCGTGCACGGCCAGGACCGGCTCTGGCAGATGGACTTCTACCGCCGCGTCGTCGAGGGCCGCGTCGCCGAGATGGCCGGCGCCGAGGGCCTGCCGATCGACCGCCTGATGCGCACGCTCGGCATCCACCGCATCGCCGAGCGCGAGCAGGCCACGCTCGACCCGGCCCTGCGCGCCCTGCTGGAGCGCTTCTGCGAGGGAGTCAACGCCGCCGCGGCGGCGGCCACGGCGCTGCCCTTCGAGATGCAGCTGCTGCGCCTCGACTTCAAGCCCTGGCGGCCGGTCGACATCCTCGGCCTCGGCAAGCTGCTCGCCTTCGGCCTCTCGACCAACTGGGAGCGGGAGCTGCTGCGGGCCGACATGCTGCGGGCGCTGGGGCCGGAGCTGACCGCCCGCCTCGATCCGACCTATCCGGCCGACAACCCGATCGTCACCCAGGAAGCGTGGAGCGGCGACGGCCTCGCGATCGTCGAGCAGATCGACGCCGTGCGGCGCTCGATGGGCCTGGCGGCGGAGGCGAGCGGCTCCAACAACTGGGCCGTCAGCGGCTCGCTCAGCGCCACCGGCTCGCCGCTGATCGCCGGCGACCCGCACCTGCCGCCGAGCATGCCGGGCATCTGGTACCAGGTCGGCCTGCGCCACGGCGACCGCTTCGTCCGCGGCGCCTCGCTGCCGGGCCTGCCGGGCGTCTACATGGGCCAGAACAACGACGTCTGCTGGACCTTCACCAACGTCATGGCCGACGTCCAGGACCTCTTCGTCGAGCGCGTCGAGGGCGACACCTACCTGTTCGAGGACGAGTGGCGGCCGCTGCAGACGGTGCGGGAGGAGATCGCCGTCAAGGGCCGTTCCGAGCCGGTTGCGCTCGACGTGCGCGAAACCCACCACGGCCCGATCGTCAACGAGGCGCTCGGCGCCGACGCGGACGAGCCGCTGGCGCTGAGCTGGCAGGCGCTGCGCGAACCGACCGCCTTCACCGGCATGTTCGAGCTGCTGGACATCGACTCCGGACCGGACCTGGTCGCCAAGCTCGAGGGCCACACGGCCCCCGCCTCGAACCTGATCTGGGCCGACCGCCACGGCTCGATCGGGTACAAGCTGATCGGCCGCCTGCCGCTGCGCCGCGGCGGCTGCCCCGACCTGCCGAAGCCGGGCTGGAGCGGCGAGTTCGAGTGGGAGGGGACGATCCCCTACGACGAACTGCCCGAGCAGGTCGATCCCGAGAGCGGATACCTGGTCACCGCCAACAACCGCATCGTCGGCGACGAGTACCCGCACCACATCACCAGCGAATGGCTGGACGGCTTCCGCGCCAAGCGGATCGAGCAGCTGCTGGGAGAGAGCGAGCGCCACGACCTCGACGGTTTCGAGGCGATGCAGTCCGACAACCTCTCGCTGCCGGGGATCGAGGCGGCGCGGCGGCTGGGCCGGCTCAGCCCCCGCGGCCAGCGCGAGCAAAGCGCGCTCGAGCGGCTGCGCAGCTGGGACGGCCGGCTCGACCCCGACACCATCGCCGGCACGATCTACCAGGCCTTCCTGCTGCGCCTGGCGCGCGAGGTGGCGCGGGCCGCGATCGGCGACCGCGACCTCAGCGAGCGCTGGCTCGACCGCGCCGACAACGGCTTCACCCCGCACATCACCTCGCCCTGGCGCTGGCACTCGCACCTGATGGGTCTCTGGGAGGAGGGCGACGAGGAGCTGATCGGCCGCCCCTGGGACGGAGCTGGTGCTGGAGGCGCTGGCCGGCGCCCTCGACGACCTCGAGGAGCGCTTCGGGCCCGAGCCCGAGGGCTGGCGCTGGGGCCACGTGCACGAGATGGAGTTCCCGCACCCGCTGGGCGAAGCGAACCCGCTGCTGCGCCGCCTGCTCAACCGCCGCCTCCGCGCCGGCGGCGCCCAGGAGACGGTGAGCCAGATCGCCTACGACCCCAACAACCCCTACAAAGCCGTCTGGGCGCCGAGCTGGCGCATGGTCGCCGACCCGACCGACCCCGGCCGCTCGCGCTGGCAGATGTTCACCGGCCAGTCCGGCCACCCCGCCAGCCCCCACTACGACGACCTCCAGGCCGACTGGCTCGAGGGCCGCACCCAGCCGATGGCCGGCGAGGGACCGTGGCAGGAGCTGGAGTTAGCCCCGCAGGTTTAGCGACGAGCCGTCGGCTTCGGAGACGGCGGTGACGAGCTCGACTATCTCAGCCGGAGCCTTGGCGGGCGAGCCGGCGTCGAAGGGGGGCTGGGGGTCGTACTCGATGCCGAGCTGGACCGCCTGGGCGACCTCGGGGCCGACCTCCTGGCCGACCAGGTGCAGGGCCATGTCAATGCCGGCGGAGACGCCGGCGGCGGTCATCGTCTTGCCGTCCTCGACGAAGCGGCCGCCGACCGGATCGGCGCCGTAGGCGCGCAGCGGCTCCAGGTAGAGCCAGTGGCCGGTCGCCCGCTTGCCCTCGAGCAGGCCGGCGGCGCCGAGCACGAGCGAGCCGGTGCAGACCGAGGTCGTCCACCTGGTCTGGCGATCGACCTCGCGCAGCCAGGAGAGCACCGCGTCGTCGCTCAGCAGCGGGCGGTTGCCTGCGCCGCCGGGGACGAGGACGATGTCGGTCTCGGTCACCTCCTCCAGCGCGCGGTCGGCGCTGAGCCCGAGGTGGCCGCTGTCGGTGCGCACCTCGCCGACGGCCTTGGCGACGAACTCGACCTCCCAGCCGGGAACGTTGCGCAGCACCTCGTAGGGGCCGATCGCGTCGAGCGCGGTGATGCCGTCGAAGATCAGGATCGAGGTCTTCATGGAGGGCATCTTGGCGACTCGGAGCCGCCGCCGCCAGTGGCAGGATTGCCAATGTTCGATAGATTTCTGCCAGACTGCCCGTATGTCCGCAAGGCACCGAGTGGTCGCGCTCTGCCTCGAAGGCCTGGTCGCCTTCGACCTGACGGCGCCGGCGCAGGCATTCGGGCTGGCGGCACGACCCAGCGGCGAGCCGCTGTACGAGTTCTCGACCTGCTCGGTGGGTGGGGAGGAGGTCCGCACGACCAGCGGCTTCGGGGTCAGCCCCGCCGCCGGGCTCGGCGCCCTGCGCGGGGCCGACACGGTCGTCGTCCCGGCCTACGCCGCGGTCCTCGAGCCCCCGTCCGAGGACGCCCTGGCCGCCCTGCGCGCCGCCGCCGGCCGCGGCGCCCGCGTGCTCTCGGTCTGCAGCGGCGCCTTCGCGCTCGCCCACGCCGGCCTGCTCGACGGTCGCCGGGCGGCGACGCACTGGGCCTGGGCGGGGGAGCTGGCGCGGCGCTTCCCGGCGGTCGCGGTCGACCCCGACGCCCTCTACGTCGACGAAGGCGAGGTGATGACCTCGGCCGGCCTCAGCGCCGGCATCGACCTCTGCCTGCACGTGATCCGCGTCGACTTCGGCGTCGCCGCGGGCGAGCGGGTTGCCCGCCAGATGGTCGCGGCGCCGCACCGCGAGGGCGGCCAGGCGCAGTTCGCCAAGCCGGCCCCGGCCGACGCCGGCGGCTCGCTGGAGGCGACGCGGCGCTGGGCGGCCGAGCGCCTGGGCGAGCCGCTCGACGTCGCCGCGATGTCCGCTCACGCCGGGGTCAGCCCCCGCACCTTCGCCCGCCGCTTCCGCGAGGAGACCGGGACGACGCCGCTGCAGTGGCTGCTCTCGCGCCGGGTGCTGGAGGCGCGGCGGTTGCTGGAGGAGTCCGAGCTGCCGGTCGAGGCGGTCGCCTGGCGCTGCGGCTTCGGCACCGCCGCCTCGCTGCGCGACCACTTTCGCCGCGCCACCGCGACCACGCCGACCGCCTACCGGCGATCGTTCAGTCCCAGACGGCCTGCGGCAGGTTCTCGAGGATCGTCCGGTCGGCGGTGACCAGCGGCGCGCCGGCGACGATCGCGTGGGCGGCGATCAGGCGGTCGAAGGGGTCGCGGGTCCAGGAGAGCGGCACCGCGGCATCGACCAGGGCAGCCAGGGGAACATCCGACACGGTCATGCCGATGCTCCGCCGCAGCGCCGCCAGTGGCGCGGCGGCGGGCTCGCTCACGCGCCTGACTTCATAGAGGTAGGTGAGCTCCAGCTCGACGATCGGCGAGAACCGCGCCTGCTCAGAGTCGAGGAGGCTTTTCACCCGATCGGGAATGCGGCTGTCGGCTCCCTCGTAGAGCCAGCCGACGACGTGGGTGTCAAGAAGGATCAGGGTTCCACTCCGATGACCAGTCGATGTGGATCAGCTCGTCGGGATCGCCGACGATGAAGCCCTCGCGGCGCGGCAGGCGGTCCCAGATCGACTGCTCCTCCTTCGGAGCGATCACCAGGGTCTTCCCGTTGCGCTCGATTTCCAGCGGCTGGCCCGTTTCCAGCACCTCGTCAAGGAGGCGGTAGACGTTTGCGCGCAGTTTCGAAGCGGTGATGGCCATGGGCTGAGATCCAAACGTACGTACGAAAGAATAAGTAGTCGTACGTACGTTAGCAATTGCGGTGGCCGGGGGCATGGAGAGGACGCTAGCCGAGGACGACGCGCGGAATATGCGCACGGCGTGACGATTCTGGGCCAGGTTCTCGCCTAGAGTCCGCCGCGTGAGCCGCCGCGACCAGATCGTCCTCAGCGACGCCGAGCTGCTGCAGCTGCTCGAGTCGGAGCGGGTCGCGGTCGTCTCCAGCATCGGGCCGCGCGGCTGGCCGCACTCGATGCCGCTCTGGTTCGTGCCGCGGCAGGGCGAGGTCTGGATCTGGACCTACGCGAAGTCGCAGAAGGTGCGCAACCTCGAACGCGACCCGCGGGCGACGGTGCTGGTCGAGACCGGGCACGGGTACGGCGAGCTGCGGGGGACGATGATCGAGGCCGAGGCCGAGATCCACCGCGACTTCGAGACCGTGATCGGCTTCGCCGAGGAGCTGACGCTGCGCTACGCCGAGGGCCTCTCCGCGGTCGAGGGCGACGCCAAGGCGGCGCTGGAAGCGCAGGCGCCGAAGCGCGTCGCGATCCACTTCAAGCCGGTCCGCACCGCCAGCTGGGACCACCGCAAGCTGGGCGGGACCTACTGAGCCGACGTTGACGGCATCGCTACATGTGCGCCCGTGCCGTGTTGCAGGGTGACGCGACCGCTACCTTTCCCGATTCGATGAGACGACGCATCCCCGCCATCCTGCTCCTCGCCTGCCTCACCGGGGCGCTCCTCGCCGGCGTCCAGGCCGGCTCCGCGAAGCCGCCGCCGCGCCCCCCGAAGGCGTTCTTCGGCATCGGGCCGCAGACGATCCTGACCGACAAGGACCTCGAATACATGAAGGCCGGCGGGGTCGAGAGCATTCGCTGGCCGCTCACCTGGGGGGCGGTGCAGCCGACCGCCAAAGGGGGCTACAACTGGGAAGTCTTCGACCCCGTGGTCGAGATCGCCGCCCGCCACGGGCTCCAGGTCCTGCCGTTCGTCTACAGCACGCCGAAATGGATCGCCCGCAAGTACACGACGTTGCCGGTCAACAACGGCAAGGCGCGGAACGCGTGGGTCGCCTTCCTGCGGGCCGCGGCCGAACGCTACGGGCCCGGCGGGACCTTCTGGCGTGAGCACGCGCCGGGGGTGGTCCAGTACGAGCCGGCGATCACGCGGGCGGTCCCGATCCGCACCTGGCAGATCTGGAACGAGGCCAACTTCTTCTACTTCGCCTTCCCGGCCTCGCCGCAGCGCTACGCGAAGCTGGTGCAGATCTCCGGCCCGGCGATCAAACGCGTCGACCCCGGCGCCAAGGTCGTCCTCAGCGGGCTCTTCGGCGATCCGACCGCGGGCGGGCCCAAGGGCATGCCGGCGGACCGGTTCCTCGACATCCTCTACCGCTCGCCGGGGATCAAGAGCCGCTTCGACGGCATCGCGCTGCACCCATATGCGGTCGACGCTGAAACGCTCGAGGAACTGGTCGAAGCGCTGCACGAAACGATGCTTGAAAACCGCGACCGGGTGCCGCTCTACATCACCGAGATGGGCTGGGGCTCGGAGAACAACTTCAGGCAGGTCGCCTTCGAGCAGGGGATCAGGGGACAGGTGCGGCAGCTGCAGGACTCCTACCGATACCTGCTGGAAAACCAGCGCCGGCTCAGCCTCAAGCAGGTCTACTGGTTCTCCTGGAAGGACCTCCCCGACACCTGCACCTTCTGCGACTCGGTCGGCCTCTTCCGCGAAGGCCCCCGCTTCCACCCGAAGCCGGCCTGGCGCGCCTTCGTCGGCATCACCGGCGGGCGGGCCCGCCCGTAGGAATCAGCCGCGCCGCTCGCAGCGGCTGCGGTAGGTCGGTGGCAGCCCGAGGGCCCGGCGGCAGTTCACGACCATCGGCTCGACCGCGCCGATGAGATCCCCCCGACCGTTCGCGCGCGCCGTCGCCAGCACGTCTTCCCAGAGCACCAGCGCGATTGGCTGGTCGATCTCGAAGTCGGCGAAGAGGTCGAGGTCGAGCTCCGGGGGGAAGGTGGCGACCAGCTCGCGCTTTCCGGTCGCCTCCAGCGAGACCATGGTCAGGAGGCACTTGCGGCAGCGGCCGCAGTTGTAGGCGCCCTCGGGGTTTTCCCAGCAGACGCGCAGGGTGCGCTGGACGGCCGGGTGGTCGACGATCTGCCGCAGGCGCTGCTCGCGGTTGAAGCGGCCGCCGTCGTCGCCGACCTCGAGTCGCTCGGTGCTCCAGAGGTGGTCGACCATCCGCGCCGTCCCCAGCGGTGGCTGGGTCTCGTGGTCGGTGTCGCTGGCGATCAGGACCCGTTCGAACAGTGGCTCGAAGAAGAGCGCGACCGCGGCCATCGCGCTCGGGTTGTAGGCCTCCCAGCGGACCAGCGGGTCGGCAAGCTCGCGCAGGTTGGTGTCGACCACGTGCAGCGGCAGGCCGAGCTCGACGGCGGCCTCGTGCAGCCGCCGTTCGATCTCGTCGGCGAGCTCGCGATGGCGCTCCCAGCCCGGGATCAGGTCGAGGCCGCGGACGAAGATCAGGTCGGTGACATCCGGGTTGGCGAGCACGGTCGCCCAGGAATCGACGCCGCCGCTGAAGAAGGCGGCGACCCGGCCGTGGGCGCCTTCGGCCGCCGCTCGCGGCGGCGCGGTCACATCGACTTCGCGCAGCGGCTCTTCTCCGAGCGACCAGGCGAGCGACCAGGCGCGTTGAATCGCCTGATACTCGCGCTGGCCGCGGAGCAGCCGCGGGCTGACGCGGTCGCCGAGCGTGAGGCGGCCGCCCCTGCGCATCGCCGGCATCAGGCAGGCGGCCAGCGCCGGGTCGGCGGGAGGGATCACCCGGGTGGGGCTGCGCAGCCAGAGTCGTTTCGTCTCCCCGGCGACACGCGCCTCGAACGAGAGCTCTCCTGGCGCCCGGACGACGTCGACGATCTCGTGGCGAAGCCCTGCCCCCATGGCTGCCAGCCTATGAGCCGGGCTCAGCGGCGGCGCAGCAGTGCGCCGGCGCGGCGCAGCGGCGCCCCCAAGCGCCAGGAGCGGGAGTTGAGCGCGTTGGCGAGGGCCGCGTGCGCCTCGGCTGCGTGTACCTCCGCCTCCTGGACTCGCAGCTCGGCCTCGAGCGGCGACTCGTCGCCGTGGCGCCGTTGCTCCTCGAGCTCGCTCTGCAGCGCGGCCAGCCGCTTGCGCAGCTCGGCCGGTTCGGTGGAGCGCTGCCGCAGCCGCCCGGTCAGCTCGGCGGCGCGGCGGTCGAGGGCGGAGATGGCGCCCCCGGCGAGCCGGCCGAGCAGGTCCGCCTCCGTCGTGGTCCGGTATCGGCGCAGCCGTTCGGCACCCGCTGCGATCTGCCGGCGTAGTCCGTCTCCGTCAAGCGCGGCGGCGATCTCGCCGGCGGCGGCGACCGGGTCGGTGCTCGCGGTCACCGTGAAAGTGGGCGGCAGTTCGAAGTCCTCGCCCAGCCCAGCTGCCTTCTGGGCGTAGTAGGGGCTGTCGCCGCAGAGGATGGCGGGAACGCCGAGCATCAGCGAGGTGAGGGCGACGTGGTAGGAGCAGCTGACGGTGAGGTCGGCGGCGGCGAGCCGCGGGGCGGCTTGGGGGAGCTCCGCCGGTCGCAGCACCAGCGGTTCGGCGAGCTCGACTCCGAGCGCCGAGCAGGCGGCGCCCAGTCGCTCGGCGGCCGCGCGCTCGTCGACACGTCCGTCCATGTAGGCGATCAGGGGCTGCGCCACAGCGGCGCGACCGGTGAGCCGGGCCAGCTCGGCGACCAGTCCGGCGTGGAGGCCGAGCAGATCGTCAGAGCTATCGCTGACCCAGTCGTGCTCGGCGAAGTGGAGGTTGACGAGGAGACGGCCGCCGTCGGCTCTTGCCTCACCTTCGGCTGGGGCCAGCTGTCCCAGCACGGCGACCGCATCGTCCGCGGTCGGCCTCGGCGGCGAGGCGAGGCCGAGCTTGGCGAGCGCGTCGCCGGAGGTGCCGTCGCGCACACCGAGGTAGTCGAAACCGCGCAGGACGGCGGCCTCCTCCTCGCCCAAGGCCTCGATCCAGGCTGCCTCGACCTGGAGCCCGGAGGCAACCCGACAGGGCCGTGCGATGCCGCCGGCCGCGAACAGCGCCGCGGCGGCGCTGAGCATCGTCAGCTTGCGCTCGCCCCAGAAGCCGTTGAGGTAGCCGCCGCCGTAGAGGTAGATGGCGCCGAAGGCGAGGTCGGCGGGAGCCGCAAGCGGCACCAGGTCGTCCTCGATCCTGCCGCCGGGGTCGAAGAAGGCGGCGTGCGTCGCCCACCCCTCCGCGCCCGCCAGCGCCAGGTGGTCCTCGCGGAAACCGCGCTCCAGCAGCGGCAGCGCCAGCAGGCCAGGAGCGAGCCGCTCGACCAACTCGAGCGCCGCCTCCAAGAGGGCGATGTCGCCGTAGTTGCCCGAGCCGTCGTAGCCGCCGACGAGGACCACTGCGGCGCGGGCCTCGCCGAGCGCCCGCCCCGTCTCCGGCGTGGCGAAGAGACTTGAAGTCACGATGCCCCCGCGATCGCCGCGGTCCGCTCGCCGCTGCTCCACGGATAGGTGGTCTGGAGCTGATCCAGGTGGAGGTACTCGAAGAAAGAGGTGTGCGATTGCGGGTCCGGCCTGTCCGGCTCGCGCACGGCGGCACCGATCAGGCGAGCCACCTGCGCGCCCGCCTCCGGGAGCGGGTCGAGAGCCGGCCCGGGGGGTGCCTCGACCTCGACCACCGCCTCCGGCCGGACCAGGGCCCCGCTGTCGATCAATCGCAATCCGCTGGCGCGGATCGCGATTGCCGCCAGCGCTCCTGCTGAGTTGTCACCGACGATTCGCAACCCCGCCAGCTGCTCGCTGCGCATCGCCGCCTGCAGCCGGAACAGAGCCTCCGCCAGGTCGCGGGCGCCCAGGCGCTCGACCAGCGCCGAGCTGGTGAAGAGGGTGAGCGCCGGGATCGGCCCACCGTCCCGGGCTGCGGCCGAGATCAAGCGCGCGTAGTCGGTCACCGACAGCGTCCTCGGCTCGAGGTCGCAGGCCGCCGTCAGCAGGGCCTCGCCGCGGTCGCAGAGGAGGAGGGCGAAGCGCGGCGCTTCGACGTGCTCGCGCCGGACCAGCGCCTCGGGCTCGAAAGCGGCCGCGTGACGCGCGCGGATTTCGCCTTCGAGCAGTTCCGCCCGCTGCTGCGCCCCCCTTAGCATCGATTCGGGCCGCCGCCGGTAGCGGAAGCCGCAGGCGCCAGCCTGGCGGCCGCGGTAACCGGCCAGCGACGCGCGCAGGAAGAACTCCCAGTCCTCGAAGCCGAACTTGATCGTCTCGTCATACCCGATGCCGGTGTCGAAGACCTGGCGCCGGATCAGGCTGCCGGTGTCGCACTGGTTCATGAACAGCTGCCGGTAGGGGAGGTAGGGACCGGGGATCTGCCAGCCGCCCTCCTCGGTGCCGAAGAACTCGAGCGCGGGTGAGGCCCAAGCCGCCCCCGGATCCGCGTCGAGCTGGTCCTGGAGCGCTCCCAGGGTGTGCGGCGACAGCTCGTTGTCGGCGTCGAGCGGGAACACCGACTCGACCTCGGGCCAGCGCCGCAGCGCCAGCTCGATCCCGGCGTTGCGGGCGGCCGAGACGCCGCGATTGGGCTGGTGCAGGTAGGCGACGCGGTCGGGGTTGGCATCGCGCAGCAGCTGGCCGACGCGGTCGGTCTCGGGGTCGGGACAGCCGTCGTTGACGACCGCCACGCCGACCCCGCACTCGATCTCCTGCTCGAGCGCGGAGCCGACCGCCCCCGCCAGGTAGCGGGCCTGGCGCCAGGCGGGGACGACGACTGCGACCCGGACCGTTGCCGGCGGCCCGGGACGGCGGCGGCGCCGGTAGTCGGCCGGCAAGCCGAGAATCCGCTTACTGTGCTGCAACGCCTGCTCGAGGGCCCGCTCGAGCTCGGCCCGCCCGGAGGTGCGAGCGGCGTCGAGCACGTCCTGCCAGAGGTTGATGAGGACCGGGTGGCGCAGCTCGAGCGCCGCGATCGCCTCGAGGTCCAGCTCGGGCGGAAAGGTGGTGACCGCGCCGCGGGCCCCGAGCGCCTCGAGCGCGGACATCGTCATCAGGCACTTGCGGCAGCGGCCGCAGTTGTAGGCACCCTCGGGGTTTTCCCAGCAGACCCGCAGGGTGCGCCGCACCAGTGGGTGGTTGGCGATCCGCGCGGTGCGCTCGAGCCGGCTGAAGCGGCCACCGTCATCGACGATCTCGAGTCGCTCGCTGCTCCAGAGCTGGTCGACCATCCAGTTCGCCCCGAACTTCTGCTGCACCTCGTAATCGGAATCGCCGGCGATCAGGACCCGCTCGAACAGCGGCGCGAAGAAATGGGCGACGGCGACGGCGGCGCAGCCGTAGAAGCAGTCCCAGAGCAACAGCGGGTCCGAGAGCTCGCGCAGGTTGGTCTCGAGCACGTGCAGGGGCTTGCCGAGCTCCTCGGCGGTGCCGCGCAGCCGCGCCTCGACCTCGTCGAGCAGACCCTCTTGATGGGTGGCGGTGAGGCTGAGGTCGAAGCCGCGGACGAAGATCAGGTCGGTTACCTCGGGGTTGTCGAGGACGGTCGACCAGGAATCGACGCCGCCGCTGAAGAAGGCGGCGACCCGGCCGCGTGTCGCGGGGGGCTCCGGCGCCCGCCTCGGCGCGACGACCTCGACCTCGCGCAGCGGCTCCTCGCCGAACGTCCACTCCAGCGACCAAGCGGCCTGGATCGCCTGGAACTCGCGCTGGCTGCGCAGGACTCGTGGGCTGACGGGATCGGTCATCGTCAGCGTGCCGCCGTGCCGCATCGCCGGCATCAGCGATGCGGCCAGCGCCGCCTCCGCGGTGGGGAGGACCGGCGTCTCGCTGCGCATCCAGACCTCCTGCGCGCGGTCGCCGATCCGCGCCTCGAAGCGGAGCTCGCCGGGCACCAGCTGCAGGTTCGCGACTTCGTGATCGGGGCCGGGTGGCATCGGCCCACAGGCTAGTGCGGAGCTAGCGCCGGCGGACGCGCTGCGCGATGCGAATCCTCAGCCGCCGCGACTCGCCAGGCTCGTAGCTCTCTTCGAAGTGGGTAAAGGCGACGAAGCTGGTGCCGCGGTTGACCCGGCGCAGGAAGTGGGCGGTGCAGGCGCGGCTGAGGTACTTGGCGCCGTTGCGGTTGCCGTTGCGGAGCAGTCCGACCACGTCTCCTTTGCGGTCCTGGCAGGGCGAGACCCAGACGGTGATCACCGCGGTCTTGCCGCGTTCGACCCGCCGCCGCTGCGCCGTGATCCCGACGAAGGTCGGTTTTGGCTGCGGCTTCGTTTCCGGCGTCGGCGGCGGCGACGGGGGGACGACCGGGCAGTCGACCGGCGGCGACCCCTCGAGCCGGTGGACACCGCCGCCCTGTTCGACCACGTAGAGCTGCCCGCTCGCGTCCTCGCCGAAGGAGACCGGGTTGTCGACCCGCAGGCGCAGCGAGCAGTCCTCGCTGGCGCGGGCGAAGACGCCGCCGGCCGGAAGCCGCAAGGCGCGCAGGGCGCCGGAGCAGAGGTCGGTGTAGACGTAGCGGCCGTAGAGCGGGCCGAGCCCCGGGTCGCGGACGACGTAGCCGCCGATCACCGAGCAACGGTCGCTGCCGCCGAGGTCGGGATCGGGCGTGTGCGGATAGTCGAAGACCGGCGGGACGAAAGCGTCGGCCGGGGCCAGCGCGCAGGCCGGGCTGGGGCCGCCTCCCGGCAGCAGGCCCTCCTCGCAGTCCCAGCCGTAGTTGGCTCCCTGGCCGCCGACCACGCCGGGGAAGGGGCTGGGCGCGAGGTCGATCTCCTCGCTGGCACCCTGGCCGACGTCGCCGATCGCCATGTCGCCGCTGAGGCGGTCGAAGGAGAAGCGGAAGGGGTTGCGCAGGCCGGAGGACCAGATCTCGTAAGAGGTCGGCGAGCCGGGGACGTCAGGGTCGATCCGGAGGATCTTGCCGAGCGGGCTGCTCGGGTCCTGGGCGTTGTCGTCGGGGTCGTTTTCGCCGCCGCCGTCGCCGGTGGAGGCGTAGAGCTGCTGGTCGAGGCCGAACTGGAGCTGGCCGCCGTTGTGGTTGGTCAGGGGGTGGGGGATTTCCTTCAGGGCTTTCCGCGTGCCTGGGTCTACCGTGTCGCGATCGGGTCCGGGCGCGACGAATTCCTCGACGTACAGCGTCCCGGTCGTGTCGTTCGCGTAGAAGACGAAGACGCGGCCGTTGGAGTCGAACTGCGGGTGCAGTGCGATCGACATCAGCCCGCGCTCGCCCTGGCAGCTGGTGCCGCAGGCGACCAGCGAGCTGAGGTCGGCGAACTCGGCGACGTCTCCACCCTCGACGAGCTGGATCGTCCCCCCGCGCTCGGCGACGAAGAGCCGAGCCGCGTCACTTGGGTCCGAGGTGACGTAGGTCGGCTGGTCGAAATCGCCGACCCGCTCCAGGGTCAGCGCCTGTGCGGTCCCAGCGCCGAGCAGCATCAGCGCCGCGGTGACTATCCCTGCAGCGGCTCGAATCACCCCTCCCAAGTTAGCCAATAGCATCGGCCGGGTGCTCAAGTCCGCGGCGAAAGGGCCGGCCTGGCTCGTGCTGCCCACCTACAACGAGGCCGGCAACATCGAGCGCTTCGTCGCGGCGGCGCGGGAGAACCTGCCCGCTTCGGCCCGGATCCTGATCGTCGACGACAACTCCCCCGACGGCACCGGTGAGATCGCCGACCGGCTCGCGGCGGCTGACGAGCGCATCTCCGTCCTGCACCGCCCACGCAAGGAAGGCCTCGGCCCCGCCTACATCGCCGGCTTCCGCCGCGCCCTCGAGGGCGGCGCCGGGTTGGTGCTGGAGATGGACTCCGACTTCTCGCACGACCCGGCTCAGCTGCCGCGCCTGCTCGAGGCCAGCGAGTCCGCCGACCTGGTGATCGGCTCTCGCTACGTGCCTGGCGGCAGCGCGGCGGAATGGAGTGCGCCGCGGTTGGCGATCAGTCGCGGCGGCAGCGCCTACGCGCGGCTGACGTTAGGGCTGAGCTTGCGCGATCCGACGGCAGGCTTCAAATGCTTCCGGCGCGAGGCCTTGGAGGCGATAGACCTCGACGCAGTGCGGTCGAAGGGGTACGCGTTCCAGGTCGAGATGGCCTACCGGACGATCCGGCAGGGGTTCAGGGTGGTCGAGGTCCCGATCAGCTTCCGCGACCGCGAGGTCGGCAGCTCGAAGATGAGCCGCGCGATCGTCGCCGAGGCGGTCTGGCGCATCCCCCTTCTGCGATACCGTCGCCTGCCTTGAATCGTCTCCTGATCACCGGTGGCGCCGGGTTCGTCGGCTCCAACCTGGCCGTGTCGCTCGCCTCGAGGCATCCCGAGTGGGAGATCGTGGCGCTGGACAACCTCTACCGGCGCGGCTCGGAACTGAACCTGCCGCGCCTGCAGAAGGCCGGCGTCGAGTTCGTGCGCGGCGACGTGCGCGAGCCCGAAGACCTGGCTCGGGTGCCGCGGATCGACGCGCTGATCGAGTGCTCGGCCGAGCCCTCGGTGATGAGCGGCGTCGACGGCGACACCGGCTACCTCGTCCACACCAACCTCACCGGCGCCTACAACTGCCTCGAGCTGGCCCGCCGCGACGGCGCCTTCGTCGTCTTCCTCTCGACCAGCCGCGTCTACCCGGTGGCGCCGCAGGTCGAGCTGGCGCTGGAGGAGGCCGAGACCCGCTTCGAGATCGCCGATGAGCAGGCGGTCCCAGGTGTTTCGCCCGCCGGGATTTCCGAGGACTTCCCGCTCGAGGGCGCCCGCACGCTCTACGGCGCCACCAAGCTCGCCGCCGAGCTGCTGATCGAGGAGTACCGGGCGGGGCTGGAAGTGCCCGCGGTGATCGACCGCTGCGGGGTCGTCGCCGGCCCCTGGCAGATGGGCAAGGTCGACCAGGGCGTCTTCACCCACTGGATGCTCGCCCACCACTTCGGCAACCCGCTCAGCTACATCGGCTTCGGCGGCGAGGGCAAGCAGGTGCGCGACCTGCTCCACGTCGAGGACCTGGTCGACCTGGTCGAGCGCCAGCTGCTCGCACCCGGCGATTGGGACGGGCGCACGGTCAACGTCGGCGGCGGCCGCGAGTGCAGCCTCTCGCTGCTGGAGACGACGGCGATATGCCGCGAGCTGACCGGCAACGAGGTGCCGATCGAGCCGGTCGAGCAGACGCGGGCCGGGGACGTCCCCATATACCTTTCCGACTGCACGAAGATCTTCGGCCTGGACGAGTGGCGCCCGCGGCGCAGCGCCGAGCAGGTGCTTGCCGACATCCACGATTGGGTAGCTGCCGACGAGCAGCGGATCGCCCAGGCACTCAACATCGACGTCCCCACGGGGGGAGCGGGTTAGCCTCGATACGAACAGATTCGCTCGCCAGGTTGACGAGCTGAGCGACGAGGAGCGCGGAATCGCGGAAGGGGCGCTCGTTGCGGCGCAGGCCACGTTCGCCGAGTTCGCCGATGCCGAGGAGTCCCACTATTACCGGGCTCCGAATCTCACCCCGGAGGAGACTTGGCATGCGATCACCGCAGAGGTCGCGCGCGTCACTGCGATCGCTGCCGTGGAAGCCCGGGACGGGGGCCTGCTCGGCACTGCCGACTTCCACGCAATTCATCTGGCGATATTCGAGCCGGTCTTCGGTTCGGAGACCCTGACACAGCGGACGTTCGAGCAAGAGGTCAGCTATGGGATCGTCCTAGGTCAGTTTCCGGACCGCCTGAGACATGGGCGCCAACGAGGAATCAGCGGCCGTTCCCTCCCTCGTCGCCTTCGTGAGATCAGCGCAGATCTCCGAGCGGCCTTTGAGGAGAGCGATGCGATGGACGAGCGCGGCGAATCGCATCGTGTTGTCGATGCAATCTGGCCTGCAGCTCGGGCCTACGCTCGTTTCCTTGGCGCCCACCCGTATTGGGATGGCAATGGGCGGACGGCGTTTCCGATTCTCAACTTTGCGCTTATCCGCCTCGGGCTGCTTGCTATCGCCGTTCCCGAGAGCGATGAGTTTCATTGGTGCCTGGGCCACGGCATGCGCCGGGACGGGAAGGCGAGCGCTGAGCCGCTGGCATGGCATCTGGAGGACATCATCCGTAGATCTCGAGCGGGTGGATAAAAAGGGCGAAATGACTACCATGGGTTGTCCATGATGTACAAGACCTTTATCGACTACGACGGCCCTACGGGGCTCTTCGTCGCAACCGGAGAGAAGATCCTCCCGCTCGACAGCGTTGAGGGAATCTCCGCCGTTGCCCAGTCAGCGATGCTCACTTCGCTCGGGTCTACGCCCGAGGCGAAGGAGTATCAGGCCGCAATGCAGCACTCGCTCGCGGTTGCTCACGAGGTCGACGCAAGCGCTGCCGCCTGACCCGGGCTGCGGGCCAGCGTGGTCGGCGCACGTCCTCGCCGAGGCAACTCGGCGCGTGGGGCCTTGTTGATACCTTCGCGAACTCCGAACCGCTTGCCGGCAGCTGGGGGTAGGCGCACAACATCGACGTCCCCACGGGGGGAAGGGAGTAGGCGCGAATGCCGGTTGCGATCATCACGGGGGCCGGGGGCCTGATCGGCTCCGAGGCGGTCGAGCACTTCATCGCCGAGGGCTTCGACGTCGTCGGCGTCGAGAACGACATGCGGGCACGCTTCTTCGGCCCCGAGTCCTCGACCTCGCACGTGACCGAGCGCCTGGTCGCCGAGCATCCCGAGTTCCGCTGGGAGAACGCCGACATCCGCGACGACGACGCGATCGAGAGGATCTTCCGCGAGCAGGCCGGCCAGATCGAGCTGGTCGTCCACACGGCCGCCCAGCCCTCGCACGACTGGGCCGCCAGCGAGCCGCAGACCGACTTCGGCGTCAACGCCAACGGCACCCTCAACCTGCTCGAGGCCGCCCGCGCCCACTGCCCGGAGGCGCCCTTCGTCTTCTGCTCGACCAACAAGGTCTACGGCGACACGCCCAACCGCCTGCCGCTGGAAGACCTGGAGAAGCGGCTGGAGCTGCCGGAGTCGCACCCCTACTTCGGCGGCATCGACACCTCGATGTCGATCGACTCCTCGACCCACTCGCTGTTCGGCGTCTCCAAGGCGGCCGCCGACCTGCTGGTGCAGGAGTACGGCCGCTACTTCGGGATGCCCACCGTCGCCTTCCGCGGCGGCTGCCTGACCGGCCCCCAGCACGCCGGCGCCAAGCTGCACGGCTTCCTCGCCTACCTGATGAAGTGCACCGTCACCGGCACCCCCTACACCGTCTTCGGCTACGCCGGCAAGCAGGTCCGCGACAACATCCACAGCGCCGACCTGATCGCCGCCTTCGACGCCTACCGCAGGGCCCCGCGCGCCGCCGCCGTCTACAACGTCGGCGGCGGGCGGTTCAGCAACTGCTCGATGCTGGAGGCGATCGACGTCTGCGAGCGCGTCGCCGGCCGCGAGCTGAGCTGGGAGATGGGCGAGGAGCCGCGGATCGGCGACCACCGCTGGTGGATCTCCGACCTCGCCCCGTTCGAAGCCGACTACCCGGACTTCGAGCTGCGCTACGGGGTCGAGGACATCCTCCAGGAGATGTACGAGCAGAACCTCGAGCGCTGGACGGCGGCGCCGGCATGAAGCTCTCGGTGGTGATGCCGGCTCAGAACGAGGAGGGTTCGGTCGGGGCGACGGTGGAAGGCGTGGTCGCGGCGCTGGAGCGCGAGGAGATCGACTACGAGGTGATCGTCGTCAACGACGACAGCGAGGACTCGACCGAAGCCGTGGTGGCGGCGATCGGGGCCGAGAACCCGCGCGTGCGCTGCCACCGCTCCCACTACGAGCGCGGCTTCGGGATGGCGATCCGGGCCGGCCTCGACGTCTTCGAGGGCGACGCCGTGGCGATCGTCATGGCCGACGCCTCCGACGACCCGGAGGACCTCGTCCGCTACCACCGCATCCTCGAAGACGGCTGGGACTGCGCCTTCGGCTCCCGCTTCGTCCCCGGCGCCCAGGTCCACGACTACCCGCGCCTGAAGCTGACCATCAACCGGCTCGCGAACCAGTTCATCCGCATCCTCTTCCGCCACCGCTACAACGACACCACCAACGCCTTCAAGGCCTACCGGCGCGAGGTGATCGAGACGATCTCCCCGCTGCTCTCCAAGCACTTCAACCTGACCGTGGAGATGCCGCTGAAGGCGATCGTCCGCGGCCACAGCTACGAGGTGATCCCGACCTCCTGGACCAATCGCACCAGCGGCGTCCCGAAGCTGGCGATGAAAGAGATGGGCAGCCGCTACCTCTTCATCGTCCTCTACGTCTGGCTCGAGAACGCCCTCAGCCGCGGCGACTACCAGGTGCGGAAGCCGGCGCGGCGCGACTCGGCCTCGATCGGTTAGCCGACCGGGCCCTCGCCGGGGGTCCGTACCAGCACCCGCACCTGGTTGGAGCCGGTTGCGTCGAGGTATTCGGCTTCCCCCTCGGACTGCCTGGTGCTGCCGAGTGGGAAGCTGCGGTTCGGTCCGCGGAAGAGTCGCAGCAGACGCGGCGTCATGTGGTGCTGGGCGTAGGGCTCGTTGACCAGGGTGAGGCGGCTCTCAGGACCCGACGGCGGCACCGGGGGCGGCTTCACGAAAAGGGCGAAATTGCAGCCCGAGAGCACCTCTTCGAGTTGCCGCTGTCGGCCAGGGCCGGGCTCGGTGACAACGTCGACGTAGACGTAGGGATCCTCGCGAGCGCTGGCGAGGTAGCGGAAGGTGTTGCTGTTGATCACCGCTTCCGACTGCAGCAGGCAGACCGCTCTCGGCACCGCGTTGCCGCCCGGGGAGGCGCCGGCAACCTGCTCGACGTACTCGATCACCGGGGTCCCGTAGTCATCTCCCGGCAGCTGCTCGTAGCCGATTGATTCGCTATTGAGCTGGACCAGCGCCGCCTGGTCGCCGATCTCGACCTTGATCTGATCCGGGATGAAGCCGGGCGTGACATCGGTGATGTGGGTGAGGGTCTGGTAGCCAAGGACGACGACCGTGATTCCCGCCAGGACGAGGCGGGCGCGACGCCAGCGCACCGCGCAGATCGCCCCGGCGACGAGGATCGCGACGGCCGGAAAGGCGGGCGCCATGAGGCGCACGTCCTGGTTCTTCGCGGTGATCACGGAGAGGAACGGGATCACCGCCCAGGCGAGTAAGAAGGCGAGCTTGGTCAGCCGGTCCCAGTCGCGGGGCTGCTGGAAGAGCGCCCTGAGGCGTTCCCAGCAGAGGGCGACGGCGATCAGGCCCGGGAGCAAGATCACCCAGGAGAGGTTGAAATTGATCACCCCGGTGGTGAAGGAAGCCATCGCGTCGAAGGTGAAGGGGTTACTCGGCCCGGCGCCTTCGGCGAGCGGGCCACCGGTGGTCGAGCGCACGTAATCCACCGTCGCGTCGAAGTTCGGCCCGTACCAGGCGAAGGCGATCACGAGGAAGGCGAGCGCAGCCCCGCCGAGGTTGATCGCGACCTGGCGCAGGTCGAACGCGGGGTCGGCGTCTGGCCCCTGGCGCCGGGCTGCGACCCAGTCCGCCGCGACCCGGATCGCGACGACGAGCAGGGGGCCGATCACGAACAGCGGGAAGGTGACCTTGGTCAAGGTGCCGAAGCCCATCGCCGCCGCCATCGCGATCGTCATCCCGCGGCGCCGGAACCCTTCGCTCCTAAGTAACAGCAGGAGCGAGAGCGTGGTCAGCGTGACCAGCAGGAAGTCCTGGAGGAGGTTGTGGAAGAGGCCGACCATCAGCGGCATCGCCGCCACCAGCACGATCGTCAGCAGGCGGGCCGCCCAGTTGCGGAAGACGATCCAGGCGATCTCGCCGGCGGCGAAGTAGAGGACCGGCGCGATCAGCAGGTTGAGCACGAGGCCGCTGCTCTGCTCCGGGCCGAAGATGTAGATAAACGGCAGCATCAGGACGGTGAAGAGCGGGCCATGCGAGGGGTCGGTGTTCTTGATCGCGCGCAGCAGCTCGATCGGCCCACCGCTGTCGAGCGCGTCCTGGTAGCTCAGGGTCGTCGTCAGGTAATACGCCTGGTCCCAGGATGGCATCGAGTGGTCGAGCAGCAGCCAGATGCCGTTGGCGATCGCGGCGGCGATCGCCAGGACGATCGCCGCCCTGACCCCGGTCGGGTCGAGCCAGGACGGGCGGGTCACGGAAGGAAGATCGCGGCTTTGAGCCTAGCGCTCGTGTGCAGCCTGTAGCGCAGCATCACGGCCAACGTCTTGCAGCCGTAGACGACGCTCTGCTTGAGCGTGGTCGAGGACGCCTCGGGGAAGTACTTGGTCGAGACCGGGACCTCCTTGACCGGCAGGTCGAAGGCGACCGACTGGGCGATGATCTGGGTGTCAAAGACGAAGTCGTTCGAGTTGCGCAGGAAGGGGACGGTTTCGAGGAACTTGCGGCTGTAGGCGCGATAGCCGGTGTGCAGCTCGGAGTAATGGGTGCCGAGGATGTAGTTCTCGACCGTGGTCAGGAAGCGGTTGGCGACGATCTTGTACTTCGGCATCCCGCCGGCGGTTGGCCCGCCAGGCTGCAGAAAGCGTGAGCCAAGCGTCATTTCGGCTTCGCCGTCGAGGATGGGTTGCACCATCGCCGGCAGGATCTCGGGGTCGTATTGACCATCGGGGTGAAGCATCACGACGACGTCGGCGCCCTCGCGCAGGGCGGCCATGTAACAGGTCTTCTGGTTGCCGCCGTAGCCGACGTTGTGGGGGTGGGCGATCACCTCGACGCCGAGCTCTTTGGCGACAGGGACCGTGTCGTCGCGGGAGTAGTCGTCGACGAGGATCACCTTCGAGACCAGCCCGGGCGGAATCAGGGCTCGGGTTTCAGCCACCGTGGCGGCGGCGTTGTACGCCGGCATCACGACCACGATGTTGGCATTGGAGCGCGTTTGCTCGTTGGGCTTGGTACCGGTGGTCATCCGGACGTAGTCCTCCTTTGGGCTTCTTTCACGGCCGTTTCCAAAAGCTTCGATATCTCGTCCGCGTAGTTGGAAAGTGAGTGTCGCTGTTCGACCAAAGCGCGTGCGTCGGTGGCGATCCTGTCATGCAGCTCGGGCGGTTGGCTCAAGACCCTGTCGAGGGAGTCGGTCAGGCTGGGAACGTCGCGTGGCTCGCAGAGCCAGCCGGTCTCTCCCTGGTCTATCAGCTCCGGCAGGCCGAAGACCTCGGTAGCGAGAACGGGAGTCTCCCAGGCCATCGCCTCGAGCACGGTGCGCGGCAAGGACTCGACATCGGAGGCGCAGACCAAGAGATCAGCCATGCCGTACCAGGGCTCGACGTCCGGGGTGACCGGAATCAGCCGCATCTGGGCGCTGTTAGGGGACGAGGAGATGCATTCCTCCAGGACCCGCGAGTAGTCGTCATCGCGCCCGCCGACGAAGGCGAGGTAGGTGTCGGGGTGGCGGGAGGCGATCTCGGCGAATGCCTGGGCGAGCGGAATCTGTGCCTTGCGCGGCTCGACGGTACCGATGCAGACGACGACCCTGGCCTTAGCGGGCAGCCCCGCCTTGCGCCGCTCCGCCGCCGCGTCGAAGCGCTCCCGCCGCGCGTCGATCGGGCCGAAGTCGAGCCCGTACGGCAGCATCCGGCAGCGCGAGCGGTCGACGAGCGGCTCGAAGATCCGCTGGGTCGCCTCGGCCTCGAAGACCGCGAAGGCCGCTTCGGAGAGCCGCGCTTCGGCGCGCGCCCTGATCTCGGGATCGATGCCGGCCCAGAGCACGGCCGGCTCGAAGCTCTCGTGGATCGCCCAGATCGCCGGGATACCGAGCCGGGCGGCGAGCTCGGCGCCCGGCAGCGAGAGCAGGGTGGCGGTATTGACGAAGACGAGGTCGAACTCGTGCGGCTGCGCCCACGCCGCCAGCTCCTCGATGCGGCCGAGATGGGAGCTGAGGTCGTCTTGCATGGAGACACTGGTGATGTGAACTGGGATGCCCATCGCTTCCAGGTCCTCGCGCAGGGCGCCGTCCATCGCGCTGACCACGACCGGTTCCACCCCGCCGCGCTCGAGCAACCCGCGCAGGAGGTCCATCAGGTACAGCTGGGCCCCGCCGAGGTTGAGCTGGTGGGTGGCGACCAGGACTCGCAGGTCGCTGCCCTTTGGTGCCTCGGGTGAAATCGGCTGCGGGGGTGCAAGGTCGGTCGCTTTGCGGGCCGCCAGCTCGACGAGCGAGATCGGCACCGGGTCGAACTCGTAACGGCGCGCGTCGATCGCGGTTGCGACCACCCGCACCCCCGCCTCGCAGGGCCGCGCCGCCTCACTGAGGTCGACGTCGAGCTCGAAGCCGGAGACGGAGGCGAGGGCGAGGTCGGTGTGTGCGGCGACGTCGGTGCGGGCGAGCCCGACCCGGGCTCGCCCGAGCGGCTCGTCGTCGAGCCAAGCCTCGACCCGGGCGGTGGGGCTGCCGGTGAACGCGACCCAGCCGACGATCCTCATCGCCTCTTCGTCGATCTCCATGCCGATCCGTGGGTTGTCGATCTCGCCGACCGCCCCCTCCTCCGGGGGCTGTGGCCCGAGGAAGGTCATGTCGGGCTCGGCGTCGGCGCTCCAGAGCCGGCGCATCGCCTGCAGCCGCCAACGCAGGCCGTTCAAGCGTTCGTCAAAGCTCGTCATGCGGCCTTTCTCTCCGTGGCGGTCAACCAAGCATGGGTGCGGGCGATGCCGTCCGGCAGCGATGTCGGCTCGAGGTCGATGGTCTTGTGCAGGAGTGAGGTGTCGAGGACAATCTGGTGGACGTCGAAGCCCCGCTCCTCATGCTGGATGACATTTGCTGCCCGGCCGAGCTCCGCTTCGACCAAGCGCATCACTTCGACCAGCGAGGTCCCCTCGCCGCTGCCGACGTTGAGCAGCGGGGGCGTGTCCCGCTTCTCCATCAGGGCGACGATCGCGCCGGCGATGTCGGCGACGTAGACGTAGTCGCGGATCGTCGAGCCGTCGCCGAACAGCTCGATCGGCTCGCCGCGGGCGATTCGATCGAGGAAGGTGACGATCGCGCCTTGGCCACGCCCCGGCCGCTGGTGCTCGCCGTAGACGGTCGAGCAGCGCAGGATGCGGGTGTCGAGGCCGTGCTCGACCCGGGCCGCCCCGATCTCTTCCTCGCAGAGCAGGTGCAGCCGACCGTACGCCGAGACTGGCGCCACCGGCGCACTCTCGTCGACCGGGAGCCGCTCCGGATTCCCGTACACGGTGCCTCCCGAGGAGAGATAGGTGAGCGTCGTGCCGGGGCGCTCGCGCAGGGCTTGCAGCGTGGTCCGCACCGGCTTCAGGGTCAACTCGCGGTCGCGCTCGGGATCCTGCTCGGACTGCGAAGGCAGCAACCCGCCGGCGCAGAAGGCGACATGGTCGATCCCGTCGAGCAGCGAGGCGACCGTCTCGATGTCGGCGGCATCGCCGAGGCGGAGGTTGGCCTCGCCGACGACGGCGACGACGTCCTCGGCCGGGCGGTGGCGGGTGAGCACGAGCGGCGGCGCGCCGGCTCGCGCAAGCTGGACGGCGACGTTGGAACCGATGAAGCCGCAGCCGATGACGAGGATTCGCGAGCCCTGCCTGCCTCCGGTCGCACGGCCCTTGGAGGTGGGGGCGTTCGACACCGGGCGCAGGATAACGATTGCCGTACTCCCCAAGCTCTAAGATTTCGCCCGCATGCCACGTCCAATACGCGGTCTCGCGCGGCGGCTGACGAATCGGCTCGCAGCGCCGTACATGGGGGAGTTGGGCCAGGGGCTGGGGGAGCTGAACGGCAAGCTCGTCGTCCTCCAGGGCTCGGTTGAGGCCGCAAACCACGACATCAACCTGGCGCGTGCTCAGCTGGCCGCACTAGACACGCTCCGCGACGAGCTGACGAACGCGCGGCAGGTGCTGCACCACATCTACGAGCAGGACCCGCTGCAAAGGAGTCGCCTCTACGCGCTGCGCGCCAGCGAGGAGTACGAGCTCGCCTACGCCGAACCCGAACCGCTGGTCTCCTTCGTGATCCCGACCTACACGCGGTTCGAGAGTCTGCGCGACGTCTCGATCCCCTCGATCCTCGGCCAGACCTACTCCAACCTCGAGGTGGTCGTCGCCGGCGACTGCTCGCCGGAGGAGATCGAGCGGGTGATCGCCGAGTTCGACGATCCGCGCATCCGATTCCATAACCGCTCGGTCCGCGGTCCCTACCCCGAGGACGAGACGGTGCGCTGGTACATGATCGGGACGCCTCCCTTCAACGACGGCCTCGCCCTCGCCAGGGGGCGCTGGATCGCGGCGCTCGGCGACGACGACGCGGTGCGGCCCAACCACACGGAGACGTTGCTGCGGGCGGCTCAGGAGCAGCGGTACGAGCACTGCTATGGCCGCTACGAGGTGCACTACCCGAACGGGGAGAAGCTCGAGATCGGCTCCTTCCCACCGATCAGGGGGGAGTACGTCCTCCAGGCCAGCTTGTACCACGCCGGCCTCAGGTTCTTCGAAATGGAGCCGGTCGACCATCTCTATTCCGAACCCAACGACTGGTCGCTGTGCCGACGGATGCTGACCGCGGGGGTGAGGTTTGGGATGGTCGAGGACTTCGTCGCCGACAAGTACGAGAGCAGGTACCAGGCCCACTCCGACTGGCACGAGCATGGCGTTCCCAGCGTCGAGTAGGCGTCGAGGTCGCTAGCACGTGGCAGAGGCCGTTCCCTTCGTCGATCTCGCCGCGGCTCACGAGGAGCTGCGCGAGGAGTTGGGAAGCGCGGTGGCGCGGGTGGCCGAATCTGGCTGGTACCTGCTTGGGCCGGAGCTGGAGGCGTTCGAGCGAGAGTTCGCCGAGTACTGCGGCACGAGGCACTGCGTCGGCGTGGGCAGCGGGCTGAGCGCGATCGAGCTGGCGCTGCGCGCGGCCGGTGTCGGCCCCGGGGACGAGGTGATCGTCCCCGCCTACACCTGGATCGCGACCTGGTTCGCGGTCTCGCGCACCGGCGCTCGCCCGGTTGGTGCCGATGTCGACGCCACGACCTACAACATCGACCCAGCTGCGGCGGCCGCCGCTGTCACCGTGCGCACCGCGGCGATCGTGCCGGTCCATCTGCGGGGCGAGCCTGCCGATATGGACGCGATCGGGGAGCTCGCGCGGGACCGGGGCCTGACCGTTATCGAGGACGCGGCACAGGCTCACGGCGCCCGCCACCGGCGTCGGCGCACGGGGAGCCTCGGCGACGCCGGCGCCTTCTCTTTCTACCCTTCGAAGAACCTCGGGGCCTTCGGCGACGGTGGCGCGGTGACCACGGACGACGACGAGCTGGCGGCACAGCTGCGCCTGCTCCGGAACTACGGCATGAGGAACCGCTACGAGATTGAGAGGGATGGGGCCAACTCGCGGCTGGCCGAGATCCAGGCGGCGGTGCTGCGGGCGAGGCTGCCGCGGTTGGACGTGTGGAACGAGGCACGAGCGGGATTGGCGCAGCGCTACCGACGGGCGCTCGCCGCGGCCGAGGGAGTCGGGGTCGCCGGCACCGCCGCTTGGGCCGACCCGGTCTGGCACCTCTTCGTGGTCAACCTCGCCGACCGCGACGCCTGCGCCGCCCGGCTCGGCGAGCAGGGCGTGACGGCGCTCGTCCACTACCCGCTACTGCCGCATTCTCGCCGCCCTACCGCGAGGCCGGTTGGCGGCGCGGCAGCTTTCCGGTCGCCGAGAGCTTGGCCGAGTCGGCGCTGAGCTTGCCGATGTACCCGCAGATGGACCCGAATCAGTGCGAGCGGGTCGCGGCGATGGTCTGGAACTCGTCGTAGTCACGGATGTAGTCGGACTCGTCGTAGTGGTCGGAGGCAAGGACCATGCAGACGGAGCCGGAGGAGAAGTCGACCAGCTCGCGCCAGGTCATCGGCGGCAGGTAGAGACCGACGTAGGAGCGGTTGAGGCGAACCCCTTTGCGCTTGTGTCCGTCGTCGAGGGCGATTTCGAGACTGCCTGAGGTGGCGACGATCAGCTGCTCCAGCTCGCGGTGAGCGTGACCGCCGCGGACCGCGCCGCCGGGCACGTCGTAGAGGTAGTAGACGCGGGCGATCTCGAACGGGACGTGTTTGGAGCCCTCGATGAAGGTGAGGTTCCCCTGCGGGTTCTGCACAACCGGCAGCTCGAGAAGCTTGCAGTCGTCGACGCTCAAGGCGCGCAGACCCTAACTCGCTTCCGCGGTCGCGGGGTCCGAGGTACGATCGCCGGCGCCGAGTCACGCTCGGTAACAGCGCCCGTGCCATCCATCCATCCCACCTCCGTCGTCGAAACCGACTCGATCGGCAGCGGTGTCTCGATCGCCGAGTTCGCGGTGGTGAGGCCCGGCTCTGAGATTGGCGACGGGGTCAAGATCCACCCCCACGTCGTGGTCAACGCCGGCGTCAAACTGGTCGGTGAGGTCGAGGTCCTGCCGGGGACCTACCTCGGCCGCGCCCCGCGCGCTGCCGGAGCGATCGCGCGGGCGCCGTCCTTTCGCGCCGAGACGGAGATCGGATCGGGTTGCGTGCTCGGTCCTCACGCGGTCGTCTACTACGACGTCGAGCTCGGCGCGGACAACCTGGTCGGCGACGGGGCCTCGATCAGGGAGCTGAGCCGGATCGGCTCCGGCAACGTGATCGGCCGCGGCGTCACCCTCGACCGCGAGGTGAGGATCGGCGACGGCACCCGGGTGATGGACAAGACGCATCTGACCGGTGGGATGACCGTCGGCGACGACGTCTTCATCGCGGCGATGGTCTCCTCGACCAACGACAACTCTTTCGGTAGGGAGGGCTACGTCGAGGACACGGTTCGCGGCCCAACGGTCGAGGACGGGGCGATGATTGGCGGCGGCGCCTCGTTGCTGCCCGGCGTCGTCGTTGGGGCGGGGGCCGTGGTCGGCTCCGGCGCCGTGGTCACCAGGGATGTCGAGGCCGGGACCACGGTGATGGGCATCCCTGCTCGCCCGGTCGGTTAGGCCCGGCCGATAACCAGGAACTGCTTGCCGAGGACCCTCCAGGCTGCCGGCGTCTTCAGGTACATCCGGGTCAGCTGCGGCGAGGGGGGGAGGATGCCGCGGAACGAGTAGGGCAGGTAGCGGGGGATCACCCGCTCGAGCTCGAAACCGGCGGCGTATAGGTGCTCTTCGATTGCCACGTGGGTCAGAGCCACGTAATGATCGGCGCAGTCCCAGTACTCGTCCGAGCAGTAGCGGTAGTTCGGGCCCATGATCGCGATCCGCCCGCCCTGCTCCATCGTCCCGTGCATCTTTTCGAGGAAGGCCGCGATCGCCTCCTGGTCGTAGAGGTGCTCGAGGAAGTTGGAGACGAAGACGCCGTCGAAGTGGTTCGCGGGCAGCTCCGCATCCATGATCATCGCGGTGATGACCTTGGTGTCCGGCTTGTGAGCCGCCTCCTCGTAGCTGACCGCGTCGACCGCCCAGGTCTCCTTCGCCGACACCGCGCCGATGAACTCGCCCCGCCCAGCCGCCGGGTCGAGGACCTTCTGCGGCCGCCCCATCAGCCTGTGCACATGGGGCCCGATCTCTTTCCAGACGGCGATCCGGCCGTCCTGGTCGATGTCGCGGAAGCGGTAGCTGTAGAGGCGCTCATAGTTCACTTAGGCCAGTTGTCCTTTCGGCTGCCGGCGCCGCAGTCGAGGCCGCCGACGGATCGCCCAGCGGAAGGGTGAGCTGAGGCGCGGCATCTCGAGGCGCAGGTTCGGATTCGAGTAGGGGTCGACGGCGGTGAACGGTAGCCATCTTTCCCTGAATAGTTCTTTCTCCCATTCCTCGACCTCGGAGGAGCGGCTCGAAGACTCGAAGTGGAGCATGATCAGATCCGGGTCGTAGACGGTCCGCTTCCCGTTGCTGCGCAGCTTCAGGCAGTAGTCGATGTCGTTGTAGTTGACCGGGAACTCGTCGGCGAGACCGCCTGCCTCCTCGAAGAGCTGGCGGCGCGTCATCAGGCAGGCGCCGGTGACGGCGAGGCAGTTCTGGGCGACGCGGACGCTGTTGGCATAGCCGGCGAAGTCGCCGGCGAAGCCATGGTAGGGGTGGCCGGGGAGGCCGTCGACGAAGCGCACGCCGACGTGCTGGAGCCGGCCGTCCTCGAGCACCAGCCGACCGCCGACCGCGCCTACCTCGGGGATCTGCGAGTACAAGACCATGCGCTCGATCCAGTCTGGGGTCGCCACCTCGATGTCGTCGTTGAGCAGCAGCAGGTGCTCGCCCTGGCTGGCCGCGGCACCGGCGTTGATCTTGGCGGAGAAGCTGAAGGGACGGTCGTAGTCGACCAGGCGCAACCGCTCCCCGGCGATCTCACGCAGCTCCGCCGGCACCGCCGGGTCGGTGCCGGTGTCGACGACGCAGACGACCTCGTAGTTCCGGTAGGTCGAGCTGGCGACGATGCTCCGGACGCAGTGGCTGACCAGGACCACCTGCTCGTAGCGGACTTCGCGGACCCGGCCGGCAGTGGGGATGACGATGCTGACCAGCGGTTCGCGCTCGAGCGCCGGTTGCAGGTGGTAGACGCCGGCGTCCTCGGGATCGCGCTCCGCCCGCGCCTCGATCCCGAGCCGGTCGCACTGCGCCTGGATCGCGCGCTTCCCGGCCTCGAAGGCGTAGGGCTTGGCGGCCTCGCCGCCACCGGCCGCCGAGGTCTCCAGCATGCGCCAGTGGTAGAGCACGCGGGGAACGTGGAGGACGGCCCGCGCCCGCTCGCTCGCCCGCAGCACCAGGTCCCAGTCCTGGGAGCCCTCGAACTCGGGGTCGAAGCCACCGACCTGCTCGACCAGCGAGCGGCGGAAGACGCTGAGGTGGCAGGTGTACATCTGCGTTCGCATCCGCTCCGGCGACCAGTCGGGCTTGAAGAAAGGGCCGGTGTGGTGGCCCTCGCGGTCGATCTTGTCTTCGTCGGTGTAGACGTAGTCGCCTTCGGGGTTGGCGAGCAGTGCCTCGTGGACGTGGGCGAGAGCGTCGGGATGGAGCTCGTCGTCGTGGTCGAGCAGGGCGAGGAACTCGCCGCGGGCCATCGCCAGGGCGTCATTGGAGGCGGCGACGATGCCGCCGTTGGTTTGCCGGCGTTCGACCCTGATCCGGGGATCCTCGGTCGCGGTCCGCTCCAGCATCTCGATCACGTGCGGACCGGGCGAGCAATCGTCGAGCAGGCACAGCTCCCAGTCGCCGAAGGTCTGGGCGCGGACCGAGTCCAACATCGCCCCCAGCACGTCGGCCGGGGTGTCGTAGACCGGCGTTATGACCGAGAAGCGTGGCTCAGCCACCCGCCCGCCCCCGCCGGCTCTGCAGCCTGCGAAGACCGGCTTTGACGAAGCGAGCGGCTCCGGGCAGGCGCTGCAGGCGGGCGGCGATCCCGAGCAACTGCTGCAGATGCGCTTCCAGCGCCGCCAGCCGGCCCAGGGCCGTGCCCAGTTCGGCGTCCCTGGTCGTCAGCAGGCCGCGCAGCCGCTGGATCTCCTCGTCGCGCTCGGCGAGCTCCGCCTCGAGCGTGGTCTGGTCGGCCATCGGCGGCGAGTCTACCCACCTGCTGCAAGGCTCAATCGTGCTGCGACGGGCGGTCCAGCGCATCTGCAAACCTGTCGCCGATGGCCGGGGGACAACTGCTTTGGTTGCTCGCTGAGCACTTCGCCTTGACCGCTTTGCCGGTGGTCGCGGCGGTCCTGCTCGCGGCCAGGCTGGGGATGAGGAACGTGCCGGTGCTGCTGGCAATCGGCCTGGCCGCAAGCGGGTCGCTGGCGCTGCTGACCTTCTGGACCTTCTTTGCGAGCCCCCTGCTCGGCAAATCGCTCTCATTCCTGCTCGTTTTTGGCTCGGCGCTGGCGATCGCCTGGGTCCTCTACGAACGCCGGCTCGAGCCGCGGCTGCTGCGCCAACTGGCGACGCCGTTGGCGCTCTGGTTCCTCGGCACCGCCTTCATCCTCTTCTTCGGCTTCCTCCACGGCGGCACCGACAACCCGCTCGGCACCGCCGCCACCCGGACGCTGCCCCAGCTGCCCTCCGACAACGTGATCCCGGCCTTCTTCGCCGAATGGTTCTTCGTGAATGGCCACCGCACGCCCGTGGTCCCCTTCGGCGAATGGCTCTCCAGCGACCGGCCGCCGTTGCAGGTCGGTTACGTGCTCGGCCAGCGCCAGTTCGGCTGGGACTCCACCGCGCTGCACTACCAGGTGATCGGAACCGTCTTGCAGCAGCTCTGGATCGTCGGACTCTGGGCGCTGCTGCTGGCCGCCCGGCTCGGCCGCACTACCCGAGGCCTGGCGATCGCCACGGTCCTGGTCAGCGACCTGGTCTTCCTCAACGGCTTCTTCGTCTGGCCGAAGATGCTGCCGGCGGCGATGCTGCTGGGGGCGGCGGCGATCGTGCTGACGCCGCTGTGGTCGCAGGCACGGCGCAGCCTCTGGATGGCGGCGCTGCTGGCGGCACTCTGCGGCGCGGCGATGATGGGGCACGGCTCCAGCCTCTTCGGGATCGTCCCGCTGGCCCTCTTCGCCGCCTATCGTGGCCTCCCCAGCTGGCGCTGGCTGGGCGTGGGTGTCCTGGTCGGGCTGCTCTTCATGGCGCCCTGGTCGGCCTACCAGAAATACGTCGACCCGCCGGGCGACCGCCTGGTCAAGTACATGCTGGCGGGCGTCCCCGAGTACGAGGACAAACGCGGCGTGCTAGAGGCGACCGTCGATTCCTACCGCGAAGCCGGCTTCGGGGGCGCCCTCCACTACAAGGGCCAGAACTTCGTGACCATGGTCGGGGGCGGGCCGATGGTGGAAACGCTGGAGCGGGCCTGGAACGCGCCCGACTGGGAGACCGCGTTGTACGAAGTTCGCAACGTCCTCTTCTTCGACCTGCTGCCCTCGCTGGGCCTGCTCCTGCTCGGGCCGATCGCGATGGCGTTGGCCTGGCGCCGCGGCCGGCAGCGACCGCAGGAGTGGAGCTTCGCCCTCACTTGCTTCGCCGTGCTCCTCGTCGGGGCCGTGACCTGGGGGCTGCTGATGTTCGGCAACCTCGCCGCCCGCACGGTGATTCACGCCGGCACCTTTCTGCTGCCGATCCTCGGCTTCGTCGGCGCCGTCGCCGGCCTGCGCGCGGTCCTGCCCCGCTTCGCGATCTATTGGGTGGCGTTCAGCGCCGCGCTGATGCTGGCGATCTATGTGCCCATGCTGAGCCCGCTGCCCGAAACCAGCTACTCGTTGCTGGCGATCCTCGTCGCGATCGCCAGTCTCGCTGGGTTCACGGCGCTGGCCCTGAGGGCCAGCGAACCCGGCCTAGAGTTCCTCGGCGATGCGGGGGGCGTCGCGGTTGAAGATCCAGACGCTGAACAGGCAGGTGCCGAGGAAAATGGCGATCGCGGGCAGCAGTCCGACGACGCCGCCCGCGGCCTCGACCGCGCTGGGGGCGTCGGGTTCGGCGAGGATCCAGACCCGGACCTGCTCAAAGATGACCGCTAGCGGGTTGACCATGAGGATGTGTTCGTAGGTCTCGTTGTCGAAGGCGGTGATCGGGTAGAGGATCGGCGTCGCGTAGAACAGCACCTGAGCGCCGACCAGCCAGATGATCGCGACGTCGCGAAAGCGCACGTAGAGCACCGAGAGCGCCATGCTCAGCGCCGCGGTGAAGACGAAGAGGACCGCCACCGCGAGCGGGAAGAGCAGCCAGGTCCAGGTCGGGTCGACGCCGAAGGCGAAGACGAAGGCGAAGACGACGACCAGGTTGAGGCCGAGGTTGAAGGCGGCGGTGAGCACGGTGGCGAGGGGGATCACCAGGCGCGGGAACTGGGTCTTGCGGACCACTCCCTCCTGCGCCATCACCGAGGTGACGGAGTTGGTCGTCGCTTCCTGGAAGAAGGTGAAGAGGACAATGCCGAGCAGCAGCAGCACCGGGTAGTGCTCGACCTGTTCGCTGCCGATTTTGAAGACCTTGGTGAAGACGAAGAGCAGCACCCCGAACAGCATCAGTGGCCGGATCAGCGACCAGAGGTAGCCGAGCACGGTGCCGAAGTAGACGCGTTTGAACTCGGTCACCGACATCAGCCAAAGCAGGTCGAAGAAGCGGCGCGGACCGCCGCCGAGGGCGGACGGGCCGCGCACCTCGCGCAGCTCGGCTGTCGCGCCGGCGGTCTCGTTCATCGCGTCTCTCCGGGCTCGACCGAGGCCTCGATCTCGTGGTCGATCGAGACCAGCCCCCGCACCTGCGGACCACCAAAGACGACAAACTCGAGCACGTTTTCGAGGTAGGCGGAGACGTTGCCGGCGCGGGCGCTCTGGATCCCGCAGTGGATGTGGTGGCGGCCCGGCGCCAGCGGGTTCTGCAGGACCGAGTCGACCCGCACCCGCTCGCCGGCGGCGAGGCTGCCGCTCCCGTCGGCGGTCTGGACCTGCAGCCCGTACTCGAAGAGGACGATCCCCTCGGCGTTGGCGATCACGAGGCTGACGTCGAGTCCCGAGGCGGGGCGTAGGACTTCCAGCTCGGCGTGGAGGCGGATCGGCGCGCCGTGCTCGATCGTCGTCGTCCGCTCGCCGTTCTCGCCGTCGATCCAGCAGTCGAGGACGCGGGCGCCGCCTTCTTTCGCCTCGCCCAGCTCCTCCTGCTCGCCCCCCCCTTCGAAGTTCAGCTTCAGGTACTCGCGGCCGGTCTCGGCCGGGTTGCCGATCTGCTGGATCTCGCCCGCGTTGATCAGCATCCCCCGGTGGCAGTAGGCCTCGACCGTCGACATCTCGTGCGTGACCAGGACGATCGTCTTGCCCTTCGCTTTCATCTCGTGGAAGGCGTCGGCGCATTTCTGCTGGAAGGCGGCGTCGCCGACCGCCAGCACCTCGTCGATCAGCATCACGTCGGCGTCGGCCTCCATCATCACCGAGAAGGCGAGCCGGACCAGCATCCCCGAGGAGTAGTTCTTCAGCTTCAGGTCGGCGAATTCCTCGAGTTCGGCGAACGCGATGATCGCGTCGAGCCGGCGCCGCATCTCCTTTGGCGTCAGCCCCATCATCACCCCGTTGAGGACGACGTTTTCGCGCGCGGTGAGGTCGTGGTTGAAGCCGACGCCGAGCTCGATGAAGGGAGCCATCCGGCCGGCCATCCGGATCGTCCCGGAGTCGGGCCGGTAGATGCTGGCCAGTAGCTTCAGCAACGTGCTCTTGCCGGAGCCGTTGCGGCCGACGATGCCGAAGAACTCCCCTTGGGCGATCTCGAAGCCGATGCCGTTGAGAGCACGGAGCTCGCGGTAGTCGCGCGCGGCGAAGGGCCTGACCACCCGCTCTTTGAGCGAGTCGATGCGCTGGATCGGGATCCGGAACGACTTGTGCAGGTCCTCGACCTGGATCGCGAGCGGTTCTCCAGAGCGCATGAACGGGCGAACGCTACCGCGCACCGGAAGCGTCCGCGGGAGACGGCAGTTGGTCGCAGGGGACGATCACGCCGAAGCCGGGCGGCGAAATCGCGACCCGGCCCTCGGGCAGACCCCCGGCGGCGCAGGATGCGCCGGCGCGTTTCAGCGAGTCGCCCCAGGAGGGCGTGCCGCGGGCGGTGGGGTCGCCGACGTAGAAGGAGGATGCGAGACCGACGAGGAGGACGGTCACGGTCGCGATCCCCGCCCGGGGCAGCCAGGCCGGGTCCGAGCGCCGCGGCAGGCGATCGACCAGCGCCAGGGCGGCGCTGACCAGCAACAGCGCTGGCACGATCGCGTAGCGCCCGGCGTTGCCGCCGTGCATTCCCTCCGGCCAGACCATCGAGGTGCCGACCGCCCGCTGGTAGGCGGAGGCGACGAACATCAACAGCGAGGTGGCGATCGCGGTCGCGGCTAGCCAGCGGGCCGAGGTCGAGGAACGGCGCCAGGAGAGGACGAGGCCTACACCGAGGCAGGCAAGCAGGACGACGAGGAACGGCCAGCCGAGCTCGGCCCAGGCCGCGCCGCCGAGGTCTTCGCCGAAGACGGCGCCGTCGACCACCCGCTGCACGTAGGCGGTCCAGATGTCGCTGGTCCAGACCGGGTCCGCGGCCGCCTCGCTGTTGGAGGCCAGCACCGGCACCTGAATCGCCGCCCCGACCGCGTAGGAGCCGAGGATCAACAGGTCGCGGCGGTCGCGGACGGCGAGCGCGCGCAGCGCCGCCAGCGGGGCGAAGAACCAGAGCCCGGGAGTGCTGAGACCGGTGGCAAGCAGGAACAGCCCCCCGAGCGCCGCCCCCCGGGTCGTCGCCGGCCGCCAGAGCAGCAGCCAGAACGAGGCGAAGAGCATGTACCAGAGCACGTAGGCGCCGGAGACGACGCTCTCCAGCCCCGCCACCGGGGCGAGGACGGTGAGCGCGACCAGGGTGCCGCGCAGGTAGGGGTTGCGGATGTGGGCGGCGCTCGCGTGCCAGACCGCCAGCCCGCAGAGAGCGATGACGAGCCCGGAGGCGATCGCCATCGCGGCGGCGGCATCGCGCAGTGGCACCAGGTTGCCGGCCTCGCCGATCAGGCGCGGCACCAGCACCAGGTAACCCGCGTAGGGGGAGAAGACGGTGTCCCAAAAACCCAGCATCAGCGCCTGCTGGAAGAAGATCTGGCCGTCCTCCGCCCAGAGCGATTCGAGCCCGGTCGAGGGCCCGATGCGAAGGACCTGAAGGATCGTCGCCAATGCCAACAGGGCGATGACGACCAGCAGCCGTTCTCCCCAGGAGAGCGTCGTCTCGCCGCCGGGCGCAGCCAGGAACAGCGACTCGTCGAGCCGGCCGCGGAGCCGTTTGATCGCGTTCGCCGGGCGCCCCTGCATCGGCGGGCACGATAGGGGCTACCGCAGCTGTCAGGCTTCGGCCGCGTGAGCGCCTCTCGATCCGTCGCCGTGGTGATCCCGAGCTGGAATTCGCTGGGCCTGCTGCCCCGCTGCCTGGACTCGCTCGTCGATCAGGGGGTGGAGGTCGAGCTGCTCGTGGTCGACAACGGGTCGAGCGACGGCACTCTCGCCTACCTCGAGCGGGAGGGGGTGCCGCACGTCTCGCTGCCGCGCAACATCGGCTTTGCGGCGGCGGTCAACCTCGGCGCCGGCCGGGTGGCGCCGAGCTCGGTCCTGGTTCTCAACGCCGACACGGTGCTGGAGCGGGGCTGCCTCCGCCAGCTGCGCGACGAGCTCGAGGCTGATGACTCGCTGGGCGGCGTGCAGCCGCGGATCCTCCAGCTTGAGGGGGAGGGGGCGCCGCGGGACGTCGCCAGCGCGCGCCTCTATAGCGCCGGCCAGGCCCTGACCGCCGACGGGCGCGCGCTCGAGGTCGGGGCGGGGGAGGAGCAGTCCGCCGCCTTCCTGCGGCCGCGGGAGATCTTCGGCGTCTGCGGCGCCGCCTGCCTGCTGCGGCGCGAGCTGTTCGCCGAGCTCGGCGGCTACGACGAGAGCTACTTCGCCTTCTACGAGGACGTCGACCTCAACCTGCGGGCGCGGATCGCCGGCTGGGGCTTCGCCTACGTCCCCGAGGCGGTCGTCTGGCACGTCGGCAATGCCTCCTGGCAGGCGGGCTTCGAGCGGCCGGGGGCGGAGAACGCGCGGCTGGTGGCGCGCAACCGGCTCGCCACCCAGGTCAAGTTCATGCCGGCGCGGGCGCTGCCGCGGATCGCCGCCGTCGAGGCGGGAGCGCTGGCGCGTGCCGCACAGCAACGACGGCTGCGGGCGACCCTGGCCGGCAAGCTCGCCGCCCTGCGCTGGCTGCCGCGGCTGCTGCGCGAGCGCCGCCGCCTGCGCCGCGAGGGCGACCCGGCCCGCGCCCGCCGCTGGCTCGGCGTCGATGCTGGTCATGATTGAGCACTTAACCCCACCATGGGGTGGTTAAGTGCACAACTTCGCTCAGCCCCGCCGTCGCCGCCGCAGCGCCAACGCCTCACGGGCGCTGAGGTCGAGCAGCGGCGCGCCGTCGAGCTCGTGACCGGGCAGCCCGCCGCCGTCGCGCCAGCCGCGCAGGCGACCGCCGATTCCCTGCGCGGTGCGGTCCAGCAGCAGCTGGCCGGCGCAGAGGGCGCCCTCGCAGGCCAGCGCCCGCAGCGCCAGGCGCGGGTGCGACATCACCCCGTAGCGGCGCAGCATGTAGCCGCGGCTCCAGCCGGTGTGGGCGAACTTGCGGCCGCTGCCGGCGCCGAGGCTGGCCGAGTAGGCGTGGACCGCGGTCGCCCCGGTGGCGAGCCGGCAGCGGCCGCCACGGGCGGCGATCCGCAGCGCCAGGTCGAGGTCCTCGTAGTAGAGGAAGATGCGCTCGTCGAAGCCGCCGACGGCCTCGAAGGCGGCGCGGTCGTAGAGGGCGGCGCCGCCGGTCGGGCCGAGCGGATCGGGCGCCGTCGCCGCCGTGGCGAGCGGCTCGCCGTGCAGGTGGTCGAAGCCCATCAGGGTGCGGTCGGCGACGACCCCGGCGGAGTCGATCAGGCTCGGGTCGCGTTCCTGGACCATCACCCCGGCGACCGACTGGACCCCCTCGGCGGCGGCGTCGAGCAGCGCCTCGACGAAGCGTGGGCCGGCGACGGCGTCGTCGTTGAGCAGGATCAGCGGGTCGGCGCGGTGCTCGGCGACGGCCCGATTCAGCGCCGGGCCGAAGCCGAGGTTGCGCTCCAGCGCCAGCACCGCCACCTCGGGGAACTGCTCGCGCAGCAGCTCGAGCGAGCCGTCGCTGGAGCCGTTGTCGACGACGACGACGTCGAGCGGCCGGCTCTGCTCGCGCAGGCTGGTCAGGGCGCGGCCGATGCGCTCGGATCCGTTGTAGTTGGGGATGTAGGCGGCGGGTCGCACGGCTCTTCCTGGCAATAAGTAGGGTTGCAGCCTCGCATGGAGCCTCTGAAGGGACTCATCCTCTCCGGTGGCGCCGGCACCAGGCTGCGCCCCATCACCCACACCTCGGCGAAGCAGCTCGTGCCGGTTGCCAACAAGCCCGTGCTCTTCTACGGGATCGAGGCGCTGGTCGACGCCGGGGTCGAGGAGATCGGGATCATCATCGCGCCCGAGACCGGCGGGGAGATCCGCGAGGCCGCCGGCGACGGCTCGGCCTTCGGCACCAGGATCACCTACATCGTCCAGGACAAGCCCGCCGGCCTCGCCCACGCGGTGCTGACCGCGGAGGAGTTCATCGGCGGCTCGCCCTTCGTCATGTACCTCGGCGACAACCTCCTGCGCGACGGCCTGCGCGGCCTCGTCGCCACCTTCCGCGCCGACGAGCCGCACGCGCTGATCCTGCTCACCCCGGTCGACGACCCGCAGTCCTACGGGGTTGCCGAGCTCGACGGGGACCACATCGTGCGGCTGATCGAGAAGCCCAAAGACCCGCCCTCGAACCTGGCCCTGGTCGGCGTCTACCTCTTCACGCCGGCGATCTTCGAGGCCGCCCGCGGCCTCGAGCCCTCCTGGCGCGGCGAGCTGGAGATCACCGAGGCGATCCAGGCGCTGATCGACGACGGCCACAAGGTCCAGTCCGAGGTCGTGCGCGGCTGGTGGAAGGACACCGGCCAGCTCGCCGACATGCTCGAGGCCAACCGCCTCGTCCTCGAGGAGCTGGAGACGAAGCTGGAGGGCGAGATCGACGAGGGCTCGCGGGTCGAGGGCCGCGTCGTGCTCGAGCCGGGCGCCACCCTGACCCGCTCGGTCGTCCGCGGCCCGGCCGTGATCGGCGCCGGCGCCTGCGTCGAGGACGCCTACATCGGCCCCTACACCTCGATCGGCAGCGGCGTCCACGTGCGCCGCTCCGAGGTCGAGCACTCGATCGTCCTCGCCGACTCCGTGGTCGAGGACCTCGGCACGCGGATGGAGGCGAGCCTGCTCGGCCGCAACGTCAAGCTGACCCGCAGCGACGGCATGCCGAAGACGCTGCGCCTGCTGGTCGGCGACAACTGCGAGATCGAAATCGTCTAGCGAGAGTTCGCTGGGATCAACTCCTCGAGCCCGACCAGGCGGATTCGCTCGCTCTCCCGCGCGGCTTGCTCGAGTCCGTCGGTGAACCCGCTGCGTGAGAAGAGGACGATCAGGGGCCCGTTCTTCCTGGTCGATACCCCACTCTGTGCGAGCGCCGGCAGCTTGTATTCCTCGATCTCCCCGAGCAGGGAGACTGAGACCGGCTTGGCGGTCCACTTGCACTCACCAACGAGCGAGACACGGCCACGATGGAGGCCGACCACATCGATCTCCTCGGTCTCGCGCTCGTGCTTGGCCCGCAGCTCGTTCAGAGCCGGTCCCCACCAACTGCCGACCCGACTTGCTTCGCTGCCGAGGTTCGCTCGTACCCAGCGCCGGCAGAGGAGCTCGAATGCCGGCGCTATGTGACTGGGGAAGGCGGGCTCTACCTCGGCGGTCCACAGATCGGCCGGCTTCAGGCCAGTTTCCAGCTCGGAGGCAAAGGGGCGGACGAAGCGGAACCAGAACCGAAAAAAGCCGTCGGTGAGGCGGTAACGGTACCCAGTCGAGCCTTTGTCGCTGGTGATCGGAAGCTCGCGATCGATGATCCGCATTTCCTGCAGAGTCCGCAGATACTCCGTCAGGGAGGTGCCCGGAGTGCCGAGCGCATTGGCGAGATCGCGAATGGTTCGGGGTCCCGATGCGATCTCGTCGAGGATCGAGAAGTAGATCGCCGGCCGCTGCAGCTCCTGCTGGAGGACGTAGGGGGGCTCCTCGAAGAGGGTGCCGAGATGGCTCAGGACCCTCTCGCCCAGCAGGTCTCGGAGGGGGCCGCCCCGCGCGAGCTCGTCCAGGTACATCGGCATCCCGCCGCTCACCGAGAAGCGCTCGACCCAATCGCGGGGGCCTTCGGCCTCGATGAACGGTGCGCATTCGTCCGGGCCCAGCGGCGAGACGAAGAAGCGATATAGACGGCCGTGCAGGGGGCTCTCCTCGGCCAGCAGCCTCTCCATCGAGCTGATGTGTGAGCCGCAGAGGATGAACTTCGTCTGCGAGGAATCCTGCTCCTCCTCGATCACGGCCTGGATCGCGGTCAGCATCTCCCGGCGCTCCGCTTGTGCGCCGGGCATGAGGTGGGGGAACTCGTCGATGACGGCGAGCACCCTCCCGTTGCGGCCGAGGCGATAGAGGGCCCGGAAGAGGTCCGGCACGTCGGCGAGATCGGGGCGCAGGCCGAAGGGCCCCTCCAGCATGGTTGCGAGCTTTCTCAACTGAGCACCGCGTGCGCCAGCCTCCGCAACCAAGACGATCGAGGGCTTCTCGTGGGCAAAGGCACGAAATAGCCATGACTTGCCGACCCGTCGGCGTCCGTACATCGCGACCAGTCGCCGGCTTCCCTCCTCCCACCAGCGGCCAAGCTGCGTCAGCTCCTCCTCGCGGTTCAGGAACTCGCTTGCCAAGGGCCATCTGAAGGTCTCAATTGCCATATAACCTGAATTATTATAACCCAGATTATAAGTTCCGAAAGGCCTCGTCTCAGGAATGGCTAGCCTGTGCCGGCTCGTGCAAGGTCTTGAAGCCACGAAATTCCTCGGATGAAGCTCCTGGTCACCGGCGCCGCCGGGATGCTGGGCCGCGACGTGATGCTCGCCGCCGGCAACGCCGGCCACGACGTGGTCGGGTTCGGCCGCGCCGAGCTCGACGTCACCGACCCCGCGGCGCTGGCGAAGAAGTTCGACCTCGAGCGCCCCGACGTGGTCATCAACTGCGCCGCCTGGACCGACGTCGACGGGGCCGAGACTGCCGAGGAGGCCGCCTTCGCGGTCAACGGCACCGGCGCCGGCAACGTCGCCGCCGCTGCGGCCGCGGTCGGCGCCAGCGTCGTCTACGTCTCCAGCGACTACGTCTTCGACGGCGCCAAGGGCGCCCCCTACGTGGAGAGCGACCAGCCGGCGCCGCTCTCGGCCTACGGCCGCACCAAGCTGGCCGGTGAGGAGGCTACGGTCGCCGCCAACAAGCGCCACTTCGTCGTCCGCTCGGCCTGGCTGTTCGGGATCGGCGGTCCCAACTTCGTCGAGACGATGCTGCGGCTGGCCGGCAGCGGCAACGAGGTCCTCGTCGTCCGCGACCAGGTCGGCTCGCCCACCTACACCTGGCACCTGGCCTACGGGATCGTGCGCCTGATCGAGGGGATCGAGTTCGGCATCCACCACATGGCGGCCGCCGGGCAGTGCTCCTGGTATGAGCTCGCGCGCGAAATCTTCGAGCAGGCCAAGGTCGAGTGCAAAGTGCTCTCGATCACGACGGAGGAATTCGGCCGACCGGCGCCACGCCCGCCGTTCTCGGCCCTGACCAGCCAGCGCGAGCACGCGATCCGCCTGCCCACCTGGCAGGACGGGCTGGCCGGCTATCTCGCCCAACGACAAGCAGAGAGGGAGGCCGCATGAAGCTGCTCGTGACCGGCGCCGCCGGTTTCATCGGTTCCACCTACGTCCGGCTCGCCGGGTCCGAGCACGACGTGCGCGTGCTCGACAAGCTCACCTACGCCGGGCGGCGGGAGAACCTGCCCGAGGGCACCGAGCTGATCGAGGGGGCGATCGAGGATCCGGCGATCGTGCGCGCGGCGATGGAGGGCGTCGACGCGGTCGTCAACTTCGCCGCCGAGTCCCACGTCGACCGCTCGATCGACGACCAGGACGCCTTCGCCCGCACCCACGTGATCGGCACCGGCACCCTGCTCGACGCCGCCCGCGAGCTCGGGGTCGAGCGCTACCTGCAGGTCTCGACCGACGAGGTCTACGGCTCGATCGAGTCCGGCTCCTTCACCGAGGCCTCGCCGCTCGACCCCTCCTCGCCCTACTCGGCGACCAAGGCGGCCGGCGACCTGCTCGTCTCCGCCCACGTCCACACCTACGGCGCCGACGCCTCGATCGTGCGCGGCTCCAACAACTACGGCCCGCGCCAGTACCCGGAGAAGCTGATCCCGCTGATCACGCTGAACGCGATGCACGGCGACCCGCTGCCCGTCTACGGAGATGGGAAGCAGGTCCGCAACTGGCTCTACGTCGAGGACTTCTGCAGCGGCATCCACACCGTGCTGACGAAGGGCAGGGCGGGCGAGGCCTACAACGTCGGCGGCCCCGACGAGTGCGAGAACATCGAGGTGGTGAAGCGGGTGATCGAGCTGACCGGCCAGGACGAGTCGCTGATCGAGTACGTCAAGGATCGCCCCGGCCACGACCAGCGCTACTCGCTCTCCTCCGCCAAGCTGCAGGAGCAGCTCGGCTGGGAGGCGCAGGTCCACTTCGCCGAGGGCCTCGAGAAAACGGTCTCCTGGTACCGCGAGAACGAGGATTGGTGGGGCCCGATCCGCTCCGGCGAGTACCGCGAGTACTACGAAAAGCAGTACGGGAAAGCTCTCGGCTGATGCCGGAGGTGTTGCCGACGAAGCTCGACGGGGTGGTGCTGCTGGAGCCGGCGGTCCACGGCGACAGCCGTGGTTTCATGGTCGAGACTTACCGCCGCACGGTCTGGGCCGAGCACGACATCGGGGTCGAGTTCGTCCAGCACAACCACTCGCGCTCCTCCAAGGGAACCCTGCGCGGGATCCACTTCCAGACCGAGCCGGGCCAGGCGAAGCTGGTCCGCTGCCCGCGCGGGGCGATCCTCGACGTCGCCGTCGACCTGCGCCGCGAGTCCCCGACCTACGGCCAGTGGGAGGCGCACGTGCTCGACGACGAGCAGCACCGCCAGCTCTTCGTCCCGATCGGCTTCGGCCACGGCTTCGCCGTCCTCAGCGACGTCGCCGACGTCACCTACCTGCTCTCCAGCGACTACGACCCGCTGACCGAGGCCGGCATCGCCTGGGACGACCCCGATGTCGGCGTCGAGTGGCAGGTCAGCGACCCGCTGTTGAGCGAGCGTGACAAAGGGGCCCCCAAGCTCGCCGAAGTAGCCGAGACCCTCCCGTTCTGACCTTGTCCCGTGGCGTTGGAGAGCCATCCGATCGACGGCAGCCTCGTCAGCTGGCAGGAGGTGACGTCGGAGTACGACGAGTGGGCGGGCTTGTTGCTGGGCAACGGGCTCAGCCGCAACGTCTGCCGGGACTTCGGCTACCCCTCGCTCTTCGAGAAGGCGCGACGGGACGAGGCGCCGGGGAGCCTGACCGGCGCCGACCGCGATTTGTTCGCGATCCTGGACACGCAGAACTTCGAGCGGGTGCTGGCCGAGCTCGCAGCCGCGATCCGGATGGCCGAGGCCCTCGACGAGGATCCACGCCCGTTTCTCGAGCGCTACCAGAGCATTCAGCACGCGCTCGGGCGCGCCGTGCAGTCGGTCCATGTCGGGTACTACGACATCCCAAAAGCCAGCCTGAAGGCGATTGGGCAGGTGCTCCAGGGGCAGAAATACGTTTTCACGACCAGCTATGACCTAGATCACTGATTCCTAATTGCCTGCGACGGCAAGCGCCCGCGTAGGGGCATAAAAGAAGGTGTCGAAGGTCGGCGTGTCCTAGCAACGCCGACCACACGGAGGTGGCGACATGCCCACCGACCTCGACACCCTCTTGACCGCACTTTACGTGCTGGCCGACGATCTCCTGCCCGGGAGAGATCGATCCCGGCCGGGGCGAAAGCCTCGGATCGGCGACGCGGAGGTGATCTGCCTGGCCGTCGCCCAAGTCCTGCTCGACTGCCCCAAGGAGCGCCGCTTTATCCGCTTTGCCAAGCGCCGCCTCGGCCACCTCTTCCCCTACGTCCCCGGCCAGTCCGGCTACAACAAGCGGGTCCGCGACCTCGCCCCCCAGATCGTCAGGCTATTGGGGCATCTGGCGCGGGTCTCGCCCTCGTGGTGCGACAACCTGAGATTGGTCGACGCCACCCCCGTCCCCTGCGGGCAATCGCGCCAGACGGTGGAGCGCTCGGAGTTCGCCGGGCACGCCGCCTACGGCTACTGCGCCGCGCACTCGCGCCACTTCTGGGGCTTCAAGCTCTACCTGCTCTGCGCCCCCGACGGGATGCCGATCGCCTTCGAGCTGGCTCCTGCCAACGAGCCCGAGCGCGAGATCGTCGCCGGGATGCTCGAAGGGGTCGGTCTCGAGGGCCACACGGTGATCGGCGACAAGGGGCTCTCCGGTGCTGAGATCGAAGAGCTCGTCGCCTCCCTCGGCGGCACCTTCCTGCGGCCCGACCGCCGCGACGAGGCGCCTCGCTTCGGCAACCTCGGTGGCGTACGCCAGTGGATCGAGGCGATCTTCGACCAGCTCAAGGACCAGCTCTCCCTGGAGCGCCACGGTGCCCACACCCTGCCCGGCCTGCGCGCCAGGATCGCTCAGCGGCTGCTCGCCCTCGGCGCCTGCGTCTGGCACAACTGGAAGATCGGGGAGCCGGGGCGGAGCCTCATCGCCTACGACCACTGACGGTGGTGAATGGGAATCAGTGATCTAGTCGTCTGATGCGTATCCGGTTCCGTCAGGTAAGGGCTCTACGGTGCGCCGATGGCTCGTCCAGACTTCCCGCGCACGATCATGGAGTTCCAAGACCGCTTCGCGACTGAGGCTGCGTGCCTCGACTACCTGGCGGCCTCGCGCTGGCCAGAGGGCTTCATCTGCCCGGGCTGTGGAGGCCGCCGCTCCTGGGTGCTGGGGCGCCGGCATCTGTGGGAGTGCTCGGATTGCTCCCTGCAGACCTCGGTCACGGCGGGAACGGTGATGCACCGCACCCGCACCCCGTTGCGGACCTGGTTTTGGGCGGCCTATCTGGTCGCCACCCATCACCCCGGGATCTCCGCCAAGCAACTGCAGCGCCAGCTCGGGCTCTCGCGCTATGAGACCGCCTGGCTGATCCTGCAGAAGCTGCGTCGGGCGATGGTCGCCCCCGAGCGCAGCCCGCTCACGACGGAGGTCGAGATCGACGAGTTCTGGCTTGGGGGCTACGAGGAAGGCCTCAAAGGCAGCCGCCAGCGCGGCAAGAAGGCCTTGGTGGGCGCCGCGATCGAGGTCCGAGGAGCCGGCTCGGGACGCCTGCGCCTTCAGGTGCTGGCCAACTCCCGGGCGAAGACGCTGGAGGCGTTCACCGAGGCGACCACGGCCCCGGGCGCGATCGTCCACACCGATGGGCTGAATTCCTACACCGGGCTGGCCGGGCTCGGCTATCGGCACCGCCCGCGCAAGCAGACGGGCGCCGCGCCAGAGGACCTACTGCTGCCGCGGGCGCACCGAGCGATCTCCAACCTCAAGGCGTGGATGCACGGCACCCATCGCGGCGTCTCAAAGGAGCATCTGCCGGTCTACCTCGACGAGTTCGTCTTTCGCCACAACCGACGCGGCACTCCGATGGCCGCTTTCCAGACCCTGCTCGGCCTCGGCGCGATCCACGATCCGACGACCTACGGCGAGATAACGGCGCTCAGGCACGCAGCCTGAGTCAACCGGATACGCATCAGTCGTCTACTGGGCGATGGGCGCGGTGGGGTACGACGGTCTCTGTGATTGCTTCTGGAACGACCACTGCTTCGATCTGGCGGACTCCGAGCCTCCGGAGGAAAAGACGCCGGTCTACTTCCTGCACGGAGCTCTCCACCTGGTGGTGATGGGCTCCGGGGTAACGCGCAAGCTCGTTAACACCAGCCTTCAGAACCTGCTCGATCAGTTCGGTCGTCCGCTCGACGGTGACGAGCAGGTCCGTCCTCTCCTCGTCACCGAGGGCTCCGCACAGCACAAGCTGCTGGCGATTGAGGGAAACGACTATCTCTCCGACGCGCTCGATCGACTGCGCCGGTTCCGGCGCCCCATCGTCGTTTTCGGCAGCGATCTCAGCGAGCAGGATCGGCACCTGGTCGACGCACTAAACCGCAACCCCGAGCGTCCGGTTGCCGTCTCGATTCGGAGCGAGGGAATAAGCGGGAACGAGATCCTCTCGATCAAGGCAAGCCTGCGCAGTCGCCTCCGCGCGGACCAGCTCGTCTTCTTCGACGCCGCGACCCATCCGCTTGGACTCGCGGGGCAGTCAAGGGCTGGCGGATCACCGCCGCCGCGAGCGGTATCTTCACCGTAGATGGCGATCCGCACCGCAAATCGCAATGTTCAGCACAACGAGCAGCTCGGTGGCTGGGAGATAGTGAGAGCCGGGGAAAGGCTTGCCACCGCCTTCGACGAGACGAAGGAGGGCGCTGTCAAGAAGGCCCAGGCCATGGTTCGCAGTGAGGGCGGAGGCGAGGTGCGGGTAAAGAACGACCTCGGCAAGGTCGTCGAGCTGAAGAAGGTCCGCGGCGCCCTCTGGTCGCGCCGAGCCGCGGCTTAGCGGCCGCGGCTGGCGGTAATCGCCAGGCTCACCGCCAGCTTGGCGCCGACGCCCGCGTAGACCGCCGCGTTCAGCAGGGGGTTGTGCTCGGGGGCGTCGAAGCGGCGGTAGAAGCGGCCCATGCCGCGGTGGAAGGCGATCTCCTGCTTGGGGGCGCGGCGGCCGGCGCTGGAGCCGCCCTTGACGTGCAGCGCGAGGCCGGCAGGCTCGTAGAAGACCGTCCAGCCGGCGTCCCAGAAGCGGTGGCACCAGTCGAGGTCCTCCATGTAGAGCCAGTAGCCCTCGTCGAGCAGGCCGACCTCGCGCACCGCTTCGGCCCGGCAGAGCATGAAAGCGCCGTTGACGGCGTCGACCTCGCCCGCCTCGTCGTCGCCCAGCTCGGTCGCCCGGTACTGGCTGAGCGCGCCCGGGGCGTCGGCGCCGCGGCCGATGCCGGTGAAGTGGGCCAGGGCGCTGAGCGGGGTGGGGAAGGAGCGCTTGCAGGCGTGGTCGAGCTCGCCCGTCTCCGTCACCAGCTTGACCCCGATCATGCCGATCCGCGGGTCTGCGTCGAGGCGCGCCAGGGCGGCGTCGAGGGTGCCGGCATAGACCTCGGTGTCGGGATTGAGCAGCAGCACCGCGTCGGCCTCGCTCTCGCGCAGGACGAGGTTGTTGGCGGCCGAGAAGCCGATGTTGCCGCGGCGCAGCAGCCGCACCTCCGGGAACTCGCGCGCGACCATGTCCGGGGTTCCGTCGGGGCTGCCGCTGTCGACCACCGTGACCCGCATCTCCGCGCTCGGTGGGTGCTCGCGCAGCGAGCGCAGGCAGCACCGCAGCAGCTCCTCGGCGCCGTGGCTGACGATTGCGACCTCCAGCCCCCCGGTTCCGCGGTTCGTTTCCCGCGCATTTCGTGGATTTGGAACCGCGGAGCCCACTGGGCGGCTCAGTGGGCGCCTTCGCCGCGGACGACCGCCCGCGGCGTGCGCAGCAGGATCGCCAGGTCGCCGGCGATCGAGAGGTTGTCGAGGTAGTCGCGCTCCATCGCCAGCCGCTCCTCGAAGGTGAGGTCGCTGCGGCCGTAGACCTGCATCGGCCCGGTCAGCCCCGGCTTGATCGCCAGCCGCCCGCGCTGGCGCTCGTCGTAGAGGGCGACGACGCTCTCCTCCTCGGGCCGCGGCCCGACCAGCGACATGTCGCCGCGGAGGACGTTGATCAGCTGCGGCAGCTCGTCGAGGCTGGTCCGCCGCAGGGCGCGGCCGATTCGGGTCACCCGCGGATCGTCGGGGATCTTGAAGGCCGGCTGCTCGAGCTTGGTCAGGTCGACCAGCTCGCCCAGCCGCTCCTCCGCGTCGGCGACCATGGTGCGGAACTTCCGCATTGTGAAAGGCGCGCCTTCGAGCCCGGCGCGGCGCTGGCGGAAGAAGACCGGCCGGCCGGAGTCGACCAGGATCGCGACCGCGATCGCCATCAGCAGCGGTGAGAGCAGGGCCAGCAGGGCGCCGGAGATGACCACGTCCATCGCCCGCTTCATCGCCACGGTCGAGCGCGAGGGGTCGCTGAAGCGGAAGTCGAGCACCGGCAGCTCGGCCAGCCGGTTGAGCTCGATGCCGGGTCCCAGCAGCCCGTAGTGCTGGGGCAGGAAGGTCAGCGCCAAACCCGCCTCCTTGCACTCCTCGATCAGTCGCTCGGCGGCCGGCTCGCTCATGTCGAGCTCGGTCACGACCACGCGCTCGACCTCGTAGTCGCGGGCGACCTTGGCGATGTCGGCGAGGGTGCCGAGCCGGGGCAGCTCCGAGGCGGCGTCGTCGGCCTGCGAGAGGTAGCCGACCAGCAGCAGCCGCGTCTCGGGGTGGGTGGAGACCCGCCGCGCCACCATGTCGACGGCGGCCGCCGGTCCGATCGCGATCCCGGCGGCGAGGCCGGTCAGGCGGTGCCAGAGGAAGCGCAGCACCCCGCGCAGGACGAAGCTGCCGATCAGGGCGCCGAGGCCGACCGCGATCGCGCTGGTGGGGGAGAGGGGACCGACGGGGCTCGGCGCCAGCAGGCCGTCGAGGACGAGGGTGCCGAGCACGCTGGCCGAGACCAGCGAGGGCAGCTCGTCCAGGGTGCTGTGGCGGATCCGCCGGTGGTCGTTGTCGTAGAGGCCGTGGAGTTTGATCACCAGGATCCAGGCCGGGCTGAAGAGGACGGCCCAGAACAGCGTCGCGACGTCGGTGGTCGAGGTCGACGCCGTGACCAGGCAGAGGCTGCCCAGCAGCGCGACCCAGTCGCCGCCGGCGAGCAGGCGCCGCAGCACGGCGCCACGCCGGCGCGAGCCGTCGGGCCCGCTCAGCCCCAGCCGCCCCGCCACGTTCTGGGGGCGCGGCCGCGGTGCCGGCGAGGCCGGCGCGGAGGCGCGGGAGACTGTCCGCTGGGCACCGCGCGTGTGGGTCATCCGCAGCCCTCGAATCCATCGCGCAGGCATTCCTCGAGCGGGTTCAGCCGCCGCGCTTCGCCGAGGTCGGCGCGGGCCGCGGCCAGGTCGCCCGCGTCACGCTCGATCTTGGCCCGCAGGTAATAGAGCACCCAGTTGTGGTCTTCGCGCTCGATCGCCTCGTTCATGCGGCCGGTCGCGGTCGCGTAATCGCCCTGCAGCTGGGCCAGGAGCCCGAGCTGCACGTAGGGGGACGCTGCCCAGGGCTCGATCGTCCGCGCCGTGTTCGCGTGAGCGACCGCGCTGGCGACGTTGCCGTCGGCGGCGGCGGCTTGGCTGGCGTCGATCTCGCGCTCGACCAGGAGCGGTCCGATCAGAGCCAGAGCGCTGATCCAAGCGACCGCCAGGCCGGCGACCGTAAGGCCGTAACGACGCTGCGGGGCGTGTCCGTTGGCGGTCGCCCGCGTCTGCTCCAACTGGGTGCAGCGGATCGCGACCAGGACGCCGCCAGCGAGGAAGAAGACCGCGCTGAGGGCGGCGATCTCCCAGAACCAGTCGATCGCGGCGCCGACGGCGAAGGTGAGAGCGGCGGCGAGCAGGGCGGCGCACAGCTCTCGCTGTGCCCCGGCCGCGCCGCGCCAGGCGGCGAAGCCCGTCCACAACAGGCCGCCGACCAGCCCCAGCACGAGCAGGCCGCCGAGGAGCCCCAGCTCGGAGAACGCCTCCAGGTAGAGCGAGTGGGCGTCGTGCACCGGCAGCGGGATCGAGCGCAGCTGGTCCCAGGAGAACTGGTAGGTGCCGCTGCCGTGGCCGAGCACCGGCTTTTCGGCGAAGGCGTCGAGCCCGACCCGCCAGAACTCGTCGCGGTTGGCGCCGGAGAGCGAGCCGAAGTGGCGCTCGGGCTGGTTCGGGAACTGGACGTCGGAGGCGGTGAACTGGCTCCAGGCGCGGCCGCCGACCGCGATCGCCACCCCGATCGCCAGCAGCGCCGCGACGATGGCGAGCCGCCTCAGCACGACCGGGTTGCGGGAGACCTCCAGTGCGCGGCCGGCCAACCCACCGCCCCTGGCCTCCAGCCGGCGCAGTCCCGCGTAGAGCGCCAGCGCCAGTCCCACCCCGGCCAGGAGCAGCAGCAGCACCGTCGCGCCTTCGTCCGCGGTCGAGGGGAGGGGGAGGTTGTCGGCGACGCCGCGCCGCGCCTGCACGGCCAGCAGAGCTGGCAGCGCCCCCAGTCCCCCGATCGCCAGCGTCGCCAGCAGCCAGAGCCGGTCGTGGGAGAGGGCGAGGAAGACGCCGCCGGCGACGAGCAGGGAGAGCAGCCCCCCACGCGAGTAGGTGAGGTAGAGCGCCAGCAGCAGCACCGGCAACGAGGCGACGGCGAACCAGCGCAGGGCCGTCGTCAGCGAGTGCCTGCTCATCCACAGCAGCAGCGCGATGCCGATGCCGAAGGCGACCCCGTTGGCGTTCCAGTAGCCGAGCGGGTAGCGCAGCCTGGGACCGGTACCGAGCCCGGCACCGAGGCTGAGCAGATCGGGCAGGAGGCGGCTGGCGATGGCGAGGAATCCGACCAGTGCCAGGGCAATTGCCAGACCTTCAGCGAAACGTTGGCGCCTTTGGTCGGTTTGGGCGATCAGGAATGCGGCAAGGAAGAACCCGAGGTAGACCAGGACGCGGTCTGCCTCGACCACGCTCAACTCGACCGATCCGGACCAGAAAGACGAGATTGCGGATAAAAGCGCCAGCCCCAAGATCAGCCCACTCGCCCAGTAGAACGGTCGCCCGAGGTGGGCGCGGGTGCCGGCCCCCAGGGCCAGCATCGCCGCGACCAGGAGCCATGCGCCCAGCCCGGCGACGTGCGGAGCGCTCAGGTCGAAACCCTCGCTGGCAAGCGCCAGAGCGACGATCAGGGCGGGCGGCAGAATCAACGCCGCCGATTCCTCTAACCTTGCGCGCCATGATTGGGACGCGCCGCCACCCGGCCCGTAGCTCGGGCCGATCCGCCTTCTCGCTTCTGTCAGTGCTTGCTCTGCTGGCATTTGCTTGCTTTCCGGTTCTCGCTCAGGCCGAATCGTCAGGGGTGCCTGCGTACGAAACCGAAATCCCCGGCCCCAAGGGGAACACGACCCCTCCGACCCACAAATCCAACAACAACCCTCCGGCTAAAAGTTCCTCGGAAGGCGGCTCGTCTCCGACTGAATCTGGTGGCACGGGGACTCCTGGTTCCGGGTCTGGGTCGGGTGGGGAATCGTCGGGCAGCGGCAATCCAAGCACGGGCGGCGACGCCGGTAAGGGCCAGGGTAGCCCAGGCAACGGCACGACCAACAAGCAGTCGGGCGGCTCGCTCTCTGCGGGCAAGCCGGTCAGCGCCACGACCCCGAACGACGATTCCTCCTCTTCGCCCCTGGTCCCGATCCTGATCGCGATAGCCGCTCTCGCGGCGATCTCGATCGGCGCGGTCGTGATCAGGCAACGGCGCCAGCGCCGCGGTCCCGGCGCCCAGGTTTCGCCGAAGGCGAGCTAGCCGATGTCGAAAGCGACGATGCGCACCGGTGGGGGAGCACGTGCCTGGACGGCGGCGTTGCTCGTGTCGCTGCTCGGCTTGGCGGTTTTCGCCGCCGCCGCGGAGGCCGTCCCGGCCAAGTTCTGGGGCGTGGTTCCGCAGGCGACTCCCAGCGACGAACAGTTCCAGACGCTCAGGCGCGGTGGCGTCGACAGCGTCCGCATCCCGATCGAGTGGGGCGGGGTGCAGCCCACGCAGGGAGCCCCCCTCAACTGGTCGAACGTGGACATCGTCGTCCGCCGCGCGGCAAACGTCGGCGCCGAGGTGCTGCCGTTCCTCAGCGGCGCCCCCTCCTGGGCTATTCCCCACGTCTTCGTGCCCGGAACCGGGAAAACCGCGAAAGCTCCCGCCCGCCTGCCGGCAAGCGGCGCTGCCGCGGGCGCCTGGTCGAGCTTCCTCAAAGGGGCGGTGGCCCGCTACGGTCCCGACGGCAGCTTCTGGGCGGAAAACCCGGTGGTCCCGAAGCGGCCGATCCGCGCCTGGCAGATCTGGAACGAGGAGAACTTCAAGTACTTCGTCGCCAAGCCCAACCCCGGCGAATACGGCAAGCTGGTGAAGCTCTCCCACACCGCGCTGAAAAGCGTCGACCCGGGAGCGCAGGCGGTCCTCGGCGGAATGTTCGCCCTGCCGAAGGGCTGTCGCAAAGCCAAAGCCAACTACTGCGGCGCCGAGTTCCTCGACGAGATGTACGAAAGGACGCCCGGGATAAAGACCAAGTTCAACGGCGTCGCGCTCCATCCCTACACCGGCAGGTACCAGGAGCTGACGCCGGAGATCGAAGAATTCCGCGCGATCCTCGACGAGCACGAAGACAGCGCCAAGGGGCTCTGGATCACCGAGCTCGGCTGGAGCTCGGAGCCCCCGGACCCCCTGCGGAACATCTTCGCCAAAGGCCTCGGCGGTCAGGCGACGCAGCTGAAAGGCGCCTTCTCCCTGCTCAAGGCCAAGCAGGTGAAATGGAAGCTCCGACGCATCTACTGGTTCTCGGTCGACGATCAGGCCAACGTCTGCAACTTCTGTAACGGCACCGGCCTCTTCGCCCAGGGCTTCGTCCCCAAGAAGTCCTGGTTCTCCTACGTGAAGTTCGCCGGCGGAACGCCCTAACGGTCTGGCCGACCGCCGCGTCTGCGTAAGATCGGTGGGTTGACCACCGAAGCGAAAGCAAGTGCGAAATCTGATCCGCTGGCGCCGTTCAGTGCGCCCGTGCGGCACTGGTTCGAGGCCTCCTTCGAGGGGCCGACGCCGGCCCAGGCGGGCGGTTGGGAGGCGATCGCCGGCGGCGACAACGCCCTGATCTGCGCCCCCACCGGCTCCGGCAAGACCCTTGCCAGCTTCCTCTGGGGGATCGACAAGCTGGCCCGCGCGCCCGCGCTCGGCACCGGCGTTCGCCTCGTCTACGTGTCCCCCCTGAAGGCGCTCTCCTACGACATCGAGCGCAACCTGCGAGCACCGCTGCGCGGGATCGGCGCCGACATCTCGGTCGGGCTGCGGACCGGCGACACCTCCCAGAAGGAACGCCGGGCGATGGCCAAAACCCCGCCCGACATCCTCATCACCACGCCGGAGTCGCTCTACCTGATGCTCTCCTCCGGCGTGCGCGAGATCCTCGCCACGACCGAGGCGGTGATCGTCGACGAGATCCACGCTGTTGCCCAGAGCAAGCGAGGCGCCCATCTGGCTCTGACCCTCGAGCGGCTGGACGACCTTGGTCGGCGGTGGGGGGGAGAGCCAGAGGAGGGCTCGGCGGAGCAACAGCGGGGAGGCTCCGGCGACCCCTCCTCTGGCTCTCCCGACGGCACCGTTGGCGAGGGTCGCCCCGGTATCCAGCGGATCGGGCTCTCAGCCACGCAGCGGCCGCTGGAGCGGATAGCTCAGTTCCTGGTCGGGCCGAAGCGGGAGTGCCAGATCGTCGATGCTGGCCGGACCAAGGAGCTGGACCTTGAGATCGTCGTTCCGGTCGAGGACATGTCCGACCCCGGCGCGCCCGCCTACCCCAGCGAGGACGGCGTCCCCTCTCCAGAAATCGAGCCTTCAGCTCATGTGCGCTCGATCTGGCCCGCCATCTACCCGAAGCTGCTGGAGCTGGTCCAGGAACACACGTCGACGATCGTCTTCGTCAACAACCGCCGTGCCTCTGAGCGTCTGGCCAAGCGCCTAAACGAGCTGGCGAACGGCGAAGGTGAGCAGGAGCTGCCAGCGACGGAGCATGGGGGTCATGCCGGGGACGCTTCTCCCGCGGGTGGCGGGGAGGGAGGGGGGTCCGAGGACGACCCCGCCCGCAGCGGCCCCCCTCCCTCCCCGACAGGACCCGTGGGCCAGGACGCCCCCGTCGAGATCGCCCGTGCTCACCACGGTTCGCTCTCACACGAGGAGCGCACCCTCGTCGAGGAGATGCTCAAGTCGGGGCAGCTGCCCTGCCTCGTGGCGACGTCCTCGCTGGAGCTGGGGATCGACATGGGGGCGGTGGACCTGGTGATCCAGGTCGAGTCGCCGAAGTCGGTGACCCGCGGCCTGCAGCGGATCGGGCGCGCCGGGCACGGGCTCGGCGAGACCTCCAAAGGCCGGATCTTCCCCAAGTACCGCGGCGACCTGCTCGAGTGCGCGGTGGTCGCGCGGCGCATGCGCGAAGGGGAGATCGAGGAGACGGTCATCCCGCAGAACCCGCTCGACGTGCTCGCCCAGCACCTGGTCTCGATGGCGGCGCTGGACGAGTGGGAGGTCGACGAGGTCGAGCGCCTGGTCACCGCCACCGAGTCCTTCCGCGAGCTCTCGCGCGAGCAGCTGGAGAACGTGCTCGACATGCTCGACGGCCGCTACCCCTCCGACCGCTTCGCCGAGCTGCGGCCGCGGATCGTCTGGGACCGCACCCAGGGCACGATCCACGGCCGCAAAGGCGCCCGCCCCCTGGTCGTCACCAACGCCGGCACGATCCCCGACCGCGGCCTCTACGGCGTCCACCTTCCGGACGGGCGCCGGGTCGGCGAGCTCGACGAGGAGATGGTCTACGAGGCCCGCCCGGGCCAGACCTTCCTGCTCGGCGCCACCACCTGGCGGATCGAGGAAATCACCCGCGACCGCGTGATCGTCACCCCGGCACCCGGCGCCCCCGGCGCCGTCCCCTTCTGGAAGGGCGACGGGATCGGCCGCCCGGCCGAGCTGGGACGGGCGATCGGCGCCTTCTCGCGCGAGGCGGTCTCGCGCCAGCCGGAGGAGCTCGCCGCCGAGTACGACCTCGACCCGCGCGCCGCCGACAACCTCGTCAGCTACCTGCGCGAGCAGCAGCAGGCGACCCGCGTCGTCCCCTCCGACGAGACGATCGTGGTCGAGCGCTTCCGCGACGAGATCGGCGACTGGCGCCTCTGCATCCTCTCGCCCTACGGCGGCCGCGTCCACGCCGCCTGGGGCCTCGCCCTGGCCGCCAAGATCCGCGACGAGCGCGACCTCGAGGCCGACGCGATCTGGTCCGACGACGGCATCGTCATCCACCTCCCCGACGCCGACGAGCCGCCGCCCGCCGACCTCGTCCTGATCGAGCCCGACGAGCTCGAGGACCTGGTCGTCGGCGAGCTCTCCGGCTCGGCCCTGTTCGGCGCCCGCTTCCGCGAGAACGCCTCCCGCTCGCTGCTGATCCCGCGCGCCTACCCCGGCAAGCGCACGCCGCTCTGGCAGCAGCGGCTGAAGTCGCAGAGCCTGCTCGAGGTGGCGCGGGACTTCCCCCGCTTCCCGGTCATCCTCGAGACCTACCGCGAGTGCCTGCAGGACGTGCTCGACCTGCCGGCGCTCGGCGATCTCCTGCGCAAGCTGCACTCGCGCCAGCTCAGCCTGGTCGAGGTCGAGACCCCGACCGCCTCGCCCTTCGCCTCCTCGCTGCTGTTCGACTACGTCGCCACCTACATGTACGAGGGGGACACGCCGAACGCCGAGCGGCGGGCGGCGGCGCTGGCGCTCGACCGCGACCTGCTGCGCGAGCTGCTCGGCCAGGAGGAGCTGCGCGAGCTGATCGACCCCGAGGCGCTGGAGGAGGTCGAGGCCCAGCTCCAGCACCGCACCGAGGCCGGCCGCGCCGGCGACCGCGACGCCCTGCAGCAGCTGCTGCGCAACCTCGGCGACCTCACGCTCGAGGAGTGCGAGGAGCGCGTCGCCGAGGGCTACTCGGCCGCGTCGATGCTGGAGAAGCTCGTCGCCGAGCGCCGTGTCGCCAAGGTCCGGGTCGCCGGCGAGGAGCGCTACGTCGCCGCCGAGGACGCCGGCCTCTACCGCGACGCACTCGGCGTGCCGCCGCCGGCCGGCCTGCCCGAGACCTTCCTCGAGGACCACCCCGACGCGATGCGCGCCCTGGTCCGCCGCTGCGCCCGTACCCACGGTCCCTTCCCGACCGCCCGCGTGGCCGAGCGCTACGGCATCGATCCCCTGCCGGCCCTGCGCGAGCTGGAGAGCGAAGGGGCGATGGTCCGCGGCGAGCTGCTGCCGGGCGGGACCGAGCGCGAGTGGTGCGACTCCGAAGTCCTGCGCCGGGTCCGCCGCGCCAGCCTCGCCCGTCTGCGCAAGGAGGTCGAGGCCGCCGACACGCGAGAGCTGGCCCGCTTCCTGCCGAGCTGGCAGAACGTCGACGCCTTCCGCCCCGCCGGCGCCGGGCCGGACCGCCTGCGCGAGGCGCTGGTGCCGCTGCAGGGCGTCGCCCTCACCCCGAAAGTCTGGGAGAACGACGTGCTGCCGCGCCGCCTCGGCGCCTACTCGCCGTCCTGGCTCGACGAGCTCTGCACCAGCGGCGAGCTGGTCTGGGTCGGCGCCGGCGCCCTCGGCCGCAGCGACGGCCGCGTCGCCCTCTACTTCCGCGAGGACGTCCGCCTCGCCGGGCCGCCGCCTGCCAACGCCAAGCTGGAGGAGCCCGGCGGCGAGGTCCACGAGGCGATCCGCGAGCGGCTCAGCGCCGGCCCCTCCTTCTGGCTCGACCTGCTCGCCGACCTCGAGCACCCCGCCGAGGAGCTGCACAGCGCGCTCTGGGATCTCGCCTGGTCCGGCGACGTCACCAACGACGCCTTCGCGCCGCTGCGGGCGCCGCGCCTGCGCGCGGTGGCCACGGACGGGTCCGGTCGACTTCCTCCCGGATAGTGGGAGGAAGTCGCACGGAGGCCGCCGCTTCGCCCGGCGCCGCTCCACTGCCGGCGCCGCCGTCCAGGGCCGCTGGTCGCTGACCGCGCCGCTGTTCGCCGACGCACCCGGCCCCGGCGCCCGCCTCCGCGCCCAGGCCGAGCTGATGCTCGAGCGCTACGGCATCGTCACCCGCGAGACCGTGCTCGCCGAGGGCGTCCCCGGCGGCTTCGCCACCCTCTACGCCGAGCTCGGCAACCTCGAGCTGCTCGGCACCGCCCGCCGCGGCTACTTCGTCGAGGGACTCGGCGGCGCCCAGTTCGCCCTCCCCGGCGCGGTCGAGCGCCTGCGCTCGCTGCCGGAAGCCGACGGCTCCTACCTGCTGCTCGCCGCCACCGACCCGGCCAACCCCTACGGTGCCTCGCTGCCCTGGCCGAAGCTGGAGGGAGGCCGGCGCCCCGGCCGCACCCCCGGCGCCCACCTGCTCCTGCGCGACGGCGAGCCGCTCGTCTTCCTCGAGCGCGGCGGCCGCGGCCTCTTACGATTGATACGGATCGAGGGCGGTGAGCTGGAAGGGGCGATGCGGGCCCTCGCCGACGCGGTCTCGGCCGGCCAGCTGAAGAAGCTGGCGATCGAGAAGCTCGACGGCGAGGCGGTGATCGGCTCCGGCCACGAGGAGGCCCTGATCGGCGCCGGCTTCAGCCGCGGCCCCCGCAAACTGACCGCCTCGGCCTGAGCAGAGCAGTTCCGCGGTTCGAAACCCACGCATTTGGTGGAAACGGAACCGCGCTTGCCGCCCCGCCCCGCCGCACTGGGATAATCAAAGTCGATGGCGATGGAGGAGGTCGAGACGAGCGCCGAGCTGCTGCGCAGCGTGCCGCTCTTCGCCGATCTCGAAGAGGAGGAGCTGGAGCGGTTCTCGCGCGTCGCCGTGCCGCGCTCCTTCCCCGCCGGCACCCGCGTCTTCCACGAGGGCGACCGCTCCGACGCCTGCTACATCGTCCGCGAGGGCAGCTTCCGGGTCACCCGCGAGCACTCCGACGGCCGCGCGATCACCCTCGCCACCCTCGGCCCCGGCGAGGTCTTCGGCGAGCTGGCGATGCTCGACGGCGACACCCGCTCGGCCAGCGCCGAGGCGCTCAGCGACGGCGAGCTGCTGGCGCTGCCCGCGACCGACGTCAGGTCGCTGCTGGCCCGCCATCCGGAGATCTCGGTGAAGCTGGTGGCGGCGCTGGTGCGGCGGCTGCGCGAAGCCAACGAGCGCATCTCGCGCCAGTCCTTTCAGACCGTCCCGAGCCGGGTCGCCGGTGTGCTCTCCCAGCTCGTCGCCGAAACCCCGCGCAGCGGCGAAAACGGCGAGGTGACGATCCGCATGAACCAGGCCGATCTCGCCCAGCTCGCCGGCACCTCGCGCGAGAGCGTCAGCCGCTTCCTCGCCGACCTCGAGCGCGCCGGCGTCGTCCGCTCCGGCCGCGGCCGCGTCACGGTGTTGGACCCGGCGAAGCTCCACAACTACATCTTCTAGCGATGACTTCGTCATGACCGGCTTCGCCGCCCTTCGTGCCCGGATGGTGGAGAAGCAGTTGCGGCGACGCGGCATTGGCGACGAGCGGGTGCTGGCGGCGATGGGGGAAGTACCCCGCGAGGCCTTCGTGCCGCCGCGCCTGCGCCACCGCGCCTACGCCGACTCGGCCCTGCCGATCGAGGAGCGGCAGACGATCTCCCAGCCCTGGATCGTCGCCGCGATCTGCCAGGCGCTGGAGCTGAGCGGCTCCGAGCGGGTGCTCGAGGTGGGGACCGGGTCCGGCTACTCGGCCGGCGTGCTCTCGCTGCTGGCGGCCGAGGTGGTCAGCGTCGAGCGCCACCAGGCGCTCGCCCTCGGCGCCCGCGAAGCGCTCGCCTCGCTGGCGATCGTCAACGTCGAGCTGATCGTCGGCGACGGCAGCCAGGGCGTGCCCGAGCGGGCTCCCTTCGAGGCGATCGCCGTCCACGCCGCCGCCCCGGCCGCGCCGCCGGCCTTGATCGACCAGCTGGCCGAGGGCGGGCGCCTGGTGGTGCCGATCGTCGCCGACGAGGAGACCGACCTGCTGACCGTGCTGCGCCGCCGTGGGGGGGAGATCGAGACAGAGACGATCGGCCCCTGCCGCTTCGTCCCCTTGGTCGGCGAGGAGGGTTTCTAGCCGCTCAGCAGCCGGACGGCGAAGGGTCGGAGCCGTCCTTGACGACTTCGTCGTCACCGCCGCCGCCACAGTTGATCTGTTTGTCGTGCTGACCGTCGATCGCGTCGATGAAGTCGTCGCCGCCCTTGCCGAGGAAGACGTCGGCGCCGAGGTGGCCCATCATGCTGTTGTCGCCGCCGTCGCCGACGAGGACGTCGGGGCCGTCGGATCCCTCGAGGCTCTCGTTGTTGGGAAGGATGTGGTCGGGGTTGCCGCAGCCCGCGCCACCGCCCGTCCCACCCAGCTCGATCCGCAGGTTGTCGTTGGAGCGGGCGTAGGAGACCGTGTCCTCGCCGGAGCCGCCGTCGTAGGTGTGGCCCTGGCAGGTCGGGACCGAGGAGACGAGCAGATCCTCGCCCGGGCCGGCGTTGAGGTTGTCGCCGCCGGGGTCTGAGTAGAGGACGTCGTTGCCGCCGTTGCCGATCAGGGTGTCGTTGCCGTTGTCGGGCCCGTTGTAGTTCTCGCCCGCTTCCAGCACGTCGTTCTCGGGCCCACCGACGACCGTGTCGTTGCCGGCGTTGCCGTTGACCCGCGCCTTGGCGTTGGCGGGGACGCTGGGGTCGATCACCAGCGTGTCGTTGCCGTCGTTGCCGGTGACGACGATCAGCGCCAGCCCAGGGTCTCCCGGGCAGGTGACGATGTGGGGGTCGGCGGAGTTGGCGCAGCCGCCGCCGGCGTAGACGGAGGCGCCGGAGAAGACGGTCCAGCCACCGGGGCCGGTCGAGACCCGGAGTTCGTCGGCGCTCGGGCCGCCCTGGACGATCAGGCTGGATTCGTCGAGACCCTGGTTGAGGATCACCGAGGCGGTTCCCGGCGGCGGGCCGACTTCCGGTCCGCAGGAGCTCTCGACCGCGAAGCCGTCGCAGCTGTCGCTGCCGGGGCCGCCGAACGCTTCGCCACCGCCACCGCCGCTGTCGAGGGTGTCGTCGCCGACGCCGCCGTCGAGCCGGTTGGGGTTGCCGTCGCCGACGATCGTGTCGCCCTGCGGGGAGCCGACCACGTCCTCGAAGCCGTTCAGCCCGTCATGCCCGTCGCCTTTCGCCTTGCTGGCTGCGAGGTTGACGATGACGCCGCTGCGGGTCGCGCTGGCGTAGGAGACGATGTCCTGGGCGCCACCGCCACCGGCCAGGGTGTCGGTGCCGGCGTCGCCGCGGACGATGTCGCCGTCGCCCTCGCCGCCGTCGGCGGCGTCGGTGCCGGCGCCGCCCAGGATCAGGTCGCTGCCCTCGCCGCCGTCGAGGTTGCTGTCGTCGCCGGCGCCGCCTTCGATCCTGTCGTTGCCGCTGCCGCCGTCGATATGGTCGTTGCCCTTGTCGCCGAGCAGTTCGTCCTCGCCGCCGGCGCCGTCGATCTCGTCGCTGCCCTGTTGGCCGTCGAGAAGGTCGTTGTCGGGGCCGCCGTCGAGCGTGTCCGGGCCCTTGGCGCCGATCAGCGAGTCCTCACCGCCGCCGCCATGGAGCTTGTCGGCGCCCTTGAAACCGGAGAGCTTGTCGTCACCGCTGCCGCCGTCGAGCATGTCGGAGCCGGTTTCGCCGTAGAGCTCGTCGTCGCCCTCCTGGCCGTAGAGGGCGTCGAAGCCGCGGGCGCCGCTGAGCTCGTCGTCGCCGGGGCCGCCGCAGATCGTGTCGTTGCCGTTGCGGCCGCCGTCGATGCGGTCGTCGCCGCCACCGCCGTGGATCACGTCGCTGGCGCCTTTGCCGACGATCCTGTCGTTGCCGGCGGTGCCCATGATCGTCACCTTCTTGCCGCCGCAGGTCATCGCCGCGGCGCTGCCGGCAAGCGGAACGAGCAGCAGGCCGCAGGCGCAGGCGAGGACGACTGCGAGCAGGCGGGTTTGGGTGCCATGGGGTGCCACGAGTGCTCCATCGGCCGCTAGGCGAAAAACTCCAGTCCTGTCAGACATCTGTCTAGACACGGGCCGGATGCCTGCATCACGCGGGGTTCGGATACGCTCGCAGCGCAAATGAGGGGCGGCACCTACGTACTGAACTTCTACTCGGCTGTCTTCGTCGATCAGCTGAAGCGAGGCCGTAAGACGGCGACGATCCGGCTCGGCGACAAGAGCGGCAAGTACGAGCGCGGCCAGGTCGTCTGGGTCACGGTCGGCTTCCGCCACAGCCCGCGCGAGAAGATCTTCACCGCGGTCATCGACGACGTCGAAGTGAAGCGGTTGGGCGATCTCTCCCGGCGCGACATCGAGCACGACAACCCCGAGTTCCGCCGCCTCGAGGAGGAGAAGAAGTTCCTCGAACAGATCTACAGCCGGCCGATCTCCGAGGAGGATGCGGTCACGGTGATCCGCTTCTCGCAGATCGTCGAGCCGCCGCGGGCTCACCTCGGCAACGGGGAGACCCCGCACCGCAACTGAGGACGCCGATGGCCGAGTACGCCTTCCTCACCACCTGGCTGCTCGATTCCCCGCGCCAACCGATCTGGGAGGCGATCCACGACCAGGAGCGCTGGCCGCAGTGGTGGCGGGGGGTCGAGCAGGCCGAAGAGATTCGGCCAGGAGAGAACGGCGACGTCGGCACCGTGGCGCGGATGGTCTGGAAGAGCCTCCTGCCCTACCGGGTCGAGTTCGAGGTGACGACGACCCGGGTCGAGCATCCGCACCTGCTGGAGGGTCACGCGGTCGGCGAGCTCGAGGGGGTCGGGCGCTGGCGCCTCTACGAGCAGGATGGGGTCACGGCCGTCCTCTACGAGTGGAACGTGAAGACGACGAAGCCGTGGATGAACCTGTTGGCGCCGCTGTTGCGACCGGCCTTCGAGTGGAATCACGACTGGGTGATGGCGCGCGGCGGCGAGGGAATCGCCCGTTTATTGGGCTGCAGGTTGCTGGCGACGGACTGAGCGCGCTATCTTTCCGGTGTTGGCACTCGCACCAGCAGAGTGCCAAGCTCCGCGAGAGGCTGAAATCGGCTTCACAGCGGGAATTCTCGACTTAACCAGCAAACACGCACCGATAAACGGAGGTTCACGGATGAAGCTGAAGCCCCTCGGGGACCGGCTGATCGTCAAGCCGATCGAGGAGGAGGAGACGACCGCGAGCGGCATCGTCCTCCCCGACACGGCCAAAGAGAAGCCGCAGAAGGGCAAGGTCGTCGCCGTCGGCGACGGCGCCATCAACGAGGACGGCAGCCGCCGCCCGCTCGACGTCGCGGACGGCGACGAGGTCCTCTACTCCAAATACGGAGGCACCGAGGTCACCGTCGAGGGCGACGACCTGCTGGTGCTGCGCGAGTCGGACGTGCTCGCGAAGCTCAGCTAGCCACCCACGGACTTAAGAACCAAGGAGGACTGAATCCAGATGGCTCATAAGGAGCTGAAGTACAGCGAGGAGGCCAGGGGGGCACTGCAGGCCGGCGTCGATGCCGTCGCCAATGCCGTCAAGGTCACCCTCGGCCCCAAAGGACGTTACGTCGTGCTCGACAAAAAGTTCGGCGCGCCGACGATCACCAACGACGGAGTCACCATCGCCCGCGAGGTCGAGGTCGAGGACGTCTTCGAGAACCAGGGCGCCCAGCTCGTCCGCGAGGTCGCCACGGCGACCAACGACGTGGCCGGCGACGGCACCACGACGGCGACCCTGCTGGCCCAGATCATCGTTCGCCAGGGCCTCAAGAACGTCGCCGCCGGCGCCAACCCGCTGGCTCTGCGCCGCGGGATCGAGAAGGCGGTCGACGAGGTCGTCGAGAACCTGCGCGAGAAGCAGTCCAAAGAGGTGGCGGGCAAGGACCAGATCGCCCGCGTCGCCGCCATCTCCGCCGCCGACGACGAGATCGGCAACGTGATCGCCGACGCGATCGAGAAGGTCGGCAAGGACGGCGTCGTCAACGTCGAGGAGGGCCAGACCTTCGGCATGGAGCTGGAGTTCACCGAGGGGATGCAGTTCGACAAGGGCTACATCTCCCCGTACATGGTCACCGACCAGGACCGCATGGAGGCGGTGCTGGAGGATCCGTACATCCTCATCGCCAACCAGAAAATCGGCTCCGTGCGGGACATCCTGCCGGTGCTGGAGCAGGTCATGCAGGGCGGCAAGCCGCTGCTGATCGTGGCCGAGGACGTCGAGGGCGAGTGCCTGGCGACCCTGGTCGTCAACAAGCTCCGTGGCACCTTCACCGGCGTCGCCGTGAAAGCGCCCGGCTTCGGCGATCGCCGCAAGCGGATGCTCGAGGACATCGCGATCCTCACCGGCGGCGAGGTGATCACCGAGGAGATGGGCCTCAAACTCGAGAACACCCAGCTCTCTCAGCTCGGCAAAGCCCGCCGCGTCGTCGTCTCCAAGGACACGACCACGATCATCGACGGCGCCGGTGGCGCCGACGACATCAAGGGCCGGATCAAGCAGATCAAATCGGAAGTCGAGAACACCGACTCCGACTTCGATCGCGAGAAGCTCCAGGAGCGCCTCGCCAAGCTCGCCGGCGGTGTCGCGGTGGTCAAGGTCGGCGCCGCCACCGAGACCGAGATGAAGGAGAAAAAGCACCGCGTCGAGGACGCGCTGCAGGCGACCCGCGCCGCGCTCGAGGAGGGCGTCGTGCCGGGTGGTGGCGTTGCCCTGCTCAACGCCCAGGCCGGCCTCGACCCCGAGAAGCTGGACGACCCGGATGAGAAGACGGGCGCCCGGATCATTCACCGCTCGCTCGAGGAGCCCGTCCGTCAGATCGCCGAGAACTCCGGCGAGGAGGGCTCGGTCGTGGTCAACAAGGTCCGCGACCTCAAGCCCGGCGAAGGCCTCAACGCCGCCACCGGCGAGTACGAGGACCTGATCAAGGCCGGCGTCATCGACCCGACCATGGTCACCCGCTCGGCGCTGCAGAACGCGGCCTCGATCGCCAAGAACATCCTCGTCACCGAGGCGATCATCGCCGAGCCGCCGGAGGAAGGCGGCGCCGGCGGCATGCCCGGCGGCGGCATGCCCGACATGGGCGGGATGATGTAGCCACGCCGCCCAGGCGTATCCTCGCCTTCAACAGGCGAGTGGCTTTTCGAGGGCCCGGCAATTTGCCGGGCCCTCTCTTTTTGCGCTTCCGCCATACGGTCGTCACCAAGCCGCCACACCGCGCGCGCCACCCACGCGCTTTCTTCCGCCAGGCTCCACCAATGAATGCCGACGGGCCTCAAACACCCCTATATGGAGGAAAATCGGCCCGTCGGCCTGGGGTTCCGTCCGCGGATTGGGCGATTTCTGAGCTGGCGGTGGTGCAGCATGGGGTTGTGGCGCTCTATCAGCTCACTGGGCTTGGCCTCGACTCGAGTGTCCTGGACAAGCGGGTTGCGGTCGGGCGCTTGCATCGAGTCCACAAGGGTGTCTATGCGGTGATGGGCGTTTCGCTGCTTTCGAGGCAAGGCTGGGCAATGGCGGCGGCGCTTTCCTGCGGCCCGCAAGCGGTCGTTTCGCATCGTTCGGCGGCGGCGCTCTGGGCGATCAGACCCGATGGCCGGGCCCGAGTGGATATCACTGCTCCACACCGCCGTGGACGCATTCCGAAGGGAATCGACGCACATCGCGATGGAACGCTCATGCCGCAGGACCGCACGGAAGTCGACGGAGTTCCGTGCACGACCGTCGCCCGGACGTTGCTTGACCTCGCCGCCGTGGTCACTACCCGGGAGCTGCGCAACGCGGTGACCCAAGCCGAAGTGCGGCGCGTATTTGATCTGGTCGCGCTACGCGAGCTCATCGCACGCAGTCGCGGTCGTCGAGGGGTGGCACGCCTGAGGCGAGCAATTGCCGAGCACGACCCTCGCGACGAGCGGACTCGGGGTGAGCTGGAGCGCAGCTTTCTCGCTCTCTGCCGAGGTGCCGAGCTTCCGCTGCCCGAGGTCAATATCCCCCTTGTCGTTGACGGCATCCAGGTGGAGGCAGATTTCCTCTGGCGGGACGCGCGACTGGTCGTGGAAGCCGACGATCGCGGTTCTCACCACACGGTGACCGCTTTCGAGAAGGATCGCCGTCGGGATCAGCGTCTGAAGGTCGCCGGCTGGGAGGTGATCCGGTGCACCTGGCGCCAGGTCTTCGATAGCCCGGCCGAGCTATCCCGCGCGATCCGCCTCCTCCACGCTCGCCGAACGCAGTTCACCGGCGCCAATCATCTGCCGACGGGCCTCTAACATCCCTATATGGAGGAAAATCGGCCCGTCGGCGACTAGGGCGTCGTGGGCGTGGGTTCGGGCGCCGGGGCTGGCGGCGCTGGTTCCGGAAGGGGGACGGGCGCCGGGGTGGGTTTCGTTTTCGTTTTTTTCGGCTTCGGCGGCAACGGCGGCAGCAGGCTGGCGTTGTATTCGGCGTAGGGGAGGAAGTTGGCGCGGCGGATCTTGAGGCGGAGGGTGTTGGCGGTGCGGGGGTAGAGGTTGAGGTCGTACTGGTTCCCCGGGCCGAAGCCGACGTAGTAGACGAGCATCCGCACCCGCGGGCGTTTGACCACCCAGGAGATCAGCTGCTTGACGAAGCGGGGTTCGTCCTCGCCGTGGATCGCCCACTCGGTCACCGCCACCGGCTTGCGCTGCCACTGCTTGCCGGCGTAGAAGCGGTTGAGGTCTTTCCAGACCGGATACTGCGAGTAGAAGTCGGTGCCGACCCAGTCGACCCAGCGGCTCCCCGGCCAGTAGTTGCCGGGGAAGTTGCCTTTCACCCGCGGCGAGCCGCCGGGCAGGGGGCTCCAGATGATGCTCACCGGCGCCGCCGGCAGGGCTTCGGGATTCGGACCTTTGGTCCGGCTCAGCGGCGGCAGGCCGATTTCGGCCAGAGTCAGATTTATCCCTTCCAGCGTCTGGCCGCCGCGGACGATCGCGGCGATGCGGCGGAAGGCCTGCTTGTACCAGCCGGTCGTGTGTTCGCCGCCTTTCTGGCTGCCGTCGCAGTAGACCGCCGACCAGGCGTTGAGGCAGCGGTTCGGCTCGCCGAGCGGGCGGATGTAAGCGGGCAGCCCGTGTTTGGCGAAGAAGTCGTTGAGCTGGAGCAGGTAGTCGTCGCCACCGCCGAGGGCGATCTGTGCCGGGGTGATCAGCTCGGCCAGCGTCTGATCGTCGGCGGTGGAGATCGCCAGGATCGGCCGCGTCGCCGTTTCGCGCCAGCGTTCGTAGGCCGCGTTGAGGCTGTTGCCCCAAGGGTGGAAGGTCTCCAGCAGCGCCGGGTGCTTGGCGGTGAAGATGGCGAATTCGTTGAACTCCTGGGTCGTGCCGCGATCGCTGACGCCGAGGAAGACGCTCGGCTTCGGCGGCACCAGGCTGACCGCGGATGCCTGCCCGGCAAAGAGTGCCGCGATCGTCACGGCCAGCGCGGGGATTCGGCTAGGGACTCTCCAGTACATCGCTCATCCTTCGTGGCTCGACGCCGAGGGCCTGCGCGTCGGCCGTTCCGCGCTCGCTCACCATCGGCACCTCCATCAGCTCGGCCTCCTCCCAGGTTGCAAACACGGCCTCGCCGAAAACGGAGCGGATCGCCAGCAGGCCGGCGCGCACGAGCGGCAGGGGGAGGTGGACGAGCGCACGAGGGCGGCCGGCGACGCGACTGACCAGGTCGGACATCTGGTCGTAGGTGAGGGTCTCCGGGCCGGCGAGCTCGTAGCGCGGCTGCGCCTCCCCCGCCAACGAGGCCACGACGCAGCGGGCCACGTCCGCCGCCCAGATCGGCTGGAATGCCGCCCGTCCCTCGCCGGAGACCGGCAGCACCGGCAGGAAGGAGAAGCGCCGCAGCAGCGTGATCCAGGGGTCGCTGTGGTCGTAGACGATCGAGGGCGCGAAGACCGTCGTCGGCAGCGGCGAGGAGGTGACCGCCTGCTCGGCCAGCCACTTGGCGCGGAAGAAGCGGGTGCGCTGGGCGGCGTAGGCATCGAGCGCGCTGAAGAAGACGAAGCGCTTGACGCCGCTGCGCTCCGCCGCCCGCAGCAGCCGCACCGTCGCCAGCCCGTTCAGCTCCTCGATTCGCTTCGGCGGCTGGTCGCGGATCGTCGCCGCCAGGTGGACGACCGTGTCGACGCCGCGCAGCGCCTGCCGCACCAGGTAGGGATCGGACATCTCGCCGAGGTCCCCGAGCGCGATCTGCACGTCGACCCGGCGCTCGCCCAGCCGCCGCGGCTCGCGCACCAGGCAGCGCACGTCCTCGCCGCTCTCCAGCAGCAGCGGCAGCAGCCGCGAGCCGATGCTCCCGGTCGCGCCCGTCAGCAGCAGCATCGCCGTCGCCCCTCTCGCCTTGCCCGTCTCATTGCAGCGACCAACCCTAATGACCCCCTCCGCCGCCGCATATCCGTAGAATGTGCGTTCGCTTTCGGCGGGGGCACTTGGCCTCTGTCGAGCACCGAAATCGACTTAGGAGAACCTCCCCGAATGACCTACGTCATCGCCGAGCCGTGCATCGGCCAGAAGGACAACTCGTGCGTCGAGGTATGTCCCGTCGACTGCATCCACCCGACGCCGGACGAGCCCGACTACGACTCGGTCGAGATGCTCTACATCGATCCGGACGAGTGCATCGACTGCGACGCCTGCGTCGAGGCCTGCCCGGTCGACGCCTGCTTCGCCGAGGACCAGCTCCCGGCCGAGTGGGCGAAATACGCGGAGATCAACGCGAACTACTACAAGAGCAAGGCCGCCTAAGCTAGAGCACTGCCAGATCGCGTCGCGGCTGCAGCGATGTGGTCAGTGGATGTGATCGCGCCCGCGCACCGTCCACCACGAGTCCCAGGTGATCTTGATGATGACGGCGGTGATGCCGAGGCCGATCAGCGGGTCGGCTATCGGCACTCCGAGGGCAACGACGATGGCGCTCGCGACCACCGCGAGGCTGACGTAAGAGTCGGCGCGAGCGTGGTTGCCGTCGGCGACCAGGGCGGGGCTGTTGAGCTTGCGGCCGGCGCGAGTCCGGATGATCGCGGCGACCCAATTGCCCCCGAAGCCGATCAGTCCCGCGATGGCGAGGGCGAGCAGGTCCGCGGCCGCCTCGGGGTTGATGAGGCGGACCACCGACTCATAGCCCGCCACGCAGGCCGAGGCGAAGATCGCGAGCACCACGAACAGGCCCGCGTCATGCTCGGCGCGCTCTGAGCGCAGCAGGAAGGCGATGCCGAGAGGGATCGCCGTCGCCGCGTCGCCGAAGTTGTGGATCAGGTCGGCGAGCAGGGCTACCGATCCAGTGAGGGTGTATACCCCGACCTGAGCGAGCGCCGTCAGCCCGAGGACGGCGAGCGAGAGGCCGACCGCGCGAAGGCCCTCGCGCGAGCGTTTGATGCTCGGGTCGATCAGGCCGTGGCTGTGGCCGTGGTCGCCGCGATGGCGGCGATGGTCACCTGGCCCCTGTCTCTCATGGGCGTGTGGGCCGCGATGCGGGTGAGAGTGGATCGTGTTGCGGTGGCGGTGGCGGTCGCCGCCGAGTGGCACGTAGTCAAGCGCGGTGTCCATTAGGGCTGCGGGCATGGTAGCCACGGCGCAGCCCCTTTTTCGTGCGTCCGAGCGCTACTGGACGACCGGGAGCGGGGTGCCGCTGACCGACGGCGCCTCGGCCGCGTTCGGGGCCGCCTGCAGCACCGGCAGCTCCTGCGGGGTCATCGCGACGATGCCGCGGGCCGCCTGGCGGATCGCCTGGGAGGCGGGGGCGTCGGGCTCGGCGAGGACCAGGGGTGAGCCGGAGTCGGCGTGCTCGCGCAGCGGCTCGGAGAGCGGCACCTTGCCGAGCAGCGGCACGTCGAGCTCGTCGGCCAGGAGCTGACCGCCGCCCTCGCCGAAGATCGTGAAGCGCTCACCCTCGGGGCGTGGTGAAGCCGGACATGTTCTCGATCACGCCGAGGATCTCGAGATCGAATTTGGCCGCCATCTCGGCGCCGCGCCGGGCCACCGACTGGGCCGCCGGCTGCGGCGTGGTGACGACGACGAACTTGGCCTGCGGCAGCAGCTGGGCGAGCGTCATCGAGACGTCGCCGGTTCCCGGCGGCAGGTCCAGCAGCAGGTACTCGAGCTCGTCCCAGGCGACGTCCTCGAGGAACTGCTGGATCGCCTTGTGCAGCATCGGCCCGCGCCAGACGACGGCCGCGTTCTCCTCGACGAAGAAGCCGATCGACATCACCTTGACGCCGCCGGCCGCGTCCAACGGCAGGATCTTGCGCTCGCCGTTGACCTCCGGCTTGGCGTTGACGCCGAGCATGCGCGGGATCGAGTAGCCGTAGACGTCGCAGTCGAGGGCGCCGGACGGGTGGCCTTCGGCGGTCAGCGCCGCCGCCAGGTTGGCGGTCATCGTCGACTTGCCGACGCCGCCCTTGCCGGAGGAGACGCAGATCACGTTCTTCACCTTGGCCAGCGCGCCCTGCGGCAGCTTTTTGCGGCCGAGCGTCTGCTGCAGCGTGCCTTTCTCCTCGTCGGAGAGGACGTCGAAGCCGACGCCGACCGAGGTCACGCCCTCCAGCGCGGAGATTTCCCTGGCCGACCGCCTGTTCGAAGTGGGAGCGGATCGGGCAGCCGGCCGTGGTCAGCGAGACGATCACCTCGACGCGGCCGCTCTCCTGCACGTCGATCGAGCGCACCATGCCCAGCTCGACGATCGAGCGGCGCAGCTCGGGGTCGATGACCGCGCGCAGCTGCTCGGTGATCTGATCCTTGGTCGGAAGCGCCATCGAGGTCATTCTCGCAAAGGCGAGCGGGGGGCAGGCCGTTCGTGGCTCAGGGGGGAGAGTTTTCCGCGTCCCAGGCCTTGACGCCCCCGTACGCAGGCGAGCGAAACGGGGGGATCGATGTCGGGCACGCGAGGCGCGGTGGCGAGGATCGTGGCGATGGGGATCGGGTTGGCGGTGGCGTTGCTGTTGCTGGCGGCCGGGGAGGCCCGGGCCGGCAAGTACGCGGTCGCCCAGTGCGGCTGGTACGTCGATGCCGACGCGGGCTGGGGCGACACCACCGGCGGCGCCAAGTTCCGCGCGGACGCCTACTGCGTGCCACCGGCCGGGGCTGACCCCTTCGATGGCGCCCACGTCAAGAGCTTCACCCGCGACGGCCAGGGCACCGTCTCCGGCACCCGCTTCGCGCGCTGGCGCTGGACGGCGCCACCGGGGACCGGGATCACGCAGGTGCGGGGCACCTGGTGGCACGCCCTCCACGACGGGATGGAGCAGCGGCTGGGCGTCGACCCCGGCAACGGCGGCTTCGAGGTGTTCGCCGGCGCCAACGGCACCGACTTGGCCCTGCGCGAGTTCGTCGCCGGCTTCGCGACGCCGAAGGTCGCCTTCGAAGACCGATTGCTCTGCGCCAAGGCGGAGAGCAAGTGGTGCTCCCTCGAGGCCGGCTCCTGGTCGGCTCTGCGGGCGCTGACGATCACGGTCCAGGACGACGCGGTGCCCTTCGCCGCGATCGCGGGCGAGATCGGCGCCGGCGGCTGGCGCCGCGGCAGCCAGGGCGCAGCCTTCTCCGGCGGCGACCCGGCGGCGGCAGGTATCCGCTTCGGCGAGACGACCGTCGACGGGGCCAGGGTCGACCTCACCGAGTACCCCTGCGCCAAGGCGCTGATCGGCGGCGAGTGGCGGGCGACCCGGATGCAGCCCTGCTACTCCAGCGTCTCCGGCCAGACCGCGATCGACACCCGCCGCTTCAGCGACGGCGTCCACATGCTGCGCCACTGCGCCACCGACTTCGCCGGCAACGTCGGCTGCAGCCCGAGCTGGCCGATCCACATCGACAACAACCCGCCCGCCCACCCGCGCAACCTGACCCTGGCGGGCGGGGACGCCTGGCGCCGGGTCAACGACTTCGACCTCTCCTGGACCAATCCCGACCAGGGGCCGGCGAGCCCGATCGGGGGCGCCTACTGGCGGATCACCGGCGCGGCCGGCTACGACACCGGGGTCAGGTTCGCCCCCGGGCGCGACATCGCCGCCCTGCCCGATCGCTCGCTGCCGCGGCCGGGCGTCTATTCCCTCCAGGTCTGGCTGCGGGACGAAGCGGGCAACGACGCGCCGTCCTCCGCGCTCGAGGTGCCGCTGCGCTTCGACGACGTGCCGCCGGGCGTCGCCTTCGAAGCGGAGGCCGGCGACAACACGCCTGAGCAGATCCGCGCCGAGGTGACCGACGCCCATTCCGGCCCGGCCGCCGGGACGATCTTCTACCGCCGCCTCAACGCCGAGGACTGGAGCGAGCTGCCGACCAAGCTGCAGGCCGGTGCCGAGGCGGGCAGGGCGACCCTGGTCGCCCGCACTCCCGAGCTCGCGCCCGGCACCTACGTCTTCCGCGCCGACAGCGTCGACCGGGCCGGCAACACCGCCTCGACCACGTTGCGCGCCGACGGTACCGAGATGGCGATCCGTAGAACGCCGCCGCCGGTCGCGCCCAAACGGGCGCTGGCGCCGAGGACGAAGACGCGGCTGTTCGCGCGCTTGCGGGGCGGCGACGGTGGCGGTGAGACGTTGACGATCCCCTTTGGCGCCCCGGCCCTGCTTGGCGGTCGGCTCACGCGCGCCGACGGCGCCGGCATCGCCGGGCGCGAGCTGCGGGTCGTCGCCCGCCCTTCGCTCGGCGCCCTCTCCCCGACCGCGATCACCTCCGTCCTCACCGGCGAGCGCGGCGGCTTCGAGCTTCGGCTCGAGCCGGGGGCGTCGCGGCGCATCAGCGTCTCCTTCGCCGGCGACAGTGGGCTGGAGCCGGCCAGCCGTCCCTCCCTCGACCTGCGGGTCCGCTCGGGCATCTCGTTCAGCGCGGCGCCCCTGACCCTGAAGACGGGCCAATCGGTGCGGCTCCGCGGCAGGGTCCGCACGCGCGGCGCCCCGGTGCCGCGACGCGGCAAGTTGGTGGCGATCCAGTACCTGGAGGCGGCGAGCGGCCGCTGGCGCCCGGTCCTCGTCACCCGCAGCGACCACAACGGCCGTTTCCGCGCCCGCTACCGCTTCCGCTACGTCAGCGGCCTCGCCTCGATCCGGCTGCGGGCGACGGCGCTGGCCGAGGAGCGCTGGCCCTATGCGCCGGGCTCCTCGCGCCCGGTCACGATCCGCGTCCGCGGTCGGTAGGGTGATGGCCGATGTCGCAGGCCACCCTTCACACCAACGCCGGGGCGATCGTGCTCGAGCTGCACGACGAGGACGCGCCGAAGACGGTCGAGAACTTCCGCAAGCTCGCCGCCGACGGCTTCTACGACGACCTCATCTTCCACCGCATCATTCCCGACTTCATGATCCAGGGCGGCTGCCCGGAAGGCAGCGGCCGCGGCGGCCCCGGCTACACCTTCGAGGACGAGTTCAACGAGCACAAGGTGGTGCGCGGGGCGCTGGCGATGGCCAACGCAGGGCCCAACACCAACGGCTCGCAGTTCTTCATCGTCACCACCGGGGCGGCGCCGTGGCTCGACGGCAAGCACACCGTCTTCGGCACGGTCGTCGACGGCATGGAGGTCGTCGACGCGATCGAGTCGACGCCGACCGACGGCTCCGACAAGCCGCTCGAGGCGCAGACGATCGAGCGCGTCGAGCTCTCCGAGTAGGGAGAGCCGTCGCTAGGGCGTCTCGCCCTTCCCGACCGCCGTCCAGAAGCGGACCCACTCGCGCTCGTGGCCGATTCCGGCTCGTAGCGACAGCAGGATTCCCGCCGGGGCCTGGTCGCCGATCCGCTCGACCAGCTCTTCGTACTCGGCGACCTTGCGCCGCCTTGCCGGCAGCTGAGCCGCCGCCATCGCTTTCGGGTCGGCCCCGAAGAAGACCTTGAGCATGCCGAGGTCCCGCAGCTCGGTCATCTCGCCGGTCGGCTCGGCAAGCCAGCTTCGGAGCGCCCCTCGCCCCTTCGCCGTGATCCTGTAGTACCGCCGACGCCGGCCCTCCTCCTCGCGGCGCTCGCTCAGGTAGCCGCCGGCCGCCAACCGCTCGGGCTCCGCGTAGACCTGCGCGTGGGGGACGGACCAGAAGTTGCCGAGGCTCGCCGCGACCGTCTGCTTGAGGTCGTAGGGGGTCGCCTCGCCCGCGGCTTCGATCAGGCCGAGGACGATGTAGGACGTGGATGAGAGGCGGGGGTCGCTTGACATCTCGAGCTCGACGATGGTATTACTCACACGGTCCGAAACAGACCATTCGGTCGGCGTCGTGGCCCGGGAGCTGAGGCGGAAAGTAGTCGCCACCCCCGGCGTCCCGGCCGCAACGCCGGGGCAAGTTCGGTGTCTGGCGACCCCACCAGTCCAGGCAGGGCCTGACGAACTTGTGCCAGGCGCTCGGCCCCCCGCCGTCTTAACCACCCTTCGGCGGCGGGGGGCTTCTGTTTCATGGACCGTCGACCTGTGCGCGCTCCGCCCGGCGCTGCCGCAATCGGTCGCCGGGTCGCCAGAGGCTGACCAGGCCGGCGACCAGGGTGACGAGGAAGATCTGGCCGAGCATCATCTCCAGCCCCGAGATCATTCGGCCGGGCTGGCCGCCGGGAACGAGGTTGCCGTAACCGGTCGTGGTCAGCGTCGTGTAGCTGAAGAAGAGGAAGTCGCTGCCCTTGGGGTCGGCGATGCCTTCGAAGAAGGGGCCGCCCTGAATCCGCTCGATCGTGCCGTAGAGGAAGGTGAAGAGGATGCCGAGCACGGTGTAGACGCTGATCGCGCCGAGGATCGTGCGAAACCCGACTTCGGCCGAGGTCACCACCCGGCGCAGGACCGCGGCCATCGCGATCGTCAGCAGGACGATCTGGACCACGGAGGCGAAGTTGAGCCAGGTGCGGTCGTCGGTCACGGCCGCCACCGCGGCCAGCAGGATCGTCACCCCCGAGAGCCAGACGGCGGCGCGGACCACCCTGGCGTGAGCGTGTGAGCTGGTCAGCGCCACCACCGAGGTGGCGCTCGTCGCCAGCGTCAGGATCACCGCCGACCAGCCGTGGTTCGAAAGCAGCGACGTCAGCACGTACGTGGTCAGGACCAGGAAGAAGACGATCCCGAACGCGTCGCTGACCCGCTCGGCGCGCTGCAGCCAGCGCTCGCGCGTGCGGGCGCGGATGGCGGCCCTGTTCATGTCCGGACGTTCGGCCGGAACCGCGGCATTCCTGCCTGATCGGGACTATTCGGAGATCAAGCGCCGGACGTGCGCGAGTGCCTCCTCGGCGTTGTCCGTCTCGCGCTCCACAGCGCGCTGCAGAGCAGCCTCCGCGCCGCGAAGGTCGCCGCGATTCAGCAGCTCGATCCCCAGGTTGAATGACCCGCCCCCGTCGCCGCCGGCATCGGCGCGCCCGTATGCCTCGAGCGCCTCGTCCGCTCGGCCAGCTTCGTCGAGGATCGCGCCCAGCATCCCGGAAGCGCTTGCCGACCCGGCCCGGTCTCCGTCTCGCGCCATTGCCTCGGCCGCCCCTGCGTCCCCCATCTCCAGGCATGCTCCGGCCCCCTTGACCCAGGCTTCGCCGTAACCGCGCTCCGCCGCCCGGCGGAAGGCGGCCACCGCTTCCGGCAGGTTGCCCTTCGCACGCAGTGCCCAGGCCAGGTACCAGGCACCGGACGCGCTGCCCTGCTCGTCGGCGCGTCTCGTGCCGGTCTCGATCGCAGCCTGGTCCCAGCGCTGTTCCATCTCATCAAGGAGGAACACGTGGGCGATCACGCTCGTGTCCTCGTGCCAGATGAATTTGTCGTGCGCCCCGCAGAGGAGTCCGATGGCTTCGGTGACCTCCTCGGGCGTCGCGTCGTCGCGTTGCATGAGCAGCCCGGCCCAGTCTGCGATCGCACGCTCGCTTCCCCGGTCGAGGCAGCGGCGAAATGCCGCCTCCGCGCCCCGCGCGTCCCCTTTCTCCCGAAGTAGACGGCCAAGGTTCCCCGCGCCATTGACGTGGCCGGCTTCGTCCGCCCGCCGCCAGGCTGCCTCTGCCGCCTCGTGATCCTCGCGATGGTCTTCGAAGAGGGCAGCGAGTTTGAGGCTCCCGCGGACATCGCCGGCATCCTCCACTCGAGCGTAAGCCCCCTGCGCCCCGTCGATGTCTCCTTGCTGGAGCAACTGATCCCCGAGGTCCAGCAGAGCGTCCAGATCTCCTGTCTCGGCTGCGTCGCTCTGAGGCTCGGCCTCCTCGGATGCTTTGTCCTCCGTTGCAACCGGCGCCGGCGCGGGGTCGGCGACAGGGAAGACGGTCCGCAGCATCGCTGCGGTTACGGTCTCGGGCGCGGCGGTCTGGGCGACGACGAAATCGTCCTCGAGCTCGACCACCGCGCGTCCGCCCTCTGCGAGAAGCTCCTCGAAGACATCCTCGGGCGGTCGATCGAAGCCGAGGCTGATGAAGTCGGCGCCGACCATGCCGGGAACGACGGTCATATTCCACACGACCGTCCAGTACGCGGCTCTGGCCGCGATGTCGCTCTGGCCCTCGTCGTTCGCCTTTGACGCAACAACCCGAAGCCAACGCCACAGCCTGGTCGTGAAGTGACGGTCTTCCCGATATGCGGCCATGGTCGCGCCAGCCTTGTCTGGATGCGGCATTCCGCTTGCCTCTTGCAGCTGGAGGATCGCGCGCCGCATCGCGGGATCGCTGCCGATGGCCTCGACGAGCGCGGTCACGACCACCCTTGCCTCCGCGAGGTCGATGCTCTCTGGATCTACCGGGCGCGGCTGCTCTGGGTCGCGCTCGGTGTCACCCGTGTCGCTCGTATTGCGCTCTCGTCGACTGAATAGGCCCATTGAAGACTTCCCACGTTCCTCGGAAAGCGCGGAATCATACCCAGCGGGGGAGCCTCAGGCCGGATAGTTCCAATAGTCAACTCGACTATGCGAAAACGGAGGGGGTGGGATTCGAACCCACGAGGCGCCTTACGACGCCTACCGGTTTTCAAGACCGGCGCATTCAACCGCTCTGCCACCCCTCCGGGTCGGTACGTGCGGATGCTAGAGGGCGGCTCGTCCGCTCAACGTAGCTTGTATTGATTGGATTTAGGAATGCGGCGCTTGCTCCTGCTGGCCTCGGCCATGATCTTTCTCGACGTCGCCTTCTTCGCCGCCGTCGCGCCGTTGTTGCCGGACTATGTCGACGAGCTCGGTCTCAGCAAGGCGGAGGCCGGGGTCCTCTCCGCCGCTTACGCGGCCGGCACGCTGATCGCCTCGCTGCCGGCCGGCTTCGTCGCCAGCTCGCGTCGGCCCACGGCGCAGCGTTATCGCCGGCCTCCTCCTGCTGGGGGTCTCCAGCCTCGCCTTCGGGCTGGTCGACCAGATCGCCCTGCTGGACTCGGCCCGCTTCATCCAGGGGATCGCGGGGGCGCTGATCTGGGCCGGGGCGCTGACCTGGTTGATCACCACCTCCCCCGACGAGAGCCGCGGCAAGGTGATCGGGACGGCCCTCGGCACCGCCATCGCCGGCGCCCTGCTCGGGCCGGTCCTGGGGGCGACGGCGGCGTCGATCGGGACCGAGCCGGTCTTCGGCTCGGTGCTGATCGTCACCCTGGCCCTCGCCTACGCGGCCTCCCGGCTTCCCGAGGTGCGGGCACCGGAGCGCCAGAGCCCGCGTGAGGTCGTCACCACCCTGCTCAGCCGGCCGATCTTCGACGGCGTCGCCTTCGTCGCCGTCCCCTCGGTGATGTTCGGCGCGATCGAGGTGCTGGTGCCGCTGCGGATCGACGCCCTCGGCGGCGGCCACGGCGGTGATCGCGGCCGGCTTCATCGCCGGCGCCGGTCTGGAGGCGGTGCTGGCGCCGATGGCCGGCCGCGTCTCGGACCGGATCGGGCGCCGGACCCCCTACGTGGCCGGGCTGACGATCTGCGCGGTCGCGATGGTCGCGGTCGCTCTCGCGCAGAGCCTCGGCGGCGTCCTGGCGGCGCTGATCGTCACCTCGCTCGGCGCCGGGCTCTGCTTCGCGCCGGCGCTGACGCTGCTCTCCGACATCGCCGAGTCCTCCAGCCTGCACCAGGGGTTCGCCGCCGGCCTCTCCAACATGGCCTGGGCGTCCGGCCAGGTCGTCGGCGGCATCGGCGGCGGCGTGGTCGCCAGCGTCACCGGCAACGCCGTTCCGAGCATCGCGATCGCCCTCCTGCTCCTGGTCACCGTGGCCTACGCGTTCCGCTCGCTGGCCGCGCCCGTCACCACGCAGCCAGTCGGGGGCTAGGCTGGCAACCGATGGCGCTCGGGCAGGAGAAAGGGGACGTCGCATCGCTGGGTCAACTGGGCCGGCGATCAGTCCTGCCGACCGGCGGAGGTGGTTCGGCCCGCCAGCCGCGACGAGCTGGCGGCGGCGATCTCCAGCGCGGCCGCTGCCGGGCGCAAGGTCAGCGTCGCCGGCTCCGGGCACTCGTTCACCGAGGCGGCGATGACCGACGGCACGATGGTGCGGATCGAGGCGCTGCAGGGCGTCCTCGACGCCGACCGCGACTCGGGGCTGGTCAGGGTCGGCGCCGGGACCGTGCTCGCCGACCTCAACGAGGAGCTGGCCCGGCTCGGGCTGGCGATGGAGAACCTCGGCGACATCGACCGCCAGACGATCGCCGGCGCGATCTCGACCGGCACCCATGGCACCGGGGCGCGGCTGCGCAACATCTCGGCCCAGGTCGAGGGCCTGGAGCTGGTTCTCGCCGACGGCAGCATGCGCCAGCTCAATACCGCCGCCGAGCCCGAGCTGCTGCGAGCGGCGCGGGTCGGGATCGGGGCGCTGGGGGCGATCTCGGCCGTGACCCTGCGCTGCGTGCCCGCCTTCATCCTCGACCGGGTCGACACGCCCCGCCCCCGAGAGGAGGTGCTCGACTCCTTCCAGGAGGAGGCCGACGCCAACGACCACTTCGAGCTCTTCACCTTCCCCTACGCCGACAGCGCCCTGGTCCTCGAGCGCAACCGGACCGAGGCGACGGCCCGCCCCCGCGGCCGGGCTGCCGGCTACCTCAACGACGTCGTGCTGGAGAACTGGGCGCTGGGGGCGCTCTCGATGACCGGCAGGCTCTTCCCCCGCGCGATCCCGTCGCTGGCGCGGCTGGCCGCCCGCGTCGCCTCCGGCAGCCGCACCGTCGATCGCAGCGACCGCGTCTTCGCCAACGAGCGCCGCGTTCGCTTCACCGAGATGGAGTACGGCGTCCCGCGCGAGCACGGGCCGGAGGCGCTGCGGCGGGTGATCGAATGGGTGCGCTCCAACCGCTACCCGGTCTTCTTCCCGATCGAGATGCGGGTCGCCGCCGGCGACGACGCCCTGCTCAGCCCCTCGCACGAGCGCGACACCGCCTACATCGCCGTCCACCAGTACCGCGGCATGGAGTGGCGCCCCTACTTCGAGGCGGTCGAGGAGATCATGAACTCCTACGACGGCCGCCCCCACTGGGGCAAGCGCCACTTCCAGACCGCCGCCACCCTGGCGCCGCGCTACCCGGCCTGGGCCGAGTTCCAGCGCGCCCGTGACGAGCTCGACCCCAGCCGCACCTTCACCAACGAATACGCCGCCCGGGTGCTCGGCCCCTAAGCGGTCGACGGGCCGATTTTCCTCCATATGGGGGTGTTTGAGGCCCGTCGACCTACAAGAAGGCCTTACCGTCGCCGCGGTAGGTGGGGACGACGTCGACGATCTCTTCGCCTTCGACCAGGTGGAGGGAGTCGAAGCGCTCGCAGAGCTCGCCGGCCTTGGCGTGGCGGAGGTAGGCGCGGTCGCCGATCTCCAGCGTCGCGGCGGCGTCGCCGAGCAGCGGAGTCTGGACCTCGCCGGCGCCCTCCTCGGGGTCGAGGCGGAGGCCGGCCGGCAGCCAGGGCGCCGGCAGCCGCGCTGGGTCGCCGCTGCCGGAGGCGAGGTAGCCGCCGCCGAGCGCGGTCGCGACCTTCGGTGACGGCTTGCGGACGATCGGCAGCGCGAAGCCGGCCGCGGGGGTCAGGCTGAAGCGGCTGTAGTGGTCGAAGAGGGCGGGGGCGTAGAAGCCCGAGCCGGCGGTCACCTCGGTCACGGTGTCCTCGGCCGCGGTCAGCTCGAGGCTGCCGGTGCCGCCGCCGTTGACGATCTCCAGCTCGACGAACTCGCCCAGCGCGGCGACGACCGCGGCCCGGCGCCCGGCCAGCTCGGCCGCGGAGCGTCGCTGCATGAAGCGGATCGCGGCGCCGCGCAGGCGCTTGCCCGGCGGCCGGTCGCCGACGCCGGCGATCTGCCCCTCGTAGGCCATCAGCGCGTCGAGTTCGATCTGCGGCCGCCGCTCGATCTCGCGCGCCAGCGCGACGGCCTGCTCGACCGTGTGGATCGGCGAGCGCTTCGGCCCGACCTTGATCCGGCCGCCCAGCGCCCACCAGCCGGCGTCGAGGTCGATGCAGACGCGGACCGGCGCCGCCCCCGCGCCCAGCACCGACTCGATCGCGTCGAGGTGCTCGACGCAGTCGACCATCACGATCGGCGCCCCCGCCGGGTGGGCGACCGAGCGCAGCGCCAGCTCGCCGAGCGCGCCGGTGTCGGCGGTCGGGTAGGCGAGCAGCAGGTTCTCGAACCCCTGCTCGGCCAGCCACAGGGTCTCGGGCAGGGTGTAGGTCATCAGCCCGGCGAAGCGCTCGTCGCGGCGCAGGATCGCTTCCAACAGCGCCCGGCAGCGAACCGACTTGCTCGCCACGCGGACCGGCTTGCCGCCGGCACGACCCAGCATCTCCTCCGCGTTGGCCCACATCGCGTCGAGGTCGACGAAGGCAAACGGCGCCTCGACCTCCGCGAAGATCCGCTCGTAGCGCTCGTGGGACTGGCTGGGCGTAGCCGACACCCGCATCAGCCTATCCCCGCCGTGCCCGGTTACTTCCTACAATCGGGGCGAACGCCCGGAGAGGTGGCCGAGTGGCTGAAGGCACTCGCCTGCTAAGCGAGTAGGGGGCGCAAGCTCTCTCGAGGGTTCGAATCCCTCCCTCTCCGTTGATCGAGAGCAACAGGATCCCTTGGTGGCGGAGCGATCCAAGGGCGTTGCCGATTCGGGATGTTGGCGTAGGCTAGCCATATGGGACCGAGGCGTACGGTGGGGGCCGTCAATAGGGCTGAGGGTCGTATCTTCGTCAGCTATAGCCATAAGGACAGGCCATGGCTAGAAAAGCTGCAGGTCGCGATCGCGCCGTTGCTCAGAAGCAATAGCGATCTCATTCTCTGGGACGACTCGCGTATCGAGCCGGGGCAGGACTGGCAGGGTGAGATCGGGGATGCCCTGCAGAAAGCGTCAGTCGCGGTGCTTCTCGTGTCGCAAAACTTCCTCGCATCCGACTTCATCGCGGAGAACGAGTTGCCGCCCCTCCTCCACGCAGCCAGCGAGAGGGGAGTCAGGATTCTCTGGATTCCGGTTGGTGCCTGTCTTTATCAGGAGTCACCTCTGACGTCTTTTCAAGCGGCATGGGATCCATCACAGCCGCTCAACGGCTTCAGGGGGCCAAAACGAGAGCACGCGATGGTTGTCATCGCCGAAGCGATCAGAGATGCGGTGACGCAGCCGCGCCGGGCTCGGGTTGACCCCGACAGCCATGGCGCCGATCTTCTGAAGACGCTCGCAGAGGATGCGATCGGTGGTGTTCCCGTTATCGAAGACTGGTACGCCATTCCGTGGTCCAAGGTGATGGCAAAGACTGCGAAGGTCGAATGTGCAGTCTCCTATATGGACACTTGGATCAACAATGCAGCCGGTGCGCTCGAAGACTTGTTGGACCGCGATGGCACCATCCGCTTTTTCTTGCCCAAGCCGGGAACGCCGGCCGCCGAAAGGGTGGTTGAGCGATTTCCTGAGTACGACGTCTCTCTGGTGGAAAAGAAGATCGTCAATACCCGAGAGAAGCTTCGGGGGCTGCGACACGGCAAGGGTCGCGTGGAGGTCAGGTGGACCGAGGTATTCAACATGCACTGTCTGATGGTGCTGGACGACTCGGTGCTGCTGGTTTCTCCTTACGATCACTTTCGCAACAGCCGAATTCAGAATCCCACCTTCGTGATTCCACTTTGGCAGTTCCCGATGATCGAGACGTGGATCAGGAAGGAGTTCAAAGGCTTCCAGATGAATTCGGCGGCCCGATTGCCAAGCCGAAAGGACGAGACGAAGGAATCGGGTTAGTCGCTCTTAGAACGGACGACGACCCGCGCGCCGCGAGACGGGATCATCGTCACGTTGCGGTGCCGGGCGCGCTCGGGGGCGGGGTCGTCGGCTTCGAGATCGAGGCGACGGGCCATCGCCTCGAGCACGACCCGCTGCTCGGCCATCGCCAGGGCGGCGCCGAGGCAGCGGCGGATGCCGCCGCCGAAGGGGATCCACTCGTAGGTGCCGGGCTTGCGGTCGATCCAGCGCTCGGGCAGGAAGTCGAACGGGCGCGGGTAGAGGTCCTCGCGGTGGTGGAGCAGGAGGATGCTCATCAGCACCGGGGTCTCCGCCGGCACGGCGTACTCGCCGAAGCGCCAGGGCTCCATCGTGCGGCGGCCGATGATCGGGATCACCGGCCGCGAGCGCATCGCCTCGACGATCGTCGCCTCGATCCGCTCCTCGGCGCCCTCGCCGGAGCGGACCGCGCCGAGCAGCGCCTCGTGGGCGTCGGGGGTGCGGACCAGGCGCTCCCAGGCCCAGGCCAGCGAGTTGGCGGTCGTCTCGTGGCCGGCGAGGACGAGCGTGAGCAGCTCGTCGCGCAGTTCTTTGTCGCTCAGCGTCTCGCCCTCCTCGGTCCGCGCCTGCAGCAGCAGCGAGAGGATGTCGCGGCGCTGCTCGAGGTCGTCGGCGCGGCGGCGCTCGGCGATCACCGCGTAGGTCGCCCGGTCGAGCAGCGCCACGACGAGCCGCAGGGGGCCGACCGCCTCCTCGCGGCCGATCTGGATCAGTTCGCTGAGCTGGGCGGTGGGCAGGGTCGAGGCCGCGACCACCCGCTTGACGGTTTGGCGCAGCCGTGCCTCGGGGGTTCCCGCCGCCGGCCGGCCCTCGATGCCGAAGATCCCGGCCATGATCACGTCGAGGGTGATCGCCTGCATCCGCGGTGCCAGCGAGAAGGGCTCGCCGAGCGGCCAGGTGTCGATCTCGCGTTCGGTCGCCGCCGAGATCATCTGCGCGTAGGCCTCGATCGCCTCGCCGTGGAAGGGCGGCAGCAGCAGTTTGCGCTGGCGCATGTGGCGCGGCCCGACCGCGGTCAGGACGGAGTCCGGGCCGATGATCGGCCGCAGCGGCGACTCGCCGGTCAGCGAGGGCGCCTGCTCGGGCTTGGCGGTAAAGAGGGAGCGGACGTGGTCGGGGTGGCTGGTGATGACGACGTCCTCGGTCGCCCCGTACATCTGGAACACCTCGCCGAGCTCGCGGCGAGCGCGGAAGACGAACTCGATCTGGCGCTGGGTGAAGCGCAGCCCCTGCAGCAGCCGCGGCAGCGGGATCCGCGGCGGCTCCGGCAGACCGGCCTGCTCGGCGGCCTCGATCGGCCCGGCGGGGGAAGGGCTCGCTTCTCCGACCAGGCCGTCCGCCGGGCGGAGGTCGGTGTCGGTGGCGGTCGTCACGCAGCCGAGCGTAGCGCGCCCTCTACAGTCAGACGATGCAGGCGAGTTCAGCCGCGGCGGGCGGCCACATCGAGCGGCGGACGAAGATCATCGCCACGGTCGGGCCGGCCAGCTGGGACCCGGCAGTGCTCGAGCAGCTGATCGAGGCCGGTGCCGACGTCTTCCGCCTCAACTTCTCCCATGCCGGCCCCGAGCGTCAGGCGCCGACGATCGCGGCGATCCGCGCCGCCGCCGAGCAGGTCGGGCGCGAGGTCGCGGTGCTGGGCGACCTGCCGGGGCCGAAGCTGCGGATCGGCTCGCTGAAAGGCGACTTCGCCGAGCTGAAGACGGGGATGCACGTGACCCTGACCCCGCGCGAGGTCGAGGGCGACGAGGAGACGATCCCCGTCTCCTGGCCCGGCATCGCCGACCTGCGCGAGGACCAGCGCGTCTACCTGGCCGACGGCGCCATTCGCCTCCGGGTCGTCAATCCCGACCAGGGCGAGGTCGAGTCCGAGGTCGAGGTGGGGGGGACGCTCTCCTCCCACAAGGGGATGAACATCCCTGGGGGCGCCCCGCTGCCCGCCACCACCGGCGTCGACCTTGGCTGGGTCGAGTTCGCGGTCGAGCACGGAGTCGATCTGCTCGCCGTCTCCTTCGTCTCCAGCGCCGAGGACCTGACGCCGGTGGCCGAGCGCCTGCGCGAGCTCGACTGCGACATCCCGCTGATCGCCAAGATCGAGAAGCAGGAGGCGGCGGCCAACGCGGAGGAGATCGTGCGCGTGGCGACCGGGGGGATCATGGTCGCCCGCGGCGACCTCGGGATCGAACTGCCGCTGGAGCGGATGCCGGTCGAACAGAAGCGGCTGATCCGGATCGCCGGCCAGCGCTCGAAGCCGGCGATCACGGCGACCCAGATGCTGGCCTCGATGGTGACCGAGCGGCGCCCGACCCGGGCCGAGGTGACCGACGTCGCCAACGCGATCTACGACGGCACCGACGCGATCATGCTCTCCGAGGAGACCGCCGTCGGCCAGCACCCGGTCGAGGCGGTGCGGGTGATGGACCGGATCGCCCGCGCGACCGAGCCCGACCTGCGCTACGGCGAGTGGCTCTTCACCCGCACCGACCAAGCCACCCAGGACGTCGCCGACTCCGTCGCCCAGGGCGCCGTCGGCGCCGTCTACCGGCTCGGGCTGAAGGCGCTGGTGGTTCCGACCAACAGCGGCCGCACCGCTCGCCTCGTCTCCGCCCACCGTCCCAACGTGCCGGTGCTGGCGGTCTCGCCCTACATCGCGACGGTGCGGCGGCTCAACCTGCTGTTCGGCGTCACCGCGGTGCAGAGCGACTTCGGGACCGAGCTGCGCGGCCTGCTCGACCACTGCGCCGGCCTCGCCGCCCGCCACGGGATCGCCGCGCCCGGCGACCTGGTCGCGATCACCGCCGGCCTCGACGGCCAGGAACTGGGCACGAACCTGTTCGAGGTGCATAGGGTGCCGGAGCCATGAGCCCAGCGGCGCGACTCGAGCGCGAGGAGGGTGGCCTGGCGGTGCTGAGCTTCGACAGCGCGCCGCTCAACCTCTTCGACCAGCGGATGATCGACGATTTCCAGGCGGGGGTCGCCGACCTCGTCGCCGCGCCGCCGCGGGCGCTGCTGATTCGGGCCGAGGGCCGCGCCGTCTCCGGCGGCGTCGACGTCCACGTCTTCGAGGGGCTGACGCCGGAGCAGGGGAGCCGGCTCTGGGGCGAGCTGCTGGGGACGATCGACCAGCTCGAGGCGCTGCCGGCGCCGATCGTCTTCGCCGCCCATGCATTGACGCTGACCGCGGCCTTCGAGATCGCGTTGGCCTGCGACCTGATCGTCGCCTCGCCCAAGGCGGGCTTCGGCCTGGTCGAGAAAGTGGTCGGCCTGACGCCGTCGATGGGCGGCACCCAGCGCCTGGCCGAGCGCGCCGGCAGCGGCCGCGCCCGCCAGTTCGTGATGACCGGCGAGATCTTCAGCGCCGAGGAGATGGAGCGCTGGGGCGTCGTCAACTCGATCTACCTGGAGGACGAGTTCGAGGCGCGCTCGCGCGCCCTCGCCACCGAGTTGGCCGCCGGCCCGACCAAGGCGCACGCGATGACCAAGCACATCCTCAAGCGCTTCCGCGAGGGTGGCATGCCGGCCGCCGACGAGGCCGTCCGCACCGAAGCCGCCGATCTGTTCGCCACCGAGGACCTGCAGAACGCCGTCAAGACCTTCCTCACCGAGGGCCCCGGCCACGCCACCTTCGAGGGCCGCTAAGAACGTGCCGACGGGCCGATTTTCCTCCATATAGGGGTGTTTGAGGCCCGTCGACCCACTCGCCGCTAGGGTTCCCGCTGTGACTGACTTCGATGCGATCGCGGCGGGGATGACCCAGGCGGTGCCTTTCGCCGGCCACCTCGGCCTGGAGATCACCAAGGTCGCCGAGGGCGAGGCAACCGTCGTCCTGCCCGAGCGCGACGAGCTCAAGAACCACGTCGCCTCCCAGCATGCCGGCGCCCTCTTCACCGTCGCCGAGACCGCATCGGGCGCCGCTTTCGTCGGCGCCTTCGCCGAGCGCATGGGCGACGTCACCCCGCTCGCCCGCAGCGCTGAGATCGCCTACGAAAAGATCGCCAAGGGCCCGATCGTCGCCAGCGCCACCCTCGGCATGCCCAGAGACGAGGCCCTGGCCACCCTCGACCGCGACGGCAAGGTCGAGTTCCCCTGCGAGGTCGCCCTCACCGACGCCGACGGCACCCAGGTCGCCACCGCCACGATCCGCTGGCACGTCCGGCTCAACAACCCGGCCGCCGCCTAGCCAGGCGCCAGAACCCCTAGAATCGCCCTCCCGGGCCACCCCGCCCGATCCCGCGCCTGTAGCTCAGTTGGATAGAGCGTCGGTCTACGAAACCGAAGGTCACAGGTTCGAATCCTGTCAGGCGCGTCGTCGTTGTTCCGGCCCGGCCTAGCGCCGGCAGAGCGAAATCCACTGCTCAACCTCAGGTCGACTTGCGCCGTGGTCTGTTGTTCTCCCACGTCTCCGACCCTCAAAAGTGCAGCCTCCGACCCTCGCTCTATTCTGGGGCACTCATTTAGGAACTAGGAGAGTTTCATTGATCCAACTATTGGCAGCGCTGGGTGCTGTAGCCGATTGGCCGGAGGCAGTTGGCGATTGGCTCGAGGGGGCAATCGCATGGATTGAGCACTATCTAACTCCAATCATCCTGATCGCCCTGCTGGCTGTAGAGGTCTACGTCCTCATAGGCATACGTCGCGAGCGACGCGAGCGTGAAATCCATATTCGGGCCGTCCACGATCACACGAACGTTCTCTCGCGCAAGGTTTACGAGTCAACGATCGAAGACGAGGTACGCAAAGCGGAGCGGCGGATCTACTGTTACTGGCATTCGCTGCACGCCGAGGAGGCGTCGGAGCGCTACCGATCCATCAACAAGCAGCTGATCGACGCACACAAGAAAAACCTAGACGTCAAGCTCACGATCGCCAAAGACCCGTCGCGCATCGCTGCTGCATACGAGCTGATTCAGGCCGGTGTAACGGTTGTCTTCCAGAAAGCGCTGCTGGTCTCCGATCTGCGCTTCTCGCTCTTTGACGAGAAGATGACCGTGGTCGGGATGTCGGAGTCGGAGCTCAACTCCGACAAACCGAGTCGTCATGGTGTCGGAATATCAAACCACAAACTGAACGCGATGCTGCTGCAGTATTTCCACGCGGAATTCGCTTCGGCCAGCAGCTTCAGCGACTTCCTCAAGTCGGTGGTAACCGTAAGGGTCTTAGAAGACCCAACGAACACCCACGAAATGATCGCTGAGCAGCTGGGTGTTCCCGTCACGGAGATCGAAGCCTGTTGGGACGAGGGTGAGCGGGAGTCAGGAAGTTGTGCCTCATGACTGTCCAAGTGGTGGGCAATCTCACCTGGGATCGGCTCATCGAGACGCCGAGCTTCCCGCTCCCCAACCGTGATTACCAGACGCTCAATGACGCAACGCATGCCGGCGGCGCCGGGGGTAATGTCGCCGCAGGGCTCGCCCTGCTGGGTATCCCCACCGCCATCATTGCTGCCGTTGGCAGGGATCAACGCGGCGAGGATTTGATCACAGATCTCGCCGCATATGGAGTCGACACTTCGCTAGTTCAGTGCACGGACCTCCTGACCTCTGAATTCCTTTGTGTCGTCGATCCTCGCGGCGATCGTTCCTTTTTACTTAACCCCCATGAGGCCGCGTTTTCCCTCCGACTGCCAAAAGCGGTCGTTGACGACGGTGGGTACGCGTTTGTCGGCTGTCAGCTCCGGCTTGCAGCGGAGATCCTTGAGCGTTCATCCGTTCCCCGCGACCAGACGTTCGCCAATATCGGATTCTGGATCGCCGGTGGCGAATTGGGACCCACCGATGTTGATCTACTAAACAGATTTAAGTGCCTCTTCCTCAATCACGACGAGTTCGAGGAGCTTGCAGGGCCGGTGCGGCAGATGCTGACCAGCGCGAACTTCTTGGACGCCGAGCGCCAGGTGATCATCACCGGGGGCGCCGCGGAGGCGGTTGTCTTGACAGCATCGGGCTCGACCGCGCTGTCTCCCGCCCCATTACCCCGTGTGGAGAATACGTTGGGCTGCGGCGACGCCTTCATGGCGGGCTATCTTGCCGCCCATCTACTCGGTCATGAGGTCCGCCGCTGTCTTGAGGTAGCCCATGAGTGTGCAGGTCGCGTGGCCGGGTCGCGGCGAGAGCGTTGGCCCGATCAGTTCGCCGGGATCTTGGCGCTGCAATGATCGACCTATACATGCCTCGTACGGTCGACCTGATCTGGAACATGACCCTCGTATGCCCATACGACTGCCCGGTTTGCTGCGTCGACGCAATACACGTCCGGCATCGCGCCGGGAAGATCGAGTTACGCTCGCGAGCGGGTACGCGCAGCATTCCACGAGATCCAGCGGCGGGGTCGATCTTTGAGCAGGCCGGTCGTTTCCGACAGGGACAGGGGTTGGAGCTGGGCTTGGAGCGGAAGATGCGGATTCTCGACCATCTTGAGGGGTTCACACCCCGGCTTGACTTCTCCGGCGGCGATGTCTTGGTGATGGCGGAGAACATTGAGGTCATTCGGGAGGCGGCACGGAGGTTCGGTCGTGAGGCGATCACCATCACGGCCACGGGCGCTGGCGTCAGCGAGTCCAATATCGAAGTGCTTTCCCCTATCGTCGGCCGCTTCAATTTCACCTTCGATAGCGCTGAAGGAGGTGCACCCAATCGCCCCCATGCATATGCGTCGTCGAACTTACGTGCCGGCAGGCTTTTGGCAGAGGCAGGCGTTGCAGTTCGCGCCGAGTTACCGCTCACTCGCTCTAACGCTACCGCGAGTGAACTGAACCAGATCTACGAAACTCTGCACGAAAGCAAAGTGGACCAGATTCTCGCAATGCGACTATTTCCGGTCGGTCGGGGTGCAGCTCACAGCGATCAGGTCCCTGCACCTGGTGAATACCTCAAAGCGATACGCAAATTGCGTGAGCTGGAGGTATTGCATGGGCGGCCGAAGCTTCGACTTCAGTGCGCTCTACGACACCTAGAGCCAGATGACGGTGCTGAGAATCCCTGCAATGCAGTGACTGAGAGCTTTGGAATCATGCCGGACGGGACGCTTCTACGCTCTGCTTGGGCGATTGACCAACTGGGTAAGCCGCTCGACCCGTCTTGGGTGCTCGGCAACATCGCTCAATTGCCGTTGGCACATATCCTCGACTCCGACGAGGTGCAAGCAATGCGCGAACGTGCCGATGAGAATTTCGGGCACTGTAAGGTCTTCGCGTTCCTCAATGGTCGTTCTGACGACCCGAACGAGCGCTTTTACGAGCGGGCGGATCCGCTTCACGATCAACTTCAGCCTCTCTCAAGCAAGCCCGTTCATTACGCAAGATGACGCACTGCTTGAGGGGGTTTGGTGCCGTCCTATCTTTCGCCGAAGCCGATGAGGCGCGGCCCACGGTCTTCCTGCGTTTCGCCAAGAAGAGAGAGCGCGCGTTCCTCTCGTTTGATGTAGGGAAGCCTGCCGGTTCGGAGCTCGTCAGGCTCAATGTCGGCAAGTCGGGGTACTGCCGACCGAGGATCGAATTCGACCACGACCCCCTTTCTTTTACGGGTAGGCATCTCAAATAGCTCAAGATAGCGGCGAGGACCTACGCCAACGAACGGTTCGAAAGCAACACGTCGGCGATGCTCCTTCCGGTTGGGAGGGTCGACCAGAATTGAGTCATCGTGCAATCCGTCGGCAAGGCTCTTCGGATAGGGAGCCACGTAGACAACTCGCTTGATACCCGAGGCGACAATATGGCGGGCACAATGATGGCAGGGGAAAGTCGTCGCGTACAGCACAGAATCCGCAACCCCGATTCCCCGTCGCGCTGCATCCATCAATGCCGCCATCTCGGCATGGACTGCTCGGACGAACTCGATGAGGTTGCCGATGTCCGTCTTCTTGATCCGCTTCCTGACCTTCTTCTTACTGACCCCAGCGGCTAACCAGCGGCGCTTGCGCAGATCCTTGGCGATGCTCCTCGCGAGCTTTTCCTTGCGTCTGTCGCTCGTGTCCTTCTTCCTGGTGAACTCGCGCGCGTCGTCCGGGTCCCCCTCCCAGTAGAGCCCTCCTCCGGCGCGGGGCACCTCATTGACGCCCACGGCGAGCACTGCACCGTCGCGGGTGCATATTGACGCTCCCACCTGTCGTCCTAGATCCGCCGAGCGGCGACTTGCCGCGACCGCCTGAAACATTCCGAACTCATCACGGGTCGGGGTCCGATTCGGATGGCCGAAGAGGATCTCCAGCGTCCTCTGCAGCTGATTGCCGATGTCCAGGGTGGCGTCGATGAAGAAGTCACCGCGGTGGAAGGTTTCCTCGACATCCTGTCCGTACTTGGCCGGCTCAGAGTGGTCGCGGCGGATCAGCTTCGTGGCGGGGCGGACGGGACGGGGATCGATCGGAAGTACTCGCGACTGGCGGATTCGCTCCTTGAGATATCGGCGCCGGACTTTCTCGGGCGCGTAGATCGAGAGCAGGACGAACCGTGGGCCGTACACCTTGCGCAGAAGCTCCACCTCCTCGCTGCGTTTCAATGACCGCAGGATGTAGGCGTTGCGATCAACCGGAATCTGGTCGCTTCCGCTCTGCGCCTTCCGGGTCAGAGTGATTGCGTTGATCGCAAGTAACGCGAAGGCGTCACGCCGCTTCCACCTCTTACGCAGTGTGTTGCCCGCAGACATATAGGACCACACCCGCTCGTCGTACGGATCCTCATCGAGCTCATAGTCCCAATCAAGTTCCCGAAGCTGTTCGGTCAGATGGAGGTCATGAGCGCGATAGGCGAAGCCGCTGAGCACATAGCTCAACTCGTCAACGATCGCGTTGAGATCGATACCAACCGCGCCAACCAACCCGATCACCAGCTCGGTTTGGGACGGATTCGGTGACGTCTCCTGACTTACCATCTTGATTACGTCGACCATTTAAAGGCCGCACCTCAATCAGGTAAGGATATTGCATATCCCAAGGGGGATGCTCGGAACTGGGTCAGTCGCGATCTTTGCGTGAAGAAGACTGGGGCGGTGTCGCGGGTCGCTCCGGGCGAGAGGTTGAGCGACGAATCTGTAGGCGTTGCTCATGGTCTGGCAGCGATCGATGGCGCTCAACCACCTCGCGAAGGTGGCGACCGTACTCGCCTGGTCTCATTGCTTCCTCCTTCTCATTCTTGGATATTACCCGAACATACGTTCGAGTCAAGCTTTATTACCCGGGCCTTACGGCCAGCGGTATTCATAGCCCGGAGGTACGCGGCAAAGCCGGTGGTAATCGCAATTTGCAGCGGATCCACGCTCCTCATGGGTCTCCCTTATTTCCGGGATCTCTAGACGCGGTATTTCCCAAAGTGCAGGTTCCCGCACCCCTGCATCTGGCGCGCTGAGAATAATTTGGGACTTTTATGTCACGCTCGTTTGAGTCTTGCATCGCACCTCAAACCCTAGGAATATCGTCGGATGTCGTCTTCTATTCCCCTTCAAAAAGAGGTTTTGCTTGAAGCAAGGTTGGCTTTGGGCCATCGAATTCGCGACCTTCGAAAAGAGACAAATCTGTCTCAAAAAGAGGCTGCGGCCCGTGCTGGTATCGCCCGACGCAGCTGGAGTCGCATCGAGAAGGGGCAACTGAGCCCTCGGGTGGACTCGCTCCTTCGAATCCAAAGCGTCCTCGAGCGGGACACGCTCGACTCGCTCTTCGGTCCCACGACCGGCGACCTTCTAAGGGACGAGAGGGATTGAGCTCCAGCGACGTGCATTGTTGCCGGAGGCCCTCATCCATGATCTTGGCCACCCAAGCGCGCCAGGGCTCGGACCCGATGGTGGAAAGCGTCTGCCTCGTCTCCCGGAGGCGGTACTGGCTGAAGGTTGCATGGGCGCGGCCGCGCCAGTCTTCGCCGCTGTCGACGATCTCGCGGCGACGTGGGGTGCGGGCCCCTCTATGGCCGCGAGCTGGCACCGCCCGAGGGCTCCTCCAGCCCCGCCCGCTGTTGCAGGACGGTGCCGAGCGCGAAGAGCAGCGCCGCAACGAGGGCGAGGGCTATGTCCATGACTGGCCAGTTTGCTTCAATCGACGGACCAGAGAAAGGAGGTGGTCCTATTTTGAGTCACATGCTTGAAGGGACTCTGGAGGTGCAGGGCCGCTAGGCGCCGCACTGGTTTGGGCGCCCGGCGGAATCCACCCCGGGCACCGGCGAGCAAAGGAAGACCGGGCGTTGTCCCACCCGGCCGTCGTTTCCGCGTTCGTTCCCATGCACCAGAGCAAGGGCCGCCTCCGGGCGGCCCTTGCTCATTCCCGCATTCGCTCGAAGTTAACCGTCGGGACCGCATCGAACCCGCCGCGACGGGTACATAGAGGCGATGCGTGCTCTACTCGGGACTCTGGCCGCGGCCGCGGCGGCGCTTCTGCTCTGCGCCCCAACGGCGACGACTGCCGCAGATCCGGCTTCGCCCGCCTGCGCGACGGGTCCGGTTACGGTCGGCGAGACGACCTTCGGCACCCCGTGCGCGGACGTCATCGTCGCTTCCCCCACGGTCGAGACGGTCAGGGGCGGGGGTGGGGACGACACGATCGTCCCGGCGCCGATCGCGGCGCTGAGCGACCCCTGCCCCAGCGGCTGCTTCCTCGGGATCGGCAGTCAAACCTACGATGGCGGCCCCGGCGATGACGTCGTCTACGGCCAGCGCGGCAACGACACCCTCAGGGGAGGCGAAGGGAACGATCACCTCTTCGGCGGCATTGGCGACGACCTGCTCCGCGGTGGCCCCGGCAGCGACCGCCTCTCCGGCGGCTTCGGCGCCGACTCGATCGACGGCGAGGGTGGAGACGACTACGTCCACGGCGACGGCACCATAGACAGGATCGGCGATAGCGGTGGGGGGACCGACACGCTGAGCTACGCGACCGGAATCACGCCCGGGTTCGGCGCGGGCATCAGCACCGGCTACGCCAGCTTCCCGCCCGCCCCAGAAGGGCGCGGCGTCTATCTCACGCTCGGCACCGGGGGCGAAAACGCGAACAACGGCATCGCCTCCTCCGGCGGCGGCGTCGACGAAATCGGCGCCGGCTTCGAGCGGGTGATCGGCACCCCGTTCTCCGACTACGTCGTCGGCTCCGGCAGCGGCGAGACGATCCACGGTGGCGGCGGTGCCGACGTGATCCTCGGTGAAGGCGGCGACGACGCGTTGTTCGGCGGCGCCGACGGCGACGGCCTCGACGGCGGCGCGGACGCCGACAGCACCGACGGGGGGCCGGGGGAGGACCACTGCGAGGACGCCAGCGGCGAAACGAGCTGCGAGACGGCGGGCGCGGCCGTCGACCCACGCGATCCGAGCAAAGTCAGCGTCGGCTTGATGACCCCCGGAGCGGGCGCGCACTCGCAGCTGTATCTGACCGGCAGCAGCGCGAACGACGTTGGCACCGCAACCTTCTCCGCGGGGTCGGTCACCTTCGCTCTCTCCTCGGGTGCCTTCGACCAGAGCGCCGACGCCGCCGCCGGCTGCGTCGTGACCGCGACCCAGGCGACCTGCCCGCTCGGCACCCCGCTCGACTCGGTCGTCCTCGCCGGCATGGGGGGTAACGACAACCTCAGCGCGATCGGCTTTCCCAGCTCAACCACGGTTGTAGTGCTCGGCGGGGAAGGCGGCGACGCGCTCGCGGGCGGCGCCAGCGAAGACGTGCTCGCCGACGGCCCGGACGCCGGCGGCGACACCCTCACCGCCCTCGGTGGCGACGACGCCCTGCTCCACAACGGCGGCGCCGATCAGCTCTTGGGCGGCGACGGCAACGATCTCTTCCTCTCGGTCTCGATCTGCGATGGCGAGCTCGTGAAGGGCGAAGCCGGCCGCGACAACGCCTCCTGGGCTCGGCTCAAAGACGAAGCCGTGGGAGCGAACCTCGGCAGCGGCAAAGCCGGGGAGCCGGCGGCCGGCGGTAACCCCGGCTGCACCGGCGGCTCCCTGGACACGCTGCAGGAAATCGAGGACCTCGAGGGCTCCGCCGCCGCCGACGTCTTCTACGGCGACGCCGGCCCCAACCAGCTGCTCGGCCACCTCGGCCCCGACACCTATGCTGCCGCTGCCGGCGCCGACACCATCCTCGCCAACTCCGGCGACGCCGATCCGGCGATCGATTGCGGCGACGACGTCGACCGGGCGCTCGTCGACCATCCGGAATACGGCGACGCCACGCCGGTCAACTGCGAGGCGGTGCGGGAGGCCGACCCGAACAGCTTCCAGCTGCTGCCGGCCTTCCCGATCCCGCCTCCGCCTCCGCCGCCGGAAGCGCCCACTTCCCAACCGCCCCTGCCTCCCCGCCCGCCGGTCCGTCCGGTGCGCGACAGAACCCCGCCCCAGACCACGATCGTCGCCCGGCCCCGCGCGGTCTTGACGACGAGCAAGGCCCGGCGCCGGGTCGTCTTGCGCTTCGGCTCCAGCGAGCTCGGCTCGACGTTCCGCTGCCGGCTCGACCGTCAGCCTTTCCGCTTCTGCGCGTCCCCCCGCGCCTATTCGCTCCTGCCCGGCACCCACAAGCTCCGCATCCTCGCCGTCGACCGCAGCGGCAACGCCGACCCGACCCCGGCGATCCTCAGCGTCAAAGTCCGCCGTCGCTAGCCGCTCTCGACGAACCGCTTCAGCTTCTCGGGCATGCTCTCGACCAGCTGCCCGCGGAGGACGCCGACGAGCGGGCCGCGGATCACCATGCCCAACACCCGCCCCAGGTCGACCTCCAGCCGGTAGGTCGCCAGCGTGCGCCCGTCGCCGAGGTGCTCCAGCTCCCAACTGCCCTCGACCGACTTCAGGTCGCCCTCCTCCTGAAACCACCCGATCCGGACCGGCCGCTCGTAGTCGAAGCGGATCGTCGAACCGAGGCGGCGCACCTTGGCGTCGGTCTCGATCCGGACCAGCGCCTGGTTGCCGTCGCCATCGCGCTCGACGCATTCGGCAGCCTTGATCTCGGGCTGCCAGCGGGGCGAGCCCTCGACATCGGCGGCGACCGCGAAGACCTCGTCGATCGGCGCCTCGATCTCGGTGCTGGCTGAGCCTACGATCGTTCCCATCGCGACAGCGAAGGTAGCCGATCCGCCGCATCGTTTTCGCCAGGGACACGACGGGTACGAATTCCTTAACGGGTCGAATCGAAAGGAGAGTGGTGTCGCGTGGGAATCATCGGTTGGATAGTGCTCGGACTGCTGGCGGGGGCGATCGCCAAGCTGATCATGCCCGGCGAGGACCCTGGGGGAATCATCGTCACGATGCTGATCGGGATAGCCGGCGCGATCGTCGGAGGTCTGATCGCCAGCGCCCTCGACATCGGCGATCTCGACGAGTTCTTCGACATCGGTACCTGGCTGATCGCGATCGGTGGCTCGCTGCTGCTGTTGGCGATCTACCGGATGATCGTCGGCGGTGGGACCGGCCATCGTCCCGTCTCCCGCCACCGCTAGAAAGGCGTCGTGCCCGCCTGGATCGCCCGCCGTGCCGCCCCCGCCATCTGGAAGCGGATCCCGTGGAAGATGGTGTGGGCGGTCGTCGTATGGCTTGGCAACAAAGGCCGAGAGCGCGTTCAGGACAACCTGACCCAGAAGGAGCAGCACGAATTCTGGAACCTGCTGAAGCGGTCGGGGGGACGCCCGGGGACCCTCTCGCAGCGGGACCGGACGCGAATGAAGAACATCGCCGGCAAGGCGATCCGCGGCGGCTAGGCGATCGACCAAGACCGAGGGCGGGCAGGTGGGATGCATCATCCGGCGGGCAGCCTAGGCTGCCCGCCACCATGCCCCGGACGCTGCGACCGCGGATCCTCGTTGCCCTGGCCCTGATCGGCGCCTTCGCGCTGGGAGCCGTGCTGCCGGGAGCCTTCGCGCAGACGAAGGCGGCGCCGACCGCGATCCGCAACGCCCTGGCCGAGACGAGCAAGGTCCAGGGCGCGCCCCAGCGCACCCTGGTGCTCAGCCGGGTCGAGGTGGAACCGGGGGCCAAGCTCGCCCTGCACCATCACCTCGGCACCCAGGTCGCCCACATCGAGGCCGGCACCCTCACCTACACCGTCCGCAGCGGGTCGGCCGTGGTCAGGAAGGGCGAGTCGGACCAGAGCCCGCGCGTCGTGCGCACGATCAAAGCCGGCCAGACCGCCCCCATCCGCACCGGCCAGTGGATCGTCGAGCAGCCCGCCGACATCCACGAAGCCGCGAACCGCGGCTCGACCCCCGTCGTCATCTACCTGGCGACGCTGCTGAAGGCGGGAACCCCGCCTGCGACTCCGGTCGAGCTCCCCTAAACTCGTCTCGACCCGCCCGGATAGCTCAGTTGGTAGAGCACTTCCATGGTAAGGAAGGGGTCACGAGTTCGAGTCTCGTTCCGGGCTTCGGCGGTTTTGGACTCTCTCCCGTGTGCGGAACGCAAGGACCCCTTTTGTCGGTGGGCGCGGTAGAGCCGGGCGTAGCGGGCCAGCTCGGAGACGAGCCGGTCGACCGAGAGGGTGGCGCGGTCGAGCTCGACCAAGCGCTGCTCGATCGCGATCTGCTTCTCCTCGAGCAGCAGGTAGGTCAGCACCGCGTCGGCGAACAGGGTGCGCCGCGAGCGGCCGCGCCCGCGACTCATCGGGTGGGCGATCTCGTGGCGCCAGGAGAGCGGGCCGAATTCATCGCCGCGCTCCCGCGCCGCTTCGAGGATGCTGATTCCGACCTCGTTGCCGGCGAAGGTGTGGGCGCGCAGCGGCCCAGCTGCTTCCCGTGGGCCGAGCAGCTTGGGGCGCTCCTTCAACTCGCCGGCACCGACGAGAACATCCGCGCCGCGCTCGCTCAGGAACCACAGGCGCCGGGGCGCGCTGCGGGCCTCGACGTGGCCCGATCAGCCCGGCTCGCTCCAGGTCGGCGAGGAGCTGCTGGGTGCGCCGCAGCCCGCGGCCGGGAAGGTGGATCGCGTGGACCTGCGCGGTGGAGAGAGCGCGGAGGCGATAGCGAAGGCGCCGAGAGCGAGGGGCGCGAGGAAGAAGATCTCGGGCTCGATCAGATTGCCGCGGTCCCGCTTGGTGTTGCGATGTGGAGGTTGCGTAGAGATGTCGGCAAATCGACCGGCCCTGGCGGCCATGTCCCGCAAATCGTTTTCGGCTCCGCAGAGCCAAATCGAGGATGACCGCAGATTTAGGTTCTGCGAAGGGGAAGAGAGATACAGAGGCAGATTGCAAATCAGAGAGCCAGGCAGGGACGAGCTCAGCTTCGGCGACAGTGAGAGCCGACCAGCTCCTACTGCTGGCTCTACGGCTTCGGCGACGATCTCCCTCTGCGACCGTTCCTTCTCGGCTCTCTCGCATTCTCATATTCCCTGTCCGTCGAGAGGGCTTCCTGTATCGGCTCCGCTGTTCCGACGGCAAGGTCGAACCCGAGCCGATCGGCCCTCTGTCGTCTGCTTGGTCTACGAGATCGCGCATAGCCCTCACCCATACAGGGGGACGAGCCGGGAAAGTGGCCCCCCAAATTGGCCGGATTGGCCTTGCTGCGCTGGTGCTTTGATCGGCGAGTTCGAACATTGCCCTCTGTACAACGGAGGCATGAACCTCGAAAGTGGACCCCCTTGTTTTGGGAACGGATCGTCGTTCGGGTCACCGACCGCGCCGCGCGCCCACCTGCTGGGGCAGGTAGGTGGGCGCCCGGCTCTGCGGCTTCGCGCTAGGTCTGCTTGCTCTCGGCGGTGTGCTCGTAGGCAGCGGCGAGGTCGCCGAGGTTTGCGTCGAGACCGTCGACCAGGAGGCGGATCAGGAGCAGCCAGCCGGGGTTGTTCTTGCCGCGCTCGATGTCGGAGACCTGGCTCTCGGTCATGCCGGCGCCGCTGGCCGCCTCGATCTGCTTTAGGCCCCGCTCTTCCCGCAGGGCCTTCAGGGCGGCGCCCAGGCGGACGAGCTCTGGCGGCGGGTTGTCGTAGCTGGCTCTGGGCACGGGCAGCACGCTGCCCGTCCGGCGCCTCTCCCACTTATGGAAAGAACGAAGTGTGCTGATGCACCGAGATCAGGTAATCACGCTGTCTGAGCGTGGGGGAGGGAGGGTTCGTCCGTGGAAGCCTCGTGTTCATCAACACGGTTGCGATCAGCTTCTAGCAGCGTCCGCGCAGGGCGATATGAAGCTCCACGCTCTAACAGTCGAGCATTTGCATACTTGCTCGTTTGTATCCAAACACCATTCGCAGGGGAGGGTGAAGTGCTTGCAAAGGGCAGCCTGTCACGTCGAGATTCCGCAGTGAATCGGGAGGTGCGAGTGGGCGCGAGTAGGACGCTGGCTCGAGCCTGGGCCATCTCGGTAGTGCTGCTTGGGTTGCTTCTGACCCTTCCCTCCGCGGCGTCTGCGACCGCGCTGCCGGCGAAATTCACCGAAAACACGACCCTGACCGCCGCCGGCAACCCCTACACCGGCAGCTCGACGATCGAATCGGGCGTGACCGTCACGGTCGAACCCGGCGTCAAATTCACGATTGGGGCGCTCACCGTCAAAGGCACGCTCAAAGCCGAAGGCAGCGCCGAAGAACCGATCATCTTCACCGGGACGAAAGAACTGGCGCCGAGCGAATGGAAGAACATCGCCTTCGAACCGGGCAGTGGCGCCTCGGTCCTCGACCACGTGGAAGTCAAATACGGGGGCGAAAAACTGAGCTTCAACCCGCACATCGGAGCCGTCGAAGTCAACGCCTCTTCCCCGACGATCGCCAACTCGACCTTTCGCAACAACAACGGCTATGGAATCAGGATGTCCCACGGGGGAAGCCCCGAGATCGCCGACAACGAACTGTTCAACAATGGCGAAGCCGCGATCTCCTACACCTCGAACACGGGCGACACCGGCGAAATCAACATCCACGACAACCTCGTCGAAGGCGGGCCTTACGGGATCGGCGCCTGGGTGTTCGGCAGCGCGACCGTCTCCGCGAAAACCCTGAGCGGCAACACGGTGATCGGGACCAAAGGCATCGGCCTCAGTTACTCCGGCCCCGAAGTCCCCGGCAACGTCACCGAAAACATGCTGACCGGGAACGCGAGCAACTTCATCCAGATCGGCGGCACGGTCGCGAAATCCTCGACCTGGAATGACGGCGGCACGCCGGTCAAGGTCGAAGGAGGATTGACCGTCGCCGCGGCGGCAACGCTCAAAATCGGCCCCGGCGTCTACATGATGAGGCCGAACATGACCGTCAAAGGCACGCTCAAAGCCGAAGGTTCGGCCGAAGATCCGATCGTCTTCACCGGCGTCGCCCAGACGACGCCAGGCGAATGGAAAAACATCAAGTTCGAACCGGGCAGCGGCGCCTCGGTCCTCGACCACGTGGAAGTCAAATATGGAGGCGAAGGCACGAGCATCGGCGCGGTCGAAGTCAGCGCCTCCTCGCCGAAAATCTCCAACTCGGTCTTCCGCAAAAACAAAAGCCAGGGCGTCTACGTCCCGAGCGGCGGCAGCCCCGAGATCGCCGACAGCGACTTCTTCGAAAACGGCGCCTACGCGATCCAGTATTCCGCCAACACCGGCAACTCCGGCGAAATCAACATCCACGGCAACTACGTCGAAAAAGGCGGCGGCGGCATCTTCGCCAGGGTCTTCGGCACCGCCACCGTGGCCGGGACGACGCTCAGCTCCAACACGATCATCGGCACCACCGCCGAAGGCGTCAACTACCTCGGCACCGACATCCCCGGGGACATCACCAATAACACGCTGAGCGGCAACGCCTTCAACCGCATCGCCATCGCCGGCACCGTCACCCATACCTCGACCTGGACCGACTCGGGCTCCCCGGTCTGGTTCGAACAGGACGTCACTGTCGCCTCGGGGGCGACGCTGAACATCAAACCGGGCCTCCTCCTCAACCCCCGCAAACTGACCGTCAAAGGCACGCTCAAAGCCGAAGGCACGGCCGAAGAACCGGTCGTCTTCACCGGGACGAAAGGACTGGCGCCAGGTGAATGGAAGAGCATCGTCTTCGAACCCGGCAGCGGCGCCTCGGTGCTCGACCACGTGGAAGCGGCCTTTGGCGGAGACGGCACCACCGACATCGTCGAAGTCAAAGGCTCCAGCCCGACCATCACCAACTCGACGATCCGCAAGAGCAAAAACCTCGGCATCGACGTCACCGAATCAGGCGCTCCGAAAATCGAATGGAACCGCTTCCGCGGCAACGCCACGCGGGCTCTCCTACACCGGCACCGGCAATCTCTCAGCTCCCAACAACGACTGGGGCTGTGCCAATGGCCCGAAACCTGCCGGTTGCGGCGACTCCGTGAACTCCAAAGTCAGCTGGAAACCAGCGGTCCAGCTCCCCGAACTGGCTGGTCACTGTCGAGGCGGGGAATCCCAATGCGGCGAAGGTGCCGACCCGGTCAGCCTCGCCACCGGCCATCTCTCCTACTCCCACCGTGACCTGGTCCTGAGCAACAAGAGCCGCGTCCCCCTCGAATTCACCCGCTCCTACAGCTCCGGCTCCGCCGCCGACACCGGCCTCGGCCCTGGCTGGTCGCAGACCGGCCTTGCCAGCGCCACCGAGCTCGCCTCTGGAGCCGTCCTCGTCCTGCGCCAGGACGGCCGCCAGGATCTCTTCCTCAAAACCGAAAGCGGCTACAAAGCCCCCTCGGGCGTGACGAGCTCGCTGGCCAAAGTCGAAGGCGCCTTCCAGCTGACCACACTTGAGCGCACGGTCTACCGCTTCGACGAAAGCGGGCGGATCGCGAGCATCACCGACGATCACGGCCTTAAAACGACCTACGGCTACGACGCCAACGGTCGTCTGGCGACGATCACCGACCCCTCCTCCCAGACGCTCACCTTCTCCTACAACGCCTCCAACCACATCACGCTGGTCAAAGACTCGACGGGCCGCGAAGTCAAATACACCTACTCGGCCGCTGGCGACCTGGCGACCGTCACCGATGCTCTCGGCGGCGTCACCGAATACACCTACGACGCCGCCCATCGCCTCAAAACGATCAAAGACCCGCGCGGCAACGTAATTCTCAAAAACACCTACGACGGCCAAGGCCGGGTGGTCGAACAGCTCGACGGGCTCGAAAACCTCTGGAAACTCGAATACAAAGAAGGCGAAACGATCGTCACCGAACCCGAGGGCGGCAAAATCACCTATGACTTCGACGGCCAGGATCGCGTCGTCTCCGAAAAAGACCAGCTCGGGAACATCACGACGACCAGCTACGACGAAGCCGGCAACGTCGACGAGATCGTCAAGCCCGGTGGCGCCAAATGGCAGTACGGCTATGACGGCGACGGCAACTTGACCTCGGTGATCGACCCCGAGGAAGGCGAGCGCAGCTACGAATACGACGGCAAAAACCGCCTTGACGATCTTTCACCGACGAGCGCGAAGAGACGTGGGCCTACGAATGGGACGAAGACAACGATCTCGTCAAGGTCACTGACCCGGCCGAAGGCGAGACGACCTTCGCTCACGACGCCGCCGGCCTGCCGCTGACGGTAACCGACCCCAACGAAAACACGACGACCTTCACTTATGACACGCGCGGGAATCGCCTGACGGTCAAAGACGCGCTCGAACACACGACCACGCTCGGCTATAACAGCCGCAATCAGCTGACTTCCAAGACCGCGCCCGGTCTTGAACCGGAGGCCTACGGCCGCAGTGCGCTCGGCGACCTGCTCTCGGTGACGACCCCTGAGGGCAACAAAACGGAATATGCCTACGACGCCAACGGAATGCAGACGAAAGTCACCGATCCCGCCGAAGGGGTGCGGGAAGTCAAACGGAACGCGATGGAGCGTCCCATCGCCTACGTCGACCCGCTCGGCAAAGAAACGAAAGTCGAGTACGACGGCAACCTCAATCCCGTCAAAATCACCGATCGGCGCGGTAAAGCGACGAGCTACGACTACGACCTGGCAAATCAGCTCACCGAAATGATTAGGCCCGAAGGCGGCGATTGGGAGTTTGAGTACGACGCTCGCGGCAACCGAGTCGAAGCCGCCGATCCGCGCGAGAACGCCACGAAATACGAATTCGATCTGCTCGACCGAATGACCGAGGCAGCCGAGCCGCTGGAAGCGACGAGCGGCTACGAATACGACCCGGCCGGCAACCTGATCGCCTTCACCGACCCGCGCGAAAACACGACGGGCCTCGTCTACGACGAGCTGGGGCGGCTGACCGAGATCGACCAGCCGCTCGAAAAGACGACCAGCTTCACTTATGACCCCGTTGGCAACCAGCTAACCCAGACCACGGCGGCCGGCACGATCGACTTCGATCACGACGCGGCCAACCGCCTGGAAGAGATCAGCGAAGGCGAAACGGCGCTTCGCTCCTTTGAATACGACCCGGCCGGCCGGATGATCGGCGCCACCGACGCCCAGGCCGACCAAATCGAAATCGGTTACGACGACGACGGGCGCGTGACCTCGATCGATGATGGCCGCGGCCAAACCGTCTCGCGTGAATACGACTCGCGCGGCAACGTGATCGAGCAGATCGATGGCCGGGGAACGCTCGAATACGAATACGACAACTTGAGTCGGATGATCGAGCTCACCGACCCGCAGAGCAAAGTGCTCGACTTCGGCTACGACCCCGAGGGCAACCTGACGAAAGTCGAACTGCCAAACGGCATCGTTACGACCAACGAATATGACAACGCCGGCCGGCTCGCCGAAACGGCTTCCGAAAAAGGCGAAGCCACGCTCGAAGCGCTGGGTTACGAATACGACCCCGCCGGCAACAGGATCGGCCAGGTCGACCGGCTCTCCCAGGAAACGAGCTACGAATACGACGCGCTGAACCGCCTGATCGAGTTCGACCCGCCCGGCGAAGGCTTGACCGACTACGACTACGACCCGGCTGGCAATAGAACCGAAGCGGGAGCCACGACCTTCGAATTCAACGACCTCAATCAGCTGACCAGCGCGTCAAGCGGCACGACCTACGACTACGACGATGCCGGTCGTCTGGTCGAAGTTGACGAGGGCGAAAACAGCACGACCTACGGTTGGAGCGTTCTAGATGAGCTGACGAGCGTCGACACCGGCGCCGAAGAAATCGACTTCGCCTACGACGCTCTCGGCCGGCAGGTATTGCACAATGATGGTTCGACCATTCGGCCAAGCCATTACGGCGACCTCTCCGACCTTCCGATACTCGACACCGATGCGGAAGGCGAACCGACGATGAGCTACGTGCAGGGGCCGGGCGGCTTGGTCGAGCAGCGCGCGGGCGAAGCGACGAGCTTCCCGCTGCGTGATGCTCATGGCGACATCACCACGCTCGCTGACGGGGAAGGCGAAGTCGCCTCGCGGCAGACCTACGATCCTTGGGGCGAGCAGCTCTCGGGTCCGAGCCTCGAAATGGGCTGGCTCGGCGCTCAGCAGCGTCGCGGCGACTCAGCGACCGGACTCGTGCAGATGGGGGCGCGGATCTACGACCCTGCTCTTGGGCGTTTCTTGAGCGAAGATCCAGTTGTCGGTCAGGTTGGACTCGGTGCAACCTTCAACCGGTATCCATACGCATCAGATAATCCCCTCAATCGAAACGACCTAGATGGCCGCGAGACCTGCGTGCCGACGCCCTTCGGCACCGCTTGCGCACCCGTGACGCTGCACCCGCCAGCGCCGACGCCCAGCGATCCGGTCCCCGATTTCCCGATAACGATTGATGGTGCTCCCTCGACCGCACCCAGCCTCATAAACAACTTGCTGCCCGATCCGCCAGTGCCTGGACCAGGTGAGGTGGCCGGAACTGTCGCTGATCGTGCACTGGCGTTCTTCAAGGAGCACGGTGCAGATTTGGTGACCGGGTGCGTGACGGGAGGCGCGGGTGGCTTCCTGCTATTCAATACGGCTACCGGTGGAACCCCGATACTCATTCCAATTATCGGTCCTGTCAGTGAGGGTGGCGCGGCTCTGGGCGGCTGCGTTATTGGGGCTGGGGGACTCGCACTCACTGGTGTCAACCCGATACGAAGGAACTAGAGAGCCGATATGTGTCCAGAGAGTTCCGAGTCAACCGCCATCCGTGTAGCGAGCGTAGAGCGCCTAGCGAGGATTACCACTGGCGCCGCATTTGTGCTTGGCGCCGCTATCGTCGCTGCGGTTGTCCTTTCGGGAGTTGGTGGTGTCGCGGTGTTCTTCGGCTTCCTATTCCTGATCTCACTTTTGGGAAGCGCTGTATATGTAGGGGCTCTTCGCACCGGAAATGCAGCTTCTACCGCTGTGGACGAACAGCGTGTGCTGGCGCAGGGAGTTGGCCGTGGAGGTCGCGGATTTTTGGGCGCACACGTCGTGGCGGTGACGGACAATTCGATCCTAAGTATCTCCGTGAGACCGTGGAGTTCTGGATCGATAGCGAATGCTATTCAGTTGTCGCAAATACGCACCGTGGAGACCGGCGACTACTCCCTATGCGTCGATGATGGGCAAACGAGCATCACGCTAAAGGCCTGTCCGCCTCCACAGCTAGCCGCGCTTCTGAACGAGATTCGCCAGCGTGCGGACCCGCAAGCCTGAATGCATATGGATGGAGGCCGAGGACCTTGGGAGGCCGTAGGAGCTGCCGGCGCTTCGACACTCCTTCGACTGACGATCGACCTAGGCAATTCGATTGAGGAAGTTGAGAGCGGAGGCACTCCCTAGCCTCGACTGTCTAGGCTGCGGCTGATGCCGGAGGGCTTCTCCGCCTCGACGGCACCGATCGCCCTCGGCGCGACCGCGATCGCCCAGGCGCTGGCGAGGCAGCGCTCTCTCACCGCCGCGCTCCCAATCGCGCCCCGGCGCCCCGCCACAGCGATCATGGCTCCGCCGCCGCGCTCGCTCGCTCGGCGGCAGCGGGTGGATCGTCGGGGGGTGGGCGAGCATGACCAGCTCGCGATCGCCGGCCGGGCGCTGCGGCTCCCCAGAGCCGACCCCGCCGCTCTCTGACCTCGACCTGCGCATCCTCTCGCTGCTTCACCGCCACCGGGTGCTGACCCAGAATCAGCTCGCCGCGATCAACCCCGAGACGCCCGCGCGGACGCTGCGCTACCGCTACACCCGGCTCGCCCGCCACGGCCTCGCCGGTCGCAGCCGCCCCTACCGCGAACGCGGCTCGGCGCCCTACCACCTCTGGCCGACCCGCAAGGGCGAGGCGATCGCCTGCGGAGCGCCGCCGCCGCCGCGCGGCGGCGAGCGCCGCGAGCCCAACCCGCTCTTCCTCGCCCACGCCGCCGGGCTCAGCGAGGTCTACGTGGCGCTGGCGCGGGGACTGCCGGACGGAGCCGAGCTGATCCGCTTCGAGCGCGAGGGCGCGGCGCGCGAGCCCTTCCTCACCTGGTCGGGCCGCGAGGAGCGCGCGATCGCCCCCGACGCCTACTTGGAGATCGCCGACCCCGAGGGAACGAAGCTCTGCGCCTTCCTCGAGCTGGACATGGGCTCGATGTCGCACCGCCGCCTCAAGCAGAAGGCGGCGGGCTACGCCGAGTACGCGAAGGCAAACGCCTGGCGCGAGCGCCACCGCTTCTGCCCGGCGCTGCTCTTCCTCACCACCACCGAGAAGCGCGCCCGCTCCTTCCTCGCCGCGATGAGCAGAGAGTCGGGGCGTAATTCCGGACTCTTGACCTGCGCCTGCGACCTGGCGCGCGACCCCGAGGGTGTCGCGACCGGGCCGCGCTGGCTGCTCGGCCCCGGGGACGAGGAGCCGGTCGACCTGCTCGCGGCGCTCCGCGAAGCGCGCCGCCCGCCTGGTCGTCGATCGACCGATCAGCCCAAGACGATCGACGACTCGACGTTTCCACACGCGACCCGACACCTGGGATGAGGAGCGGATCGCAGCAGCGTTGCTTGAGTGGACGCGTGAGACCGGGTTGCCACCGAAGTCCTATGAGTGGTGTCCGGCATCGGCGCGACCGGCTGGACTGATCGGGCCCGAGGACTCCAAGTGGGAGCGCGAGCATCCGCGCTGGCCTGGCAACACGACCGTGTACCGCTACTTTGGCTCCTGGGCGGGGGCTCTCGAAGCCGCTGGGATCAAGCCCGAGTGGCCGGCGCGGCCAGAAGGGACTTTGGCCGAACGGGTTGAGGCAGCGAGAAGGATGCACGCGGCGGGGGAGAGCACCCGCTCGATTGCCGACGCCCTCGGAGTCAAGCCTGACACCGCTAGGCGATACCTGAAGGCCCATCCTTGCCGCAATTGCGCCGGCCCCATTGTCGGCGACGCGAAGCTCTGCCATATCTGCGCGACCCGGAACGGGAATCCACTGCGCTGGAGCCGGGAGGAGGTGCTGGCGGCGGTTCGCAAGTGGGTGCGGCTGGAAGGCCGAGCGCCGACCTCTTCGGACTGGCGGCCGGTTCGTTTCGGCGGCTCCCAGCGCTGGGAGACCGAGTTCCCGGATTGGCCGCCCACGAGCGTGGGGGGGATCATGTTCGGCGGTTGGAGCCAGCTGCTCGAGGCTGCGGGAGTTGACGTCAACAAGCCGAGCTGGGAGCCCGACGAGATCCTCGCCGCCCTGCGCGCCTACGCCGAGGAGTTCGGGAAGTCGCCGGCAAAGCAAGAACTGGAATGGCCGCCCACCGGCTATCCGTCCTCGCGCACGGTGCGGCGCCACTTCGGCTCATTCACTGCCGGCTTGCGGGCAGCTGGCCTGGAGTCACGCGAAAAGCGGTGGAGTCGCGAGAAGATCGTTGAGGCTATGCGCGAGTTCGAGCGCGAAACCGATCGTTGGCCGCGATCCTCGGACTGGACCGTGGCGTGCGAGGACTGGCCGTCAACGGGCACGGTCTACAACCGGTTCGGCAGCTGGCAGGCAGCCCTGGATATGGCGATGGACGGAAGCTGAAGCTCAAGCGCCGCCGAGGATTCGGCTTGCCGTCAGGCGATACGCGGTCGCGGATATCCGTTCAAGTCCTGCCCTCCGCTACGGACGAATTCCGTGCTTGCGGGTATGGGCCATGGCCCAGCGCTCGTGACCCAAACCCCCACGAAACGACGGGTAACTATCCGGAACCGGCCTTGGTGGGTCATATAGAATCTCGACTGAGGCAACCCCGAATCCGCATGGGCAAGCGAATTCGGAGCCGCCCGCCCAGGTAGCTCAGTTGGCAGAGCACTTCCATGGTAAGGAAGGGGTCACGAGTTCGAGTCTCGTTCCGGGCTTTCAGCTGAGGCCCGGGATGTCGTCAAGGGGGTCGGGCTCCTCGAAGCGCTCGTTGCGGACCTTGTAGATCGTCACCGTCTCGGGGTCGTAGGTCACCTGCTTGTCCCTGCCCAGCAGCCGCGTCTCCATCTGCGGAACGAGGAAGTGCCGCATGAACAGTCCCGCGTTGGCGGCGCCGTCCTCCTCGGCGCTCACCGCCATGTCCTTCGGCGCGAACACGTAGAAGGGCTCGCCTGCCATGTCGACGTCGGCCGCCCAAAACGGCGGCGAGGCGTCGAACGCCGCGGCGACGGCCGGGCGCTGGAACAGCTCGATGTCGCTGTCTTTGGCCTGGATCCCGGCGGACAGATCGCGGCGATCCTCCTCGAACTGCACTTCCCCGAGGTCGCGCAGCGCGTACATGTTCGCCAGCACGAGGAAGTTCTTCAGCGCCTCGCGAAACGCGTCATCGACCACCCCCCTCCAGTAACCCGACTCCTTCATCCCCGCCCACATCAGCGGGATGCGGGCGGCGGCGCCGTCGCGACGGCGGCTCGCGTGGGTCAAAGCCCGATCGAAGGTCTCGATCGACCCGACCATCTGCACGCCCTCCTCGACCCCATGCTCGGTCAGCTGTCGGCGCAGGTCCGGGCGGCGGACGCTGAACCTTTCGAACAGGTCGTCGTTCGGCTCGGACCAGCGGATCGACACCTGGCCGCCGGCCGCCACCGCCCGGCTCGCTTCGTAGACGTCGACGGGGTCGGGGAGCAGGTCGTCGGCGAAGCCGATCGTCGTGACCTCCCGCGAGGGCCGGCTGGTGCTCGACCACTGCACGTTGACGGCGGGAAGCTTGACCAGCTTGCCGAGCTCCGCTCGCTCCACCTCCGGCTGATCGGTGAGGCGCCGGTAGAGCCTTTCGTAGCCGTCGGTTGCGTCGAGGTCGTAATAGCTGGTGCCCCGCAGCACCTTCGGGATGTGGCCCTTCTCCCCGTTGGAGAGGAGCACCGGGATGTACTTGGTGTTCTGCGCCTCGCTCTGGTAGAGGTCCTCGAGGATGATCGCGCCCTCCCACTTGGCGCCCTTGCCGACCCCGCTCTCGGCCTTGCCTTCATAGCGTTCGTGGAGGGCGAGCGAGCAGACGATCAGGACGAAATCCGCCTCTGCCACGGAGCGGACCATCCAGGCCGCCCAGCCCTCCGGGGGAGCGGGGTGGTGCCGGTCGATGTCGCAGTCGACTCCCTCCTGACGGAGTCGGTTGCAGAGACCGAGGACCTCGGTCATGTGCTCCGGGGAGTCCTGGCTGTAGGAAATGAACGCCTTCGCGGACCGCATCCACTCAACCTAATCACCCGGGGTTTGAAGCGCGACCGCCGATCTCCGGACGCTGAGATGCCAGCTCCGCCTCAGGCCTCCTCTATATAGGCTGACATCACTGTCATCGTCGGCCCCAAGGTCGGCGGCAGCGTCCGACCGAGGCGGTTGGTTCTCGGGAAGGCGGCGAGCTGACTCCTAGGCTGGCTGTCGACCCAACAAGGGCCTGACCTCCATGGGTTTCGTCGCTCGCCGCCGCCCGAGGATCGCCAACGTGACTTGATAGGAGCTTGGCTTTTGCCCCAAGTGAGGTTTGTCCGTCAGCGGTCCGCCCGACAGGCGACAACCAATCGAAGGGACAGGCCAGATGATCGTGATCGGAACGGACACCCACAAACTCACCCACACCTGCAGCGCGGTCTTTGCGGGAACCGGTCAGCTCGCCGGCGAGCTGACCGCCGCGGCCAGGGAACCGGGCTTTTGCGAGCTCCTCGCCTGGGGACGTGGGCTCGACGAGCAGCGGATATGGGCGATCGAGGACTGCCGGCACGTCTCGGGCTCACTCGAGCGTTTCCTCATCGCTGCGGGCGAGCAGGTGGTCCGGGTCCCCCCGAAGCTGATGGGCGAGAGCCGTCGCGGCGAGCGCGCCGCCGGCAAGTCAGACCCGATCGATGCCCTGGCCGTCGCCCGCGCAGCGCTGCGAGAGGGCCCTGAGACCCTGCCCGCCGCCCATCTTGACCGAGGCCGCCCTGGAGCTGAAGCTGCTGCTCGACCACCGCGAGGACCTCGTCAGGGCCCGCGCTGAGGACCAGCAGCGCCTGCGCTGGCACCTGCATGACCTCTGGCCCGACTTCGAGCTGCCGGCCGGCTGCCTGGATCGCGGCGTCTGGCTGGACCGGGTCGCCCGCAAGCTCGCCCGCGCGGAGCAGAGCGCCCGCGTTCGCATCTCCCGCGAGCTGGTGCGGGCGATCCGCGATCGCACCCGGCGTGCCGTTGAGCTCGAGCGCGAGATCGCCACGATGGTGCGTGCCCAGGCTCCTCAGCTACTCGACCTTCCCGGTTGCGGCCCGCTCAGTGCCGCCAAGCTCCTCGCCGAGACCGCCGGGGCCAAGCGCTTTGCCTCTGACGCCCAGCTGGCCCGACTGGCCGGCGTCGCCCCGGTCCCCGCCTCCTCGGGCAAGCGCACCCGCCATCGTCTCGATCGCGGCGGCAACCGCCAGCTCAACTGCGCCCTGCACCGCATCGCTGTGACCCAGGGCCGGGTGCATCCCCCGGCTCGGGACTATCTCGCTCGAAAGCAGGCCGAGGGCAAGTCCAGAATCGAAGCCATACGCTGCCTCAAGCGCCATCTGGCGCGCCGGGTCTGGCGGCTTTTGACTGATTCTGAAATTGATAGATCCGTGACCACCGTCGACCCTCAGAGAGGCTCGCTGGCGCCGCAAATTGCGGTGGCGGCTTGACATAGGAGCAACCGATGGACTTCGCCCTCACCGACGAGCAGAGCGACTTCGTCGACGCGATCCGCGACTTCTGCGACCGCGAGTGCGGGACGCAGGACCAGCGCGAGCGGCTGACCGACGGCTACCGCGAGCACCACAACTTCGAGCTCTACAAGCAGATGGCGGAGCTGGGCTGGCTCGGGGTGACGATCCCCGAGGAGTACGGCGGCTCCGGCGGCTCGATGCTCGACGCCTGCCTGTTCATGGAGGAGACCTCGCGCGGGCTGGCCCCGATCGGCGGCTACGCGACGACGCTGATCGTCGCCGGCGCCACCCAGCGCTTCGGCACCGAGGAGCAGAAGAAGAAGATCCTCGGCGGCATCGCCGGCGGCGCGGTCGAGGCGATCGCGATGACCGAGCCCGAGGCCGGCTCCGACGTCGGCGCGCTCAGCACCGCGGCGGAGCGGGTCGACGGCGGCTTCGTCCTCAACGGCCAGAAGGTCTTCTGCTCCAACGCCCACATCTCCGACCACGTGCTCGTCGTCTGCCGCACCACCAAGGGCGAGAACAAGCACGAGGGGCTGACGATGATCTGGGTCCCGCGCGAGGCCGAGGGGATGGAGATCGTCCCGATCGAGACGATGGGCGGCCGCGAGACCAACCACCTCTACTTCACCGACTGCGAGGCCCCCGCCGAGGCCGTCCTCGGCGAGGTCGACCAGGCCTGGACCCAGCTGATGGCCGGCCTCAACGTCGAGCGCCTGATCCTCGCCGCGACGATGCTCGGGATCGCCCAGCGTGCCTTCGACGACGTCCTCGCCTACGTCAAGGAGCGCAAGCAGTTCGGTCGCCCGATCGGCTCCTTCCAGGCGCTCCAGCACCGCCTCGCCGACCTCGCCACCGACCTCGAGGCGGCGCGCCTGATGACCCGCTGGGTCGCCACCCTGACCGACGAGGACCCGGACCGGATGCTGCCCCAGCAGGCCTCGATGGTGAAGCTCTTCGTGACCGAGGTCGCCAAGCGCACCACGCTCGAGGGAATGCAGCTGATGGGCGGCTACGGCTACTCCTCCGAGTACGACATGGAGCGCCTCGTCCGCACCTCGCTGGTCTCGACCATCTACGGCGGCACCTCCGAGATCCAGCGCAACATCATCGCCAAGACGCTCGGCCTCTGAGGCCCTTCGGCCGAGCTGAGCTTTTTACCCCTCAGAGGAGCAAAAAGCTCGGTTCGTCTAGGCCGCGGCCGGGAGCCGGCCGCCGTCGACCAGCGCCGGTTCGCCGATGTGGAAGCCCTGCGCGTAGTCGATCTCGAAGGCGCGCACCATCGCCAGCGTGTCGGCGTCCTCGACTCCCTCGGCGACGGTCTCCTGGCCCATCGCCTTCGCGAACTGGACCATCGCTTGGACCAGTCGCTGGTCGACCGGCGAGGTGCAGAGGTCGCGGATGAACTCGATGTCGATCTTCAGGTGCTGGACCGGCAGTTCCTTCAGGTAGCTGAACGAGCTGAAGCCGGTGCCGAAGTCGTCGAGCCCCAGCCCACAGCCCATCTCGGTGACCGTCTGTGCGAAGGAGCGGGCGTCAGCCATGTTGGAAATCGCCGCCGTCTCGGTGATCTCGAAATCGAGCCAGCTCGGGTTGAGCCCGTCGGCGATCGCCCGACGCACGTCGGCGACCAGGCCGGGATCCGAGATCGAGGCGCCGGAGACGTTGACCGCGATCGGCCGCGAGCGGCCAGCCAGCTCCACCGCCTTCGAGAGCACCAGCCGGTCGATCTCGGCGATCAGGCCGACGCGCTCGGCGATCGGCAGGAAGGAGGAGGGCGGAATCACCTCGTCGTTGTCGTCGAGCATCCGCACCAGCAGCTCCTCGCGGGCAACGCGATGGCTGCGCAGGTCGAAGATCGGCTGCGCGTAGACGACGATCCTCCGCTGCTTGATCGCATCCCGAATTCGCTCCGGCCAGGTCAGCTTTCCGTTCGGCCCGTCGAGACAGTTGGCGGCCCGGCCGCCGCCCGTTTCCTTGGCTTCGCAGAGCGCGATGTCGGCGGCGATCATCAGGCCTTCCGCCGTCACCGCCTCGCCGGTTCCGCCGAAGCTGGCGATGCCGACGCTGGCGCCCACAGCCGGTTTCCCGCGTTCGCGGACGAGCGCGATCAGCCGCTCCGCCGCCGCCATCGCCTGCTCCGGCGTGGCCCTGCGCAGCAGCAGGCCGAATTCGTCGGCGCAGATCCGCGCCGGCAGGTCGTCTGCCCGTGCCTCGTCGCGCAGCGTCTCCCCGACCGCCACCAGCAGCCGGTCGCCGGCTTCGTGACCGAGCGAGTCGTTGACGAGGTGGAAGCCGTCGATGTCGAGCAGCAGCAGCGCCCCCGGCTGCTCGCGGTGCAGTGGGTCGAGGATTCGCTCTTCAACCTCTTCCACGAACTGATCCCTGTCGCAGAGATCGCCGCTCTCGATTGGTTCCAGCATTGGGTAAAAAGTCACTTTACAAAAAATTAGGTAATCCGGAGGAATCCACCTCGAGCTGGGCCGAGGCAACCGTCGCCGGACGGCGGACGGGCGCTATCCTTCGCTCAGCCTCGCGCTTCGGCCGAGGTTTTCTTTTGCAACGACCGTCCTCAGGAACGAGGGAGAAGCATGGCTCGCGGAGATGTCCGCATCGCGGTGACCTTGGCTTGCGAAGACTGCAAGCGGCGGAATTACCAGACCAACAAGTCCCGGCGCAACTCGCCGGACCGGATCGAGATGCGCAAGTTCTGCCGCTGGTGCGGTCACCACACGGCCCACAAGGAGACCCGGTAGCCCCCGATGGCCAAGACCCGCGCACAGCGCAAGGCCGAGCGCCGGGCTCGGGAAGCTGAGGATCGGAAACGCTCCGACGGCGGGCGCGCCGAGTCGCGCGCCCAGCACGACACCCAGGTTCCCGTCTCCGGCGAGATCGCCGAGGTCGAGGCGGTCGAGGCCGGGATCGCCGCCGGCGCCTCCGAGTCGCAGCTGGAGACCCCCGACGCGCCGAAGCCGCGCTCCGCTCGCCGCGCCGAAGCGAAGGCGGAGAAGGAAGCGGAGAAGCGCCAGCGCGAGGAGCAGAAGCGGCGCGAGCGCGAGCAGCTCGCCAAGAAGCAGAAACAGGCGAAGACCGAACGCCAGCGCGGTGGTGTCATCGGCTTCCTCGTCTCCTGCTGGCAGGAGCTGAAGAAAGTCCAGTGGCCGGACCGCGACACGCTGATCCAGGCGACGGCTGTCACCATCATCTTCGTCGCCGTGGCCGCCGCCTACCTCGGCGCCCTCGACGCCGCCTTCAACTTCCTCATCCAGCGGATCCTGTAGCCCAGGGTCCCCGAACAAAGGCTTCCAATTTGTATCGCTGGTACGTGATCAACACCTACTCCGGGCACGAGAACAAGGTCAAGCACAACCTCGAGCACCGGGTGCAGACGATGAGCCAGAACCGCAACGTGCGGCAGGTCGTCGTCCCCACCGAGCAGGTCTCGGAGATGAAGGACGGGCAGAAAGTCCAGACCGAGAAACGGACGATGCCCGGCTACGTCCTGGTCAACATGGAGATGACGGACGACGCCTGGGGCCTGGTCAAGAACACCCCCGGCGTCACCGGCTTCGTCGGTTCCCGCAACAAGCCGGTGCCGCTCTCCAAACCCGAGGTCGACCGGCTGCTGCACCGCGAGACCGCCGAGCGGCCGCGCACCCAGGCCCAGTTCGCGATCGGCGAATCGGTCAAAGTCATCTCCGGCCCGCTCTCCGACTTCTCCGGTGAGATCGCCGAGATCAACGAGGACGCGGCCAAACTAAAGGTCCTGGTCTCGATCTTCGGCAGGGAGACCCCTGTCGAGGTGGGCTACGACCAAGTGAAGAAGATCTAGCTACGCTCCGCAACCGCCCATGGCCAAAAAAGTCCTCACCCTCATCAAGCTGCAGATCCAGGCCGGCAACGCCAACCCGGCGCCGCCGGTCGGCCCGGCGCTGGGCCAGCACGGCGTCAACATCATGGACTTCTGCAAAGCGTTCAACGCGCAGACCCAGTCCGAAGGCGGGACGATCATCCCGGTCGAGATCACGGTCTACGAGGACCGCTCCTTCACCTTCATCACCAAGACGCCGCCGGCCGCGATCCTGATCAAGGAAGCGATCGGCATCTCGAAGGGCTCGGGCGAGCCCCACGTCAACAAGGTGGGGACGATCTCCCAGGGCCAGATCCGCGAGATCGCCGAACGCAAGATGCCCGACCTCAACGCCAACGACATCGACGCCGCCTCGAAGATCATCGCCGGCACCGCGCGCTCGATGGGCGTCGACGTCAAATAGGAGATTTCGTGGCCCACGGCAAGCGATACCGCCAGCAGTACGACAAAGTCGACCGCGATCGCGCCTACCCGCCGGCCGAGGCGATCGCCCTGGTCAAAGCGACCGCCAGCACCAGGTTCGACGAGACGGTCGAGGTGCACGTCCTGCTCGGCGTCAACGTCCGCCACGCCGACGAGCAGCTGCGCGGCACCCTGGCGCTGCCGCACGGGCTCGGCAAGGACGTCACCGTGGCCGTCTTCGCCCAGGGCCAGCAGGCCCGCGACGCCGAGGCCGCCGGTGCCGACTTCGTCGGCGGCGACGACCTGGCGAAGAAAGTCGAAGAGGGCTGGACCGACTTCGACGTCGCCGTCTCGACCCCGGAGATGATGCCGACGGTCGGCAAGCTCGGTCGCGTCCTCGGTCCCCAGGGCAAGATGCCGAACCCCAAGGTCGGCACCGTCACCGACGACATCGAGAAGGCCGTCGGCGAGTCGAAGGCGGGCAAGGTCGAGTACCGCACCGACCGCCAGGCGATCGTCCACCTGGCGATCGGCAAGGCCAGCTTCGACGCCGGCCAGCTGCTCGACAACCTCACCACGGTGATCGAGGAGATCGTCCGTGCCAAGCCTGCCTCGGCCAAGGGCAAGTACATCGTCTCCTGCACGCTGGCGACCACGATGGGTCCCGGCATCCGGGTCGACGCCTCGAAGGCCGGCGACCGCGAGTTGGTCGGCGTCGCCGCTTCCGCTCCGCAGGAGGACGGTGCCGCCGCGGACGAGACCGCAGCGGAGCCGGCGACCGCCTAGACTGCGTCGCCGCTAACCGCAGACCACCGGCGGGGCGCTGGCCCACAAGCCCGGTGCAGGTAAGACGATGAACCGCGAGGAAAAGTCCGCAACCATCCAAGAGATCGCTGCCCAGATCGAGGCATCTGAGGCGATCTTCGCTGTCGACTACCGCGGCATCAGCGTTCCCCAGGCGGCCGAGCTGCGCTCGAAACTGCGCGAGGCCGACGCCAGCTTTCGCATCGTCAAGAACCGGCTGACCAAAATCGCCGCCGAGAAAGCCGGCGAGGAGCGCCTGGCCGAGCTGCTGCAGGGGCCGACCGCGCTGACCTTCGTTCGCGGCGACACCGCCCAGGCCGCGAAAGCGATCTCGACCTTCAACAAAGAGCACGAGGTCCTCACCTACAAGGGCGGCTTCATGGACACCACCTCGCTCGATGAGGCCGGGTTCAGGTCGATCGCTCGCCTGCCCACGCGCGACGTCCTCAACGGCCAGTTCGCCGGCATCGTCGCCAGCCCGCTGACCGGCCTGGTCCGCGGGCTCGGATCGATGATCCAAGGGCTCGCCCTTCAGCTCGGCCAGATCGCCGAGAAAGGGCTGGTAACCGGTGAGGCACCAAGCGCCGCGCCCGCTGAGGCTTCAGGTGGCGACGAGACTTCTGAGACTGACAAAGAGAAAGAGGAGTAGATGGCAACCAAGATTTCAACCGAGGATTGGATCGAGGAGCTGAAGGGCATCTCGGTGCTGGAGCTCTCCGAGCGGATCAAAGCGCTCGAGGAGGAGTTCGGCGTCTCCGCGACCGCGGTGGCCGCGGCGGCCCCGGCGGCAGCCGGCGCCCCGGCCGACGGCGACGACGGCGGCGAAGAGTCGTCGACCGTGGACGTCGTCCTGGCAGAGGTCGGCGGCCAGAAGGTTCCCGTGATCAAGGTGGTCCGCGCGGCGACCGGGCTCGGCCTCAAAGAGGCCAAGGCGCTCGTCGACGAGGCTCCGAAAGCGATCAAAGAGGGCGTCGAGCGCGACGAGGCCGACAAGCTCAAAGCCGAACTCGAGGAGGCCGGCGCCACGGTCGAGCTCAAGTAGAGGCCCCCGCTGCGCCGGCGCGGATCCCAGTCGGGGAGCCAAGCTTGAGGGCGCGTGTCGCTGTGTGTTATTTTCTGCGGTCGCGCGCCATTTGAGTTTTCCTGCCCAGATCTGCGCTTTACCTTCGTCCCTCTGACCGCCCGAGGAGTCGCCGACTTGGCACGTTCGAACGCTGCCCCCGTAACCCGTAGGAGCTTTTCCCGCCTAGAGAACCCCCTCGAAGTCCCACATCTGATCGATATCCAGCGCCGTTCCTTTGAGGAACTGACGGATCCGAAGAGCGGTGGGCTGCGAGAGACGATCAACGACATATCCCCGATCGAGGACTACACGGGGAACCTCCAGATCGTCTTCGGCGAGTTCAAGTTCGAGGAGCCGCCGCACTCGATCGAGGAGTGCCGCGAGAAGGACATGACCTACTCGCGGCCGCTGACCGCGACCGTCGCCTTCCAGAACAAGGAGACGGGGGAGATCCGCGAGCAGGCCGTCTTCATGGGGGACTTCCCGTGGATGACCGAGCGCGGGACCTTCATCATCAACGGCACCGAGCGCGTCGTCGTCACCCAGCTCGTGCGTTCGCCCGGCGCCTACGTGATGGCGCCGAAGGACCCCGAAAAGCAGGTCTTCATCGCCAACCTGATGCCGGCCCGTGGCTCCTGGCTGGAGCTCGAAGTCGACAAAAAAGGCAAAGTCTTCGTCCGCATCGACCGCAAGCGCAAACTGCCGGTGACGGTGCTGCTGCGCGCGATGGGCTACGTCGAGGACCAGCAGCTGCTGGACATGTTCGACAACTCGATCTATATCCGCCACACGATCGAGGCCGACACCGAGGCGACCCGGACCGAAGAGGGCGCCCTGATCGAGCTGTTCAAAAAGCAGCGTCCGGGCGAGCCGCCCTCGGTCGACGCCGCCAAGGGCCTGCTCGAGCAGCTCTTCTTCGACCCCAAGCGCTACGACCTCACCCGGGTCGGCCGCTACAAGCTCAACGCCCGTCTCGATCTCGACATCGACCTCGAGACGCGGGTGCTGACCCACGACGACATCATCGCTCTGGTCAAGGAGCTGGTCTCCCTGCCGAAGCTGCTCGGGATCCCCGAGGAGGTCGACGAGGAGAACCCGATCAAAGACTATGCCGCGGAGGCGATCACCTACCCGCGCGAGCCGGTCTACGAGCACCTCGACGAGTACGAGCACTTCGGCAACCGCCGCCTGCGCACGGTCGGCGAGCTGATCCAGGAGGCCTTCCGCATCGGCCTCTACCGGATGGAGCGCGTGGTCCGCGAGCGCCTCACCACCGAGGACTCCGACGCGATCACCCCGCAGACGATCATCAACATCCGCCCGGTCGTGGCGGCGATGAAGGAGTTCTTCGGCTCCTCGCAGCTGTCGCAGTTCATGGACCAGACCAACTCGCTGGCCGGCCTGACCCACAGGCGCCGGCTCTCGGCGCTGGGCGCCGGCGGCCTGACCCGTGAGCGGGCCCCGATCGAGGTCCGCGACGTGCACCCGACCCATTACGGCCGGATGTGCCCGATCGAGACCCCGGAGGGACCGAACATCGGCCTGATCGGCTCGCTTGCCTCCTACGCCGAGGTATCGGAGCACGGTTTCGTCACGACCCCCTACAGGCTGGTCGAAGACGGCGTCGTCAGCAAAGAGATCGTTCACTACGACGCCACCCAGGAGGAGGACAAGGTGATCGCCCAGGCGAACTCCGAGTTCGACCCCAAGACGGGCAAGCTGAAGGGCCCGCAGGTGCTGGTCCGCGCCGGCGAGCAGGAGTACGCGACCGCCACCCCCAAGGAAGTCGACCTGATGGACGTCTCGCCGTCGCAGATCTGGTCGGTGGCCACCTCGCTGATCCCGTTCCTCGAGCACGACGACGCCAACCGGGCGCTGATGGGCTCCAACATGCAGCGCCAGGCGGTGCCGCTGTTGAAACCCGACCCGCCGCTGATCGGCACCGGGATGGAGCGCCGCGCCGCGACCGATACCGGCGACGTGGTGCTGGCGAAGAGCGGCGGCGAGGTCAGCCACGTCGACGCCGAGCGCATCGTCATCAGCAGCGGCTCGAAGAAGGACGAGTACGGGCTGCACAAGTTCATGCGCTCGAACCAGGGGACGATCATCCACCAGCGGCCGATCGTCAAGACCGGTCAGACGGTGAAGGAGGGCGACGTGCTCGCCGACGGCTCCTCCACCGGCGGCGGTGAGATCGCCCTCGGCAAGAACTGCCTGGTCGCCTTCATGTCCTGGGAGGGCTACAACTTCGAGGACGCGATCATCCTCTCCGAGCGCCTGGTCAAGGACGACGAACTCACCTCGATCCACATCGAGGAGTACGAGATCGACGCCCGCACGACCAAGCTCGGCGACGAGGAGATCACCCGCGACATTCCCAACCGCTCCGAGGAGAGCCTGCGCAATCTCGACGAGCGCGGGATCGTCCGGGTCGGGGCCGAGGTCGTCTCCGGCGACCTCCTGGTCGGCAAGGTCACGCCCAAGGGCGAGACCGAGCTGACCGCCGAGGAGAAGCTGATCCGCGCGATCTTCAAGGAGAAGGCGCGCGAGGTCCGCGACACCTCGCTGAAGGTCCCGCACGGTGAGGGAGGGGTCGTGATCGACGTCCTCACCTTCAGCCGCGACGAGGGCGACGACCTGCCGCCCGGCGTCAACGACCTGGTCCGCGTCTACGTCGCGACCAAGCGCAAGATCGCCGAGGGCGACAAGCTCGCCGGCCGTCACGGGAACAAGGGTGTGATCTCCAAGATCGTGCCCGAGGAGGACATGCCCCACCTCGCCGACGGCACCCCGGTCGACGTCATCCTCAACCCGCTCGGCGTGCCGAGCCGGATGAACATCGGCCAGATCCTCGAGACCCACCTCGGCTGGGTCGCGGCGAACGGCTGGTACGACGACGGCTCCGAGGCCTACAAGCAGGCCCACTCCGCCGACGGCGACGGGCGCGTCTACGTGGCGACCCAGGTCTTCGACGGGGCGACCGTCGAGGACGTCGACACCGCACTGGTCGAGTGGTCGGCTGAAAACGCTGAGCGCGGCATCGACCTCGGCGTCGACAAGAGCGCCCGCGCCGGTGCCCAGTGCTCAGGCACCGCCCAGCTCTACAACGGCCGCACCGGCGAGCCCTACGAGGGCAAGGTCACGGTCGGCTACATGTACATCCTCAAGCTGCTGCACCTGGTCGACGACAAGATCCACGCTCGCTCGACCGGCCCGTACTCGCTGGTCACCCAGCAGCCGCTGGGCGGCAAGGCGCAGTTCGGCGGCCAGCGCTTCGGCGAGATGGAGGTCTGGGCCCTGGAGGCCTACGGCGCTGCCTACACGCTGCAGGAGATGCTCACTGTCAAGTCCGACGACACGGTCGGGCGGGTCAAGGCCTACGAGGCGATCGTCAAGGGCGAGAACATCCCCGAGCCCTCGATCCCGGAGTCCTTCAAAGTGCTCTTGAAGGAGATCCAGAGCCTCTCGCTGGATGCCAACGTCGTCTCCGAGGGGACCGACGTCGAAATCTCCGACGAGGAGGACGACCTGCTGAAGGCGGCCGAGGAGCTGGGGATGGACCTGACCGGCGTTCGCGCCGACGGCAACAACGGGGCCGCGGACGAGCAGGAGGAGCAGGTCGTCGCCGAGGGCGAGGCTGGAACCGATGGTGATGGTGCCGGAAAAGCCGAGGAGGCCACGCCGGCCGAGGTGGAGGACTGATGATCGACATCAACAATTTCGACGCGATCGAGATCGGGCTCGCGTCCTCGAAGAAGATCCGCTCCTGGAGCTGGGGCGAGGTGACGAAGCCGGAGACGATCAACTACCGCACCCTGAAGCCGGAGAAAGACGGCCTCTTCTGCGAGCGCATCTTCGGTCCGACCAAGGACTGGGAGTGCTACTGCGGCAAGTACAAGCGCGTCCGTTACAAGGGCATCGTCTGCGAGCGCTGCGGCGTCGAGGTGACGCGCTCGAAGGTTCGCCGCGAGCGCATGGGTCACGTCGACCTCGCCTCGCCGGTCTCCCACATCTGGTTCTTCAAGGGCGTCCCGAGCCGGATCGGCTACCTGATCGACATGGCTCCGAAAGAGCTGGAGAAGGTCCTCTACTTCGCGGCCTCGATGATCACCTGGGTCGACGAGGAGGCTCGAGACAAAGACATCGGAAAGCTCGAGAAAGAGGTCAAGAAAGTCGTCGACTCCTACGAGTCCGAACAGCAGAAACGGACGCAGGAGCTGAACGAGTCGCTGGAGCGGCGGATCAAGTACCTCGAGGAGGGCGCGCAGGACAAGTTCGACGACGAGGACCACATCTGGGCCGATTCCCTGAAGCTGACCGCGGCGCAGCTGCGCAAGCTGAAGGACGACGAACGGACCAAAATGATCAAAGAACTGCGCAAGCAGTTCGACGCCGAGATCGCCGACACCGAGGCCTACCTCGAAGAGGCGGCTGAGCGGATGCAGGAAGTCTGGAAGATCTTCACGGAGATGAAGCCGAAGGACGTCGTCAACGACGAGACGGTCTTCCGCGAGCTCAAAGACCGCTTCGGCTCGCCGTTCGGCTGGGGCGAGTACTTCCGCGGCGGCATGGGCGCGGAAGCGGTTCGCGACCTGCTGGAACAGGTCGACCTCGAAGCCGACTGCGAGGAACTGGAGCAGATCATCAACAGCTCCAAAGGCCAGAAACAGGCCCGCGCCGTGAAGCGGCTGAAAGTCGCCTCCGCCTTCCTCAACTCCGACAACCAGCCGGCCTGGATGGTCCTCGACGCGGTGCCGGTGATTCCGCCGGAGCTGCGCCCGATGGTCCAGCTCGACGGCGGTCGCTTCGCGACCTCGGATCTCAACGACCTCTACCGGCGCGTGATCAACCGCAACAACCGGCTCAAAAGGCTGCTTGACCTCGGCGCGCCCGAGATCATCGTCAACAACGAGAAGCGGATGCTGCAGGAGGCGGTCGACGCGCTGTTCGACAACGGCCGTCGCGGGCGCCCGGTCACGGGCCCCGGCAACCGTCCCCTGAAGTCACTCTCGGACATGCTCAAGGGCAAGCAGGGCCGCTTCCGCCAGAACCTGCTCGGCAAGCGCGTCGACTACTCCGGCCGCTCGGTGATCGTCTCCGGGCCGAGCCTGCGGCTGCAGCAGTGCGGCCTGCCGAAGCTGATGGCACTGGAGCTGTTCAAGCCGTTCATCATGGCCCAGCTGGTCGAGCGCAAAGCCGTCCAGAACATCAAGGCGGCGAAGAAGATGGTGGAGTCGATGATCCCGGAGGTCTGGGACGTGCTCGAGGAAGTCATCCACGAGCACCCGGTCCTGCTCAACCGGGCGCCGACCCTGCACCGCCTCGGCATCCAGGCCTTCGAACCGGTCCTGGTCGAGGGCAAGGCGATCCAGGTCCACCCGCTGGTCTGCCACGCCTTCAACGCCGACTTCGACGGGGATCAGATGGCGGTCCACGTGCCGCTCTCCGCCGAGGCCCAGGCCGAGGCGCGGATCCTGATGCTGTCGGCGAACAACATCCTCTCGCCGGCCCACGGGGCGCCTCTGGCGACCCCGACCCAGGACATGGTGCTCGGCATCTACTACCTGACCTACGGTCCCGACGAGGACGAGCTGGCGAAGGCGGATGAGGCGTTGAAGGCGGGCAAGGGCAGCAACGGCTCCGGCCCCGCCGTCAAGGTCTTCCGCTCCGCTCAGGAGGCCGAGCTCGTCTACGAGAACGGCGGCTGCAAGCTGCACGACCAGGCCGAGTTCCGGCGGGCCGGGCACGAGCACTTCCTGACCACGGTCGGGCGCATCATCTTCAACGAAAAGATCGAGCGGGCTCTGGCCGACGCGCTCGAAGACGACTTCGATCCCGAGCAGTACGAGTTCGTCAACCACTCGTTGAAGAAGAAGGACGTCAACGAGATGGTCTCCAACCTGGTCGAGGCCTACGGCGCGCCGGCGGTCTCACAGGTGCTGGACGCCTTCAAGGACCTCGGCTTCCAGTACGCAACCCAGGCCGGCATCACCGTCTCCAAGAACAACGTCGTCTCGCCGCCGGAGAAGCCGGAGATCCTCGAGCGCTACGAGAAGGAGACCGAAGCGATCCAGGGTCAGTACGACGACGGCTACATCACCGCCGAGGAGCGCCACGAGGCGGTCACCGCGCACTGGAACCGGGCCACCGACGAGGTCGCCCAGGCGATGGAGGACAACCTCGACGAGCTCAACCCCATCTTCATGATGGCCAACTCCGGCGCCCGCGGATCGTTCAAGCAGATCCGCCAGCTGGCCGGGATGCGCGGCCTCATGGCCAACCCGAAAGGCGAGATCATCGAGCGGCCGATCAAGGCCAACTTCATGGAGGGCCTCTCGGTCCTGGAGTACTTCATCTCCACCCACGGTGCCCGAAAGGGCCTCGCCGACACGGCGCTGCGCACGGCCGACTCCGGCTACCTGACGCGGCGTCTGGTCGACGTCGCCCAGGACGTGATCGTGCGCGAGGAGGACTGCAAAACCAAAGACCACATCGAGATGGTCCTGCGCAAGGACGACGGCTCGCTCAACGACAACCTGTTCGGCCGCCTGGCGGCGAAAAAGCTCGAGACCAAGCGCGGTCGCGAGCTGCTCAAGCGCAACCAGGAGATCACCCTGCCCGACGTCGAAGCGATCGCCGAGGCCTTCGGCGACGAGGAGATCAAGGTCCCGGTCCGCTCGGCCCTCAAGTGCGAGGCCGAATCCGGCGTGTGCCGCTCCTGTTACGGCGTCGCGCCGGCGACGGGGTCGACGGTCGACATCGGCGACGCGGTCGGCATCATCGCCGCCCAGTCGATCGGCGAGCCCGGCACCCAGCTGACCATGCGCACCTTCCACACCGGAGGCGTCGCCGGCCAGGACATCACCCAGGGCCTGCCGCGCATCGTCGAGCTCTTCGAGGCGCGTAAACCGAAGGGCCTGGCGCAGATGGCGGAGGCGGCCGGCAAGGTCTCGATCGAGGAGACCGACAAAGCGCTGAAGGTGATCGTCACCGAGTCCAGCGGCGAGGAGCACTCCTACAGCTTCCCGCCCCGGACCCGACTGCACGTCGCCGACGGCGACAAGGTCGAGGTCGGCGAGCAGCTCAACGAAGGCTCGCTCTACCCGGCCGACCTGCTGGCGATCCGCGGTCGCACCGACGTCGAGCTCTACCTGGTGGCCGAGGTCCAGAGGGTCTACCGGGCCCAGGGGGTCGACATCAACGACAAGCACATCGAGCTGATCGCCCGCCAGATGCTGAAGAAGGTGCGGATCGAGTCGAAGGGCTCGACCAGCCTGCTGCCCGGCCAGCTCGAAGACCGCGGCAACCTCAAACGGCTGAACAAGAAGACGAAGGAAGAAGGCGGCACGCCGGCCAAAGGCGAGGAGGTCATCCTCGGCATCACCAAGGCCTCGCTGGCGACCGAGTCCTTCCTCTCCGCCGCCTCCTTCCAGGAGACGACCAAGGTGCTCACCGACGCCGCCCTCGAGGGCAAACGCGATCGCCTGGTCGGGCTGAAGGAGAACGTGATCATCGGCAAGCTGATCCCGGCCGCGACCGGCCTCAAGCACTACCGCACGGTCGCGATCGAGCCCGCGGTGCCGATCGAGCCGCCGAGCGACGAGGACCTGCTCGACGAGGACGAGCTGGCCGCCGAGCTGGGCGTCGACGGGGTCGAGACCCCGGTCGAGGGGTTCGGGCCGTCTTTCGCGGAGGAGCTCGAGGAGCTCGCGAACGAGATCGAGCAGACCAGCGACGAGAAATAGGTTGAGGGGGAGAGGGGTCGGGTACCCCTCTCCACTTAACTTTTTCGAGGGGCGCCGGATGGCTGTCGCCCGGGAGCGTGGCGGCGAAAAAGTACAAGACGTTTCGAGGGGTACCCGACCCCTCTCTCGAAGCGCTTTCGGCGGGTCGGCTCGATTTCGGGGCTTGGGCTGGATAGGTTTAGCCCGTGGGCGGTCGAAAGGGACATCGTGGGGTGGGGGGAGCGCTTGTTGTGCTTCTTGCGCTTGTGCTGCTGACGGTGCCGGCCATGGCGGCGTCCGCATCTGGTGCGGATGCGGCGGCCTCGGGGAAGAAGCGGGGCTGGGCGACGTTGCGGGGCAAGGGTGGGTTCTCGATCAAGGCGCCGCCGGGTTACCGGCTGAAGTTGGACAAGGGTGGCTATGAGATTGCCGGTGGGGCGGGCAGGATGACGCTGCTGGCGGTGCGTACCGCCGGGGCCACGCGGACGGTGGCCGAAGCACTGCTCGGGCCCGGCCTGCCGCCGACGCCCAGCGCCGACCACTTCGGCCTGAAGCTGCGGCTGCAGGGCGGCGACAAGGGTGAGATCTACTTCTCCAAGGCTCCGGGTGGGGTCGCGGTGGTCCTGCTGGAGCCACCGAAGCGCAGAGGCAAGGCGAAAGCAAAAGGCAAAGGCGCAGCCAAGCGCCCGTTCGCGACCGCTTCCGCCCAGGTCGGCAACGGCCAGCGGCGCCTCTTCGCGCGGATGGCGGGGAGCGCCCGCAATCTGGGTACGGTCGTCCTGCCCACCAGCACGACCCAGGAACAGGACCCCCCGATCCCGCTGAAGCCGTTCACGACCGCTGACGGCAGCGCCAAAGCGACGGTCCCCGATGCTCCGGGCTGGGTGGCGGGCGGGAGCCAGGGCGTGGTCGAGGGCTACCACCCTGAGCAGGGCAGCTATGCCTTCGGTGTCCTGGGCGGGTTCGCGCTTCCGGGAGCTTGCTTCCCCTTCAAATGCGATGCCAGAGAAGTTCCCTTCATGGAGGTTCGGCCGGCACTCGAGCAGGCGTGGCCTCTCTGGCTCCAGCAGGTGGGTGCCAACGTCACCGGGGTCCAGGTCCTCAGTGAAATCCCCGGCAGCGCGGGGCTGCTCGGCCCCGGGTTCAGCTCGGGCATGTTTCAGGTCAGCTTTCAGGCCAACGGCAAAGCCGGGGTCGCCTATGTAATCGCCGGCACCTTCGCCGTCGGGGACGGCACCTGGCGGCTCTACTACAGCTACATCGCCGCCTACAGCGGCGTGCCCGGCACGGTTGGCGACGCCCTGCTGCGCACCTGGCAGAGCTGGGACCCGAGCGTCAACCAGGCGGAACGGCAGGCGCAGACGATCATCACCCAGCAGGAAACGACGCGCATCATCCAGTCGACCGGCGAGTACCAGCGCCGGGTCTACGAAAAGACCAACTACAACTGGGACGCCTACATCCGTGGCAACGACCCCGTTCTGGACCCGGTCGCACCCAACGCGATCGGCGAGGGCGGGCAGACGCTGGTTCAGGGTCCCGACGGGAAACTCTTCAACTTCGCCGGCAACCAGTTCAAAAAACCCGGCGAGTAAGCAGCAAAACGGCCGGGGCGCTCGGGCCCCGGCCGTTTCCTGCTCTGACTATGTGGCCCTGAGTTAGCCGGCGAGGCAGTAGGCGTAGACGACGATGCTTTTGTCGCTGCCGGAGCCGCTGTGGGCGTCGATGTGCCAACCGTTGGTGGCCCGGTAGGTCGAGGTCAGGTGGACCAGGTAGGAGTTGGCGCTGCCGCCGCCGCTGATCACCGTGGTGCCCGCCGGGCAGGTCACGGTCGTGCTGGCGTTGTCGCCGGCTTTGATCGTCACGGTGTTCGACACCTGGGTGATCGGGCCGAGATCGTTGGCACGAACGGAGCTGGTCTGCAGCTCGCTCGAGCCGACCGAGTCAGCCGCGATCTCACTTGAACCGACAGCGTCCGTTGCGATCTCGCTCGAGCCGACGGAGTCGGGGCCGAGGTCGTTGGCGGTCAGCGACTGGTCGGCGACCTCCGAGGAGGTGACCGAAGCCGGGGCCAGGTCGCCCGCGGTCAGCGAGTCCTGGGCCACCTCGGGGGAGGCGACGGCGTTTTCGGCGATCTCCTCGGCGCCGACGGCGTCGGGGGCGATCTTCGGTGCGTTGACCGCGTTGTCGCGGATGTCCACGCTGCGGACGGTGCCGTTGAGGATGTGCGACGAGCGGACGCTGTCTTTGGTCAGGCCGGCGGCGATCGCGCTGCCGGTGAGGGCCAGGAGCAGCGCCACCGAGGCGACGATCATGGCGGGGGAGGGACGGAATGAACGGGTCTTGCTGGTCATCGGAGGTTCCTTTCGTTGGGTTGTGGATCCGATGGACCAAGCTTCGAATCGATTGGGGGTTTGCTCTACGGACCCCAGGGGTGAACCTCTTCACACCTGTGCGTGGGGGAGGGGCGGGGGTGTCCCCTCCGCTTGCTGGGCTTTTCGCCTTTAACTTCTTGTCTCTCGCTGAGAGTTCCGCGCGAAAAGCAGGACGCCGCGCGCTCCGGGGACACCCCCGCCCCTCTCTCCGAGCGGCTGCTTCGGTTCACTGGCTGATTGGCCAGCTCCGATAGATTCCTGCGCATGGCAGGAGCCGAGAAGGTCTGCATTATCGGAGCTGGCAGCTCGGGGATCGTTGCTTGCCAGGTGCTGAACGCGCGCGGGATTTCCTTCGACTGCTTCGAGAAGGGGTCGTACGTCGGTGGCAACTGGCGCTACGAAAACGACAACGGGATGTCGTCGGCCTACCGCTCGCTGCACATCAACACCTCGCGGCGGGTGATGGCCTTCAGGGCGCTGCCGATGCCCGACCACTTCCCCGACTACCCGAACCACTTCCAGATGGCGCAGTACTTCGACGAATACACCGATCATTTCGGGCTGCGGGAGAAGATCGAGTTCCGCACCGAGGTCGTCGGCGTTGAGCCTGCGGGCGGGGAGTGGGAGGTGACGGTCGAGGACGGGGGTGGCGGTCGCGACACGCGCCGCTACCGCGCCGTCCTGGTCGCCAACGGTCACCACTGGGACCCGCGCTGGCCGGAGCCGGCCTTTCCCGGCGCCGACGATTTCGAGGGCGAGCAGATGCACGCCCACCATTACCGGGAGCCCGACGTGCTGCCGGGCAAGCGGGTGCTGGTGCTGGGAATAGGCAACTCCGCGGTCGACATCGCGGTCGAGTCCTCGCGAATCGCCGAGGAGACCCTCCTGGCGACCAGGCGTGGCGCCTACGTGATCCCCAAGTACATCAACGGCAAGCCGATCGACGAGCTCTCGAACCCGATTACCTCGATGCTGCCCCTCGCGATGCAGCGGTTCTTCGCCACGCGGGCGCTTGGCGTCGCCTCCGCCGCCGACCCGACCGCCTACGGCCTGCCCAAGCCCGACCACAAGCTGTTCGAGGCGCACCCGACGGTCTCCTCGGAGTTGCTGCCCAGGCTCGGCCACGGCGACATCGCGGTGAAGCCGAACATCGACCGCTTCAGCGGCGGCCGCGGCGTCCGCTTCGTCGACGGCAGCGAGGAGGAGATCGACCTCGTCGTCTACTGCACCGGCTACAAGATCACCTTCCCCTTCTTCGAGCCCGAGGTCTTCGCAGCCCCCGATAACCGGCTGCCGCTCTACCGGCGGGTCGCCCCGGTCGAGCGCCCCGGCCTCTACTTCATCGGGTTCATCCAGCCGCTGGGCCCGATCATGCCGCTGGCCGAGGCCCAGTGCGAATGGGTCGCGGATCTGCTGGCGGGCCGGGTCTCCTTACCGCCGGCGGCCCAGATGCGGAGTGAGATCGAGAGCGAGGAACGGAAGATGCGGAAGCGCTACGTCACTTCCAAGCGTCATACGGTCGAGGTCGACTTCCATCCCTATCTGCGTGAGATCCGGCGCGAGCGAAAGCAGGCTGCGCAGCTGGCCTGACTACCCGGGTGCGGCCGCCCGGAGGGCAGGGCGGCAGCGGCATCGCGGCGCCACCGCCGTGGGGGCCACGACGGGGACCGCGCGGCAGCTGCGGCCGTGGGCGGCGCTTGAAGCCGCCATCGTCCTCGGCCGCTCCGTCCGGTTCAGGCGCCGGCTGGCTCGCCCACCAGACGAGCCAAAGCGCACCCAAGACCGGGATCTTGAGGACGACGAGCAGGAAGAAGATTGGCCAAAACCCCGTCACCACTCTCAGTCTAGACCGCCCGCCGCTGGGCCGAAAAGTTGACCCCTGGGCGACTTATCGGCCCAGCGGGGCCGAGGTCAGATGCCGCGGGCCCAGGCCACGAGCGCTTCGGTCTGGGCCTCCTCGAGGCCAAGGTGGGCCTCGGTGGGAACCAGCAGCGTCGGCTCGGGACGCGCCCGCGCCCACTCGTAACAGCTCTCGTCGAAGTTGTCGTCGATCCAGGCCGTCGCCCGGCCCTCGCAGTACTCGTCGATCGGCCCCAGCTTCCAGTGCGCAGAGCCGAACTCGGCGGCGCCGTTGAAGGTCAGGTGCGGCAGCTGCGGCAGGCCGAGGATGTTCGGCAGGTAGTCGTTTGCCCGGTCCTCCCAGCCGCTGGCCCAGATCAGGTCGTAATGCTCCGCCAGCCGCATCAGCCGCTCCCCCGCCGGCAGCGAGATGCAGTGCACCATCCCGTCGACCAGTTCGAACTTCGCCTCCTCCGCGGGCGGCGGCTCCTCGAACCCGAATAAGGAGATGACCCCGTCGATGTCGACGGCCAGAATCGGACGGCTCATAGAGCCAGGGTATTACCAGCGATAGTGGGCGAAGGCCTTATTTGCCTGGGCCATGCGGTAAATGTCGTCCTTCCGCTTCCAGGCACTGCCCTGCTGCTGGGTGGCGTCGAGGATCTCGCTGGCGAGGCGCTCGGCCATCGAGTACTCGCGACGGGCGCGGGCGAACTGGACCAGCCAGCGAACCGCGAGCGTGCGGGCACGGCGGGCCGGGACCTCGACCGGGACCTGGTAGGTCGCGCCGCCGACGCGGCGGGAACGGACCTCGAGCACCGGGGTCAGCTGCTTGATCGCCGCCTCCAGCGTCTCCACCGGGTCCTCGCCGCTGCGCTCGCCGACGATCGCGAGGCTGTCGTAGACGATCCGCTCGGCGAGGGACTTCTTGCCGTCGCTCATCACTTTGTTGATGAGCTGCTGGACGAGGCGGTTGCGGTGCCTGGCGTCGGGCTCGACCGGCCGGATCGTGGCTGCGGAGCGGCGCGGCATTACGAAGCTTTGACGCCGTAGCGGGAGCGGGCCTGCTTGCGGTCGGAGACGCCGGCGGCGTCGAGGGTGCCGCGGACGACCTTGTAGCGGACGCCCGGCAGGTCCTTGACGCGACCACCGCGAATCAGCACCACCGAGTGCTCCTGAAGGTTGTGTCCCTCGCCGGGGATGTAGGTGGTGACCTCCATGCCGTTGGTCAGGCGCACACGGGCGATCTTGCGCAGGGCCGAGTTCGGCTTCTTCGGCGTCACCGTTGCGACACGGGTGCAGACGCCGCGCCGCTGCGGGGCGGCTACGCGCTTCTTGCGACCCTGGCCCGACTTGAGGCCCGGCGTCGTGGTCTTCTTCTTCGGGCGCTTGCGGCCCTTCCTGACGAGCTGATTCGTATTCGGCACGGCCGCGCATAGTAGAGCAGTCCGGCAACAACCAGCCCCGCCGCCGCCGCGAGCTCGGCGTAGAAGCCCTCTTCGAGCACCGCCGTGGCCCCCGCGAAACGCGAAGTCTGGGCCCCCGCGTCGAGCCCGTTGGGGAGGTCGACGAGCAGGATGACGGCGACCGCAAGCAGCCCCAGGCCGGCCACCGTCAAGCCCAACCGCCGCCGATCGCGGCCGGCGGCGAGTAGACCGAGCAGCGCCGCGAGCCCGCCCACCGGCACCAGGAGGCCCCCCACCGGCCCCAGCGCATAGGGGTGGGCTTCGCCGGCGGTCTTGACGTCGACCGTTGGGGGGCGGGTGGTGCCGGGCAGGTCGGCGTAGCCCGCCTGGCCGATCTCGACCCCGCGGTAATCGAGGTACTGGGAGGCGATCAGGCCGACCGCGGTGGCGACGATGACGACGCCGATCGCCCGCTGCGGGGTGACGACGGCGCTGGCACGGGTCGTGCCGGCGATGGCCGCCGCGCAGCCACGTCTGAGCCAGCGCTCGCCGACGGCGAGGGCACGGAAGGACCGGGCCGCGACCGGCCGCACGCGGGGGCCGGCCCAAGCGGTCGCCTTCTGCGCCCGGATTCGCGACCGACGACCCACCCTGACGAGGACCGGATGGGCGCGCTCGAGGCCGCGGTTGACCGTCCTGTCGACGCCGCGGCTCCACCGCGCAGGGCGCTTCACGAGCTTTGCGAAAGCCGGGCCGATGCGGCGTCGCGCCGCTGCTATCATCGCCCGTCGCTCAGGCAGTTTTTTCGCAGTTCGCTTCGCCGGGCCCGCTGGGGCCTTTTTTTTGCGCTGGTTGCGCTGAGGCTGGTTGCGCCGATCCTGCCGAGTATCGCTTCGCTTCCGTTTCACCCATAACCCAATTCGAGAGACCATTACCTTCAGAACATGCCACGAAGCTTCCCCCTAGAGAAGACCCGCAACATCGGGATCATGGCGCACATCGACGCCGGCAAGACGACGACGACCGAGCGCATCCTCTACTACACCGGCCGTACCCACAAAATCGGCGAGGTCCACGAGGGCGCCGCCGTCATGGACTGGATGGAACAGGAGCAGGAGCGCGGGATCACGATCACCTCCGCCGCCACCGCCTGCGAGTGGAAGGGCCACCGGATCAACATCATCGACACGCCGGGCCACGTCGACTTCACGGTCGAGGTCGAGCGCAGCCTGCGCGTGCTCGACGGCGCCGTCGCCGTCTTCGACGCCGTCGCCGGCGTCGAGCCGCAGTCGGAGACCGTCTGGCGCCAGGCCGACAAGTACAAGGTCCCGCGCTTCGCCTACATCAACAAGATGGACCGCACCGGCGCCGACTTCTTCAACTCGGTGCAGACGATGGTCGACCGCCTCGGCGCCAACCCGCTGCCGATCCAGCTGCCGATCGGCAGCGAGGGCGACTTCGAGGGCGTCGTCGACCTGATCGAGATGAAAGCGCTGGTCTGGAAGGACGAGCTGGGCACCGAGTTCGAGACGGTCGAGATCCCCGCCGACCTCGTCGACCAGGCCGAGGAATACCGGACCCAGCTGATCGAGGCCTGCGCCGACTACGACGACGAGCTGATGGAGGCCTACCTGGCCGAGGAGGAGATCCCGCACGAGCGGATCGCCGCCTCGCTGCACCGGGCCTGCCTCGACACCAAGGTGACGCCGGTCCTCTGCGGCTCCTCCTTCAAGAACAAGGGCGTGCAGCCGCTGCTCGACGCGGTCGTCGAGCTGCTGCCCTCGCCGCTCGAGGTGCCGCCGGTGACCGGGCTCGTCCCGGCCAAGAAAGGCGAGGACGAGCCGACCGAGGACGACCCGCCCCGCCGACGAGGACACTCCCTTCGCCGCCCTCGCCTTCAAGATCATGTCCGACCCCTACGTCGGCAAGCTGACCTACTTCCGCGTCTACTCCGGCAAGCTCGAAGCCGGCGGCCGCGTCCTCAACGTCAAAACCGGCCGCACCGAGCGCATCGGCCGGCTGCTGATGATGCACGCCAACAGCCGCGAGGAGATCGAGGAGTGCTACGCCGGTGACATCTGCGCCGGCGTCGGCCTCAAGGAAACGAGCACCGGCGACACTCTCGCCGCCCCCGACGCGCCGATCGCGCTGGAGAGCATCGAATTCCCGGAGACCGTGATCGCGGTCGCGATCGAGCCGAAAACCAAAGCCGACCAGGAGAAGATGGGCACCGCCCTGCAGCGTCTGGGCGAGGAGGACCCGACCTTCCGGATCGAATCCGACGAGGAAACCGGCCAGACCCTGATCCACGGCATGGGCGAGCTCCACCTCGAGGTGATCGTCGACCGCATGCTGCGCGAGTTCAAAGTCGAGGCCAACGTCGGCAAGCCGCAGGTCGCCTACCGCGAGACGATCCGCAAGCGGGTCGAGAAGGTCGAGGCGCGCTTCGTCCGCCAGACCGGCGGCCGCGGCCAGTTCGGCCACGTCGTCATCAACCTCGAGCCGGCCCCCGAAGAGGGCTTCGAGTTCATCAACAAAATCAAGGGCGGCGTCATTCCCGGCGAATTCATCGGCCCGGCCGAGCAGGGGATGAAGGAGGCGCTGGAGAACGGCGTCAAGGCCGGCTACCCGATGGTCGACGTCCGCGCCGAACTCGTCGACGGCTCCTTCCACGACGTCGACTCCTCGGAGATGGCCTTCAAAATCGCCGGCTCGATGGCGATCCAGGAGGCCGCCCGCAAGGCCAACCCGGTCCTGCTGGAGCCGGTGATGTCGGTCGAGGTCGTCACCCCAGAGGACTTCCTCGGCGACGTCATCGGCGACCTCTCACGGCGCCGCGGCAAAGTCCAGGGCCAGGAGCAGCGCGGCAACGCGCTCGCGGTCCAGGCCTTCGTCCCGCTCGGCGAGATGTTCGGCTACGCCACCGACCTTCGCTCCTCGACCCAGGGGCGCGCGACTTACACGATGCAGTTCGAGCGCTACGAGGAGGTCCCCTCGAACATCGCTGAGGAGATCGTCGAACACCGCTCTGGAGAGCCAGTGGGGGCCAGCTCTTAGACCCAACCGCGACAGCGGACGGCATCTGGCTATATTTCCCAGGTTCGCCCGCAGGCAGAACAAAGCCCCCTGTCAGGCAGTTCCTTCAGAACTCAAGCAGCCCAAGCAGACAGAACAACGACTTCGAAAGGTAGAACGGAGAGAGATGTCAAAGGAGAAGTTCGAGCGCGATAAGCCGCATGTGAACGTCGGCACCATCGGTCACATCGACCACGGAAAGACGACGCTGACGGCCGCGATCACCCAGACGCTCTCAACCGTGGGCGGCGCCGAGGCCCAGAGCTTCGCGCAGATCGACAACGCTCCCGAGGAGAAGGAGCGCGGGATCACGATCGCGACCTCGCACGTCGAGTACGAGACCGACAACCGGCACTACGCCCACGTCGACTGCCCGGGTCACGCCGACTACGTCAAGAACATGATCACCGGCGCCGCCCAGATGGACGGCGCGATCCTGGTCGTCTCGGCCGCCGACGGCGTCATGCCCCAGACCCGCGAGCACATCCTGCTCGCCCGTCAGGTCAACGTCCCGCACGTGGTCGTCTTCCTCAACAAGATCGACCAGGTCGACGACGACGAACTGATCGAGCTGGTCGAGGAGGAGGTCAAGGAACTTCTCGACGAGTACGACTTCCCCGGCGAGGAGACCCCGATCATCAAGGGCTCGGCGCTGAAGGCGCTGGAAGGCGACGAGGAGGCCCAGAAAGCCGTCTTCGAGCTGGCCGCCGCCCTCGACTCCTACATCCCGGAGCCGGTCCGCGAGCTCGACAAGCCCTTCCTGATGCCGATCGAGGACATCTTCTCGATCACCGGCCGCGGCACCGTCGCCACCGGCCGCGTCGAGCAGGGGATCGTCAACACCGGCGACGAGGTCGAGATCGTCGGCATCACCGACACGACCAAAACCGTCGTCACCGGAGTCGAGATGTTCCGCAAGATCCTCGACCAGGGTCAGGCCGGCGACAACATCGGCGCCCTCCTGCGCGGCACCAAGCGCGAGGAGATCGAGCGTGGCCAGGTTCTCTGCAAGCCCGGCTCGATCACGCCGCACACCAAATTCAAGGCCGAGGTCTACTGCCTGAAGAAGGAGGAGGGCGGTCGTCACACGCCGTTCTTCTCCGGCTACCGGCCTCAGTTCTACTTCCGGACCACCGACGTGACCGGGATCGCCAACCTCCCCGAGGGGACCGAGATGGTGATGCCGGGAGACAACGTCGAGATGACGATCGAGCTGATTCAGCCGATCGCCATGGATCCAGGCCTGCGGTTCGCCATCCGCGAGGGTGGCCGCACCGTCGGCTCGGGGGTCGTCGCCGACGTCATCGAGTAGCGGCCTCAAAGGGGACGGGCATCTGCCCGTCCCTCGCCTCCCACCCGGGCGGCGAGACAACTGCAAAGAACATACGACCGGGGCGGCGCCCCACCAACAAGGGGCCCCGCCCTTTATGCGCGATAAGAGCGTGGAGAAAGACGGAGACAGCAGGAAAAAGTGGCAGCGATAGCAGCACAGAAAATTCGAATCCGACTGAAGGCGTACGACCACGACGCCATCGATCGGGCTGCCCGCGAGATCGTCGAGACGGCGGAGCGCACCGGTGCCACCGTCTCCGGCCCGGTGCCGCTGCCGACCGAGAAAAACGTCTACTGCGTGATCCGCTCGCCGTTCAAGGACAAGGACTCGCGCGAGCACTTCGAGATCCGCACCCACAAGCGGCTGATCGACATCCTCCAGCCGTCGCCGAAAACCGTCGACTCGCTGCAGCGCCTGGACTCGCTGCCGGCCGGCGTCGACATCGAGATCCGCCTTTAGCGATGGCTGCGATCCTCGGCAAGAAGCTGGGCATGACGCAGGTCTTCCGCGAGGACGGCAGCGTCGTTCCGGTCACCGTGATCGAGGCCGGCCCCTGCAAGGTGACCGCGATCCGCGAGAGCGAGCGCGACGGCTACGCCGCCGTGCAGCTCGCCTTCGGCGAGGTCAAGCAGGGCAGACTGAGCAAGGCCGAGGAAGGCCACCTGAAGAAGGCGGGGGCACCACCGTCGCGCCACTTGGTCGAGTTCCGCGACGAGGATCTGGGCGCAGAGGAGGGGCCGAAGATCGGCGACGACGTCACCGTCGAGGAATTCGAGGCGGGCCAGAGGGTGAAGGTCTCCGGGGTCTCGATCGGCAAGGGCTTCCAGGGCGGCATCAAGCGCCACAACTTCAGTCGCGGCCCGGTCAGCCACGGTTCGCACAACGTCCGCGCCCCCGGCTCGATCGGCGCCAGCGCCTTCCCGGCCCGCGTCTTCAAAGGGATGCGGATGCCGGGCCAGATGGGCAACAAGCGCGTCACCCAGAAGGGCCTGGAGATCGCCGACGTCGACACCGAGCGCAACCTGCTGCTGATCAAGGGCTCGGTGCCCGGCTCGCGCAACGCGATCGTCGAGGTGAGGACCGATGTCTAAAGCCACCGTCCTCGGCAAGTCGAGCAAAGCCGACCTGCCCAAAGAGCTGTTCGCCGAGCCCTTCCACCAGTCGCTGGTTCACGAGGCCGCTCGCGCCGACCTGGCGTCGCGCCGCCGCGGCACCGCCTCGACCCTGACTCGCGGCGAGGTCTCCTTCACGACCGCGAAGGCCTGGCGTCAGAAGGGCACCGGCCGCGCCCGCGTCGGCGCCCTCGGCGTCTCCAGCCGCTTCGGCGGCGGCGTCACCTTCGGCCCCAAGCCGCGTCACTACACGGTCAAGGTCAACCGCAAAGCGCGCCGGCGGGCGATGCGCTCGGCCCTCTCGGTCCACGCCGAGCGTGGCAGCGTCGCCGTTCTCGACGCCTCGTCCTTCGAGACCCCCGCGACCAAGCAGGCTGCCGCGGCGCTGGAGAAATGGGGGGCCAAGAGCCCGACCTTGGTCGTGCTGACCGCCGAGGAGACCGGCGCGATGAAGAGCTTCCGCAACATTCGCCGCACCCACGTGCTCGAGGTCGGCGCCACCGGCGTCGCCGACGTGATCGGCGCCGCCGCGATCGTCATCTCCGAAGCGGCCCTCGCCTCGCTGCAGGAGAGGCTCGGCTGATGGACGCGCGCAGCATCCTCATCCGTCCGGTGATCTCGGAGAAGAGCTACGCCCTGATCGCCGAGGGCAAGTACACCTTCCGGGTCGACGACCGCGCCCACAAGACGCAGATCGCCCAGGCCGTGCACGAGGTCTTCGGGGTCGAGGTCGCGCAGGTGCGGACCTCGAAGGTGCGGTCCAAGCCGAAGCGCCGCGGTCTCTCGAACGGGCGCACCCGGGCCTGGAAGAAGGCGATCGTCCAGCTCGCCCCCGGCGAACGGATCGAGCTGTTCGAGGGCGCGGAGACCGCGTAGGGAGCCTGGAGATGCCGAATCGCAAGACGAAACCGACCAGCCCCGGCCGCCGCTTCGCGACCTACCCGCTGCGCGAGCAGCTGACCGCGTCGGAGCCGGAAAAGAAGCTGACCGAGGGCCTGCGCAAGTCCGGTGGGCGCAACGCCAACGGTCGCGTCACCGCTCGCCACCGCGGCGGCGGCGCCAAGCGGCGCTACCGCAAGATCGACTTCAAGCGCCTCAAGGACGGCGTGCCGGCGAAGGTCGCGACGATCGAGTACGACCCGAACCGCAGCTGCTACATCGCGCTCCTGCACTACGCCGACGGGCACAAGGACTACATCCTCGCCCCTGCCCAGCTCGCGGTCGGCGACGAGGTCAAGTCGGGTCCCGACGCCGACGTCAAACCGGGCCACGCGATGGAGCTGGGCCAGATGCCGACCGGCACCATCGTCCACAACGTCGAGCTGATCGCCGGCCAGGGCGGCAAGCTCGGTCGCGCCGCCGGCACCGCGATCCAGCTGGTCGCGAAGGAGGGTGAGATGGTCACCCTGCGGCTGCCCTCCTCGGAGATGCGGATGGTCCGGGCCGAGTGCCGCGCGACCGTCGGCACCCTCTCCAACGCCGAGCACCAGAACATGAAGATCGGCAAGGCCGGCCGCAACCGCCACAAGGGCAAGCGCCCGCAGAGCCGCGGCGTCGCGATGAACCCGGTCGACCACCCGCACGGCGGCGGCGAGGCGCACCACACTCCCGGCGGCCATCCGGTCACCCCCTGGGGCAAGCCGACGCTCGGCTACCGGACCCGCAAGAAGGGCAAGCAGTCCGATCGCTACATCGTGCGCGGCAGGCGCCGCGGCAAGAAGAAGGGCCGGTAGCTCATGGGTCGCTCGACGAAAAAGGGCCCGTGGGTCGAGGAGCGCCTGATGGGGCGCATCGCCGCGATGAACGAGGCCGGCAAAAAACAGATGGTCAAAACCTGGTCGCGCACCTCGACCGTCTTCCCGGAGATGGTCGGGCACACGATCGCCGTCCACGACGGCAAGAAACACGTCCCGGTCTTCATCTCGGAGTCGATGGTCGGCCACAAGCTCGGCGAGTTCGCGCCGACCCGGACCTTCCGTTCCCACAGCGGCACCGGCAGGGGTGAATAGCGATGGCGGACGAGACCAAAGACAAAAAAGACAGCAAGAAAGTGGCGAAGAAAGCGCCGGAGAGCTGCGAGCGAAAAAAGCCGCCAAAGCACCGGAGAAAAAAGCGAGCGCCAAAAAAGCGAGCGCCAAAGCCGCGAGCAAAGCGAAAGCGCCGGCGAAAAAAGCCGCGCCGGCTCCCGTCGCCGCGCCGGTCGTCCGCGCCAGCGCCCGCTACGTCCGCATCGCTCCGCGCAAGGCGCGCCTGATCGCCGACCAGGTTCGCGGCCTGCACATCGAAAAGGCCCGGGCGCTGCTGCAGTTCTCGCCCCGTGGCGCCGCCCAGGACATCCACAAGCTGATCGACTCCGCCGCCGCCAACGCGGAGAACAACCACGACCTGATCGGCGACGAGATGAAGATCTCCTCGATCACGGTCGACGAGGGCCCGACCCTGAAGCGGTTCCGGCCTCGAGCGCAGGGGCGGGCGACCCCGATCCACAAGCGAACCAGCCACATCGCCGTGGCGCTGACCCCGGCGGAGGACTAGAGGTCATGGGACAGAAGATCCACCCCGAGGGTTTCCGCGTCGGCTACATCCACGACTGGAAGTCGAACTGGTTCGAGGAGAAAAACTTCGCCGACGTCCTCCAGGAAGACCTGCAGATCCGCGATCACATCGTCGGCAAGCTGTCCCATGCCGGGCTCTCGAACATCACGATCGAGCGCCGCGGCGAGGTCGCCGTCGACATCCACACCGCCCGTCCCGGCATCGTCATCGGCAAGTCGGGCAGCGAAGTCGACGCCCTGCGCAAGGAGCTGCACAAGCTGACCGGCAGCCCGGTGAAAGTCAACATCCGCGAGGTCAAGCGCCCCGAGCTCGACGCCAAGCTGGTCGCCCAGTCGATCGCCGAGCAGCTGCAGAACCGTGTCGCCTTCCGCCGGGCGATGAAACGAGCCCTCACCTCGGCCATGCGCTCCGGCGCCAAGGGGGTCAAGGTCCAGGTCTCCGGCCGCCTCGGCGGGGCCGAGATGGCGCGGACCGAAAGCTACTCCGACGGCCGGGTGCCGCTGCACACGCTGCGCGCGGACATCGACTACGGCTTCTTCGAGGCGCGGACGACGACCGGCCGGATCGGCGTCAAATGCTGGATCAACAAGGGCGAGGTGATGCCCGAGGGCTTCCGCTCCGATCTCGCCTCGGCCGACGACGAGCCGCAGGGCGGCCAGCGCGGCCGCCAGGGTGGGCGTCCCGGCGGCGACCGTGGCCCCGGCGGCGGGCGATCCGGTGGCGGACGCGGCCCGGGCGGCGGTCGTGGCGGCGATCGCGGCGGCCAGCGTGGGGGAGGTGGTCGCTGATGCTGATGCCGAAACGGGTCAAGCACCGCAAACAGTTCCGCGGCCGCATGCGCGGCAACACCAAGGGCGGCAGCACCGTCGCCTTCGGCGAGTACGGGCTGAAGTCGCTCGAGCGCGGCTGGATCACCAACCGCCAGATCGAGGCCGCGCGTGTCGCGATGACCCGCAAGATCAAACGTGGCGGCAAGGTCTGGATCAACGTCTTCCCCGACAAGCCCTACACGAAGAAGCCGGCCGAGACCCGGATGGGCTCCGGCAAGGGCAACCCCGAGGGCTGGGTCGCGGTGGTCAAGCCCGGCAAGGTGATGTTCGAGCTGGCCGGCGTTCCCGAGGACCTCGCTCGCGACGCGCTGCGCCTGGCCGGGCACAAGCTTCCGGTCAAGACCAAATTCGTCAAGCGCGAGGGGGTCGAGGACCGATGAAAGTCGATCGAGGTCCACAACCTCAAGGACGACGAGCTGGTGGCGAAGCTGATCGACGCCAAGCAGGAGGCTTTCAACCTGCGCTTCCGCCACGCGACCGGCGAGCTCGAGAACACCGCTCGCCTGGGCGCCGCCAAAAAGATGTGGCGCGGCTGCTGACCGTGGCGCGCAACCGAGGTATCGATGTCGAGAAAGAGACGAAGCGGATATGAGCGACGACGAGACGAAAAAAGACGAGACGGCCGAGGAGACCACGGGTCAGGACGAGGGCGCCCAGTCGGCGGGTCCTGTCGCGGGGTCAGACGACTCGTCCTCGCAAGCTGCGGGCGAGGCGCCCGACCCCACGCCACCCGCCGAAGAGGCGGCCGAGGCTGACGCCGAGGAGACCCTGCGCCCGAAGCTGAGGATGAGGCTCCGGCCGCTGAGGCAGATTCGTCTGACGATGCTCCCGCGGAGGAGGAGGCAGAGGCTCCTGCCGCTGAAGAGGCTGCGGAGGAGGCAGAAGCTCCTGCCGCCAAAGAGGCTTCGGAGCCGGAGCCGGAGCCGGGGGACGATCTTCCTTGGAAGGAGCGGCGCAGGCTGGAGCGGTCGCGGCGACCGAGCGAGGCGAAGCCGCAGGCAACGCCGGAGGAGCGGGCTGCCGCGCGCCGTGAGGCGCGGAAGGTCGAAGGCCGCCGGTCGGCGCAAGGAGCGCGCGGCGGCGAAGGCGAAGAAGACCCCTGGGACCGGGACTCCGCCGGCCGAGCACGACGCCAACGCGGCCAAGGTTCGCCAGGGCATCGTCGTCTCCAACAAGGGCGACAAGTCGATCACGGTCCGCATCGACATCGCCCGCCGCCACCCGACCTACGAGAAGATCGTCCGCCGCTCGCGCACGCTGCACGCGCACGACGAGCGCAACGAGGCCGGCGAGGGCGACGTCGTCCGCCTCGTCGAGACCCGTCCGCTGTCCAAGACCAAGCGCTGGCGCCTGGTCGACGTCGTCGAGAAGGCGAGGTAGAGCGAAGTGATCCAGCAGGAGTCGAGGCTGAAGGTCGCCGACAACTCGGGCGCCCGCGAGATCCTCTGCATCCGGGTCAAGGGCGGCTCGCACCGCCGCTACGCCAGCGTCGGCGACGTGATCACCGCCACCGTCAAACAGGCGAGCCCGCAGGGCGGCGTCCGCAAGGGCGAGGTCGTGCAGGCCGTCGTCGTCCGCACCCGCAAGCCGCTCGGCCGCCCCGACGGCACCTACATCTCCTTCGACGAGAACGCCGCCGTGCTGATCGACCCGGCCAGCAACAACCCGCGCGGGACCCGCATCTTCGGCCCGGTGGCGCGCGAACTGCGCGATCGCAACTTCATGAAAATCATCTCGCTGGCGCCGGAGGTCCTCTAGATGGCGAAGTCGATGCGCATCCGGACCGACGACCAGGTGGTCGTGATCGGCGGCAAGGACGCCGGCAAGACCGGCCGCGTCGTGCGCACCGATCCGCAAGCGCCGTCGCGTCTTCGTCGAGGGCCTGAACATCGTCAAGCGCCACGAACGACCGCGCTCTCAGGGCGACCTGAAAAACGCCCAGGCCGGCGGCATCATCGAGAAGGAGGGGCCGATCGACGTCTCCAACGTGATGCTGCTCGATCCCAAAGACAACAAAGCGACCCGGATCGGCGTCCGCCGCGACGACGGCGGCAAGCGCGTGCGCTACGCGAAGCGCAGCGGGACGGCGATCGACTGATGGAGGCGACCGTGACCCCGACCTCGCAGGCGGCCCCGCCGCCGCGCCTGCGCGAGCGCTACGAGCAGGAGATCCTGCCCGAGCTGACCAAGAAGTTCGGCTACTCGACGCCGATGCAGGCGCCGCGCCTGATGAAGATCACCCTCAACATGGGGCTCGGCGACGGAGAAACAGGACAAGAGGTCCTTCGAATCCGCCCAGAAGCAGCTGGCGATGATCGCCGGCCAGCAGCCGAACGTGCGCCGTGCCCGCAAGTCGATCGCCTCCTTCAAGGTGCGCGAGGGGATGCCGGTCGGCGTCTCGGTGACGCTGCGCCGGGCGCGGATGTGGGAGTTCCTCGACCGCCTGACCTCGATCGCGGTGCCGCGGATCCGCGACTTCCGCGGTCTCAACCCACGCTCCTTCGACGGCCGCGGCAACTACTCGATGGGCGTCAAAGAGCAGCTGATCTTCCCGGAAATCGACTACGACTCGGTCGACGTGGTGCGCGGTCTCGACATCACGATCACGACCTCGGCCGAGACCGACGTCGAGGCCTTCGAGCTGCTGCTTGGGCCTGGGGATGCCCTTCGCCCAGGAGGGCCGCCCGGGCGAGGCGGCCAAGGCGAGGCCGAGGCGGAAGCCGAAGAGGAGCAGCGCAAGGAGGAGGCTCGCCTCAAGGCCGAGGCCGAGCAGGCCGCGCTCGAGCAGCTGAAAGAGGAGAACCCCGAGGCCTACGCCAAGCCGGAGACCGAGGAGGGCGAGGGCGAGGGCGAGGAGGCCGCCGAGGGCGGAAACGACGAGGCCGAGGGCTCGGCCGACCAGGAGAACTCAGATGGCTAAGACTTCCCAGAAGGTCCGTCAGGGCCGCAAGGCAAAGTTCAAGATCGCGCAGCTACAACCGCTGCCGGCGCTGCGGTCGCCCGCGCGCCTACTACCGCAAGTTCGGCCTCTGCCGGATCTGCCTGCGCGAGGCCGCCCACGAGGGGTACATCCCCGGCATGACCAAGTCGAGCTGGTAGGACGAAACGATGCAGACCGACCCGATCGCCGATTACCTGACCCGGATCCGCAACGCCATCCGCGCCGGCCACGACGAGGTGGAGATTCCCCCCTCGGGCCTGAAGATGGAGATGTCGCGGATCCTCAAGGAGCAGGGCTACATCAAGGACTTCCACCGCAAGCCGGCCACGGTCGGCGAGGCGATCGAGGTCAGCCTCAAGTACACCGAGGACCGCCGTCCGGTGATCATCGGGATCGAGCGCGTCTCGCGTCCGGGCCGGCGTCGCTACGTCGACCACAAGCACGTGCCGCGCGTCCACGGCGGCACCGGGACCGCGATCGTCAGCACCTCGGTCGGCGTGATGACCGGCCACGAAGCCCGCGCCAAGGGCGTCGGCGGCGAGGTCGTCGCCTACGTCTGGTGAGCCCATGAGCCGAATCGGAAGAAAGCCCGTCCCCGTCCCCGAGGCCGTCACGGTCGAGATCGCCCCTGGCAACATCGCCGTCAAGGGCCCGAAGGGCGAGCTCACGCAGGCCTACTCCGCAGGACATGACGGTCGAGCAGGGCGACGGCGTCGTCACCGTCGCCCGTCCCACCGACCGCGGCGAGCACCGCGCCCTGCACGGCCTCACCCGCAGCCTGATCGCGAACATGGTCGAGGGCGTCACCGACGGCTTCGAGAAGCGGCTGGAGATCCAGGGCGTCGGCTACCGCGCCGCGCTCAAGGGCAAGAACCTGGAGCTGGCGCTCGGCTTCTCCCACCCGGTCGCGATCGAGGCCCCGGAGGGGATCGAGTTCGAGGTCCCGCAGCCGACCGAGATCATCGTGCGCGGCATCGACAAGCAGCTCGTCGGGCAGGTCGCCGCGGACATCCGCAAGCGCCGCCCGCCCGAGCCCTACAAGGGCAAGGGGATCCGCTACCGCGACGAGCAGGTCCTGAGAAAGGTCGGTAAGCGCGCATGACCGTCGTCACCAAGCGCCAGCAGCGCCTGCGCCGCCGCCGCCGGGTTCGCGCCCGGGTCAGCGGCACGGCCGAGCGCCCGCGCCTCTCCGTCTACCGCTCCAACCGCGGCATCTTCGCCCAGCTGATCGACGACCGGGCCGGCCACACCGTGGCCGCGGTCAACTGGATCGAGCCGGACCTGCGCAAGCTCAGCGCCACAGAGCAGGCGAAGAAGGCCGGCGAGCTGCTCGCCGAGCGGGCCAAGGCGGCCGGGGTCGAGACCTGCGTCTTCGACCGCGGCGGCTACCAGTACCACGGCCGCGTCAAGGCGCTGGCCGAGGGCGCACGCGAGGGGGGGCTGGTCTTCTGAGTTCCGCTACCTTGGACCGCTCGCTATGAAGGGAATGGACACGAAGAACGTGGAGACGGTCAGCCCGCGCGGGCTCGACCTGCAGGAGCGCGTGATCGAGATCAACCGCGTCGCCAAGGTGGTCAAGGGCGGCCGGCGCTTCTCCTTCACCGCGCTGGTCGCCGTCGGCGACGAGGAGGGCGTGGTCGGGATCGGCTACGGCAAGGCCCGCGAGGTCCCGCTGGCGATCCAGAAGGGCGTCGAGGACGCCCGCAAGAACTTGATCCGCGTGCCCAAATACGGCCAGACGATCACCCACAGGATCATCGGCCGCTTCGGCGCCGGCCACGTCGTCCTGCGCCCGGCCAGCCCCGGTACCGGCGTGATCGCCGGCGGCGGCGTCCGCGCCGTGCTCGAGCTGGGCGGCGTCCGCGACGTGCTGACCAAGAGCATCGGCACGCAGAACCCGATCAACCTCGTCAAGGCGACCATGGACGGGCTGATCCGGTTGCGCCGGCCGGAGGAGGTCGCGGAGCTGCGCGGGTCTGACGGTCACGCAGGTGCTTGGGCTCGACATGAACGGAACCTGCGAACCGACGGGGAGCACCTCGACCGCGGCATCCCGCGGAGGCTGCCGCCACCGAAGCCGACCAGGCTGCCGGCTCGACGAGGCCGCGCCGTCGAGGAGACCGCGCCGCCAGTCGGAGGAGCCGAAAGCTGAGGAGCAGTCGTGAGCGCGGTCAAGATCGAGCAGGTTCGGTCCGCCAACGGGACCAACCCGGATCAGAAAGCGACGCTTGCCGCGCTCGGGCTCGGGCCGGATCGGCAAATCGGTTGAGCGCAAGGACTCGCCGCAGCTGCAGGGCCAGCTCCGGGTCGTCTCGCACCTGGTGGAGGTCTCCTGATGGCCGAGAAGCCGCGCTCCGAGGAGATCGGGCTGCACAACCTGAAGCCGAAGCCGGGCTCGAAACGGCCGCGCAAGCGGATCGGCCGCGGCGAGGGCAGCGGCCTGGGCAAGACCTCCGGGCCGCGGCCACAAGGGCGCCGGCTCCCGCGCTCGGGCGCCAAGCGCAAGGCCGACTACGAGGGCGGCCAGAACCCGATCCACATGCGGATGCGAAAGCTGCGCGGCCCGCACATGAAGAAGTCGATGCCGTTCGAGAACTTCCGCACCAAGACGCAGCCGGTCAACCTCTCCGACCTCGAGGAGCGCTTCGACGCCGGCGCCGAGGTGACTCCGGCGACGCTGAAGGAGAAGGGCCTGGCGAAGCGCTCGGACCCGGTCAAGATCCTCGCCCGCGGCGAGATGAAGAAGAAGCTCGACGTCCACGCGCACGCCTTCAGTGCCGCCGCCAAAGAGCAGATCGAGGCGGCCGGCGGTTCCTGTCACACTCTGGAGCCGTAATGCTCAAAACTATTGCGAACGCCTTCAGCGTCGCCGACATTCGCAAGAAGCTCGCCTTCACCGCGGCGATGCTGCTGCTGTACCGCCTCGGTGCCTACATCCCGGCGCCCGGGCGTCGACGTCGACGCGGTCAAGGAAATCGAGGACAACTTCCAGCGGCTCCAGCATCCTCGGCTTCCTCAACCTCTTCTCCGGCGGCAGCCTCTCGCGCTCTCGCCTCTTCGCGCTGGGGATCATGCCCTACATCACCGCCTCGATCATCCTGCAGCTGCTGACCGTGGTCGTGCCCTCGCTGGAGCGCCTGCAGAAAGAAGGCGAGGTCGGGCAGCAGAAGATCACCCAGTACACGCGCTACCTGACCGTCGGCCTCGCCTTCGGCCAGTCGCTCGGCTACGTCTTCCTCTTCCGCTCCTTCGGCGCCGAAGCCGGCACCAGCGTCGTCGGCACCCTCACCTTCGCCAAGATCTTCATGATCGTGATGGCTCTCACCGCCGGCTGCACCCTGCTGATGTGGCTGGGCGAGCTGATCACCCAGCGCGGCATCGGCAACGGGATCTCGCTGATGATCTTCGCCTCGATCGTCGCCTCGCTGCCGAGCGGCATCACCAAATGGTGGGACAGCCCCGACCAGGTCTTCGTGGTGATGATGCCCTTCGTCGCCCTGGCGGTGATCGTCGCGATCGTCTTCGTCCAGGAGGGCCAGCGGCGGATCCCGGTCCAGTACGCGAAACGCGTGGTGGGGCGGAAAATGACCTCGGGCGGCTCCACCTACCTGCCGCTGCGGGTCAACATGGCCGGCGTCATCCCGGTCATCTTCGCGGCCTCGATCATGGCCTTCCCGCCGACCGTCGGTCAGCTGCTCAACACGCCCGCCGCGCTCGACTTCGCCGCCTTCTTCGGCCCCAACACCTGGGCCTACGTGGCCGGCGAGGTCTTCTTCATCATCATCTTCACCTACTTCTACACGGCGGTCACCTTCAACCCGGTCGACCAGGCCGACAACCTGAAGAAATACGGCGGCTTCATCCCCGGGGTGCAGGCCCGGGCGGCCAACCGCCGAGTACCTCGACCGCATCCTCTCCCGCCTCACCTTCCCCGGCGCGCTCTACCTGGGCGCGGTCGCCGCGCTGCCGACGATCCTGATCAGCCAGACGTCGGCCAACTTCTTCTTCGGCGGCACCTCGATCCTGATCGTGGTCGGCGTAGCGTTGGACACGGTCAAGCAGTTGGAGGCGCAGCTGATGATGAGGAACTACGAGGGCTTCCTCAAATAGGCTGCCGGCGATGCCCGAGCTGAACCTCGTGCTCCTCGGCCCGCCCGGGTCGGGCAAGGGCACCCAGGGCGAGCGGCTGCAGGAAGACCTGCGCCTTCCCTACTACGCGACCGGCGACATCCTCCGCGCCGCCGTGCGCGACGAGACCGAGCTGGGCCGGACGGCCAAGGAGTACATGGATCGCGGCGACCTCGTTCCGGACGACGTGATCGTCGGCGTGATCGCCGAGCGGATCGACTCCCCGGAGGCGCGCGACGGCTTCATCCTCGACGGCTTCCCGCGCACGATGCCGCAGGCCGAGGCGCTCGACGCAAAGCTCGAGGAGCTGGGGCGCGACGGTATCCGCGGTGCTCCTGATCGACGTCTCCGACGACGAGGTCGTGCGGCGGCTGGGCGGGCGGCGCACCTGCGCGGAGAACGGCCACGTCTTCCACGTCGAGTTCAACCCGTCCCGAGCGCGAGGGTGTCTGCGACCTCGACGGCAGCGAGCTGATCGTCCGCGACGACGACAAGCCCGAGGTGATCCGCAAGCGGCTCGAGACCTACCACGCCAAGACCGAGCCGCTGGTCGACTACTACGACCACCGCAGCGTGCTGCGTCGGATCGACGGCGCCGCCGCCCCCGGACGACGTCGCCGAGGAGATCCGCAGGACCCTGGCGACGATGCGCCTCGAGCAGGACGAGACCGTTTAGGGCCCGAGCGAGAGGGCTAGCGTGTACGAGCGGATGATCATCCGCAAGACGCCCGAGCAGGTCGACGAGATGGCCGTGGCGGGGGAGATCCTCGTCCGCTGCCTGAAGATGCTGGAGCGCAAGGCGCGCGCCGGCGTCACCACCGGAGAGCTCGACGCAGCGGCGGAGAAGTTCATCCGCTCGCAGGGCGCCACCCCGGCCTTCAAGGGCTACCGCGGATTCCCCGGCTCGATCTGCGCCTCGCCGAACTCGATGGTCGTCCATGGCATCCCCGGCGCCTACGAGCTGAAGCGCGGCGACGTGCTCTCGATCGACGTCGGCGTCGTCAAGGACGGCTGGGTTGCCGACGCGGCGATCACCTTGCCGATCGGCGAGGTCGACCCGGAGGCGCGCAAGCTGCTCGACGTGACCAAGCGCTCCCTCTTCGCCGGGGTCGAGCAGATGCGCCCCGGCAACCACCTCGGCGACGTCTCGGCGGCGATTCAGCGCTCGGTCGAGGTCGAGGGGCTCTCGATCATCCGCACCCTGGTCGGCCACGGCATCGGCCGCGACATGCACGAGGAGCCGCAGGTCCCGAACTTCGGCGAGCCCGGCAAGGGCCCGGAGCTGGAGGAGGGGATGGTGCTGGCGATCGAGCCGATGGTCAACGCCGGCGGGCCGCTGGTGCGGATGGACGACGACGGCTGGTCGGTCTACTCCGAGGACGGCTCGCTGGCCGCCCACTTCGAGTTCACCGTCGCCGTCACCGCCGACGGCCCGCGCATCCTCACGCCCTGGCATGAGGCTGACTAGGAAAAACGTTCGCACTGGGGCAAGAAGTTGCTCCGGATTCGTTGCGAAAGGGTGCCATCCTGTGCGAGATGGAATGCGACTATTGGCCCGTGGATACGGAGCGGATGAGACGGGAATGCGCCGAACGGGCTGAGCGCTTTGGTGCGGAACTGCGGAAGCGCATGGACGGGGTGGAACGGCGGTGGGCCGATGGCGAGGAGGCGCGTCGGCGCGAGTGGGAAGAACTCGAGGGTAGGCAGATGACCGCGATCGAGGAACACCGCCTCTTCAACGACGGCTTGTTCCGGAAAATGACAGTGATGACCAACGAGTACATCAAGATCTTGCAGGAGGAAGGGGAGGCTTTACGAGGCCTCCAGGTCGAGATCGCAGAACAGCGTGGGCAGCTCCGGGCCAACACCGAAGCGGTGCTAAAAGCGCTCGATCGACTGCCGCCGCCTCAGGCGGGATAGATGGATCAGGAGATCTTCGCGGCGGTTGATGCCTTCATCGGCGAGACCATTGCGCCGGACGACGAGGCGCTGCAGGCGGCGCTCGCTGCGGCCGAGGCCGCCGGCCTGCCGCAGATCCAGGTCTCACCGCCGCAGGGGAGGCTGCTGCAGATCCTGGCCAGACTGCAGGGGGCGCGGACGGCGCTGGAGTTCGGCACCCTTGGCGGCTACAGCACGATCCTGCTGGCGCGGGCGCTGCCCGAGGGTGGTCGCCTGACCACGCTGGAGGCGAACGCCGAGTACGCCGAGGTCGCGCGCGGAAGCATCGAGCAGGCCGGCCTGGGCGATGTCGTCGATCTTCGCGTCGGCCCGGCCTTGGAGACGCTGCCCGCGCTGGAGGACGAGGGCGTCGGCCCGTTCGACCTCACCTTCATCGACGCCGACAAGGTCAACACCCCCAATTACTTCACCTGGGCCCTCGACCACTCCCGCCTCGGCAGCCTGATCGTCGCCGACAACGTGGTTCGCGACGGCAGCCTCGCCGACGCCACCAGCCCCGACCCCGCCACCAAGGCCCAGCGCCGCCTGCACGAGCTAATCGCCGCCGAGCCCCGCGTCACCGCCACGACGATCCAGACCGTCGGCTCCAAGGGCTACGACGGCTTCACCATCGCCCTGGTCGAGGGTTGATTCCAGATACGGGCACAGCATCCCCGTACTACGCCTCGACCTGTGGGGATGGTGCTTTGTCCGTAGAGAGCTATTCGGGATGGAGGCGGGCGCTTGTCCCGAGCAGCTTTTCTGAAGTGCAGGGGCGTGTCGTGAGGGGAGGTGGGGTGAGCCTCGGGGGAATGTGGCCGAAGGCCGCGATATGCAATCTGGCTCCTGCCCGCCATAGGCGGGCAGCATCATCCGGAGCTGCGCCCGATAGGGCGCGCGACTCAATTCCCCCGAGGCTCACCCCACCTCCCCCCTGACCACGCTCAGGCACGCCCCTTGCTATCTTTCCCGGTCGGCCCATTGGGCCGTTGTTTACGCCTGCCGTCCGACTCATGGGGCGTGCGGGAATCCTGTTTTCGATACGAGACCGGAGCGATGAAGGTTCGAGCTTCCGTAAAGCCGATGTGCGAGAAGTGCAAGGTCATCCGCCGCAATGGGGCGGTCCTGGTGATCTGCCAGAACCCGCGCCACAAGCAGAGGCAGGGCTAGCGCACGATGGCACGTATCGCCGGGGTCAACATCCCCGTCAACAAACGGATCGAGATCGGCCTCACCTACATCTTCGGGATCGGTCACTCGACCGCTCGGCAAGATCCTCGAGGAGACCAAGATCGATCCCGGCACGCAGGGCAAGGACCTGACCGAGGAAGAGGTCATCAAGCTGCGCGAGGCGGTCGAGAACCGCGAGGTCGAGGGCGACCTGCGGCGCGAGCGCTCCCAAAACGTCAAACGGCTGATGGAGATCGGCTCCTACCGCGGCCTGCGCCACCGGCGCGGCCTGCCGGTCCGCGGTCAGCGCACCAAGACCAACGCCCGCGGTCGCAAGGGACCGCGGCGCCTCAGCGTCGCCGGTAAGCGCAAGGTCTAGGAGCAGAGATGGCTGAGAAAAAACCCGCCAAGGGGCGCGCTCGGCGCCGCGTCAAAAAGAACGTCACCTACGGGCAGGCGCACATCAAGACTTCCTTCAACAACACGATCGTCACCCTGACCGACACCGACGGCAACGTGATCGCCTGGGAGTCGGCCGGCTCGGCCGGGTTCAAGGGCTCGCGCAAGTCGACGCCGTTCGCCGCCCAGGTGACCGCCGACGCCGCCGCCAAGAAGGGCATGGAACACGGCCTCGAGCGGGTCGAAGTCTTCGCCAAGGGCGCCGGCTCGGGCCGCGAGACGGCGATCCGCTCGCTGCAGGCCGCCGGACTCGACGTGACCACGGTCAAGGACGTATCGCCGCAGGCCCACAACGGCTGCCGGCCGAAGAAGCGGAGGCGCGTCTAGTGGCCCGCGACACCTCCCCGCAGTGCAAGCAGTGCCGTCGCGAGGGTCAGAAGCTCTTCCTCAAGGGCGAGCGCTGCTTCACCGACAAGTGCGGCGTCGAGCGGCGCTCCTATCCGCCTGGAGAGCACGGCCGCGGGCGCCTGCGCCAGTCCGAGTACCGGCTGCAGCTGCGCGAGAAGCAGAAGACGCGCCGCTACTACCAGGTGCTGGAGAAACAGTTCCGCGCCTACTACGACAAGGCCTCGCGCCAGGAGGGCGTCACCGGCGAGAACCTGCTGCGGCTGCTCGAGTCCCGCTTCGACAACGTCCTCGTGCGACTCGGCTTCGCCGCCTCGCGTCGCCAGGCCCGGCAGCTGATCAACCACGGCCACTGGATGGTCAACGGCCGCCGGGTCGACATTCCCTCCTACCAGGTTCGTCCCGAGGACATCATCTCGATCAAGCCCGGATCGTCGGCCACCGACACGGTCCGGCGCGCGACCGAACTCGTCTCCACCGTGCCGGCCTGGTTGCAGGCCGACCACGATGCCCTCACCGCCAAGGTCCTGCGCTACCCCGAGCGCTCCGAGATCTCGGCGCCGGTTCAGGAGCAGCTGATCGTCGAGCTGTACTCCAAGTAGCCCGGATTCCCGAAATTTCTGAACACGCATACGCAAGGAACTCATGACCACTGATTTCCAGGTCCCCCGCATCACCTCCGAGAAGGTCGACGACCGCCGCGGCACCTTCACCATCGAGCCGCTCGACAAGGGCTTCGGCTACACCTTCGGCAACAGCCTCCGCCGCGTCCTGCTCTCCTCGCTGGGCGGCGCCGCGATCACCAGCGTCCGCATCGAGGGCGTCGCGCACGAGTTCTCGACCGTGCCCGGCGTCAAGGAGGACGTCACCGACATCATCCTCAACCTCAAGGACCTCGTCGTCCGCATGCACACCGACGCCGACGAGGTCGAGGCGCCGCTGGTCGCCACCGGCCCCGGTGAGGTCAAGGCCAAGGACATCGACCTGCCCTCCGGCGTCGAGATCCTCAACCCCGAGGCGCCGATCGCGACGCTGGAGAAGAAAACCAAACTCGAGGTCTACCTGACGATCGGCCGCGGCCGCGGCTACTCGCCGGCCGAAGAGAACAAGTCCGACGAGCAGCCGATCGGCGTGATCCCGATCGACTCGATCTTCTCGCCGATTCGCCGTGCCTCCTACGCCGTCGCCGCCGCCCGAGTCGGGCAGCGCACCGACTTCGACAAACTCACCCTCGATCTCGAGACCGACGGCTCGATCGAGCCCGCGGCGGCGCTGCGCGAGGCCTCCGAGATCCTGATCAAGAGCCTGGCGATCTTCACCGACGCCGAGCGGGTCGAAGAGCTGACCGCGCGCGAACCGGTCCCGGCGCTGCCGGCTGACTCGCTTTCCGCGGCGGGGGGCGGCAACGGCGCCAGTGGCGACAGCGGCCTCGACGAGATCCTGATCGAGGAGCTCGAACTGGGCGTGCGCTCCTACAACTGCCTCAAGCGCGCCGGCGTCCAGACCGTCGGCGACCTGGTCCGCAAGTCCCGCGGCGAACTCAACGCGATTCCCAACTTCGGCTCGAAGTCGATCGAGGAAGTGATCGAGACCCTGCACGCCCGCGGCCTCGATCTCCAAGCGGACTGAGGAAGAGACGAGAGCGGAGCGGAGAACCCTGTGCGCCACCGTAAGAAGCGGAACAAGCTCAGTCGCGACCGCCGCGCACCGCGAGTCGCTGCTCTCGAACCTCTCGAAGCAGCTGATCGAGCACGAGCGGATCCAGACCAGCCAGGCCAAGGCCAAGGCGGTCAAGCCCGAGGTCGAGAAGCTGATCACGCTGGCCAAGCGGGGCGACCTGCACGCCCGCCGGCAGGCGCTCTCGACGCTGCACAACGACAAGTTCATCGTCCACAAGCTGTTCGACGAGGTGGCGCCGCGCTACGCGACCCGGCCCGGCGGCTACACCCGCATCGTCAAGCTCGGCCCGCGCCGCTCGGACTCGACCGAGATGGTGTACCTCGAGCTGGTTTGAGCCCCGGCTCCTTCCGCCTCGATATCGAATACGACGGTTCCGGCTTCTCCGGCTGGGCCATTCAGCCCGGGCTGCGCACCGTCCAGGCCGAGCTGGAGGCGGCGCTGGAGACCGTCCTGCGGCAGCCGGTCGAACTGACGGTCGCCGGTCGCACCGACGCCGGCGTCCATGCCTGGGGCCAGGTCGCGAGCTTCCAGACCGGCGCCGAGGTGCCCGTCGACCTCTCGCGGCGCCTGAACGGGTTGATCGCCGACGATGTCGCCGTGACCGCCGCCGGCCCGGCGCCGGACGGCTTCGACGCCCGCGGCGACGCGACCTCGCGCAGCTACCGCTACCGGTTGCTGGCGCGCCGGGCGCCGAGCCCGTTCGAGCGCGGCCGCGCCCTCTGGTGGCCGCACCGCGTCGACCGCGAGGCGCTGGATGCCTGCGCCGCGGTCCTGCCCGGAACGCACGACTTCACCGCCTTCACGCCGACCCAGACCGATCATGTCCGCTTCGAGCGCAACATCTTCGGGGCCGCCTGGCAGGCGGAGCCGGGCGACATCCTCGCTTTCCGGGTCAGCGCGGATGCCTTCATGCGCAGCATGGTCCGCGTTCTGGTCGGCACCATGCTCGAGGTGGCCTCGGGTCGCCGCAGCCCGGAGAACTTCGCCGACCTGCTCGCCGGCGCCCCGCGGACCGCGGCCGGCGACACGGCTCCACCACACGGCCTCTACCTGGAGTCCGTCGACTACTCCTAGAATCGACCGCGTGCGCATCCTCCTGACCAACGACGACGGCATCGCCGCTCCCGGCCTGCAGGCGGCGCGGCGGGCGCTGCGCGAGCTCGACGGCGTCGAGCTCGAGGTGATCGCCCCCGACTCCAACCGCAGCGCCACCGCCCGCAGCATCACCACCCGTTCGCCGCTGAGCATCGAGGAGGTCGAGTTCGGCGACGGCGACCGCGGCTACGCCACCGACGGCACCCCGGTCGACTGCGTCCGCTTCGCCGAGCTGGGCCTGGTCGGCGGGCGGCCCGACCTGATCGTCTCCGGGATCAACCACGGCGCCAACCTCGGCGACGACATCACCTACTCGGGCACGGTGGCGGCGGCGCTGGAGGGCATCGTCCTCGGTATCCCCGCGGTGGCCTTCTCCCAGCAGTCCTCCGGCGGCGGCATGGGCTACGTCAGCGGCCGCTTCGACTTCGCGGCGGGCGGCGGCCTTCGCGGCGCAGCTGGTGGCACGCCTGGCCAGCGAGCGGATGCCGGAGGCGACGCTGATCAACGTCAACTTCCCGGCCGGCGAGCCGCGCGGAGTCGAGGTGACGAAGCTCGGCAAGCGGATCTACAACGACGAGCTGAGACTGGTCGGCGAGGAGGCCGAGGGACGGCGCCGTTACGAGATCTACGGCTGGCAGCCGGGCTACGAGGAGATCGAGGGCACGGACCTCTACGCGGTCGCCAACGGGAGGATCGCGGTCACCCCGATCCACTTCGACCTCACCGACCACGGCGGCCTCGAGCGCCTGCGCGGGTGGGGCTTCGAGGAGATGCTGGCGGCCTGCGCTCCGGCGGCGTGAGCGAGGCGGTCGAGCAGAGGGCCGCGGAGCTGCGGCAGGAGCTGGAGCGGCACAACCGCCTCTACTACGTCCTCGACGAACCGGAGATCGGCGACGACGCCTACGACGAGCTGCTCGACGAGCTGCGGGCAATCGAGGCCGCCAACCCGGAGCTGCGCACGCCTGACTCGCCCACCCAGCGGGTCGGTGCGCCGCCGCTGGAGCGTTTCGAGCCGGTCGAGCACTTCGAGCAGATGCTCTCGCTCGGCAACGCCCGCAACGAGGAGGAGCTGCGGGCCTGGGAGACGCGGCTGGCGAACCACCTGAAGCGGCTCGACATCACCGCTGCGGAGTTCAGCTACACGACCGAGCCGAAGATCGACGGCCTGGCGATCTCGCTCACCTACGAGGACGGCGTGCTCGTGCGCGGAGCGACCCGCGGCGACGGCCGGGTCGGCGAGGACGTGACCCAGAACCTGCGCACGATCGGCTCGGTGCCGCTGCGCATCCCGAGCGCGCCGGAGCTGATCGAAGTGCGGGGCGAGGTCTACCTGCCGATCGCCGCCTTCAAAGCGCTGAACGAGCGGCGGGCCGAAGCCGAGGAACCGACCTTCGCCAACCCACGTAACTCCGCCGCTGGCTCGATTCGCCAGCTCGATCCGGCTCTGGCCGCGGAACGGCCGCTCTCGAACTGGGTCTACGGGATCGGCGCCGTCCGCGGCCTCGACCTCGCCACCCACATGGACGAGGTCGAATGGCTGAACGAGCGTGGCTTCAAGGTCAACCCCGACACCGGCCATCACGAAGGGGTCGAGGGCGTCGTCGAGCGCTGCCAATGGTGGGAGGGGCGGCGTGAGTCGCTCGACTACGAGATCGACGGCGTCGTCGTCAAGGTCGACGAGCGGGCGCTGTGGCGCGAGCTGGGTGTGGTCGGGCGCGAGCCGCGCTGGGCGATCGCCTGGAAGTTCCCGCCGACGACGGCGACGACGAGGATGCTCGACGTCGTCTGGAACGTCGGCCGCACCGGGCACCTGGTCCCGTTCGCGATGCTGGAGCCGGTCCACGTCGGCGGTGTCACCGTCAGCACCGCGACCCTCCACAACGAGGAGGACCTGACCCGCAAGGACGCCCGGGTCGGCGACGAGGTGGTGGTGATGCGGGCGGGGGACGTGATCCCGCAGGTCGTCTCGCCCCTGGTCCAGAAACGCAGGAAGGGTGCCCGCAAACCGAAGCCGCCGAGGAAATGCCCGGCCTGCGGCACCGAGACGGTCAAGCCCGAGGGCGCGGTCTTCACGATCTGCCCCAACCGCGCCGGCTGCCCGGGCCAGTCCTTCCAGCACGTCAAGCACTTCGTCAGCAAGGGGGCGATGGACATCGACGGCTTCGGCGAGAAGCAGGCGATGCGCTTTCTCGAAGAGGGGCTGATCGCGGACGTCGGCGACATCTATGACCTGAGCGAGGAGCGGTTGGTCGGGAATGGAGCGCTTTGCCGAGACCTCCGCCCGCAACCTGCTCGCCGCGATCGAGGGATCGAAGCAGCGGCCGTTCAAACGCGTCCTCTACGCGCTCGGCCTGCCGGGCGTCGGCTACGTCACGGCCGAGGCCCTGGCCGACCACTTCGGCTCGATCGACGCCCTGCACGAGGCGGATCCCGAGCGGATCGAGGAGGTCGAGGGGGTCGGCCCGATCATGGCCGTGCAGATCGCCGAGTCGCTGGCCGACGAGCCGACCTGGAACCTGGTCGAGAAGCTGAAGGAGAAGGGGCTGCGGCTGGAGGCCGACGAGTCCGAACGGCGCGCGGAGGGCGGGCCGCTGGAGGGCAAGACGGTCGTCCTCACCGGCACCCTACCGGAGCTGACCCGCGAGGAGGCGGCGGCGCTGGTCAAGGGCGCCGGCGGCAAGGTGACCAACTCGGTCTCGAAGAAAACCGACTACGTGGTCGCCGGCGAGAGCCCCGGCTCGAAGCTCGCCAAGGCCGAGGATCTCGGCACCGAGGTGCTCGACGAAGCCGGCCTGCTGGCGCTGGTTCGGTAGGAGAGACGAGACTCAGGCGGCACGATCGGCGCGCCATGCGTGCGCTCGGATTCGCCAGCCTGATCGGATGGCTCTGGGTCAGATCGGACTGCTAACGAGTGCGGCGGAGTCTCTGGCGACCGCGATTGGGGCCGGAATGCTCCTCGGCAGCTTCGGAGTCGGATCCTTTGGGCTTTTGGCTGGGTGGCCCCGCCCGGCGCTGGAGAGGCGCGTCCTTTCCGACGGCTACTACGGCGGAATTATCGGGGCGGTGTTGGCGCTGGTCGATCTAGGCATCCGCTATGGTTGATGAAATGTCTTGTCTGAGGAAAGAGTGTTGAAATGGATGGCATTCGGTACGCGAATATAGGCATAGTGGTAGCGACTGCGTTCATCGTCATCGGCGTGTTCCTGTTCAGGGACGCTGGAGACGCCGTACTGCAGGCGATTGGCCTGACGGGCTTTGCTCTAGGCGCAGTGGTCTACCGCGGTCTCGACGCACGCGATCAGCGCCGTCGCCAGCGTAATCAATAACCGGCGACGAGGCCGGCGATCTGGTCCTGCATGAGGTGGGCGAGGCCGAGGTCGCCGACGCTGCCCATCAGGATCGAGAAGACCATGATCCGGCCGCTCGTGTTGAAGCAGTACCCCGAGAGGTTGCTGACGCCGCTGATCGTGCCGGTCTTGGTCCGGCAGCGAGCGTAGGCGGCGGTGCCGACGGTGCGGTCGTCGACCGTGCCCTCCTTGCCGGTCAGGGCCAGGTCCTGGATGAAGTCGGCACCGGCGGGGTCGTCGCGCATCGCCAGCAGCAGGTCGGCCACCTGGCGCGGCGACGCCCGGTTGGAGCGGGTCAGGCCGGAGCCGTCGACGGCGTGCACGCCCGAGCCCAGCTCGCGGGCGAACTCCTCGACCACCGCGGCGCCGGCGGCCGTCGTCCCGGCGCCGCCGAGACGGGCGCCCAGCAGCTTCATCAGCGTCTCGGCGAAGAAGTTGTTGGAGTAGACGTCGGTCATGTTGGCGAGCTGGTTCATCGTCGGGGAGCGGAGAATCGCCACCCGTTCCGCATCGGGAGGCGTCGGCGCAAGCGCCACCTGGGAGGGAACGGCGACGCCGCCGGCCTTGAGCGAGCGCGCCAGCTTCGAGGCCGCCAGCTTGGCGGGGTCGGAGGAGAAGCCGCTGCTGCTGGTCGAGCCGCTGAAGCCGGAGTTGAAGGCGAGGCCGGAGAGCGGGCCGATGTAGGAGCTGGTCGCGTAACCGGAGTCGGCGACGCCGCGACGGCGATCGAAGATCGTGTCGTCGGCATAGAGGCGGCCGCTGATCGAGCGGATCCCCGCAGCGCGAAGCTGCCGGACCAGGGAGAACAGGTTCGTGCCGAGGCCGCCCAGATAGCTGTTGTAGAAGGTGGGGGTGCCGAGGGCCGGGTCGCCGCCGCCCTGCAGGTAGAGGCTGCCGTGGAGGACGCCGCCGGGGTCGATACGACCGTCGCCGAAGACCTTGGTCGGGATCCGGGTCTGTGGCCCGAGCCGGGAGAGGGCGGTGGCGGTCGTGAACAGCTTCATGTTGGAGGCCAGCGGACGCTGGCGTCCCGGCGCCTTGGCGCAGACCACGTCCCTGCTTTCGGACTCGACCACCAGCAACCCGCTCGCAGCGCCGCCCCCGCGCGTCAGCAGGGCCCGCATCTGGTCGCAGGCCTGGCTCGCCTGCGCGCCGCCCGCGAGCAGGAAAACCGCTGCAAAGGCCGCTGCGAGCAGGAGCGGGACGCGTCTCATCGCCGGTACCAACACGTGCGCGGGTCAAGGTAGCGGCCGCGCCGGCCGGTGCGACTGAGATAATCGCGTTTTACATGGGCAAAGTCGTCGACATCGAGTCCAAGCCACGCCGCAAAAAAGCGCGGGGCCGCAAAAAGCCTTCGAAGACGGCACTGGTCCTGGGCGGGGGCGGATTCACCGGGGGCGTCTACGAGATCGGTGCCCTGCGCGCCCTCGACCTGCTGGCGGTGAACAGCACGGTCAACAACTTCGACGTCTACGTCGGCACCAGCGCCGGCTCCTTCGTCGCCGGGATGCTCGCCAACGGCGTCACCCCGGACGAGATGATGCAGGTGCTGAACGAGCGGGTTCCGTCCGAGCTCGAGGACCTCGATCTCAACCGGGTGCTGAAGCCAAACTACCTCGGCTTCCTCTCGAAGGCGGTGAGCCTGCCGCTGCGGACCGTGGAGCTGGTGCGGCAGCTGGCTCGGATCGGCGAGCTCTCGGCGATCGACATCGGCGTCGGCCTGGCCGAGGGGCTGCCGAGCGGGCTCTACTCGAACTCCGGTCTCGCCGACTACGTCGAGGAGGCGCTCGCCGAGGACGATCGCATCAACGACTTCCGCCTGCTCGACCGCGAGCTCTACCTGACCGCGACCGACCTCGACACCTGCGAGCGGATCGTCTTCGGCGAGGACGGCTGGTCCGACGTGCCGATCTCGAAGGCGATCCAGTGCTCGACCTGCCTGCCGATCGTCTACAAGCCGGTCGACCTGAAGGGGCGTCAACTGGTCGACGGCGGCATCCGCTCGACCACCAACGTCGACATCGCGGTCGAGAAAGGCGCCAAGTTCATCGTCGTCGTCAACCCGCTGGTGCCTTACGTCAACGACTTCGAGAAGACGATCCCGACGGTGACCGGGAGCCGCGTGCGCCGCGTCTCCGACATGGGCCTGCCGGCGATCGCCAACCAGACCTTCCGCCTGATCGCGCACCAGCGCCTGCACCAGGCGGTCGGGATGTGGCAGGAGAAGTACCCCGGCGTCGACATCGTCCTGGTCGAGCCCGACCCCAACGACGAGCTGATGTTCGGCACCCCGATCATGGACTACTCGCGCCGCCTCGAGATCGCCCGCCACGGCTTCGAATCGGTCACGGCCACCCTGGCCAAGGACTACGACCGCTACAAGGACGTCGCCGACCGCCACGGCCTCGAAATCTCCGAGCGCCGCGTCCGCCGCGTGGTCGAGCGGGCGTCGGAGGAAGAGCCCGAGCAGATCTCCGCCTGGCGGCGGGTTCTCGAGCAGACGACTTCCGTGCTGCTGCGGCAGTCGGGCGAGGCTTCCTGAGGTAGGCCTTAGCGGGGGAGGGGGCCGGTGGGGTCCTCTCACTGCACCTCGGAGGGAGGGGCGGAGTGTGGCTGGCGCCGTGGGGGCTGTCGGCCCTCCTCATGCTGATACGTTCGAGGACCCCACCGGCCCCCTCCCGAGTTAGGGGCTCCTTCTTCAGCAACCCAGAGAGGGACTGCCGCACCAGCAAGTGGCCTTGAAGCTGGCGAACCCGCCGCCATTCTCGTCTAGCTGATTCCGCTGGACGTGGAGGGATGGGTACCCCCTTCGAACGTCTCAGCATGAGCAGAGCCGGAAGCGCCCAAGGCGTCAGCCTGAGTTCGCTCCTCTCTGCGAGGTGCAGTGAGAAGGGGGTACCCATCCTTCCACGCCGATCGCGCTCAGCTAGGCAAAATTAGCCGGCGTAGAGCTGCTCGATCTCGGGCTCGCGCTTGGCAGTCACGACCGCGCGCTTGACCTTCAGCGTCGGCGTCAGCTCGCCGTTCTCCTGCGAGAGGTCCTCGGGCAGGATCGCGATCTTCTTCACCTGCTCGACCCGAGCGAAGTTCTGGTTGATCTGGTCGACGTGGGCCATGATCGAGGCTTTGACGTCGGGGTTGGCGGAGAGCTGCTCAGGGGTTTCGTCGAGGCCGTTCTCTTTTGCGTAGCCGGCCGCCTCTTCGGGGTCGAGGGTGACGAGGGCGACCAGGTAGGGGCGGCGGTCGCCGACCACCACGCACTGGGAGACCAGCGGGTGCTGCTTGATTTCCGCCTCGAGGTTGGCCGGGGTGATGTTCTTGCCGCCGGCGGTGATGATGATGTCCTTTTTACGGCCGGTGATCTTGATGAAGCCGTCGGAGTCGATCTCGCCGATGTCACCGGTGTGCAGCCAGCCGTCGACGATCGTCTCCCGGGTCGCCTCCTCGTTCTTGTGGTAACCCTGGAAGACGTTTGGCCCCTTGACCAGGATCTCGCCATCGTCAGCGATCTTCACTTCGCAACCGGGGAAGGGTTTGCCGATCGTGCCGATCTTGAAGTCGTCGGGGGAGGAGATCGTCGCCGCGGTCGAGGTCTCGGTCATGCCCCAGCCCTCGAGCACCAGCACCCCGGCGGCGTCGAAGAAGCGCAGGATCTCGGGGTTGATCGGGGCGGCGCCGGAGACCGCGAGGCGCAGCTGGCCGCCGAACAAATTGCGTATTTTCGAGAGCACTTTCTCGTCGGCGAAGGCGTACTGGCGCTTCAGCAGGAAGCCCGGCCTGCGGCCGCTCCGTTCCGCCTCGCGCATCTTGCCGCCGACCCGGATCGCCCACTCGAAGATCGTCTTTTTCAGGCCACCCTCTTTCTCCATCGCACTGGTGGCCATGGTGTAGATCTTCTCGAAGATGCGCGGCACGGAGGGGAAGTAGGTCGGTTTCAGCTCCGCCAGGTTGGGCATGATCTTCAGCGGATCGCGCTCCCAGTAGGCGATCGTGGCACCGAGGTCGAAGCTGCCGAGCTGGATCAGCAGCGCGAAGGAGTGGGCGAGGGGCAGGTAGAGGTAGGTGACGTCTTCGCCCTCGATGACGCTGGTCTCGTTGACCATGTCGAGCATCGCCCGGTAGTTGCCGTGGCTGATGATGCAGCCCTTGGGCGGCCCGGTCGTGCCCGACGTGTAGATGAAGGTGCAGATGTCGGCCGGGGTCACCGCCGCGTAGAGCGACTCCCAGCGGGCGGCATCGACGCTGACGCCCTTGGCGGCCAGGTCCTCGCTTGAGAGTGCGTCGTCGCTGGAGCCGGTCATCCGCACCACGTGCTGGAGTTGCGGCAGCTGGTCGCGGACCTTGCGGATCTTCTCCATCTGTTCGTCGTCCTCGACGATTACCACCTTGGCGTCGGAGTTCTCCAGCACGTAGCGGCACTCCTCGGGCGAGTTGGTCTGGTAGATCGGGACCACGGTGGCGCCGATCGAGAGCGCCGCAAAGTCGAAGTACGTCCACTCCGGTCGGGTGTTGCCGAGGATCGAGACACGGTCGCCTTTCTCGATCCCGAGCTCGGCCAGGCCCAGAGCCAGCGGCCGGACGATCTCCACAACCTCGGCGAAGCTGCGGTCGACCCACTGCTCGCCGTCCTTGTAGCGGACCGCGGGCGCGTCGCCATAGACCTGGGCTGCCAGCGGCAGCAGGTCAGCGAGAGTTTTCGACTTGGTTCCCCGCCCCATTCCCATCGCGGGGAAGTCTAGTTCAGCTTCAACTGGGAGAGGTTCGTGGAGGTTCGCGCCGCGCCGTCCGGCTGCGCAGCGAGGTCTCGAACAGGGTGCGGTCGATACGGCCGTGGAAGATCGGGACCCCCATCTCGACGGATTTCGCGATCACCTCCTGCCGCTTCATCTGCAGCTGATCGGCGAGCTCGCTGGGCGTCAGGTGATTGGCCATAGAGACCTCCCATGTAGTTGAAATTGGGTACCCCCATAGTTATCGCTCAGAGTGGACGTGTCAATCGCAGCTTGCCTTCCGGCGGCGGCTCGCGCCGCTCGCGATAATGGCTCGCGTGTCCGAAGCCGCCGTCAGAGCGATCCCCCGCCGAGGGCGGCTGTGGGTGCTTCTGGCCCTTGTGGTGGCCGTTGGAGGCCTCGGCTACCTGATCGTGGCGATCGCCACCCTCGAGCCCGGCGATCCGACCGTCGACGTCGCTGGCATCAACGACGCGCAGAGGCTCTTCGGGGGGGTGCCCCAGGAAGGGGACCGGCTGGGGTCCAGCAACGCCCCGGTGACGATCCAGGTCTTCAACGATCTCCAGTGCGCCGATTGCCGCGAGGACTTCCTCGCCACGGTTCCGACGCTGGCCGAAGACTACGCGCGCCCGGGCGACGTCCAGCTGCTCTACCGTCACTACTCGAACAGCGAGAACGTCGAGCAGCTCGGCTTCTTCGGCGCCGAGGCCGCCGCCGAGCAGAACTACGGCTGGCAGTACACCTACCTCTTCTTCCGCAACCAGGAGGAAGCGGGTCACTTCGGCGTCGACCAGGAGTTCCTCGAGGCGATCGCCGGCGGCATCGAGGAACTCGACTTTCCGCAATGGAAGGAAGACCTGGAGAAGAATGGAGGCCTCGACGGCCCCATCTCCAGGCGCCTGGCCGGCTACGAGGAGCTCGGCAGAGATCTCGGCATCCGGGTCGGCCAGGGCGCGATCGTCACCGGCTCCAACGGCACTCAGACGCTCCAAGAAGGGGCGGGCCTCGAAGAGGTCGAACGCGCGATCGAGAAAGTGCGCTGAGACGCGTAGCGCCGACGCACCAATGCACATCGAGATAGTCATCGCGACGGCCTCCAGCCTGGGACTCTCGGCGTTGGTCGCGTTGGTCGTCTCGGCGGTGATCAGCGGGCTCGTCAAGTTCGCTTTCGACGATTCTCTGGCGAGCCGCAAGGCGGCCCGCGACTACGCCTATGAACGGCGCAAGGAGCTCCACGCGCTCGTCGGAATGTTCGACGGACGCCTGCTCGAGAGCGCCGAGGATCTCTACGTGCGCGTGGGCAACATCGCCGGGCGGGCCGATCCAAAATGGCTCGTGCCGAGGGCTGGCGAGCCGCCGGGCTACTTTCTCGCCTCGACCGTCTACCGCTTCGTTGCCCTGATGCGACTGGCCGTGGCCTTCGATCGCCAGGCGATCTACTTCGACCCCGAAATCGCCAGTGGCCACGATCTACGCTGCATCCGATACGCGAAGGCCTTTCAGTGGGCGATGACCGACACCAGGCTGTTCGACGGCCTCGGGTACGACACCAGCGAGTCGACCGACCATTTCTTTCGTGACGAGCTGCGAACCGTCTGCACGTTCGAATTTCCTCCCAAGGAGCCGTTGGCCTTCGATCGCTTCTGCAGCGAGATCCTTGCCACGGGGCAGGCACAGGATGTCGTCGATTTCTTTTCCTCCTTTGGCCGCGAGGCCACGCCCCTGCGCTGGGACCGCGTCATGGCGTTGCAGCTGCTCCTTGCTGCTTTCGTGGACGGGGTCGGATACGACGACACCGTCAAGCCCCAGGCGGAGTTCGACGCGATGGCGACTGCGCTCATCTCACCCGTGGTGCGCGGGAACCTGGTGGGGTGGTTCCGAGAGAACATCGGAAACGTCGACAAGGAAGGCACGGGCAAGATCGTGTCGGCGCTCGAAACGGCTGGCATCGCCGCGTCCCCACCGGGCAAAGAGCCGCTGGGACCCTGAGCGGTGGCCAGCGGACCGAGTAACACACTGGTCATCGAGGCAGCGGGGCGCGACCTGGTGGGTCATGCGTTTCGTCCCCATCGCCGGGCTCCGACCGGCGCTGGCATTCTGTTCATGCACGGCTGGGAAAGCAGTCAGCGCAGCTATCTGCCGCGCGCTGAAAGGGCCGCCGAAGGCGTCGGCGCCACGTGCCTCGCCTTCGACCTGTCCGGGCACGGGGAGAGCCCCGGCGTCGCCGCCTCCTTCACACCGCGCGACCACCTCGCCGATACCGTCGCCGCGTTCGACGCGCTGGCCCAGTTGGACACCGTGGATCCGCTCCGGATCGGCGTCTGCGGGGCGAGCTACGGTGCCTACCTCGCCGCCCTGCTGATTGAGCACCGGTCGACCATGAGCCTTCTCCTGCGTGCCCCCGCCCTGTATCCAGACTCGGAGCTGGAGGCCCCGGGCGGCTCCCGAAGGACGGACCTCGAGGCGCTCGACGGCGCGGCTCCTCTGCGTAACCTTGCCGACTTTGTCGGCCCTGTGCTGATCGTCGAGTCGGAGCGCGACGAGATGATCCCCCACGATGTGATCCAGGCGTACCTGGATGCCTGCCCGCAGGCAGAGCATGAGCTCCTACCGGGTGCTGCTCACGCGATGACCGACCCGAGGTGGAACGAGGCCTTCGTGGAATTGCTGCTCGAGTGGGCCAGGGCACTTTGAGCTCTAACTATCGGGGCGCCCGGATTTGAACCGGGGACCTCACCGACCCGAACGGTGCGCGCTACCAGGCTGCGCCACGCCCCGAGAGCGGCGATTATCTCAGAGCGGCGCGCAAAGGCCGGTCCGCCCTCGGCCGGGCCGGCCGCTACTTTGCCCGAGAACGCTGTTCCTGTAGAGCGATGACCCGGCGGATCACCCCGATTCTCACCCTGGCGCTGATGGCGATCATGCCGACGGCTACCCAGGCCTACCTGCCGCCTGGCTTCATCGGGGTCTCGCCGCAGAGCCCGGCCAACAGCAGGGACTTCGAGCTGATGCGGGAATCCGGGGTAGACAGCGTCCGTCTGCCGCTGTACTGGACGGTGGTCCAGGCCAAGTCTCCGGCCATCGCCGAGCCGGACTGGGACGGCTTCGACCACGAGGTCGAGCTGGCCGCCGAAGCGGACATCCGGATCATGCCGTTCGTCTGGGGCTCGCCGGAATGGGTGGCGCCGCAGGTGATCGACCTGCCCGTGCGGACCGCCCAGCAGCGCTGGGGCTGGAGCAGGCTGCTGCGCGAAGCGGTCGATCGCTACGGCCCCGATGGCTACTTCTGGGAAGAAAACCCGGAGCTGCCCTACCTGCCGATTCGTCGCTGGGAGATCTGGAACGAGCAGAACATCGTCACCTTCGCCGACCGGCCCGATCCCGCTGCGTTCGCCCGGCTGATCCGAATCTCCGGCCGGGCCATCCACCGCGGCGACCCCGGCGCCAAGGTGATCCTCGGCGGCTTCTTCGGGCGGCCGCTGCAGATCCCGCCGAACGTCGCCTCGGGCGACTACCTCTCGCGCTTCTACCGGGCGGGGAACGTCAAGCGCTATTTCGAGGGAGTCGCCCTGCACCCCTATGTCGCCCGCGCCCGGGCGATGGGCGCCCAGATCGAGAACCTGCGGCGGATCATGCGTCTTCACGGCGATGCGCGGACGCCGATCTACGTGACCGAGCTGGGCTGGGGCTCGCGCAGCGGCCCGACCCGCTGGGAGCGCGGCCTCTACGGGCAGGCGAACCAGCTCTCGCGGGCCTTCGCGATGCTCTCCGCGCAGCGACTGCGCTGGCGGGTGGGCGGCGTCTGGTGGTTCACCTGGACCGACGAAGGCGGCAGCTGCAGCTTCTGCCACTCGGCCGGGCTGCTGACCGAGAAGCGCCGGGCGAAGCCGGCCTGGTACCGCTTCAATGCCTGGACCGGGGGCGATCCCGACACGGTCCCGCGCGGGCTGTTCGGCGCCGCGGGGGAAGAGCTCGAACCGGCCGAAGAGCCCGAAGGCAGCGGCGAGCAGGCCGCGGCCGCCCCGCTGCTGCGGCGTCGCTAGGCTCCGTACTCCAGTTCCGAACTCGACCGAGGAGTCACCAGATGCCTTTCTCCGTTCCCGATCTTCCGTACGCCTACGACGCGCTCGAGCCGCACATCGACGAGGCGACGATGCGCGTCCACCATGACAAGCACCACCAGGCCTACGCCGACAAAGCGAACGCCGCGCTCGAGGGCACGGAGTGGGCCGATCGCGACGTCGAGGACGTCCTGCGCAACCTCTCCAGCCTGCCCGGCGATAAGCAGGGGCCGGTCCGCAACAACGGCGGCGGTCACTACAACCACTCGCTCTTCTGGCAGATGCTCGGTCCCGACGGCGGTGGCGAGCCGCAGGGCGAGCTGGGCTCGGCGATTGCCGAGACCTTCGGCTCCTTCGAATCCTTCAAGGACGAGTTCAAAAACGCCGGCATCGCCCGCTTCGGCTCCGGCTGGGCCTGGCTGGTCAAGGACTCCTCCGGCCTCGCCGTGGTCTCGACGCCCAACCAGGACTCGCCGATCTCCGACGGCAGCGTGCCGCTGCTCGGCTGCGACGTCTGGGAGCACGCCTACTACCTCAAGTACCAGAACAAACGCCCCGACTACATCGACGCCTTCTGGAACGTCGTGAATTGGGACTACGTGGCGGAGCGGCTGGCCTCGGCCTAAGCGCTCTGGGCGCCGGCCGCGGCCTCCGCGGGGGCTGCGGCCGGCGGTACCGCCGCCATCGCGTGCTCGGCGAGGGCGGTGATGGTGAGGCTGGGGTTGACGCCGACGTTGGCCGGCACCGCGGCGCCGTCGCAGACGAGCAGGTTCTCGTATCCGAAGACACGTTGGCGGTTGTCGACCACACCGTCCTCGGGACCGTGGCCGATCACCGCGCCGCCGAGGATGTGGGCGGTCGTCGGCACGTTGAACAGCGCCTCGTTGACTGAGCTCTGGGCGATCCCGCCGGTGCGCTCGGCCAGCCATTCGGCGGCCTCGTTGGCGACCGGGATGAAGGTCGGGTTGGGCCGCTCGGGGTCCTGCTCGGTCTGCAGCCGCACGTCGCCCGAGCGCTTCCGCTTCGGCCGCAGGGCGATCGCGTTGTCCAGCGTCTGCATGACCAGGACGATGATCGTGCGCCGCGACCAGCCCTTCGGCCACATCACCTGCGCGAACTTCAGCGGGTGGCGGAGGATCTGCGCCAGCAGCTTCAGCGGCCGCGTCATCCTGGTGCCGTCTCCGACCAGCAAGGTGTAGAGCGCGTTCATCGAGTCGCCGTCCTTGCCGTAGGTGACGGTCTCGATGTGGGTGTGGGGGTCGGGGTAGATGCTGGAGGTGATCGCGACCCGCTTGGTCAGGTCGTCGGGGTAGTCCTCGGGAACGGTGACGGCGAGGATCACCTCGCTGTTGGTCCGCACCAGCTCTCCCAGCCGCGGTGAGATCCGCGGCAGGGCGCCGCCGAGGCGGCAGCGCTGCAGCAGCTTGTTCGTCCCCAGGGCCCCGGCGGCGACGATGACCCCGCGAGCCTTGATTGTGCGGCGGCCGCGGCCGGGGAGCAGCCCGGAGCGCTCGCTGGTCACCGCGTAGCCCCCGCTGCCGTCGGCGGCTCCGAGCGGGCGGATCTCGGTCACGGTGCGGTTGGGCGTCACCTCGACGCCGCGGCCCTCGGCCAGCCAGAGGTAGTTCTTGACCAGCGTGTTCTTGGCCCCGTGCGGGCACCCGACCATGCAGCGCCCGCACTGCATGCAGCCGGTGCGGTCCGGGCCCTCGCCGTCGAAGAAGGGGTCGGGGACGGTTTTCCCCGGCTCGCCGAGGAAGATCCCGATCGGGGTCTTCTGGTAGGTGTCGCCGACGCCGAGCTGCTCGCCGAACTCGCGCAGCAACTGGTCGGCCGGGTCGTCGTTCTCGTGGACGACGACCCCCAGCATCCGCTGCGCCTCGGCGTAGTGAGGGGCGAGCACCGACTCCCAGTCCTCGAGATCTCGCCACTGCGGGTCCTTGAAGAAGTCGGTGGGCGGCACATAGAGCGTGTTCGCATAGCCAAGGCTGCCTCCCCCGACCCCACAGCCGCTGACCACAGCGATGTCTTTGAACGGCGTCATCCTGAAGATCCCCCGCAGCCCCAGCCGCGGCGCCCAGAAGTATCTGCGCAGGTCCCAGGTCGACTTCGGGAAATCCTTGTCCTCGAAGCGTTTCCCGCACTCGAGGACCCCCACGCTGTAGCCCTTTTCAGCTAACCGCAGCGCGGATACGGACCCCCCGAACCCAGACCCCACGACTATCCAGTCGTAGTCGTACTTCACGAGCTGACCCGCGCTGCTCTCAGGCCTCGCCCGGCTCCAACGGCCGGAAGTCAGAGGTGCGCGCTCCGCAGACCGGGCAGAACCAGTCTTTTGGGATGTCCTCGAACGCGGTTCCAGGGGGAATGCCGCCGTCGGGATCGCCGATCTCCGGGTCGTAGATGAACCCGCAGCTCTCGCAGATCCAGAGGGTGACTTCTTGGGTTGCGGTCATAGCTGAATTCTAGGGCGCGCTATTTGTCGAAGCTGACCGCGACCGGCTCACGCTCGGCGTCGTCGATCTCGAAGAACTCGCGGGCGGTGAAGTTGCCGGCGTTGGCGACGATCGAGCCCGGGAACTGTTCGATGTCGGTGTTGTAGGACTGGACGTTGGAGTTGTAGATCCGCCGCGAAGCCTGGATTTCGTCCTCGAGCTCGGAGAGGTTGCGGCTGAGCTGCTGGAAGTTCTCGGTCGCCCGCAGGGTCGGGTAGTTCTCGGCGACGGCTCTGAGATCGGCAAGCGCCTGGGTCAGTTTCTGCTCGGCCTGGGCGGTGTCGCCGACGCTCTGGGCCGCCATCGCCTCAGCCCGCGCCTGGGTCGTTTTCTCGAACGTCTGGCTCTCGTGCTCGGCGTAGCCTTTGACCGTCTCGACCAGGTTGGGCACGAGGTCGTGGCGCCGCTTGAGCTGGACGTCGATCCCGCTCCAGGACTCGTCGACCCGGTTGCGCTGGGCGATGATCGAGTTGCGCTTGACGATGAAGTAGAGGACCGCGATGACGATGATCGCGACGACGACGATGATGGCGATGGTCATGGGACCTCCTGTGGTCGGACCGGGCTTGAGGCCATCCTAGCCGCATAGGATCGCGGGATGGGCGCCAAGCAGGAAGCGCAGGAGTGGGCCGAGATCGTGCGGCGCTACGGCGAGCGCAACGGGCTGACCCATGAGGAGGTCGGAGGGATCAATCCGAAAGACGGCCCGGTTGCGCTCTGCGTAGGGGGCGTCAACCGCCTCACCGGCCAGCTCGCCGAGGGGTTCTGGGGCTCCTCCTGCGACGCCGACGAAAGGGAGGTCGGCGGCCTGTTCGGGAAGGCGGTGTTGCCGACGGCGCTCCTCGCCAAGGCGCACATGCCGGACCTGGCCAGGGTCGTGCCCGCCTTCAACGTCGAGTCGATCGAGGGGCACGAGGCGGTGACGCAGCGGTTCTCGCGCAAGGTCGAGTTCGAGTCGATCGACTTCAACAAGCGCTTCTGGGCGACGGTGCCGAGCGAGCACGACCCGGTGGCGCTGCGCGAGCTGTTCGGCCCCGGCTTCCTCGCCTGGGTGACGACGATGACCGGGGAGATCGACTTCGGCGTCAACGACCGCCAGCTCTGGTTTCTCTGGCGCCTGCGCGAGCGCAGTGAGGCGGAATTGAAAACGGCGCTGGAGAACGCCGGCGAGCTGTTCAAGCGGCTGCAGGGGGAGATGGACGAGAGCGGCATCCACACCTACCCGCCGGGGCCATGGCACGCGGGCCTGGAGCCGTTTCCAGATGCCTAGCGGAGCCTCATACATCGGTCCAACGGCGGTGCGGGCCCCGTCGTCGCTGCCGATGGGGAGGAGGTGACCGCCATTCCTCGCTCACCCGCCTGGTGGCTGCGCTCGGCCTTCGCTCTTGCGCTTGCCGTCGCGATCCTCGCCCTCGCCCTCCCCGTCGCTTTCGGTGGCGGGACCTGGAACGGCGGCGTCGACCCGGCTCAGTTCTTCTAGAACGCCGTCCGTCACATCGGGGTCCTTTTAGATTCCCCTTCTCAATCTCTGGCGCCTTCGTGCCGATGCGGATCGAGCATGGAAGCGATTCAAGGCAAACCCGCCGCGAGGTGGGGACGCAAAGCCAGAGGTCTCGACCCAGGTCGAGATAGCTCGGCTGCCGCTTTCGGAGCCCAATATCCGAGCCCCGAAGGAGGCACCTATGTCTCGCATTTCCGTGATCCTCTCGAGTCCCCGCCATCTGCTGGGAGCGCTGCTCGTTGCGCTGCTCGCCGTTGGCGCGGTCGTTGGATCAGGCGCGAGCTTCACCTCGAAGTCCGCGAATCCCAGCAACACGTTCAGCGCCGGCAACCTCGCGCAGTCCAACTCCAAGGAAGGCGCGGCGGTACTGACCTCCGCTGGCTTGCTGCCGGGATCCTCGACCAACGGCACGGTGATGATTACCAACAGCGGCAACGCTGCGGGCACGTTCACTCTGTCGAAGACCAACCTCGTCGATACGCCGGGCGCCAATGGCGGCCAGCTGTCGGGAGTGCTGGATCTCTCGATTCAGGACGTGACCAAAGCGTCGTCGCCGGTCAGCGTGTACTCGGGCAAGGTCGGCGCGATGGGTGCCCAGTCGCTCGGCAAGTTCGCCGCAGGCGAGGCCCGCACCTACGAATTCACCGTCACGTTCCCCGACGGCGGCACTCCGGCGTCTGCGACGACCGGGGACAACGCCTACAAGGGTTCGGCGATGAGCGTCGGCTATCAGTGGGATGCCGTTTCCTAGCGGCGTCCCAGCGGCGAGGCGCCGGGGCCGGCGGATGACGTCGGTCCCGGTAGCTCGCTGGCTCGGAGCCGGCCTGACGGTCCTCTGCCTGGCGCTGGCGGCGATCCTGCTGATCCCCGCCGCGCTCGGCTTCCAGCGCTACGTGATCGTCAGCGGCTCGATGACGGGCACCTACGACAAGGGCTCGATCGTCTTCGACGAGGAAGTGCCGGTGGACGAGCTGAAGGTCGGCGACGTGATCACCTACGAGCCGCCGCCGGGGACCTTCTCGCAGGATCTGGTCACCCACCGGATCGCCTGGATCGGCACCGAACCGGGGGGCGAACGCAGCTTCCGCACCAAGGGCGACGCCAACCCCAGCGCCGATCCCTGGACCTTCAACCTCGACAACCCCAACCAGGCCAGGGTCGCGTTCTCGGTCCCCTACGTCGGCTACCTGCTGGCGGGGCTCTCGATCCCGCTGGTGCGGATGCTGGCGATCGGCGTCCCGGCGGTGATCGTCGCCCTGCTGATCCTGGCCGGAATCTGGCGCGACGCCGGGCGGGAGGCGCAGCGGCGCGAAGCCGAAGCGAGTGGGGCTGGACCGCAATGGACCGGCTGAGCCTGCTGGTCCACTCTCGCCGCTGGCTGCTGCTGGGGGCGCTGGCGCTGGTCTCGCTGGCCCTCGGCTCGGCGATCTTCAGCGGCGCCAGCTTCACCTCGAAGAGCGCCAACTCCGCCTCCCTGGCCGCCGCCAGCATCCAGCTCAGCTCCTCGGCGCCGAACCAGGCGATCGTCGCCGCGAGCGGGATGAAACCGGGCGCCAGCAGGCAGGGGACGATCACGATCGGCAACAAAGGGACCGCACCGGGCACCGTGGCCCTGAAGGCCAGCGGCCTGACCGGGACCGCGCTCGCCGCGGTGATCGATCTCACGATTGCCGACACGACGGCGGGCGGCTCGACCCAGAAGTGGAGCGGGAAGCTCGGCTCCTTCAGCAGCGTCGACCTCGGTTCCTTCGCGGCTGGAGCGAGCCGCGACTACAGGTTCACCCTCAGCTGGCCATCGGCCTCCAACGAAGCCTCGCTGCAGGGGGCCACGACCTCGCTGACCTTCCAGTGGAGCGGCAGCGCGAAAGGGAACGGCTGATGAGGCGCCACGGCGTGTTCGCACTTTCGCTGTCGGCCCTGGCCGTCTGCGCGCTGGCGGTGGGCTTTTCCGCGGCCAGCTTCACCGACACGAGCCAGAACCCGCAGACGATCAGCGCCGCGGCCGACTTCCTCGCGCCGAGCGTTTCGGCGAGCGCGGTCGCCAAGTCCCAGGGCGGCGCCGACGGCTACGTCAAGAATGGGGGGACCTATTACGTCTACGCGAACGTCACCGACGCTGGGAACCCCGCCAGCGGCATCGTCTCGGTCAAAGCCAACGTCTCCGAAATCACCTCCGGGCAGACCGCTGTCAGCCTCACCACCGCTGGCGGCCCCTATCTGGTCGACGGCGTCTCCTACAGTTACCGCAGCGCCCAGCTGACCGCCGGCAGCAGCATCGGTGCCGGCTCGAAGTCCTACTCGCTGGCGCTCGCGGACTCCGCCGGCAACTCCGGCAACCAAAGCTTCTCGGTCACGGTCGACAACGGTCCCTTCGCCGGGGCCGACTTCGAAACGGCCAACGGGTCGGGCGGCACTGCCGGCAAGGCCGAGAAAGGCGACACCGTCAGCTTCACTTTCAACAAGGCGCCAGATCCGAACTCGGTCGTCGCCGGCTGGAACGGCAGCGGGACCAAAGCGGTCACCGTCTCGATCGCCGACAACTCCTCCAACGACACGCTCAGCGTCAGCGGCGCGACGATCGGCAGCGTTGCCCTGCAGGGCAACTACACGAACTCTGGGAAAACGACGAGCTTCACCGCCTCGAGCATGTCCGTGAGCGGTGCGACGGTGACGATCGTCCTCGGGACCGACTCGAGCGGCAACGCCAAAACGGAAACCTCCAAAAACAAACCGGTCTGGTCTCCCTCCGCGTCCAACTACGACGTCGCCGGCAACGCCTGCTCGACGGCGACCGTGACCGGCGACAACGTGCGCCAGTTCTGAGCCGGGCTCAGGCCGGATAGTCGGGGTCGCCAGGGAGGACGACGCGGTGGTCCTCGCGGGTGCCGATCACCTTCGGCAGGATCGGCTCGACCGCACGGCCGCGGTGGGCGGCAAGCGCCTCGTCGGAGGTGCGGTAGGGGAGCAGCGACTGCAGCTGGCTGATGGTGGGGAAGGCGAGGACGATCTCTCCCTCTGCCTGGGCTTCCAGGGCGGCGGCCGGACGGAACCAGGCGGCCTCGGTGGTCTCGGTGCCGTCGGGTTTCGGCGGTGCGTGAGCGGGGGCGAGAGCGAGGAAGAACCAGGCGTCGAAGCGGCGGGAGATCACCTCCGGGGTGATCCAGCGCGAGAACAGCACCAGCTCCTCGTCGACGGGAAGCTCGATCGCCGCCTCCTCGGCCAGCTCCCGGGCTGCGCAGGCGCGATAGCCCGCCTCGTCCTCGCCGTCATCGGGATCGACGGCGCCGCCGGGGAAGACCCAGACGTTGGGCATGAACTTGGCCTGCTCGCTGCGCTTCAGCAGCAGCACCTCGAGCTCGCGGTCGCCGTGCTTGCCGCCGCGCCGCAGCAGGACGACCGATGCCGCCGGCCTGGGCTCAGAAGGCGTCCCGAGGTTGGGCGCCTCCGCCGGCCCCCGTTCTCTTTCGCTCATAGGACAACCTCCCCTCTGTTCTTCTGAGATTGAGAGGCCGACCGTAGGGAGGCCGTCGAAGATCCCGGAGGAACGCATAGAGATGCCGACCCCCGCCGGGAGAGCGCCTGTCGCGCTAGCCGCACAGACGGCCCGCATGAGACCCGCGCCTCCCGGCGGTGCGAGGCGCCAGAAGCGCGAACAGGACGTGGCGTCGGTGAACGCCGCCCTATGAGCATGCGCAACGGCTCCTCGTGGCCGGCTATCAGCCGATCGCAATCGACCGCGGAGGAAGCATGGCACCAACCGCGGGAATCGACTGGGCCGCCGAGGCCCACGAGGTCTGTATCAGCGAGGAGGGCCGGGTGGCGGAGCGCTTCTCCGTCGCCCACGACGAGCAAGGGATCACCGAGCTCGCACGCCGGCTCGTCAAGCTCGGCATCGCCTGGGTGGCGATCGAGCGACCGGACGGGATCCTGGTCGAGCGCCTCCTGGCCGCCGGCCTGCAGGTTCTGGCGATCCACCCTAACCAGGTCAAGGCGGCACGACCCCGCTTCGCGGTCGCCCACGGCAAGTCCGATCGCTTCGACGCCTACGTGCTGGCTGAGCTGGCCCGCACCGACGCTCACCGCTTCCGGGTGCTGGTGCCCGATGGCGAGGAGACCAAGGCGCTCAAGGCGCTGACGCGGGCGCGCGAGGACCTGGTCGGCGTGCGCGTCGAGCTCGCCAACCAGCTGCGTGCCCAACTGCAGGCCTTCTGGCCGGGAGCGCTGATCTTCGCCGACGTCGACAGCCCGATCTCGCTGGCCTTCTTGAAGCGCTGCCCGAGCCCGGCAGACGCCAAGGGCCTTGGCCCCAAGCGACTGGCCGGCCTGCTCGCCCGCCACCGCTACTCGGGCCGGCGCACTCCTGAGGAGCTGCTGGAGCGGATGCGCTCGGCACCCGCCGGCCGTGCCGGGGAGCTTGAGCCGGAGGCCCGGCGCGCCGTGGTGGTGGGCCTGGCCGGCGCCCTGGAGCCGATCGTCGCCGAGATCTCCGAGCTCACCTCGCAGATCCGCGGCGCGCTCGCCGCCCATCCCGACCGGGTGATCTTGGCGCCGCTGTTTCGCGACGCCAAGACCGTGATCTCTCCGGCCACCCTGATCGCCGAGCTGGGCGATTGCCGGGAGCGCTACCCGAGCGAGGCCGCGATGGCCGCCGACGCCGGCATGAGCCCGGTCGCCCTGGAGTCGGGCAAGCTTCGAGTGGCGACCTTCAGGCGAGCCTGCGACAAACGGTTGAGGGTCGCTGTTGCGACCCTCGCGGACTCGACGCGTCACTGGCATCCGTGGGCTCGCGAGGTCTACTTGAGAGCTCGATCCAGGGGCCAGGACCACCCACACGCGATCCGCACCCTGGGGCGCGCCTGGATTCGGGTTCTCTGGCGCTGCTGGCAGGACCAGGTGCCCTACGACCCCGCTCGGCACCGCAACTTCGACCACCTTCAGACGGCGGGGGGTTGACACAGGACGTCTCATCCGCCCACCCTATCGGGGGGTGTCTGAGCTAACCCGCCATATATGGCGGGTTAGCTCAGACACGCCTCAGGCGAGGGCGCGCTGGCGGCGGCGGCGCACGCGGGCGCGGTTGGCGAGCCAGGCGAGGAGGGCGATCAGGGCGATCGGGCCGACGACGGCGAGGCCGACGATGGTCACGCCGGCGGCGATCGCGAGGATGTGGCCGGCGTCGTCGAGGGCGTCTCCGACGCTCCAGCCGCCGGTCTCGTGCGGAGAGGACGAGGCGGTGCCGGTCTCGATTCGGAGGGACACACGGGAGAGGTTGGCCCGTCGCTCCAGGCTCGATAGCTGTGAGCGCAGGTACGCGGCATGGCGCCGCTCGCCTCGCAGCCGGACTTCGGCCGCGGTGCGCTCGGCTTCGGTGTCGGCGCCGGACAGCTGCGCGAGCAGGCTCTCGATCCTGGCCCGGGAGTCACGCAGTCGTTCGCCGGCGCGGACGGTGGGGGCGGTGATGTCGGCGGTTGCCTCGTGCCGGGAGCGGACCTCGGCGATGGCGGAGAAGCCGGCGAGCGCGTCGCTCAGCCTGGCGCTGGGAATCAGCAGCTCGAACCGCGCCCCGGCCTCGCCCCCGGCGCCGTTGCGGATGGAGGAGCTGAGGACGATGCCACGGTGAGCGTGGACGGTTTCGAAGACCTCGGCGGCGGCCTTGCGGACGCCGTCCGGCTCGGCGCCCAGAACCATCTCGGCCGAGCGTTCGATCTCGCGGTGCGGGGCCTGCGACGCGTATGGACCGTTGCTCTGGGAAAAGGGCTCGACCGCCTTGGCGAGGGGCGCCGCCGAGGTCGCACCGGCGGCGCTGCCTTCGACGCCCTGCAGTCGCTCCGGTGCGTTCGGCACGACAGCTTCGTGCTGCGCACGGGCCCCGCTGTGGGCGCCGCTTGCTCGGGACGTGGCACCCCCGGCGCTGGAGTCAAGGCGAAGCGTTGAGGGACCGCCGCCCCCGTTCTCGCTCACGGCGACGACCACCGTCACCGCAGCGACGGCAGCCAGGGCGGTGGCACCGGCGGGTACGAGCGCGCGACGGGGCTCGATTGCCCGCAGCTGTTCGACGAGCAGACCGAGCCGCGTGCCGGCGAATCGCGAGCGCAGCGGGAAGCCGCCGGCGGCGCGCTCGTCGAGCTCGGCGGCGAAGGCCGGGCGCGGGGCCGGTCGCAGCGATTCCAGCGTGGCGACGAAGTTGTCGTCTTCAAAGGGCTCCATCGCATGCCTCCCTCAGCTTGGTCATGGCTCGGTGCAGCTTGGTGCCGGCGTTCGACTCGCTGGTGCCGAGGACCGCGGCGATCTCGGCGTTGCCGAGGCCGGCGAAGAACTTGAGCGCGATCAGCTCGCGCTCGCGCGGCTCCAGGCTCTCCAGTGCGGTGGAGACCGCGAGCCGGCGCTCGCTCGCCTCGGCGCTCTCGTCGGCAGGAGCGGAGGCCAGGTCGACCGGCTCGACCGCCAGCTCGGCCTGACGACCGCGGCGCCGCAGCTCGTCGAGGGCGGCGTTGCGGGCGATCCCGAACAGCCAGGCGCGCGGCTCGCCGCGGCTCGGGTCGAAGCGCGAGCGCTTGCGGTAGGCGCGCTCGAAGGCGGTCGCGGTGACGTCCTCGGCCGCCGCCGCGTCGCGAACCAGGCTGGCGACGTAGGCGTAGACGTCGTCCCGGCTCGACTCGTAGAGACGGTCGAAGGCCAGATCGGCCCTGCGCGGTGCGTCCTCGGCTCTGGCGACCAACGTTCCTTCCACGCCCCTACTACGACCGGGGCGGCGATCCATCACATCGGGTCAGGCGGCCTGGGGTAAGACGACCGCGGCCTCGATCGACTCGGCGACGATGTCGAGCAGTTGCGTCAGCTCGGCGGCGGAGATCGAGAGCGGGGGCACGAGGACGACGGTGTCGCCGAGCGGGCGGACGATGGCGCCGCGCTCGCGGGCCGCGAGCGTCACCCGGTGGCCCATTCGCAGCGCCGGGTCGTGGGCGCCGAGGTCGATCCCGACCATGAAGCCGCGGTGGCGCACCTCGGCGACCTCGGGCATCGCCTCGATCTCCCGCAGTCGTTCGCCCAGCAGGCCGATCTTCGGCTGCAGGCGCTCGATCGTGCGCTCGGACTCGAAGACGTCGAGGTTGGCCAGCGCCGCCGCGCAGGCGAGCGGGTTGCCGGTGTAGGTGTGGCCGTGGAAGAAGGTCCGCTGCTCCTCGGGCGCGCCGAGGAAGCCCTCGTAGATCCGCTCGGTGGCCAGCGTCGCCGCCAGCGGCAGGTAGCCGCCGGTGAGGCCCTTGCCGAGGCAGAGGAGGTCGGGCGCGACCTCTTCCTGCTCGCAGGCGAACATCGTGCCGGTGCGGCCGAAGCCGGTCGCCACCTCGTCGCAGATCAGCAGCACGCCGTGCTCGTCGCAGAGCCGGCGCACGGCGCGCAGGTAGCCGGGGGGCTGGACGAGGATGCCGGCGGCGCCCTGGACCAACGGCTCGACGATCACCGCCGCGACCTGCTCGCCGTGGGTGCCGAGGACGCGCTCGAGATCGGCGGCGTCGCCGGCCTCGGCTGCGTGGGTCTCGAACAGCAGCGGCTCGTAGGCGGCGTGGAAGAGGTCGATGCCACCGACCGAGACGGCGCCGATCGTGTCGCCGTGGTAGGCGTTGCGGAGGTGTACGAAGGAGGTGCGGTCGAGCGTTACCGCCGCGCTGCGCCTGGTACTGGAAGGCCATCTTCAGGGCGATCTCGACCGCGGTCGAGCCGGACTCGGAGTAGAAGACTGCGGGAGAGGCCGGTCGGGGACGATCTCGACCAGGCGCGCGGCCAGCTCGATGCCGCCGGGGTGGGAGAGCCCGAGCATCGTCGTGTGGGCGACCCGCTCCAGCTGCTCGCGCACGGCGCGGTCGATGACCGGATGGCGATGGCCGTGCACGTTGCACCAGAGCGAGGAGGTGCCGTCGATGTAGCGGCGGCCGTCGCTGTCGATCAGGTACGAGCCCTCGGCCCGCTCGATCAGCAGCGGCTCTTCCTCGCTCCAGCCCTGCTGCTGCGTGAACGGGTGCCAGACGTGGTCGTGGTCGAGCTGGATGGGGTCCGGCATCGCAATTCGACATTAGACGTGAGTTCGGCCGGAATCCGGGTAGCGGAGCTCTGTGATTACACCCACAGATGTTACATCGATCTATGTCATGATCGCTGCGGATGGCTGAGCGAGGAGCGATACCCCAGGTTCCGGCGATGCGCCGCCGCGCCCTGCGCGCGATCAGCTCGCTGTTCAGCCCGCTGCTTCCCGACGACTACCTCGAACTGATCAACCCGCTCTGGTCGACGCGGGAACTGCGGGGGCGGATCGAGCGGATCGAGCCGGAGACCGCGGACGCGGCGACGGTGCTGATCCGCCCCGGCCACGAGTGGCCGGGGCACCAGGCGGGGCAGTACCTGCGGATCGGCGTCGTCGTCGACGGCGTCCACCACTGGCGCGCCTACTCGCTGACCTCCGACCCGAAGCGCGGCGACGGCTGCATCGGCATCACTCCGAAGCTGGTCGAAGCGGGCACGGTCTCGCCTTATCTGGTGCGGGCGGCGCGGCCGGGGGACATCGTCCGCCTCGGCGGCGTCGAAGGGACCTTCGTGCTGCCCGATCCCGCTGCCGCGAAAGCTGCTCTTCGTCAGCGCCGGCAGCGGCATCACGCCGATCATGAGCATGCTCAGCAGCCTGCACCGGCGCGACCTGGTTGACGACGTCGTCCACGTCCACTCGGCCCGGACCGCCGACGGCGTCATCTTCGGCGACCGCCTGCGGGCGCTCGTCGAAGCCCACGACGGCTACCGCCTGCACCTGCAGTGCACCGGCGAGCAGGGTCGGTTCGCGGTTGCCGACCTCGACGAATCTGCCCCGACTGGCGCCAGCGCCACGCCTTCGCCTCGGGGCCGGCCGAGATGCTCGACGCCCTGACCGCACACTGGGAGGCGGAGGGCGACCCGGCGCCGCTGGAGATGGAGCGCTTCCAGCCGATCGTCGGCGGCGTATCCGCCGGCGGCGAGGGCGGGCGGATCCGCTTCGCCAAGAGCCGGGTCGAGACGGCCTGCGACGGCGCCACGCCGATCCTCGCCGCCGGCGAGGAGGCTGGCGCCACCCTGCCCTTCGGCTGCCGGATGGGCATCTGCCACACCTGCGTCGGCGAGCTTCGCCAGGGCCGGATACGCGACCTCCGCACCGGCGAGGTGCACGGGGTCGAGGGAGAGATGGTCCGCACCTGCGTCAACGCCCCCGAGGGGCCGATCGAGATCGCACTTTGACAACTGGAGGAACGATGACCGCCACTGCCACCGCCAACCCCCCTGGGCTCGCGATCGAGAGCCCGCTGAGCCGGCTCTCCCGCGAGCAGATCGACGCCCTCGCGGCCGAGTTCGACGCGATCCGCGACCGCGTCAAAGCCGAGCTCGGCGAGCGCGACCGCCGCTACATCGAGAGCATGATCGAGATGCACCGCCGCCTCGGGGTGATCTCGCGGGCTCTGCTGCTGGCCTCAAACAACGTCCCCGTCCGCGCCGTCGGCACCGCCGCCCTCTCGGCGGCGAAGATCCTCGAGAACATGGAGATCGGCCACAACGTCCTGCACGGTCAGTGGGACTGGATGAACGACCCCCGCATCCACTCCTCGACCTGGGACTGGGACACCGCCTCGACCGCGGAGGCCTGGAAGCACTCGCACAACTACGTCCACCACACCTTCACCAACATCCGCGGCAAGGACAAGGACCTCGGCTACGAGATCATGCGGATCGACCCGGAGCAGAAGTGGCACCCGGTCTACCTGTTCCAGCCGCTCTACAACCTGCTGCTGATGGCCTTCTTCGAGTGGGGCGTCGCCCTGCACGACATGGACTACGAGGCGATCCGCAAGGGTGAGAAGTCGAAGGCGGAGGTGAAGCGCCAGGTCAAGGGCATCGTCGGCAAGGCGAAAAGCCAGATCGTCAAGGACTACGTCGCCTGGCCGCTGCTGAGCGGGCTGGCCACGGCCGGGGTCGAGCTGGCGCTGGACGCGGTCGACCAGCGCGGGGCGCTGCCGCGCGGCAGCCGTCGGCGGCGCAAGGGCGGCCTCGCCGGCAGCCTGCGCCGGGCGCTCGACAAAGGCGCGAGCGCCGCAAGATCGACGGCGAAGGCGAACGCGACCGCCAACGTGGTCCGCAACGTCTGGGCCTACGCGATCATCTTCTGCGGCCACTTCCCCGACCAGACCTACACCTTCAGCCAGGCCGAGGTCGAGGACGAGAGCGCGGGCGGCTGGTACGTGCGGCAGCTGTCTGGCTCGGCCAACATCGATGGCGGCCCGTTCTTCCACGTCGCCAGCGGCAACCTCGGCTTCCAGGTCGAGCACCATCTCTTTCCCGACCTGCCGAGCACCCGCTACGCCGAGATCGCGCCGCAGGTGAAAGACATCTGCGAGCGCTACGGCCTGCCCTACAACAGCGGCCCCTTCCTGCAGCAGCTGGGGATGGTGCAGCGGACGATCCTGCGCCTGGCCTTCCCCGGCGGCAGGCAGCGGCCGAAGCCGGGCCCCTACCGCCGCGAGGACGCCGAGGCTCTGTGATATAGCTCACAGGAGCAACTATTGCGCTTGAGGAAAAGTTGCACACGTGCAACTATTTCCGCCATGCAAGCGAGCGATGTGAAGGCGATCGCCGAGCAGGCAACCGCGGGCCAAGCCCGAGGCGCAGGAGACGGCGGCGCGACTGAGCGCGCTGCTGCGCCACGTCTTCCTCTACGACCGCGGCAACCAGCTGCGGGTGATCGAGGACTCGGGGCTCTCGCTGACCCAGTGCAAGGTCCTGCTGGAGCTGGGTGGGCTGGGGCAGACGGCCGAGGCCTGGCAGGTCGGCGACCTGGCCGAGGTGTTCGGCGTCTCGCTGCCCTCGATGAGCCGGGCGGTCGACGACCTGGTCAAGAAGAAGCTGGCGACGCGGGTCGAGGACCCCGACGACCGCCGCGCGCGCCAGGTGCGGATCACCGCCAAGGGCAAGGACCTGGTCGAGACCCTGGTCACCGTGCGCCAGACCGGGATCGAAGCCTTCGCCTCGACCCTCAGCGCCGCCCAGCGCCGCAAGCTCGACGCCGCCGTCGAGGCGCTGATGGACCGCGAGGACATCGCTGCAGACCTACGAGCACCTGAAGGGGGTCGGACCGGCTTGACCCGCTACCGCCACCTGATCACCGACGACAACCGCAAGTGGTGGACGCTCGGGGCGATGTGCTTCGCGCTGTTCATGATCATGCTCGACAACACGGTCGTGAACGTCGCCCTGCCCTCGATCCAGCGCGACCTCGACGCCTCGATCTCCGGCCTCGAGTGGACGATCAACGGCTACACGCTCTCCTTCGCGGTGCTGCTGGCGACCGGCGGGCGGCTCGGCGACATCTTCGGCCGCCGCCGCATGTTCCTCTTCGGCGTCGTCATCTTCGCCGCCTCCTCGGCCACCGCCGGCTTCGCGCCGGACGCGACCGCGCTGGTCCTCAGCCGCGTCGTCCAGGGCGTCGGCGCGGCGCTGATGATGCCGGCGACGCTCTCGATCATCACCGACGCCTTCCCGCCGGCCGAGCGCGGCAAGGCGATGGGGATGTGGGCGGGGGTCTCGGCGCTGGCGCTGGCGGTCGGGCCGGTGCTCGGCGGCTTCCTCACCGAGCACGTCAGCTGGCGGGCGATCTTCTACCTCAACATCCCGGTCGCGATCGGGGCGGTGACCGCGGCCCTCTTCGCGGTGCGCGAGTCGCGCGACACCAGCGTCGGCCGCGAGGTCGACTACGCCGGCGTCGTCGTGCTGACCGCGACCTTGACGGCGCTGGTGCTGGCCCTGGTCGAGGGCAACGCCTGGGGCTGGGGCTCGCCCGAGATCGTCGCCCTGCTGGTCGGTGCCGTGATCGGCGCCGTCGCCTTCGTCGCGATCGAGCTGCGGGTGAAGGTGCCGATGGTCGAGTTCCACTTCTTCTCCGACCGCAACTTCGTCGGCGCCGTGGTGGTGGCGCTGATCGTCTCCTTCGCGATGCTCGGCGTCTTCTTCTTCCTCGCCCTCTATATGCAGAACATCCTCCACTACTCGCCGCTGGAGGCCGGGGTCAGGTTCCTGCCCTCGACGCTGATGATCGTCAGCGTCGCCCCGGTCGCCGGCCGGCTCTCCGACCGCGTCGGCCCGCGCTGGCTGATCGCCGGCGGACTCGCCGTCGTCGCCGCCTCGCTGTTCAGCTTCAGCGGCATCGCGGTCGACTCCGGCTACCTCGACCTGCTGCCCGGCTTCATGCTGCTCGGCATCGGCATCGCGATGACGATGTCGCCGATGACCAGCGCCGCGATGAACGCGGTCCCGGTGCAGAAAGCCGGGATCGCCTCCGGCGTGCTCTCGATGTTCCGCATGGTCGGCGGCAGCCTCGGCATCGCCGTCACCGGCGCGATCTTCCAGGGCTCGGTCGGCGGCAGCTTCGAGACCGCCGGCCCGCAGGACTTCGTCGACGCGCTGAGCGTGGCGATGACGGTCTCGGCCTTCGTCGCGGTGGTCGGGGCGGTCGTCGCCGCCTTCACGATCCGCGCCAAGCGCAAGCAGGTCACGCTCGAGGCGGCGGAGGCCGAGGTCAACCCGGGTGGCGAGGCGCTCGCCGCCCGCGAGGTCCCCGCCGGGTCGCCATGACTCGCCTTATCGGCCCATCGACACCCGTAGTGGAGGCCAGGTGGCGAGGTCGGAGAGGTCAAGGGGCGGCAGGGCTTGGACCTCGACCTCGCCGAGGGAGGCGATCGTCTCGCGGTTGGAGCGCTCGATCTCAGTCGGCTCGTCGGGCCAGGGGGTGAGAACCACCGCGGCGACCTCGAGACCGGCGGCCCGAGCCGCCTCGATCGTCAGCAGCGTGTGGTTGATCGTGCCGAGCCCAGGGGAGGCGGCGATCGCGGCCGGGTAGCCAAGGTCGGCCGCAAGGTCGCGCACCAAGTAGGGCGGGGCGACTTTTTCACCTGTGGGGTTAATAAGTCGCCCGGCAAGAGGGACCAGCAGGCCGCCGACCCCCTCGCAGACCAGCGCGTCGACGTCTTTCGCCGCGGCCCGCGCCGCGGCGAGCAGCTTCTCCGCTTCGATCTCCTCGCCGGCCATCGTCGCCGCCAGGTGCGGCGAGGCCGGTGGCCCGTAGCGGTAGGGGGCGATCTCCTCGTCGCTCTGGGTTGAGCCGGCGGCGCGCCGCAGCAGCTCGTGATCGGTCTCCCCATCCTCGTCGAGCCCGGTCACGGCGGGCTTGAAGACGGCGACGCGCTGCCCTTCGCTGCGCCAGGGTGCGGGCGATGGCGGCGGCGACGACGGTCTTGCCGACCTCGGTGCCGGTCCCGGTGACGAAGATCCCGGCTGCGGTCACTGTGTCCCGCCGTCAGGCGGCGAGAGCCTGGGGCCCGCCGACGCCCAGCTCGCGGGCGGCGGCGCCGACCAGCCTCGCCGCCTGCTCCAGCTCGTCCGTGCGGTGGGTCGCCATCACCGTGAAGCGCAGGCGCGAGGAGCCCTCGGGAACGGTCGGCGGGCGGATGCCCTGGGCGAAGACCCCGCGCTCGAGGACGCGCTCGCAGAGCCTCATCGTCAGCGTCGCGTCGCCGACCTCGATCGGCACGATCTGGGTCTGCGAGCGCCCTGCCGTCAGGCCCTCGGCAGCCAGAGCCGAGCGCAGGACCGCGCCGTTGTCCTGCAGCCGCTCGACCCGCCTGGGCTCGGACTGGAGCAGCTCCAGGGCCGCGGTGGCGGCGGCGACCGAGGGCGGTGGGGGGGCGGTCGAGAAGACGAAGGGGCGGGCGGTGTTGACGAGGAAGTCGATCGTCTCGGTGCCGGCGCAGACGTAGGCCCCGTAGGAGCCGAGCGCCTTGCCGAGGGTGCCGACGACGACGTCGACCTCGCCGCTGAGGCCGGCGGCGGCGACCGAGCCGCGACCGGCCGGGCCGATCGTCCCGGTGGCGTGGGCCTCGTCGACCATCAGCCGGCAGCCGTGCCTGACGGGCCAGCTCCAACAGCTCGGGCAGCGGCGCGATGTCGCCGTCCATCGAGAAGACGCCGTCGGTGACGATCAGCGAGCCGCGGCCCGCGGCCTTACGCAGCCCCCAGCTGAGGTGATCGAGGTCGCCATGGCGGTAGACGAAGGTCTCGGCTCGGGAGAGGCGGCAGCCGTCGACGATGCTGGCGTGGTTGAGCTGGTCGGAGAAGACGAACCTCGCCGCGGCCCGCGAGGGCGGCGATCGTGCCGGTGTTGGCGAGGTAGCCGGAGCCGAACAGCAGCGCCGACTCGTAGCGCTTGAACTCGGCCAGGCTCGCCTCGAGCTGCCGGTGCGGCTCCATGTTGCCGGAGATCAGGCGCGACGCCCCGGCCCCGACCCCCCAGTGCATGGCGGCCTCGGCCGCCGCTTCGCGCACCAGGGGGTGCTCGGCGAGCCCGAGGTAGTTGTTGGAGCAGAGCAACAGGACCGCCCGTCCCCCCAGCAGCACCTGCGGTCCCTGCGGCCCGTCGACCAGGCGCAGGTGGCGGTGGAGCCCGCGGCCGCGGAGCTCCTGCAGCCGCTCCGCTACGTCGGTCACGCCGCCTGCGGGTAGGGGGGTGGCTTCTTCGACTTCTTGACGACCCGCAGCTGAGTCGAGGGGTCCCAGAAGTTGGCTTCGTCCTGGTGGTCGATCAGCTCCTCCATCGGCGTCTCCGGCGTCTCGCCGTCGAGCCAGCCGGAGCGGTTGTCGGGCCGCGGGTTGGCGCCGTTGTCGGGCTGACGGGCGACGTTCAGGCCCAGCTCCTCGAACATCGCCCGGTCCTCCTCGGGCTCGGCGCCGAGGGTGGTGAGGAAGTTGCCCATCATCACCCCGTTAAGACCCGCCCTCACCGCCAGCGGTTGCAGGTCGCCGAGGTTCTCGACGCGTCCTCCGCAAAGACGGAAGAGGGCGCCGGGGATGATCAGGCGGAAGATCGCCACCCACTTGACGACCTCCCAGGCGTCCATCAGCTCGCGGTCGCCGAACCTGGTGCCCTCGCGTGGGTTGAGCAGGTTGATCGGCACCGAGGTGGGGTTGATCTCGGTCAGCTCGAAGGCCATCTCGACCCGCTGCTCGTTGTTCTCGCCGAGGTTGAGGATGCCGCCGACGCAGGTCTCCAGCCCGGCCTCCTTGACCGCCTGGATCGTCCGCAGCCGCCCCTCGTAGCGGACCGTGGAGGAGACCTCGGGGTAGTAGGAGCGGGCGGACTCGACGTTGTGGTGGACCCGCTGCACCCCCGCCTCGCGCAGCGCCTTGGCACGGTCGGCCGACATGTGGCCGATCGAGGCGCAGCGCTTGAGGTTGGTCTGCTCGGCGACCAGCCGCGTTCCTTCGAGGATCTTCTGGAAGTCGCGTTTGGAGAGACCCTGGCCCTGGGTGACCATGCAGAAGCGGTGGGCGCCGGCCGCCTCCGCCGCCTTCGCGTGTTCGAGGATCTGCTCCGGCTCCAGCATCGCGTGCATCGGCGTGTCGGCCTCGGCGTAGCGCGACTGGGCGCAGAAGCCGCAGTCCTCGGCGCAGCCGCCGGACTTGGCGTTGACCAGCGAGCACATGTCGGTCGAGTCGCCGAAGTTCTCGCGGCGGACCTCCCAGGCGCGCTCGACCAGGGCCCCGATCTCGTCGTGGTCGGTCAGGCGCCCGTAGGCAAGAGCTTCGTCAGAGGTGATGAGCGATGGCATTCGCGCCCTTTCGGGGGGTGGATTGGGCGCAAGGCTAGGCGTCCGCCCGGACGCTCGGCCGGCTCTGTCAGGGCGACCCGGGGGCCTCGTCGCGGACTGAGATCGGGTCGAAGACCCGGACGCCGTCGCGACCGCCGTCCTTGGCCGCGTACATCGCCGTGTCCGCTTCGGAGATCACCGACTCGATGCTGGTGCGTGGGTCGTCGCCGAACATCGCCACCCCGACGCTGGCGGTGATCGGCTCCAGATTCGGGTCGGCGGACCGGTGCGCGGCGATCGCGGCGGCGATCGACTCGGCGACCACGCGCGCCTCGGCGAGGCTGCAGCGGGGGAGGACGACGGCGAACTCGTCGCCGCCGATCCGCGCCAGCACGTCGCTTTCACGGGTGCGCCGGCGCAGGACGCCGCCGATCTCGGCGATCAGGCGATCGCCGGCAGGATGCCCGCGGGAGTCGTTGACCTGCTTGAAGTGGTCGAGGTCGAGCATCAGGACCGCCCCGGTCGTGCGCTCGCGCCGCGCCCGCGCCATCGCCAGCGCCAGGTCCTCCTCGAAACGGCGGCGGTTCTTCAGCCCGGTCAGCGAGTCCAGGCTCGCCTGGCGCTGCAGCTCCTGCATCCGTTCGTTGCGGCTCCAGGCGAGGATCAGCGACCCCAGCAGCGCCGCCAGCGAGATCCCGACCACGGCGAGCAGCAGCGGCAGGCTGACGTCGGGACGGTTGGGGTCGCGGACGACCAGCAGCCAGGTGCGGTCGGCGATGTGGATCGGCGCCGCGGCGGCGTCGTCGAGCTCCCCTGGCGCTCCGTAGACCCGGTCGCCGTCGATCCGCAGCTGCACGTCGACCTCGTCGGCGACGGTGGAGACGGCAGCCGTCGCGAGGTCGTCGATCCGGAAGGCCCCGACCGCGAAGCCGGTCAGGGCGGCGCGCCGCTGCTCCACGGTCTCGGTCGGGGCGCCGTCGCGGTAGACGGGCCGGTAGACGTTGATCCCGGTGCCGCCGAGGATCAGGGGAACCGGTGGCGTCGCCACCGGTTCGCCGCGGTCGCGGGCGCGGTGCAGGAACGGGGCTCGTTTCGGGTCGCCGCCGAGGTCGTAGCCCACCGGCGCCAGCGTGCCGCGGCTGCTGACCGCGTAGACGATCGGGAAGTACACCGGTCGCCGCAGGGCGCGATGCGGCCCGTCGCCGCGGAGTTCGTGGATCGGGGAGCCATGCCTGGCTTCGAAGGCGGCACGGCGGGACTGGGGGACCCGCTGCAGGAAGGCGGTGCCGCTCAGCGCGCCCTGCTCCAGCAGCGGCTCGGCGATGACGTCGAACTCGTGCTCGGTGAAGGTCCCCTGGGACTGGAAGAAGGCGGCGGCGCTGGAGAGCTGGCCGATCGAGAGCGCCGCGACCGCCTCCGCCTGCCGCGCCGAGCGGATCGCCTCGTCGCGCTGCATCTGGTCGAAGTCGGCCTTGTCGTCGAGGTGGACGATCGCCGCCGCCGCCACCGAGCCGGCGGCGATCAGCAGGACTGCGGTGAGCCCGATCCAGAAGCGAAGGCGCATGTCAGTGTTTTCGGTTGGGGGTGGTCCTGCATTGAACCCGGGGAGGGGATGTGCGTTGCGCCGCTCACCCGCCGGGAACCGCGGCCAGCGACTCCCAGAGATAGAGGCTGGCGAGGCTGCGGTGGGGACGCCAGGGCTCGCCGATCTCCAGCACTCGCGCGGGCGCCGGCATCGCCTCCAGCCCATACTCGACCTGCACCGCTTTGCGGATGCCGAGGTCGCCGCCGGAGAGGACGTCGGGGCGCTCGAGGTGGAAGATCAGGAACATCTCGGCGGTCCACTGGCCGAGGCCGCGCACGGCGACGATCTCCTCGATCGCCTCCTCGTCGCCGAGCTGGTCGAGCCGGTCCAGCTCCAGTTCCCCACTGAGCACGTGCGCGGCGAGGTCGCGAACGTACTCGACCTTGCGGCCGGAGAGGCCGGCGCCGCGCAGGTCGGCTTCGCTCGCCTCCAGCAGCTGCTCCGGCGACGGGGTGGTGCCCTCGAAGACGTCGAGCACCCGCAGGTAGATCGTCCGCGCCGCTTTGGTCGAGAGCTGCTGGCCGACGATCGCCCGCAGCAGGGCACCGTAGGCGTCGTTCGGGCGCTCCTCGCTGCGCCGCCGCCGCGTCGCCAGGTCGATCTTCCCGACCCGTTCGATCAGCGCCGCCATCGTCGGGTCGGACGCCGCCAGCGCTTTCCGCGCCTTGGCGCTCACCGCCCTGTCCACTTGGGCCGGCGTTTCTCGCCGAAGGCGCGGATGCCCTCGCGGAAGTCCTCGGAGGCGAAGCCGGACTCGCGCAGGGTGATCAGGCCTGCCTCCTGCTGTTCGCTGAGGACGGGGCAGGCGTTGAGCAGGCCGATCGCCTGCTTGTTGCCCCGCACCGAGAGCGGCGCGTTGGCGGCGATCTCGGCGGCCAGCTCGACCGACTCGGCCTCGAGCCGCTCGCCGCCGACCACCTCGTTGACGAGCCCGATCTGTTCGGCCCGTGTCGCCTCGTAGTTGCGCCCGGTCATGAACAGCTCTTTGGTCCGCGCCAGCCCGATCGTGTCGAGGAAGCGGCGCAGGCCGGTGTGGCCGTAGATCAGCCCCAGCTTCGCCGGCGGCATCCCCAGCTTCGCCGCGGTGGCGCAGATCCGCAGGTCGCAGGTGATCGCCAGCTCGAGGCCGCCGCCGAGGCAGTGGCCGTTGATCGCCGCCACGGTCGGCCAGGGGTGATTCGCGATCGCCTCCATGGCGGCGTGGAAGGGATGGGCGATGAGGGCCTCGGCGTCGCGCTCGAAGGTCTCCTCCGGGATCGTCGCGATGTCGTAGCCGGCGGAGAAGACCGGCGGCGCGCCCGTAATCAGGACGCAGCGGGTCTCGATCCCGCGGTCGAGCCGCGGCAGCACCTCTGCCAGAGCGTCGAGGATCTCGTGGTCGAGCGCGTTGCGGCGCTCGGGGTTGGAGATGGTCAGCCGTGCAACCGCCTCGGCGGGTCGGTCGAGGACGAGCTTGCCGCCCGCGAACAGCTCCTCCACCGGGTCTACTCCAGCACCACGAGGACGTCGCCTTCGCTCACGGCCTGGCCCTCCTCGCAGCGAATCTCCTTCACCGTGCCGTCGTCCTCAGCCTCGACCGGGATCTCCATCTTCATCGACTCGAGGATCGCGACGGTGTCGCCGTCGGAGACCTCGTCGCCGACCGCGACCTCGATTTTCCACACGTTGCCGGTGATGTGAGCCTCGATGTCTGGCATGCGCGGGGACAATAGCCGCGGGCGCGGCTCCCTCGTTAGGTCACGCGGCCCAGGGCGTACGTCAGAGCCACTTTTGCGGGTGTTTCTATGTTGGCTCAGTCTTGTTACAGGTTGGGCCTGTGCCGCTTCCCGGGACCGGGTCCGGACACTCCGGCGAGAATGCGGCCTATGAGGCCGATCGAGAAGGCGGGGGATGGTGCGCTGGCGATCGTCGTCGCCGCCCGCAACGAGGCGGATCGGGTGGGGGAGACCGTGGCCGCCCTGCGTGCGGTATTCCCCGCGGCCGCGATCTGGGTCGCCGACGACGCCTCCACCGACGGCACGGCCGAGGTGGCGATGGCCGCCGGCGCCCAGGTGGTCAGCCGGGGTCGGCCGCACGGCAAGGGCGCGAACGTGGCCGCGGCGGCGGAGGCGGCGCTGAGCAGCGAGCCGGCGCCGCGGCTGGTCCTGCTCTGCGACGGCGACCTCGGCGCCTCGGCAGCTCGTCTGGCGCCGCTGGTCGAGGCGGTCGAGCGCGGTGAGTGCGACCTCGCCGTCGCCGCCTTCTCGCGCCGGGTCGGCGGCGGCTTCGGCCTCGCCCTCGGCTTCGCCCGCTGGGCGATCCGGCGGCTCTGCGGGGTCGAGACCGAGGCGCCGATCTCCGGCCAGCGTGCGCTTTCGGTCGAGGCGCTGCGGGCGGCCCTGCCCTTCGCCCCCGGCTTCGGCGTGGAGATCGGGATCACGGTCGACGCGATCCGCGCCGGCTACCGCCTGCGCGAGTACGAGCTCGACCTCGAGCACCGGGCGACCGGGCGCACCCTCGGTGGCTTCCGCCACCGAGGCGCCCAGCTGCGCGACTTCGCTCGTGTCTATGTGTCGCGCCGTACCGGGCGGTGATAAAGAGTAGTTCGCTTGGCATTGCCGAAGCCACCCCGTAGCTCCGCGGCGCTAGCCTGGGTTGGGGATGAAGGGCAGGCCGAAGAAGCTGGGGGCACTCGCGATCGCGATCGCGACCTTTGCCATCGGCGCCTCGCTCGCCCACGCCGAGCTGACCGCGCGCGGCGACCTCTTCGTCAGGTTCAGCGGCGGGATCGCGCCCAACGTGCTGCCGCGCGACTCGCGGGCTCCGATCTCGGTCAGCGTCGCCGGGACTATCAAGACCCTTTCGGGGGCGCGACCGCCGGCGCTGCGCCGGATCTCGATCTCGATCAACCAGGGCGGCCTCCTCGACTCCCACGGCCTGCCAGTCTGCCGCCGGAGCCAGATCGAACCCTCCTCGACCAGGGAAGCGCTCGCCCGCTGCGGGCCGGCAATCGTCGGCCACGGCAGCTTCGACGCGGAAGTGGCTTTCCCCGAACAGGCCGAGTTCCCCTCGCGCGGTCGCATCCTTGCCTTCAACGCCGTCGTCGGCGGCAAGCGCGCGATCCTCGCCCACGTCTACGGACCGAAGCCGGCACCGATCACCCGCGTCGTCGTCTTCCACATCCGCGAAAGCGAGGGCACCTACGGGACGATCCTCACCGGCGCCCTGCCGGAGAGCCTCAACCGTTGGGGCTACCTTGAACGCATCAGTCTCAGCCTGCACCGCGATTTCACCTACCGCGGCCAGCGGCGCAGCTATCTGAGCGCGGCCTGCGATGCCCCCACCGGCTTCCCCGGCGCCACCTTCCCCTTCGCCCACGCCTCGATGGTCTTCGCCGACGGCCGCACGCTCTCCTCGACCCTGACCCGCAGCTGCAAGGTTCGCGGCATCTGAGCGGTGGCGTGATCCTCGCCATCGACCAGGGGACGACCGGCACGACCTGCCTGGTGTTCGACGGTGGGGGGCGGATCGCCGGCCGCGCCTACTCCGAGTTCGAGCAGCACTTCCCGCGGCCGGGCTGGGTCGAGCACGACGCGAGCGAAATCTGGGAGGTGACGCGCCGGGTCGCCGCCGAGGCGATTGCCGCCGCCGGCACCGACGGCGCCGAGCTCGACGGGATCGGGATCACCAACCAGCGCGAGACCGTGGTCGCCTGGGACCCGGCGACCGGCGAGCCCGTTCATCGCGCCCTGGTCTGGCAGGACCGGCGCACGGCCGAGCGCTGCGACGAGCTGCGGGCGGCCGGGCAGGAGGCGCTGGTACGGGAGCGCACGGGGCTGACGATCGACCCCTACTTCTCCGCGACCAAGATCGAGTGGCTGGCGCGCAACGCCGAGGGGGCCGAGCGGGCGGTCTTCGGCACGATCGACTCCTGGCTGCTCTTCAAGCTGACCGGGCGCCATGTCACCGACTACTCCAACGCCTCGCGGACGATGCTGTTCGACATCCGCCGCCTCGCCTGGGACCCGGAGCTCTGCGACCTGCTCGGGGTCGACCCCGCGCGGTTACCCGAGCCGCTGCCCTCCTCCCATATCTACGGCACCACGAGCGAGTTCGGCGGTGAGGTTCCCGTGGCCGGGATCGCCGGCGACCAGCAGGCCGCCCTGTTCGGCCAGGCCTGTCATCGGCCCGGGATGGCCAAGAACACCTACGGCACCGGCAGCTTCGTCCTCCTCAACACCGGGGAGGGGGCGCCCCGCCCGCCCGCCGGCCTCCTCGCCACCGTTGCCTGGGGGCTCGAGGACGAGATCGCCTATGCGCTGGAGGCCTCGATCTTCGTCACCGGCGCCGCGGTGCAGTGGTTGCGCGACGGGCTCGGGATCGTCGACGAGGCGGGGGAGACCGAGGCGCTCGCCGCCTCGCTCGGCTCCAACGACGGCGTCTACTTCGTCCCGGCCCTGACCGGGCTCGGCTCGCCGCACTGGGATCCCTACGCGCGCGGCACGATCGTCGGGCTCACCCGCGGCAGCACCCGCGCCCACCTGGCGCGGGCGGCGCTGGAGGCGATCGCCTTCCAGACGGTCGACGCGGTGCGCTCGCAGGAGGCCGCTTGCGGCGAGCCGCTCGAGGTGCTCAAGGCCGACGGCGGCGCCGTCGCCAACCGCTGGCTGATGCAGTTCCAGGCCGACGTGCTCGGCGCTCCGGTCGTGGTGCCGGAGATCGCCGAGACGACCGCGCTCGGCGCCGCCTACCTGGCGGGGATCGCGACCGGCTTCTGGAGCCCCGAGCAGGTGGGGGAGATGTGGCGTCAGGCCGCCCGCTACGAGCCGCGCATGAGCGCCGACGAGCGCGCCTCGCTGCTGTCGCAGTGGCGGCGGGCGCTGGAGCGATCCCGCGGCTGGGCGCGGCCGGAAAGAGTTGACGAGTTGTCCCACCTATAGGGGGGACAACTCGTCAAAACGTCGGCGTAACCCTGATCCTGGCCGAGGGTAGGCAAGGATGGCGGCTCCTCGATGCCGCCGTCTCGTCATGGTCGAGATGAACCCACAGACATACAAGGATCCGCGCCCGGCGGAGTACTTCATGCAGTTCCACGAGGCCGCGCGCAAGGGGGTCGGCTGGACCTACACGCTCGGCCGCATCGTCCTCACCCTGCCGACGCTGCTGATCTACCGGGTGCGCAAGATCGGCCTCGAGAACGTGCCGCGCGAGGGGGCGTTGATCCTCGCCCCCAACCACTTCAGCCAGATGGACCACTTCTTCGTCGGCGTCTACCTGCGGCGGAAGATCCGCTTCATGGCGAAATCGCAGATGTTCGGACCGCCGGTACTGACCTACGTCTACAAGCACGGCGGTGTCTTCCCGGTCCGCCGCGGGCATCACGACGAGGAGGCGATCGAGACCGCTCGCGAGATCCTGCGCCAGGACGAGATGCTGCTGGTCTACGCCGAGGGCGGTCGTTCTCGCTCCGATCGGATGGGGAAGCCGAAACCGGGGATCGGCCGGATCGCGCTGGAATCGGGCACCCCCGTCGTTCCGGTGGCGATCCATGGCTCGGCCGGAGTCCGCGGTTGGAAGCGGCTGCGCTTCCCCAAGGTCACGGTCCAGTTCGGCGAGCCGATCAGCTTCGCGACGGAGCAGGCGCCCAGCCGCGAGCGTCAGCTCGAGGTGGCGACCGAGGTCTTCGAGCGGGTGCGGGAGATGTACGAGGGGCTCGCTACTCGTAGCGAGCGTCGATCCGGGAGTAGAAATCCGGATCGTGCCCCGGCGTGATCGTCGCGTCCGGGAACTGACCGTGGAACAGCCGCAGCTCCTGCAGCGAGCGGCGGAGGTTGTGGGCGTCGAAGGGGCGCGGGGGCATTGGCGCGTCCCCGCTCAACTGGGCCTGCATGTACGTGGCGTCGCCGCCGATGACGAAGTCGCGTTGCGCGAGGCGGGCGATCACCGACATATGGCCGGCGCTGTGACCGGGGGTGAAGGCGAGGCGGACCGAGCCGTCGCCGAAGAGGTCGAAGGTGCGGCCGAAGCTGGCGTAGGAGTCGATGTTGGCGCGGTCGAAGTCGATCGTGCGGTAGTCGAAGGCGTAGTCGAAGTGCTGGCGGCGGTAGCCGTTCAGGGTGGGTTTGGGGCCGACGGCGGCCGCCTCCCACTCGCTCTCGCTGACGACGAAGGTCGACTGCGGGAACTCCGAGATGGCGGAGCTGTGGTCGAGGTGCAGGTGGGTCATCACCACGACCGGGATCTCTCCTGGATCGAGGCCGCGCTTGCGCAGCTGTGCAGGCACGTCTTCGCCGGGGTCCAGCGTCGGCTTGCCCGTGCGGTTGCCGAGCCAGCCGAAATTCTCCTTGCCGTCGGTGGCGATCGAGGGATGCAGCCCGGTGTCGACCAGGATCGCGCCCGCGCTCGGATGGCGAATCAGGAAGGCCGGGACCGGCACCACGTTCGGCGGCGCGCTGCCGAGCAACGCCTTCAGCAGCCTCAGGGTGACGAAGCGTCCGCCCGGATTGACCATCATCGCCAGCGGGAAGTCGACGTGGCCGGCAATCAGCGGTTCGACGGCGACGGTCGCCCCGGGCGTTCCTCCGGCAAGCGGCTCGTGCAAAGGCTTTGCCTCCACCTGGACCTTCATCGCGAGTGACATTACCGCCGAACTGGTCGCCTATAGGCTTGCCCGTCGATGGCTGAAAGCTCGCATTCGCAGGTGTTTCGGGACGACCTATTGGCCGGTCGGGTCTGTGTCGTCTCCGGCGCAGGCAGCGGCTTGGGCCGGGAGACGGCGCTGGAGCTGGCCCGCCTCGGCGCCACGGTCGTCGCCTGTGGCAGGCGCGAGGAGCCGCTGGCGGAGACCGCTGAGCAGGCCGCCGACCTACCGGGCTCCTTCGAGCACGAGATCCTCGACATCCGCGAGGAGGAGCCGGTCGGGCGCTTCTTCGACGGCCTGCTGGAGCGGCACGGCCGCCTCGACGTCCTCGTCAACAACGCCGGCGGCCAGTTCCTCAGCCCGGCCGAGGCGATCAGTCCGAAGGGCTTCCGCACCGTGATCGACCTCAACGTCCAGGGAACCTGGCTGATGACCCACGCCGCCGCCACCAAGGCCTTCATCCCGCAGGGCGGGGGCAAGGTGCTGAGCGTCACCCTCTCGCCCCACAACGGGATGCCGGGGATGGTCCACTCCGGCGCCGCCCGCGCCGCGGTCGAGAACATGATGCGGACGCTGGCGATCGAGTGGGCCCGCTTCGGGATCAAGACCTGCGCGCTCGCGGCCGGCCAGTTCGCGACCGAGACGCTGCTGACCAAGTATCCGCAGGTCGTCGTCGACAACCTCGAGCGCTCGATCCCGATCGGCCGTGCCGGGCGGCCGGAGGAGATGGCCTGGCTGGTCGCCTACCTGGCCTCGCCCGCCGGCGACTTCTTCTCCGGCACGACGATCACGATCGACGGCGCCCGCGACAACTGGGCCGGCCCCTGGCCCCCCGAGGCGATCGTCACCGCGACCGGCGACCCCGTCGCCGAGGAACGCCGCCCGAAGAGCTAGCGCGGCTCGAGCACGACCAGCGGGATCTCGCGGCCCTTGCTGCGGGCGGCGTAGTCGTCATAGCCGTGATAGCCCGCGACCGCCAGTTTCCAGAGCCGGTCGCGCTCCTCTGGCTTGGCGACCCGGGCGTGGACCGGTAAGTGGTGGGAGCCGACCTGCACCGTGGTGTCGGGATTGGCGATCAGGTTGTGGTACCAGGCCGGGTTTTTCGGGAAGCCGCCTTTGGAGGCGACGATGACGAGGTCCTCGCCGTCCCTTACATAGAGCAGGGGGGAGGTGCGCTTGGTGCCGCTCTTGGCCCCGACATGGTCGAGCAAGAGCATCTTGCCCGGCACCCCGGGGATCGTGTGGCCGATGCGCCCACCCGTCCGCTGGTAGAGGAGCGTGTGGATGCCCATGAAGCGGCGGGTGGCAGGCCAGATCTTGTCCGCTACGTCGAGGTAGCGGGGCGTCCGCCTGCCCCCTTCCGCTTCCGCGCTCATCTCAGGTGTACATCCCGCCGAACATGCCGCCGGTCACGTTGATGACCTGGCCGTGCATGTAGTTGGCCAGCGGCGAGGCCAGGAAGAGAACCGGGCCGGAGGCCTCCTGTGGAGAGGCCGGGCGGCCGATCGGGATGATCGCCGAGGCCATCGCCCGCATCTGCTCGGGGATGCCGAGCTCGATCTTCTCGCCGGTCGGCGAGGTCATCTCGCCACCCTCCTCCTTGGCCGCGGTGAGGCGCGTGTCGACGAAGCCGAAGGCGACGGCGTTGACGTTGATCTTGAACTGGCCCCACTCCTTGGCGAGGGTTTTGGTCAGGCCGACGACGCCGGCCTTGGCGGCCGAGTAGTTGACCTGGCCGGCGTTGCCCATCGTGCCGGAGGTCGAGGAGACGTTGATCAGCTTGCGGAAGACCTCTTTGTCTTCGCCGCGCTCTGCCTTGGCCGCCTCGCGCCAGTGCGGGGCCAGCGCCCGGGCGACGCGGAAGGGGACGACCGTGTGGATGTCGAGCATCGCCTGGAACTGCTCGTCGCTCATGCGGTGGGCGACGCCGTCCCAGGTGTAGCCGGCGTTGTTGACGGCGATGTCGACCGCGCCGAAGGCGTCGACGGCGGCGGCGACGAGCTCGTCGGCGGCGCCCTCCTTGGTCAGATCCCCGGCGTAGACCGCGGTCTCGCCGTCGATCTCCCCGGCCGTCTGCTCGGCGACGTCGGCATCGAGGTCGTTGATCAGGACCTTGGCGCCCTCGGCCACGAACAGCTCCGCGGTCGCCCGTCCGATCCCCCGCGCCGACCCGGTGACGATCGCCGCTTTCCCATCGAGAAGTCCCATCAGTCTGCGTCTCCTTTTGGTTCGTGAAGTCGGCGCCGGAGGCTACAGGGAACGGCACAATCCTGGTCAGCCGGCCAGTTTTCAGGGAAGGGGGGAGAGCTCTGCCGCCCCAAGCCCTTAGCGAGCCATGGAGGCGTCCTTGGTATATGGCACTATGTATGGCGTGAAGCGAACGACCATCTATCTAACCGACGGTCAGAAGCAGGAGCTCGAGCTCCTTTCCGCTCGGATGACCCGCACCGAGTCGGACCTGATCCGCGAAGGCGTGGACCAGATGCTCGAGTCGCATCGCCCTGGCTCTCGCAAGCCTCGGCCGCTTCTCGCGTTTAACGATCCAGTCCTCGACGATCCCGATCGGATCGAGGAGGCGCTCGAAGGGTTCGGTGAGGATTGATCCTGGTCGACACCAGCGCGGTACTGCAACTTGCCAGTCCCAGCGGCAGTCGGCATGAGGATGTGCTGGGGGTCGTCGATGCCCTCGATGGACCCTTTTTGCTCTCTCCTTTCGTCCTTGCCGAGCTCGACTACATGTTGGTCGAACGGCTTGGGCAAGAACGGCAACTCGCCCTGTTGGCACAGGTGGTCGACGGCTCCTACGAGTTGGCCGAATTCGGCAGACACGACGTGGAGGCAGCCGTCGACGTGATGAATCGCTATGCGGATCTTCGAGTGGGTTTGGCCGACGCGTCGATTGTCGTCTTGGCGGAGAAGCACTCCACTCCCGATGTCCTCACTTTCGACCATCGCCACTTCCGCACCATGCGCGGCCCCGGCGGTCGCCCCTTCCGGCTCCTGCCCGACGACTTCCCCGCCTAGCCGGGCAGGGCGGCGGGGCCTCAGTTGAGGCGGATGCCGCCGTCCTCGGTCAAGCGCCAGTGCGGGTTGTGGGCGACCTCCCAGGGGTGGCCGTCGGGGTCGATGAAGACGCCGCTGTAGCCGCCCCAGAAGGTCTCGGCCGGCTCGCGGCCGATCGTCGCCCCGGCCGCTCGCGCCTCCTCGATCGCGGCGTCGACCTCGGCCGGCGAACCGAGATTGAGCGCCGGCGTCACGCCGCCCCAGCCGGGCGAGTCCTCGACGCAGCTGTCCTCGGCGAGTCTCGTCCGGTCCCAGAGTTCCAGTAAGAATGGCCGCGTGAGCGACCTGGCCAGCATTTTCCTGCTCTCGCTGGTCGCGATGCTCACGCCGTCGCTGCTGGCCGCGGTGACGGTGATGATGCTGCTGCCGAACCCGAAGAAGCTGATGCTCGGCTACCTGCTCGGCGCCTACACGACGAGCATCACGCTCGGCTTGCTGATCGTCTTCTCGCTGAACGGGTCGGGGAGCGTCGACACCGCCAAGAACACCCTCGGCCCGGGGGAGGACATCGTCGTCGGCATGCTGGCGCTGCTGGTCGCCTTCGTGCTGGGGACTGGGCGTGACGGGCCGCTGCAGCGGCGGCGCCAGCGCAAGAAACAGGCGAAGCAGGCGACCGAAGAAGCGAAGGAGCCCTGGCCCGAGCGGATGCTGTCGAAGGGGTCGGCCCGCGTCACCTTCGCCGTCGCCGTCGTGCTCACCCTCCCCGGCGTCTCCTACCTGACCGCGCTCGACCGGATGGCCGATCTCGACGCCGGCGCGGCGCCGACCGTGCTCCTGGTGGTTGGCTTCTGCCTGATCCAGCAGCTGTTGCTGGAGGTGCCGCTGCTGGGTTACGCGTTCGCGCCGGAGAAGACTCAGGACAGGGTGACGCGCTTCCGCGCCTGGCTCGGCCGCAATGGGCGCCGGGCGGGGACGATCCTCGCCGCCACCATCGGCGCTCTGCTGGTCGTCCGCGGCGTCGTCACGCTGCTGACGTAACGGCTACTCCATCGAGCGCTCCTCGACCACCTCGAAGACGCCGTCGGTGCCAACCGATTCGACGAACTCGTCGGCGCTGGCGCGGCGCTGGTCGTACTCGTTGTCGCTCTGGTTGGCGCGCATTTCCTCCAGGGTGCCCTCGAAGAAGCCGAAGGTGATGATCTCGTTCTCGTCCTCGACGCTGCGAAGGGCGTAGAAGCGCTTCCAGCCCGGCGGCGGCTCCATGTCCTCCGGGGGGACGAAGGCGCGTTTGAAATCCTCCATCGCGCCCGGTTTCAGCTTGCGGACCGTCAGTGCGCAGAGCATCTGGCTCTCCTCTCGTCAGGGCTTTCCCGGCCGGGAAGCCCGGCGCGGGGCCGATCGTTCGATCTTAGACCCGCGCCGGCCGCCGATCCAACTGAGCGTCAGAGCTTGCCGACGCTGGCCAGGTAGTCGTCCAGCGCCTTGCTCTTCTGCGTGTCCTCGTAGACCTCGTAGTCGCGCAGCAGTCCCCAGGAGATGTGGCCCCAGATGACGTAGCGGTTCTCGTAGACCCGCTCGCCCGCGGGCGTGTCGAGGTGGTCGGTCCCGCGGATGCAGATCGTCTGCTTCCAGGGGAAGCCCTTGAGGATCACCTCGTCGGGGCTGATCTGGAGCCCGGTGTCGGCGAAGCGCTGCAGCCACGGCTCCAGCTGCTCCTTCCCCTGCAGCTCCGTCCCCCAGGAGCTGTCGCCGGGAAAGCGGAACCTCACGTCCTCGGCATCCATCTTCAGCGTCGGCCTTATGTCACCGGCGCTCGCTCGCGCCATGTTGCGGGCGATCATCTTCTTGGCCAGCCACGACAGCATCGGTGCCTCCTCCGCTCGTTGTGCGCCTGAAGTTAGCGGGCGATCGCGGCGAGATCGGCCGGCCTCAGCAACGCGACCAGAGTCGAGCCGTCGACGATCGCCAGGCCGCCCTTGCGCAGCTTGGCCTTGGCGCCGGTGAGCCGGGCGACCTCGGATGAGAGGTCGGGCTCGTGGCCGACCATGAGCACGCCGCCGCGGCCGGCGGTGAGAGCGAGCGCGTCGAAACCACCGCCGCGCAGCTCATCAGCGGCCTCCGGCTCGATCCCGAGCGGTTGGCAGGCGAGCCGCGCCGTCTCCGCCGCCCGCACCCTGGGGCTGGTGAGGCAGGCGTCGATCGCAGCTTCCCGAGCCACCAGTGCGCGGCCCGCGGCCCGCGCTTGGCGCTCCCCCTTTGCGGTCAGCCGACGTGCCGCGTCGTCCCCGTCGCCGTCCTCGGCATCGCCGTGCCGGAGTAGGTAGATCATGCGCTTCGATCCTATGCCGGGCCGATCCTTTGCTGTCCGCGGCGGCCTGTATCTAGAGCCCAGGGTTGGATTGAGATTTTTAACCGGCCTTAAGGTGGCCGTCGCCTCAGATCTCTAGGATGCGCCGTTGATTTTGCGTCGCCCTCACAAAACTCACAGGCTGCTAATCATTGCGCTGGCGGCAATCGCTCTGTTAGCGCTCCCCAGCGCGGCGTCTACCACCCAGCGCATCGTCGTTCACGGCGCCGCTTCGGGCTCTCACCTGCAGGTGAGAGCCCAAGGCTCCCGCATCGTCGTTACGGGGCTGATGGCCCACGCGCAGCCCCAGGGGTGCCACTTCACCCGCGGGCGCATGGTCGCCGTGTGCCCAATGAGAGGCGCCAGCGCGATCGAGCTGAACATGGGCCCGCAGGGCGACATGGTTGAGATCCTCGACCGTATGCCGTTCCCCGCGACCGTCCACCTCGGGTCTGGCCAGGACAAATTCATCGGCAACGCCGAGAAGGACATCTGCTACCCGGAAGGCACGGTGCGGAATCGCTGCATCGGCCGCGGCGGCGATGATGTCTGTATCACCGGCTCTCGCAATAGCGACTGCGTCGGTGGTGGTGGTGACGACTACTGCCGGCACGGCGGCGGCAGCGACGGTTGCTGGGGCGGCCCCGGCAACGACATCTGCATCATGGGCCCCGGCCAGGACGGCTGCCACGGGGAAGACGGCAACGATCGCCTCTACGGCGGTGCCCAGCCCGACCGCCTCTACGGCGGCCGCGGCCACGACTATTGCGACGGCGGCCCCGGCTGGGGCAAGTCACAAACCTGCGACGCCGGCCCCAGACGTTAGCCCTCGCCCGGGCCCCCTACAGCCCCAGCTGCTTGCCGAGGATCTCTTTCATGATCTCGTCGGTGCCGCCGCCGATCGGGCCGAGGCGGGCGTCGCGGACGGCGCGCTCGATGCCGTACTCGCGCATGTAGCCGTAGCCGCCGTGGATCTGCAGGCACTCGTCGGCGATCTCGAGCACGCCGCGCTGGGTGACGAGCTTGGCCATCGTCACCTCCTGGAGGCAGTTCCGGCCCTCGTGGAAGAGGCGCAGGGCGTTGTAGGTGATGGCTTTGGCGACTTCGGCCTGGGTGCCCATCTCGGCGATCTTGTGGCGGATGACCTGGAAGTTTCCGATCGGGCGGCCGAAGGCGCGGCGCTCAAGGGCGTAGCTGATCGTGATCTCGATCAGCCGCTGCATCGCGCCGACGGCGCCGATCGACATCAGCAGCCGCTCCCAGGCGAAGTTGGCCATGATCAGTTTGAAGCCCCCGTTCTCCTCCCCCAGCAGGTTCTCCGCCGGCACCTCGACGTCGGTGAAGGCCAGCTCTCCCGTGTCTGAGGAGTGCCAACCAAGCTTCTCCAGCTTCTGCGCCACCTCGTAGCCGGGCATCTCGCGCTCGAGGACGAGGAAGGAGATGCCGTGGTGGCCACCCTCCTGGGTCGTCTTGCAGGCGCAGACGAGGAAGTCGGCGCGAACGCCGTTGGTGATGAAGGTCTTGGCGCCGTTGACGATGTAGCCGCCGTCGACCCGCTCCGCCTTGGTGGTGATGCCGGCGACGTCGGAGCCGGCGCCGGGCTCGGTGATGCCGAGGGCGCCGATCTTCTCGCCGGCGATCCCCGGCACCAGCCAGCGCTGCTTCTGCTCTTCGGTGCCGAAGTTGAAGATCGGCGGCATCGCGATCGAGGTGTGGGCGTTGAGCCCGGCGGCGACGCCGCCGGAGCCGCCGGAGCGGGCCAGCTCCTCGACCCAGATCGCGTCGTGCAGGTGGGTGCCCCCCTGGCCGCCGTACTCCTCCGGGAACTTGAGGCCGAGGAAGCCGAGCTCGGCACAGCGCGGGTAGAGCTCGCGGGGGAATTCCCGCGCCGCCTCCCACTCGTCGACGTTGGGCGCGATCTCCTTGGCGACGAAGCGCCGGACCGTCTCCCGCAGCTCCTCGTGCTCCTCGCCGAAGGGTGGGAGGGTGGCCCGCGCGCCGCTGTCCTTGATGACGGTCATTGCCCCACCGGTGCAGAGAAATGCAGGGTTAGCATCGAGGCATGCTCCGCCGATGGTTTGAGGAAGGCATCAACGACAGCGAGATGTTTCGTCGACGAGGCAAGTGGCTCGTGGCGACGCTCCTTCTCGCTGACGTCGCGCTCATCGTCGCGGTCCTAGCGACGGGTCACACCCCGTAGCTGCGCCCGATCACCTCGAGCATGATCTCGTCGGTGCCGGCGCCGATCCGGTTGAGACGGACGTCGCGGTAGGCGCGCTCGATCTCGTACTCCTTCATGTAGCCGTAGCCGCCGTGGATCTGGATGCACTCGTCGGCGACCTCGCAGGCAATGCGGGAGGTGTAGAGCTTGGCCTGGGAGATCTCGCGCACCGGGTACTCGCCGTTGGCGTAGCGCCAAGCGGTCGCGTAGGTGAACTGCCTCGCCGCCTCGATCTTGGTCGCCATCTCGGCGAACTTGTGGCGGATCACCTGGAAGTTGCCGATCGGGCGACCGAAGGCCTTGCGGTCCTTGGCGTACTCTAGGGTGCGCTCGAACATCCGCTGCGCCCCGGCGACCGCGCCGGCGCAGGCGACCATCCGCTCGCTCTGCAGCTCCCAGGAGATGTGGTAGAAGCCTTTGCCCTCCTCGCCGAGCAGGTTCCCGACCGGGACGCGCACGTCCTCGAAGCTGAGTTCGGCCGTGTCGGAGGCGTGCATGCCCATCTTCTCGAGCTTGCGGGAGACGCTGAAGCCGGGCACGGTCTCGCCGTTCTCGTCGCGCAGGTCGACGACCAGCAGGCTGATCCCCTCGTGGGCTTTGTCGGGATCGGTCTTGACGACGAGGACGATGAAGTCGGCGCGGGCGCCGTTGGTGATGAACGTCTTCGAGCCGTTGACGACGAATTCGTCGCCGTCGCGGATCGCCTTGGTGCGGATCGCGGAGACGTCGGAGCCGGCCTCCGGCTCGGTGATGCCGAGGGCGCCGATCTTCTCGCCCCGGATCGCCGCCGGCATGTAGCGCTGCTTCAGCTCCTCGCTGCCGAGCAGCTCGATCGGCGGCAGCACCATGTCGGTGTGGACGACGAAGCCCATGTTGAGCCCGCCTGAGCCCGAATAGCTCATGCACTCGGCGCGAACCAGCGAGTAGTAGTAGTCGCCGCCCTGGCCGCCGTACTCCTCCGGGAAGCAGAGGCCGAGGAAGCCGAGCTCTCCGGCCCGCTTCAGCACCTCATTGGGCCAGGTGCTCTCCTCCCACTCGTTGCGATGCGGCCACAGCTCCTTCTGCACCCAGGCCTGCATCGACTCGCGCAGGTCTTCGTGCTCCTGCGTGAAGATCATGTGCTTGCGCTCGGCAGCGTGGTCGGGCTTGATGACGCTGGAGCCGTTGGTCGTCGCGGTCGCCACTGGTCTATCTCCTCGCTCGAAGTTCCGATCGGCGGCCTTGCCGCCGGGGGTGTCTGAGTTGACCTGCCACATATGGCGGGTTTGCTCAGACACGTCTTGCGGTGGTGGACAGTAGCACTTCCTACTTTTAGCGCCGTTCGGCTATGGTTGCCCGCGATGAGCCAGGGGAGCTATGAGCTGGTCGCCTACGAGGTCGCCGAGGGCGTCGCCACGGTGACGCTGAACAACCCGGAGAAGCGCAACATGCTCTCGGGGCAGATGCTGGTCGAGCTGGTAGAGGCGATGAAGGAGGCGAAAGCGTCCGACGACGTTCGTGCTGTCGTGCTGACGGGCGCTGGCGAGAAGGTTTTTTGCGCCGGAGCGGATCTCGGCGGCTTCGCTGCCGATGTCCCCCTCGTTTCAAAACATTTTGCTTCTGATCTTTTCCTTGAATTTTTCCGCTTGATGCCGCGGCTCGGCAAGCCCTCGCTCTGCGCCGCCAACGGCCACGTGCTGGCGGGAGGGATGGGACTGGCCCTCTCCTGCGACCTGGTGATCGCCAAGCAGGGGGCGACCTTCGGCACGCCGGAGATCAACGTCGGCGCCTTCCCCTACATGATCATGTCGATCATCTACCGCAACGTTCCGCGCAAGAAGGTCAACGAGATGATGCTGCTGGGCGAGCGGCTCAGCGCCGAGCAGGCGGTCGAGTACGGGTTGGCCAACAAGGTCGTCCCCGCGGGCGAGTTCGACGCCGCCGTCGCCGAGTGGGCGGGCAAGCTGGCCTCCAAGAGCCCGGTGCTGATGCGCCTCGGCCACGACGCGATGTATCGCCAGCAGGACATGGCGCTCGACGACGCGCTCGAGTTCCTGCGCTCGCAGCTCTCGCTCACCTTCAGCACCGAGGACATCGTCGAGGGCGTCACCGCGTTCTTCGAGAAGCGCGACCCGCAGTGGAAGGGGCGTTAGTGGCCAGCACCGAGCAAGAGTCGAAGAACCTGCTTCCGGGCACCGCCCCGCTGGCGGAGCTGAACGAACAGCTGCACCAGCGTCGTGAGAAGGCGCGCCTGGGCGGCGGCGAGGAGAAGATCGCCAAGCAGCACGAGCGCGGCAAGCTGACCGCGCGCGAGCGGCTCGACCTGCTGGTCGACGAGGGGACCTTCGTCGAGCTCGGCATCCACGGCCGCCCGCACTTCGCCCAGCGGGCGATGGACGGGGTCGAGGCGCCCGCCGACGGCGTCATCACCGGTTGGGGCGACGTCGACGGCCGCCCCACCTGCATCGCCGCCTACGACTTCACGGTGATGGCCGGCTCGATGGGGATGACCGGCGAGCTCAAGGTGACCCGCCTGCGCGAGATGGCGCTCTCGAAGCGGATGCCGTTCGTCTGGCTGCTCGACTCGGCCGGGGCGCGCATCCAGGAGGCGGCCGGGTCGCTCTTCGCCGGCTCCGGCCACCTCTTCCGCGAGGAGGTCGAGATGTCGGGCGTGATCCCGATGGTGGCGGCGATGATGGGCCCCTGTGCGGCCGGCACCGCCTACATCCCAGCGCTCTCGGACTTCGTGCCGATGGTCTCCGGACAGGGAGCGATGGCCCTGGCCGGTCCCCACTTGGTCAAAGCCGTGACCGGCGAGGAGATCTCGATGGAGGACCTCGGTGGCGCCAAGGTCCACTGCCGCAAGTCGGGGGTGGGGGACCTCGAGGTGAAGGACGACGCGGAGTGCATCGAGGCCGTCAAGAAGTACCTCTCCTACTTCCCCTCCGACTGCGAGCACAAGCCGCCCATCGCCGAGACCGCCGACCCGATCGAGCGGATGTCGGACAAGCTGCTGGAGATCGTCCCCGACTCCTCGCGCCAGCCCTACGACATGTACGACGTGATCCGCGAGATCGTCGACGACGGCGAGTGGTTCGACCTGAAGCCGAAGTTCGCCAAGACCCTGATCACCTGCTTCGCCCGCTTCGGCGGCCAGCCGGTCGGGATCGTCGCCAACCAGCCCAAGCAGCTGGCCGGCATCCTCGACAACGACTCGGCCGACAAGGCGGCGCGCTTCATCAACCTCTGCGACGCCTTCAACGTCCCCCTCGTCTTCCTCCAGGACGTGCCGGGCTTCATGGTCGGCTCGAAGGTCGAGCACGCCGGGATCATCCGCCACGGGGCGAAGATGCTCTACGCGGTCAGCCGCGCCACGGTGCCGAAGGTGACGGTGATCGTGCGCAAGGCCTACGGCGCCGGCTACTACGTGATGTGCGGCAAGGCCTATGAGCCGGACCTGATCGTCGCCTGGCCGGGAGCGGAGATCTCGGTGATGGGCGCCGAGGGCGCGGTCGAAATCATCGGCCGCTCGGCGATCGAGGCCTCCGACGACCCTGAGGCCACCCGCGAGGCGATGCTGAACGCCGTTCGCCAGCAGATCGACCCTTACATCGCCGCCGGCAACGCGGTGATCGACGACATCATCGACCCGCGCGAGACCCGGCCGACGATCGCCAAGGCGCTGCGGATGGCCCGCGACAAGCACGTCGAGAAGCCGAAGAAACGGCACGGGGTGATGCCCGTATGAGGTTGCGCGGTTCGATTCCCACGTATTTCGTGGAAAAGGAACCACGGAAGGGGGAGGGATGAGTCGTTTCGAGGATCCCGTAGTCATCAGCTGCTCGATCTCCGGCGTGATCGCCAACCGCGACCAGTGCCCGGCGATCCCCTACACGCCGGAGGAGTACGCGGCCGAGGCGCGGCGGGCGGTCGACGAGGGCGCCTCGCAGATCCACATCCACGCCCGCAAACCGGACGGCACGCCCTCGTACGAGATCGAGGACTTCCAGGCGATCACCGAGGCGATCCTGGCCGAGGTCGGCGACGTCATCGTCAACTACTCGACCGGCGCGATCGGGATCTCGATCGAGAAGCGGCTCGAGTACCTGCGGGCGCTGCGCCCCGACGTCGCCGCCCTCAACATGAGCTCGATGAACTACGCCAAGTACTCCAAACGGCGCAAGGACTTCGTCTTCAAGGCGGTCTTCGAGAACAGCTTCGACACGATCGTCGAGTTCCTGACCGAGATGCGGGAGCTGGGGATCAAGCCCGAGCACGAGTGCTTCGACTCCGGCCACGTCGCCAACCTCGACCCGCTGATCGACATGGGCCTGCTGGAGCCGCCGCTGCAGATCTCGCTGGTGATGGGGGTGACCGGCGGCATCCGCCCGACGCCGCGCAACGTGACCCTGATGTCGGACCAGATCCCCGGCGGCCCGGAGGGCCCGAACCAGTGGCAGGTGATCGGCATCTCCCGCGACCAGTGGAAGCTGCTCGCCTCCTCGCTCGTCCTCGGCGGCAACGTCCGCGCCGGCGTCGAGGACAACCTCTACCTGCCGAACGGGGAGATGTGCCGTTCCAACGGCGACCTGATCGCCAAGGCGCGGCAGATGGCCGAGGACATCGGCCGCCGTGCCGCCAGCGTGGCCGAGGCGCGGGAGCTGCTGGGGATTCCGAAGCGAGCCGAGGTCTGAGCCGATGACGGCCTCGATCCACCGCGCGGGCGTCGCCTGGGACGGTGGCGAGGGAGAGGACCTCCGCGCCCACGAGGTCCTGCTCGGCGGCCAGTCGCTGCCCAGCTCCTCGGCGCTCGAGCTCGGCGGGGACGACTCGAAGTCGAACCCAGAGGCGCTGCTGATCGGCGCCCTCTCCAGCTGTCACATGCTCTGGTTCCTGGCCCTGGCGAGGAAAAAGGGATTCGAGGTCGCCTCCTACGAGGATGACGCCGACGGAGTGCTCGACGGCAAGCGCTTCATCTCCAACTCGGTCGAGTTCCCGATCGGGGTCGAGCCCCAGTGAACGGCGAGCTCCCGCTCGGCGACGTCAAGGTCCTCGACCTGACCAGGCTCCTGCCGGGGGGCTTCTGCTCGCTGCTGCTGGCCGACCTCGGCGCCGAGGTGCTGAAGGTCGAGGACACCGGCATGGGCGACTACATCCGCTGGGCGCCGCCCTACTACGGCGGCGAGGAGCAGCAGGCGCTCGGCACCCGTTCCTCGCTGTACCTCTCGCTCAACCGCGGCAAGCGCTCGATCCGCCTCGACCTCAAGAGCGAGGCCGGGCGCGAGGCGCTGCTGCGGCTGGTCGAGCGCTACGACGTCGTCCTCGACGGCTTCCGCCCCGGCGTGCTCGACCGACTCGGGGTCGGCTACGAGCGCATGCGCGAGGCCAGCCCGGCGATCGTCTTCTGCGCGATCACCGGCTACGGCCAAGACGGCCCCTACACGCAGCGGGCCGGTCACGACATGAACTACCTCGGCCTGGTCGGGCTGCTGGGCTTGACCGGGGGGAAGGACGGCCCGCCGGTGCAGTCCGCCGGCCAGATCGCCGACCTCGGCGGCGGCGCCCTGATGGCTGCCTTCGGGGTGATGGCGGCGCTGCACGAGCGCCGCCGCTCCGGCGAGGGCCAGATGGTCGACATCTCGATGGCCGACGGCGCCCTCTCCTGGCTGGCGATGGTCGCCGGCCGCTACTTTTGCGACGGCGAGGTGCCGCGCCGCGGCGAGCAGCAGCTGGCCGGCGGGCTGATCTGTTACCTGCCCTACGAGGCCGCCGACGGGTGGATCAGCTGCGGGGCCCTGGAGCCGAAGTTCTGGGCCGCCCTCTGCAACGGCGTCGACCGTCCCGACCTGATCGAGAAGCAGTTCGAGGCGCCCGGCTCGGAGGCCTGGCGCGAGATCGCCGACGTCTTCCGCTCCCGCACGCGCGAGGAGTGGCTCGCCTTCAACGACGAGCACGACTGCTGCATCGAGCCGGTCCTCGACCTCGACGAGGCGCTCGACTCCGAGCTGGTGCGCGCCCGCGAGATGGTGGTCGAGCTGGAGCAGCCCGAGCTGGGCACGGTGCGCCAGCTCGGAGTGCCGGTGAAGATGAGCCGCACTCCGGGCGACCCGAGCCGGCCCGCCCCGGCCTTCGGCGAGCACACCGAGGAGGTTCTGCGCGAAACCGGCTATTCGGACGAGGAGATTGCGGCGATGCTGGAGTCGGGCGCCGCCGCCGGATCCAACGCCGCCGCCGAGCCGACGGAGTTCCGCGCATGAGCACCAAGGGCGCGGAGCTGCTGCGGATGGGGGAGCTGGCCGAGGCCTCGGGGGTGCCGGCCCCGACGATCAAGCACTACCTGCGTGAGGGCCTGCTTCCGGAGCCGGTCAAGACCAGCCGCAACATGGCCTACTACCCGCCCGAGTTCGTCGACCGGATCAAGCTGATCAAGCGCCTGCAGGAGGAGCGCTTCATGCCGCTGAAGGCGATCAAGTCGGTCCTCGACGAAGACCCGGAGCGGGCCGGTGCCCTGCTCGAGCTGGAGGACCGCATCCTCGACCGGGCGCTGGCCGGTGAGCGGGCGCGGACCAGCGCCAGCGAGGTCCGCGAGCGCTATGGCGTCCCCAAAGAGGTGCTCGACCGCCTCGCCGAGCTGGAGATCCTGACCCCCAACAGCCGCGGTTACTCCCCCTCCGACGTGACCATCATCGAGGCGATCAGCCGCTTCCGCGCCGGCGGCTACGACGAGCAGATCGGGTTCACCGTCTACGACACCCTGCGCTACAAGGAGGCGCTGGAGCAGCTGGTCCACCAGGAGATCGAGATGGTGATGACGCGCCTGGCCGGCGAGGTCCCGCCCGAGCGCGTGGTCGAGATGCTCGAAGCCGGCGCGCAGCCGCTCAAAGACCTGATCGCCGCCCTCCACACCAAGCTGATGGTCGCCGAGCTCGAGCGCCACCGCGCCGGCCGCGACTAACGGGCGCCGGCGCCGATCGTCTCGCGGGCAAGCTCGATGCTCTCGACGCTGACCATCGCCCCGGTGCGCCCGGCAACCTCGGCGGCTTCGTCGAGCGCCTCGCGGGCCCCGTCCTGCCCGGCTGCGTAGCGGGCGACGCCGAGCGCCTGCAGAGCCAGCGGCAGCGACCAGAGCATGCCGCGCTGACGGGCCACGTCGCTGGCCCACGCGGCCAGGGCCATCGCCTCCTCGGGTCGGCCGACCGCGGTCAGCGCTTCGGCCCGTAGCCCGGCCCGCCAGCACTCCATCTCGTCGCCGCCGTCGACCGCGCTGCGGTAGATGCGCTCGGCCTCCTCGAGCGATGCCAGTGCCGCCTCCGCTTCTGCGGCGGCGAGCTGCGACGCGCCGAGGTTCGAGAGGGAGAGGCTGCGGGAGAAGACATCGCCGAGACGTTCGGTCAGCTCGCAGTTCCGGCGTGCCAGAGCCACGGCAGCCTCGGGTTCGCCCCGCTGCGCCAGCATCAGTGCCTGGTTGCTGCGGGTCCAGCTGGCGATCTCCGGGTCGCCATCCTCGGTGGCGATCTGCAACCCCGCGTTGAACAGCTCTTCCGCCTCATCCAGATGACCGCGCTCGCGCCGCGCCAGTCCCTTGGCCATGACCGCCCAGGCGAGGGGACTGCCGATGATGATCCCGGCGCCGGCCCGCCGATCCTCCCCGCAGAGCTCGATCACTTCCTCCAACGCTCGTTCGAAGCCGTCGAAGTCGGCGGTGCAGAGAAAGGGGTAGCAGCAGGCGGCCCGGATCGCGATCCGCAGGTGCAGGTCGCCGGATTCGTCGGCAAGCCGCTTGGTCTCCTCGACCGCGGCGAGCCAGGAGTCCGCCAGGTGGGGCATGCCAGGGCGGACGGCGGTTGCCATCTTCAGCAGGGCCAGCGAACGCAGATCGCCGGTCCGCGTCGCGATCTCCTCCGCCTCGGCGGCGAGCTTCGCTTCCTCCGCGTCGTCCATGCCCAGCCGCCAGGCGAAGTCGAGCTGCAGCAGCCGCGACATCACCGCCAGCGCCGTCGTCTCTTCGCTCTGCTCCAGCCCGTCCGCGAGCTCCATCACCTTGCGCCAGAGACGCAGCGCGTCGCCGGGGCGGCTGCTGCCGGCCCAGTAGGCGGCGCGCGCGGACCAGCGCGCTGCCTCGAGTGTCTCCCCGCCCGCCTCCATGTGGCTGGCGATCAGGGCGGAGAGCTCGTCGTGGCGGTCGCGGTTTAGCTCGATCAGCGCTCGCGCCGTCGCCGCGTGGGTGACCGCGCGCTGGTCGGCGAGCTGGGTCCCGTAGGCGACCTCGCGGGTCAGTGGGTGACGAAAGGCGAAGATCCGTTCCGGATACAGCTCCGCCTCGTAGAGGAAGCCACCGGCGATCAGCTCGGCGAGCGCCGCGTCGTACTCCTCGTGCCGAGGCAGCCCGGAGACCATCTCCAAAGCCTGCTCACTCACCTCCTTGCTCGTCACCGACGCCGCCTGCAGCAGGCTCTTGGCGGTGGGCGAGAGGCGGTCGATCCGGGCCGCGAGCACGGTCTGGACGCTGGCCGGGACGACGGCCTCCTCGATCGGGCGCGTCAGCCGGTAGGCACCCCTCTCGCCCTCGAGGTTGCCCGCCTCGGCAAGGGCGCGGACGATCTCCTCGATGAAGAAGGGGTTGCCGGCGGTGCGCTCGTGGATCAGCTCGCCGAGCCCGTCCAGGGAGGGGTCCTCGCCGGCGAGGTCACGCAGCAGCTCGCGCGTGTCCTCCGGCCCCAGCGGCTCCAGCGAGATGTCGCGGTAGGCCGGGACCTCGGCCCACTCGGCGCCGTATTCGGGCCGGAAGTTGACGATCGCCAGCGTCAGCGTCCCCTCGACCGAGGAGATCAGTTCGCCGAGCAGGGTGGCGCTGCCCTCGTCCATCCAGTGCAGGTCCTCGACCAGCGCGACCATCGTCTGGCGCCGGTTGGGAGCGCGCACGAGACGACAGACCGCACCGCGCAGGGCTCGGTGTCGCGCCTCGGCGCTGAGCTGCGGCAGCGGGTTCTCGGGGTCCGGCACGCCGAGGAAGTCGAAGAGCAGCGGCAGCTCGTCGGCGAAGCCGGGATCGAGCAGCAGCGACCGGCCGGCGATCTTCTCGCGCACGATCCGCTCCGGGTCGCCGTCGAGGATCCCGAAATAGGAGCGCAGCATCTGCAGGACCGGCATGAAGGGGATCGAGCGGGCATGTGCCTGCGCCTGGCATTCGAAGACCTCGACCCCGCGCCGCCGGCAGCGTTCGGCGAACTCGTGGCAGAGCCGGCTCTTGCCGACGCCGGGTTCGGCGACGATCCCGACCGCGGCGCCTTCGCCTCGCTCGGCCTCGGTCAGGGCTTCGTCGAGGAGCGCCATCTCCTCGTCGCGGCCGACGAAGCGCGAGAAGCCGCGCTCGCGCGAGAGGTCGAGCCGCGAGCGGGCCGCCCCGACGCCGGCCAGCTTGAGGACGCCGACCGGTTTGCTCGCGCCCTTGATCTCGAACTCGCCCAGGTCCTCCAGCTCCATGAAGCCGCGCGCGAGCTCCGCGGTGCTCTCGGTCAGGTAGGCGTGGCCGGGCTCGGCCAGCGCCTCCATCCGCTGCGCCAGCCCCACGGTGTGGCCGATCGCCGTGTACTCGCCTTCGCCGTCGTCGCCGATCGCTCCGGCCACCACCTCGCCGGAGTTGATCCCGATCCGGGTGGAGAAGTTGAGCCCGGGCCCGCGGCGCAGCTCGCCCGCGTACTCGGAGACGTCGTCGAGCATTTGCAGGGCCGCGTAGCAGGCACGGCGCGCGTGGTCCTCGTGGGCGATCGGCGCCCCGAAGACGGCCATGATCCCGTCGCCGGTGAACTTGTCGACGGTTCCCTCGAACTTGGTCACGGCGTCGGCCAGGATCGAGAAGAAGCGCTGCATGATCTTGCGCCACTCCTCCGGGTCCTGCTGCTCGGCCAGGTCCATCGACCCACTCACGTCGGCGAACAGGACGGTTACCTGCTTGCGCTCGCCGTCGTCCCTCGTCGCTGCGGTCACGGGCACAAGGTTACGCTCGGCGTCGTCCCGGCGGGTGCGGTCGAGTTCTCTCCCGCCATGCGGAGGAAATGAGAACCGCAGTAGCCTGACCGGATGCGATCCGTCCTGGTCACGGGAGCATCGACCGGCATCGGCCGTGCCACGGCGCTGCGGCTGGACCAGGCGGGATGGAAGGTCTTCGCGGGCGTGCGCAGGGAGAGCGACGCCGAGTCGCTGCGGGCCGCCGGCAGCGAGCGAATCGCGCCGCTGATCCTCGACATCACCGACGTCGAGCAGATCGGCGCCGCGGCCGAGCGCATCGAGGCCGAGGCGAAAGGCGGTCTTGACGGTCTCGTCAACAACGCCGGCGTCGCCATCCCCGGTCCTCTGGAGACGCTCTCGCTCGATGATTTCCGGCGCCAGGTCGAGGTCAACATGACCGGTCACGTCGCCGTCACCCAGGCGATGCTGCCCTCGATCCGAGCCGCCCGCGGCCGCGTCGTCTTCATCAGCTCGATCGGCGGCCGCGTCGCTCTCCCGCTCACCGGGGCCTACCACGCCGCCAAGTTCGGGATCGAGGCGGTGGGGGACGTCTTCCGCCAGGAGCTGCGGCCCTGGGGCATCAAGGTCGCGATCGTCGAGCCGGGTTCGATCGACACGCCGATCTGGGAGCGCGGAGAGCGCACCGCCGACGAGATCTCGACGCCCGAGCGCGAAGCGCTCTACGGCAGGGCCATCGACAACTACCGCAAGGTGATCAAGGACACCGCCGAGCGGGGAATCGTGCCGGAGAAGGTCGCCAAGGCGATCGAGCACGCGCTCAGCGCCAAACGGCCCCGCAGCCGTTACCTGGTCGGTCTCGAAGCGAAGGTGGCGGCGCGGGCCAAGCTGCTCCTGCCGACCCCGGTTTTCGATCGCATCGTGGCGCGGCAGATGAATTTGTAGGGCGAGCGTGGCGCTGCGCATATCGGCGTCCTCGCTCGCTCGCGTGCAGAGCACGCCACGCTCCCTGGGTCCTTGATCTGCTTGGCCACGCTCGCCCTATACTGGCCCGGTCGATTGACTGGTCAATCAGCCAGTGCAATCGGCGGAGGAACCCTTGCGAGCAGCCGCCGTACAGCTCAATTCGACGAACGACAAGGCCCGTAATCTCGCCGCGGCCGAGCGCCTGGTGCGCGCTGCCGCCGCCGACGGCGCCGAGCTGGTGGCCCTGCCGGAGAAGTGGAACCTGCTGGGCGGTGGCGAGGAGCTGCTTGCCGGGGCCGAGTCGCTCGACGGCCCCAGCCTCACCGCCGCTCGCGATTGGGCACATAGCCTCGGCATTCACCTGCTTGCCGGCAGCATCGCCGAGCGCGGCGAGGGTGAGAAGACGTCCAACACCTCGGTGCTGATCGGCCCTGACGGCGAGGACCTCGCCGCCTATCGCAAGATCCACATGTTCGACGTCGACGCCGGCGGGGTCTCCTACCGCGAGTCCGCCCACGAGGAGCCCGGCTCCGAGGTCGTCACCGCGCCGGTCGGCGAGCTGGTTGCCGGGTTGACGGTCTGCTACGACCTGCGCTTCCCGGAGCTGTTCCGGATCCTCGCCTTGCGCGGTGCGCGCCTGCTCACCGTCCCCTCCGCCTTCACCCTGGCCACCGGTCGCGACCACTGGGAGGTGCTGCTGAGAGCGCGGGCGATCGAGAACCAGGCGTTCGTCCTCGCCCCCAACCAGGTCGGCACGGCGCCGCCTCATTTCGACTCCTTCGGCCACTCGGCGATCGTCGACCCCTGGGGCACGGTGCTGGCCATCGCGCCCGACGAGGAGTGCTTTGTCATCGCCGACCTCGACCTGGCGGCGCAGGAGCGAACCCGCGAGTCCCTGCCCTCGCTGGCCAATCGCCGTCCCCGGGCATACGCCTGGCCGCAGCTGACGGAGGCTCGACCCTGATGGCCAAGGCGCCGCCGGTCGACAAGCGCCGCCAGATCCTCGACGCGGCGATCCGCGTCTTCGCCCGCCAGGGGTTCCACGCCACCCGCGTCTCCGATATCGCCGACGAGGCCGGCGTCGCCTACGGGCTCGTCTACCACTACTTCCGCTCCAAGGAGGAGGTGCTGAACGAGCTCTTCGTCGAGCGCTGGTCGCTGCTCTTGAGCGCGATCGAGGAGACCGACCGGACGGGGGGGAGCCCGCGTGACAAGCTCGCCGCGGTGGCGGCGTTCATCGTCGATTCCTACCGGCACGACCCGGAACTGATGAAGGTGATCATCGTCGAGGTCACCCGCGCCGCCAACTCCTTCGGGCGCACCCACCTGCCGGAGATCCGCCACGCGTACCAGTCGATCGCCAAGATCGTCGAGGACGGTCAGAAGGCCGGCGTCTTCCGCGACGACGTCGCGCCGCTGTTTGCCTCGATGTCCTTCTACGGCGCGATCGAGCAGCTCCTCTCGGGTTGGATCTTCGACGTCATCCCAGCCTCCGACACAGACTTCGACCAGGCCAAGGAACTTGTGGTGACGACGATTTGCGACGGCCTCGAGCCGCGATAGGTAAGGTCGCGACCCGGGTATGGACAACGAGATGGTCAGACGATTGATCTGGAGCGGGATGCTCGCTGCCAGCGGCGCCGTCGCCAGCATCGTCGCGACGCGTCTGGCGGCGATCGTCTACCGCCGCGTCTTCGACGAAGATCCGCCCGAGTAGAAGGGAAGCCGATGCCCGACCCCAGTCAAACCCCGCCCGCGACGCCACCGGTGCCGCCGCAGGGTCCGCCCGAGCCGCCGGCGGAGAAGAAGTCCGTCGCCGACCTCGTCTTCGACGTCTCGCAGGGAACCTCGGCGCTGATCCGCGAGGAGCTCGAGCTCGCCAAGGCCGAGGTCACCGAAAAAGTCGGCAAGCTCGTGCGCGGCTCCGTCGTCGGGATGGCCGCCGGCGTCTTCGCCTTCCTCGCCCTGATCCTGGTCATGGAGGGGATCGCCTGGCTGCTCAACGAAGAGGTCTTCGACGGCAAGGCCTGGCCCGGCTTCTTCATCGAGGCCGCCGCCTTCCTGCTGATCGCGGCCCTCGCCGGCTTCATCGCCTACCGCGCTGTGCGGGCCGGCTCGCCGCCCGTGCCGGAGCAGGCGATCGAAGAGGCGAAGCTGACCAAGGCCATGTTCGAAGACGAGGCGGAGGACACGGCCCAGGCCGTTCAGCAAAGCGTCGTCAAAGGAGACGGGAAATGAGCACCACTCCGGGACGGCCGCCCAGCGCCGGCATGCCGGGTCGCTCCGCGGCCGAGATCCGCCGCGATATCGACATTCAGCGCCGCCAGCTCGGCACCTCCGTCGAGGCGCTGCGCGGCAGGGTCACCGAGCTGACCGACTGGCGCCGCCAGGTCAACGAGCACCGCAGCGAGCTGATCGTCGGCGCGGCGGTGGTCGGTTTTGCGATCGGCGTACGCGCGATGCTCCGCCGCCGCGGCTAGCTGACGGCCTCAAACGACGCCAGGCGGCGTCCTCGGTCGCTCGCGTGCAAAAGCACGCCACGCTCCCTGCGTCCTTGCCTGGCGTCGTTTGAGTCTCGTCAGGAGGTGACGGCGACGAGGTCGGTCGGCACGCTGCCGATTCCGAGCAGGCCGGGGCCGACGTGGGCGCCGAGGACGGCGCCGATCTCGGAGGTGAAGACCGGCTCACAGCCGAAGATCTCGCGGGCGTCGTCGATCAGGGCCGAGGCCGTCTCGTCATCCTGGATGTGCTGCACGACCCAGCCGTCGGCGCCCTGCTCGTGGCGCTGCCGGGCGTAGTCGCGCAGCCGCTCCAGCGAGCGGGCACGGGTGCGGACCCGCTCGACCGGCGTGATCTCCTCCTCGAGGGTGAGGATCGGCTTGATCTTCAGGGCGCCGCCGATCCAGGCACGGGCGCCGCCGATGCGGCCACCGCGTCGCAGGTACTCGAGGGTGTCGATCGCAAACCACATCTTCAGCGCCTCCCGGGTCTCCTCAGCACGAGCGAGGGCGGCGTCGGCGTCGGCGCCGTTCGCCGCCGCCGCGGAGGCCCCGAGCACCGCCAGGCCCATTCCCCCGGCAGCCGAGCGCGAGTCCATGACCCGGATCCGCTCCCCACCCTTGTCTTCGTCGATCAGCCGCTGCCGTGCCTGGCCTGCCGCCTCGAAGGTGCCTGAGATGCCGGCCGAGATGTGGATCGAGACGATCTCCCTGCCGGCGTCGAGCAGCGGCTGGTAGACGGAGATGAAGTCGCCGATCGATGGCTGTGAGGTGGTGGCGCTGCTCTCGGAGGCGCGCAGCCGCTCGTAGAAGTCGGCGTAGTCGCTGATATCTGCCTCGCGCTCCTGGTGCCCGTCGACCGAGACGTAGAGGCTGATCGTCTCGATGCCCCGCTCGGCCACAAGGTCAAGAGGGAGATAGGCCGTGGTGTCGCAGACGACGGCGGTCTGGGGGCTCGCGTTCAACCCGGCGATTCTCGCAGACCCGCTGCCAGGCGGAGCCTCCGACGGGGCGCTGGGTCAGTTTGAAATGATCTCAGCCGAGCTTTGGTTGCTGCCCCCGAGGGCAGCGGGAAATTCGCAGCTCAGAGCCCTCGTCGTGCTCAGCCCCATTGAGAAATTGGACATCGAAGGCGGCAAAGAAGTCGGACTGGCCGAGCAGAAGGGTCTCGGTCTCGGCGAATGCCAAATCAATGCGGAACAGCTTGTCCCATGGGACGAGATCGCTCTCTTGGAGCGAGGGGATCATGATTTGGCCGCTGATTCCCACATTCGGAGACCAGGTATCGAACCGCGGGCCTACCGCGGGTTCGCCCTTGTTCTCGTTCTTGGTCAGGTCGTCCATCGAAAGACCAAGCTCCTCCAGATACAGCAAGGGGCATAGACTCCGAACCGAGCCGCTATCAATCTAAATTCCCGCAGGACCCCTGCCAGTGGAATATTATTAAGCGGTCAGATTCAAGGGAGCTTTCATGAGCAAGCAAGACACGACCGTCTCGCAGGCCCCAATCTCGCCGAGTGCAGCAAAGCGCCATTCGGGCAAGTGGGTTGCGCTTCGCGGTACCCGTATTGCCGCTTCGGCCGAGACCTACCACCTCCTCCAGGCGAACCCGCGAGTACGGCCCACCGACTTCGTTTATCGCGTTCCCACAGCTGATCGGCACCATTTTCTAGCTACGTCCTCGTAGCTAATCGAGCAGCGCCGCGATCTCCTCCAGCGACCAGGTGTGATCTGCGACTCCCGCCGCCATCGCCGGAGTCCGCGGGTAGCGCTCCGCTCCTCTCGCTACACTTTGTGAAGTGACGGACACGCCCAAAGCCGCGATCACCCTGACCGACAAGGCCGCGACCAAGATCGGCGAGTTGCTCGGCGGGCAGGCCGAGGCTGGCGAGCAGGCGCTTCGCGTCGCCGTTCGCGGCGGCGGTTGCTCCGGTTTCCAGTACGCGCTCGCCTTCGACAAGCCCAAGGACGACGACAACGTCTTCGAGGTCGACGGGGTCGCCGTCGTCGTCGACAAGGTCAGCATGCAGTTCGTCTTCGGCTCCGAGGTCGACTACGTGGAAGGCCTGCAGGGGGCGGGCTTCCAGGTCAACAACCCGAACGTCGTCGCCGCATGCGGCTGCGGTTCCTCTTTCCAGGTCAAAGAGGACGCAGCAGCCGCCGTCTGACCGGCGCATCTCGGCGTCCTCGGTCGCTCGCGTGCAGAGCACGCCACGCTCCCTGCGTCCTTGATCTGCTTGGTCAGCCGGCGGCTGCTATTCGATCTGCAGCGGGGGGGACTGCGCCGGGGGCGCTGCCTCGGGAACCGTCGTCGGCTGCTCGACGCCTAGTGCCTCGGCCAGCTCGCCGGACTCGAGCATCTCCTCGACGATGTCGGCACCGCCCAGCAGCTCGCCGTTGACGTAGAGCTGGGGGAAGGTCTGCCAGTCGGAGATCTCGGCGGTCACCTCGCGCAGCGGCTGCAGCGCCGGCAGGACGTCGATCGCGCCGTACTCGACGTCGAGCTGGTCGAGCACCTGCACGACCCGCATCGAGAAGCCGCAGCGAGGCATGTCGGGCGTCCCTTTCATGAAGAGCAGGACCGGGTTGGCGCCGATCAGCTCCTGGACTTTGGACTTCAGCTCTGGGTCGGCCATGGGGCGCATTGTAGGGAGCTGCCGGCCCCGACCTCAGATCTGGGTGACGATCAGGCCAGCGAGTCCGGCGAAGCCGGTGAACATGGCAACCATCAAGGCGATAAACGCCTGGACCATCGTGTGCTGGAGCCGGTCGATTCGCGCGCCCTGTTCATTGAGCTGACCGCTCAGCTCGCCGAGCCGTGAGTCGACTCGATCCTTGAATTCGTCCAGGCGGGAATCGGTCCAGGTCGATCGCATTGACTCCATGCTCCAAGGCTAGGGATAGAGGTCGCGCGTGTGGTGCACGGGAGTGTAACTTTTTGTCTACGGCGATGAGGTCTTGACCGACAGCGCGTGGATCGTGCCGTCGTCGAAGCGTTCTTTGACCGCGGCCTTGACCAGCCGGTGCCGATCGATCCGCGAGAGGCCCTCGAACTGGGCGGCGCTGACCACCGCCCGCAGGTGGTCGCCGGTCCCGGTTTCGTCGCTGACCTCGACGCTGGCTCCCGGCAAAGCCGCCTCGATCATCGCCTTCAGCTCCGCCAGGTCGGCCACGGGCGAGATTCTATGGGGAGGGCGGGGCGTATATAGGCTCAACCGATGGAGCGGGAGGAGGTTCGCTTCCGATCGGGAGGCGAGGAATGCGCGGGCTGGTTCTTCCCGCCGGCCGGGACAGCGGGACGCTCGGCCTGCGTCGTCATGGCCTCCGGCCTCTCCTGCGTGCGGGAGCAGCGCCTCGACGCCTTCGCAGAGCGCTTTGCCGCAGCTGGCTACGCGGTGCTCGCCTTCGACTACCGGCACTTCGGCTCCAGCGGGGGCAGCCCTCGCTTCCTGATGCAGGCCGGGCGGCAGCGCGAGGACTGGCGCGCGGCGCTCGCCTGCGTGCGCTCGCTGCAGGACATCGACTCGACGCGCGTGGCGGCCTGGGGTTTCTCGCTCGGTGGCGGCAACGTCCAGGCGCTGACGATCGAAGAGCCAGGGATCGCGGCGGCGATCTGCATCGCGCCGGTGGTCGATGGCCTCCGCTCGCTGCTGCACATCGGGGGTGTCAGGCACGTGACCCGGCTTGGGGTCGCCGGGGTGCGCGATGCCCTGCAGGCGCTGCGCGGCGCTGAGCCACACATGGTTCCGGCTGGTGGTCCCGCCGGCTCGTCGGCCGTCCTCGCGGCTCCCGGCACCCTGGCCGAATTCGAAGCGGTGACGCCACCGGGGTCGACCTGGCGCAATGAGCTCTGCGCCCGCGCCGTGCTGGCGCCGCCTTACCGCCTCACGCGCAAGACCGGTCGCATCCCCTGTCCGATCCTCTACTGCATTGCCGAGGACGACCAGATCAATCCGCCGGCGCTCGGGATCAAGGCCGCCGAAGGGGCGCCGCGGGGCGAGCTCCGCCTCTGTCAGGGCGGGCACTTTGCGCCGCTGGTCGGGGCGACCTTCGAGCAGGTCGTCACCGACCAGATCGAGTTCCTGGATCGCCAGCTGTCGAGCAGCCCGAGCGGTCGCTAGCCGGGGAGCTTCTCGCCGATCGTGTCGAGCATCTCCTCGACCCGGACGAACTTGACGCGGGGGCGGCCGTGGGGCTCGCCGCGGCCGACCTCGGCCTGGTCGATCGCCTGCCAGTCCTCGAAGCTGACGTAACGGATGCCGCGCTCGGCCAGCAGCGCCTCGACCGCGGCCGGGTCCGGGTTCTCAGGCTCCAGCAGGGTCTGCGACTCGACGTCGGCAAGCAGGTGGGCGACCGTCTCCAGCGCGTCTTTCTTGTTGGTCCCGATCACGCCGGAGGGGCCGCGCTTGATCCATCCCGCCGTGTAGTGGCCGACCTTGTGGCCGGCGTCGTGGGAGTCGAGCACGCGCCCGCCCTCGTTGAGGATCAGCCCGCGCTTCTGGTCGAAGGGCACGCCCTCGATCGGGATGCCGGTGTAGCCGACCGAGCGCAGGACCAGGCCGCACTCCAGCTCTTCGCGCTCGCCGGTGTCCTTGGCCCGCAGCGCGCCGCCCTCCTCGACCAGCTCGTTGCGGCCGATCACGATCGATTCGACCTTGCCGTCGCCCTTGATCTCGACCGGAGAGGAGAGGAAGCGGAGCACGATCCGCTGCTTCTTGCCCTCCGGCGTGCGCTGGGAGAACTCGCGCAGGGTCTCGACGTTTACCCGGGTCGTCTTGTCGACCTCGTCGGACTCGAGGAAGGCAGCGCTCGCCGCGTCGAGCTCGACCTCGGCCGGGTCGACGATGACGTCGGCGTCCTCCATCTCCCCCAGCTCCTTGATCTCCGGGTTGGTGAAGGCGGCCTGGACCGGCCCGCGGCGGCCGAGCACGACGATCTCGCGGATCTGCTTCGCGTCGAGCAGCTCGATCGCGTGGTCGGCGGTGTCGGTCTGGCGCAGCTCGTGGTCGGTCAGGGCCAGCATCCGGGCGACGTCCATCGCCACGTTGCCGTTGCCGATCACCACCGCCCGCTCGCAGGAGAGGTCGAACTCCTCGCTGGCGTAGTCGGGGTGGGCGTTGTACCAGCCGACGAAGGCGGTGGCGGCGTGGCTGCCGGGCAGGTCCTCACCGGGCACACCGAGCTGGCGGTCGGTCTCGCAGCCGACCGTGAAGACGACCGCGTGGTAGAGCCGCTCCAGGTCCTCGACCTCGATGTCGTGGCCGACCTTGACGTTGCCGAAGAAGCGGAAGCCCTCGCGGGCCGCGGTTTTTTCGTAGACCCGGATCACCGACTTGATCTTCGGATGGTCGGGGGCGACGCCGCCGCGGACGAGGCCGAAGGGGGTGGGGAGGCGGTCGAAGAGGTCGACCTGGGCGTGCAGGTCCTCCCCCTTGAGGATGTGCTCGGCGGCGTAGAAGCCGGAGGGGCCGGCGCCGACGATGGCGACGCGCAGGGGGTTCTCTGGGCTGCCGATCTTGCTCATTGGACGCGGAAGAATAGGGAATGCGGACAGCGAGGCGACTACGCTGCCATCAACGTCTCGGTGCAGTCAGGGCAGATGCCATGGCTGATCGTCGGCATCGTCGCCAGCCGGAAGAGCTCCAGCCGGTCCACGGCCTCCTCCACCTCGGCCCAGCGGCCGTCGACGAGAAAGCGGTCGCACCAGCCGCACATCGTCAGCGTCTCCTTTCCGCGCCGGGCGTCGGCGGAGAGCAGCGGCTGTGGCGTCCGCCGTCGTTCCTCCGAGCGCAGGCGAGCCGAGAAGAGGACGAAGCGCCCCGACGAGCGGGCGGCGATGTGGATGTCCATCTGCCGGCGCACCCGGGGCCCGTCACAGCGGAAGGGAAGGTCGACGCTGCGAACCTCGTTGCGGATGCGGCGCACGAGCATCCGCTGCAGCTTTTCCAGCTCCTCGCCGGCGACGAAGTCCCAGAGCAAACGCCCGAGGCTTTCTCCGGCGCCACCCCAGCCGTTCTCTTCGGCGAAGCGGTGGTAGCCGTCGTCGACCTTGATCAGGTAGTCGTCCTCGTCGATCGCGTAGGTGAGAACCGGCTGAGTGATCAGTAGAGGCTAGTGCGCTCGACCCAGCGCATGGGCATCGGCCGCGATCGCACCTGGCGTGCCGTCGAGGGCGTCGAGGGCCTTGGCGGTCGACATCGCCACGCAGGTGAAGATCGGGGTCTCGCGCTCGGTGTACTGGCTGGACTCGGTTGGGCGCAGCTCGTTGACCAGGTCGAGGAATTGACCGGGGTCGTCGCCCTCGAAGCAGACGACGAACTCCTGGTCGTCGAGCCCGTAGGAGTAGGTCGTGTTGATGGTGATCTCGGGATAGCGTCGGCCGACTTCGATGTGGCTTTTCATGATCCGCCCCCGTTCCTCCGGCGGCAGCCCGTACCAGCGGCGCTGCTTGACCATCGGATAGAGGAAGAGGTACTTGCGCTCGGAGATGCAGATCTCGGTTCGCGCCCGCTCCTCGGAGTAGGGCGAGCGTTTGGTCATCGAGAGGAACGAGTACGGCGTCTGCGCCCATTGCGCCAGGCCACTCTGGCCGAGGACGACGTGGAAAGTGTGGATGTCGTCGAGGTTGGGGCTCTGGCTGAGCAGGACGAGGTCGACGTCGCCGCGCGTGCCTATGGTTGAGTAGGCGCGCAGTGACCGGTCCACTCCGAAGTCCTCACAGGCGGCGAGGAGCTCCTGCTTGTCGGCGGCGCGAAGCTCGGCGTCGCGACGGCGCCAGGCAGGGTCGATCTTGAAGAAGGTGAACTTGGCGAACGTGCGGTCGGCCATCGGGAGAATCACGATAGCGGCCGTTGCGCTGGCGCTCGTGGGTGGGGCGGGGGCCGGTGGTCGGGTTCCGCTTAACTTTTTCGAGCAGCCGCCAGCGGCTGACGCCTCGGAGCTCGGTGGCGAAAAAGTACAAGACGCTCCACCCGACCACCGGCCCCCGCCCAAGGTCGATACCGCTCAGCCGCGCGTCACGCTCGTGTGGCTGCCGCAAGAGACTTCGGTTCGGGAGCTGGCGAAAGCTGGGCTGGCGCCGGGGTTGCTTTCAGCTGGTCTGGGTTCGGTGCCGGCTGAGCAGACTTATTTGGACATCACGCAGGGGAATCGGGTTTTCGATTCGCTTTACGACTCGGAGCTGCCGCGGATGCGGGTGGCGGTGAATCGGCCCGTGCTCGACGAGGCGGTGCTGGGCAGGGCCGCGTCGGCGCCAGCGGATATCGAGCCGGGGCTGCTGGCGGAGACGCTGGCGAGGCTGGGGGAGGGGCTCACGGTTCGAGGGGCGACGTTGCGCCAGCTGCCGCGGCTGGTCGAGGGGCTGCGCGGAGACGATCTGCTGATCGCGATCGAGCGGCCGCCGCCGGCCAGGAACAGGGGGTTGTCGATCGGGATAGGGGGTGGCAGATTCGACGGCAACCTGACCTCCGACAGCACCCGGCTGGACGGCTATGTCCTCTCCACCGATATCGGGCCGACGGTCCTGGAGCGCCTGGGGATCGAGGTTCCGTCACAGATGTCGGGACAGCCGATCGAGGCGGAGGGGGCGATCGACCCGCGGGCGGTGGCCGATCTGGGAGACCGGATGGCCGTGATCTCGGAACGGCGCGGCCCGGTGATCGGGCTCAGCTTGCTGGTTTGGCTGGTCGTGCTGGCGTTGGAGATCTTGGTCACGCGGGGTGCGGCGGCGCGGCTTGGCATCAAGGTCGTTGGGTTGTCGACGATCTACCTGCCGCTGGTCCTTTTGGTCGGAGCGGCTGCCGAGCCGGGTCAGACGGTCGAAATGTTGCTGGTGATGATCGGGGCGCCTTTGTTGGCGGGGCTTACGCTGGCGTTATTCGACGGGTATCGGGCGCTTGCGGTTGCTTCGGTGCTGACCGTCCTCACCCACGCGGTCGACGTCGTAGCCGGCTCGCCGCTGACCTCGCTCTCGTTGCTCGGCCCCAACCCCGGCCTGGGAGTGCGGTTCTACGGGATCGGGAACGAGCTCGAGGCGCTGTTGGCGGTGCTGGTCATCGCCGGCATGGGGGCGGGCCTGACCGGGTTCGCGCCGAGGTCTTCGCCACGCGGCAACGCTGTCGCCTTTCTCGCGGTTGGCATCGTCGCTGCCTTTGTCTTCGCTGCCGGGCGCTTCGGGGCCGATGTCGGAGCGGCGATCGTCTTCCCGGTCGGCGCCGCTGTCGCGGCCGCCACTGCCGCCACGCGCCGCCGCCGCGCCGCGGTGTCGATCGTCGCCCTCCCGTTCGCGGCCCTGGCGCTGCTGGCTCTCGGCGACCTCGCTTCCGGCGCCAACGCCCATCTCACCCGCTCGGTGCTGGACGCCGGCGGCCTCGAGGGCCTCGGTGACGTCGCCCAGCGCCGGCTGCAGCTCTCCGCCCATAGCTTCTCGCGCCCGATCGTCTTCGCCTTCCTGCCCCTGATCGCCGCTCTCATCGCACTGGCGGTGGTCCGCCGCGATCGCCTTGCGGATTGGCTTGCCGGTCGCCCCGCTATGCGGGCGGGTCTGATCGGCGCCGCCGTCGCCACCGGGGTCGGCGCGCTCGCCAACGACTCCGGCGCGCTCCTGCTCGAGATCGGTGCCGCCTACCTGCTCGTCTTCATAGGCTTCGTTTGGGCCGAGGCGATGAGTCCAGCTTCAAAGCAGACAAAAAGTTACACCTCGGTACCCCATCCGTGAAATTTCGCTCCCTGGCCTGAAGGGCATGGAGTCAATGCGATCCACCTGGACCGATTCGCGCCTCGACGACCTCAATGGTCGAGGCGGGGCGTACCGCCCGGCGGGGCCGGACGATGATCTACCCTTAGCGCTTCGTGCGCATCGGTCTCGTCTCGCCATATTCCTGGTCCTACCAGGGCGGCGTGAACCGGCACGTGGAGGCGCTTGCCGAGGAGTTCCTCGGTCGCGGCCACGACGTTCGCGTGCTCGCCCCCTTCGATCCGCCTGGCCGGGTCAGCCGAGCCCTGCACCGAGCCGGCGCCGAATCGCGCGAGATGCCGGATTACCTGATCCCGCTCGGGCGCACGATGGGCTTTGGCGCCAACGGGTCCGTCTCCAACCTCGCCCCATTTCCGGCCGGTGGGGTCATCGCCCCACGGCGCGAGGTGCGCCGGGGCGAGTTCGACGTGGTCCACGTCCACGAGCCGCTGGTGCCGCTGGTCGGCTGGAACGCCACGCTCGGCGCGAGGGCTCCGGTCGTGGGGACCTTCCACGCCTACTCGACCAAGGCGGTTCCCAACTACATCGCCAACGCGGTCGGCGCCCGGCGCCTCTTCAACCGCCTTGCGGCGCGGATCGCCGTCTCCGAGGCCGCTGCTTGGACGGGCCGGCGTTGGTACGGCGGCGACTACACGATCATTCCCAACGGGGTCGACGTCGACGCCGCGCCGGACGCCCCCTCGCCTCCGGGGGGCGAGCTACGGATCCTCTTCGTCGGTCGCCCGGAGGAGCGCAAGGGCCTGCCGATCCTCCTCACCGCCTTCGGGGCGCTGGTCGAGCACGTCCCCTGTCGTCTCACCGTGATCGGCGCCGAGCGCGAGGACGTGCTCCGCTACGTCGCGGATCCGGAGCTGCTGCGCTGGATCGACGTCCACGGCCGGGTTTCCGGTGAGAGCCTCTGGTCCGCGCTGCACGGAGCCGACGTGCTCTGCGCCCCCTCGCTCTCGGGGGAGAGCTTCGGCATGGTGCTGACCGAGGCCTTCGCCGCCGGCACGCCGGTGATCGCCTCCAACATCGCCGGCTACAGCGACGTCGTCAGCGACGGGGTCGACGGCCTGCTGGTGCCCGCCGGGGACCCGCAGCGACTGGCCGAGGAGCTGCAGCGCGTCCATCACGAGCCCGAGCGATTGCGAGCGATGGGAGAGGCCGCGCGTCGCAGCGCCAAGCGTTACGCCTGGCCGCGCGTCGCCGACCAGGTGACGGCGGTCTACGAGCGGGCGATCGCGGCGCCGAAGCCGATCGGCGCCGGCGAGCGAGTGGCCCACTGGAGTGGCCTGCGGCCCGCCGACGGCGGGCCGCGGCGGCCCGCCCGCAAGCTGCCCTCGCTCGATCCGGTGCCGGCCCGGACCGGCACGCGCGGGCGCCTGGTCGCCCGCCGTCTCGGCCTCTTCGTAGCCGGTGCTCTCGGGGTGGGCCTCACCGTCCTCGCCGCGCAGAAGATCGGCGTCGACAACGTGGTCGAAAGCATCGTCCGCTCGAACCTGACCTGGGTGCTCATCGCCTGCGCCCTGATGGGGGCGTCGCTCTTCTTCCGCGCCGCCTCCTGGTACTGGATCGCGCGCGCCGCCCTGCCGAACCGGCCGCTGCGCCGTCGCGACGTCACCTCGGCGACGATGATCGGAGTGCTGATGTCGGCGACCCTGCCCGCGCGCCTGGGCGAGCCGGCGCGCGCCCTCGCCCTGGCCCGACGAACCGGCCGCATGCGCGAAACCTTCCCGGTCCTGCTCGGGACCCTGGTCTCGCAGACGATGCTCAACCTGGTTGCGCTGGCACTGCTCGGGGTGATCATCGTCTCTACCACGCCGCTGTTTCACTCTGGCACCCAGAAGCTGTTCGTCTTCAGCCTCGTGCCGCTGCTGTTGCTGGTCGTCGTTCTCGTCGCACCGGCGCTGATGCGGCGCAACGGCAACGGCCGCCTGGCCCGTCTCGGGGCGGCGCTTCACCGGGCTCTGATCCAGGTGCGCGCCGGCCTGGCCGTGTTCCGCGATCCGCGCCGGGGCTTGGCCGCGGCGGCCGCCCAGCTCGGCGCCTGGGCGATCCAGCTCGCTGCCTGCTGGGCCCTCCTCTACGCGCTTGGGCTCGACGACAAGGCTGGGATCGGCGCTGCTGCCGCGGTCCTCTTCGCGGTCAACGTGACCGCGGTGGTGCCGGCGACGCCCTCCAACATCGGCGTCTTCCAGCTGGCGGTTATCAGCGTCCTCCACACCGGCTTCGACATCGGCACCGCCGACGCCCTTGCCTACGGAGTCATCCTCCAGGCGGTCGAGATCGCCACGGCGGTCGCACTCGGCCTGCCGGCCCTCGTTCGTGAGGGCCTCACCTGGAGCGACCTCAGGGTCCAGGCTCTTTCCACCTCTCCCGTGCGCCTCGAGCCGAAGCCGGTTGCCCGTGACGAGGTCGGTAAAGGCGTGCGGGCTTAGGCATCATTTTCTGACTTTTTAAAAAATCCAGTGTGTTCTTTAGGATTCGTGCCGACTTGCGTCGACCAACGAGGAGCGACTCCGAGCGGTACATGTCCAGTTCCGGTGCCACCGCATTCATCGATGAAGGGGCTCGCGCCGGCAGCCGCGTGCTGTCGGTATTCGAGAATCCCTTGAACACGCGGATCCTTCGCGCTCACGCGGCAGGATCCATGCGCCCCGCCGAGCTTCGGGAGAGCGTCGGCTCGCCCGCCTCGACGACCGTGCGCGCCGCCGTTGCAAGCCTGATCGAGGTCGGCGCGCTCAGCAAGCAAGCCGTCGGAGACTCGGGTCACGCCGTCTCCACCGCGCTCAGTCCGACCGGCGAGGAAATGCTGTTCGTCGCCGATGTGGTCGAGGCCTGGCTGGCGCTTTGCCCAGCCGGTCCGATAGCCCCAGATGGCGAGGACGCCAAAGAAGCGATCAAGGCCCTCGCCGGCGGCTGGAGCTCGAGGTTGGTGCGGGCGCTGGCAAGCGGCCCTCGCACGCTGACCGAATTGCACGGGCTGATTCCCGATGTCAGCTATCAATCGCTCGAGCGTCGGATCTCCTGGATGCGAGCAACCGGTCAGATCGAGGCTGTGGAGAAGCCTGGGAGGGGCACGCCCTACGGCGTCACCGATTGGCTGCGGCGAGCGATCGCTCCGCTGGGCGTCGCCGGTCGCTGCGAGCGCCGTCACATGGAGGCCGAGAGCGGACCGATCACCGACGTCGAGGTCGAGGCCTCCTTCCTCCTGGCTCTGCCCCTGGTCCCCCTGCACAGGAGCGCCCACGGCACCTGCATGCTCGCGGCGCATACCGGTCCGAATGGGTCTGGGGAGGAGGATCTCCCCCTTACCGGCGTCACCGTCGAGGTGCAGCGCGGTGCGGTGGCTTTCTGCACCCCCGCGGTCAGTCAGGACCCCGGAACCTGGGCGGTCGGCTCTCCCGAAACCTGGCTCGACACCGTCATCGACGGCCAGATCGAGGATCTGCGCATCGGCGGCGCAGACCCTCAGCTCGCCCTCGATCTCGTCACCGGTCTCCACTTCTCCCTCTTCGGTGACCGCTGATCGAGCAGCGCGGAGTCGGCCGCGCAGGAAATCGAGTGTTACACGAGGAGTTTCTTGACGAGTCTCAGGAAGTACGCATAAATTCGAGGCCGAGCACGGCTCTTGCTTGATTCCCGAGGGGGGTGCCGGATGGAGTACGACTCGGCTTTGCTCGAGAGGGTTGCGCAGCAGTTTCGGAGCGACATGTGGCGCTCGGTGACGCCGGATGCTGTGAGCGAATCGGGGGTCCAGGTGCAGAGCTTCGGTCCGGTGCAGGCAACCGCTTTCGGCGACCTGCCGGAGGAGTACAGCCTCAACCAGATTCAGGGCGCCGCGGAGCTCGGCGCGGTCGAGGAAGGGCATCTGGGGCAGGCGATCGAATGGATGCGGGCGCGGGAAGTGGACTACCGGGTGCCGGTGGCGCAGGCTCGGCCGGGCGCCGCCGAGGCCGAGGCCTGGCTCAGCGAGCGCGGCTACGAGCGCGGCGGTGGTTGGGTGAAGCTCGTTTGCGAGGCGACGCTGCCCGACCTACCCGAGGATCCCGAGATCACGATCTATGAGCTTGGCGAGGACGACGGCGACGGGGAAGGCCTGAGCGCGATCGTCTCCGAGGCGCTCGAACTGCCGGTGACGGCAGGCGCGCTCTTCTTCTCGCTGCCGCAGGAGGATCGCTGGCGCTGTTACACGGCCTCCTTGGCTCCGAACGAGGCCATCGTCGCCACCGGATCGATGCTGATCGAGGACGGGGTTGCCCAGCTTGGCCTGGGGATGACGCTCGAGCACGCCCGCAGGCGGGGCTGCAACACGGCGTTGCTGCGCCGCCGGCTGATCGACGCGGTCGAGGCCGGCTGCCACACGATCTTCGTCGAGCTGGGCGAAGTCGACCCGGAGCGCCTTGCGGGCAGCTATCGCAACCTGCGCCGTGCCGGCTTCGAGGAGGCCTACCGGAGCCGCAACTGGCAGCGGCCGGCACTGCATCCGGCGGCCAGCGTCTACTGAGCGGAGTCGCTTTCAGCGACTGAGCTCGGGCTCGGCGGCGGGCTCGGCGTCGTCCTCGTCGGGATCCGACTCCGGCGGCAGCTCGCCGCCCCGGTCGGTGCCGGCGATCAGCTCGTCCGGCGCCTTGTCCTCGGGGATGAAGCCGGACTTCATGCCGAAGTAGACGGCCTGGGGGTGGTGGGCGACGATCGCCACCGTCGACTGCTCGGGCATCACCGCGAAGCCGTCGGACAACGTCATGCCGATCTCTTCGAGGTCGAGCAGGCGCCAGACCTTCTCGTGCTCGGACTGGTCCGGGCAGGCCGGGTATCCCCAGGAGTAGCGTCGGCCCTGATCGAGCTCGATGCCGAGCTCACGGCGGACGTCGGCGTGCAGCCACTCGGCCAGGCCCTCGGCCGACTGGACGCCGATGCCGTGGACGTAGAGCTGCTCGGCGAACTCCCCTTCGCTCTCCAGCCGCTCGATCAGCTTCGTCACCTCGGGGCCGACGGTGACGCCCTGCAGAGCGACCACGTCGCGTTCGCCCGAATCCAGCGGCCGGTAGAAGTCGGCCAGGCAGATGCGGTCGTGCTTGGGCTGGCGCGGGAAGGTCAGGCGCTCGATCTCGCGCTCGTGCTCCTCGGGATCGAAGATCACCAGCTCGTTGCCGTCGGCGTTGCAGGGGAAGTAGCCGAGCCGTGCCCGCGGGTGCAGGTAGTCCTGCTCGCGCCACATCCGCTCCAGGCGGGGCGCGAAGCCCTCCTCCTCGGCGCTGCCCTCGACCAGCTCGCGCCAGGCCTCGCCCTTGACGCCGCGGCCGCCCCAGTGCAGCTTGAACAGCACGTGACGGTCGAGGTAGGGGAAGACGTCGTCGAGATCGATCCCGATCTCGCGCGCGCCCCAGAACGGCGGCTCGGGAACCGGCGTGTCGGTGCGGGCGCCGGAGCGGACGCCGTCGTCCGTGGTCGGCGGCGCGTCGTCGACCACGACCGGCTTCTCGCGCAGCTGCTTCGCCTCCGCCCGGATCCGCTCGACCAGGGCCGCCCGCGCCTCCTCGTCGATCAGCGCGTCCATCGTGTCGAGTCCCTGGAAGGCGTCCTTGCAGTAGAAGACGCCCGGCTCGTAGACCTCATCCGACTCTTTCCCGTGCGGATAGAGCGTGCGGCGGCCGAAGTCGCGGTTGATCGCGGCGCCGCCGATCAGCACCGGGAAGTCGAGTCCCCGCTGGTGCAGCTCCTGCACGCAGGTCGGCATCTGCTTCGAGGTCGAGACGAGCAGGGCGGAAAGGCCGATCGCGTCGGCCTCGTTCTCGACCGCGGCCTCGATGATCGTGTCGACCGGGACCTGCTTGCCGAGGTCGACCACCGTGTAGCCGTTGTTGGTGAGGATCGTGTTGACGAGCGACTTGCCGATGTCGTGGACGTCGCCGAAGACGGTCGCGATCACGACCTTGCCCTTGGTGTGGCCGTCGATGCGGTCCAGGTAGTTCTCGAGCTGGGCGACGGCGCGCTTCATCGCTTCCGCCGACTGCAGGACGAAGGGCAGGATCAGTTCGCCGGCGCCGAACTTGTCGCCGACCTCCTTCATCGCCGGCAAGAGCACCTGGTTCAGGGTCGGGACAGCGCCGATTTTCTCCACCGAGCGGTCGATCCAGTCCTCGACCCCGTCCTTCTTGCGGCGCAGGATGTGCCAGTGCAGGGCCTCCTCGGGCTCCATGCCCGCGGTCGGGTCGGCGACCTCCGCCTCCGCCTCCTCGCCCTGGGACTCGAAATGGGAGATGAAGCGCTCCAGCGCGTCGTCGCGGCGGTTGAAGACGAGGTCGTCGGTCAGCTCGCGCTCCTCGTCGGAGATCTCGCTGTAGGGAGTGATGTGGTTGGGGTTGACCATCGCCAGGTCGAGCCCGGCCTCGACGCAGTGGTGGAGGAAGACCGAGTTGAGGACGGCACGCGGACGCGGCGAGACGCCGAAGGAGACGTTGGAGACGCCGAGCGAGGTCTTGACGCCGGGGATCTCGGCCTTGATCCGGCGGATGCCCTCGATCGTCTCCACCGCCGAGGGCTTCCACTCCTCGTCGCCGGTGGTCAGGGTGAAGGTCAGCGCGTCGAAGATCAGCGCCTCGGGGTCGAGGCCGTGCTCCTCGCAGGCGATCTCGCGGATGCGCTGGGCGATCTCGACCTTGCGCGCGGCCGTCTTCGCCATCCCGACCTCGTCGATCGTCAGCGCGATCAGCGCCGCGCCGTGGGCCTTCGCCAGCGGGATCACCGTGTCGGCCTTGTCACGACCGGCCTCGAGGTTGATCGAGTTGACGATCGCCCGCCCGGGGATCGTCTCCAGCGCGGCCCTCAGCACCTCCGGTTCGGTCGAGTCGACCTGGACCGGCGCCGGCTGGGTGAGGGAGACGCGCTTGACGACGGCGCTCATCTGCTCGTCCTCGTCCTGGCGCTCGGTCAGCGCCACGCAGACGTCGAGCACGTGGGCGCCGCCTTCGACCTGGTCTTCGGCGACCTGGACGAGGCCGTCGTAGTCGTCGGCCAGCAGCAGCTCCTTGGCTTTTTTCGAGCCCTGCGAGTTGACCCGCTCGCCGACCAGGGTCGGGCGCGGCTCCTGCACGAGCGGGGTCGAGGTCATCATCGAGGAGACCTCGATCGGGCCGGGACCTGGGCGCTTGCCGGGGACGTGGCTGCCGCAGCGCTCGCGGATCGCGGCGATGTGCTCCGGCGTCGTCCCGCAGCAGCCGCCGACGATGCCGACGCCGTAGCGCTCGACGAACTCGCCCAGCGTCGCCGCCAGCGGCTCCGGCTCTTCCGGGAAGATCGTCTCGCCGTCGGGGCCCTGCAGCGGCAGGCCGGCGTTGGGGATGCAGTGGACCGGCAGCGGGCTGGTCTCGCCGAGGAAGCGGATCGCGTCGCGCATGTCCTCGGGCCCGGTCGAGCAGTTGAGCCCGATCACGTCGACGTCGAGCGCCCGCAGCGTCGTCAGCACCGCCTGGATGTCGGTCCCCAGCAGCATCTTGCCGCCGTTGGGAAGGAGGGAGACGCTGGTCTGGATCGGCAGCGTGCGCCCGGTCTGGGCGAAGGCCTCGCGGGCGCCGAAGATCGCCGCCTTGACCTCGAGGATGTCCTGCGCCGTCTCGACGATGATCAGGTCGGCACCGCCTTCGACCAGGCCGCGCGCCTGCTCGGCGAAGACCTCGACCAGCCTGGCGAAGGAGATGTCGCCCAGGGTCGGGTCGGTCGAGGCCGGGAGGAACCCGGTCGGCCCGATCGAGCCGGCGACGAAGCGGTCCTCGCCTGCCGCCCTGCGGGCGATCTCGGCCGCCTTGACGTTGATCTCCAGCGTGTGCTCTCCGAGTCCCCACTCTTCGAGCTTCAGCCGCGAGCCCTGGAAGGTGTCGGTCTCGACCACCTCCGCACCCGCTTCCAGCATCGAGCTGTGCACACCCTCGATCACGTCTGGCCGGTTCAGCACCAGCGCCTCGTGGCACTTGCCCTCGAGCCCGCCGTAGTCCTCCTGGGTCAGCTCGAACTGCTCCAGGGTCGCGCCCATGCCACCGTCGAAGACGACGACGCGCTCCTGGGTCGCGGCTATGAAATCGCGCTCGGCCATGAACCTAAAGAGGCTACCGGGGGCGCCGAGCTGCGCCGTTGCGGCCGGGAATCTCGATATGTATAAAAGTTTTTTGACGAAACACCGGTCATACCCATAGAGTGCTGCAAAGGCAGGGCTGCACGCGACTTTGGGGGGTGAACCCATGGAGTACGACCCAGCGGCACTGGAGGGCGCTTCGCAGCAACTCCGGCACGACCTCTGGCGGACGGCGGCGACCGACGCGGTGATCGAGTGCGGCATCGAGGAACGCTGCTTCGGACCGGTCCAGGTGACCGTATTCGAGTCCTTGCCCGACTCGCCCATCCTCAACACTGTGCTGGGCGCGGCGGAGCCCGGTGCCGTCGAGGAAGGTCATCTGGCGGCGGCGATCGAGTGGGCGGACTCCTTCGCCATCGACTACCGGGTTCCCGTCGCGCGCCGGCGCCCGGGGATGGCGGCGGCGGAGGACTGGCTCAACCGCCACGGCTTCGAGCAGGGCCAGGGCTTGGTGAAGTACGTCCGGGACGCATCGTTGCCGGATTGGCCGGGGGTGCCGGAGATAACGGTTTGGGAGATCGGCGAGAAGGAAGCCGACGGCGAAGTGATGGTCTTCCAGGCCGGCCCGGCCCTGGGCCTACCGTCGCCGGCTTCGACCCTCCTCTTCGCGCTGCCGATCCAGGAGCACTGGCGCACCTATACGGCGGAGCTCGAGGGGCGAATCGTCTCCTTCGGCTCGATGCTGATCCATAACGGCGTCGCCGCGGTGGGTCTCGACGCCACGCTCGAGGACGCCCGCGGCCGCGGCTGCAACCAAGCCCTGCTGCGCCAGCGGCTGCTGGCGGCCTGCGAGGCCGGTTGCGAGACGGTCGTCGCGGAGCTGCCCGAGATCGAGGACAAGGGCGTGACGGCGGCGACTCGCAATCTCCTCCGCGCCGGTTTCGTTCCGGCCTACCGCAGCATGAACTGGCAGCGTCCGCGTTTGCGCTAGCCGCGCAGGCCGAGGCGGCGCCTGAGGTCGCGGGCGTTGAACGCCTGAGCGATGCGGCCGACGAGACCGCGGCGGGCCTTGGTGTAGGGGAACCAGGAGGGCTCGCGCTTGCCGCCGAAACGGGTCGCCACGATCGACTCCGGGCGGCAGTACTTCTTGATCCCGTACTCGCCGTGGCGGAAGCCGATCCCCGACTCCTTCCAGCCGCCCATCGGCACGTCCATCGCCAGATAGTTGACGAGCACGTCGTTGACGTTGATCGCGCCGCACTCGACCCGGCGGGCGACCCGTTCGGCCCGCTCCTTCTCGCCGAAAACCGAGCCCGAGAGGCCGTAGCGGGTGTCGTTGGCCAACTCGAGCGCCTGCTCGGAGTCGCGCACCTTCATCACGCCGACGACCGGCCCGAAGGTCTCGTCGCGCATCACCTTCATCGAGTGGTCGACGTCGACCAGGACGGTCGGTTCGAAGTAGTCGCCCGCCCCCTCGACCCGTTTGCCGCCGGTCAGCGCCCTGGCGCCGGCGGCAAGCGCGTCGTCGACGTGGTCCTCGACGATCGCCGTCTGGTTCGGCGAGGTCATCGCGCCGACGTCCTTTTCCGGAGTACGGCCGTCGGCGCCCTGGCGCAGCGCGCTCACCTCCCTGGTCAGCTTCTGGACGAACTCGTCGTAGGCGGGCTCCTCGACGTAGATCCGCTCCACCGACATGCAGATCTGACCGGAGTTCATCATCCCGCCGTAGGCCGCGGCGTTGGCGGCGCGGTCGAGATCGGCATCGGCGAGGACGATCATCGGGTCCTTGCCGCCGAGCTCGAGGCTGACCGGGGTCAGCGTCTCCGCCGCGCGGGCCATCACCTTGCGCCCGGTCCGGTCGGAGCCGGTGAACTGGACGAAGTCGGCCGCGTCGACCAGGGCACCGCCGGTCTCGCCGACGCCCTGCACGCAGTCGAAGACATCGGGAGCGCCGATCTCCTCCTTCCAGGCCTCGACCACCTCGGCCAGGCCCAGCGGGGTGAACTCGGATGGCTTGACGACCACGGCGGCGCCGGCCTGCAGCGCCGGGATCGCGTCGCCGAGGGCGAGGGTCAGCGGGAAGTTCCAGGGGCTGATGATCCCGACCACCGGGAAGGGGCGGTACTGGATCGTCAGCTTCTTCGAGGCGAGCAGCGGCGAGTGGGGGCGAACGCTCTCGTCGCCGATGAACCTGCCGGCCTTGGCGCCGTAGAAGTTGATCAGGTCGGTGAGGTAGAGCGCCTCCGTCATCGCGTCGGCGCGGACCTTGCCGGTCTCGGCCTGCATCGTGTCGCCAACCCGGTCGGCGTTGTCGAGCAGCCAGTCGCGCAGCTTTCCGAGCCAGTGGTAGCGACCCTCGATCCCGATCGCCTCCCACTCGGCCTGGTTGGCCCGCACCCGGGCCACCTTCTCGGCGACACGCTCGGGAGAGTCAATCGCAACAGAGGCGATGCGCTCGCCGGTCGCGGGGTTCAGTACCTCGATCTGATCGGAGGCTCCACCGTTCGCCCCGTTCGTCGCCTCGATTGCCTCACTGCTGGTCTCGACCGTCCCGCTCTCCACCGGATGCTCCCTTCCTCGCCCGTCTTCGCTGTTTGGCTGCTTAGCCAAACTCTAACCGGCTTCGACCGGCATCGCGAGTGGAGCGCTAAAACGAGTTGGCGCCGAGTAGGACGAAAAGGCCGGAGAGAACCGTTGCGATCAAGGCGATCCCAAGGGTGTCGAAGCGGCCGTGCAGCGAGGTGATCTCAACCCGAATTTCCTTGGCGAACTGCTTGTTCTCCTCGCGCAGCTCTTTGGTGGCGACGGTTAGGTCTTTGCGGACTTCCTGCGCAAAGGCTTCGTTCCTGTGGCGGAGCTCTGCTCCTTGCCGGACTAGCTCCTGGCGCAGTTCCCGGTTGTCCTGGTGAATTTGTTCGAACCGCTGGTCGATTTGCTCGAACTGCTTGTCCACATGGGTGAATCGCTGGTCGACATGGGCGAAGCCGTTGTCGACGCGGACGACCAGGTCGTCCATGCGGTCGTCGGTCCAGGTTTGCCTCATCGCCTTCATGTTTGCACTGTAGACAATAAGCTGCGGTCCCGTGTTAGCAAACTGTCACAAAAGTGTCACTTTTGGACGAGGCGGAAGACGGGTCCTTCGAGCGAGCTGACGTAGACGTGGCCGCGGTCGTCTTCGCCGAAGGAGCTGGGGCTGGCGACCGCGAGGCCGAGCTTGCGGTCGTTGCTGGCTCGCCCGAGGTGGGGAGCGAGGCTGCGCAGCTGGCCCTCGCAGAGATCCGCGTAGACATAGCGCTTGTGGAGAGAGCGCAGGCCGCGATCGCCGACGACGTAGCCGCCGATGATCGAGCAGCTGCCGCCGCGGCTGTGCGGATAGGCGAAGATCGGCCTGATCGTCCCACCCGGGTCGAGGGTGCCGCTGTTCTCGTCGCGGTAGGGCGCGAAGCCCTCGAGGGCGTCCCAGCCGAAGTTGGCGCCGCCGGCAGCCGCCAGGGTCGTGTAGTCGAGCTCCTCGAACCCGCTCTGGCCGACGTCGCCGATCGCGATCCGCGGCTGTTGCGCGGTCACGGTGTCGAAGGAGAAGCGGAACGGGTTGCGGAGGCCGTAGCTGTAGATCTCGTCGCGGCCGGGTTTGCCGACGAACGGGTTGGAGGGGGGGACCGAGTAGGGCCGGCCGCCGCCTGGCCGCGGGTCGATCCGCAGCAGCTTGCCCAGCAGCACCTCCCTGTTCTGGGCGTTGTTCGGCGGGTCGCCGCCGGAGCCCCCGTCGCCGGTGCCGAAGTAGAGCAGGCCGTCGAAGAACTGCAGCTGGCCGCCGTTGTGGTTCGAGTTGACCGGGTGCGGGATCTCGATCACCCGCCGCTGCGAGCCGGCCGCGGCTCGGGTTGCCGCCCGCCGCTTGAATTCGTCGACGCGGATGTTGCCGGCGTTGTCCGTGTAATAGACGTAGAAGCTGCGGCTACGCGGATAGTCGGCCGGGAAGGCAATCGAGAGCAGCCCCTCCTCGCCGCCGTAGCCGACCTCGGAGCGCAGGTCGAGGAAGGTGCCACGGCTGCGTCCCCCGCTCAGCACCCTGACGCGGCCGGGCTGCTCGACGACGAACAGAAGCCTGGGGAAGCCCGGCGCGCCGGTCACGTAGACGGGCTCGTCGAACTCACCGATCTTCTTCAGCCCGATGCCACCTCCGTCGCGCCCCTTGCTCTGCAGGGGCTCCTCGCCGCGTTCGGGCTGGCTGGCGGAGCCGCAGGCGGGCAGCGCCAGCGCCAGCAGCACGGCGGCCGAGAGGAGGAGCGTCGACTTCCGTCGCATGTGGGCAAACCTACCCACGGGTGCCCGCGGCTATGCGGCGGGCTGGCGGCGCTGCCGCTGCTTCGCCTTCTCGACCACTTCGCCGCTGTCGGTCACTTCGGTGTCCGGCAGCTCGGTGGTGACCTCGGTCACGAAGGAACCCCCGGGGGCGACGCCGCCGGTGGTCCTGGCCTTGGCGCTGCCGCTGAGGTCGGCGGCGACCCTGTAGCGGAGCGTGAAGCGGCCGGCTTTGACGGCGCTCAGCTTCCAGACCGCCTTCGTGGTCTGGCCGGGCTTGAGCGGGCCGAAGGCGAAGGTCTTGTTGTTGGAGGTCGAGGCGCCACCGGGCTCGGAGGAGCCCTGCAGGCGCGGGTAGGTTGCGGCCAGCACCCAGACCGGGCGGTCGGGCTGGGCCAGGCCGGGCTGGGGGTCGCGGATGGCGAAAGGCAGGGTGGAGGTTTGCCCCTGCCTGCCGGCGATCGCGATCGTCACGGCCAGCACCGGCACCGTCTTGTCGCCGGTGTTGCGGAAGCCCAGCCGCAGCAGTGAGGTCTGGCCGAGGTCCTGGTCGCCCGGGAAGCTGGCTTCGGTGACCCGGATGTCGTAGGTGCCGGTGGGCTCGTCTGCCCCCGAGGACGAATCGCCGCCGCAGGCGGCCAGCAGCGCCGCCACGGCCACGGCGGCAACCCCGGTCGCGGTGGCTCTGAGGCGGGTACGCCGGGAATGTCTTCCGGTCCCCCGCAAAGCGGCCGCAACATAGCATGGGGTTTCCCCGCATCGATGCGCTTTTCGGGCGACCGGAGAGGGTTAGCCGGATCTCAACACTCGGCTGCTCGTTTGGGGCTGACTCATCCCATAGACTCAGTCCACGAGTGGGGCGCCGCGCGCGTGCGGCGCAGCTCATCGGAGGAGCAGATGGTCGGATCCGCGGTCAACAGGGCGTTCCTGCCCGCCAAGTCTCTGTTCGAAGTGGTGGGGGACATGATGATCCTCACCGCGCGGACGCTTGTCTCCGCGGTCAAGCCCCCCTACCCGTACGGCGAGGAGTTCATCGGCCAGTTCCTCTTCGCGCTGCAGCTCTGCTGGTTCCCGTTGCTGGTCTCGACCGTGGCCTTCGGCTTCGGCGCCCCGGGACTGCAGGCGGCCAACTTCCTCTCGCTGTTCGGGGCGCTCGACCGGCTCGGCGGTTTCTTCGTCCTTGCCTCGATCCGCGAGTTCGCCCCCTTCGTCACCGCCGTCGTCGTCGCCGGCGTCGCCGGCACCGCGATCACCGCCGATCTGGGCGCGCGCAAGATCCGCGAGGAGCTCGACGCCCTGCAGGTGCTGGGCGTCGACCCGATCAAGAACCTGGTCGTGCCGCGCTTCCTGGCGCTGATGCTGATCACTGGCCTGCTCGACATCTACGCGCTGGTCTTCGGGATCAGCGGCGGCGTCCTCACCGAGATCCTCTACAACCAGCCGCTCGGCGGCTTCTTCGCCACCCTCTTCTCCAACGCCTCGATCACCGACCTCTGGGGCTCGGTCGTCAAGTGCACCCTGTTCGGCGCCCTGATCGCCGTCGTCTGCTCCTACAAAGGGATGACCGCGTCTGGAGGAGCCGCCGGGGTCGGCCGCGCCGTCAACGAGGCGGTCGTCATCTCCTTCATGGGCGTCTTCGCCTTCAACTACGTCTTCACCCAGACCCTGCTGGCGACCAACCCGGAGCTGCAGACGATCCGATGAACGCCTGGCTCGAAGTCCCGCGCGGCTGGCTCGACTCCCTCGGGGAGATCGCCCGCTTCGGCTCCCGGGTCGCCGGGCTCGTCTATTCCGGCCGCGTCTTCCGCTTCTTCGGCGAGAGCCTGCGCCAGGCCGGCATCCTCATCCTCGGCTCCGCCCTGATCATCTGGGGCCTCGTCTTCACCCTCGGCCTGCAGTGCGGGATCGAGGGCGCCTACCTGCTGCGGGCCCAGGGCGCACCCGCCTATGCCGGCGTCTTCTCGGCCTGGTGCGACCTGCGCGAGATCATGCCCTACGCCTTCGGCTACATGCTCGCGGCCAAGGTCGGGACCGGGATCGTCGCCGAGCTCGGCGCGATGCGGATCTCCGACGAGATCGACGCGCTCGAGGTGATGGGCGTGCCCCCGGTCACCTTCCTCTGCGCCACCCGCCTGCTCGCCGCCTGGATCTCCTTCCCGTTCATGTACCTGGTCGGGATCGGGATCATGTACCTGGCCAGCTACCTGGCGGTCGTCGAGCAGATCGGCGACGTCTCCTCGGGCGGCTATCTGCTGATCTTCTGGATGTTCCAGAACCCGCCCGACCTGATCTTCAGCCTGATCAAGGGCATGGTGATGGCGACGGCGATCGTGCTGGTCGGCTGTTACTACGGCTACACGGCCTCGGGCGGGCCGGTTGGGGTGGGGACCGCGACGGCCAAATCGATGGTCCTCAACATCGTCTTAGTCCACATCATCGGGATGCTTGGGACCCTTGTCTTCTGGGGGGCCAACCCGAGGGCGCCGATAGGAGGCTGATTTTGCAGATCGACGACGAGAACCGGATCGAGGCAGGGGAGCTGCAGGAGGAGGCGGCGACGAGCGCGGAAGCAGCGCCGGAGATCGCCTCCGAGCCGGTCTCTCCAGGCGACCCCTACGTGAGCGAGGACGGCGCCGTGATGGGCCGCGACTTCGTCATCCCCGGCGTCGACCCCGGTGAGCACGATCCCTACCGGTTCCACACCGGCAAGAAACTGGACCATGGCGGCGAGGACGCGATCGAGGTCATCGACCTGGTCAAACAGTTCGGCCGCGCCCGCATCCTCAACGGCCTCAACCTCGGCCTGCCCGAGGACCAGGTCTCGATGGTGCTCGGCCCCTCGGGAACCGGCAAGAGCGTGCTGATCAAGCACATCGTCGGCCTGCTCTACCCGGATTCGGGCGATGTCCTCGTCCACGGCGAATCGATCCCGAACATGACCGACGACGAACTCTTCGAGGTGCGCAAAAAGTTCGGCCTGCTGTTCCAGGACGGCGCCCTCTTCGGCTCGATGAACATCTACGACAACACCGCCTTCCCGCTGCGCCAGCACACCGACAAAGGCGAGGAGGAGATCGGCGAGATCGTCAACCGCCGGCTCCGCGAGGTGGGCCTGTCCGAGGCCACCTACAAGATGCCGAACGAGCTCTCCGGCGGCATGCGCAAGCGTGCCGGCTTTGCCCGGGCGCTGGTGCTGGAACCGGCGATCGTGATGTTCGACGAGCCCGATTCCGGCCTCGACCCGGTGCGGACGGCACTGCTCTGCGAGCTGATCCGCGAGGTTCACGCCGAGAACGGCGGCTGTTACCTGGTGATCAGCCACGACCTCAACACGGCGCGCCGGATCGCCGACTTCCTCGCTGTGCTCTGGAACGGCAAGATCGTCGAGTCGGGGCCGAAAGACGAGTTGTTCGACTCCGAAAATCAGTTCGTGTCCCAGTTCCTCCGAGCTGACGTCACCGGCCCGCTCTCGATGGACTAGGGCCTGAGTTGAGCGCCGGGCAGTGGTTCGGCCGCGTCGCGGCGTGGGCCGCTGGGCACGCTCGGGTGGTGCTCGCGGTCAGCGTCGTGCTCGCCCTCGTCGCGGGTTTTGGAGCGACGCGGATCTCGACCGATGCCGGGGTCGGGACGCTGACCGACGCCGATTCGGAGACCTACCGGGCGACGCAGCAGGTGCGCGACGCGTTCGGCGAGGAACCGGTCGTGGTCCTGGCGAAGGGGGACCTGCAGGAACTGATCCTCGGCGACGACATCTTCCGCCTGCTGCGGCTGGAGGGATGCCTGTCGGGGAAGGTGCCTAAGGGAGCGGAGCCGATCCCCGGCCCCTGCTCGGAGCTGGCCCGGTCGAGCCCGGTCGAGTTCGTCTCCGGCCCGGCCACGTTCCTCAACGAGGCCGTGATTCAGATCGACCAGCAGCTGCGGCGGCTGGCGAAGAGAGTGCCGCCGGAGCGGTTGCGCGAATTCCTGCTCTCCGTGGTCACCCGCTACGGGATCGCCAGCGCTCCCAGCATCGACAACGAGGAATTCGTCGCCACGGTGGTCTTCGACCTCGCGCGTGCCCGCGGGACGCCGAAGGCGCGGCTTGCCTACCTCTTCCCCAACGACCGCTCGGCTCAGATCGTGGTCAGGCTCAAGCCCGATCTCAGCGAGGCGGAACGCCGCCGCGCGATCGGCCTGATCGAAGCCGCGGTCGACGATACGACGCCCCGGCAGGCCTGCGCCGAGCAGGGCAAACCGGCGCCGTGCTTCGTGCTGAAGGGCGGCAGCTACGTCGTTTCCGGCGCTCCCGTCGTGATCGAGGGGGTGGCGGACGCGCTGAAGGACGCGCTGCTGGTCCTCTTCGCGGTGGCGCTGGCGGTGATGGGGCTGACCCTGCTCGCCGTCTTCCGCACCCGGATGCGACCGCTGCCCCTGGGCCTCGCCCTGGCCGCGGCGGCGATCGTCTTCGGCCTGCTCGGCCTCTTCGGCGGTTCGCTGACGATGGCCTCGATCGCGGCGCTGCCGATCCTGATCGGCCTCGCCGTCGACTACGCGATTCAGCTCCATGCCCGCTTCGACGAGGCGGTAGCCGATGGAGCCGAGGGGGTCGACGCCGCTCGGCAAGCCGCCACCGCCGGAGGCCCGACCATCGCAACTGCCTGCCTCGCAACCGTCGCCGGCTTCCTCGCCTTGCAACTCTCCCCGACCCCGATGGTTCGCAGCTTCGGCCTGCTGCTGATGGTGGGCATCGCGATCGCTTTCCTTCTCACCCTGACCGCGGGCTTCGCTGCTCTCAGCCTGCGCCGCTCGGGCGGGTGGCGCTGGGGTGGGGGCCCCCCGCGGCGCGGAGGGCGCGCAGCGCCCGAGCACCGTGGGGGAAACCCCACCGACAGGACCCGCCCGCCGGAGCACTCTGGCCTGGCCGGATGGCTGCGCGACTGGACGCTCTGGCTTGCCTTGGAGCATCGGGTTCGCGTCCTCGGGGTCGGCCTCGCGCTGGCCCTGATCGGTTGGGGCGCCGGGACCCAGATCGAGACCGCCTCCGACATCCGCGCGCTCGCGCCGCAGAGCCTGCCCGCCGTTCGCGACCTGAACGAGCTGCAGGAGACGACGGGCGTCTCCGGCGAGCTCGACGTCAGCGTCGTGGCGCCGGACCTCACGGACCCGGCGACGGTCGAGTGGATGGCCGCCTTCAAGCGGCGCGTTCTGCGCTCGAACGGGTTCCGGGGCGAAAATCCGAGCTGCCTCGAAGCAGATGTCTGCCCCGGGCCGGCGCTCTCGGACTTCCTCACCCGCGGGGGCGGCGAGCTGACCGCCCGCGGCATCGACGAAACGCTGGCGGCGCTGTCCCCGTACGCCCTGCGTCAGGTGGCGCCGGTCGATCCGGAGAGCGGTCGCGTCGGCCGTCAGGCGCTGCTCTCCTTCGGCATCCGTACCCAGTCGCTGGAGGACCAGCAGGCGCTGGTCGATCGGGTCCGCGCCGCGATCGGCGAGCCCGGTTCCCCCGACGGGCCACCCGCGGGGGTCGAGGTGCGGCTGGCCGGCCTGCCCGTGATCGCCGCCGAATCGGCCAGCGATCTTTCCGCCAGCCGCTACTGGCTCACCCTCGCTGGCCTGCTGGCGGTTGCTCTGGTGCTCCTCGTCGTCTACCGCGCGCCACGCCGGGCCCTGGTGCCGCTGGTGCCGACCGTGCTGGCCACCGGCTGGGCCTCGCTGATCCTCTGGCTCACCGGCATCCCGCTGAACCCGATGTCGGCGGCGCTGGGGGCGCTGACGATCGCGATCGCCACCGAGTTCGGCGTAATTCTCGCGGCCCGGTTCCACGAGGAGCGCCGCCTCGGGCGCGACACTGACGACGCCCTGCGCCGGGCCTACGGCCGCACCGGCGCCGCCGTCTTCGCTTCCGGGGCGACGGCGATCGCCGGCTTCGCGGTCCTGATCGCCAGCGATATCCAGATGCTGCGCGATTTCGGCTTCGTCACCGTGGTCGACCTCGCTGTCGCGTTGCTCGGCGTGACGATCGTCCTGCCCGCCGCGCTCGCTTGGAGCGAGGAGCGATGAGAGATCGGTACTCGATCGCCGTCGGTTTGATCTTCCTCGCCGTGATCGTCGTCGCCACGGTCCAGACGCTGGGTGGGGGCGGCGGGGGCGGGGGAACGCTTGGGCTCGATCGCCAGCCGTCCCACTGGCCGTTGCCCGAGTTCGCCGTGCCGGCCGCCGCCGGCCAGCTCGAAGGCGACGCCAACGTCGCCCAGGACGACTGCGAAAGCTCGGCGATCCCCTGTCCCGAGGATTCCCGGCGCACCCCTGCCTGCCGGATCCCGACCGCCGGCGCGATCCGCGTCTGCGATCTCTTCGGCCGTCCCCTGGTGATCTCGTTCTGGTTCAGCAAAGGGGGTGACTGCGAGCGCCAGCAGGATGTCGTCGACGTTGTCTATGCGCGCTACCGTGGTCGGGTGAACTTCCTTTCGCTGAACGTGCGCGACGATCGCGACACCGTTCGCGAACTGAGCCGCCAGCGTGGGTGGGCGCTTCCCGTCGGCTACGACCGCGACGGTGCCGTGGCCAGCCTCTACAAAGTCGGCGGCTGCCCCACCTTTGCCTATGCCTACCCCGGTGGCACGCTCGAGAGCGCCAGCAGCGGCGAGCTCACCGCTGGGGAGCTGGCGGCCCGGGTCGAGCGCTTGCTCGTCGCCAGCCGGGCGGCGGAAAGGCAGTGATGAGCCGCGGTGCCGCCGAGCCGACGATCGGCTGGGACCCTGCTCCAGAACAGGGCTGGGTGGCGCCTCACATCGCCACCGAGTTCCCCGGCCTCGGGATCGCCTGGGTCGAGGTCGATGCCCGCCCGGGTCGCAGTCCCGAGCCGGTTCGACGCCGGCTCCGCGACCTCTCGGACCGTTTCTACGGCGCTCAGGCGATCCGCATGCGCGAACAGCCGATCCCGTGGGCCTACCGCGTCTTCTTCCGCCAGATCGGCCTCGATCCGGATCGGCGGCGGACGCCGGTCGAGCAGCTCGCCTTCGATCGCCTCAACGAGGGGGGGTTCAAGAGCCGCGGCCTTCCGGCCGACGCCCTCAACGTGGCGATCGTCGAGACCGGGGTCGCCCTGCGGGCCTTTGACGCAGACCAACTCGAGGGGGGCCTCTGCATTCGCGATTCTGCGCCGGGGGAGTCGCTGCCGGGGCGTCCCGGTGAGCTGGCGCAGGGAACGCTGGCCGTCGCCGACGAGCGCCGCCCGGTCGGCCTGCTCTTCGGCGAGACCGGCGAGGGCTTCGGGGTCGAGTCGAGCACTCGCCGGCTGGCGATTGCCGCGATCCAGGTCAAGGGGGTGCCGCAGATGGCCGTCGAGGAGGCGCTGTGGATGGCTGCGGCGACGCTGCGGTGATCTACACTCGAACCAGGCCGATGCCGGATCTGCTCGCAAGAGAGTCCCCGACGGCGCTCCGCGTCGAGGTCGACGAGCGTCTTGCTCGGGCCGAGATGCGGCGCCAGGTCGGCCATCTCGAGCGCGAGCTCGCATCGCTGCTGGCGGAGGGTTTCGGACGGGTCGCGATCGATCACCGCGTCGCCGCGATCGCGGCCGAGCCGCGGGTCCTCGATCTCGGCGAGCTGGAGCGGCTGCGCGACCAGCTCGCCGACCGGGTCGCGGAGGCGCGGCTGAGACTGCGTGAACTGGCACGAGTCGAGACCGAGAACCGTGAGCTCCTGCGCCAGATGATCGCCTCGCCGGCGGACTTCAAGTGGGTTCGGATCAGTCGTGACGACCTCGGCGAGCCCGGTTGCGGTCACTGGCACTCGCGCCCGCGCCTCGGCCCGGTCGGGATGCTGATGGGCTGGTGGCGGGTCAAGGTCTCATCGGGATGCCCGTTAGCCGGGCGGCTTGCGGCCGTTGAGCGAGAAAGGCCTGGACGAGCGGCCGCCGGCGCCCTGGGGGAGCTTCCCGCTGGCGGAGCTGGTGATCTTCGCCGGCATCATCTCCCTGTTGGTCGGCGTCATCGGCGGAGACCCGACCATGATCGGGGTCGGTGTCGCCCTCGCCGGGCTCGGCGGTCTCGAGGTCGCCGTCCGCGAGCACTTCGCCGGCTACCGCTCCCACACGACCCTGCTGGCGGGGGCGGTCTTCGTGGTCACGGTCGGCTGCGTCTTCTACCTTGCCAACCAGATCCTCGCGGTCGCGCTGGCCGTCGGCGCGGTTGCCTTCGCGATTACCTTCTATCTGGCGCGCCGCGCATTCCAGCGCGCTTCCGGGGGCCTCAGCTTCCGGATCGGCGGAATGCGCGGCTGAGGGCCTAAGCGGTCAGCGCCTCGCTCCGGTCGGAGGAGCGGGAGGCGAGCTCGTTCGACAGCAGCCGGCGCTGCCGGGAGGTGAGCGTTCCCAGCTGCTTGTTCTCGTTCAGAGAGAGCGGCAGCAGGAACTTGCGCGCGCGGGTGCGGCCCCAGCGGCGCTGGCTGGTCAGCAGCTCGGCGATCGTCATGCTCTCGGTCTCCCAGGGGCAATCGCGGATGACCTCCGACGCGTCAGCCTCTCCCCGCGCTATCGCGCGCTTCAGCTCGGCGCGTGCGAGCCTGACCAGGTTGGCTCGTTCGAGCGCCCGCATGTGTTGCGGGGCCTCCACCGAAGATGCGATCGTCGTTGCGGGTGCCGTTGAGGCAGCGTCCACTGGGACTCCTCCCTTCAAGGAATCGGTTAACTGGGTATCTCGCTTCCGACCGGTGACCAGCGGCTCTTGGGGGGCCATGGTCCGGGTCGGACCGAGTTCTCATTCGTCCACCCCGCCCGGGGTGTTCGGCGAGGAGGCCAAGCTATGCCGTGAGGGTGGCAGCCGTCAACCCGCCGTTGCCGATGCGGCCATCGGCCCGGTCGCTAAGAGCAACAATTTCGGCTCGCTCGGAACCGTGTCCCCAATCGGACAAGCCTGAAACTACCCACGACGGGGGATGTCAAGAACCCGTTATCGCTGAGTTACGAGCGAGGAAGCTCCGGGAAGTCCTCGATCACCCGGGCGATCGTGCCGAGCGCCCCGTCGAGGTGCTCGCGCTCGTGGGTTGCCATCAGGCTGGTCCGCAGCAGTGCTCCTCCGGGCGGTACCGCCGGATGGATGGCGACGTTGGTGTAGACGCCGGCGTCGAAGAGCGCCTTCCAGAGCAACACCGCCTGCCAGTCGTCGCCGACCATCACCGGCACCACCGGGGTGGTGGCGACGGCGCCGTCGGGCAGGGTTCCCGGCTCGACCACCTGCAGGCCGAGGTGGCGCAAGCCCTCGCGCAGGTACTCGGCGTTGGCGAGCAGCGCCTCGAACAGCCGCGGCCCCTCCTCGCGGATCACGCGCAGCGCCGCCAGGGCGGCGCCGACCGCGGCGGGAACGGCGCTGGCGCTGAAGATGAAGGAGCGAGAGGAGACCCGCAGGTACTCGATCACGTCGGCCGGGCCGGCGATGAAGCCGCCGCAGGAGGCGAGGCTCTTGGAGAAGGTGCCCATCCGCAGGTCGACCTCGCCCTCGAGGCCGAACAGCTCGCAGGCGCCGGCGCCGCGGGCGCCGAGGACCCCGGCTCCGTGTGCCTCGTCGACCATCAGCCGCGCTCCGTAGCCCCTGCAGAGCTCGACGATGCGCGGCAGGTCACAGACGTCGCCCTCCATCGAGAAGACGCCGTCGACCACCACCAGGACGCCACCGCCGTCCTCGCCGGCGCGCTGCAGCATCTTCTCCAGCTTGTCCATGCGGTTGTGGCGGAAGGGGCGCAGCTTGGCGCCGGAAAGGCGGCAGCCGTCGAGGATCGAGGCGTGGTCGCCGGAGTCGCAGACGACGGTGTCGCCCGGCCCCAGGATCGTGCCGATGCAGCCGACGTTTGCCTGGTAGCCGGTGGTGAAGACGATCGCGTCCTCGACCCGCATCCACTCGGCCAGCTCGCGCTCGAGGTCGACGTGCAGCGGCGTCGTCCCGTTCAGCAGCCGCGAGCCGGTGACGCCGGTGCCATAGGTCTCGAGGGCGTCGCGGGCGGCGCCCTTGACGCGCTCGTCTCCGGTCAGCCCGAGGTAGTTGTTGGAGCCGAGCATGATCGTCTCCCGCCCCTCCATCTCGACCACCGGGCCGGCCTGCGAGGTGAGCAGGCGGAAGTAGGGGAGGAGGTCGTGCTCCCTGGCGGCTTCGAGCTGCTCGAGCCGGTCGTGGCTGCGGGCCTTCTCGAAGACGTCGACCGGAGCCTTCGCGGTCTCGCTCATCGCTCCAGAGTGTAGGTTGCGCCCCACATGGGAAGCGTGTCGATACGGCCGGTGCGGACCCGCCGGGAGCTGAAGCGCTTCGTCAAGGTCCCGTTCGAGCTGCATCGCGACAGCAAGCAGTGGGTGCCGCCGCTGATCATCGATCGGATGCAGTTCCTCAGCCGCGGGAAGAACCCCTGGTTCGAGCATGGCGAGGCCGAGTACTTCATCGCCGAACGGGGGGGTGAGCCGGTCGGCCGGATCAGCGCCCAGATCGATCGGCGCTGGGACGAGACCCAGGGCGGCAGCGACGCCATGTTCGGCTTCTTCGAGAGCGTCGACGATCCCGAGGTCGCGGCGGCGCTGCTCGATGTCGCCGCTGAGTGGGCTGCGGCACGCGATCGCACCCGAATTCTCGGCCCGATGGACTTCACCACGAATGACGAGATCGGAATCCTGGTCGAGGGCTTCGAGCTACGTCCCTACATCCTCGAGAACTGGCACCCGCCGTACTACGCGACGCTGCTCGAGGCGCAGGGCTTCGGCAAGGCGATGGACCTGTTGATGTGGGAACTGAACTTCGGCGACCTCAAGCAGGGAGAGCGCTTCGACCCGGCGATCCACGCCGCTGCGGAGAAAGCGCTGCGCGACGAAGGCGTGACGATCCGCAACATCGACAAGCGCAACCTGGAGCGTGAGATGCACCTCTTCACCCCGGTCTATAACGACGCCTGGTCGGATAACTGGGGGTTCGTCTCACCGACGGATGCCGAGATCGCCTTCCACGCCAAGCTGCTCAAGCAGGTGATCGACGAGGACTGGGCCTACATCGCCGAAAAGGACGGCGAGGCGATCGGCGCCGCCCTGACCCTGCCCGACATCAACCAGGTGCTGGCGAAGATGGGGGGTCGCTTGCTCCCCTTCGGCTGGCTTCACTTCCTGCTGGGGAAGCGCAGGATCGACCGGCTGCGCGTCTTTGCGCTGGGCGTCAAGAGCGACTACCGGCACAGCGGCGTTGCCGCCGGCCTCTACCTCAAGCACCTCGAGACGGCGCAGAAGCCCGGCGCGATCGAAGGCGGCGAGATGGGCTGGATCCTGGAGACGAATGGGCCGATGAACCGGGCGATGGAGGGGATGGGCGGCCGGGTCGTGAAGCGCTACCGGCTCTACGAGCGGGCGCTGTAGAGGACACCGGGTAGGACTCGCCTGCGCAACAGATGGGAGGCTCGCCGAGCCCTACCCGGCGCCCCCGTCAAAGTCCGCAGTTTGCGGTGAGCGCTGGAGAAGCGACTTCAACCGTCGCTAAAGTCGGCGCGGTGAGTGATTTCGAACTCGAGGCCGAGGTAGTGGCTGAGGAAGACGCCGAGCCGCGTGAGGCGGAGCCGGTGCGGGCGTTGCCGCTGCCCTACGAGGAGCCGCCTTCGCCGGTGCTGCGCGGCGAGGTTCGGACCGCCGCGATTGCCGCCGCTGGCGGAGTTCTGGCCGGTGCCGCGACCGTCGCCGCCGTGCGAGCGGTCAGCGCCGTCGGCTCGAAGACGCGGGCCCCGCGTCGTTTCTCGCGCCGACGCGACCGCCCCAACGTCGTCGCCAGCCGCTCCTTCCTCGTAGACGTCCACCTGCTCGGCCGCTGACCGCCGGCCGATGGGCCGAAAAGTCGTCTCTGGGTCGGCTTATCGGCCCATCGGCCCGCTTGAAGTGGAGGTGCGGCCGCGCCCGCCCTACCGGTTGCCGCGGGGGAGTGACGATCGGACGCTGCGGATCGCCGGCGGAGTCGCGACTCGGCTGCTGCACGTCGATGGCAAGGCGGCGCTGGTGCGGGCCTGGCAGCCGGCCGGCGATCGGGTCGTGCTGCGGGCGGAGCCCGTGGACCCGGGTGGGGTCACGCTGCCGCCGACCGGCGGCGGTCGCGATGAATCGCCGGCGGGCGAAGCCGAGCTGGAGGTCGCGGTCGAGCGGATGCGGTTCGTGCTCGGGGTCGACCACGACCTTGGTGAGTTCCACCGGCGCTTTCGCCGCGATCCGCTGCTCGGCCCGCTGATTCGCCGCATGCCCAGCTTCCGTCCGCGACGCCGGGTCTGGCCCTGGGAGGCGTTGGCCGCGGCGGTGGTCGGGCAGCTGATCGAGGCTCAGCGCGCGGTGACGATCGAGCGCCGCATCGTCGGTCGCTGGGGACCGCGGCTCGGCAAGGGCCGGGACGCCCTCCGCGACGTTCCCAGCGCGGCGACGATCGCCGGCCGCGCCCCGGCCGACCTGGCCTCGATGGACCTCGCCCCGACCCGGGCGGCGGCGCTGAGGCGGGTGGCGGGGGTCGTCGCCGCCGGCCGTTGCCGGCTCGACTCCCCGGCCGCCGACCCCCGCCTGCTGGCGATGCCCCAGATCGGTCCCTGGACGGTCCAGTCCCTGGCCCTGTTCGGGCGCGGGGACATGGACTCGCTGCCGGCCGGCGACCTCGGGTACGTCAAGCTGGTCGGCCGCCTCGGCGGACTCGGGCGCCGCGCCACGGTCGCCGAGGTCGAGGAGCTCTTCGCACCGTATGAGCCGTTCCGGGGACAGGCCGGCGCCCTGGCGCTCGCCGGTCTCTACGGGCGGGTCGCCCAGGGCCCGCCGCTGCGCCTGGCCGCCTGAGTCAGACCGGCCAGCACGCCTGCACGACTTCGTGCCTGGACGGACGTGCGGTCAAGCGCCTGGACCATCTGTCGATAACGACGCGATGCCGGGCAAAGGGGACAGGAACTGGCCCGACCACGAGGTCAGCGAATTCCTCGACCAGATCACGGCCGGAGGCCAGGATTACCGGCGTCTGGTCGAGCGGCTGCCGGTCATCGTCTACACCTCGGAAATCGGCGAACAGGGGGAGTGGCACTACGTCAGCCCCCAGGTCGAGGAGATCCTCGGCTACACCGCCGAGGAGTTCAAGGCCGACCCCCGCCTCTGGGCGCGGTTGCTGCACCCGGACGATCGCGAGCGCGCGCTGGAGAACGAAAACGTGGACTACCTCGGCGACCGCAACACGCGCCCGGTCGAGTACCGGATGCGCACCCGCAACGGGGGCATCGTCTGGATGCTCGACGAGGCGGTGCTCGAGGCCGACGACGAGGGGGTGCCCGTCTGGCACGGTGTCCTCTACGACATCACCGAGCGCAAGAAGGCCGAGGAGGAGCTGCAGCGGGCGCTCTCGCAACAGGCCGTGGTCGCCAAGCTGGGCGAGCGGGCGCTGCAGGACGGCGATCCGGAGTCGCTGCTTCGCGCCGCCACCTCGTTGATCGGCGAAGTCGACGGCGTCCACAGCGCCTGCGTCTGGGAGCTGGGCCGCGACGGTCGCCGGCTCAACCTCCTCGCCGGGCTCGAGCAGGAGGTGATCGGGGCCGGCCGCCGCGTCTCCGCCGCCCGCGACTCCCACGCCGGCGCCGCGCTCGAATCGGGCACGCACGCGATCGTCTCCGACTGGGCGAGCGAGACCCACTTCACGATGCCGCCGGTGTTGCGCGCCTTCGGCGCGGCCAGCAGCCTGGCGGTGATGATCGACGGCAAGGACCACCCCTTCGGAGTGCTCGACGTCCACGCCACCGAGGCCGATCGCTTCAGCGCCAAGGACGTGCCCTTCGTGCAGGCTGCCGCGAACGTGCTGGCCGACGCGATCGAGCGCCATGCCGCCGACCAGGCGCTGCGCCACCGGGTTCTGCACGACTCCCTCACCGGCCTGCCCAACCGGCTCAGCTTCGTCGACGCGCTGGGGGAGGCGCTGAAGCGGGCGACGGTCTCCGGCTCGCCGATAGGGATCCTCTTTCTCGACCTCGATCACTTCAAGCTGATCAACGACAGCCTCGGCCACCACGCCGGCGACGCTCTGCTGCGCGCGGTGGCGCCGCGGCTGCGCGCCCACCTGCGACCCGGAGACGTGGTCGCCCGCTTCGGCGGCGACGAGTTCGGCATCCTGATCGACCGCCTCGCCGACGAAGAGGAGGCAGCGGCGATCGCCGACCGCGTCGCCGCCTCCTTCGCCCAACCCTTCTCGATCGACGGGGTCGAGCACTTCGTCACCGCCAGCATCGGCATCGCCGTCGCTCGTCCGGCGGACCAGCGCGGCGCCAGCGCCGAGATGCTGATTCGCGACGCCGACGCCGCGATGTACCGGGCCAAGGAAGGCGGGCGCGCCCGTTGCGTGCTGTTCGACGCGGCGATGAGGGCCAGCGCGATGCGCCGGCTCGAGATCGAACGGGAGCTGCGGCACGCGCTCGAGCGCGACGAGCTCGCGCTCCACTACCAGCCCGTGGTCAGCCTGCGCTCCGGCGAGATCAGCGGCCTCGAGGCCCTGGTCCGCTGGCAGCACCCCGAGCGCGGCCTGCTCGACCCGGCCGAGTTCGTCTCGATCGCCGAGGACAGCGGCCTGATCGAGCCGATCGGCCGCTGGGTGCAGGAGCGCGCCTGCCGCCAGATCCTCGAGTGGCACGAGCAGCGCCCCGACGCGCGCCCCTTCGACGTCGCGGTCAACCTCTCCGCCCGCCAGGTCGCCCACCGCGACCTGCCCGCGACCGTGGCCGAGATCATCGCCCGCACCGGCATCGACCCGATCCACCTGCGGCTGGAGATCACCGAGAGCGTCCTGGTCGAGGAGTCGGCCAGCGCGATCGCCTCCCTGGAAGCGCTGAACGAGATCGGCGTGCGGCTCGTGCTCGACGACTTCGGCACCGGCTACTCATCGCTCGCCTACCTCAACCGCTTCCCCTTCCACGCGCTGAAGATCGACCGCTCCTTCGTCGACGCGCTGGGGATCGAGCAGGAGCGCACGGCGATCGTCGAGGCGATCATCGGCATGGCCCGGGCGCTGTCGCTGGAGGTGATCGCCGAGGGGGTGGAGAACGAGGTGCAGCTGGCGGAGCTGCGCCGGCTCGGCTGCGACTACGCCCAGGGGCACCTCTTCCACGCGGCGATGCCCGGGGCCAAGGTCAGCCGGCTGCTGCGCGAAGGGGCGCTCGGCTATTCGGGTATCTCGTCGCCCGGCAGGTAGGCGTTGCTGAGCAGCTCGGCCGGTTCCGGCAGCGAGTCGATCAGGCCGTTGTCGCGCATCCAGGCGGTGAAGGTCTTCCACTCGTCGGGGTCCATGTAGCCGTAGGGCTGTCCCGGCGTCCGCGCCCCGAGCAACGGCAGCGTCGCCTTGACCTCGGCCTCCGTTAGTTTCGGTTCGAGGTCGTTGTTGGCTTCAAGCACGGCTTTGGTCGCCGCGTTCGGTTGCTCGACGGCGGCGTCGGTACCGCGCTCGAGGGCGGCGATGAAGAGGCGGAACACCTCCGGGTCATCTTCGAGGCGCTCGCGGTTGGCGACCAGCACCAGCTCGTCATAGGTGGGGACGCCGAGCTGGTCGACCGGGGTCACGACCGGGTCTTTGCCGCGCTGGCGCAGATCGACGCCCTCGACGTTGAGGAAGCCGCCGAGCATCGCCTGGGCGCTGCCGCTGAGCAGCGCCGGCAGCAGGCCGAAGCCGACGTTGACCGCCCTGACGTCGGCGGGGGAGAGCTTGGCGCGGGCGAGGATCGTCTTCAGGAAGGCGTCCTGATAGGGGATGCCGGCGGTGGCGACGGTCTTGCCCTCGAGGCCGGCGACCCCTTTGATCCCGGATTTCCCCAGCCAGATCATCGAGGTCAGCGGCCGGTTGACCAGCGCTCCGATCGCCACGACGTCAAGGCCTTTCTCGTGAGCCAGCGCCACCTCGGGCTCATAGGAGATCGCCAGGTCCGACTGCCCGGCAGCGACCAGCTTGATCGGCGCCGCGGGGTCGGAGGGGGTCTCGATGCCGACGTCCAGCCCGGCTTCCTCGAAGTAGCCGAGTTTCTGCGCCATGTAGATCCCGGCGTGGTCGGGGTTGGGGTAGAAGTCGAGGGTGAGGCCGAACGACTCGGCTTCGGTGCCGCCGCTCTCCGGCTTCTCGCCGCAGGCGGCGAGTCCCAGCGCGAGCGCGAGCAGGGCGAAGGCGAGGGCGATCGCCGGGGTTCGGGGCAACCTCATCCCCTGTGTTCTATCGCCAAGTGACGACGCGTCGCTCTGCGAGGGCGATGAGGCTGTAGAGCGCGAGCGCGATCGCGCTGAGAACGGTGAAGGCGGCGAACACACGCGCGGTCTCCAGTTGGGCGTTGTCCTGAAGGATCATGTGGCCGAGTCCCGAGTTGGACCCGGACCACTCGCCGAAGACAGCGGCGATCGTCGTGAAGACCGCGGCCAGCCGGGCACCGCTGAACATGTAGGGCAGGGCGGTCGGCGCCTCGACGCGGCGCAGGATCTGCCAGCGGGACGCATCGAGGGTGCGCATCAACTTGACCGCCGCCGGGTCAACCGACCGCAGTCCGTCGAGGGTCGTGACCGTGATCGGGAAGAAGCAGACGATGGTGACGATGGCCAGCTTCGGCCCGATCCCGTAGCCGAACCAGACGACCAGGACCGGCGCCAGGACGAGGATCGGCATCGTCTGCGAAGCGATCAACAGGGGATAGGAGGAGAGCCTGAGCGTCGTCGAGCGGTAGAGAGCGACGGCGAAGACGACGCCGACGACGGCGGCGATCAGAAAGCCCAGCACGATCTCCCGCAGCGTCACCCAGGCGTTTTCAGCCAGCAACGACCGGTTCTCCCAGAGCGCCTCCCCGACTTCCGCCGGGGAGGGGACGAGGAAGGGCTCGAGGCCGAGCAGGTCGGCGAGAGCGCCGCTGGAGGCCGCGAGCTGCCAGGCGCAGATCAGGCCCGTGAGCAGCAGCAGCGGCAACAGCCAGCGCCTCACCCCCTCCGTGGTTCCTTTCCCACCCATACCGTGGTTAGGGAACCGTGGAGGTGGATTGGCGCAGGGCATGGAGGGCGCGCTCGCGGATCGCGACGAAGGCCGGGTCGGTGATCGCGGCGTCTCGATCGGGCGCGCGCGGCGTCGGCGCCCGCAGCTCGGCGACCACGCGGGCCGGGCGCGTCGAGAGCACGACGACGCGGTCGGCGAGATAGAGCGCCTCCTCGACGTCGTGGGTGACGAGGACGACGGTGCGCGGGTCGGCGGCCAGGGCAGCGGCCAGCCACCCCTGCATCTCCGCCCGGGTGATCGCGTCGAGCGAGGCGAAGGGCTCGTCGAGCGCCAGCAACGGCTTGCCGGCGACGAGCGTGCGCAGGAAGGCGACGCGCTGGCGCATCCCGCCCGAGAGCTCGGCCGGTGGTGTCGTCTCGAAGCCGGCGAGGCCGAAGCGGGAAAAGAGGTCGCCGGCCTGCCGCCGCGCCGCGGCCTTGCGGAGGCCGCGGTTGCGCAGCGCCAGCGCCGCGTTGTCGAGCGCCGAGTACCAGGGCAGCAGCAGGTCGCGCTGGGGCATGTAGGCGCAGCGAGACAGTCGCTCGGCGGCCTCGGTTGCCCCGTCCACCGCGACCGTCCCCGCGCGCGGCTGCTGCAGGCCGCAGATCAGCTCCAGCAGGGTCGACTTGCCGCAGCCCGAGGGTCCGACCAGGCCGATCACTCCGTGGGGCTCGAGCTCGAGCTCGAGGCGCTCGATCGTCGGCAGCTGGCCGTAGCTGTGCGCGAGGCCGGCGATCGAGACTCCCGCGGCGGGGGTTCGCGAGGCGGCGGGGTCCTGCGGGGCGGCGATTTCGCCGGTTTCTGCGGTCACTGCTGGTATCCTGGCGCACTCCGCGCTCCTGACCAAGAAGGTCAGGAAAGTCGATAAGCACCCCGCGCGGAACCTGGCAGCGATGGACCCGGCAATCGTAATCTTCGGCTTCGGTATCGGAGCAATGGTCGGCATGACCGGCATGGGTGGTGGCACCCTGATGACGCCGCTGCTGATCCTGCTCTTCGGGGTCAAGCCGGTGACGGCGATCGGCACCGACATCTTCTACGCCGCCGTGACCAAGACGGTGGGCGGCTGGCGCCACCTGCGGATGGGCACGGTCAACATGAGCCTGGCGCTCTGGCTCGCCGCCGGCAGCGTCCCCGCCGCCGTGGCCGGGGTCTGGGCGATCTCGGTCCTGCAGAGCAAGGTCGGCGAAGAGCGGCTCGACTCGATCGTCTACGCCCTGCTCGGGGGCACGCTGCTGATGGTCGGGATCATCACCCTGGCCCGGGCGCTGATCCTCAGCAAGCTGGTCGAAGAGCGCGACGACTTCGAGCTGAAGCGGCGGCACAAGATCGCCGCGGTGGCGATCGGCGCCACGACCGGCTTCGTGATCGGGATCACCTCAGCCGGCTCGGGCACCGTGATCGCGATCCTGCTGATTGCCGTCTTCCGGCTGACCCCGGTGAAAGTCGTCGGCACCGATGTCTTCCACGCCGCGATCCTGCTCTGGGCCGCCGGTGTCGCCCACTGGGTCGGCGGCAACGTCGATTTCATGCTGGCGGGGAACATCCTCCTCGGCAGCGTTCCCGGCGTCGTCGTCGGCACGCACTTCGCGACGCGGGCGCCGACCGGGTTCCTGCGCACCGCTCTCGGCGTCGTCCTGGTCGCGTCCGGGATCGTCACCGTGCAGAAGGGCGACCCGCTGGTCTGGCCGATCGCCGCGGCGGTGGCCGGCATCGGCCTCGGCCTGCTGATCTGGTTCCCGCGCTGGTGGAACGAGCGGCGGGAGAAGCGCGAAGCGGCCGAGCAAGCTCGCGACCGCTCCGGGGATCTCGCGCCTGACGTGATCGGCTGATTGATTTACTAGTCGCATGCGCGTCTCAGCGAAGGCCGACTACGCGGTCAGAGCGGCTGCGGAGCTCGCCGCGGCCGAGGAGGGCCCGGTCAAGGGCGAGCGCCTGGCCGACGCCCAGGACATTCCGCTGCAGTTCCTCGAGCACATCCTGCTCGAGCTCAAGCACCACGGCATCATTCGCGCCCGCCGCGGCGCCAAGGGCGGCTACTGGCTGGCCAAGCCCGCCGACGAGATCACCATCGCCGAGATCGTTCGCGCCGTCGAGGGCCCGATCGCCCACGTTCAGTCGACGCCTCCGGAGGCGATCGAGTACCGCGGCAACGCCGAGCACCTGCAGGAAGTCTGGATCGCGGTTCGAGCCAGCCTGCGCTCGGTGCTGGAGGAGGTCACCCTCGCCGACCTCGTCTCCGGCGAGCTGCCGGAGGCGGTCAAGGACCTGGCCGCCTCTCCCGACGCCTGGGTCGCCCGGTAGGCGACTGATGCGTATCCGGTTCCGTCAGGTAAGGGCTCTACGGTGCGCCGATGGCTCGTCCAGACTTCCCGCGCACGATCATGGAGTTCCAAGACCGCTTCGCGACTGAGGCTGCGTGCCTCGACTACCTGGCGGCCTCGCGCTGGCCAGAGGGCTTCATCTGCCCGGGCTGTGGAGGCCGCCGCTCCTGGGTGCTGGGGCGCCGGCATCTGTGGGAGTGCTCGGATTGCTCCCTGCAGACCTCGGTCACGGCGGGAACGGTGATGCACCGCACCCGCACCCCGTTGCGGACCTGGTTTTGGGCGGCCTATCTGGTCGCCACCCATCACCCCGGGATCTCCGCCAAGCAACTGCAGCGCCAGCTCGGGCTCTCGCGCTATGAGACCGCCTGGCTGATCCTGCAGAAGCTGCGTCGGGCGATGGTCGCCCCCGAGCGCAGCCCGCTCACGACGGAGGTCGAGATCGACGAGTTCTGGCTTGGGGGCTACGAGGAAGGCCTCAAAGGCAGCCGCCAGCGCGGCAAGAAGGCCTTGGTGGGCGCCGCGATCGAGGTCCGAGGAGCCGGCTCGGGACGCCTGCGCCTTCAGGTGCTGGCCAACTCCCGGGCGAAGACGCTGGAGGCGTTCACCGAGGCGACCACGGCCCCGGGCGCGATCGTCCACACCGATGGGCTGAATTCCTACACCGGGCTGGCCGGGCTCGGCTATCGGCACCGCCCGCGCAAGCAGACGGGCGCCGCGCCAGAGGACCTACTGCTGCCGCGGGCGCACCGAGCGATCTCCAACCTCAAGGCGTGGATGCACGGCACCCATCGCGGCGTCTCAAAGGAGCATCTGCCGGTCTACCTCGACGAGTTCGTCTTTCGCCACAACCGACGCGGCACTCCGATGGCCGCTTTCCAGACCCTGCTCGGCCTCGGCGCGATCCACGATCCGACGACCTACGGCGAGATAACGGCGCTCAGGCACGCAGCCTGAGTCAACCGGATACGCATCAGGCGACTAGCCCCGGCTCCGCTCCTGGGCGGGTTCGGTTGGCACCGGTACGAGGTCGAAGTCCGTGCCCAGCCTCAGCTCGCTGTAGCGCTTGACCCAATCGTCGTTGACGCGGTCGGACTGGCGCTTCATCCGCGGCTCGAAATCGAAGTCGTCCGGCGGTGAGAGGCCGAGCCGCTCGAGCAGGCGCAGGGTGCTCGTGTCGTGGTCGGCCGCGAAGTTCTCGTAGAGGACGAGGACCGGTTCGATCCCGGAGTGCTCGAAGAAGGCGTCCCAGCGCGACTCCTCGATCAGGATCTGCTCCAGCAGGTGCTCGATCGCGCGGTAGTGGAAGCGCAGCTGCGGGCGGTGCTCCTCGATGAAGCTCCGGTACGGCGGCGAGAAGCCGTCCTCCTCGAGCGAGGCCGCCTCAGCGGTGGCCTGGTCCTCGCGCCAGGTCGCCGTCTGCACCGCCTTCCAGAGCGAGACCGCCTGCCGTACCTTGTTCGCGCGCACGACCCGGACGAAGGTCAGTTGCGGGAAGACGGCCGGCAGCAGCTCTGCCAGGGGGATGTCGCGATAGGCCGGGATGTTGCGGAGCAGGCTGACGAAATCCCCGAAGTAGCCCCACATCAGCTTCGCGCCGAAGATGCCGTTGGGCGTCGTGCCGGCCTCGAACGCCCACTCGAGGTAGCGGTCGTAGGCGGCGCGGCTCCACAGCGGTGAGCGGGGCGGGGGCTCGCTGCCGAGGGAGCGCTCGCCGAGGTGGTCGCGGATCGAGGGGTCCTCGGCGCCGACGAAGTATTCCTCCGGCCGCCGCGGCCGGCCGCTGTGGCGAAGCGCCTCGAAGTACTCCTCGGGCCGGCCGGCGACGCCGGTTTCCTCCAGCGCATGGCAGACCAGCGTGCTGCCGCTGCGCGGGGTGGCACAAACCAGATAAGAGCGATCTGGTTGCATGGATAGGGAGTATGCGCCCAAACATCCTCTACATCCACTCCCACGACACCGGCCGGGTCGTGCAGCCGTACGGCTTCCAGGTGCCGACGCCCAACATCCAGCTGCTGGCCGACCAGGGGGTCCTGTTCCGCGAGGCGTTCTGCGCGGCGCCGACCTGCTCCGGCAGCCGGGCCAGCCTGCTGACCGGGCTCTACTGCCACAACAACGGGATGCTCGGGCTGGCGCACCGGGGTTGGACGCTCAACGACTACCGCCAGCACTGGATCCACACCCTCCGCGGCGCCGGCTACCGCTCGACCCTGATCGGCGAGCAGCACATCTCCGTTCGACCCCGCCGTGATCGGCTACGACGAGATCGTCCCGGTCGACTCCAACCACGCCGAGTACGTGGCGCCGCTGACGATCGAGGCGTTGCGGGAGGCGCCCCGGCAGCCGTGGTTCATGTCGGTCGGGTTCTTCGAGACCCACCGCGACTTCTTCGTGCCGACCTCGGTTCGCGACACCCTCTACTCGCTGCCGCCGGCCAACCTGCCCGACGTCGTCGCCACCCGCGAGGACATGGCCGCCTTCAAGGCCAGCGCCCGCTCGCTCGACCAGGGGATCGGCGCCGTCCTCCACGCCCTGCACGACTTCGACCTGGTCGAGAACACGCTCGTGCTCTGCACCACCGACCACGGCGTCGCCTTCCCCGGCGCCAAGGCGACCCTGTTCGATCGCGGCATCGGGGTGATGATGCTGATGCGCGGGCCCGGCGGCTTCACCGGCGGCAAGGTCGTCGACGCCCAGGTCAGCCACCTCGACGTCTATCCCGACCCTCTGCGAGCTGGCGCAGGTCGAGGCGCCGGGCTGGCTGCAGGGCTCCTCGCTGATGCCGCTGGTGCGCGGCGAGACCGAGCGCCTGCACGAGGCGATCTTCGCCGAGACGACCTACCACGCCGCCTACCAGCCGCAGCGCGCGGTCCGGACCGAGCGCTGGAAGTACATCAGGCGCTTCGACGACTACGAGCACCCGGTGCTGGCGAACTGCGACGACAGCGCCAGCAAGGACCTCCTGGTCGAGGCGGGGTGGGGCGATCAGATCGTGCCCGAAGAGCAGCTCTACGACCTCCTTCTCGATCCCGCCGAGGGCGCCGATCTCGCCGCCGACCCCGCCCACGCGGACACCCGCGACGACCTGCGCGTCCGGCTCGAGGCCTGGATGCGGGAGACCGACGACCCGCTGCTGGACGGGCCGGTCGCGCCGCCTCCGGGAGCGATCGTCAACGAGCAGTGGCAGGTCTCGCCGGACGACCCCCCGCGCATCGTCAGGGCGGATCCCACGGGCGCTGCATCCAGCTGAGGCAGGTCCAGCCGGGCACCTCGGTCCCGCCAGGGTCGCGCGTCTCCCCGCGCGCGAAGAGGCTGAGCCCGCAGTTGTGGGAGCCCAGGTTCCATATTCCCGCCGCCATCGGGGGCGCGAATTCGTCGCCGAGGACCGAGTCGAGCAGGAAGAAGCGGATGAAGATGCCGTGGCCGACGACCAGCGGCAGCTCGCCGGGCTCGGCCGCCTCGAGCGCGGCCTTCAGCCGTCGCACCCTGGCGACCAGATCCTCGAAGCTCTCGCCGCTCGTCAGCTCGTGGACGTAGGGCAGGATCGCCGGCTCGAGGCCGAGCGCCGTTCCGAGGGCATCGGCGGTTTCCGTCGCCCGCCGCATCGGGCTCGTCAGCAGGCGCGTGACGCCGTGCTCGGCCAGGCCGAGGCCGGCGGCCTCGGCCTGCTCACGCCCGCGCTCGGTGAGCTGGTCCCCCGCCTCGTCGGCGAGCGCCTCCCCGCCCGTGTGCGCGTTGTGGGCGGACTCGCCGTGGCGCAGCAGCAGCGCCCGGCTCATTCGGCGGCGGGCACGCCGCCGGCGACGACGTTGACGAAGTTCTCCAGGTGCCGGGTGGTCCAGCACTCGAAGGCGCCGTCGCAGTGGCGCTCGTAGGCGGCCATCACCGAGTCGCCGTAGTTCCAGTAGAGCTTCGGCTCCGGGTTGAGCCAGAAGAGGCGGCCGGCGCGCTCGGAGACCTGGGCGAAGATCTCGGCGTGGGGCTCGCGGCCGTTGGTGCGGGCGTCGCCGAGCACGATCACGGTCGAGCGCGGGTCGAGCTCGTCGGAGATCTCGGTCAGGAACTCGAGCCAGACGCGGCCGTAGTCGGTGTAGCCGGAGACGTCGGCGACGCCGCCCTCGCTGGAGATCCGCTGGGCGACGACGGCGAAGTCGCGCTCGTGCTCGAAGACGTCGGTGACCTCGGAGATCCGCTCGATGAAGACGAAGCTGCGCAGTTTGCGGAACGAGTCGTGGAGCGCGTGCAGGACCGAGAGGAAGAAGACGCTGGCCGAGGTGACCGAGGTGGAGACGTCGCAGAGGACGTAGATCTCGGGTCGCCGTGGACGCTTCGGCTTGTATTTGAGCCGCAGCGGCACGCCGCCGGTCTCCAGCGAGGCGCGCATCGTCCGCCGCACGTCGACCGCGGCGGCCTTGCGGTGGCCGCGCTGCTCGTGGCCGAGCGTCGCCAGCCGCCGCTTCATCTGCGAGACGGCGCGGTGGACGGCGGCGAGGTCCTGGGTCGGGCTGGTCGGCAGGGCGCGGTCGAGCTCGGCCAGGGGGCGGGAGGGAGGGAGGGTCTCGGTGCGCTCGATCAGGTCGCGCTCGAGCTCGCGCCGCAGGTGACGCTCGAAGGCGTTGAGCTGGTCGCGGTCGATCGGCGGCCGCTCCTCGCCCGCCTCGGTCGGCGGCTGGTTGCCCGCGGTCAGCCCGAGGGTGCGGCGGATCCGCTGCACGTCGACGCCGACCACGCCCGAGCCCTCGCCGCGGCCGAAGGCGGCGATCGCCAGCCGCGCCAGGTCGCGCATCCGCTCCTCGTCGCCTTCCATGATCGCCTCGCGGATCTGCTCGCGCAGCTCGTCCATGTCGATTCGCTGGCCACCTTCGCCGCCCTCACCTTCGCCCTCACCCTCGCCGTTCTCGGTTATCTCGCGCTGGACCGCCTCGGCCTCGGCGGCGCGGAAGAAGTAACGGTCGAACAGCAGCTCGAAGACGCGGCGGTCGTCCTGCGACTTGGCGATCGTCGTCGCCAGGGCCTCGCGGAAGTCGTCCTCCGAGGTCCACTCGACCATCTCCAGGGCGGCGAAGGCGTCGAGGATCTCCGAGGTCCCGACCGCGACCCCCTCGCTGCGCAGCTCCTCGCAGAAGCCGAGCAGCTTCGCCGCCAGCCCGGGCGGCCCGGCGTCAGCCTTGGGACCGTACGGGGTCGGCAAGTTTCACCCCGACCCGCTCCGCCACCAGGTCGATGTCGGTGCGGTGCTTGACGATGATCGACATCGACTGGTTGAAGGTCTCGCGGTCGATGTCCTCGGCGCCCATCAAGAGCAGCGTTCGCGCCCAATCGATCGACTCGGCGATCGAGGGCGGCTTCTTCAGGTCGAGTCCCCGCACCATCTCGATCACCTCGACCAGGCGTCGGGTCAGCTGCTCCGACAGCTCCGGCACATGCAGGCGGACGATCTCCATCTCGCGCTCGACCCCGGGGTAGTCGAGCCAGAGGTAGAGGCAGCGCCGCTTCAGGGCCTCGGTCAGCTCGCGCGAGTCGTTCGAGGTGAGGACGACGATCGGCATCGTCGTCGCCGCGACCTGGCCCAGCTCCGGGATCGTGATCTGGAAGTCGGAGAGGAGCTCGAGCAGCATCGCCTCGAACTCCTGGTCGGTCTTGTCGATCTCGTCGATCAGCAGCACCACCGGCTCGGGGCTGGAGATCGCCTGCATCAGCGGCCGGGTGAGCAGGAACTCGGAGCTGAAGATGTCCTCCTGCACGTCCTCCCAGCCGGCCTCGCCGCCGGCCTGGATCCGCAGCAGCTGCTTGCGGTAGTTCCACTCGTACATCGCCTTCGCCTCGTCGAGGCCCTCGTAGCACTGCAGGCGCACCAGCGCGCGACCGGTGGCGCGCGAGAGCGCCTTCGCCAGCTCGGTCTTGCCGACCCCGGCCGGGCCCTCGACCAGGACCGGCTTGCCGAGCCGCTGGGCGAGGAAGGAGACCAGCGCCGCCGGCTCGTCGGCGAGGTAGCCGACCTTCGCCAGCGCCTCCTTCACCTCTGCCACAGAGCCTTCGGCCATGGGGGCGATGATAATCCGCCCCAGTGCTCGACCTCACGCTGCCCCTCGCCGATCTGTTCCCGACCAGCCCCGGCCCCTACATCGCCCTGATGCTGATCGGCTTCGCGGTCGGCATCCTCGGCCACCTGACCCGGGTCAAATGGCTGATCGCCTCCGGCGTCATCCTGATCTTCCTCGGCGCCCTGCTCTTCCCCCTGGCGGCCAACCTGACCACCGAGAACCGGCCGCCACCGGTCGAAGAAAGCCGCACCGGCGACAGCGGCTAGTTCTTCGCAGCTGACCCGCACCGCCGTGCGCCGGCCTTCCCGGCCATCGGGTTGCTCTGGCTCCCGATGTTCAACTAGGATATTTCAATCAGGAAAACTCTTTCAATTCGCTTTCGGATCGTCGCGCTGGCGGCAACCTCGGCCGCGCTGGCGGCCGTCGCCCTCGGCTGCGGTGAAAACGGCGAAGATCCTGGGAAGGTCCTCGACACCGCCAGCCTGGAAGGGATCAAAAGCGGGAACGTCGACCTCTCGCTCAACGTCAAGTCCACGGGCAGCGAAGGCGGAGACATCGCCGTCAACCTCTCCGGCCCGTTCCAGAGAAGGGGTAAGGACCTCCCCCTGGCCGACATCACGGCGACGATCGAGGGCACGGCGAAAGGCGAAACCATCGACTTCGAAGCTGGCTTGGTGCTGCTCTCCAACCGTGGCTTCCTCAACTATGAAGGGGTCGAGTACGAAATCGACCCGGAATACTTCGGCCTTGCCAAGCCATCCTTCCTGCCAGCCGCGCCCAACCAGGGCAAGGAAACCGGTGCTTCCGCCCTCAGCGCCTGCCAGGAGGCCGCTGCCGGCCTCGATATCGGCGAACTCGGGGACGGTCTGGCCAACGACGGCAGCGCCGACGTCGACGGCGTCAGCACGACCAAGATCAGCGGCGATCTCGACGTCTCCGCGGCGCTCGACGCGCTCGTGGAGCTGGCCGAAAATCCCCCTTGCAGCGCCCAGCTCGCGGCGGCCGGCCGGTCAGCCGACGAACTCGAGAAAGTCAGGGACGAGCTGAGCGGCAGCGTCGAAGACGCGCACGTCGAGGTCTATGTCGGCGAGGACGGGATCATCCGCAAGATCGCCGGCGAGCTGACGGCCGAGCCGGAAGGCAGTGCTCAGGACGAGGTCGAAGTCGAGTTCGAGCTCACCTTCAGCGAGGTCAACGAAGGCCCTGAGATCAAGGCCCCCTCCGGCGGTGCGGAATCAATCCTCGTCTGGCTCGAAGGGCTCGGGGTGAGCCCGTTTGGAGCTTTCGCCCTGGTCTCCGAAAGCGAAGGGCTCGGTCAGCTTTTGGACCTGATCATCGCCGATGCCTTTCCCTGGGCGGAAGGCTAAGCCGCTCCGCTGAAGCGCTGGGGGCAGGCGCCGCCGCCGCAGCCCTAGAATCCCAGGCTCGACCTGTCTTCGATCAGGAGGAGCCACCCCCTTGAGCCGTTTCCGCATCTTCGCCCTGCTCGCCGTGTCGGCAGCCCTCGCGACCGCGTTTGCCGCCTGCGGCGGTAGCAGCGACAACAGCAGCGAGGATCCGCAGGAGGTCATCGACAGCGCCACCCTCGACGGGGTGAAAAGCGGCAACCTGGACGTCTCGGTCGCAATCAAAGCCGAAGGCGAGGAAGGCGGCGACATCGACGTCACTCTCTCCGGTCCGTTCCAGAGCGAGGGCGCGAAAGATCTGCCCCATCTCGCTCTGACCGCGAGCGCCAACGGCACCGCGAAGGGCGAGGACGTCGACTTCGAGGGCGGCCTGACGCTTCTCTCCGATCGCGCCTTCGTCAACTACGAAGGGATCGAGTACGAAGTCGACCCGACCACCTTCGGCTTCGTCAAGTCGGGTTTCGAACAGGCTCAGCAGCAGGGAGGCTCGGAAGGCAACCCCGCCGACGTCACTGCCTGCCAGGAAGCGGCCAGCGGTTTCGAGGTCGGAGATTTCGCCGACGACCTGACCAACGACGGCAGCGCCGACGTCGACGGCACCGGCACGACCAAGATCAGCGGCGATCTCGACGTCGTCGCGGCGATAGACGCGATCATCGAGCTGAGCGAAGACCCCGCCTGCAGCACCCAGCTCGAAGCTGCCGGCCCGCTGCCGATCGGCGAACTCGAAAAGGCCAGGGGCGAAGTGACCAGCGCCGTCAAGAAAGCCCACGTCGAGGTCTACGTCGGCGACGACGACATCGTCCGCAGGATCGCCGCCGAACTGACGATCGAACCGAAGGGCACGAGTCGGGAAAAAGTCGAAGTCGACTTCGAGCTCACGCTCAGCGGCGTCAACGAGGAACAGGAGATCTCCGCCCCCGCGAACGCGAAACCGCTGGAAGGGTTGTTCCAGAAACTCGACATCGACCCGATCGAGCTGCTCGAAAGCGCCAACAGCGGCGAAGGCTTCGGCGATCTGCTGGAAGACCTGCTCGAAGACGACGGCGGGTCGTCTTCCGGCGGGGGATCCTCGTCCGGCGGGTCGGGGGGATCCGGCGGCGGCGAAGGCGGCCAGCAGGCCTACCTCGAATGCCTCAAAGGGGCGAGGACGCCGGCCGACCTGCAGCAGTGCGCGAGCATGATCCAGTAGATGGAGGGTCACCCCGAGCGGCCGCGGCTCGGCGCGGCCTTCCTCTTCACGCCCCACGGCTGGCCGTACCTGCTGGTGCCGCTGATCCCGATCGCCGTCGTGCTGGAGCTGACCCACGCCGCGGCGACGGTCGTCTTCGCCGCCTCGGCGCTGGGGATCATCCCCACCGCGGCGCTGATGGGGCGGGCGACCGAGGAGCTGGCGGCCCGCTCCGGGCCCGGCATCGGCGGCCTGCTCAACGTCACCTTCGGCAACGCGCCGGAGCTGATCATCGCCCTCTTCGCCCTCAACCAGGGGCTGCAGGAGGTGGTCAAGGCCTCGATCGTCGGCTCGATCCTCGGCAACATCCTGCTGGTCCTCGGCGCGGCGATGCTGGCCGGCGGCCTCGGCCGCGACAAGCAGACCTTCAGCCGCACCGGCGCCAGCGTCCAGAGCACGATGCTGATGCTCGCCGCCGCGGCGCTGCTGATGCCGGCGATCTTCGAGCTGGTCGAGGGCCAGGGGCTGCCGGCGCCGGGCGCCGAGTCGGTCAACTACGACTCGACGGTCGAGCACCTCTCGCTGGCGGTCGCGATCGTCCTCATCGCCACCTACGTGATCGGTCTCTTCTTCTCGCTGAAGACCCACCGGGCGATCTTCAACCCCGAGTACGAGGAGGAGGACACCTGGGGCTGGTCGACCCGGACCTCGGTGATCGCGCTGGCGATCGCCGGGCGTGCTGGTCGGGCTGATGTCCGAGGTCCTGGTCGGCTCGATCAGCGAGGCATCGGAGTCGATCGGCCTCTCGGAGTTCTTCGTCGGCGTGATCGTCGTCGCGATCGTCGGCAACGCCGCCGAGCACTGGGTCGCGGTCCTGGTCGCGATGAAGAACAAGATGGACCTGGCGGTCAACATCGCGATCGGCTCCAGCGCCCAGATCGCGCTCTTCGTCGCCCCGGTGCTGGTGCTCGCCTCCTTCTTCATCGGTCCCTATCCGCTGGCGCTGGTCTTCAACGGCTTCGAGCTGGGGGCGATCCTGCTGGCGATCCTGATCGCCAACTACGTCACCCAGGACGGCGAGTCGACCTGGTTCGAGGGCGTTCAGCTGCTGGCGATCTACCTCGTCCTCGGCCTCGCCTTCTACTTCGCCTGAGCCGACGGACCAATAGCCTGCGCCGATGAACGCCTTCCTCCTGCTGGTCAGCTTCGCGGTGGTCCTCGCCGGCGCGCTGCTGTTCACCAACGCAGTCGAGTGGATCGGCCACCGGCTGAACCTGGGCGAGGGCGCTGTCGGCAGCATCCTCGCCGCGGTCGGCACGGCGATGCCGGAGACGCTGATCGCGATCGTCGCGCTGATCGGCGTCAGCGAGGGCTCCGAAGACGTCGCGATCGGGGCGATCGTCGGCGCGCCGTTCCTGCTGGCGACGCTGGCGATGGGCCTCGTCGGCCTCTTCGCCTATCTCTACCGCGACCGGCGCGAGCAGGGCCTACGGCTGAAAGCCCACCGCCCGACCCTGGAGCGCGACCTGCTCTTCTTCCTCGCCTTCTTCGCCGCCGGCGGGTTGCTCGCCTGGGGTCCGCCGACCCCGGTTCGCATCGCGGTCGGCATCGCCTTCCTCCTCGCCTACGTCTTCTACATCGCCCGCACCCTGCGCGGTGGTGGCGAGGTCCAGGGAGAGGAGACCCTCAACCCGCTGATCTTCGAGCGACGCACGGAGCGACGCACGGACCCGGCGCTGGCGCTCTGCGTGATCCAGCTCCTGGTCGGCCTCGCGGCGATGGTCGGCGGTGCCCACCTCTTCGTCGAGGAGCTGCTGCACATCGCCGAGAGCATCGGCGTCGAGGCCCTGGTCCTGGCCCTGATCCTGGCGCCGCTGGCGACCGAGCTGCCGGAGAAGGTCAACAGCTTCTTCTGGGTGCGCGAAGGCAAGGACGCCCTGGCGCTCGGCAACATCACCGGTGCGATGGTCTTCCAGTCGACGATCCCGGTCGGGATCGGCCTGATCTTCACCGACTGGGCGCTGGACGGCAACGCCGTGCTCTCGATCGTGCCTCGGCGTCGCCGGCGGCATCCTCGCCTACGAGAGCCTGCACCGCGCCGCCCGCTTCAAGCTCCCCGCTGTCATTGGCTGGTTCGCGCTCTACACCAGCTTCATAGCGGTCGTAGCACTGAGCGCCTAGAGCCGTTCCCGGTAGGGCTGAAACGTCTTGTACTTTTTCGCCGGCGCGCGATCTCGGACGGCCTCAGGCGATCCTCGAAAAAGTTAAGTGGAAGCCCTACCGGGAACGGCTCCAAGTGCTTTGAGCACGAAGTCGTCGTGCTTCTTCGGCTGCACCTTGGGGAAAACCTTGGCGATCGTGCCGTCGGGGTCGATGATGAAGGTCGAACGCAGCATCCCCATGTACTTCTTGCCGTACATCGACTTCTCGCCCCAGGCGCCGTAGGCGTCGGCGACGGCGTGGTCGGCGTCGCCGAGCAGGGTGAAGCCGAGGTCGTGCTTGCCGTCGAACTTCTTCAGCGCCGCCGGCTCGTCCGGGGAGACGCCGATCACGCGGGCGCCGGCCGCGGCGTACTCGTCACCGCGATCGCGAATGCCGCAGGCCTGGGTGGTGCAGCCGGGCGTGTCGGCACGGGGATAGAAGTAGAGGACGACCGTCTCGCCCCGCAGGTCCGACAGGTCACCTCGTTGCCGTCCTGGTCGGGCAGGGTGAAATCGGGTGCGGCGTCCCCCTCGGCCAGCATCAGTCCTCGCGACCGGGCTCCTGGCCGTCCTCGTCCTCGTCGAGCTCCTCGTCGCCCTGTTCGAGCGCGGTTTCGGAGACCGAGCCGGCTGAAGCCGGGGTGGTAGTGGGTCTGGAAGGCCTCGAGGATGCGGTCGCGGCGGTCCTCGTCGACCGGGACCTCGTCGGAGATCCGCACCCAGTCGGCTCCCTCGTAGGCCTCCATGTTGAAGACCTCCTGGTCGATCGAGGCGGAGTCGTCGACGACGACCACGACCTCGGTCTGAGGGTTGAAGTAGGTGCCGGGCTGGACCAGCAGCTGCTCGACCTCGTAGAGGTTCTCCTCTGCGCCTGCCATCACCGCGATCCTACGAAATCGGCGAGCTGTCGCTCGGTCTCGGCCTCGACGTCGAGCGGAGCCTCGCCGCGTCGCTCCACTCGATTCGCCTTCGCCTCGAGCATCGCGAAGGGCCCCTTGCCGGCCGAGTCCCAGCCGCCGGCGACGCGCCGGAAGAGGAACCCGGCGAGGGGTGCGGCAACGCCGGTGAGGAGCAGCACGACCACGCTCCTTCCAGTCGGGGACATCGCCAGCACGAGATCCACGCGGTCAAGGGTAAACGGCCCATGGCCGGGGAGTCATTCGCTAACCTTCGCCCTTGGTTGACTGACCAGTCAATCGGCGGAACGCTCGCCTCGCCGGCGGCGCTCCAGACACGGACTTGACGACTGACGAAAAGGAGCACCGACCGGTGGTTGACTTCACCCTGACCGACGAGCAGAAGGATCTGCGCGAGCTGGCGCACAACTTCGCTGAGAAAGAGATGCGCAGCGTCGCCTGGGAGTACGACAAGGACGGCACCTGGCCTCAGGACGTCATCGACAAGGCCTGGGAGGTCGGGTTGATGAACACCCACGTCCCCGAGGCCTACGGCGGACCCGGCCTCGACTACCTCTCCGGCTGCCTGATCGAGGAGGAGATGGGCTGGGGCTGCTCCGGCATCGGCACCTCGCTGATGGCCAACGGCCTCGCCTCGGCGCCGATCACGCTCGGCGGCTCCGAGGAGACGAAGAAGAAGTACCTCGGGATGCTGACCGAAAGCCCGAAGCTCGCCTCCTTCTGCCTGACCGAGCCCGACGCCGGCTCCGACGTCAGCGGGATGAAGACCAAGGCGGTGAAGAAGGGCGACAAGTACGTCATCAGCGGCTCCAAGTGCTTCATCACCAACGGCACCTACGCCGACTACTTCACGGTCTACGCCAAGACCGATCCCGAGGCGGGCCACCGCGGGATCAGCGCCTTCGTCGTCGACGCCGACCTCCCCGGGGTCAGCGTCGACAAGAAGGAGGACAAGATGGGCCAGCGGGCGTCCAACACCGCGACCATCTCCTTCGACGAAGTCGAGATCCCGGCCGAGAACCTGCTCGGCGAGGAAAACAAGGGCTTCAAGCTGGCGATGATGACCCTCGACCGCACCCGTCCCGGCGTCTCGGCGATGGCCGTCGGCATCGGTCGCGCGGCCCTCGAGTACGCCACCGAGTACTCCAAGGAAAGGGTCCAGTTCGGCGTCCCGATCGCGATGCACCAGGCGATCCAGTTCATGATCGCCGACATGGCGACCAAGGTCGAGGCCGGCCGCCTGCTGGTCTGGAGCTCGGCGGTCATGCTCGACCAGGGCGTGCGCAACAGCAAGGTCTCCTCGATGGCCAAGCGCTTCGCCGCCGACTCGGCGATGGAGATCACCATCGACGCCGTCCAGGTCTACGGCGGCTACGGCTTCATCAAGGAGTACCCGGTCGAGAAGCTGATGCGCGACGCGAAGATCATGCAGCTCTACGAGGGCACCAGCCAGATCCAGCGCCTGGTGATCGCCAAAGAAGTGCTGCTGCCGCGCAGCCGTCGACGAGAAAACTCCCGAGGCGGAAGCCGCAGGCCAAGGCCTCCGAGGACAGTCAGTCCGAGCAGGCAGCGGCTACCGTCTAGCCCCATGGATGTCTCCGAGCGCGCCGCGGCTGGAAAGGCGGCGCGCTCGGAGGCTCCCCGCTCCTCCCACGCTGAGTGGGAGCCGCCCGCCGACCGGGCCGATCCGGTTGCGATCCTCGAGCGACAGGCGCGCTCGCGGGTGCCCGAGCTGGTCCCGATCCGCTACGGGCGGATGGTCGTCTCGCCCTTCACCTTCTACCGCGGCGCCGCCGCGGTGATGGCCGCCGACCTTGCGCGCACCCCGGTCTCGGGCCTGCAGGGTGCAGGCCTGCGGCGACGCCCACCTCTCCAACTTCGGCGCCTTCGCCGCACCGGATCGCCGTCTCGTCTTCGACCTCAACGACTTCGACGAGTCGCTGCCTGGGCCGTGGGAGTGGGACGTCAAGCGCCTCGCCGCCAGCTTCGCGATCGCCGGCCGCGAAAACGGGCTCAAGCGCAAGCGAGCGCGAGACGGTCGCTACTGGACGGCCGCTCGCACCTACCGCGAGGCGATGCGCGTCTTTCGCCGGGAATGCGCAATCTCGAGGTCTGGTACGCGCGCCTCGACGTCGACGCCGCCCTGGCCGAGGTCGAGCACGAGGACCCGATTGAGCTGAAACGGGTTCGCAAGGGAGCGGCCAAGGCGCGCGCCAAGGACAGCCTGCGGGCGCTGGCGCGGCTGACCGAGAACGTCGACGGCGAGCTGCGTTTCCGCCAGCGAACCGCCGCTGCTCGTGCCCGGCGAGGAGCTCTTGCCGGCCGACGCCGGTCGCTCGATCGACGAGGTGCTCGAGGGCGTGCTCGAGGACTACCGGGAGACCCTCCCGGCCGACCGCCAGCACCTGCTCGATGGCTACCGTTTCCGCCAGATCGCCCGCAAGGTCGTCGGCGTCGGCAGCGTCGGCACCCGCGCCTGGGTCGTCCTGCTGACCGGCGCCGACGACGGCGACCCGCTCTTCCTGCAGGCGAAGGAGGCCGAGGCCTCGGTGCTGGAGCCCTACGCCGGCGCCAGCCGCTTCAGGAACCACGGGCGGCGGGTGGTCGAGGGCCAGCGCCTGATGCAGGCCGCCAGCGACATCTTCCTCGGCTGGTGCCCGGCGGTCGGCCTCGACGGTCGTGAGCGCGACTTCTACGTGCGCCAGCTCTGGGACTGGAAGCGCTCCGCCGACGTCGAGCGGCTGACCCCGCGCGGGCTCGAGATCTACGCGCGGATGTGCGGCTGGACCCTGGCCCGCGCCCACGCGCGCTCCGGCGACCGCGTCGCGATCGCCGCCTACCTCGGCTCCGGCGACTCCTTCGACTGCGCGATCGCCGACGTTCTCCGAGGCCTACGCCGACCAGAACGAGCGCGACCACGCGGCGCTGGTCGCGGCGATCGACTCGGGCCGGGTCGAGGCCGAAGAGGTCTGAGCCCAGCCGTTCTCAGGCGGGCGCCGGCGGCGGCTCGGGCTCTGCCTGCAGCTCGTCGAAACGCCGGGTCGGCAATCGCCGCGTCGCGAAGAGGGAGGCGAGGCTGAGCAGGGCGGCGCAGAGGAACGCCGTCTTCAGGGCCGCAAGCTGGGCGTCTTCGTAGTCGGAGACCACCCTGGCGACGGCTTTGGGCTCGACCCCCAGAGCGGCGGCGCTCGCCTCCACCTGATCGGCGGCGACGAAGCTCGCACCAGCGGCGACCCTCACCTGCGCCTGCTCCTTGACCTCGCTCGAGAGCTCCGGGTTACTGGCGACGCTGGTCGAGAAGGAGGAGATCAGTCCGGTGATCACGATCGCCCCGAGCAGGGCGGTGCCGAGCGAGGAGCCGAGCTGCTGGGCGGTGTTCTGTAAGCCGCCGGCTTCGCTGCGGTCGCGGTCCCCGACAGCCGACTGGACGACGTTCCCGAGCTGGGAGACGATCAGGCCCATGCCGACCCCGAGCACTCCCATCGCGATCAGGAACGAGGCGTCGTCCAGCTCCGGCTCCACCGTGTTCAGCAGCAGCAGGGTCGCGACGAAGACGACCAGGAGGCCGGCCCGGACCAGGGTCCGCGCCGGGAACCGTTTCGAGAGCGCCGAGCCGGCCAGGGCGGTGACGAACAGCCCGATCGACGCCGGCAGCATCCGCACCCCGGTTTCGAGCGCGTCGAGGCCCTGGACGATCTGTAAGAAGAGCGGGACCGTGAAGAAGATCCCCATCAGGATCAGGTTCTGGGCGAGCAGCATCGCGACGCCGCCGCGCAGGCGGGGAATCCCCAGCAACCGCAGGTGGACCAGCTGTTCCTCCCCGCGCGACTCGCGGCGGCGCTCCCAGCTGCTGAAGGCGGCCAGGAGCAGCGCCCCCGCGGCGATCACGAACGGGGTCAGCGAGAAGCCGAACGGCTCGATCGGGGAGCTGCGCGGCTGCAACCACCCCCAGTTGCTCGCCTGGATCACCCCGAAGACCATCGTCCCCAGCCCGAGCGCGGAAAGGATCGCCCCCACCCAGTCGAGGCCCGACGAGCTGGGACGCTGGGGCTCCTTGATCAGCCTCAGGCCGATCAGGATCCCCACCGCCACCACGACCTCGCCGGCGAAGACCACTCGCCAGGTGAGGTCGGTGGTGGCCCAGCCGCCGAGGATCGGCCCGACGGCGATGCCGGCTCCGGCGACGCCGCCGAGCACGCCGTAGGCAACCGCCCGCTCCTGGCCCTGGAAGTTGCCCGCGACCAGGGCGACCATCGCCGGCAGCACCAGGGCGGCGCCGATCCCCTCGAGGATCGACCAGCCGAAGGTCAGGGACGGCACGCTCCAGGAGACCGCGGTCAGGGCCGAGCCGGCTCCGTAGATGCAGAGGCCGATCCCAAACGCGCGACGGCGGCCGATCAGGTCGCCGAGCTTGCCTCCGGTCAGCATCAAACCGGCCATCACCAGCGCATAGAGGGCGATCACCGCCTGGATCGTGGTCACGGTGGTGTCGAAGTCGGCGACGAGCTGCGAGATCGCCACGTTCATCACCGCCTGGTCGAGGACCATCAGGAACTGGGCCGCCGCCAGGACCGCGAGCACTCCCCATTTCGCCATCCCGGCACAGTATCCGTGCCACCGGGGGAGAACTGAGGCGCGTCCTTCCCTTGTATCGCCATGCGGCATAAGGAAGGGACGCGCCCCGGGAGGGGGACCCATCAGGACCTTGCGAGGCTCGCGCATCGACAGCACGGTGTGGTCTCGGTTCGGCAGTTGACCCAGCTGCTCGGCTTCTCGCCCAGCGCAATCACTCGCGCCACCGCCGATGGCCGGCTGCATCGTCTTTACCGCGGCGTCTACGCCGTCGGGCACACCCGGATCTCCCGCCATGGCGAATGTCTTGCAGCCGTGCTCGCCTGCGGTCCGGGATCCTTGCTGAGTCATCGCTCCGCAGCCTGGTTATGGGGAATTTCACCTCGGGGACGGACCGCCATTGCTGTTACGACGGTTAACTGGCGTTTGTCCCGGCCCCGGATCGAGCTGCATCAGTCGCGTTGCCTGGCGGCGGACGACCGCTGCCTGGCGCAGACGATTCCCGTCACGGCCGTGCCGAGAACGCTCCTCGATTCAGCTGCAACCGAGCCATTTACCCGCCTGCAGCGAATGCTCGAGCGCAGCGAAGAGCTGAAGCTGTTCGATCTTGGGCCGGTGGAGGATCTACTCGACCGAACGAAAGGACACCAAGGCTGGGGGCGGTTGCGGCGGGGGATTGCGCTCTACAAACCACCTCCCTTCACGCGGTCGCAGTTCGAGCGCCGCTTTTTCGAGGCGGTCGTGCGAGCTGAGCTGCCGCGTCCGGCGACCAACTTCGTCGAAATGGGGTTCGAGCTCGACGTCTACTGGCCCGAGTACCGGTTCGCGGTTGAACTCGACGTCTACGCGACTCATGGCGGCCACGGTGCTTTCGAGCGTGATCGTCTGAGGCAGGAGGATCTGAAGCTCGCCGGGATTGAGATGACCCGCGTCACCGACGTCCGCTTCCACCGCGAACCCCGTGAGGTGCTTGCGCGTGTCAGTCGTTTACTGGAAAGACGACGGCGAGAGCTGCGACAGGGAGGGTCGCGCTAGGCCGATTACGCCAGCCGCGGGGCGGCGTCGCCGCGCTTGGCCGCCTTGAGGCGCTGGTTTTTGTCGAGCACGACCTTGCGCAGGCGGACCGACTCGGGGGTGACTTCGACGCACTCGTCCTCGCGCAGGAACTCGAGCGAGGCTTCCAGGGTAAGACGGGTCGGCGGCGCGAGGCGGACGAGGATGTCGGCGCTGGCGGCCCGCATGTTGGTCTGCTGCTTGGCCTTGGTCGGGTTGACGTCGAGGTCGTTGGAGCGGGCGTTCTCGCCGACGATCATCCCTTCGTAGACCTCCTCGCCGGAGCCGACGAAGAGGCTGCCACGGTCCTGCAGGCTCATCAGCGAGTAGCTGGCCGTGTTGCCGCTGCGGTCGGCGACCAGGGAGCCGGTCTGGCGCGTGCGCAGCTCTCCTGCCCAGGGCTCCCAGCGGTCGAAGACATGGTGGAGGATGCCGGTGCCGCGGGTCTCGGTGAGGAACTCGGTGCGGAAGCCGATCAGGCCACGGGCGGGGACCAGGTAGTCCATGCGAACCCAACCGGTCGAGTGGTTGACCATCTGCTCCATCCGTCCCTTGCGGCCGGCGAGCATCTGGGTGACGGTGCCGACGTGCTCCTCGGGCACGTCGACCGCCAGCCGCTCGACCGGCTCGTGCGTCTCGCCTTCGATCTCGCGGGTGACGACGCGGGGCTGGCCGGCGGTCAGCTCGAAGCCCTCGCGCCGCATCAGCTCCAGCAGCACGACCAGTTGCAGCTCGCCGCGGCCCTGCACCTCCCAGGCATCGGGCCGCTCGGTGTCCATGACCCGGATCGAGACGTTGCCGACCAGCTCCGCATCGAGGCGATCGCGGATCTGACGCGCCGTGAGCTTGCTGCCCTCCCGGCCGGCGAGAGGCGAGGTGTTGATGCCGACGACGATCGAGAGAGAGGGCTCGTCGACCTGGATCACCGGCAGCGGGCGCGGGTCCTCGGGATCGGCCAGCGTCTCGCCGATCGTGACCTCTTCGAGGCCGGCGACGGCGATGATTTCGCCGGGTCCGGCCTGCTCGGCGCTGACCCGCTCCAGCCCCTCGGTCACGTACAGCTCCGAGACCGACGCCCGCTGGATGCTGCCGTCGGCACGGCACCAGGCGATCCGCTGGCCGGAGCGGATCGTGCCGTTATGGACCCGGCAGAGGGCGAGGCGGCCGACGTAGGGGGAGGCGTCGAGGTTGGTGACGTGCGCCTGCAGGGGCTGGCCCGGCTCGTACTCGGGTGCCGGGATCCGCTCCACCATCAGGTCGAGCAGCGGCGAGAGGTCGGTTCCCTCGACCCCCTCCTCCAGTGAGGCCCAGCCGGCTTTGGCGTTCGTGTAGACGATCGGGAACTCGATCTGGTCGGAGTCGGCGTCGAGATCGAGGAAGAGCTCGTAGACCTCGTCGACGACCTCGGCGATGCGGGCGTCGGGTCGGTCGACCTTGTTGATGACGAGGATCACCGGCAGCCTCGCCTCCAGAGCCTTGCGCAGGACGAAGCGGGTCTGCGGCAGCGGGCCCTCCGAGGCGTCGACCAGCAGCAATACCCCGTCGACCATGGTCAGGCCGCGCTCGACCTCGCCGCCGAAGTCGGCGTGGCCGGGGGTGTCGACGATGTTGAGCTTGACTCCGTCGCGATGGACCGCGGTGTTCTTGGCGAGGATCGTGATGCCCTTCTCACGCTCGAGGTCCATTGAGTCCATCACCCGCTCGGCCACGTCCTGACCCTTGCGGAAGGTCCCCGTCTGCCACAGCATCGCGTCGACCAGCGTCGTCTTGCCGTGGTCGACGTGGGCGATGATCGCGACATTGCGGAGATCTTCTCGAGTGGTGGTCATCTGGATGAGCAGAGTAGGGGACTGAGGGGTGCGCAGCGCCGCACGCCCCCTAACAAGACGAAGCCCGCCTGGCGGCGGGCTTCGCAGACTGGTTTAAGCGTGGTACGCGACTACGAAGTCTGCTGGACGCTCGCGGCGGCCGGGCCCTTGGGGCCTTCTTCGGACTCGTAACTCACTTTGGACCCCTCGGTCAGGGACTTGAAGCCCTCGCCGAGGATGGCGCTGTGATGAACGAAGACGTCCTTCGAGCCGTCATCGGGCGTGATGAACCCGTAGCCCTTGTCGTCGCTGAACCACTTGACAGTTCCAGTGGGCATGCATTGCCTCCACTTAGTGTGCTGCGAACGCGGAGGATGCGGTGAAGCAACGACGCGAGCGCTACGCACAAACTTTGCCGGTATCAACCGGCCCTAACGGAGAAGACCGTAGCAGGATTGGCGGGGGTGGCCGCGCTCGGAATACGGTCTGGCGGTGTTTCAAGGAATACCCAGCCGTGTCGATACCTCGCTCCAGATGACCCAAGGGCTCAGCTCTCGCTGTCGCCAGGTGCGACGCGCGTCGCTCGCGGCGCTGCTGGCGGCCTCCGTGCTGGCGCCGGCGACCACCTCGGCGATGTCGGGGTCACCGGCAGATCCCGCCCTCTCGCCGCGTCTCGCCGAGCTGGCGAAGCCGGGGGTGCGCTCGCTGCCGCCGGCCCAGCAGTCGGAACGGCTGGGTCTGGTCTCGAGCGGCCCCGGCAGTTTGCTGCGCCAGAACGGTCGTGTGCTCGTCGATGTGCGCTTCCGCAGCGGCGCCGTCGCCGCCCTCGACGATCTCCGCTCGGCCGGGGCGAGGATCGTGGCGCCGAGCCGCCGCTATCAGACGGTGACCGTCGCGATCGCTCCCGGCGGGTTGCGCGAGCTGGCTGAGGTGGCCGGCGTCGAAGACGTCAGCGAGAAAAGGGCGCCGCTGCTCTACGGCGAGTCCGCTTCGACCGCGACGCTTGGGGCCGAGTGCGAAGGCGGCGCCGTGATCTCCGAGGGGGTGGAGCAACTGCGGGTCTCTGCGGCGCGCAGCAAACACGGCGTCAGCGGCAGCGGGGTAACGGTCGGTGTTCTCTCCGACTCGTTCGACCGGGCCTCCTTCGCGGCTGACGAAAGCGGCCCGGTCGCAACCCACGCGAGCGATGACGTCGAGAGCAGTGACCTGTCCGGACCCGCCAACCCCTGCGGCGGCGAGAAAACCCCGGTCAACGTGCTCGAAGACTTCGGGCCGTTCCCCGGTTTTGAGCCGAGCGACGAGGGACGCGCCATGCTGCAGATCGTTCACGACGTCGCGCCCGGCGCGGAGCTGGCCTTCGCCACCGCGTTCTTCAGCGAACTTTCCTTCGCCCAGAACATCGAAAGGCTGGCGCGGCCGGTGATCGAAGGGGGCGCCGGCGCCGAGGTGATCGTCGACGACGTCGTCTGGTTCGAAGAGCCCTTCTTCCAGGACGGACCGGTTGCCGTGGCGGTGGACAAAGTCGTCGCCGACGGCGTCGCGTACTTCTCGGCGGCAGGCAACAACAACCTGCTCGAAGTTGGCAGCGAAATCGCCTCCTGGGAAGCGCCGGGCTTCCGCGACTCGGGAGGCTGCCCGGCGTCCCTGCTCGTGCTGCCCGGCATCGGCAGCGGTCACTGCATGGACTTCGATCCCGGCGCGGGCGTGGACGACACGTTCGGGATCACGGTCTCACCGGGCGCGACGCTGAATCTCGACCTGCAGTGGGCGGAGCCGTGGTTTGGGGTGGAAACCGACCTCGACGCCTATCTGCTGGATTCCGGCGGTGACCTGATCGCCGTCGAAGATGTCGACAACGTCGGGGGCACCCAGAAGCCGGTCGAGTTGCTGCAATGGGAAAACGACAGCGGCGCCAGCAGGGAAGTGCACCTGGCGATCAACAGGTGCACCGGGAGTTGCAACCCGGCCGCCGGCTCGGGGGCGCCCCTGCTCAAGTTCGCGCTGCTGCAGAACGGCGGTGGCGTGACCAAAACGGAGTATCCGGCGAAACCCAGCAGCGACACGTTCGGGCCGACGATCTTCGGCCATGCCGCCGCCTCCGGCGCCGTCGCGACCGCCGCCGTGCACTACAGCAACCCCAACCAGCTCGAGAAATTCTCCTCGCGCGGCCCGGTCACGCATCATTTCGAACCGGTCGCCGGCACCACCCCGGCCGCCGCGTTGGGAGCGCCCGAAGCGATCGCCAAGCCCGACGTCGCGGCCACCGACTGTGGCGAGACCACGTTCTTTGCCTTCTTCGCCGCTCCCGAAGACGCCTGGCGCTTCTGCGGCACCTCGGCTGCCGCTCCGCACGCGGCCGCCGTCGCCGCGCTCGAGCTCGAGGCGAAACCGGCGGCGACGGTGGGGGAGCTTCGCGACGCCCAGACCGGTACCGCGCGCCCGGTGGGAGCGTTCGGCCCGAACGCGGTCGGCGCCGGTCTGCTCGACGCCGACGCGGCGGTGGCGAGCCTGCTTCCCCCGGCGGTCGTCACCATCACCGGCCATCCCTCCAGCCGCACCGCTGACAGCACCCCCAGCTTCGAATTCGAATCCACCCCGCCGACGACGAACTTCGAATGCTCGGTCGACGGCGGCGCGCCCGGGCCGTGCGTCTCCGGCTCGGCCTACACGGTCCCGGGCCCGTTGCCGGACGGTCAGCACCTGTTCGAAGTCGAGGGAGTGGAAGTCTCGGGCGGCGCTTCCTTCTCGTTCACGATCGACACCACGCCGCCGCCGATCGTCTTCAGCAACCCTCCGCCGGCGCTCAGCTCGAACGCCGATCCGACGATCGCCTTCAGCGCCAACGAGCCGGCTGAGTTCACCTGCTCCGTCGACGGCCTTCTCACGTCGCACTGCCACTCGCCCTTCGGGCTCAATGCGCTCGCCGACGGTCCGCACAGGTTCGAGGTGAGCGCCGTCGACCAGGTCGGCAACAGCGGCAAGGCCGCGGTCGACTTTGCCGTCGACACCGTCGCGCCCAAACTGAACTTCACCGAGCAGCCGGCGGCGAATTCCGCCAACCGGGTCCCGACCTTCGGTTTCGCGGTCAGCGAGCCGGCGGCGTTCGCCTGCTCGCTCGACGGGGCCGTGGCCCAGTCCTGCGTCTCGCCGTTCGCGGCACCGACTCCCCTGGCCGACGGCAAGCACGGGTTCGGGGTGGTGGCGACCGACCTGGCCGGGAACGTCGCCACCGCGACGGCCGCTTTCGCGGTCGACACGCGCCCCCCCCAGACCTTCTTCGCCTCCCGCCTGCGCGGCGTCATCCGCGCCCGGCAGGCCAAGGTGAAGGTTTCGTTCCGCTTCGGCGCCGACGAGGCCGGAGTCAGCTTCGCCTGCAAAGTCGACCGTGGGCTGCTGCGGCGCTGCCCGGCCAGGGTGTCGCGCCGGTTCGCGGCTGGAGTGCACACGGTCCGCGTCAAAGCTCAGGACGAAGTCGGGAACGTCGATCGCACCCCCGCCATCTTCCGCTTCCGTGTCGAGCGGATTGGTGGAGTGGCTGGCCCCGCTCCTCGTTAGGGCGAGGCGCGCGAGGCGCTGTCAGTCCCTCGTCGCGCCGGATCTTCTTGCAGCCGCTGCGCCAGCCCGGAGTGGCGGTCGCCGCTGTCGTCGCGGGCGACGGCCATCGCCATCGCCGCCTGCTCGCCGATCACGACGCAGGCGCGGCGAGCCCGGGTGACCGCCGTGTAGACGAGCGGGCGGGTCAGCATGCGGGAGTGGGAGCGGTGGCAGACCGCGATCACCACCGGCACCTCGCAGCCCTGGGCCTTGTGGACGGAGATCGCGTAGGCGAGGCGCAGATCGGCGGCATCGCCGTAGGGGATCTTCAGGCTGCCGCCCTCGTCGACGTCGACGTCGATCAGTTCCTCCTCGGGATCGTCGTCGCGGAGGAAGACGATCGAGCCGTTCATCAGCCCCAGGTCGTGTGCGTTGCGGGTCTGGATCAGGCGGTCTCCGATCCGGAAGCGCTCCCCCAGCGCCGGCTCGCCGCTCGCGTTGAGCCTTGCCTGCAGCCGCTCGTTGAGGGCGTCGATGCCGACCGCGCCGCGGTACATCGGCGCCAGCACCTGGACCTCGCGGATCGGGTCGACGCCGTAGCGGTCTGGAGCCCGCTCGGCGACCACCTCGACGACCGTGTCCCGCGCCCGCTCGGGGTTGGCGCGGTCGATGAAGAAGAAGTCGCGTTCCTGCTCGGGCTCCGGCTCGAGATGGGGCGGGCGTCCACGGTTGATCTCGTGGGCGGCGGTGATGATCATCGACTGCGCCGCCTGCCGCCAGACCAGGTTGAGGCGCACGACCGGAGCCGCGCCGGAGGCGATCAGGTCTCCGAAGGGCTTGCCGGCGCCGATCGGCGGCAGCTGGTCGGCGTCGCCGACGAAGACGATGTGGGTCGACTCGGCGAGGCCGTCGAGCAGCACCTCCATCGTCCGCAGGTTCAGCATCGAGGACTCGTCGACCACGACCAGGTCGGTGGGGAGGGGGTGGCCGGGCCGGAAGGTCGGGTCGCTGCCCGGTGCCCACTCGAGCATGCGGTGGATCGTTTGCGCCTCGTGGCCGCCGGTCGCCTCCTCGAGGCGCCGCGCCGCGCGGCCGGTGGGGGCGCAGAGCGAGACCCGGTAGCCGGCCTTGAGGGCCTCGTCGACGATCGCCGTCGTGCACATCGTCTTGCCGACCCCGGGGCCGCCGGTCAGCACCGAGACGCGCGAGAGGAAGGTGCCGCGGACGGCGGCCCACTGCTCCTCGGTAAGGCCGGCCCCCTTCTCCCCGCCCGCCGCCTGCTCCGCCGCGGGCGGCGAGTCACCGGGGTCGTGGTCGAGGTGGGGGGGAGCGGCGAGGCGAGCCAGCAGGGTCGCCGCGACGGCGACCTCGGAGGCCAGGGTGCTCTCGCGGTAGGCGCGACCGTCCTCGACCGCCAGGCCTGGTGCCGTCGCCAGCACGTCGGGGTCGGGTGTCAGTCCCAGCAGCTTCGCCGTCTCCTGCGCCAGCTCGGGCAGGGGCAGGAAGGTGCTGCCGCTCTGCTCGGCCTCGGCCAGGGCGAAGAACGCCGCCGCCTGGGCGCGGCGCGAGGACTCGGGTGGCACGTCGCCGGCGAGGGCGATCTTGTCGGCGCGGGCGAAGCCGACCCCGGCGACCTCGGTCAGCCGGTAGGGGTCCTCGTGCAGGACCGACATCGCCCGCTCGCCGAAACGGGTGTGGATCGCGGCGGCGAGGTGGGCGAGCCCGTGTGGCGCCAGCTGGACGTGGAGGTCGCGGATCGCCCGGCTGGCGTGCCAGGACTCGACCGCGGCGTCGACGTGCCTGGTCGTCATCCCGCGCAGCGAGCCGAAGACCGCGGCCGGGTTCGCGGTTATCTCCGCCATCACCTCCTCGCCGTGCTCGTCGACGAGGCGCTTGGCGCGGGCGGGACCGATGTGGCGGAGCGAGGTCAGGTAGGCGATCCGTCCCTCGCGGTCTTCGGGATCCATCGGCACCGCCCGCTGGGCGCGCAGCTGGCGGCCGTAGGTGGCGTGGTTCTGCCAGTCGCCGCTGACTTCGGCGCGGTCGCCGGGGTTGAGGTGGGCGATCGGCCCGATCAGCGGGTGCTTGTCGCGTGACTCCGCGTCCTGCACTTCGAGGATCGCGTAGCCGCCGTCCTCGGCCTTGAAGATGACTCGCAGCACCTCGACGGTGGTCGAGTGGCTGCCCGCCTCGGTCTCGAACAGGGTGTCCCCGTGGCTCACGCTCCAAAGCTAGCCAGTCGGGCCGGCAGATCGCGGGCGCGGGGGCATAGCATCGGCGCAATGAGCGCAGAGACGGAGCGGCTGCCGCACGTCGACGAGCACTCGCTGGTCGTCGAGGCCGGCCGCGAGGCGACGTGGGAGGCGCTGCTGCGCGTGGCCGAGGCGACCGTCTCCAGCGCCGGCGCACCCCGCTACGCCCGGCTCGTCGGCTGCGCCGACACCACCGCCTCGGGGCCGCGGCCGCTGCGCGAGGGCTCGGCCTTCCCCGGCTTCCACGTCGCCACCGCGATGCAGCCGACGGAGCTGGCCCTGGCCGGCAGCCACCGCTTCTCCGACTACGCCCTGGTCTTCCGGCTCGACGAGCTCGGCCCCGAGCGCACCCGCGTACGCGCCGAGACCCGGGCCGAGTTCCCGGGCGTCAAGGGCGCCGTCTACAAAGCGTTGGTGATCGGGACCCGCATGCACGTCCTCGCCACCCGCCGCGTGCTCGCCGGCGTCAAGCGCAGGGCCGAGCGCTAGCGCCGGGCCGGCTTTGCCCCTTACCATCGGCAGGGATGGGCGAGGTCCTGAAGATCACCCCCGGCGAGTCGGTCGAGATCCGCTCCTCGAGTCCTGAGGCGCTGGAGCGCAGCCTGGCGGTGGGGGAGGAGATCGACGTCCCGAGAGGCGCCGTGCACCAGATGTGGAACCCGGCGAAGGAGCCCGCCCGAGTTGTCTGGCGAACCTCCCCCCCGGCGCTCGCCGCGCTCGCCCTGGTCGGCCGCGCCCGCGGCTACTCCGCGTGAGCCGACGGCAGGGCCGCCCGCCCGGCGGCCTCTGCGACAGCTGCCGGCATCAGCGCCTGATCCCCAATACCCGCGGCTCGGTCTTCTCCCTCTGCGAGCGCTCGCGCCAGGACCCGGCCTACCCGCGCTACCCGCGGATCCCGGTGCTCAGCTGCCCGGGCTTTGAGCCGGAACCGGATCGGACGGCCCCCGAGCAGCACCAATAGCGGCGCCGATCAGGCCGAGGCCGAAGACGAGGGCGGCGAGGCCGACCAGGAGGCCGACGAAGGGAACGAGGGCGGCCGCCCGGAGGATCGCCAAGCCGACCACGAACGAGAGCATGCGATGGCGCGGCGGCTTGACGATGCGGCGGCCGAGCACGTAGGCGGAGACGACGTAGGCGACGGCGCCGAGCGGCAGCAGCAAGAGGCCGATGCCAAATGCCAGCGGCAGTCCGAAGACCGTGATCGCAGCCAGGAAAGCCGCCAGCGGCAGCACGATCAGGATCGCGATCCCGATCGCGATCGTCGGCCCCACCTTCTCCCGCGCGCGGGCCTCGAGCGCGTCGGCGGCGCGCGGGGCGATCAGCAGCAGCAGGGCCCCGAGCAGCAGGGCCGAGAACCCGATCGCGAGCCAGATGACGAAGCCGCCGATCCAGGGGATCAGCCCGCCGGCATCCGGCCAACCCTCCTTGTTGACCTCGCCCTGCACCCGCGCGTCGAGGGCGAGCTGGGGATGCTCGTCGCCATAGGTGACGTCGCCGGTTACTTCGGCGCTCGGCAGCAAGCGGGCCCTGCCGCCGGCGGTGAAGAGGTTGCCGTCGATCGTGCCGGAGACGATCACGTCGCCGCTGAAGACGACCACGTCACCGTCGACCTCGCCGGCGATCCTGGCGTCGCCGCTGGCGATGAAGACGCCGTCCACCGTTTCCCCGCGCGGGACGACGACGTCGCCGACGACGACCACGACCGCGTTCTCGTCTCCACCGCCCGCTCCCCCAGAGCCCACCGCCGCGGAGGCGATCGCTGCCCCCGGGGCGGTGAGAGCCAGCGTCACCAACAGGAGCGCCGCTACGGACGAGATGCTTCGGAGCACGGGCTGCAGCCTAAGGGACTTCCACTCGTCCTTCGCTATTCGCCATCGGGTCGGGTTCGCCCAGCTTGCTGATGTCCGGCGCCTTGTAGACCTCGCCCGGTACGCCGCCGAGGATGACGACGCGGATTCCGTCCGGCCCCGGCCAGAGCTTCCGCTTCGTCTCCGGGGCGACGCGGGCGATGTGGGAGTCGTCGAGCGGGAAGCGCTCGCCGTCGATCTCGATCTCGCCCCCGCCGCGCATGACCAGGAAGACCTCCTCCTGGTTGTCGTGCGTGTGGTCGTGTTCGGGGTAGTTCTCGAAGTTGGGTGGCATGTCGATGACCTGCATGCCGAACGACTCGACGCCCAGCTCGGCACGGGCGCGCTTGAAGGCACCCAGGTAGATCGCCTCCATCTCGTCGATGCTCTTCACCTGACTGCTCACTGGCTCCTCCTCGGTTGGTCCTGGACTGGATTGCTCCCATCCTAAGCGATTTGCACGAACGTTCGTGCTTTTCTGTACCCTGAAGACGGTGAGCACGACGACCCAGCAGGCTCGCGGCGGCGAGCGCGCGCGTGTCCCCGAGGGCGGCAAGGGGGCCCAGACGCGCGCCGCGATCCTCGACCGCGCCGTCGATCTCGCCTCGGCCGAGGGCCTGGAGGGGTTGACCATCGGCCGCCTCGCCGCCGAGCTGCGGATGAGCAAGAGCGGCCTCTTCGCCCATTTCGGCTCCAAGCGGGAGCTGCAGCTGGCGACGATCGAGGCCGCCGCCGAGCGTTTTCGCGCGGCGGTGATCGAGCCGGCGCGGGAGGCCCCCGACGGCGCCCCACGGCTGCGGGCGATGGGCGAGCGCTACCTCGCCCACCTCGATCTTTACTCCGGCGGTTGCTTCTGGGGGGCGACCTCGGCCGAGTACGACGACCGCCCCGGCCCCGTCCGCGACGCGATCGCCGGCGCTCTCGATGCCTGGTTGGGGGAGCTGGAGCGTCAGGCCAGGATTGCCGGCGTGGAGCAGCCCGAGCGCTTCGCCTTCGAGCTCTACGCCGTGGTGATGGGAGCCAACGCTCGCTACCGGCTCAGCGGCGACCGCAAGGTCTTCGACTACGCGCGCGACGCCCTCGCGCGCCTCGAGGCGGAGCTGCCGAAGTGAGCGACGCCGCCGACTTCGTCGCGCGCTTCCGCGACTATTGGCGGGCGCCATCGGTCGATGGGCTGGAGACGCTGCTGGCCCCCGACGTGCGCCTGGTCGCGCCGATGACCCCGACCACGAACACGCTGGAGGAGGGGAAGCGAGCTTTCGCCGGCATCCTCGCCCTCACCCCCGACCTGACCGCCGAGGTCCATCGCTGGGGAGCCACCGACGATGGCGTCCTGATCGAGTTCACCCTCTCGGGCAGCGCCGCAGGCGTCCCGGTCTCCTGGCATGCCGTCGACCACATCGTGCTCCGCGAGGACGGCCTCGCCAGCGAGCGGGTCTCCTACTTCGACGCCACCCCGCTGATCCTCAACGTCCTCCGCCATCCCCGCGCCTGGCCGGCGTTCCTGCGCAGCCGTCTGCGCCGCTGAGCCCAGGCTGAGCGGATAGCAGCCGCGCGGCCCATTAGGGCTCAGCGCGGCTGCTGTCAATCAACTGACTCGTTCATTGCTGGCTACTTCTATTCCCACCAAAGGGTCGTGTGTTTTTCGGTGCCGTCTTCCTCAGCTGTGAGCTCGAAGTTCCCTGTCGTGATTTCACCCGTGGCAGCCCCTTCTTTAAGGCCCCCTGGACATTTGTTATTGACAGTCGTCGGAATATTGGTCACTGTCGTTTCTGCTGTGATTTCTGTTTTTTTGGTTCCTTCTGTTTCGGCATCTTTGAATGTGAGCCCACCGGTCAGGGCTCCCGTTTCTCCAATCGAGAGGAGGCAGCCAGTCGCCGGTATTTCGATTTCGATGGATTGCCCTTCCGGACATTTGATCTGCATTCCTGCGTGGTGAATGCCCCCCACTTCGAAATGGTATTCGCATCCATTCATTCTGAACGTTACGGTTTCGCCGAGAAATGGGCACGTGTGATATTGAATACTTTTCAAAGTCAATGTTTTGAATGTTTTAGTTTCTGATGTAGCTTCACCTGTCAGTTGTTGGCATGTCAACACGAGAGAGGTTCCACCTTGTTTGAGGATAAAAACTTGGTGTGCTGTTTTTCCGGTGGGACCGGGTTTGCCATCGGGTTTGACTGTCATCGTGCAGGGCTGCACCCCGCAGTGGAATTCAGCCGCCTGCACGCCTGAGGCGCCGATCGCCCCGACCGCTGCCAGCGCCATCGCCGCGGCGACCAGGATCTTGAGAGTGCGAATCATGGATTGACTCCTTGTAGTTGCACGCGGGCTCTTCTGCCCGAGCGGGAATGGTCAATCCATAGGGCACGGTCGCCGATTGATCAAATATCTACATCTAGAAGACTGTGCGGTGAAAGACAGGAGGAACTAACTCCCTGCAAAAGCCCTCCGACAGCTTTGCCACATGCGCCGATCCGTGTACGCACACGTATGCGCGTATCGCGCTCTCGGCGCTTAGCCTACAAACTCTTTGGCTGAGGCTCGAGTCGCAAACCGGGGTGTCCAAAGTGATCGCTGACGGGCGTCGACTACGGTTGCGGCTCGAATCTCTCGTACGAGGAGGCCTGGATTGGATGTCGGCATCGCACTTCCGAACGCGGTTCCCGGGGCCAGTGGGGGTCAGCTGACCGAGTGGGCTCGGCGTGCCGAGGCCCGCGGCTTCTCGAGCCTGGGCACGATCGACCGGGTCGTCTACGGGAACTACGAGCCGCTGATAGCGCTGGCGGCCGCGGCAGCGGTGACGGAGCGGATCGGCCTCTGCACGTCGGTTCTGCTGGGCCCGCCGCGCGGCAACCCGGTCGCGTTGGCCAAGCAGGCGCTGAGCCTCAACGCCTTCTCCGGCGGACGCTTCACGCTCGGCATCGGCCTCGGCGCGCGGGAGGACGACTACGAAGCCAGTGAGGTCGAGATCGAGGGGCGCGGCAAGCGGCTCGACGCGATGCTGGAGCGGATGCGGGAGGTATGGGCGGACGATCGGATCGGGCCGTCCCGGGCGGGGGCTCCACAGGTGGTCGTCGGTGGCCACGTCGAGGCCTCGTTCGCCCGCGCGGCCCGTTTCGGCGACGGCTGGATCGCCGGCGGAGCGCCGGCGAGCGAGTACGCGGGTCTGGCAGCGAAGGTGAAGGCTGCCTGGGCGGAGGCCGGTCGCGAGGGAGAGCCGCGTCTGATGGGGCTCGCTTACTTCTCGCTCGGCGACGAAGCGGCGGAGGACGCCCGCGCCTCCCTGGCCGACTACTACGCCTGGCTCGGTGAGGACGCTGCCAATTTCATGGCCGCCAGCGCCGCGCAGGACGACGAGGTCGTGCGCCAGCGCATCTCCGAATTCGAGGAGGCCGGCTGCACCGAGCTGATCATGATCCCGAGCTCGAGCGATCCCGATCAAGTCGACCTGTTGGCCCACGCCGCCGGCCTCTGAACGGGCCGAGCGGACAGAGCGTCCGTACACTCGGCCGGTGGACCGCGCACTGCTCGATCGCATGCTCGCCGAGGCCGGCGAGCCCTCCTACCGCGCCGCGCAGGTGTGGGAGTGGGTGGCGCGCGGCATCGGCTCATACGAGGAGATGACGAACCTGCCGGCGGCGCTGCGCGAACGCCTCGCCGCCGCGGTGCCGCTCTCGACGCTCTCCCTCCGGGCCGAGGCGAAGTCCGACGACGGCACCGTCAAGTCGCTTTTCCACACGACCGACGGGCGCCCGATCGAGGCGGTGCTGATGCGCTACCGGGACGGGCGCCGCTCGGTCTGCGTCTCCTCTCAGTCGGGGTGCCCACTGACCTGCACCTTCTGCGCCACCGGCGAGATGAAGTTCGGCCGCAATCTCAGCGCCGATGAGATCCTCGACCAGGCGCTGCACTTCCGCCGCCTCGAGGCGATCGACCACGTCGTCTTCATGGGGATGGGGGAGCCGACGATGAACATCGACGCGGTGCTCGCCGCCTGCGAGCGGCTGCCCGACCTCGGCGTCACCCACCGCCGCACCGCGATCTCCACGGTCGGTTGGGTGCCGGGAATCGACCGCCTCGCCGAGTGCGAGCTGCCGCTCAGCCTCGCTCTCTCGCTGCACGCGCCCAACGATGGCCTGCGCTCGCAGCTGATGCCGGTCAACGACCGCTACCCGCTGGCCGAGGTGCTGGCCGCCTGCGACCGCTACCGGGCCAAGCGCCGGCGCAAGGTCTTCGTCGAGTACGTGATGCTCGACGGGGTCAACGACCTGCCCGAGCACGCCCGCGAGCTGGCCGCCCTGCTCGACCCCCGCGTCTACAAGGTCAACCTGATCCCCTACAACCCGACCGGCAGCTACGAGGGCTCCTCGCCGGAGCGGATCGAGCGCTTCCGCGCGATCCTCGCCGAGCACCGCCTCACCGCCACCGTCCGTCTCACCCGCGGCCGCGACATCGACGCCGCCTGCGGTCAGCTCGCAGCCGCGGCTTGAACCCCGTTCCCAATGAGGGCTCCGGTGGGGGCCAAAGCCCCGGAGAGCACGAAACTGGCCACACAGCCAGTTATGATCGCCCGATGGCGACGGTCGACACCGCGGCACCCGTATCGAAGCCGCCCGTGATGTCGGCCAATCCGCTGTTGCGGGTCGCCGACGACATGCTGGCCGAGTGGCGGGGGCGGGGGAAGTACCCGCCCGGCGCCAGTGACTTCAGCCTCGCGCGGACCCACCAGATCGCCCATGACCCGCTGCCGATTCTGCTCTCGGCCTACGAAGAGCACGGGCCGATCTTCAGCCTTCGCCTGCTCCACACCAGGGTCGTCTTCATGCTCGGTCCCGAAGCCAACCACTTCATCACCGTCGCCCACCCGGAGAACTTCCACTGGCGCGAGTCGAGCTTCGGAGACCTGATCCCGTTGCTCGGCGACGGCCTGCTGACGATCGACGAGGACTACCACGACCGCGCCCGGGCGATCATGCTGCCCGCCTTCCACCGCCGCCAGCTCGACGCCGCGGTCGCGGCGATGGTGGTCGAGACGGAGGCTGCGATCGCCGCGCTGAGGCCCGCGGCCACCGTCGACGTCTACGACTGGATGCGCAACCTGGCGATGCGGATCGCGATGCGGGCTCTGCTCGGTCTCGATCCTGACCAGGCCGGCAGGGGGGCGGCCGCGGCTGAGCACTTCGAGCGCGCGCTCGGCTTCTACGGGATCGATTTCCCGCTGCGGCTGCTGCGCGGCCCCGGCTCGCCCTGGCGCAAGCTCGGTGCCTCGCGGGCGATTCTCGACGAGATCGTCTTCGGCGAGATAACCGCCGCCCGCGCCAACCCGGACCCGGAGCGGATGGACATCCTCAGCCTGCTGATCGGCGCTCGCGGCGAGGGAGGGGAGGCGTTCAGCGACCGCGAGATCCGCGATCAGGTGATGACCCTGATGTTCGCCGGCCACGACACCTCGACCTCGACCCTGACCTTCATAATGCACGAGCTGGCGCGCCACCCGGAAGTCCTGGCCCGCCTTTGCGAGGAGCAGGATCGGGTTCTCGGCGGACGCCTCCCGACGGTCGACCAGCTCGAACGCGAGTTGCCCTACCTCGACATGGTCCTCGACGAGGTGCTGCGCCTCTACCCGCCGGCCTGGATCGGCCCCCGCCGCGCCGTCCGCGAGTTCGAGTTCGGCGGCTACACGGTGCCGAAGGGCGCCTACGTCAACTACTGCTCCTGGGCCAGCCACCGCATCCCCGAGGTCTTCCCCGATCCCGAGGCCTTCGTCCCCGAGCGCTTCACCCGCGAGCGCAAGGCCCAGCTCCCGCGCGGCGCCTACGTCCCCTTCGGCGGCGGCTCGCGCATCTGCATCGGCAAGCGCTTCGGCCAGACCGAGGTGAAGCTGGTCGCGACGATGCTGCTGCAGCGCCTGCGCCTCGACGCGCTCCCCGGTCGCACGATGACGATCCGCCAGATGCCGACCCTCTCGCCCCGGGGCGGGCTGAAGATGAAGGTTCGCGAGCGCGCCGCCTCGCCTCGGCTCTGAGCCTGCCGGCCGCGGCGGCCGCTGGCGGGACCGGCCTGCCGAGCTTGCCCGCCTGAGTCGGCTGTTCTATGGTCGGGGCGAGGTGTTCGAGTCCCTTCGCTCCACTCTCAACGGCGACGTCCATGCCGACGGCGACAGCGGCTACGAGGACGCCCGCGCGATCTTCAACTCGATGATCGAGAAGCGCCCTGGCGCGATCGCCCAGTGCGAGAGCGCCGAGGACGTCCGCGCCGCGCTCGCCTTCGCCCGCGAGCAGGGGCTCGAGGTCGCGGTCCGCGGCGGCGGCCACAGCGTCGCCGGGGCCTGCCTCAGCGACGGCGGCCTGACCATCGACCTGCGGCGGCTGAACGCCGCCAGCGTCGATCCCGAGGGCCGCACGATCACCGTTCAGGGTGGCGCCACCTGGGGCGACTTCGACGGCGCCTGCCAGCCGCACGGGCTGGCGGCCACCGGCGGGCGCGTCTCCACCACCGGCGTGGCAGGTCTCGCCCTCGGCGGCGGCTCGGGCTGGGTCGAGCGCAAGTTCGGGCTCGCCTGCGACAGCCTCGAGTCGGTCGAGCTGGTGACCGCCGACGGCCGCACCGTTCGCGCCTCCGGGGATGAGAACCCGGAGCTGTTCTGGGCCCTGCACGGCGGCGGCGGCAACTTCGGCATCGCCACCGAGCTGACCTTCCGGCTGTACCCGTTGCCCGCTTTCACCGCGGGCCTGCTCTTCTGGCCGCCCGACGCCGGCCCCGAGCTGACCCGCGCCTATCGCGGCCTGATCGAGTCGGCACCCGACGAGCTCGGCGGCGGCCTGCTCTACCTGACCGGGCCGCCGGAGGAGTTCGTCCCGGAGAGCCTCCACAACCAACTCGCGGTGGCGATCCTCGTCACCTACACCGGCCCCGAGGCCGAGGCCCGCGAGGCGATCGAGCCCCTGCTGGCCCTCAGCCCGGCCGGGTCGATGATCGCCGAGATGCCCTACGCCGAGCTGCAGTCGATGCTCGACGATCCGCCCGGCTACCGCAACTACTGGTCCGCCGAGTACCTCGACGAGCTGCCGGACGCCGCCATCGACGCCTACTGCGGCCACGCGGAGGGAATCATCATTCCCTCGCCGACCCAGCACATCATCTTTCCCTGGGGCGGAGCGGTCGCCGCCGGCGCCGCCGGTTCGCCCATGGCCACCCGCTCCTCCCCCTGGGTCGTCCACCCCCTGACGATGTGGGAGGACCCCGCCGACGACGACCACGCGATCGCCTGGACCCGCCAGCTCTGCGCCGACATGCGCCCCTGGTCGACCGGCGCCACCTACCTGAACTTCGTCGGAGACGAGGGCCAAGACCGGATCGTCAGCGGCTACGGGAGAGAGAATTACGAGCGACTGGCAGCGGTCAAGGCCGAGTACGACCCGGACAACACCTTCCACCTCCACCACCCGATCCAGCCTTTGGCAGCTGCGTAAGACGGACGGCCCGTCTCGCAATTCAGCTAGCTGAGAAGCAAGTATCACGCACTCGTCGAAGGGGTCCCGGGGTAGGGGTGAAGCGTCTTGTACTTTTTCGCCGCAACGGTCCTGGGACCGCCGGAGCGCGATATCGAAAAAGTTAAGCGGAACCCCTACCCCGGGACCCCTTCTCCAGCCGCTACTTGATGAAGAGCATCTCCTCGTACTTGGGAAGTGGCCAGAGATCGTCCGCGACGACCTTCTCCAGCTTGTCCGCCGCCTCCCGCACCGTGGCCATCGCCGCCAGCTGCTTGTCACGGGCGTGCAGCGCCAGGTTCATGCCCTCGAGGTCTTCCGGGTAGGCGTTCGCGGCTTTCAGCTCGCCCAGCGCCGCGACCAGCTCGTCGACCAGCTCCCGCGTCTCGCCCTCGAGGCTGGAGACGCCGGCGCTCTCGATCAGTGCCAGGTGGCGCAGCGCTGCCGGCAGCAGCATCGTCTGGGCGATCGAGAAGGTCTCCTCGGCCTCGATGTTGGCCCGGATCGCGTACTGCTCGATCCAGACCTCGTAGCGGGACTCGAGCTCGCGCTTGGAGAGCACGTTGTACTTCTCGAAGGCGGCGACGGTGTCGTCGGCGAGGACCTCGGGCAGGGCGTCGGGCGTCGTCCGCAGGTTCTTCAACCCGCGCTGCTCGGCTTCGGCGTGCCATTCCTCGGAGTAGTTGTCGCCGCCGAAGCAGACCGCTTTGTTTTCCACGTAAGACTCCTCGACGACCGACATCACGGCCTCCGGTATGCCTATGCCGCCCGCGAGCTTCGCCTCCAGCTTGTCGGCCAGCTCGTCGATCGCCTCGGCGGCGATCGTGTTCAGGACCGTGTTCGGGAAGGCCAGCGACATGCTCGAGCCCAGCGCCCGGAACTCGAATTTGTTGCCGGTGAAGGCGAACGGCGAGGTCCGGTTGCGGTCGCCGCCGTGCATCGGCAGCGAGGGCAGCACCTCGGCCCCGAGGTCGAGGAAGGAGGCGGGGGTGTTGGGGTCCCCCTCGCCGGCGGCGATCGCCTCGAACGTCTTTTCCAGCTCGCCGCCGAGGAAGATCGAGATGATCGCCGGCGGTGCCTCGTTGGCACCGAGGCGGTGGTCCTGGCCGATGTTCGCGACCGAGGCCCGCAGCAGGCCCTGGTGCTTGTTGACGGCCTGGATCACCGCTGCGCAGAAGAACAGGAAGTGGATGTTGTCCGCCGGCGTGTCGCCCGGGTCGAGCAGGTTGTCGCCGGTGTCGGTCCCCATCGACCAGTTGTTGTGCTTGCCGGAGCCGTTGACGCCGGCGAACGGCTTCTCGTGCAGGAGGCAGACGAGGCCGTAGCGGCGGGCGACGTTCTCCAGCGTCTGCATCAGCAGCTGCTGGTGATCGGAGCCGACGTTCGAGTTCTCGTAGATCGGCGCGATCTCGTACTGCGCCGGCGCCACCTCGTTGTGGCGGGTCTTGACCGGGATGCCGAGCTTCCGCATCTCCAGTTCGGCCTCCATCATGCAGGCCAGCACGCGCTCCGGGATCGAGCCGAAGTAGTGGTCGTCGAGCTCGTGCCCCTTGGCCGGCTTGGCGCCGAACAGGGTGCGGCCGGTAGCGATCAGGTCGGGCCGCTCGAAGAAGTACTGCTCGTCGATCAGGAAGTACTCCTGCTCGGGGCCGACGGTGGTGAAGACCCGCTGGCTCTTCTCGTCGCCGAGCAGGCGCAGGGCTTTGATCGCCGAGCGCGAGAGCGCGTCCATCGAGCGCAGCAGCGGGATCTTGCCGTCGAGCGCCTCGCCGGTCCAGGAGGTGAAGGCGGTCGGGATGCAGAGCAGCGCCCCGTTCGGGTTCTCGAGGATGAAGGCGGGGCTGGTCGGGTCCCAGGCGGTGTAGCCGCGGGCCTCGAAGGTGGCACGGACGCCGCCCGTCGGGAAGGAGGAGGCGTCGGGCTCACCCTGGATCAGCTCCTTGCCGGAGAAGCCGGCGAGCGAGGTACCGTCCTTGCCTGGCTCGAAGAAGGAGTCGTGCTTCTCCGCGGTGGAGCCGGTCAGCGGCTGGAACATGTGCGTGTAGTGAGTGGCGCCGTTCTCCAGCGCCCAGTCCTTCATCGCCTCGGCAACGGCGTCGGCGAGGTTGGGGTCGAGCGCCTCGCCGCCGGCCAGGGTCGCCTGCAGCTTCTCGAAGACGTCTTGGGGAAGCCGTTCGCGCTGCACCCCTACGGAGAAGACGTTGGCGCCGAAGGCCTCGTTCTCGGGAAGGGTCAGGTCGAGCGCGCCGAGAGCCTCCCCGTTCGAGCTCCACTGCGCTGCGGTCACGTTCTGCTGGCGGATACGAGTCATCGCTTGGCTGGTCCTCACTTGGCGCGCGCCCGCTCGGGGACGCGATCGATTTCCGGTCTCACTCCCTCATCAAGAGCCAAAAGAGCCTAATGGGCAAGCGCTCTTCGCGCCTTTATACCGCCGTACAGCTTTGGTCGCCGCGGGTTGTCCCTCATGGCGGGGCGGTGTGGAGCGCCCGCAGGGTCCTTGCCCCTATAGGGGCACCAAAATGGTGGCAGCGTCAAGCGAGCGGGGTGGGGCGGATGGGAGAGCGATCGCCCGGATGCGGCGCCGGCCTTGACCCCCGCGTTCGTCCTTTGTACGGCTATACGCGTACAAAGGACGAACGCGGGGGGAGGGCCCGGTACGGAACCGGATAGCCTCCGCCCCGCGGCGCATGCCGCCCTGTCAAGCCAAAACCGGAGGACTCACCCGCAATGTTCGTTTCCAAGGCCGCCGTCGTCGGCGGCGGCACGATGGGCGGCGAGATCGCGCAGGCGATCGCCACCGCCGACATCCCAGTCGTCGTCAAGGACATCGACCAGAAGTTCGTCGATGCCGCTGTGGAGAAAGCGCGCGCGATCACCGAGGGCAAACTCGGACGCCTGGTCAAGAAGGAGAAGCTGACCCAGGAGCAGGCCGACGCCCGTCTCGCCGAGGTCATGGGCCTGATCGCCGGCACCACCACCTACGAGGAGTTCGGCGACGTCGACTTCGTGATCGAGGCGGTGCCGGAGAAGATGGCGATCAAGCAGGCGGTCTTCCGCGAGATCGACGCCGCCACCCCCGGCCACGCGATCATCGCCTCCAACACCTCCTCGCTCTCGATCACCGAGATGGGGGAAGCGACCCTGAGGGCCGACAAGGTCGTCGGCTTCCACTTCTTCTACCCGGCCTCGGTGATGCCGCTGGTCGAGGTGATCGTCGGCGAGGACACCTCACAGGAGACCGCTACCGCCGCCTACAACTTCGCCCAGGCGATCAAGAAGCAGCCGATCGTCTGCGCCGAGGTCCCAGGTTTTGTCGTCAACAAGATCCTGATCGCGGCGATGGGCGAGATCTGGCGCGCCCAGGAGGAGCACGGCCTCTCGCTGAAGGCGATCGACGAGGCGATCGTCGCCGCCAAAGGCGCGCCGATGGGACCGTTCTTCCTCACCGACCTGCTCGGTCTCGACACGACCCTGCACACGGCCGAGCACCTCAACGCCTCCTATGGCGATGACTTCTACGTTCACGGGGGCCTGAAGCGGCTGGTCGCCGACGGCAAGCTCGGCGCCAAGAGCGGCGGCGAGGGCTTCTTCAAGGACGGCGAGCAGACCATCCCGGGTGATGCGACCCCCGACAGCGAGGAACTGGTGGCGATGTTCGCCGGCCGCGCCCTGGTCGAGGCATGTCTCCTGGTCGAGGAGGGCGTCTGCTCGGTCCGTGACGTCGACCTCGGGATGATGACCGGGGCCGGGCTCGACCCGCGCAAAGGCCTGCTGCCGCCATTCTGGAGAGCTGACGTCGAAGGGCTCGACAGGGCGCTGGAGCAGCTCGAGCAGCTGCAGGAGAAGCACGGCGATCGCTTCGCGCCGCCGGTCACGCTCAAGCGCCTGGTCGCCCAGGGGCGGTACGGCCTCAGCTCGGGCCAGGGCTTCTACCCCTACCCGCAGCCCGACGAGGGCGAGCAGGCCGAGACGGTGAAGCTGGAGACCCGCGACGGCGTCGCCGTCGCCTGGCTTGCCAACCTGCCGATGAACGCCGTCTCCCCGGACGTGATCCGCGACCTCGGCACTGTCTGGGAGCGGGTCAAGGCGGCGGACGGCGTCGGCGCGATGGTGATCGCCTCCTCGGTCCCGGTCGTCTTCTCGGCCGGCGCCGACATCAAGGCCTTCACCCAGATGGACGAGGACAGCGAGGAGCTGATCCACGCCGCCCACGCCCTCCTGCGCGAGCTCGGGACCTCGCGGGTGGCGACGATCGCCGCCGTCAACTCGATCGCCTTCGGCGGCGGCTGCGAGCTGGCGATGGCCTGCGACATGCGGATCGCCGCCGAGGCCGCCGTCTTCGGCCAGCCCGAGATCAAGCTCGGGATCATCCCCGGCTTCGGCGGTACCCAGCGCCTGCCCCGGCTGGTCGGGCCGAGCAAAGCGCTGGAGATGAACCTGGTCGGCGACGCGGTCCTCTCCGAGGAGGCGCTCGAACTCGGCCTCGTCAACCGCGTCGTCCCCGACCACGAGCTGTTCGAGACGGCGCTGATGTGGGGCCGCAAGCTGGCCGGCCAGGCACCGCTGGCGGTCGAGCAGATCAAGACCGTCTCCCACAGGGGAGACCTCGACGAGGGCATCGAGGCCGAGAAGCAGGGCTTCGCCACCGCCTTCGGCAGCGAGGACGCCAAGGGGGGCATCGCCGCCTTCCTCGCCAAGCGCACCCCCAAATGGAGCGGCAAGTAGCCGACGCGACAGCAGCGGCGCGACTCGCGGAGCTGATTCGCGAGTCGCGCAGCACCGTCGTGCTGACCGGTGCCGGGGTCTCGGTGCCGTCGGGGATCCCCGACTTCCGCACCCCGGAGACCGGCCTGTGGGCGAACGTCGACCCGATGGAGGTCGCCCACATCGACGTCTTCGAGCGCGACCCGGCTCGCTTCTGGTCCTACTACCGGCCACGCTTCCAGTCGCTCGGCGACAAACTGCCGAACCCAGCCCACGAGGCGCTGGCGGAGCTGGAGCGGCGCGGTCTGATCGAGGGGGTGATCACCCAGAACGTCGACCGCCTGCACCGGGCGGCCGGCTCGCGCAACGTGGTCGAGGTGCACGGCTCGATCGAGACCTCCTCCTGCACCCGCTGCGCCACCAGCTTCGAGATCGACGAGGTTGAGGAGTTGTTCGACACCGCAGGCGTCCCCCTCTGCTCCGGCTGCGGCGGCGCCGTGAAGCCCGATGTCGTCCTCTTCGGCGAGCTGCTGCCGGAGAGCGCGATGGCCCGCGCCAGAAGCCTCGCCGAGCGGGCCGAGCTGATGATCTGCGTCGGCTCCTCGCTGGCCGTCTACCCGGTTGCCGGACTGCCGCAGCTGACCCTCGAGCGCGGCGGGAGACTGGCGATCGTCACCAAGGGCGAGACGCCGTACGACGCCGACGCCGAGCTGAAGCTGGGTGGTGAGGTGGTCGGCGAGCTCGGCGCGCTTCTGACCGCCCTCGCCTGACCGGCGCCCGTCGCCGGGGTCAGAGCTCGGGCCAGTCGATTTCCCGTCGCTTGACGACGAGGATCACCGCCGCCAGGTCGGGGTTGCGGTTGTCGATGCGCTCTACCGCCGCGGTCCAGGGGATCTGCTGGGGCGGCCGGCCCGAGCGCAGGTCTCGCAGTGCCGCCTCGACCGAATCGGCTTCGACCACGACGGCGATCCGCGCCGGGGCGTTCGCCTCCGCGGCTTCGAGCATCGGCCTGGTCACGTCATCGGCCGCGCGCAGCGCCTTCTCCCAGCCGTCATCGGTATCGGGGTCCGTCTCGAGCGCGGGGCCTTCGAGGATCGTCAGCCGGCTCTGCTGCGGCTCCCAGTCCTGTCCCTGAAATTCGAAGGGCAGCCCGGCAACCCACGATTCGAGGATCTGCTTACGAAGTTCGAGTTCGTTGACGTTAAGCACACGGGCACAACTGAGTAGTGAACTAATCTCAATATGAAAAGGCATGTTGCGAACTTAGAGCATGCCTCATGCCTTGAGCCCGTTCGCGATGATGCGCCCATGGAGCCCGCCGCCCCGGACGCCGTCGTCTTCGACAACGACGGACTTTTGTTGGACACGGAGTCGGTATGGACCAGGGCGGAGCAGGATCTCTTCGAGCGCCGCGGCGCTGATTTCACTCCAGCCGACAAGCGCGAGCTGGTCGGGACCTCCGCCGAGATCGCCGGTGCGGTCCTGGAAAGGCGGCTGGGAGAGCCGGGGCGCGCGGCGGAGCTGATCGAGGAGCTGAACGCGTTGGTTGTGGCCGAGCTGGAGCATGGCGTCGAGGCGATGATCGGGGCCCGCGAGCTGCTCCACACGCTGCGTCTGCGCGGCACGCCGATCGGCCTCGTCTCCAACTCGCCGATCGCCTTCGTCGCCCGTTCGCTGGAGCTGGTCGGCTTCGGGGACCATTTCGACGTCATCCTCAGCGCCCACGAAGTTTCCGCCCCAAAGCCGGCGCCGGACCCCTACCTCGAGGCCTGTCGGCGACTCGGGGTCGAGCCCGGGCCCGCAGTGGTCGCCCTCGAGGACTCCCCGACCGGGGTGGCCGCGGCTCGGGCGGCCGGCCTGACCGTGATCGGCGTGCCCTCGATCGAGGGCCTCGTCCTCGAGGAGGCTCACCACCTCGCCGATTCGCTGCTCGACGACATCGTCGCTCGCCGCCTCGCTCTCTAGAAAGTCTCACCCTCCAGTTGAGGGTTAATCTAGCCCCGCAGGACTCGCCGTCGCCGCAGCACCCGCTCGCAGATCTCGAGCAGCTCCCGCACTTGCCGTGCCTGCAGGGCGTCCAGGTCGCCGACCAGGGCCGCGTTTGCCGCCTCGCCGGCCTCCGAGCGTCGGCTGCTCAGGAGTCCCATGTCCTCCTCGTGATCCGCATCCGCGAGCTGCCCCTTCAGCTCCACCAGCAACGCCTCGAGTCCGACCCGCAGCTGCAGCGCCGCCTCGCGCGCGCGACCGCCGTCGAGATCGGCGCGGGCGCGCAGCAGCAGGGTCTCGCAGACGTTGAGTTGCTCGCGGCCGCCAAGCAGGCCGGCGACCCGTTCCTGCGGCCGCAGGTCTTCTTCCCGGCGCCGTCGTCGCGAGGCGCCACTGGCCCAGACGTCGACCTCGCGGGCGGCGCTGAAGACGCTCTCGGCGATCTCCTCGCCGCTGCCGTATCCGATCCGCACCGCGACCGCCCGCTCTGGGTGCAGCTCGCGGCCGAAGGGATCGGCGCCGGCGACGGCCTGGGCGTGGAGGGCGCGATTGAGGAGGCGGATGCCGTCGCCAACGAGGACGTCGGCGGTGTCCTCTGCCTCGGCCGCCTCGTCGAGCCAGCGGGCGGCTTCCTCCTCGCTTGCGAACGGGGCGAAGGCCCGGACCGCCGTCACCCGGCTCAGCGGCAGGGGAGACGGCTCGGCTTCCGGCTCGGCCTTGCGGGCCCGGCGCCGGCGCCGGGCGGAAGGCGGCGGTGCCCCCAGCGTCCGCACCACCAGCACGCTCTCTCCCTCGACCTCCTCGCGCGCCAGGTAGCGGCCGTCGGCCAGCGGCAGGGTGCCGGCAAAATCGAACTGCGCGAATCCGAATAGCTTGGACAGGCGGCCATTCTCGCGACTGAGTCGAATCGGTGCGGGGAGGGAGCCGGGGGTGCCTGTGGGGGAATTCAGTCGCGTCCCCTAAAGGGGACGGCTCCCGATGTTGCTGCGCGCCTATGGCGCGCAAAAACCGGATTGCATTTCCGCCGCCTGTCGGCGACATTCCCCCACAGGCACCCCCGGCTCCCTCCAACGACACGGGCATTTGCAGCGACAAAGGGACGGCAGCTACCCGGGAGAACGGCTAAGTCGAGCGTTTGGTCCCGTTGGAGCTTGCCTTACGGCATGGCTGAGTTGAGCTGTGAGCGTTTCCGTGGGGAGGGATGGGGACCTCCTCCGGCGGAATGTGGCCGAAGGCCGCGATATGCAATCTGATTTCTGCCCGCCATAGGCGGGCAGCATGTTCGGGAGCCGCGCCCTTCAGGGCGCGCGACTGAATTCCGCCGGAGGAGGTCCCCATCCCTCCCCGGTAGGCCCTCGAGCTACTCGGCGGCGGTGCCGCCGCCGGGCTTCTTCTTGTCCGGCAGCGAGAACTCGGACGGGGCGATCGGGACGTCAGGGTTTTCGATCTGTCCGAGGCGGTCGATCAGGCGCTGCCACTGGTCCGGTTTCAGCAGCGCCGAGTACTGCGCTTGGAGCCTGGTCTCGATCGGGTTGTAGCCGACGTGGACGTGGTCGTAGTGATCGGCCATCGCGATGCTGGCCGGGTCGGGCCGGTCTTCGAGGGAGATCACCTGATGGGGGTGCATCGTGCCCTGGAGGCTCAGAATCGCGTCGATCAACTCGCTGGTCAAGGTGCCCGGCCCCTGGTGACCGGTTACCGGCACGCCGTTGATCGCGGCGATGTCGACCGCGTCGCCGGTGCTGTGCTCGGAGACGTTGCCGGAGGCGGTGAGATAGCCGTGGCCGCAAGTGAGGGAGGTGATCGTCAGCTCGAAGCCTTTCGAGCGCAGGTACTCGAGCATCGCCAGGATGCGGCGGTCGGTGAAGCCGCTGGCGATGTCTTCACGGCCGCAGGTGTAGATCGAGAGACCCTCGTCGGCCAGCACGCGCTTCTGCAGCGCCTCCTTGGAGAGCAGCAGGACACCGGCGCCGCTGAGGCGGGAGGCGAAGGGGTTCTTGCCCTTGGCGCGGTAGATCGCGGTTGCCTCGAGCAGCTTCCAGCCGTCGAGGATCGGCTTCGGGTCGATCCGCGGCGCGCCGCGGCCGGCCGGGCGGATCGAGAAGTTGAGGTGGGGGTCGATGCCTCCGGCGCTGGTGCCGACCCGGGCCAGCACGGTGCCGGCGATCACCTTCGAGCCGACCCGCAGCGAGCCGTCGCTCGAGCTCAGGTTGGCGTTGTCGGCGGCGGCCGCTTCGGCCCCTTGCGCGGAGTCGGTGGCGCGGTTCGGCAGCGCCCGCAGCCGTGGCCGCAGGTCCTGGCTTTCGACCGGGAGCCGCCGCTCCCTGCCGGTCGGCATCACCACCAGGCGATGGTCGCGGACGACCTCACCGAGCTCGGCGTAGGTGTAGCGGTTGCCATAGGTGTCTTCGAGGACGACGAACTTGCCCAGCTTCGGCGAGCTGCCGAGCTTGCGGATGACGCCATCGTTGACGGCGACCACCGGCGCGCCCTCGCGGGAGAAGATGTTGATTCCCCGCCGGGTCGGGGAGGAGGAGATGACTTCGGCCGCGTTGCCGGAGACCCGGCCCCCGGTGGTGGAGCTCTTCAGCGCCGCCCGGGCCGAGATGTCGTCGGCGTAGCTGGCGTCGGCGGCAACCGGGAAGTGCGCCCCCTCGGTCAGCCCGGTCAGCGAGCCGACCAGATCGGAAGGCAGCTTGCCGTAGGCACGTGCGTACAGCAGCACCTCCTGCACGTACCAGTCGGCGTGGTTGTAGGCGAAGATCGCGTTGTAGAGGTCCTTGTTGCCGCCGGCGATCTCGAGGTAGTTCGCCGCGGCGCAGATCGCGTCGACAGGGTTGTAGGGGTCTTTGCGGCCGTCGCCGTTGGCGTCGACCCCGAAGGCCTCCCAGCTCGACGGCAGGAACTGCATCCAGCCGACGGCGCCGGCGCTGGAGACGTTGAGGTTGGTCCCGAAGGCGGTCTCGATTTTGTTGATCGAGGCCAGCACCTCCCAGGGGATGCCGTATTCGGTGCCGCAGGCCTGGTAGATCGGCAGCAGGAAGGGCGGGATCTCGAAGGAGTCGATGACGAAGTTGGGGACGCCGATCGGGGCCGGGCCGAAGGGCGCGATGGTCGTCGTCGGATTGGCCATGGTCGGGCTTCCCCCGGAGGAGAACTGCGAGCCGCCATCCGCACTGTCGGCCAGCGGCTGGTCGCCGTTGCCGGTGGCGCTGGGGGCGCTGACGCCGCCGTCGTTGCCACCACCGCCGCTGGAGTCGCCGAGACTCTCGTTGCGGGTGACGCCGCCGGGGTTGGCGACGGCGGCGGAGCTGCCGTCGATGGCGCTGCCGTGCTTGACGCCACCCGGCTTGGGGGCCGCTTCCACCGGCGCTTCGGGCGCGGGAGCTGGGATGGTGGAGCCGGTGCCGTTGGCCGCCGCCGGCGCCTCGCTGAGGCCCTCCGAGGACACGCAGTCCGGGTCGATGGCGTCCACCAGGCCGTCACCGTCGTCGTCGAACCCGTTGGCGCAGGCCGGCGCCTGCAGCGAGGGGACGGCGGTCGCGGTCGTCGGGGTGGGCGCTTCGGTCGCGGTGCCTTCGGCCAGCGGATCGGCGCCGGCCATTCCCACGCCAAGCGCCGACAGCGCCAGGAAGCTGGCGAGTGCGACGATCAGTGCGAGCTTGGCTCTCATCCCAGTGCGCCTCGGTGCCCGTTGCCGCGGATCGCGGAAACTGCGTAGACCGCATCCGCATCCTCCCCGCGCGACAGGCGAGCCGAGGCTACTTGTTCGCCCAAAGGGGCGCAACGGCCCCAGCCGCCCCCCAACAAGGCCTTAATCAACAATGAAGTCATATCCGATCAACTTAATCAAGATTGGTGGCATCCCTGCAGTCAGCAGACTTTCAACTCGCCCGGATGGGCTCGTTAAGCTCCTGTCAATGAATTGCGAAAGGCGGGCGGGATGACCTACGACCAAGACGAGCAGGACGGCCTGCGGGCGCGCAGCGAGCAGGCGATCGGCGAGATCGCGCAGGCGCTGATCGACAACCCGACCCTCCACAACGCCATTTCCGCCGCCTTCGGCGCCCGCGAGAAGGCGATCGAGGCCCAGCAGGCGGCGATGAGCGCGCTCAACCTCTCCTCGGCTACCGACCTGGAGCGCATCGAGCGACGCCTGCGCTCGCTTTCGCAGCGGCTGGAGGATGTCGAGGAGCAGATCGACGACCTCGGCCGCGAGGTCGGGGCGCTGCGCCGCCAGATAGCGAAAAAGCCGGCCAAAAAAGCGAAGGCTAACCCTTAACTTTAGGGTTAGAGTGCAGCGACGGCGGCGAGCCCGGCGCGTTTCGCTGCCGTCTCCACGACCTCGTCGTCGGCGATCTCGCCGTCAGCGTCTTCGGCGACGATGAGGACGGCCGCGATCTCCATCTCCAGTCGCTCGCCCTGGGCGAGCAGGGCGGCGGTCTGCATGTCGGCGGCGTCGGCGGTGCCGACATAGGCGCCGGCCTCGGCCGCACCGTGCTCGTGCAGGGTGTCGAGGCTGGCCACGATCGCCGGGCGGGCGTTGCGACCAATCCCGAGCTCGCGACGCACGCGGCCGGTCAGGTCGGGCGCGGCCAAGGTGGAGAGCCCGAGGCGCCCGCCGCTCCATGCCTGCGCCTCCAGCACGACCAGCAAGTCGCCGCAGGCCGGCTCCGGTTCCAGCGCCGCGCAGGTGCCGACCCGGACCGCACGCCGCACGCCCAGCTCGGCCAGGTCGGCGAGGACCAGGGCGGCGCTCGGCCCGCCCATCCCGGTCGACTGCACGGTCAGCTCCGCGCCAGCCGGCGTGCGGCCGGAGTAGCCCCAAAGCCCGCGCGCGTGATTGCACATCTTCGGCTGCTCCAGCAGCTCCTGGGCCAGCATCAGCGCTCGCCCGGGATCGCCGACGAGGATCGCCTCAGCGGCGACTGAGCTGGTGGGGCGGAGTCGTGACGGCATCTTCGTCCGACCCTATTGCGCCGCGGTCGCCGTTGACCCCGTTCCCGTTGCCGGTCGCGGCGCCGGCCTCGGCTCCGACCGGCTGGGGGGCGGCGGCCAGCGATTCTTCGTGGGCCGCGATCGTCAGCCGCAGTTCGCGCTTGCGCAACCACTCGGCGGCGAAGTAGCTGCCGATCACGAAGACGAAGGCGAGCAGCTGCGCGCTCAGCGTCTCCACGGTCGGGTAGATGCCGAGCCAGGTCCCCATCCAGAGCGGGATTTCGACGTCGATCGGGTGGATCGAGAGCCAGCCGACCCCCTGCATCGTCCGCGCCGTGTTGCCGACGAGGACGACGAGGACGAGGGCGATCAACACCCCGGTCACGATCAGCATCTTCTTGTAGGGCAGCTTGCGCTCGAGCGAGAAGGTGATGGCGCCGACGATCGCGGTCAGGACCAGGCCCAGCGAGACGCCGGCGAGGACGACGCCGGTTCCGGAGCTGAGCTGCAGCGCCTGCAGGAAGAGGACGGTCTCGAAGCCCTCGCGGAAGACGCTGGTGAAGCCGAGCGTGTAGAGGCCGGCGACGGTCGCGGCGCCGGCGCCGGTCGCCAGCGCCGCCCCGGTCAGGACCTTGCCGCGCTCGCGGTGGCCCTTGATCCACTCGGTCCAGTAGACGCGGTGGAAGAACCAGTTCATGACCAGCAGCAGCACCCCGATCGCGACGATGCCGACCACCGCCTCCAGCTTCTCGCCGTATTTGGAGAGCGAGTCGAGCAGCAGGATCGCCAGCGCGAACATCAACATGCTGGCCGGGATCGCGAGCAGGGCGCCGCGGTAGACCGGCCGCCGCAGCGGCGCCCGCGGGCCGAGCATGCTGGCGGTGATCGCGGCGATGATCAGGATCGCCTCCAGCCCCTCGCGGAAGACGATCAGGGCCGAGTTGGTGATCGTGGTGAAGGCGCTGGCGCCGTCCCCGGTTATCGCCCTCGCGTCGGCGAGCTTTTCGTCGAGGTCGAGCCGGGTTTCGCGGATCTCGCTCAGCGGCGCCTTGTCGGCGACCAGATTGGCCAGGCCCTTGTCGCCGTTGGCCCCGTACCAGATCAATCCCTCCAGTTCCAGAGCCAGCTGCGGGTCGAAGGCGCGCAGCTTCAGCTCCGGCCCGAACTCGAGGAAGCCGTAGGCCGCGAGCCGCGCCTGCTCGGCCGCCTGGTACTGGCCGGCGCCGGCCGCCGCTTCGAGCTGGTCGAGCGAGACGGCGACGAGTTCGTAGTCGGCTTCGTCGCCGCCCTCGCGCCACTCGTCCGGGGAGATCCGCTCGATTGCCGCGGTCGCCTGCTCGGCGACCGCGGTGACGTCGTCCTCGGCCGCGACGGCGCGCCCCTGCTGGGCGTCGTCGACGTACCTGCGGAGCGTGGCGAAGTCCGTTCGGATCTTCTCCACCGCCGCTTCGTCGCGTTTGAGCAGGACCGGCTCGAGGTCGGAGAAGGCGGCTTCGACCCCGTCCATGAAGGCGACCGCCTCCTGCACCTCGAAGGGGATCGTCACCCGCCCGTCGCTGATGCCTTTCTCGTACTCCTTCGGGACCAGGTCGAGGAAGCGTTCGAGCTGGCTGTAGCGGTTGACCTCCTCGTCCGGCGTCAGCGGCGCCGCCGTGAAGCCGACCAGGCCAGCCTCGACCCGCTCGCGCCCCACCTCGAAGCGGATGGTGTCGCCACTGGCCGCGGCAGCGGCGAGACGGGCGAAGTCGCGGTCGGTGGCGCTACGTTCGGCACCACTGCGCTGCTCCCCGTACTCGGGTGCGATCGCTTTCCAGTAGCCGAAAGCGATCGCCGCGGTTTCGGCGAAGCGGCCGCCGAAGCCGCGTTCGGCTGCCTGCGCGGCTTCGTCGAGGTTGGTGACGAGGCGGGCCTGGAAGGTGTCGAGCAGGTCTTTTTCGATCTGCAGGACGGCTTCGTGCGGGTTGATCTCGCCGCCTGCGAGTTCCTCGATCGCAGCCGTGCCGTCGACTCCGGGCCGGGTGAACCGGGTCGCCTTGCGGAAGTCGCGGATCTGCAGCCAGGCCCGCGCCCGCGCCGCTTCGTCGCGCCGGGCTGAGGCCACCGCGACCGCCATCGCGCCGCGACGCAGGGTTGCGATGACGCGTCCCCGCGCCGCCGCCAAGCTGACTTCATCCAGCTCGCCGGCCGCCCGCCTGGAATCGGCCAGCGCCGATTCCAACTCCTTCAGCTCGCCCGGCGCGTCGGCGGCGAGCCCCTGGCGCAGCGATCCCCGCAGCGACCCGGAGGCCCGCTTCACCGACCTCGGGTCGCGTTCGCCGAAGAGCAGCTGCGTCTGCGCCTCGAAGAGATCGGCGCGGATCTCGTCCGCCGCCTGCCACGGCGGCGCGGCGGCGGCTCGCTCGGCACCTGCCAGCGAACAGCACAGGAGCACCGCCACCATGAAGCCGGCGGCGATGGTCCTGTGGACCTGGGGGAGGCGGTTCAGCCTGACCGTCGTCTGGACCGCCCCCTCCTCAGCCTTCCTGCAGTTCGATGTCGAGCTGCTTCGCCGCCTGCGTCACCTGGCCGGCGATCGCCTCCGCCTGGGTCTGCGCCTGGGCGCCGAGGACGTCAGCCTGCTTGGCGTTGAATTTCTCGCCGTCGGCCTCGCGGTCGCGCAGTTCCGAGGCGAAGTCGACCAGGCTCTGCAGCTCCTTGCGCGTCTGCTTCGCCTGCTGCGGGTTCTCGGCCGCGATCATCGGTTCGATCCCGTCGTAGGTGACGAGGATGCCGCCGAGGATGTCGGCGATGTCGGAGAGGCGCGAGGTGGCGACGAAGCCCTGTTCCTTGGCGCCTTCGCCGGCGATGAAGCGCGAGTTCTTCCAGGCCTCGAAGTACTCGCTCATCGTCGGGGTCATGACCACGATCGAGGTCAGCGCGTCGGACGGAGTCGGTTCGAACTCCTGCGCGTCTTCGTCGAGGCTCTGCGCCTGGGCGGCGAATTCGTCGAGCGTCGCCTTGTAGACGTTCGCGTCGGGCAGGCCCTCGCCGAACTCGACCTCGCCGTCGCCGTCGACGTCCTGCGTGTAGCCCTCGGGACCCATGTCCGGGTTGGTGCCGTAGAGCGCGGTCTCGGTCAGGAAGAAGAGGTTGCCCGGCTGCTTGAACTTTTCGCCATTGGGCATCGTGAGGGTGAAGGAGACCGCGTCTTCGGGGGTCTTGGCGTCCGAGCCGGCGTCGATGTCGACGTCGTACTGGGCCAGCCGCGGCACGCCGGCGACGATCCCCTCCATCTCCTCGTAGGCGGGGTTGGCGACGACGAAGACGTCCTTGGAGTCGTTGAGGAGCTGTTCGACTTCCTCGCCGTGCTCGTCGAGCAGGCGCTGGTAGTCGAAGTCGACCGATTTGGCCAGCTCGTAGTACTCGTCGGCGTTCGCCTGCAGCAGCTCGACCTGCTCGACCAGCTCGGCGGAGTGGTCGGTCAGGTACTGCTTGACCGGCGCCAGTTCCGCCGCCGTGGCGTCACCCGAGGTCGTTTCCTCGTCGCTGTCGCCGCAACCGGCGATCGGAACGGCCAGCGCCAGGGCGGCGAGGGTCAGCGCAAAGGGTGCTCTGGACTTCTTCAATCGTGCCTCCTGAATAAGGGGAGCCTACTTAGGGGTCCCTAAATACCGGTGTTCGGCAACCCTAACGCAATCCGAGCGATGCGGTCGGATTTGGAGACGCGACTCTCCCTGCCCAGTCTTGCCACTCGTGAGAAACGGCCCGGGCGGATTTGCTCCAGCCGTCTAAACACAGCCTCCCGAGCCGAATTTACGGTGCCTGGGAATCGCCAAACCCGCGACCGCCGCAGGCTGAGCTTCGGTGGGCTAGGAGGAATTTCGATGAGAAAGAAGATGGGGATCGCCGTGGCGTTGACGGCGTTTGCCGCGCTGGTGCTGCCCACGGCGGCCTCGGCGGCAACCGTCGCCGAGACGGTTGCCGAAAAGACGAGCGAGCTCAACATGGTCTGGGTCGCCGTCGCCTGCGTCCTGGTGTTCCTGATGCAGGCCGGCTTCATGTTCCTGGAGATCGGCTTCTCGAGGCAGAAGAACGTCGGTACCGGCGTCGCCAAGATCCTCGTCAACTTCGCGATCGTGACCATCGCCTGGTGGGCGCTCGGTTACGGCATAGCCGAAGGCGGCAACGGCGCCGAAGGGCTGCCAGGCACCGACTTCTTCGGCGGCAGCGGGTTCTTCTTCCACTTCGACCAGATGGTCGCGGGCGAAGCAGTCACCGGCGAATCGGCGATGTTGATGCTCTACGGGCTGGCCTTCTGCGCGGTCTCGCTGGCGATCGTCTGGGGAACGACCCTGGAGCGGATCAAGTTCGGCGCCTACGTGATCTACGCGGCCGTGTTCGGCGCGGTGATCTACCCGCTGATCGCGCACGCGGTCTGGGGCGGCGGCCTTCTCTCCGACATCGGCGGCAAGCCGGTGATGGACTTCGCCGGCTCCTCGGTGGTCCACCTCACCGGTGCGGTCGGCGCCCTGGCGGCGCTGCTGCTGCTCGGCCCGCGCATCGGCAAGTACGACGCCAACGGCAAGCCGCGGGCGATCCCCGGTCACTCGATGCCGCTGGTCGGCCTCGGCGTGATCATCCTCTGGATCGGCTGGTTCGGCTTCAACGGCGGTTCGACCTTCGAAACGGGAGCCTCGTTCTTCGGTGAGGTCATGCTGAACACGCAGCTCGCCGCGGCCGCCGGCGTCATCGGTGCTTCTCTGGCCGTGTGGTTGAAAAGCAGAACGCTCGACGTCGGCATGGCCGGCAACGGCGCGATCGCCGGCCTGGTCGGCATCACCGCTCCGTCGGGCTTCGTCGAGTACTGGGCGGCGCCGATCATCGGCCTCGTCGCCGGTCTGATCGTCGTCTACGCGGTGCTGGCGATCGACAAGCTCCTCGACGACCCGGTCGGCGCTCTCTCGGCGCACGGTCTGGCCGGCATCTGGGGCACCCTCGCGGTCGGCATCTTCGCCTCGCCGCGGCTGATCGTCGAAGGCGCCGGACCGGGCATCTGGTACGGGATCTTCGGCGACGCGTCGTTCAGCACGGCGATCGGCCAGCTGGGGGTTCAGGGGCTGGCGGTCGTGTTCACCTTCGTGGTCGTGTTCGCGATCTCGATGGCCACCTTCGCGCTGATCAAAGCGACGATCGGGCTGCGGGTTCCGGCCGAGGAGGAGGACGCCGGGCTGGACATCAGCTCACACGGCATGTACGGGTACCCGGAGCAGTTCATCCCCCAGCCGGAGTACTCGACGGGGATGCCGAACACGATGGGTGGTGGCGCCGCGATCCCGGCGGCGGCACCGGCCCAGATGACCGCGACCGAGACCAACTAGGAGGCCTGGACGCATGAAGAAGATAGAGGCGTTCATCCGCCACGAGGCGTTCGAGCCGATCCGGGCCGAGTTGCTCGACAAGGGGTTCCCTTCCCTGTCGATCCTCGAGGCCAAGGGCTCGGGCCGCCAGAAGGGCATCGTCGAGCGCTACCGCGGCTCGACCCTCACCGTCAATGTCCGGCCGAAGGTGAAGCTGGAGATCGTGGTCGAGGACAAAGACAAGTCGATCGTCGTCGAGACGATCCTCAAGCATGCCCGCACGGGCGAGGTCGGCGACGGCAAGATCTTCGTGCTGCCGGTGGAGGAGGCGATCCGCATTCGCACTGGCGAGGGTGGAGAGCCGGTGCTGCAGTTGCACGAGGAGTCGGAGATTCCTACCTGAGGTCGGTTTGGTGGAACCCCTGCTGGGCCGGTCCCATCGGGCCGGTCCCGGTAGGGGTTCCACTTAACTTTTTTTGAAGACAGGGGGCGGCCGTCCGAGGAGGTCGCCGCAAAAAAAGTACAAGACGTTTCACCCCTACCGGGACCGGCCCGACGGAGCGCTGCTGCCTGTCGGCCTCGGTGTCTAGCCTCGCTGGCTATGGCTGACGAGCGGATTAGCTTGAGTGAGGCGGCGCGGCGGTCGGGGGTGCCGGCCAGCACGCTTAAACGCTGGGCTGAGGAGAAGATTTTGCCGGTGCGGCGGGGGCGGTGGACGGCGACCGCCGCTGCGCAGGCGCGGGTGGTGGCGCGGATGCGCTTGCGTGGACACTCGCTCGAGGAGCTGCGCCGGGCCGGCAGCGAGGGGCGACTTGCCTTCGGCTTCGCGGAGGAGCTGTTCTCCGGGGAGGAGGAGACGATGTCGGTGGTGGAGGTCGCTGAGGAGACCGGGTTGGAGCCGGAGCTGATCGAGCGCATCCTCGTCATCCTCGGCACCCCGGTCGGGCGGCAACGGAACCTCACCCCGGAAGACGCCGCGGCGCTGCGCCACTGTGCCCGCGTCCTTGCCGCCGGCTTTCCCCTCGTCGCCTTCCTGCAGCTGGTGCGCGTCTACGTGCAGTCGATGCGCCGCATCGCCGACGCGGAGGTGCGTCTGTTCCATCTCTACGTGCACGAACCGCTGATCCGTGACGCCGTGCCTGAGCTGGAGATGGCGGCGGAGATGGGGGAGCTGGCGGCCGACATCCTGCCGCTGGCGGCGCCGCTGACCGAGTACCTGCACAACCGCTACCTGCGCTTCTTCATCGACCAGGACGTGGTCGGCCACATGGAGTCCGGGCTGGGGATGGACACGGCGGAAATCGAGCTCGGCCAGGTCACGGTCACGCTCTGCTTCATCGACCTCACCGGCTTCACCCGCTACACCGAGGAGGAGGGCGACATGGAGGCCCTCGACGTGGTCGAGAACTTCGTCGAGACGGTCGAGTCGACGCTGCCGCGGGAGGCGACGATCGTGAAGACGATCGGCGACGAGGTGATGGTCGTCTCACCCGACGCGGCCGCTCTGACCGAGTGGGCGGTCGACTTCCTCGGCCGCTTCCCGCAGCGCCCGCAGCCGCGGGTCGGGATCCACTGCGGCGAGGCGGTCTATCGCGACGGCGACTACTTCGGCAGCCAGGTCAACCTCGCCCACCGGGTCGTCAACCGCGCGCTCGCCGGCGAGGTCCTCGTCACCGACCGCGTCGCCGAGGCGATCGAGGGCCGGGAGCAGCTCGGGCTGGAGCCGATCGGGCAGGTCAGCCTCAAGGGCTTCCCGGTCCCGACCGACCTCTTCGTCGTCCGCGCCGCCGACTCCTAGACTCGGTCCGTGGACGCGGACCAGATGCTCGAGCGGGTGCTCGACGAGGGGCTCGTCGCTCCCGGCGCGCCGCTGGTCGTCTTGCTCTCGGGCGGGCGCGACTCGGTCTGCATGCTCGACCTCGCGGTTCGCGCGGCGGGAGCGGAGGCGGTGACGGCGCTGCACGTCAACTACGGCCTGCGCGACGACGCCGGTGCGGACGAGCGCCACTGCGCGGCCCTCTGCGAGCCGCTCGGGGTGGAGCTGGAGATCGAGCGCCCGCAGCGGCCCGAGGGGCCCGGCAACCTCCAGGCCTGGGCTCGGGACACCCGCTACGCGGCCGCGGCCGCGCTGGCCGAGGCAGGCGACGCGACGATCGTCACCGGCCACACCGCCGACGACCAGGTCGAGACCATCCTCTACCGCCTCGCCTCCTCGCCCAGCCGCCGCGCTCTGCTCGGCATGCGCCCTCACGACGGTCGCCTGGCGCGTCCCCTGCTCGGCTTCACCCGGGCCGAGACCACCGCCTACTGCGAACAGCGCGGCCTGGCCTGGCGCGAGGACAGCAGCAACGCCGAACCGGCCTACGCCCGCAACCGGGTCCGCCACGGCCTGCTGCCGGAGCTGGCGAGGATCCACCCGGCGGCGGCCGAGAACGTCCTGCGCACGGCGGCGCTGCTGCGCGACGAGGCCGAGGTGCTCGACCCCCTGGTCGAGGCCGAGCTCGACGGCTCCGGCGACGCGCCCCGCGGTGCGATCGCGCTGGAGCGGCTGGCGGAGCTGCCGCCGGCGCTGCGCCGGCTCGTCCTGCAGCGGCTCGCCGACGGCGCCGCCGGTCGCCCCGTCCCCGGCGCCGCCCGCTTCGCCGAGCAGGTCGCCGGCCTGCGCCGCACCGGCCGCGCCATGCTCGACCTCGGCGGCGGCGTTCGCGCCGTGGTCGAAGCGGGCGTCCTCCGCGCCGAGCGCGACTAACCCGGGTCGATGGTCCGAAAACCCACCCATGACGTGGGAAATCGTCTCGTCGGCGACTGCTCTCTATATCTAGACTGCGGCGCGTGAGCGACCCCGCGATCGGCGAGACCCTCGTCGCCAGAGAGGACCTGCAGCGCCGGGTCGCGGAGCTGGGTGCCGAGATCAGCCGCGACTACGACGGCCGCGAGCTGGTCATGGTCGGCGTCCTCAAGGGCGCGGTGCTCTTCCTCGCCGACCTGATGCGCAGCATCGACATACCTTGCGAGATCGACTTCATGGCGGTCTCCAGCTACGGCTCGCAGACCGACTCCTCCGGCGTCGTCCGCATCCTCAAGGACCTCGATGCCCCGATCGAGGGCCGCCACGTGCTGATCGTCGAGGACATCATCGACTCCGGCCTGACGCTGCACTACCTGATGCGCAACCTGAAGGCGCGCAACCCGGCCTCGCTCGAGGTCTGCGCGCTGTTGACCAAGCCGGAGCGCCTCCGCGTGGATCTCTCGCCCCGTTACGTCGGCTTCGAGATTCCCAACCGGTTCGCGATCGGGTACGGGCTCGACCACGCTCAGCAGTACCGCAACCTCGGCTACGTCGCCGCACTTGCCGAGTAGAGCCCAAAAAACCGCCCTGGTACGCTGATTTCACCCTTGAGGCGTTTTTTCAAAAGCGCGGCATTTCCGATCCTGCTGGTGGTCATCCTGGCCTTCATCGCCCAGCGTGTGATCAGCGGCGATTCGGGCACTCCGGCGCCGCCATACAACGACCTGATCAAGGAGAAGACCGGGCTGATCGCCGAAGGCAGGATCGCCGAGGTCTCGGTCAACACCAAGGACAACACGCTCGACGTCAAGAAGAAGAACGGCGAAAGCTTCTCCACGGGCTATCCGCCCGACGCCGAAGAAAGCCTGATCAACAGGCTCGAAAAAGCCAACGTGGAAACCGACGTGCACGGCTCCGGCAGCTCCGGGCTGCTCTCGCTGCTGACCCTGATCCTGCCGTTCATCCTCTTCTTCGGCTTCTGGATCTTCCTCATGAACCAGATGCAGGGTGGCGGCTCGCGGGTGATGAACTTCGGCAAATCGAAAGCGAAGCGGATGTCCGTCGACGCGCCGAAAATCACCTTCCGCGACGTCGCCGGCGTTGACGAGGCGGTGCAGGAGCTCGAGGAGATCAAGGAATTCCTCGAGAACCCGAAGAAATTCCAGGCCTTGGGAGCCCGGATCCCCAAGGGCGTCCTGCTCTACGGCCCCCCCGGCACCGGCAAGACGCTGCTGGCCCGCGCGGTCGCCGGCGAGGCTGGTGTTCCCTTCTTCTCGATCTCCGGCTCGGACTTCGTCGAGATGTTCGTCGGCGTCGGCGCCAGCCGCGTTCGCGACCTCTTCGAGCAGGCCAAGCAGAACTCCCCCTGCATCATCTTCATGGACGAGATCGACGCGGTCGGGCGCCACCGCGGCGCCGGCATGGGCGGCGGGCACGACGAGCGCGAGCAGACGCTGAACCAGCTGCTGGTCGAGATGGACGGCTTCGAAATGAAGGACAACATCATCCTGATCGCCGCCACCAACCGCCCCGACATCCTCGACCCGGCGCTGCTGCGGCCGGGCCGCTTCGACCGCCAGGTGGTCGTCGACCGCCCCGATCGCAAGGGCCGCAAGCACATCCTCGAGGTTCACACCCGCGGCAAGCCGCTGGCCCGCGAAATCGAGCTCGACACGCTGGCCGGGCAGACCCCCGGCTTCACCGGCGCCGACCTCGCCAACCTGATCAACGAGGCGGCGCTGCTGACCGCCCGCTCCGGCAGTCGCGAGATCAGCATGAAGGAGCTGGAGGAGGGGATCATGCGGGTGATCGCCGGCCCGGAGAAGAAGACCCGGGTGATGAGCGAGAAGGAGCGCCTGATCACCGCCTACCACGAGGTCGGGCACGCGATCGTCGGCCAGCTGCTGCCGAACTGCGACCCGGTCCACAAGATCTCGATCATCAGCCGCGGCCAGGCCCTCGGCTACACGATCAGCCTGCCGACCGAGGACAAGTTCCTCACCACCCGCGCCGAGCTGACCGACACGATGGCGATGACCCTGGGCGGCCGCGCCGCCGAGGAGATCGTCTTCGGCGAGATCACCACCGGCGCCTCCAACGACCTCGAAAAGGTGACCGAGACGGCGAAGCAGATGGTGATGCGGTTCGGGATGTCGGAGCGGCTCGGCCCCAGGGTCTTCGGCCACGATCGCGGCCAGCCCTTCCTCGGCCGCGAGTTCTCCTCCGAGCCCGACTACTCCGACGAGATCGCGCGCGAGATCGACGACGAGATCCGCCGCATCGTCGAGGGCGCCCACCAGACCGCCAAGAGCCTGCTCGGCGATCGCCGCGAGGACCTGGACAAGGTCTCGAAGCTGCTGCTGGAGCGGGAGACGATCGACGCCGGCCAGTTTGCCGCGCTGCTCGACGGCAAGTCGCCGGACGAGGTCTTCGCCGACGACGAGGAGCCCGCGAAGCCCGCCGAGCCGGAGCCGGAGCCGGAGCCGGCCCAGCGCGAGGGGGCACGGCCGAATCCGCGCCCACGCCCGGGGTTCGCTGGCGGGGATGCCGGCTGAGGCCTGTCCCGGTAGGGGTTTCGCTTAACTTTTTCGAGGATCGCCGTTAGCTGTCGCCACGGGCCGCTGCGGCGAAAAAGTACAAGACGCTTCACCCCTACCGGGACAGGCCTCAGAAGACCGTGACCTTGCCGAAACTCATGGGTGTCGTGAACGTGACGCCGGACTCGTTTTCGGATGGGGGGCTCTACCTCGAGCCGGAGCGAGCTGTCGCCCATGGCGAGGAACTAGCCAGCGCCGGGGCGGAGATTCTCGACGTCGGTGGGGAATCGACTCGGCCGGGGGCGGAGGAGGTGGCGCTCGAGGAGGAGCTGCGGCGGGTCGAGCCGGTGATCGCCGGGTTGGCTGGTGGGGAGGCGGCGATCTCGGTCGACACCTCGAAGGCGGCGGTCGCCAGGGCGGCGCTCGACGCGGGGGCGGAGGTCGTCAACGACGTCACCGCGTTGCGGGGCGACCCGGAGATGGCGGCTCTCTGCGCCGAGCGCGGTGCCACCGTGGTGCTGATGCACATACTGGGCACGCCGCGCACGATGCAGGACGAACCGCGATACGACGACGTCGTCGACGAGGTCAAGGCCTTTCTCGCCGGCCGGGTCGAGGCTGCGACGGCCGCCGGCATCGCCGAGGAGCGGATCTGGCTCGATCCCGGCATCGGCTTCGGCAAGACCGCCGCGCACAGCCTGGAGTTGCTGCGGCGTCTCTCGGAGCTGCGCGAGCTGGGCCGGCCGTTGCTGGTCGGGACCTCGCGCAAGAGCTTCATCGGCAAGGTCGACGGCTCCGACGCCGGCGAGCGGCTCGGCGGCACCATCGCCTCTTCGGTCCTGGCTGCGGCCGCGGGGGCGGAGGTGCTGCGGGTCCACGACGTAGCCGAGGTCGGCCAGGCGATGGCGGTCGCCGGCGCGGTCCTGGGGTAGGTTGCCGGGATGGAGGCTCAGGGTCCGCACGGCAACGGCATCGAGTCGAGCGCGGAAGTCGAGCTGCGCGGGCTCTCGATCTACACCCACCACGGCGTCAGCGAGGCTGAGCAGGAGGTCGGGCAGCGGCTCGAGTTCGACGTCTCCTTCGACGTGCCGGATTGCGACGCCGTCTTGACGGACCGGCTGGAGGACACGGTTGACTACGCCCAGGTCTGCGACATCGTCGCCCTCGCCGCGACCGAGCGCAGCTACAAGACCCTCGAGCGCCTGGCCCAGGTCATCGGCCAGCGCCTGATCGAGCGCTACGGCTGCGAATCGGTGCGGGTGCGGGCGGCGAAGCCGGAGCCGCCGCTGCCGCTGGCGATCCAGGAGGTCGCCGTCGAGGTGACCCAGGAGCGCGCGGTGGACGAAGACGAGGCCGAAGCCCCTGAGGAGTAGCCCGGTGCGAAGCGGCTACCTCGGCCTCGGCTCCAACGTCGGCGACGCGGCCGGCAACTTGCGGGCGGCAGTCGAGCTACTACGCGCGGCGGGCGTCGAAGTCGAGGCCGTCTCCTCCGCCTACGTGACCGAGCCGGTCGGGGAAGTCCTCGACCAGCCCGACTTCCTCAACGCCGCGGTCCGCATCCGCACCGGCCTCGAGCCGGAGGCGCTGCTCGACGCCTGCAAGGCGATCGAGGCCGAGCGCGGGCGCTCCTTCGAGGCCCCCCGCCACAGCCCCCGCCCGCTCGACGTCGACCTGCTGCTGCTCGGCGACCTCGAGCTGGAGACCGACCGCCTCACCCTGCCTCACCCGGAGGTCACGAGCCGCCGCTTCGTCCTGGTGCCGCTGCTCGAGCTCGACCCGGAGCTGACGCTGCCCGACGGCACCCGCCTCGCTGAGGCCCTTGCGGCGCTGCCGCCGGGTCAGCGGGTCGACCGGTGGGGCCCGCTTTAGCTAGGCGGCGGCCTGCTGGCCGTGCAGCGGCGCCAGCCAGTCGGCCGGCAGGATCGGCGGCGCGTGGCCGGGGTAGTCCGGCACGATTCGCTTCGCCAGGGCGCCGGCCGGGCGTCCCTCGATGTACGGCTTCAGGTCGGCCAGGGTGAGGGCGAGCCCGATGCTTGGCGCGATCTGGAAGTCGGCGGCGTTCAGCTGCTCGCCGCCGATCACACCGCTGGCGATCAACTCGTCGACCCGGTCGAGCAGACCCGGCAGCGCCGCCAGGTCGCGCTTGACGTTGTCGTCGTTGGCCTCGTTGAAGCGGGCCGAGAGGGCGACGATCGGAGCCGCGGTTTTCATCGCCAGGCCGATCGGCATCCCGATCTTGGCTCCCTCCGAGTAGCTGCGCAGCGGCGCCTTGTCGCGCTTGATCGACCACCAGAGGATCTGCCGGATCGGGTGCTGAAGCTCCTCGTCGCCGAAGCGCTCGGCCTCCTCGACGGCGGCTCGTTTCTCCGGGTCGGCGGGGAAGAGCGGCGGGTCGGGGCGCAGTCGCTCCAGCTCGCGGGCGATCGGCCGCGAGCCCTGCACCTTGCTGCCGTCGATCTTCAGCGCCGGCACGGTGACGCCGGAGAAGCCGACGGCTCGCAGGGCGCCCTTCGAGATCACCGGCAGCAGGTCGGTCTGCTTATACGGGATGCCCTTGTGGTCGAGCATCAGCTCCGCGGTGATGCTCGGGTGCGAGGCGGGGATGACGTAGAGGCGTGCTGACATGGCGACGATCCTATGCGCAAAAGCGTCTGGCTGGCTACCTGGCCAGTCCGATCCGGAGATAATCGCCCGCATGCTGCTGGCGGTCGACGTAGGAAACACCCAGACTCACCTCGGCGCCTTCGACGGGAAGGATCTCGTCGAGCACTGGCGCTTCCAGACGCGTTCGGGCGCGACCGGCGACGAGCTGGCGGAGCGGATCGCCGGCCTCTTCTCGCTTTGCGGGATGTCCTTCGGCGATGTCGACGCCGTCTGTGTCTCCTCGGTCGTGCCGCCGCTCGGCAGCCAGTTCGAACAGCTCACCGAGCGCTACCTCGACGCCGGGTGCCTGACGATCGGCCCCGGGGTGAAGACGGGAATGCCGATCCGGATCGAGAACCCGCTCGAGGTCGGCGCCGACCGCCTCGTCAACGCGATCGCCGCTTACGAGCGCTTCGGCGAGGCATGTGTCTCCGTCGACTTCGGCACCGGCATCAACATCGACGCCGTCTCCGCTGACGGCGAGTACCTCGGCGGCGCGATCGGCCCCGGCCTCGCGCCCTCGCTCAGCGCCCTGATCGAGCGGGCGGCCCGGATCACCCGGATCGACCTGGAAGAGCCGCGGGAAGCAATTGGCCGTTCGACGCGCGCGGCGATCCACTCCGGCTTCATCTTCGGTTTCGCCGGCCTGATCGACGGCATCGTCAGGCGGATCGAAGAGGAGCTCCCGAACCCGAGGCTGCTGGCCACCGGTGGGTACGCCTCGGCCGTCGTCCCCTTCACCGAGACGATCGACGAGGTCGACGACCTGCTTACCCTGAAAGGGCTGAGGTTGATCCATGAACGGAACCAGACATGAGCTGACGGACCCCTTCGAGATCGGCGGCGTGCGGATCGCCAACCGCGTGCTGCTGGCGCCGCTGGCCGGGATCGGCAACTGGTTCGTGCGGCTGCAGGCGAAACGGCACGGCGCCGGGCTCGCCGTCTCGGAGATGGTCTCCAGCTTCGCCCTGCACTACCGCAACGAGCGCACCCTGCGCGAGCTGATGCGGATCCATCCCGACGAGCACCCGGTCTCGGTGCAGCTGTTCGGCCACGACGCCGAGGTGATGCGCTCCGGCGCCGCGATCGCCGCCGCGGCCGGCGCCGACCTGATCGACATCAACATGGGCTGCCCGGTGCCGAAGGTCCGCCGCACCGGCGCCGGCGCCCAGCTCCTGCGCGACCCGGAGCTGGCCCTGGCCCTCGCCTGCGGCGCCGCCGCAGGCGGAGGCGGCATCCCGGTGACCGTGAAGCTGCGCTCTGGGATCGAGGCCGGCGACCGCTCCGGCTTCGAGCTCGCGGTCAGGCTCGCCGAGGAGGCGGGGGTGGCGGCGATCGCCTTCCACCCACGGGCGGCGACCAAGGGCCACAAGGGCAGCCCCGACTACGAGTTGACCAGAGAGCTGGTCGAGCGGGTCGAGGTGCCGGTGATCGTCTCCGGCGGCCTCGCCAGCGCCGAGGCTGCCCGCCGCGCCTACGCCGAGTCCGGGGCCGCTGCGGTGATGATCGCCCGCGGCTCGTTCGGCAACCCGTGGTTGTTCGAGGAACTGACCGGGCGGCGCCAACAGCCGCCCTCGCGGGCGGAGGTGGCCACCGAGCTGCTCTGGGTCCTCGACCGCGCCGAGGAGCACCTCGGCAGCGAGCGAGCGGAGCGCTACCTGCGCAAGTTCTACCCCTGGTACACGGAGCGGCTGCAGGCGCCGCCGGAGGTCGTCGAGGAGCTCCAGCGAAGCGCCGATCTCAGTCGCGCACGGGAGCTGATCCGGGCCCTCGCCGAGCCCCTTGCGGTTTCGTAAAACGCTCCTGATTGCCGGGTTACGGCCCTCGCTATAATCCCGCGACTCTGTGCCGGGGTGTGGCGATGCAGATCGCCGCATCCGGGCGTTTTTTTCGGTCTGGGAGTCGCTTCCGCGGCTCTCCCCACAGCCAAAGCGAGGTAGTTGCAAGTGAGTCGTCAGGCGGTCATCACCCCCGAGGGTCTCGAAAAGCTGAAAGAGGAAATCAAGTACCTCTCGACGACCAAACGCCGCGAGGTCGCGGCGCGGATCAAGGAGGCGCGCGAATTCGGCGACATCTCCGAGAACGCCGAATACGACGACGCCAAGAACGAACAGGCCCTGCTCGAGGGGCGGATCGCCCAGCTCGAAGAGCGTCTGCGCCGCGCCACCGTGATCGACGAGAAGGCGCTCCGCACCGACGAGGTCGGCTTCGGCTCGGTCGTCCATGTCAAGGACCAGAAGACCGGCGACTCGCAGAAATTCCAGATCGTCGGCTCGACCGAGGCCAACCCGCTCGAGCACAAGCTCTCGAACGAGTCGCCGATCGGCAAGGCCCTGATCGGGCACAAGCGGAACGACGTGGTTAGCGTCGAGGTGCCGCGGGGGCCGAAGAAGAAACTGAAAATCACGAAAATCGAGAAGGCTTAGACGAGCCCATCCCGGGTCGAGAGCCGGTCCCGGTAGGGGTTTCGCTTAACTTTTTCGAGGATTGCTTTCGGCCGTCCGAGATCGGTAGCGGCGAAAAAGTACAAGACGCTTCACCCCTACCGGGACCGGCTCTTAACGGCGCTATAGGCTCGCGCGAATGAGCGACTCCCCCGAGCAGCCGAGGCTTTCTGATGTCCTCCGTGATCGGCGCGAGAAGCTGGAGCGCATCCGCGAGGCCGGGGTCGAGCCCTTCCCACATGAGTTCTCCCAGCGGGAGGACATTGGGGAGGTGCGGGCGGCGCACGAGGGGTTGGCGGCGGGGATGGAGACGGAGTCGCGGCACCGGGTGGCTGGGCGGATCGTTGCTCGGCGGGGGCACGGCAAGGCCTGCTTCCTCGACCTTCGTGACGGCAGTGGTCAGATCCAGCTGCATGCTCGCGAGGACCTGCTCGGCGAGGAGGCTTTTGCCCTGCTCGTAGATCTCGACCTCGGAGACATTGTCGGCGCCGAGGGGACGGCGATGGCGACCAGGCGTGGCGGCGAGCTCTCGCTGGCGGTCGACCACTGGCGCCTGCTGGCCAAGAGCCTGCGGCCGCCGCCGGACAAGTTCCACGGGCTCGAGGACACCGAGACGCGCTTCCGCCGCCGCGAGCTCGACCTGATCGCCAACGAGGAGAGCCGGCGCCTCTTCGAGATACGGGCCCGCACCGTCAGCGAGGTACGGCGCTGGCTCGACGAACACGGCTACGTCGAGGTCGAGACGCCGGTCCTGCAGCCGCTCTACGGCGGCGCCCTGGCGCGACCCTTCACCACCCATCACAACGCCCTCGACCGCGACCTCTACCTGCGAATCGCCACCGAGCTCTACCTGAAGCGGCTGGTCGTCGGCGGCATCGATCGGGTCTACGAGCTGGGCAAGGACTTCCGCAACGAGGGCGTCTCGCACAAGCACAACCCCGAGTTCACGATGCTGGAGTGGTACGAGGCCTACGCCGACTACGAGAAGACCGCCCACGACCTCGAGCTGCTGGTCGCCGAGGTCGCGGAGCGGGTGCTGGGAGCCACCGTGGTCCAGCGCGGCGAGGTGGAGATCGACTTCGCGCCCCCCTGGCGGCGGATCACTCTGCGCGAGGCGATCCTCGAGCGCGCCGGGGTCGACATCCTCGAGCACCCGACCCGCGAGGCGCTGGCGGCGGCGATGGGGACCGAGCCCGATCCGGCCGAGGGCTGGGGCAAGCTGGTCGACGGCCTGTTGGCCCGCGAGGTCGAGCCGGGTCTGATCCAGCCCACCTTCGTCTTCGACTACCCGGTCGAGCTCTCGCCGTTCGCCAAGGCGCATCGCTCCGAGCGGGGCCTGGTCGAGCGCTGGGAGGCCTTCGTCGGCGGGGTCGAGATCGCCAACTCCTTCAGCGAGCTCAACGACCCCGACGAGCAGCGCCGCCGCTTCGAGCAGCAGGCGGTCGAGCTGGACCGCGGCGACGAGGAGGCCCAGCCCTACGACGAGGTCTTCGTCGAGGCGCTGGAACAGGGGATGCCGCCGACCGGCGGCGTCGGTCTCGGCATCGACCGCCTGGTGATGATGCTGACCGGGGCCAGCAGCCTGCGTGAGGTGCTGCTGTTTCCCGCGATGAAGACCTGAAAGCACGCAGTTAGCGGAGGGGAGCGGCAAAAGGCCGGCCGGGCGCTCTCGGTAGAGTTACGGGACACATGGGCGCCTGCCGATAACGATCGGGCGTCTGCCGGTACAAACCCGGTTGAACCGGGTTCGACCAAGAAGAGGATTCTTTTGTTCGAGCGATTCACCGAGCGAGCTCGCCAAGTAGTCGTCCTGGCACAGGAGGAGGCGCGCACGCTCAAGCACAACTACATCGGCACCGAGCACATCCTGCTCGGGTTGCTGCGCGAGGAGGAGGGCCTGGCCGCACGGGTCCTCGAGTCCCTCGACATCACGGTCGAAAGGGTGCGCTCACAGGTGGTCCGGATCGTCGGATCGGGCGAGGAGGTCACCTCCGGCCAGATTCCGTTCACGCCGCGGGCCAAGAAGGTCCTCGAGCTGGCGCTGCGCGAGGCGCTCTCGCTCGGGCACAACTACATCGGCACCGAGCACATCCTGCTCGGCCTGGTGCGCGAGAACGAGGGTGTCGCCGCTCGTATCCTGCTCGACTTCGACGCCGACTCCGACAAGATCCGCAACGAGGTGATCCGGATGCTCTCCGGTCCCGGCGGACGCCGCCAGGGCAGTGGCGGCGGTGGTGGCCAGGGCGAGGGCGGCAAAAAGTCCTCCAAACTGCTCGACCAGTTCGGTCGCAACCTCACCCGCCTCGCCGAGGAAGGCAAGCTCGACCCGGTGATCGGTCGCGAGACCGAGATCGAGCGGATCATGCAGATCCTCTCTCGCCGCACCAAGAACAATCCGGTGCTGCTGGGCGAGCCGGGCGTCGGCAAGACCGCCGTGGTCGAGGGCCTGGCCGCTCGGATCAACAAAGGCGAGGTCCCCGAGCTGCTCAAGAACAAGCAGATCTACACGCTCGACCTGGCCGCCCTGGTCGCCGGCTCCAAGTACCGCGGCGAGTTCGAGGAGCGCCTCAAGAAGGTGATGAAAGAGATCACCCAGCGCGGCGACATCATCCTCTTCATCGACGAGCTCCACAACCTGGTCGGCGCCGGCGCCGCCGAGGGTGCGATCGACGCCGCCTCGATCCTGAAGCCGGCCCTGGCCCGCGGCGAGCTGCAGACGATCGGCGCCACCACGCTCGACGAGTACCGCAAGTACCTCGAGCGCGACTCCGCCCTGGAGCGCCGCTTCGCCCAGATCAAGGTCGATCAGCCTTCGCCGGAGGACACCGTGAAGATCCTCGAGGGCCTGCGCGAGCGCTACGAACAGCACCACCGGGTGACGATCAACGACGACGCCCTGGCCGCTGCCGCCGAGCTCGCCGACCGCTACATATCCGACCGCTTCCTGCCCGACAAGGCGATCGACCTGATCGACGAGGCCGGCTCGCGGATGCGCATCAAGTCGATGAGCACGCCGCCGGTCTACCGCGACCTCGAGGAGGAAATCGAGACCACGCGGCGCGAGAAGGAGACCGCGATCGAGGCCCAGGAGTTCGAAAAAGCCGCCAACCTGCGCGACACCGAGCGCCAGTTGACGACCAAAAAGCGCCAGCTCGAAGACGAGTGGGCCGAGGGCGAGAACGGCGAGCGCCCCGAGGTCGGCGAAGAGGAGATCGCCGACATCGTCTCGATGTGGACCGGCATCCCAGTCTTCAAACTGACCGAGGCCGAGACCAAGAAGCTGATCCGCATGGAGGAGGAACTGCACAAGCGCGTGATCGGCCAGGAGGTCGCGATCACCGCCGTCTCCAAGGCGATCCGCCGCTCCCGTGCGGGCATCAAGGACCCCAAGCGCCCGGCCGGTTCGTTCATCTTCCTCGGCCCCTCCGGGGTCGGCAAGACCGAGCTCGCCCGCACCCTCGCCGATTTCCTCTTCGGCGACGAGGAGGCGATGATCCGGATCGACATGTCCGAGTACATGGAGAAGCACGCGGTCAGCCGCCTGGTCGGCTCGCCTCCGGGCTACATCGGCTACGACGAGGGCGGTCAGCTGACTGAGGCCGTGCGGCGCAAGCCCTACTCGGTGCTGCTGCTCGACGAGATCGAGAAGGCCCACCCGGACGTCTTCAACATCCTCCTGCAGATCCTCGAGGACGGGCGCCTCACCGACGCCCAGGGTCGCACCGTCGACTTCCGCAACGCGATCGTGATCATGACCTCGAACATCGGCGCCTCGGAGATCTCCAAGAACACCTCGATCGGGTTCACCGTCTCCGACGAGACCGGCATGTCCTACGGCGACATGAAGAACCGGATCATGAGCGACTTGAAGAAAGTCTTCCGGCCCGAGTTCCTCAACCGGATCGACGAGGTGATCGTCTTCCACAAGCTGGCCAAGGACGAGGTCAAGGAGATCATCGACCTGATGATCAACCGCGTCCGCGTCCAGGTCGCCGAGCACGAACTGCAGCTGGAGCTGACCAACGAGGCCAAGGACCTGCTGGTCGAGAAGGGCTGGGACCCGTCGATGGGCGCCCGCCCTCTGCGCCGGGCGATCCAGCGCTACATCGAGGATCCGCTCGCCGACGAAGTCCTGCGCCAGGGCGAGATGACCCCTGGCTCGACCGTGATGGTCGCCCGCGACCCCGCCGGCGACGAGGAGGACCACCCGCTCAGCCTGACGATCATCGCTCCGAAGAAGCCGAAGCAAAAGCCGCCGCAGAAGCCCGAGCCGGAGAAGGTCGGGGTCGGCGCAAAGCAGGGCGACGACGAGCACGGGTCGGGCGACGGCGACGAGCCGGCGCCGGGCGACGCCGAGTCCTGAGCGGACCCGTACCTTGCGCGAGCCCGGCCGCAGCGCGATCGGCACCTGGAGCGGCGGCAGGTTTCTCCATTTCGGCGAGGCGATCGGTGAGGACCGCCTGGTCGACCTGCTGCGGCCCGGGGGCGGCATGGAGACGGTGCTCACCGCCGACGCCTATGGCCAGGGCGAGGCCGACCGCGTGCTCGGCCGGGCGCTGGAGGGCGCACGGCGCGAGGACTACAGCCTGGTCGGCGCCGTCGGCCACGACTTCTACGAGGGCGAGCGCAACGGGCCCAAGGGCTTCCCCCGTTTCACCGACCCGGCCCTGCGCGGTCCCGACGCGTACGCCGACTACCTGCGGATGGCGACCGAGGCCAGCCTGGAGCGGATCGGCGTCTCCTCCTTCGACCTGCTGCTGCTCCACAACCCCGATCGAACCGGCTACTCGAGCGAGGTCGTCTGGGACGCGATGGCGGCGCTGCGCGAGGCCGGCCTGACGGCGCGGATCGGCGTCGCTCCCGGGCCTGCCAACGGCTTCACGCTCGACCTGATCGCCTGCCTGGAGCGCTTCGGCGACCGTATCGACTGGGCGATGATCATCCTCAACCCGCTCGAGCCCTGGCCGGGCGAGCTCTGCCTCGACGCGGCCGCCAGGGCGGATGTCAAGGTCCTGACCCGTGTCGTCGACTACGGCGGCCTCTTCTGGGGGGACTTGCTCCCCGGCGCCGAGCTGGCCCGCAGCGACCACCGCTCCTTCCGCCCCTCCGGCTGGATCGAGGCCGGGACGGAGAAGCTGGAGCGCCTGCTGCCGATCGCCGCACGGGCACGACTCACCCCGATCCAGCTCGCCTGCCAGTGGAACCTCGCCCACCCCGCCGTCGAGTGCGTCGCCCCGACCCTGATCCAGGAGATCGGTGAGGAGGCCTGCCCGATCGAGGCCAAGCGGGTGGAACTTGCAGCTCTGCCGGCTGAGCAGCGGCTGACCGAGGACGACGTCGCCGCGATCCGCGCGATCGGCGACAACACCGGCAGCATGGCTCTAAAGGGCGCCAATCCCCAGCATGAGGGCGAAGAGGCCCCTGATCGTTGGCCACTCACTCCAGACCTCGCTGAGGTCGGCACCCGCTGGGGCATCGACCCCCAGCGGGATCTGGTCGCGGCGCGTTGACTGCGCCTTGAGGCGGGAGGGACGCCGCGATGGACCGCAAGTGGTGGACTTTGGCCGGCGCCTGCGCAGGCCTTTTTCTCCTGATGCTCGACTCCACCGTCGTGGCGCTTGCGCTGCCGGAGATACGGCACGACGTCGACGCCAGCTCGGAGGGGCTGCAGTGGGTGATGAACGGGTATCTGCTGACGATTGCGGTGTTGGTTGTGACCGCGGGTCGGCTCGGGGACATGTTTGGGCGCAAGCGGATCTTTTTGCTCGGTGTCGTCGTCTTCGCCCTCGGATCGGTCGTCTCGGGTGCGGCTGGGAATGAGGAGATGCTGATCCTCGGGCGGGTGCTGCAGGGCGCGGGGGCGCCGCCGATGCTCTCGCTCTCGCTGGCCTTGGTCTGCAACGCCTTCCCGGCCGAGGAGCAGCCGCGGGCTCTCGGGATCTGGGCGGCGGTCTCGGCGCTGGCGCTGGCGATCGGGCCGCTGGCCGGTGGCCTGCTGATCGAACTCGACTGGCGGGTGATCTTCTGGATGAACCTGCCGGTGGCGGCGATCGGGATCGCGATCACGGTCTTCGCCACGCCGGAGTCGACCGACCCCGGAGCCGGCACCAAGGTCGACTGGTCCGGCCTGGTCACGCTCAGCGCCGGCGTCACGGCGGTGGTCCTGGCGCTGGTTCAGTCTCGTTCCTGGGGCGCCGCGACCACGATCGCGCTGGCCCTGGTCGGCGCCGCTTTCCTGTTCGCCTTCTGGCGGATCGAGCACCGGGTGCGGGCGCCGGTCGTCGATTTCGCCCTCTTCCGCAACGGGCCCTACTTCGGCGCCAGCGCCGCCGCCTTCGCTCTGGTCGGCGCCTACTGGGCGGTGATGTTCTTCCAGCCTCAGTACCTGCAGGACGTGCGCGACCACTCGCCGATCGCCAGCGGTCTGCTGATCCTGCCGATCACCGTGCCGATGATCTTCGTCTCGCCCTTCTCGGGGCGGCTGATCGGCCGCTTCGGCGCCCGCCGGCCGATGACCGCCGGCATGGTCTTCGGCCTGGCCGGCCTGCTGCTGCTGACCCGGGTCGGCGCCGGCAGCTCGTTCGCGTTGGTCCTCGGTGCCTACCTGCTGTTCGGAGTCGCCCTCGGACTGGTCTACGCGCCGATGTCGACGGCGGCGATGGCGGCGATGCCAGGGGAGAAGGTCGGGATCGCCTCCGGGGTGCTGGCGATGGACCGGGTCCTGGCCGGCGCCGTCTCCCTTGCCGCCACGGGCGCCGTCTTCCACGCGCTGCAGGGGGACGGCGACTCCTTTGCCACGGCCGTCGCCGGCTCGACCTGGGTCTCGGTGGCGCTCTGTGCGGTCGGTGCGGGCCTCACCTGGGCCTTCGTCCGCGACCCCGAGCCGCCCGGTCCCGACCCGGCCGTGGCCGGGGACCCCTCACCGCAGGAGCTACGGCACCATCGACACCACCGCCGTTTTCACCTCTGAGGCGCCAAATTCATACAAAAGAATCTTTGAGTGATTGATCCAGTTGACAAAAGAGATTCCGAGCTGTCCACTCGGTTATTGCCACACCGCATTCCAGAGCGCTTTTTGGCATCCTAAGGGAGATGCCACCTTTGTCCGGGGATGAGCTCCATGAGCTTTCCGAACGTCAGGATCCTCGGTTACTGAGGGCACTTGACGTCGTCGCCCCAGGTGGCGCTCTGCGCGAGGGGATCGACAATATCGTCCACTCGCGGACCGGCGGCCTGATCGTCGTCGGCGACCTCGACGACATCTCCCACATGCTCTCCGGCGGGATCAAGCTCGACGTCGACTACTCGCCGGCGATGCTCTACCAGGTGGCGAAGATGGACGGGGCAATCGTGCTCAACAGCGAGGCCACCACGATCGCTTGGGCCAACGTGCAGCTGATGCCCGACCCGACGATCCTCTCCTCGGAGACCGGGACCCGTCACCGCACCGCCGAGCGCGTCTCCAAACAGACCGACGCCCTGGTGGTTGCGATCTCGCAGCGGCGCGATGTCGTCTCGCTCTACGTCGAGGGGACGAAGTACATCCTGCAGGAGATCCCCGCGGTGCTGGCCAAGGCCAACCAGGGGCTGGCCACGTTGGAGAAGTACCGCGAGCGCCTCGACCAGGTCTCGGCTCGCCTCACCGTGCTCGAGTTCGAGGGCCGCAGCGTCCTCCACGACGCCCTCGCCGTCCTCCAGCGGGCCGAGCTGGTGACGCGGATGGCGGTCGAGGTCGAGCGCTACATCGTCGAGCTCGGAACCGAGGGCCGGCTGATCGAGATGCAGCTGGAGGAGACGATGGTCGGCGTCGCCACCGACAAGACGGCGCTGATCCGCGATTACAGCGTCGAGGACACGGAGCAGAGCTTGGCGGGCGTCCTGCAGGCGCTCAGCCGCATGCCCCACCAGGACGTGCTCGACTTCGGTCGCCTCGCCGAGCTGCTCGGCTACGACCGCAAGCTCAACACGCTCGACTTCCCGGTCGCCTCGCGCGGCTACCGCGCGCTGGGCCGGGTCCCGCGCATTCCCAAGCTTGTCGTCCAGAAGATCATCCACGAGCTGGGCGGGTTGGAGGAGGTCCTTGCGGCCTCCGAATCCGATCTCGCCGCCATCGACGGAGTCGGCGCCCCTCGGGCCAAAGACATCCGCGAAGGCCTGCGCCGGCTTCAGGAGGTCGACCTGGTCGACCGGTACTTGCAGAGCTGATGGCGATGAACGCCGTCGAAGACGAAAGGAGCCACCGATTCCCGAGCTAGAAGAGGCCATGGAGGCAGCCTTCGAGGAGGACGTCGAATACGTCTGTGACTTCGAGGAGGGCGACAAGGTCGTCTACCCGCATCACGGGGCAGGCCTGGTGCTGAAGAAAGAGACCCGCGAGCTGATGGGGACCGAGCGTGAATACCTCACGATCAAAATCCTCCACAACGAGCTCACGGTGATGGTCCCCTGCGAGAACGCGGGAGTGGCCGGCCTGCGACGCGTGATCGACGAGGAGGAAATCAAGAAGGTCACAGCCGTCCTCACCGACGACGTCTCCGAGATGCCGAAGAACTGGAACCGGCGTTTCAAGTACAACCGCGAGAAGATCAAGACCGGCGACGTCTTCGAGCTGGCGGAGGTCGTCCGCAACCTGGCGCTCCGCGAGATGGAGAAGGGTCTCTCCACCGGCGAGAAGCAGATGTACACGCGGGCCAAGAAGATCCTCGCGTCGGAGTTCATGTACGCGCTCGACAAGGACGAGGAGGGCGCGGAGGAGTACCTGGACGGGCTGCTGGAGGATCGCTTCGCCGCCACGGCGTAGCCCGGCAGTAACCGCGGTCATCGCGGCCGCCGGCTCCGGGGAGCGCCTCGGAGCCGGCGGCCCGAAGGCCTTCGTGCCGCTGGCGGGGAGGCCGATGGTCGAGTGGTCGCTCGACGCCTTCAGGGCCTGCGGCGCGGTGAGTGCGATCGTCGTCGCCGTGCCGCCCGCGAGCGGCCCCGACCTCGGCGGCGACGTCGCGACTGTCGGCGGGGGGGCCACTCGCGCCGAGTCCGTCTCGAACGCCTTGGTCACGGTCGGGACCGGGCTGGTCGCGATCCACGACGCGGCCCGCCCGCTGCTCACGCCCACGCTCGTTGACGATCTGATCGCCCGCCTCGACACGGATCCCGAGGCCGCCGGCGTCATTGCCGCCACTCCGGTTACCGACACCGTCAAGTCCGTGGGGCCGAACCGCGATTTGTTGTCGCAGGACGACCAAAAATCTCAGCTCGAGGTCGAGCAGACGCTGGACCGCTCGCGGCTATGGGCGGCGCAGACGCCTCAGGTCTTCCGCGTCGAGGCCCTGCGGGCGGCGCTGGCGGTCCACGCCGAGGTGCGGAATGCCGCTACCGACGAGGCGATGCTGGTCGAGGCGGCCGGAGGGAGGGTCATTATCCACCCGACTTCGCCGGGCAACCTCAAGGTGACGACCCCGCTCGATTTCCGGCTGGCCGCGCTGCTGCTCGAGGACCGATCCCGGTAGGGGTGGAGCGTCTTGTACTTTTTCGCTACCGCTCAATCTCGGACGGCCGCAGACGACCCTCGAAAAAGTTAAGCGGAACCCCTACCGGGATCGGTCCTCAGTCCCTGAGCAGGACCCAGACTAAGACGGCCGCGAAGCAGAGCTGGCCGATGCCAAGAGAGACGCCGAGGTTGGCGGCGCCCACCAGCTCGGCGACGGCCGTGCCGCCGGCGAAGGCGAGCAGCATCAGGATCAGCTGGCGGCCCACCGCCCACTTTCCTCGTCGCGATGTTGGCGCCGGCGCCGCCTGTACAGGGCGCGCTGGATTTCCAGCGTGGTGACCCCGGCGACCATGATCGCGGTCAGGTTGACGGCCAGCTGCAGGACCGAACCGCGGAACTCCGACCACTCGCCGAGGGCGGCGGAGATGCCGATGTTGGCGGCGGCGAGAATCGTCGTGACCGAGATCAGGACGCCGATCAGCGCCCCCGACTTGGTCGCGCTGAGCGAGAGCACGCCGACCGTTCCGGCCAGGGCGGCGACGATGAAGGAGAAGGCGTCGGGGTTGGAGATGAAGTCGGTCAGGGCGTGCTGGGTGGTCTCGAAATCGGCGTCGAGCAAGCCGGTGGCGCGGGCGGCGAGGGTGAAGAGGTAGGCGGCGGCGATCGCCAGCGGGAAGCCGACCGCGAGAGCTCGAAGCGAGCGTCGGGCGGCATCGGCGCGGCGATGGACGATCGCCACGCAGAGGCCGGCGATCGGGCCGAACTCGGGCCCGACCACCATGCCGCCGACGATCAGGATCGGCGAGTCCAGGTAGATGCCGACCGCGGCGATCAGGCAGGCGAGGACCATGAAGATGAGGAAGCTGGCGCTCAGCTCGGTGCTCTCTGACGTTCGCGCCTCGACTTCCTCCCAGACCACGGCATCCGAGGGGGCGCCGCGGGCGGCGCGCACCGCTCGTTCCGCCTCGGCGGAGAGGTGCGAGTCGATCTGCTCGATCGCGATCGAGCCGTCGCGGGGGATGTCCATCTCCCGCAGGTCCTCGATGATCACGCTGGCGTCCTCGCGGGCGACGTCGCAGAGGATCACGTCGCCGTCCGGCTTGCGGGCGGCGCCGGGGAGAAAGATCAGGTTGGAGGTGGACGCCGATGCCTCCAGCAGATCGACGACCTTCCCCGACCGATCCGCCGGCGCGACAATCCGCAGGTGGACCATGGAGCGCAGCGTACCCGCGCCTGGACGGACCAGTCATCTAGGCTCGTTCCCATGCTGACCGACTACCACCTGCACCTGCGCCCGGACGATGAGGGGACCACAGCCGAGCGCTTCTTCACGGCCGAGAACGTCGACCGCTATCTGGCGGCGGCAGCGGCGGCCGGGGTCGAGGAGCTGGGAGTCTCCGAGCACGTCTACCGCTTTCGCCAGGCCCTCGACCTCTGGCGCCATCCGCTCTGGGAGAGCAACGCCCAGGACGATCTCGACGCCTACTGCGAGTTCGTCCGTGGCACGCCGCTGCGGCTCGGCATCGAGTGCGATTTCGTTCGCGGTGCCGAGGCCCGCACCGCGGAGCTGCTGGCGGCGCGCGACTTCGACTACGTCGTCGGTGCGGTCCACTTCCTCGGCGAGGACGCCGTCGACCATCCCGGCTGGGACGTCTGGGAGAGCGGCGACGACCCCGACGAGGTCTGGCGGCGCTATTTCGAGGCGCTGGCCGATTGCGCGCGCTCCGGCCTCTTCGACATCCTCGCCCACCCCGACCTGGTCAAGGTCTGGGGCAGCGCCCGGCCGTTGCCCCAGCACGACCTTCGTCGCTTCTATGAGCCCGCGGTCGAGGCGATCGCCGAGAGCGGGATCGCGGTCGAGGTCTCGACCGCGGGGCTGCGCAAGCCGGTCGGCGAGCTCTACCCGGCTCGCGGCTTCGCCGAGATGTGCGTCGAGGCAGGGGCGTCCTTTGCCCTCTCCTCCGACGCTCACCTTCCCGAGCACGTCGGCTTCGCCTACGACCGCGCCGTCGACTTCCTCGACGATCTCGGGGTGGGGGAGATATGCGTCTTCGAGCAGCGCCAGCGGCGCCTGGTACCGCTCGGCAGCCGCGTCGGCTGATGGTCGGCGTCGGCTACGACAGCCACCGTTTCGCCGTCGGGCGCCGCCTGGTCCTGGGAGGAGTCGAGATCGATCACCCGCACGGCCTCGCCGGTCACTCCGACGCCGACGTCCTCACCCACGCCGTGATCGACGCCATCCTCGGGGCCGGCGGCGGCGGCGACATCGGCACGATGTTCCCCGACGACGACGAGCAGTGGCGGGGGGCCGACTCGATCGACCTGCTGCGGACGGCGGTGGGGACGATCGCCGGTGCGATCGTCAACGTCGACGCGACCGTGATCTGCGAGGAGCCACGGCTCGGCCCCTACCGGGCCGCGATGGAGCGGGCCCTCGCCGAGGCGACCTCGGCCCGGGTCAGCGTCAAGGCGACCAGCAACGAGGGCATGGGTTGGATCGGCCGCGGTGAAGGAATCGCCTGCATAGCGGTGGCTTCGATCGAGAGCGATTAGGCTTGGCGGCGCAATGAGCAAGCTCGACTCGATCGCGTCAGCGGTGCGCCAGGCTGCCTCGGACAAAGCGTTCGAGGTCAGGGTGCTGCACGAGGCCGGCGTCCTCGGCCTGCACCGCCCCGACAAGTCGGCCAAGGTCGTCTCCGCCTTCCTGCGCTGGGGCGCCTCTCCGGCCCTCGGCATCACGACCGCGGCGATCCACTACCCGCACGAGATCGCCCTCGTCGACGAACGCGGGGCGCTCAGCTTCGAGCGCCTGCACCGGCGCTCCAACGCCCTCGCCCACTCCCTCGCTGAGATGGGGATCGGCCCCGGCGACGGGGTCGGGATCATGTGCCGCAATCACCGCGGCTTCGTCGAGGCGACTCTGGCCACGGCTAAGCTCGGCGCCAGCGCGCTCTACCTGAACACGATGTTCGCCGGCCCGCAGCTGGCCGAGGTGACTCGCCGTGAGGGGCCGAAGGCGCTGGTCCACGACGTCGAGTTCGCGGGCCTGCTCGAGGGTGTCGACGACTCGGTCGCCCGGATCGTCGGCTGGGTTGAGGACGGGGAAGAGCCGGAGGAGGTGACTCTCGAGCAGCTGATCGCCGCCGGCGACGAGAGCAACCACCGGCCGCCGCCCGACAAGCCCCGCTTCGTGATTCTCACCTCGGGCACGACCGGCACGCCCAAGGGCGCCCAGCGTTCCAGCCCCGACGGGCTGATGGCAATCGCGGCGCTGATCGACAGGATCCCCTTCCGCAGTCGCGAGACGATGATGATCGCGGCGCCGCTCTTCCACTCCTGGGGCTTCTTCCACTTCATCATGAGCCTGCCGACGGCCTCGACGATGGTGCTGCGCCGGCGCTTCGATCCCGAGGGGACGCTGCAGGCGGTTGAGGAAAGCCGCGCCCAGGTGCTGGCGGTGGTGCCGGTGATGCTGCAGCGGATCCTCGGCCTGCCGGAGGAGGCGCTCGCTCGCTACGACCTCTCCTCGCTGCGGATCACTTCGGTCTCGGGTTCGGCTCTGCCGGGCGAGCTGGCAGTCGCCTGGATGGACCGCTTCGGGGACAACGCCTACAACCTCTACGGCTCGACCGAGGTCGCCTACGCGACCGTCGCCACCCCCGAGGACCTGCGCGCCGCCCCCGGCACCGCCGGCAGGCCGCCGCGCGGGACCACGGTGCGGATCGTCGACGAGGCCGGGCGCGAGGCCCCGCACGGCGAGGTGGGACGGATCTTCGTCGGCAACGAGATGTCCTTCGAGGGCTACACCGGCGGGGGAGGCAAGGAGGCGATCGACGGGCTGCTCTGCAGCGGCGACGTCGGCCATATCGACTCCGGCGGCCGCCTCTTCATCGACGGGCGCGACGACGAGATGATCGTCTCCGGTGGCGAGAACGTCTTCCCGCGCGAGGTGGAGGACCTGCTCGCCGACCACGAGGCGGTCTCCGAGGCGGCGGTGATCGGGGTCGAGGACGCCGAGTTCGGCGAGCGTCTAAAGGCTTTTGTCGTCGTCGTGCCGGGCGCCGAGATCGGCGAGGACGAGCTCAGGGCGCACGTCAAGGCCAACCTCGCCGGCTACAAGACGCCGCGCGAGGTCGAGTTCCTCGACGAGCTTCCCCGCAACGCCACCGGCAAGGTCCTCAAGCGCGACCTGCGCGCGCGCGAGACGCAGTCCGCCTGACGGCCCTCGAGGTCTCTCGAAGGCTCTCGCGCAAATTGCGGTTAACCCGACCGCAAACCGGTCGAGTTGCCTCCGGTGCCCATAGTAGGTTGCCGGTGGATGAGCGATCCAGCAAGGCAGCTGCGAGCCGTCGGTGAGGCCACCGAGACCATGCACGGCGTCGCCAGGCAGGCGCTGGAGTGGGTTCGCGTAAGCGAGGAGCGCGTGGCCAAGGCCGAGGCGCGAGCCGACCGAGTCGGCTCCGAGCTGAAGGAGCGGGCGATGGGGACGCTGCGCGGCGTCGCCGCCGAGGCCCGCGAGCGGATCGCCGCCGAGCGCACGGCCCGGCGCGAGGCGGAATCGAAGGTTGCCGGCGCCGAGACGGCGCGGGACCGCGCCGAGCGCGCCTTCGAGGAGTTGCAGCAGCGCTCCCAGGCCGAGAGCGAAGCGGCTGCCGCGCGGGCGAGCAAAGCGCGGGCCGAGGCCGAGGGCGTGATCGCCGAGGCGGCGAGGAACCTCGAGGGCGAGGTCGAGCGGCGACTCGCCGCGGCTCGTGAAGAGATCGAGGCCGAGGCCGATCGCCGCATCGCCGCCGCCGAGCAGCGTGCCGCCGATGCCGAGGCCGCCGCGGCCGTGTCCCACGAGACCGCCGTGCGGCTGGAGACCGAGATCGAGCGGCGGGTGATGGAGGGCACCGAGGAGGTCCGCCGCGAAGCCGAGGAGAGCGTTCGCAGGCTGATCGAGAAGGTCGAGCGCGAGGCCGAGGAAGCGGCTCGCGCCCGCGCCGAGGACCAGCTCCGCCTCGAGTCCGACCGGATCCGGATCCAGGCCGAGCGCCGCGAGGAGCGCGTGCGCGAAGCCTCCGAGGACGAGATCAAGGCCAGCGCCAAGCGCGCCAAGCGCGAGGCTCAGGCGGCGGCGGAGGAGTCGGCGCCCACCTGGCTGCGCGGTGAGTCGACCGCCTCGACGGCCGGCTACCGAACCTTTTAGCTCGCGGCGGATCATCTAGTCTCGGCCGCGCGATGCGCGAGGTGCGGATCAGGGACACGCTCAGCGGCGAGCCGCGGGCCCTCGACCCCTCCGGCGAGGTGGGGATCTACACCTGCGGTCCGACCGTCTACAGCCGCATCCACATCGGCAACGCCCGCCCCTTCGTCGTCTTCTCGCTCTTTGCCCGCTTCCTCCGCTCCGAGGGTTACGGCGCGCGGTTGGTCGTCAACGTCACCGACATCAACGACAAGATCTACGCCGCCGCCGCGGCGGCGGCGGAGCCCTCGGCGGAGTTCGCCGCCCGGATGGCCAGCGCCTACACAGAGGACACCGACCGGCTCGGCCTCGGCCGGCCCGACGCCGAGCCGCTGGCGACCGAGACGATCGCCGGCATCGTGGCGCTGATCGGCGAGCTGGTCGAGTCCGACCACGCCTACGAGTCCGGCGGCGACGTCTACTTCCGCGTCCGCAGCTTCGGTGCCTACGGCAAGCTCTCCAACCGCCGCACGGAGGAGATGGACCAGGGTGAGGAGGCGGGCTCGGCCTCGCTCAAGGAGGACGCGCTCGACTTCGCCCTGTGGAAGGCCCACAAGCCCGGCGAGGACACGCGATGGGACTCGCCCTGGGGGCCGGGACGGCCCGGCTGGCACATCGAGTGCTCGGCGATGGCCGAGGCCGAGCTGGGGACGTCGTTCGCGATCCACGGCGGCGGCTCCGATCTCGTCTTCCCCCACCACGAGAACGAGATCGCCCAGTCGGAGGCGGCCGGGCGTCCCTTCGCCCAGATCTGGATGCACAACGGGATGATCGAGACCGACGCGGCGAAGATGTCGAAGTCCGAGGGGAACATCTTTCAGCTCTCGGAGGCGCTCGATCGGTACGGGCGCGAGGCGGTGGTGGCGTACCTGATCTCTGGGCACTATCGGCAGCCGCTGGCTTTTGGGGCTGAGCAGATGGAGCAGGCGGTGGCTCAGGTCGAGCGGCTGAGGAACTTCTTTCGGGAGCGTTCGGCTGGCGCCTCGGGCGGTGTGGGGGAGCCGGTGGAGGGGTCGGCGGAGCAACAGCGGGGAGGCTCCGGCGACCCCTCCACCGGCTCCCCGTCCGAGATTCGGGTCGCTGCCTTCCGAGATGCGCTGGCAGACGATTTCAACACGCCTAGGGCGATGGCCGAGGTGTTCGAGCTGATTGGAGAAGCGAATCGGGGCGAGGCGGACAGCGCGCGCGCTGTCCCGGCTCTAGAGGAGATGCTTGAGCTCGTCGGTCTCAGCTCCCTTACCCAGCCGGAGGAGGGAGCTGAGACCGACGAGCGGGCTATGGAGCTGATGAAGGAGCGGGAGGCGGCCCGGGCGGCTAAGGACTTTGAGCGGGCGGATGCGATTCGGGATGAGCTGGCGGAGCTTGGTTGGGACGTGCGGGACTCGTCCGATGGCGCGCGCTTGGTGCCCAAGGGCTGAATGGCCAATCAGTTCATCTACGGTCGCCAGCCGGTCGCCGAGGCGGAGCGGGGGAGGCGGCGGGTGCACCGGGTCTGGCGAGCGCCGGAGGCCGACGCGCTCGAGCTGGAGCGGCTCTGCGGCTCCCCGGACCACCAGGGCATCGTCGCTGAGGTCGATCCCTACCCCTATGGCGATCCGCGCGGCCTGTTGCGTGGGGAGGACGCGCTGCTCGTCGCCCTCGACCAGGTCCAGGACCCACGCAACCTCGGCGCTGTCTGCCGCTCGGCGGAGTTTGCCGGCGCCAGCGGGGTCATCGTCCCCGAGCGCCGCGCCGCGGCTGTCACCGCCGCCACCTGCAAGGCCTCGGCCGGTGCCGTCGAGCACCTTCAGGTCGCTCACGTCCGCAACCTCGCCGACTGGCTGGCCGATGCCAAGGCCGCCGGCTTCTGGATCTGGGGCGCCGACGCGGAGGCCGACTCCCCTGCCTGGGGGGTCGACCTCAAGGGCTCGACCGTGCTGGTGCTGGGCGGCGAGGGCAAGGGTCTGCGGCCGCGGGTGGCCGCCTCCTGCGACGGCCTCATATCGCTGCCACGGCGCGGCAGGGTCGAGTCGCTCAACGTCTCGGCGGCGGCGACCGCGCTGCTGTTCGAGGCGCGGCGCCAGCGCGGCTGAGCCTCTGGCAACTGCAACGTCATTTGCAAAAGTCGCAATTTGGGGTTGACAGAACTCCGCGCGCCCGTAAACTTGCGGCGCAACAAGGGTGAACCTCAGCTTGAGTCTGAGGTGAGCTCGTCAATAGGGCGCCTCGGGGGAGGTAAGCGGCGCCACGACCCTTCAGCAAGGAGAAGGATCTGTGGCTCTATCTACGCCTATGCAGCAAAAGCCAGCCATCGCGGCTGGACGTGCCGGCACCGCTCGTTCCCTTCAGGCTAACTCTCAAGCTGAGCTTGATGATCACTACCTGGTCGCCCTCGCCAAGGAGGGGAAGACCGACGCCTACGACGCGATCGTCCGGCGCTACCGCGGCTTCGTCCGCCTCAAGGCCTCGTCCTACTTCCTGCTCGGCGGTGAGTCCGACGACCTGATCCAGGAGGGTCTGCTCGGCCTCTACAAGGCGATCCGCGATTACCGCACCGACCGCGAGTCGAGCTTCCGCAACTTTGCCGAGCTCTGCATCACCCGTCAGATCATCACCGCGGTCAAGACCGCGACCCGCAACAAGCACACGCCCCTGAACCAGTACGTCTCCTTCAGTCAGACGCCGGCCGCCGCCGGCGACTCCGACACGACTCTGGACGAGATCCTGCCCGGGCCGAGCGTCCACGACCCGGTCAACCAGGTGATCGCCTCCGAAGAGCTGGCCAGCCTCGTCGCCTGCCTCTCCGGCGTCTCCGGCGTCCTCTCCGACCTCGAGAGCCGCGTCCTCTCGCTCTACCTCGACGGCCACTCCTACGAGGCGATCGCCGAGCGCCTCGAGTGCGACACCAAGACCGTCGACAACGCCCTGCAGCGCGTCAAGCGCAAGGTCGGAAGCCATCTCGCGTCGCGAGAGGTCCCCGTCTAGGGCTGAGGTAGGTCCGCCAGTACGTAGTCCAATAACTCGCGCCCGTGGTCCGAGGCGACGGCAATGTCGTCGGCCTTGACTCGGACCCGGTGCAGCGACTGCATTCGCAGCACGTCGCCGTCGGTGGTGTGGTTGGGAAAGACCCCGGCGTAGGAGACACCGAGCCGCTCGAGGTCATCGGCGACGAGAGCGGTCGCCGGCTGCTCCAGCGGCAGGTCGATGTAGATCGCGTCGAGGCAGCGCCGGTGGAAGAGGTGGTGGCGCTCGGCGCCCAGCACCGCCGCCAGGTCGGCGCCGGGCACCCGGATCGTGATCAGGGCGAGGTTGTGGTCCTCGTCGATCTCGACCTGCAGCTCGGTCCGGCGCGCCAGCTCCGCATCCGGCGGCGGCGTCGCCAGCGTGCCCCGCAGCTCGCACAGCGCCAGCGTCTGGCCGACGATCTCGTGGTGGCGCGGCGGCGCGTAAACCCGCCGCTCGTGACCGTCGTTGAGCTTGGTGTAGAAGAGCGCAGCCGACTGCCGTCGCCGCGGCGCCCCGGCGGCGGCGTCGTTGGCGACCGAGGCCGGGATCCAGCCGAGCAGGAAGCCGGTCTCGTGCGCCCCGAGCTCGAGGTTGGCCCGCTGGCTGTAGGGGTGGGCAGCGGTCGCCTCGCTGAACAGCCCGGCCAGTCCCTGCTCCCGCGCCCAGTCCATCAGGAAGCGCTTGGTCCGGGTGAACAGGTGTTGACCGCGCGCGGCGGGCAGCGTCACCGCTTGGCCCGAGTGGGCGACGGCGTCCCCGGCCGCGGCCAGGCTCATCCCGATGTGGCAGAGCAGATCGCCCTCCCGCGACTCGGCGACGCAGGAGACGTAGCGACCGTCGGCCAGGCGGGAGCAGACATCCGCCCGGTCGTAGACCCAGCGGACGTCGTAGGTGGTCCCGTAAGCTGCTTCTATCGCCTCGGTGAGGACGCCACCCTCGTCCGGCCCGAGAAACCTGAACGTCACATCCATCTAGCCATCATCGCCACCACGCCCGCCTAGCTCAACCTGGGAGAGCACCTGATTTGTAATCAGGAGGTTGCCGGTTCGAACCCGGCGGCGGGCTCTCGCGGCGGTCCTGAGACCGCCGCGGCCCTTGCAAGCCCGCCGAATTCCTATGGCGCCGCGCAGATGACGTACGCCTGGACGAAGCTCGTCGCTCCGGTGCCGCTTTCGGCCTCCGCTTCCCAAGCAGTGGGAACCTGACCGTTGCTCTGGACGGGAGTCGTGTTCCACAGCCAAGATTCGGGTTCCCCTGGGTCGACGATTCCACCGCCCCCGGTTGCCACCTCTCCGGGCTGGCAGGAAGCGACTGAAACGCCTTTCACGAACGGTCCCGATCTCACCGTGACTTTCGTGGCGCCGGGCGCCCCCTGGGCGCCGGGAGATCCCTGCGGTCCCGTCGCGCCTTTCAGCGCCGTCTTGGCAGCTGCGCTGAGCTTCGCGGGCGTGATCGATCCGTTCTTCAACTGCTTGGAGCCGATGCTGTTTTTCGGAAGACTCGTTGCCGCGTAGGCCCCGCCTCCCAGAACGAAGAAGACCGCGATGGTGGCCATCACGTTGGCGTACGACAACCTCGGTCGGAAACGGTCTCTCATATATCTCTCCTGAGTAATTGAACGATGCCGAGACACCGGCACCCTTTCACGTCTGCAAACCGCGTGCGTACTCCATGAGTACTAGTGGGTTCGCTCAGGAGGTGGATCCGCCGAGCAGGCGCGCCTTCTCGGCGGCGAACTCCTCGTCGGTGAGAACGCCCTTGTCACGCAGGGACGCCAATCGCTCGAGGCGCTGCAGGCGTGCGTCCTCCTCGTCCAGGACGGCGGTCGGAGCCTCCGCTGGCGCCGCCTCGCCGCCGCCCGGACCCTGCGCCTCGGACCGGCGCAGCTTCGATGCCTGCTCGCCGACGCGCTCGCCGATGTTGGCGTCCTTGACCGCGCTGACCACCCGGTCGCGGGTGCGGCCGAGGACTTCGCCGTAGTCGGCGTCGGGGTACTCCTCCGCGGTCTGCTTGCGCAGCTCGTGGATCCCGAAGGCGGCCATGCCGGCGACGATCAGGGTGGTCAGAAACGAGCGCAGGCCCTGGGTCGGGCCGGAGATGAAGTAGAGGCAGACGACGATCGCGAGGCCGGTGTAGACGTAGGCGGCGTGGTGGTTCAGGACCGGCGCGATCATGCGCCGGGTCGCTCGCGCCGAGCCGGTGGGGGAGGCAAGCCAGCCGGCGGTCGCGAACAGCACGCCGATCACGATCACCGTCGTCGCGATGCTGGTCATCAGGGACGTGGAGATCGACCAGGCGGCTTCGCCCGCGGGCTTGGCGCTTTCGACCGTGACCAGCTGATCGACGACGATCCCCCCGGCTATCTCCCTGACGACGATCACCGCGAACCCGGCCGCGATCAGGCCGATGCCGCTGAACAGCACGGTCACCCAGCGGCCCTCGCGCGAGAGGTAGATCGCGGCGCCGAAGGCGGCGAAGGTGAGGATCGAGAGCACCAGCGCCAGGCCCTTGATCGCGATCGCGATGTTCTGTGCGGTCTTCAGCTCGTCCGAGCGCAGGATCTCGATCTGACCCGCGTCGGGCGGCAGTTTTTCGGCCAGGTCGGCGCCGAACCCCACTTGGCCGGCGAGGTTGGTGAGCAGGCTGCCGAGGTTGAGGCTGACGTTTCCTTCCGAGGTCGAGACCGCGTCGCCCTTGTCCTCCAGCACGGCGATCAGCTGTTCATGGGCGGAGCGGTTGGCGTCCTGCCAGAGGTCCTGCGCGGTCGAGGTTTCCAGCACCCTTTCGGCGCCCGCGCCCGCCACCTGGCGCAGCCCGCCCGCAGCGGGGCCGGCGAGGTCCTTGGTGTCGCCGGGGAGGATGTCTTTCAGTTCGGCCTCGACGTTGACGTTTTCGTAGAGCTGGTCGACCAGGTAGTCGCTGAGCGCGGCGCGGATCGTCGGGTTCTGGATCAGCCGGTCGCTGGTCGAGACCCAGTCGTCGGTATTGAGCGCCTGGCGCTCGGTCCAGATCGCGAAGATGCTGAGGAAGGCGAGGATCGAACCGAGGACAACCAGTGCTTTTACCGTGCGTCTGCGCCCGCGGCTCATTGGCTGATGCTATACGTGAGCAATGAAGCTCGAGGGCATTCACCACATAACCGCGATCACCGAGGACGCTCAGGGCAACGTCGACTTCTACGCGGGAGTGCTGGGCCTGCGGCTGGTCAAGAAAACGGTCAACCAGGACAACCCGACCGTCTACCACCTCTTCTTCGCCGACGAGGGCGGCGACCCGGGCTCCGACCTCACCTTCTTCGAGTACCCCGGGGTGGCGCCGGGACGGGCTGGGGCGGGCATGGTCCACCGCGTCGTCTGGCGCGTCGCCTCCGAGGCCTCGCTCGACTTCTGGGCGGAGCGGCTCGCCGCCAACGGGATCGAGTCCGAGCGCGAGGGCGCCAGCATCCGTTTCTCCGATCCGGAGGGCCTCGACCACGAGCTGCTCGTGGTCGACGTCCCCGACGCGCCTCTGATCGCCGACCACCCCGAGGTGCCGGCCGAGTCGGCCCTGCGCGGCTTCCACGCCGTGCGCGCCTACAGCGCCGCGCCCGAGGCCAGCAGTGGCCTGCTCGAAGCGCTCGAGTTCGAGCCGGTGGATAGCGCCTGGGAGGCTCGCGGGGAGACGCGCGGCGGCCTCTACGTCTTCGACGAGCCGCCGGCCGAGCGTGGCCTGCAGGGCGCCGGCAGCGTCCACCACGTCGCCTGGGCCTCGCTGCCGGACGAGCACATGCAGTGGCGCGACCGCGCGATTTCTGCCGGCGCTCAGCCGACGCCGGAGATCGATCGCTTCTACTTCCGCTCGGTCTACTTCCGCGAGCCCAGCGGCGTCCTCTTCGAGCTGGCGACGACGGGCCCGGGCTTCACCGTCGACGAGCCCCTGGAGCACCTTGGCGAGAAGCTCTCGCTGCCACCCGACTACGAGCACCTGCGGGCCGAGGTCGAGCCCAAGCTGAGGCCGGTGAGGAACCCCCGGACGGATCCGCCGGGGTGAACGGCGACTTCATCTGGCGCGACGCCGGCCGCACGGTCGTCTTCCGCCACCACGGGGTCGCCCAGGCGACGCAGCTCCTGCGCGAGCACGACTTCTCCCCGTTCGAGCTGCTGGGCACGCCGCGGGCGCTGGCCTCCGCCGCCGAGCTGGTCGAGGCGGCGACCGCGGTGCGCGAGGTTGCGCGCGGGCAGGTTCCCGACCTCGCCGCCGACCTGCTCGACCGGGTCGGCTCGCAACCCCTGGTCGCGCTCGGCGGCGGCCGCCCGATCGACGTCGCCAAGGCCGTCGCCTCGGTGACGGGCGCCAGGGTCGCGGCGCTGCCGACGACGATGTCGGGGGCGGAGATGACCGGCATCCATCGCCTGCCGGCGGGGGCCGAATCGCGCGTCGCCTCAATGGTGCGGCCGGCTCTGGTCATCGCCGACCCGGTCGCGATGACGAGCCAGCCGGAGGCGAGCCTGCGGGCGAGCTCGATGAACGCGCTCGCCCACGGGGCCGACTCGCTCTACACCCCGTTCGCCAACCCGGTCTCGGAGATGACGGCGCTGCGGGGGGCGGAGCTGATCGCGGCCTCGCTCGACCAGGAGCGGGAGGAGCGCAACCCCGCGCCCCTGGCGCTCGGCTCGCTGCTCTGCGGCTACGCGATCGACTCCGGCATGTTCGGCCTCCACCACGTGGTCTGCCAGACCCTGGTCCGGATCTGCGGCAGCCCTCACGCCGAGACCAACGCGGCGATCCTGCCGCGGACGCTGGCGCTGCTGGTCGCCCAGGCCCCGGACCGCCTCGGCGACCTCGCCGCCGCGATCGCAACCGACCCCGAAGACATCGAAGCCCGCGTCCTCCAGCTCGGCGGCGACCCCCCGGGGCTCGGCGCGGCCGGCGCCGACCGCGCCAAGCTCGACCAGGCGCTCGACTCGATGCTGGTCCGCCCGGAGCTCGCCTTCACCCCGACCCCGCCTTCCAGGGACGAGCTCGCGGAGCTGATCGAGCGCGCCTGGTAACCGCGGCGCTCTCCCCGTGTAGCGCTCTGCGTGACCGCTGAGCGACTGGCCGGCTACCACGCCTACACCCGCAGGCACAGCGTCAACTGGGTCCTCTACCTGCTGGCGAGGATCTTCATGACGCCGTTCTTCCTCGTCTACTTCCGCTACGCGCGGACAGGTCGCGAGCACGCCCGGCTCAAGGGCGGGCTGATCGTCGCCTCCAACCACCGCAGCTTCCTCGACCCCTTCGCCGTCGGCGGCTGCCTGCCCTGGCGGCGGCCGATGAACTACGTCGCCAAGGTGGAGCTGTTCGAGCGCCGCTGGCAGGGCTGGATCCTCTCCCGGCTCGGCGCCTTTCCGATCCGCCGCGGCGAGTCCGACGAGGAATCGATGGAGACGGCGCGCCAGATCGTCGAGCGCGGGGGTGCGGTCTGCATCTTCCCCGAGGGCACGCGGATCCGGCGGGGGACCCTGGGCAACCCGAGGCGGGGCGTCGGCCGGCTGGCGCTGCAGACCGGGGCGCCGGTGATCCCGACCGCCGTGCTCGGGACCGAAGAGGTGCGCCGCGGCTGGCGGATCCGGCCACGCAAGGTGAGGGTCAGGCTCGGGCGGGCGATGACCTTCCCGCGGGCCGAAGAGCCCTCGCAGGCGCTGGCGGAAACCGTGACGGCGCGGATCTGGCCCAACGTGCAGCTGCAGTGGGAAGACCTCGGCGGCCTGCCGCCGATGCGCCGCGCCGCGGTGATCGGCGCCGGCAGCTGGGGCACGGCGGTCGCCGTCCTGCTCGCCCGCGGCGGCCTCGAGGTCCAGCTCGGGGCTCGCAGCGCCGAGCGGGTGGCGGAGATGGTCGAGGCGGGGGAGAACCGGCGCTACCTGCCGGAGGTGCCGCTGCCGGAGGCAGTCGACGTGCGCCCGGCCTCGGAGATCGAGCTCGCCGGGCTCGACCTGATCTGCCTCGCGATCCCCTCGAAGTCGCTGCCGCAGGCGGTCGGGGCGATCGCCGATCGCGTCAGCGGCCGCTCCTCGGTCCTGCTCTTGACCAAGGGCTTGATCGCGCCGCAGGGCCAGTTGCCGGCCGAATACGTCGGCGAACGGGTGCGCGCCCGCGCGATCGCCTGCCTCGGCGGTCCCGCCCATGCTCGCGAGGCCGTCTCCGGCTCCGCCGCGCTGGTGCTCGGCTCCGCCGACCCCGACCTGCGGGTCCAGCTCGGCGAGGTCTTCGACCGCGCCGGCCTCGTCTGCGAGCGCTCCGGCGACGTCACCGGGGTGGAGATGGCCGGCGCCGCCAAGAACGCCGCCGCCCTGGCCGCCGCCGCGGCCGAGCCGCACGGGCTCAACGCCGCCGGGATCGCCGCGGCCGAGATCTGGCGCGAGTGCATCGAGTACGCGATCGGGCACGGCGCCGAGCTGGAGACCTTCTCCGGGCTGGCCGGGGTCGGCGACCTGACCGCGACGATGATGGCGCCCGCCGGCCGCAACCGCCGCGCCGGCGAGCTGCTCGGCACCGGTACCCCGGCGGAGCAGATCCAGGACAAAATCGGCCAAGCCTCCGAGGGCCTGGACACGACGCCGCTGCTGGCCCAGGCGGTTTCCGCCTCCGGTGGGCGGGCCGCGGCGCTGAACGGCCTCGCCGCCCTGATCCGCGGCGAGATTGGCGCCGAGGATTGGGTCGCGGGCCTGCGCCGGGCAGAGCAATCGAGGCGAGCGGCCTGATGCCAGCTTTCCCGCGGGGGCTAGGCTTGGTCGGTGAGCGGCTCCCAGGAGAACGTCGAGCCCGGCGACCTCGGGCCGGCGGCGAAGGCGGAGCTGGACCGCGCCTTCGAGGACTTCTACCGGGCCCACCTGCGCGACGTCTACTCCTACGCCTACTACAAGGTGGGCAACCACCACGACGCCGAGGACCTCACCGAGCAGGCCTTCCTGCAGGCCTACCGGCACTTCGACCGGGCCCGGCGCGAGTCCGACGGGCGGCCGTTGCGGCCCTGGGTGATCCGGATCGCCCACAACCTTGCCTCCAACTACTACCGGGACAGATCGCGGCGGCCGCAGACGCCGCTCGACAGCGCCGACCCGATCGCCGCCCGCCACGACACCGTCGCGATCGCCGAGGGCCGCGAGGAGCTGCGCCAGGTCATGGCCAACCTCGAGCATCTTTCCGACGACCGCCGCGAGGCATTGATCATGCGCTTCGCGCTCGGTATGGACAACCGCGAGATCGCTCGCGCCCTCGGCCGCTCCGACGGCGCGACCAAGGTGCTGATCCACCGCGCCATCAAGCAATTACAGGAGGAGATGGGCGATGAGCAACCCGAGTGAAGGCCTGAGCGGCGGCACCTGGGACGTCGAGCAGCTGCTGGCTGACGCCCTGCGCCCGATCGAGCCGCCGGAGCGCCTCTCCGGCCGCCTCGAGGACACGCTCTCCGCCGTCACCAAGGCTGCCGCCGAGGAGCTCTCCGACTGGGCCGAGGAGCTCTCCGAGGGCGAGCTGCGCGCTCTGCGCGATCCGCGCAACTGGGTGCGTCCGGTGGTCGCCGTCGGCGCCGGCGGGGTCGCCACCGGAGCCCTGGTGCTGCTGGAGCTGCGCCGCCGCAGCAAGCACAAGGGCGAGAGCGGGCTAAGGGCTCTTTCCGGCGGACTGCGCTCGCGACTCTGAACCCGTCCGCGGTTCGCTTCCCGCCTTTCTGGTGGGTTTCGAACCGCGCACCCGGCTCGAGGTGCCGGCGTAGGCGGCGAGGCCGAGCAGGCCGACCGTAAGGTGCAACCAGCCGTCACTGCCGAAGGCGAAGACGGCCAGCCCGACGTAGATCGCGCCGAGCCCAAGCGCATAGGAGCGCGCCGCGAAGCCGGCGGCCAGGAGGCCGAGCGCGCCGCTGACGACGTGCAGGAAGTTGAGCCAGGAGAGATCGTCGAAGAAGCCGGCGAGGCCGAAGACGAAGAGGGTGGCGCCGGCCAGCGTCGCGTAGAGGCGGGCTGGGCTCGGGGGCTCCATCGGCGGCGATTGTAGGCTGCCGATCCCAATGGCCGATACTTGCTACCGCCACCCCGACCGCGAGACCGGCGTCTCCTGCTCCTCCTGCGGCCGGCCGATCTGTCCCGACTGCATGACCCCGACCCCGGTCGGGATGCGCTGCCCGGAGTGCGGGCAACAGCGGACCAAGGTGGTGCGGAACCCGGGCGGCGGCGCAAGCGGCTTCTGGCAGGCCCCGGCGACCTTCGTCCTGATCGGGATCAACGCGATCGCCTACCTGATCGAGCTCACCGCGGGGTCGGGTGGGCTGAACAACCCCGGCGGCACGATCGTCGTCGACTTCGGGCTCTTCGGTCCCTCCGTTGCCGACGGCGAGTGGTACCGGCTGGTGACCTGCGGGTTCCTGCACGCCAGCCTGATCCACATCGGCTTCAACATGCTGCTGCTGTTCTTTCTCGGTCGCCTGCTCGAGCCGGCCCTCGGCGCACCGCGGTTCCTCTGCCTCTACTTCGCTTCGCTCCTCGCCGGCTCCTTCGGGGCCCTGCTCCTGGATCCGAACGCCCTCACCGTCGGCGCCTCGGGTGCGGTCTTCGGCCTCATCGGCGCCGCCTTCGTCATCGCTCGCGGGCGCGGGATGAACACGCTGGCGGGTGAGCTCGGCTTCCTCATCCTGATCAACCTCGCGTTCACCTTCGGAGCCTCCAACATCAGCATCGGCGGTCACCTCGGTGGCCTGGTCGGCGGCGGCATCTGCGCCCTGGCGATCGTCGCCGGCGAGCGAGGGATGCTGGGTCAGAGCCGCCGCGGTGCGGAGTACGCGGTGATGGCGGCGGTCGCGGTCGTTTCGGTCGTCGGCGCTCTCGCTGTCGTCTGAGAGGGTCAGTCCCTGGGAGCAGGCCCCGAGACCGGCGCCGTCAGCGACACGAAGAGAGTGTTGCCGGGCGAGTCCATCAATGCCGGGTGCAGCAGATGTGCCAGCAGCTCGACGCCGTCGACAAGCTGTGGCCCGGGCTCCGTGAAAGCGGGCGTCGCATCGACGGCGAGGACCCGGTCCGCGCCGAGCGCGTCGATCCGCTCCCAGTGCTCCATCGCCTGCGCTTTTGCCTCAATTAGCGAGCAGTCCAGCATCACGATCACGATGTCCGCGTTGAGGCTTTCCAGCTCCCCCCAACCGACGTCGGGCGGGTTCAGGCCCGGGTCGCCGGCAACGTCGACGCCGCCGGCGATCGAGATCATCTCCGGGATCCAGAAGCCGCCGACCCGGGGCGGGTCGAGCCGCTCCAGCGCGATCACCCGCGGGCTCGGCGCGCCCGAGAGCGCCGCCCGCACCGTCGCCAGCCGGCCCTCCAGTTCCCCCCGCAGCTCGTGGGCGTGCCCTTCCATGCCCGTCGCCTCTCCCAGGCGGACGACCTCTTCCAGCATCTCGCTGAGCGTGGCGACGCGCATTAATTGCCCAATATCGCATTTATCGAAAAACCTGCGTGGGCGGCCAGCTATATTCCGTTCGCCGAATGGCCGAGGACGTCCCAGCCCGAAGTACCGGGCCGCATAGCTGATGAGCGTCGTCCTGCTCGTCCTGCTGCTGCTGTTGATCGCGATCAACGGCTTCTTCGTCGCCGCCGAGTTCGCATTGGTGCGCAGCCGCCGCGGCAAAATCGAACAGCTCGCCGCCGAAGGCGAAGCCGGCGCCGAGGCCGTGGTCGAGCAGCTCGACAGGATCGACGAATCGCTCTCCGCCTGTCAGATCGGGATCACGATGGCCTCGATCGGGATCGGCTTCCTCGGCGAGCCCGCGCTGGCGGAGCTGATCGAGCCGGTTTTCGGGGGCCTCTCGCACGGGGTCGCCGCCGGGCTCTCGCTGGCGATCGCCTTCACCCTGGTCACCGCGATCCACATCAGCATCGGCGAGCAGGTGCCGAAGATGCTGGCAATCGCCAGTGCCGAGAGCACGGCGCGCCGGGTCTCGCGACCGCTGAACTGGTTCCGGGTCGCTACCGCGCCGGTGACGATGGCGCTGAGCTGGTTCTCGAACGCCGTCGTGCGGCTCTTCGGGGTCAACCCGAGGGACCTCGAACAGCACCACACCGCCGAGGACCTGAAGCAGATCATCGACAGCTCGCGGCTCGGTGGGCACCTCGACCCCGGCGAGGCGGGGATGCTCGGCGGCGTCTTCCACCTGCACGAGCAGGAGGCGCGCGAGGTGATGACGCCGATCCCGGCGGTTGTCACCGTCAACTCGGCGGAGACGGTCGAGGCGGCGCTGCGGCGCTGCGTCACCTCCGGCCATACCCGCCTGGTCGTGATCGAAGACGAAAACGCAGACCGGGTCAAGGGGATCGTCCACAACAACAGCCTCGCCCGGCTCTACATGAGCGAGGGCCCGGAGGCGTCGATCGAGAGCGTCATCCGCGACGCCCCGATCGTCCCCGAGACCCGCCCGCTCGACGACCTCCTGCATGACCTGCAGGTGCAGCGCACCTCGCTTGCGGTCGTCGTCGACGAGTACGGGCGCACGGTCGGGATCGTCACCGTCGAGGACATCCTCGAGGAGGTGGTGGGGGAGATCGAGGACGAGACCGATCCCCGTGCGGCGGCGCTGCGCCAGCTCAGCAACGGCGACTGGTTCGTCCGTGGTCACGTCTCGCTCGGCGACCTGGCCGACGCGGGCATCGAGCTGCCGGTCGACACCGACGCCTACAACTCGATCGGCGGCTACGTCTTCGGCGAGCTCGGCAGACTGCCGAAGCGCGGCGACTCGATCAAGGCCAACGGCTACACGATCCGGGTCGAGGCGGTCCGCGAGAACCGGATCGAGGCGGTCCGGATCAGCGGTTCCGTCCGTCCCGCTGCCTAATTTCTCCGAGCAACCCGCGACTCGCCGAACGTTGGAGGTACCGCATGTGGGTTGTACGCCTGTCCGACAAGCAGCTCGAGGTCCTGAGGGCGCTGCTGCGCTCCGAGGAACATCTCGGCCCGGCGCTCAGGGGTTCGATCGAGGCCCTCGACCTGGCTCGCTGGGACGAGCTCCCCGAGGCCGAGCTCCCCTGGGAAGAGGTCGAGACAGTCGCCCGCCGCCAGGGCATCTCCGAGGCTGACGTGATCTGGGACCTGAGCGGAAAGAGGAAGGTGGCCAGAACCGAATAGCGCCCCGCCCTTCGCAAGGGGGGAGAGAATCGAGTCCAAGCCCCTTAAAGGGGCCATGGTCTCAGCGGCAGCCGCAGAAGCAGCAGTCCTTCCCGCCTTTACTCTCGATACGATAGGTAAAGGCATGCCAAAGCTCTCCAGCAAGAATCAGGTGACGATCCCGGTCGACGTCCTTCGCAAGACCGGACTGGGGGCTGGTGACGTTGTTGTCGTTCGGGCTCTGGGGCGCGGCCGCGTCGAGGTCAGGCTTCGCGACGACGTCCTCGAGGAGTTTGCGGGCACGCTTAGCTATCCACCCGGGTACCTCGACGAGCTGCGTGACGAGTGGGATCGTTAGCTGTCGACGCAAGCGTGGCGATCGCCTTGTTCACGGCGACCGACGCACATCACGAGCGGGCAAGGGTCGAGCTCGATGCCGCGCTCGACCGCGACGATGCGCTGACGATCGCCGCCAGCGCCTATTCCGAGATCATGGTTCATGCACTGCGGAACGAACGTGGTGACCTGATCGATCGCTTCGTCGACCGGCTGCGGATAGAGGTTGTGCCTGTTGACCGGAAAATCGGCCGGCGCGCGGCCGAGCTTAGGGCGACCCACCGTGCGCTGCGACTACCCGATGCGCTGGTTCTGGCCACGGCACAGCTCCGCGGCGCTCGTTTGCTGACCTTCGACGAGCGTCTGCGTCAGCTGTAGTCGTAGAAGCCGGCGCCGCTCTTGCGGCCCAGCTTGCCTTCGCCGACCATCTCGACCACCAGTCCCGGCGGCTTGCTGGCGGCCTCGCCGTTCTCGGCGTAGAGGGCGTCGCCGATCGCCTGGGAGACGTCGAGGCCGACGAAGTCGAGCAGCGCCAGCGGGCCCATCGGGTGACCGGCGCCGAGCTTCATGCAGGTGTCGATCTCGCCCGCCTCCATGCCGGTCCGCTCGATCATCCGCACCGCTTCGAAGAGGTACGGGAAGAGCAGGCGGTTGACGACGAAACCGGCCTGGTCGGGGACCTCGACCGCGGTCTTGCCCAGCGCCGCGCACCAGGCCAGGGCCTGCTCGCGGGAGCCGGCGGCGCCGTCGGGGAAGCAGACCTCGACCAGCTTCATCCGCGGCACCGGGTTGAAGACGTGGAGGGCGAAGAGCCTGTCGGTGCCGGCGGCCGCGGCGATCGCGGCGATGCTGAGCGAGGAGGTGGTGGTGGCGAGGTCGGCGTTGGGGCAGGCCGCGGCGATTGTCGCCAGCAGTTCCCCCTTGGGCTCGACCTCCTCGACGATCGCCTCGACGACGACGTCGCACTCGGCGAGGTCCTTGGGATCGGTCGTGACCCGCAGCCGCGAGGGCTCGGCGCCCTCGATCCTGGCGCAGGCGGCGACCACTTTCTCCTCCGCGCGCCAGGCCGAGGCCTCGCTCCGCGCCAGCAGAATGGTGTCCGCCGTCGTAGTTGAAACAGCAGCCAACCCCGTCGCGATGGCGCCGCTTCCAGCTATGCCAGGACTCTCATACCCCGTGCTTGCATTCATAGACCGGGTTCCTATCAGGCTCACCGAGGAGAAGGTCGCCCGACCCTCTCCCCCCGGTACCCTTTGGTTGACTGACCAGTCAATCGGAACGGAGGATGGCGATGGCGCAGAACGGGGCGGGCAAATTCGGCGGCAGAGAGGTGGTCATCGTCGAGGCGGCGCGGACGCCGATTGGGCGGGGGCATCCCGAGAAGGGGTACTACAAGGACCAGCACGCTTCGAATCTACTGGCGAAGGTCTACGGGGAGCTGTTCGAGCGGTCGGGGGTCGATCCGGCCGAGACCGGCGACGTGATCGCCGGCTGCGCCCAGCAGTTCGGCGAGCAGGGGGTCAACATCGGCCGCAACGCCTGGCTCGAGGCCGGGCTGCCGATCGAGACCCCGGCGACGACGATCGATCGCCAGTGCGGCTCCGCCCAGCAGGCGGTCAACTTCGCCGCGGCGCAGATCGCCAGCGGCGTCCACGACGTCGTCGTCGGCGGCGGCGTCGAGCACATGGGCCACATCTCCTTCGCCGACGGCTACGAGGTGATGAAGGAGCACGGCTCGCCCTTCTCGCCCGAGCTGATGGAGCGCTACAACCTGATTCCGCAGGGCCTCTCGGCCGAGATGATCGCCGACAGGTGGGAGATCACCCGCGCCGAGCTCGACGAGCTCGGGCTGCGCTCGCAGCAGCTCGCGGCAAAGGCGACCGAGGAAGGCCGTTTCGAGCGCGAGACCATCCCCTACGCGGTCAACGGCGACACCCACGTCACCGACCAGGGCCTGCGCGAGACGACCCTGGAGGGCCTGGCCGGGCTGAAGCCGGCCTTCAAGGAGGACGGCAAGATCACCGCCGGCAACTCCTCGCAGGTCTCCGACGGCGCCGCCGGCGTGCTGCTGATGGCGCGCGAGAAGGCCGACGCCCTGGGGCTGAAGCCGCGGGCGCGCATCTTCGACCAGACCACGGTCGGGGTCGACCCGGTGATCATGCTGACCGGCCCGATCCCGGCGACCCGGAAGCTGCTCGAGCGCAACGGGATGACGATGGACGACATCGACCTGGTCGAGATCAACGAGGCCTTCGCCTCGGTCGTCGTCGCCTGGCAGCGCGAGCTCGAGCCCGACATGGACCGGGTCAACGTCAACGGCGGCGCGATCGCCCTCGGCCACCCGCTCGGCTCGACCGGCGCCCGTCTGATCACCACCCTCCTGCACGAGATGGAGCGGACCGACAAGGAGATGGGCCTGGTGACGATGTGCTGCGGTGGCGGCCTCGGTACGGGAACCCTGATCCAGAGAGTCTGAGGCTGGGCCGATGGGGCCGGGAATACGGGGCTCTGGGTCAGCGGACAGGGCTGGCGGCGGGCTCGCGGGCGCCGGAGCAGGTAATTTGCGTCAAATCCAGTTCACCATTCAAGGGAGACAGCTTTGAGCAAGCGATCGATTCTGCTGCTCGCCAGCGTTCTGGCCGTCGCCGCGCTTGCCGCGGGCTGTGGCGGCAGCGACGACGACAGCACCAACACCGGTACCGGCGGCAGCACCAACGGCGACACCACGACCGCCGCCCTGACCAAGGCCGAGTTCATCGAAAAAGGCGACGCGATCTGCGAAAAAGCGAACGAATCGATCGAAGACGAAGCGGATGACTTCGCCAAAGAGAACGACATCGACACCAGCAAACCGACCCAAAAGCAGAAAGAAGAAGTGATCGTCGCCGTCGTTGCCCCCTCCGTACGCACTCAGAGCGAGGAAATCGCCGAGCTCGGCGCGCCGAGTGGCGACGAGGATCAGGTCGAAGAGATCATCGTCTCGCTCGAAGACGCGACCGCTGAAATCGAGGACGACCCGAGCCTCGTCTTCGAAGGCGAGCCGCTGAAAGAGGCGGGCCGGCTGGCCGAGGACTACGGGTTCGAGGTCTGCGGCGAAGAATGATCCGGTTATAGCTCCGGGCGTAGGGCCTGGCCAGCTGGCCAGGCCCTATATGCTCGCAGGCGATGGACCTGACGCTGTCGCCATCGGAGGAGGAGTTCCGCGACCAGGTTCGCACCTGGCTGGAAGAGAACCACCCGGGGCCCGAGCCCGAGGCCGGCCTCGACGAGGTGATGGCCTTCCGCCGCGAGTGGCAGCTGAAGCTGCACGCGGCCGGCTGGGCCGGGATCTCCTGGCCGCAGGAGTACGGCGGCCGCGGCGCCACCCTGATCGAGCAGGCGATCTTCGTCGGCGAGGCGGCGCGCCAGGAAGCGCCCAGCCCCGCCAACGTGCTCGGTCTGGCGATGGGGGGCCCGGTGGTGATCGCCCACGGCACCGACGAGCAGAAGCAGCGCTACCTGGAGCCGATCCTGACCGGCGAGGAGATCTGGTGCCAGGGCTTCTCCGAGCCCGAGTCCGGCTCCGACCTCGCCTCGCTGAAGACCCGCGCGGTCAAGGACGGCGACGAATGGGTGGTGACCGGGCAGAAGGTATGGACCACGTTCGCCCAGTACGCGAAGTGGTGCATGCTCGTCGCCCGCACCGACCCCGACGCGCCCAAGCACCAGGGCCTCACCTACTTCCTGATGGACATGGAGCAGGAGGGGGTCGAGGCGAAGCCGCTGGTTCAGATCACCGGCGAGGGCGAGTTCAACGAGGTCTTCATGGAGGAGGCGCGAATCCCCGAGGCCAACGTCGTCGGCGGCGTCGGCAACGGCTGGGGGGTGGCGATCACGACGCTGATGAACGAGCGTGCCGGGCTCGCCTTCGGGGCGATCGCCCAGATCCAGAACAGCCTCAGCCGGCTCGCCCGGCTGGCGACCGAGGTCCGCACCAACGGCGGCTCGGCGGCGGACGACGGCTACTACCGCCAGCGCATCGCCCAGCTCCATATCGAGGCCGAGACGATGCGGCTCAACGCCTACCGCGGCCTGACCAAGACGATGCAGTCGGGCATCCCGGGCCCGGAGGGGTCGCTCGGCAAGTGGCAGTGGGCCGACATCAACCAGGGTCTGACCGAGCTGGCGCTGGAGATCGAGGGCGCCTACGCGCCGCTCGCCCGCGGCGCCGAGCACGCGATCGACAACGGCGCCTGGCAGTACGGCTTCCTCCGCTCCCGCGCCAACTCGATCGAGGGCGGGACGACCGACATCCTCAAGAACATCATCGCCGAGCGGGTGCTCGGCCTGCCGAGGCTGCGTTAGGGACCGTCGCTTAGGCGCTGTCGCTTAAATCATGTACTTCGACCTCACCGACGAGCAGCAGGCGATCAAGTCGACCGCCCACGGCTTCCTCGCCTCCCGCTTCAAATCGGAGCGGATGCGCGAGATCGCGGCCAGCGAGGACGGCCTCGACCCCGACGGATGGCGCGAGATGGCCGAGCTGGGATGGGCCGGGCTGGCGTTGCCGGAGGAGTGGGGCGGGCAGGGACTGGGGATCGTCGAGCTGGCGGTGCTGTTCGAGGAGATGGGCTACGCCCTCGCTCCCTCGCCGCTGCTCTCGAACACGGTTGCCGGCCTGGCGCTGAGCCTGTGCGGCTCCGACGACCAGCGCGAGCGCTATCTGCGGCCGCTGGCCGAGGGTCAGCTGCGCGGCACGCCGGCGCTCTGGGACGCGGGCTCGCCGGCGACGATCGGCGAGTTCACGATGGAGGCCAGGGCCGACGGCGACGGCGTCGTCCTCGATGGCGAGAAGACGCTGGTGCCCGATGCCGCCGGCGCCGACTTCTTCCTCGTCGCCAGCAGCGACGGCAGGCGTCATCTGGTCGAGCGCAATGCCGATGGGGTGAGCGTCACGCCGGAAGCCGGCATCGACCCCACCCGCCGCTTCTTCTCGGTCCGCTTCGACGGCGTCCGTGTCGCCGCCGCCGACAGCCTGCCCGGCGAGGCGGCCGATTACTTCCCCGTCTTCCATCGCATCTGCGTGGCCCTCGCCGCCGAGTCGACCGGGATCGCTCAGCGCTCGCTGGAGATGGCCGTCGAGTACGCCAAAGACCGGCAGCAGTTCGGTCGCCCGATCGGCGCCTACCAGGCGGTCTCGCACCGCTGCGCGCAGATGCTGCTGGAGACCGAGAACGCCCGCTCCGCCGTCTATGGCGCCGCCTGGGCGGCGGATGCCGAGCCCGAGTCGCTGTCGCTCGCGGCCTCGATGGCCAAGGCCTACGCCTCCGACGCCGGCTGGCGGGTCCCGAACGCCTCGATCCAGGTCCACGGCGGCATCGGCTTCACCTGGGAGCACGACCTCCACTTCCTCCTCAAGCGCGGTCGCTCCAACGCGGCGCTCTTCGGCGACGCCAAGTGGCACCGCGAACGGGTCGCCGACGCGGTGCTGGCGCGCGCCGCCGAGCCGGCTGCTGCCTGACGCCCGCCTTCGGCATGAGTGCCCTCGACCGCATCTCCGTCGCCGCGATCGGCACCTCCGTCGCCGACCTCGAGGCGGAGACGCTGCGGGCCGAGGCGGCGGGGGTGGAGTGCGTCTGGGCGCCGGAGCTGTTCCGCAGCGCCGCCACCCAGGCCGCCTACCTGGCGGCGAAGACCGAGCGGATCGACGTCGCCACCGGGATCGTCTGGGCCTTCACCCGCAGCCCCTTCATCCACGCCGTCACCGCGCTCGACATCGACGAGATGTCAGGTGGTCGCTTCCGGTTCGGGATGGGCGCCGGGGTCAAACGGCTCAACGAAACCTGGCACAACGCCGCCTACGGCAAGCCGGCGCCGCACCTGCGCGAGGCGATCGAAGCGACGCGGCTGATCATGCGCCAGGCGAGCGCCGGCGAGCCGATCCGCTACGAGGGCGAGTACTACGACATCGACATCAAGGGCTGGATCCGGCCCCACCCGGCGCCGCGCCAGGCGGTCCCCATCTACACCGCCGCCGTGCAGGCCGGGATGGCGCGGATGGCGGGCGACGTCGCCGACGGGCTGATCGGCCACCCGATCCAGAGCCTGCGCTGGATCGACGAGGTCGTCGTCGACGCTTTCGAAACCGGCTTGAGCCGCTCGGGGCGGGACCGTAAGGACTTCGACTACCTGCCGACCGTCTGCTGCGCGATCGACGACGACGAGGGGCGGGCGATCGAGATGGCCCGGCGCACGATCTCCTTCTACGCCACGGTCAAGACCTACATGCCGCTCTGGGAGCTGCACGGCTTCGCCGACAACGCGGTCGCAGCCGGAGAGGCCTTCCGCCGGGGCGACCTCGCCGCGGTGCCGGCGGCGATCAGCGACGAGATGGTCGAGACCTACTGCGCAGCCGGCCCGCTCGACAAGGTCCGGGCCAGGGTCGAGGCGACCGCCGAGCGCGCCGACGGCCTCTTCCTCACCCCGCCGACCTACTTCATCTCCCCTGAGGAGCTGAGCGAGTTCCAGAACCGCATCATCGACGCCTTCGGCCCGGGGGCGAGCTGACCGAGTCGCCGGGATCGCGCGAGCTCGAAGTGCTCGAGCGCGTTCGCGAGATCCCCGCGGGCTTCGTGCGCACCTACGGCGACGTCTCGCCGGGCGCGCCCCGCTTTGCCGGCTCGGTCCTGTTCGCGGTCGACGAGCCCGACCTGCCCTGGTGGCGGGTCGTCCGCGCCGACGGCTCGCTCGCCAAGGGCACCCGCCAGCGCCGGTTGCTGACCGCGGAGGGTGTCCCCTTTCGTGGAGAGCGGGTCGACATGGGCCTCACCCGGGTCGAACCGAACCCGAATCCTGACAGTTAGTTTCTTTAATACTTGACGGCCGTGGGAGTATTCCCACGGTGATAGAGGATGAGTGACGGTACGTTCGCCCTCGAGGACTGGATCTTCGGGCTTCCGGGCGAGCAGCGCTTCACCCAGGACTCGCCGGTTCTCCCGGAGGTCTGGCGCCGCTACGCCGAAGATCCAGGCGAACCTCAGGACTTACTACTCACGCCCCATAAAGACAGCAGCGCCGCGAAGCTGCTCGAGGCCTTGCCGAAGCGCCGCCCACGCAAAGGCAAAGAGACGGGCCTTGCGTACAACGAGGGGTACGTCGTCGCCTACTTCGATCTTCACCGGCTCCTACGCGAGGTGGTGCCGCTGTCGCCCTGGTGGTCGCGTATCTGGCCGCCTGGTGGCGAACGGCTCGATCTCTGGGTCAAACAAGTCGATGGCCTGGACGCCCTGAGGCCGCGCGCGTCGACCGACGACGGGAGTTCTTTCCGCTCCGACTGGCTGGCGTGGTTCCTTGCCCTGGTGGGCAGGGTCGAGCTGGCCAAAACGAACCCAAGAGAAGATGATGTCTGGTTCAAGCAGTGGCAGCGCTTTGCTCGACGGGGGGCTCGCCTACTGAAAGAGCTGCACCTGGGTCCTCCTGCCGAGCGGCGGCGCCTGCTGTGGACGGTCTCGATCAACCGCGAGGCCCGCACGGCGCTTTCGAGATCGCGCCTGGCGGTCAAGGCCGACGCCGCCGAGCGCGTTTTCGCGATCGGCTGCAAAAGGCTGCGTTGGGCGATCGTCGATACCGGCATTGACGCCACACATCCGGCTTTCAGGCGCCGCGACAAGACAGAGGTGCTCACGGAGCTCCCGGAGGACGGCCCAGGCGATTCCTCCCGCGTTGTCGCCACCTACGACTTCACCCGCCTGCGTCCGATCGTCTCCGGAGAGGGTGGCGATCTGAGCGAAGAAGAGCGGGAAGAGGTCGAGGATCGAGTCAACAAAGGCCGGGCGATCGACTGGAGCGTTCTCGCGCCATTGTTGCGCGTCACACACGACTCCAGCTACGAGCATCCGGGACACGGCCACGGAACCCACGTGGCCGGGATTCTCGGCGCCGATTGGCGGATGACGGACGGGCCGGAGATGCCAGCCGAGGAAGACCTGATCGGGATCTGCCCCGACATCGAGCTGTACGACCTGAGGGTCTTCAAGGCCGATGGTACGGGTGAGGAGTTCGCGATCGCGGCGGCGCTGCAGTTTGTCAGGTACCTCAACGCGCACAGCGATCTGCAGGTGATCCACGGCGCCAACCTCAGCCTCTCGCTCGACCACGACTTCGCCAACTACGCGGTCGGTCGCACTCCGGTCTGCGATGAGTGCGAGCGGCTGACCGCCAGCGGAGTCGTCGTCGCGGTTGCCGCCGGAAACGAGGGGCAGGCGACGTACACGAACGTCGATGGCGGCCGCAGCGACGGTTTCCGGACCGTCGCGATCACCGATCCCGGCAATGCCGAGAACGTGATCACCGTCGGCGCCACCCACCGTGAAAACCCGCACACCTACGGCGTCTCCTACTTTTCCAGCCGCGGTCCGACCGGGGACGGCCGGGCCAAGCCCGACCTCGTCGCCCCGGGTGAGAAGATCACCGCTCCGGTCCCGGACGAGGGCTTCGACACCAAGGACGGGACCAGCCAGGCGACCCCCCACGTCTCCGGGGTGGCGGCGATGCTGATGGCCCGCAACCCGGAGCTGATCGCACAGCCGCAGCGGATCAAGCAGATCCTCTGCGGGACCGCAACCGACCTCGGCCGCGAGCGCTACTTCCAGGGCGCTGGCCTGATCGACGCCCTCAGGGCCCTACAGGAGGTGTGACGATGCTGTTCTCGCTCGAGGTGCTGCGCGCCAAACACGGCGACAGCCTGCTGCTCCGCTACGGGAACCCCGACAAACCGAAGCTGATCCTGATCGACGGTGGCCCCACCGGCGTCTACAAAGACGCGCTCAAACCTCGCCTCGAACAGCTCTGCAAGGAGGCGGGGGGAAGCTGCCGATCGAGATCCTGATGGTCAGCCACCTCGACAGCGATCACGTTCGCGGCATCGTCGAACTGAGCAACGCCATGGCCAAGAAACCACCCACGCTGGAGGGCGAGTACAAGGTGAAGACGCTCTGGCAGAACACCTTCGCCGACGTCATCACCGGCAGCGGCGATGGCGATCCTGCCGAGGCGGGTGCCGGCGCTCCGGCCGGGCTGAAAAAAGCCACGGTCGCCAGCGTCAACGAGGGACGGCAGGTGCGCGACAACGCCCGCCTCCTGCACTGGCCCGAGAACGAGGGTTTCGACGAGTTCGTCGTGGTGCCGGACGACGAGGGGGTGGAGATCGACCTCGATCCGCTGCGGCTGACCGTCGTCGGACCGCGCCAGGAGGAGCTGGACGAGCTGCGCGAGGAGTGGGAGAAGGAAACGAAAGCGCTGAAAAAAGCGAAACCGGCCGAGGCGGCGAAGATCGCCGCCTACCTCGACGAGTCGGTCTACAACCTCTCCTCGATCGTCTGCGTCGCCGAGATCAAGGGCAGGCGGATGCTGCTCACCGGCGACGCCCGCGGCGACAAGATCCTCCCGGAGCTGGAGGCTGCGGGGTTCCTCTCCGGCGGCGGGAAGATGGAGCTGGACCTGCTCAAGGTCCCGCACCACGGCAGCTCGCGCAACCTCGAGGTCGACTTCTTCAAACGCCTGCCCGCGCCGCACCTGGTTATCTCGGCGAACGGCAAAGACGGCAACCCTGACCTGGAGACCTTGACGATGATCTCCGAGGCCCGGCCCGACGACGAGTTCACCCTGCACCTGACCGAAAGCAAATTCAAAGAGGAGATGGGCCCGAAGGTCGAGGCCTTCTTCGAGAAGGAGAAAAAAGAGGGCCGCAAGTACAAAGTCGCGTTCCGGCCCGAGGACGAGCTCCTGCTGCGGATCGATCTGCTCGACCCGCCGGCCTGACGCCGCCTGCCGCTAAGGGCAGACGACGATCAGCTGGAAGTCGGCGTCCTCGTTGACGCCGGCTTTGTCGCGGGTGTGGACTTCGATCGCGTTCGGGTTTGCCGGCGAGGCGTTCGTCTGGGCGTAGCCGGCGTTGGGCACCGTGGTGCCGGCGTTGTTGCGCGAGGAGACGTTGGCGCAGCCGCTGACGTTGACCGGGAAGACGATGCTGACGGCGCCGCCGCCCTCGGCCGCGGTGATGCCGGCGTCGCTGGCACGGGAGAGCGCCGCGTTGCCGGGGCTGGCCGGGTTGTTGACGACGGCCCAGTAGGTGTGCGCCGCGCGCTTGGCCGCGGGCACCACGCCGAGCTTGTTGGTGTTGATCTGGAAGCCGGTAAGCGTCTTCTGCTTCAGCTTGCCGCCGCCGATCGTCTGCTTCTTGATCGCGCCGCCGTTGATCGTCTGCGCCGCGTAGGCGGTGCCGGCGAGGGCGACGATCAGGGCGATCACCGCCACCACCATCGCCGGCGAAGGCCGTCTCTGCTTGAGCACGCTCATGCTGGTCCCTCCTCCAGTGGGTGAAATTAAGTAACCCCTTTCTGGGGCGAAAGCTGCGCTCCTGCCGTTAGAGACCCTTCTAGGGCAGCGCGGCGACGAAGCGCTCGAAGGCGGCGAGGTCGGTCACGGCGGGGCCGTGGCCGGGCAGGATCAAGCTCGGGTTGAGCTCGGCCAGCTTGCGGATCGAGCGGCGGTTCTCGGCCGGGTCGTAGGTGAAGATCGTCGGCGGCTCCTTGATCCCCGGCAGCCCGGTCGCGTAGCTCATGTTGCGGATCACGTCGCCGCAGATCGCGACCCGGTCGTGCTCGCGGAAGAAGATCACCTCGCCGCGGGCGTGGCCGGGCGCGTGGACGACGCCGAAGCCGGCGACCTCGTCGCCCTCCTGGAGGACGCGGTCGACCCTGTGGGGGGGTCCCTGCCAGATCTTGCGGATCACTCGGTTGACCGGGTTGCTCGCCGCCGCCTCCTGCATCGGGCGGGTGCCTTCCATCGCCGCGACGTCGTCGGCGTGGCAGGCGAGCGGCACCCCGCGCGCTTCGCAGACGTCCTTGGCTGCTCCCTGGTGGTCGGGATGGGCGTGGGTCAGCGCCAGCATCGAGATCTCGCGGCCCTCGAGCTCGGCGAAGATCCGCCGCCGGTCCCAGGTCCGGCCGGCGTCGATCAGGACGTCTTCGGCCAGGTAGACGTTGACGCTCGGAGCCGGGAGCTCCTTCAGCCGCCAGACGCCGGGGGCCAGGTACTTCAATGCCCGATCCCCAGCGTTCCGCGCGGGTCGCCGCTGTGCTCGGCGAGCTCTTCGAGGCGGGCGATCTGGCGCTCGCCTTCGATCCGGGCCGGGTGCTCGGGCGGCAACGGCTCGATCAGGCGGCGGATGCGGTTGCGGATCTGCAGCGCGAAGTGCGGGGTGGAGGGGCCGGCGAGGGCGCGGATGTCCTCCGGGGTGATCTCCCGCGAGGGGGTCAGCAGCTCCGGATTCTCGGACTCGCTCATTCTTCGCCGCCGATCTTGGCCAGCTCGGCCAGCTCGTTGACCTGCGCCTGCTGGTTCACGTCGATCGCCTCCTGGTCGCCGATCACCCACACGTGGTTGTAGAAGGCGCGGGTCGGGTTGGTCGTGTAGCCGGGCTTCACGTCGAGGAAGTATTCACGCAACGCCGCCGGGAGCGCGGTGGCGCTGTCGGTGAGCAGCAGCGGGCCCCAGGTCCCGGAGGCCGAGAGCGGCGCCGCGGCGGCGGCGTCGAGCGGCGAGTCCTCGCGGGCGAGGACGAAGCCGTGGCCGGGGTCGTTGACGTTCCAGCCGAAGCCGCCGTCGGCGTAGCGGGCAAAGGCGATTGCGTTGGCCACCGGGTCCTCGCCGGAGACGCGGTGGACCTCGTTGCCGATCGCGGCGATCTCGCGGATCGCCTGCGAGGAGATCGCCGAGGAGGGGCCGAGCACGTAGGCCGGCACGCCCTTGTGGCGTTTGAGCGCGGCCGCGGTCGGCCGGGGCAGCCGGTCGCCTTCGGCGAAGAGCACCGGGTCGCCCGAGCGGGCGGCCCAGGCGGCGGCCGGCATCGCGAAGTCGGGATGGCCGGCGGGCGCGACGAGGATCTGTTTCGGGGCGGAGCCGAAGAGCCGGTCGCGCAAGGCCGCGGTCGCGGCGGCGGTCGTGGCGGCGCTGCCGCCTTTGACCCGGGTCGTCTTGCCGCCGTCCGGCGTCGCCACGTCGCCGATCGCGAAGGCCGAGGCACCGCCGGTCGAGTCGTCCCCTCGAGGGTCGAGCGCCGCGAGCGCTTCCGCGGTCGGGTCCGGCAGGCCATCGGGGCCGGAGATCAGGACCGGAGCGCGGACCGGGGCCGACATCAGGACCGCGGCGGCGATCGCACCTGCCCAGTCGTCCTCCCCGACCAGCGTCACCGCTGCCGGCTGTTGCGCGGGCGTGGTCGCGGGGAACACCGCGAGGGCGACCGCGGCGGCATTGGCGGCCGGGTCGGAGCCGCCGACCCGGGTCGTGTTGCCGGTGGCGAAGCCCGGGAAGCCGAGCTGTTCAATGCTCTGGCTCGGCGCTGCCTCCGGCTGGCCGTCCGCCGTCGGCGCCGGCGCCGCCTCCGGGCTTGGCGAGTCGTTCCTGGAGCCGCCGCTGCCGCCTATCACGGCGGCGACGATGAAGACGATCGCGATCGCCACCAGCGCCGCGATTCCCTTCAGGGCGCCGGGGATCGGGCGCCGCCGACGTTTCAGCCGCGGCTGCTTTGACGCCTTTTCCTTTTTGCCCTCAGCTCCAGGTGCAGGAGCGGGGCCAGCAGCCGGCGTCTCCGTCGCCGGCACGTCGGCGTTGATCGGGCGATCGGCACTCACGGCGGCAACGCTACATAAGCCGAACTGGCTGGCCGGTCAGATAAAGTGTCGGCGACTGGTTGACTGACCAGTCAATCGGTCCACGGCGAGGAAGGAACAGATGGATTTCGCACTCAACGACGAGCAGCTCGAGTACAAGGAGAAATGCCGTACCTTCGCCCGCGAGGTGATCCGCCCGGCGGCGCGCAAGCACGACGAAGAGGAGAGCATCCCCTGGGAGGTCATCAAAGAGGCCCGGGTGCAGGGTTTCGGCGGGCTCGAGGGGATTCAGCGCTCGGCCGGCGACTCCGAGGGCCAGATGCAGGTGATCTCCGCCGAAGAGTTCCACTGGGGCTGCGCCGGCATCGCCCTGGCGATCTCCGGCTCCGGGCTGGCGGCCGCGGGCATCGCTTCCTCCGGCACGCCGGAGCAGATCGCCCGCTGGGTGCCCGAGTGCTTCGGCAGCGACGAGGAAATCAAGCTCGGCGCCTACGCCGTCACCGAGCCCCAGGCCGGTTCCGACGTCAAGAGCCTCAAGACCACCGCCAAGCGCGACGGTGACGAGTGGGTCCTCAACGGGACCAAGGTCTTCATCACCAACGGCGGCATCGCCGACGTCCACGTCGTCGTCGCCACCGTCGACCCGGCGCTCGGCACCCGCGGCCAGGCCTCCTTCGTGGTCGGCAAGGACACCTCCGGCCTCTCGCAGGGCAAGAAGGAGACCAAGCTCGGGATCCGCGCCTCGCACACGGCCGAGATCGTGCTCGAGGACTGCCGCATCCCGGTCGAGAACCTGCTCGGCGGCGAGGAGAAGCTGGAGAAGAAGCTGCAGCGGGGCCGCGAAGGGAAGAAATCGCGCGGCGCCGACGCGCTGGCGACCTTCGAGGTGACCCGGCCGCTGGTCGGCGCCTCGGCGCTCGGCATCGCCCAGGCCGCCTACGAGTGGACCCTGGAGTACCTCGACGGCCAGTCCGAGGGCGGAACGCCGCTGCTGCAGACGCAGCGCATCCAGCAGACCCTCGCCGACGTCGCGACCGAGATCGAGGCGGCGAGGCTGCTGGTCCAGCGCGCCGCCTGGATGGGCCGCAACGGGGTGCCGATGACCGGCGGCCAGGGCTCGATGTCGAAGCTCAAGGCCGGCGACGTGACGATGTGGGCGACGACGACCCTGATGGACCTGGTCGGCCCCTACGCCTGGAGCACCGAGTGCCCGCTGGAGAAGTTCTTCCGCGACGCCAAGATCTACCAGCTGTTCGAGGGCACGGCGGAGATCCAGCGCATGGTCATCTCGCGCATGCAGGCCCGCGAGTACGCCGAGCGCCTCGGCTACGGCGCCGAAGTGGCCGAGCGGGCGATCGCCGAGCGGCGGCAGAAGGAGCCGGCACCGGCCTAAGGACCTATCCCGGCAGGGGTTCCACTTAACTTTTTCGAGCCGCGTCTGTTGCTATCGACAATGGCTGATCGCGAAAAAGTACAAGACGTTCCACCCCTGCCGGGATAGGTCCTAAGCTCGGGGCGTGCACGCCCACGCTCACGGCCATACGCACGCCAATGCGCTGGATGCTCGGCGCGCCGACAGCAGGCGCCGGATGTGGATCGCGCTGGGGATCAACGGCGCCATGCTCGTGGCCGGGATCGTCGGCGGCATCCTCACCGGCTCGCTGGCCCTGCTGGCCGATGCCGGGCACGTCCTCTCCGACGTCGGCTCGATCGTCCTCGCCCTGATCGCCGCCCGCCTCGCCCTGCTGCCCGCGGCGGGGCGGCGCACCTTCGGCTACCAGCGCTCGGAGGTGCTGGCGGCGCTGGTCAACGGCCTGCTCCTGGTCGCGGTCAGTGTCGCGATCGCGATCGCCGCGATCGGCCGCTTCGCCGACCCGCCCCCGATCGACGGCGCCGGCGTGCTCGCCCTCGGCCTCTTCGGCCTCGCCGGCAACCTCGCCGCCACGCTCGTCCTCGCCCGCGGTCAGCGCGAGGACATCAACCTCGAGGGGGTGCTGCGCCACAGCGTCGCCGACGCCCTCGGCTCGCTCGGCGTCGTCGTCGCCGGCGCCTTCGTCCTGCTCGGCGGCTCGGCGATCGTCGACCCGATCGTCGGCCTGCTGATCGCCCTCCTCGTCCTCGCCTCCTCCTGGCGGCTGATCAAGGAACCCTTCGACGTGCTGATGGAGGCGGCGCCGGCCGACCTCGACGTCGACGGCATGGGCGCGGCGATCTGCGCCGAGGAAGGGGTGCGATCGGTCCACGACCTCCACGTCTGGACCGTCACCGCCGGGTTCGGCGCGCTCGCCGCCCACGTCGTCGTCGCCCGCGACTGCGACCGTGACCTCGTTCGCCGCCGGCTGGAGCTGACCTTGACCGAGCGCTTCGGCATCGAGCACACGACCCTGCAGATGGAGGAGGAGGCCGATCAGGCCCTGCTGCGGGTCGAGAACGCGCCCGGAAAAGGCTGATCGCAAGCGCGATTGCACGTGTGACGAAGGTCGCAGGACGGATCTGGCGCTTGGCTAGCCTCGGGTCGATGCCATTGAACCGCTCCGTCGCGGTGGCGCTCTTCGTCGCCCTCGCGGCGCTCAGCACGCTGCTCATCGCCGCCCCGGCGCCCGCCGCGGACCTTCAGTCCGAGCTCGAAGCCAAGCAGTCGAAGCTGGAAGAGGTGGGCGAGCGCAAGGGGGTGCTGACGACGACGATCTCGCGCTACGGCGAGGAAATCGACCAGCTGACCGGTGAGGTCGCCGCGATCCGCACCCGTGAGGAAGCCGTTCGCGTCAGGCTCGAGGCCAAGCAGGCGGAGCTGAATCAGGCGGTTGCCGAGCTCGAGGTCGCCCATGACCGGCTGGTGGAACTGCGGGCGCGCCTGAAGCGGGCCCTCGTCGCCCTGCGCGAGCGGCTGGTGGCGATGTACGAAACCGGCAGCCCCGACGTGCTCAGCGTCATCGTCGGCTCCAGCGGGGTCGACGATCTCGCCGCCCGCGCCGAATACCTCGACCGCCTCCACGGCATGGACGAGGCGATCGTCGGCAGGGTGCGCGACCTGCGCGACCAGGTGCAGCAGCTGGTCGACCGCCTGCGCAGCGCCAAGAACCGAATCGAAGCCGCACGCGACGCGATCGCCGCCGAACAGCAGGCGCTGATCGACGCCCGCGCCGCCCTGCAGAGCCGCCAGCAGCAGCTGCTCGACGCTCGCCACAGGCGGGAAGCGGCGCTGGAGCAGATCAGCGCCCACGAGGAGGAGCTGCACGGCGACGTCGCCGCGATCCAGGGCGAGATCGCCGCCCAGCTCTCGGCCAGCGGCTCGGCGCCGCTTCCGGCCGGCCCGATCGTGGGCGGCAGCGGCGGCCTGATCTGGCCGGTCAACGGAGCCGTGGTCTCCGGCTTCGGCCCGCGCTGGGGCTCGATGCACGAGGGCGTCGACATCGCCGTGCCGGAAATGACGCCGATCCGCGCCGCCGCCTCCGGCAGCGTCGTCCTGCTCCAGTCCGATGCCGAAAGCGGCGGCTACGGCAACTTCACCTGCCTCGACCACGGCGGCGGGCTCTCCACCTGCTACGCACACCAGAGCTCCTTCGCGGTCGCCTCCGGGCAGTCGGTTTCGCAGGGCGCGATCATCGGGTACACGGGCTGCACGGGGCACTGCCTCGGACCTCACCTGCATTTCGAGGTTCGTATAAACGGCTCCGCGACGGACCCGATGGGTTACCTTTAGCAATCAGTTAGGCCCCCCATGATTCGTCAGGCCCACACCTACTTAGTAGGCGCGATGGGAGGGGCGACGTTGATCGCCATCGCCATCGCCGTCTTCGTCCTGCTCGTTTCGGCCCAGGTTTTCCGCGACTGGCCGCTCGCCGCGCTGGGCGGTGGCGACGAGGACGCGGCGGTCTCGAAGGCGCAACCGGCGACGGTCGGCGGTGCCGGTCTCGCGGCAGGCTCTGGCGCGAGCGCCGGAACGGCGGCAGGCGCGGCGGCGGGCGGCGGGCAATCGCGGCCCGGGTCGCGGGAGAACGGTGGCTCGGCTGCCGCGGGCGGCGGGGTCGCCACGGCGGAGGACGGTGGGAACGTCGCCGAGCCGGGGGCGCCCGGCACTGCTGGCGGCGGCCAGGCTGGCGCCGGGCCGAACGGCTCTCCACAGAACCCCACCGCTTCCAGCCCCGGTGGGAACACCGGCTCGGCGAGCTCCGGCGGCGGCTCCGGCGAAGGCGGTGAGAAAGGCGGCGGTGGCGGCGGCTCGAGCGGCTCGACCTCCTCGCCCTCGAGCCAGGTGACCGAAACCGTCAACAACACCGTCAACCAGGTCGACGAAGCGGCGCTCGGCGGCACCCTCAACGAAAGTGGCGTCACCAGCGTGACCGAAGGCGTCGTCAACGGTGTCGTCGGCCCCGAATCGACGGTCGGCAAAGTGGTCGACGAAGCCGTCGGCGGCCTGCTCGGCGGCAAACGCTAGGGCCTATCCCGGTAGGCCTTCCACTTAACTTTTTCCGAAGACAGGTTGCGCCTGTCCGCGGACCGCAACTCGGAAAAAGTACAAGACGTTCCAGGCCTACCGGGATAGGCCCAAACCCCCCTTTACGCCGCGGACAGTGCGCTAACCGTCAGAATGCCGCCGATGGCAGAGCATGGTGAACAGGCGGGGTCGGTCGCGAGCGGCGATCCGATCGAGGGCTCGGCGGTCTATCCGGCCGGCAGCCGGGTCAACGAGCGCGGCCACCTCGAGGTGGCCGGCTGCGATCTGGTCGACCTCGCGGCGGAGGTCGGCACCCCGGCCTACATCTATGCCGAGGACGACCTCCGCGCCCGCGCCCGCGCCTACCGTGAGGCGTTCGAGCGCCGCAGCGAGGACTTCGAGGTCCTCTTCGCCAGCAAGTCGTTCCCCTGCACGTCCGCCTACCGGCTCTTCGCCGAGGAGGGCCTCTCGGTCGACGTCGCCTCCGGCGGCGAGCTGCACATGGCCCTGCGCGCCGGCTTCGACCCCGACCGCATCCACATGCACGGCAACAACAAGACCGACGAGGAGATCCTCTTCGCCGCCCGCTCCGGCATCCGCCACCTGATCCTCGACTCCTTCGACGAGATCGAGCGTTGCGAGCGGCTGCTCGACGCCCCGCAGCCGGTGCTGATCCGGGTGACGCCGGGAATCAAGCCCTCGACCCACGACTACATCACCACCGGCCAGCTCGACTCCAAGTTCGGCTTCGGGCTCGAGGACGGGCTGGCGGCGCGGGCGGTGGAGCGGGTTCTGGCCTCCGACAAGCTGGAGCTGGTCGGGCTGCACGCCCACATCGGCTCGCAGATCTTCGAGCTGGAGCCCTACAAGCTGGCGATCCGAGCGCTCGGCGAGCTGGCCGGCGAGTGGTGCCGGGTGGTCAACGTCGGCGGCGGCCTCGGCGTCGCCTACACCGCTGAGGACGAGCCGCCGTCGATCGACGCCTACGTCGAGGTCAAGGTCCGCGGCGTCGCCGAGGTCTTCGGCGAGGGGGTGCGGATCCTGGTCGAGCCCGGGCGCTCGCTGGTCGCCAACGGCGGCCTCACCGCCTACCGGGTCGGCACCGTCAAGGAGATTCCCGGGGTCCGTACCTACGTCGCCGTCGACGGCGGCATGTCGGACAACATGCGGCCGATGCTCTACGGCTCCCGTTACGAGGCGCTCGTCGCCGACCGGGCCGCGGCTGTGCCGGACACCCTGGTGACGATCGCCGGGATGCACTGCGAGTCCGGCGACGTCCTCGTCCGCGACGCGATGCTGGCCGAGCCGGCGGTCGGGGACGTGCTGGTGACCCCCGCCACGGGCGCATACGGCCACGCGATGGCCAGCAACTACAACGGCGTGCCGCGGCCGCCGGTCGTCTTCTGCCGCGACGGCGAGGCCCGGGTCGTGGTCCGGCGTGAGACCTACGAGGACCTCACCGGGCGCGATGTCTGAGTCTCTCCCGAAAGCCCCCGCGCGCGGAGTTTCCGGATGAGCTCTGAGGGCTCCAAAGCCGTCCGCATCGCGCTGCTGGGACGCGGCACGGTCGGGGCTGCCTTCGCCGACCTGCTGGTGGAGAGGGCGGACGCGGTCGAGGCGGCGACCGGGCGGCGGCCGGAGATCTCCGGTGTCCTCACCCGCTCCGAGGGGGACTTCGGCACGATCCTCGCGAGCTCGGACTTCGTCGTCGAGCTGATGGGGGGCACCGACCCGGCCCGCGACTTCGTGCTCGACGCCCTGCGCGCCGGCAAGCCCGTCGTGACCGCCAACAAGCAGCTGCTGGCCCAGCACGGCGACGAGCTCTTCGGGGTCGCTCGCGAGGCCGGTGTGCAGCTGCGCTTCGAGGCCGCCGTCGCCGGCGTGATCCCGATCGTCCGCACGATCCAGGAGAGCCTCGGCGTGACCGAGATCTCGAAGGTGTTCGGGATCGTCAACGGCACCACCAACTTCATCCTCAGCGAGATGGCCGCCACCGGCGCCGGCTACGACGAGGTGCTGGCGCGGGCGCAGGAGCTCGGCTACGCCGAGGCCGACCCCTCGGACGACGTCAGCGGTGCCGACGCGGCGGCGAAGATGGCGATCCTCGCCCGCCTCGCCTTCCACACCTCGGTCGCCCTCTCCGAGGTCTCCTACGAGGGGATCGAGGCGATCCAGCCCGACGACCTCGCCTACGCCAAGGAGCTGGGGCTGTCGCTGAAGCTGCTCGGCGCCGCCGAACGCCGCGAGGACGGCGTCAGCGTCCGGGTCTTCCCCTGCTTCCTCTACCCCGGTCACCCGCTCGCGCCGATCGAAGGGCCGTTCAACGCGGTCATGGTCGAGGCGCCGGCGATCACCGAGGTGACGATGTCGGGGCCGGGGGCGGGGGGGCTGCAGACCGCCTCCGCGGTGCTCGGCGACGTCGTCTCGATTCTCGCCGGCGACACACCGGTGCACGAGACCCGCGCCGAGCTGCCGGTCGTCTCCGACGTCACATCGTCCTTCTACCTCTACCTCGAAGTCGCCGACCGCCCGGGCGTGCTGGCCCGGATCGCGACCGTGCTCGGCGACCACGACGTCTCCGTCAAGAGCGTGGTCCAGCGCGGCGCCGACGACGACGCGCGCCTGGTGATGGTCGTCCACGAGTGCCTGGAGTCGCGTTTCGCCGCCGCCGTCGAGGCGCTCGGGGCGCTCGGCGATCTGCGTTCTCCGCCGCGGTCGATCCACGTGATCGAGGAGGAGTTCTGATGACCCCTGCAAACCGGCGCATCTCGGGGTCTTCGTAATGGGAGCACCGCTGATCGAGCGCTACCGGGACCGTCTCTCGCTCGAGCCCGGCGATCCGGTGGTCTCGCTGAACGAGGGCTCGACGCCGCTGATCGAGGCGCCGCGGCTCGCGGAGCGGATCGGCGCCCGTGCCTACCTCAAGTTCGAGGGCGCCAACCCGACCGGGTCGTTCAAGGACCGGGGGATGACGGTGGCGGTCTCGCGCGCCAAGGGCCGCGGGGCGGAGGCGGTGATCTGCGCCTCGACCGGCAACACCGCCGCCAGCGCCGCCGCCTACGCGGCGCGGGCGGGGCTGCGGGGGGCGGTGATCGTGCCCGAGGGGAAGATCGCGATCGGCAAGCTGGCGCAGGCGCTGATGCACGGCGCGCGCGTCGTCGCCCTGCAGGGCAACTTCGACGACGCCCTGACGATCGTCCGGGAGCTGGCCCAGAAGCATCCGATCGAACTCGTCAACTCGGTCAACCCGCACCGGATCGAAGGCCAGAAGACGGCGGCCTTCGAGGTGGTCGAGGAGCTGGGGGCGATGCCCGGAGCGCTGGCGATCCCGGTCGGCAACGCGGGAAACGTGACCGCCTACTGGCGGGGGTTCGAGGAGCTGGCGGAGTCGGGCGAGCACTTCCATGGTAAGGAAGGGGTCACCGGCCCCGTCCTCTACGGCTTCCAGGCCGAGGGGGCGGCGCCGCTGGTCGACGGCGCCCCGGTCGCCAAGCCGGAGACCGTCGCCTCGGCGATCCGGATCGGCAACCCCGCCCGCTGGGAGGAGGCGATGGCCGCCTTCACCGCCTCGCGCGGCCGCGTCGCCGCCGTCTCCGACGAGCAGATCCTCGACGCCTACCGCTGGCTCGCCGACCGCGAAGGGGTCTTCTGCGAGCCCGCCTCGGCCGCCTCGGTCGCCGGCCTGCTCGCCCACGGCCTGCCGGTGGTCGAGGGCGCCGAGACCCCGGAGTCCGTCGTCTGCGTCCTCACCGGCCACGGCCTCAAGGACCCCGACACCGCCCTCGGCAAGGCCCCTGCCGTGATCAACTGCGACAACGACCTCAGCGCCGTCGAGCGCGCGGTCTTCGATTGACCGCGCGCCACCGGCTCGTCCGAGTGCCCGCTTCCTCGGCCAATCTCGGCCCCGGCTACGACGCGATGGCGGCGGCGGTCTCGCTGCACCTGGAGCTGGAGGTGGAGGAGACGGGGGAGTTCTCGCTCGACCCGGGCGGGCTCGGGGTCTCGACCGGGCGCGACAACCTGATCGTCCGCGCCTTCGAGAGCCTGCACCCGGCCGACGGCATCGCCTTCCGCCTGCGCAGCGAGATACCGCTGGCGCGGGGCCTCGGCTCCAGCGCCGCGGCGATCGTCGCGGGGCTCTTCGCGGCCGACCACCTCTTCGAGCTGGCGCTCTCCAAAGAGGGGATGCTGGCGCGGGCGACCGAGCTGGAGGGCCATCCCGACAACGTCGCCGCGGCGATCTACGGCGGCTTCGTGGTCTGCGGCGCCGACTCCGGCGGGGCGCCGCTCGCCGCTCGCTTCGACCCGCCGGAGGGGCTGGAGGGCATCGTCGTGATCCCGCCCGAGGAGGTCTCGACCGAGCTCGCCCGCGAGGCGATCCCGGCCGAGGTCCCGCTCGCCGACGCGGTCGCCAACGTCTCCGCCGCGGCGCTGCTGGTGCTCGGCCTGCGCAGCGCCGACCTCGACCTCGTCGCCCGCGGCCTCCGCGACAGCATCCACCAGCCGCGGCGGCGCGATCTCTACCCGCGCTCGATGGAGCTCGTCGACGCGGCAGCCGAGCTCGGGGCTCTGGGGGCGACGATCTCCGGCGCCGGGCCGACCGTCCTCGTCTGGACCACCTGGCAGGACGCCGGCAACGTCGCCGCCGCGCTGGAGGAGCGCTGCGCCGGCTGGGCCCCCGTCCGCCGCCTGCCGTTCGCCCCGCTCGGCGCCGACGTCCCGGAGCTCTGAGATGGACTGGGTCGTCCGCATCGGCCTGATCGAGCTGGCGCTGGGCGGGCTGCTGGGCTGGGCGATGGTGGTGCGCGACGAGAAGCCGGACTGGCTGCGACGGATCGGCATCGTCGCCCCGCAGCGAGTCCGCCAGGTCCACCTCGACTACGTGATGATGGGCCTGATCCTGATCGCCGTCGGCCTCGCCGTCCCCGACCTGCCGACCGCGATCGCCGTCGCCCTCGTCTTCGGCACCGTCGTCAACCCCTTCCTCTTCGTCCCGCTCGCCTTCGATCCCGACGTGGACGGGCGGGCTTGGTATCGCCTACTCGCGGTTGTCTCCTTCGTCGGGGTCAGCGGCGGGCTCCTCGCCGCCGCGATCGTCGGGCCGGGCTGAGCCCGCGCCGGCGGCGTTCGTCCTGTGCATCGATATTTCGGTCAAAGGCGAGTGCCGCGATGGCCGATGCCGTGGCTAGCATCGCGCCATGCCAAGCCTGTCGAAGTTCTCCCTGCTCGCGGCGCTCGTCGCCGCCACTGCGCTGCTCGCGCTCCCAGTTGCCGCCCAGGCGACGCTGACCTACGTCAAGAATCCGTTCCACCCGGCCGTCTTCGCCGCCAACGACAACGGCGGCGGCGCCTTCAAAGTGGGGACCGGGTCGAACCCAACGGTCTCGCCCGACGGCAACGTGATCGCCTACGAGCGCGAACGCCCTGACGGCAAGCGCGAACTCAGGCTGGCCGCGGCGGCCGGCGGCGGTTCGCAGGGGGTTCTGACCGGCTTGCAGGACAGCTCCTCTCTGACCTTCTCGCCCGACTCGAAACTGATCGCGGCCGTGCGCGGCCCTGAGCTCGGCAAGCGCAAGCTGGTCCTGCTCGACGTCACCAGCGGCACCCTGCTGCGCACGGTCGCCAGCGGCTACTTCAGCGGCGTCAGCTTCTCGCCAGGCGGCACCGAAATCGCCTACTCGCAGGCCAGCAGCGAAAGCTTCCCGGCCAAGAGCGACGTCTACACCGCCTCGATCGGCGGTGGCAAACCGGTCCAGATCACCAAGGACGGCAAGTCCCAGGCTCCGCTCTGGGGCCCGGACGATCGGATCGTCTTCGTCAAGCAGCTCGGCGCCAAACAGCGCAAATACGGCCCCAAGAACGAGCTCTTCCTGATCAACCCGAACGGCAAAGGGGTCAAACGCCTGACCCGCACCCAGGTCGGCCCACTGCTGCTGGGCCTGGTCCCAACCGCATGGTCGGAAAACGGCAATCGCCTGCTGGCCGAGTTCGTTGGCCAGGACACCAGCTACGCCGTCACCGTCAACCCCCGAACCGGCGCCCAGCGCCCGCTCGACAAAGTCGGGGAGCAGGGCTTCGTCGGGACGGCTCTATCCAGCGATGGCACCACGGTACTGGGCTTCACCGGTGGCTTCGAACCCGGCCCCAACCACCGGGTGGCGACCATTCCCTACAGCGGCGGCAAGGTGAAGACGCTGGTCAAGGGCGGTTACGAACCGGACTGGAGCCGCTGAGGTGTGCCTTAGCCCCGCATAGCGGGGCTAAGGCACAGGGCGATCACTCGATCAGACCGACCTGGCGCAAAATCGAGACGCTGTCGGAGTAGACGTCCTTGCGCTTGACGAGGCCGTTCTCGAAGGGGATCACGTCGAGGCCGTCCCACTCGACCCGCTTGCCGGTCGGCTCGGCGCTGAGGTCGCCCCGCCGCATCGTCTTCGCGTGGGTCGCGCCGGCGGTCCATTCCTGGACGACCAGGCCCTCGCGCACGTAGAGGCGACGGGTCGTGAACTCGATATCGGGCCAGCTCTCGAAGATCGAGCCGATGTGGGCGCGGGCGTCCTCGCCCGTCGCCGACTCGCCGGCGGTGTGGTTCTCGAAGACCATGTCGGGCGCGTGCATGGCCATGATCGCGTCGAGGTCGTGGGCGTTCCAGGCGTCGTTGTAGTGGCCGATCGCCGCGGTCAGCGCCTCCTCGGAGTCCTTCCCTGGATCGTTCATCCTGCTTCCTTTCCCGGTTGGCGAAGCGGATGTATGGTCGCACGAGGATCCCGAGCGAACGGAGGAAGGCGATGGCAGGCGACTACTCGATCAAGCACCGCGACGAGTTCGAGTCGATGGAGGGCTCGGGCGACTGCACCTGGAAGCTGGCCCGCAAGGCGCTCGGCACCTCGGCCTTCGGCTTCAACCTGGTCGAGATCGAGCCGGGTGGCGAAATGCCCGAGCACGACGAGAACGAGAGCGGCCAGGTCGAGCTCTACGCGATCCTCGAAGGGGAGGCGGTGCTGCGGCTCGACGGCGAGGACCATCCGGCGCCGGCCGGCACCTTCGCCTCGATCGATCCCCCCGCGAGCCGGACGATCCTCAACCGCTCCGACGCTCCTGTCACGGCGATGCTGATCGGCGTCCAGCCCGAGGGTGGATACGAGCCGATGTCCTGGGGTTGAATCTGCCCCTATAATTCTCCGGCCCGTCAACCCGTCGCGCGCCCGCTCGGAGAAGGTGCGGAAACCGGGAGGTCAGATGTCGAAGCACCAGTCCAACGGCGCGAGCGTCAAGCGCTACTCGCCTGAGCTGCCCTACAGGCCGCTGGTTTCGCCGCCGAGCGTCGAGGACAAGGACGCCTGCGCGATCTACGCCTCGGTGCGCAAGGACGCGACGCCGAGCCACGTGCCGATCGAGTTGGCGATCCCCGCCCTGCAGAAGATGCTCCACCGCGCCGGCAACGTCGACGGCGAGGGCGACGGCTGCGGGCTGATGCTCGACCTGCCGCGGAAGATCTGGGCCGAGGAGGTTCGCTCCGGTGGCCACGACCCCTCGCTGACGCTCGACGACGCCTTCGCCGTCGCCCACGTCTTCGTCGAGCGCTCGCAGGACCGCGACAAGGTTCAGCA